>NZ_CP151803.1:5058910-7588365 GCF_038446955.1 Pedobacter sp. FW305-3-2-15-E-R2A2
CATCAGCTGCTTTTGAAACCAGGTAAGTTGCGTTTACAGTTCCACCGAAGAACTCGAATGAATCATCTTTTCCATAATTCACTTCGATATGGTCTAAAGTAGTAAGGTTACCAACACCACCAAGTGTTAATCCGTTTACTTCATTATCAGTGCTTAAGTTAAAACCAGCATACTCAATACGTACATAGCTTAAAGTTCCTGAGTTGTCATTTTCAACTTCAGTTCCTCTTAATGAACCGAAAGTATAAGTACCATTTGCAGGTAAACCTTCGATTTCTTTAGTTCCGGTAGTTGTATTTACGTGTGCTTTACCTAAAAGGATCACACCACCAAAATCACCAGGAGCAGGTGCAGTAGCAGCGTTATTATCTAACAAGGCACGGCTAGTGAAGATAATTGGGCTTTGTGCAGTACCAATTGCATTGATTTTAGCACCACGAACAGCAACTAATACTCCGTTAGGAACACCAACAGTGTTTGCAGTTGATTTAATATAAGTTCCAGCCTGAATGGTCAAAGTAACACCATTTGCAACTGTAACTACGCCACTAAGCTCCCAAACTTTAGAATTATCCCAGGTAGTGTTTGTAGAAATTACACCGCTTACAGTTTGAACAGGCAAAGCAGCTGCTGAAGCATAGCTCGCTACAGTACCACGTTTCTCAAATCCGTTATCACTAGTGTTTGAATCTTTTTTGCAAGAAGAAGCGAATGTTAGGGCAGCTAAAGCTAAGCCAGTTAATAATACATTTTTCATAATATTACAATTGTCGTTATTGGTTCTTGGATGATTTTTAATTTTTATATTGTTTTTTAAACACGAATGTTACCATTGTATGTTTTTTTTATTAAATTGCAGTCGTATTGAAGCTGACTAAAGCTTTAAGCTTATGGCCCTTGGCTGATAAGCTTACCAAATTGACATATTTAAATTATTTGCAGTCTTGTACTGTTTCATACTGATGCGCCATTAGGGGTTGCACAGGCTTTTTATCTGGCAGGGTTCTCAACAACCCTGCTTTTTTTTTTAACCTTTATTTTCAGCTGAAAAGACCATTATTTTTCTCCTTTCTTCGTTTAGGGGATGAAACTTCTGTTAATTAAAAACTATAATTTAGTTGCAAACCAAATGACCGTCCGAAATAAGTTCGTTGTGTAATTAATTCTCCCGACTCATAGTTATCGGATTTTCCTGGCGTATAACCCGGCGTTTTTGCTGCATTTGGATCGGCTGCATTCTTATAAAATGTAGAAGCTTTATCAAATAAATTGGCAGCATTAAATTTCAGCTGCATTTTATTCTTAAGCAGTTTATAACTTAACTGGACATCGACCATACTTCTTGGCATTTCGTAATCAATCGATGCGGCACCTTTACTGACGATATTCGTTTTTCTTCCGCTTTTGTTATACATCAGATTGACACCGAAACGATTTCCCTGATACTGAAGGCCGAGATTGATTAAATACGGACTCTGACCATACATTGGCCGATTTAATTTTTCCAGCGTATAAGTCACTTCATTGGTAACAGGATCAAGAAATCCACTTCTCCCCTGAACTCTTGATTTTTGTAAAGTCAGGTTACCATATAGTGTGAAATTCTGAAGCCACTCCCCTTTATTAAAGAAGTCAAGCTTCTTACGGAATTCCAATTCAAGCCCATATACTTTTGCATAATCGGAATTTGACAACAGGTAATAGGTATTTGCGCCTTCTGTCTGGCTCAATTCCACAGGTTTATCAAAGTACTTATAAAATCCACCTATAGAAAACACTTCACCCAATCCAGGAAACCACTCGCCACGAAGGTCATAGCTGCTAATCTTTGTGCTTGTGATACCACCGTTGGTTAAATCTCCGTCCAATTCCGGGACATATCTGAAAAACTGACTGTTATCCAGTAATTCCGGACGTACTGCAGTAACAGACCAGGCTCCTCTTATGTTAATTTCAGGATTCAGGCTATACGTAAGGTTTGCAGAAGGCAACCACCTCCATGCAGGATCATGTTGTTGTGTATAAGATACCCGGGAACCACCATTAGAAGGGTTTTTAATAGAAGTATATTTATAATACTCGCCACGAACTCCCCAAATGAACCTCCATTGTTCTGCCAACCGGTTGTCAAACATTAAATAACCCGCGTCAATATTACTTTTGCCTGAAAACCTGTCCATAAAGTTTATTTTGTACATATAGCCCGTAGAGCCTACATTTTCAGGTTTCTGCATTTCCGAAACGGGAATGTATTTTAAAGCAGGATCCAGTTTACCCGGATTAACGGTCAGCGGTACGATGACCCAATCAAAACCACCATTCTTACGGTTTCCATAGTATCCTATTTTGACGGTGTTACGTAAAGGCCCTATGTTAAAAGGCATCGTTCCAGCTATATTCCAGGTATAATGTTTTTCGTCATTTTTATAATACTGACGGGACATCGGTGACGTTTTTGGCTCAGAAAAGCTACCTGGAGTATAGAAATAAAGATACTGTCCTTCAATCAACTGAGGTCGTTGTTCTGCAGTGATCAGGTCTTTTTCCTCTCTGATCACGGCCGTTCTGGCGGCATCCCATTCCAGTTTTATTTTACCAAGCTGATGCAGTCCTGTTACTTTATTCTGAAGTAAACCTGTAAATGTCGGATCGTCATTTTCCTTGATATAAGCTGGTATTTTACCCACGTCTTCTGCAGGAAGGTCAGCATCATATCCATAAGTTCTGGTTAATTTATTACTGAACATTCTGGTATAGGTATTTCTTAAACTAAAACGATGAACACCTAACTGTAAACCGACATTTAACAGTGCGCCCCATGTCGTATTGTAACTGTACCTGTCACCATAATTATTGGTCCCCAGGTTCCAACTTCCACGTCGGAAATTATCATAGTTCTCTATGCTTTGACCATTTCTATAAGTTAAAGCTCCTGTAAAACCCAGTTTAGCACCTTTAGCGGTATCTAGATTAAACCGTTGTCCTATCGTAAACTGGTAATTTTGATTTACAGGTGCCCTATTCTTATAAAGTGTGAAATTATCGTTTGTAAATCGTTTACTCTGGTCATCTCCCATTTTCTGAAGCTCAGCCGGCGTTAACGATTGGTTTACGTTGGCATCTGTAGGACGTAAGTTATCAGGAGCACTTCGCCTGCCGTCGTCGAAACCTAAATAATCATATTTACCTCGTTTATGGCTATAAAAAGTTTTACCCGTTGTTCGATCATTAAACGAACTCCCCATCGCGAAAGTCATAAAATTTTCCTCAGGCATGTCCTTTGTATTGACCTGAATCAATCCTCCACCAAAGCTGGTATTCATGTCCGGAGTAACCGTTTTACTAACCACCACATTGTCCACCAATCCGGAAGGAATTAAATCAAAAGAGAAGTTGCGGCTTTGTGCTTCTGTGCTTGGCAAAGGCGTTCCATCCAGCAAGGCTGCATTGTAACGTTCTCCGATACCACGAACAATAACAAATTTGTTATCGGCAGTACTCACCCCACTGATCCGTTTTAAACTCTCGCCAATATTCCGGTCTGGCGTACGGCCGATTTGTTCCGCGCTGATCCCATTGCTCATCTCCGCAGCATTCTTCTGGCGTGCCAGCAATCCTTCCGCAGAGGTCTTCTTGTAACCACCGGTGATCACTACCCCGGCTAAGGTTTCCGAAGCAGGTTTCATACTCACATTTAAAGGCGTATTTTCTCCTGATTTAACGATCA
Source organism: Pedobacter sp. FW305-3-2-15-E-R2A2 (assembly GCF_038446955.1). Taxonomy (NCBI): domain Bacteria; kingdom Pseudomonadati; phylum Bacteroidota; class Sphingobacteriia; order Sphingobacteriales; family Sphingobacteriaceae; genus Pedobacter; species Pedobacter sp. FW305-3-2-15-E-R2A2. The sequence goes on from NZ_CP151803.1 coordinate 5,062,638, forward strand.
CATCCGTGACTCTTCTTGTCTGATAGCTCACGTAACGTATTTCCACCGTATAAGTTCCCGGATCCGCATTAATGTTAAATGATCCATCTACTGAGGTGCTCGCCGTACGGTTCAGTTCCACAATCTTAATTCCTGCACCGGGTAATGGTTCTCCTTTTTCGTCCAGAATCTTCCCACTGATCCTACCCGCTTTTACCGGATCCGGAAGCTTATATAAAAGGATGGTTTTAGCATCATTAACCTTATAAGCAACACCGGTTCCTTCCAGCATTTTTTTGAGCACCTGTACAACAGGCATATCTTTTACATCGATACTGATGTGGCGTTCTGTTTTAAAAATAGCCGGGTTATAATTAATGACACAGCCCGCTTTATCTTCCACCGCACTAAGCCCTTTAACCAGGTTCACATTTGACAACTTTAAGCTAATTCTGTTTTCGGCGCTGTTCTGTGCTTTGGTATTTCCAGAAACACTGCATACGCCGCATGCAGATAGCAAGGCAGTCATCAGAAGGGATTGGAATTTTATTTTATTAAAGTATTTTATTATTAAAAAGTATAGCGTTATATTCATTGAAAGTTTTTTAATTATCGAGAGTTACGAAACATTTTAAGGACCGTCCTGTTACAGCAGGGCGGTTTGTTTTTGTAATTATATTTTTCATAGCGTAGCCAATAGGGATGTGGCGGTTTTTATAAAAACTTAGCTAATCATTGACTTCCTCCCCCCATAAAGTAATTATTGTTTTAGGTGCATTAAATTCAAAATGGATGTTGCCACTACTCATCGTATGTAGCTGTTCCAGAATCTGTTTAATATTCTTGTTATGGAAAGTTGCATTGAAGCGGTACTTCAACATCTTTTCATTTTTCACTTTAAAACTTACATTGTAGCTTCTCTCCAGACGAATCAGCATCAGGCTTAACAATTCATTCTTAAAGACGAACCTGTTTTCTGTCCAGCTGTTAAAGTCCTCCGCTTTTGCGTCATTAACCGCATAGCTGGAATCTCTAAATTTGTAGACCAGATTTTTGCCCGGAGTAAGAAAAGAAAGGTGTTTCAATTTACCTTCATTCGAAGAGGAGACTCCAACCTTACCCGTACGTACCGAGACGCTGAAATGCTGACTTCCAGGATAAGCATCAATATTGAACGACGTTCCTAATACCCTGGTTTGTAAATTTCCACTATGCACAATAAACGGGCGGCTCGCATCTGATTTCACTTCAAAGAAAGCCTCACCTTCCAGGTGGATTTCTCTGTTTTTACCTTTCTCAAAGTGTTGAGGAAAACTCAGCTTACTTACTGCATTCAAATAGACTACTGAGCTATCCGGAAGCAAGAGTTTAACCCTTTCTCCCCGCTTCGTGATTTTAGTCATCAAAGCAATCTGCTGATTTCCTTCTTTTGTTTCGGTCTTCACCGAATACCAGCCTAGTGCAGCAGCACAAACCAGAATGAAGGAAGCGGCATATTTTAACCAGGAAGAGTTTGCTTTTTTACGGAGGTCTTCTTCTTCCCCTATTTTTGTCCAGACCGATTGCAGTTCCACCTGTGCGGCTAAAGAATCATCTCTCCAACTGTTGTCCTCATTCCATAGTGCTGCAGTTGTCTCCTCAAAAGATTCATTCATTTCTTCCTGCCCTCCGATATGGGAAAACAATTCTTCTTCCTGCTCGGGAGTCGTATTCCCTTCAAGATAAAGTCTAAATAATTTCTTTGTTTCTTCGTTAGTATTCACTTTCATTACTTTAAGACGGCCAAACTTCTGCCTGTCTATAAGTATATATCCCGCTAAAGGATCAGATGTCTAGTCGGAAATGAAATAAATTTTAAATAAATCACAACACACTGATAATCAACATAAAAAAAAACAGCCCCAGCGAATTTCACTGAGGCTGCTCTTAAAGAGAGTAGATGAATTAAAAGACCGAGAGTATCATACACCACAACAATACCGTTTCCGGCGTATGGATTCTGAAATATTGCCTGATATGGCTTAAAGATTTGGCCATGTGGCTATGGACTGTATTTTTGGAAATGTTCAACTGATTGGAGATATGTTCGTACGTAGCCCCTTCTTCACGGCTCAGCTTAAACACCTTTTTACTTTGTGGCGGCAAACTATTGATGGCCCTTTCTGCTAAATTCCGGTAGTCCTTTAAATCCATGAAACTGGCCACAGGATCATAAACCTGTTCTATTTTCAATTGTTCATTCTGATAAGCATTCACTTTCGCTTTTCGCTGAAATTCTTTGAATACCAGATTTCTGGTGATGGTCAATAGAAACGCGTCAAAATCTTTAGAAGTATCTATGGTATGTTTATATTTCCAAAGGCGTACGAAGACCAGTTGCGTCAGTTCTGTCGCAGATTCAGAACACCTCACAAAGCGATAAGCAAACTGGTGTACCTTTCCCTTATAACGATAATACAACTCATTAAAGGCTGCGGTATCACCTTCACGAAGCAAAACAACTAATTTCTCAAGCAAGGATTTGTCTAACTGTTTCAAGATAAATAGGGATAAGATTCTTCAGTTTTTATACTCCCGAAATTACCTTCCCTATTTTAACTTAGTATTAAGCCTAAATCAAATGTGTTAACATTCTTTTTCTTCTTTATCTGTTAACGATGCGTAAGCACTATACTTTGGGTAGCTTTGGCAAGATGACTGTCTGAAAGAATCCTACCAATTTGAGAAACAGAACGGGCTTCATTTATGGAAGAACGCAAGCCAGCATTTACTTTCTGTGCAGAGATCTGATCCAAAGCCTTACTTAACAAGGCATCATTTGCATTTCCAAACGGCACCAGCGGAAGTAGGGTAAATTCACTGAGTTCCAGGTCCGGGCTGATCCCTCCGGCATACCCTCCCTGTCCCTGCGCATTGAACAGCTTATAGATAATGGGATACATCTCCCAGTCTACCTGTTTTGGGATCCTCTGATCAGAGATTAAAAAACTGGCCTCATCTTTACCAACCGTTTTTTCTCCGATCACCGTTACCTTCATGAAGGGTTTAAGGTTGTTAATCACCACCTCTGCGGCGGATGCCGTAGCTCCTGTTGCCAGAATAAATACCCTGCTCAGGCTCAGGTTATTTTGAAGAAGGGCATTAAAATCAAGCCTTTTATCGAATGTTGCAGCTTCCCCTATAGATTCCTTTCTTTGTCCGCCATTCTTATTTCCTTTATAGATGATAAAATCAGTGTTATAAGTTAATCCGGGAGCCACCATGGCGCACAATCCCGCAGCTTCGGAGACCTCTCCACCAGAATTATACCGAAGGTCGATCACCAGCTCTGAAACACCAGCGCTTTTAAACCCTGAAAAAACGGAAACCAAGGTACTGGCCATCCCCGCAGAAAAGCCATCTATATAAACATACCCGATTTTCAGTCCCCCTCGTTCTATGACCTGATGAAGCACCGGCTGTTCAAAGGTCAGCCCGGCGATCATGTTCAATTCAGGTTGATCGATGTATCCCCCGTCTTTTAGTTCCGTCAGCGTCAGCTTAATCGTCCTGCCTGTCAGTAATTCCTGATCAAGTGCCACCACATTGCTGCTGCTAAAGATTTTTCCGTTTATCTTACGAATATAACTCCCTCTTTTAAGACCATATCTTTCGGCCGGTGATCCTTTCAACACACATTTCACCAGTCCCAAAACCTCCAGACTGAGCGGCTCCTGAATAACTGCATAATCAAATCCATATAAGGAGCGGGAACTGGAAACACCGGCCTGATTGGGCAGATAGAGCTGAGAAAAACGGTCCGAAGCATTTTTTACCGAACTAAAGAATGCTACCGGCGACTGACCTAAACCAGGTTTTTTAGGCAATTCAGCCGCCCAATAATAATATCTGCTGAGGCTATCCAGAATCCAGGTATTGATTTGTTCGTTACTTCCCTGGGGATATTCCTTTTTTATATTGTCTTTCTTACATGCGCCAATCGTCGCTATTAATCCTATACAAAATCCTGAAATAATAAGTTTGATCAACCGACCAGCGCTTTTGTTTTGAATTTCCATTTTAATAGCGTTAGCATTAATTAGCTGAGGACAAATGTAATGTGGTACTATAAACAAATTGTTAAGCCCTCTTCAATTTCAACTCATTTATAAGGAGTTAAAAGAACACGATTCCAGGCTAAGGCTTTTTTAGGCCATTTCTTTATCTTTACCAATCAGAATTACCATAGGCTTTTACAGAAAAAAGGCCAGATTTTAACACGAAAACATGAGTTATATTACAGAATTCCAAGACATTCCATTAGAAAGCTATTTAAGATTAAGAAAAGAATCCGGCCTAGGTGCCAAGACGGAAGAGGCCGGAAGAATCGGATTAAAAAACTCCGTATGCTCGGTGTTGGTCTCTGATCCGGAATCCGGACATGCCCATATAGGGATGGGAAGAATCATTGGTGATGGGGGCTGCCATTGCCAGGTGACGGACATTTGTGTATTACCTGAACATCAGGGCAAAGGACTCGGAAAGGCAATTATGGAAAAGCTGATGGAATTCATCACAAATGAACTCCCACCTTCCTGTTACATCAGTTTAATTGCAGATGGAGACGCTTCCTTCTTATACGAAAAATTCGGCTTCAAGGATACCATGCCTGAATCGAAAGGCATGTACTATAAGAGATAAACCTGCTTAGCTTAGGCAGAAGCAAAATCTTCCCAGACCAGGGCACTTATTTTCCAGCCTTCCAAGGTTTTAATAAACTGAAAGATCTTATTTCCGGATGCTTTAAATGGTGTTCCATTTAAAGCGCCGCTTTTCTCATATATTGAAAACCTCTGCGCGATGTTTCCGGAGATTTTTGTCTCTGCACTGAGCTCCCACTCTTTGAATTCTTTTAACGTTCCATCAGCAAGGATTTTCACTCTGGGTGTCAGGAAAGACTGCAAATCATAGATCTCCTCTTCCAGTCCGGTTTTCTTAATAAAGATAGCTTCCGGAAGACAAGTTTCTCTCATCTTTTCCCAATCCGGCTGATGACCGTTTACATTGTTAAAAATACTAAAGAAACGATGTGTAAGTTGATTTAACAAGAGCTGGTCCACCTCAATACTATACAAAAACAGCTCCTTTCCCTCTACTTTTATTTCTTTATCGAGGGACAAACCCAAGCGTTCTAAAAGTTGAATAGAACTGCTGTTGTGCTTTAGGGTTGTTGCCAGAATTCTCCGATGTACAGCAAGTGTGGAAGGATGATTCAAGACTGCAGATGCGGCTTCAAAAGCATATCCTTTTCCGTTATAGTCTGGAAGAAAGGCGAAACCAATATCATGATGGTCAAGGTAATCACGTTTGATCATGCTGACCATCCCAATGGGAACATTACCATCTTTAAGCCGTACTGCCAGGTAGCTGAAATTAGGATTGTCTATAATTTTCCGGATGTAAACTTCCGCTTCCTGTTTATTGTTTACATTTCTGTCTCCAATAAACTTTTTCCAGCCTTCCGTTTGCAGCAGCTCCAGAATAAACTCAGCATCATCTAAATTCATTTCAGAGATAAAGAGGCGGTCGGTCGAGTGAATTTGTTCTTTCATATAGATGTCCTATCTATTTATTCCTTTTAATGGCTTGACGGAGTGTCCATTTCAAAATTATAAATCATTTTAAACAAACAGTTCCCAATCTGTAAATTGTTTAAAACAAATCAGAAAATTGACATCAATTGTAGAATCCTCTATGAAAATGCAATATTGTATGTACTTTGCTCCGATAGTTGAAATAAATATTAAAACAAATTTCCCAAAGAGAAAATGAAAACAAAAGAATTGACTATAATAGGACTTGGTGGTGTTGGAGGTTATTTCGGGTTTAAACTCGCACAGAAATATGCTTCATCTGATGCGCTGAATATCTCATTTGTTGCCAGGGCACAGACCTATGAGATCGTCAAAGAAAAAGGATTGACCTTACTTTCTGCAGAACATGAAAACCCGGTTGCCTTTCCCCATCAGATCTACAGCAATTTAGCGCAATTGCCTGAAACGGATGTATTCGTCATTTGCGTAAAGGAATACGACCTGGAAAACATTTGTCAGCAATTAAAATCCAGAATTAAGGAAGATACGGTGATTTTACCCTTAATGAACGGGGTAGATATCTATGAAAGGATTCGTAAGATTATTTCCAATGGCATCGTACTTCCCTCCTGCGTATATGTAGCTTCCCATATTAAAGAAAAGGGTATCGTGGAACATAAGGGGAATCCAGGAAAAATCGTGATGGGTAAAGACCCTGAAAATCCGCAGTATGATGCTTTAGAAATCGCAGCATTGCTGAAAGAGGCCGGTATTGACCTGGACTATAAGGAAGATTCTTTCCCTGATATCTGGACAAAATATTTCTTCATTGCCAGTTTTGGCTTAGTGACCGCAAGGTACAATAAGTCAATCGGACAGGTAGTCGAAGAACCGGCACTCCATAACAGAGCGGCTTTGATTATGAAAGAAATTGAAGCAATCGCGAAAAAGAAGGAAGTGGCCATCTCTGAAGACATCATTGAGAAGACCTTTCAAAAAGCCGCATCCTTTCCTTATCAAACGCCAACTTCTTTGCAATTAGATGTACAGTCCGGAAAAGCAAATACAGAACTTGAATTGTTTGCCGGAGCCATTATTGATTATGGAAAAATCTTAGGAATTCCGGTTACGGAAACCCAGCAGATTTACAATGAAATAAAAGCAGGGTTACTTTAGTAAATCCTGCGGCTAAATCCAGAAAAAAAACGTATTTTTAAATAGCGGATTTTGGATTACTTTAAAGAGGAAACAAGGTCGAAACTTCTTCGGATAAAACCCGGATAGAACAGGGATCAAACAGGGATAGAACACGGATAGAACAGGGACAAATTCCGTGTTTGATCCCTGTTCTATCCCTCCTTGATTCCAGGCTCATCTGCCCTTGTATAGAAGCTGCCGTTGAGGAAATATTTCGCCCGCTCTTAACGCTTAAAAAAACCTTCTTCATGCCACTCATAAAACCCATTCATTAAGGCTAAAATAGCCGCAGAGATACCCTTAAAATCCTGCAGGTGCAGGGTGTTTTCCTTTGACATTAATCATCGTCCTGCTGATCACGGGTTGCAAGGCAATCAATACGATCGTAATCAGACAAAGGATGGCAATCATTTCATAATAATCAATACAAAACTGAAGGAAGGCTTGTTTCTGAACCGCTTTGTTGAGCAAGCCTGTCGCCACCTTAGCCGCCTGATCTTTCAACATGCCATGTCCTGACAAGGTAGACTGGTAAATATGTAACCGTTCTGCCAATCCTAAATCAAGTAAAGACAACCCCTTCCCCATATCATTACTATGCCCTCCTTTGAAATACAGCTGACAATAATTGATCAGTGATAAACTCAGACTAAAAGTAGAGAAGCGAACAAAAACCCCGATTGAAGCCGCAGATTGCCCCATTTGTACCGGAACAGCAGAAACAATAAACATCACAATCGGCGACATCACCATTCCCGCTCCCAGGCCTTGAAGAAATAAAGGGATGATAAATGTTTCTGCATCAGCCTCTGTGGCAAAAAGAAAACACATCATTCCAAAAAACACCATCAATAAAGCGAAGCCTGCAATCCACAAAACCCGCAGCATCTTTTGCAGGATCAAAAACCGGATGGCAATAAAAGATCCGGTGATGATTCCAAGGATGTTATAAATCATCAATTCATTGGCATGGAGGGAATCCATCCCCAACACCGTGATAAAATACGTCGTGGTTAATCCGAACGCACCCCGGATCAGGTAAAGGATCACCAGAAAAACGATCCCAATGCTAAAATTACGGTACTTAAATACCCCAAGATCTACCGTAGGACGCTTTAAGGAGCGCTGTCTCAGTACAGAGCACAGAAACAACAGCAAAATGGCGACAATGCTATAAACAATCCCGGAATCTTCCAGCCAGTCTTTTTGCTGGCCATAGATCAATACATAGGCGATCAGAATGAGCATCACGACAAACAATAAAAAACTGGCCCAGTCTAATTGATATAAAGGTTTTTTCCGGAAAATGTGAACCCGGTTTAAGATCACAAACAGCAAAGCTGCACTGGGCAGAAAGCAAAAAATGATCGCCTTATACAAAACATTATATTCAAAGTTTTCTACCAAAGGTGCCGCGAATAACGCCGTTACAGGCGATACACACAGGATCATCGCATAAAATATCGTATACCCCACTTCTCTGGCATGTTCAGATTTTAAGCGGCCGAACAAGAGGTTCAAACAAATACTCGTAATTCCGCAGTTCACCAGTCCCTGCAAGAAACGGAAAGTAAAGACCAGCCAGATTTCCCGGGTATGGTAACAGCAATAGGCAATTAAAATCTCCAGTACGATACAGATCAGCAAATACTCTTTAGTGACTATCCGTTCAAAAAAACGACGCTCTACCCCGGCAAAACTGGCGACTGCCGCATAAAACAAGAGCAAAGAAAACTGCACATCTGCCGGTTCCATTCCGTAATATCCCGCAGCAGCACTTCCATCAGCCGTAGACAAGGCAAAGAGCAGGACAGAAGACAACAGCAGCAACATAATGCTCAACCGGATCAGCCATTCCGGCACCCAGGATTTAAAGATGGGTATCGCCTTAATCATTGTTCTTTTTGATATGTACCGTAACGCTCATTCCTGCATTCAGGTTTGACAAGGAAGCCAGAGCTCCTTCGAGGCGAATTCTTACCGGGATTCTTTGCGCAATTTTCACGAAATTCCCGGTCGCATTATCCGGAGGTAAAAGGGAAAACCTGGAACCTGTAGCCGCTGATAAGGACTCTATTTTTCCTGAAAATTCTTTCCCGGGAAAAGCATCTACTTCGATGTCCACAGGTTCTCCAACATACATTTTGCCAATCTGTGTTTCTTTAAAATTGGCGATCACCCATTTCCCTGCATCACGATCTACGATATAGGCAATGGTTTGTCCACTTTGTACCAATTGCCCCGGCTGAATGGTTCTTCTACCCATCTTTCCATTATAAGGCGCTACAATTACCGTATAAGAAGTATTGAGGTCATTTCTTTTTACCACTGCCGCCCTCCGCTGAATTTCGGAAAGCAACACTTCAGACTGCGCCCTGATGTCGTTTGTTTTAGAAAGGGCAGCCGCATAATCTTCCTGAGCAGCATTGTATTCTGCCTGTGCAACTTCCAGCATGCTTTGCATACTTTCCAATTGCTGGCGGGTAGCAGATTCGGCATCAAATAATTTTTTATAGCGGTCGTACTCTGCCTGCTGTTTCCATAGTTTTGCTTTCGCCGCGGCAATTTTAGCTTTGCTCGCCCCTGCGGTTGTCCCGGCCGTCTGAATGTTACTCTGCAATACAGAAACCTGGGCTTTGGCATTGGACAGGGAGGCCAGCGCCTCATCCTGCTGAACCGTATAGTCGCTGTCGTCGATCACCAGCAGGGTATCCCCCTTTTTTACTTCCTGATTCTCTACATATCGGACCGATTTAATGTATCCATTCACCCTTGAGGTGACCGGATTGATGTATTCTTCCACCTGGGCATCGTTGGTATCTTCATACCTTAAATAAGTAAATACTGTTTTGGTTCCCCATATTAGCAATACGACCAATACGATGGCCGCAATCACGGTCGTGACACCTGAAATTATTCTATCTGTTTTATTTTGTTGTTTAGTACTCATTTTTATAGGGTGCCTACTGCTTTTTGTAATTGATAATATTGAATTCTGGCGTTTACTTTTGCGGTCGTCAATTCAAACCGGGATTGTAACAACTGGGTTTCTGCATCCAGCAGGTCGGTCAATAAAGCCAGTTGGTTGAAATAAGTATTTTGTACAATGCGATAACTTTCCGAAGCCTGTGTAATGTTTTCTGAGGCCACTTCTATTCTTTTCAGCGATTCTGTATACCGGATATAATATTCCTGAACTTCCTGACGCAGGTTTTCCCTGACCTCTTCGTCCTCAACTTCCTGTCTGTGTAACTGAATCGCTGCCACTTTAACCTTATGTTTATTGGTATAGAAAGAAGAAATAGGCACTTTTAACTTAATCCCTGCCATTCCATTGCTATACAGTGAAAGGGCATACGGATAAAACTGGATTTGCGGGTATGCATACATATACTCTCCGAACAAGCCAATCGAGGGAAGCACATTGGATTTCGTTTGCTTCAGCTTTAGTTCGCTCAGCTCCTGTTCTTTTTCCGAGATCTGAACTTTAAAAGAACCCGACTGTGCTTCAGACAGGTAATCCGACAATCCTTTTAACATTACCGGATCGGCTTCCGCATCAGAAACGATAGGGTTACACCGCACATCATCTGCACTGCCGGTTAAAAGATTGAGCTTTTGCGAGGCAATCACAATGCTGTTTTCAATCTCGGTCAGCAGCATCCTTTGTTTTGACAAGCGAAGTTCCGCACGCAGGACATCACTTTTAAGCACCGTTCCGTTTTTATACAGTTCATTGATCTCATGAAGCTGCTTTTCCCGGTCCTTAATGTCTTGTTGCAGCAACAGCTGATAAGATTTATTGCGATAGACATCGTAAAAATAAACTGCGGCGATGTAATGGATCTCCTGTTTGGTCAGGTTCTTTTTGACGATCGCCAGCTCATTCTCTTTCCTGGACGCAGCAATTTCCCTGTTGGTTTTCCCTCCGTTATAAATGTTCAGATAAGCATCTGCGGAAACCTTGTAATATTTGGGTTCTACCGGATATTGGGAGGGGGTGTGAAACAAACCTTTTTCGTAAATCGGCATTTGAAAAATATGCGCCAATACGCCGTTGGCAGCAATTTCCGGCAGTCTTTCTGATCGGGCTACCTGAATACCCGCTTCCGCAGCCAATACTTCCAGCTGCTTCATCTGAAGCTTCCTGCTATTGCTGTCGGTTAATTGCCAGACCTCTTTGATGGTCAGCGGTATTTCGGGAGTAGACGGGGTTTGTGCATGGACGAAAAGAGAGGATAAAAGAACGGACATGCACATCCCAAACTTCCTTTTATACGGATTAAAATTCATATAGATTAATTAATGGTACAAATTTCGGCTAAGAATTGTTTCTTTATTTTATCTAAACTGACATATATTTGTTCAAACCAGCCACATGAATACCTTAAGCAACGAAGCCTTATTATCTGCAATTGATGCACATCAGGAAAGCACTTATGTATGGCATAGTAAATTTGAAGACCGTTTCCAGCATCATAAACACATCAAGGGGCAGTTGACCTATGTGGAAGGGGGAGTGATCTTTCTTTATGCGAACGACAAATCATATTTTATTCCGGCACGTCATTACCTTTGGATTCCTGCCGGTGTAGCGCACCATTTGCAGCACCGTTACCGCGCAGCCATCGTCCGCAATATTTATTTTGATACGGCTTCTGAAGAGAATAATCCTTTTTTTGACCATATCGGCATTTATCCGGTAAATAGTCTTTTATTGGAAATGCTTAAATTTTCTGAGCATTGGAATGGAGATATTTTTCCGGGAACGCATGAATATGGATTTTTAAACACGATACAGAACATACTCCCAACCATCAGCAAGCATCCCCTACCCATCGTTGTACCGACAACAGACAATGAAAGGTTGAGGCCGGTGCTCTGGTATATCCATCAACACCTTGCAGATGAGCTGACGCTGGAGGTCATCGCTGCTGCAACAGGTTTTAGTGAACGTACCTTATCGAGGGTATTCCAGGCCTCCCTGGACATTTCATTTTTTCAATATTTGAAACTGGTCAGGATCACCAAAGCCATGGAAAAACTCCTGGAAAGCGACCTGACCATTAGCGAAATTGCTTACGAAGTCGGTTACGACAGCATCTCGTCCTTTAGCAATACTTTTTTTAAGATGACCGGACGCAGGCCCTCCACCTTCAAAGAATTAAAAATAGCGAGCTTAAGTACAGATTAAATACCGGCTTCCTCTTCAGGTTCGGTATGTTGTCTGAGTTGTTTTGGTCCCTGAGGCCAGATATAACAGGTAGACTGTTTTTTCCATCCCAGACTTTTATAGAAATCTCCCTTTCCCGGAGCGGCAGTTAAGTTTACGAAATGATAATTATCGCCCAGCTTTTCATTCAGGGTTTTGACCAGGTATTTACCCAATCCGTTTCCCTGGAAATCAGGGTCAACAATAATATCCGCCAGTATGGCATAATACCTTCCGTCATCTACGGTCCTTCCAAAAGCAATCAGCTGATCCTCTTTATAAATAAATAGTGTCCAGCTGCTTCTCCTGAATGCAGCTTCTATTTCTACTTCTTCCCTTTTTCTCCAGTCTACCTTGGAAAACAGCTCACATACGTAAGTCCAGTCCACAGTGGATAAATCAGGGTTGATTTTATAAGTAAGGTCATTCGCATGTACTTTGTTCGGAGACATATTTATCTTAAAGATTTTAATTGGGCACAAATATCAGTAAATAATTCTTTTCTATTTAACCCTTTGGATGATTGTGGAAAAATGCAGGTATTAATTAAAACTGACATTCCGGTTGCCACAATATATAAAATTATTAAGCAGCGGAAAAACAAAAAAATATAATTTTTCTCCTGAAGAAAAATAGCTATAATTGTGCAAAATAATTAACTACTCATGAACAAGATAAAGCTGCTGTTATCCGGCATTTTCTTCCTGGCTTCGCTCTGCTCTTACGCTCAGAACAAACCTGTTATCCCAAAAACATTCAAATATGGAAAAATCGATCCTAAAGAATTCGACACGAAAGTCGTAGGTATAGATTCTGCCGCCTCCGCCGTAGCCTTGTTCGACGTAGGTAAAGGCTGGTTTGAATTAAGTCCGAAGACCAACGGCTTTGTATATGTATTTGAACGACATACCCGTTATAAGATCATCAATAAAAGCGGGTATGATCTGGCGAATTTAGAGATTCAGTTGTACCGCGATAATGGTTATGAAACCTCACTCGACTATATGGATGCGGCGACCTACAATATGGAAAACGGGAAAATGGTGGTGAGCAAAATCAATAAAGAGGCTAAGTTTTCCGAAAAACAGGACAAGAACTTTACGATGAAGAAATTCACCCTTCCCAATGTAAAAGAAGGGGCCATTATTGAATATAAATACAGAACTAAATCTGACTTTGTCTTCACACTCAGGCCATGGTATTTCCAAAAAGAAATTCCGGTTTTATACTCCAGCCTTCAGATCAGCATTCCAGAATATTACACTTATAAGACAACAGCTGGTGGCTTTATTCATTTAAATCCAAGTCATGAGGTTCAAAATCAAACCTATATCCTGAGAGGAGATCAACTCAGTGCAGCGGTTAACCAGAGCACTTATATTGCCGAAAATGTTCCTGCGCTAAAAACAGAACGTTTCATTACTACACTGAACGATTACGTAAGTAAGATTGAATTTGAACTGAGTGCCACTCGTTTTCCGGGTGCGATGTATCAGGAGCATACCTCCAGCTGGCCAAAGATCGTGAAGATGTTAAAAGAGAACGAAAAGTTTGGCTCATTTACAGATAAAAGAAGCTACAATAAGAATCTCGTGCAACAGCTGATCAAAGGGGAAAAGAATCCCGACAGCATCGTCAAAATACTCTTCAACCACGTTAAAAACAATGTAAAATGGGACGATGATAACGGCAAATATGCGACGGTTTCCAATCCAAAAGCTGTTTTTGAGAAGAAATCAGGGAATTCTGCAGATATCAACCTGAGTTTATATAGCTTATTGAATGAAACAGATGTTAAAGCATTCCCGGTATTGCTCAGTACCAGATCCAATGGGATGCATCCCGGATTTCCAATGTTAACGCAGTTTGACAATGTGATTGTAGCGGTTCAAGCCGGAGAAAAGTACCTCCTTCTGGATGCGACAGACAAGAACCATACCCCAGGCTTAATTTCTTACGACAACCTCAATCATGAGGGATTCAGGGTAGATCTGGCATCAGAAAACGGAGAATGGATGTCTCTGGAAGAGAACAAAATCAGCCGGAAAAACATCACCTATAGCCTGGTGCTCGATGCTGAAAATAAACTTTCAGGCAAGCTATTTCTTTCCTTCACGAATTATGAAGGACTGGGGCGCCGCGATAGTTATCAGGCTGCAGCAAATGAAGAAGAATACCTGAAGAAATACAAAGAAGACAAACCCGGCCTAAGTGTTAAGAATTACCAGGTTACGAATTTAAACCTTGCGGAAGAGCCCTTAGCAGAAGTGATGGACGTCCTGATCGAAGAGAACGTGGAGGAAGCGGGCAATTTAGTATACCTCAGCCCTTTGTTATTTGACCGGACTAAAGAAAATCCATTCAAGCTCGAAGAACGGAAATTCCCGGTAGATTTTGGTTATCCGACGGAAGAGAATTACCGCATTACCATTGATTTTCCTACGGCATATCAACTGGACAAGATGCCGAAAAATGAAAAAATTGTGTTACCTGATGAAAGTGCCTCTTTTACTTTTATGACCGCAACAGAAGCAAACAAACTATTACTATCCAGCAAAATCACCTTTAAAAAAGCTTTTTATACACCGGAGGAATATCAGGACTTAAAAGAACTGTTTAAAAACATTGTGAGAAAGCAGGCGGAACAAATCGTATTTAAAAAGATTTAATGAAACAGAAATTGATGTTAACGGCCATGCTGAGCTTTGCCGGGATCTGTAGCTATGCTCAGGGAGAATATGATGTAAGCAAAATTCCTGCTGTGCTAACGGAAAATGCAGCCTTAGTAGTCAGAAACGAAGAAATGGTGTATGAGGTCAAGGGACTGGGAACAGCCAGACAAGACTATAAAACAGCCGTAACCATTTTAAATAAAAAGGGAGAAGGCGCGTCCAACATGTACGAGCATTATGACAAGTTCTCGAATGTCTACAATTTAAAAGCAACACTTTACGATGCAAAAGGAACAAAAATAAAGGAGTATCGCTCTTCGGACTTCAAAGACAGGAGCGCGGTATCCGGAGGTACACTTTATTCAGACAGCAGGATAAAGTTCATGGAATTTCTATATGCTTCTTTTCCTTATACGATTGAGTATAGCTATAGTGTTGATTACAGTGGTATTTTAAGCTACCCTTCCTGGAATCCGGTATCCTCATGGGCAATGGCGGTAGAGAAATCTTCCTATACTTTTAAGATCCCGAAATCATTTAGCTTTAAGCGAATGAACAGCGTTGGATTGAAAACGGATTCTACGACTGTAAAAGACCTGATGCAGTACCAATGGTCCTGCACGGCTGTTCCTGCATTGGTCCATGAGCCGATGAGTACAGGATTAAAGACGGTCACTCCCTGGGTTACCTTAGCTCCCAATCAGTTTGAATATGACAGCTCCAAAGCAAATATCGAAAACTGGCAGAAACTGGGTGGCTGGTTGTACCAATTGAGCAGTGGCTCCCAGGTCTTACCGGAACCCGCAAAAGCAAAAGTACAGGCACTCATCAAAGATGCGAAATCACCAAAAGAAAAAATTAAAGTACTTTACCGGTATTTACAGGAAAACACAAGGTATGTAGGTGTTCAGCTTGGCATAGGTGGATTCACTCCCATCGTCGCAGAAAAAGTATCTACCGTAAACTATGGCGATTGTAAAGGGCTTTCCAATTATATGAAAGCAATGCTTCAGGAAGCAGGGATTAAATCAAATCTGGTTGTGATCGGGAATGGCATGCCTTCTCTTAACCGCAAATATGCCAGTATGAACCAGGCCAATCACATGATTCTTTGTGTGCCTTTGGAAAAAGATACCACCTGGCTGGAGTGTACGAGTGCTTATGACCCGACAGGCTTTATAGGCAATAACAATTCGGGCAGAACGGTTTTATTGGTGACCGAAGATGGCGGTAAACTCGTGGAAACACCGCTTATGAATGCCTCGGCCAACTATTTGAAACGGAGTACAAAAGTTAATCTCAATGAAGAAGGCAGTGCCGACATCCTGATTGACACGAAATACGCGAATGCCCAATATGAGGACAACATTGGATTAATGCTGATAGAACCTGTCACACAGCGTAAAAACATCATGAATTCCTTAGGTATCCCGAATATGGAGATCACCTCGCTAAAGTATACCCAGCCGGATAAAGATCAGCCTTTACTAAATGAAAGTATCAGCCTGAAAAGCAGTCAGCTGCTCAGCGGAGGCGGGGGAAAACTATTCCTCACGATGAACTTGTTGAACAGACAGGAAAATTCACTTACCCCAATGGAGAAGCGCAAGACTCCTTTCTCTCTCAATTATGGTTACCTGGATGAAGATGAGGTCATATACACCATCCCTAAAGGATTTAAAGTAGAATTTATCCCTAAAGATATCCTCATTGAATCTGAATTTGGAAAGTATACGGCTAAAGTGGTTGCCAAAGACAACACCCTCATTTATACGCGGACAAAGTCTATCATTAACAAACAATATCCTGCTGAGAAATACAATGATTATGTAGCTTTTCATAAAAAGCTGTATCAGGCGGATAAACAAAAAGGTATCCTGGCTAAAATAGAATAGCCAGGATATTTCCTTTTATTTCTTTCCAACCACAACCTTTGTGAAGTCGGCCGGGTTTAAATATTGATTGGCCAGCTGTTTCAGTTCTTCAGCGGTAATCGTTTTTACGGTTTCGATATAGTTATCGTAATAAGTATAGTCCAAACCGGAGAAATAAGCATTTTTAAACTTGTCAGCATGAGAGAAAGCATTCTCCAGACTGCCCAGCATGGAGCCCAGCATGTAATTGCGAACTAGGTTCAATTCTTCTTCAGTCACGGTTTCTGTTCTCAGGAGTTCAATCTCTTTTTCAATCTCCGTCAATGCACTGCTGCAAACATCTGCTCCTACTTCTGTAGCAATAAAGAAATAACCAGCGTCTTTTAAGGAGACCACAGCAGAGCCAATGCCATACGTATAACCTTTATCCTCACGGATATTTGCCATCAGTCTGGATCCGAAATAACCGCCAAGCAAACAATTCATCACCTGGAATCCCGGAAAATCTTTATGTTTTCTGGTAATGGCAAGTGCTCCCATCCGTATGGCCGACTGAATCGCGTCGGGACGCTCAATCAGCACTTCTCCTTTTGTTCCTTCGCTAAACTCAAACTTATTGGCAACCGATTCTTCATGATTGTCCCATTCTTTTCCAAGGAAATTATTCAGCAAATCGAATTCTTTTTGTTCGAACTTCCCTGCAACAATTATCGTACAGTTTTCAGGCTTGTATGCTGCTTTAAAATAGCGCAGTAAGTCTGCCTGCTGTATGGCATCGTAATCCGATGCTTCTATATTGGAACCGTAGGTAGAATCTCCGAAAATGGCATGTGCAAAATGTTTCCTCGCCAGGAAATCATTTTTCTGCAGGCTCACCTGGAGCGATTGTTTTTGATTTTGAATGAAAATATCCAGTTCCTGTTGAGGAAAAATACTCTCATTAAGGATCGACCTGAGGATCGGCAATACTGCCGCCAGGTGTTTATTTAGCGTATAAACCTTTACACTCGATTGATCTGCGCCATATTCCGTTTGCAGGAAAGCACCGTAATAATCTACTTTTTCTGCAATATCTTTGGCCGTTAGCTTCGCCGTTCCATTATTGATCAGGTGGCTAACCGATACTGCCTGAAGGGGTTTTGACTGGTCCCAGTTTACATTTTCAAAGATAAACTCAATACGTACCAGTTCCTGTTTACCGGCATTGATGGTAAATACAGGAATCCCATTATCCAATTGTTGCTTTAATGGTTCAATAAAATTTATTTCATCTACCTGTTTCGATTCAGGCGCTAACGTACGATTAAGCATCTTGAGCAGTTAAATAGTATAAGATTGAAGATTGTTCTTTTACGAAGGTGCGTTGTGCAACTTCTAAAATGCGTGATGAAGTGACGTCATGGTATTTATGAATCTCCGTGTTCAGCAGGTTTGCATCCCCTAATAATTCATAATAAGCCAGGTTCATCGCCTTATCTAAAAGGCTCATTTCGGCAAACACAATGATGGATTCAGACTTGTTTTTCACTTTGGTCAGCTCATCTACCGTTACTTCTTCTGCCGCGATGGCATTCAGTTCTTTCCAGATGGCTGCTTCAGCAGCTTCCATCGTTACCCCTTCTACCAGTTTCCCTTCTACGATGAACAATCCTTTGTCAATACTTCCCGTCAGGTAAGCATTGATTTCGCTGAACAATTGTTGTTCTTTTAGCAGGCTATTGTACAACCTCGACGATTGTCCCTGAGAAAGGATATCCGACAGCAGGTCATAAACCTGGTAATCTTTATCCGCCCTGTCCGGCATCTGAAACGCCATATAGATGGCATTCAGCGGAACCTCTGCGATTACCGTTTCCTGACGTGCTTCTTTTTGCTGAGGTTCTGTTGGCAGGTTTCTAAGGTACCGTTCTCCTGCAGGGATTGGCGCAAACCATTTCTCAGCAAGTGCCTTTACATCAGCAGTCTTTACATGACCACCAACTACCATAATGGCATTTTGAGGATTGTAATGCTTTTGAAAAAATGCCTTTACATCTTCCATCTTAGCATCTTCAATCTGCTTCAGGTCCTGCCCGATGGTGGCCCAGCGGTAAGGGTGTTCCTTATAAGCAAGCGGTCTCAGTTTCAACCATACATCGCCATAAGGCTGATTCAGGTAACGCTGTTTAAACTCTTCACATACCACATTACGTTGTGTTTCCAGGCTTTTCTCAGAAAAGGCAAGGCTCAGCATGCGATCGCTCTCCAGCCAAAAAGCAGTTTCCAGATTGGTGGCAGGAAGTGTGATATAATAATTGGTGATGTCATTGCTCGTAAAAGCATTGTTCTCTCCTCCTACTCTTTGCAGGGGTTCATCATAACTTGGAATATTTACAGAACCCCCAAACATGAGGTGTTCAAATAAATGGGCAAAGCCGGTTTTATCTTGTTCTTCGTCTCTTGCACCAACGTCGTATAGAATGTTTAACACCGCCATAGGCGTTGTATCATCCTCGTGTACCAGGACACGCAATCCATTGGCCAATGTAAAACGGTTAAAATCTACCATATCTATTAAAAATAATTGTGTCAAATATAGGAATAAAGCAAAAGGGAAATGTGATAATAATGTGAAATAAAAAGAAAGGAACTTATGGTATATTTGCAGTATGAATACTGCCGAATTATTGCATAGGGCCTTACATTTCGACTTTCTTACACAAGAAGAAGGCGTTTTTTTGTATCACCATGCATCAACTGCCGAACTGGCCTATGTAGCCAATGAACTGAGGAAAAAACAAGTACCCAGCGGGAAAGTGACCTGGCAGATAGACCGTAACGTAAACACCACTAACGTATGTATTGCCAATTGTAAATTCTGTAATTTCTTCAGAAGACCTGGCCACGACGAGAGTTACATTACGGATATCGAGACTTATAAAGTTAAAATTGAAGAGACTTTCAGGTTAGGTGGCGATCAGTTACTGCTTCAGGGCGGGCATCATCCTGATCTTGGCTTAAAATTTTATGCCGATCTGTTTAAACAACTCAAAGAATTATATCCTGATCTGAAGCTGCATGCATTAGGTCCACCGGAAATTGCCCACGTAGCGAAGCTGGAAGGCATTTCTCATACGGAAGTGCTGAGTGCATTGAAAGCCGCGGGAATGGATTCCCTTCCTGGTGCCGGTGCTGAAATCCTGAACGACCGTGTCAGAAGATTGATTTCCAAAGGAAAATGTGGCGGAAAAGAGTGGCTGGACGTGATGCGTGCTGCACATCAGCTGGACATTACCACTTCTGCGACCATGATGTTCGGACATGTAGAAACCATTGAAGAACGTTTTGAACACCTGGTATGGATCAGAGAGGTTCAAAGTGAGAAACCGGCAGATGCCAAAGGTTTCCTTGCTTTTATTCCATGGCCTTTCCAGGATGACGGTACCTTGTTAAAAAGATTAAGGGGCATCAGCAATAATGTTTCCGGCGATGAGTACATCAGAATGCTGGCGCTGAGCAGAATTATGCTGCCTAATGTTAAAAATATTCAGGCCTCCTGGCTTACGGTGGGAAAAAATGTAGCCGAATTGTGTTTACATGCCGGAGCAAATGATTTCGGATCCATCATGATTGAAGAGAATGTCGTTTCTGCGGCTGGAGCTCCACACCGTTTTACGGCCAGGGGAATTCAGGATGCGATCAGAGAAGCAGGTTTTGAACCTCAGCTTCGTGGTCAGCAGTACAACTACCGCGATCTTCCGGAACACCTGGAAGAGCAGGTGATCAATTATTAAAAAAAGAGGGGAACTCACGTTCCCCTCCCACCTCAAACTTAAACAATCATCCTTCTTAAGAAATTCCAAATAATTTCACAATATCCAATACTTGTTGGGTAGTTAATGGCTCATCAAATGATTCTGAGGCCGCCGCAGCGTTCACCGCAGTTCCATTAATTCCAACAATTGAAATGGTAGCCTGAGTAGTCAATTCTTCTCCGGCATATACTGCAGCCGCATTTGGCACCCCACTATCATTTCCTCCGGTAATCCATGGTTTGATGGCAAAGCCATTTTGGGCACGCATGTAACGGATTTTCGCAGCATGACGGGCTTCTACAGAATGAATGTTTAGTGCAGCCGTCAGCACGCCTCCCTGTCCAACTAAAGCAGGAGCCTGTCCTTTATAAGCGCGCACGCCAGTATCTTCCAGTGCCTGTGCTACGGCCAGGAACACCCCATAATTACCAACAGCAAAAGGATTTGGAAAGGCCCCGCTTGCGGTCCAGTCGTAACTCGCTTTTGCGGCAACAGCATCTGAACCAATCACCCCTTTCAGGAAGTTCACATGTGAAGTTTCATGTCCGCTGATGATGCCAATGGCAGTTTTATCCAAAGTACCCTGCGCTGATCCAGGGAAATCTGCACCACCTGTTGCTTTTAAAGCCTGGGTATAAAATGCGGCTTCAAAATGTTCCAATGTTAACGCAAACTGGAGCACCGCTTTTACCCCTGAAGGTAAAGTACTTTGTCCGTAAGCTTTGGTAAACATAGAACCCAAGGCCACAGGAACGGCAGCAAGGCTTACTTTTTTACCGATATTGAAAAATTCTTTCATAGCGGTTCTTCGTGGACTAAAGCGTTCATACACTTCCCCGTCTACTTTTTCAATTTCTTCTAATATATCTACGATATTCATGTTTTCCAGGTTTAGGCGTTTAAATTGGTTACGTTGATTTTTGTTTTTACAAATCCACCTGCTATGGCCAATACTTCCATCGGGTTCCGGGATTTATCCAGGCCATTGACCATATCCACGACTTCCACATTAGAGAAGGAATTTGGAGAAATCAGCTCTCTGATATAAGCCGCATGACGGGCCTCCACAGAAACAATTTTACCCGCAAGGGTTAAATAAACGGTGCTTTTCAATAAACTTCCTGCGCCATTATAAGCGGAAACGCCTAAATCTTCAAAAGCTTTTGCAGTCCCCAGCACACTGGTCCGGTCGGCAAAATTGATTTTTGAAAAATCAACCTCCAGACTACCGATCGCTGCTGCTCCCAATGCGTTTTTAAAGAATTCGCGATGGGCAATTTCATGAAACTGAATGTCTTTAAAATAGGCAAGCTCTGCTGCGCTGATATTGGCATAGGGAGTGGCTGCTACCTGAATATAAAAGGCGGCTTCCAGTTGTTCCAATGCATAGGCATAATTTAATACACCAAAATCATCTTTAAAATCTAAGGTTACACCTGTGGCTCCCGGCTCCATTGGATGATTGCGGTCTTTTTTACAACCGGCAGCAATTAATGCGATACCTGCTGCTCCTGCACCTGCATATTGCAGGAAAGAACGACGCTGCAATGTGGAATTAAAAATACTGCTTTCCTCCTGCAGCATTTCTTTTTCGTCTTGTAAGTTTTTCATAAGGCTATATTTTTTTTATGGCCATGAAGCGATCATAAACATGATGGTTTCATAGTTTTTGGTTTTGGGTTTAAAGCTTATGAAGCTTACCTGCGCAGGTTTCAGGTTCATAAAATTTATTGGGTTTTATAAAGGCATTTACGAGAGAAAAAGGAGGACGGTTTTCAGCAGGAGAAGAAATATTCTTAGTTCCCTCAATTTTTTAATAAATTCACCCTATAAAACTGATAAACTGTGCTGAATACAATTATTGTTGATGATGAAGAATTTGCCCGTTCCTCTCTTTATTTCTTATTACAGGAAAACTGCGAGAACATCCATATTTCAGGGATTGCCAAGTCTGTAGCTGAAGCAAGGCACTTACTGAGCAACAACAAGATAGACCTCATTTTCCTGGACATTGCCATGCCCGGAGAGAATGGATTTGACCTGATTCCTCAGGCGCAACTCAGTAAATCACATGTCATCTTTACCACTGCTTATGATCAGTATGCACTCCGGGCAATCAAGGCCAATGCACTGGATTATCTGTTGAAACCAATCGATATTGATGAACTGAAACTCGCCGTAGAAAAAGCCGGTAAATATATTGCGCTGGATAAAAAAGAACACAACAGGAATGAAAGTCTTCAAAATCTGGCCGTTCATTTATCCGAAAGAAATGAGATCAGAAAGATCAGTTTACCTAATGGACAGGGCTATTCATTGATCAATATTGATGACATTATTCATATTGAAGCAGACAGCAATTACTCTATATTTCACCTCGCCAATAAAGAAACCATTACCGTTTCCAAGGTTTTAAAAGAATATGAGGAAATCCTTCCCGAACAACAGTTTGTCAGAATCCATAAATCAAGCATTGTCAACCTGAATTACTTAAAGGAATATAATTCTAAGAATGGCATGGAAGTGATCCTGAAGAATGGAGAGAAAATTGCAGTTTCCCGACGTCGGGCCAGTGATTTTGCAGAGAAGATTAAATCATATACCCGTTTTGAAAGTGATAAATAGGAAAAAAATGTCGGCCATTAAGCTTTTTACGATCAGCATTTTAAGCTTTTTGTTCAGCACAACTGGTTTTTCACAAAGCACTTACCTGCAACATTTCAGTACCAAGAACGGACTTCCAAGCAACAATTGTTTTTATACCTTACAAGATAGTAAAGGATACCTCTGGATCGCTACTGATGCAGGGGTGAGCCGTTTTGACGGTAAAATATTCGAAACATTTTCCATCAATGACGGTCTTCCCGACAACCAGATTCTCCAGTTAAAAGAAGATAAAAGCGGAAAAATCTGGTTTCTCGCCCTGAATGGGCAGCTCAGCTATTTTTTCAATGGAAAGATCTACAATGAGACCAATAACAATTTATTAAAATTACTCAAGTTCAATGCCGTGATTGTCTCTTTTTTCCAGGACAGTAAAGGCAGGATCTGGTTGGGAACAAACAAGAATGTGCTCGTGATGTATAACGGTAAACACATTACAAAATACATATCTGCCGACCATGACCGGCAGTTTATCAATACTTTTGTCCATGAGGATGCAGCCGGAAAAATCTGGGCAATCAGCAATACCTCTGTGCGGATGCTGCAAGGGAGTAAATTCAAAGTTGCCCCACATAGCAGTTTACCTATTTCCTATAAAACAGCGCTCAACCTTCCCGATAAGACCCTGGCCTACCTCGATGCCTCCGGTCTGAAGATCAGAACAGGTCAGGAAGAAAAATTACTGACCAAAGTCAATACTGCATTGTTGAGTAATGACCCCGGTTATTTTCACCTGGATCAAAACAAGGACCTATGGCTAAGTAATGCCTCGGGAATTTACCATATTGAATCTGACGGAAAAACCAGGCGTTACCTGGACAATATTTCTTCCAGTCAGGCGATCAGGGATGCGAAAGGCAATATGTGGTTTACAACGACCAATGGAATTTACATGCTTCCTCAGAAAAATGAGCGGCTTTACGTCGTCAATAAAGCAAACGGACTGAGCAGCGATCTGGTAAAAAGCATTATAAAGGACGATAAGAACAGGTTATGGCTTGGGATGGATGAAGCAAAAATCAATGTCGTTGATCAGCAGAACAATCAGATCAGCCAAATTGCATTGGGGGACAAAAAGAAATACAACACGGTTAAACAACTTGCTTTCGACAGCACTGACCATTCCATTTATTTTGCTTCTGATTATGGTTTGGGCAGGATAAATGACATTTATAACAACAATAGGAACATCGATTACCTCCGGGAAACGAGCAGTTCTATGTTTGTCATTAAGAGTTTCAGCATCTCCTCAGGAGGGCTTAAAAACCTGGCATTGGCACTTTCTTCAGGGGTGGTCATTATCCCGGACAGGCTAAAGAAATTTGAATTCACCTCACTTTCGTTCAAACAAGGAGAAGATTTCTTTAACAACAGGTCTTACCGCGTATTCTACGATAGGCAGCAAGGCTTATGGTTTTCAAACATCAACGGCTTATCCGAGTTCAATAAGGGAAGCTTAACTAATTTCTTCGAAAAACAACCCCTGTTAACCAAACGGATTAACGACATCCAGGAGCTTCCCGACCGTACGATTGTATTGGCTACCGATGGAAATGGCTTACTCTTTATGAAAGAAGGAAGAATCGTCAAAGTCATCACACAGGAGGATGGCTTAGCGGACAACATCTGCAAGCGCCTGTTTGTAAAAAACAACCAGACCTGGGTAGTCACCAATAATGGGATCAACAGGATTTATTTCGATGGGGAAAATGCAACGGTCGAATCCTTTGAATACACAAATGCACTGCTGACCGATGATGTGAATTGTCTGTATATTGACGATAAGAACGCTTATTTTGCCACCAATAATGGCCTGGTTTATTTTGCATACAATCAATCAGAACACAATAAGGAAGCGCCAAAGGTTTACATTACCTCGGTAGTAAATAACAAGAATAAGCTGGGCATGAACCATCCGGATCACGTATTGGATCCTTCCGACAACAGCATTACCTTTTATTATAGCGCCATAGATTTCCAGAATAAAAACATCCTTTACCGGTACCGCTTAAAAGCAGATGCGCCATGGACGGAAACAAAAAGCAGGAGGATTGAATTCTCTTCCCTGGAACCCGGAGAATATAGCTTTGAACTGAGTGCCAAATCAAATAACAGCAACTGGGGTAGCCCTGCTAAGGTTAATTTTGTACTCAAAGCACATTTCTGGCAAACGACCTGGTTCCTGATCCTGGTTTTTCTGCTGGCAGGTTTTGCCTTTTACAAGCTGGCAGTTGTGGTTACCCGGCGACAAAAGAACAAAGAACAGGAGCAGTTGCTGCTGAAGAACAAAATCCTCATGCTGGAACAACGGGCCTTACAGGCGATGATGAATCCCCATTTCGTCTTCAATGTGATGAATTCCATTCAGCATTACATCAATACAAAGGATACCAATTCTGCCAATAAAATCCTGACGGGATTTGCAAAGCTGATCAGAAAGAACCTGGAAATCTGTACCCGGAGTTTCATTACGCTGGAGGAAGAACTGGATTACCTGGAACTCTACCTGAGCCTGGAGAAAAAAAGATTTGGAGATAAACTGATGTACCAGATCAAGGTGAGCCCGGCCATCGATAAAGAAGAAACGATGGTTCCTTCGATGATTTTACAGCCTTATATTGAAAATGCCATCTGGCACGGCATTATGCCTAAGGAAGAAGGGGGTAAAATCGATTTGCTGATTGACCTGCAGGGGCCAGATCACCTGATCATAAAAATCATTGATGATGGTGTTGGGATAGACAATTCCCTCAGGAACAGAAAAGGCGATCACCAGAGTAAAGGAATGGACCTGACCAAAGAACGCATCAATTTATTAAACCAGGTTGAAGCTAATCCTATACAGGTAATGGTTCAACAGACCGGTATTTCAGGCACTTTTGTATCCATTTCTATCCCTTTAATGCCCTAAATTACCGTTTACTCAATTATACATACCACTTACTAACTCTATATAAATCCTGCTGAAATTTGCATTAAACTTGTTATAGATATTAAAACAAACATAGTTTGTAAAAAGCGTTCTTATAGAATTGATCAAAGATATTTTACCTAACCTAAAACTATATCTCAATTCAGGTTTCATTTGTGTGTTAAAAAATGGTAAAGCCTCAAACTTTACCATTTTTTTTGCCCTCTTCTCTCCTTTCTGCTGCTCAAAATAAATCTGTTATTTATTTTTAAATAACTCTTCTCATAAAAGTTTTTTATACTAATTTTGATGCACCAAAAAATCAAATAAAACAGCTTTGTTTATATTTAAAAAGATTTTTTGTATTTTTAACGTACCAATAAAAACCTTACTGAATTTATTTTTTTTGTAATGAAAACTCCAAAAACACCGATTAACAAAAGCCCTTTAGTTGACCCTGAAACTGAGATGGATGATTCAAGTGAAGAAACCAGTAAAAAGAAGTCATATCAGGATGATGAAGATGACGATTTTGACATGCCTTTAGATGACCTGGATACCTTCGATAATTTCAGTGATGATGACGACGACGACTATTAACAGGTAGAACATAATGATTTTTTAAGCATCCTCTCCGGGATGCTTTTTATTTTAATTCCAGCTCAGCACATGCAGATTATAGCAGTATCCGATTCAAAGACAAAAAAAGATTTTTTAAACGTTGCCCGTTTTCTATATAAAGATGATCCCAACTGGATCTGTCCGCTGGATGCGGAAATCGAACAGATATTCGATGCGGCAAAAAATCCTTTTTTTAAACACGGTACCTGTAACCGCTGGATTTTAAAAGACGAGGCCGGAAATACCATCGGCCGGGTGGCTGCCTTTATCAATGAGAAGAAAGCCCATCAGTATGAACAACCTACCGGCGGCATGGGTTTCTTTGAATGTACTGACAATCAAAAAGCGGCTTTCCTGCTGTTTGATACGGCCGAAGCCTGGTTGCAGAAACAAGGAATGAAAGCCATGGATGGCCCCATCAATTTTGGAGAGAATGATTCCTTCTGGGGATTGCTCGTAGAAGGCTTTACACCCCCTTCTTACGGCATGAATTACAATCACGCATACTATCATCGCTTTTTTGAAGATTATGGATTTAAGACAGCCTATGAGCAAATTACCAATCACCTCGCGGTCAGAAAACCTTTCCCGGAGCGCTTTACCAAAATCGCCAACTGGGTAGCCAATAAACCGGGTTATACCTTTGAATATTTTTCCAAGAAAAATTCGGCAAAGTACGTACAGGACCTGATGGACATTTACAATGATGGATGGCAGGATTTTGAAAACTTTGTACCCATCAAAAGAGAAACGCTGGAAGAGAGTTTTAAGAAAATGGAAGACATCATGGATGAAAAGCTGATCTGGTTTGCTTATGTCAACGGAGAACCTGCTTCGTTTGTGGTGATCATTCCTGATGCCAATCAAATGATCAAAGGCTTTAACGGAAAATTGGGCCTGATCGAAAAGCTGACCTTTCTTTACAAGCGTTGGGTTGGGGTGAGCAGGATGCGTGCAATTGTGATGGGGACTAAAAAAGCGTATCAGAAACACGGGCTTGAATCTGCGCTGTTCATTAAGCTAAAGGAATATGTATTGCCTTTGAATCAGTACGATGAACTGGAACTTTCCTGGGTAGGAGATTTTAACGATAAAATGCTCTCCATTCATGAAGCCACAGGTGCCACTTTTGGTAAGCGACACCTGACACTCCGTAAGATCTTCTAAAAAGATTTATTTTTCTCTGATTTCTTCATAGAGGTCAATCACCTTCTTTTGAAGTTTGATGATCTCTTCTTCTCTCAAAGAAAGTTTATCTTTCAGGCTATTGATTTCTTCAAAATTAAGCGATTGAGGATTTTCTCCTTCTTTAGAGATAATGTCCATAGTAGAAACAGCAAACAGGTTCGCAATCTGCTCTAATCTTGAGATGTTAATATCTGTGATACCCGTTTCAATTTTAGAAAAGGCAGGAATAGAAATATTTAGACGTTTAGCCACTTCCCCTTGGCTCCAGCCATTTTTCTGGCGTAATTGTCTAATGTTTTTTCCAATGATATTCATGTGATTAATTTAGGTGTATTATTATAGTTAGTACTTTATTTTATTTTTGTGTTCAACTCGCGTGCCAATTTCACTAAATCCAGGCCACCAAAATTCCCGGAGCTCATTAACAATAAGTTAGTACCAACAAAATTCAACCCTAATAAGTAATCTTTAAGCGCATCAGAATTATTAAAAAACTGCAATTCCTTGCTCTGAAACGCCATTTGAACCTCAGATTTGCTAAAAGGTTTAATCTTTTTATGCTCAAAAGTTTTTTCATCAATATATACAATTGCCTGATCTGCTTCGATCATCGTGTCTGCATACTGTGTTAAAAAATCTTTATTCAAACTGCTAAATGTATGTAACTCTATACACGCCACCAATTTCCTTTCAGTAAATTGAGTTTTCACCGCCTGGATAGTCGCTTTCAACTTTGAAGGCGAGTGTGCAAAATCTTTATATACATTTGTCTGTTCTGTTTTACTAAGCAGCTCCAGCCTTTTCGCCGCTCCTGTAAAAGAAGAAATCGCCTGATTGAACTGCTCATCAGTCACCGATAAAGCATTACAAACCAACCTCGCGGCATTGAGGTTCATCAAGTTATGATTTCCAAAGACATTTAAAACGGTGTGGTCAGGCAACAGGGAAGTTATACCGTCTTTCACCTCATGCTGAGGAATTTCATAACCTATTTTTTCTACATTGGCCTTTGATTTCAAGACCATTTTATTCAAATCTTCGTCAGCAGCGCAGTAAATTAATTTTCCACCCGGCTGAATGGTATCAATAAACAAGTCAAACTGATGGGTGTAATCTTCAAAGGTTGGGAACACATTGATGTGGTCCCATGCGATTCCGCTGATCACCCCGATATTTGCTTTGTACAAATGAAATTTCGGCCTGCGGTCTATTGGAGAAGCCAGGTATTCATCCCCCTCAATAATGATCAACGGGGCTGAATCCGTAACCTTCACCATGGTATCAAAACCAGCCAGCTGTGCGCCTACCAGGTAATCAAAATCTCTGTTATAATAGTTCAATACATGCAGGATCATGGAAGTGATCGTGGTCTTTCCATGACTTCCTCCGATAACCACTCTAAGCTTATCTTTCGTCTGTTCATAAATATATTCCGGATAAGAGTATATTTTCAATCCCAGTTCCTGGGCTTTCAATAGCTCCAGGTTATCCAGCAAAGCATGCATCCCTAAAATCACCACATCTAAATCAGTAGTAATTCTACCGGCATCCCATCCCATTTTTTCGGGCAAGATGCCATGTCGGGCAAGCCTGCTTACAGAAGGTTCAAAAATAACGTCATCAGATCCCGTTACCTGATATCCTTTTTTATGTAATGCAATGGCAAGATTGTGCATGGCACTACCACCGATAGCTATAAAATGTACGCGCATATGTCTATGATAATGATGAATAAATTATACCGCCGGAGCGGTATTAATCTTTTTTAAAGCGGGCAGCAACCCATTCCCCGATCTTTTTATGATCGATATACCTGATCTGGAATTTCTCACATTCTGCTTTGATCATATCCAGGTCCGGAGATTCGTAGAATCCACTGAAGAAGATACTTCCACCGGCAGTCAGCACTGAAGCATATACCTCCATCTGATCAAGCAGGATATTCCGGTTGATATTGGCAAGAATCACCTCAAAAGGCTGTGCAGGAATCATTTCCTTGCCACCACATGCAGCAGTAATATTGCTGATCTGATTTAAAGCGGAGTTTTCTAAAGTACTCTGGTAACAAACCTCATCATTGTCTATTGCAACCAATGATGATGCGCCTTTTTTTGAAGCAAGAATGGCTAGAATCCCCGTTCCGCAACCCATATCAAGAACGGTCTTACCCGCAACGTCAGTCGACAGGATATACTGCATCATCATCGTAGTGGTCTGATGGTGCCCTGTTCCGAAAGCCATTTTAGGATCGATCACGATCTCATATTGATATTGAGGCTGTGGCTGGTGAAAAGTGGCCCTGACATAACATTGATCGTCGATGATCAGGGGTTCAAAATTCTTTTCCCATTCTTCATTCCAGTTCTCCGCAGCAATTTCTGTGATGGTGTAATTGGATTCAAATTCTCCCTCATACCTGGCTAAAACATCAGCAAGGTTCTCTTTTTTATAACTATCGAAATCAATAAAGGCGGCAAATCCATTTTCAGTATCTTCAAATGTATTGTAGCCAATCTCCGCCAAATCACTGATCAGCAAATCCTGCTGATATTCTTCTATCGCTGTAAAGCTGAATGTTACCTGTATGTACTGCATTAAGAATTGAAAGTTTTAACGATATCTACAAAATCTCTGGATTTCAATGAGGCACCACCAATCAGGCCACCATCGATATCCGGTTGAGCGAACAATTCCGCTGCATTTTTAGGATTAGCACTTCCGCCATACAGGATAGAAGTTGCTGCTGCAATCTCTTCACCATATTTAGCAGCGATCTCCTTACGGATATAAGCATGAACTTCCTGAGCCTGATCTGAAGTTGCAGTTAAGCCTGTTCCAATCGCCCATACTGGTTCATAAGCGATCACCAATTTAGAGAAATCTGCAGCATCCAATCCAAAAATACCATGGTCTAGCTGAGATTTAAGGACCTCAAAATAGCTTCCGTTATTTCTTTCGTCTAAAGTCTCTCCGATACAGAAAATCGGCGTCAGGCCATTTTTCAAAGCGATCACCGTTTTTTGTGCCAGCAACTCATCGCTTTCTGCAAAATACTGACGTCTTTCAGAGTGACCAATGATCACATATTCAGCGCCTACAGATTTGATCATCTTTGCAGAGATCTCTCCTGTAAAAGCACCGCTTTCATTCTGATGGCAGTTCTGAGCACCAATCTTAACCGTTTCGCCACCTAGTTTTGCCAAACTGTTTAAATGTAGGTAAGGTGAGCAGATGATGGCGATTTGATCCCCTTTTTTCTCATCTCTTACCATATTTACAATCTCTGAAAACAAGGATACGCCTTCGGCATAATCCAGGTTCATTTTCCAATTTCCGGCAACAATTTTTTTTCTGGTCATATGTTTATTGTTTTAGCAGACCTTATGGGATCGAATATCCCCGGCCCTGCTGGTTTTTCTAGTTATTATCAGAAGTTCTATAAGCTTGAGTCCGCTCAAAGACTTCTTTTAAAATATTTTTCTCTACTTCGTTAAATGCTGTTTTTCTACGTTCAAAGACCTTTTCTGTGGTCTCGAACATTTTATCCAGCTGATAGGTCTCAAAGCCATGTGCTCCACCCCAGGCAAAGTCCGGAATGAAATTTCTCGGAAAGCCTGAACCAAATACATTGGCACTTACCCCTACCACGGTTCCGGTATTAAACATGGTGTTGATCCCACATTTAACATGATCAGCCATGATCAGCCCGCAAAACTGTAACCCTGTTTTACGAAAGCTTTCTTCGGTATAATCCCAAAGTTTGACTTCGGCATAATTGTTCTTCAGGTTAGAG
The DNA here is from genome assembly GCF_038446955.1 of Pedobacter sp. FW305-3-2-15-E-R2A2. NCBI lineage: Bacteria > Pseudomonadati > Bacteroidota > Sphingobacteriia > Sphingobacteriales > Sphingobacteriaceae > Pedobacter > Pedobacter sp. FW305-3-2-15-E-R2A2. The sequence goes on from NZ_CP151803.1 coordinate 5,094,116, forward strand.
TTATTCGTATCGGCACCAATGTTACACCATTGTCCCAATACCGAGTTCCCCAGATAGCCTTCGTGGCCCTTCCCGGAGTAACCCCAGATCACCGCATTATTGATCTCTCCACCGACCCTGCTGAAAGGTCCGATGGTGGTTTGTCCGTAGATTTTAGCCCCCATCTTTACCTGTGAATCATGACAAAGTGCGAAAGATCCCCTAATGTGTGTACCTTCCCAAACCTGACTGTTTTCACCAATATATATAGGTCCATTCAGGCTGTTAAATGTAGAACATTCTGCACCTCCACCTTCTTCAACAAAAATATCTTCTCCTAATAAGGTATTGGTCTGGCTTAACGCCTGCGAAGTTCGGCCTTTGGTCAGCAAGGTAAAGTCTTTCTTAAGTTCCCCGTCATTATTTTTAAAAATATCTTCAGGATAGTATATTCTGGTCAGTTCCTCTTCATAAAGCACAGGTGTTAAATCCCGGGTCTGATCCAATTGCATCCCTGTTGCTCCACGATAAGCGATCACCAGGTCTTGTTTTTTCAAAACCTCTCCCACACGGAGCTTGTCAATTGCTTCCAGTAAACCGATATCAGGACATACAGAACCATTAATGGCCAAATCAGCCCCGGTTTGAGCAGGATATTTAAGGGCAAGATAAGGAAGGGTAAAAAAGCCGGCAGTGGCCCCCAGGTGTTTTTCCCATTTTTGAGCGATGGTTAAAATTCCGACACGAAGGTCGGCCACTGGTCTTGTGAAAGATAACGGGCGAAGAGATAGCCAGGCATTATCATCAAATAAATTGATTGTCATAAGCTACAAAAATAAAAAAAGTCCCGAAGCAACAGCATCGGGACTTAAAATAATTACCTTTTTTGGTGGAATTACTTCTTAGCGTAACGAGTTTTAAATTTATCGATACGACCAGCAGTATCTACCAACTTCATTTTACCAGTATAGAAAGGGTGTGAAGTGTGTGAAATCTCTAATTTGTAAAGAGGATATTCGTTACCATCTTCCCACTGAATTGATTCTTTAGTATCTACACAAGATTTAGTTAAAAAAGAATATTCGTTTGACATATCTTTAAATACTACAAATCTATAGTTTGATGGATGCAGATCTTTTTTCATAATGTTTATATATTATTATATTTCCTTATTTCTCGCTTATTTTTAAGGTTGCAAATATCCTAAAATTATTTTTCAATAGCAAGTAAGTGTGGAAAAATTATCTACTATACTTTTTCCGGGTCTCAATTTTCTCTTTTTGCCTTGTTAAATAGGCATCAGCGATGACTTCAGCCGAAGGCAGCTCTGAATTGCTGATCAGAAGCGCTTTCAATTTGTCCTCATTTACGTCTGTACGATACAAGATATTCATCATTTTGGAAATGTCGTTGTCCAGCAAATAAGCAAATGCCTCCACCAGTCTTTCCCGTAACAAAGCTTCTGAGACTAAATCTTCAATTTCAAAATCCCTGCTGATGATGGTGGTTAATGACTTCAGGTCTTCCATTATTCTGCTTTGATCTCCTGACACAACTCTACCAGCACTCCGTTTGTTCCTTTTGGATGAAGAAAACAAACCAGTTTATGGTCTGCCCCTTTTTTAGGCTGCTCATTCAATAAGACAAAACCTTCTCCCCTCAGGCGTTCCATTTCCGCCAGGATATCTTCCACATCGAAAGCAATATGGTGAATCCCCTCTCCTCTTTTTTCCAGGAATTTTGCAATCGGACTGTCAGGATTTGTGGCCGACAACAATTCAATCTTGTTTTCCCCGGTTTTAAAAAAAGCAGTATTCACACCTTCCGAAGCCACCTCTTCTTTTTTATAGCAAGCGGTATTTAATAGCTTTTCGTAAAGATCGCAGGATAAATCCAGGTCCTTAACAGCAATACCTATATGCTCAATTTTCCTCATATTCTGATTAAACGGTTAGAAAAATGTAAAAATGCGTGTTTTAACTATACGGTCATAGCTATTATTTATAATTGTTGGCATTCTTTTTTTGTACCTTTGTGTATTAATAAGAATAAATATATACGATGGAACTTCCTATTTACTTAGATAACAATGCGACTACTCCTCTTGATCCAAGGGTTTTAGAAGCGATGCTACCATATTTCACCAGCAAATTTGGTAATGCTGCCAGCCGTAACCATGCTTTTGGATGGGTTGCTGAAGAAGGTGTTGATTACGCACGTGAACAAGCGGCAAAACTAATTGGCTGTACTGAAAAAGAAATCATCTTTACTTCGGGTGCAACAGAAGCAGACAATTTAGGTATCAAAGGAGTTTTTGAAATGTACTCGGATAAAGGTAATCACATCATTACCGCGACTACGGAACACAAAGCTGTTTTGGATACTTGTAAACACCTGGAGAAATTAGGTGCTAAAGTAACTTACCTGAAAGTGAAAGAAGACGGATTAATCGATCTTCAGGAACTGGAAGCAGCAATGACAGAACAAACGATCCTGGTAACCATTATGTATGGTAACAATGAGATCGGTGTGGTTCAGCCGGTTAAAGAAATCTCTGCAATTGCACATAAATTCGGTGCCTTATTCATGACTGATGCCACGCAGGCTGTAGGAAAAATTCCTGTAGATGTAAATGCAGACGGAATTGACTTAATGGCTTTCTCTGCACACAAAATGTACGGTCCTAAAGGTGTTGGTGTATTATATGTACGTCGTAAAAACCCAAGGGTTAAAGTTACTGCACAGATTGATGGTGGTGGTCATGAGCGTGGCATGCGTTCAGGAACATTAAATGTACCTGGAATCGTTGGTTTGGGTAAAGCATGTGAGCTTTGTCGTCTTGAAATGGATGAAGAAGCCAAACGTTTGTCTAAATTAAGAGATAAACTGGAAGCATCTTTAAGCCAGATGGAAGAAAGTTATGTAAATGGTAATGTAGAACACCGTTTACCTCATGTAGCAAATATCTCCTTTAAATATGTAGAAGGTGAAGGCCTGATGATGGCAATGAAAGACTTAGCGGTATCTTCGGGTTCAGCTTGTACTTCTGCTTCACTTGAGCCTTCATATGTGTTAAAAAGCTTAGGTCTTTCGGATGATTTAGCACACTCTTCTATCCGTTTCGGATTGGGTCGTTTTACGACTGAAGAAGAGATTGATTATGCTATTGAAAACACTAAAAAAGCAGTAAACCACCTGAGAGATCTTTCTCCACTGTGGGAAATGTTTAAAGATGGAATTGACTTAAGCAAAATTGAATGGGCGGAGCACTAAGCTTCTCCCTTAAATAAACAACATTAAAATCAATCCCTAACCGGGGATTTGGAGGAAAACAAAATGGCATACTCAGAGAAAGTAATGGAACACTATACCAACCCAAGAAACGTTGGTACTTTAAATAAAGATAGCAAATCTGTTGGAACAGGATTAGTTGGCGCACCTGAGTGCGGTGACGTGATGCGCCTGCAGATTGAAGTAGATGAAAATAATGTAATTACAGATGCAAAATTCAAAACCTTTGGTTGCGGATCTGCCATTGCTTCTTCTTCTTTAGCTACAGAATGGTTAAAAGGAAAAACTGTTGATGAAGCATTAACTATTGACAACATGGACATCGTGGAAGAACTGGCATTACCTCCGGTAAAAATCCACTGTTCTGTATTGGCAGAAGATGCGATCAAGTCAGCAATCAACGATTACCGTGTTAAAAATGGTATGGAGCCGATTGCAATGCCTAAATCTCATCACTAATTTCTATTCTGATTTTAGTTTTGGTATACCATTTGAACGATCATTCCTGAAATTAAATATTATAAAAAGATGATTACGATAACCGATAAAGCGAAAAGCAAAATTGATCACCTGATGCAGGATTCGCATCTGGATGAAAAATATTTTTTGCGTGTCTCTGTTAAAGGTGGAGGCTGCTCAGGTTTATCATACAATTTAGATTTTGATAACGAAGAGAAAGCCGGAGACCAGTTTTTTGAAGATAGAGGAATCAGGATCGCATTAGACATGAAATCCTTCCTATATCTTGCAGGTACTGAACTAGACTTTACAGATGGTTTAAACGGAAAGGGATTTAACTTCAATAATCCCAATGCAAGCCGCTCTTGCGGTTGTGGCGAAAGCTTCTCTGTTTAAAAGATAAACCTTATTTATTTTAAAGGGCACAATCGTGCCCTTTTTTCATTTCCAAAGAAAAAAGTTTATCATTGTCCCTCCAATCAAACAAAATAAATCAATATGGTATTATTCAATGAGTTTTCTACTATCCCAAGCCTCTTGAGAAATGTGGTAGAAAACATCCATAAACCAGAGGAAACCTTTCTGATTCATAAGAAGAATACAGAATGGGAAGAAATCTCCTTTGGGAAAACACTTGAACACGCAGATGCAGTAGCTACCTTTTTCCTGGACAAAGGAATTGTAAAAGGCGACAGAATGGGTTTGATGATCGAAAACTCACCTGAATATGTCTACTACGATCAGGGCATTCAACAGATTGGTGCCATCAACGTCTCCATCTACCCTACGCTATCTGAACACGAAGTAGAGTACATCATCAACGATTCAGGAATCAGGGCTATATTGGTAGGTAATCCTTTCCTCTATAAAAAAATAGTTAAAATAGCCGCAAACTGCAGGCAATTGCAATACATCATCCCGGTTTTCCCGGAGTATCAAAAGATTGTTTTACCAGAAGACCTGAGAACGGAGATCATCCCTTTTTCTGAAGTACTGGAGACTCCTGTGAGCGATGAACAGCGAACAGAAATCACGCGTTTGCGCATGACTTTAAGCCCTTCAGACATCTCCTCCCTGATCTATACTTCAGGCACCACAGGAACACCCAAGGGAGTGATGTTATCGCATTATAATTTTGTTGAAAACGTAAGGGCCTGCCTGGAACAGATCACGGTGATCAACGAAACAGATACCTTTTTATCCTTCCTTCCGCTGTCACATGTATTTGAGCGTACCGCAACCTATCATGTATGTTGTGCTCAGGGCTGTAAAATTGCCTATGCCCAAAGCCTGGAATTGCTGGCAAAAAACATGGGAGAGATCAAACCAACAGTAATGAGTTGTGTTCCCCGTTTATTGGAAAGGATTCACGATAAAGCCATCAAAAGTGGAACTGCTGAAGGTGGCCTAAAAGCGAAAATTTTCCTTTGGGCACTGGAAACCGGACAGGAATACCGCAGACAGAAAGAAGCGGGTAAGAATCCAGGGATCATCTTATCCGGTAAAAAAGCAATCGCTGAGAAACTGGTCTTCAGTAAGATCAAAGAAAAAACCGGTGGAAGGTTAAAGTTCATGCTTTCCGGCGGAGCAGCACTTCCAAAGAATGTAGGCGAGTTTTTTGGTAACCTGGGAATTAAAGTACTGGAAGGATTCGGATTAACGGAAACTTCTCCCGTAATGGCAGTGACTGAATACGACAGACAGGTATATGGGACTGTTGGCCGTGTAATTCCGGGAATAGAGATCGGTATTCAAAATATAGAAACGAAAGAAATACTGAGCATCCAGACGCATGAGACTTTTAAGGAAGACTTTGAATGTGAAGAAGGAGAAATCATTGTTCGTGGGCATTGCGTCATGCAGGGGTATTTTAATAAACCTGCCGAAACTGCGGAAGCAATAGATAAACACGACTGGTTCCATACCGGAGATATTGGCCGCTTCTTTAAGGGAAACTTACAAATCACAGACCGCCTGAAAAACATGATCGTCAATGCTTATGGTAAAAATGTATACCCTACCCCGGTAGAAAACATTTACCTGAAAAGTCTTAAGATTGACCAGTTGTTTTTAATTGGTGACAAAAGAGAATACCTGACGGCTTTCATCATTCCAAATAAGGAAAACTTACAAGAGGAATTTAAGCTTCCGGAATCGTTTTTCCAACAACCTGATTTGTTTATAGAAGATAAAGAGATTGTGGAATGGATCGGAAAAGACATCAAAAAGCTATCTAATGATCTGGCGAAATTTGAGCGCATCAAGAATTTCAAGATCAAAAGAAATCCTTTTAGCATTGAAGATGGAGAAATGACACCAACGATGAAGGTCAAAAGAAAGGTCGTTGAGAAAAAGTATGCAGCGAGTATTGATGAAATGTATACGGAGTCTGTTGAGGCGGATTAATTGATCCTTATCGCTAAATAAATGAAAAAGCACCATCACCATTAAATTGGGTATGGTGCTTTTTCAATTCAAATTTGAATTTGAATTATCGGGGACAACGTATGTATAATAATTATTATACAAATATGAATAAAACACTTCAAATCGCTATTTTTGCGTAAACACAGAATTTTGTGTTGAATATCACACAACAAACATTTTCCGGCATCAGGCCGGACAGATCACATATATGAGTACAGGACTATCAGAACAAGAGTTATTGCGCAGAAATTCGCTAAATCAACTCCGTGAATTAGGGATCGATCCCTACCCTGCCGAAGCATTTGAAATCAATGCTAATGCCGCAGATATTTTAGCTAACTACGAAAGAGATAAAACAGCTTATAAGAATATCAGCATTGCAGGTCGTATCATGACCCGTAGAATTATGGGAAGTGCTTCCTTCGTAGAATTACAAGACTCCACAGGCAGAATCCAGGTTTATCTGAAAAGAGACGATCTGTGCCCTGATGAGGATAAGACCTTGTACAATACTGTATTCAAGAAGTTATTAGATCTTGGCGATTTTATCGGCGTTAAAGGTTATGTCTTTACGACTCAGACGGGAGAAATTTCCCTTCACGTTACTGAATTCAAATTACTATCTAAATCCTTAAAACCTTTACCAGTGGTAAAACGTGATGAGGAAGGAAATATTTACGATGGATTTACGGATCCCGAAATGCGCTACAGACAGCGTTATGTCGATCTGACCGTAAACCCTGGATTCAAACAGATTTTCATCAACCGTTCCAAAGTGATCAATACCATGAGGAACTATTTTGATGAGCAGGGATGGATGGAAGTGGAAACACCAATCCTTCAGCCAATCCATGGTGGTGCTGCAGCGCGTCCTTTCGCAACCCATCACAATACACTGGACATGCCATTATACCTTCGTATCGCCAACGAATTATACCTTAAAAGGTTAATTGTTGCTGGTTTCGACGGGGTATATGAATTCGGTAAAATGTTCAGAAATGAAGGTATGGACCGTACGCATAATCCGGAATTTACTTCGATGGAGATCTACGTAGCTTATAAAGATTATATCTGGATGATGGCTATGGTAGAAGAATGTCTGGAGAAAATTACACTGGCCATTCATGGAAAGGCAGCCATCGAAGTTGGTAAACATACCATCAACTTTGAAGGTCCTTATGAAAAACTGACCATGTATGAGTCAATCCAGAAATACACTGGTATTGACGTTTCTGCCATGACAGAAGACGAAATCAAAGACGTTTGCAAAAGCCTGAACATTGAAGTTGATGCTTCTATGGGCAGAGGTAAGCTGATTGATGAGTTGTTTAGTGAGAAAGTGGAAGCCAACCTGATCCAGCCTACTTATATTACGGATTATCCTTTGGAAATGACCCCTCTTGCGAAAAAACACAGAAGCAAAGAAGGTCTGGTAGAAAGATTTGAGTTGTTTGTAAATGGAAAAGAAATCGCTAATGCTTACTCTGAGCTGAACGATCCGATTGATCAGAAAGAACGTCTGGAAGATCAGTTAAAACTGGCTGCAAGAGGTGACGACGAAGCGATGGCCATGGATGATGACTTTATCCGTGCCCTGGAATACGGAATGCCTCCAACCTCAGGTTTAGGAATCGGAATCGACAGACTGGTGATGCTGATGACAAATCAGTCTACCATTCAGGAAGTATTGTTCTTCCCTCAGATGAGACCGGAGAAAAAAGCAAAAGTTACGACTGATGAAGATTTCGTCAATGCCGGAATTCCTGCAGAATGGGTTCAGGTGATTAGAAAGATGAATATCAATACGATTGAAGAGCTGAAAGCTGCCAGTCCGAATAAGGTTTTCAATGATTTAGGAGGAATGCGCAAGAAAATGAAGTTAGAATTAACCATGCCTTCAAAAGAAGACGTAACTGCCTGGTTTTCTTAACAAACTGATAACAAAAACTTAAAGGCTTGCTACAAATAATGTAGCAAGCCTTTTTTATTTTTAGACATATTTAAATGATAGAAAATATGAACAGTTCAAGTTTAGAAATAACCGAAAAAGAATACTGCATCAAATTGAGCAAAGAAGCCTTTGATTTAACTTTAATCCGTCAGCTGATCACCAGGATCCAGTCAGAACAATTGTTCTTCAGCAAAAAGAAAGACTATATGGAAGATGATATCATCAGCAGAACGACGCGTGACAGCATTGAGAATTTCGACAGATTGAGTGAAAAATAAAAAGCCACATTTGCATGTGGCTTTTTATCTGATTTATTTTTGATGTTATCTGTATCTTATTTGTTGTCTGTCCATCAATCCCATTTGATCTTTCATTTGTTTGATCTGATCAGCAAGTAATTTATTCTTATCGGCTTTCTTCGCTTCTGTCAGATACATCTGCGCTTCTCTTTTGTTTCTCTTTCCCATCGCAATTCCTGCAAGGCTTAGTTTAGCCAATGCAATGTTATGGTCCATTGTCATCCCTAAAGAAAGTGCTTTCTTAAAGTATTTTTCAGAAGCCATAGGTGCTTTTCTAGACTCAATCAAACCAATCAACAGGTTATAATAACCATGTTGGTTTCTGATCAGTTGTTTTTCATAATTGGTAATTCTGTTCAGAAAAACTTCTGATTTAGGCATGTTATCTTTTCTGAGATACCATTGCGCAAGCAACATATTCTCGTTGAAGAAATAAGTCACCAGGATTAAAATACTTATGAAAAATGCTAAAATTCCCCATCCCCATAAACCGAAGACCATCAGGGCAATCGCCCCTCCTAACACTGCAAAACCTAAAATAAGGCGAACTATATTTGGCATATTCCTTTTAAATTATTTTTTGCAAATATCGTGTTTATATAACAAAAAGTAGATTTAAAGTTATAATTTCAACAAAAAAAGGAAGGAGCGCTGACCTCTTTAAATAAGGAAAGCGATTATAGATCATTATAAGCCGTTATACTATGAAAAAATTGATCAGCGCCGTGCTAATACTATTCGCCATGAATGCCAGCTCACAAGAAATCAATAAGAAAATCCAGGATGATGCAGGAAATGTACTTGGATTGATCAATACCTGTACGAGGGAAGGCTTAAATACCATCCCGGAAATGAAGAACAGGTATGAGGTAGAATATCCCAACTACCAACCCGACAATGCGACGCTTACCGCGTTAAAACCACTATTAAAAGGGAAGAAAATCACCATTGTGATGGGTACCTGGTGCGGAGACAGTCATTTGCAGGTTCCTCATTTTTACAAAATTCTGGATGCACTGGAAATCTCTGAAAAAGAAACGGAACTCATTTGTGTAGATCGTAGTAAAAAAGCTGAAAACGGATTGATAGACCAATTAAACATATTACATGTGCCCACTTTCATCTTCACAGAAAATGGGAAAGAAATAGGCCGCATCATAGAATCACCAAGAGAGACCCTGGAAAAAGATATGTTGAGTATCTTAGCAAAAAAATAACGTTATGCCTGTTGATTTAGATAAAAGCTGGGTAAAAGCCCTGGACGGTGAGTTTGATAAAGCATATATGAAAGCTTTAAAAGCATTCTTGCTGGAAGAAAAAGAAAATGGATATACCATCTATCCTAAAGGTGCAGATATTTTCAATGCACTTAACCATACACCATTTGACAAAGTAAAAGTCGTGATCTTAGGACAAGATCCTTACCATGGTGTCGGACAGGCACATGGTTTATCTTTCTCGGTACAAAAAGGAATGACCATTCCTCCTTCTTTAAAGAACATTTATAAGGAATTACAGGAAGATATTCCGGGTTTTCAAATCCCTTCACATGGAAATCTTACCCAATGGGCAGACCAGGGGGTATTGTTGCTCAATGCAACCTTAACCGTAAGGGCCCAAACCGCAGGCTCTCATCAGGGAAAAGGCTGGGAACTCTTCACAGATAAAATCATCACTGAATTATCTGCGCAAAGAGAAGGATTGATCTTCATCCTTTGGGGAAGGTACGCACAAAATAAAGCTGCACTTATTGATACCAGCAAGCATACCATTCTTACTGCCGCTCACCCCTCTCCTTTCTCTGCTTACAATGGCTTCTTTGGAAGCAAACACTTTTCAAAAACAAATGCGAAGCTAATTGAGGAAGGTAAAACCCCGATCGACTGGCAAATCAGCTAAATAAAAACGGGGGTTGTTTTTAACAACCCCCGTTTACATTCCAACAAGGAAACCCTGTGATCCGAAAATAAGCTTAATATTCCAAAGGAACGATCGGTTCTTTTTTGGTTGTAGACATGATCATCATCGTTTGAAAAGTCTTCACTACAGAAATCTTACTGATTTTATCCATAATCAAACGCTCATAAGCTTTGATGTCATTTACATATACCTTTAACAGAAAATCTGCCTGTCCGGTTACATGGTGGCATTCTGTAATCTCTTTAATCTGATTTACCTCATCCAAAAAAATCTGAATGGTATTGTTCTTATGAAAGTCCAGTTGAACCTGGATGAAAGTTTTGATTCCTAAGCCCAGTTTCTCTTCATCAACCAAAGCATGGTAACTCTTTATAAAACCAGACATCTCCAGCTTACGTACCCGCTCTAAAGTTGGTGCCGGAGAGAGTCCAATCTCCTGAGACAATAGTAAGTTGGTAATCCGACCGTTCTCCTGTAGTAATTTAAGTATTTTAAAGTCTGTTTTATCTAATTCTGCTGCCATCTGTATTTTAAAATATGGTCAAAGGTAGGCTATCAATGCGTAATTCACCAAATTTTATTCTATTAATCGTATAAAAATTTATAGTTTATTTCTCTTTATTTTTTTTAGATTTGTCTAAATATATAGTTAGATACACAAAAATGCAATCATTCACTGAAGAGAACTACCTGAAAATCATTTACCATTTATCGGTAAACAACGACCAGGCTGTACAAACCAATGCCATCGCCGAAAAAATGCAGACCAAAGCTGCTTCAGTGACAGACATGATTAAAAAACTCGCTGATAAAAAGCTGGTACTTTATAAAAAGTATCAGGGCGTGCATTTAACAGATACAGGAAAACAAACGGCCATTAATATTGTCCGGAAACACCGGCTTTGGGAAGTCTTTCTCGTAGAAAAACTAAATTTTAAATGGGATGAGGTCCATGACATTGCAGAAGAACTCGAACACATCAACTCAGCAGAGCTGGTGGAACGTTTAGATGAGTTCCTCTCCTTTCCAAAAAACGATCCTCATGGAGATCCGATTCCCGATAAACACGGAAAATTTGATGCCGTTCCATTTACCAGACTGAGCAAGCTTAAAGCTGGAGAAAAGGGCCTGATTATGGGAGTCAGTGAACACTCTTCCGCATTTTTAAAGCACCTTGAAAAACTGGGACTCACCCTTGGGAAATCATTAACATTAACCACCATCACAGATTTTGACGGTTCTGTAGAAATCATCGTCGAAGACAAAAAGATCAGCGTTACCAGAGAAGTAGCCAAACACATACTCATCAGGATTTAATATGAAGCATTCCGAATCACTAAGCGAAGTAAATCAAAGTGTAGACACCAGCAAGCGGACCGGATGGCGCCGTATCTTATCTTTTATCGGACCGGCATACCTGGTTAGCGTGGGTTACATGGATCCTGGAAACTGGGCAACTGACATTGCAGGGGGAAGTAAATTTGGCTATCAGCTGATCTGGATCTTGCTCATGTCAAACCTTATTGCGTTGTTATTGCAGTCGCTGAGTGCGAGGCTCGGTATTGTCCGCGGACTGGATCTTGCACAGGCTTCCAGAAATGCTTATCCCAAATGGATCAATATCCCTCTGTTTGGACTGGCTCAAACGGCCATCATTGCCTGCGACCTTGCAGAAATCATCGGGATGGCCATTGGTTTACAGCTCTTATTCGACCTTCCACTGATCTGGGGGATTAGTGTCACCATTTTTGATACCGTCTTATTACTCTTTCTACTCAATAAAGGAATGCGCAAAATGGAAGCATTCATTGTTTCCATGGTCTTTATTGTGGGCCTCTCCTTTTTGGTGGAGATGTTCATCGTAGAACCTTCTTTAAAAGAAATCGTAAAAGGTTTTGAGCCTTCTATGTTATCAGGAGATGCTTTATACATTGCCATCGGGATTATCGGTGCCACAGTGATGCCACATAACCTATACCTTCATTCCTCGCTCGTACAAACCAGAAAGTTTGAACGGGACGAGAAAGGCATTAAAGAGGCCATTAAATTTAACTTTATTGACACTGCCGTAGCCTTGAACCTCGCATTTTTTGTCAATGCAGCGATCCTGATTCTTGCCGCAGCAGCATTTTACAAAAATGGATTACATGAAGTTGCGGAAATTCAGGATGCCCATAAGCTACTCCAGAATATCTTTGGGAATGTAGCCCCTGCCCTCTTTGCCATCGCCTTGATTGCAGCCGGCCAAAGTTCTACAGTAACCGGAACACTGGCAGGACAGATCGTGATGGAAGGCCATTTGAAATTGAGAATTCAACCCTGGTTACGCCGTTTAATTACCCGTTTGCTGGCCATCATTCCTGCTTTCTTTACCATCCTTTATTTTGGTGATGATGCCCTGGGAGGCTTATTAATCCTAAGTCAGGTGGTGTTAAGTTTACAGTTGGGTTTTGCCGTAATCCCATTGATTCACTTTACTTCGGATAAGAAAACCATGAAAGGCTTTGCCATAAAACCATGGGTAAAAGTCCTCGCCTGGATCAGCTCTCTGGTAATTGTGGCCTTAAACGTAAAACTTGTGATAGAAGAAATTGCCACCTGGTCCAGTTCAGGAGGTTGGTATTTATACGTAATTGTACTTCCAGCCGCCATTCTTATCGGCTTATTGTTGCTTTATATATTTGTCTATCCGATGCTGAGCACTGGAAAAGAAGAACACAACAACGTACCTCACGGAAATGCCCTGGATATTGAAAGTGTAGAAAAAATCAGCTATACCAGAATCGGAATCACAGTTGACTTCTCGAAAAACGACAGAAATACCATTCGTCATGCCCTCCTTCAGGGAGGTAAACATGCCAATTACTACCTGATACACGTCGTCGAAACTGCCGCAGCCAGGTATCATGGGAAATCAGTCCTGGATTACGAAACACAAAGTGATGCTGAAAATCTGGAGAAATACCGTGCAAACCTGAAAGAATTAGGCTATAATGCTACCGCACATATCGGTTATGGCGGTACAGTAACGGCAATTGTAGAGATCAGCAAACAGAATAACCTGGAATTACTCGTGATGGGAGCCCATGGACATCAGGGCTTAAAAGACTTGATTTTAGGAACAACGGTCAATTCTGTAAGACATAAAGTAACTATTCCGGTATTAATTGTCCGATAAAATTCAGAAATCCCTATTTCTTTCGGATATTAGCGCTATTCTTATCAAACCTAAACTAAGTTTAGGTTTGATATTTGCTTTGACCCCATCATCAACAGATGAATGACCCCGAGGCCCAAACCATAACATTACAGATGAAGAACGATATCCAGATTAAAAATAAAAGAGCCTACTTTGATTACCATATTGTGGAGGAGTTTAATGCCGGCCTAGCCCTGTTGGGTACGGAGATTAAAGCCATCAGACAAGGTAAAGCAAATATGTCCGATGCCTTTTGCATGTTCATAGGAGAGGTTCTTTACGTTAGAAACTTACACATTTCCGAATATAGCCACAGCTCTTTTCACCATCACGACATTAAGCGCGACCGTATTTTGCTGCTCCATAAAAAAGAGCTGAAGAAACTGAAAGCGAAAAGTGAAGAAAAGGGGTATACCATTGTTCCTTTAAGAATCTATACCAATGAAAGAGGTTTTGCAAAAATCCAGATTGCTTTGGCACAGGGTAAAAAGGAATTCGACAAAAGAGACAGCATAAAAGACAGAGAATCCAAGAGAGAAATGGATCGGGCGATGAAGTTTTAACTTACCAGGCCTGGTCCCCTACTAAAGGAACGAAGCGGAAGGTATCGAGCTCTATGCGCTCATAATCCGTTTCGCTGACCCTGATGACTGTTACCATCTTCTGGCTATGCTCATCTCCGACAGGGATCACCAGAATACCTCCTATTTTCAATTGTTTGAGCAGGATCTCGGGAACAAAAGGTGCACCGGCAGTCACGATGATCTTATGGTAAGGGGCATGCGCTGCGATGCCTTTAGAACCATCTCCAAAGAAAAAATTAGCATTGTAACCCATCCCCGGTAAAACGCGGATGGTATGTCTGTAAATACTTTCCTGGCGTTCTATGGTATATACATTGGCGCCCAATTCCATTAAAATGCAGGTTTGGTATCCCGACCCTGTACCGATTTCCAATACTTTATCTCCCTTTTTAATGTGGAGCAGTTCGCTTTGGTAAGCCACAGTATAAGGCTGAGAAATGGTTTGGCCATCCCCGATCGGGAAAGCAATGTCCTTATAAGCCTGATTCCAGAAAGTTTCATCAAAGAAAAAATGACGAGGCACCTTCCCGATTGCATTCAACACATTTTTATCTGTGATCCCTCTGCCTTCGAGATGAGCAACCAATTTCTTTCTCGCTCCCCGCTCTCTGTAATTATCTACAAACTTATACGCCATTACGTCAAAAATAGGCTTTTGAAATCTAATCCTGAACTATAATTGATGGCAAAATTCTAATCATCACAGTATCAATCGCTATAAAACTAGTATGGATCGACATCTACCTGAACAATAGCACTTCTATAGTCCTTTTGCGACTGGAATTGTAAAATAACCTCCTTTAATACCGATTTCACTTTCGTAATCGCCGTATTTTTATCGCTTTTGATGATGATCTGTTTGATGTAATAATTTCTGATCCTGCCTACCATAGGTTGTTCCGGTCCAAGGACCCGGTTCCCCAGTTGTACCCTCAAAGCAGTGGCAAATTGCTGGGCGGCAACATTCAGCAGGTTCATGTCTTTATGTTTAATGTTGACAAAAATCATACGGGTAAAGGGTGGATAATGAAACTCTCTTCTCTCCCTGATTTCGTCCGTATACATCTCCTGGTATTTATTCTCAATCACCTGTGCAATGATCCGGTGCTTGTCGTCATAAGCCTGAATGACCACTTTTCCCTGCTTATCTCTTCTCCCAGCCCTACCCGCCACTTGTGCCAGTAACTGGTAGCTTCTTTCGAATGCCCTGAAGTCCGGATAATTCAACAGTGTATCCGCATTGATCACTCCGATCAGCGTCACATTGTCGAAATCCAATCCTTTCGCCACCATTTGAGTACCAATCAGAATGTCTGTTTTCTTCTCCTGAAAGTCGGAAATGATTTGTTGCAAGCCATTCCTGGTCCGGGTGCTGTCTACATCCAAACGGGATATTTTAGCTTCGGGAAAGATCAGGCTCAGCTCTTCTTCTACCCTTTCCGTTCCAAAGCCTTTCTGTTCGATGTGTACCGATCCGCAGGCAGGGCAAACATTGATGCTGCTCTGATGGTAACCACAATAATGACAATGCAGCTTTCCGCTCGTTTTATGATAGGTAAGACTCACATCACAATTCACACATTTGGGCGCATAACCGCAGGTTGCGCAGATGAGAATCGTGGCATAGCCCCTTCTGTTTTGAAACAGGATCACCTGTTCCTTGAGTTTTAACGTAGCCTCAATCTCATCAACCAGGATATTGGAGAAATAGGAAACCATTTTTTTCTTTTTTGTTTC
The DNA here is from genome assembly GCF_038446955.1 of Pedobacter sp. FW305-3-2-15-E-R2A2. Classification (NCBI taxonomy): domain Bacteria; kingdom Pseudomonadati; phylum Bacteroidota; class Sphingobacteriia; order Sphingobacteriales; family Sphingobacteriaceae; genus Pedobacter; species Pedobacter sp. FW305-3-2-15-E-R2A2. The sequence continues at coordinate 5,109,962 of NZ_CP151803.1, forward strand.
TTCCGCAATGCTGATGACTTCCTGAACAGGCAGTTCCACTCCCCCAAACCTTTCGCTCATCGTCACCAATCCGTATTTCTGATGCAAAGCATTGAAGTAACTTTCAATCGAAGGCGTTGCAGAGCCCAAAACAACTTTTGCCTTATGCAGCCAGGCCAGGTATACCGCAGCATCTCTTGCCTGATAACGTGGCGCAGGCTCCTGCTGTTTATAAGAGGATTCATGTTCTTCATCCACCACGATCAGTTTCAAATCCTGAAAAGGTAAAAACACCGCAGAACGAGCCCCCAGCACAACTCTGTATTTCCCATTCAGGACCTTATTCCAGATCTCTACCCTTTCATTGTTATTGAATTTGGAGTGATATACTCCAATCGCATCGCCGAAGTAACGTTGAATACGCTCTACAATCTGCGTGGTTAAGGCAATCTCCGGCAGTAAGAAAAGAACTTGTCCTCCTTTTTCAATGGCCTTTTCAATGAGTTTAATATAGACCTGCGTTTTACCCGAGGCCGTTACCCCATGCAGTAAAACCACATCTTTTTGATCAAATTCGTTTTCAATTTGTGTCAGTGCCTGCACCTGTGTCTCACTCAGTTCAAAGTTCATTACGAAATCATCGTCCTGTTCTTTCAATCTGCTCACCGGTCTTTTCTCTACCACAAAGATTTCTTTATCCAGAAGCGTTTTAAGCGCAGCCTGACCACAATCACTTTCTTCCAGAAGTTGTTGCTTAGGAATCAGACTTTGTTGCTTAGAAAGCTTTAAAAACGTGAGCAATGCATTCAGTTGTTTTGGTGCCCGTTCCAGTACAGAAAACAATTGTTTCAGATTTTCTTCTTCGTGATAAAAAGAATGAAGGCTGACAAATGACTTCAACATTGGTTTATATTTTTCTACCACTTCTTCAGCGATATAAACCATTTCCTTATCCAGTAAGGTATTGATGATTGGATAGACGGTTTTCTGGCCTAAAAGCGCAGATACCTGATCTATGGTCAGACGGTTATGGATCTTTAAGGCATTGATCAGGATTTCCTGCTTTGCCGTTAAGACTTCTCCATCCTGAGGAAATTCTTCCTTGAGCACGATGATTGTCTCACTCGCCAGTTTTAAGCCAGCAGGCAATGCTGCAGACATCACTTCACCTTCATTACAAAGGTAATAGTCCGACATCCAGTCCCAGAACTCCAGTTGGGTCTTGGTAATGACCGGATGATCGTCAACGACATCGATGATATATTTTGCCTGATAAACCTCAGGGGCGGTTTTACCAATGCTCTTGATTAAGGCAGTATAAATTTTATTTTTTCCGAATTGAACGACCACACGTTTTCCAACAGCAACCTGTCCGTTAAGGTCGAAGGGAACCCTGTAGGTGTAATTTTTAGCCAGGGATAAGGGCAGGATGACTTCTATGAAGAGGGTTTCCCTTTCTTCAAATTCCAATTGATCAGCAGCCATCATTACTTATTTTTTGAAGCGGCAAGAAATAAACTCAGCCAACCAAGAATAAACAACAATCCACCTATCGGGGTTACCGGGCCAATAAAGCGCGCAAAACCGATGTGGGTAATCTCTCTTGTCGCCAGCAGATAAAGGGAACCTGAAAACAGGACAATTCCAAAAGTAAAAAATCCGTAAGCCAGCTTTATCAGTTTTGGTTGATTCAGACTGAGCTGAGAAAGGAACAATAAAGCGAAAGTATGATAAAACTGGTATTCCACTCCTTTGCTCCAAATGAGCAGAGCTTCCGGGCTTACCTGACTCTTTAAACCATGGGCACCAAAGGCACCAAGTACAACAGCGGTCAATCCAAATAGAGATGCGGTCAAAATAATACGTCTGTTCATCATAAAATCGGCTTTTTTAATCCTCCAAAATTAAGAAACTTGGCTGCATTTTCTTAGTAATCCCAACTTATTAAATTAAATTTGTAGGAACAACAATAAAACCTGTACGGAATATTGCTTACTAAAGTTCGGATGGAGCTTAGGTAGGTTTCACAACGGCAAAAAATATCTGATTTGAAAAAGATTCTTGTTAGTATCATTGTACTTCTGACGGCCATTGTTACCATGGCTTATTTATATTTTTCCAAACTGAATACTCAGCATGCGCAGTCTGACCTCAGTCTGTATGCAGCAGTAAATCAGTCGGGCTTTGTGTTCTCTTTTGAGAATGATAAAAGTATCCTTGATATTTTCAAAGGACAAGACAACTTTGAGGAGATCATTGGAGAAGAAAAAGCGAAACAGATGCAGTCCCTGAAAACCTTTTTACTTTCTTCCCCGAACATCAACAAGCTCATCCATAAGCAAACGGTATACCTGAGCTTCCTGGCCGGAACAGGCAAGGAGATCAATTACCTCCTGAGTACTCAAAGCGGAACGGAAGTTAGTAAAAGACAACTGTTCCAGTCCTTAAAAACCGGAAACATCCTGCTCGACAGTACCGGCAATACGACAAAAATCACCTTACCCGACAGCAGCGTATTTTATCTGGGAATTAAAGACCATTTAATCCTGCTTTCCAATACCCCGCAACCAGTCAAAGAAATACTCTCGAAAACATTTGATAAAAAAGACGACAATTTTGTGGCTTATATCAAGTCGGGCAGCAGGTTCTCCAAAAATAGCCTTGCTCAGCTTTACATTAACTTTAACCGCATTCCGGCAATACTGAAAGCGGTTGTACCCGGAAAATTAACCGGAGAAGCGGCTGTGCTTGACCATCAGGATGCATTTGCATTGTTCAGCTATAATTTCAGTAAGGAAAGGGTTTTGTTTACCGGTACTACGCATTTAAATGACCCGCACAGCTATTACCAGCTGTTCTCCGAAACGCCTCCGCAAAAGATTACGATCAACACCATCCTTCCGGAACAAACAGCCAATTACAGCATCTATGCGGTAGACAGTTATGCCAATTGGAGAAAAAAACTGGAACCCTGGTTTGCCTACCGTAAGGAAGACAAAAAAAGGGCAAAACTCATTGAAGACATCAATCTGAAATACCATTTAAACCTGGAAGCACTTTTTCCTAAGTATTTCAAAAACCAGTTCTTAAATTTCCAACTGGGCAGTGGTGAAAAATTGGCTGCAATAAATCTGACCAATGGCGACAAGCTCAATCAGTTGCTTCTTGATCTAAGCGACAACTATTCGGATGAAATCAAGCAATTTAAAGAAGCTGATCTGTTATATACTTATTTTGGGATGCCTTTTAAATCTTATAAGAAACCATATTATGTCATTATAGATAATTATCTGGTTTTTTCTAACTACGCCGCTCCGATACAGACCTTCCTGGATGATTACAGAAGCAACAAATTATTGGTCAATACCCACACTTATACCAATGTAAACAATCAACTGCCCAATAATTCAAATCTCAATTTCTATGTAGATCACCAGAATTCCCGCGATCTGCTGAATAAAAATATTTATCTCCCTTACCTGAAACACCTTCAATCGGAAAAAGGATTGAAAGAATATGAAGCTTTTGTTTATCAGTTAAGCGGAGATAAGGGAACCTTCCAAAGCAATATTCTGTTAAGCAAGCCATTGGTTATTGAAAAAGAATTTTAGAATTTTCACCATAAATCATTAATAATCATCAAGTTTGTTAAGCAAACTTTTAAAACATGTTAAAAAGGGGAATAATTATCTGCATCTCACTCCTATCCGCTAATTGCTTAAAAGCGCAGCAGTATGGGTTATTTAATACAAAAACGCTCTTTGACGGGTTTGAAAACCCTGCACAAAAGACCTTTACACTGGATTCTTCCAGAAAATTCGCTTCAAACTTCCTCCTCCCTTACTTTGGGGTAAACGCAGCAAGTAAGGGCAATTCTGATTTCATCAGAAAAGCAATAAATGAGAACAAAACCGACAACAGCCTTTTACCTATGGGCAAAAAAGGAAACAATACTGTTGCTCAAAATACAAACGTCTATTTATTCAATCTAAAGATTTTCAATTCTTATAAATACCAGAAAGAACTGGGCTTTTCCTGGCAACTCCGGACAGATGCTCATGTGAATTACACGAATGAGACCCTGGATCTTCTCAATAATTATAGAAACCTGATTGCGCAGCCACCACAGGCAAGTGCTTTCGATAATGATGGTTATGTTCAATCCTATCATCAATTCAGCGTCAGTTATCGGGAGAATTATACTAAAAAATTAGCTTTTGGTTTCAAATTCAGCATTTTAAGCGGAACGACATACAACAAACTGGACATCACAGATTCCGAACTCAAGGATATAGCCGGTGTAACGCACATTGCATTCAAGGGAAGTTATCAGGGAACTTTTCTGAAAGGAAAGGAAATCTCCTACAATACTTTCATGCCCAGCTTCAGAAATCCAGGTGCCTCAATCAGCCTTGGGACTTCCTACAATGCTAAAAGTGGCGTTTTTATGATGGCCAATGTAAAAGATCTGGGTTTCATTCGCTGGAATAGCAAATCTTATTCAAAGGACATCGATGCATTAATCCCACTTACAGGCTCAGAGACCAATAAGGAGATGAAAAATCGCATTACTGATGCCATTACGAGCAAACCAGACACCAACAGCTTCTATTCTTTAACCAATGCAAAAGCTGACTTCATGATTTCCAAAAGCTTTGGTTTCTATACCCCCGGACTAATTGTATCCAAGAACCTTTTTTACAAAGGTGGAGATGCGGCATTTGTCAACAAATTCAAATATGAGAACTTTTCTGTAACAGCTGTTCCTACTTATAATTTTAATAATCTATTCTTCATGGGACTGCAGGGAATGTACCAAACGCCTAACTTTGAAGTATTCCTTGGCTCCGATGACTTGTTCAAAACCGTAAGTCAGGCCAAAGGGTACTTCAACAAAGATGCGACGACAGGAAAAGGATATAATGGTGCGGCTGTTTACTTCGGCCTGGCCATAAAGGTTGGAAACTTCGTCGAACATCCATTAAACAGTAGTACTATGCCAGGTCTGGGAGATGAACCAACCAGCCTGTTCAAAAGGTTTTTTAGTATTTTCTCTAAAAAGAGGTAGCGATGTTATTAATCTCATAGTATTTTCTTGATCAAACAATATATAAACTTACAGTAGTATACAACAGCTTTGTTGAATAAACTTATAAAGTCAAAATATTCTAGTGGTTTGACTTTACAGAATTTAAATTATTTTTCAGCTATCATTTTCCACTATCTCATTTAAAAATCCGTATCCAATAATTTTTCCTGGATGACCGAAAAAGAATTTTTCCTCAAGATGCCTAGCTCCAATAAATTTATCTGGATCTAGTGTTTCAATTTTTACAATAAAAAAATTATTATTTTCTCTTACCTCTATAAATCGGGAGGGCATTAGGTAGCTTTCATTGGCCTCCAGCCAAATCGACACTCTAAGGGTATTATTGATCCTAATTCCTTCGAGCATTTTGAAAAACGTAAAACACAATACTGACATTTTTTCTTATTTATAATATATCCATTCTATTTTCATACTCTTGTTAAAAACATCTAAGACGGCCTGATTATCGAAAGAAATAGCCCTATATCTCCCCGCGTCTAGAAATTGAAATCCACCTTTCAGAGCTGATTTTTAAACAGTTCATTCCAGTTGCCCTCGATATGACTTTGTTTGGGCGTATTGATTCACCATTTTTTTGTTAGTACTGTTCGAAATGCTACATTTCTTAACGGCTTTCGTTAGCTATTATTTCGACTAACCTGTTTCGATCGATTGGCAAGATTTCCAATGGATCGTGTGTTATTCTATATACAATATTGTTTTCGTCAATACCTATAAAATCTCCATCTTCCAACTCTTTCAAATGGTAATAATCTTTATTTTCTATAGTAGTGGCATAAATATCATCGTCATTTATAAATTTTCGCTCTTTCTCGGTTAAGAATGAAGTAATTTTCGAATTACTACCCGCCCCAATAAAAATCTTTTTAATAGAACTAGTATCAATCTCCAAATTTTCAAATTTATACTTTGAAACCTCACTGTCAACAGAATAACCATTTATCATTCCAAAAGCAACATACACCGATGCCGACAATAATTTCCCTGAATAACCGTTTTTAACGGAAATATTCGAAAGTTTATAATTTTCAGCAATAGGTTCATAAAACTTGTTATAAAAAAAGGAATTATACGTAAATCCAACATAATTAGGAATATCTCCCATTCCTACCATTACACCTTTTAACAAGCCTGACTCAACCTGGCGATATAATTTATTGCCAAGCTCACTTGATAATTTTAAAAACACTGCCTTCAAAAATTCTATCTCCCAAGGCTCAATTTTTGTTCTTTTAAAAAAGCTAAACATCTTATTTATTCTAAAATTTTGTAAACCAATTATATTTCCCAAACCAACCAACATCTGATTTGATACCTATACGTAAAAATCTAAGGTTCCGGCAATTTTATTCCCCATATCACTTCCAAAATACCCATTCAGTGCTTCATCTGGCAAACCTCGAACAACCCTCGTTACCAGAGAATTTGAACTAATAGACCAACCCAAACCAACATTACTCGATACATCCTGAACTTTATTTCCGGATGCGTTATACAATAGGCTTATAGGGACGCCAGATGCTCCCCTACCCTGTAAGTTGTGAATCGGAACAGAAATACTTGGTACACCTGAATATAAATTTACCGGAGTACTTGCTTGTCTTAAGATTGACATTGAGTTTGGAGCGGGAGAAATAACAGATGCAGATTTATCATATTGACAATAACCAACCTGAACTATTATATTTAGTAAAAAACATATCGCTAATTTCATCAAGGAAGATTACTTTCCTTAGATCTTTGGAAGGTAAAAGAGGTTGAACGCATATTGAGATTATAAAATTTCAGACTAATATATTTTAATGAAGTAACTTCTATTTAATGGACTAACTCATCCAAATTTGATGATCACTATCGATAGTTTTTATTTCTTAAATAGAAGTACTTCTTTAAAACAAGAATTCCATCAATCTGGTATTTCTCTCTATTACTTGACTATATCGAATTTCACAGTTCTATATAGTCAAAAACTAAGCTTCATTTACTTAAGCTATGCATCCTATAACCAAAATCTAACTTACTGACGGCTTTTAGTTTGACGAAATAAATCTAGAAAAAATATTCTTTACTTTCTCTTTTATTATTCCGTGTAAGTCTAGTTATTTAACGTGAGTTGGGTTAAGCTAAACTAACGTTATTGAAACATCTGGCAAAAGCAAGCAGGAAAAAGTAAGACGCTCAAGAAGCCAGGTTCCAAATCACAGCTCCTAAATATTGCGTATCAGAAGTACACTTTCCATCTGCCGAAACAAAGAAGATCCAGCAATGCAACTCATCCCCTTTGTAAGGTCCGGGTATAGTTAACGTTGCAGACAGGTCGCTTCTCCTTGCGACCTGGAATTCCAGACATTTTCTTTTTATTGAGTTGTAGCACATGATGTAAGCCAGATCATCTGATTTTGTCGTAATACTCCTCATCCGGGGCATCTCCCAAATCACTTTTAGTACGTCTTTGCTTTCCATTAACAACTCTGGTCTTATAACCGGGTCTATTGCTTTATGCAAGCTTAGCTTCACTTTAGCGTAATCCAGCTCATATTCAGGATAAACTCCTGTTACCGCGTTTTCTAAATGATAAGTTACTGCTACATTTATTGGAATTCGCTTCTTTCCTGCACTCTGATAGCCTATAGCGACCAAACTGGAACAACGGCCCAGAAAATCATTCACCAGCTTAAAACGGCCTCGTTGATCCACCTGACTCAGGCTCGCTTGTTTATTCGTTTTTTGAGGGGAGTTTTTAACAACGTCTTTTCCCTTCCATTTCGTAGCAACGACATGTCCGACAGTGCCGTTGAAGGGACCAAATATCCCTGGTTTATAAGTGCCCATATTTTAATTTTTTAAATTGAACTCAATTACCAAAATAGCTTTCCGACGTATACACTATTTGAAATACGCTTTCTATCACTTGAGATAAATGAGATATAGAGTTCCATTAATGATTTTTTGTTTTCGATGAATAAAGGGAGCAGATCTTTGCCAATAGACCTTGCCGCACCAGCTGTAACGAATTTAGCCATATTTAACTCCGGAAAGTAAGCCAGCATCATCACCTGATCCGACCAATGACTTCCTTCCGGATCAGTCTCCCCATCCCAGCTAAATTCCACCCCTTTATCAACCAGCTTTATCTTAGCTCCCAAGGACATCGGCAGATCCCCCTTAGTTAATAAAGCCTTTTCGAAATCAATTTTGATCTTCGGATAATTTCCCTTTGTTGCATTCTTCCAATTGTACTCGAACGCAGGGTTTTGTGGATGTACTTTAGTCAGTCTGGCCTCAATTTCAAATCCAATCATGATGAAAGGCATCACCGGATTTAGAAATTTAGACGTCACCTTTGTCTTCTGCATCACCGCCAATTGCGATTTACTCCGCTTCTTATTGTTTACCCCAATGCCACGTGTGACCATTTTACCGTTCAGCTCATAGGAGACGGTATTTCCCAGCTTACCACTCGGAAGCCTGTTTCTTGATGTTGCCATATCTTTATAGTTTATATAATTAAAATTTTATAAACTAATATAATAATAACAACCTTAATTTACTAATTCACAAGGTATAATTGCCGGATTTTGCCGAAGATTACCGGAATTTACCGGAGATTGCCACCAAATTAACCGGAAAATCTCTGGTAAATCAGCACCCGTTAAATTCTTTATAGGCTTGTATAGTGTTATGTCCTGATTAGGGCTGTATTAGGGGTTGCCGTAGGGTTGGCGGCGTCAAAGGCCTCATCAACCGTTACCAACCCTTCGGCAACCCGTCTTCAGCCCCTCAGCAACACCAATGCCTATACAAATCCACCCCGCATCCTCAGGAATATACAGCAGCACAATTATAATACTAAGAGAAATACAATAGCATACTCAGAAGAGCTGCCTCTAACCGGGAAAATATTACTTCTTCTTAGGGGTTGTTAAAACGAAATCCTTTAGATAAAAGGGTTCAAAATAAGCTACATCTTCAAATTTTGCAGCTTCAAAAGCTTCCATCGCCAGGCGGCTCATATTGGAAGCTGAATTGAAATTTATTTCAGAAAAGCGGGCATGTTCATGACGCAATGCTTCGGCACACTTTGCAGCGCCGTCACCAATAAAAGTGATGACCTGGTCATTCAACAAATCTTCAAAGCTTTGCTCATCTATAATTTTTGCCTCTACAGGAGAGATATGCTGTAATTGCTGATCAAATACCGCCGTAAAGACTTCCATTCTTCTCGCATCGATCATAGAACAGATCAATCCTTTATTTTCCGGTAGCTGTGTAATAAAACCTTCCGCCATCATCTGAAGCGTATCTATGGCAATCAAAGGCTTGTCTAAAGCAAAACAAAGTCCTTTAGCCGTAGAAACACCAATTCTCAAACCAGTATAAGAACCAGGACCTTTACTCACTGCAATCGCATCCAGTTCCTCATATTTTAATCCCGCAGTATCCATTACAGATTTGATGAATAAAGTCAGGCTACCTGCGTGAATATTGCTCGCCATTTCTTCTTTCAGTGCAATGGTTTTCCCATTCTGAGAGATGGCGGCAGAACAAACTTGTGTAGCAGTTTCGATTTGAAGTATAGTGGTCATCAGATAAAATTAAATACTCAGGCTTAAGGAACAGGATCGTGTCCATGTTTACCCCAGGGGTGACAGCGTCCAATCCGTTTCAAAGTTAACCATCCTCCTTTAAAAGGTCCATGCTTTTTTATCGCTTCTATTCCATACTGGGAACAGGTAGGTGTAAAACGACATTGTGCTCCTAATAATGGCGACAAAAGCAACTGATAGGCCCGAATCAGCAGCAGGAAGAACCAGCCGATGACCTGTTTAACTACCCTGATCATTTTTGATGTTGTTAACCAGCCTTTTTAAAGCGCCATCCATCTTCTTCTCCATAAAAGAGAATTCATAGATCTTCTTTCCGACAAACTGCAAAGAAAAAATAAGCAGTTGTTCCTGCTCCGCAATTGCGGAATAGAGTTCGGCTTGTTTTTGCAAACGGTATGCCTCACGGCTTCTTCTCTTGATCAGGTTTCTGTCTACCGCCTTTTTGAAGCGCTTTTTGGAAACATTGATCACTACCTGAGCGGGGAAGCTGTGTGGGACATCAACAAAAAGATAGGAAACGCGAAATGGGTATAATAAAAAAGAAGAACCGTCTTTAAATAGCAGATCTAATAATTTTCTACTACATAACCGTTCTTCTTTATTAAATGTGTTCATGTTTTTGATCGCAAATTTGCAGATATTGTGATCTGCTAACACTTAATGTGCTGCAATCAAAAATTATGCTTTGTGACGACGTTCGTCAGAAACTGATAGTTTGCTTCTTCCTTTTGCACGACGAGAAGCTAATACTCTTCTACCGTTTGCTGTAGCCATTCTTTCGCGGAAGCCGTGTTTGTTTCTTCTCTTTCTTTGCGAAGGTTGGAATGTTCTTTTCATAACTGTATTATATCTTAGACTATTTTTTTAAATAAGAGGTGCAAATATAGCTTGATTTTTATTTAATTGCAAATAGAATTCAAGGTAGTTTTCTTTTTTCTTGATTTCTTACAAGCCAAGCGCAGCTTTAAGCTTGATATAGCCCGTTTTACTTACCGGAAGCCATATGTCAGATTTCAATAATACAATATAACTGTCCTTTTCTTTCAGTTCTATTTTTGTCACCTGCGCCAAATTTATGATATATGAACGATGAATACGAATAAATTGAGAAGATTCTAAAGTCTGCTCAAAGAAACTCATCGTTTTATTCTTGTGAAATATCCCTTCAGTAGTACTCAGCTTCACATAATCATCATCTGCTTCCAGGTAATGAATGTCGGTCACCGCAATGATCTTAATCACGCCATTCTTTTTCACCACCACCCTGTTGTTCTGTGCAGGGTTCAGTGCCGCCGAATCTAACAGTTCTTTTGTATTGCCATCTCCATTATTTAACCTTGCCGGCAATTTCTGAATCGCCTGCTCAAACCGGCTTTGCTCTATCGGTTTCAACAGATAATCTACAGCATTGACTTCAAAAGCTTTGATGGCGTATTCGTCGAAAGCCGTAGTAAAGATTACTGCAGGATGCTTTTCCACCAGCTCCAGCATCTCAAAGCCGTTGATCTTAGGCATCTGGATGTCCAGGAAGATAAAATCAGGCTGATGCTGCGTAATGGCCTTAATCCCTTCAAACCCATCGCTACATTCTGCAACGATCTCAATATCCGGAAAACTGCTTAAGTAATGTTTTACTATATCTCTGGCAAGGGATTCATCATCTATTAGTATCGTTCTCATCATTGTTTCTGAGGTATTTTAAGCGTGGTTATATACATATTTTCTTCTGTGGCCCTGGTTTGCAGCAATTTTTCATCTCCAAATAACAAATACAGTCTCCTTTTAATGGCCGTTAATCCAAATCCCGTCCCTCCCGCAGCTTTCATTTCGGGATCAAAAGGGTTTTGAACCGTCACTTCAAGCATGTTATTTTCTACGGTTACCAGTATGGAAATCGTAATTGCGGCAGCAGTATTGTACAAACCGAATTTAATGGCGTTCTCTACAATCGGTTGCAACAAAGTCCCTGGCAGGCATAAATCTATGGTTTCTTCCTCAACTTTCACATCAATATTTAAACGATGACTAAAGCGTACTTTTTCTATATCCAGGTACAGCTGAATGTACTCCATCTCCTCCCCTACATTTACCCAAACCTCATCGTCTCTTTTTAAAGTCCCCCGCAGGAAAGAAGCCAGCTTCATGATCATCGTCCCTGCTTCTTTAGGGTTCATAATCGTGAGTGCATACACAGAATTCAGACTATTGAAAAGAAAATGAGGCTGCAGCTGGTGTCTTAATTTATTCAATTCTGCTTCTTTAGATAAGTTTTGCGCGGTGAGTAAACGTTCCTGGGTGGCCGATTGCTCTTCCAAACGGTACCATAATATATTGGCAAGGGCGCACCAGGCTAAAAAGACAAATACAATGATAAACCGAATGATCAGCGACAACTGCAGAAAACTTTTATAAGTAGCTTCGTCGACAAAAAGATAACTTAGAGAAACATTGCTGATAAAAGTAATCAGACCGGCAAGCATCAGGGTCAGGACGAGTAAAAAAAGAATGGTTTCATTCTTCGGCTGATAGTAGCCCAGCATATTGCTCAGAATCATACAAGCCAATGCCAGCAGCCCGTTTGTAATCACGCTATCGGCCACAGAAATGAACCAGTTAAAATTCAGGGTATAATAAAAAAGCAGTATAAATACAGTAACCCAGGCCATAAATATGGCTGAGGCAAATCGTTGAATATTCTTATTGGCTAGAGGTCTGCTGGTCAAAATAGTTTTAATTAGGATTCTTTATGGATATACTTTGATGCAGAAACGCCTCCCGACGTTTCAGCTCATCTAAAAAAATTGCCATGTCTTCTGGCTCATGTAATACGGACGCGATTTCAGACCCATCTCCAGGCGCTTCGATCTCGTACAAATCCGCAATACAGATAAACTCCCACTTCACCAATTCCCCCTTACAGTTACGGAAAGGGCGGTGAAAATTTTCCGACTGCCCTTCTCCTTTATTTAAGGCTTCCTGAGCATCTTTGGCCTGGATTAGCCGTAATTGTTCATCAAACTGAGAGGCATAATTACCATCTCCACTGATGATTTGAAAAATATATCTTAACGCAAACCATTTCATCGGTATCCATTTTAAAAGTTTCTGATCTCTATCCCTCCGAATAAAGCCACTCCTGTGATCTTCACAATTTTACCTTCGTTGCTCGTCACAATAACCGGCCCCCTCTTATCATCGCAGCCTCCAAAAATGGCGGTTACCTCCGACTTAACGATCCAGCTTGGAGGGAGAATAATTTTAACCCCACCAAAAACAGCGATGATCTCCAGCACAATGGCGCCCTCAAAATCAGCCTGGGTAAGGTTCAGGTTACAGCCACCAAAAACCGCCACGACCTCTCCACCTTTAAAATTCTTGGAATAAACCATCTGATCTGTCCCGCCAAAAACAGTAACCGACTCAATGACATCATTTTCATCTACCCAATCCCCCTTTTTTTGCGTTGAAGGTTCAGCAGCTCCGGAATCTTCAGCTCCTGAGCCATCCCCCATATCTGCCGGGCCCTCACCCATATCTCTAAAATTAAAGTCAGCGTGTTTTTTCCTCCATTTTTCTCTGTTCAAGCCTTTCCCTTTAGGTTTTAAAATCAAAAACAGACCGACGATGATGAAAGCACAAGCAAAGAAATACTTGGACAGATCAACATCAACAATATCCCTTACCGTAGCATACCCTCCAATAATAACCAGAATACACCAGCCTCCTGCATCAAAATTTCGTTTGTAGCCAATCAACAATCCGATCACCAACATCAAAGTATGCCAACTAAGTATCCAGTGAGGGATATCAATCCCTACATTTCTTAAAAAGAAGACCAAACCGATCAGAAGGAGCACTAAACCACTCCATACCCTGTTGTTCTTGTTACAATCTTTCCACTTTTCCATTATTCCTTATTTTCATCAGTAATTACAATTCATTTTCGGGCTATGAAGCGATCATAATCATGATGGTTTCAATATACCTATCTGTTCACTCTTCTTAAAAGCTAATCTATGCGCTTTCTATAATCAAATGTATATAGGTTATGGGCATTTTAAAAGGCAAATCATTCCGGAAGCTGCGAATAGTCGGTAAACTCCTATTTTTTATCGGTTAAAATATCCGTTAATTTGAATTCGTAACTATTTACCCGCAAAACCGATACCCAATAATGAAGAAACTACTAGTCGCTGTGCTGCTCTGGATCCCCATGATCACATTTGGACAATCCTCCGAACAGCCTTACAAAATATATGATGTAAAAAACCAGAAGATCATCAACATTGATGAATTAATCGCCAATACCAACAACATCGATGTCCTCTTTTTTGGAGAAGAACACAATGATTCCATCGGTCATATTTTAGAGTTTGAGTTGCTGAAAAAACTGAGCAGTGCTTACCCAAAAACAGCCCTGGCTTTGGAGATGTTTCATACCGACACACAACCCGTGATGAACGAATACCTGGCGGGTCTGATTTCGGAAAAGAATTTCAGCAAAGAAGCAAGAACCTGGAACAACTATAAAGATTATCGCCCCATGATTGAGTTTGCCAAAGCCAGCCAGCTTCCGGTAATTGCCGGAAATGCCGCGGCAAGATATAGCAATGCGGTAACCAAATCGGGACTGGAAGTCTTAAAGCAATTCCCCTCCGCCTCTCTTGCCTTCCTTCCGCCGATCCCTATAGATACTGCCACAGGAAGATATTATGACAAATTTATAGAAACCCTTGGAGGTCACGACATGGGTCCAATGAAGATCTACCAAACGCAAAATCTTTGGGATGCCAGCATGTCCTGGTCAATAGCCAAGTACTATAAAGCCAATAAAGGAGTAAAGATTTTTCAGGTTAACGGGCGTTTTCACAGTGATGAAAAACTGGGAACACTGGCTAAATTAAAGCAATACCTGCCAAAACTTCGGATAGCAAATATTTCCTGTTTCCCGGGAGATGATTTTGCAAGCCCCGACTGGACTAAACACCAGCACCTTGGAGATTACATTATCCTTACTGACCCGAAAATAAAAAGAACTTTTTAAGCGTAAAAACAGCAATAAAAAAGGGCTTTAGGAAAATCATCATTTTCTTAAAACCCTTTCTATTTTTTAAACGTTGCTGCTTACTTATTTTTCAGCAAATCGCGTATTTCGGTAAGCAATACCTGATCCTGTGTTGGCGGTACCACTGCAGGAGCTGCTTCTTCTTGTTTTCTTTTCATTTTGTTGATTGCTTTCACCATCAGGAAGATGATAAAGGCTAAAATGAAGAAATTGATCACCTCTGTTACGAAGTTACCCCAGGCAAATACAGGACCTACTTTCCTCGCGTCTTCCAATGAAGCCGTAGGATTCGATTCCACGAATTGTCTTACTTTTTCGCTTAGTGGCAGATAGAAGTTAATGAAACCTTTATCACCAATCAATAAGCTAATCGGAGGCATGATCAAATCATTCACTAAAGAGGTCACAATCTTGCCGAATGCCCCTCCAATAATCACACCGACAGCCAGGTCAATCACGTTGCCCTTGACTGCAAATTCTTTAAATTCTTTTACAAAACTCATAAGTAGTATTAGTTTTAGTTTTTAAACATCGTAATAAAAGTATAAACTTTATTTCTAAAAAACGCCATTCATCCAGCCATTACCACTTTTTTTTTAGTACGGCTAAACAAGTAGAACAATACATTTCCCTATAAAAACCCATTATGCCATAGAAACCATTATGGCCTTGCAGATCACATCAGGAATTTAAAAACAATTATATACTGATAAAAAAAACAAGTATATTGGAAGAATGTCCCTAACGCTTAAAACCATACCTACCAATCAGATATAAATTAGATAAACCGATTTCCTGAGTTTATCGGCTTAGCCGAAAACACAATAATACTTTGTCGGGATAGTTTATATGTAAACCAAATTCGTATTTTTGAAGCGGGTACATAAATACCTATTTTACAAAACATGCTTAAACAACATCTACAACAAAAATTACTTCAGAAGCTATCTCCACAGCAAATTCAATTTATAAAATTGCTGCAAGTACCTACAGTTGCATTAGATACCCGTATAAAAGAAGAATTAGAAGAAAACCCTGCACTTGAAGATCCCAGCTTAATGATCGCTGAGGAGCCGAAAGGAGAATATGATGATCTGAATGATACTCCGGATGATTTTGATTCCAGTGCCAAAGAAGAGAATACGGATGAGTTTAATGTAGATGATTATTTACAGGATGACAACGTAAACGACTATAGTACCTCCTACAACAATGATGATGACGAAGAAAAAAAAGAAACTCCAATCGCGATTGAGAGCACCTTTTTTGAAAGCTTACAGGAACAACTCGATTTAGTTCCTTTATCTGATCAGGATTTCATCATTGGCAAGCAAATTATTGGAAGCTTAGATGACGATGGTTACCTGCGCAGACCTATCACCTCCATGATCGACGACCTTGCATTTTCACAAAATGCCATGGTAGAAGAAGAGGATGTGCTGGAAATGCTTAAAGTAATCCAAAGCTTCGACCCTCCGGGAATAGCTGCAAGAGACCTTCAGGAGTGTCTCACACTTCAGTTAAAACGTAAAGACCCGGCAAACCCGATCATTCAGAAAGCCATCATTATCGTTGAAAATCACCTGGATGAATTTACCAGAAAACATTACGATAAACTGGAAAAATCCCTCGGCCTGAACAGCGATGACCTCAAAGAAATTATTGCGGAAATACTACGCTTAAATCCAAAACCAGGAGACTCGAACCAGGTAACGACCAAGCAACTGCAGGTCATCCCTGATTTCCATGTTTCCAATAATGACGGTACTTTAATCCTGACACTCAATTCAAAAAACGCACCGGAACTCAGAGTGAGCCGTTCGTATATTGACATGTTTGATCATTATGATAAAGCGGCACAAAAGGATAAAAAACTCAAGGAAGCAGTACAGTTTGTAAAACAAAAACTGGATTCTGCAAAATGGTTTATTGATGCCATTAAACAAAGACAGCAAACCTTGTTAAAGACCATGAATGCCATCATGCAATACCAGTATGAATACCTGCTGACTGGCGATGAGCGCAAAATGCGTCCCATGATCTTGAAAGATATTGCAGACAAAATTGACATGGACATTTCTACCGTTTCCAGGGTGGCAAATTCTAAATATGTGCAAACAGAATTTGGAACTTTTCTCTTGAAATCTTTCTTCTCTGAAGCCATACAAACAGAAAGTGGTGAAGAAGTATCCAACAAAGAGGTAAAGAAAATTCTGGAAGACTGTATCGGAAACGAAGACAAACGTAAGCCGCTTGCAGATGAAAAACTGACAGAAATCCTTAAAGAACAAGGTTACAATATCGCCAGAAGAACAGTTGCAAAATACAGGGAACAAATGAACATTCCTGTGGCACGTTTAAGAAAAGAACTATAAAATAGTTACCACATTCTTCGCTGCCCGCTCCAAACCTGGTATACATTATTCAGCTGAATGCCCAGCACGATTTCATGACTTCCGTTACTCACCTTATTTAAACCGGAAGTCGTGAAATCATAAGCATAGGTCAGGTTTAGCATCTTGCCAAAATTACCGCCCATCATTGCCGAAAAAGAATCCCCCTTCCGATAGCTTCCACCGATCCAGAACTTATCCTTGTAGGATGCTTTCATATTCAGATCTGCTGAAAGCGTTGCTGTAACCTGCTTAAACATCACCGAGGGTGTCAAAGAAATCTCTTCATCCAGAAAAAACCGATACCCGGACGTCACAAATAAATGTGGAACCTCCTTACCGGAATTATAATCGGTATTCTTTGTAAATGACAGTTTCTGAGGCAATGCAGACTGCAAAGAAACACCAGCAAAGAAACGTGCTCCATACAACCACAGCCCCATTCCCAGATCAGGTTTGAACTGACTGATCGTGGTATTTCGTATCGCAGGATCTTCCCTTGTCTGATCCTCAAACTGCAAGGAATTCGCATCAAAGCCTATCCTCGAAAATCCTGCAGATACCCCTACAGATAGATTTAAGGCATTTTGTAACTGCAAATGATAAGCATAGGTCAGGTTAAAGTCCAATCGGGATATGGCCGCAGCTTTATCGTAAACGGCAACTACCCCTATTCCGTGATGGGCGGGAGAAGCTGTGTAATTTTGCATATAATTCCTGCTCATGGGGTCATCTCCTTTATCCGGGAGTGACAATGGATTGCCCCATAAATAGTCGTCTCCAAGCTTCCAGTGTGCTGCAACAAATGAGGTTTGAGGTGCATTTTCTATTCCAGTCCATTGTCGCCGGTATCCCATCTTGATATCGGTATAATTTTCGATCCCGCTTAAAGCGGGATTTAACAGGTAATTGTTAAAAATATACTGTGTATACTGAGGCCTTTGCTGAGCATGGGCACCAAGGCCGGCCAGCAATATTGCGGTGATGATATGATCTAGTTTCCTCAATTAAATTACCTGATTAAAGTTAAAGCTCCTGATTTCTCTTTTCTTCCGTTATTTGGCCGGATGAGGTAATAATACGTCCCTACTGGCAACACTTTTCCGGAAAAAGTACCATCAAAAGACCTGGCATAACCCTGACTACTGAAAACCCTTTCTCCATATCGGTTAAATATTTCTATCGTTGCGCCAGGATAACTGTCTATATTCTCCAGATTCCATAGGTCATTTATGCCATCTCCATTGGGCGAAAAGGCATTAGGTACGGTAATGTCATCCAGAACTTTCACCATTACCCGGTCTGTAACCACGCAGCCATTCCCGGATTTTACGCTCAAAGTATACTCTGTATCCTGATCTGGCTTAGCCATAGGGTTTAAAATATCATCCCTGCTCAGTCCTGCTGCCGGTGTCCATTTATATTCCAGATCAAATCCGGATGCCCTTGCATCCAGCTGTTTTTCCTTTCCTGCAACCAATACCACCAAATCCGGACCGGCATTAATTTCCGGTATCGGCAAGACCCTGATCTGCTGTGAATATTCCTCAACGCATCCACTTCCCGAAACCAGTTTGTATTTTATCGTATGTATTCCCAGACCAGCCAACAAGGGATCGAAAAAACCAGCGGCACTAATTCCCGGCCCGGAAAACACGCCCGATTCTCCGGTTTTCAAAATAGCGGCATTGACCTGGAATCCGTCCTCATTCAAACATACTTCCGGTAAAATATTGAAATGAGCGACCGGAACCGCATGGAAGATCAGCTCCAGGTCTTTAGCGTGCTGACAAGCACTTCCTTCATCTAATCCGGAATAGGCAACCAATGTCAAAATCCCCCGCTTACTTTCCGGACTTACAAATGGCTCATAATTAAAAGTATACACCTTATTAAGAACCGGGTCTCTGTCGACCTCCTTTAACACCCCGTCGAGATACCATTTGAGAATTCTGATTTTGCCTATCCTTACCGTCGATGTATTTCTTACCTGAAAAGAACGGTTGCTGCACAACGAACCAGGATCTACCAACTCAAAGGATGCAACGGGATCAGAACTACTCAACTCAAAAGAATTCTTTACTTTCACCACGCTACAGCCATTGGCATTCGTAACAGTTAACGTAATGGTATAGGTTCCAGCCGCACTATACAGATGTCTTCCCTCCCGATCTGTACTCGTATTCAAAGCACCCGAACCTGGCTCCCCGAAATCCCACAGGTACTGCAGCCCGGCGACATCCTCAGTTAGATTTTTAAAAACAGCCACATTACTCACGCAAGCTCCCGGCAATTCGAAATCTACTACAGGAAGCGGAACCACCTTAACCTGGGCCGTATAACTATGAGCACATCCGGTACTCGTTTCGACCTTCAGTACCACGGTATAGGTTCCTGCTGCTGCATAGGTATGCACAGGAGCTGAAAGTTCAGAAGTATTGTCCGTACTACCGGGATCTCCAAAATCCCAATGCCATTTGCTTAGCCTTCCTTCATTGGCAACAGAAAGATCTGTAAACACCGTTGCCTTCGTGGCACATGCTCCCGAATAACTGAATTTTGCTTCAGGAATTTTGTTGATATGAAGATTTTTAAGGCCGCTCTGAGATGGTCCGCAGCCATTTCCATTGTCTACCTTCAAACTCACCTTGTAATCTCCTCCTGTGGCATAAATATGCTCAAATGGGCCTCCATTATCCCTGACCAGTTCCGGACTTCCATCGCCAAAATTCCAGGTCCATTTTAAGATGTTCTTTCCTTTCGGATCACTCTTATCGGTAAATACAACCGCAGTACCGGCGCAACGACCTGGTATACCGATAGAGAAATCCGCCACCGCGGGCGCAAAAACCTCAAATTCCAGGTCAATCTTCTCTACAGGATCGCAACCCGACGGACTGGGATTTAAAACCTCTACCTTCAGCGAATGTTTCCCTGGTGCATTAAAAACCATAGGTTGATGATAGCGATAGGTATAAACCCTAACGCCATCAATAAGGACAGGTGTTCCAACGGGATTAGCTAAAGGGGGTTGGCGCATACCATCAATGATCCAGGTCAGACTACTGGTCTCGTAGGGCAAAGTCAACACGAATTCTGAAGAAGCGCCCATACAAATATCCGGCGTTTTCAAATGCGTAGCCGTATTGATGATCTCAATATTCTGAAAAAGGTTCCGGACATCCGCACCGGCCAGATAACCGTAGGATTCCACCCTTCCGTATCCATAAGCGATCGCAGAAAATCCACCATCGGCCGACAAAGTATGTGTAGGATTGATAGCGGAGGCTTCCGTTACCTCTTCCTGAAGATAAGAATAAGGACTTCCGGAAATGGGCACAAATGGCGCAACCGGAACCACACCATTAATCCGGAAAGAGGGAATAAAATCATTTTTGATGATGACATTGATAAAATGCCGGGTGATCTGGGTTTGAGGACTCGTCTGGTTCCTCATTGCAGAATAAACCGTAATTCTGGACAAAGTTTGTTCCACAGGATTCAGGATCGTCATTTCCGGATCTCCGGGATATAATGGATTATTTGAATCGGTATTCCGGGGATCACAACCCTGACTGATCTGATATTGAACCAGACTAACAGGTTCTGATGCAACGATATGGTTTGCCTGATTCGAACTAAATTCAAAAAACTCTCCTTTGTTATAAGTAGTCTTCAATGGTCCGGGAAAAAAATTGGTACTCCCTGCATTGATTGCTGCCCCGTTGATGGTCAGTCTGGTATTGTCTTTACTGAAATAAAGTCTGAAAATATCGTAAGGCTTATTGATCATGGGTGCCGTAATAAACTCCTTGCCCCAGGAAGAAGTTGGATACAACTGCTGATAAAGGTTATCTCCTCCCTGAGTTGAGCCCTGCGAAACACTACAAAAACCAACCCAGGAACTTCCGGAAAAGACGGCTATCGGCTGGCAACCGCTGCCTGCACCGGCAACAGAGACAATATGAGTTCCGGACAGATCCTCCGTAGACTGGTACTGATAAACCTCTCCTTTCATCAGCTCTTTCGTAAAAGTTGCCCCCGCCTGATGTTGCCCGTTCCTCTCCGCTGCCTTGGGGGTGATTTCGACCTGAGTATGGTTGGCTACACCGATAATGGTAAACTCGGAATACCCCTGAACAAGTCTTGGATTCTGATTGGGACTCTCAAAATAGCCGTTCTGTACATAAGCGGAAACATAGTATTCCCTCCCCAGAACCTTTGTAGGAAGCACCAATGTGGCAGCAGATCGTGCTGCTCTGAAAATATGGGAATAAACCACTACTGGTTTTTCGGCTGTGATCTGGATCGCCTTGTTCTGTTCTATTACATCCGAACTCCCGATATAAACATTCAGTAATTGTGGATTGATCAGAATGGGCCTGATCGCATTTGCATTGACAGAAAACGGAGATCCTGGAATGGTTACTCCTCCGATACTGACGGAGACCCTGGTACTCACATCAGAAGTCACATATAAATATAATCTGGAGTTTACGCCATCAACATGACCAGTATAGGCTACCCAAAACTCGGTTCCTTTATTGGAAGTGTTCTGGCCATAAGCACAGCTGATAAAAAAGACAGAGAGTAGTAACCATAAAACTAATCTCCGTTTTCTCATGTACTTTTAGGTTAAAGATTGATCAGGAGCCCAGGTCTCCCCTGAGCAGGTTCTCCAGTTTTTCATTGGCTATGATAAGACTGGCGGTCAGGTCTCTGTTTTCCTTTCTCAGCATGTAAAGTTCAAATGCTTTCTCAATATTAATCCTGAGGTCGTCCTCCATCCATGGCTTTTGGATGTAACGATAAACTTGTCCTTTATTAATGGCATCAATAACGGCATTGATATCCGCATAACCAGTAAGCAAAATTCTGATGGGTTCCGGAAAATCAGGAATGATAGATTCCAGAAATTCGATCCCCGTAGTAACTGGCATTCTTTGATCGGTAACGATCACATGAATATCTTCCGACTCTAAAACCTGCCTGCCCTCTACTGCCGAATTCGCGGTAAAAATATTAAATTTACGCCTGAAGCTAGCCTTGAAAGCATTTAGATTATGGACTTCATCATCAACATAGAGAACGTTTGCGGAAGTGTCAGAATTCATAGAATTTAGCCTTTTTTTTGTTAAATATATTTTAATTATTATGAACAAAAAAACTATTTATTGATAAAAATTACATCAGATTTTATTCTTAAATAATTACACAAAAAGGTACTAAAATGTTACCAAAACACCTTAAAATAAAGAAATCATCAAAAGACTATCTGAGTTAAGAAATAAGTTTCTGACGCAACATGAACTCCAACTGCTCATTGACGATCAGTAGCTTTTTAGTCAGCTCTTTGTTTTCCTTTCTCAATTGAAAAACTTCAAAAGCCTTTTCAATATACAGCTTTAATTCCGTTTCCTGCCAGGGTTTTGTGATGTATAAATACACCTGCCCCTTGTTAATGGCATCGATAACTGCAGCGATATCTGCATAACCGGTCAGCAAAATACGGATGGGGTCCGGATAAGCTTCCAGAATAGATTCCAGAAATTCTACCCCCGACATCTGTGGCATCCGCTGATCGGTAATAATAATCTGAATGGAATGCTCCGCCAGTATCGGCATTGCTTCCTTCGCTGATTCTGCGGTAAAGACGTTAAACGATCGCCTGAATGACGCTTTAAACGCATTGAGGTTATGTACCTCGTCATCAACATACAAAATATTTACTAACTGGTCCTCCATATAAAACAAAATTAATCAAAAGTGCTAAATACATCGTTAAAAAAAGAAGTAATGTCTTAACATATACTATTTTTGCAAATCATAAAATAAACCCGTTTAAAGATGTTAGTACTTGAGAACCTGATAAAAGAAGATTTCACCACCTGTGAACCTAAATTCTTTAGAATCTATCAACAACAAGATAAAGACGCACTTGAGGCTTTATTAAAAGACAAACCACACACCAAAATACACGACGAAATAGAGACTCAGCTGGATGATCTGATCAAATCACAACATCCGAAAAAGAAACCTGAGCCTGCAGAAATGGAGGCGCTGAAGATCAAACACATCGGAAACCTGTCAAAACTGGAATATGGCGTATGGGTATATTACCCATGGTCTGAACGCCTGGTCCACCTGCTGGATGAAGAAGAATTTATTGCCGTAAGAACAAACAGAAATATATACAAAATAACACCGGAAGAACGCGATATCCTGGGTAAACAGAAAATAGGTGTCGTAGGTCTTTCGGTAGGACAATCCATTTCCATTACCATGGCCATGGAAAGAGGGTTCGGAGAAATCAGACTAGCAGATTTCGACCTTCTTGAACTCACCAACCTCAACCGCATCAGAACAGGTGTACAAAACCTGGGCATAAAAAAAGTAGTACTCGTAGCCAGAGAGATCAAAGAAATTGACCCTTTTCTAAAGGTAACTTGTTTCGATGATGGGATGACAGAGGAAAATATGGACCGCTTTTTTACCGAAGGCGGAAATCTGGACATCGTTGTCGATGAATGCGATGGTCTTGACATTAAAATTTTACTCAGACACAAAGCCAAATCACTGGGCATTCCTGTAGTACAGGACATGAGCGATCGCGGAACCCTGGATGTAGAACGTTTTGACCTCGAACCTGAGCGTCCGATCCTCCATGGCTGGATAGACCACCTGGACCATACCCAGGTGAAATACCTGAAAACCAACGAAGAGAAAGTTCCTTTCCTGCTGGCGATGATTGGGGTAGATACCCTCTCTAACCGCCTGAAGGCTTCCATGGTAGAAGTCGGACAATCGATCACCACCTGGCCGCAACTGGCCTCGGCCGTCGCCCTTGGTGGCGCACTGGGTGCGGATGTCTGCAGACGCATCAGCCTGAAACAATATACAGAATCCGGCAGATACTTTGTAGATTTGGAAGACCTGATCGGCGATAAAAACAAAGCAAAAGACAACGATTACAATGTAGTGGATTACACGGCAGAAGTACTGACAGAAAATGAAATGAACCAGGCGATTGCAGCAATCAGCAGCAAAGAAATCGAATCGTTCCCATTGAGCACCGAACAGGTGGAACAACTGGTCTCTGCCGCAGCCATTGCTCCTTCCGCAGGTAACAACCAGCCATGGAAATGGGTAGCCCGCTCCGGAAAACTATACCTCTTCCATGATGAGCAGCATTCGGTATCCTGGGGAGATTTTGACAACATCACCTCCAACATCGCCTTCGGAACTGCCATTGAAAACATTAAACTCGAAGCAGGAAAAGCAGGACTGACAACCAGCTATCTGCCTTTTCCGAATCCGGAAAATAAACGATTGGTTGCGGCTTTCTCTTTCCAAAAAACCGATGTCGCCTATGCAACAGATCTGGCCGCAGGGATGGGCATCAGGTTAACCAACAGGAAGCAGGGAAACAAAGCGCCTATTGAAGCTGCTGTAATCACTTCACTAAAATCGGCTGCAAGCCTCAACTCCCCTGCTACCTTACAGGTGATTCAGGATGAACAACAAATCGACCTGATTGCCGATATCGTTGCGGGAGTGGAAAGGGTTCGTTTCCTCTACCCTCAGGGACACCATGATTTTTATACCAAAGAAATCAGATGGACCCCGGAAGCGGTCAATGAAACCAAAGACGGATTGGATATCTTATCGCTTGAATTGTCGGAATCCGATAAAACAGGTTTAAAAGTAGCCGAAAGTCCGGAAGTCATTAAACTGCTGAACAGATGGGGTGGCGGGGCAGCATTTGAAAACCTGTCGAGAAAAGCAATCCGTACTTCTTCCGGAATTGGCTTGGTTACGATGCCATCTTATGAAGCAGAAAACTTCCTGAAGGGAGGAGAAGCGGTTCAAAGGGTTTGGATCAATGCAAACCTCAACGGGCTCTCTTTTCATCCGATCTCTGCTCCCTTATTTCTTTTCGCAAGGCTAAATCATGGAAATGGAGCAGGCCTGAATCAAAAAATGACAGAAGAACTGTCAAAATATCAAAAGGATCTATTACAAATATTCCCTACTTTAGGGGACCAACAAGGAGTCTTTATGTTCCGGTTGTCCCATGCTTCGGCTCCAACGGTACGGGCTTTACGAAAACCTTTGAAAGATATATTACAATTTATATAAAAATGGAAATGAAGCTAACCTTCCGGTCATTTACTGCGGTTAAAGAACCCGAAACCTGTGAAAGGTATCTTGAGGGGCATGTACAGGTGTTAAAAGACTATGGAATTACCAATATCACGACCAATAACAGACAATGGATGGAATTGCCCAATGTGCATGGAATCGTTGCTGAAACGGAAAGTGGAGAAGTGGTAGGTGGGGTACGTGTTCATATCGCAGATGGCATTCATCCGCTTCCCGTAGAAAAGGCGGTCGGATCAATGGACCCTAATGTGGCGACGATCATTAATCAATATTTTGATAGCGGAACTGGTGAGCTTTGTGGACTTTGGAATGCAAAAAGTGTGGCTGGTGTAGGCATTAGCATCCTGCTCGTAAGGGCAGGAATTGCCATTGTCAACCAAATCAGACTGGCCTCACTTTTTACCATCTGTGCAGATTATACCCTGCCAATGGTTAGAAAAGTAGGCTTTGTGGTCGAGGATTCCCTGGGCAAAGGAGGCGAATTTGTATATCCTAACGACAATTATATTGCCAGGGTCCTCCGAAAAATGAATGCAAAAACACTGGAAACAGCAGAAGAATTCGACAGGGAACGTATCTTTGATTTAAGAGACAACCCAATCCAGCTTACCCTGGAAACCGGCCCCAAAGGGGACGTAGAAATTGATTATCAGTTATTAATACCTAAATATGAATAAATTCTGGAGTTGTTTTCTGTTGTTAATCTGGGCGGCTTTTTTTGCGCCTCTGCAATCATCAGGACAAGACACCGTAATTGTTAAAACCGGGAAAATCGAGCGTAATTTTGGCAAGAAAATTATGCTCTTAAAAGATCAGGAACACCGCATCGACGTAAAAGCCGCCCTGACAAATCAGGAGTATACCCGCTTAAATACCCCTGTACCTAATTTAGGCGTTACCAATGCCACCTATTGGTTAAAATTTCTGATCAAAAATGAAAGCAACAGGTCTGACCTCATGTTGAGGCTTGCCCTTCCAACCATTGATTATTTAGATTTTTTTATTGTCGATTCCACACAGAAAGTGATTCGTCATGAAGCAACCGGCGACAGGCTCGTCTATGCGAGCAGGAAATTCGACAACCCCATCCCTACCCTGAGGTTTAACCTGGAAAAGCATAAAACCTATACCATTCTACTGAAAATTCATGGCGGAGAACAATTACAAGTTCCCCTGACCGTTGGAAACAGCAGCTCCCTGATCGATGAAATTCAAAATGCCTCGATCATCTTCGGATTATATATCGGGATCATTTCCGTGATGTTTATCTATAACCTGTTTTTGTTCATCTCCACAAAAGACAAAAGCTATTTATATTATATTGTCTATATTCTGATTATAGGCCTCACACAGGCCAATTTTCAAGGTTATGCCTTTAAATACCTATGGCCTGAAAACACCTGGCTGTCTACCCATGCGGTCTACATACTGAGTTCCCTGGCCGCGCTGTCGGCAATAGAATTTATGAAGCAGTTTTTGCATACCCGGGATTTCCTTCCAACCTTGCATAAGACCCTGAACTTTTTCTATCTGCCTTATCTGATTGCCTTGCTTTCTACCTTTTTTGGAGGTTTCAACATAGGTTATCAGATCATTCAGATCACCGCTGTTGCAGCAGCAATGTATATGCTGATCATCGCTTTCATGGTCTATTTAAAAGGATTCAGACCAGCCAAGTTTTTCCTCCTGGCCTGGAGTGTCTTTCTCCTGGGCGTATGCAGCTTTGTATTGAAAGATTATAATATATTAGAATACAATACCCTTACCTATAACATGATGCCATTTGGTTCGGCATTGGAAGTCGTTTTGCTTTCTTTTGCACTGGCTGATAAAATCAATACTTTTAAAAAGGAAAAAGAAGAATCTCAGGCTCAGGCCCTTCGGGTGTCCCTTGAAAATGAGCAATTGATCAAGCAACAAAATATTGAATTGGAGCAAAAGGTAAATGAAAGAACACTCGAGTTACAGGAATCCAACAGTACACTGGAGCTGACGCTGAAAGACCTTAAAGAAGCACAAAGTCAGCTGGTGGATTCAGAAAAAATGGCCGGCCTCGGACAACTTACTGCCGGTATCGCCCATGAAATCAATAATCCGATTAACTTTGTTACTTCCAACATCAAACCTTTAGAACTCGATATCGAAGAGCTGAACGAAGTCATTAGCATGTACGAGAACCTCAAACTTGATGAAGATTTAAATCCCCAGATCAATGCCATTGAGAGCTTTAAGAAGAGAATAGACCTCGACTTTGTTCGTGATGAAATCAAGTCACTCCTCTCCGGAATTGGCGAAGGCGCAAAACGAACCGCAGAAATTATCAGAAGCTTGAAAAACTTTAGCAGATTAGATGAAAACGATTGTAAATTCGTAGACCTGAACGAAGGATTAGACTCTACATTGGTGTTGGTAAGAAATACCTTTCCTTCCAACTTTAATATTGAGAAAATTTATGGTAACTTACCTAAAGTTGAATGTATGCCGGGGAAAATCAATCAGGTATTCATGAACCTGATTAGCAATGCCATTCAAGCCATTAAAGGAAAAGCACAAAGTGAGGAGGAAGAAAAGTTAACCATTACCACCTGGCATGAAAATGATCAGGTAAAAATCAGTATTAAAGATACAGGACCAGGAATGTCAGAAGAAGTTAAACAGAAGATTTTTGAACCCTTTTTCACCACTAAAGACGTGGGAGAAGGAACTGGCTTGGGATTATCCATCGTGTTCAGGATCATTGAAAACCATCACGGTCAGATCGATGTTCTCACAAAAGTAAATCACGGTACAGAATTTATTATTACCTTACCCGTAACCTCACGATAATACACTTTATTATGAATGCAACAACTATACGTGTTCTGTATATTGATGATGAAGAAAATAACTTGCACGCTTTCAAAGCAAGTTTTAGACGCCAGTATGAAATTTACACAGCCATATCCGCTGACGAAGGATTAAAAATTCTTGAAAACGTTTCCGTGCAGGTGATCATTGCGGATCAGAAAATGCCCAATACGACAGGAGTGGAATTTTTCAAGAACATTAAACACACTTATCCTGATCCAACCAGAATCTTGCTGACCGGTTATACCGACATTGAGGCACTTGCAGATGCGATCAATCATGGTGACATCTACAGGTATATCACCAAACCATGGAATGACCTGGAATTGCACAACTCCATCAAAAACGCTTATGATGCCTATAAATCTAAAATAGACCTCAGAAATAAAGTCGCAGAACTGGAGAAAACCAATGATGAACTGAACCGGTTTATTTACAGCATTTCTCATGAGCTCAGGGCACCACTGGTTTCGGCCATGGGGATCGTCAACCTCGTTAAAATGGAAGGCCTCTTTCATTCCAGTGGAGAATATTGGGGATTGATAGAAACCTGCTCTAACAGACTGGATTATTATATTCAGAAAACCCTTCAATACTATAAAAATAATAAGACCATTTCAGAAAATACGGCGGTCGACTTTAAAAAACTGGTCTCAGACCTGATTGAACTGTATTCGTATACGGATAAAGACATGCATTTCAATGTGAACATCATCCAGAATGAACCTTTCTTTGGAGATGCCTTCAGAATTGAAGTAATTTTGGGCAACCTGATTTCCAATGCCATAAAATATCAGAAGGAAACAGAGCTCAATAAAAATGTAAATATCACGATAGAAGTTCAGCCAACCCAGGTAAACATTGCCATCAACGACAATGGAATGGGCATCCTGAATGAACATTTAGAAAAAATATTCCTTCAGTTCTTTAAGAGCAAGATCAACCACGGAAGCGGTCTCGGCCTTTTCATCGTGAAAGAAGCATTGAATAAAATTAACGGAAAAATAGCAGTAAGTTCGAACTCAGTAGAAGGCACCACCTTTAAAATAACGATTCCAAATGTTAAGTAAGTACAAAAGAGTAATGTTGATAGATGACAATGAAGTGGATCTGAAGATCAATTCAAAAATCATTACCATATCTAAGTTATTTGATGAAATCATTCTTTGCCAATCTGGAGAAGAAGCGCTCAACTACCTCAACCGAAACCTGCGGGAAGAAGACAAACTCCCTGATTTCATTTTGCTGGACATTCAAATGCCGGAAATGGATGGCTTTGAATTTCTGGAAATCTTTAAAAGATTGCCAAACCCGATTACAGAGAAATGTATCGTAGCCATTCTTTCTTCTACACTAGATTTCGGAGACATCAAAAAAGCAGAGGCAAACCCTCATGTCATCAGGTTGTTCAAAAAGCCCCTCTTCCCCAAAGAACTGGAGGAAGTGCTGGCCAAATATCTATAAAAATAAAGAAGGGCAATTTTCAAAAACTGAAAATTGCC
This sequence comes from Pedobacter sp. FW305-3-2-15-E-R2A2, assembly GCF_038446955.1. Lineage (NCBI taxonomy): Bacteria > Pseudomonadati > Bacteroidota > Sphingobacteriia > Sphingobacteriales > Sphingobacteriaceae > Pedobacter > Pedobacter sp. FW305-3-2-15-E-R2A2. Next base: position 5,139,628 of record NZ_CP151803.1, read on the forward strand.
CTTCTTTAAAAATGACCGGATTTATACCAATCCTGAAATCTCTACCATTTCATTCACGTCTGCTTCGTAGTCAATTCCTGCTACGTCAAAACCGAAAAGGTTAAGGAAATCTTTTTTATAACCTGCAAGGTCTCCTGTTGAAGGAAGCGTTTCTGTAGTTGATTCCAACCATAAAGCCGCAACCTTCGCCTGAACGTCTTCACGCATCTCCCAATCGTCTACACGGATTCTTCCCTGTGCATCTGTCAATACTTCCGCACCGGTATATAAACGTTCTTTAAACAAACGTTGGATCTGCTCGATACATCCTTCATGAATTCCTTCTGCTTTCATCACTTTGTATAATAAAGAGATGTACAATGGAATCACCGGAATTGCAGAGCTAGCCTGAGTCACTAAGGCTTTGTTTACCGATACATAAGCTTTTCCTTGAATGTCCTTTAACTTATCAGTAATCGTGAAGGCTGTAGCCTCTAAATGGTCTTTAGCGCGACCAATAGTTCCCTTACGGTATACCGCTTCAGTTAAAGCAGGGCCGATATAAGAATAAGCCACTGTAGTTGCCCCATCAGCAAGTAAACCTGCAGCTTTTAATTCGTCGATCCACATCGCCCAGTCTTCGCCACCCATTACGGCAACTGTATTTTCAATATCTTCTTCACTCGCTGGCTGAATAGAGATTTCGGAAACAACTCCGGTATGAAAATCTACCGTATTGTTGCTGAACACCTCACCTATTGGCCTTAAAACTGAATTGTGCGTCACTCCCGTTACCGGATGAACTCTTTTTGGAGAAGCCAGACTGTAAATAACCAGGTCGATCTGTCCCAGGTCTGCTTTAATCAGTGCCAGCGTTTTTTCTTTGATCTCTTTCGAGAAGGCATCTCCGTTTATACTTTTAGCATATAAACCGGCATCATGCGCCTGTGTTTCAAATGCAGCAGTATTGTACCAGCCCGGTGAAGCTGTTTTTCCTTCTGCAGGTGGTTTTTCAAAATAAACACCAATGGTGGAAGCATCAGATCCAAAAGCACTGGTAATCCTGGAAGCCAGACCAAAACCGGTAGAAGCACCAATTACAAGCACTTTTTTCGGACCATCGATCGGTCCTTTCGATTTTACATAGTTGATCTGATTCAACACATTTTGGGCACAACCTTCAGGATGAGCGGTCAGGCATATAAACCCACGTATTCTAGGCGCAATAATCATAAATATTTTTTTTATAGCGGTTTTACTCAATTATTCAGCAAACATAATAAAACAAAAAACAAAACCCGGTACTTTAGACCGGGTTCTGTCAGATCACCTATTCACGTGACGCCATATTAATTTTCAGGAATTAATACAGGTAGTTAAGCGCAATAATGTCATTGGCGTTAAAAGTACGGTTTCCACCGTTTGAACAGGCAAGCATCCACGAGTTTGCATCAGGACCTGTTGGCGTTCCTGGGATATGGATGGCACCAACACCCGCTGAGCCTTCATTACCAGCACCTGCTGAACCGCAGCTATAGGCACGGTTCATGTAATCGGTATGACGCATACCGATACAATGTCCAACCTCATGCTGGATCACAGAAGCCAGGTAATTCAGATTTGGATTCGTACCATAAGCTGCCGGATTGGTATTCATACGGATTTTATTGAAAACTTTACCGGTTGAAGTAGGAAAACCTGCAGAACCTAAGGTAATAAAGCCTCCACTTGGGCCTTCGTTAAAACCTACAATATCAATTTTTCCAATCGTTCCGGTGCTAGCCAGTTGGAAAGTAAGTGATAAACCCAATGCATTGTATCTGGCGATCATAATATTGGTCGCATCTTTATACACTTGTGGGAGGTTCGATACGGATACCGTAATGACCTGTGGAAGATTGGTTACTAAATTGGTGGTTCTATATTGCTCTTCTTTTGCGATCACCAAATTAGGGCTTTCGACTTTTTGACTAAGATTCTCATCTGTTAAAAGGATATCTCCTTCTACAAGGTACCCGCCTTCAATTTTTCGGGCGCCTTCGGTGCTAAATCCCTGGGCTTTAATCTGAGCTAAAGTAGCAGCTGAAAGTTCTTCCTGTTTTGGCGCTTCTTCCGCTACGTTTTTATCTTTTGTACATGAGTAAAGTCCCCCGGTTAATAAGCACAGCACGGCTAGGGTTAAGATTCGATTGGTTTTCATAAATTAGTTAATTAGGATGATTAATAATTGGTTAGTTAATTTGTGAAATAGGTGATTAATTGTAATTTAGTAAGAATTATTTACGTAATCAAAATTTTACAACATAAAATTATTGGATTTTCTAACTAGATCTCTTTTATTGCTATTCTGGCTAATTAGCGCATATGCCCAGGCCCAGATTCCCTCAACGAAAATTGAACGGGCATATGAGAAGTATGTTTCTGTTTCCGATAAAAAATTAGCACTTCCTGTAGATAGCATGGTCCTCGTAAAAATCAACAGAGTTCTTAGTGCCAACGAATTAGCAAAACTAAATCCCAGCAGACAGTTCTCTTCGACACATTTTGTGCTGAACCGTAAATCCCTGAAAAACTTGTCTGCAACAATCCTTTATCAGGCTCCGGCAAATGCTTTATGGAAAGCCAGCGATAAGCTCAACGAACTCCTCGCGCAAAGCAATTCACAAAATAAACCGATAAAAATAAGGTTCGTCCTTAAAGACCTCAAAAATGGAGTCCCTTCCTTTTTATCCGGACATCAACCGGAAACGGATTTCAATTATAACCTCGTCACAGCAGTGATTCCTCTTTCCGCAGTTCCCGCAATTTTGCAACAGGAAGTTGTTCTTTTTGCAGACATCATCCAAACCGTTAAAGAAGAATCAGTCATCGCAAAGTTTGACCATACCCTGAATGAAGTCTCTACCGTACACGCCCTGTTTCCCGATATTGATGGCACCGGAATCACCATCTCCTTAAAAGAGAGAATGTTTGATGTTAAAGACCTCGACTTATTAGGTAAATATATACCGGGCGCCATCAGCGCCAGCAGTCAGGTGGCACAGCATGCAACGGAAATGGCAACCACAGCGCTTGGCACTGGCAATTCCTATTACAAAGGCCAGGGCGTAGCACCAGCCGCTAAATTAAGTGCTTCGGATGTCGACCGCAGTACCCTTCCCGATGAATTGAAAAGTTTTAAAGATCTAAATATCAACATTCAAAACCACTCTTATGGAACGGGGATTGAAAACATGTATGGCATCGAAGCCGCCGCCTACGACAAACAGGTGTTTGAATCCAATGAGTTAATCCATATTTTTTCTGCCGGAAACAGTGGTACAGAAACCCCAAAAGCCGGAACCTATACCGGCCTGGCAAATACCGCAAACCTCACCGGAAATTTTAAACAGGCAAAAAATATTCTGGTCATTGGCGGAATAAACCGGGAGAATATGACCGAATCCGGCAGCAGTAAAGGCCCCGCATATGACGGAAGAGTAAAGCCTGATGTGGTTTCTTTTGGAGAAGATGGGACTTCCGGTGCAACAGCACTCAGCACCGGCCTTGCCATTCTGCTTGAACAAAAGTACAAGAGTCTATTTGGCAAATCCCCTTCTTCTGCCCTGTTAAAGAGCATATTCATCAATTCTGCTGACGACCTGGGAAATCCACAGGTGGACTATGTATATGGATATGGTAAATTAAATGCCTTTCAATCCTTAAATACCCTGATCGAAAACAGATACAAAACTGCAGTGCTGAGCCAGGACCAGGATTTTAGCTTCCCTATACAGGTTCCTGTAAATCAGAAATCAATTAAAGTGACCCTGGTCTGGAATGACCCTCCCGCATTGGTCAGTGCTGCACAAAGCATCGTTAATCACCTCGACTTATCTTTGGTAAGCCCTTCCGGGGAAGTGACTTTGCCCTGGGTACTGAGCAGTTATCCTCACCTCGATTCTCTTGCTGCTCCGGCAAAACGCAAGATCGATCAGCTGAATACGGTTCAGCAGGTGACGATGGAAAACCTTTCGCCTGGAACCTATACCGTCCATGTTAAAGGCCGTAATGTACAACAACCCCTGCAGGATTTTTCAATTGCCTACAGCCTGACTGCCGCAGCTCATTTCCGTTGGGCTTATCCGGAAAATGCAGACCATGTCCCGGCAAGGGAAGAGAACTACTTCCGCTGGCAAAACAGCTTCGCTCCCGGAAAAACAGGAAAATTATCAATTAGCTACGACAACGGAACGAACTGGACCGTTCTCCAGAACAATACCGATCTGAGCAAAAATTTCTATAAATGGTCAACGCCAGACCTGCTGACCAAAACCATCCTTAAAATGGAAATTGATGCAAATACCTTTCAAAGCAAGCCCTTCCTGATTTCGAAATCGCCACAGCTGGAAATCGGTTATAATTGTAACGACGCATTGTTCTTCCATTGGAGCCCTGTCGCCAAGGCTACCGGTTATACGATCTATCACCTTAAAGATCAAAAAATGGTGCCTCTGGTGGATGTCAGCGATACCCTGACGATTGTACAAAAAACAAGCACAAACAGTACGGTCTTTGCCATCGCCGCTAAGGGCACTGATTTTACCGGACTAAGAAGCCGCGCCATTGATTATACCTTACAGGGCATCTCCTGTTATACCCGTGCATTTACGGGAACAGTTACCGGAGACCAGATTGTATTAAACCTACTCATTGGTACTACCAGTAACCTGAAAAAGCTCATCTGGGAAAAACAGATTTCAAAAGATGTTTTCCGCCCCCTATCGGAAAGTAACATCAGCCCCGGACAACTGACCTATAGCTATACCGATATCAACCCCAAAATAGGTCCGCAATGGTACCGGGTAACGATGGAAACACTCGATGGCCGAAAAATCCAGACTGAAGTTATCCTGGTGGATTTCCTGAAAGATGCCGATTTCAGCTTTTACCCCAACCCTGTCGAAACCAGCATCAATATTCTGAATGGAGGATATGAAGCTTATACCTTAGAACTGTACAACATTCTGGGGCAGCGGGTGTTTGAAGAAAAAGCAAACGGGAATACACAATTTGACATCTCCAGACTAAACACCGGACTGTATATCGGAGTGATCTCCAGAGATGGTAAATCCCTGAAAAGGATTAAAATCATTAAGAAATAACTCCTCCTATTTATGAAAGAGATCATGTACAGACCGTTCAAGAGAAAAGAAATTGAACAGATCAGAACAATTGACCGGGCAGAAAGTATTTACGAATCTTACGAATACAAGGAAGGGATACTGACCCTGGTTCCCGATCATTATGAGATCAGCGAATGGAAGGAAGAAGATCTCGACGAACTCATAACCGCACAATATAAGATCATAGATGCAGGTGGGACGATAATTGGTGCTTTCGACGGAGAGGTGCTTGCCGGAGCGGTCTCCATAGAAAAGAAAAAAAGAGGTTCAGCTGCTGAATACTGCAAAATGGACATGTTATATGTAAGCTCAACCTATAGAGGCCGGCAAATCGGACAGCATTTAATCGGAGAAGCAAAAAGAGAAGGAAAGGCTTTTGGCGCAGCAAAACTATACATTTCCGCTACCCCAACAAAAGCCACGGTAGACTTTTACCTCAAATCCGGAGCAACACTCACCACAGAACTCGACCAGGAGCTATTTGATTACCAACCACTTGACATCCATCTGGAACTAAAAATCCAATGATCCATGCGCAAGCCAAACAGAGAAACATATCTGTATTCTAAAAACACATTACCCATAACGCAAATCAGACTGAGAAAAGACTCATAATTCTCACAAAAATAAACCAACAGAGAAAATTATATTATCTTCGTTTAAATTTAAACTAACACAGAAATAATGAAGAAAAACATTTTATTCTCTGCGCTTCTTTTAGGGGCTCTCGTATCATGTAAAAAGAAGGATCTGAATCCAGAACCACCGGTACTTCCACCTGTTAAACTGGAATATTCTAAACTCAGCGTTGAAGAGCATAAAAAAACCCTGGAAGATAATGGGATTAATTTTCTGGCAAAAATAAACACCTTACCTAACGAAAAGTTTATTGGCGCATTAACCAGACTGGCAGAGCTTGACCTGGAAATAATGTCCAACACTGTAGTGGGAAGACAAATCATCTCTACCGGATTCGCTGCTAAAAGTAAAAATGTAAACGGCATATTTTCCGCACTTACCTCAGCAAATACAGGCGTTAAATCAGGTGCATTAAATGAATTCTACGGAATTTACACTTTCGATAGCAAACTTAACAAATGGACAAAAACAGCATCCAGCGATAAATTTGAAATCAGCTACCCTGCAACTGCATCTGCTACCGAAAACAATGCGGTAATCACAGCCACCTATACCGCTTCTAAAGTAACCGCTTCCGTTGATGGAACAACCTATGAGCTACCTGCCGCTGTAAATGCAACATTAAAAGTGGACGGTAAAGAGGAATTAAAATTAACCTCAGCTTACGAGTTTAATGCAGATGGTACGCCTTTAAAAACAAACGTAAACCTGGCTTTAGGTTCATTTACCCTAAAAATTGATGTAGGTAATGATTTAAAAGTATTAAAATCAAGCGTTTCCATTTCCAAAGGAACTGAAACTTTGTTTAGCCTCAACACTACAGGAAATGGCAATACAAACTTTAACCTGATTAAAGATGCCGAAAGGTTTGGAGACCTGTTAAAAGATGCAAATACATCTATGCAGATCATGAACATTCAGGTTGCCGGTCAGATCGATATTAAAGCAATAGATGATGCCACTAAAGCAAATGAAAACCTTCCGGAAAAAGAAAGGTACAAAAAGGATGCTGAGGCCTATACTGCCAACTCTAATATCCTTGCTTTCTATAAAGCAGAAAATGCAATCATTGCTAAATCGGAGTTTGTATCTGTCGAAAATTCTTATTCCTATACCTATTATGATTACGAAAAGAAAGAAAACGTTACGATAACGCAATACTATTACAATATGGAGCCTCGCCTGGTATTTAAAGATGGTTCTAAGTTAAGCATGGAAGCATTCAAGTCCTCTGGTTTCAGCAAACTGGCTAAAGAGTTTGAAGACTATGCCAAACGTTTCTAAAACAAAGCACAGCAGATAAAAAAAGGCGAAAGATGATCACTCTTTCGCCTTTTTTATTGGGCAATCACCCGGTAAACCGTAGAAGCATAGCCACACCATATTCCTACTCCAGGCCCTTTAATATTTGTTTTCAGTGCTTTCGTACTTCCAACCAAAGGATTCGATCCATTCAGAACTTCATCCTGCAGGCTGTTCCAGAATTCAAACCCACTTTGCGGTATCCCCGAAAATTTAACCATTACCGTATCCCCCTTCACAAAATAGGGATCATGTTTATTCGTCAGGTTATTTTCCGGCCCTCTGTTTACCTGCAGCTGCAATTCCTTTCCATTAAAATACTGATCATTCTGATTGGAGAGCAATGTGGGTGTGAAATTTTTTGCCTTTTCTAACTTCGTATACAGCCTGTAGTAATTCTTATCGGCCGCCTCATCCTTAAAACGAATGTTTAACTGGAGATTATTCTTAGGCTTGGAGACAAACCAGATGCTGTCTAAAGGTGTAACCTTAGGAATGGAAGTCTCGGCTTCAAGTGTATTGCCCGCATAGGCTACGGTTAACTTATAATTACCTCCCGTAGCCCCTTTCAGGGAGGTCCCTCGATATAAAAAGTACGGAAAGTAACGCTTGTCGGTCATCCCGGTCAATACCTCCGTCTCGGTTCCGTCAGAGACGGTTACTTTTGCGTATCGAATCACCACTTCCGCCAGCTGCGCAGAATCTATGGACGTAAAAAAAGGGAGGTTATGGGTTACAATCACATAAGGATAATCATCCTTCTCAATCCAGCCCTCCACCACAAACCGGGGTTGATAAGGAGCAGGTTTATCCTGTTTTTTACAGGAGTAAACCATGATCACCAGCAGTATAATAAACACATTTCTACAAAAACTCATCATCTGAAAACTACTTTATAATTAATTGCGGGAAGGATGGGAAGCAAGGCGATAGACTTTTCCTGAACAGATACCCTGCCCGTATTCAGGCTTCCCCGGGCCATATAATAATTAAACATGGGATTCTTTTTGTTGTACACATTATAGACCGATAAAGACAGCGAGCTCTTATACTTTCCGGTATTAAACTGATACCCGGCAGAAAGATCAAGCCTGTGATAAAGGGGCATCCTCGAACTGTTATAAGCGCCGTACTCATTCACTACATTTCCCGCAATCAGGTACCTGCTCACCGGTTTGGTATAAGCATTACCTGTTGCTAAGGTAAAAAGTGCCGATAAATTCCAGCGCGGGGACAATTGGTAGGCAGACACCAGGGAAAGGTCATGCGTTCTATCGTATTTAAAAGGAAAAGTCTGACCCCCGTTAATTTCAGCAAATGTCCGTTCAGACCTGGAAAGGGTATAGCTCAGGTATCCGGTAAACTTCCCTTTTTTCTTTTTTAAGAAAAACTCAGCACCATAACTTTTACCCTTCCCCAGGTAAATATGATCTTCAATTCTAAGGTTATCGAATAGGTTCATGATGCCCCCGGAGAATTCAATTGCATTTTTCGTATCCCTGGCATAAAAATCAATATAGCCCTCATAACCGGCATCCGACCATTCCTTAAAAATACCGAGGCTATATTGGTTCCCTTTTTCAGGAGGAACTCCGCTGATACTGGGCATCCAGAAATCACTTGGAAAATTGGAGGCCGTAACCGGAATCAGGTGGATGGTCTGCACATTTCTGGAATAGGCAAACTTTAACGCAGTCTGCTTATTCAGATGATACCTGGCTGTAAATGAAGGCTCCAGAAAAAGCGCATCATTCAAGGTCTTACTCCTTGGAAAATAGCTGACTCCGCCAGTTTTATCGGTGATGCGATAAGGTCCGGTATGACGGTAATAGGTTAACCGCAATCCGCCATAAATACTCAGCCGCTCTGAAAGCCGATAGTCGTCACTAAGGAACAAAGCCGCTTCATCGGCAAAGTAGGTATTCGCTATTCCATAGTCAAAATCAGTGATCCCATTTTGTGCAAAGGGCGTATTGGGTTTAAATTTATGCTGACTAAGGTCTATACCTGCTTTCAGCTGATGCTGGGCCAGATAAACCTGTAAAGCCGAATGGTAAGTAAAATCTCTGATTGCAGATTGAACTCCTGCTTTAAATCCTTCCTGCTGCATCCCGAAATTAAAATGGTATCCGCTATAACTTAAGGTATTGTCCAGCACTACCTTATCCGAAACCAGGCGGTTCCAATTGATAGATGCGGCACGATTCTGCCAGTCCATTCCATTGTTAATCCCGAACCTCCGGATGTCAAAACCAAAATCATCACCCCCCATATAAAAAGTGGCAAACAAACGGTCCTTTTTTGTTAAAGACAAAGCAGACGAAAAGTTCAGGTCATAAAAGTCATACTTCAACCGGTTGCTGAATTCATCTCTGTTTTCCAGCCGGTTTACAATTGGCCATACGGAATGGTTCATAAATGTTTTCCGCATAGCGGTTGAAAAGGACCAGTTCTTTGTGATTGGAACCTTCAGGCTCAAACTCGCAGCCAGCATGCTCAGCTCTGCTTCCAGCCTTAAAGAATCTGCGACCTCGGGATTGCTCTTAATGTCAATCACGGCAGATAACCTTCCGCCATATTCCGATGGAATACCTGACTTATAAAATTTCACCTGCGCTACGGCATTGCTGTTAAATACAGAGAAAAATCCAAGAAGATGCGAAGGGTTATAAACGACAGAATGGTTAAAAAGTACCAGGTTCTGACCGGAGCTGCTGCCCCGAACAAAGAGCCCTGCATTTCCTTCTCCCCCATTCCCGATTCCCGGCAGGGTCTGGATCGTCTTGATCAGGTCATGCACCCCTAAAAAAGCAGGCGCTTTCTTCAAATCGGCCGCCTTTAGCAGATGGTAATTGTTGAGGTTACTTTGCAAGACGCCCTGCTCAGAACTGATCTGAACTTCGTTTAAGAATTGGGTATTTGTTTTTAGATAAAAAGTCTGGTGATGGTCTTTCCTGAGCAGCAATTCCGAGCGCAGCTCCACATAAGACATATGGCTGATCCGCAGCCCGGTCTTTCCTTTATCCAGCTGCATTTTAAAATAACCGTTTTGATCGGTCACCGTCTGCTGCAGGCCTGATTCTGAATAAACCCGCGCTCCCGAAATTGCCTTCCTGCCGGAATCAGCCAGCACAATACCCTTTAACAATACTTTCTGGGCCAACCCATTAAAACCCAGCAACAGGAGCAACAAAACGAGAAACGGTTTAGACATATCTTACAAAAAACGGGATAGCGCGTTATGTTCGTAAAGAACGTCATTTTTTAGTCAAGGGTACCCATAAAGCGTAAATAAATCAATAAATAAGATATAAATTTTACATACAATTATTTGCCCAGTAACCGGATGATCATCTCCTCTATTTCCTCATTAAATCCGGAAGTTGCCCGCATCAAAATTTTACCTTCTTTATCCAGCAGGATTTTTGTCGGAAAAGCAGTGATCCCATAAACCTTAACAATATCCAGGTCCGTCCCTCCTGCATTCATGACATGAACCCAATTGATCCCGTCTTTTTTGATCGCCGCCTTCCATGATTTTTCATTTTCTGCTAAACTTCCGCCCTTTTCTTGTGCAACCGCAACGATCTCCAGCCCTTTATCTTTATAGCGCTGATAAAGTTCTTTCAGATGAGGATGGGTTTCCCTGCAGGGTTTGCACCAGCTGCCCCAGAAATCCAGTAACACCAGTTTCCCTTTAAAATCGCTGAGTTTAATAGATTTTCCAAATTGATCTTTCCTGCTAAAATCAACTGCTTGTTTTCCGGAAGCAGTAATCTTCAGCTGCTCAATTCTCCGGCTAATCTCCGCCGCTTCCATCGTCGATTTAAAAACCGGCGACAATGCAGCATAAGCCTTCGCATAGCTGTCGGCCGTATACATTTCCGGGATCTCACTGAGCTCAAACATACTGATAAAAGAACCCGGATGATCTGCAATGAATTTCCTTCTCATCAGCAGTTTTTCCCTCGCCATAGCCACCCCTTTTGTCCGGATCAAATCATAAAAAGCAGCGCTGTCTTTCTGATAATCCAGCTTGCCCAATTCGGCAGAGAGGGCCTCTTCTCCAATATCTTTGTTCAGCATGGTCTTTAAAAGCCCATAATCCTCATTGGTCATGTCGCCTGAAACTTTGGCCTCTGCCAGCTTTTCAAAAGCTCCTGTGATCATTAAGTCCGACTGATGTACAAAGAACCTGATGCCTTCATTCGGTTCTCCTTCCGGAGGATAAAACTGCAGGTTGAATCCAACAGGCTGTTTTTGCTTTTTTATTTTAAAGCTAAACTGATCATCTGCGACCTGGACAGTTACCTGCGATTGCCGGGTATCCCATGGGATCAGTCGGCCAGTTTGGTTCCCCAATCCTTTTAACCGGCCGGAAATCGTCAGGCTAAAATCAGGTGCCATCCTGCCAATGCGGCTGGCCCTCACTTTGCATAAAGTAATGGAGTCCCTTCCCTGAATCCGAAACCTTTGTTCCTGGGCGATGCTGCTCAGTGAGAGCAGCATCAGGAACGACAGCATTATTTTCTTCATTTCTTTCTTAGTTAACCGCATTACCTATCGCCTGAAGATCAATCTGGTAACGTGTTTTATAATAATCTACAATAAGCTTATATTTATAGAAAAACCGCCCTTTAGGGTCATTAACCGGATTGAAAAGCGTTGCTTCCATCTCTTTATAGGAATGGGAGGCAATGTACCTGATGTAATCACCAAAATCCTCCATCATTGCCATCGTATAGCTGATGTTAAATACACCATAATCTTTCTTATTAAAATCATTGACCATTGCATAGTCTGTTGCAGTAAGAAATAAGGGGGCAAGGTCCAGTTTCCCGGTCTGAATTGCCTGCAACCAGAACTCCCGGTGTAAATCACCTTTCATCAACAGCAATTCTTCCGGACTTAGCTGCCCAAGACGGGAAGAGGCATGACCAAACGCAAGATGACTGATAGAACCCGCAGTATTTTCAGGATGATCAAGGGTATCTACACGACCGGTCTGTGGATCTGAAATCACCTTCCGGATCTTATCAGACAGGATAATTTTATAAGGAAGCGCCTTTTTCAGGAACACTTCCGGATAATGGCTAAAAAGATGCTTATTCAGCGCTTCAAGGGCAGGAGCAATATAGGCTTCATCACCGGGCTCAGCTACATAAGGGATATTTCCGGTAACGTTCCAGCGAAAATCTTTGCTGTTGAATTTGTAAAGGATATAGGTTCCGTATTTTTGATAAAAATCAAGAATACTACGGTCATAGGGATGGTCGCCTTGCGGAAGTTTATATTCGGGCTCAAATTTATCCGTCTGAACAGGCGCTTCCTTTTTACAGGCGGTCATGACCAGTAATGCAAGGAAAAATACCGTAAATAAAGTGTTTGATTTCATAGTCTTATGCTTATTTCCCTACACGAAGGGCAGGCTTTGGATTATCAGTTAATTTGGTGTTCAGCTTCAATGCTTCCTGAGGAATCTGCAGCAGATAAGCCGGATCATGGTCCAACAGGTCATACCTTAAACGCAGGTTCGCATTTTCATAAAAATAATGGCTGATCTTAGGCATTTCTTGCCGGCGGAGGTCAAACCAACGGTGCTCTTCCTCCCAGGCAAACTCCCTGCGCTTTTCTGCAAAACATTTCTGTAATAAATCAGCTGCATTGCTGTAGACCCAATCCGCATAATACTCCGTAGAGAAACGCTTTTTACGTAAACTGTTCAGATCAGCAATGGCCAGATTTCCTGCTCCGGCATCACCAGCTTTATTTAACCTCGCATAAGCTTCTGCCCTGTTCAATAGCGCTTCTGAAATACGCAAAGCATGAGCTACCTTTAGTTCCTGACTTCCTTTGCGGGCCCGTTTAAGGAGGTTCTTTCCATTGAAGTAAATCGTTGTCCTCAGGTCTCCCTTTTCAAACAGGCCAAGAAGTTCAGGAGAAAGCTGATAATTACTGAAATCCAGATCATTAAAAGTCACATCACTCTGGTTTCCAAAAGCCCATAACGTTTCAGGATTATTAGCAGAAACCACACTTTTAAGCTCCTGTCCCGGGGGCCCCCAACTGTTCAGGTCGGCTATATTGTATTTATTTTGCAGGGCTACAGTAGCAGAGGCAATTGCTTTTTCCCATGCTCCCATATGCAGGTACACACGCGAAGCCAGTAAATGACCAGCCAGACTACTGATCCTGTAAGGTCCTCCGTTTTTTTTGCTGCGTTCCAGTTCATCAATTCCATCCACCAGATCTTTTGTAATCTGCGCATACACCTCTTTTACGGTATTGCGGGTTTTACCTTCGGTAGATACTCCTGAGCTAAGCATCAAGGGTACACCAGGGTCCTGATCCGGATTGGAACGCGAGTCGGTAAAGGGTTTAGCGTAAAAGTTAACGAGCTTAAAATAATACAAAGCCCTCAACAGGTGTGCCTGTCCCCTTACATTGTCTTTTTCTTCAGGAGTTCCGCTTACCTTTTCCGAGTAATCCAGTGCCACATTACAAATTTGTATGCATTTATAATACAGCTGCCAGGGCCCCAGCCTCAGATTACTTCCAACCAGGTTAAACTCCTGGTCTGGTTGCCAGGTAAAGGTATAAAAACTAGCTTTGATCCCTGGTATAAGCGCTTTTTGCTCTTTATCATCGTCCAGAAAGAAAGGTTGTATGCTAATGGAGATTCTTGGATAACCTTCACCCAGCAACAATTCATTGAGCGATTCCGCTGTTTTGGGAATGACCTCCGTCCGGGCTCTTTCTTCCAGGAATTTTTTACAGGAAACCAATCCCATGCATGGGATCAGTACAGAAAGAAGAAGTATATATTTTTTCATAATCAGATTAAAAGGATAGGTTAACACTAAGGTTATAGGAAGGGACAATTGGTAAAGCGGTTCTTCCCACCCCCTCAATTTCCGGATCCTGACCTCTCAGCCTTTTATCAGCAATGACAAAAAGATTGCTTGCTGTTCCTGAGATCGAAGCGGTTTTGATTTTTGCTTTTTTCAACCAGGCATCAGGCAGCTGATAAGAGAGGTTCATGGAACGACACCTTAAGAAATTACCTGAAACCAGGTTCAGATCGGAATGGTCATACATATAATACCTGCTGAAAGGTATCGTGCCAACAAAAGCCTTTCCCTGATTCGGATCCATCAGAAATCCGGGAATATTGGTAAAGGCTTCATCTCCTGGTTTACGCCAGCGTCCGGAAAGCACTGCAGGCATGTTTTGTTCAGGCATCGGGACCAGCTGTTCCTGACTGCCATATACCGGATTCAACAATCTTTGGCTGCCGAGGCTAAAACTAAAAGCAAGACCAACTGTAAAAGCCTTATACCTGACAGAAGTAAAGCCTCCACCCATCAGGTCAGGATCACGTTTACCCCCAATTTTTAAATAATTGATAAAAGGCTGTCCTCTATCCACATTGGGTTCATCTATCCCGTTGAAGAGTGGCTCTCCGTTTTTGGGGTTAAGCCCTTTATAAGCGAATACATAAAAAGTTCCCTGAGGCTGACCGTTTACTTGTGCAGTTCCGTTAAGGTAATCCTCCACGGTATATGGACTCGCATTGGAGCCTTCCCTGATCTGATTGTTATTCTTTCCGATGTTAACGGAAATGTTCCAGGCTAAATCTTTGTTACGAATAGGATTCAGCTTCAACTCTGCTTCATATCCGTAATTTCTCATACTCCCGCTGTTCATGTACATACTGGCAATTCCATATTCAAGAGGGATCCTTCTTGCAGTGATGATATCGGTTCCCCTTTTGTCATAATAAGAGAAAGTAAAATCTGCCAGGGAATTGAACAAAGCAGTATGCAATTCCAGGCCATAAGACTTGGTTTTTTCCCAGCGCAAGTCAGGATAAGGCAAAGACTTAAGTGCCAGGACATATTGCATGGAATTGGGATCAATAGCGGAACCCGCTTCAAGAATCTCGGCAATCATCTCCGGCCCTACATCCTTAACCACATTTCCCTGAAATCCATAAGACATTTTAAGGTCGAGTGCAGTGATCACTTTATTGTTCTTTAACCAGGGTTCTTCAACGGCATTCCAAAGCCCGCTTACGCTCCATACCGGCAGAAAACGTCGGTTTGAATATTGTCCGAAACGGTTAGAAGCATCTGTTCTGATGCTGGAGTTCAGCACATATTTATCTGCAAAACTGTAGGAAGCAATCGCAAATGCGGATACCGCATTTTGTATCATATTCTTCTTTTTTGGATTCGTGAATAAGTAACTGCCAGGTAATGTGGCAAAACTTTCGCCCCTGTCTCTCAGGTATCCCGGGTTCAGATTGGCAAAGCCCTGATCGCGTACAGACCTGATTTCCTGCCCCACCATCAGAGTGATCTGATCACGTTCAGAGAAGATCCGCTTGTTATAATCCAATGAATTCCGTAAGTTATAGGTATAATTTGTACTGTTATCCGTTTGCAGAATTCCTCCAAAAGGCAATACAGAGGCCAGTTCTTCTGGTCCTCCGGGCATCATACTTCCATAATCATAGCCCCTGTAATTGGCTATATAATTGGTATGCTCGGTAGCAAAAGATTCCGATTGCAAATGATTGGTCCCTGCACTGATCATGGAATTAGCTCTCAAACCAGGAAGAATCAGGTAATTCAGTGATAATAACCCATTCACCTCTGTATTCTTCACGAGGCTTCCGCTTTCTGCAATCTCGTTTTGTAAGTTATAATTTAAAAGAGTTCCATTTCCGGTAACATTATTAGTGGTCATTTTGGTAGGATAAAAACTATCTGCAGGAATTGTTCTGCTCGTTTTCAAAGCATAATCCAATGGATTACTGCTAAAGTATCCATTCGAGGTCCTGAAACTGGAACTCAGGCTGAATTCAACCTTTAAACGGGTGCTTAGGTCTGCATTTAATTTTAGTCTGCCACCTATCCTTTGCTGCCAGTCTTCTTTTGCAGATCCGGCACTACGGTCGTAAAAGACAGAAGAAAAATACCTTAACTTCTCATTTCCGCCAGACAGGCTTACATTTTGTGCCATATTGATGGAATTTTGAAAAAACACATCAAACCAGTTTGTATTCATACGTTCAAATCCAGCTACTTTTTCCTGAAACTCCGGTTCTGAAATCTTCCGGTTCATCAGGTCCTGAAAAGCCCCTTCGTAGGAGATAGGGAAGGGTGTACCCAAATAAAAAAGACCGTCTTCATAAACTTCCCTCGAAAAGCGAATCCTTTCCTTTGCATTCATGAGCTGCATCCCTGTATAAGAAGGTTTTTGTATAAAACCAATATCTGCATTATAGCCAATCACCGGTTTCCCGCTGAGTCCTTTTTTGGTGGTGACCACAATCACTCCATTCGCTGCGCTTGTTCCATAAATGGCCGTGGCAGAGGCATCCTTCAAAAAAGTAATGCTTTCAATATCGTTCACATTGATCCCACTTACCGAATTCCCCGCCAGACTGGCTTTAGAGAACGAACTTTCTGTATTTACCAAAAGGTCCTTGATGGCTGGTGATATACCCATCACATTATCAGGATTTGCACTGTCCGGGTTTTCACGGATCACTCCATCTACTACCCAGATTGGATTTGCATTTCCCATCAGCGTAGAAGTACCCCGGATTCTTAAACGAGGTACCGCATTGGGACTCCCCGAATTGGTGATTACAGAAAGACCGGGAACCTTTCCCTGTAACATGGCGGTAATATTCGGTACTCCAGGTTGCTTTACATCGGCTGCTTTTAAGGTATAAGTAGAGCCAGCCAGCATCCGCTTGCTGACCTCCTGATAACCGGTAATGACCACCTCATCCATTTTGTTAACATCCGGCTCCATCTCAATCCGGATGTCTCCTGCCCCTGCTGGTTTGACCACTTTCCTTTTCAAACCCACGTACGAAAAGACAAGTGATGCACCTTCCTCCAGCACCACCACAAACCGTCCCTCCGGGCCACTGAAAAAAGTATTTTCTGTTCCCAGCGTCCGGACGTTTACCTGAGGGATGGGCAGCCCCTTCTCATCCACCACTTCTCCGGTGATGATATTGGTATTTTTCTTATCCTCATCCCCCTCTTCTTTTGGGCCAACCACCATCACATCATCCTGCAACACATAGGTGAGCTCCGAGCCTTTCAGCAACCTCCTCATGAGGGGTTTCAGCTCTTCATTGCTGGCTGTAAAATTCATCTTCGGTGCCTTTTGCACCAATTCCTGATTGTATACAATCCGCACCGAGGTTTGCTTCATAATGGACTGTAAGATCCCTTCCAGCGTCCCGTTACGAACATTTAAGGTTACTTTCCTGCTGCTTTTCTGCTGGGCTGATGCCGGCAGAAAAAACACAAGGAGGAACAGGATGCTGCCAATGGCAGCACCTGTTATTTTATAAAAATGGTTCATTTGGTTTAGTTTGTGCAGGTTAGATTATTTCAACAATTCGGTCAGCCTGGCATCAAGCATCCCCTCACGGTATCCGCTGCCAATAATCTTCCCGGTAGGATCGATCAGGAAATTTGCCGGGATTCCAAGCACTTTATAATCTATGGCTACCTGGTTCTTAGCGGCTTTAAGGTCCGATACATGGACCCATGGCAACTGGTCTTCGGCAATGGCTTTCAGCCATTTTCCCCGGTCATCATCCAAAGAAAGACTGATGATCGTAAAGCCTTTATCTTTAAATTTCTGATAAGCCGCTTTCAGATAAGGTGATTCCGCCCTGCATGGGGTACACCAGCTTGCCCAAAAATCAACCAATACATATTTACCTTTGAAATCGGCCAGAGAGACCTTTTTCCCATTTACATCCGGTTGGGTAAAGGCCGGAGCCGGCTTTCCAGAGAAAGATTCAGCAACCCCTGTCATCCCGGCAAGCATCATTCTTGTGATCTGGTTATGTTTTGCCCTTGGACCAAACTTGTCAATGATTGCTAATCGCTCTTCTCTTGAATTAATGGCTTCAGCCAGTAAGGCATTCAGCACATAGGCAGATACCCCCGAATTAGGATGTTCAGCAATCCATTTTTTTCCGCTGCTCAACAATTTCGAATGGTATTTATTACGTTCTGCTTCCAGTGCTGAAATCGCATCGGCATCACCTACGGCTTTTGCTTCGCTCAGCTTTACACTCAGGTCTGCACCATCTTTAATATCTGCAACCGCAGCATCCATCACCTTATTCATCTCTACCCATTCTTTCACAAAAGGACTTCCGGAATAACTGGCATCATTTAAATTTGTCCCTCCGGAAATGTCCATCTTCCCGCCATCCAGATAAACAAGCGCACCAAGTCCCGTTATTTCAGGGGCTCTGTTTCCCACCTGCAGAACAAAAATGCTTCCTCCTTCACTCATGGATTTTGAAAAACTAAAACTATGGTTCTTTACATAGGTAGAATCCGTTGTTTTGTCAATTGCATTCCATAAACGTACAACAGTATCATTAGGAAGTGAAGGAATAGCAGCAGTAAGTTCCAGCTTTTGCTGTGCCGACACCGCCAGGGTCATTAGCATTAAACTGCTCAGGGTAAATATTGATTTCATCATGTATTGGTTTTATAATTCAGGTTTATTTAATTGATCGTTTATTTGTCGGAGGAAATGCTGAACTTCTTTTCTTTAAGCAACAGGTCCCCTTCATTTGGTTTTTTCATAATGAGCAGATCAGGCAACAACAGTCCGTCCCTGTTTTGATACCCCCCTAATTCCAGGCGCTCATAGGGCAGGTTTTCCGGACTGCCGCCTGTATAACTTTCTCTGATTTTCAGTCCGGTTTTCACCTCATAATAATAAGCCAGGCTTTCTCCTGTCGGCTTGCTCAGCTTCAATACATAAGCATCCATCCCATTCACAAAAGCCGTGGAGTCACTCAGGCTAAGTGTCCCTGATGCGGCAGAAAGAAGCAATTCAGGAAAAAAGGTACAAACCTGCCTGAGTTGCTCATCCTGCCTTGCATCTAAGGGCACCGGGGAGCCAAAAGACCGATAGGAAATACTGGAAGCATTCAGGTCATATTGTTGCAATTTTGCCGCTAAATCACTGAAGCCCATTCCCATGCTATATTTTCCCGGAAAGGCCGCCGTACGGTCGAACACATATTCCGTTTTTCCAATTTTCTGATGATAACTCAGTGCTACACTTTTCAGCTTCCCGATGCGCTCGCGGCCACCGATGGCCTTCAGGTAATTTTCGATCACCATTGCCGCATTTAATCCTGCCGGAACAGGTTTAGATTTTCCGCTTGCCTGCCAGAAATTATCGGCCCGGTCTGCATCAGGTAAAACCTGATCAGGGTCCAGTTTTACCGACATCACCGTAGAAGTAGAAGGATAATGAAAGCTCCATTCCTTGTTCCGTTGCCAGATTTGTGCCGGTAAAGTAACCCTGCTCGTCTTTCCGTTAAACTCAATCACTTCTATTACTGCAGGCATCACCATTTTTCCTTTATTGAGCAATTTGATGAGGATCCCCTTTTCCACCGATCCATCTACATAGCGGACACCGGAAATGCCTTGATCCAGCTTCCAGTCGTTCAGAAACCAACTGCGCCAAAACCAGGACAACTCTTCCCCACCGCCATGTTCCATACTTCTGAAAAAATCTTCTGGTGTCGGGTGTTTGAAAGTCCAGTCTTTGATAAAAGTCCGGAAAGCAGGGTCAAAACGCTCCGGCCCCAAAACCTGTGTCCTCAATAAATGTAAAGCCGCCGCAGGTTTCATGTAGGCCAGTAAGGCAAAATTTTCTGCCTGCATCAGGTCCAAAGGTGTGATTATCGGCTCCGTTGCTTTCACCTTCCCCAGCCAATCCACGGCATCCTGCATTGCAAAAGCCGTTTGTCCGCCCAGGGTATCGCCGTTAACATGGTTGATGAAAGAGTTTAAGCCTTCTACCATCCAACCCTGTTTTCCGTTTCCGGCCACCATCATGTTAAACCAGGTATGTCCCATTTCATGGTTCACTTTAGACCAGACCCCATTGGCCATGCCGTCCGACTTATAATGAATGATGCTCAACCCCGGTGCACCGATCCCGGTAATAGAACCGGCAATATTCACTGCGCTGGAATAAGGATAAGGAGCCCATAAGCGGGAATACGTTTCCAGTACTTGCTTCATCGTTTGTGCAGACTGCTGCCAGCTTGGAATATTGCTCTCCGGAGGATACAAAGACATCGCCAGCGCCTTCCGTTGATCGGGCAGGTTTACCCGTACCGCATCCCAGATAAAAGCCCTGGAGATGGCAAAAGCGGCATCCCCGGTATGCTCTTCAGTAAAATGCCAGCGGCTCTTTTTTCCAGAGCTACCCGAAGCAGCAATTTCTTTAGGGCCTCTGATCTGAACGGTAAGGTCAGATGCTTTCGCCTGCTGCAAGCGAGCCAGCTGAGTTTTAGTCAGCACTTCTGCAGGGTTGATCAGCGTTCCGGTCCCTTGTACGATCATTTCTGAGGGCACACTGATCTCGTAATCCATTTTCCCTGGCTCGATATAATAACCCGGATTTCCGGGGTTCCAGCCGTTCACATTGTCGTAAACTAACATCCTTGGAAACCAGGAAGACAGCTGATAAATGCTTCCATGCGGGCTGGGTAAAATTCCCATAAAATCCGAACCGTTAAAAGGAAGGGTAAAATGATAATCAATATACAACTCTACCTTTCCTTTCGGTTTCAAAGGTTGTTTCAATTTCAGCTTCAGCTGATCATTGGAGATCTGGTAACTGGCATTTTGAAAAGTCTTACCTGCTCTTTCCTGCACGGCATTCAGGACAAAACCTTCCGTCACCTCCTGAATCCCAAATCTGCTGCCCTCAACAGGGGTCAGCATCCTTGTTTTTGAATCCTTCCGGAAACGGTTTTGCCCAAGAACAAACCATACTTCATCCAGCGTATCCGGACTGTTATTCGTATAGGTAACGGTCATTTTCCCGGTAAGTATTCTCGATAAGCTATCAAATCCGGCTTTGATCACATAATCACACTGGTTCTGCCAGTATTGTGCTCCAGGTTTCCCCCTTGCAGTCCGGTATACATTTCCCTGGGGATAAACCACAGGATTGAAGGTTTCCCGCCAGTCGTAGCCATTCTGCTGTGCCATAAGCGGCTCCGCAAAAGGAATGTAGGACAGAAAGAATCCCATCAGCAACATTACATATTTTCTGGTCCTCATTATCTTTTTTCCTGATGCCATTTAACAACTTTCGCCTTAAAATCAGGGTTACTTGGAAAGCCCATCAATGGGGAAATAAAATTCCCTTTGCGGTCTATTGCCATATATCTCGGAAAGCTATCCAGTCCGTATTTCTCTCTAAAGAACAAAAAATCTTCGCCTCCTTGTTTACTGAGGTACTTCAGGTTTACCGTCTTATTCATCTTGTGATCGATCAGGTATTGATCCCAGGCCAGGTCACCTTCGCCTTCCATCGCAATGGTCATAAATACAATGTCTGTGCTGTCGGTAAGATCTTCTACCAGCTGATGGAAGTAAGGCATTTCCTGTTTGCATGGACCGCACCAGGTTCCCCATACGTCTATGATCACCATTTTTCCTTTGAAATCTGACAACTTCACGATCTTACCTTTATCGTCCGTTAAAGCGAAATCCGGTGCAGGATTTCCCTCCATGATGCTTTCATGGGTCTGGTAATGAGCGGCCCAGAATTTAACATCTTCGGGATCCATAAACGAAGCCTGCATTGCCGGATAAAAATCCTGTAATTCCCGGTTCATTCCTTTAAAGCGGAGCTGAATTTTAAACCATGGATAAACCACCATTTTGTTCAGCAAATTATTTTTTGCAACCAATATCAGGTTCATCTTTTTCAGGTCAGACCATTGCGGATCCTGAAGCTTCTGCCCCTCTTCCCAGGTCATCAGATAAATATTCATCATGTTGGTATTGAAAATCTTTTTCAGTGCAACGTCAGACAGGTCCAGTCCTTTACGGTACCAATCCCCAAAGGCAGGAGACAAATTGTTTTTTGCTTTTTGTGCGTTCAGAAAATTCCATTTAAGCTGGGCCTGCAACAAACGGGAATAACCTTGCAATAGTTCCCTGTCGGCTGCTTTTGCAACTTTCGCTTTAGACATCAGCATCCCGATCTGTTGATCCATGGCTTTAAAATGACCATCTAGCTCCGTTTGTGTCATGGTAGAAAGACGTTCAGGAGAAATCATATATAAACTATCCATCCGGTAAGGCAGGCTTTGCTTCAGCGAGGCCGTTCCTTTGAAAGCCGCAGCATGCCCCAGATGCGAAGGAACAGTGCCCTTATCTTTTAAAGGATACATGCTCATGTTCACCTGTTCAGCTCCGCTGATCAATATCGGAATACCTCCAAAGAAAATGATGGATGAGGAAGCAGGCAGTACTCTTTTGATCTGGGTAGTTCCATTCTCATTGAGCTGAATAATGTCGCTCTGTACCATACCATAAGCAGTTTCAGGCGAATGGTGGAAATGAATGTATTTTAAAACAGGAGAACGTACAGTAACCTGGAACTGCACTTTAGCGTTCTTGTCACTGCCTTTTACGGTTAAGCCCAACGCCAATAGCGATAGCAAGAATAAACGGGAAATGGTCATAAGTTTAGGTGGTTTAAGATATAGGCAACCGGAGCAGTAAAAAGGGTGAAAACAATTTCAATTATTTTCACCCTTTATTGTTCATACCGGTACCCAACTGATTCTCAGCATTTTTAACTCATCGTTTCTTCACTTCAATCTGCTTTCCCTTAAACACAAAATTAATTTGATTGGTACTCAACCGAATATTATTCAGCACCCCCTGCACCTCATCCGGTCTGGGCATATCTATCGTAAAATGCAGATTTTTCAGCTCAGGGCTTTCAAAACTAAAGCTCAGGTCGTACTCCCTTTCCAGTCTGGAGGCAATATCTCCCAGACGGCCATTGTCGAAATAGAGTTCCTTGTCTTTCCATGCGGTATATTCCCGGAGGTTGCTTTCTTTTTTGGAAAGCCCTGCAGACTGGTCATGATAGGTTCCAAGTTCTCCCGGCAACAACACCATGCTTTTTGTACCTGCCTCCAGCCTGACTTTCCCGCGAACCAATGCCGTTTGAAAGGAAGCACCAAAAGTATTGACATTAAACTCCGTCCCCAACACATTGATGCTCAGCCGACCAGTATGTACAACAAAAGGTCTTTGGGCCTGATGAACCACATCAAAAAAAGCTTCTCCTTCCAGGCTAACCTCCCTTTTGGCGGCTCCGAACTGACTGGGATAGGTTAATTTTGAGCCTGCATTGATCCAGATCTGTGTCCCGTCAGAGAGCACCACTTTGGTCTGTTTTCCAAAAGGGACTTCCAGGGTATTGTTTCCGGCCAGGTTTTCTTTTGCGGCTCCTTCTTTCTCATAAACAATGGCCGAACCGGTCAGCGCCAGGTGTTCTTCCGCGCCCTTCAATGCTCCGGATTGCTCCTCGATGTTGATGCTTTTTCCATTACCAAGGGTGAGCCTGATCTGGTTTGACGGCACCTGTTTTGCCACCGGATTTGAAATCCCTTTCTCCGTTTTATCTGTTGCGTACCACCAGAATACAGGAGCCAGTAATAAAGCCATTGTTGCCGCAATGCTCAGCCATTGATGACGCTTGTACCAACTGATCAGCAAAGGCTCTTTGCGCTTGCTTTGCTCATGGGCATATTGTAATTCTTTCCATCCTTCTTCTACCGGAAATTGCGCTTCAGGGTCCATTCCTTTGAGCTTAATGCGCATTTCTTCGGCCAGAAGCAGCATTTCCAGCTCTTCCTCATTTAGTGTCCCGGGCGCTTCCCCATCCTCATTTACCCCATCTAGGTGCTTTAACATCTTATCCCAATTAAATTTATTGTCCTTATCCATACCCCTATGTGTTATAAAACCTGTTCATTAACCTATCCATATATAAATCAATACCAACATCCGGATCAGGAACTTACATTCCCTTCTCAGAAATTCATAAGACAACCTGATGTGTGTTTTTACGGTGTTTACAGAGATGTCCAGCTGCGTGGCAATCTCTGTATATTTCAAACCCTCTTTATTACTCAACAGAAAAATACGGCGACGTTTCTCCGGCATCTGCCCGATGATTTCCCATAAAACGACATTCCGCTCCTCTTCCCTTTCTTCGTTTTCCAGTTCCGATTTATACTGCATTGCTTCCGCTGCACGATGAAGGATCTCATCGTCATAATCTACCCTTTCTGCCTTTTTCTTATAACTCAAAGCCGCATTCCTTACCGCCCGGAACGCATAATTCCGAAAGCTTACTGCAATCTGCAGTTCGGATTGCTTATCGAGGCAATAGAGAAAAAAATTCTGAACGATATCTTTGGCAACATCTTCATCTTCCACTACATTAAATGCAGCAGTACATAGAAATGAATAGTGATCCCGAAATTGTTTTTCTATTAAAAATTCAGCCATTGGCCTTATACATTTTGAAATAAAATTTATTTGTCTGAATTGGATACCATACGTACCATCACCTTTACAGTCTGATCTACGTATATATCCCTTGTCACCCCCTCCATCCATTTGCCATACCATTCCAACCCCGGCCCCTCGCTGGTTAAACGGGTGCCGGTAATGGTCAATTGCTTCAATTCCGGTAATTGCGCCGCCTCGTCTATTTTCTTAGACCAGGACAGCATTTTCGCCTGCTGCTCCTTAAATTTAGGGAGGTCCAGCGAAAGCGGGTCATCTGCATGTTCAGCCAGCAATTTGCTGTTTTCAGCGATGACTTTAAAGGCTTCATTTTTACCAATCTCTTCGTTTTCTAAAGCTAGAATATTATTTGGAATCAACATCCGGTTAAAAATCCTATAATTTGCGGGAGCAATGCTGTCCCAGGCCAAAGCAGTTTCGTTGTCCTGTTCCCGGATCTTCTGATATTGTAATTTTCCAGGAAGAATCAGGTCAGACTTTACCCCTTTAAGCTGTGTAGAACCTCCATTGACGCGATAAAACTGATTTAAACTCAACCTTAAAGAACCGAAGTTCAATGGAGGCGTCCCTTTGGCTTTATCTCCCATCTTTCCCATCGGAAGGGTACTTTGTGCCGTCCCTTTTCCATAACTGGACCGGCTCCCGATAATGATTCCCCTTCGGTAATCCTGAATCACCGCAGCAAAAATCTCCGATGCAGAAGCGCTGTTTTCATTGATCATGACCGCCAGTGGACCATCATAGACCGGAGCATCATAAGTCGCATAAGCTTTTACCCCTTCTTTACCTTTCACCTGAACTTTGGGCCCTGATCCAAGAAAATAACCGCTCATTTTCACTACTTCATCGAGAGAACCGCCACCATTATTTCTTAAATCAATTACAATTCCAGTTACTCCGGCTGTTTTTAGCTGCAGCAACTCCGCTGCCACATCCGTTGCCGCATGTGCACCCGCCGGGTTATTAAAATCTGCATAAAACTCCGGCAGATAAATATAGCCGATCTTTTGATTGCCTTTATGAATCACCGCACTTCTGGCCCTTCCTTCTTCTTCTTTGATCTCGCCCCGTTTTAAAGAAATGGTTTTTTCAATGCCATTTACTTTCCGCAGCCCCAGGGAAATTTCGGTGTCTTTGTCGCCGCGGATCAGCTCTGCAACTTCTGTAATGGGAACGCCGTCCAAATCAATCATAGTTCCTTTACGGTCCGTGATCCGAAGCAAACGGTCATTCACGTCTACCAATCCACTTTTTATCGCAACGCCTCCGGGCCGAAGAGATTTCACCCAGACTTCCCCTTCTTTATCTGTCAGCTCCAGCCCCAGGCCATAATACTTTTTCGCCATCTGCTCGTTTACGCTTCTGGCCTTCACAGCTGCGAAATAGGTCGTATGAGGATCCATCTCAAACGTGATGGTGTTCAGGTACTGACTAAACTTCTCCTCTGAATAGGCCGGACTCATCAGGGTTTTAAAACTATTGTCCAGCCATTTCCTAATCCTCATCCTTGCCTCTTTTTCTAAAAGATCAGGCTTCGCGCCTTTCGCCTGAGCCAAAGCCGGCGTTCCTGCGGCCTTTCTTTCCTCTTCCAGATCAATCATTTTTTTAAGCAGGTAATATTTTAACCGCTTGCGCCAAACCTGATCCAATTCTTTTTTATCCTTAGCGAAGGAAAGCAATGTGCCGTTCAACTGAACACTTTCCTTTTTGTGCAGATCGAAAGGTTTTGCAAGGATATCCTTGTAAAGAACACTTACTTCCTGAAGCCGTTGTTGGTAAAGCTGATAGGCCACATTAAAAAATTCCGCAGAACCTTCTTTCAGTTCCTCATCAATGCTAAACTCATATCTTTTCAGTTGTTCAAGATCCGACTGCAGAAATACATTTTTGTTTGGGTCCAATGCCAGCAGGTATTTCTTCCAGATCGCCTGGGAAAAATCATCGTTGATCGGCTTCGGCCTGAAATGACCTTTCTCTATATTTCTGACCACCGCAGCAATCGTAATCTTCTGATAGGCAAGGCTTTGGTCCTGTTCGGATTGTGCAAGGGCATGCTGACTGATCCCCGCAATTATGGCCATGCAGAGCGAAGTCTTTAAACTGGTTATCATTCTATAATCTATTTAAAAATTGAATACTATAAACAGCAGGCGATCAGAAATTCAAAAAGGGTGAAGGAATGAGAAATTATATTTTCAAGACCCTATATTTGGCCCCCAAATATAAACAAGCATGCTTTTTAAAAATTCCGCATACCTCTTCGCTTTATTGGGTTGTACCCTCAGTGTGAATGCGCAAACAGAAAATACCTCTAAACCTTTAAATGATACCACCAGGAAACTGAATGAAGTCATGGTCAAAGAAAACAGACTTCAATTGCCATTTTCCAAACAAAACCGGAACATCTCCATCATCGACCGGGAGAAAATCCAAAGCCTGCCAGTCAGGTCGGTCAGCGAATTGCTGAGTTATGTCTCTGGTGTAGATGTTCGTCAACGCGGCCCCGGTGGATCACAGGCAGACATCAGCATGGATGGAGGTACATTTGATCAAAGTCTGGTGTTGATCAATGGCATTAAAGTTTCAGATCCGCAGACGGGACACAATATGATGAACCTGCCCATCACTATGGACGACATAGACCACATTGAAGTCCTGCGGGGATCGGCCTCCAGAATCTATGGCATCAATGCCCTCACCGGCGCCATCAATATCGTCACCCGGACGGTAAAAACAACCGGGCTTTCTGCAAACCTATTCTCCGGAAGCAGTTTTAAAAAGAAAGAAGGAAATGGCAGCACCTATGCCAATTACGGAATTCAGGCCAGCGGATCCCTTGCCTTAAACGGTTCTTCCCATTTATTTTCTGTGGCTCAGGAAGCAGGAAATGGTTACCGCTACAATACGGCCTTTAACAATCAGAAACTATATTACCAGGGAAAAATAAATGTAGGCGCTTCGGACTACCTGGATGTCATGGGCGGTTATGTCCATAATAATTTCGGAGCCAACGCATTCTATGCCGCTCCCGGAGATAAAGAAGCGGAAGAAACCGTAAAGACCGCTCTGGCCTCGGTTTCCTATACGACTAAAATCACCGATAACTGGACACTGGTGCCCCGGATCAGCTACCGCAATAATGTAGACGATTACCTTTACATCAAGCAAACACCAGACAAGTTCCACAACCACCACATCAGCAATGTATTCGATGCAGAACTGAACAATACGGTTCAAACGGCGATCGGTACTTTTGGCTTCGGATTGGAAGCAAGAACAGAACGCATCAAAAGCACCAACCTGGGCAAAAGGGACCGTACCAATACCGGCCTCTTTGGAGAGTATAAATTTGAACCCATCGCGCGTTTGCTCATTAATGTGGGAAT
This sequence comes from Pedobacter sp. FW305-3-2-15-E-R2A2, assembly GCF_038446955.1. Taxonomy (NCBI): domain Bacteria; kingdom Pseudomonadati; phylum Bacteroidota; class Sphingobacteriia; order Sphingobacteriales; family Sphingobacteriaceae; genus Pedobacter; species Pedobacter sp. FW305-3-2-15-E-R2A2. Next base: position 5,167,534 of record NZ_CP151803.1, read on the forward strand.
GTATACCAATTACAATTCCGACTATGGATGGCAGGCCTTTCCCGGTCTGGATGCAGGTTATAATTTCTACGGCAACTGGCGCTTATTTGCGAACCTGGGAACGGGACAACGTTTACCGACCTATACAGACCTTTATTATAAAGGGCCCACCAATATCGGGAACGACCAGCTTCGTCCTGAAAAATCGAAATATGCAGAAGGAGGAATCAAGTTCAACAATGACCAGCTCTCCATGAATGCGAGTTATTTTGTCCGCAGAATCGATAATTTCATTGATTGGGTAAAAGCACTGCAGAGCGATCCATGGCAGCCGAAAAATTTCAGTCAGGTCAATACAAAAGGTTTTACCTTAAGCGCCGATTATAAGCTGGCCAACCTTTCTCAAAACGGGTGTTTAAACGGACTCAGACTAGGTGCTTCTTATACCAACCTCGATCCTAGCTTTAAAACCACACTAAGCACCGCAAACTTTTCCAGATATGCATTGGAAAGTTTGAGAAATCAGCTGAGTGGAACGATGAATGCAACGTTTTATAAAGTCATCGATCTTACCCTGACTGCCCGTTATAACGAACGCATCAGCTATAAAAATTATACCGTAATGGATGCAAGGATAGCCTTTAAACAAGCGCATTACAGCATTTATGCAGATGGAGCCAATCTGTTTAATGTACAATATATCGAGGCCGGAGCGGTACCTATGCCCGGCTCCTGGTTTACCCTCGGACTAAAAGCCGGAATCTAGCCTTAAAAACAGCCATATTTGGTTACAAATCTACCAAATATGGCTGTTTTTTTTCTTTTTAGACGCCTGGCGGATGATGTCGATAATCCCCTCCTGTTGAATGATATACATGCCCAAACGTTCTTTTGAAACCCCTTCTTTTAGTTTATAGGTAAATACGGGCCGCTCATCTTTAAAAAAAGTATCCATGTATTTAAAGGAGATGTTTTCAAAATGCCGGAGTTCCGCTGCCAGTTCAACGATATGCGTGGAAATAAAAAATATAGAATTATGGACATGGGAAAGTTCAGAAATAATTAAAAGGGAAGCATCAAAAGCATCTTTTACATTTGTTCCCCTGAACAGCTCATCAAAGATGATAAACATCCGCTCCTGTTCCAGTAAACTGCTGACGGCGGCTTTCACCCTTTTCACTTCGCTGTAGTAATGACTGAGCCCCTGACTAATGTTATCCGGCAAATTAATCGTGGTCAGCAGTCCATTAAAAATCGTGGTTTCCATCTTCTCTGCAGGTACCGGGAAACCCAGGTGCGACAGGTAAATCACCAACCCCAAAGATTTCAATAAGGAAGATTTTCCAGCCATATTTGATCCACTCAGGAAAACAATGTTTTCTTCTTTTTTCAATAGGATATCATTACTAACCGGTTGCGCCAGCTCTGGATGAAACATACCGGTTAAGCTAACCCTAACCTCCGCAGCAGCGGAGTAAACCGGAAAACACCAGCCCTTTTTACGGGCAACATTGGAGATCGTCTCAAACGCATCCAATTCATAAACCAGCGGTATCAATTCTGCCAGCTCAGCTTTCTCCTTTTTCCGGCAAACATGATCGAGCCGGCTAATCTGATAGAAGCGCAGCTTCTTTTCATTCCATGTTCCTGCCTCTTTTAAAGCCTCCGAATTGATGATCCCGCTGATCCTTTGGCCAAGCATCTGCAGATACTCCGGTACCCCCTCCGATTGTAATGTTTTGACAAAATCAGCAAGATACTTTAACAGGCAGATCAAATGACGAAGCCCGGTACTGATGGTATAATAATCATTGCCTGATCTGCTACGGAGAAAATCCACCAATGAATCCAGCAGGTTATTTCTGGAATAAGCTTTATTAAATTTTAAATAGTGTTCAATCAGGTCGAGCTGCTCCGGTCTGATGTCCAGGGCAATCCGCTGTTCACAAAAATATTGTATCGCCTCCTTCCGTCGGTTGAGAAAGTCCAGATCTGCTGAAGGGTTCCCCATCATCGTCCGGACGGCCTCTCTTCCTCCTAAAGTCCTGCTCTCCCGGAACGTATGGAATATGGGATCTGCCCCCGAAGAACCGGTAAATATATTCAAGTCCCTGTAGGACTGGCCATCCATATTAAAATTCATAATTCCCTTCGTCAAAACCTGCTTAAGATAATCAAAACATTGGAACAGTTTTCCAGACAAGACATTTTGTATCTATTATTTATAAGTGATAATCAATTACGCCTAATTGCGAATTTTATTTGATATTTTGAATACGGTTTTGAATGGCATTACTCCTTAAATAAATCGAAATGAAAACACGGGCACAAAAAACACTCATTTCATTATTAGTTTCCTTGTTCTTTTCCTTAAACTTATTTGCTCAGGAAAGCTTATCGGAGAAAGTAGAAAAACTAGCTGACCTTCCGGCCCAAACCGCACAGGAGCTGCTGTATCAGCTCACCCTATCCTATATCGTTACTGCGACCGATACCGATCGCATTTCCATAAATAAAAACATACTTTTAACCGCACTTGAAGACAGCAACATCTCCCACAAAAAAGCATTTGCGTATGAAATAGAGGCCTTGGCTGCTAAAAAACTCAGAAAGCTTGACCTTGCAAAACACTATATTTTGCTCGCCCTTAAGGAAACCGGCGAAGGCAAACCACAATTGCCCAGGTTACTGAATATTCTCGCTTTTATTGAGACCGATTTTGAAAATTATATGGGAGCCATGGAAAGCTACCTTATGGCAGGTAAAATATATCAGAAAAACCGCGACACCAGTCGCCTGATCATCAATTATAACAATATCGCAGACCTTTACATCAAAAACAACCTGTACGAGGAAGCAATCAATGCCTTAAACCAGGCAACAGCACTGGCAGTCAAACAAAAAAACGGGCTGGTCCCATATTTCATCTATCAAAATAAGGCCACCACTTATTTCTATCTTCAGAATTTAGATTCCCTGCAGCATTACGCAAAGAAAGTCCTCAGCGCAGAAAAAAGATCCTCCTATAACATCATCGCCGAACATCGGTTAAAGTATATGGAACTCTTCCTAAAGAAAGATCCGGCAGTAATTGATGCCATTAAACTGGTGTTGAATAATCTCAGAGATCAGGATTACATCTTTACAACCATTCACCTTGCGCGTGCGTACCTTTTATTCCATAAAACTACGCAGGCTAAAGAATTAATCCTCAAACTCCTTTCTTCCCCAAACCTGAAAGACCCCGGATATACCAGAAGCCTACTCTACAACTTACTCGGCGATGCCTATCAGAAAGAAAGGAACTTTAAGCTTTCTTCCCGCTATTACGAGAAAGGAATGGATCAGTCCCTGCTGAATGCTGAAAACATGATGAAAACAGGCAGTATCCTCACCTTTCTAAAATATGATGAAATTAAAAACAAATATGTGCTGGCCAAGGAGAACCTGAAAGCCAGAAAAAACTATTTCATTTTATTGTCCGTCGTTGCAGCGATGATCATCATTGCCCTCTTTCTGCTCTACCGCTCAGCGAGGATGAAGAGAAAATACAATGAGCTCATGTACAATAAATTAAATAAAGAAATTTCGTTCATGAATTCTCATGAAGTGAGAAGGTATCTGAGTAACATCCAGGGCATCATCATGGTGATTCAAATGAGTGAAGATAAAAAGACAACCTATACTGAATTGGAAGACGCGCTTTTTGATTCTGCTGAAAACCTGGACAACTCCATCAAAAACATCGTCAATAAACTCCATGACCATACAGAAAGTACGTATCAGCATACCGGATAATGCTAATTTGTTCTTTTTCGTTCTTCATCATTTCCAAAACTGCGTTCCTTTATAGTTACCTTATCGTTTCCAAAATTGTAAGCCAGGGAAATCCGGAAAAATCTGCTGCTGTTGTTTTCACTATAGACCTGCCTGATTCCATTCACGATCGAAGTATAATTTTTTAAATAGTTGCGGTTAAAAACGTCGTTAACCAGCATGGATACCTGCAGGTTGTTTTTTACAAACGTTTGTCGCAGGCCAATATTTAAGCCAGACATTGCACCAAATTCATACAACCCCCTTTTAAAAGAAGAACTGTAACTATAATCTACCTGCAGTTTTGTCGATTCTCTCAGAGAAAAAGTATGGTTGGTCGATAAATACAACTGCACTGTATTTTTAGGGCTGGCTTTGATCTGACTGGTAAACTTACTTTTTGAACCTAAAAGGTAGACAGAATTCTCGCTTTGCCACCAGGAAGTCAGCTGAAGACTATAGTTCTCCCCTAGCCCAAAATATTGCTCTTTATAATAGTTTTCCCTCGTCAGCACAAGGGTATTGGTCTCCGGATTAGAGCTGAATACAGGCCCATATCCATCGGTGGTCATGTTAAGGAAGACATTTGTTCTCCATACGCCTTTATAGACATGGCTAAAGTCAAAGTTATCACCGAATGAAGGTTTCAGGAAAGGGTTTCCTTCAGAATAGCTATTGCTGTTGATGTAGGAGCGGAAAGGATTTAATACACCGAAATCAGGCCGGTTGATCCTCCTTCCATAATTGAAGAGGAAACGATGACTGTCATTCGGTTTATAAGCACCGTAAAAAGTAGGAAATAACTCCAGGTAACTGTTTTTATTCGTCTGGTTTAACGTTTCCGATTCTCCTTCGGTTGCTGTATTTTCAAGCCTTAAGCCGAACTGAATGCTCAGCTTAGGACCAAAATCTTTAGTTCCGTTCACATAGACGGCCTGGTTGTTTTCCTCGTAAAGAAATTCATTGGAACGGCCTCCATCCAAAACCGGCGTTCCGGAAATGGTATTGAAGTACCGGATGTCACCTTTGCTTTTGATAAAGCTGATTTTAGCGCCGTACGACAAATTCATAAATTTTAGCGGATGCTCCATATCTACCTTTGCGCTCAGGTTATCTATCGTCCTGCCCGAAACATTCCTGGCTGCCTGATTGGTATTCAGAAAAGTCATGTCTGGAGAAAAAACATTGGCCATAAAACGGTTGTCTATCTTAGAATTATAAGTAAAGTAATCCAGATCAGCTGAAATTTTCCGGTCCGATGTATCCAACCTGGACACCAGATGGACATTATAAGTATGGTTCCCGGAACTGAGCTTTCTATCCCCCTGGTTGATCAGCAGGGAATCGACCTGACCATTCCTGTTGTGAATTTTTATGCCCACAAAATCTTTCGAATCTGGTGTCTGATAATTGCCCAGGTATTGAACCCCGATACTTGTCCGCGCTGAAAGGTCATAGTCAAATGCCAGCCGGCCGGAAACCTTATTTTCCTTTTGCTTTCCATTATACTTCAATTCCCAGAGACCGGAAGGATAACCGGTATTCAATTCCTGCAGCACCTTACTATTCCCAAATGTTCCGCCTCCGCTAAGGGAAAACCTGACTTTGTCTTTATGGTATACATAGTTGTTCCTCAATGTGGCCAGCCCATAACTATTTTGATCGTAAGACAAGCTGGTCGAATTTTTCCAGGAATCCCTTGCTCCTTTCTTTAAAATGATATTGATCAACCCCCCTTCTCCTCCTGCCTCATATTTTGCCGGAGGGTTGCCAATCACTTCCACCTGCTTAATGTCTTTCGCGGATATTGATTTCAGAAAGCTGATCAGGTCATCGCCAGAGAGCTCCACCATTCTCCCATCCAGCATCACACGCGAAGACCCTTTCCCAAGCATACTGATGGCGTTGTTTTGCACCAATACACCTGGAGCAGCACTAATCGCGGAAATGCCATCTCCGCCCTCCGCAGCGATACTGCTTTCGACATCAAAGATTAAACGGTCCGCTTTATAGCTGATGAGTTTCTTTCTTGCAACCACCACCACTCCTTCCAGATTTCCTGTATTTTCTTTCAGCAAAATTGTCCCCAGGTCCAATTCCTTTTCCAGGATCAGATTTACCGACCAATCGCCCAGCCCCAAATAACTGACCTTGATGTTGTAAGCTCCGTTTTTAGCATCCAGCTCAAAAGTACCATCATCTTTCGTCAATGTTCCTTTGACCAGCTTCCCCTCAGCATTGGTTAAGATGACGTTTGCCCAGGCCAGAGGGGCTATGCTGTTTTTCACCTGTCCTTTAATTTTTATTTGTGCGTTTGCCCATAGCGGCAATGTAAGGAGGAGGAAGAATATAATGCGTTTCATGTTCTTGTTTTTTTGTTCGAAACAAAGGTGCTGAGGCGCAGCAAGAGAAACGTCCGACAAAAAAAGTCGAACTCTTTTTCCCTGAAGAAATCGGTTCGACTTTATACGAAGGTGTACGACTTTTTACAAATTCAGGCAGAAAACAACTACAATCACCTGACAATAAGCAACATTACATAAAAGCGTTTCGAAACTGCGTAGGCGTTTGATTGGTGTATTTTTTAAAGGCTGTATTAAAAGAAGATTTTGAATTGAAACCAACCTGGTATAAAATCTCCTGGATATTTAACTCATTTTTTGCCGGATCTTTTAAGATCGCCATTGCTTTTTGAATGCGGTATTCGTTCACAAAATCAAAAAAGTGCTGATCAAGGTGGTGGTTGATGAGGATCGATAAATCACGAACCGGCATTTCCATTTGAACAGCCAGGTCCTGAACAGTTAAGGAGGGCTCAAGATAAGGCTCCATATCATTCATATAGGCTTTCAGGCGTCCGGTCTTTTCCTGATTTTCTACATTCAATTCCTGCTTTTGCGAACGCTCTTCTTCCTGTGGCAGCACGATCATGTGTTCAATGGGCTCAAGCCTGGAATCTACTCCTCTGAAGAGGTTCGGATAATATAGCGCCTTCATCACAAACCAGCATAGAATAAATACCGCATTGATGCCCACAAGAATTTGCGCGCCATTGAAAACATCAGAAGAGCCGGTAAACAACAGCAGGTCTTTACACATCACAATGGTATGAACAACGGTGATCACAACAGTCAGCTGAAACAACCATTTATAGGTAATCGTAGCGCTATTGGTATAATTCTCCAGATAGACCTTTTTATACTTCCTCAGCACAAGAAAGATCGCGATAATGTAAAATGCAAATTGCAGGTGGCCATACGCCAGGTGTATAAGACTGGCGGCTAAACCACCTTTGTCATTAAAAAAACTCGTTTTATCCCCCGGTGCCGCCAGGTAGAAAACACCCATCAGGTACAGGTTTTCCAACACAAAAGGGATCGCATGTAACAGATGCTTAGGTTTCAGCCTGAAATCAGAATAACAAACCGCTAAAGCATACAGAAAAAACAATGGATTGATTAAAGCCGAGGTCGTCCTCCGGAACATTTCCAGATCAGGATAATGCCGGGTAACCGGATAGATAAACCATCCGCTCAGGTCAACCGCATTCAGAATGATGAAACCAGCAAGGAGAACATTCCCCAATTTATTATTCGTGGAGACCGTTAGCAGGAAAAAGGATAAAAGCAGGGACACAAAAACGGCAACTATTGAAATAATGCTGATTAGATTTTGTTCCACCATTTAGCGATTGTTGATTTATATGCTAATGTAATACATTGTTTCAATTCTACAGGTGCTTCTCCAAAAAACGCCGCCGCTATTTCTGCATCAGTACAACAGAATGCCTAAAAACCAATTCATACAAAAGCAGGTACGCGACCAAACGTACCTGCCAGCTCCCAACCAGAGCATTAATCCAACCGGGATTAATTTTTAAACACGCCAACTTCCGCGAGCGAAGCATACTGACGACCATCAGTAGCGGAAGTAACGATTACTTTAAAATATTTGAATGTCTTTGTGGAAGGCAAATAAATGAACTGCGGTCCTCCAACGTCTTTTAACACATAATTCCCCAGTGCAGTCCAGGCGATATTATCATTACTCGTCAAAATCTGCATGTCTTTTATTTTGCTGCTTCCTCCGCGCTGGGTAAATGCAAATCCATCTGCTGCCAATGCCTGGCCCATATTGACCACAAAGTGATGCGGGAAGGTCGGCGCATTGCTATTCCATCGCGTCACCCAGGCAGTGGTATTGTTCTTATCCAGGAGGTTGGTCACCTTTCCATCTTCCTCCACCGTCTCCTCTGAACTGAAATCAATCACCTGCCAGTTTGTTTTGCTATATTCCTTTTTATCTCCGAAATCAATAACCGGGCTTCCGTTTTTGATTTCATAAGGATAAGGAACATTTAGCAGGCTCCCATTTTCATTGCAGAGCATGATCCTTAACTCATAAGCATAATCTTCAGTATTGCTAAACTCGCTCAAAGGCATACTCACATAAAAGCTGTCGAGCCCAATCTTCTGCGTAGACCAGGGAACGGCATCATAATCTTTATTTCCGCCGATTCCGTTTTTATTTCCATCGTTATAAAAGTTGATATAATTAACAGCTCCCGCACCTGATAACCGCCCGGAGACCACTATATTTCCAGCTTCATATTTGGCATTCAAATGGCTGATGGTCGCATTGAACGGGCTGTACCAATCCGTTTTCGTGACTTTACTAAACACTTGATTGTTGTTTAAAATCGCACAATCCGCTTTGGTCAGATAAGTTGGTGTTCTCCCATAACTCGAATTCCCTGCTCCCATCAATGAAGTTCCAAATTGTGCATTCTCTGATTTCTGCCCTCCATTGTGAGGTAAATTGATGCCATGACCAAGCTCATGCATTAGTCCGCCGATCCAGCCTGTTGCTTTATCCCCAGCTGCTGTACCGGTCCCCAGATCTTTAATGTCCATCCCTGGATAATCCAAAGCAAAACAGTTACGGCCCAACCCGTAAAAAGGGGCATTATCTGCCTGAATATCTTGAACGCACATGATGATGAGGGTATGATCACTCGTTTTTTCCGTCGGATGTGCCAGAAAATACTCGTCTATTTCTTTGAGTACATTTCCTGCTCCGCCACTATAGGAGTAATTAGACTGATCTAGTTTTCCTTTGATCTCTACGATCTTGATTCTCTTTTTTGCCACATCTTTCAGCAATCCAAAGCTTTTATCTCCAAATCCCCAGTGTTTCATCCATTTCCCATAGAATTCCTGGCCTTGAAGCATCATTTCACTAATCCTGCGGTGGTAATCATCATTGGCCGTTTTACCGGAAGCAATGAAATAAACCACATTCAGGTTGTAAGCATAATCAGATTTGTAATGGTATCCCGTATCTATGGGAACTTCTTCAACAGGTACTCCGGGAACATCGCTTTTTTTACAGGCGAAGAGAAAGGCTACTGCGAACAGCAGGAGGCAGGCATTTTTTTTCATGTAAGGTTTGTTTAGGTTAATGATTACGTGATGTTCTTCTGGTTAATAAGAACAAACGAATATAAACCTCCCTGATAATGATCACTTTACACGGAGTGTCCAATGCTGACACCATATTGCCCTCAGGACTAATTGTCCTGCATCAACGCGCTTCTCCCCCCATCAATGAGGTAGGTTGTTCCGGAAGCAAATGCCGCGTAATCGCTGGCTAAAAAAGCACACCAGCCACCTATTTCTTCTGCTGTTCCCAGTTTTTTTACCGGATGAAGGTCAATCGTTCTTTGTCGCTCCTGTTCAGGTTCTGCAAAAGAATTGAACCAGTTCTGATTGCCAGCTGTATCTATAAATCCGGGCGCAATCCCCACACAACGAATTGCTGGTCCCCATTCAATGGCCAGACTTCTTACCAATCCGGTTAATGCAGTTTTGGCAAGGTTATAAGGAAAACATCCCGGGATGGTATTTTCCGCATGATTAGAGGTCATGATCAGGATCACTCCCCGACGCTGTTCGAGGTAAGGACGACACAATTTCGCCAGTCGCCAGTGCGAACTCAGGTTCAGGTTCATATTCTCCTGCCATTCCTGTTCCTCACATTCAGCTGCGCCCTGAAAAAAGTTCCGCCCGGCATTGGAAACCAGGATGTCTATTCCTCCATTTTTTGCCGCAGCTGCAACAAGTGCTTCCAGCGCTTCCACTTTCGTAACGTCTGTCTGTAGATACTGACCGGAAGCGCCCTCCGCTTTTATGGCATCGAGGAACAAATTCGCCCCTGCACTATCGGCCGCATCTAATGCACATCCGGTCACCGTACAACCAGCCCTGGCCAGCATTTTTGCCACGCCAAGACCTATTCCCGAACTCACTCCGGTAACGAGGGCAACCTTTCCTTTTAAATCAATTTGCAAAGCCATGATGATGTTATAAAGCCATAATGATAATGTTATTTTAAACGTAAAAACCTGGCCTTGGAACCAAAATTCCAGGATGTTTTTCCATTTCTTCTTCTACAAGGTCTACTCCGAGCCCCGGCCTGTCTGACAATTGCAAATGGCCATTATGAACCATATCTCCAATCGGATGTGTGATCACCTCATCCCTCCAGGGCACATCATTGAACATAAACTCCTGTCTGAAAAAGTTCGGAACAGAAGCACAAACATGTGCGCTTGCCAGGGTAGATAAAGGTCCGTTTGGATTGTGTGGCGCCAGCAAAACGTTATAAGCCTCCATCATGGTCGCCATACGTTTCATTTCTGAAGGACCACCACAACGGGTGATATCCGGCATCATGATGTCACAAATATTCTTTTCTAAAACAGGTCTGATGCCATGCCTGGTGTAGTGTCTTTCTCCTACACAGATCGAAACATTCGATGGAATTCTTTCCCTCATCGCCCGCAGGTTATCGGCACTTTCAGGTCCGGCGGGTTCTTCATACCAGGTGATGTCCAGTGCCGATAAGCGTTGCGCCATTTTTACCGCAACCCGATAGTTTAACATCGCATGGGTTTCAATCATAATATCAAACTCCGGCCCCACTGCATCACGCACCGCCTTGCTCACATTGAAAGCCAAATCCTGCTGTTCTGCCGTCAGGGTCAGGTTCGATGACAGGTCTTCCCCATATAAATAGTTCGTATGGGCAAAAGGATCAAACTTCAAACCCGTAAATCCTGCTTCTTTAACCTTTAAAGCCTGTGCTGCATAATCTGCTTCATTGTGCCCGCCACCGGTAAACCAGTAATTGGCATAGAGTAAAATATCTTTCCGAAAAGCACCCCCCAGCAGTTCATAACATGGCGTCCCCAATACTTTCCCTTTAAGGTCCAGCAAGGCCATGTCTATGCCACTAATCGCACACAAACTTGCACCATAAGGGCCCATCCAGTTTAAATCACGATAAAGCTTGGTCCAGATGAAATCTGTTCTCATGGGATCCAGACCTATAATCCTTTCTCCAACATGTTTGGCGGCATGGTAAACAATCGGACTACCCGGCCAGTTCGTCGCCTCTCCAACTCCGGTATGTCCGGTATCTGTATAAATCTTTAATAAGGTCCAGTTGTATTTAACCCCCTCTACCAGCCAGACTTTTACCTCAGTGATTTTCATCAGTATATATTTGTTTTTTTATCATTGATGTATTTTAGATCCCTCTAATTTAAGCTTAATTTTTCCTTTTAATTCAGCACCCAATTTTAAAGGCCTGCGTTCCTTGCTATAATAACCGGCGAAGAAGCCATCAGAACCACCTCCATTTAATTCTGCCAGGAGGAACCTTGTTTTATTTCCATCAATCCAGCTTCTCGCACTTTGCGTTCCATCAGAATAAACGGTCAGCTGATCCCCTTTATCATTGCTCAATCCGGCATGATAAATATTCGCTTTGGTACTTCTGAAATCCCGGCTTCCCAGGTCATTTGCATCGGCAGACCAGGGCCCGGCAGGTACTTGTAATGGCGCCTCTACATATTTCTGATGCAGCGGCAAAGCCTGAATATCTCCGGCAGTTCTGGCAATATCATGTTCAGGGTAAACGCTCCAGTAGCCTTTACTCGAATAATTCAGGTGCTGGAAATCTGATGGCAGCTCGAAAGCCAGTCCCCATTGTCTGGGATTGATATTCAGGGTATCAGTCACCTTAAAATCGTATTCAATTTCAATCGTTCCATCTGCCAGAAATTTATAGTTAAAAGCGCCTTTCAGATATTTGTAACTGCCTTCTACTTTAACATTAACCGACTCCTGATCTTTTGAGGCAGTCAGCAAACTCGTTTTCCAATTGCCTTCCGGCTGATATAAAATCGGCTTGATGTTTCGCTGATAGTTGTTTCCTGCAATATGAGGTGCGCCACCATCATCACCGTTCATCGGAACCACCATCATGGCAATTCCTCCAAGAATCTTATGGTCCATCACAAGACCTGTATTTTTATCGAAAGTATATTTTTGTGTACCACGGCTCAACACGATCTGATCGCCGGATTTCTTAAATTTAACGGCAATATTTGATGCTACCGGGACAACCCTTCCTGCAGTCGAAAAAATCATTTGCTCTTCCTGTGTGATGAATCCCCTTGGGTCGGTAAAAGTAATGCCAACGACCTTTGCATCATCAGGTACCTGCAATTCCAAATCTCCAGACGACCTTGCCGGAACATCCAAAGTTGCCGTCTTAGACACCCCATCAACCGTATATTTCAACTGCCCTTCCTTCAAATTGGCAAAGTTGTACCTGTTCTCTACTTTCAGCAACAAGATCCCATTCTTTGGTTTCGCTTCCTTTAAATTACGGATCACAAAAGGTGCATAGGATTTCCTTACAGAAATGAACTCCGGTTTCTCCCTTCTCCAGGCATCAAGAACAGCACCCCAGGGCCCATAACCTACAATCGTACTGTCTGGTTTATGAAAGATATCGTCAATCCCGGCCCAGATGGCACCACCCAGGCAAGCCTGATGCGTATACATTTTATCATACATCTGGTGCAGCATCCTTCCCCAATCCGCACGGACATAAGGATCGGTCACCTCTTCCAATCTGTTATAGGTCTGCACATGGCAGTATTCCCCAAACAACACCGGCCGGTCTGTAAATTTATCCGTTTGCCCGGGTCCACCCAAACCGGGATAATGAATGTTCCTGATATCGGCTTTACTGCCTGCATTGTTAAATCCTCCATAAGTCTGGTCATGGAAAGCGGTAGGACGCAACGGATCGTATTTTTTAACCTCTGCATTTACTTTATCCCATAATGGGCTCCATCTCGATTCATTGGCAATAGACCAGATGATGATCGAAGGATGGTTCCGGTTTCCACGAATATTCTCAAAATTGGCCCTTAGAAAATGAGGCAGGAATTCCGGGTTCAGGTAATTCCACTCTTTCCAGATCGGACTGGCATGATGTTCTATCCAGGTAATCGCTGCTTCGGCCTCGACAAACATTCCTAAAGAATCGCAGGCTGCCAGGAATTCTTCTGAAGGCGGATAATGAGAAGTACGGATATAATTACAATTGGCATTTCTGAACAATTCGGCATCTTTCCGGTTCAGTGCTGCGCTCAGACTTCTGCCCCCAAGCGCACTTACATCATGCCTGTTCGCCCCATGAAGCTTTATAGCTTTGTTGTTGACGAAGAACTGATTTCCCCGGATGTCAATCTGCCTGAAACCCAGTTTCTGTCTGTTCTCCTGCAAGATTTTTCCTTTACTCAGCAAGCGGGTGACTAAAGTATAGAGGTAAGGATGTTCTGTATCCCATTTTTCAGGACGGTTAACTGGGATGCTGAGGATTCCTTTCAGGTCTGTCTTTGGACGGAGCCCTTTCTTTTCCACCAAATTACCATTGATGTTCAGCTCCTTTCCTTCCCTATCCAGCAATATAAATTTCAGCGCAACATCCCCCGCCAGTTTCGATTCATTAAAAACCTGATAGTCGATATGAAGATTGGCATCCTGATAATTTTTATCAAAGGTCACCTGAGGATAGATTTCACCGATGTTCAGTTCCGGCAATGCCGTTAAAGTCACCTTTCTCAGAATGCCACCAACCGTATGTGAGGCATATTGAGAGACACAACCCAACTTATCGGAAACTGTTAAGCTCGCCACCTTTACTTCTATTTGATTCGTCCCCGCCTTTACCGCAGCACTGGCATCCATTTCAAAAATCACAAAACCACCTTCATGCGCGCCCAGGTATTTTCCATTTAACAGGACTTCACAATGTGAACTTACCCCATCAAAACGCAACCTGACCTTTTTACCTTTCCAGTCGGCCGGAAGCTCAAAAGAAGTGGTATAAGATGCCTGCGCTGCAGAATCTACCTGATACCCCTGCATCTCCCACTCTCCGGGAACCTGAATTTTCCCTTGTTGTGTTTTATATTTAAAGTTCCAGGTTCCGTTCAAAGACAAAACCGGAGAACCAATATTTTCTACGCGTGCCGGAACCGGCGATAACCGTTCTGGCTTAAAAGAGATGCTCTTGATCTTTTCTGCCAGTACATCTTTATACACCAATGCCTTTGATCCGGTAGACAAGATCTCCAGGCGGCTAACCGGAACATTTGCGCCGGAAAGGGCAATCAAATCAAATATAAAGGCACCATCCTGATAAGCAGCAGCAGGAATCGTATAGGTTACGGTCAATGCTTTCTGATAAGGCAATGCCACTGAACCGCTCAAGACCTCATTGTCTGCCAAAACTTTGACCTTCCGGTCTTTGGAATCGGAGAGATAAGTGACCCTCAGCTGATACTTGCTTTTGAGGTCAGCAACGGTAAACGGAATCGAGATCCTGCCAGCAAAAAATATTGTTCTTTCTTTTCCCCTGATGGGGAAGACATCAGCAGGAATTTCCTGTTGGGTATAGGTATAAGCCTGACCTATTTTGCTTAACAGGCAATCCCCGCAATCTGCGGCACTATAATTTTGTACTGTTTTATATTCCTGACCGTAGGCCACTCCCATCGTGAACAGCAACACAAATGGAAGACAGCGTAATTGTTTTAACATTGTATTTTAAAGTTAGATTTTTTTCATCTTTTTCCGGTATTCGTATAGACGAATTACATAATCCCATAAGTTTCAAATGCCGCTTTGGCCGACATTCCCTCTTTGATTTTTTGAAAGACCACTTTCTCCCCCCTGGCCTTTTCAAAAGCCAGTCTGAAAATTTCCGTGGAGGCTTCTTTCGGAACAATACAGACCCCATCCCGGTCGCCAATCACATAATCGCCATTCCGGATCAGCACTCCATTCATTTCTATAGACGTTCTGAAGTCGATCACTTTCCCTCTTGGTGCCTGATCTTTCGCATAACTGCCATAAGAAAAAACAGGAAAATTCAGTTCCAGAATCCCATTCGTATCGCGGGAATAACCATTAACCACCGCTCCTGCAGCCCCCAGTTTAATCGCCCTCATGCTCATGAGTTCTCCCCATAAGGCATAAGAAGGAGCCGATCCGGTACAGATGTATACTTCATTGGTTTTCAAATCATCCAAAGCCTCCAGCATCAATCCAAATGGCTTTTGTAAAATGGGATTGTTCCCCTGCTCCGTAGACTCAATGACATCGGCTTCCAATACCGGCATCGCTTTGCCTACAATAACCATATCGTTTCGCAATGGTTGCACCTGAGGCGGTAAAAACTGATTCAGGAAGCCTAATTTGTCCATAATATCACCGATCACCGCAGTAAAAAGTTCTGCTTTTATAGAGGCAATCAGTTCCTCTTCGCTTCCAGGGTTGTGTAATGAGATCATCGGCTATATTTTTTAAGCAAGTTACCTGCTCTTTCCTCCTGTAACTCACCATCAATTGCCCAAGGCTGACACTATATTGTCAATTATTTTGATTTATCAGAATAAAAAAGCAAATTAACCTTATGCAACCACTTTTATTCGAAACCAAAACCGTCTTACAGGAAAGCATCTTTGTAAAGGAGGTGAATGCAAAATGTCTGACCAATCCCTTACATTTTCATAATGAATATGAAATGGTATGGATGACCAAAAGCAATGGACGGAGAATTGTTGGCGACAGTATCGCGAACTTTTCTGAGGGGGACCTGATCATTATGGGGCCAAACCTGCCTCATGTCATGTACAACGACAAAGAGTATTATGAACCGGATAGTGAGCGGGAGGTTAAAGCGATCGTCACTTACTTCCGCCTGGACTGGCTGAATGATAATTTTCTGGCTGCCAATGAGGTGGGCAAATTCAATGATCTTTTAAAAGATATCCAAAGGGGAATCCATATCTATGGGAAATCAAAAAACCAGGTCGTTGCAATTTTGAATGAATTGCTCCTCAGCACAGGATTGAAAAGAATCATTCATTTGCTGAGCATTCTGGACCTGCTATCAGGTACAAAAGAATACAAATGTTTGTCGAGCACCGGTTATACCAACCCTCATAACCAGAAAGACGTTCAGCGCATTGATAAGATTTACAACTATGTGATGAACAATTTCACGCAGAATATCAGTCTGGAGCAAACGGCTGCAATGGCCAATATGACCACGGCCTCATTTTGTAAATACTTTAAAGGAAGAACACAAAAGACCTTTACCCATTTCGTGAATGAAGTCAGGATTGGGTATGCCTGTAAGCTGTTGTACAATGATCACCTGACGATTTCACAAATCTGCTTTCAAAGTGGTTTCAATAACCTGACCAATTTCAACCGGAACTTCAAACGTTTCGTCAAGATCAGCCCTTCAGATTTCAAAAGGAATTTAAAACCCTAACTGAACGAACTATAATTCCATATAGTTATGTTTCAATTAATTTTCCCAAAATAGCGCTGCTTAAATAAATCGGTACATTATATTCGTTTTTTGTTATTTTTAACGACAGATAACCATCAGCTATGAGTGAAGAACCGGAAAACAATTCTTTTGGAATTTTAAGAAGTTTAAAGAAATTAATCTTTGAAGACAGTCCTGAACCACAGGATTCTGGCTCAACTGAGGCTCCGACACCTCCGGTTGCCCCAAATAAACCAGCTGAAACTGTAACGAAGAACCCCCAAACAAATCTAACACAGAACACCTCTGATTTACCGGCAACGGATGTAAAACAGATGAAGCTAAAAGTATTGGAGATTTTGGAAAAGATTAACCAGCCGGGAATTGATTTTTTTGAAGTATGGAACGCAGCAGCAGAAATGGGCAGTGTCAATGCAGGAACCTTAAAGGCCGCATTTACCTCTTTGAAGTATGTGGACAAAACCCTGGACAAAGAAAAGCTGAGCAGAACCGGACAAAACTATGCCACTGAACTAAAGAAAGTAATTGACAAAGAGACCGCCGCGAAACAGGCCGAAAAACAAAGCATTGAGCAAAGTCAGGTAAAAGAGAAAGCAAGCCTTACGGCGGAGGTGCAGCAGATCGAGCAAAGCATCCTGGAACTTCGTGAAAAGCTCAGTGCGAAACAAAAAGACCTGAATGAAATCAACAGCAAATATGAACCCCAACTCCTGGATATCGATAAAAAAATTGCGATTGGCAATACTGCCGTTACCGAAGTCGTAGCCGATATTCAAAACGCCCTTAACATAATAGAAACCAATATAAACTAAAAACTCTCCTATGGAAAACAAAAGTCAATTCGTAAATATACCGGCAGAACTGAAGAGTCAGCTCCCTATATTTCAGGTGCTCGGGGACCATTTACCCTCCCAGCTTCAAACACCGGAAGCCAAGAAAACCATTTCCAGTATCTTCTTCTGGGCCCTTATTTTAGGTGGTGCTTTTGCTTTCTTTAAATTCCTGCCCATCATGCTGGAATATGCGGCAAAAAGCATTCTCCTGGTCATCTTCAGTATCGTTTTAATTGTACTGTTGTTACTGGCACCAAAAATCATTGCACTATTACATCGCCTTGGAACAATCCTCATTTTTAAAGGAGAGAAAGCCATCATTCGCAACAACCCGATCGAAACTTTACAATTGTTGTCTAAAGATGCGAAGGATACCCTGAAGCGCGTAAAAGATAAAATAGCCAATGTAGACGGTGTTCGTATTGACATGATCCAAAGTGGGGAAACCGCACAAAAAACAGCGGAAGAAAAATATACCTATGCCAAACGCTTTACCGTAGAAGCCGCCAATCTGGACGAAAAAGGAAAACAGGAAAGCAGCAACAGCAATACAGAGAAAGCAAATGAATATGCCAGGGATGCGAAAGAAACCCGTACCAAAGCATTTTTATTAGGTAAAGAGGGCGAAGCTGAAGAGCAAAATGCCAGAAGTTATGTGCAGTATGCCAACCAGTTTGCGAAAGTTTTAGAAGTCCTGAAAGACAATGAAAGTGCGGCCAGAATTTATGTAAGCACATTGGACAGCAGCATTTCCATCATCTCCAAAAAACTGGAAGCGACTCAGAAAATGAAGAACGCAACGGAAGGCCTTGCCGAAGTCTTTAACATTAAAGATGGATGGGTATTCCAGGAAGCCATGGATGCGGCAACAGGCGCAATCAGCCAGAACATTGCATCGATCCGTTCCAACCTGGACTTCCTTGACCAGAACAACAACATCACCGTTGGCGGTGCCCCTTCACAAGGTGAGTTGGAAGAGTTCATCAAAAAGGTAGACGAACGCAACCTGAAAATGCTGAACGTAAGCAAAATGGCCGATTCATATTATGACCTGAAACCGGAAGAGAAAGTAGACAAAGGTTTCTCCTTATTAGATTAATCAATAAAACCAAAATACAAACAAGAACATGGAAGAAAAATCAACCTGGGCCAGATTACGTTGGCCGATAAAAGCAATCATTCTGGCCATTCCAATCGTCGGAATCGGTTACTGGGCATTTGAAACTGGTAAATTTGATGGAACAAGCGCTAAATCAGCCACTGCAGATACCACTAGTGTAGCCCCGACAATGGCTGGAACAACGGCCGCTGACGAAAAAAGAACCTTCAATTACAGCCCGGAAAAACCCGTTAACGGTGAATACAAAGGGGTGGTTGAAGTAGGTGCTTCAGGCTTTAACTCTTTTGTGGTCAACATCGACAAAGAGAAACGCTGGGAGATTGTGTCCAAAGATTTCGGCAAGTCTTTCGTCTATGAAGGAATGGCGACTACAGCGGATATCCGTACCGGATTAAAAAACTATATCGGTGCCATGTTTGATAAAGGGGTGAAATCAAAGAACATCCACTTTGTGATCAGCTCAGGTGCACAGAAAGAGCCTAAAACTGCGGCGATCTCTACGGAATTAAAGAAAATGGGTTATGTTGTGAACCTGGTTACTGCAGAGCAGGAAGGTAAATTAGCCTTGAAATGCGTATTGCCGGCTTCTTATTATGACAACTCTTTTGTGGTGGATATCGGTTCCGGGAATACAAAAATCTCCTGGATGGACGGAGATGTTAAATCGGCGGAAGCACCGGGAGCAAAGTATTACGAAAAAGATTTAAAGGATGATGCTGTCTATGCACAGGTAAAAAGCCTGTCGGAAAAGATTCCTGCGAAAAAACGTGAGGTTTGCTTTATCATTGGTGGCGTTCCTTACGAACTGGCGAAACAAAGCCGCAATGGAGAAGAAAGATTTACAGTATTGAACAATCCTGAAAAATATGCCGTTGATAAGATCAAGATCAAAAGTGGTGTAAACATTTATAAAGCGATCAAAGACGCTACCAAATGTGATACTTTCGTATTCGACTGGGATGCGAACTTTACCATTGGATTCTTATTGACTGTTAAATAAAACGATCTGAAGTTTAAAAAATGCAGTAGCCGATCATAGCTACTGCATTTTTTTATGAAAAATAAAAAAGCAAGCCAGCTAAATGAATAGCGACTTGCTTTAAACATGTTTTAAAACTTAGTTTTTTGAAATGATATCAATGATCACCGTTCTGTTGTAAAAGCGTTCTTCAGGCAGGTTGTTATTAAACGGTGCACTTGCGCTATCCTCCCCTGAACCCAGGGTTTCAAACCTCACATCGCTTTTCCCTGCGTTAGCAGATGCACGCTCCAATATGTCCTGTGCTTTCTGGGCACGCTTTTGAGAAAGTTTATTGTTATAATCTTCCGTACCGATGATGTCAGTATAGCCACGAATAGTAACCGTGGAACCGTTACTGACCAAAGGTGCAACCACTTCGGTTAAAAACTGCTCATAAGCCGCTGCAGTATTTGCTTTGTTGAAGTTAAACAAAATACTATACCTGAGTCCGGTTTGAAGTACTTCCTGCTGACTTTGTAAGTTAACTGAACTTTCCTTTTGTATCGCAATGCCTTCTTTTGTTTCACCGAGCATCACTACTTTGTAAACACCCTTCCCGTTAGTACCAAGTATGCTTTTTGCAGCTATACTTTCCTGGTTTTTAGTAAAGGGTCCGAAATGCTGAACCTGTCCCTGCTGATCCGTTAAATCTATAGTATAAGATTTGAGCAGTTCAGTTGCCCGGTCTACATTAAATACCACATGACTGTCCATAGGATCTGTCTGCGTTGTATTGATCTGCACGGGCCGCATCATGCCACCCCCTACTTCCATCATCAATTTATCAGACGTACTCTGAATATCTACCCTGCGATCTCCTGCTCTTAACAATTCCAGTTCCTTAGTGCCACCAGGTTGTTCAGACGGATCAACCGGCTTGGTACGACCATTTATGGCGATTTTTGATGCTGGAATTTCGAATACCGTAGTCAGGTAGTCTTTTATAGCTGCCGCAAATTCCTGTCCTTCCTCAGGACCATTTTTTGAAGCTCCGCTTAAAGTAATGCTGATCTCAGGATTGGCTTTCATACGGGCGCCCACAATATTCAGGATATGATAATAAACCGACAACTGTCTTGCCGAACGTCCCGCCTTATCTGTTGCGACCTCGTTTTGAAGCTGGACTTCTTTAAAATCAACCGCCTGGCTTTTAGAAAGCCGCGTGTAGCGCTCAGGTAAAGCCGCACTTCCTTCATCAAAGAACACATAGTTTAACAATGGCAAAGTTTCACTAACGGCATGTCTGACCAGGATTTCCTTTGGTGCACGTACAGAGAAACTCACCTCCTGCACAGGAACCACCGGAACAGGTTCAGTTACGCGCGCCGCCTTTCTCGCTTTCCCGAATTTTAAGGCCACACCGGCACGTACAGTGCTGACCGACCAGCTTTCGATCTTTCTTACATCTTGTCCGAAGTAAGGATGATACGATACAAAAGGCGAAATGACAAACCTGGTATTGCTTTCCGGAGCAGAAACCGGGATATCGTAGCCCATTCCTACCTGACCGGAAATTAAGGTTTTACGCATCTCCGAGAACTCGGCATCGGTATTGGGTTGTTTAAGCTGGGTGTAGTTAAAATCCTTCTGCAGGTTCATGGCCAAACGCGGACCGGCGAAGAGGTAGAAATTACCACCGCCCGGACTAAATTTAAGCGAGGGCTCTACCGTCAGGTAACTGACATTGGTTTTGAGGTCCGCCGGACAATTACATGGGGCAATTACCTCATCAAACTTTCCTCCACGACCATCATACCCTACATTAAGGGCAATCCCCCATACGCTGCTGGGCTGGTATTCGGCCAGTACAGACCCGAAGGGCCGGATTCCCTTTCCTTTATGAAACGCTGCAGGAACAATGAGCGAGTTGCTCAGCCTTTGGGTGGTTCCACCAAAGAAATTACCATTTGCTGCTCCCGACACGCCGAATGACCATAGCGGTTTTTCAGTTTGCGCGCCTGCATTTGTTGTGGCGACGAAAAATATTGCCAATGAACAAATGAGGACTTTATTTAAGTTTTTATATATGGATAACATAACTGATTTTTTAATTTGTTTGTATGACTAGGGTTGAATAACAGTACTGGCGTTTAAGGTAACAGCAGTTTGTGCCAGTAACCTGCCCGTAACTTTTGCTCCTGTGTTTAAAGAGATCAGTGTTTTGCTCAGAATGATCCCGCTAAAATCAGTATTGGACCCAAGCGTAGCCTGGCCGGTAACCACCCAGAATATATTCTTGGCCTGTGCACCGCCTAACAAAGTGATATTTGCTCCGTTGTTAACGGTAAGGCCCTGCGCGATCTGGAATACCCAGGTATCATTAGGCCCACCTGTTAGCGTGACACCTGCATTTGAGATCAAGACACCGGTAGACCATTTATAAAGCCCTGCAGTGAGTATCCTGCCGCTGATATTTCCGGCATATAAGTCTACAATAGGTGCCGGGGTAACTAAACCATTAGCCGTTGTAAATGCGGTTTCCATATCGCTCACCGCTGTGGTCATATTGGCAGGAGTTGGAGCAGCATAATCGGATGCATATACTTTTCCGGTTACAATTGGCGTATGAGCGGATTGACCATTGGTATCCATGATTAACCCAAAACCTGTAATGGCCGTTGCAGCTGCCGGGCTTACCCCTATATTACCGGTAACTGAAGTAATACCAGTGGTAGATATCCCTGATTTTGTCAATATTCCAAAATCGCCTGCACCACCCAGGTTGATCACGCCTGGCCCTATGCCCACTATCGGAATTGCGACAAAAGTAGCGGTGATTTTTTTATTTGAAGTCATGCTGATGTTCAATGGATTCGTAAGACCTGCAGCATCTCCACTCCAGCCTGTAAACAAATAACCTGCATTGGGAACAGCCGTAAGCTTAACCACTGCGCCGTAGTTATAGCCGGCCAGATCAGGCGTTTTTGTAACTATGCCATTAACCGCCGTAACAGTTAAAGTATAGGTACTTAAGGTAAAGTTTGCCACAAACGCCCTGTTACCTGTTAAAGCAAAAGTATAACTTGAACTCGTCGACACCGGCAACCCGGTGGCTTTATCCGTCCAGTTGGTAAAGGTATAACCTGGATTTACAGCAGAGGTAATGGTAACCGAAGTTCCTGAAGAATAAGATCCTTCGCCGTTGGTGCTACCGCCTGCAACAGGGTTGGAGGTTAAAGTTACTGCAAACTGAGTAGCCGGGATGGCACGGTAATTGGCAATCAGCGTCCTGTTTCCAATGATCGTGAACTGATAACTTGGGCTTGCAGATACGGCGTTGCCATTTTCTGTCCAGTTTACAAAAGTATATCCTGCATTGGCAGCTGCAACAACGGTTACAGAGGTACCGATCACATAGGCACCGGAGCCGGTAGTTGTACCACCAGCAGCAGGGTTGGATGATAGGTTGACCGCAAAGTTACCCGGAGGGATCACTGTAAAGTTTGCAATTAAATTCCTGTTGCCTGCAATGGTAAACTGGTAACTCGAACTGGTGGAAACTACTTTGCCATTATCTGTCCAGCTGGTAAAGGTATAACCTGTATTAGGTACCGCAGTAACCGCGACAGAAGAGTTCAGTGCAAATGTACCTGCTCCGGAAACCACACCGCCAATAGCCGGGCTGGCCGTTAGGTTCACTGCAGGAATCGTTGTAAAGCTCCACAGATAGTCGGCCACCATAGCAGTATGAAATACATCCCTGGCACCTGTAGTGACGGTACCTGAGTATAATACAAATGGGCTAAGCGGTACATCAGGTGTAAAAGTGAATACTTTGAAATCCGCTGTTGGCGAAATCTTACCGGTAATAGCTGTTGCGCCCTGCTTTATCGCAAATGTCTGACTGTTTATAGTAGTAGAATCCATATCCGTATTAAAGGTGATGGAAATCACTTTGTTCAAAGGGACATCAACAGCCTTGTCCATAGGGTCAGTTGCCACAACAACCGGACATACCCCAATAACTTCATCTTTGAAATCATCCTTTTTACACGCACCAATAAAGGTGAGCAGCATTAAAGCACCAAAAAAAAGCATTTGATACATTTTTGGGTAGCGCGGGAGTTTGCGCACGGAATTGCCCCCCTGGATTTGAGTAAAGTTATTTTTCATAATTATCTGATAAACTTGGATAAGAGCCTTCCAACCGGGCTGGGTAATTTAAACAACAGGAGGAAATGATTAGTCTCCAAGTACAACCACACCTGCAAAGGAAATGCCTGTAATTTTTCTGAAATAACTAATTTCGTCTACTTTCAATAAACCCGCTAACAATAAGAAATAACGTTACGCAGCTACTGCACTAATCCAATTAACGGTCTCGCAGAGAGATTAAATTAGCCAATGAAACATTTTATCAATTAATAATAATAACAGTAAATTAGAAACAAATAATTTAATGATCTGTTTATAGGACTATATATGTAAGAATACAACTAAACTTTCAATTCCATTCTGACAAAATGATCAATACCTCGCTATGTACTAAGTGGTTAGTAAAAGACAATCCACAAATCCAGGGGAAAGAATATCTTCGTACAGCGTCAGAAGGGCGTCCCAAAAGTAAGGACACCCACTGTTTTCGAAACGTGGTGTTTTTCCTGTTTCGTTATAACACCTCGTCAATCATTCCAAATGCTTTAGCCTCTGGAGCGGTCATCCAATAATCCCGGCTGGCCGCTTCATTGATGCGCTCGTATTCCTGTCCGCTATGACTGGCGATGATCTGATACAATTCTTTTTGAATTTTAAGGATCTCCCTCACGCTGATGTCCATGTCGGTGGCCGTTCCCTGCGTTCCACCGGAAGCCTGATGGATCATTACCCTGGAATGTTTTAAAGCAGAGCGTTTTCCCGGCGTACCAGCGCATAACAAGACCGAACCAAAGGAAAGAGCTATCCCGGTACAGATCGTGGCTACATCGGGCGAAATCAGCTGCATGGTGTCATAAATCCCCAGTCCGGCATACACTGCTCCTCCCGGACAATTGACATACAACTGAATGTCTTTCTCCGCATCCACAGATTGCAGGAAAAGCAATTGTGCCTGTACCACGTTCGCGTTCCTGTCGTCAACCGGTTCTCCCATAAAAATAATCCGGTCCATCATCAGTCTGGAAAACACATCCATCTGGGCCACATTTAATTGTCGTTCTTCGGTGATATAAGGCGTCATCGCCATTGGGCGCATCGCAGTGGACGCTCCGGAAATATAATTTTCCATATAGTTGCTATTGATCCGGTGGTGTTTCACCGCATACTGAAAGAATTCATTCTTGTTCATATTCATGGTTTTAAAGGATTAAATTTTAGACATGGCGATGCCCATCCCCTATTCGGGGAAATGATCAATGGTTTTGAAAATTTGGATTATTTACGGAAGAGTTTCCTGATCTTCTGCCGGAAAGACTGATGTTCAGGAGCACTGAACAACTTTTCATGGACCTTGGCAATTTCCGACCTCAGCTGCTGTCGCCCATATTGCTGAATCATGCCATAGGTTCTTTCCTGCCAGTAGACACTATCCTTCAGTTCAGGTTGTAAAATCAGCCTGGCTTCGAACAGGACCTGATCTGCCGGCTCCACATTCGCCTTCAGATAATCCTCGATTAAACGGAGCTCATTCCAGGATGTCTTCATACCTGAGGGATTTTTCTTTTACCGTTTCTTTAACTTTTTCCAGGCATTTAAACTTCTGGACCGTGGCCGAGCGTGGACTGGAAAAGCCAAAGCGTTCTGCCATTTCTTTCATGTCCATTCGCTCATAATAAAATGCGCTAAGCAGCTCCATACATTTTTGTCCGGCGGTTTGCAGCAACCTCAACAACCTGGGGGCAGAGACTTCTTCGTAGCCAGGGTCGCTCAGGTTCAGGCTTTCATCAAAGCCGGCCCCAAACTGGTCCAGGGGAACCTGATTGTTATTTTCCTGATAGCGCTTATTCCAAAGAAATCTCGCGATCCCAAAAAGATATGATTTTTCAGTATACTGAAGGGCGACATCCCCAGACTGTATTTTTTCATAGTAGATCACCAGTGCATCCTGAAACAGGTCTTTGGCTTCCTCAAAGGAACCACCCATCCTGCTGATGTACCTGGCCACCAAAGGAAAAGCATTCTGATACAGCGCGATTAACCGCTGCTCCCGAACTTCCGCTTGTTTTTTTATCATAGGTGTTGTCGTCATAGCCATGAAGCTTTTTATAGTATGTGCCCCTTTTTAACCAAATATCACCCGAATCCGAAGATTATTTTTCAGGACCTGAGTTTAACCATGAATGGCTTCCTTGTTTCCGAAGCTCTGAATCAGCTCTCCTTCAAATTCCAGCCACTCTTTCCATCTTTTATCTACATCAACATCAATCGTGTATTTACGTGCAAAATTTAAGAAAGTAGTATAATGTCCTGCTTCTGAAACCATCAGGTCATGATAGAATTTAGCCAGTTCCGGATCTTTGATGTTTTGCGACAATACCCGGAAACGTTCACAGCTCCTCGCTTCAATCATCGCAGCAAACAAAAGACGGTCGATAAAAGAATTGTTCCGGCTTCCATCCTTACGGCTAAACTTCACCAGGCGGCCAACGTAATCGTCTTTTCGTTCCCGGCCCAGGGTATAACCTCTTTTATTGATGATCTCGATCACCATTTGGAAATGCTGCATCTCTTCAATGGCAATGGCGGTCAGTTCCTCTACCAGATCCATGTGCTCGGAATTATTGGTAATCAACGTAATGGCATTGGTCGCCGCCTTCTGCTCGCACCAGGCATGGTCGGTTAAGATTTCTTCCAAATTCGATTCCGCAATATTCGCCCAACGGGGGTCTGTCAATAATTTTAGTCCTAACATCCTGGTATAAATAAATTCTTCTTTCCAAAATTAGGAATAATCATAGTCTTTGCATTAAAAACATCTATTTTGCATCAATTTTAGAGAAATGAATGAAAATCGCATATTGATCATTGGGCTGGTCTGGCCGGAGCCAGGCTCATCGGCAGCAGGCACAAGAATGATTCAACTGGTTCATTTGTTCCTTTCTAAGGGATATGAGGTTGTTTTTGCTTCTGCGGCTTCCAAATCTGAATTCAGCTTTAATTTACAGGAGATTGGGGTATCGGAACGTGGGATTACCCTGAATGATCCCGGTTTCAACCTGTTTATGAGGGAAATCAATCCTGGAATGGTGCTCTTCGATCGTTTCATTATGGAAGAGCAATATGGATGGAGAGTGCAGGAAGAGTGTCCGGACGCGATGCGTATACTGGACACGGAAGACCTTCACTGCTTACGGCATGCGCGGCAGCAAGCCTTAAAAAAATACCAGGCTTTTAATGAGGCAGACTTGTTTAGTGATATGGCAAAGCGGGAAATTGCGGCCATCCTGAGGTGTGATTTATCCTTGATCATCTCTGAAGTAGAAATGAAAATTCTACAGGAACAATTTCATCTTGATACTGCATTGATTTACTATTTACCCTTTTTAGAAGAAGAACTCGCAGAAACAGACCTCCGGAACTGGAAGCGCTTTGAGGAACGCGAAGGGTTTGTCTTTATCGGAAATTTCTTACACGAGCCCAACTGGCATACCCTACAGGTCTTAAAGACAAAAGTTTGGCCGGTACTCCGACAGAAAATACCTGCTGCGAGCCTTCATATTTATGGCGCTTATGCCACACAGAAGGTGATGCAATTGCACAATGAGAAAGAGCGGTTCCTCATTCATGGACGTGCAGAAGATGCGAGAAAAAGTATTTCAAATCATAGGATATTACTGGCACCCATCCAGTTTGGAGCAGGTGTCAAAGGGAAGTTCATAGATGCCATGCAGGTAGGGACACCTGCGGTAACTACGACTGTCGGAGCCGAAGCCATGAGCGGAGGCATGGATTGGAATGGGGAGATCGCAGATGATCTGGATCAGTTTAGCAATCAGGCTGCTGCTTTATATCAAGATAAAAACCGATGGCAGCAAGCACAACAAAATGGGGTCCTGATCATTAATGAGCGTTATGGAAAATCAAGGTTCATGGATTCATTTATGACGGCTATACAGGCGTTATCCGCGGATTTAGCCGCGCACCGCCGCCGAAATTTCTTTGGGCAGATCCTGCAGTACCATACCGCAAACAGCACCAAATATATGTCATTGTGGATTACAGAAAAAAAAAGGCCCTAGTGATTCACAAAGGGCCTTTACGTACTAATTTTTTATAATCCTCGAGTAGGGCAATATATTTTTCCATCCAATAGTAAACGGAATCCGGTGGACTGAAGCGATGTTCAGCACCTAAAACCATCAAATCATCTTTAGGCATAAACTGTCTGAATTCATCCTCAAAATCATTCGAAAAATCGTAATCTATCACTTTCCCTATCTCACAAATTACGTCAGCATGTAATTTTTTTTGCCTGAACCAATTGTACAAGGTCCTCCTGTTTACATGTAAGCGCCTCGATAATTCACTAATGTTCACATTCTTGCGCCGAACGGCAAGTTCAACGATTTCACCAGCATTAAGTTCCATAGTCTTTGTAATTATTACATCATAAAACAATTTTTAGGTTAAACAATTGGGATGCGTTTAAACAAAAAAAGGAAGAAGCAATTCTGGAGGGTTTGAGCGCAGAGATAAATCTAGTTGGAGCGGCTGTAATAGTTCAATATCAGTTTCAACAAAATAATACATATTTCAGTATAAATTTGCAGAATCTTACAATCAAATATATCTTAAAAAAAAGTATTGTAAGAACCTACTGATGGTCAAAAATCTATTATTCATGTTCAAATCCTCAATAAGTGGTTACAAAAAGGATCATCCCTCCCACTTCCCCCACATCATCATACCAGGGATTCACCGTGCTTTTCAATAAAGTTCCATCAATATAAAAATCATAATCTCCTGCCAGCGTATCTATTTCTCCTTTTAAAACCCTTCGTTTTAAAAGGTCCAGATCTGTACCCTTTCCTGGAAAAAGGTCAAAGAAGTTTTTACCAATCAAATCAACATCAGGTAAACTACAGACACTGAGTAATTGTTTCGAAACCAATAAATAATTCATGTTTTTATCTAACATCGCCACCGGTAAAGGAAATTGAGAGATCAGGATATGGTTTCTTTCGGTCAGGTCATCATTCGCTTTTTCATGATTGTTTTTCTCCTCCTTATTGCGCAAATACCGGTTGTAACACAAAGTATAATTGGCGGGGTTGGAGAAGCCCAGCATAAATGCCATTTGTTTCTTACTGCAACCTGTGCTGCGAATATATTCTTCTGCAAATTCCATCTGTAATCTTCTGAAATAGAGGTATGGGCTCGTCTGGAACGTACTTTTAAAATCACGCATCAATTTAGAAATAGAAATATGATACAGTGCCGCCAGATTTTCTACAGCAGGGAATCCGGAAAGGATCACCGTACCAAGATACTCGGCGATTTGATTACTTTGATTATTACTCCCCATGATGTTCAGATGTTATTTTTTTCAGCACACGATTTGACATGAACAAAACTTATTCAGACGCTGCTCATGAATAAAAAACGTAGCGCTTAGACTCCAACATCAAAATCATGAGCTACAATCGCAGGGCGAAGGTATTCCTCCCTGATATAAGTATGCTTACCGTTAAGGCTGCGACCTGAGAATTCCCCCAACGATAGCCGCAGCCTGATTCCAAAAGCCCCCAGACCTCCAGAATACTCCTTAAAAAACGCCCCCATTTTTTATTTTATATTTATATATTTTTCATACACTATTTCAAATCCAGCTATGTTTTTTGACAACATCCAGGAATAATCAAATCTTAAGATAACAAAAAAATTACAAAACGATCAAATATCTGGTTCCACACGCACATTCATCAAAGTACTTTCCACCTCTTTCAACACTTCCATACCCTGATAATCTGCATTACTACTCACATACTCAGGGATAATTTCCTGCATTTTCCAAACCGTCTGCTGGTTATCATTCAATTGGCTCAGCGCCAGCAGCTCGTTGATTTTTCTCTCTATATATTCATAAGGATAATCAATCACCGTTGATATCTTTATTTTTTCATGGTAAGTGGGGATCACTTTCTCTGTTTTATTCAACAGTTCCTCATACAATTTTTCCCCCGCCCTCAGTCCCACAAAACAAATTTTTATATCGGTATACGGCAAAAACCCAGCTAACTTTATCATATTTATTGCCAGATTCAGAATTTTAACCGGTTCACCCATATCGAAAATATAGATCTCCCCACCATTCCCCATAACAGAAGCTTCTAAAACCAATTGTACTGCTTCGGGAATGGTCATAAAATACCTGGTCACCTCAGGATCAGTAACCGTCACCGGCCCCCCCATTTCAATTTGAGCCCTAAATCGTGGAACAACTGACCCATTTGACCCCAGTACATTCCCAAACCGGGTCGTAATAAACCGCGTTTGATGCAAACGTTCTTCCTGGTAATTCTGGAGCGACTGAATGTACATTTCTGCAATTCTTTTGGATGCACCCATGACATTCGTTGGCTTCACGGCTTTATCCGTAGAAATCATAATGAACTTTTCAACCTGATACTCAACAGCCAGATCTGCCAGGTTTTTTGTCCCCAAAACATTGGTCAAAATCGCCTCTGAAGGGTTATGTTCCATCATTGGGACGTGTTTTAGTGCAGCAGCATGAAAGATAACCTCCGGCCTGCAGGTCTCAAACATATGTTTCAGCCGGCCGTAATTCTGAATGTTGATGATCATAAATTTACAGGAACTACCGGGAAAACGATCCTCAATTTCCAGCTGCATTTCATGAAGCGGGCTCTCTGCCTGGTCACATAAAATCAGCTGTTCGGGATGACATTTCAGGATCTGCCGTATAATTTCAGATCCAATGGAACCGGCGGCCCCGGTCACGAGCACTCTTTTACCACAAAGCCCGGCAATTACATTTGCACCATCCATATGAATGGGTTCACGCTGCAGCAAATCCTCGATCTTCAAATCCGGAAGCTGACTGAGCTTTAATTTCCCTTTTAACCAGTGGTTAGAGGCGGGAACAGAAATCACCCTTATCCCACATTCCATACATTTTTCTATCGCCAGTTTCCGCCCTTCTATGTCTTTACAATCCTCCATCACAATCATTTTCTCTACCCCGTACTTTTTCTTCAGTTCAGGAATCCTCCAGGAACCATAGACCTTTTTTTGCTCCAGATGTTTGTGGATCAGGTCCGCATGGTCAGCCACAAAGCCCAGCACTTCAAAATTCTTTTCTGAAGCCGCATCAAGCCCCTGTTTAATGAGCAGAGAAGAACGGTCTACCCCATATATCAACAAGACTTCTTTAGCCACAATCCGCAGGTCTTTGAGGTAATGAAAAAGTTGTTTTACGCTGATCCTAAGCGCAATCAGAACCGAGGCAGAAATGAAAAAGTTAATGACCAGCGTGGAAAGAAACCGCTGACTGTCAAAATCAAAATACGGCTTTAAAACTAGATAACTGACCAGTATAAAAAAAATACTGGTTAACAGTACGGCCTTAAATACACGGAAAATATCT
The DNA here is from genome assembly GCF_038446955.1 of Pedobacter sp. FW305-3-2-15-E-R2A2. Lineage (NCBI taxonomy): Bacteria > Pseudomonadati > Bacteroidota > Sphingobacteriia > Sphingobacteriales > Sphingobacteriaceae > Pedobacter > Pedobacter sp. FW305-3-2-15-E-R2A2. Next base: position 5,198,571 of record NZ_CP151803.1, read on the forward strand.
TCTACACTGGAATACCTGATGATCCCGGTATGAATTCTCATCATGACAAATGCCAGCACAGAAATGAGGTGATATAAGCACAGGTAGCGCAATTCATGGTGGTCAAATACATCCCTATAATTTCCCTTTTCCAGAATGACCAGAGACAGCACAAAGGAAACACTTACGATGACCTGATCAATTAATAAAATAATCCACCTGGAGTATACTTTTTCGCAAAATAGAATCTTTTTCATCGGTACATATTTAGTGTTAAACAGCCCTATACCTTATGCGCCTGCAAGCGGTATAGCGGAAAAAAATCAACTTCGGTTTGAGGCTCAATCTCCTGCTGAAGTATCAATGCGGTGTAAGCCTCCTGGTCGGCCACAAAACGCCAGGTTTGGTAGTCAAATGTCAGGCTGGAAAAATTGGTCTTCCACAGAAATAAAGAATCTTCTTTAAACCCGAGTCCGCCGCCTAAATTATAATATCTTGCCCCCAGCTTCCGGCCGAGAATGGTGATCTCTTCTGTTAACAGTTTTGCCGGAGAATCGGCGAGATAAGCAGCTCTTGTGCCTAATAAATGTGCCTGCATGATTCCGTTTGTCAAGACTATAACGGCACCGCAGACCGGATAATCATCCTTATCATACACAAAGATCAGCCGGGCATCAAATTCATCTGTATGAAGCAAGAGTTTGAAATAGGCTTCATCAAAATAATACGTTTCTGAAGCATCTACCCGAAGCATATTTAAGGTGTATATCGAGACGAAATTTCGGATGTCTTCGTCGGTATTGGCCTCCTTTACATAATATCCCTTTTCCCTTAGTTTCCTGATCTTCCTCATTACTCCTCCATGATAGTTCTGCTGCTGTACTTCCAAAGAAAGACTGAGGTCAAACACCACCACCTTTCCATTGTCGGCCAGGCCTCCAAAACATTCCACCAATGCCGACTGGTCAAGAAAAGGATTTAACCTTGAAAAGACGGTTACGACCTGTTCCTCCTTTAGAAAATCCAAAAAAGAACGCTTAAAACCTGCGATAAATTCAGCAGTTAAATTCTTAAAATCCCGGTTCGAAATCGGACCGCAATACCCATAAACAGAACTCATATCATGGTATGCAGCATCCGGTATATTTCTTTTTATCAACGGAATGCCTATAAAATCAGCCCCCTCTTCATAGACGAACAGGACTGCCTTTCCGGCACTGTTGTCCAATGAATGATACGTCCAGGAATGGTAGAAATCATATTTTAAAGCCTGCTTAACCAAACTTTTCCATTTCGCTTCCTCCGCCAGAGTAATGGTATAAGAGCTCCCCTCCGCTGCCGGCTTATCCTCATTTCTGTGCAATTCCATCCGGATAAACCCCTCTTCATGCCCAGTCTCTTTAAAACCCAGTTTCTTGTAAATGGCAACTGCGCCGGAGTTTTCCGGGTTTACATCCAGCAGGATCTTATCCAGATGAAGGGTATTAAAGCCATAGTCAAGGATCAATGACGTCGCCTGACTGCCAATTCCCTTTCCCCAGCAGTCCATTTCCGCAATAAAAAGGTGAAATTCGGCCACTCCATCTGCGATATTGATCAGCTGAACATTGCCAATATACCTTTCTGTGTCAGTCAGGCAAATCGCAAATCTTTTCTGATCCTCCCGCAGCAGGATCTCACTTAACCATTTGGTCTCCATCTCCGCAGTAATTGGAGCGCTGGGCCTGAAAGGAGTAAATTTCCATACCTCCGGATTGTTCCGCCATTGGAACGAGGTCATCGCGTCGGCTATGACCAGAGGTCTTAAAAAGACGGGTGCTTTCATAATACAGTTTTTAATACGTTTAGGATTCGCTTCATATCTGCGTGGGTATAACGATGGTCTATGGGCAATGCAATCAGATGGCTGGTCAGGTAATGCTCATACATCATTTTTGTGGTCCATTCCAGGACGTTTGGCCAATAAGTAGCGACATAGATGTGTTTATCCAGTAATTTTTTTTTGAGGCTCAGGGAGGAAGTCAGCAGTGGGTATACCATTGGTCCATTAATCAGCGAGGCATCAAAAGCATAATCATTGTGCGCCTCCAGAAAATCATGGAGGTACATAAAATTGGAATTCCGCCGGTATCTGCAAACTTTATAATCTATGCCAGACAAGATTTTCTGCGATAAGGAAGACATCCTTCTCATCGGATTGTTTGACAGCAGCACATTATTATTGACAAAATCTTCATATCCCATTTCGATTCCGAGATCAATGCTCTTGATCAGATGAGAAAACCTTTCAAAAGAAACATCTTTCTCCATCTTCAGGCGCAGCGGGCTATTCGTTTGGAGATAGGCACCATCCGGAACACCGAAAAACTTTCTGCAGGAATAAAAAGTATCCGGGCCCTCCAGTGGTGCTGCGAAAAAGGCCTGAGAATTGTCGATGATCAGGTTTTGAAACACAGCGCTCAACCGACCCACCGTTTCCTGTTTCAGGCCAAAGTAATTCGTATACAACAGACATTCCTCAGGACCAACCTCAAAATCCAGTACCGGATCCATATGCTCATCAATGGTATAATACTGAAATGGAATGCCCAGCCTTTTAAGTGGTTCCAGCATGACCTCACAGGTATAATAAGGGACATGAACCAATCGGTACCGCTTTACCTTTAAGATATATTCAAAGGCATTTCTGCCCGTATTTAATTTTAACAGGGAAGGATAAAATTCTTCTCCTCTGGACAGTTGCAGCTCCAAATATCCGCCAAGTGATCTCATTTTATGCAGTTTGATTTGTGAATTACTCCTGTCCTCTTTGATACATTCTTTTCTCAACGGGCTGATAATACTCCTCGAAATCAGCAGGAACCCTTGAATTATAACCAATCACCTGCCGCAGGTTCTCGCTTAAACCCGCTCCGAAATCATAGCCCAGAAATCTTGGGTAATCCATTTGCTGCTTCATAAAAGGTTTCGTAAAAGCCATGGTCAGCGCCCTTCTTGGTGCATCGGTATTGTTTTTACCCGCAGCATGCCATAGGTTCGCATCGAATAAAACGATGCTGCCTTTTTTTGCAAGGGCCCGGTCTGCCTGTTCGTAAAAACGGGAAGCCTCAGGTTTTTCATCAGATTTATGCGACCCTGAAAGGAAATAAGTCGCTCCGTTTTCCAGGGTAAAATCGTCAAGCAGTACCATCATTTGAACCATCAGCCGGTAAGAACCGGTAAAGGTCCTGATGTCCCGATGGATGTTCTGAACATAAGTCTGACTGTTTTTCAAATTGATAACCGCTCCTAAAGAATTGAGAATGTACTGCCCGCCAAGGAAATGCCGGATTTGTTCGTCCCCAAACTTCTGTTCGAGAAATTTCAGAGAAAACAGGTCTTTTTCTACCAGATGATGGAGCGTTCCGTCGGTGCTTTCCCCAATCCCGTTATTCACTTGTATTTTTCTCCTGAATTCGTAGGCCGGTTGAAGGGATTGCTTAATGTCCTCCACAAACTGCGGATCTAAAGCATTTTCATAAATAATCCAGCCATATTTTTCGATGACCTCATCAAACAAGGCGAGATCAGTAATGGAATAGTCCAATATATTTTGCATGATTAATTTGTTTTAAAGGCAGGCTACTGTCTGTAGGCAGGGAAGAAAGTAGATTCAGGACTGATCTCTGCTCCGCGTTGAAGTACGAGTTCCTGATAGACCTCCTGGTCATTGATATAACACCAGATCCGGTCTGCAATCTGTAAATCGGAAAAATGGCGTTTGAACTGAAATAAAGAATCTTCTTTGCCCCCTACGCCCCCACCAAGGTGAAATATTTTTTTTCCTAATCTCCGGCCAATCATACTGATTTCATCTGTGAGTAATTTGCTTGGGGATACATTAAGGTATTTTTCTGAAGTCGCAGATAAGTGATTTCGGACCACATGCTCAGAGATCAGCAGCAATGCGCCGCAAATCAGCTCCGGTCCATCATAGATGAGGATCAGCCGGTTGCTGAATTCCCCGGGATTCAGCAGGCCGGTAAAATAGGCCTCATCAAAATAATAACTCTTACCGGCGTTTAACCGGTCCATATTTTTATGGTATATCTCGGTGAATGAACGGATCTCCTCTGCGCTTCGCGCATCTTTGATGAGGTAATTGGATGCTCTGAGTTTCTTGACCTGCCGCTTTAAACGCTTCTCATATCTGGCGCGTTGTTCTTCTTCAGTGATGGATAAATCCATATAAATGGTACTTCCGTTTGAGGAAACTCCGCCAAGGCTTTCGAGCAGATATTGCTGCGCTAAAAAAGGATACAAGCGGGTAAAGACAGTAACGCAACGTTCGGCAGTCAGAAAGCGGCAGAATTCTTCTTTAAAAGACTGTAAAGAACGCTCCGTAATCGCGCTGAAATCAGTGTCCGACACCGGACCAGCGTAACCATAAACCGAGGTCAGGTCATAAAAAGAGGAATTGGCGATCCTTCTTTTGATCATTGGGAAAGCGATAAAAAAACCTGCTTCTTTATAAACAAAAAGAAGGGGTTCTCCTTCCCTGTTCAGTGAATGATAATACCAGGTATGGTACACTTCATAATTACAGGAACGTTTTACATAGGCATCCCATTCCGGCTTTTCCCGGATCACAAAACTTTGATATTGCATGGATTTTTTGGGTTAGTCTTGACCTTCAAGTACACGAATCATCATTTCATTTACCTTATTGACATCAAATTTTTCGACGGCATATTTCCTTCCATTGTTCCCAAAGCGGGTAACATCATCGGTATGTCTGATATAGTACTCCATTTTCGAGGCCAGTTGCGGCGCATCCTTCACCGGAACCAGAAATCCGTTTGCTTTCCTCAGCAAGGGGTTAATCGTTTCCCGACAGCCCACAGAGTTGCAGGTAATCAGGGCCCGGCCCATTGCCATCCCCTCCAAAAGGCATCTTGGAACCCCTTCTCCATAATAGGAAGGCAGCACAACAACGGAAGATTCCCTGATATAAGGACGTACATCTTCCCGTAATCCTAAATACTGAATCGTCCCATCGGATCTTATTTTTGCATATAAATCATCGCTTATGGCATCGATATTATCATCGTAAGCCCCGATCAGCGTAAAATCAACCTCCGGAAACTTACCCTTGATTATTTTTGCAGCCTCATAATATTCCTTAATTCCCTTTGCATTGATGAGGCGGGAAATCATTAAAAAATTAATGTGCTGTACATTTGGCTGCGAATATTCATAACTGGACAAATCCACCCCTGAACCATTGACCACAGTAACCTTGTTCTTTTTGCTGAGGATATGCTCGCGGATCAGGAGCTCATAATCGTCCTGATTCTGGAAGATAATGTGCAACCTTTTAGTCGCCCTTAAACTTAATTTAAGGAGTATTCTTGTTACTTTTTGCACCCATGTTCTGGGGCCTATGTTCAGGAAATTATACCCCAGGCCAGTCAGCATCGGTGTGATGAGCTTCACACGGCAATACCTGGCCACAAAACAACCATAGATCACCGGTTTAAAGGTATAAGGAAAGAAGACATCCGGTTTAACCATCCGGATTACTTTGCGCAAGGCAAGAAGATATTTCAGGTCTGAGCCTATGGAGACATTACTCGGATTGAGTTCATTCTCATAGACGGTTACCCCCATTTCCATCAGCCGATGACTGATGCTTTGTTGTTCTATCTGCGGACTGAACACCATCACCTCATGCTTTTCTACCAATGCTTCCATCAACTTTCCCCTGAAATCCAGCAGCGAGCGCGGGGAATCGCAGGAGATCAATATTTTCTTCCTTTCCGTTACCATCATTATTTAATTTTATGGGATAAAATCTTTTGCCGAATCAGCGGGAAATAAGGGGTATATTTAAGGGGCAGCCCGACAAATAACCTGTCAGACCTGCCCCCTCAATATTTTAAAACCAAAGCCCGGGATGCCCCTACGGCTTGTGATCAAAGAAGTTTTAGCGTTTTAATGTGGCACCTGCTCCGGCAGATACGACTGCAGGAACATTTGCCGCAGCAATCAATACAGATTTGTACTCATAGGCTGGCACCCATGTTGATGCCGCTGTAGAGATCCTGTTTGCCTTACTGTTGGCGTAAATATTGGTCGCTGCGCCACTCACATAACCCGGCTTGGCATTGTATTCCGTGAAAATTGGAATCGCCTGGTTCTCAAAATAGTTGTTATCAGTTCTTACGGTAGCGCCCATAGTTACCCCGATTCCATAACCGCTGCCATTTTGCAGGTAGTTGTTAAAAACGTGTATGTAACCAAATCTTGTACTTGGCTGACGTTCAGAAACGTTGTAAAAATAGTTGTTGTTTACCGTTACACGAAGGTGGCCGATATCGTCCGTATTCTCATCACCAAAGCCAATCAGCATTGGAATGTGACTGTCGTGCAACCTGTTCCAGGAAAGGGTCACATAGTCTGCTCTTTTCCCTACGTCCAGTAATCCATCGTAATACTCCCAGCCGTGGTTCCTGTCGGACGACAAGTCACAGTGGTCAATCCAGATGTGGTGTGCACCTTCTTTAATGATGATGTTAGAATAAGTCACCACATTTCTGATGGTCATGTTCTGAACAATGACGTTGCTGCTACCGTACATCATCAAACCAACGCCTTCCAGACTCGATCCGGTCAATCCGATAATGCTCTTATTGGATTTTACATTCAGGTATCCGGTTCCCGTAATTTTTCCGGACACCATGATGATCATGGCAGCGCTTGATTCTACTGCAGTCTTCAAGGCAGACAGGCTCGTCACGGTCACTGTTTGTCCACCGATACCACCGGTAGTTTTACCGTCCACTGAGGCAAAGCCAATAGCAGATGAGGTCGGAACCGGTTGTACTGTTGCCGGTGGCGTTACCGGAGGAAGAATTGACCCGGCAGTACTGCCATCCAGACTATACGTATAGGTTCTTCCATTGGTCCTTGGATCGGTGTTGTCAGAGGCGGAGAAATACAAGCCGCCTACCCAATGGCTAAAAAGACCTTTTCCTTTGCTTCTGATGTCCGCGTGCATTGCATGCCCGGGACCAAGCTCTTTTCCATTTTCAAATAGCTTAAGCGTAGAGACCGAAGGGCTATTCCCCGAGTCACTTGTTCCGGCAATATTAATCACTTTGTAGGAAAACCCGCCGTCACTGCTCGCTTTTGTAGCGTCGATTGTTTTAATTCCGGTAATGCTGCTTCCGCTAAACAGGGCGGCTTCAGTAAGATCAGCTGGGTTTTCAGGGTTTGCCACATCCGAACCTTTTTTACATTTACTAAAAGTTAATAAAACCAGCAGTAGCAGAAGGCTCATGGGCAGTCGATTTGTTGCATTGTTTTTTCTTTCCATTTCTTGTTGTTAAAAGTACACAATGGTAACGCGAAAATACATCACCTTATACACCAAAACAATTATGGAAAAGCACTGATTTTCAGTAAGAAAAGCCCAAAACCACCACCTTATAAAAAAAGTGGTTCTGACGGATTTAATTCCTAAAACCAGTTTATTATTCAATTAAAAAGTGGAATATTCCACAAGTTAATCAAATGAAAATCAGGGTTAGCAGAAGTAAAAAATGATTAATATACTTTCTGCCTAAAGATTTAATATTTATTGTAAAAAAGTCAGATTAATTTATTTTACCTGATAAATCAGGTGGAATCAATAAGACAAATCAGCAATTTATTGTAATTTTTATGTCATAAATGAAACGCAAAATTCCTAAACTCCAATTTATCCTATCAAAAATTTGAAAATACAAACATTTATTTGTATACTTTTACTAAGATTTATCAATGATATCCGGCAGGTTCCAACTGCAATTGTATATTTTCTGTTACCAGGTAAAAATCTTTATACCAATTCACAAAATTCCGCACCCCCTCTGCCACAGAAACCCGGGGATGATAACCCATCATTTTTTTCATCGCTGAGATGTCTGCCCAGGTTTTTACGACATCTCCGTTTTGCATCGGCAGGTAGTGTTTATGTGCCACCTTTCCCAGATTTTTTTCAATCTCTGCAATAAATTCCATCAGGTCTACCGATTGCCCCCTACCGATATTAAACACGCGGTAAGGTACTTTTGAACTGGCAGGGTTTGGTTTGAATTCATTCCATTCCGGATTGCTTTCTGCGGGATGGTCAATCACCCGGACAATCCCATCTACAATGTCGTCAATATAGGTAAAATCACGTTTCATCATTCCATTGTTAAACACTTCAATATTTTTATTCTCAAGAATGGCTTTCGTGAACAGGAACAGCGCCATATCTGGTCTTCCCCATGGCCCGTAGACGGTAAAGAACCTCAGTCCGGTTGTTGGAATCCCAAACAAATGACTGTAGGCATGGGCCATCAGCTCATTGCTTTTTTTGGACGCAGCGTATAGAGATACCGGATGATCGGCATGTTGAGTCGGGGAAAAAGGCATTTCCTTATTCAGCCCGTAAACACTGGAGGAGCTGGCGTACACGAGGTGTTTGGTATGGTGCGTTCTGCAACATTCCAAAATGTTCAGGAAGCCGGTGATGTTGGATTCCAGATAAGCCCTTGGATTGCTCAAACTATACCGCACCCCTGCCTGTGCAGCCAGGTTACATACGACATCAAAATGGCAGTTTTTAAATACTTTCTTTAACTTACCATGGTCTGTAATGTCCAGCTTCACAAACTGATAATTGGGATACTTAGTACTCCTCAGCTCCTTACCGTATACCAGATCGGCCTTCATGATACCTGTTTCCTCCAGCCGCCTGTACTTGAGGTTGACATCATAGTAATCATTAATACTGTCTATTCCGACCACCTCATCACCTCGTTCCAACAGGAATTTCGCGAGGTGGAATCCAATAAAACCGGCTGTACCGGTAACCAATACTTTCATAACGATCGCTTTAAATTATAGATTAAGTAATTCAGGACGACAGGCTTTTATGCCATACTTCCAGACTGAACACACAAAAGAGAATTTTAGCCCTTCTTTCATCGGAAATGCTAACCTGTCTGGCCATCAGCTGTTCAATGAAAGCTTTCCTGATAATTTTAGGATATAGAGCATCTGCTGCCAGCAGGTACTGCTCCATCACTTCCCGGAGCTCATGGTCTACCCATTTTTGCAAGGGTATTTCAAAACCTCTTTTCGGCTGGTCGATCAATTCTGCCGGAAGGTATTTCCGGCCCAGGTCTCTCAGGATAGATTTGGTTTGAATGTTTCTGATCTTATAATGATCCGGCAAGCCGGGCGCAAAGTCAAGGATTTCCTTTGCCAGAAAGGGACTTCTCCCTTCAATGGAATGTGCCATCGTCGCAATGTCCATTTTTGGCAATAAGCGGCTAAACAACATGGACTCAAAATCCATCAGCAAAATCTTCTTTAAGGGTGATATCGAATAACTGTTATACCGCTCCAAATCTGCAGAAATCGCCAGCATCTGAGGTTTTTCAATAAAGACATCTTCAAAACCAACAAATAAATCTGAAGAAGCCGAACAATAAATCTTGACCAGATCCGCGTAGCTTGCAAATTTCAACAGCCGGTAACCATAGGTATAAAGGCTCTGTTTCTGATTGGCTATCGGCAGGATTTTAGTCAAAATTCCGGAACTGATTTTTGTAAACTGACTGGGGTTAAAAAAATCCAGGTGTTTAAAAGGAACATACCTTCTATACCCTCCAAATAACTCATCCGCCCCATCTCCATTCAGGACTACCGTGATGTATTTCTTAGCCTCTTTGGCCACATAGTAGCTGGGAATTGCCGAATTGTCGGAATTTGGTTCCCCGTGATTTGAAATGATCTTTTCGATATCATTTGCCAGATCGGCAAAATCAATCTCCACCACAGTATGCTCCGTATCGTACTTTCTGGCCACCTTTTCTGCAAGTTGCGATTCATCAAATGAACCCGCTACTTTTACGGTAAAGGTCTTTAGCTTGGATTGCTGCTGCGCAGCCATCGCGGTGACCAGTCCACTGTCAATCCCCCCGCTTAAAAAGGAACCTACATCCAGATCCGCACTTTCTATTCTGCGTTTCACTGCCGTTTTTAAATGCTGGTCCAGCTGGCTTAATGAATCTTCATAATTAAAATGCTGGTCATTCAGGTAGGCATCTTCTATCTTAAACCAGGAATGCTGTTCTGCCGCTCCGGATAAGGCGTCGATCACCATGTATTGCCCGTTTTCCAACTCATTTACGAGGTGATAAGGCGTTGCTGTCCGATAATAATGCCCCAGGTAGAGGTAATCGGCCATTGCCGCATAATTCACTTCCGGCCGACAAACCCGATAGAGCACATTGAGTTCTGAGGAAAAAACATAACTCCTGCCCTTATTATAAATATATAAAGGTTTTTTCCCTGCCCTGTCCCTGGCCAGGTACAATTTAAGGTTTATTGTATCGTACAAAGCGAAGGCAAACATGCCATCAAATTCTTCCAGCATCTTCATTCCCAGCTGTTCAAATAACATCAGGATGGTCAGCGTATCGGAATTTGAAGCAGCGCTGAGCTTATATTTCTGCCTCAGCTCCATGTGGTTGTAGATCTCTCCGTTAAACACCAGAACCAATCCGTTATGCTTCATCGGTTGCTGCCCCGATGCCGTTAAATCCTGAATTGCCAACCTCGTATGGTAAAGGTTCACCGGATGCTGGTTAAAACAGCCCTGCTCATCGGGTCCGCGGTGAAACAGCCCTTCAAAGATCTGTTCCTTCGCGATCGCATGTTCATAATTTAATGTTCCAAAGATTCCACACATCGCGATTCAGTTTTTTCAATCAGTGTTTTCCATTGCTTCATCACTACGGCTTCAGAAAACTGGGCTTCAATGTATTGCCTTCCCCTTTCGCCAAGTGCTGTCCGCTCTGCCTCCGTCATATTCATGACCTTTAGCAGCTTACCTGCCAAATCGTATTCGTCTTGTTTTTCAAATAAAAAACCACAGTTCACAGCAGTCAGCAGTTCCTTATTCCCGTCAATATCACTGACCAGCACCGGTAAAGCATGCGCCATCGCCTCCAGCACGGCATTGGGCATCCCCTCCGAGAAGGAAGAGAGTACAAAAGCATCAGACTGTTTCAGAAAAACGGAGGCTTCCGGCTTAAAACCAATCAGGTTTACCCGCTCCTGGATATTCAGCTCTTCAATCATCTGATAGGGCCAGGTTACGCCACCCAGTTCTCCGATAATGTCCACACTAAAGTTCCGGTCTTTGATCAGTGCGATCGCTTTAAACAAGGTTGGATAATCTTTATTCCACCTGAAATGCCCCACACAAATCCATTTAAAAACCTCCCCTTTTTCTACTGCCGGGGAAACTTCTTCAGGAATAAAAATGCCGTTATGAATCACCATTCCCTGCTTTAACCGGGGATTCCTGCTTTCAAAATTACTTTTAGAAGCCGCTGAATTATAGACCACCGCATCATCCAATCCCGTCGTCATTTTAAATGGCACAAACCATTTTGCCGGGAGGACAGAAATTCTGATGCTCGAGATGAGCTTAAACTTCAGCCTCATTTTCAACAAACGGGCAAAAATGATGGCGATAAACATAAAGGCAATCAGCACATCCGGTTTAAATCCTTTTACCCTTGCGTAGAGCAGCCGGAGATTGGACATGAAATGTCCGGACCAGCTATTCAAAAAGACCACTTCCAGTCCTGATTTTTCGAGTGCCTCCTTAAATTCATCTATAGGTTTCAGCGAAATGATCAGCACCTGCTCCCCTTCCGATTTCAGAAAAAGAGCCAGCTTTAACAATTGTGTTTCTGCGCCCCCTTTACTCATGGAAGGGGTCAGTAAAATCACGCGTTTGGGAGCTTTCATAGCGCTGATGCCGATAGGTAAGCTTTCACCTGCTTCTGTTTAATCCTGAAAACAACGTCTACATACTTCGCATCCCAGGAATTGAAAAGACTAAAATGTTGTTTATAAAAAGCATAGGCCTTTTCCCTGACTTCCATTTTCGGATTCGGCTGATAAAATGGGCTCACCTCCAGATAAATAGGCTCTGTGCTCAGGTCATCGTCCTGCCAGGTAATGTCGAAAGCTCCGGTAGTCAGTTCCAGTGAGCGGAAAGTATCGATAATGTGCTGCCTCCAGTGCTCCGGAAAAGAATCAAAATCAACCTCACTGCCATAACTTGTCGAGGTTGGCTTCCATTCTTTGTCTTTATTGATCCGCCAGTAATGAAGCACAATTTCTCCATCCACCAGAATAACCCGCAGGTCTTTCCTCATATTGATGAGCTCCTGGGCGATGATGTGCCTGTTCTTTCTGATAAAATCAGGATCGGCGACCAATCTCGCAAGGTCAGCATAGCTGGCAATCTTGAATACCCCTTCTGCAGAGCAGGAATGTTCTGCCTTAATCAGGTAGGGGAATTTTATTTTTGCATTCAGCAGGTGTTTCATGGAATCAAAAATCCTGGTCCTCGGTTCATGAACCTTCGCCATATAAAACCGCTGGTGCATATAGGTCTTATTTTCCCAGAAAATCGTCTCACACTGTTTTGGAAAAACCTCATTTCCCTGAATTTCCAGCTGCCGGGTAATGTGTAATAAAATATTGGTATAATCGTCGAAACCATAAATATTGTACCTGTTATTGATGGAAAAGAAAATCTTCTTATCGTGGTACTTGCCGATTCTTTTTCCGGTCACCATTCTGAATTCTTTATTTTCTGCCACCAGACCGGCAATTGTGGCCATGTCCCAGATAAAAGCATCTGATCCGAAATAGAGGAGCGAGAGGTTAGGAATCCAGATGAGGATCTCGCTTTTGGAATGGTAAAGTTTCCAGAACCGGATCCATTTAATGCTGACAATAATCTGAAAAATTCTCGCAAGTCTTTTGAGTATCCTGGTGATCGATTTCATCTGTTTTTTTGTTTGAATTGATTATTTCTATTTCTTTAATGCCCAGATAGGTAAGCGGAAGGCCATTTACTTCCTGAATCAGCTCATCGTACAATTTCATATCGCCATGCTCATGGTTATAACTCAGGTCATCAATATAAACGACAGGGAGTTCCATTGAAATCAACGTTTTGATATAATACATTTTATCCGCAGCATGGGCGACCAGGATCAGGTCGCAACCCTCCAACCCGCAGGACCGCAGCCATTGCCGTGTAGTCCGGTAGCTCAGAAAGCCTCTTGCGGAGATAAAGATCACTTTTGCCACTTTTCGCTTGCAGACAATGAGCTTACGCATCCCCAGAAATACCGATAAAGAGCGGTACCTGTCTTGCTCTTTATCGTACACCAGCTCTTGGAGTGATGGCCAGGTATCCGCAAGCGTATTGTCTATGTCTACGAGATAAACAGGAACCAAGGGTTTCAGGCTCGCCTTGATCCTGTGGAATTTCCATTTAAATAAACGGCTAAAAAAGCCGTAATAGATCCGTTTAAACAGCCCTTTCATCGATCAGGTCTAAAACAAAGTTCATTTCCAGACAGGATTTCAGGCTTTCGATAATGTAGTTGTTTTCTGCTCTTGAGCGCGAAGCCAGCCTGATGAACTGCCCTTCCAATCCGATTTTATCATCACAGGTCCGGATATAGATGCCATAGGTAATCAATAATTTGGCGACAAATTCTGAAGCCATAATGCCATTCGTCAATTCAATGAGCACAAAATTCGCCATGCTTGGGTAAACCTTAATGTAAGGGAGCTGCCGGAGTTCTTTGATAAATTCCAGCGTTTCTACAATGTATTTAACACGAAGGATATCATACCTCATCGCAAAGTCGCTCCTGGCATACAACCTGAAAAAGTATTCCGCCAATCCGTTGGAATTCCAGAGATACCCATTGTTCAGCAGCTGCTGAACATATTCCTGCCTCATAATGCCATAACCTGCCCGGATTCCAGCCACGCCAAAATCCTTAGACATGCTCTTAATGACAATCAGGTTTGGGTTTTCCTCCACCAGACTGGCCAGAGAAACCAGCTGATAGCTTTTGCTCTCATAAGCAAAATGGATAAAACTTTCATCTACGATGATGTTCTTTACAAACCACAATTCATCCAGAATGCGCTGTACATCGACCACCCTGATGTAAGCACCATTGGGGTTATTTGGATTAATGAGTACAATCGTATCCGGCCGGTGAAACTTGACTTTGGCAATGTAATGCTCCACATCCAGGCTGTAATCTTCTGCTTTGGAAAGCTCATTGTAAATCACTTCTACCCCTTCTTTCACGTACTCGTAATAAGAAGAAAAAGTAGGGATATTGATCATGATCTTTTTCTCTGTAAAGTTGTGGATCACGGCCTGTATGATCTCAATAGCCCCATTACCAATAAAAATCTGCTTGGGATTTATCGCGAGGAACTCCGCCAGAATTTCAGCGATCACGCTATTCTGAGAGGGATAACACTCGAGCAGGTCTCTGATCTTTCCGGTTTCCAGGATTTCTTTATTGAAATATTCAATAAACAGATCCGTTGCATAAGGGTTGGACAGAAAGCAGGCGTCGATTTTAATCTCCACCTCGGGAAGCTTTTGCCTGAAGGTAAAAATGCCAGGTGAATGTGATCCCGCTTCATTTTTTAAGATTTCCAGTTTTTTGACAACTATCAATTCTTCATCAGTAAATTTCATCATCTTGTTTCGGTATTGAATGGTTCAACAATAGAGTTCCCGAACTTTATGCTCCATTAAGTTCATGGCAATCGCATACACTTTTAAATGCTTACAGGCAGAAATACCAATGGTATATTTCTCTTCATAATCTTTCTTTAAATTCTCCTTTATAAGGGCCTTATCAGAACTGTATAAGGCCTGTTTTAAAGCGTCATAATAAGCCGCTGTACTGACATCTTCACTTAAAAAACCAGTAACCCCGGTACTGATCATTTCTTTCATCCCCCCGATGGGCGTACATACAGGAATACAACCTACAGACATCGCCTCGATCAGGGAGATCGGCATTCCTTCCCAGGTGCTCGACAAGCAGAAGGCATCTGCGATACTCAGGTAATCCCCCACATTTTTCTTTCCACCCAGGAACTCAATATGATCATCAGCTCCCACCTGTTTTTTCAAACGCTGGTACAACTTCTCCTCCTTTACTTCCCCGATGATCAGTAAGCGGCAAGGCCTGTCCTCCTTTTCATTGATTTTCTGAACCACCTCGATCAGGAGCTTCTGGTTCTTCTCCGGAGAGATCCGGCCAATATGAACCAGTAGAAAACCAGCCCCGGGGCCCTTATATTTCCTGAGCAGCTCTTCCCGCTCTTCTGTAATCCGCATTGGAGGCCTTGCATTTTCAATCACCACATCATTCCTCAACCCGTAATACTCCCGGTAAGACTTGCTGCAATTGCCGGAGATGGTTACAGGGATCACCTTATTCCTTTTATAAAACAGCTTGCGGAACAGCTTCAACATTCGTCCGGGACATTCCGCTTCCGCCAGGTTATGGATCGTATGAAAAAAAATAGTATCATTTCTATCCAGGCGATACAACAGCAGGTACTCGCTGCTATTTTGATGACTGTGTACAATATCTGGTGCCTGAGCCTTTAGCCAGGCCGTGAGTTTCATCAGTACTGACCAGCTGAATCCGCTTTTCTTTTCAAAAGAAACATAAGTTACGCGGTCGTCTATCTCCCCAAGAAAGCTGTCTTCTTTAGCGTTTCCGCAGAGCGAAACGAGGATAATCTCCTGTTCCGGTTTACGGGACATTTCATTACAAAGGTCGATCACGAAGCGCTCCGCACCTCCCCTCGCGAGGTTACCGATGATGTGTATGATCTTAGACATGAGCTTCTTTTTGTCGTTGGTACAGATGAAGGATACTGAAATAGAGAAAAACTGTTGGCCCGTCTGCACTAATGAGCCATGGGTTGTGCGAGAGCGCATTCACCGAAACCCCTAAAAAAGAGAAACAAAGGCAGGCCAGCATGGCATTTTCCGGTTCCCTAAGGTGATGAAAGACATATATACAAGCCTTTCCCACCCGATAATAAATCGCCACCAGCAAACCCAATCCCAGAAAAGGGCCGAGGTAAGTGAAAAATATCAGGTAAGCATTATGAGAAGTAATTCCCGAAGAAAATACGTAATCCCGGTAAATCACATCACTCCAGTTTTTGCCGTAAAAAATCAGCCCATAAGGATAATCCGTATAGATGCGCAGGTTTTCTTCGGCAAGGTTGGAACGGTTGTATGCCGCATCGTTATGGTTGTTCTTCGTTAATATATTATTGTAGGAATCCAGGTTGTCTTTGAGTACATAATTGTACAACAGTCCGCAAACCACTATCATCAACGCAATGACCAGAACCGCTCTGAACCGGTAATACAACGTCAGAAACAAGAAGGTTGCCCCCACAAATCCGACAAATACAGAACGCTGCATCCCCAGAAAAACAAAAAGCAGACAGCCCCCTAAAGCAATTCCTTTGACGATCAAAGGTGTTTTGAAAGCACAGGTACAAATGAAAGCAAAAGGGATCAATGCCGCCAGCTGATAACCATAAGAAAACTGACTAAGCGCAATTCCCGCCGGGCTCTGTAAAATCTTATCGCCCAGAATCAGCTCCCTCAAGGTATCCATCTCTCCATAATAATGATTGAGGACCATTACGATAGAAGAAAGGAGCAATAAACCATAAAACAACCAAACGGAAACCTGGAACCTTCGCTCACTATTGCCCACAAAATAATTGAAATAGAAAGCACAGATCATGATGCAGAGGATGTTGGCCGCAAAACTGTTGACTTCCGAAAGGCCGATCACATAATAGAAAAATAAGGCGATGCAAAGCAGGATGAGCTCCCTTCCATATTGGAACTTAGCCGCTCCTTTTTCCCGGAATAAAAATACCAGTGGAAAGCAGAACAGAAAGGGTGCCGGGATCCGGAATACATCCGTCAGGAAAATCCCGAACGCCAATGTTCCCAGGTAAAACATCATGAGCAGTGTGACAATTAATTTCATAGCAATCAGGTGTTATTGATGCTTTCTTTAAAAAAACTGATGAATTTATCCGCGTCATTGATCGCCTCATTATACCTTTCCTGACCATTTCTCGCGATCGCTCTGTAATACTTATAGTTGTTGATGATCTCCGTTAACTGGCCTTCCAATCCGGATAAGTTCCAATGCACCGGAACATAAGTTTCGTCCGCAATAAAAAGATCCGGAAAGGTTTCTATATGACTCATGACCGGTTTTACCAGTACTGCGCCGGAAATAAAAGTTTCAAAATCACGGTAACAGATCTCTCCCCATCCAAAGGGGCTGACACTCAGCTTGGAAGCCTTCAGCTCTTTCCAGTACCTTGTTTTACTGACATTGGCGCCCGTTGCCATCTGCAGGTTCATCTCTTTGAAAAGAGAAAGCAAATGGTTTCTCTGGTAAAAAACGCCCTTCTGACCTTCATGATCAGCATGAATGGTTCCCCGGTAAGCCAGGTCATACGGCCTTTGCCGGTAGACATCTGCAAAGCGAACAGGGTATAAATCATAGCTCAGGTAATTGCTCAGCCGACTCATCTTGTAGCCGAAATACCGGTAATCATTAAAGCCGATATTCCATCCCAGCCTTACTTTATGAAGTTCCTTCGGCGGACAAGGTTCAAACCTTTTTCTTGCCTCCGGAGATAAACAGTTTAGCCATACCCGGATGTCTTTCGTTCCCTCCGGATTCACATAATAATCCCGATTCAGCAGCAGCTGTTTTTTAAGAAAAACATCCACATAAGGAAGCACAGGAAAATCGTATGATCCGGTCGAGTCTGCAGCATCAAACCAGATGAGCCGATCTACAGATCCCCTTAAGGCCAGGAGAAAGCGAAAGAGAAAATCCTCATTCCTGGCATTTCGGTTATTGATGTTCTGCCACCCCTCCCCAAAATACCGGGAATGGATCAGTACATAATCGGCATCAGATAAGCCTTTATCACGATGATCTACGTGGAATTCTACCTTCAGCCCATGGCCTAGCAGTTGCTTTTTCCATCGGTGAAAATGATGGGTCTCCCCATAATATTGTTTTGAAGGCCAATCCAGAATCTTTAAAATTTTCATTTCAGAAGGATGCTCCTAAGCGTATAGGAAATGATCTTAAAATCGATCCAAAGGTTATGATGATCGATATATTCCAGATTCTGACTGATTTTAGAAGGGATCACATTGTGGATATAAAAGCTTTCCGGATCTTCTGCTGTAGCCAATAAACTGCTTTCGTTGATGAACTTAATGGAGGCCCAGTCGGTGATTCCGGGTTTTACGCTGAGCACCCGCTGCTGACTGCTGTCGTACATTTCTACGTATTTAAGCACTTCCGGTCTTGGGCCTACAAAGCTCATCTCCCCTTTCAGAATATTCAGCAACTGCGGAAGTTCATCCACTTTATGTTTTCTTAACCAGCAACCTACCTTGGTAATCCTGGCGTCATGATCCCCGATCGTCAGTAAACCCATCTTATCTGCATCCGGGCACATCGTCCTGAACTTGATCAGTTGAAAACATTTCTGGTTCAGTCCGACTCTGGTCTGTCTGTAAAAAACAGGCCCTTTATGCTCTCTTTTCAATAAGACAGCGACCAGCAAGAATACCGGCAGGAGGAAAAATATCCCGATCAGGGAAAAAAATATATCGAATAGCCTTTTCGCATCCATGACCCCAAATCATTAAGATAAAACCTTTACCAATTTCTCTACTCCTTTTACCAGATGAACAGATTCAATCACCGCATTGGTGATGTAGCTGATCTCCTCATCGGAAAGCTGAGGGTAAATCGGCAATGAGATCTCAGCGGCATACTGCTTATAGCTGTTCGGAAAGTCTGAGATGGCATAGCCCAGACTTTTAAAATACGTTAACATCGGCATGGGAATAAAATGCACGTTCACATTAATCCCCCGGATCACGAGCTCATCAATCACCCGATCCCGCTGGGCCTCAGTGATTCCCTTGATGCGCAATGGAAAAAGATGGTAAGAAGCTTCCCTGTTCTCGGCTTTCATCACCGGTTCAATAAACCAGTCGTAGGCCCTAAAAGCATCTCCATATTTTAAGGAGATAATTTTCCGGAGTGGCATCAGGGTCTTCACATATTGCCTGATCTGCGCAAGGCCAATTGCCGCACAGATATCGGGCATATTCATTTTAAAGCCCTTAAAAAGAATGTCATAGCGCCAGTTTGCACCCTTCGATTTTGCAAAAGCATCTCTGTTCTGGCCATTCATCGAAAACAATTTCAGGAAGGTATACTCTTCCTGGTTATCGAATGGCTCAGGCAGGTTGAGACAAATACATCCTCCCTCAGCAGTCGTAATATTTTTCACTGCATGGAAGGAGAAGATCGTCACATCACATTGCTGTGCCGCAGGTTTGTCGTTGTACAGGGCCCCGATAGAATGTGCCGCATCGGCGATCAGCAGGATCCTTCCCAAACCCGCCTGTCTGGCAGTTTTGGACATAAACTGTACTTTCACTTCCGGCTCCCTGACCAGGGCTTTCAACTCTTCATAATGGCATGGCAAACCAGCAATATCTACGGCAATGATGGCTTTGGTTCTGATGTTGATTTTCTTTCTAACCATTTCAGGATCTATGGTAAAATCGTCCAGAATGTCTACCATAACCGGTGTTGCGCCACAATGCAAGACCGATAAGGCGGTAGCACAATAGGTATAGGCAGGTACAATCACCTCATCTCCCGCCCCAACACCAAACCATTTGAGCATCATAATGGCTCCCGAAGTCCAGGAATTGACGCAAACTGCAGCCTGTGTGCCCGTCAGCGTTAACAACTCGGATTCCAGCGCTTTAACTTTTGGCCCCGATGTAATCCAGTTGGCCTGGAGGGTATCCAATACTTCATCAATCACTGCCTGATCGATGAATGGCGGAGAAAATGGAATATTCATAATCTTTAATTTTTTGTTGGTTCTAAGGATTGGTATGTTAGAGATGAAGGGGGGCTAAGCAGGGCTGATTTGCCTTAAGCAGGGCTGAGAATAAGCGCTTCCCATTTGTCGGAGATGACTTCCAGGGAATTGGTCTGACCGATCATTCTGGCCTCATTTCCCAGTTTCTTTTTAAGGCTTAAATCAAAAAGAACATTGAACATTGCTTTTGTGATGGCGGGAATATTGCCCTTAGGAACAAGGATCCCATTCTGCCCGTCTTCGATGATCTCCGAAGGCCCGAACTCACAGTCCACCGCAATACAAGGACATCCGCTACTCATCGCTTCAATCAGGGCATTGGGATATCCTTCATTTCTGGAAGGCAGGACAAACAGTTCTGCCTGGTTGTAATAATCCTGAAGGTCATCTTTGGCTCCGGCCAGGATCACCCTGTCCTGCAAATTCAACCTGTTGATCTGCGCCGTTAAATTCTGTTTTTCCAATCCCTGGCCGACAATGATCAGGTCGATGTTTTTGATTCTCAGTTTACTGAAGGCATCAATCAGCTGGTCAAAACCTTTTTCATAAGAAAGGCGCCCAACGCCGAGGATAAATTTCCGATGGTGAACAATCAGGTGTTCGTTCGATTTGAACACATATACCGGGTTTCTGATGATGCTGTAATTCGTTAGCCGGTTAAAGATCCCGTTATTTTTCAGACAGGTTTCAATGCCTTTGGCTGGCACAACAACGGCCTTAGATCCACTGTAAACAAAGTAAGACATCCATTTGAAGAAGAAATTGAAGCGGTTAATCGTATGGTCAGGCGTCGTTCTTTCAGACACGATATAAGGTATTTTCAGCAAACCGCAACTCAGGCCGGTCCAGAGATTAGCGCTCGTCATAAAGGAAATGACGCAATAAGGTTTCTCTCTCAGCAACACGCCGAGTAACCGAAAATAGGTGAGCATCCCATAGATCAGTCTTCTAAAAACATTCTCTTTATATTTTCTTTTAAGGAGTGGGATGACCCTGATTCCTTCTGCCAGCGGATAGCCCTGTTCTGCATCGTTCATGCAAACAATCACCACCTCATAGGCCCTTTCACTAAAACTGTTCCCTAAGGTAGACAGCACGCGTTCGGCCCCTCCTTTTTGCAGGGTATAAATCACAAAAACTAATTTTAATCCAGACATGGTGTAGGTATTATAATAAGTTCATAATCGTGTTCATTGCATTATTGATCTCCCGGTTTCTCAGGTCAAACAGAAAATACTGGCGGATATAAATTTTGAGCAATTCCTTTTTCATCAATCCGGAATACTTAAAATTCCTGATGGTCAGGTTGAAATCACTGACCATTCTTCTCTTCCTGATCCGGGAGTCGATCATGCTCCAAATTCCTCCCGTATGCAAGCGGTAACAAGCCATAACATCCGGCAATACAAATATTTTCTTGCCCGTATTGGCAACTGCATAAAGCTTGAAAAGTGTATCCGTTCCGTAGGTATCGAAATACCAGGCTTGTTGCCCTACTGACCTTACCGCATCGATGTTCCGGATCATGAGCGAGCAAATTCTCGTTTCTTCTCTTTTTCCCAGCAGGACATCCTGATAGCCGAACTCCATATTAACCCGGTTTTCCTTGAGGTAAACGATTTCGTCATGCTCATTGATGACTTTGGTATGGTGGCAACAGATCACGTAGTCCGGATTGGCCTCTAAAAAATCCACCTGTTTTTGCAGTTTCCTTTGGTCCGTCCAAAAGTCGTCTCCATCGCAAAGGGCGATGTATTTCCCTTTGGCTTTGGTAATCACGTCCACCTGATTTCTGATCGCTCCAATATTGCTTTCATGGGATACAAGTCTGATGCGGCCGGGATACCGGTCTACATATTCCTGAATCACCGCTCTTGTACCATCTTTAGAGCAATCTTCTCCAACGAGAATTTCAAATTCAAAACTGGTTTGCTGCATCAGAAAACTGTCCAGCGCCCCGGCAATATATTGTTCATGATTATAGGTGATGCAGCATACGCTCACCATGATCTCAGGTTTAGTATTCATCATAAGAAGGTTATGTTTAGCGCGAAAACTAATGAGCTGCCCCATTCTGGGCGATGGTTAATGCAGGGTGTAATGCTTCAATCGGCGCGTTAATTTTCTCTGAAGGTTCCGGCTGACCATAATTCTGAACCCGGAGAATGACCCGGGTAATCAGGTCCAGATCGCTGGAAGTTAAGGTATGGTAAAGTGGCAGGCACATAATTCTGGAAGCCACAGATTCACAGACAGGCATATAAGCCGGGGCAAGAAAAGGCAGACTGGAAAGTGGCGGATAGAAATACCTTCTGCAATAAATCTTTTCATTCTCCAAAGCTTTCAGGCAGCTCAACATCAGTTCAGCGCTTTCAAACAGTACCGGAAAATAAGCATAGTTATAGTCCAGGTCTTCATTGAGTTTAGGGTATTTTGCTTTCAGCGGGCTCAGCGCTTTCCAGTAATAAAAGGAAAGCAGTCTTCTTTTATCCAGAATATCATCTACCTGTTTAAGGTTACACAAGCCCATTGCGGCATGGAATTCACAGTTCTTCCCGTTGATGCCGAGTTCCGCAAATTCGTCCGGACCATTATGGCCAAAATTCCTCATCAATGCCATCTTTTTCAGTAGATCCGGACATTTGGTAAATACTGCCCCTCCTTCAATTGTATGAAAAAGCTTGGTGGCATGAAAGCTCGTGGTGCTGATGTCCCCATACTCGAAGACCGATTTGTTTTTGTATTTCGTTCCAAAGCAATGTGCCGCATCAAAAATTACTTTCAGGGAATACTGGTCTGCAATTTTCTGAATCGCATCGATATCGCAGGGATTGCCGTAGACATGCGTGGCCAGAATCGCAGAAGTTTTCGGGGTGATGGCGGCTTCAATCTTAGCGGGATCAATGTTAAACGTTTCTCCGTCAATGTCTACAAATACAGGTGTACAACCTTCCCATACAATGCTGTTTGTGGTCGCCACAAAGGAAAAGGGCGTGGTAATAATTTCCCCTTTTAAATCCAGTGCTTTGATCGCGATCTGCAAGGCCATGGTGCCGTTCGAAACATAGAGCAAATGTTTGATGTTCAGGTAATTCTTCAGTTTCAGTTCCAATTCATTCACCAATGGTCCATTGTTGGTGAGCCATTGTCGCTCCCAAATACTGCTCATGTACGATTCAAATTCTTGAATTCCAGGGAGAAAGGGTTTGGTTACAGGTATCATCTTTTTAGGATTAATTGTTTAAAATCATGAATTGCGGCAAGCCTGAAGAGGCTGCTTCCAGCGAGATAAATGATCAAAAAGAAGGAACCGTCGATCAGGATTCTGCTGAGGTCAAATAAGAAAAGTGGTTTCAGGAAGTATAGATCGCCTAGATAGCAAAGTATCCCCGCAAGAAAGGAATTTCCGATAATCGGAGCGGCATCCGCCATTTGCTCCGGGATAGAATAGTTGATCATTTTGCCACTGTAAAAAGAGTTGATATAATATCCGATGAAATTGAAAAGCAATTGAAAATAAAGCAGCCCATAGATCCCGAAGGGGATCGCACATAAAATCCCGACCACACAAATTCCCTTCTTAAAGGATTCCAGCTTCAGGATCAGGTCGCTGCGCCCTTTTACTTTCAGGATATTCAAATTATAAGCATGTAATGGATACATGATGCCTGCGAAACAAAGGATTTGAAAGTAAGGTACTGCCGGCAGCCATTTGCTGCTGAGCAGGAAGTTAAAAAAGGGTTCAGCGATGACAGCGAGTAGGATCAACACCGGAGTGTTCCAGAAAAGCAGCTGCTGCATCAGCTTTTTGTACACCCATTTCAATTTTTCATCGTCGTCTACAATTTTAGAAAACATGGGATAGGTCACCTTATTGATCACTGCCGAAATATTGGTGACCGGTAGTTGGCTGACCGATTCTGCCCTCGAGTAAAAGCCAAGTTGCACCGCAGAATAGTATTTACCAATAATCAACACATATATGTTTTTGTACAGAATATCGAGGAGCCCCGTGAGGGTCATTTTATATCCAAAATGAAAATGCTTTTTAAAACAAGCCATGCTAAAGGTTAGGTCCGGCACCCATCCGGAATAGAGCCAATGCATGATCGTCGATAAAAAAGACTGAAACAGTCCCATCCACACCAGGCTCCAGACCCCATATCCTTTTAAAGCGAGAAACACGCCCAATAATCCGCCTGCCAATACGGAAGGAATTTGAATCAGCATCTGAACCTTGAACTTCATCTCCTTGATTAACCTTGCATTCTGTACGCTGAAAAAGGCATTCAGGATAAAATCAAGCGCGTAGATCCTTAAAATTAAGGTCAGCACATCCTGCTGATAAAAAGCAGCAACCAGGGGTGCAATCAGATAGACCAAACCGTAAATCAGGATACTTCCGGTCAGGTTAAAATAAAACACCGTAGAATAATCATCCTGTGTAAGGTCTGCCGACCGGATCAGGGAGGATGCCAGTCCGCCGTCCAAAAGGGAATTCCCTATGGCAATGAATATCGTCAGCATCGCGATCAGCCCGAATTCCGCAGGCATTAAAATCCTTGCCAGAACAATGGTCATGCAGAAACTGATCAGCTGTACACTGAATTGCTGTGTAAACGTCCAGATCAATCCTGATAAGGTCTCTTTTTTTAAGCTCATGATGATGATCTGTACCGCTCCGAATGGCCGTTAAGTTATTTTTGTTTTTGCAAGGCATTGGCGTATCCCTGTCCCTGAACCCTTAGATTTCTTAAAAAATGAAGGATTGGCTTTTCTAAAAACCTCGTGACCAGCCATGCTATAATAACGATCAGCACAATGGTGATGGCGATGAGGAGGTATTCATCAGGAATGTATCGTCCCATGATCCTCATCCAGACAAACCCGATATGCTGATGAAGGAGGTACAAGGGATAAGAGATATAACCGAGAAATATAAACGGTTTCCAGGTTAGGATTTGAAGTTGGTTGTATACAAATAAATAGAACAGCAGAAAGATGAAGACAAACACATAAAAGAGGGTCATTCCCGGGTGTTCCAATACTGCTGCAAGAAAGCAGAAGCCGATTAAAAGATGCTCATGCCAATCTCCTTTCGCAAATTTGATCTGGTAAAAAAGAATCCCCGCCAGGAAGAACATGCCATATTGAAGGTTCAGAAAATAGGCCCCAAAAGGTAATTTAAACAAGCTGTTGCCGATCATTAAGCTCAACCAGACGATGGCGATGGTCCGGACTTTCGTTAACCATCCCAGCTGGAACAACAGCCCCATGCTGATGTAAAAAAACAATTCAGGAATCAGCGACCAGTATACGCCATCTATATTTTTAACATTGAACACCCCCTGAAACATCGTCAGGTTCATCAGGAATCCTGCCGGCGACTGACTTTCAATTTTAGGGTCCTGAGCCAGACCGACGATCAGGAAAGTAAGGGTCATACAAATCCAATAGGTCGGATACAATCTTGAAAAGCGTTTATAAGCAAAATCCCCGATTGTTGTTTTCCCCTGAAGGGACATAAAAATCACAAAGCCGCTAATGATAAAGAACAGTTCTACACCGTACTGGCCGATATTCCAATCGTATTTCTGGGGGTAATCATGACCGAAATTCAACCTGAATTTAGCGGTATAATGGAACAGGACGACATTAATCGCTGCAATTCCCCTTAAAACATCCAGTTCTTTTAAGCGTACCATAATATATTTGGCAGGTTACAAGCGCATATTGACCAGTTTATCCGGCAATAAAGACTTTAAATCATAGACGATGGTTTGCGCGTTACACATAGCCGAAATGTCGATATCCCTGAATTTACGGTGTGCTACGGCGAGGATGATGGCATCATATTTTCTCGTTTTCGATTCTCCATTCTGACAAATCACGCCATATTCACGTTCCACCTGTGCCGGATCTGCCCAGGGATCATGGATCACCACCTGTATGTTGTATTCCCTGAGCCTTCTGACGATGTCTATGACTTTGGTATTTCTCACATCAGGACAGTTCTCTTTAAAGGTGAAGCCAAGGATCAGCACTTTGCAATCGACCATTTTTCTGGAGGCGACGATGCGTTTCACCAGCTCATCGGCAATGTAAATCCCCATGCGGTCGTTGATCCGTCTTCCCGCCAGGATGATTTCCGGATAATAGCCCTGTTCCTGTGCTTTTTGTGCGAGATAATAAGGATCTACTCCGATGCAATGTCCGCCTACCAGGCCCGGTTGAAATTTCATGAAATTCCATTTCGTTCCCGCAGCCTTCAGTACTTCGCTGGTATCGATTCCCAGTCTATTGAAAATCATGGCCAGTTCATTGACGAAAGCAATGTTGATGTCGCGCTGTGCATTCTCAATTACTTTGGCCGCTTCGGCGACCTTTATAGAGGATGCTTTATAGGTTCCCGCCAAAATCACCGAACCATACAAGTTATTGATCATCTCGGCCGCCTCAGGTGTAGAACCGGAGGTGATCTTTAAAATATGAGTGACCGTATGCTCTTTATCTCCGGGATTGATCCTTTCCGGCGAATAGCCGACAAAAAAATCAGTATTGAACTTCAATCCCGATACTTTTTCCAGCACCGGAACACATTCTTCTTCTGTAGCCCCCGGATATACCGTAGATTCATAAATCACCGTATCATTTTTCTTCAAAACGCGGCCTATTGTTTTGCTCGCCTTCAGGAGCGGCGTCATATCCGGGCGGTTGTTCTTATCCACCGGTGTGGGAACGGTAACGATATAGACATTACATTTCCTAAGCATTTCCAATTCATTGGTACAAAACAAGCCTGTTAAAGTGCTGCAATCGTTCGTGATGGTCTTCATCAGTTCTTCCGCTTCGATCTCCAGCGTATGATCGTACCACATTTTCAGCTCGGCGATTCGCTCTGCATTGGAATCAAAGCCAAATACCTTATATTTTCCGGCGAAGGCCACCGCCAATGGTAAACCTACATATCCGAGACCGACGATTCCAATTTTAAGTCCTTTAAGCACTTGAGTTACCATCTTATTTCAGTTAATGAGTTCAAGATCTTCGATGTTTACATTCGTTAACAGCGCACAGTTCAGGCTATCAATGACCACAACCACGCTTTTTTGTCTGAGTTTAATGATCTGCCCTTCTTTATGGTTCATCAATCCTTCTTTAATCATCACCCGGTCGCCAACCTCCATATGCTGAAGGTCCATCACTTCTACATCGGAAAAGGTCTCCATACACCTCTTTAGCTCCTCCATCACCACCTCTCTTACCTGTGCAGGTTTACCCATGTAATACACAAAATTCATCACCCCTAAAGTGCTCCTTACTTTGAGTTCTTCCCTTGGATCGATGTAGACAAATACATAAGAGTTGAATAGCGGCAATTCCACTTCTTTCATTCTATCCGCCCATTTGTGCTTCACTCTTTTCAGGGGGCAGTAACTGATGATCCCCTGGAGCTTAAGCAGTTCATCAACTTTCTTTTCCCATCTTGGACGGGTATAGATGACAAACCATTTTTTGGGTACATTGACCCTGAGTGCGGATAGACTTTCCATAGTTTTATTTTGAGAAATGTTAATAGATTGAGGGTTTTATACGGCTTCGCCTCCTCACTTACATGATGTTTCCTGTCTTTAAGAAAATCTCTGCGTCCCCCCTTTATTTTTTTAATCTACCGGGCTTGATTCCCGGTCTTTCACTATATCAACCGCTGTTTTAACCTTATTTTCTATCTAGGCAGAATAAGCATATCTGCCATATCTATAGGTATTTTTATTTCCCTTACCTGCATCATTAAATACGATCATTGGATTTTTAAGCCGGCCATTTTCACAGATCTCTTCGAATATGGCCAGGTCTTCTTTATGGGTATAATTGTACCTCACCAGGTAAATACTGGAATCGGCAAATGTTGCAATGGTAAAAGCATCTGCGACATGCCCAACAGGCGAAGTATCGACAATTACATAGTCGAACCGCTCCCGAAGTTCCCTAAACAGAATTTCAAGTTTAGGGCTCATGAGAATCTCTGAAGGGCTGTCTGAAATTTCACCACATCCAATCACAAAGAGGTGGTCAGACTGAGGTGCTTTGATCAGCAGGTCATCTACCCGGAGCTGATCGGATTTCAGGTAATCTGATAAACCCGTTTTACCCTGCAGGTTCATATTATTGAGCAGGTCTGGTTTACGCAGGTCGAACTCCAGGATGACCACCTTTTTATCAATTAAGGACAGCGTAATGCCCAGGTTAATGCTGAAAAAGGTTTTCCCCTCTCCTTTTGAAGTAGAGGTTACCAGCAACACCTTATTGTGCAGATTCATGTCCATAAAATGCAGGTTGGAGCGGATGTACCTGAAGAGTTCAGAAATGGTATTGCTTTGGTTCTTATGCACCACAATCGATTCTCCAATGGCTTTATGACTCAGTTCGCCCAAAATTTTCCCGTTCATGGCGATGTATTCCACATCATAAATATCTTTCACTTTTCTGTTGAGTTTATCTTTCAGATAGATGACAGAAAACGGAATCGTCAGGCCTGCCATCATGCTCAGCATATAAATCAACTGTACTTTAGGTTTAGCAGGAATCGGATTATAAGCTGGTCTGTCGATGAGCTTGGAAGTGGGAATCGTAGCCGATAAAGAAAGTTCTGTTTCTTCTCTTTTTTGCAGCAGATACTGGTAAAGCGTTGTTTTCACACTTTGCTCCCGGCTTCTTTCCAGAAGCCCGCGTTCCATCACCGGAACATGACTTAACCTGTTTTCAAATTGAGAAGTTTTGCTGCTCAGCTTGTTTCTTTCCAGCGTCAGTCCTCTTCTGATCATCGTGAGGTTTTCCAGCAGGCTTCTTTTAAGCCCGGTCAGCTGCTCGGTGAGGCTAACCACCAATGGGTTGCTGACGCTGTTGTTCCGCAGCAGCCGTTCTCTTTCAATCTGCAGGTTATTGTATTTATCTGTTAGGTTTTGTAAAGTAGGGTCTTTCAGTCCCAATGTAGTTGGCACCAGTTCAAAAGCACCATCTCCCCCTTTCAGGTAACTAATGAGCGACTGTACCAGGCTCAGCTGCACCTCACTCGAAGCCAGCTGCTCGTTGTAACTCCCGGAAGATTGCAGGTTCATCTGCGCATCAGCACTCAGTTCTGTGATTCTGTTGTCTCTTTTATAATTCTCTACATCCTGCTCTACCCCCGATAAGTTTTTGGTTAGAAATTTCAATTTGCCATCGATGAACTTAATGGTATTTAAAGCCATGATGTTTTTGTTGTTGACGTTTTCCATATTGTATCTGGAGATCAGTGCATTCAAGATGTCAATCCCGCGTTGAGGGATGGCATCCAACAGACTCAAGACTACGGTATTTGCATCTTTGATCACCGGAAGAACCGTTAGGCCTGCTGTACTATAGGCCTGCGCGAGTTGTTCCAGGTCGACAAACCGGAAATGAATGACCTTATCGGAGATGCTAAATGCAGGACCTTTAACAACGGTCATGTTAAATTGCGGACGGGAAACGGGATAACCAAAATTGTAAATCGTCCTTTTCCCATTCTCATTTAAAATAAACTGACGGTCGTTGATGATGGTCAGGCTTAGTTTTTGAAGGTAGGCCTGGTTATTGTTTCTGTTCAGGAGTACATTTACCGGCAAGGTATTCCCATATAATTCCCGTTTTTTTAGCGGCAATTCATAAAAATAGCTGACGTCCATTTTCAGGTCTTTCAATACGCCATGGATTAAATCCCGGGAGCGCATCACTTCCATTTCATCAATCACCGTTTTAGAACTTCTGAACATATTCAGGTCGCTAAATGCCGTTCCTTTTAACAATCCATCTCCTTTTGCATCGTCCTGAACAAGTAAGGTGCTGCTTACTTTGTATTTTGACACTGTAGTTTGCAGGTATAACCAGGCGGCTCCCAGGCTTAAGATCAGCGCGAGGGCAAAGAAATACCAATATTTTACATATTTCATTCCCTCTGCGATGATGCCGGGATTATTGATCGGAATTTGTTTATTGTAAGGCATGGCAATAGATTTAAGAAATGAACTTAATGCTATTTTAAAACCGTGGCCACTAATACCGCCACTGCAGAGATCGTTGCTACTACTAAAGGCATTAACCTGTTGTTGTTACTCACCTCCACTGATTTGGCCTTATCGGGCTCTACATAAATCACATCGTTTTGCTTGAGGTAGAAATAAGGAGAACTCAGGACGTCCTGACGGTTCAGGTTGATGCGTTCCATAATGCGCTTCCCTTCTACTTCCCTGATCAGGAGGACATTTTCTCTTTTGCCGTAAGCCGTCATGTCACCGGCCAGCCCCAAAGCCTCCAGCAGATTGATCTTTTCATTGCTTACGGTAAAGGTGGAAGGATGGTTGACCTCTCCGATAACCGTTACCCTGAAATTGAGGAATTTGATATTGACAATTGCATTCTTGACGTACTTGTTGAGTTGGGATTCAATCAGGTTCTGTGCCTGGCTGATCGTCAGCCCCTGCACCGGAACTTGTCCCAGTACCGGAAATTTAATCGTTCCGACTTCGTTTACCCGATAACCTTCCCGTTCATACACTCCATTTACGGTTTGATTGACCGGTTGTGAAGCGAACAAAACATTGGATTCCGGACTCGTGCTATTTACGGTAACAGACAGGATATCGTTCTGAAGAATAGTTGGTTCTCCGTTATTCAAGATCTTTGAATAGGGTCCGGTTTTAGAATCCAGATCACTGAAATAGACTAAATTTCTTTGTCTCGAACAGCTACTTAATGTTATTACCATTAAGTAACACACTACAAGTTTTAGATTCATAAAATACAATTTAAATTAAACACATGTAAATGTTTGATTAAATATTACAAGATGAATTTACTAACTAATTGCAGGGTATAAATGGCCTTAAAACCAATTGTGAAGTCGCTTGTGGAATTTTCTCATTCCGTTTCACAGATGTGAGAATTTTTTTATACAACATGGTATCAATTTTGATGTCAGAAATAGAAACGATGATGAATAAAATCTTCCTATCTGCCTTTCTCCTATTGCTCACGTTTAACTGTATTGCCCAAAAAGACGCAGGGATAAAAAACCTCCTGTCTAAAGACGGTGCAATGCCCCTTCCTATCCAGATTCAGAAAATTAATGAGGCCCTTAAGGTAAAACCTGTGGTTACCAATGATGAAATGTTTGGTGATGATTATACCTGGAAGCCCCTCAGCGGAATTCATTTTTCCGGTTTTGTGGGAGCAGATAAAAGCTGTTCCACTGTTTTTCTAAAAACAACTAAAGGAAGGGTTTTAAGCGGTTTACCTTATGACCTGATCCTGAATGGCAGCAGCTTAAAAGACTGTGAAACGAAATTCAAATCCAGTATTCTGGAAAAACAAAAGATCAATCCTGAGGACAATCCCGGGGAAACAAGCAGTTTCATCTTAAAGGTAAAAAAAGGGAAATATTATGTCCACCTTGCCTTTGATGCAAAGTTAAAACTGGAACAGATCACCATTTCTACGGTTAATCTTGACGCAGCGGGTTAGTACTTACTGATGAGAATTGCAGTACTTAACGATAGAATTGTGATACTTATTGATGGGAATTGAGTACCGGTTAATACATTTTAGGTTAACCGGGCTTTCCCGGCATGTGTTCCAGTTTCTGTTTGAGTACGTTGTATTCTTTTTCAAGAACCCTGAAGGCTTTGGTGCTGGTCAGCCTTCCATGGTCCAGCTCCAGCATCCATAGATAATCTGTAGCAACCTGGTCAAACCTGGCTTTTACAAGCGTATATTTTTCCCTTTCTTCTTTTTCCTGCTCATTTTCTACCGCTCCGTTGAGGTTTCCCAGGTACACGCTGTTGGAAATCTGCTTTCCATTGGCCGATTTAAAGCAGATATAGGTTTCCAATTGCTGCTCCAGGTCTTCCTCATTAAGTTTTACAAAATAAGTCCCTGCATCCCTGCGACAGGCATTGATGCTGCTGCTCACCTGCGCTCTTTGCGGATGACAAACCAGGATCATCACCATATCATGTGCCAGTCCGCCTTCGGTATCCCAACTGATCTGCAAGCCGGTATCCGTTTTAACCATTTTAAGATTTTCTGCAATCGCTAAATCACCATAACTGAGTACCACCTTACTATAATCTACCCTGATGTTGGGGTATTCGCCCGTTAAAGCCTGTTTTTTATTGTAAGAAGTGGCCAGGTTGTGTTGATTTTTAACGGTGCCCCTTGCTTCAATTTCAAAACTGGAATTGATGAAAGGGAGCATAGGACTTAACAGTTCCATTGTCACCGCCATTGACTGATAATTGGCCAACTGGTTTTTACTGTGTTTGTTGCTTTTGTGACCGATGGTCCGCGTTACCACTTGTCCGTTTAAGATATAAGAAACCAGGTTTCCTATTTTACCTATGACTGGGCCATGAGGGCCGTAAGGAGATAATGCCATATTTAATAAATTAATTGTTTTAATCTAATATACAGCAAATTCCATCAAACAACAACATCAATAATTTAATTATTTAACCTGAATTTATAAAGCGGTTGTATTGCTTTGTACTTCGGTTGTATAGTGGCAGCACTGTGGTTGTGCGATGGTTGTACCGTGGTATCGCTGCGGAGATACTGTGGTCGTACCGTGGTTTGTATCAGGTAGGATTTAATAAGGAGAGCAACATGCGAATAAGCGCCTTTGAGAGGGCTATAGACCAGTCAAGGCCCTATCAACACTTCTTAAATACGGAGACAATACTTACCTGATACAAACCACGGTACGACCACAGGGTTAACACAACACAACCGGCTTACTAAGGCCATACAACCGAAGTACAACTTGATACCACCCGCATCCCAGCACGCTTCCAAACGCCCATAAAAAAAGCCTGCACTTTAACTTGTAAAGTGCAGGCTGAGTATCTTCCTCAAGGAAATGTTTTATGCTTGTTGTTTTTTATTTCTTTTCACCAGCAGGTAACAAACGTATAAAAGCAGGATCCATCCCGGGATCAGCTCAACAGAAACCTTCATCCCGGTGAGCCACATGATCACTAAAATTCCAATCAGGAAAATCAGACAGATGTAGTTCGACAATGGATAGATAAAAGAAGGGAATTTGGTTTTAATCTGTTCTTCTCTTTTACTTTTTCTAAATTTCAAATGGGTGATACTGATCATTAACCAATTGATCATCAAAGAAGAAACCACCAATGACATCAGGATTCCCAATGCTTTTTCCGGGATCAGTTTATTCACGACGATACAAATGGCGGCAAAAATACTGGAGACCAGGATGGCTTTTATAGGTACATGGTTCTTATTCAGTTTCTTTAGAAAAGCCGGTGCATTCCCCTGTTCTGCCAAGCCAAAAAGCATCCGGCTGTTACTGTATACACAGCTGTTATACACCGACAATGCTGCCGTTAAAACGATCAGATTCAACACATTGGCAATGATACTTGTAAAATAAATCGTCTTCCCGAAAAGGTCAAACTGAAAACCTTTTAAGCTTTCAAAAACCATGACAAAGGGACTGCTGTCTGTGGTGATGCTTTTCCATGGCGATAAGGAGAACAAGATCACCAATGCACCTACATAAAAAATCAGGATGCGATAGATCACCTGATTGGTTGCTTTTGGGATTGTTTTCTCCGGATTTTCTGCTTCCGCAGCGGTGATTCCGATTAATTCCAATCCGCCGAAAGAGAACATGATCAGCGTAATGGCGGCGAATAAGCCTTCAAATCCACCTTTTCCATCAGCACTAAACCATCCTTTTGCAAAGAAACCGCCATCATTCCAAAGATTTTGGATGCTTGCTTTCTCTCCACCGGTTCCACTCAGCAGCAGGTAAATACCAAAAAGGATCATGGCAATAATCGCCACGACTTTAACAATGGAGAACCAGAATTCCACTTCCCCATAGACCTTGACTGAAGTCAGGTTTAAGGCATTAATGGTCAGAAAGAAGAAAAGACTTGAAGACCATAAAGGAATTTCAGGCCACCAGAAATGCACATAAATTCCAATGGCGGTTAATTCCGACATGCTCACGAGGATATACAGCACCCAGTAATTCCAGCCAGAGGCAAAGCCGGCGAATGAGCCCCAATATTTATAAGCAAAATGACTAAAACTTCCTGATACCGGTTCTTCCACTACCATCTCGCCCAGCTGGCGCATGATAAAGAAGGCGATGATCCCTGCTAAAGTATATCCTAAAATAACAGAAGGCCCGGCAAGCACTGCTGCCGGCCCGATGCCTAAAAATAAGCCCGTTCCTATGGCACCGCCAAGGGCAATTAACTGAATATGTCTGTTTTGCAAACCTCTTACCAGTTTTTGCTCCTCAGGTTTTTGCAGTTCAGATTTTTCGTCTACTTGTTTCAATGTATGTGGTATTGATTTAATAATGGCAATTGAGTATTTCAGCAAAAATGTAAACTTATATTCATTTCAGCGATTAAAAGCTCAATTAATTTAAGTTGCGTCCCCAAATGCCAGCAGGATAAGCATATTCTATGTATCAATATACCTAGATATATAGATGTATTTAAATAAAAAAATGTCCTGATATGGAAATTCTAAATTTTATGCATCTACATTCTAAATCATAAAATTATGGAAGAGCGGATCAATGGTGCCAGTCTGAGTTTCAAATGTGAAGAGAAATGGGAAGAAATGAAAGCCGAAGGTGATGGCCGGTTTTGCGGGGTTTGCCAAAAGAAGGTTTACGATTTAACCGATAAAAAAGCAGCTTACTTTATTCAGATCATGCAGGAAAACAACAACAATGTTTGCGGCAGGTTTACCAACGATCAACTTGTCCCTGCAGCACCATCCCAAAAATCGGTTTGGAAAAGATGGGCAATTGCCGCCATGGTCTTTATTGGTTTCGGAGCTGCCGGACAAAAAGCAAATGCACAAGAGGCACTGATGGGTAAGGTGGTAAAGAAAGTCACCGAGCCCGACCAGGACAGAATGCCTGTTTTGGGATTCGTAGCGCCCAGGGTGGTAGAAGATGCTGAATTAATTTCCCTGCATGAATACCTCGTTCTGAATTGTAAAGTGCCTAAATCCATCAATGGCAGATTAATTGCATCATTTAGGGTAAACAAGGATGGTAGCTTTAGCCATATCGGACTTACCGAGCAACTGCCCAAACCTGTTAGAAATGAAGTATTGAGGGCGATTAAAGCATCGCCTAAATGGCAAAAACAAAGTCGTGGTTCCACTCAGACCTTACAGCTTACCTTCAAAAACGGAAAGATCATACCTTACCGCAGTAAAGCTTAATTTGCTCCTGCCCTTTCCGCTTCAGTTTGTATTCCGTTTTTTCTATCCCGATTGCCGGATGATTTTCCAAAACGATAGCTGAAAGAGCAAATGAATTGTCTGGTATCATTTATATTTTTGAATTTTACCTCAACAGAAGGGATGGAAAGTTCCCTTCTTAACGACCAGGTATGAAAGACATCCCTCGCGGTAAAGGATAGGGTTCCGTTTTTACCAAAGATCTTTTTCTGTATCGCCAGATTGATCAGTCCGCCGGGTTTATAAATCCCCTGCCCTAATATTCTTTCTCCGCGGTACATCCCGCTCAGTTCAGCATCCAGGGAACTGTTCAGCTTAAACCGGACATTTCCAGACAGCCGGAGCGCCGTGCCGCTATTGTCCAGAAATTCCTCCTGGAATATCTGTCCGGTATATTTGGTATGCACCAGTTCTCCATAGAGGTTGGAAGTACACCAATCGGCAATTTGCAGCGCACTCGTGAGATTCAATCCGTAACTCCTCAGCCTGTTAATATTAACCGGTATCAATGCAAAAGAACCTCCGATTTGCTGGTAAACCTGGGTGAGCTGGTCACGGACACTGCTAAAGCTCAGTCCGAATACATGTTTTCCCAAATGCGTATAATTTACGTCTATATTGGTCGCATAATCTGGTTTTAACAATGGATTTCCTCTGTTGGAAGTATTTCTGTCGAAAAAGAATATGGAAGGATTTAAACTTTGATAGTCCGGACGGCTGATTCTCCTGCCAATAGAAAAATTTAAAGAATTTAAAGTCGTACTGTCCAGTTTATAAGCAGCGTAAAAGGTCGGGAAAATGCTTAAATAATGGAGATCCCGAGGTGACAAAGCTTCCGCTAAGGGCGATTGCACAGCCGCGATGGTTTGTTCGGCCCTTATTCCGGCTTTCAAAGTCCATAAGGTCCATTTCTTATGGACAGACAGGTAAGCTGCATTGATATTTTCCCGGTATTTGAACTGGTTATTCAGCGCCTCTACACTTGTTGACTTACCATCCGACAGGTTAAAATAGCGTCCCTGATTGTATCTGTTTGATAAGGTGGATTGCAGGCCGGCATCCAGGTCCAGAGGAAAATCTTTAGTGCTATAGTCTACTTTTGCGCTGTAAATACTGGTTTCAAAAGGGTTTTGAGATCGTAAGATGTATTTTTCTTTGAGGGAATGATCCGGAAGGTAGGTCTCTGTCTGAGACAACTGATCGGAAGAGATCTGATAATTCAGGTAATCCAGGTTTGCACTCAGCTCATTCCCTTTTCCCGGTAATTTCCGAAGGAAGCTCAGGCCAAAGGTTTTGTTCAAAGACCGGATGGTTAAATCACTTTGTGAGACCAGCAAGGAATCCTGATCTGGATGGAAGGTTTTAAACTGACTCGTGTAATCACCGCGTTCCTGATAAGGGCTCACAAAACCATTGAAAACCAGTCCGAGGGTGGTATTTTTACTCAGGTCATAATCCAGACCTAAGCGGTAATGATAACTTGTTTTGCTGTTCCTTTCATAATTTCCCTGACGAAGACCATATTGAAGCTCCGGGTTGGGATTTGAATAATTCC
Source organism: Pedobacter sp. FW305-3-2-15-E-R2A2 (assembly GCF_038446955.1). NCBI lineage: Bacteria > Pseudomonadati > Bacteroidota > Sphingobacteriia > Sphingobacteriales > Sphingobacteriaceae > Pedobacter > Pedobacter sp. FW305-3-2-15-E-R2A2. The sequence goes on from NZ_CP151803.1 coordinate 5,235,346, forward strand.
TTTGTCGCACTACCTCAAAATAATTATTGAGCCTGGAATATCCGGCCATTGCAAAAAAGTTCAGTTCTTTTAGTTTGTAGTTCAGCAGGAGGCTATTGTTCGTTTTCAGTTCTCTACCACGGCCATATCCCAGGGTCACACTCCCATTGAAACCTTCCTGACGGTTCTTTTTGGTAATGATGTTGATCAGTCCTGAGGTACCTGAAGCACTGTAGCGGGCGGGAGGATTAGACATGATCTCTATCCGGTCCAGCGTTCCGGCGGGAAGGCTCTTTAAATAATTCATCAGGTCTGCTGCAGAGAGATGGGTTGGCTTGTCGTTGATGAGGATCGTTGCTCCGGTTTTCCCTTTAATGCTGATGCTGCCATTGTCTTCGATCATCACCCCTGGGGCACTATTTAAAGCATCAACCGCATTGGCTCCCTCATTGGAAAGCAAATCGGAGATATTGACCACCGTCCGGTCTATCATTTGTTTCAGTAAAGGCCTTTTGGTCGTGATGGTTACTTCTTTCAACTCCTTTGGCTTAGCGGTCTTTGCGGTATCTGTTTTACCCGGCGATACCTGGGCATGGCTTATTTTTACTAAAACCACAAAGAGCAAGCCGCAGCCAAGAGTCCTAATCATGGTAAGACCTGATGGCATCTATAATTTTTCCGGCAATTTCTTCCTGTCCCTGTGGACTGGATATATACTTGATGTCATTTTCATTTGAGATACAGCCCAACTCAATCAGTACTGCTGCAGAAGGGCAATTCCTAAGGATATAATTGCGGGTACTCCCTGCGACCTCTGTTGTTTTAATTTCGTCCAGCTGTTTAAAGTTGTGCTGAAGAATGCGGGCAAAGTTTTCGGACTTTTTATATTCTTTATTCTCTTCGCTGATGATGATGTCCAGACCTGAACGGGTTCTTTCCAGCGTTTCATCAGCTCCTTTTACATGGAGAGAAATGAAGAGGTCACCTTTTCTTTTTATTCTCGATGCCAGTTTCAAATTCCCGTCGTCCGTCCTCGTGAGCAGTACCCTTATCCCCCTTTGGGTAGCTATTGCGGCAATCTTTTTAGCCATCAGCAGGGTATAATATTTTTCTGTCCGGCCCTGATACAGTGCGCCCGGCTCTGTGCCGCCATGCCCTGCATCGATGACCAGCGTAAATGGAAGTTTATTATTGTTTTTAGGAAAAGCGTAGCTGTGCTGCGCGGATAGAAAGTACCCCGGAATAAAGATGACAGGAATGGCTAAAAGGTAGCTTAATTTCTTCAACCGGACAGTTTCCCGGTTAAACATTCTTGAGATCCGCTCCTCCAGTTCATTTGAACTGAACTGATGCAAGAGTTTTGTATTGCCCTGAGCAGACAAACGGACCAGTAACTTCGCATAATCCTTAGGATTAAACCTGGTCACCAACACCTGGTCTACCTGATATTCGTGTACTTCCTGCAAGTCTTTTTTGAACAGGTATATAAAAGGATTAAACCAAAAGATGCATTTCAGCAGCTCCAGGAATAAGATATCAGCGCTATGTTTAAACGCAATATGCAAGCGCTCATGGGCAATGATCTTTTGCTCATCCTCCTCAGATAATCCGGTATTGTTTAGAAAAATAACATTGAAAAAAGAAGCACTTTTAGGATAACGGTTGTAGACCAACCTGTTTCCATTCACTTTTTCGCCATAGCGCCAAGCGCTTTGTATAATTTTGAAGAGGTTAAGGCCTAACTTTATCAGCATTAATAAAGCAACCGAGCAATACATCATCAGGATATAGTTTCCAAGGTTAAATGCAGGGGAAGCGATGGGCTTAATCAGAAAGCTGTCTAATGTCTCCTTCTGGTTCCCGATGACAGCAGAAAGCTGAGCAACCGGACTGGAAACGATAGCACCTGATGGCAGCTGCAAAAGCGGAATGACCAGGCTGCAACCGATGGCGATCAGTATATAAGACCGGTACAAATTATAAAAACTGAGTTTTTTAAAGAGCAAGCGGTTGGGCAGGTAAAAGAAAGCCATACAGAGCGCGGCTTTCAGCAGATAACTAAAGAGCTCCATGTCGTTATTTTTTATCGATGCTGTCCATTAATTTTTTGATGTCCTCGGCAGAAAGCTGCTCTTCTTTAACGATATAGGACAAGATCGATTCCGCAGAATCGTCGAAGTAATTGCTGAAGAGGTTTTTAAAACTTTGTTTTCTATAAGCTGCCTTTGTGATCAAAGGAAAATACTCATAGGTTTTTCCATAAGCTTTAAAACTGAGGTACCCTTTCTTTACCAATAACCTCACAATCGAGGAAATGGTGTTGTAAGGTGGTTTTGGATTTTCGGGCATCTTGCTGATGATGTCTTTCACAAAGCCAGACTTTAAGTCCCAGATAATGCGCATGATGCGCTCTTCGTTTTTTGTTAGATCTTCCATGTGGGCAAGGTATAACTAAATAATAAGTTTCACAACTAAAATTAAGTTATATAACTAAAATTTAGGTGATTGAACTGAGATTGGGGCTGGATAAAGATTAAAAAAGCCATTTCCTTTTGCGTTGGAAACAGCTTTTTTAAGTGGATCAAGAGCTTAGCAATGGTTCCTGATCCAATTTAAGATGAGCTCTTTTGCTTGTTCAATATATTCAAATTTCTTTCCAAACATGTTGAGTCCTTTTATCCCCCAGGCATGGTCACCCTGCGGAAACAGGTATAATGTTGCAGGGATATGTTGTTTTTTCAGCGCTTCATAATAATGCGTACTGTTAATTGGAGAGACAATGGTATCATCATCGCTTGCTAAAATTAAAGTGGGCGGAGTATTGGAACGGACCTGTTTTTCGCAAGAATATTTTTCTATGGAGGAGGGGGAAGGATCTGCACCTAATAAATTATGGTGGGTATCCTTTTGGGTATGCAATCCCATTGAAATCACCGGGTAAAATAAAATGGAGAAGTCAGGGCGTGTACTGATTTCTTCTTCTGATTCTTGTGAGAACAGCGTAGCCGACAATGCAGCCAGGTGACCTCCTGCAGAGAAACCAGCTACGCCAATCTTGTTTTCATTTAGTTTCAGTTCTTTGGCGTTCTTACGGATATACCGGATGGCTTCCTGAACATCATCTAACGGAATCTCTTTATTTCCATTTGGCATTCTGTATTTCAACACGATTCCTGTGATGCCGGTCGTGTTGAGCCATTCGGCAAAATCATAGCCCTGTGTAGTGATGGCCAATCCGGCATAAGCCCCTCCGGGGCATATAATTACCGCAGCACCAGTATTAATCCTATCCTCCGGGCTATAGATGATCAGTTCTGTTTCTGTCACATTGGTCAGCTCCAGGATCGCTTCGGGATCCAGAACTTCATTGCCGGATAATCCGCTTTTGGCAGGTGGATTTCCATTCCACAGGTTTAGTCTTTTTATGTTTTTCATTTTTGTATCTAATTATTTTTTAAAGCTTCCCGCACCTTTGGTGCTATTTTAGTCCCATATATTTCAATTGATTTCATCAAATGATGATGGTCAGGCGCACCTACGTCCAGATGCGCTGAGAAGCGGGTAATTCCATATAGTTCCTGTGCGTACAGGATTTTGTCGATGGCCGCTTCTGCGTCGCCAACAAATAAGGCACCTGCTTCAGACCTGCCAAAGTCGTACTGCTCTCTTTGAAAAGGAAACCAGCCTCTGGTTCTGCCAATCCGGTCCATTTGTCCGGCATATAATGGGTAGTAGTAGTCAGCAGTTGCTTTCGCATCCTGGCCAAATAAAGCGTGCGAGAACATCCCCACCTGGAACTTTGACATGTCATGTCCAAACTCCTGGTAAGTTTCTTTATACAAATCGTAAAGAGGCTTAAAGCGTTGCAAAGGTGTTCCTGCGACGATGGCAAAGACCAGTGGGAGTCCCAAACTTCCGGCACGTACCACAGATTCCGGTGTTCCCCCGGCTGCAATCCATACCGTAAGTTTATTGTTTACTGCCCGGGGCAGCACCTGCTGGTCTTTTAAAGACGCACGAAAACGACCTTGCCAATTGATGGTTTCTTCCTTATTGATTTCTAATAATAAATTCAGTTTTTCTTCAAACAGTGCACTGTAATCCTGCAAATTATAACCAAACAACGGGAAGGATTCGGTGAAGCTTCCCCTACCCGCCATCAATTCGGCCCTGCCGCCGGAAAGTAAATCTACCATAGCAAAGTTCTGGTAAAGCTTAACAGGATCTGAGGAGCTTAATACCGTTACAGAACTGCTTAGTTTGATTCTTTTGGTAATGACTGCCGCTGCAGCCAGGATAATTTCCGGGCTTGGCACTGCATATTCCGGCCGATGGTGCTCCCCTATTCCAAAAAGGTCGATGCCTATTTCGTCTGCAAGCTTAATCTCTTCCATGAGTTCTTTCAGGCGCTGTTGTGCTGATTGTATTTTTCCGGTTGCCGGATCGACGTGTAAATCGCCGAACATACTGATTCCTAATTCCATATATGTGTAGTGTTATTATTCTAGAACAATCGTTCTGTTATTGATCAAAAAAATTATCTTTTTACCTTTTCTTTCCAGATGTCGAGGTAATCGTAAGTGCTGTAAGCTTCTGTATCAAAGGCTCCCCAAGCCCCTTTTTCTATAGAAAGGTTCACTTCTCTAAGTTGAGAAGGCGGGAACTTCAAGGTAACCAGGTGTCCTAAACCAATCAGGACCTTCCAACTGAGCACTTCTACATTTTCTGGTGGAAAGATCTCCCAGAAATTATTGCTGTTCATGATTTCAGTTATCGAATCCAGATTCCGATGCTGTTGGTGTTTTAAAAGGTAAGTAAGGGTCATTTTATCTGTTTCCATATCTCTTTATTATTAATAGAACAATCGTTCCATTATTGATTAAAAAATTTTGTTACTATCATTTCCTGGATGCTACTTTAAGCTATCCAGGGTATTTTTTGCCATTTGTTCTACCATTATTCGGTCGTTGTATAGGGCTTGCATTTGCCATAAGCCGGCAAAACTCCCTACGATAAACTGGGCCGATTGCCTGGCGTTTTTGTCTGTTGAGATTTCCCCGGATTGCTGTGCTTTTTCGATCAGTTCTTCGAAAATGGAGATCAGGGCATTGCTGAGCTGTTTTAGGATTTCCTTGACATCATTGTCGAGCGGAGCCATTTCAAAAGAAGATTTGACAATCATACAGACTTTTTCTTCTTCAAAAGATCGTTGGATCGCCTTTTTGACGATCAGTTCAATCGCTTTAAATGGTGATTTTTCTCCTGTTGCAGCCTGCTTATATTCGGAGTAAGTTTCCTTCGCATAATTTTGCAGGCTTTCTATGAAGAGCTGATGTTTGTCTCCATAAGTATCGTACATGCTCCCCCTGTTCACTTTCATCTGGCTCACGAGGTCCTGCATGGAAGTAGCGTGATACCCCTTTTCCCAAAATAAGTCGCGGGCCTTTTCCAGCTTTTCGGTAGGATCAAATTCTTTATTGCGTGCCATAGTGGGAACAAATGTATGTATTTAGAACGAGTGTTCCAATTAAGATTTTTTGTTTGCAGGGATTTGGGTTTGATTTTACATTTTGTTTACAGAAATCGCGGAGGAATAGGTTTTTGGGACATATGACCCTAGAATATGAATGAAAACCTCCCGACCTTGGTACTAAGATATCGGATGATATTCTTTAACTGAGGGAGCCCCGGACGAACAACTTCTTAGACATGACATACGCTGGATTTTGTGCTATTATTTGGCCGTTTTGTTTATCCGGGTGTAACTCAGTTTTGAAATGGTAAAAGATGAATTTTTAAAGCCTTTGACAAATGGTGATGTCTGTTTTAATATATACGATTATTGCATTATTTATTGCGTTGTGGATCTATGCAGCAGTACCAAAATTACGCAACATAAAGTATTTCAAAGAGGTTTTGAAAAGTCAGGCTATTCCTAAATGGAGTGTACCCTGGTTAAGCTGGTTGCTGCCGATTGGAGAGTTAGGAACGGTAGTTTTATTGATTTTTCCGGAAACGAGGTTGATAGGGATGTATGTTTCCTTGTTCATGATGAGTGTTTTTACGGTGTATGTGAGCGGTATTATTTATCAGGTTTATGATATATATCCGTGTCCATGTGGAGGGGTGTTTAGCAGAATAGGATGGAAAAAACATTTTAAGGTGAATTTGTTGCTGACGTTGATTGCAGTGGTTGGGGTAGTGTTGCTGGAGATGAAATATTGAGTATTTATTTGAGTAGTAGCTTGAGAAAAGGGATGCCGAAAACCTTGAAAAGAGTAGGAAAAAGATAGAGTTTAAGCTTTTTAAGATTATAAAAGCAATATGATTATGGCAAATTCATGGTTCTGTTATGATGGTACAGGAGATGTTTGCGATCCGTTAAACTATACAGTTTGTCCAATCCCAAATTGTCCACCACCAAAACGACGCCTCTGTGCAATTTTCGCACAGGTACAAATAATTGGTGGAGTTCAAAGACCAATTATTACTCCAGCGCTTTGTAATGAGATTCATTGGGCTATTTGGACACTCACGGAATCGGCAAACGTGAGATTAAAACCCTAATTCTAACAAACCATCCTTTTCCATTACAAATATATTTTTGAATTAGTATGATGCGATGAACAAAAAAAGTCATTGGAAATAATTGATAGATAAAGGAAATGCTGAAAATCTTGAAAAAAGTAGGCAAGAAATAAAGTTTAAGCTTTTTGATCTATAAAAGTAGTAAAATTATGGCGACTTCATGGTTTAAATATGATGGTTCTGGATCAATAACTGATCCTACGAATTACAATGAAGTATTTTCAGTAAACTGCCCAACCCCTGATGTCAATATTTGTGTAATATTCTCACAAGTTCAATTTATTGGAGGAGTACCAAGGCCAATTATTACATCCGCTTTGCAGGCCGAAATCAATAGTGCATTTACAACCAAGGTTGAGTCTGCAAATGTAAGGCTTTGCCCTTAACCAATAAACATTCGAGGGTTTGATCGAAATTACATGAATAAAATATTGTTTAAACAATCGCTATGCGCTTTGCAAGACAAATAGAAAAAAAGGAAGAAGCCGAAAATCCTAAACAAAGTAGGCAAAAGGGGAAACTGAAAACCTTAGAGAGAGTAAGTTAAATTAAAGTTTAAGCTTTTTAAATTACAAAAGCACTAAAACTATGGCTAATTCATGGTTTAAATATGATGGTACCGGATCAATTACTGATCCTCTAAACTACAATCAGGTTCTAATGCAACCACAATGTCCATCACCGAATGTAGACATTTGTGCAATCTTTGCAAACACTCAGTTTATTAATGGCGTAGCAAGACCGATCATTACACCATCTTTGCAGACCGAGATTAATAATGCATTCTCAACAAAAATTGAGTCTGCAAATGTTCTTTTGGAGCCGTAAACAACAGTAAATTTTAAAACAAAGGGCTGATGGTGTGAAAATTTTCACCATCAGCCCTTTTCTTATTCCGGACTCATCACCACCTCAATGATGTTCCCTTGCTTAAAAATATTCTCCGCAAATTCTTTTATCATTTGCGGAGTAATTGACAATACCACCTTGTCATATCCAGTGCGCCAATCTATTCCATAAAGCAAAAATGCGCCCTGCATTCCGTTCCAATATCTGGCGTTTGGTTTAGATATATTCTCCAAATATTTTTTTATCAGATTCTGTTTTACCCGATCGACTTTATCTTGTTCGATTCCTTCTGTCATTAGTTTTTTTATTTCCTGATACACAAGATTAATGAGCCGCTCTTTTTTCATGGGTTCCGGATTTGTGTCAAAGTTTACCTGAAAAATAAATCGCTCTTTCGGATATTTTATCAATTCGCCACTTACTGCTACGCCATAACTTCCACCTTCTTTTTCTCTTATAGTTTCCAGATAAACAGTTTTCAAAATCTCGCTCACAAACATCATTAGTATATTGTTTTTAACGGTATATGGCATCTCTCCGGTATAACCAATGGTCACAGTTGCCTGCGGCGTTTCCATTTTTTTTGTGAAATGTTTTTTGAGCACTCCTTTAGGCGGATACATACCATGATCAACAATTTTTTTTCTTTTCTTAAGAGAAGGTAAACCTCCAAGCCAGGTTTCAACAAGTACTTTCACATTGTCTTCATCTGCATTGCCAGTCAGAATAAAATTGAACCCGTTCGCATTGCCAAAATATTCCCGATGTAGTCTGATAATCTTATCATAAGATACCTCATTTAGCACCATCATATTATTAAGCGACAATGCACGCGGGTGGCGGTTACTCATGATTGAAACCAGTGTATCTGAATAAACAGTTTTTGGATCAAGAGAACGTGACTTAATCATTTCCTTCTGTCCTCTTTTCCAATTATAAAATGTTTCCTCTTCTTTTTTAAATTTTGTCATCCTGAGGTATATATGCTGAAAAAGCACTTTCATATGCATGATAGAACCTGTTGCACTCAATGATTCAAAATTTTTGTCTACCATACTCATCGCTGATGAACGTCCGTCTATTCCTTCAAAACCGCTGCTTGCTGCAGTTATGCTATTGTAAGCTATTGCTGATGGAAGATCTGCCCTGCTAACCAGCGCGTATCCTCCTGGTTTAAATCCGTACAGGATCAGATCTGACTCATTGTACCCGGTTTTTTTATACCATACCTTTACACCGTTGGAAAGTTCCCACTTTGTAAATCCATAAGGTCCGGTATTTTTTTCTGTTTTAATAATTTTCCCTCCCTTAGGAATGCTTAGGCCTAAAAGGTCACTCTTTTTTTCTTCTTTGATCCAGGGTTTCAAATCCAGCATTTTCACTTCCTCCCATAATTTTGAAACTTCAATTTTGGATAAGACATTAAGTCCGCTTTTTTGAGGAGAAAGGATTTCAAAGGCCATATTATAATCCCGAACATACTTTTTTGCATAAAAATTCAAAGTATCTATGCTCAGGTTATTCAAAATATCTCTTGTTGTCCGATACTTCCATTCAGGATCCGAAGAAATACCTCCATTTAGAAAATGTTCAACATATTCCCTGGTATAAAGAAAATTCTCTCTGTTGTTCCTGTCGTAATATTCGGATTCATTATTTACCAAATTAAAATTTTTAATGGTGGGTTCGAATTCATTTTTATTGAATCCAAAGCGACGCATTCGTTCGCATTCGGACAAACCTATCCTTAAAGCAGTTTTCAAATCGTTATCGGGTGCATTTACATTCAAGACCCATGCAGGTCTTTTAGAAATGGAATACTTGTCCATAATTGCATTAAGAGAATAGCTGGCATTTCCTTTCTTGGCAATTTCTGCAAACCGTTCATTCAGCATATTACTGATGATATTATTAATCAGGTTTACTTTAAAAAATTGCACCGTTTCTTTTTGATCTGCAGTCACCATGTCCTGCTTCCAGTAAGCCTTGGCTGAAGTATTTCTGATTTCCGGATCGGAAGCTATTGCTATTATAGGATCCTTATTATCAGTGATTTTAAAATATTTCCGGGGAACCGGACTTACGGGTTTCGGAATATCAGCAAAAAGTTTTTTCAACGTTGCCTCAACTTTATCGACATTGACATCTCCTACGATAATGATTCCCTGCAAATCAGGACGATACCATTGCTTATAATAATCCCGGAGCTCCTTTGGGTTGAAATTGTTAATTACATTTAAAGTACCAATAGGAAGCCTGTCCGCATAAGGGGTACCTGCAAAAAGTAACGGCATAATCTTGTTTTCCTGTACACGCAAATAACCAGAAGATCTGGTTCGCCATTCTTCTCTCACTACACCACGTTCTTCTTCAATATCCTCATCCTTATTTAGTATAAAGCCCGACCAGTCTTTAAGTATCAATAAGGCAGTATCCAAAACACCCGCTCTGGTTACCGGGATATTAGTTAAATTGTATACTGTTTCATCGTATGAAGTATAGGCATTGATGTTACTTCCAAACTTAATTCCCTTTTTTCCAAGTTCGGTGATTAAAGTATTTCCAGGAAAATGTCTCGTTCCATTAAAAGCCATATGCTCTAAAAAATGAGCCAGTCCTCTCTGATTTTCCTCTTCCAGCACAGATCCGACTTTTTGAACGATATAAAAATCCGCACGCCCCTTGGGAATATGGTTATGCCGGATATAATAGCTCAAACCATTGGCCAGCTTCCCTTTTCTTAATGCAGTATCCGCGGGAATATTTTGAGCAAAGGAGCTTGAAAAAGTTAAGCCACTTAACAGGATAAAATTAAACACGCTTTTTTTTATATTCATTTAAAACTTATTTTGGGTTGGGATAATACACTATCTTATTTCCGTTAATACAAATACTTCTAACTCTCTTTCTTCTTCTTTCAGGTCCAATCCATAATTTTGCAATGCTTTTCTGACCTCAAAAATATCTTGCCATGAATCCAGCTTAAAATCCATATCTACAAGATCTTTATATCCCGTTTCATCGAAAACGGGTGGATTACCATAAAATTGGTTTAACTTCCATACAATGTTATCCAGACTTTTATTGACAAGTTTGATATGAGGTGCAGCTAATATTTCAAAGCCCTCTCCTTCTTTGGCTGTTGTTCTGATTTGATTCAGGCTCTTTGTTTTCACCAGGGCCAGGCATTTCATCCGACGCTTTTCATAACGCCCATGAAGTCCTAATAAATTATCAAGATCCTTAATTACAGCAGATGCAACCTCCTGATTGGTTTGGTTGGTATCCGGTCCTAAAGCCTCATAACAAATACTCGTTCTCCGGCGCACCATCAAATTAGGTTCCGGTGAATCTTCCTGCCTGATATATTTTAATGGATTTTTCACTTCCAATATCACGAAACTTGGTTCCAGCATTTTTAAACTATCTCTTATGATTCCCCATCTGCTGGCATATATATTCAATACAGGCAGGTTGATGATATAATCCCTGCGTGTATGCTGAACTGAATCACGTATGGTTCCCGCTTTAGTGACAACACCATCCTGATAACAACCCAAAACAGCAGCATATCTATGGACAGTTTTATTTCCTGTAAATCTTTGTGGGTTCTGGCAAACTAAAGGGGTATCCAGGCTAACTTCCGGCATAAAATCATTTTTAACCGGCCAGTCATTTTTTTTACCATCGAGTATTGTCTGAATATTAGCTTCTGTCACATAATCCTGTTCAGTAACCGCTACCAGTTTTCCCTTATAGATCCAAACCAGGTGCGAAACCAATTGATGCGGAAAATATTGGTTGAGCTGTTTATTTTCAACTATCCAGGGAAGTTGTACATTATGCTTGGATAAGAAACTTTTTTTATTAGTCAGAAATTTCCTGATGTAACTTTCATTTTCTCTTTTAAGCATCCCCGGGGAATACATCTCTCCTCCTACAACCACCATAATTTTAACCTTCTCTCCAAACTTACGTTGTAAGTAGTCCTTTTTAGGTAATGCATTAATACAGGCTCCACACGACGTATACATAAAATCCAGAATGAGGAGGCGGTCAAAATAATCCGATAATTTAGCTGATTTAACTGTCCCATCGACCTCTACAATTTTCGTCAGTGGAACATCAGGGACCTGATCACCAATTTTTAAACCTTTGACTTGCCCTACAGCCTGAGCTGTCAAACCAAACCATATAAACAACAACAGGATGTTCACTTTATTCTTCTTCATCATAACATATATTTGGCTAATACCCTTGGTCTACCTCGGGTTCTGTGGTAAATTCACTCTTTGTAAAACTTCTCTCGGGATGAGTAAGGTATACCGAAGATCATTTGGGGGCAAAGTGTACTGCTGTCCGTTTAGCATACGTTTCAAAGTAACCGCAGACCTATTGTCTTTGTTCAATCTTCTCAGATCAGTCCATCTTAGCGTTCGAAAAGGCAATTCCTTTCTGCGTTCCAGAATAACCAGCTTTAATGCGTCCTCGACATTACTGGCAGTCAGAGGGATAAAAACAGCAGTAGCATTCCAACGATTTTTTCTTAATGTATTCAGATCTGCAAGTGCAGCGGCAATATTCCCCGCTCTGGCAGAACACTCGGCTCTGATCAGATAGATTTCATCTGTAGCCAGCCCGCTGAATATACTGCCAGGAATATAAGTCCCTTTAAAAGAATAAGTACCATCTTTGTTATCCCTAAAATAGAGCGTCTTTCTAAGATCATCCTCAGGGTACAAATTTCGAAGATCATCACTCGCCAATCCAAAAAGGACTGGAACTAAACCACTGCCTTCCAGTTCCAGTACAACTTCCTGGTTAAATCTTGGAATTGGATAATACTGTGAAGTATCAAGGGTATTGTAATTCATCAATATGCCATATTGTTTTAAGCTGGCATCTGCATTGTTAAACGCATTTGGATAGTCACCCATAACCAAATATACTCTGGCCAATGCAGCAAAAGCTGCTGCTTTTACTGGCATAATTACCGACTTTTTCACTCTTGTATCAGGCTGTTCGGCTGGTAACAGACCCGCACTTTCGGTGAGGTCCTGTACAATCCGCTGATATGTTTGTTGTAAATTCCCTCTTTCTATTTTTTCGTCAATACTTGTCCCTAAGCGTAAGGGAATACCCAGATCCTGCGCTGCAGTTCCAGGATCATAAGGTTTGGTAAATATCTGGGCAAGACTATAATAACACATTGCCCTCAATAATAAAGCCGTTCCTTTTAGTTTATTCCACTCCACCTGTTCCTGGGCCAATGGCTTTATATCTGACAGCGTTTCCAATACCTGGTTAGCGACCAATATCCTTTCATATGGGGCTGACCATTCACCAAAAGAGATATTGGCATCTGATTGCCATAAATATGGTTCTCTGTTTGATGGAAGCAATGCATTCCAATTGTTAAATGTAAGGTAGTAATCATCTGATGATATTTCGGCCGCAACAGGATAGCCTCCTCCTAAAAACTGACTATTCAGCAAAGAACGGCAATCCTCTAACGTACCCGGGATTACCTGCTTTTTATCGGGCTTCACATCCAGAAATTTTTTACAGGAATTCAGGCAGATCATTACAGCTAGAAACAACATTATTTTATTGATACAATTCATGATAAATGATGTTAAAAATTAGCACTTAAACCAAATGCAGTAGTCAATGGGGCCGGATATCCCTTATAATATTCTGGATCAAGGCCCAGTTTGTTCGCTTTCCAAATGACTCCAAGATTACTTAGATTAGTAAATATTTTAATGTTTCTAACAGGCCATCGCACATTATCCAGTAGATAGCTTAAGGTAATATCCTGTAAACGAATGTGATCTGCCTTCTCTACCAAGGCCGCTGATCTTTGATAAAATGTGTTACGTAAAGGATCATTCGGATAAGCTAAAGAAGGAACATCTGTGAAAATCTCGTCCCCAGGCTTTTGCCATCGTTTACTATAATCAGCATGGCCAACTGTTACCCCACTTGAGGTTGCATCCAGTATAGAACTGTAGTCTAAGCCGGGCCGTCTGAATACATATCCTAATTTGGCGATTACGTTTACAGAAAGACTAATATTTTTATAGCTCAGCGTATTTCTCAGCCCTCCCGAATAAACCGGCACAGCTGAACCATGGTACTGTAATTGATCTGGTGAGACATTGGTAAGTAAGGCATAGTCTTTACTTTTCTCTCCATTCAAATAGCCCAACGGATCCCCGGTTTCCGGATCAAGTCCCGCCCATTGATAGGAAAAAACAGCATTAGAAGGTTTTCCTACTACCAGACTACTATTAATGGTTAGCCCATCTCCAATATAACCATCAATTCCACTATCAGAGGGTTGAAATCTGGTAATCCGATTGGTATTGTAATTAAAAAACAGATCTGTATTCCATTTTATATTGCCCTGAAGATTATTTAAATGGAGAGAAATATCAACACCCCGCCCTTTCATGTCCGAGCTGTTATATGTTGCCGAATTAAACCCCGTTGTAAAATCCAAGGGGGTTACATACAGCATATCCTTCGAGCGTTTGGAATAATATTCAATACTTCCGAAAATTACGTTGTTCTTTGAACGAAAGTCAAGACCAAAATTAAACGTCCCTACCCTTTCCCATCTCAGATTATCATTTGCTGGATTGACTAGTATAGCATATGGCAAATTAAATTCGTTCACTACTCCACTGTATCTAATGGAGCTATAGGCAGACAAATTATTATCTGTATTTCCCTGATATCCGTAAGTTGCTCTAAATTTCAGATAAGGTAAAAGGGCAAAATGGTAAAAAGGTTCATCGGAGACATTCCAACTCAAGCCGGCAGACCAAAATGGCGCTCCTCTTAAATTGGCTTTCACCCCAAAAAGGTTGGCTGCATCTTTACGCCCGCTTGCAGACACGGTATAGCGTTTATTATAGGTATATGCAGCATTGGCAAATATAGAGGTGAAACGGATTCGTTGATCCGTAAAATCAATGCCACTTGGCATATTTACATAAGTAAATACCGGGGAAAGAAACTGAGTGAGATGATCTACATCGGCATAAGTCAATAATTCATCATTATAGCCATAAGTATTAAAAGTATTTGATTTAATATGCCTTTCACTTTTCTCTACACCTGCCAAGGCGTCCAGTTCATGTTTGTCGTTCCAGTTTTTATTTGCGTTGACCTGGCCCCTAATGTTGTAAAAATTCGTATTTCCGGAAGTCTGGTTAAGAATCCCCCCTATTGGCAAATTATATTTGACTTGTGCGCTATCAAGTTCCGTAAGCAGATTAATTTGATTACGTGTGTAATAAGAATCTTTTCCGTTCAGGTTTTTCCCTTCGGTTAAGGTTTTCCCATATTGATATTTAATCGAAGTACTAAAAATTTTGGGGAATTTGTAAGTTGCGGCTATATTCATTAACCAATCATAAGTATTTATGATATTTGAGGTTGTATTGAGCTCAGCTAATGGACGATATCTCCAATCCAAATATCTGGGATCAGCGGAATCTAAAAACCTCACCCCATAATCTCTGCCGACAACCAAAGGGTTTCCGTTGTCGTCGGCAAGACGCGTATAAGGAAGCGTTGATCCAGGATCATAGTTGAGAACACTTGGTAAACCAGGTGATTCAGCGTTCTTCTGAGTGTAAAGAATACTCGTTTCAAATTCCAGATTTTTAATAGGTTTGTATCCGATATTCGTGCGGAGTGTAATTCTATCCGCATTATTTTTCACCACATTAAAGCGGTTATTATCGTATCCTCCCGAAAGCAGGTAATTAAACTGGTCCCCTCCGCCTTTAATATTAATTGCGTATTGTTGGGCGATGTCGGCGCGGTAAACGTATTTGAGGTAGTCGTTTCTGGCATCATACTTACGCAGGGCATCAATCTGCGCATCTGCTTCGGCCTGAGATAAGGTTGCTCCCGGTGCTCTTGCTTTTAACATCAATTCCACTACCGGCGATAAATAGGGCCAGGAATACACATCCAAAATTTTATTATCGTAAAAGCCCTCATTAAAAAGCCTTTTTTCCAGATCAATATAATCTGAGGTGCTCATTGGCTTAAGTGCAAACAGGTCGGGCTTATTTTGTATAGTAAAGTTGGTATTAAAAGAAATGTCAGGCGAAGAATTATAGTTTCCTTTTTTAGTATTGATTACAATCACTCCGTTAGCAGCACGTGCTCCCCATATAGAGGCTGCAGCTGCATCTTTAAGTATTGTTACATTTTCGATGTCATTTGGATTAATGTTATCAAGTTCTCCTTCGTAGGGAAAATTATCCAGAATAATCAGGGGTTTTGCGATGGATCCGGTTAAGGTACTTTGACCACGGATGGTAACATTGCCAATTCCGGGAGCACGGCTGGGATTTAATCTCCGGTCTATCAGCATTCCCGGGGTAACATTCTCCAAACGACTCAATAGGTTTGAACCTGTATTTCGGTTCAACAAAGCATTATTGATTTTTTCAAATGATCCCGTGGCTCGTTCTTTCGGAACACTCTGATAACCGGTACTTACTACCGTAACTTCTTCCAGTACTCCGGTAACCCGTTCCATCCGGACAATGAGGTCAACATCGGCCCCTGAAACCTTGACTTCTTTGGTTTTAAATCCCACATATGAAATAATCAATACCGCACGCTCTCCGGGGATTACAATAGAAAACTGTCCATCTGTACTGGTCACAACAGATACCTTAGATTCCCTCCCTTTCAGCCTGATGGTTGCACCGGGTAGTCCGATGCCTTTTTCGTCTACAACTTTTCCGCTTATCGTAATATCAGGAAGCCTCACTGAACCACCTTGAACAGTCCCATCTTTCTCCGACACAATTATAGTCTGGTCATTTACAAAATATTTCAATGGCTGCCCCTCAAAGATATTCTTCAACACATCATTCAATTCTGCATTTTTCACCTCTATTGTAATATCTTTCGTCCCCTTAAGCGTTGTCGCAGTAACCATAAAATCGTAGCCTGTCTGCACACGAATCTCCCTGAACACTTTCAGCAAGGGTGCATTTCTCTCCGACAAGGTAATTTTCTGAGCAAATGAGCTTGCGCTTACCTGTATGATTGCTGAAATTAAAAGAACCGTGGTTAGGTTAGCTCTCATGATCCATTTTCTTTTATCTGAATCGCTGATCCGGCCAAATGCCGGGATCATAAACAGCAGTAGCTTAGCTATGTAGCGCGATGGCTCCCATAGACATTTCCTATAAAAACTGTACATTTGTTTAGTTTGGGTTTATGCGTTGCGCCTTTTCATTTTCGAGGTGGTTCGGCTCTTCGCGGTTGATACCATATTTTCGTATGTTGTCTATCCAGACTTGGTCATCCTGATTCGCGTTGGGATGGCTTTTTTATTGGATGTCAGTTTAGGTAGCATTATTTCATAACGGTGATCCTCCTTCCTTCAATCCTAAAGTGAACGCCTTTTGTTTTTTCCAATATGCTGAGCACCTGACTGATATTCTTAGTCTGCGATACGGTGCCATAAAATCCTTCATTAGGGATCTTGCCCTCGTATTGAACCTCTACATTGTACCAGCGGGAGAGTTTCCGCATAATGCTTTCAATGTTCTCATTATTAAAGTAGAAATACCCTTTCTTCCAGGCTATGGCCTCTTCAACATCAATAGTTTTAACCATAAATCTCTGGTTTGTTAAAGTCGACTGCTCCCCTAGCTTCAGGATTTTAGATTCCACACCATTGTGGATTTTGACTGATCCTTCCAATAAAGTCGTTTTTACACCCTGCTCATCTTTATAGGTATTGATGTTGAAATGTGTTCCTAAAACTTCTACTTCCTGTTCTGCCGTTTTCACGATAAATGGCTGTTGTTTATTTTTTGCTACTTCAAAGTAGGCTTCGCCGCGTAAGTCAACTTTTCTATTAACTAACCTGGCAAAAGTTGAGGGGAATTTTAGTGAAGATGCGGCGTTTAGCCATACTTTGGTACCATCCGGTAATACGACCTGATACTGTCCACCAACGGGCGTTTCGATCGTATTGTAATTCTTTGCTGCTTCGATCTCTGGTTTGAGGTCGTTAATGCTGTATATCAGTTCTCCATCCGAAGTTTTTGTAATGTTAACTCCTGGCTGTTGTGCAAGCGTTCCATTTTTAGCATTGGTCAGGGTAATCCTCTTACCATCTGCCAAAGTCAGATAGGCTTTATTGCCACCAGGAAGGATATTGTTTTTTGCGTAAGATACTGAGGGAGTAACATCAGTTTTTTGATAAAAGTAATACGCTGTTCCAAGACATAGGATAATGGAAGCGGCCGCAGCAATACGGGGCCACCACATCCTGGAAGGTTTAGGGTACTTTAGCGGCAAAGTAGCCCTTAGCAGTTCGATGATTTCATTTTCTTTCTCTTCATCAAGCTCAGCTTTGCTGTTTGCAGCGTGGTTGATGTACCAGGATTCCATCATTGTCTTTTGCTCCGGACTTAATGTACCTTCGTTGTATCCCTTTATTAATGACTTGAAAACATTTTCTTCGTTCATGACTTATTGATAAGAGGCTCTTAACGCCTGTTATACCCCTAAGACAGCTAAGTAGGGCTAGCGTCATACGTCGATAGGAAAAAAAGATAAAATTTTTATAAAAAGGGGTAAATACTGAGGAAGGAATCCATTTTAAGCTTTAAGATTTTCATTGCCTTATACACCTGCTGCTTTGCGGTTTCGCTGGTAATGTTAAGGCGTTCGGATATTTCCTGGTAGCTCAGCTCTTCCTTTTTATTTAGAAGAAAGACTTCACGCATCTTTGCGGGCAATGCGTTTATTTCTTTCTCGATAACCGCTGCAAGTTCCTTTTCCCGGAGTTCATCGTCAACGATGTTATAACCCTCTACCATAAAACTGCTGATGGATTCGGCATATCTCAAAACCACTTTTTGATGAGAAAGCAGGTTAAAGATCTTGTTTCTGACGGAAGCATACAGATAAGAAGAGATGGAGGTTTTAAATTCCAGGTCTTCCCGCTTTTGCCAAAGCTGGAGAAAGACATCCTGTACGACATCATGGGCTTCGTCATGGTCGGACAGCAGACGGAAGGCATGGCGCAGGAGAATCCTTGTGTACCGTTCAAAGATTTCAGTATACGCAAGCTGGTTGCCAGCCTTTAATAAGGCGACCAGTTCTACATCCGAAAGTTCACTATACAGTCTCATCATCAACATTTTGATTTTATGAGTTGCGGGATGCTGATATAAATTTACTAATAAATTCAGGCAATGTTAAAAAAATATTTTCAAATTGTTAACACAATGAGAACTTTAGCGGGCAGAATTAAAGATCGAAGCTCCTATGCTCGGTGAGTAAACTATCCATTGGTACTTCCAGAATTTCTATGATTTCATAAAATCTTCTCACAGTAAGTTCAGTCTCCCCACGTTCCAATTTTGAATAGGCGTTTTGGGAAATATTGAGTCGGAAAGCCATATATTCCTGGCTATAACCCTTAATCATTCTCTGAACTCTTATTTTGGCGGCAATTGGCATGGCATTTTATCTATAATTAACAGAGAATATAACGAAATCAAACACAAATAGTTACAGAAAAGTAAAATTTAATGTAAAAATGTATTTTTTTATGACAATTATACTAAATAATGAATTAGTAAAAAAAACAGTTTTCACATTCCTTCAATACAACTCTAGCATTTAAAATAGCCAATCAAAGACAAGCATATCACACTGTAATTCAGCACAATTAAGAACTTAATTCTTATAGGAATATTGGAAGTAATCATTGATTGAGCGTTTATTTTATAAAAAAATTATTTTACTGTCGTCCGAAACTTAAAAGCTTAATGTCTTTATAGAAGACAGAAACTTCAAATTTCTATAAAGACATGACCACAAGTTAAGCAATTAGCCAGGAAGTAATTACAAAAAAAATATTTTTTTATATCTCAGTTCTGTCATTTTAAACCCAGGGCATTAAACAGGCGATTTTTAATCCAATTAACTCAGCCACAGACCCTATCATTAGGATTCAATCCTTAAAAAAGTTTAAAAGCTTAGGAACGGAATCTTCGAAAACCCGGATCGGGATCTGCAGAATCAAGATATTATATAAAATCCTTCAGCCCCTGTAGATACTGAAAATCGCTTATCCTCAATTTAAATTCATATTACAGTGTTTTCGCTTATTAATGTGTTAGCTTTAGAAAATATCCCATTACGTTCACTTCCTACACATTTTTAAATACGGCCTTTTAGCTAAGAATATGAAAAAAAACGATTCTGATGAATTAATCATTGCTAACAGGGAGATCGCCTTTCAAAATAAAGAGAAAGAAGACTGGGCTGCGGAGTTGGCAATTGCCAATAAAGAGCTGATTTTTCAGAACGCAGAAAAAGAAAACCGCGCTGCAGAGCTTGCCATAGCCAATAAAGAGCTTGCTTTTCAAAATGAAGAAAAAGAAAAGCTGGCCGCAGAACTTGTCATTGCCAATAAAGAGCTGATTTTTCAGAACGAAGAAAAAGAAAACCGTGCTGCAGAGCTTGTCATAGCCAATAAAGAACTTGCTTTTCAAAATGAAGAAAAGGAAAAAAGAGCCGAAGAGTTAATCATTGCAAACAAAGAACTAAAAAATGCGGAAGATGACATTCGCAAACTAAACGACGAGTTAGAACAGAAGGTCATTCAACGTACAGCGCAGCTTGAATCCGTAAATAAAGAACTGGAATCATTTTCCTACTCCGTATCCCATGACTTACGTGCCCCAATCAGGGCAATTAATGGATACACAAAAATTCTGACAGAGGATTATGCGGAAAACTTTGATGCTGATGGGCTAAAAATCCTTCAGTCCATCATTAGAAATTCGAAAAAGATGGGGGAACTCATTGATGATTTACTGGCTTTTTCCAAACTGGGCAGAAAACAAGTCGGCTTTTCCGAAATAGACATGCCCCACCTTGTAAATATGGTTCGGGAAGAATTGTTATTCGAAGACCAGGAAAACATCCCTGAATTTGAAATTACTGAACTTCAAAATGCTAAAGGAGACAAATCATTGATTAAACAGGTATGGATCAATCTGATTTCCAATGCCATTAAATATTCAAAATATAAAGTAAAAACGAAAATCGAAATCGGTGCCTACAAAAAAGACCAGCTCATTGTATATTATGTAAAGGATGCAGGAGCCGGATTTGATATGCAATACTATGATAAACTTTTCGGAGTTTTTCAAA
Source organism: Pedobacter sp. FW305-3-2-15-E-R2A2 (assembly GCF_038446955.1). NCBI lineage: Bacteria > Pseudomonadati > Bacteroidota > Sphingobacteriia > Sphingobacteriales > Sphingobacteriaceae > Pedobacter > Pedobacter sp. FW305-3-2-15-E-R2A2. Next base: position 5,255,986 of record NZ_CP151803.1, read on the forward strand.
GGTTACATTCCCAGGAAGAATTTGAGGGTACGGGAATTGGGTTAGCCATCGTGCAAAAAATAGTGCAACGACACCATGGAACCGTTTGGGCAGAATCCGTAATCAGCGAAGGATCCTGCTTTTATTTTACCCTGCCAGCTATAAACGATTAAATCAAAAAAAATGAGTTACCATAACGTTGAAATTTTATTTGTTGAAGACAGCCAGGACGATGCTGCACTCACCATTCGCGCACTTAAAAAAAATGGCTTCAGCAACAAACTCCATCATGTGATTGATGGCGCGGAAGCATTGGACTTTATTTATTGCAAAGGAGCATATGCAGATCGGAGCAGTACAGAATTTCCAAAATTGATCCTACTCGATTTAAAGATGCCAAAGGTATCCGGTCTGCAAGTATTGGAAAAGATAAAATCAGATCCGATTTTTAAATCAATCCCAGTGGTCATGCTTACCTCCTCTAATGAAGGTCCCGACATCGAAAAATGCTTTGAACTTGGGGCAAACAGTTATATCGTGAAACCGGTTGACAGCGATAACTTTTTCAATGCAGTAAAAGAGATCGGATTGTATTGGATAATATTAAGTCAGCAGCCACACTAACATAAAGAATAAATAATGACACCAGGTCTTAAAATACTTATTCTAGAAGACAACGAAAGCGATGCTGATCTGCTGATCCGTGAATTAAAAAAATCAGAATTGAGCTTTACAGCTGAAATTGTACAGACTCGTACTGCGTTCGAGAACGCATTGGAAAATTTTGATCCGGATCTCATCTTATCAGACTATTCCCTTCCCTCTTTTGATGCGGTCACTGCTTTCCAAATCAAGCAGGATAAACATGCCCATACCCCATTTATTATTGTTTCGGGATTTATTGGGGAAGAAAATGTGGTGGAGCTGATCAAGGCGGGCGTAACCGATTATGTATCTAAGAATAAACTGGTTACACTCTCTACAAAAATCAACAGGGCATTAAATGACACCCGGGCGAGGAAAGAAAAAATAATAACGGATGAAAAGTTAAAGGTCATTAACCAGGAGCTTTTAGAACTGAACCAGGAGTTGGAAGTACGCGTGATTAACCGCACAAAAGCATTGGCAGAGAGTGAAGCCAGGTTCCGCAGCATGATGGAGACCATTCCCCAGATTGCCTGGACAAATACGACAAAAGCCGAAGTTGTTTTTTACAACCAGCGCTGGTATGACTATACTGGATTGGACAAGGAACAAACTAAATTACTTGGATTTAAAACTGTGGTTCACCAGGACGACCTTCAGCTGGGGATTGATCAGTTCAGTTCGATCCTGAGTAACAATGAGGGCGGTGAATTTCAAATCCGTGTAAAACGTGCGGATGAACTTTACAGGTGGCACCTGATCCGGTTAATGCCGATCATGGATCTGCAGGATCAGGTTCAGCTTTGGGCGGGTACCGCTACAGATATACAGGAACTCCGTTTGCTGCAACAGTATAAAGACGATTTCATCATCATTGCCAGTCACGAGCTCAAGACGCCGATAACCAGTTTAAAAGCATCGTTACAGCTTCTGGACAGAATAAAGGATCAACCATCCCCAACTATGCTGCCCAAACTCATTGTACAGGCTAATAAGAGCCTGGGTAAGGTGAACGCGCTGATTGAAGACCTGCTAAATGCAGGTAAGGCAAATCAGGGACAGCTTCATATCAACCCCCAACATTTTGCTTTATCTGAGGTCGTTACAGACCGTTCTAATGATCTAAATGCAGAAGGTGTATATGCCATCGTAACAGAAGGAGACCTGCAAATGGAAGTATATGCAGACATCATCCGCGTCGAACAGATCCTCATTAACTTTATTAACAATGCCATAAAGTACGCTCCGGAATCAAAAGAAATAAGGATCTGTATTGAAAAAGAAAATGACATGGTCAAAGTTTCTGTTATGGACAAGGGGCCCGGCATACCATCCGAAAAATTGCGTTATATTTTTGACCGTTATTACCGCGCAGAAAGCAATGACGGCAGCTATAAAGGTTTAGGCCTTGGACTCTACATTTGTGCAGAAATCATTAAAAAACACAATGGACAGATCGGTGTGGAAAGCGAATTAGGAAAGGGCAGCAGTTTTTGGTTTACCTTACCTGTTCTGCCCTTTTAAATTAAAAAGGCATCTCTTTTACTTCAGGGCTGTTTTGTCAAAATATTCTTCCGGACTATGCAGGAGGTTGCAACTGCTGTTGATACACAACAGCAGTAACAAAGTGATTTTAAAGAGATGATCTTTCATCTATGGATTTCCTAATCAGCCTTTATCCTATAAAGGCAAATTTGTTCTCAAACATTTTCCCAACAAGAGGGGTTGGCTTTTCTGCTCCATTTGCCGCGTTGATGATGCCCATAATCCAAAGTACGACAATGACCAAACCTACGATCCCTAAAAAAGAAAGGGCAGGAATAATCGTGGCTACAATAGTCAGGACGACATTAAAAATAATGCTGACGATGGCCAGGCCCAATGCTTGTCGGAGGTGATATTTAAGCAGGGAATCTGCCTTTTCTTTTCCATTAAAATAGGCGATTAGCCAGCCAATAAGGGTAATGTAGGATACGATGGATAAGGTTTTGTTGTTCATGTTGCTATTGAAAAATTGTTCAACAGCAAAGGTGTAACCTTAGCCATCCTTTTCCAAGCCTCGCCCTGCTACAAAACAGCTACACCTTTCCGGACAGGTGTATACAATACGTCTACATCAAAGCAAGTTCGTAACACTGCTCCATAGGATTAGGAAACAACCATGCTCAGCAAGAATGCAGCCACATATAAACCTATTCCATAGATCGCATGTGCTTTCAGGCTTCTAAACCTCGCCAGGTTTGGATTCGGTGTTTTAGAAGCGGCAATTCCAAAGCCAAATGCCGGCTGCATCAGGAAAAATGGGGCAACTGTGGTGAGCAAACCTATGGTAATGGCTGGCCAGAAAGTTGGCCGGTATGCCCATTCCGTACCCCAAATCAGTAAAAGTAGAAAAGCGAAGGAGATACCGATCAGGTAATGTGCAAGCCATCCGATGGCCCGTTCGTACTTGATGCTTTCTGTTTGCAGGATGTTTTTATGGGAAAACACCCCGTTTTTAAAGTGTCCGATCCAGCGGCCGACGATGCCAAAGTCCAGAGAAGGGATTTTAAACAAGCGCTTGATGAGGATGGCATAGATATCCATAATCAGGGTTGCCCCTATACCGATGATCAATGAAAAGGCGATGAGTTCTAAATAGGTATTCATCTGTATTACTTTAAATTAAAAATTTCTGTTGATAATGCCATATTGATGGCAGAATGTAGGATTACGAAGATCCAGGATTTTGATCATTCTATTGACCCGGGAAATTCCAATCCGACTGGCCGTGCTGCTGTCCAGGGTTTCCGATTTCAGCTCATAAAAGCCCATCTTCCGATAGGCCCTGATCGCAGGAGCATTGTCGCAGGAAACATCCAGCTGTAAATTAGTCGTTCCCTTTTCAAATGCCACCTTCTCCAATTCCTGAAATAACAGGCGGATATACCCTTTCCCCCTGTAATCCGCCTTAATGGTGATGGCATCAATGTATAAGTGAGTAACCGGAAATGAATTTGGAAAATAGATTCCCAGTTGAAACATTTTATACAGCCCCTGGATCAGGCCGTACTGTCTAACCATCGCTTTTATATTTATAGAAAACATATTTTTTTGCTCATAACTGAAACCTGCGATCCCAATTAATTCATTCGTGTCCGAGACGATGGAAAGGACCTGCTCTTTGTCGATTAAATAGGGTATGACTTTTTTCATCACCTCTTTTGGTCCTAAAAAAAACCGCAACTTATCTTCAAAGGCTTCGGCAAACAACTCGCCGGCGGCCTTCATAAATTCGGGTCTCAGTTTTCTATAAATCTTCATACAGCATGTGGATGATCGCGTTGCAGTCCTTTCCTGACCTTTATTGTTTCCCCGGTTTCATGGGCCGTTTACTTTTACCTGCGGGCAGGTGTTCCTCCTCTGATGGCTGCTCAGCCGACCTTTCGGCTTTCGGCTTTTTACCAAAGTTCCAGCTGAGACTGAATTTGACCTGCCGGGAGTCTGTTCTGGAATCAAGGTTAAAAGTCTGCGTACGATCCGATAATACAGCAGCTTTAAAGATCCCGGTATAAAAGACATCAGCCACTGCCACGCCCAGCGTTAACTTATCATTTAACATTTTTTTATTAAGACCTGCACTGATTTCAGAAAGGGGTTTATACCTGAAATTGGCATACAGTCCGCCGCTTTCGTACCATCCGCTAAGCTCCAGGTTAAAACCAGCTGGAAGTTTAAAGGAATTGTAGGAATAGAAACCATAGGTATTGGCGCTTTCTTTAAATGCCTTTGTTTCCAGATTTGCGTTAAACTGGGAAGTATAAAAATAAACACTCTGGTAATTCTCCCACCAGTCTACCCCTGGTATCGGGAAAGACAAGGAGGCTTGCCACTGCTGCTGATGTCCGGTATTGATGGTTGTATAAGCAGATTTCGCACCCGGGCTACTCAGAAAAGTGGAGAAAATAGGGTTTTTAATACTGCTATAGCCCAGGGTAAGGTCCATAAAGTTGAAAAATTGCTGATTCAGTTCAATGTTGTTGGAGAATTGAGCTTTCAGTGTTGGATTTCCCTGCTGGGTAGTGTACAAGTCCAGGTAACGAACAGAAGGATTTAGCTGATCATAGTCCGGTCGTTCAATTCTGCGGTTATAACTGACAGATAGGTTGTATTTATCGTTCACCTTATACCCGATCAGCGCATTGGGAAACAAGGAAAAATAATTTTGACGAACCGGATTAGGATCTGTTCCGGCCTCTCCGTTGACATGCGTATATTCTCCGCGCAAACCTGCATTAAAAGTCCAGGGTTCCAGTTTCAGTTCCATGGCCGCATAAGCAGCCTGGATGGCTTCCCGATACCGGAAATTATTGTTGCGTAACACATCATTTTGCCACATTCCTTCTTTCCTGTTTTCACTAAACTGACTATTATTGATATTCGTTTGCGCGCTCTTGACTCCGGCTTCAAACTTTCCGATCTGTTGATCCCCTTTCTTAAGTTCCTGCAAATAATCGACTTTGATCATTCGTCTGTTTATTTTAGAAGGATAAATATTCCGGTAACGCAGCTCAGACAAATCACGCCCCGGTGCAAAGGTTTTAAAAATGTGATAATCTTCAGTTCCCCGGGAGCTTAATTGATTGAACTGCAGGGAAGCATTCAAACTTTTCAGTTCTGTGAATGTATGTTTAAATTTTAATCCGTAATCCCAGTTGCGCATGGTATTGCGCAGCTCGTTGCGTTGGTCGAGCAGGGAATCCTGCATCATACCTGTACCAAAACGGGAAATGGTACGGCCATTGGTAGGGTTCCTGATGTCATTAAAAGACAGGTTAAACCGCAGTGTATTTTTCTCATCAAAGTGATGGTCTAAACCCAGTTTGAGCAAGTGTCCCTTTGATTTCTGAGGGTTGAGCTGCAGTTGACTCATGTAGAAGGGCTGATCCGTGTGTTGGCTCCGGAACATGCTGTCGCGGTTCCTGCTGTGGTCGAAATCATAGGCATAAAGCAGGTTCAAATTCCATTTTTCGGTACCGTAGGTCATGTTTAGGCTTTGGTTGTTCCTATAATACCTGCCTTTGCTCACATTGGAGCTGATCGTTCCGTTAAAGCCTTTTTTAACCTTCTTTTTGAACACAATATTAATCACACCCGCTGTTCCTGCCGCATCCATACTTGATGGCGGGTTGTTCATGACTTCTATAGACTGGAGTGTGGTTCCAGGCGTACCTTTGAGCAATGCTTTGAGTTGTGAACTGCCCATTTCTGCAGGCGCTCCGTCGATCATCACAGTTACGCCCGATTTCCCTTTAATGCGGATCTCTCCATCTTTATTGATATTTACCCCAGGAAGGCTTTTGAGCAGTTCGAAAGCAGACTGGCTTTGCGCGAGATTGCTTTGTTCCACATTCATCGTCGTTTTACCTGCCGACACAGCAACGGCCTGTTTTTTCCCGTTGATCGTCACCTCCTGCAATTGCCGGCTTTCCGCCAATAGTTTAAAAAGCTGGACTTCTACCGCCCCCTTCCCTACCGTGATGGCTCTTGCTTCATTTTTATAGGTCACAAAGGCGGCTTCGATTTGGTAGTTACCAGCTTTGATCTGCTTCAAACTAAAATCCCCCGACGCATCGGCAATGGCATAAGCACTGATTTTAGCCTCCGAGGCCAGTTTAAGGGTAATGGTTGCACCGGGTAAAGGCATGTTCCGTTCATCGGTAACTTTACCGGTAATTTCCTGCTGGGCAGAGACATTTAATGCTCCGAACAGGAAGAAGATAAAACAAAAATAACGCATGTGTAATGTACTTTTAATCCATAACTAATGCGACAAAAGTAAATTGGAAGGCCATGGCCATGGCTGGTAAACTACGCCAACCTGCAAAAATGATACGCCAATTGTAATTTCGCTTCACTCAATTGATTTTTTAATAGAAGCCTTCGTGATGTGTTTAAAGCACCCTCTTTTTAGACCGGGAAATTGCAGATTCAAGTATCATTTAGGTCAGTTCAGTCAATTCTCTTTCCAGCGGCTACGGGATGCTTTTAAATTTGGACTGAATCCTGTTAAAAAGGTTTTCTCCAATATTAAAATTACTGTAAATGACTTCAAAACCTGTCACTTCCCTATTCAGTTCCGCACTGTCCAGGATTATCCTGGTATTTGCCGTTACCATAGTTCTGATATTCTCCATCATGATCATCAATCCCATCGATGAGGAAGATTACGCTGCGATAATGGAACTGAGCTGGGCTTCTTTTTTTGACCTCATCTGGTTTATGATTCTCGGCTGGGCGATTACCGAGACCGGTAGGTTTGTTTCCTATTATCTCGACAAACGGCTCCCATGGGAACAATTTTCCGTTAAACGCCTTTGTCTGCAGCTTTTTGTTCAGTGTTTCATCGTCATAGCAGTGATGACCTTGCTCCTTTTCCTGATGGATTTCTTGTTAGAAGGGGAAGAAGATGGGATCGAAAGCGATTTGGTAGGTTACCGGCAACTACTCTTTATCAGTACACTGCTATCCCTCATCATCACCGCTGTTCATACCGGCAGTTCTTTACTACTCAACTGGAAAAATTCAATTATAGAGGCTTCAGAGCTCAAGCAAACCACCTTACAATCACAATTGCACTCGCTGAAATTACAACTGGACCCGCATTTCATGTTTAACAATTTCAGTACACTGTCCAGTCTCATTTCTGAAAATCAGGCCGGGGCGCAGCAGTTTCTAGATTGTCTTTCGGAAGTACACCGATATATGCTTTATAACCTGGACAGGAACATCATTACCCTAAAAGAAGAGCTGGACTTTATAAGCTCTTATATTTACCTGATCAAAATCAGGTTTTCTGAAAACCTGAGGATTGAGGTGACCGATGTAGAAGACCTACTGAACAAGGGGATTCCTCCGACCACCTTACAGCTGCTGATCGAAAATGCGGTGAAACACAATATTGCTTCCCGCAGCCATCCCCTAGACATTCGAATTTTCGCAGAAGGCGATTCTTTAGTGGTGGTCAACAACATACAAAAAATACAATCGACCATAGGCTCTTCAAAAATTGGTTTAAAAAACATCATTAACCGTTATAAACTATTGTCCACCAGGCTTCCTGAAATCATTGAGACAGAATTTGACTTTGTGGTTAAGGTTCCCTTACTCCCTTTAAACGTTTCGCAAGATGAAAGTATTAATTATAGAAGATGAACTACACAATGCCAAGAGGCTAAAGGCCATATTGGAAGATATTGATCCGGAAATTGAGGTCCTTGCGATACTGGAGGGCGTAACAGAAAGCATCAACTGGTTGAAAGATCAGCAGCATCCAGACTTGATTTTCACCGATGTCCGTTTAACAGATGGGCTTTGTTTTGATATTTTTTCCCAGGTAAAGCTTAAATGTCCTATCATTTTCACCTCGGCATTCGATGAGTATGCCTTGCGGGCATTTAAGGTAAACAGTGTGGATTACCTCCTCAAACCCGTTAAGAAAGAAGAACTCATCAAGAGCCTTCATAAATTTAAAACCAATGTCCATCCCTCTTACCTCGGTCAGATGCTGGACGATGTGGCCGCCATTTTAAAACAGCAGCAAAAAAACTACCGGACCAGGTTCCTTATTCCAGTCAGGGATTCTTTTTATACCGTAATGATTAAAGACATTGCCTATTTCTACACCGAATACAGGACCACCAGAGCTGTTATGCCCGACAATCAGCACCATATCCTTCCTTTTACGATGGAGGAACTCGAAGAGCAATTAGATCCGGAGGTATTTTTCAGGGTCAGTCGTCAATATCTGATCAACAATAAAAGCATTACACGCATCAATAATTATTTTAATGGAAAGCTGCATATTCTGTTGAGTCCGGAGCCCGCTGAAAAGATCATCATGAGCCGGGACAGGTCCAGAACATTTAAACAATGGCTGGATCGGTAGCAACTTCAGATACCCTTGGGAATACCCTGCTAAAACGAAAAAACGGAACCTTAAACGATTCTACAACGCGCTTTGAAAAAAGGTTATTTCGATTAACGTCAAAACATAAGTTAATCTGCTTGAATTAAAAATATTTTTATATCATTGAGAAAAGATTGATAATTAAAGCAAAGTAGAATCGTGATGGCTGATTACAGTACCTATTCTGATTTCGAACTGATATCGTTGTTGAAAGACAGTGACAACGATCAGAAAGCTTATGCGGAAATTTACAGGCGCTATGTCAGATTGTTGGTTCGTTTTGCCGAATCTAAGTTATACAGTCTGGAAGACGCAAGAGATATTGTTCAGGATTTGTTCACCAACTTCTGGAGTGAAAGATTGGATCTTCACATTCAGGACAACCTAAAGTCTTATCTTTTTGGTATTGCCAAATACCAGATCATCAACAAAATCAGAAAAAATGTAGTCAGAGAAAGTTATGCCGGAAAATTAAGGGCTTTATCTCCTGCTTATCATTCGCTGGAAGAAGAACTCAATGCCAGGGAACTGAGCACCAATGTTCGCTCGAAACTGGATCAGTTGCCGCAAAAGACCAAATACATTTACCAGCGGAGCAGAGATGAGCACAAAAGTATTAAGGAAATTGCCGAAGAACTGAATCTTTCCGATCAAACGGTAAAAAATCAGATCAGCATTGCCCTGAATCACCTCAGAAAGTCGCTTTCTGCGTTCTTTTTCTGCCTGTTTTAAATAATTCAGAATATTTCAACTTTTCTTCGGTACTTTTTATTCGCTGAAACTACTACCGTTATGAAGATAGAGAATTAACTATCTACGGTAGCGCATGACAACAAAAAGCATATCAGAACTTTTAACCCGATATTATAACAATGAATGTACTCCTGAAGAGGAAGCAAGGGTAAATGAATGGTTTGCTGAGCATGGTTCTGCCACAACAAGTTTTGAGCAAATGGATGCTGAAGCACAGCAGGTATGGGTAAATGCTTTATTTACCGACATCACTGCAGCTAATGCGCTGAAAACACCAACACCTAAGGTCTTGAAAAAAAGACTTTGGCCAAGAATTGCGGCCGCAGCAGCGGTATTAATAGGAATTGGTATCGGTCTTTATGTGGTCAGTCATGAATCAGAGCAGGGCCGGGTGATCTCTTATGCCAACACCATCCATCCCGCAAAGAATGCGGCCACCTTAAAACTGGCAGATGGAAAAGTGATCAGTTTAAATGAATCCAAAACAGGCATCGTCATAGACATCGCTGCGCTAACCTATGATGATGGTACAGCGGTTGTCCTGAATTCTGCCGCTGAAAAACAGCTTCAGTCTGAAGCCGATGAAAAAGCAGGCAATCTAACCGTGAGCACACCAACAGGCCGGCAGTACCAACTGATCTTACCAGATGGCAGTAAGGTATGGCTCAATGCCTCCTCCGCTCTTACTTTCCCTACCATTTTCTCCGCTAAAGGCAATCGAATGATCACCTTGATTGGCGAAGCCTACTTTGAAGTCGCCAAAGATAAATCCAGACCATTTATCGTGAAGACCAATACCCAGGAGGTCAAAGTACTGGGCACACATTTCAACATCAACAGTAACCACAGTACGGTAAGAACCACCCTGCTGGAAGGTTCAATTGCAGTGTCTCCGCTAGGCTATGTAAACGATCAGGAAGGTTTAGCCCTTTCTTCAGCCGCCGTTCTGTTAAAACCCGGCGAACAGGCCGTACAAAAATCCGGTAAGATCGAGGTGATTTCGGTAGATACCGAACAGGCCGTTTCCTGGAAAGATGGCTGGTTCTATTTTAAGAGTGCCAGTTTATCCGAAGTGTTGAATGAAGCGGCAAAGTGGTACGACTTAAAAATCACCTATAAGAGCGATGTACCAGCGGATCGTTTTACCGGTAAAGTACCCAGAACTGCCAGTTTAGGCATGTTTATTAAAGTACTGCAATTGAGTGATGTAAAATTCAAACTGGAAGGACGTAACATGATCATTGATTAAACAAAACGATAATTAACCCCAACTATTAACCTTAACCAAACCAACCACATGGAAAAAATCTACAAAGACACCGGCCCCTAACCGAAAAGGGCTATCCATATAAAAACAGAAGCCCCGATGGCGATCGGAGCTCTGAAATGATTGGGTAGACCCTTTAAACAATTCGTGTAAACCATTTTAGTTTTAACCCAACCAAAACAAACATATGAATAATATTATTCATTGCACCCTGCTGTCCAAAAAACCGCAGGGACGCAATCTCATTTGGCGAATTATGAAGTTAACCTTCGCTCTATTATTCTCCGTATTTATGCAGGTAAGTGCGTCGGGAACAGCCCAAACCATTAATTTAAAGAAAAGAAATACTCCCCTTACCCAAATCTTCGCTGATCTGGGTCAACAAAGCGGATATCAATTCTTTTACAACGAACGCTTGCTGGAAAAAGCCAGTAAAGTAAGTGTGGAGATCGCAAACGGTACATTAATCGAAGCGCTCAACCTATGTTTCGAAAACCAACCCTTCTCTTATGAGATTATGGATAAAACGGTCGTCGTAAAGGCCAGGGAGAAATCTATCCTGGAAGCGATTGCAGACTATTTTGCTATAGTTGAGGTAAAAGGACGTGTAACAGACGACAGTGGACGCCCCATTCCAGGAGTAATTATCAGGGAAAAAGGCAAAAAGAACTCTACTACCACGAATGAAAAAGGAGATTATCAATTGAAAGTTGATGAGTCTTCCTCCCTGGTTTTTTCTTATGTAGGTTATAAGAACGAAGAAATTACCCTTGCCGGGAGAACTACCCTGAACGTACGGATGAAAGAAGACGTATCTCAATTGAAGGAAGTAACCATTTCTACAGGTTACCAAACCCTGGAGAAGAAAACATTTACCGGCTCTTCTGCTTTAATCAAAGCAGCTGATGCAGAACGTAGCGGTGTTCCTGACATCAGCCGTATGCTGGAAGGACAGGTTGCCGGGGTAACGGTACAGAACGTTTCAGGAACCTTTGGTGCTGCACCGAAAATCCGCGTGCGTGGTGCCACCTCCTTTTCCGGCGACAATAAGCCACTCTGGGTAGTAGATGGTATTATCCTGGAAGATGTAGTGAACATTTCGAATGAGGCCCTCACCACGGGTGATGCCAATACCCTGATCGGCTCTTCTGTGGCCGGTTTGAACCCCGATGACATTGAGAGTTTCAATATTCTAAAAGATGCCGCAGCAACAGGTATGTATGGCGCAAGGGCGATGAATGGTGTAATTGTCGTAACGACAAAGAAGGGAAGGCAAACTGAGGGTGCCGCAAAAATTAGTTACAGCGGAAACTATACCACCTATGCCAAGCCCAGCTATGCAGATTTTGATGTGTTGAATTCGGCAGATCAGATGGCCATTATGATTGAGATGCAGAATAAAGGATATTATCAAATCCCTGGCGCTTCCAGAGGCAATTCGGGAGGTATCTTTTACAAGATGTACAACATGCTTTATGATTATAATGAAAGCACCAAAACCTGGGCATTGAGAAATGACAATGCCAGTAAAATTGCTTTTTTGTCAAGGTATGCAAATGCAAATACCGATTGGTTTGATGTGCTTTTTAAAAATTCCCTGCAACAAGATCATTCTGTCAGTATCAACTCAGGTACAGAAAAGTTTCAAACCTATGCTTCCACTTCATTTCTTCGCGACAATGGCCAAACCAGAGGCAATAGTGTCGATCGTTTCACAGGTAACTATCGCGCCAATTTCAAGTTAAATGACAAACTTAGCGGCGAATTACTGGCAAACGGTTCCGTACGTAACCAGCAGACACCGGGAACAACGGCATTGCAGTCGGATCCTGTTTATGGCACCTATTATAGAGGGTTTGACATCAATCCTTATAACTACGCACTATCTACCAGCCGGTTGATTACCCCTTATGACGAAAATGGCAATCTGGAGTATTTCCGTCAGAATAGTGCTCCGTTTAACATTTTAAATGAGTTAAACACGAATTATCTGAAATTAGGGATGATTGACTTTAAGGTTCAGGGAGGTGTGAATTACAAAATCATCCCCAGCCTGACTTATTCAGTGAACGGCTCTTATCGCTTTACCAAAACGGAGAGTCAGATTTACATTCTAAAGAACTCCAATATGGCAACTTCATTTAGAACCATAGATGATGCCACTTCTTCTGTAGATAACCCCAATTTATACCTCGATCCGGATTTTCCAAACGGATTACGTGTGAGTGTATTACCGGATGGTGGTTTTTACAAGATTACCGGAGACAACTTAAAAAGTTATTATTTCAGACAAAATTTACAATACAACAAAACATTTAATAAGGACCATAACCTAAATGTTTTTGGCGCAATGGAGCTGCGCTATGCAGACAGACAAAATGAATATTTTGACGGTGCAGGTTATCAATTTGAAAATGGAGGATTGGTGAGCTCCAATTACAAATATTTCAAACAAGCTGCTGAAACAGGTAAACCTTATTTTGGGATGGGTTATGGACTTGACCGCTACATTGCCTATTTTTCAAATGCCTCTTATACCTACAAGGAAAAATACACCTTAAAATTCTCCACTCGTCTTGATGGTTCAAATCTAATGGGAAAAAGCACGGTAGCCCGCTGGTTGCCAACCTGGAATCTTTCCAGTAGCTGGAATATAGATGAAGAGTCTTTCTGGCCTAAAAACAAGATCGTCAATGCTGCAAAACTGAGAGTTTCTTACGGTTTGGTTGCCAATATCGGAAATGCGAGAAACTCAACCGCAGTCTTTTACAATCAAATCGCAAGAAGGCCGAATATTGTGGATCAGGAAGTACAGACTTACATCTCCAGTTTAGAGAATTCTCAGCTCACCTGGGAGAAAACCAAAGATCTGAACATTGGTTTGGATGTAGCCATGCTTGGCGACCGCTTAAATTTAACGGTAGACATTTATAAGCGGAATATCTTCGACTTAATTGGTGGGATCAAAACCTCAGGTATTGGCGGTCAGTTTGAAAAAACCGCGAATTATGGAGAGATGAAAGGAAATGGATTTGAGTTGGCGATTACCGGTAAAGTCATAGACCACCAGGATTTTAAGTGGAGAACCAATTTTAATTTTGGATACAATACCAATAAGGTAACTAAGCTGGAGGTTGCTCCCAATGTCTGGAGATCCATATCTGCCAATGGTGCTCCTGTGGAAGGCTATTCTCAAAGAAGCTTATTTTCCGTACAATTTGCAGGGCTAAATCATGATTACGGATATCCTACTTTTATTGGTCCGGATGGCAAAGCAACTACTTACATCGGTTTGCAGGATGACAATTTATCCTTCCTAAAATATGAAGGACCTGTTGACCCTACTTTTGCCGGTGGTTTTTACAATCAGTTTTCCTATAAAGGGTTCAGCTTATCGGCCTTATTCGGATTTTCTGCAGGAAACTTTATTCGTCTAAAACCAAGTGTTCAAAGCGCATATGATGATTTAACGGCATTAAGCAGGGATGTGATGAACAGATGGGTATTGCCGGGAGATGAGAAATTCACGAGTGTTCCGGCCATCTTAGATCCGCTTTCCGCAGCTAAAATAATTGGTTCGGATGGTTCTACCGTAGACATCAGGTACCCATATAATGTTTACAATTATTCTACCGAAAGAGTGGTCAAAGGAGATTATATCAAATTAAGGCAACTGTCATTGACCTACGCCCTTCCTAAAAGCATTTATTCCAAGCTAAATATGTCCAATGCACAATTGTCGCTGGTAGGCAATAACATTTGGTTGATTTATGCGGATAAACGCTTAAACGGACAGGATCCGGAATTCTATGCCTCCGGTGGTGTGGCCATGCCCGTTGCAAAACAGTATACCCTATCGTTAAAATTTGGATTTTAATCAGCATCGATTATGAAATTAAATAAAATATCATTTGTCCTGTTAGGGGCCGTCCCAATCCTTTCTTTACTATCATGTAAAAAATATTTAGACGAAGCTCCCGACAACAGAACGGAAATTAATTCCGTTGAAAAGGTAGCTCAGCTGGTTTCTACGGCCTACCCTACCTACGATTACCTCACATTTACGGAAGCTGCTTCAGACAACACAGAAGATAAAGGAGTAGGCATTGGAAGTACGGACGAAATGTTTGATCTGCCTTACAACTGGGTAGATGTGATTGGTACAGGAACCAATTCTACCTCCGCCTACTGGAATGGATGTTATGAAGCGATTGCCGCCGCAAATCAGGCACTGGAAGCCATAGAAAAAGAAAATCTGGGTGCAGCTGCATTGCCATACAAAGGTGAAGCCCTGGTGGCTCGTGCTTATGCGCATTTTATGTTGGCGATACTCTATGCAACGCCATATGAAATTGGTGGAAGTAATACTGCTCCCGGAATCCCCTACATTACCGCACCGGAAACCAAGGTGATTGTACAATACAGCAGAGGTACCGTTCAATCTACTTATGAGCAAATCGAGAAAGATTTAGAAGACGGTATAAAGCTCCTTTCTGCTTCAGCCTACAAAACCCCGAAATATCACTTTACCCCGGCAGCAGCACATGCCTTTGCCTCCCGTTTTTACTTATTCAAAGGAGAATGGAAAAAGGTGGTTGATCACGCGACTTTAACCGTTCCGGGGAATGATTTTGTCAGCAACCTCCGTCCGATTACGACGACTTTGAAAGACATGACAGGTGAGGAATTTAATGCCGCATTTTTCTCCAGCGCACAAAAGTACAACCTGCTGTTGTCTAATAATTATTCGACTTATCATTACCAATATGGACCCAGACATGGCTACGGCGCCAAGCTCGTAAAAATGTTTACCACGCCCAATGTCACAGGTAAGATTTTAGGCAACCGGGTCGTATCTTATGGTGTGCCTCAGTATACCACTTATAAGTATAAAGGCTATTTCTTTAACACCGGTCCCGGCATCGGTTTCCCTTACCTGACGAGTGCTTCGTTAACGGTTGATGAAGCTTTAATGAACAGGGCTGAAGCTTATGCGGAACTTGGAGAAAATGACCTGGCGCTGAAAGACATCAATGATTTTTACAGCGTCCGTACAGACGCCTACAATCCGACGAATGATGCGGTAACCCTGGCCAAGATCGACAATTTCTATAAGCTTTCAGATCCTAAAGAAGGCTTGATCAAAACCATACTGGACGCCAAAAAAGCGGAGTTTTTACAAGAAGGCATGAGGTGGTTTGACATCATCCGCAGGAGGCTTACAGTTGTTCATAACAACTTCGATGCCACTGGACTGGAGACCTTCACAGAACTTAAACCAGGAGATAAACGCAGACTTTTTCAACTGCCTAAAGAGGTTAAATTGTCTGGTATAGAATTAAACCCGAGATAAAATTAATATTATGAGACATATATATAAATTTTTAATATTTGCGGCTTTAGTTACCTCAATAACAGCCTGTCGCAAAGCTGAAAACCTGAATGTAGATTACAGTACTTTTAACGCTGATCATCCGGAAACCAATACTGCATTAGACCAATGGTTGAAAACAAATTTTCTGGATGCTTACAATATAGATGTGGTCTATCGTTACAACAGGTATTACCATGGAAATACAGCAAATGTTACCCCCAACAAACTGGGAGATATCCAACCTACCATGCAGGAAGTGCTGAATGGTTTCATTGCGCCATACAGAAAAGTAGCTGGTGAAACATTCTCTAAAAAGTACATTCCCAAAGAGTTTGTTTTATTTGGTTCTTACTCCTATGCTGATGGCAACGATCCGGGTGTGGCAGGAACCGCCGCCGCCGGCAGGAGGATCACACTGTACGGCTTAAATGACTATGCCCCACTCCCTGGCGGTGCCTTTTATTTCTGGGACAGACAAAGAATCATGCACCATGAATTTGGTCATATCCTGAATCAGATCATCCCTATCCCTACAGATTTCGAAAGTATCTCCAAAGGTTTTTATAAGCAGCCCTATAAAGATATGCCAGAAGAAACCGCCCATCAAAATGGATTTGTAACCAGTTATGCCAGTGGCGTGTATACCGAAGATTATGCGGAAACCATCAGCTGGGCATTGATTAACGGGCAGGCATGGTATGACAACTGGGCCAATACTTCATCACCGGCAGGAAAAAACAGGTTGATTCAAAAAGAGCAGAATGTAATCAATTACTACAACACTCTGGGAATCAGCTTTAAGGAATTGCAGAGAGAAGTACAGAATTATATGCGGAATACGCTGAATTTAAATGAGTCAAAGTTTTCTTATTGGCTCAATAGAAAAATATATAAATCAATGACAGTCAACCTCGAATCTGCGGCCTATACCAAATATGGCAGTTCAGATGCTTTTGGTCAGGTTTATAAAGGTGTAAAAACAAGCATCAATGGCATGGCCGGATATGGGTTCAGTTTCAAATTTTTAAAATTCAATTTTACTTCGGCAACCACCATGAATGTGGAAGTGAATTTTAGCCAGGGAGAAAACACCTTTCTTGCAAATTATGCTTTTAACATGGCAATTGATCAGAATACAGGAGAAGTCAAATTTACTACAGGTACGCCTGGAGGAACAGATCATCCCTGGGTAGGTAATGCAGATTTGTTGCGTCCCTCTTTACAGCCGTTGTTGGATTACCTTGGGAACCAGGTGTTCATTGCCGACTGGCTTCCGGTAACCGTTGATGCCGACAATTACATGAAATACGGTGGTTTTTACGTTAAGGGTAGTCCATCAAACTATTTTTATGCACCGCTGACTTATTAAATTAACTTAAGACAAAATGAAAAGATTACTATTTTTTATTGCACTCTTGTCTGTATTGATCAGTTGCAAAAAAACATCATACGTTGCAAAATTTGATAAGTTACCCCAGGAAAGAGCAGGCGAACAAATTGCGCTGGTTTTAAATTCCTTAACATCCGCAAAGGATGGATGGATCGCCTCTTTGCCAACAGCTGAAGGCGGAGGTTATGGCTTTTACGTCAGTTTCGATAAAGAGCAGAATGTAATTATGTACGGGGATATGACCGACAAAAGTGCTGCAGAGGCTGGAAAATCCTACTTTAGGGTGAAACAGGACATGGGAACAGATTTAATTTTTGACACCTATAACTACATCTCTATGTTAAACGACCCCGATGATGGCGTACTTGGAGGGGAAAGTAAAATAGGGTTCAGCAGCGACATAGAATTTATTTATGACCGTTCTACTGCCGATAGCATCATCTTTATAGGGAAGAAGTTTCGTCAACCCTTTAAACTTGTGAAAGCTACCGCTGCACAAAGAGCGATTTATGAAGCAGGTGGTTATAAAACGGCCATTGATAAATTTAAAAACTTCTTCATCGACAATCAAAATCCCTATATAGAATTGGGTGCTGGTGCTGAGGCCAGAAAGATCGGCATTACGCCTAATACGACCAATAACCTTGAAATCGGGAAAAGAATCGACTTTACCGGTCCTGCGGCAGACGGAAAAATCAGCTCTGCCTCAGAGAAGTTTAATTTTACACTTGATGGCCTGTCCATTTTGAATAACGGACTTGTTTTTCAAGGGATCACATTTGTAAAGCTGGACTGGAAAGATGCCACAACTTTAGCAATGTACGACGCAGCGGGAAAGGAATATATTGTTAAAAATTCAATAGTACCATTAATCCCGCTAAGTCAACTTTGGGGGACCAAGTATAGTGGCATGTTGTCGGAATTTAAAACGATATATCCGGGTACTTCTGCCAGCGGGGCCGTAATATTGAACTATTTCCATAATAACTTACAACCTAATCCGCTTAATCCTTATAGTTTCAATTATGGCCGCATCAACTTTGTGTGGAGTGTGGTGAACAAAAGATTAACGATTAACGCCCATACCAGTCAGAGCAATGGAGCAAACACCTGGGTTACTGCATCAGTCTATAGCTATACAACAGATGATAAGGGTGTGTATAAATTTACGCTGCTATCTCCCCCTTCAGAAGGATATGCAGGCAAAATTATTCTGAAGTTACATGACTTTATACTGGCCAATCATATCACTTTTGATTATCATATTGATAATGGTGTTGTTTATGGAAAAATGACCAGCGTAGAAGACCCTTCTACCGTAATGACGTTTATGTTGCAATAGAACTCATAAATAAGATGACCTTAAATGCCTAAATAACTTAATTTGTTATTTAGGCATTTAATTCAAACAAGAAACACCTGGTATGGAAAACAAAACTGCCCAAACAAAAAACTCCATCAATTCAAAACACCTGAAAAGAAAACAGCTATCTTTTTATACAATAAAAGCCTGTTTTCAAATATTTTATAAAAAAAACTTAGAATTCTTTTAAACAATCCTTATTTTACAGTGCTATTGTTTTTCGTTGGGCAACCAATTTCGGAAGTCAGTACAATTTATCTTTAATAGCTTAAATACAATGCAAGAAGGAACAGTAAAATTTTTTAATGAGTCAAAAGGATTTGGCTTTATCGTACCTGCCAACGGAGATGCAGAAATCTTTGTTCATGTGACTGGACTAACAGGTCCAATCAGAGAGAACGACACCGTTACTTATGATGTTGAAAATGGCAAAAAAGGCCTGAACGCAACGAATGTTAAAGTCATCTAATTTACTGATGATTTTCCTAAAGCATCTCCAAAAGAGGTGCTTTTTTTATTTCAGTCCTGCCGTAATATACACGGGATTTTTCTGCTGCCGGGCGCTTTTAAACGTTCCATGTTAAAGCTTGATAAAGTCTTGCTATAACACGTTTGATTTAATCTGACAAAACACGAAATTAGGTGAGATGAAGTCGCTTGCCTTAAAAAACATACTGTTTGTGATCCTGCAACCAGGTATTGTAGCCGGAGCGGTTCCCTATTTACTGGTAAGGAACAAGCTGTCAAGACTTCTCAACCTACCTTTTCAAGAGCATCAGTACCTGGCTCTTCTTTTATTTTTAGCCGGGATGGCCATTGTATTTCATTGCGTATTTCGTTTTTTTAAAGACGGACTGGGGACGCTTTCTCCCGTTATCCCCACCAAACAACTGGTGATCGGTGGCCTCTACCAATACTCCAGAAATCCAATGTATATCGGCGTCATGCTCCTACTGACCGGCGAAGTTCTTTTCTGCACTACGGTCAATCTATTGATTTATGCCATCCTGGTTTTTATCGCCTTCCACCTTTTCGTGGTATTTAAGGAAGAACCACGGTTAAAAAGAGATTTTGGCGAGCAATACAATAACTATAAGCATCAGGTTAGAAGATGGATTTAAAATATAGCTTTGCGTATTGGTCAATAGGCTAAAACAACAATATGGAGAAAGCAGTTAGTCTTGATGAAGCTTTAGACTTGATCAGCGAAAAATACGTAAAACTTAAGCCAGAGAGCAGAGCGGCATTAAAGGAATGTGCAAAGATTGAGGTATTGGAGAGAAATACCACACTCGTTAGCGCAAATCAGTATTCAAAAACGCTGATGTTTATGGTGACCGGGGCTTTGAGGGCTTACTATTTGAAAGACGGAAAAGACATCAGTGACTGGTTTGCTTTTGAGCATGATTTTATCTGTGAGATCAATAGCTTTTATCTCGGCAAACCCAGCGAACACTATTTTGAAACATTGGAAAAATCTACCATAATGATCCTTCCCAAGGAATCAATATTAAAACTCTGTGAGCAATACCATGACATAGAAAGCCTCGCCAGACAGGCAACGACCAGGACGATGATCGGACTTCAACGAAGATTAGTTTCCTTACAATTCGAAACTGCATTGCAAAAATACAACAACCTGCTAGTGGCTTATCCGGATATTACTCAAAGGGTCTCTTTAGGCCATATCGCCTCCTTTCTGGGAATTACATTTGAAACCTTAAGTCGGATCCGAAACCCGAGAAACAGCAGGTGATCTATGAAGAGAACTCATCCATCATGTCAACCGTTGGAACGAAAAACAAGCTCCCTGTTTTTGGCGTACTGAAATCGAGTATCCTGTCGTAATTTCCAATAGGAGAACCGATAAACATATTATTCAGCATTTTTTGTACAGTACTGAATTTGCTTGCATAAGCAATGAAGTAAGTCCCCATTTCATTCTTAGACATACTTCCAAAAGGCATATTATCGCGGACAATTTTAAGGTCGTCGCCCACATTAGCTAAGGCGATATGGGAATTGGCAGGCTTTACCTCATCTGCCATTTCGATATCATTCGATTTGGATCTGCCAATTACTTTTTCCTGATCCTGAACAGACAATCCTTTCCAGGCGGTTAGGTCATGAATATATTTTTGAACAAAAAGATAACTCCCCCCTTTATAATCAGGATCATCATCTCCAACAACACCAAAGAATTCCCGCTCCTGTCCCTGTGGATTTTCGGTACCATCAACGAAACCTAAAATGGAACGGCCGTCCCAATATCTGAAACCCTGGATTTCTTCTACGCTGACCGCTACCTTATTCAGGAGATCCGATATTTCAGCTGCCATGTCATAACATATGCTCTGGTTATCCGCTCTGATGTGAAAATGCAGGTCTCCTTTGGAAGAAACTGCAGTATGTTTTTCGCCGGTAACCGGAACAAAATCCACCAACTCTTTAGGGAGTGGGGCAGGGAGTCCAAGCCGTTGCCAGGCATCATAGCCGATCCCCATTACACAACTGGCTCTGGAAACCGGAAAGCGAATCGCAGCAGAATTGTTAAGATTGATCACCAGTTTACAAAGCCTGCTAAAAATGGTTTTAACCTCTAAGTTCTCTTTAAAATTCCACACCATGAAAATGGTATTGCTATTCGTATCGGCTAATGTATGCTGTGATTCCGGATTCATAAAATCGTTTATTCGTAGATTGGTATACCCGATAAATATATAAAAAAAGGAATTAAGGAATTTTCATAAAGACATTAATTATTAAGCTATTTTTTTTATAGCTTTAGTCTATCAAACCCTATTGCTTTAAATTAACCTCTCCATTATGAATCCTTTAAATGATGTACTTCCTTTAGTTCAATTCCAATTAATCAGTCATTTTTTTCGTAAGCAGAGTTAATGCAATATTCAAAACTTGTAATAGCCTCTTCCTCATTTTAATCATCTAAAACGAAAATAACACCATGACTGAAAAATCGAAAAAAAAATCGGGTGCAACACCGCACACTGAATCTTCTGCTATAAATAAAGGCGAAGCTACAGCAAACAATGTAGCATGCTGGGACAGCGAAGGAACCACAAAAATTGTAACAGAGCGTCTCAAAGAGATGTTTGTCGAAATGGGACAAAAGACAAGGATCGAAAAAGGGCAAATGCCTGCTGAACGTGCTGTTTTCAGGAAACAACATGGCATAGCTTATGGTACCTTCCGCGTAAAACAAGACATCAATCCCGAGTTTAAAGTAGGGATTTTCGCCGGCGATACTTACGAATGTGCGGTACGTTTCTCGAGCGACACCGACCCCAATTCGCCAGACCTGCACACCACCCTGGGACTGGGACTGAAACTATTTGGAGTTGAAGGCCCTAAATTACTGGGCGACAGCAACAATGCAGATTTCATCTTTCAAAACATAGACCGCTTTTTTGCGCGTGATGCACAACAGATGTGCAGTTTCACTACCGCCGGTGTGGTAGATCGTGACTACGATTCTTATATCAATAAACACCCGGAGCTGGCCGAGATTCTCGCCGCGATGACAAAAGTAGAAGCAAGTTGTCTGAGTGCCGGTTATTGGGCAATCCTCCCTTTTAAGTTGGGTGACAAAAACATTGTCAAATATCGTTTAGTCCCAGATGAAACCGATCATGGTGCCGTTTTTAATGATAAAAATTACCTCGCACTTGATTTACAACAACGCCTGCGCAATAAGCCTGCAAAATTCCGCTTTGAGATACAACTCCGCACTAATGATGCGACCATGCCCCTTAATGATGCCCAAGTGGTCTGGAGCACTGAAGAGAGTCCTTATATTTGTATTGCTGAATTAGAATTCCCTCAACAGGATATTCACGCAATTGGCCAGTCTGAATTTGGAAGTATTCTTGCTTTTAATATCTGGAGAACCTTAGCACAACATGAGCCACTTGGATCTATTGCTGAAGCCAGAAAAGTAGTTTACGCAGCAAGTGCTGAAGCCCGCCATCAGGCAAACGGCCAGCAATTAGACGAGCCGGATCAGATTAATCCTCCCTTTGAAGGAGATACAGATGAAGACAGTGAATGTATTGTTACGGCCGGCATCTATCCCCCAATCGGAGTAATGCGTGTGGGAAATAGTGAGGACGAATATTTTATTGGGCCCCTGGTTTCCGAACCCGTAGCCTTAACCGACGACTATGCCTATCGGGATAAAACCGGCGCACTAAAACGACAAGCTGCCCAGTTCAGGATTTACGGATTTAATGCCGCGGGGAAAGCAATTAAAGAACTGACTGCCGAAAATTCGAGTATTGTCTGGCATGCACATTTAGCCAACCAAAAATCATCCTGGTATCAATTTCAAATGGCCCTGGATATTCCGGATGCTGTTGATGCACCGGCTTCAATGTTGCGTAATATTAATGTGGCCGACCGGAATTCGCTGATCATCGATGGCGGACATCAATCGGTAAGCGCAGCCAACGTGGAAGAAGGCCATCCTTTTATCGGAAAATTCCAAACAGAGACCGTTTATCTTGGTGAAATGCGGACGGATGAGAAAGGAAGGCTAATCATGCTCGGAGGACATGGGGTATCCAGAAA
This sequence comes from Pedobacter sp. FW305-3-2-15-E-R2A2, assembly GCF_038446955.1. Lineage (NCBI taxonomy): Bacteria > Pseudomonadati > Bacteroidota > Sphingobacteriia > Sphingobacteriales > Sphingobacteriaceae > Pedobacter > Pedobacter sp. FW305-3-2-15-E-R2A2. The sequence goes on from NZ_CP151803.1 coordinate 5,279,292, forward strand.
TATAGACGGAGATATTGCCATTACATTTGCGAACAACGAAGGCTGGTATGATGATATTTCTGACGGCCCCGTTACTGCAGATGTGGAATACCTTGGAGTTAAACTTAAAGTGGCACCGGCATGGGTAATTTGTGGTCCACCTGATTACGCTCCCCTACAGAAATCGGTTCGTACCATGTGGGATTTAATGAGAGACGTGGCCATTGATGCAGGGATGCTGGTCCGACCAAAAAGACCTTCTTTTACTCAGGATATTCTACCTATTTTTCAGCGCATGACGAACCTGCAATGGGTTAATGCAGGCTTTGGAGCCGCCTTTGGCTGGGGTGGTCAGTTTGATTATACCACTGCTAAATGGATGGTAAGACTGAATGATCCTTCTTCTGCAAATATGGAAATGCGACGTACAATTTCTAATAATTTCCGTCGCTATGAGGTATCAGGTGCGGAAGCCCCGCAATTATGGCCATGGATGTATGGTGATGCCATCAGTATCCCTACTTTAGGTTCTGTGCGCCAGCATTCCACCTTATCCCAATTACAATTGTCTTTTATTGACCAGTGGGTAAAAGGTGATTTTGACGCAGATTATGTGGATATGACCGGTTGCCCGCATATCCCAGAACCGATTACCATAGATAAATTAGCCATTGAAGACCAACCAGATATGCTGACCAAAGCAGCGATGGAGTTTTGTCTTGCAGATGCCTTCCATCCGGGTTGTGAAATGACCTGGCCAATGCGAACTGCCGGTATGTATATGTCTGCCTTCAGACTTAAACATGCGCCAAAAACGCCGCCGGTAAACTCCTCTTACTATGGACCGGTGATGAACAGCGATGTATTCACTTTAGCAAAAGGCCCTTTACTTGGTGGGCAGGTAGCCGGTGGCATTACCAGATGGATGGCTATCCCATGGCAAACCGATACTGCAAGTTGTCGTGATGGTTATACGTCGATGTACGATCCGTACCTGCCAACCTTTTGGCCGGCCAGGGTTCCCAATAACATCTTATCTGAAGAGCAGTACAAAGCATCTATAGATCCACTTCTGTCGGAAGAAACACGTAAACAAGCCTTTGCCTACCGTAAAGACTGGCTGGACGATCTGCCACTGGATGGCGAGGATCCAAATTACACCAACCAGATTAACAGTATGGTAAAATATTTTGATAAACTTGCGGTGGTTCAAGCACGTCCCGGCATACCGGATGACCCAAACTTTCCACCAAAAATGCAGGTCGGAATCACGCCAAATGCAGCACAGGAAGCCGCCTTATTAACCGAAGCGATAAAAGAATTGCAAGGTATTTTAAACGGTCAGAAAATCTTGAAAGGAAATACGCAGCATCTTTTGACTACCGCTATTACCGACTTATCACACAAACAGTTACTAACGGAGCAAAGTCTGATAGAAAGTGTAAAAGCCAACCTGGTCGAACTCGTCAAACAGGAACTGGATGAAGATTTCAAATCAAGTCCAGTTGTTCAAAAACTACTGACTTTATTATCATCTAAAGCGCCTAAATCAGTTAGACCACTGATGGTGAAATCTCAGACAGGTACCGGAGGAAGTACTGGAATAACCGAGAAAAGCAGTCGCTTCTCCAGATTTATCCCTAAATAAAATTGGATTAACAGGTCGTATTTCCCTGATGAAAGCAACAATAAATAAAGAAGTTGATATCGCGATTATCGGCGGTGGCGTGGCGGGTTGTACCGCCGCCATCGCTCTCGCCGGATCGTATAACGTGGTCTTGATCGATCAGACAGACAGCCCTCCCAAACGGATTGGTGAATGTCTGCCTCCGGCAACACGGCGTATTCTAAAGCAACTTGATTTGTTGGAGGGGCTAGACAGCCCCCTTCTATCCAGCAACGAAAGTCAGCACCTCAAACATATCGGTACGCAATCCTATTGGGGTAACGAACGGGCCCATATCGTAGATCTTTTGCGTAATCCCGATGGATTTGGATGGCATTTGGATCGCCAGGCATTTGAAATGTATTTACGGGAAACGGCTTTGAAACGAGGCGTGAATTGCTTTTGGCCCGCCAAATTACAAAGTACTCATTTTGAAAATGATCGCTGGTCTATCACAGCTCTGGCAAAAAATGAGGCGTCAAATGATACGCCTTACCACTTCAAGGCGAAATTTGTAATCGATGCAAGTGGCAGACAGTCGCACTTTGCAAGAAAAATTGGAATTGGGCGCCAGCAATACGATAAATTAATTAGCTGTTGGCTTACACTTCCCAATCAGGAAAGCAATAAAATGAGTACCATTTCGGCAAGCGAAATCGGGTGGTGGTACAGCTCGCCTTTGCCCCGAAACCAAAGAATTCTGGCCTTACAAACTGACCCTGACCTGATAGATCGAAATGTCCTGAAAGACGTGGATCAGTTTCTCCGGTTAGCACAAAGCAATCGGGAAATGGCGAATCTCATTCCCGGAGATTATAGCGAAATTGGCTTTCATCAAACCGTAGCTGCCAATTCTACCCGCCTTAACCAGGTTGCCGGCCAACAATGGGTAGCACTCGGCGATGCTGCAATGAGTTTTGATCCCCTGTCCTCACAAGGTATGTTTAATGCGATGGCTAGTGCAGTCCAGTTAACAGCATTGATGATCAAATCTGATCCAATGGCGCTCTTGAAACCTGAAAGCTTAAAAGAAATCCAAATGAGCTATACGCATCAGCTCAATCGGATCTGGGAACATTACGCTCAACATAAAAGAATGTATTACCGCGAAGAAATGCGTTGGAAAGATGCTGCCTTTTGGAAAAGGCGACATTAAAAAAACAACATTCCAGATCCATACATATGGTAAAATGCATGGTAAATTTTAGAAGTATTTCCTATATATTAGCTGTAATTACGCCATATCAACTGTAATTATTTCCTATGCTTAGACATCACTTTAATATCATTACCGCTATCTTGTTTTTGCTTTTCAGCTCTTTTCTGGCCACAGCCCAACTGGTAGAAGAACCAAAAGACACACCGGCAGAATGGTCTAAACCTTATCCCCCTTTTCGCATTGCCGGCAACTTGTATTATGTGGGTACAGATGACTTGGCCTGCTATCTCATTGTCACTCCAAAGGGTAATATTCTCATCAATACCGGGCTGGCTTCTTCTCTGCCATTGATTAAAGCAAATGTGGAAACATTGGGTTTTAAGTTTAATGACATCAAGATATTACTCACTACACAAGCTCATTATGACCATATGGGCGCTATGTCTGCGATAAAAAAAGCAACCGGAGCGAAGCTTATGGTCAATAAAAAGGATGCAGCTGTTGCAGCAGACGGGGGTAGTTCAGATTACGCATTAGGTGGTCATGGGGCGACCTTTGAGCCCATTAAAACTGATCGTTTATTGCACAATGGTGATGTCATAAAATTAGGCGACATGCAACTCGTGATGCTCCATCACCCAGGCCATACGAAAGGCTCCTCTAGTTTCCTGTTTGATGTCAAAGACGGAGATCGGAAGTATAAGGTCTTAATTGCCAACATGCCTACAATCGTTACGGAGAAGAAGTTCTCTGAAGTGCTGACCTACCCTGATATTGCCAAAGACTATGCGTATACAATAGCTGCTATGAAAAAACTGACCTTCGATATCTGGCTTTCTTCTCATTCCAGTCAGTTTGGACTTCATAGCAAGAATAAACCTGGTAGTGTTTATAATCCAACTGCTTTTATGGACAGAATAGGATATGACGAAGCCATTCGTGATTTGGAAATTCAATTTTTCAAAAAAGACTGATGTTCGGCCTGGTATCTCTACATGGCAAACTCATAACTTTAATGAGTATAATATGACACCACAAAAAAGTAAACTAATCTTTCTTCTCCCGGTTTTAATTTTAACATTAAATGAATTGATCAGGACTTTTTTAAGACCAATTTACGGACAAAAAAAATATGGGTTTCTTAGTGAGGTATTAGGATGGCTTCCAAATTTCCTTGCATCTTTAAGTTTTATGTCAATTGCAATAGTGACAATTATTATCATGCAAGGCTCATCTGACAAACCTATTTCAAGGAAACATAAAATACTATTCTTATTTGCATCTAGCGCTATCGGTTTAACAGGTTTTCTTTTACACGAAATGTCCCAAAAAGGAACAGGGCTTACATTTGACGTAGGTGACATTTACGCTACGATAGCAGGAATATTTTTAGGAGCCGCTTTGTTCTATTTCATGCTTTTAAATAAGAAAGAAGAATAAAGCCATCGCCTTTTATTCCAAATTTAATAGCAATGGACTTCATTATGCTCAGACTTTATCGCAAATTTACATTGGCTGTAATCTTGATTTAAGTTCTTCAATGGCCTTAATATAAACAGAATCTTCATTCTTCAGTAGATCCCTAAGAGTGTATTCCGCTTTTACATCAGGCTTAATACCCTTTCCAACAAATTCAGTACCGTCAGGAAAAGTTACTTTTTTCGTACAGATCCATGCTTCACCACCATTTGGCAGGTTTACCGTTAAAGGTTGACCTGTACTTCCATTGGTAAACTCTCCGATTCGTTTTATATGCGATTGATCATTGGTATATATCAAAAAGTCTTCAGCTGCAGATGCTGTATTTGATCCGGTCAGAATTACTGTTGGAATAATAATCTTTTCTACATTTTTAGCGATCTTGACAGGCAAAGATGGATATGTATGATATAAGTAACCTTGAGCTGATCTATAATACATCAGCGTTTCTTCCTTGTTTAAGCCCCAATCCTTTTTTCCCTCAAGTGTATCCTGGGCAGTTAAGAAACTACCCAATGCTCTATCGGTGGGAATAATCAGGCGACTTAGGTTTTTTGCCCCATAAATTAAGCTGTCTTTTATAAAATGCTGAGCAACCTTACGGGCCACAGCAGAACTCCCTCCTCCGTTATACCTAATATCTATAATTAGACCTGTGGCTTTTTTCAAGTCAGGCAGAACTTTTGAAAAATCGTCGTATATACTTGATTTCTCAAAAGAAAGAATTTTCACATAGTAGACCATTTTTAAGCCATTTGGAAGAGAATGTATCCACGGCAGGAAACTGAGGGTACAGGTCTTTGTTTTCAGTGGGTGCTAATACCAAATCTAAAGTTTCAGTTTTGCCCTTCGGAGTTTTGAACTCAATATGGTAAGCACTTCCTTTGGTATTTCTAAACAGGAGTTGTGCAGCCCTTTTGTCTTTCACATGTAGAGATGACACGGATAAGTATGGTTTTACCTTTTCGTTCATATATTGTTGCACCTCTTGACCATTGACTTTCAGTATTTCAGTTCCAATGGGTAGCATATCTTTACTCGTTGTAGAAACTCTTACAACAACGACTTTTCCCTCAATTAAATCCGTATAAAACTTAAAGTCGCCAAACTCGCTTTGTGTAAGCTGGCTTTGCAAATATTCAGGTAAATAAACCTGTGTATGTCCATCGTTTAATAAAGCTGAAAGTTTCTGCAACTCCAGATAATATTCGAAATCATTGAGGCTATCAACATTGGCCAATAACCTTTTATAATTCTCATTCCATTTCGCCCTATCGACTTTATTAAAATAGACAAAATTATAATTCACCTCCTGCCAGTAATTTGTTAAACCGTAAAGCTTATCTATTTTGGAAATCTGATTTAAATTTTGAGCGAAAGCATAGCTATTAAAAATCAATAATATAAATAGCAGGAGTAATTTTCTCATAATCTAAGCGTGTAGGTAAATATATATAATTAATTTCTAGTTACCAGAAACACCGGGTTGCAGCCATTTTAGAAAAGACTTTTTATCAAAAAGGGTTGTTTTCTGAGATACACTTTTGTATTTCTTCCCATTATTATTAAGTTAAATAGAATCGATTATATGATATGCGTTTAATCCTGGATTTAGCTAAAGCCCTGCTGCTTTCCTTTCATTAATTATTACAATACTCAAGCAAGTTTACAAAGCTTTAAAATGGCAAAGGCGATCTTGTCGATGCACTTAAATAGGAACAAATGCCATTTACGTTTAATAAAATACTTATATAATTGATTAAATAAATTTTAACTAATTATTGATAATTTAAAATTAAATCATAAAATTTATATTGTGTGATTGGCCGATTCACAAATTAACCATTTGTAAACCATAATTTTAAATTCATTCCTAATGAAAGTTAAATATTTAAGCCTATTGCTGACAGGACTTATTTTTAGTTCTTGTGAAAAAGGCATTCAAAATTCCGAAAACCGGGCATTTCAGCAGTTAACCACTAAAACCAAATCTGATATTTCCATCGCAGCAGTTGGTGTGACTTTAAATGCCGATGGCCCGGGAAATACCTATAGTTTAATCAATAGTGTATTGGGCGGAACCGCCTATGAAGTACCTGATTGCGGGCATGCCCAGAACCACATTAGTGAGGTTTTTGATGCTGTCCTCAACACCAATGTATTTGTATTTTCCGCACATGTTGCATTAGATGATGACAGATGTCAAGCCACCGATCGTCAGCGTACGGAAATTAAAACTTATGGCCCCTCTCCGGCGAACCTTAAAGCTTCTAATGGCGAAACCGTTACGTATCGCTGGAAATTTAAGATAGATGCCGGTTTTAAGGCTTCTTCCAGCTTTACCCATCTTCACCAGATCAAGGCTGGTGATGGTGATGATGCTGGCGCTCCTCTAATTACCATTACACCGCGCTATGGGGCTAATAATACGGACAAAATGGAGCTTATTCACGTCAACTCTTCAGGTACAAGCACTAAAGTTAAGATTGTTAACCTGGCACCTTTCAAAGGCAATTGGGTAGAAGTTGTAGAAACCATTAAGTTTGGTTCTTCCGGAACTTATAACATCGCGATCAATAAAGTAAGTGATGGGACAAGTTTGTTATCCTATAGCAGTTCTAATATAGATTTGTGGAGATCAGGTACAACTTTTTGCCGGCCAAAATGGGGAATTTACCGCAGTCTGAATAATCCTTCCCAATTGAGGGATGAAGACGTTCGTTTTGCTAATTTTTGCATTGCAGAAGGAAGCGCTACTTGCCCATAGTTTTGCCTATAGGAATACCAAAGCACCTGTCTTATTGCCTCAATACTAAAGATCATCTTTAATCAGATAAAATTTTCAGTAAACAATTGCTTATTAAAATTCGAAACAAAAAAACCGCTTTTCTGTAAAGAAAAGCGGTTTTTTAAGCTTGTCCCCCAACTGGGCATTTCTCGAACCATTTTCTATCTGATTTACGTTTTATCGCCGATTTGGCTAAAAAAATGTATAGACCTTGCTACGAGTAATCTTGTATATATGATATTACCCATTTCAGTTTGATAAGCTGTGTCCTTTGTAAGCATGGCAGTGGTTTGCCTGATTTTAGGATGTGAATCTTTACGGATGTATTTCATTCTTTGAGTAGCAGCTTCAAATACGTAAAAATCTTCCCACTGTGCTCCGCTTCGTGATAGTTAGCGGCTTGTAGTGCCTGAATATGATTTTTAACTTGAAATCCTATCGGTAACTCAAAGGGGGCATAGTTGACAAATAATCTGGATTCCAGATCTGATTCAAGGTGGTTAACTGTATCAATCAATAAATATTTCACCTCATTAACATCTGGAGTAATTTTCCAGGAACCTGGAGACGACCCAATTTTGAAGGATTCCATGAATTCTTTAGATATATACATTGGTAATCCGCTACGCATATACATATGCCTCTGTTGAGAAGTAATACAATGACCAATTTGCCAAATTATATTATTGTTGAAACCCTCTGGAATTTTAAATAATATTTCGTAATTACTCGTCTCCATTAATTGCAATAGCCTAGTTCTGCTAGCTCTTAAAATTTCACATTCGAAACGTTCATTAATCATTGAAGTTGGTCTAAGTTCTTGATAACAAAAGAAGCCGTAATATTCTCTAAAGTAAGCTTTTCACATTAAAGTTCAAACTGTACTCCTTTTAGGAATCTACGTGCAAAAATTATATGGACTGATTGTTTATGATACGCTTCACAAACCCGAGCAAGGCTGTTTTAAAGGCATACCGTTCTATAGTACTACCAATGAAGACCTAGGCGTTTAGAAGAAAATACCTAAGTGGCCTCGAATCATAAAATAACCTTTATACCACTATTAAGACTGATAAATTTTTCAACTAAAAAACAAACTCCTCTTTACAGGCTGTAAAGGGGGGCTGTTGATCTAACTGGGCGCTTCTCGAACCATTTCCTGTCTGATTTGCGTTTAATCGCAAATTTGTTTGATAAAACATAACACCAAACGATTGCTTTTGAAGTAAGAAGTCATGTATATTTGAATATTACATATTCCATTAGAATGGCAGGTTTTGATAAAGAGGTGCAGATAACCTATATCAGCAGCGTTAATAAGGCGTTGCAATTTATGGATGAAAATCTTGACACAAATTTGTCTCTGGAAACGGTTTCAAAAGTTGCCTGTTTTTCCCCGTTTCATTTTCACAGGATATTCAAAGCCATTACAAATGAGACGTTAAATTCTTACATCAATAGAAAGAGAATCGAAAAGGTAGCCTCTGTTTTAATACACAAACCAGAAGTAAGTATTACCGAGCTTTCACTTCTATTCGGTTTTAATAGTAATTCTTCTCTTACAAGAGCTTTTAAAAAATATTACAGTATAAGCCCATCTGAATTCCGTAAACAAAAAAGCAGCAGGTTTAGCAAGATCAGTCAAATTGAAAGCAAGAATGGACAAGAGCGGGTAGTCTTTGAGGAATACATTTGCAGCATTAATAATCTTAAAAATTGGATCGAAATGAATGCAAAAATTGAAATCAGGGAAATAGCTAATTTAGAATTGGCTTATGTGACAAGCATTGGAGAACAGGGAATTACTACAGCTTATGACACGTTAGTCAAATGGGCAACCCCATTGGAATTGTTAAAGAATCCCGACACAAAAATGGTCACTATTTATCACGATAGTTTTAAAACCACAAATCCCGAAAAAGTTAGACTAAGTGCTTGCATTACGCTAACTGCCCCCCTGAAGGTATCAGGAAATATTGGAAGAACCTCCATTGAAAAAGGAAAATTTATTGTTGGAAGTTTTGTAATCGGCTTAAATGAGTTTGAAAAATCCTGGAATAGCCTTTTTGTATGGATGGCCGAAAATGGATATAAAAAGGCTGATAGAGATCCTTTTGAGATATATCATAATGATTACAGAGTACATCCTGAGAAAAAATGTATTGTAGATTATTTTATACCGATTTTGTAATATAGCTCAATTAACAACCCGCTTATTCAGTGTTCTGCAACAGTGGACAAGATCCAAAGGGTTTCAAATCATAAAATAGCGTTTAAACCACTATTAAGGCCAATAAATATTCATCTACAAAAGCAAAACCCTCTTTACGGTCTGTAAAGAGGGTTTGTGGGGGCCAGATGGCATTTCTCGAACCATTTCCTACCTGATTTATGTTTAATTTAAAAACCATACATACCACCCGAAACGGAAATTTGCTCTCCCGTAATCCAGGCTGCATCATCTGAAGCAAGAAATACCGCAGCTTTCGCAATATCTTTGGGTTGACCTCTGCGGCCAAGCGGTGTATTGGCAATAAACATTTTTTCATACTCACTGCCAGAAGTAACGCCCGCACTAGCTGCGCCTTCTGTTTCCGTAGCACCGGGCAAAATAGAATTGATACGGATGTTTTTTGCACCCAGTTCTTTAGACAAAGAAATCGTTAGCGCATCTAATGCTGCTTTAGTTGCAGAATATAACGAGACTCCCGCCATAGGGGATTTGCTTGCACCCGAACTAATATTGATGATATTGCCACCCTTATCGTCAAACAGTTTCAAAGATGCCTGAATAGTAAGTACAGGCCCCAAAACATTGACGTTGAAATGCTGATGAAAAGCTTCTGCGGATGCCTGTTCAATAGGCAAAAATTGCTGAAAGACCGCGTTGTTTACCAAGATATCCAACGTACCGAAAGCCTTATTTGTTTCTTCAAACAGCCTGTTTACATCGGCTTCTTTCGATACATCGGCCTGCACTGCAATGGCTATACCTCCATTGTCGGTTATGGCTTTCACCACTTTATCTGCTCCTTCTTTGCTTGAAGCATAATTCACAACTACCTTTGCGCCTTCTGCCGCAAAGTGTTTGGCGATAGAAGCACCTATTCCTTTTGAAGCACCGGTAACTACCGCTACTTTGTTTTTTAATTTACTCATTCTATTAAAATTGATTTAAGGATTATTTTTTACTTAGACAAATAGGTCATACCACCATCAACCAAGATTTCGGCACCAAGAATAAACGAAGAATCATCAGAAGCTAAAAATACTGCTGCTTTACCAATGTCAGATGGCTGCCCAATCCTGCCTATCGGCATTTCACCTGCAAAGTGTTTTTTTTATAGCTTCAATTTGTTCTAAGGGAACAAACTTTTCAAATGCTGGTGTATCTGTTGTACCTGGTGTGATTACGTTTGCCCTGATTTTTCTGCCTAAAAGGTCGCTTGAAAATGCTTTAGCAAAAAAGATTACAGCCGCTTTTGCAGCACCATAAAGCGTAAAATTTGGATATGCCCGATGTGCTGCATTTGACCCGATAAGAATAATAGAACCACCATCATTCATATAAGGCAGTGCTTTATGAACAGTAAAGTAAACACTTTTCAGGTTCAAATCCATTGTCTTGTCGTAGTCGGCTTCGCCAATATCAGCCACGGTTCCTACAGCTCCACCACCTGCATTGGCTGCAATCACGTCTATTTTACCAAATTTTTCAGCTGTTTCCTTAAACACTCTTTCCAGATCGGCAAGGTTGGTTACATCGGCATTTATGGCTATAAAATTATCGCCAAGCTGAGCCACCGAACGATCTAAAGTTTCTTGGTTTCTGCCGACAATAGCTCCCACAGCACCTTCATTTTTAAATTCTTGGGCAATGCCAAACCCAATGCCACTATTACCACCTGTAATGACTGCTACTTTGTTTTTTAATCTACTCATTATTTTCTTTTTAAGATTGAGCGACAAAGGTAGATTACACAAGTTATCTTTAGTAACTTTGTACTGAATAATAACAGTAACACAGAGATAACTAAGTAACATTATGGGGTGTAAAATAGAAGAGTTTCAGCAGGAACAAAAGAAAAGAATGAGAGCCGTTCAAGATTCAATGGACGTGCTAAATGGGAAATGGAAGATTTCTATTATCTCATCTATTTGCTGTTACGGTAAAAGGCGATTTTCCGATATTTTGAATGATATAGAAGGGATTTCCAACAGGATGTTGAGCAAAGAATTAAAGGAGTTGGAAATAAACCAGTTGGTAAAACGAACCGTTTTAGATACACAACCTATAACGGTTCAGTATGAACTTACGGAACACGGCGATACGCTGCAAACCATCATCAGCAATCTTACGGATTGGGGAATTGTACACCGAAAAAAGATAGTCGGGAAATAATGTTCGTTCTTTTGTAGGTGAGGAGGGTGTTTCACAAACTGTGTCAATAGTGTAACTTTAAACTATCGACATAATTATGGCAACACAAGAAGACTTTGATTTCGAAAGCTTCAAAAAGGAAGCTATAGCTGGCTTATATGCCGGCAAGAAAATGACTGGCACGGATGGGGTACTAGCCCCGATGATGAAACACTTTCTGGAATCTATGATGACCGGAGAGCTGGAGCACCACATTTCAGAAAGTAAGCTAGCCGGTCAGTCCAACCGTAAGAACGGGAAAAGTAAGAAGACGGTTCGCAGCTTGAGCTCGGGAGAGTTTGAATTGGAAACCGGTCGGGACCGCCTGGGCACTTTTGACCCTAAGGTTGTCCCCAAACGCCAACTGATCATTACAGAAGAACTGGAAGGCAACATCCTCTCGATGTATGCAATGGGGATGAGTACGCGTGCTATGCGTGATTATATCCAGGAAATGTACGCCATGGATATTTCTGCAGCTGAGATCTCACGCATTACTGACAGCGTACTACCAGCCGTGCAGGAATGGCGCAACAGACCCTTAGAGGCAGTTTACCCCTTTGTCTTCCTGGATTGCATGTTCTTTAAGGTCAGGGTAAATGGTGTAGTGGAAACCCGTGCGATCTACAATATCCTGGGTGTGGATATTGAAGGCAAAAAAGATGTTTTGGGGCTTTATACGGCTGAAAACGAAGGCGCCAAATTCTGGCTTTCGGTACTCACTGATCTAAAAACGCGTGGTGTTGAAGATATCCTGATCGCCTGCATTGATGGACTAAAGGGCTTCCCTGAAGCTGTAGAGGCTGTCTTTCCAAAGACCAGGGTACAGCTTTGCATTGTTCACCAGATCCGCTGTTCTATGCGCTATGTTCCTGAGAAAGATAAAAAGGCAGTAATGGCCGATATGAAGCCAATCTATCAGGCGAATAATGAACAGCTGGGATATGAAAAATTGCTGGAGTTCGAAGAGAAATGGGGGACGAAATATCCCCTGAGTTGTAAGTCCTGGCTGGACAACTGGGTAAACCTTTCTGCATTCTTTGAATACGATCAAGGGATCCGTAAGATTATTTACACCACCAATCCGATTGAGGGCGTACACCGCCAAATCCGCAAAATCACCAAGACCAAGGGGGCTTTTTCTTCTGAGCAGGCACTGATGAAACTCATGTACCTGGTCATCAAAAACATCAGTAAGAAATGGACGATGCCAATCCATAATTGGGGACCGGCATTTTCACAACTTTATATTAAATTTGGTGACAGAATTCTTCAAGAGAATAAAGGATTCTGAGAGGCGTTAATTTTTGAAACTGACACAGTTCATGTTACACTCCCTAGGTGAGTTTTGTGACAGTTAGTTTTCTTCTTTCCATTCAATTGCCGGGTACATTTCTCCTGTTAATAAATAGTACCTTAATATTTCAAATCCATTTCGATTATTTACAAGCATATCTTCAGTGTAAACATCTTGTTGCCCATTAGAAAGAATAAATTCCTGAGTGTTTTCATTTTGTCCATTGGGATTCGATGTTGTAAACCCACTATCACCATCAAATCTAATATATATTGCTAATGAACTTATTTTGTTCATCAATAAAATTATTCCTGTTTCACCGTGTCCATTGATAAAATATTCAGAAAATTCCTCGTGCCTGTATTTGTCAAATACATTTTCTAAATCTTTCAATGTAAAAACACTGTATTCTTGTCTGTTTATAGTGACAAATATTTCAACCTTATTTTCAAAAATAGTTAGTTCATTTATTAATTATTTGACTTTACCCAAATTAATTAAAAACGTTTCAACATTTTGCTTTTCATTCTCATCATCCACAATACCACTTATAGAGATTGCTTTATCGGATGTGGAGACTACAGTTAAGTCACAAACAGCAAAATTCTTAGTAATCAATCCACTAATTTCTGTCACGTATCGATAATTATTTTGTACTTCAATATTTTTTTTCTTAATATTTTCTGATAATTGGTCAAAATCTTTTGTGTTCATCTTTTGCTATGTTGTTATATAATTGTCACCAACGAGTAGGATCTGGCGATGGTAGGGTATTTGAAGACCATCAGCCTTACCCGATATTACCTCTCAGCAATTTTGCTCTAGAATTTTCAATTTTTGAAAGATAAAAATCATTTTCAGTTATAAACATTGCTTTAATTTGCTTTAGCTGTCCGATAGATTTAAGTCCCAATAAATCTTCGTCATCGTCTAGTTCAGTCAAAAATTCTGTATCAGAATTTGCGTTTTCATTATAATCCACGGTTGTCCGAATTCCGTTTCAAAAAAATAAACACTCAATAATAAATTTCCGTTGTCAAGATACAACTTGTTACAATTGGATAGATATTTATGTTTAATCGCAGATTGTGTTGTTTCTATTTTATTTTTTAACACAGCTTTCCCCTACGTAGCCTTAGCATTCCCCTGCTGTTCATCCTCATCAATAAGATATCCAATTTGCCAATACATTTGTAATAAAATGGCATTGCTATTCTGATATGCTTTTTGCCTGGCATGAGTTACAATTTCAGTAATCTGCTTAAAAAGAATACTCGGTTTTTCTAGTTCTCCCATCTTAAAGTATTTTCACGTAGTCAAAATTACAGAGAATGACTTTAATAAACCCACATAGGAGATTGCTCTATAATCGAAACCAATATTAGACGCAAAAAAGCCGTTCTTCTTATCGAAAAACGGCTTTTTTAATTAGTGGCCCCAACTGGACGTTTCTCGAACCATTTCCTATCTGATTTAGGTTTAATCGCTGATTTAGCTGCCAATATCTTTTAAACAAAGGAAATGGGATATGATAGTATCATATCCTACTCTCTTTAACAACACATCTACTTAATAACACATAAAGTTATACCCGACAAGGTATAAAAGCTCAATTTACACATAAAATATACCCTATCGGGTACTATTTAAATTATTTTCATTAAATTAGTACCCTAAAGGGTATAAAATGACACCAATTATAACATTTATCAAAGAAAGAAGAAAAGCTTTAAAGCTTTCCCAAACCGATCTTGCATTTAAATCTGGTGTGGGTCTTCGCTTTGTTCGTGAATTGGAACAAGGAAAAACTACGCTTCGCTTAGATAAAGTTAATCAGGTACTAGCTCTTTTTGGTAAACAAGTAGGGATTACTGACCTTGATCACGTTGAAGAGGAGGAAAACTAATGATGAACAGAGCAAAGGTATATTATGATAAAACTCTGGCAGGTTATCTTGAAAAAACCGATTTTGGTTATCGCTTTTCATATGACAGCACCTACCTTAAACAACCGGAAGCTAAGCCGGTAAGTCTTACCTTACCAATTTCTAATGATCCTTATAACAGTAATATTCTATTCCCCTTTTTTGATGGACTGATCCCAGAAGGGTGGCTTTTAAATATTGCAAAGGAATATTGGAATTTTAAAAGCAATGATCGTTTTGAACTATTGGCTACGCTATGCAGGGACACTATTGGTGCTGTAACGGTTATCGGAGAGGAGGAGGGAAATGAATAAATGTCCATTTTGTTATCAATCACTTGATAAAGGAACATTCCATACCAAATGTTGTAAAAAAATGTTTGGAATAACTGAACTACCTGTGTTGACTTTAGATAAGGACCTGCTTAATGACCTTGCAAAAACAACGGTTAACAATAGAATTTCAGTAACTGGCGTACAGCCTAAGCTTTCGGTTGAACTTGAAGATGTAAAAGGAGCTGAAAAACGGCTTACTATTGTTGGACTATGGGGGAATTATATCTTAAAGCCACAGAATATTCACTATGAACAAATGCCAGAAGTAGAAGATCTGACTATGCACCTGGCAGAAATATTTAAACTGAATACCTGTCAGCACTGTTTGCTTAAAGCTTCTGATGGCCAGATGGTATATATTGCTAAAAGATTTGATAGAGAAAAAGGACAAAAAATACATATGGAGGATTTCTGTCAGATTGGAGAATTCCAGACAGAACAGAAATATAATAGTTCATACGAACGTTGCGGAAAACTGATAACTAAATATTGTACAAACTCTGGATTGGATTTGGTTAACTATTTCGAGCTGTTGGTATTTTCTTTCCTATCTGGGAATAATGATATGCATATGAAGAATTTTTCTGTACTCCATCGACAAGATCAGATCCTTCTTTCTCCAGCTTATGATCTAATCAACAGCAACTTGATTAATCCAAAAGATAAGGAAGATGTTGCGCTTAGCTTGAATGGTAAAAAGAAGAAGCTCAGTAGGAAGGATTTTGAAATGTTAGCTAGTGTCTTAAAGATTTCGGATAAAATGCTTAAAAGGATATTGGATAAGTATTGCAAAAATACAGATAAGGTATTCAAATTAATAGATCAGTCATTTCTTAGTAATGAATATAAAACCGATTATAAAAACATTTGGACTGAAAAACTCAATCGGTTAAAGTAATGATGCAAAAAAAGCCGTTCTTCTTATCGAAAAACGGCTTTTAATTTTGTGGACCCAACTGGGCGTTTCTCGAACCATTTCCTATCTGATTTAGGTTTAATCGCCGATTTATCAAAAATAATTGTATAGACCTTCCGACGAGTAATCTTGCATATAGTTATATAAAGGGAACTTAAAAGTGTATAATTTAAAAAAATTAAATTATCAAGTACTCATCATCAAAAACAAAAAAATGAATTTGATTAGTGAAATTGTAACCCTCCCATTTGTCGAACTGGCTTTACGCCAACGGGTTTAAATTAAGTCTTATTGCTATAAAATTCTTCTTCTTTCATGAAGTGATATAAGCATAAGTTTAAAATCGTTTACGTAGCTAAATCCTGACTAGGACTTGCTGTAAAATGCCCGCAGAAAGCTAAACCACGCAAGAACACCGCCAGTTAGGTGAGTTTCCAATGGAATGATTTCACTAGAAACTTGCATACCTGGCAACGGTTGTAATGAGGTTTGGGCAAGCAGCTCACTCGTCCCCCGCGCTGTAAGCCATTGGTAAGGACCTGGGGAGGATAATTCACGAGCGCCCAATGTCACATGCAGACGTCTGCCGGAAAAATCCATTTTGGAAGCTATAGCCTCGTCATAGAGTTTGAAGATATAGCTATCCTTGCCAACAATACCTGGGCTTCCCGCTCCAATATTTTTGAAGAGATTGGAACGCTTAAGGGCCACGTAAGACGTAAAAAGCCCTCCATAAGAGAACCCCCAAAGGCCTACGTCATTTTGATCGATTTGAAAGATTTGTGTTAAAAGGGGATGAAGTTCGTTTTCCAAAAAACTTAGATACTTATCACCAGCAGGCTTAGCAAACATTGCCCGATATACTTCACTCTCTTCCTGCGACATAATGCCTGTCTGAACGGTACCATCCAAAGTTTGATAAAAGATTTCTGGGACGACGTCTCCAGAAGGTACCAAATCCCTAACACGGAGCCAATCCCATCTGTGACTTTCTTCCTGGGAATAACCTATGGAAACCAAAATGAATGGCCGTAAGGTTGACATAACATCTCCATGGGTGGCGAGATGGAACGGTGCAGTCGAGGGAAAATATAGGTTTGCGTCTATTTGATAGACGATCGGAAATGATTCACTCTTTTGTTGGTCGTATCCAGCTGGTACAGTGACCCACGCAGAGAAACGGTTTCCAGCAATTCTGGAATCTATCTCGAAGTAACGGGTCTGTGGAAAAACCGTTTGGAATGAAGGTATAATTTCTTCTAGATTTACCCCTAGGGATGGTACATTTTTTTGCGTTGCCGCTTCTTCTTTAAAAATTGTTTTATTGTTTTCCATGGCATAAAATTTATGTGCGTGCAATATAAAAAAACTGCTTTTGCTCGAGATTTCTGAGAAACGCGTTTCAGTTACCGTCAGTTCTATCGTTTTTATGTTAATCCTTTGATTTAAAAGGCCTAAGCACCAAATATAGAAATCCATCATAGTTTACTCCACGTTTTAATGATGAGATACAACCGCTCTTCTAGTATCCTTACGGATAGCTTTGACCTTAACTAACAATGCGATAAAAACCCCGGCTAAAATCATTGAGATGCCTGCTGTGACGAATACACCAGAGATACCGGCATAATTAAATAGCAATCCGCCCATAGCTGCTCCCGCTGCAATGGCGCCTTGTACTGCTGCTACAACCATTCCTCCAGCACTTTCTGCCTCATCCGGAACTGCAGTGGACACCCACGTTGACCATGCAACTGGCACACCGCCGAAAGCCATTCCCCAGACGGCAATTAGCAATGCATGTCCAGTAAAAGAGGGTGGTAACAATACCAAGAACAATGCTACAACTCCAACCAAAATTGGCATAATTATTAATGTCCAGCGCAGACTGTATTCCATGAGCCATCCTGCCAGAAGCGTACCGGCAAAGTTCGCTGCTCCAAAGCCCAGCAACATCATGGCTATTCCATCAGCGCCAATTCTTATTGTATCCTCTAAAAAGGGACGGACGTAAGTAAAAAGGGAATAGTGGCCCATATGTGCCAGCACGCAGCCCAGCATTCCTACTATTATGCCCGGACGCAGCAGTACTTTAAGCACTGTTGTAGATTTGGCTGCCTGCTGTGAAGGCAGGTTTGGCAAAGTAAACCATTGAAAAACTAACGTCACTATACCAACTGCCGCCGCTGCATAAAAGGCACTGCGCCAGCCGAACAAGCCTCCCAAATAGCTACCCAGAGGCACAGAGACCACAGTTCCGACAGCTATGCCACTGAAGATTATCGATAAGGCACGTGGCACCAATTTCAAAGGTACAAGACGCATTGCTACTGCTGCTGCCATTGCCCAAAAGCCTCCAAGAGCAATTCCGAGCAAAGTACGCATCAATAAAAGCACGATTATGCTTGATGAGAAAGCAACAAAAAGATTAGAGACGATCATCAAAGCAGAAAAGCTGAGCAATACGATCCTTTTGTCTAAAGATCGTGTAAGTCCGGGTAGCAACAGTCCGGAAAATAATGCAGCTATCGCGGTCACAGTTACCGTCTGACCTGCTACCGCTTCTGAAAGCCCTAGTTCTGAAGCCATCGGTGTTAGCAGACTGGCAGGCAGGTACTCCGCTGTTAATAATCCAAAGACGCCCATTGTTAGCGAGAAAACCGCTGTCCATGCCGGAGAGATCGGTTGAGTATTATCCTTATTAAAAAGGCTGACATCTGATACCTTAGCACCAGTACTATTTTTTTTACATAGATTTTCACTTTCCATAAATACATTATTTTTATGAAGCAAAGCTCCATTTTATGGTTAGTTTAAAATTATGCTAATCAAACATATGATTATTAAATTGGTGTAAGATCGGACATTTATAGGAAATCTACGGTTAGACAGCCGTCTTTCTAATTATATGGTATGGGATATTATAACCGGAAGCAATAAGGAATGTAGTAAGATGATTTGATGTTTTCCTTTATAGTTTGGAAATAGGTGTACAGAGAGTTTTCCTGTACTTTAAAGGGGTTGTATTTGTTTGCTTCCTAAAAAAAATGATAAAATTGGCCGAATATTCAAAACCCAGGCTATAGGCAATTTCTGTTATATCCCAATTACTGAACTGTAATAACGCTTTTGCCTCGTTAGCAATTCTATTGGCAATCCATTCCGTGGTAGTTTTACCTGTGCTTTCTTTCAAAACTCTGTTCAGCGTATTGGTATGTATATTGAGCTGCAAAGCAAATTCTTTAGCTGTTTTGAGTTTCAAAGTTTGTGTAGGGGAGTCAACAGGAAACTGCAGTTCTAACAGTTCCAGGAACATAGTAGTGATACGCTCTGCTGAATTGACTGGCTGATAAAATGTATCTGCAGGTTGTATTTTCATTGCTTCATGCATAATGATCTGCACGTAGCTTCTTAATAATTCATATTTATGAGCGTATCCGGAACGGATCTCAAGGAACATGTTTTCAAAAATACCTTTTAATAACTCAATACTTTCTATTTTAGGAAAAAACAAATGATTGCCTCCTATCTTAAATAAAGGTGAATGTGAAAGACTCTCACTTTTAAGGCTTTGGTTTATGAAATCCTCAGTAAACAGACAGAAATAGCCGGCCTTATCGTTCGAAGTAGGCTCCCACGAGTAGGGAATTAAAGGGTTAAAGAAGGTAATGGATGGTTTATTAATCCTGATGACTTTATCAGCATAGCTTAATATTCCAGTACCTCTTGTGATCATAGATATTTTATAAAAATCCCTACGGTTGGGTGGCAGGGATGTACTATCACAAGAAAATTCTTCTCTGTTATACACGTTGAATTGTCTATTTTTAGGGTATTCCCATCCATGTCGGCTATGAAAATCGCTTATATTCTCTTTTCTTTTCATTTCACAAAATTATGAAATAAAAACATCCAGAAGTTTTTGTTTATTTGAGATTACAGGATAATGGTCACTCTAAGATTTATAATTGTAAAAATGAAGAAAGAACAGTTTTTTCACTTTTGCAGCAGGAATATCAGCGTAATCATTCCGGAAATTTATAGAGAAGTTGTGCGTATTCATTATAATAGACTTACTGACCTATTGATTGAGTAAATTTGCCTAATCTTTTCATTTTCCTTTTTAGATTCATCAGCACCCCTTTTATAAGGGTCGGTAATCTCTTTTTCGATTTTACCAATTTTTATAGGTTTATAAGAGATTCGTTCATATGAGCTATTTTATAAAAAAAAGAGTTGTTTTACACTTACTTTTCCGTAACAGCTTACGCGTAGTTCAACAATAATTCCTGCTGAACTTAACTTTCAGTACCGTTGTTATGTACTCAGCATTTGCTTACAAACACGGAAAAAGCCGTTTTTCTTTACAGAAAAACGGCTTTTTAAGCAGTGGGCCATGATGGGCTCGAACCATCGACCAAAAGATTATGAGTCTTCTACTCTAACCAGCTGAGCTAATGGCCCTGAAAAATCTTATTGATTTTGCGAGTGCAATGTTACATATTTGAAACGAATTTTGGAAACAGTTTTTATGAAAAAAATAAAAAATATCATTTTCGATTATGGTAACGTCATCTTCGAAATAGACTTTAAAAGGGCTCAAACAGCTCTAATACAACTTGGTATCACGAATATAGAAGATTTTTTTGCGCATAAAAGTCATCATGATATTTTCAATAATTTTGAGACCGCAGCCATTAGTCCTGCGGAATTTAGGGCCGGAATCCGGGAAGCATCCTCAAATAAAGAGATCACAGACGAACAAATTGATGCTGCATGGAACAGTTTATTGATCGGAGTTCCGCCAAATGTGCATGAAGTATTGTTAAAAGTAAAAGAAAAGTACCGTACCTTTTTGCTGAGCAATAACAATGAAATCCATTACAACTGGATCGTAGATTACCTGAAAAGGGAATTCGACATGCCTGATAACAGCAGTCTGTTTGAAAGGGCTTATTATTCCCAACAGATGTTTCTGAGAAAACCTCATGTAGAGATCTTTGAGCAGGTACTTGCTGAAAACAACCTCGACCCTGAAGAAACCTTATTTATAGACGATAGTCCGCAGCACCTGGTTGGTGCAAAACAAGCCGGTATGCAGACCTTATTAATGACTAAACATCCTAAAGATCTGGAAGAAGTATTAACCGAGCACCATATATTATAAGGCTTCGTTAAAATATCGTAAATTGCAGGCCTCAATAAAACTCAAATACGATGACGGAAAAAAAGTTCAAAACTCTGAAAGAATTCTATCCATTCTATTTAACAGAGCATAGAAATTTAACCAGTCGTGTGTTACATTTTATAGGAACAGGCCTGGTTGTCCTTTCTGTATTTACAGGAATCCTGTTTCATGAATGGCGTTTCATTTTAGCGACGCCATTCCTGGGATATGGTTTTGCCTGGGTAGGGCATTTCTTTTTTGAGAAGAACAAACCCGCTACTTTCCAGTATCCCCTCTTCAGCCTGGCCAGCGACTTCCTTTTGTTCTGGGACTTACTCACAGGAAATCAAAGCTTTAAGGCGAAGTAATTTTCCAACATAGAAAGACTCTATATCGATATAGATATTTGGTGTTTGATCTCAAAGACTATTACTCCTAGTTTTACATCAACACTTAAATCGTTTCGTTATGGAAAACAACAATATAAACAAGCGCAAACTTACGACTGCTTCCGGCAGACCTTATGCAGAACACGAAAACTCACAATCCGTAGGAAACAGAGGTCCATTATTACTTCAGGACTTTATTCTTCATGAGAAAATGGCCCACTTTAACCGGGAACGAATCCCTGAGCGTGTCGTCCATGCGAAAGGTACCGGAGCCTACGGTACATTCACTGTTACCCATGACATCACTAAATATACAAAAGCAAAGATCTTCGGTAAGATTGGCAATACCTGTAAAACATTTCTACGGTTTTCTACGGTAGGTGGAGAGAAAGGAAGTGCCGATTCTGAAAGAGATCCACGTGGCTTTGCCCTTAAATTTTATACAGAAGATGGCAACTGGGATCTTGTAGGAAACAATACCCCTGTTTTCTTTATAAAAGACCCTAAAAAATTCAGTGATTTTATTCATACGCAAAAAAGAGATCCAAGAACAAATCTGAAAAGCCCAACGATGATGTGGGATTTCTGGTCCTTAAATCCGGAAAGCTTACACCAGGTGGTGATTCTGATGTCAGATCGTGGTACTCCTTTTTCTTACCGTCATATGGATGGTTTTGGAAGCCATACTTATTCCTTCATCAATAGCGGGAATGAACGGGTATGGGTGAAATTCCATTTCAAGACTCAACAGGGAATTAAAAACTTTACCGGTCCGGAAGCAGATGCCATGCGTACTCAGGATATGGACCATTCACAGCGTGACCTTGTAGAGGCCATTGACCGTGGAGAATTCCCTAAATGGAAGGTAAAGATCCAGGTAATGACAGAAGCGGAGTCTAAAACCTTCAGATGGAATCCTTTTGACCTGACCAAAGTATGGCCACATGGAGAGTTTCCTTTGATCGATGTAGGGGTGCTGGAATTAAACCAGATCCCTAAGAATTATTTCGCCCATGTGGAACAAGCTGCATTTGCACCTTCCAATACCATAGACGGAATTGGCTATTCGCCCGATAAGATGCTTCAGGGACGTATATTATCCTATGCTGATGCACATCGCTACCGCCTGGGAGTAAACTACGAGCAGATCCCGGTAAACAGCTGCCCTTTCCTGGTGAACAATTACCATCGCGACGGACAGATGCGTATAGATGACAATGGCAACGACGATCCAAACTACTACCCTAACAGTTTCGGGGATGTCATTCCTGACGAAAGCTACAAAGAACCGGCCTGGGAACTGGATTCAAATGTTGCCGATTGGTACGATAGGAATGCAGGTCCTGGCGACAATGATCATTATACCCAACCAGGTGATCTTTACCGCAAGGTTTTGAGTCCTGAAGATAAGGTCAATCTGGTAAATAACATTGTCGGCGCAATGAGTGGCATCAGCGGCCCCAGAAGAGCACAAATTATCAATTTACAACTGTGTCATTTCTTCAGAGCAGACATTCAATTGGGAATGGCCATTGCCAAAGGACTGGGCGTTGACATAGACCAGGCCATGGTTAGCAAGCACAGCTAAGCAATTTACCACCTACAAAAAAGACCGGCCAGTTGGCCGGTCTTTTTTGTATTTATAATCTTCTGCGTTGCTTCTCTTTCATGATCAGGCCAAGCTCTCTGCTGGTTGCTCCTGCAATAGAAGTGTTTTCCTGTGCTCTTCTGAAAAGGTATGGCATTACCGCCTTAATCGGTCCATAAGGAACGTATTTAGCCACGTTATAACCTGCATCAGACAAGTTAAAGCTAAGGTTATCACTCATTCCCAGCAATTGGGCAAAATAAACATGAGGATGGTTATGGTCAATATTGTGCTTATCTAACAGTTCAGCCAATACACGACAGCTCTCTTCATTGTGTGTACCGCATACAATCGCAATTTCATTGATATGGGCCATACAGTAGTTTAAAGATTCGTTATAATCTATATCTGAAGCTTCTTTGGTTGGTTGAATCGGTGATAAGTAGCCCATTTCTTCAGCTCTTTTTCTCTCTTTCTCCATATAAGCTCCCCTTACCATTTTAACGCCAAGAATGTAACCAGAGGCTTTAGCGATCAGGTGATCTGCTTTTAAATCAGCCAGTTTATCATGACGGTACATCTGGTAAGTGTTGTAAACGATGATTCTTTCTTTATTAAACAGACGCATCATATCTACCGCCAGCTCATCAATCGTATCCTGAATCCAGGTTTCCTCTGCATCAACCATGATCGGTACATTTTTATCAAATGCCCTTCTGCAGATCTTTTCGCATCTGGCTTTTACTTTCGCAAATTCTGCTTGTTCTGCTGCTGTTAGCTCCTGTTTTGCATCCAATTTCTCCAATAGCCCAAAGCGCCCAATTCCCGTCACTTTAAATACGGTGATCGGAATACGCTGGTCTCCTGCAGCTCTTTCTATCGTTCTGATGATCTCTTCACAGGTGAAGTCGAATACAGACTCCTCTTCTTCTCCCTCTACTGAATAATCTAAAATAGTTCCCACGTTACCTTTTGCCAATTGCTGAATGGTATGCTCGCATTCGGCAATCGTCTCTCCCCCACAAAAATGTTTAAAAATCGTTGCCTTGATGATTGATTTTATAGGCATGCCTATATTCAGAAAAAAATTAGTGATTGGTGGGCCAACTTTTGTTAGAAAATTGCTGCTGATTACTTTAAAAAGCCAGTATCCTGCGTTTAGTTCCGAATTTGATTGGTTGCGAAAAGCGATTTCCGTGTTGTCAAAGTTCAAGGTTTTTTTGGGGAAAGTTTCCATTTAATTCTTATGGTTAGTCAAATTGCATGCAAAAGTATAAATTCCAAGGCTATCCATGGTAAAACACTTTATAAATAATTGTAAATTTGCTGGTATAATGATAGAATTCAAATTAGAAGGTGAATTTATTCCCCTTATTCAGTTGCTAAAGGCAACCTCATTGGTACAAAGTGGCGGCGAAGCACAAACAGTTGTTGAAGACGGCCTGGTAAAATACAATGGCAAAGTAGACTATCGCAAGAGATTGAAAGTGCGGGTGGGCGATGTAATTGATTTTATGGGACAGAAAATAACAGTAATTTAATGAACATAATAGAAAGTTCAGGCCATAGCATTCATTTTGAATCAGCACTTGCGCCATTAGCAGCGCTTATAGAAAATGGTAAATACAGCAAAGTATTTGTTTTTGTAGACCGGAATACCTCGGAATTTTGCCTTCCTTTTTTTCAGGAAATGCTGGATGACTTTACTGGTTTTGACCTGATTGAAACAGATCCGGGTGAAGAGAACAAAAACATTGACTTTTGTATTGGGATATGGAAAACCTTACTCGATTTTGAAGCAGACCGTAAATGTCTGATGATTAATTTGGGTGGAGGGGTCATTACAGACATGGGGGGCTTTATTGCTTCGACTTATAAACGTGGTATTGACTTCATTAACATTCCAACCACGCTTCTTTCTCAGGTTGATGCTTCCGTAGGGGGCAAAACTGGAATTGACATAGATAATGTAAAGAATATGGTGGGTACCTTTGCGCTTCCTCAGGCGGTATTTATCGAAACTTCTTTCCTGAAGACCTTACCTGAAAGAGAACTGCTTTCCGGCTTTGCCGAAATGATCAAACATGGTCTGATTGTAGATGGTGCTTATTACAATGTATTAAAGGCAGCTGACTATAAACAAATTGAACCCATCGCTGTGCATCGTTCTGTAGAAATCAAGAATGAGGTCGTGACTGAAGATCCTCAGGAAAAAGGGCGTCGGAAGATCCTGAATTTTGGCCATACGATCGGTCATGCGGTAGAAAGTTATGCTTTGATTAACGATAAAGCTCCTTTAACACATGGGGAAGCGATCGCGATAGGAATGATCTGTGAAGCTTATTTGTCGAGCACGAACAACACCCTGACAAAGGAGGAACTGGAAGACATTACGAAGTATATATTGAGTCTTTACCCTGCTTATCAGATCAAAACCAAGAGCTTTAAGGACCTTCTAGGCTTCATGCAAAGCGATAAAAAGAATGAACATGGACAAATTATGTTCTCTTTACTGAACAAAATCGGTGCTTGTGATTACAATTGTATCGTAACGGAGAAGGACATTCTGGAAAGTCTGAGCTATTACAATAATCAGGTTAAATAGTACATACAATAGATTTAGCAGCTAATTTTAGCAATGAGATTGAGCTCCTGAAATCTGCACAAGTAGCTAATGTTTTGTTGTACAGGGAATCACAGCTACCGGACAATAAATAATTTTTTTTATTAAAGTATTGACAAATTAAATTTTGTTAGTACATTTGGAAAAACGAAAAAGAAAAAACAATCGAATGAAAAACGTTACTACATATTGGTTTGGCTACTTTTACTACTTTAGTAAGAGCCGGGACTGATATGCAACAAAAATCATAAGATAAAAATGTATATAAAAAGTCCCGGCCTAAAGCCGGGACTTTTTTTTGTTTAATGCAAAAACCGAAACCCGCAGAAGTACAAAAAAGCCTTCTGCAAAACTCAAGACCACAGAAAACTCAGCAGCTAAAATGAAACAGAAAAAAACAAGAGTAGCGATTCAAGGTATTAAAGCGTCATTTCATGAAGAGGCCGCTTTCAAGTTCTTCGGAAAAGACATCGAAACCATAGAATGTAATTCTTTTAAACAGACTTGCGACAGTCTGGAGAAAAAGGAATGTGACTTTGTGATCATGGCTATTGAGAATTCTATTGCAGGCAGTCTTTTGCCCAACTACACTTTAATCCGGGAATACAATTTTGCAGTCGTAGGAGAAGTTTACCTGCCGATTCAGCTGCACCTGATGGCTTTACCGGGTGTCAAGTTTGAAGACATCAAATATGCCACCTCTCACCCTATCGCCATTCGCCAATGCGTAGACTTTTTCGATGATTTCCCACACATTCAGGTAATTGAAAGTAACGATACCGCAGCTTGTGCCAAACGCATTAAAGAAGAACAATTAACAGATACAGTGGCCATTGCAAACACATTGGCTGCAGAATTATACGGACTGAATATCATTGAAAGAAGAATTGAGTCCAACAAAAAGAATTACACCCGTTTCCTGGTGCTAAAACAAGACAAAACAGAAGATCTTAAAGAAATCAACAAAGCCTCTATCTGTTTTCAGGTAGGCAATCATGTAGGTGCGCTGTCAAAAGTGCTCAACATCTTCGCCGATCAGGATGTGAATTTAACAAAGATTCAAAGTATGCCTGTCCTGGGAAAAAGAAACGAATACTATTTCTATGTAGATATGGAATGGAGCAATATGGAACAATACGACAAAGCCATCCGCCAAACCTTAAAATACACGGTAAACTTTAACATTATGGGTGAGTACCTGAAAAATGATAAAGTATAAAAAATAAAACACCTTCATAAAACATACAAAAATTAAACCCCAAAAAAATGAAATTACAATTGAACATCCAGCCACTAAATACCTGGCTTAACATCAACAACGAGCCATTAATTATCTCAGGACCATGCAGTGCAGAAACTGAGGAGCAACTGTTAACTACAGCACATTTATTGGCTGCAACCGGAAAAGTATCGGTATTGAGAGCTGGTATCTGGAAGCCACGTACCCGTCCGGGAGAGTTTGAAGGTATTGGTAGCATCGGATTAGAGTGGTTGAAAAGAGCAAAAGCGGAAACAGGATTGCCTACTGCTGTTGAGGTTGCAAATGCGAAACACGTAGAGGAAGCTTTGGCTGCCGGTGTAGATATTTTATGGATTGGTGCACGTTCAACTGTAAACCCATTCACTGTTCAGGAGATTGCTGATGCCTTAAAAGGTGTTGACATCCCTGTATTAGTTAAAAATCCTGTAAATCCTGACCTTCAGTTATGGATTGGTGCATTAGAGCGTATCAATGGCGCAGGAATCACTAAACTAGGTGCCATTCACCGTGGTTTCTCTTCATTCGAGAAAAGTTCTTTCCGTAATGAGCCAATGTGGGAACTGGCCATCCAATTGAAAACGTTATGTCCTGACCTTCCGATCATCAACGATCCAAGTCATATCTGCGGTAACCGCGAACTGATTCCTTACATCTCTCAAAAAGCACTGGATTTAGACATGCAAGGTCTGATGATCGAGTCGCATGTTGACCCTTCAGTAGCCTGGACAGATGCTAAACAACAGGTAACGCCTGCTGCATTAAGCGAATTGGTAGATCGTTTAACCGTACGTGAACCGGAATCTCAAAACGAAGCTTTTGCAGATCAATTGGCTGATTTACGTAAGCAGATTGATAAAATTGACGATCAGTTGTTACAAAAACTAGGAGAACGTATGGCCATCGTAGGTAAAATCGGTGAGTTCAAACGCGACAACCAGGTAACGATCTTACAGGTAAACCGTTGGGATGCGATCATGAACAAAGGAATCTCATTTGCAAAAGCCTTAAAATTAGACTTAAATTTTACAGAGAAATTCTTAGAATTGGTTCACGGAGAATCTATCCGCAAACAAACAGAAATTATGAATGCCGGCAAAGCAGAAAAAGGCATTGCGGCAGAAACACATACAGAAGTTAAGTCTTAATAATGAGTAAGCATGCACTTGTTTCTTTTACGGGAAACACAGAAATCCATACAGAGATCGCGCTTACGGGCTCTAAAAGCGAGTGCAACAGGGCATTAATCATTAGTGCTGCAAGCAAGGGCGCGGTAAAAGTAGAAAATATGTCTATTGCTGCCGACTCTGTAACGCTTGACCGCATTTTAAACCAGATTTCCAGCACAGATCCACATCAGCAAACTGTTGATGTGGGCCCTGCAGGGACTGCCATGCGCTTCTTAACAGCTTACCTTCCTACCCTTCCCGGACAGTTTTTACTGACCGGAACAGAAAGGATGAAACAACGTCCGATTGGGATCCTTGCCGAAGCTTTAAAAGCAATTGGTGCAAACATCAGCTATGCAGAAAAAGACGGTTTCCCTCCATTGAATATTACTGGCCCACTAGCGCAAAGCGAAGGTGCTGTTAAGATTAAAGGAGACATCAGCAGTCAGTATATATCTGCACTATTGATGATTGCTCCTACTCTGGAGCAGGGTTTAACCTTACAAATTGAAGGGGAATTAACCTCCCTCCCTTATGTAAATATGACCCTGAATATGTTGGAGGAAGCAGGAATCAGCCATACCTGGGATGGGAACAACATCAGCATCAAACCGCAGCCTTTTAAAGCTGCCACGTTGATGGTAGAGCCCGACTGGAGTGCTGCTTCATACTGGTACAGCATTGCCTGTTTAGCAGAGAAAGCCAGCATCTCCTTACCTTATTTAAAAGAAAAAAGTCTGCAGGGTGATAGCCGGATCCGATCAATTATGAGGGCATTTGGAGTACAAACTGCAACCACAGCTACAGGGATTACCTTAAGCTCTTCAGAAACTGATTTCGGTGATGAAATTTTAGACCTGAAGGATTGTCCGGATTTAGCACAAACCATTATTGTATGTGCAGCTGCTTTAAAGAAAAACCTATCCTTCACCGGACTGGAGACTTTGAAGATTAAAGAGACGGACCGGATTAAGGCTTTGCAAAATGAACTCGCCAAAATTGGTGTAACTTTAAGCGAAGATAACCTGGTATATACCCTGAACTGTGAAGGACTTCATTTTCCGGACAGGGTAACTTTCGGTACTTATGAAGATCACCGCATGGCGATGGCCTTTGCACCACTTAGTCTGCTGATCAAGGAAGTCGTACTGGAAGAAATGGATGTAGTGGAGAAATCTTACCCTGACTTCTGGAAAGACCTGAGAAAAGCAGGATTTACAGTTGAAGTGATTTAAATTAATCTATAAAAATTAACAAAAAATGGCAGGTAATACATTCGGACAACTATTTCGCATCAGCACCTTTGGCGAATCTCATGGTGCAGCTATTGGTGTTATTTTAGACGGTTGTCCGGCACAATTGCCAATTGACCTGGATTTTATCCAGTCGGAATTGGATAAGCGCAGACCAGGGCAATCGAAGATCACCACGCAAAGGAAAGAAAGTGATACTGTTCAGATCCTTTCCGGAACTTTTGAAGGTAAAAGTACAGGTACGCCTATTGCGATGCTGATCCCGAACGAAGATCAACGAAGTAAAGATTACAGTCACAATACAGATGTTTACCGTCCTTCTCATGCTGATTATACCTATGATGCAAAGTATGGTATCCGCGACCATCGCGGTGGTGGCCGTTCCTCTGCCAGAGAAACAGCTGCCCGTGTTGCTGCAGGTGCCATTGCCAAACTGCTTTTAAGGCACCATGGCATAGAAATTTTCGCACATGTTTCCGCAGTAGGAAAGATCAATGCACCTAACCTGGAATCTTCTTTAACTGTGGATCAGCTTTTGGAGATCCGGGAAGAGAATATTGTGCGTTGTGCAGATCCTGCAACCGCAAGGGAGATGATCGAATGCATTGATGCCATTAGAAAAGATGGAGATACTATCGGTGGAAAGGTGAGCTGTATCATCAGAAACTGCCCTGTCGGGCTCGGTGAACCCGTATTTGACAAGCTACATGCCGACCTCGGTAAGGCCATGCTCAGTATCAATGCCGTTCATGGTTTTGAATACGGATCAGGATTTAGTGGCAGTGAAATGAAGGGATCAGAACACAATGACATCTTTATTCCTGGAAATGATGCCCCTAAAACATTAACAAACTTCTCCGGAGGAATCCAGGGAGGAATCTCTAATGGGATGGAAATCAACTTTACAGTAGCCTTTAAACCTGTAGCCACCATCATGCACAATCAGCAAACGATTAATGCAGCCGGAGATGCAGCGGAGATTAAAGGTAAAGGCCGTCATGATCCATGTGTAGTACCACGTGCCGTAGTCATTGTAGAAGCAATGGCCGCATTGGTATTGGCCGATCAGCTGCTTAGAAATAAAAGCAGTCAGCTGGATTAGCAGCAAATCAAAGTCATAAAAAAAGGTGTTCCGTTGTACAGAACACCTTTTTTTATGACTTGATATTTATTAAAAAATCGCAGGATATTTAACTGAATTATGGTCGTGCATCATTTGATAAACCGCTTCTACCACGTCGTCTAGCGATGGTTTACTGAAATAATCGCCATCAGAACCATAAGGAGGACGGTGTGCTTTGGCACTTAGCGTTTGAGGCTGTCCATCCAGGTTATAATAACCTTTTTGTTCTTCTAAAATCTGTTGCAGAATAAATGCGGTTCCGCCTCCAGGTACATCTTCATCCACTACCAATAACTTATTGGTTTTACTTAAAGATTTAGCACAAAGCTGATCCGTATCAAAAGGAAGCAGGGTTTGCGGATCAATGATCTCCACAGAGATGCCAAACTGAGCCAGCTCTTCTGCCGCTTCTTCCACTATTCTGAGCGTAGATCCGTAAGAAACGATGGTCAGGTCTGATCCTTCCTTAATCACTTCTGCCTTACCTAAAGGAACGGTATACGCTCCTACATTTTCAGGAAGTTTTTCTTTTAATCGATATCCGTTCAGACATTCGATCACCAGAGCAGGTTCATCAGATCTGAACAAAGTATTGTACATTCCGGCAGCCTGAGTCATGTTACGCGGCACACAGATATGTAATCCACGCAAGGAGCCAAGAATCATGCCTATTGGTGATCCTGAATGCCATACCCCTTCCAATCTATGTCCGCGGGTCCTGATAATTACCGGTGCTTTTTGTCCGGCTTTGGTACGGTACGATAAACTTGCCAGATCATCGCTCAATACATTTAAAGCGAACAGGAGATAATCCAGGTATTGAATTTCGGCAATTGGCTTTAAACCGCGCATGGCCAGTCCGATTCCCTGACCAACGATGGTCATTTCTCTGATTCCTGTATCTGTAATTCGCAGGTCGCCATATTTGGCCTGCAATCCGGCAAAACCCTGATTTACATCGCCAATGGCACCTAAATCTTCACCAAAAGCTACCAGACGTGGATCACGGCCGAAGTTGGCATCAAAACAGGCATTCAATAATTCGCGGCCATCCACCATTTTACTCAACTCATTGTACTCCGGCTGAAGCACTTCAACCAGAAAAGGGCTTTCTTTACCATCGGTGAACAACTTCGAAGAATAACGTTCGGTATTCATTCCACTTTGTTCCTTATACCATTCCAACAGCTCATTTCTTTCGCCGGATGGATGTTGCAGGCTTAAACGCAATGCTTTTCTTGCCGAGGAGATTACTTCTTTACGTTGCGCATCTGGCGTATTGGCCAGCTGAGTGGTAATTTTCGTCAGTGCAGGATTTCCTTTCGCAAGGGTATTGATCAGTTCAATTGCCTGATCTTTTTCTATTTTTATATCCGCAAGGAATTCATTCCATGCTTCTTTTTGCGTTTCACGAACAAATTTCTTTGCCTCATCTTCCAGGGCTGCTAATTCTTCTTCAGGAATAATGGCAGATTCGATCATCCATTTACGCATCTGAACGATACAATCGTACTCTTTCTCCCAGTCTAAGCGGTCTTTATCTTTGTAACGTTCATGTGAACCTGAAGTAGAGTGGCCTTGTGGCTGCGTCACTTCAGTAACGTGAATCATTACCGGAACATGTTCTGTTCTGCAGACATCGATGGCTTTCTGATACGTTTCGCATAAAGCCGGGTAATCCCAGCCTCTTACTTTATATATTTCATATCCGGCAGCATTTTCATCTCTCTGGAAACCCTTCAGGATTTCCGAAATGTCTTCCTTTGTAGTCTGGTATTTTGCAGGAACAGAAATTCCATAAGCATCATCCCAAATGGAAATGGCCATAGGGATCTGTAACACACCAGCAGCATTGATGGCTTCAAAAAATACGCCTTCCGAAGTAGAAGCGTTTCCAATTGTCCCGAAAGCCACTTCATTTCCATTTACGGAGAAGTTTTTTAAGTATTCCAGTTCTGGATTTTGTCTGAATAATTTCGAAGCATACGCCAATCCGACTAATCTGGCCATTTGTCCACCTGTAGGTGCAATATCGGATGAACAGTTTTTCATCGCGGTAAGGTCCTTCCAGCTGCCATCTTCGTTAATGGAACGGGTGGCAAAGTGGCAATTCATCTGCCTGCCTGCAGATGCAGGTTCAGCTTCAACACTAGGGTTGGCATATAGTTGGGCAAAAAATTCTTTGATGGTGCAAATGCCTGTAGCAAATGCAAATGTCTGATCTCTGTAATATCCCGAGCGCCAATCTCCATTCTTAAAGGCTTTGGCCATGGCGATCTGAGGAACTTCCTTACCATCACCAAAAATACCAAATTTAGCCTTACCTGTTAAAACCTCCTTACGACCTAATAAACTGGCTTGTCTACTCTCAAAAGCTATTTTATAATCGTTTACCACAATGGTTTTGAAATCCTCAAAACTTAACTCTGAAGCATCAATGGGATTGGTAGTAGGTTTTATATCCGGCATCATAAGCAATATTAGTTAGGTGACAAAGATACATAAAATCTAAAGTATGACTTATGGCTGTCCTGTAATTTATATATTGGAATACTTTTTGATTTATGAATCAAAAGATTAAATTTGTTTTAAAACACCATAATCATGAAAAAGTTATTACTATTATTTACATTAATTTTAGGAGTAAGTGTTGCAACTAACGCTCAAACAAAACCTGCAGAGTTCAAATTTGATAAAGAGCTTCACGATTTTGGTAAAATCCCATTGAATAAGGCTGCAACGGTTGAATTTAAGTTCACCAATGTTGGAGATCAACCATTAATTCTTACTAAAGTAGAAACGACTTGTGGATGTACTGTACCTGAATATACACAAACTCCGGTTAAAAAAGGAGAATCAGGCGTGATCAAAGTTACTTATAACCCAACTGGTGCTGCAATGCCATTCAGCAAAAGCATTACCATCACTTCTAATGCAAAAACAACCACTAAAGTGTTGTACATTAAAGGAGAAACTGTAGCTGCCAGTACCAAGTAAAATTTTTAAAGATATTTCTTATTAAAACCTCGTTAATCAACGAGGTTTTTTATTTTTGTGCCATGCCTAACATTTCAGAAAAAGGGTTACAAATGCCCGCCTCGCCGATTAGAAAACTTACTCCTTACGCCGATCAGGCGAAAAAGGATGGTAAAAAGGTTTATCATTTGAATATTGGTCAGCCCGATATTGCTACACCAGAAGGCATGTTGAATGCCATCAAAAACATCGATTTTAATGTTTGGGCATATACCCCGTCTGAAGGTACTTTATCTTATAGAACCAAATTAGCCGAATATTACAATAAACTGGGTTATAACATTACCCCTGAAGATATTTTAGTGACTGTTGGTGGGTCTGAAGCGATCACCATCGCCATGCAAACCTGCGTAAATGAAGGTGATGAAATCATCATTCCTGAGCCGTTCTATGCAAATTACAATGGTTTTGCCTGTATGAGTAATGTAGTGGTTAAACCGATCTTATCTTTTATTGAGAATGGTTTTGCACTTCCTGCTATTGCGGAGTTTGAAAAACTGATCACAGCGCGTACCAAAGCAATCATTATTTGTAACCCAAATAACCCTACCGGTTATCTATATTCTAAAGAAGAACTGGAAGCATTGAAAGAATTGTGTCTTAAATATGACTTGTTCCTGTTCTCTGATGAGGCTTACCGTGAATTCTGCTATGATGGAAAAGAATTCATCTCGCCAATGCACCTGAACGGAATTGATGAAAATGTAGTCATCATGGATACGGTTTCTAAAAGATACAGTGCATGTGGTGCAAGATTGGGTTGCCTGATCACGAAAAACAAGGAAGTCATCAAATCAGGATTAAAGTTTGCTCAGGCAAGACTAAGCCCTGGTATGGTAGAACAAATTGCAGGTACCGCAGCTGTAGATACTCCCGATAGTTACTTTGAAGCGGTAAACAAGGAATATACCCTTCGCAGAGATACGATCGTTAAAAGATTAAATGCAATTGAAGGTGTTTTCTGTCCGAATCCGGGTGGTGCATTTTATGTAGTGGCTAAACTTCCGATTGATGATGCTGATGTATTTTGTCAGTGGATGCTGGAAAGCTTTGAGCATGAGGGACAAACGGTAATGATGGCTCCTGCTACAGGCTTCTATTCTACCGCCGGTTCAGGAAAAAATGAAGTAAGAATGGCTTATGTATTGAATACTGAAGACCTGAATAAGTCGATGGATTGTCTGGAAATCGCATTAAATCAATATCCAGGTAGAACAATCGCATAATTTTTTGTAAGTTTGTAGTCCTAACAAATGGGGCCGTTTTGGATTTGACAGGGTGGCGCTACGTATGTTAGCATGCAGTGCGTTGTACGGAGAGCACTTTAAAGAGAACGTTCACACTATAATTGGCGAAAATAACTACGCCTTAGCTGCCTAATTTAGAATTAGCTTAGCTTTTGTCCCTCTGACTGCTGCATTGTTAGGTTAGAATCCGGGGCATCGAAATAACAAAGCTGGCCGCTGTAGGGTATGATACAGTAGCGAGATAAAGTACCTAAGGAAAAAGACAAGGTAGGTTTCCGGCCCGTCTGCTCCCGACAATTGAATGGAAAACAAGCATGTAGAAGGCATAACTTATCACACAACTGGACAAGGGTTCGAACCCCTTCGGCTCCACAAAACAGGTCGGCAAGACATAAACTTGCCGGCCTGTTGTTGTTTTAAGGCAGATCCGGCGCACTCTTTTTACCTACGATAACCTCTTTGTCCGAAAGCCTGTGTTAAGGACACAACATCGATTCCAATTAATTAAAACGTTTAACCAATTTTAAATTAAATTGCAATCGAAACGTCAGGAATTCAAAACAGGCTTCATATATGATTATCCTAAATAAAAAAAGTGAAAAAGATCTACTGATCTCTTTAAAACAAGGAGATGAAGAATCATTTGATATACTGTACCATCTATACAGAAGCAGTTTATACAACAGCATTTATAAAATGGTCAAAATGGAAGAACAATCTGCTGATCTTCTTCAGGACCTGTTCATAAAAATTTGGCAAAAACGGGCAGATATAGACCCCCAGCTGCCCTTTAAGGCATACGTATATCGCATTGCCCAAAACATGGTCTATGATTTTTTTCGCACTGTTGCCCGCGACCGGAAACTGGAAGCTAAACTTATCGTAGCTGCCGCAGTCGAACCGGATTACACGCCAATAGATGACGCAATAGCGGATCAGGATTCCAAGGCGTTAATAGAGTTGTTACTTTCTCAATTGCCTAAACAATGTCGCCAGGCATATATCTATTGTAAAATAGAAGGCAGGGGTTATGAAGAAACGGCCATTTTGATGGGAATTTCTAAAGCCACTGTAAACAACCATATTACTAAGGCCAATAAGCTGCTTAAAATTTTCTTAGAACAATCCAATTATCTTCGTTTAATGGTTCTGGCTATAGCTGTTTGGAGCCGAAGTTGATCTCCAACTATTAGAAAAAATACGACTGCAATAGTTTGATTTTTTTTCCAAAGCGTATTAGTGTAAATATCAATTTTGGAAAAAAAGGAATTAACTATTCTATTTAATAAATATGCTCAGGGAAAATGCGCTCCAGAGGAGATCATCGCCATATTGCATCATTTTGATCTTCATGAATACCAGGAACAGCTTAAGCAATTGATCCTTGAAGAACTTGAAAAGACACCCCCTCCATCAACAGATGAAATTTCCGCACACGCCCTACGCGCTTTTGCTCAAACGGACAAAGCATTGCTGGAATTGTTTGGAAGAAAAGAAGAAGAAAAGCGCCGGTCCGGAGAATTTCGCTGGATTTCAATAGCAGCAATTTTACTGGCTACATTGGCTATAGGATATGTATTCAGACCTCAGTTTTACGGAAAGAATCAACCTTCTCTTTCTACTCTTGCCTTCAAAGATATTGCACCAGGCATTAACCAGGCTGTATTAAAAATTGCAGGCAGTCATGAAATCATTCCGCTCAGTCCGAATAAAGAAGGCGTTCAAATTAAAAATGGGGAAATATTCTATAAGGACAATACCAGGCTAACTGACCCCATCCTAACGAACAAAGAGCTTCAGCAATCCAACAACACGGCTTATACCATTGAAACACCCAGGGCTGGACAATACAAGATCTTGCTGTCAGATGGCACGGAAGTTTGGCTAAATGCAGCCTCTTCCCTCACTTATCCCCGAATTTTTCAGGGAAATACCAGGGAAGTATCCGTTACCGGGGAAGTATTTTTTCAGGTCGCCAGGAACAAAGAAAAGCCTTTTATCGTCCACGTTGGAACTATCAAAAATACCGTTACAGGAACCAGCTTTAACGTCTCGGCTTACCCTGATGAGCAAGGGATAAAAACCACCCTGGTAACTGGTGGACTACGCGTATCCGGATATGGCAATGAAGTGCTGTTAAGGCCAGGTCAGCAGGCAGCTATTGCCGAAAAAAAGATAGCCGTAAATGCGGTTGATACCGATGAATATACAGCCTGGCTCAATAACGAATTTTCTTTTGAGAATAAAAATATCGAAGCAATTATGAAAACCATCTCCAGGTGGTATGACGTGGATGTTTCCTATCAGGGAAACCGGTACGATAACCGAAAATTTGGAGGTACTTACACCCGTACAAAAGGATTATCAGCCTTGCTTAAGCACCTGGAGAGTTTAAGCGGCATCCATTTCATTGTGGAAGGAAGGAGGATAAAAGTATTGATATAAGCGATTAAAAAATAAGCGCACTGGCCGGAGCGTGCCATGCTATAAACTATGAAGAATGATTAAACAAAGCAACCAATTTTAACCAAAAACCTATTCTAACCAAATATGCACTTCCACAGGTTTAAAAAAAATAAAAGCTTGAATAAGCTGTTAAAAATTATGATGACCTTAAAAATCATCATCGTCATCATGTTAGTGTCGTTGTTTCAGGTCAATGCGGGTGTAAAGGCCCAAACCGTCTCTCTTAATAAAAAAATGTCACTCAAAGCGGCATTCAAATCATTAAAAAAGCAGACAGGTTATGACTTTATATACATGGCATCCGATGCTTCCGCATTTGTTTCTGTTGAGGCGGATCGCATTCCGCTGAACGAAGCGCTCCGTTCTTTTTTAAGGCCTCTGTCTTTAGATTTTGAGATTCAGGAGAAAACGGTTCTGATCAAGAAAAAAACAAACACTTTTCACCCCGAGACCGGGAAAGAGAAGCGCGCCCAGGTAACAGGCAAAGTGACAGATGGCAGTACCAAGCAACCTATTCCCGGCGCAAATGTGGTGGTTAAAGGAACTAAAATAACTGCCAGGACAGATGTAAACGGGTACTTTACCATCCAGGTTCCTTATGCGGACGCCGTGATCATTGTGACCTACCTTGGTTATCAGCCGCAACAAATAGAACTGAATGGCAAATCCACAATTGAAGTTTTTTTAGTGGAAGATGCTAAAGCTTTAGAAGAAGTGACTGTAGTTGGGTATACTACTCAAAGAAAAGAATCCGTTACCGGGGCTGTTTCTACGATAACGACCAAAGACCTGCTACAGAGCCCTTCTGCAAATATCAACAATGTACTTGCAGGACGTTTACCAGGGTTAATCGCAAACCAATATAGCGGTGGTGAGCCCGGAGTGGATAAATCTGAGATCTTCATCAGGGGAAAATCTACTTATGGAGACCAATCGCCCATCATTATTGTCGACGGAGTAGAGCGTGATATGTCTTATCTATCTGCAGAAGAAATAGAAACTTTTACTATTCTGAAAGATGCGGCAGCTACTGCTCCTTACGGGATTCGTGGTGCCAATGGCGTAATCGTTATTAAAACAAAAAGAGGACAGGCCTCTGAAAGAGCTACGCTTAATTTCAGAATGTCGCAAGGAATTAATACCCCAACCAAATTACCAAAAATGCTCGGATCAGCAGATTATGCCATGTTGAACAACGAAGCAAAAATTAATGACGCTGTTCGTGATGGGTTAAGCCCTGCAGATATTGCTAAGTTGAATTTGTTTACTCCCGAGGCCATAGATAAGTTTAGAAGGGCCAAGGGCGATAACTCAGATGGCCTTGGCTATAATCATGACTATTTTAAATATATTTTCGGCAGAGGATTACAGCAGGAATATAACTTATCGATCAGGGGCGGAAATGATAAAGCCAGGTACTATATTTTGGGTGGTTATTTTGGCCAGGGACCAAATTATAAACATGTAGATCTTTCTAATTATGGCGTGAGCTCGAAATTTAAGCGATACAATTTCCGCTCAAATATTGATGTAGACATCACTGACAAATTATCGGCAAGGTTAGACCTGGGTGCCCGTATTACAGACCGGACAGCACCTGCAACTACTGCAAGCCGGTTAGCAACCCTTGCTACCACCCAACCACCTTATTTACCAATTACAGTTGCACCTAATGCAAATAAAGCCAACTCCGCTTATCTTCTGGATAATCCGGGCGGGATGTTATTTGGAGATCAGATCTACCGGTACAATGTTTTGGGAGAACTAACCCGTTCCGGATATCTTAGTCAGAAAATAACCAATTTAAATGGCACTTTTTCCCTTCGTTATAACCTCGATCTGATTACCAGCGGATTATCCATAGACGGTTCCCTCTCTTATGATGCAACATCAGATCAATGGATAAACCGCAGGGTAGACCACTATACGGAAGGTTATCGCGAATATCCTGGTTACGCGACCTTCGTTCCTACCGGAGGATCTGATGTGTATATGTCGCCTGGTTTTTATGATGGCGCCTATAAAACCGGCAACAAATACAGTATTGATCAAACTCTGGGTAACAAGTTCGAAAAGCATGACCCTTCCAACCGAACCTATTATCAGTTAAAACTAAACTACGAACGCACTTTTAATAAGGTGCATGAAGTTGCAGGAATGCTTTTATTCAATCGTTCCGGTCAGGGTGCCTATAATGGGGATAAGGCCGGGGTCGATTACCGATATCAGGGAATGACAGGTCAGTTTAATTATAATCTCAACCGAAAATATTTAGCTTCATTTAATTTCGGCTATAATGGTTCGGAAAATTTCGCCAAAGACAAACGTTATGGTTTCTTCCCGGCAGGTTCTGTTGGCTGGGTAATTTCAAAAGAAGATTTTATGAAAGGAACAGCCTCCTGGCTGGATCAGCTAAAGATTAGAGGGTCCTATGGTCTGGTAGGCAGCGACAGACTTACGGACAATAAACGTTTTGCTTATCTTCAAACCTATGGCGGAGGCAGCGGTTACGATTTTGGGATCCAGAATTTCAACGTCAACCCAGGTGGAATCAGTGAAGGAACTTTAGCCAACGTGAACCTGACCTGGGAAAAGGCCCGAAAAACAAATATTGGGTTAGACGCTACCTTTCTAAAACAACGCTTAAATGTTACCGTTGATTATTTTCACGAATACCGTTATGATATCCTAACCTCGTTAAGTGGGAACGACAGATTAGGTTTCCCTGCTGTAACCGGAACTTCTACCCCATTCATCAACTCAGGAATCGTGACCAATCGTGGTCTCGAATTTGAAGTCTCCTGGTCTGACCAGATCGGAAAAGATTTCAGGTATACCCTGAAACCTAACTTCACCTTTGCGAGAAACAAAATTGTATTCCAGAATGAAGTACCGAGAGAGAATCCCTGGCGTCAGGGCACTGGCCATCGCTTATACGAGAACTTCGTCTATGTTTTCGATCATTTTGTAGCAGATCAGGCGGAGGCAGACCGGCTAAACAAAAGCCAGTTCCAACCCTGGGGCAAAGTCGGCCCTGGTGATGTAGTCTATAAGGACCTAAATGGCGACGGAAAAATAGATGATTTAGGAGACCGGATGATTGTTGGCAACCCCAGAAGTCCGGAAATTCAGTTCGGATTACCCATCTCTTTACAATATAAAGGATTCGACTTCAGCGTATTGCTTCAAGGTGCACTCAATACTTCCGTTATGCTAAGAGATGCGGCGACCTGGGATTTCCCACAATTTGATCAGGATAAAACCGGATCTGTAAAGCCTATGCACCTCAATAGATGGACACCAGAAACAGCAGCTACAGCCACCTATCCAGCATTGCATATCGGACAGAACAGCAACAATAAAAATCCGAACAATAGCTTATTTCTTTATGATGCCAAATACTTAAGGATGAAGAATATGGAAGTTGGCTATACTTTACCAAAAAGTCTGATGCGTAAAGTCGGCCTTGCCAACGTCCGCATTTATGCGCAAGGTCAAAACCTCTTTACCTGGGATGGATTGGACAGGGCTGATGTAGATCCGGAAATCGGAGATGCCGGTGGCTATTGGTACCCGGTATTGAAGGTTTATAATTTTGGTATAGATATTACCCTTTAACGCTATTATACAAAGAATTAATCACATGAGACCATCATCAGCATACCGCTTACAAACAGCAATGAACCTGGTTTGCGAGCTCATGAATACCATTGAAAACAATAAATATCAATGAATAATATGCTTACGATCGCTAAAAAAAATTATATACTGATGAAAAATATAAAAATCACCTTAAGTTTTCTGGTTTTAATCATGGTGCTGCTTTCCTGTAAAAAATATCTGGACAAGCTCCCTGATGATTTAACTACAGAAAAAGAAACCTTTGCACGTTATGAAAGGGTGAACCAACTGGTTACTGATCTCTATTCTAAATCTAAGGGCGCTAATGTACCCTTAGCCTGGTTTTACCACTTTTCTTCCGCAGCCATCACAGATGAAGCCGAAGGGACAACTGTTGAAGGTGGAATTACCAATAGCTATAACACAGGGGATTGGACCCCAAATGGGCTCCCTGGGGATAATGGTCAGTTTTGGGATGACTTATACAGCGGCATCCGGAAAGCCAATGTGATTCTTGCAGGCATTGCAGCCAATAAAACACCCGATAATCCAATACAACCAGGTGATTTAGAGAAGCGGATTGGGGAGACTTATTTCTTGCGCGCTTACCTGCACTATTTAGTACTTCGGATTTATGGGGAAGCTCCTTACGTAGAACGCGCCGTTCAAACCAGTAATGAGCTGGATTTTAAACCAGAGTCTGTTCATGCCATGACAGAAAAAATAGTCAAGGATGCCACAGAAGCCTACAACCGCTTGCCGGCATCTCAGGACGGTCAGAATTTTGCCCGTGTAGACAAAGGCGCCTGCCTGGGCTTAATTGCAGTGACAAGGTGGACCGCAGCCACTCCGCTTTGGAATGGAGCAAAAGCTAACGGATATACCGGCAACCGGAAATTTGAAGGAGACTATACGTACAAAGCTACCCGTTGGGAGGCTGCCAGGGATGCAGCTAAAGCGGTACTGGACTTCAAGAATGAAGCCGGGGGACTGCGCTACAAGTTATATGATAGATATTCTAATAAAGATTTTAACGATAGCGGCAATAAAGATTACAATGGCGCTACGGTTTACACCAGGTTGTGGCAGATGTTTTATGATATGGATGCTTTTCAGAATGAAGCCGTTTGGTTTGTAACAAGATCAAAAGGAGAAGGATGGTTTGGAGATGTATACCCACCTAGTCGTGGTGGTGGTGCCCGTCAACAGCCGGTACAGGAACAGGTAGATGAATACGAGTACATTTCCCCTAATGGATTTGGTTACCCTGTTTACTCCAGCCGCGCCATCATTGATGGCTATGATGATGCTAATCCTTATCAATCGGTAAAAAGAGACCCTCGTTTTTATCGCGATATTATTTATCATGGTGCCCCTTTTAGAAATGGCAATAACCAACCTTCCACATTAACTACTGCCAGCGGAAGTGACAAGATCAATGCTTCCAACGCCACCAGAACAGGATACTATCTTCGTAAATTTCTACAGGAAGCATGGAACAGAGACGGAAGTGTGAGTATTACTGCCCCTCCAGTTTGGAGGTTGCCAGAATTCATTTACATCTATGCGGAAGCGGTCAATGAAACATCAGGGCCCACCCAGGAAATTTATGACCTCATTAATACCGTAAGGGCCAGATCTTTTATGGCACCTATGCCTCCTGAAGCGGCCTCCAACCCATCTGTTATGCGCGACTATATTAAAAGGGAACGGCGTGTTGAGTTTTTCTATGAGAACAAAAGGGCATTTGATTCCCGTCTGTACCTGGAACCCAATAATTCCACAGAACTGGCAAGAGAACAGGCATGGAACAGCAGCGGTTCAACCGGTACAGAGCGTTCACAAAAATATTGGCTACAAAATCCAAGGCCATATCCTAAAACTCAGCATATGATCAATGGCATGAGACCAGTAGTAAACCCAAATGGGAAAATTGTAATCGATGGTATTAAATATAGCATGGAACGCTTCTTCGTGGAAGACCGGGTATTTCAAACCCCTAAGCATTATTTGTTCCCAATCATGCAGGGCGAATTACAAAGAGCTCCAGGTCTTGTCCAAAATCCGGGATGGTAATCGGTTCCACAGATCAAACAGAAACGGCTAAGATCTTAATCTTAGCCGTTTCTGTTTTAAATTATTTTCCTGCTTTACTAATCTTCTTTTACCACCTGTTCATCTTTTACGACCTTAACCTCAACTTTCGTTGCCCCTGCTCTCGCAGATGAAACGGCCTTACCAATTTCAGTTAATCCTTTAGACTCGTAGATCTTCATTGCGGTCACCACATCTATCGCCTGCCTGGTTTGCTCTTCAGGAATAGGGACGAATGAAAGGAAGTTTAAAGTCACTCCTTTTGTTTTCAGCAGATTGTTTACATTTTTAAGCAACTCCGCCTCAAACTCATTCTGGTTAAAATCAACGATATCCTCGTTCAATAACAGGTCTCTCGCAATTTCTTTTATCCTTTTATCAATTACTGAGTTTTCAGCAGTTTCATAGGCTTTCGAACTGTTTACCTCACTATCGCTGTCACTATTCATTTTTCCAAGGTACTTAGCCTCTCCTATATATAGCCTTGCATCCGTTATGGAATAATCGTAGGTAACCTCAATTTTTGCCATCACACGATTTTTAAATGCACTTTTAAAAACACTTTCGCCCTGCATTGGATAATCAGGGACTGTAATTTTATAAGAGCACATTCCCACGCCTTTGGGTACGGTTTCTCCTGCTTTAATCAGTTCCCAGCTCACGCCACAATTGCTGGTGTATAAAGTTTGTACATTAGACTGGGCACGATCACAGGAAGAAAGGAATAATGCCATCGAACAGATAGAGAGTGAGGTAAATAGATTTTTCATTCGTTTGGTTTTTTGACGTAATTTATTAATTTATGTGAGAATATCATCAGCAGACTTCATAACTTAACAAATATCTATACATTACGCTCTAAATATTTACATGTGGAAATGGTGATCGTATTGGTAGTAGAATTTTTCTTATACAAATTAACAGGTAAAACCAGGAAAGCTTAGGGAATTTATCAAAATACTATTTCTCCTCTTTTACAGGATACAAAGTAGGCCCTTTAATCCCTCTCTTTTCATAATTATCTTTATTCATTTTAAAATGAAGCTGGCTCATTTTGTTTAAATATTCTTCGATGCTATCCAATCCAACTTCCTTTCTACGCCTATTTAAGGAATCCGGATTTTCTGTGGGACGTGGAATCGCCTGACAACTATCGCTGCTATACATAACCTGCGTTCCATACAATTGATCGCGATTGGTATTGAGCCTTACCCGATCCGTAAGATAAGCATAGTCCCCACTGGAGGCATTCTTCTTTAACACCTGCTTTTTCATCGCGTCCAACACCTTTTGCTGAAAATCCGGCCATTGATCCAAATGCTGAACCAATAACCAGAAATCCCTGGAACCTTGTTTTCCAACCAGATCAAATCCAGGATATCCGTGATCTGACAAGATCTTTTGAAGCCGGCGATGATGCGAGGTAAATACGCTATCCTGGAATTCCTTCCTTTTAGGATCATCGCTTTTATGTTCAGGTTGAAATCCTGCCACTTTCTGATCCCAGATTACCATTTTGGCTAAAGAATCTTTGAGTGCGATGTCAGTTTGAGCAAATGCGATGGCACTATTTAAGAAAACCAGGGTCAGGACAATTCTTTTCATAACAGATCTGTTTATCAGCCTAAGATAATTTATTACGGAGACAAGTTCCGGAATTCATTTCAAAAACATAACGCTATTGCAGATAACGTTTCTTCAGCCAATAAAACAGAGAAAAGCTAATCAGAATAAGTATTCCTGATCCAGATATATATAACCAGGTGCTGACAGGGCTTTTTTCGACAATAGTATTCGACTGCGCTGATT
This sequence comes from Pedobacter sp. FW305-3-2-15-E-R2A2, assembly GCF_038446955.1. Classification (NCBI taxonomy): domain Bacteria; kingdom Pseudomonadati; phylum Bacteroidota; class Sphingobacteriia; order Sphingobacteriales; family Sphingobacteriaceae; genus Pedobacter; species Pedobacter sp. FW305-3-2-15-E-R2A2. The sequence continues at coordinate 5,324,098 of NZ_CP151803.1, forward strand.
TTGAGCTTTTTTTTGCAGATCCGGATTGCGTGATTTTTCTGCTGACATCATTTTGCAGGATTGTTTCCTTGTTGAATTTAACAGGAATAAGCCGGGGTTTCAAAGTGGCTGAGGCAGAAAGCATACCTGTTTCGGGCTGGAAGATCAGGTTCACATCAAGAAGATCATCCTGAATTACCGTCAAGCCATTTACCAGGCTATCGACATTAAAAGAAGTTTCCTGTTTAATTATTTTTTCCGGGATGACCACTATCGTATCCGATTGCTCCCGAATCGTCAGGATAGACCTGTCGGTAGTCCATTCCTTCATTTTCTTTTTTTCTGATGAGCTGATTTCCTGTTTAGCGTAATCATTAGATTTAAACACTTTACGAAACATACCACATCCGGAAAGAAAGACCAACATGATGAGTAGCGGAATATATTTTAAGCACCAATTATTCATAACTGTTTTTTTATTTCGGTCCCATTTAATATTTAAGAGCATCCGGTTGCGGCTCCAATTGCTATAACCGGATGCTTAATCTTTAATTATTGCGCCCCTACTCCAGGTACAAGAGACTGGAAATTAACAGTATCCAACACCGCTTGTTGCTGTGTAAGGAAATAATGATTTCCTTCTTCCCGGATAATCGTTGGCCCACCCATATTTGTCATATTGCCAACTGGGAAATAGGTTCCCTCTCTATACATTTCGAAACCGAGGTTATTGTAATATTCCAATGTACCTCCGGTTTCATAAAGATCAATCATTACTCCTTCCCAGTCGTGGGACGTATTCATCAGTCCTGCGGTATTATTGTAAACCTTTGCGTTTGTAGGCTTAATCCGTGATGGATATAGCGCCATATAATCCTGCATATCCGGGCTTACCTGCAGCTCAAAAGCAGAATATTTCCAACTGTTCCAAACCACATTGTTATAGATCAGGACATCTTTAACCTCAGTACCGTAAGATACTCCCCATGCCCGAATTGCATTTCCCTGATGATTTGTGATTTTGTTGTCATGGAAAGATCCGTTTCCGATCATCTGAAATATACCGTTATGGTATCCATTTGGTGCATTAGGATCGCTGAAGGTCCTGTTAATATTATCTATAACATTATAGGCAACTTCATAATTTTCAACCTGTCCCATCCAAACCACATTTCCAATTTCAGGACAATTTTTAACGACACAATTAAGAAACTTAAAGTTTTTCATTAAGTTCATGATGCCATCTTCCGTAAAACCACCATTACAGCTGAAACCTGTACTCGTATTTTCAAAAGTAAGTCGCTCCATTTTCCAATCCATCGAAGCAGTATTGTCTGTTCCGTCATAGATCAATCTATTGTGGTAGGAAATTGTATAGTCGCCTACATTCTTAAAACTCATGTCATGGAAGTATACATGATTACTGTGCTGTTCAATAGAGATGGCACGGTAAGGCTGATCAGTCACAGACACTCCCCAAAATTCCAAATGATCTGCCTGTCCAATGGAAATTGAACCACCTGGCAGCTTTACCCCGGTTCCATCGATTTTCACATTTGTGGCTTTCGGAATTGAGATGTACTCGTAATTTCCAGGAACAATTTTAATATTCACGTTTGCCAAAGGATCCAGGAACAGTTGTCCGGAACCCGTTCCAACATTGACGAAGACAGGATCTACAGGCGGCGCTACTGCGGTTGCATAAGCTTTCAAGAAATCGGTACTTGCTATAGATGGATAAGCAATTTTACCATCTGAATAGGTGATTTTAGTGATTTCTACGACATAGGTGATGACTTGTCCATCGACAATAATACTACCTGTCGGTTCTACTGCTGTTAATTGATTGTTCATTTTCTAATTTTTATATATGAATTGATTTTGAAAAATTTAATACATAACTATCCCCTTAGACCTGGAATGGGACTGTGCCATTCTGGGGTCTATTCTGTGGTTTTATAGAGCTGCTGTGATTTTTTAACTTAGTCTATAGCGTCTTTACCAGGATTTCCAATTCCAGCGCTTTCTTGTTAATGCTGTCCAGTTTACTATGAATCGGATGTCGATAAGATACTTTAAAAATATTTTGTGCAGCCTGTCTGTTCGAGGAAGCTCCAGATACCATCAACATAAATAAGGTCACTATAAATAATATTCTCATCTCCTTTTATTTTTATTAAAATATTGTTTGACTGATTCCACTGTTCCATTTAAATTGATTAGAGAGGTATCCAATCTCTTACTATTGCTATCCTGCTGCTCCTTATATGGAGCCAGTTGCTTCGGAAGCTCTCTCTCCACTCCTTTAGCTACCGCAATGTTGATCTTTTCATTCAACATCGTGATGTCCTGGATCCTTAACCTGTTCATTTCATTAATGACGTTATATTGCCAGAAGTTAAGCCCGACAGAAAGTAAAAGCATCGTCGCAAAAGGGTTTTGCTGGACTGCGATAAACAGTCGGTCAAACATCCTTTCTAACCAGGCGGCCTTACGGTCGATCATATCTTGTTTTGTTGTTATCTCCTCTTCCATTATCTTCCAATTTCAAAATGCATCCAATCGTAATTTTTCTCTCTGCCCAATGATATAAATCCATGTTTATAGAAGATATCAATCATTGGTTTATATTCCGGCCTCGCAAAGCGTGCGGTCCTGGCCGTTTCTTTTAGTAAATTCCTGCCTGGGTCAAGGTCTATTGCGATTCCCCAGGAATGACGGGAAAGTGTTTTTGTACTTCCTCTCATCAACCGGTAGTTAAAGCAGCCTCCATATAAATCTATGCCCAGTTCCACGATCCTTTCATAACCGTAATACAGAAGAACATCTTCGAACACAGCTAACAATTGATCAGCAATCAATTCGTGACATTGTATTTGCCCTACTACACTTTTCTTTTCCCAGGCAACACGCATTTTATAAGGAAGTTTGATAGTAGTCAGATAACCTTTGCCTGTTGCATTTGGAATGCCATATTTCTTATTTAACTGATCAATAGTTATCATATCTGTGTCCTTTAATTGTGTTATACAAATTTACAAAATACAGCTAACAAGCTAAACTATAAGACTTTAGAACCTATAGTTTATAAAGAGAAACATGGATTTGTATCATTTGCTCAATAATTGTATTTAGCACAAAAAATGACACCTATATTCTCATAAGATTCATTTATTGGTTTAAATATCCTATTTGCCAGACTGATCCAATTTACCAGCTCCATACACATAACCAACTAATGAAATCGATCTTCTTTCAAAACTAATCATAGGTGCGGAGACATAGGATTCAATCCCATAATCATCCATCCAGCTATGAAAAGTTTTCCGGCTCTTTCCAGCATATCAAAACAGTCCGCCAATGCGATGTTACTTCCACTTTGCTTTCCGGGGATAAAGCCTCTGCTCTTGACGGCTATATTGTTTATATGTATAAATATTCATTTTAATGATGTAGTTCCCGTTAAAGGTTAGGTATTAATGAGATCTATTCTGGGAGTAGCACTTTAGAGCTACCATCTTCAAAGACCTGTTAAACTAGTATTTGAAGATGATTTATATCAGTTAAAGAATATTTATTAAAAGACCTTTGTGAAAGGTCCACCGTCTCCTTGAGTCATCAATAAAAGTACCGCTAACTCCTGCAACTCCGTCAATAAATATATTACCCTTCACTTTTAAATCTCCATCTGCGTTTAAAGTCCCATCTCTAACAGTAAGATTTCCAGTTCCTGTTTTATCAGACTTCGTGACTAACATATCTCCTGAAGCATATATAGCAAGTGTTTTAGAAGCACCGTTAGTATCTGACTTAGTTCCGTCTAAAAAGGCTCCGGCAGCTGAATACCCACCATCCTGCAAGTTTCTGTTGAATAAGAATCCTACAACTGAGGCATTAGTAATCAAGCCCGTTGCACTAGATAAAAATGGAACCTTGCCCCCGTTAGCAAATAGACCTGCACCAGTAAGGCCAGATATTCCTTCATTGGTTTTAATATCTAATCCAGAAGACACTGCCGATCCATTTAAGGCTATCTGTGCAGATACAGAAACAGAAGGAGCATAAAGTAAATCTCCTTCATTGAAAAATTTTATACCATTGCCTTGTTTAGTGATTTCCACTCTTTTTCCACTCTCCGCAGTTTTTAAATTTTCAACTCCCAAGTTAGTTATGAATGCCATTTTAGCAAAGAAAAGATTTGTTGCAAGGCTTTCGTATTGTCCGCCGAAAGCATTCCATTTACTTGCATTTGTTGGCAAAATTCCGGAAAATGTTCCTGCATCAACCCTCGCTACATAAGCTTTTTCTCCTGAACCATCATCATAACGGACGATATCAACTTTACTAGCATTTCCAGTATATTGCTTATCCGACTTATATTCATCACCGCCAGTAGGAAGTGGACCGTTTTGTCCTACCGCAGCAACCGTCCAGGAACTTCCCTCCTCAGGCGACACATTTGATATTGGCAACCCACTAATCACATTCCACGAAGATCCATTATGGGTAACCTGATCCCCGCGATAATAAGTACTAAGCGAATTATACACTCCTCTAAATACGGGAATTGGCGCTTGAATTCCACCAGCATTCTGAACTACTCCACCGCGAATGGTCAACTTATTAGGACTACTTACATTCCAGTCTATCCCGCTCAACTCATCTCCAAGTTTTAGCTGCCCCGTTGTCAGATCCATGAACATTTTCTCGTCAATCGATTTAATTCTGCCCGCTGTAATCTGGTCGCCAACAATGAACACCATTCCATTAGTAAGCGCGTTATCTCTCCGTCCATCTTTTACTGGAAACAGTACCCCTGCCTGCAAAATATAATACCCTGGCACGCTTTCAGCAGATTTCACTTCCGTTGACAATTCCCAGGAACCTACAAGGACCGATTTAGAAATTTTAGCATACAGATAATATTTATTAGCGGCGACTAAATTTGAGGCAGTGAAAGTATCCATTTCCCAGGTAAATCCTACTCCTGGAACATTAAGGTCATAATGAATCAGCTCTCCTGCAGTCGCCGTAAACGTATTCGGATTACCCAGATAATTAGGCTTAAAAGAAACACCACTTAAATTAAAGTTTGTTGCTTTTGCGCCAATTGCGAGGTAAAGAGATTCGATACTTCCGGTCGCAATCTTCCCAGCGTAATACTTGTCTGTTGTTGGATCTATTACCGAATCTTTCAGGTCGTAAAGGTTGATCGAATTTCTTCTTGCCTGCTCCGCTTGAATGCGTGAAACCTGTTTCACCTCCTTTTTTGTATCGATGGCGCTGGCAACCAATCTATCCTGCATCGTATAAGGGATAAAATTACTGATAGAAACATCAATATTCGCTTCGTTCACCAATGGGTAAGTCAGGGTAGCGATCCTTAAAGTTGCATTGATGGGCAGCTTAAGGTCGACAAGGGTAATCCGATCTCCCACCCTAAGTTGAATTCCATTATCTCGGATGTATTTCTCATCTGGTTTTAGTCCATAGGCAACCCTGGGCACACTATTTTCCTGCAGATAGGCAAGCGCATCTGCTTTAAGCCTACTTTCTGCCGCAGTAATATAGCTTTCCGGCATTTTTAAATTCACCAGTGTATATTTTGCATTGACTTCCGGAAAGTTGAGCTCATTGGGAAGTGTGTAATCATTGGTATCCTTAAAAACATTGAAATAAATCGCCTTCTTTGAATGGTCATATTTCCATATTTCAAACTCATAGTTGGCCAGTGCCCCCGATTTGAAAACTATTTTAGCCTTTTCGCCTTCCTGCAAATGTGCATTGATGTCAAAGTCAATAGACGTATCAACAACCGTTGTTTTATCAATCACTGCAGTAATCATCCCGGTACGACTGGGGAAAATCTCTGCATTTTCATACTTCCCCTCTTTTATCCCATATAAATCAACATTGGCTTCCAGATATTTCTCCTGAAACAATAGTTTTTTCGCCTTATCTCTATATGTATAATCTATGTTCTTTGATCCACCGAAAGCATATACCCTGGTCACTACATTTTTATCATCTGCAATTTTCCGGTTCAACTCATACAAACCTTTTCCTCTTCCAAATTCAAAAACAAGTCCCGTATCGGCCCCCAATGTTTTCACCATGTTGACCTGCTGTCCAACCAGAAAGAATTCCAGTTTAAACTTCTCGGCTATTGCAGTCAAGGCAGTGCGACAGGAATGGTTGTTATAATCGAGGTTCATTGGATCAGTCACTTCAATCGTACCCAATGTCCAGCCTGGTTCAATCTGGTTAATGTTATCAACTATCAGGCGAAGGTGATCAGCCGCAGTTCCATGGTAAGAGAAGTCATCCGTTCCTTCATGCATCAGGAACTTATCGTGCAAACTATAAACCGGACTTTCAAATACAATATTGTATTTATGGCTATGGTCACTCTCAGACTTTCCATATTCTGGAACAGTATTGATCTTATATCTTTCCCCTTTGTGAACGATATAATCGCCCAACTGAACCGGGAGCACGAAAGGCAATATCACACTACATGTGATTTGTTTTTCAGCCATCTGTGTTTCGCTGAAAGTCGTATTTTCATCAATATCAAATGAAATCAATTGCGTGTCATTTCCTCTGTATATCTGTAGTTTCATCTTCTTTATTTTTTATTTTAAAATCCTATTATCCCATTTGAACGGGGTATCCCATGATGGAAGTTCCCCTCAGCTGATTCGAAGAATCAACCGCTTTGACATCTCCATCCTGCCCCCTATATTCGATACTCAAACTACCGGCAACTGCTTTGTTTAAATTCAAATACCAGGTATTTCCGCTACCAGTCAGCGCATTTACGGTATATCCTGATCCGCCTGTAATGCTGTAACCTCCTTTTAAACTTTGACTAACAGCCATATTGAATTTAAGCATGATCCGGTTTGGGTTAGCCGAATTATAGGTAGCAGCGATAAATCTTGGCGGCTCCTGATCCGTAATTGGTGCCAAAAATTTAGTTGTTTTCTTCTTGAACACATTCACCAGTCCTGTTGCCGGATTGTAGCTATAATGATCTGCTCCGGTAACAGCAATATCTGTGATTTGTCCCCCGCTGATCAGCAGACTCATATCCCTTCTTCTATTTTCATCCGGGATAGCAGACAGATCAATGTCTACAGTTAGCCTATTTCCTTCCAGCGTCTCTTTCTTATCGGCCAGGCTTTTTGTTTCCAGGTATTCAAACAGCTCCGTTGTTGTACCCGCCCATACCCGATCTCCCAGCTGTGTAGCCACATAATTCATAAAAGTTCTGAATCCTGTCGCCGAATCTGAGTCCTTATAAGGACCATGACTAAATAGTCTGAGTAAGGAAGGAGCGGCTTTGGTTCCTGCAGTTTTCACCTGGTTAATCAGTCCGGACCATTCGGATATCAGGTCTGCTTTAAAATTTTCTCCAAGGTATTCTCTGGTCATGGCCACATCCGGGAGCTGAAGCGTGTTCAGTTTCTTATCATTATGAAAAGGATATCCATCTTTCATATCCTCTGTGCCCCCTTGACTGCTGAACACCCGAATCTTAGTATTAAAACCACTAAAGGTATAACCTGGATCTGCTGCCGGGTTAACCATCCCTCGAATGCGATATTCCATTCCCCTGGACAACATTCTTTCCCATACCCGCTGACTCAGGTCGCGGATCTGCTGATAACGATCTGAATCTCCGGCAATGTCGGAAGAAGGAGCTCCAAACTGGTGATTCAATACATCCCAATCTGCCTGTAACATTTCATAAATCTGATCGTAGTTAACGTAACTATTCACGCCGTCCATTAAATCTACTCCGTACATATTCACAGCAAAACATGCAGCCGCTGCTTTCCAGCTCAATTGATTTCCACAACCATCCGTATGTTTTAACCCAGGAGAAGTTACACCATCAAATGCCGTCCCACCATTAAAATGCTTAAAAACCACTTCATAAATTCCTTCCTGTGAATCGTCCTGTTCATAGTTAAACACCACTTCCTTGTTATACTTTGCGGCAGCAAAGCTGACCACAGGATTTACAGGATTGCCTGAGAAGGTGACCTCTATCTTAATATTTTTACCCGGGTCAGGAGGGTTCGTCCCTGACATTATAAATCGTCTGCCTTTGATAATCATATTTGGAATTTTAAACTGCACTTAGTCCTGATTGTCTAACATTATTGTTATTTCTGATGCCATAAGCATCCTCTACGAATACCTTTGCATATAAGGTTTCATTTGCCCGTACCTTGGAATCCAATGTTCCCCAGCTTGCTCCCCCATTGATGCTATATTCATAATATACTTTGGTGGCATCTGTACGTAACCTGATCTTAACCAAATTAGAAGCTACAGACACCGGCACCTGAAAACTCACGTAATCCTGAGTGCTGACCTGTCTTCCGTATTCGTTGTCTGAAAAACCTAAAAAGTAGGTAGCAGAGCCACTATTCATCACCGTATCATTGTTATTGTCAAAGGCAATCCTACCTATCCCGGCAGTCCCTACTTTACCCTCAGAAACCAAAATCGCAGTCCCTCCGGCCAGAACTTTAAGGTTCGGATAAGCGGCGCCAAAATTAACGGTATTGGGCAATTTATAGAGTAACGTATTGTTCATTTGAGGATCAATCTCAATGTCACGATCCAATCTCCACACCGTTATCGGGACGGTATTGTCCAATACTTTACTAAAGGCAGTCGCATTAAACAACCAGGCAGATGCATTCCTGCCTGTTACCGCTTTGAGGCGGACACCAACCTGCCCAATGGCTTTGTCTACATCACCAACTATGATAGGTTTTGCACTGACGTCTGAAACTGTCACTCCTCCATTTAACGTAAACTCATAATTGCTATTTGCAGGGTACGCCGGATTTGGGGTGTAATTAAAGGTGTTGTTCACATCATCTACCACTCCGGAACCAGGTGCAGCAGGTGTAATATTTCCAGGAACATCGGTTGTGGCATTACCTACCCCATAATTTGATCCCGAGAACCCGGTTGCTGTGACTCTGATCCGGTAGTAATATACTGTACTTGCCGTCAAGCCCGTATCCAGAAAAGTATTTGCACTTCCACTGTAAACATTCACCGGATTGGAAAAGGTAACAGCAGTATCTCTTTGCAAGGTATAAACCGTCCCATTGGTAACGTAATTCCAGTTTACAGGAATGGCATCACTGGCTGCAGCAGCAAAAGTTAGCGTTGGTGTAGCCAATTTTTCCAACTGCTCGCCTTCTGGCGGATCAATCCAGGACAAATCTCCCTGTAAAATTCTATCTGCTGCCCAATTTGGCAAAGATTTTAAATAGGCATTTAATTCGGCAGGCGACAAACCGCCGCTTCCGGATACCTTATATGGATCAGCGGCTGTTCCTGATCCCGACACTCCATCAAAATAAACGGGCGGCAATTCGCTGAGCGGAACCACTCCACTTACTTTATTTGCCTTATTCCCCAGTCCGAGTGTATTTGCATTGATTTGATCCGCATTGTTATTGAGCTTCGCTCTAATGCTGGAATTACTATCTCCGTTATTAAATTTTTCTGCTGCCATTGTTTTTTATATTTCGTTCCATATTGATAAATCGTTCCAGTTCTCCGTATCCTCCCAAAACGTAGTGTATGCCGCCCGGACTGTTATCGTCTTGACACTGCCAGCTTTCAATCCATTGCTGTCTGTTACCGTTAGTCTAAAGAAATAAGTACCAGCTTCAGACATTCCGTATAACCTCGGTGTAAGTGTATTTTCTCCCGATAGAAGCGGCACGACCGCGCTTGAGCTTGATATAAACTCCCACAAAACAGTCCTGATGACCGCTCCACTTCTTGCCAGGGCTGATGCGTCCGTAACGACAATTTCTTCGTTGGGAATGGAGATGGTCTTATCTAATCCTGCATCTACAATTGGAGGCAATGGAGTCGAAACGTTCAGCGCCCCTTCCGTGATTTTACATTCTACAATGCCGGTCATCCTGTTCGGCCGGCTATTTATATTGCTGACCTTAAAACCATCTTTCACGAAAAACTGCCGGTTAAGGTCGGTAGGCATATTTAACTTCCTTAAACCTGGAGCTGAAAACAAGGCATAAAGCCCATTAATTTTAGCTTGAAACGCAACCGGGTCTGGTTGATCTATAAATATCTTCAAGGTGATCTCCCTGACCTCTGTTTTAATCCCAGCTAATCCGTCTGTCTTCGAAGTAAAATTTAATCCTTTAGGTGATGGCCGGTTGGCCCGATCCCCTACGGATGATAATAATACTCCACCCAGATCTTTAAAACTAATTCCATCTATTCCATGTTCCGCATTTGTCCAGCTGGGCATTATACCATTCATTACCGCTATAGGTTCAAAAAAACTGAAGGTCATCTTCAGGGCCTTATCTCCTATAAATTCTCCGGCTATGGGCTGATTGATATAAACCTGATAAGTCCCCCACTTACAACTTAGCGGAACAAGATCTGAGAAACTATCTATCAGTTCAAAAATCCTGTTCGCCTTATTTGTACAATCCAGCTTACCCGCTCCATATATATAGCCTACCAATGAAATGACCCTTCCACCAAAGCTAATTTCAGCAGCAGATACGTAGGGTTCAATCCCATGTTCCGCTCCCCAGCTATGGAAAGTTTTACCTGTTCTTGCGGGCATATCAAAACACCCTGTCAATGCGATATTACTTCCATTCTGTTTCCCTGCGATAAAGCCTAAACTCCCCAGGTCTATGTTGTTTAATCTATATGTATTCATCTTATCTTAATGATCTGATTAATTAACATAAAGGTACCCAAAACAGCTTTAAACCTACATTACAAGGCTTTATAAGGCCAGAATCATAAAGCATTGAGCCCTTTAACAAGGTATTATTCAACCTTGAGAAAACCGGAATAATACAGGCCATTCATGACCAGATCAGTTCCATCGCCAAAGCCGATTTTGAAGTATAAATTTCCAGCAATCCTTGGAAGCTGATGCGCGGAGATCCAACTGATTTCATTGTCTAATGAATATTCAAAATAGACCTTCGTATCATCAACACGAAGCCTTTCCACCACAAACCTTGGTGTATTACCAAGCGGAGTTTTCTCCCCGTTAGCACAAGCTTCAATCTGGACACTGTCGCCCGCATGATTTCGCTTAATTCCATATGGGGTATCGGTAAAAGTCTTTAATTCAGCAACATCGGTATCCAAAAGAATGGCTAAATCTCCGGACCCCTGAATAAGTCCATTCGATCCCGCAGGCAGGTAAAGCTTAGAGCGCGCATTTCCATTCCCCCAGAGGTTGTTCCCCTCTATATTCAGGTAAAGCTCTTTCTCCAGCCAATCGGAAGGAATTACAGGCGTACCGCCGATTAAACTTTCACTAAATGCCGGACTGAACGACAACTCACTTTCTCTTCTTGCGCCGTCAGCTTTTATTTTAAACATCCACCTTCCTGCTGGCACAGCTGCATTTCCCACATTGATGCTTCCGGGATAAGCGAGAAAAGGTGAATTAACCGGGGCATTGTCTACATTCATGATGATTTCGCTATCTCCAAGAGGAGAATAAGCAGTCAGCATACGGGAATAATTGTTTCCGGAAACTACCGGAGCATCAGGAATGGTCGACAAGTATTCCAATATCAATCCTGAATGCACCAGGTTCACCGCTTTTGATCCATTCCCCCCATATAGTTTGAAATACATCTTCAGGTTTGGCTGAGGACTTGTTTTAGCGGTGACAAAGCTGAGCCCATTGTCATAACTGACCTCAAAATAAATCGTTGTTCCATCTGTTCTGATCTGAACGATCCCCAATTCAATTTGTTGGGTTTCCCTCATATAGACGTCCAGTCTCTTGATGTCCACAACGCCATCTGTTCTGAAAATATAATAATCAAGAGAATTAAATGCTTCAGGAATACTCTCCGGATCCATCCCCAGGAACAGGGACGAAACACCCGGCAATAAACTCATTCGAATCAAACCTACTCCACCTGCTTCAAGAATCAACGCGAACACTCCCTGCGACTGATCTGCTGTTCCGGAATAGGTATTTCTAGTGGATGTAATCCCTGAGGACTCCCTCCATTCCAGAACAGGTGAAAGATCAAGTGAGATTATATTGGCAACCGACTGATTGCTAAATGTGCTTACTGCAATATTATAAACAGACTTTAATGCACCCAATCCGGCATCATAGGCAACAGTAACCGTCGAAGACTTAAACAAGGTCAACTGCACAAACACCTTCACCTTTGTTTTATCAATGCCTGCTTCCACCTTATAAACGGTATGAACAATATAGCCGCCAGCTGATAACATTTCGACTACCGTAAAGGCGTTGATTGCAGTAGACTGATCCTTTAATTCTTCATCAAATGTCAAGTCGACATAAGAGCCGGAAGAATCGGTATTCGCAGACACCACTTTAGGTGGCAACAAATTTGGTGCTCCCGTAGTGCTAGAATGGACAAAGCTAAAATTACTGATTGACGGTCCGTTAACCGTTCTTATTTTGTAAAAATATGCGGTGTTGGCCACCAGCCCAATATCTCTGTAAGTCCTTTCAGATTTACCTAATCTGGTTACTCCAAGATAATCACCATTCAACTCCGTGCTTCTATAGAGGACAAATTTTTCTACCTTCCGTTCATTAACAACCGGGAAATACCAGGAAAGCGTAATCGTACTTGAGGTCGCGCTGACCGTACTTAGATCGGTAGGTGCTTCCAGGACTGCAAAAGTCTTTGCAGCCTTGTCAACAGACAAATCAGACAGCTCCGCACCATTTTCAAACTGTATTTTGAAGTAATAGAAAGTGTTCTCCTCCAGACCATCGACGACAGCTTCGGCACGGTCAAAATATTCAGTTTTAATGAGCGTAAATCCGCTTTCAGGTGAGGTACTGCTAAATATCTTTGTTTTATTCAGACCGATATTCTTATCTTCCCAGGATAACTTTACTGCAGCAGCACTGATCGGCGCAGCACGAAAATCAATGGGATCAATCAGTTTTTTAATCCCTATGTTTCCTGTTTTTATGATAATAGGGAATTCGTTAACCGTCGTTCTAATGTATTTCCCCGATGAGTCACTTTCAGGAACGGTATTGATCATCATAGGATCTTCTGTTTTTCTGATTTCCTGATCATCAAATCTCAATACCGCTATCCCGCTCTCCGGAGCGGCCACGTTGATGAGCAATTCAAATGTTTTCCATTCATCAGTACCTAACCAGGCTACCAGGCAAGTCTCTTCTCCTTTCTTATACGCAAAAACCCATAGGTCAGGATGATAAGTTTTAACAACATCATTCTGTAAGATTTGGTTTTCTCCGGCCTTAACTACAACATGCGATAAACTCCAGCCCGTCATTGCTTTTTTAAAGGCAGAAAGGTACCACCAACCAATCCTGGGAGTCCTGTTCCAATCGTTAAATGCCAGTATTCCATCGACTACTCCGGAGGTCAGAAATTTCTCTCTGTGGAAAGCATCTTCTGCAAGGTCTGAAAGTTTGATATTGTCCATTCCATACCAATACTGATTTGTAATGTCAATCCCACAGTAATCACTCACCATATGCATTCTCATCAGCCATGCAGCTTTATGTTTTGAACGAAGGTTTTGTGTTCGGTCTCTGGGTGCAATCATTCCACCTAAAGTTTCATCATAGCCCATTTCTGTGCACCAGAGCTCTTTATTAGGCATAAAAACCTGTCTGAATTCATTAATTGCAGTCAATTCCATAATCAGTGACCCATGCTCAGGGGGTAATCCCCAGGCTGGTATATCACTATATACGGCCGTATAAGGCTCTGCTTCATAATTGTTATAATGGTGAAAGTTCAAAGCATCCAAAGGATAATTCCCTTGCCCTCTTTTATGGTCCCACCACAACATCATATCACGAATGAAATCATGATCTGCATTCACCATGCCGGGGATCAGCAACTTCGCATTTGGATCTGCATTTTTAATTCCAAAACCGACGCCCATTGTCCCCATATGCCCATCATAAATGGCAGATAAAATGGCTGCAATTTCATGCGCATTCCAATAACCATCCTCCCCTTTCCAATGTGCTTCATTTTCATTACCAAATTCAAAATATCTAGCCAGACCAAGCCCCACTGCTCCATCATTCTCTGCAAAACGAATCAGGTTCTTATCTATTTGGGTATTAAACCCAAGCCTCCCAACCAGCATAAACATGATCCTCGAGATGTGTGTATAACTGTTTGGATTGGTGGTTACCGCCAAATTCTTAAAGTCTAATCCCGGATCTACCGGCTTTACCTTGTCTTCAGAAGGGACATCTACGGTTCTCAGATAAGATGGTGAGTACTGCAGATTAAAGAGGATCTCTTGTCCGTTTGCAATGGCGTCTCTCATTTTTGCTTCAAAATCCCACATATGAGACAAGCGCATCAAAAGAACAATATCACCTGGAGTGGCATTCTGGTTGCTTCCTTTTACTTTAAAAGGGTCAGACAAAATCCAGTCCGGGTTATTATAATACCTGGTCATGGAACTTATTTTGCCCATCATATCCATATTCTCTTCCCCAAAAAAGGCATTGGTTCCCATTCTTTTATCAAGGGTTCTTACAGGGCTTTGTCTTTTATGTTTTACGCCTGTATAAGAATGCGTTCCTTTTTTCTTTCCGTATGGAACAAAGCCATCGATGATAATTTGTCTTTCGGGAGTGGCAAATATCAGGTATCGAACATCTTTACTCTTCTCCTTATTTAGCGGGATTTTTTGCCAGTCGTTTCCATTCAAAGGGGTCTGTATCCGGTCAAACATTTCAAATTTATTCAGTCCATCTGCTGATCCATATAATTTAAAATATCCTTTTGAAGGATTTCCCATTAAGATATAACAGTAATCCAAGTCATATAATCCATCCAGCTCAAAAGTAATCTCATACATTCCTACGTTGTACCATTCCGGACTTTGAAGTCCATACATAAACAAACTGGTTACAGGAGATATCGGAGGTACACCTTCCGGAACCCCATTGTTGTCAATAATATAGTCCTGATCTGCCAGCCTGCTGAATGTAGGATTATTGGTTAACCGCTCACCATGCTTAAATTCTGTCATGATAAATGGATCATAAATCTTGTTCTTGTAAAGTGCAATTCTTTTAGGAGGATCTTTCTCACCACCATTCAACGACAAGGTTGTAAAGCGGACTATATTAGACATTTTCGATACCGAGGATTTTCCGAATGATATTTTTTCAGAAAGAACAGCGATGTGAAATGTTCTGCCTGGCTCAAGATCTGCAATAATATGTGAGGCTCTAATTCCAGGCAAGTCCGGAGTAAGTGTAAGCTTAACCGTATTATACGTATAGGTTGGATCAATATCTCCCTCGTTGATGATCAAATGAAAAGAATCAGTCGGTTTATCGGCTACATTATCATACCCTCTTGGGCTTGTCCAGCTAATCCTGGTCGCAAAAGTATCTGTCAGATCAACCCTAAGATCGGTGATTGTCGAGGGAGGCATAAGAACCACTTCTGGAGTCAAAATTTCGCTGGTCCAGTAGGACTTTACGTCGTCATTTCTGTAGCTGAGCAACGTAACCGCTCCTGGTTTTCTACCCACAGTGACCACTCCATCATTACCTTCTTTAAGAGTGATAGAGTGCCCACCTGTTGCATCTTGCTGAACCAGTAGTTCCTGACCTTTTAATCCTGGCCTCTTATCTGCTGAATCCAGGATAAGGTCTTTTCTTAATATTAGTTTTTTCATACTGCTTCTATACCGTTATGCTTCCGTTATTATCTATTACATATTCCAGCTTTGGTTCTTCTATTCCGGATATTTTAATATCTCCGGAACCACCGATCCCCTGGCCGTTTATCGTTTTAAAGGTGATTTCTCCAGGACCAAGAATGCTATTTCCATTAACCATCTTTATATTGACACCACTGGCTAACTTTGACTGGTAAGCGGTCAGCGCATTCAAGGGAGCCAATCCTTTAATCACATCCGAAACCAGGATGTAAATAATCTTTCCATCACCAGCCTTGGCGGCCATTATTTTTTCGCTGCCAATGGGATTCGAAACCCCATTAGCACCATCCGGGAATATCAATTCGCTCATATTTTTACCTTAATTAAATTGTTAAAACTGCTCGTTATTTTTCGGCTCGAGTTGTCGATCAGGTCAGCATATGTTTCCAACACACCAGACTCGGTGGTTTTGCATTCTATGATACCTGTCATACGGTTTGGCCAACTATTTATATTGCTGACCTTAAAACCGTCCTTTACAAAAAATTGCCGGCTAAGGTCATTCGGAAGACTCAGCTTTCGTAGTCCCGGAGCAGAAAAAAGCGCATAAAATCTATCCAATGTTGCCATGAATGATGCCTGATCGGGTTGATCTATAAACATTTTTAAGGTAATTTCCCTCGCCTCTGTTTTTTTTAAACCTAAGCCATCTGCTTCCGAAGTAAAACCTAGCGCTTTTGGCGCCGGCCGACTGGCCCTGTCTCCTGCAAACCGCAATAATGTCGCCCCAAGGTCTTTAAAACTAATCCCATCTATTCCATATTCCGCATTGGTGCCTGGTGTTTTACTGCCCCCCATAACGACGACAGGCTCAAAGAAATTGAAGATCATTCTCAAGGCTTTGTCTCCGATAAAAGCTCCGGTCACCGATTGATTTACATACACCTGATAGGTACCCCACTTACAACTTAGCGGAACAAGATCTGAGAAACTATCTACCAGTTCAAAGATCCTGTTCGCCTTATTTGTGCAATCCAGCTTACCATTCCCATATACATAACCGACCAACGAAATTTCCCTTCCGCCAAAGCTAATTTCAGCGGCAGAAACATAAGGCTCGATGCCATGTTCACCTCCCCAGCTATGAAAAGTTTTCCCGGTTCTTGCCGGCATATCAAAGCACCCTGCCAATGCGATATTACTCGCATTTTGCTTTCCGGGGATAAAGCCTAAGTGCCTCAGGTCTATGTTGTTTAATCTATATGCATTCATATTATTTCTAATGATCTGAGTTTCCTGCTGATTACATATGGACGATTGCCCTCTATATTCAATCTTCAATAGGTTATTTGTATTTTTTTTCGAGGCAGGCTTCCTTTATTAAGCCTTACAAGGTTATAGGATATCCGATGTAAGAGCAGACCTTAAGTCCGTCGCCATCCGCTGCGTTTCCCCGTTGCATCCTGTAATCCATCGTGGCAGAAGCACCGACCGGATCCTGGCAATTTATTACCCAGTTCTTACCAGATCCGGTGATGTTCA
The DNA here is from genome assembly GCF_038446955.1 of Pedobacter sp. FW305-3-2-15-E-R2A2. Classification (NCBI taxonomy): domain Bacteria; kingdom Pseudomonadati; phylum Bacteroidota; class Sphingobacteriia; order Sphingobacteriales; family Sphingobacteriaceae; genus Pedobacter; species Pedobacter sp. FW305-3-2-15-E-R2A2. The sequence goes on from NZ_CP151803.1 coordinate 5,341,351, forward strand.
ATACACTATTGCCTGATATTTTGTAAGCATTTCCTCTTGAATTGCTATAAACGGATTGCGTAACGGCTTTATCGTAGCTGATCAACACTGAATTCCCTGATCTGACGGCCTTTGTAATTTGAGCAGGCAGCAGATCACTAGCAGGATTAGAAATGGCCTGATTCATTTTATAAATATTAATCAGGCCACTGCCCGGGTTAAAACTAAAATCATCGGCACCACTTACTGTAACTGTATTTATTGTCCCTCCTTTTAAAACCAGAGACATATCCCTCCACTTATTTCGTGCAGAAACATTAGAGAGATCCAGTGTTACCATCAATTCCCGACCATTCAGGATCTGACTCGTTAACGCCAGGTCTTTCACCTCAAAGTATTCGGAAAATTCCTGCATACCAGCCATCCAGACCGTATCGTTATTTCCGGGATGGTTTCTAATATATTGGATTAGATTTTTCCATTGATCAAATGTATCACTGTTGGCATCCTTTAAACCATGAGAAAACCAATGTCCAACATAATTCGCGGACCCATCCTGATTTCCGGTAATCACTGTATTTACCAGATCTTTTATCGCGTCAAGGTCCCCGGGATTCCCCTCTCCGGTATAGAGTCTGTTAAAAAGCAACTTATCACGTCTGAAATTACCCGCATTGAGCTTTCCTCCCCAGTACACTCCGTAAGTATCTGCAGTAGCTCCTTCAAAATCATCTCTCGCAGGATCACCAAATGAGCTGCCCACCATGAGATAACCAAGATTCGGTGCAGTATTGGCATAACCTTCATCAACCGTCGGGATAACAAATGTTCTATGTCTCCATCCTGTTTCATTAAAAGTGATGCGTTCATTCTCTTTTACCTGGAAGAGTTTATCGTAGCCGGAGTGCGCATGACTATGATTAGACAAGTCAAATCCACCGGCGACAATTTCCTTATACTGCGCCCAGCTCGTGAGGTAGTCATTTCCCGCAGCTCCCGTTTTGGGCGTTGCCGTATTGAAAGCAAAAGTCATTTTGTAGGTTACTGCTTTACCCGCGCCATCAGTATACCTGACACCAGGATAAATTACGCCATCTGCAGCAACAATACCCCCTTTAAGATAGGCATAACCGATGGTGTAATCCTCTACAAAACCATCGTCCTTTGCCATGATAAATCCTGACTTCTTATTGTACTTTAATACTGAAAAATCAACTGAAGGATTACTAAACCCCTCATTAAGCGTAATTCTAATTTCCACTTTTTTTGAAGGATCAGGAGGTGTTATTCCTCCCGATTTCCTTAAATTCCGGCCTTTAATTCTTACCATAATTATCCTACCGTTAAGCCTGACTGAACAACATTAACCAAATGCTGACCAGGCGTATCTGTATACACTTTCACATATAAATCCGATGCGGGTTGTACCCCCGTATTCAAGATTGTCCATGACGTTCCGGCATCCGTACTATATTCCGAATAGATATTGATTCCATCAGCTCTCATCCTGGCTTTTGACTGCGTAGAGATCGGCAATGATGGGCTGATCGGATATTGTCCGTTTTTTCCACCAATTATTCTATTATTGTCAATCCCCTGAATCCTAAAGGACATCGAAGCATTAGATTCCCTTGAAGCCCCCACTGATAAACCTAAAAAGATACCATTTGAAGTCTGAGCATTTGGTGCAGCCAAATCAAACATCACAAAGCCAGATCCGCCAGCCGGCAATCTTACTGAAGAGGAAGCCCAGGCATAGTTATCATTGTCGCCAGCTATGGAGATCAGACTGTTACCATTGATCGTAAGCGCAGCAGCTTCTCTCCAGGTGGTTACCGGAATTGTTGCAGCTAAAGCAACGGTAAACGGAGCACTATTAAATAGTGTAGCCGAGTTATTATTAATGCCCGGAACAGCTTTCACTCTAACTCCGATTTCGCCAATGGCTTTGGCAACATTTCCCACATAATATGGCTTCTCAGCTACCGTGCTCCATGAAGTCCCCGCATCTAAGGTGATTTCGTAGTTCGAAGGAATTGAAAATCCAGGACTATAGGTCCAGTTAAACAAATCTGCCGTATTATCAGTCACCGGGTTAACAGGAGCTGATGGCGTATCCAGAGTTTTACTAAAAGCGGTATTGTTAAACAAGGTTGCCGACACCGTTCTGCCAGCTTCAGCTTTTATCCTGACTCCTACCTGGCCAATGGCCTTGTTCAGATTACCAATCAGAACCGGTTTCACTGTTGCCGGCGAATAAGTATTCCCTCCGTCAATTGTATATTCATAATTACTAATGCTCTGGTACCCGGCTGAATTGGTCCAATCAAAGGTGTTCGTATTGTCATTTACCACACCAGAAGTTGGTGCAGGAGGTGTAATATCTCCTGTTAATAAGGTTGTTTTTGATCCTGAAGACCAATTTCCTGGCGCAAATCCTGATGCCATTGCTCTCACCCGATAATAATAAGTTGTATTCGCAATTAAATCAGATTCAGAAAAACTCAATAACGATCCGTTATAAACAACAACAGCATTATTAAAAAACTCATTTTCAGACCGCTGTACAGAATAAAACTGAGCATCGGTAATTCCGGTCCAACTTAACGGTATGGAGTTTACTGAAGCTGTCCCCAGCGTTAACAATGTATTTCCCAACTTCTCCAATGAACCCGATGGTATTGGTCCCCAGGAAAATCCAGCGAGTCCACCCCCATAAAGGATTTTTTCTATACCGGCTTGAAATCCAGGTAAGGCCTTAAGATATTCTTCAGCACTTGCCTGCCCTCCCGAACCATTCAAAGCAAATGGATCAGCTTCTGTACCAGAACCTTTAAGCCCTGTAAAAAAGAGGTCAGGTAATTTTGCAAGCAAGACTTTACCATCTGGATCAAACCCGTCATATATATCATTTATCGCGGCTTTAAAAGCATTGTATTCCTGCGCGCTATGTGTATGCCCCGACTGCTTGTCGGGCGTTGTTATTTTTGCCATTATAATAAGTTGTAAGAAAAGGTAAATGGAAATACATTAGTTATGGGTTGGTCTCTGGAAATGATTTTCGTAAACGCCTCAGAGCTGTTCCCATTGCTATCTCTGGCCGTTAATTTCAAGTGGTAAACACCTCGGTTGTCAATGCCCTTTACCAGGGGAAACAACGTATCCTCATTAAGGATATTGAGCGACAATCCGAATGGCTCAGTATAGGCCAATTCCCACAAAACAGAAACAATTAAAGCTCCACTTCTTGGAGTTACGGAAGCAGATGTAATCAATATCTGATTTATTGAGGGGTCTAAAGTATAATCATTGCCTGCGTTTACCACTGGCGGCAAAAGGGCCAATACCCCTACATTGCCGCCAGTGATTTTACATTCCAGCATTCCGGTCATCCGGTTGACATGACTAAACACATTCGTTACCTTAAAGCCATCCTTGACAAAAAAACTAAAAGGAGTTCCTCTTTCAGGCACAAAAACCCTCATTCCAGGTGCAGCTAACAAAGCAGACAACGAACTTATTTTATTTTTGAAATCTACCAAACCTGACTGGTCAATAAATATTTTAAGGTTCAGTTCGTTTGTTTCCGTTTTTGTAACAGCGTAGCCCTCTTTCCCCCAAACATTCACCGTTTGGGATCTAGGGGCAGGCCTATTGAATTGTCCTCCATTGGAGGAAACCAATACACCACCCAATTCCTTAAAGCTAATTCCGTCTATACCATAAGATGCCCCAGTGGCGACAGGAAGTACACCATTCATTTCAACTACCGGTTCGCGAAAGCTAAAAGAAATTTTCAGCGCATGGTCTCCTAAAAAATTACCCAATACCGGTTCATTTACATAAACCTGATAGGTTCCCCATTTGCATGTCAGAGGAACGAGATCTGTAAAACCATCAATCTGTTTAAATACAGAGGTAGCTTTACTCTGGCAATCTGCTCTATTCGAGCCATAGATATAACCAGTTAGTGAAATGCTCCTTCCTCCAAATTGAATTTCCGATGCAGAAACATAAGGCTCGATACTGTGTTCATCTCCCCAGCTATGGAATGTCTTTCCAATTCGGGCAGGCATATCAAAGCATCCTGTTAAGGCAATATTACTTTCGTTTTGCTTTCCGGCAATGAATCCGAAACTCCCAAGATCTATATTATTCAATCTGTACGTATTCATATTATCCTAATGACCTGGTTCCCATTGATGGCTGAGTATTCACAATGATCTGATCCAGTTTACCAGAAATCCCATCTGTATTGTTCGCTGTTCTGTAGGTATTTGACTCGATCTTTAAAGCGACATCAAAGTTTGACCTGGCTACATTCAATAGCTCCATGGCATTTACTCCAACAGTATTTACCACCGCATTTCTCTCCATAGATAAAGTAACAAGCTGCTTTGTTAGGTCAAATTGTCCCCTCCATAATCCGGTAAGCACGCCCGCGGTCTCTTCTGTTATTTCTCTTTTTATACTGCTTGCTCCGGTTAATCCAGATGGACCTGCACCACCACTTGAAGGGTCCCTGCCAGTGATTTTTTTAAGCGCCTCATATTCTTTTGCCGCATTTGCCATGGAATTGTTAAAGATGCCTTCCAGCTCTGAAATCTCGGTATCGGTTAACTCTTCCCCGCTTACTCCTCTTTTTGCAAACTCCTTATAGAAATTCTCCATAGCTCCCGCAAGGATCTTGTTCTTAAAAATGCTGAGGGCAGCATCGTCCATTGTTTGCTTAAAGAAATCAGCAAGATCCTGAGCACCTGTCTTCCCTTCTTTAAACATTCCTAAAAGGCTGTTTGTAAGGTTATCAGAATTCGTTCCGGTGAATATCTCGTTGGTCTGTTTAGCCAAATCAGCAATTGCCTTTTCCGCATCAAAACCTTTCTGTTCCAGTTCCTTTAACCTTTCTACTAACGCTTTGGCATCTCCTTCCAGTTTCCCCTGGGAGAGCAATTGACTTAACTGACCGTAGTCTTTCCCCTCGAGGCTTTCATAAGTCTTGATGACTTTGGCTTTTCTGAACCAGGTCCCGTGCTTATAGGTTTCACTGGCAATACTGCTCATTCCACTCAGCTTGCCCATGATCTCCTCAGACTCCTGTTTCCAGCCAGCCATCTGATCCTGACGGATTTTAAGCTCATCCTTTATCCCATTCAGCGCTGTTTTATTATCGCGAACACGTTGTAAAGCCCGTTCCTTCAAAGAATCCTGATACTCCCTTTCTCCTTTAATTGCATTTGAGTAAAAGTCAGCCACCTCCTTTTTAGCTTTTTCGTTCATTTCCCGAACGCGTTTACCAATCGAGAATAATGTTCCAACTGCTTTTATTGCAGAACCTACAATTTTTGCAGGATCTCCCGACACGATGGATCCAGCAAGATCTCCTGCAGCCCCTGCAAGCTGTCCGATCGTATCCATGGTATAACCAGCTTCTGTATCTACTCCTCCCAATGCCTGAGACATCATTGAGGCTGCATCAGATGCCAGACCTAAACCAGTGGACAAACCCTGTAAAGCTTTATTATCTTTCAGGCTGTTCATGAAACCTTTTAATCCCCTGGCATTGATGTCATCCATCTTAGATTTGACTTCAACAAGCTCTGCGTTAAGGTCCTTAATTGCCTTCTCATTAACAGGATCCTTTTCACCTGTCCTGGAACTACGTTCCCCCAGATTGCTAACGATGGCATTTTTCCGTCTTTCAAGTGCCTGAAAATTGGATTTACCAACGCCTGAATGTAAACGAACTTCCAGGTCTTTCAAATTGCCGGCAATTCCAGATTTAACATCTCCAGTAATACTGGGATCATCGAGTAAGGAGCGCATGGTCGCGATTTGTTTTTCTATCTGCTCTCTGGTTAAGATCAACGTATCCTTACTGAGTTTTTTATAGATCACACTTTTCTGAAAAGCCTCTTCTTTTGCTGCATTAATTCCAGCGTCATGACCCGCTTTTAAATTTTTAAGTTGCTCATCATCAATCTTTCCCCCCTGACCTTTCTTCAGTGCCCTGACTTTCTCATCGAAATCTTTCTCCAGCGCCAATTTCTTTTGAGCAAAAGTCTCCGCCTCCTTGTAAGCTTTGACGAAACGTTCTGTTTCCTGATCTTGTTTCTGCTTTGCAAATTCTGTGCTTTCATCTGATAAAATGGCCAATTTCTTTTTATCCGCAACGGTCGGATCTTTTTTTGAATTTAACTCCGCTTCCTTTGATCTCAGGTATGCACCATAATCTTCAAAATTATTTAAGCTTAACTTGAATCTTTTATCCGCCTCCTCCTTGCCGACCTTTGTTTTAAACTCCTCGTATTCTGCAAATAATGTTTTCTTTGAAGAAATTTCACCCTTTAAATTCATGATATCCTTTTCAGCCAGGAATTTATCCGTGTCACGTACCTGAAGCTGTTTAATGATAGATATAGCTTCACTACCAGCTTTTATCTCTTTTGCTTTAGAAAGCTTTCCTGCATATTTATTAATAATACCCTGTAATCCCTCTTCTTCAGTTTTACTTCCTGAACCAGCTTCTCTTTTAAGCTCTTCCAGAAATTTTTTCCTCTCATCGTTTTTCGGATTTACAGGTTTATTTTGGCTACTATATTGTTTTAAGACCTTATCTAACTTATCAACTTTTTTACGATAATTCAGAATACTCTCATCACCAGGAGCTAATGCATCAATAATACCTTCAGTAGTTCCCTTTAACTTAGTCAGAGCCGCCTTATTTGGAGCAAGTTTCAGCAGCTTATCAAAATTAGACATGATATTCCCCTGCGCAAAAACATTATTAAATTTCTGGTACTCCCCACCTTTTAACCCTGTGAGGGTTTCATTTCTGGCATCTTTCTCTTCAGCTATCTTCCCTTGAACTCCTTTGCCATTTTTACCTTTCAAAATATCCTTCTGGGCATTTAAAAATGTATTTTTCCTATCATTAATAATCCCCGCTTCCGCGGCGCTTCCACTAGTCAGCTCATTCAACCAGGAACTCCAGCTTAAACCTTGTGAAGTTGGTGCAAATGTCCTCTTTAAGGATATCCAAAGTTTATCCAATGTTCCCACGGCCTCAATACCATCGGTATTCAGCGCTTTGAGTTTTTTTTCAAGCTCTTTATAAGAGCTATACTCACTTTCTACTGAAGCAGCAGACTTAACTGAATTAAGATAGCTACGAATAGCCCCATCTGCTCCACCTGCTGCAACCGCCTCCAATGAATACTTCTCCAAAACTCCATTGGTAGTTGCATTCAATTCGTCATAAGCTGCTTTTTGTTCGACTTTCGTTCTCGTATAATCACTAATAATATTGATCAGCCCTTTTATTCTTTCTTCCTCATCTTCGAAAGCCACAGCCCCTTTTCGTCTAGCCTTCTCAAGCGACTCTTCGGCAATTTCAGCAGCATCTTGATACTGGAGATAAGAATAACCAATTGCAACTAAGGCACCTATTACTGCAGTGTATGCAGCCGTACTAAGCATTAATGCAGTCTGTTTACTTGTTAAAACTGTAATAATTTTCTCTTTAGCCACAAGTATACCATATTGCAATACCTCTATAGCCGACCATACTCTTGTAGCAGCACCCAGAGAATTGGTTGCGGTAGCCGAAAATATGATTGCAATATTCGTTACAGCTAAAGCTGTTTTATACGCTCCATAAATTATAACCAATCCCTGTATCGCTTCGATAACTCTCTCATAATTATCTACTAAGGCAATAGCAGCTTCTATTCCATTCCCTAATAGTCCTTCCTGATTTTGTCCTAATGTATTCAACATAGTTTCCCAGGAACTGTTCAGATGTTCAAGTTGGCCATTAAGCGTTTGCGACTGAGTACTCATTACTCCATAGAAACTTCCTCCAACATTAGTCATCCTTTGAAATGCCTCCTCGATAAGTGGAAAGCCAACCTGTCCGGTTGATACCAATTCAGAAACCTTTTCTTTGCTTTTACTAAGTATCTCGGCCAGTTCCTCATAAATCGGAATGCCAGTTTTCGCCAAGTCATCTACGTCTGTTAGAGATATATTTTCTTTGCTTTTCAGTGCACTATATACATTTGCTAAATTCCCGATTGGGGATGACGTGGCAATAGCGACTTCACCCAACATCTTTAATTCGGTCATTACCGTTTTCGTCGAGGAACCATAAACGAGCATTTGTCTGGCAGCATCAGCCGTTTCTTTAAGTCCAAAAGGTGTTCTTCCAGCAAAAGAAGAAAGATTTGCCATCAAGACATCAGCAGACGACTTACTTTTAAGTAATGTTGAGAAAGTGATTTCCAATTGTTGATACTCCCCTCTAACCTTAGCTACAGATTTCACGAATTCACCTATACTCTCAAAGGAAAAGATGCTATTCGCGAATTCAGTCATTTTTTTCGCAAAGGTTTCCAATTCCCCATTCTGATTGGTGATCTGATCAGTCATCGATCCTACATTCACTTCCATACGTCCTATAGCCGCCTGAAACTGTGAATCGTCCAGTGTACTTCTAAAATTTAAATTTCCTTCTGCTGTGCTCATGTTAATATCCTTGTTTTCTTAATTCTAATTCTTCTTCTTCAGGAGAAATGAACTCATCCTCCTCTTTTTTATCGGTATCTATCCCAGGTATGGTGGCCAGGTCCATTGTAAAATTCACCCAGCTCATGCCCCACAAAACCTCTGTTCTGCTGCATTTAAAATATTTTCGGTAACTCCCGAGTAAACTCCAGGGGCTATCAACTCCCCCGGCATCTTTAGGCTCATCTTGAACTATTCCTGTTCCGGAGCAGGATTCGCAGCCGGCTCCTCCACATTCAGCACACTTGCGCCGCTGATCAAGACGATAGAATTCATAAAACTGGCCACACCTGCCTGGCTCAGAGAAGCATCCAGAATTTTAAGAAACTGCTGATCATCCATCCAGCGAAGACTGCGCAGCAGCTTCCTGGAAGGCTCCTTTTCTGTATTCTGAATACAAACCCCAACCACATAGATGAAATCGTCTGTATGCTTCTGTATGGCCTCCCAGGCTTTAGTCAGGTTAACCTTTCCATTCTGAAAAATATCCTTGGGCAGGTTTACTGCCACCGCAGAAACCCGATACCGGTTTCCTACTAAAATCGGACTGATCTTAAACACTTTCTTCGACTTCAAAAAGCCCTTTTTCATAAGGAGTTTCTGCAGTTTGCCAGCAGGTTTGATCTCGATCTCAATAGTTTTATTCTTCTGGGTTAAAGCCTCACCGACTTTCCTCAATATCTCTTGTTCTTGCATCTTTAATGAGTAAAGAGGGCGCCTTGTGGCACCCTCATTGTTAAACTAAACTCTACCTTAAACTGTAGGACCGAATACGATCGACATCGCAGGAGTTCCAGCTTTGTCCGGGGTAAGTACTTTACCTGTCCAGTCAATCTGTCCTAACTTTGCTTTATCGAAAGAGATGTTAGCCGTTGCAGTTAATTTCATTTTCACGAAATTGAACTTGGCACCACCTCTGGTTTCTGCGCTCACCGACTGATGAACAGCCACACTAACACCACCTACCGGTGCACTCCAGGTTTGGTTTGGAGCAGTTCCTGCTACCGTACCACCAAATAATTTCTTCATCGTTTCTGCAGAAATATTGTAAGTACTTGCTTTTAATGACCATGATCCTGCTTTAGTCTGGATCTCATCATACAGCTCATCTGTTTCTTCGATTTCTACTTCTTCACTGGTAGGTTCAGTAGAGGTTAAGGTAGCCGTACCTTTTACTGTTGCTCCGAATACTTCTGTAAGTGCTGTTCCCATGCCACCGTCTGCAGCTGGATCTCCCATTGTAATGGCTTTTAAGCCGTAAATTTTGCCCATGATTTGTTGTTTTTATTTGTGATTTAATTAATTGCGTAAAATTGTATGTCGAAACTGACATAGTGTTCCCTTGCTTCGTTGTGCTCAATCTTATCCATCAGGATCTCGAAACAGAACTTCCCGGATGGGTCCCAGATTTCCTCCCCTTCCCCGAGTGCCGTATTGGCCAGCCTGGATAAGTAAAGCATGCGTACCGTATCAGGAAGATATTTGTCTTCAGGACGTTCCGGAAAAACCAGGTTAGGCACATAGATATTTAATTTTAATACCCCTTGCTGCACATCCTCCCTGTCAAAGCTAAGTGCCAGGACAACCAGGTCTTCAAGGACTGAACCGGTAGGCCGCTCGTCCTTATAAATACTTCCATTTGGTTTCTGTGCATCGCTCATCAATATGCTGTTCGCAATAGTTTGATTTAGCACATTTACAATCTCAATTGATGAATAACTCATTGTTCTGTTTTTAGATATTTAATTGCTTCTGACCACCAAGACCTCACCCATTACAGGTCATTAATCTACACCTGAATAAGCCCTGAATTTCATCATCCTGATCGTGTTTTTCAGTCGTTGTGAGCAGTGATATAAAGGTACGGCTAATGATTCTAACTTTATTTTTTTAGACTTTATGGTCGCCGGATCATAAAGTTTTCCCCTAAAAAACCCTTAATTCAGGCTATGGATGAAATGTTTTATACTTTTTCTTCCTTTGGCATTTACCGGTGCCTGAATCTTATTCCACTTTTTCAATAAGGGCTCCAGTAAAACTCCAGAAACCACATCATATTCCAAATCAGTAGTCACAATAAAATAGTATTTCGTTTTTTCTTCCAGGGCATTTGCCAGCTGCTCATCCCAAACCAAATTAGCCAGTTCCGCTCTTTGCTGATCAATGTTTTTCGTACTGCAGAAATACACGATCTGCTCCGGTTTAAGCGTAGACAAATCAATTGTTGTCAGTTTCGGCGTGTTGCTAAATCCTATCATCTTCCTTGTTCTTATTAATTTATAATTCTGTTGGTTACCTGTTATGGTGTTTTAAAACCTCGTCAACTGCATTTTGCAAGTCAGAAAGCTGGTCTGCAGTATAATGTCCTTTAATCCTGATCGTCAGTTCCGGATTTGTGGTATACTGTTCAAGACTGACCAATCCTTCCGCAAATGCGATGCTTTGTTTTTCCCTCTTCAGAGGATACCTGGTGTTGAGTTCTTTTTTCATAATATTGGATATAACGGAGACTAACTCCTGTGTAATTTTTGAGCCTTATTACTCAAAAAAGCGATGTTCAATGCGGATCAGATCGTAAAGACGATAAACTTCTTCCCTGAAATCTTCGTAGGCTTTAAAGGCAACGATTACTCCCGGAGTCGACATACTGAGCACTTCCTGCGAAGTCCCAATTAAAACAGAGGCCTGCTTCAGAATACCTGGGATGGTATTTCTGCGGACCAGCTGCATGATTTTTTCAGGATCATAAAACAACAGTAAGACAGCAACGAGCAAATCTCTTTTATAAGTGATATTGGCCTTTCCCTTCCCATTGGTCCAGTTGTCGGTCTTCACCTGCTTTTCTCTTTTGAAAGTAGCGATGATCTTCCCGATATTCGAAAGGTCGGTTAATTGCTCCCCTGGCAATGTTTCTTTTATTTTTCTTGTGATTCTTTGTGCGATTTCCGGATACTCTTTTCGTAAAACGGAGATCATTAAATTTGAGCTGTATTCCATAGCAATCTATCAGGCTAATGTTATTTGTGCTTCATAGTTTAATTTAGCACAAACCAAATGAATAAAAATGTTTATTTTAATGTATTTCTCTTACTTCAAAGGCCCGGTATGTCGCCATATTTGCGTCCGAGATAATGGTAAGCCGGAGCCCCTGGTTCAAGACCAATGCTTTTGCCATAGCTACATTCAACTCCAGTTCCGGTTGTCCGCGGACTTCAATTCCGTTTCTTAGTCTTTTGTATTTACTGGGCTCGAAAAGCTGAATAAACCTTTCCAGGTCATCTCTTTTTATATTAGGTATGGTTGGTTCAATTTTCATGTGTCGTTTTGTTTAAAGTAAAAAACCGTTCTCTCCGTTCTTCGATTAGCGCTTCCAGATCCAGCTCCTCTAACATGCAGGATTTAAAGAAAGCGGAAGTGCCGAGCCGTTTGGACATGTTTCGTATCATGTCTACCGCAGAGCGATCCTTCAATGCATTTATTTTTCGCTGGATCTCTTCTCTTTTGATCATAGGGGCAGTATTAATCAGTTGCTGTTGGAATGTCCCCGTCAGAGACAAACAGGCTTCCTCTACCAACTCCCATTTCTGGGAAACACTAAACTGCAAAAGGCCGAGCTGATCTAAAAAGCCATACACCACTGATCCGGAGATGATCTCTTTTCCCGACCTCAGGTCCTGAAATGCATTGAGCGCATTTCCTTTCGCCACCTCAAATTGAGTCGCCAGATCAGGAACCTTATTTTGCTTTGGAATCAGCGCTTCTTTAGCCTGCTGCTCCCGGGCTTCACTATTCAGGTGTGCCTCAATGAATTTTTCAAAGGTGACCACACTGAGCCCATAAAATGTCCCGTATTTTTCCCGGATCCCATTGGAAAAAGCCAAAGGAATCTCATGTAACCTGATAGAGGGGAACTTTCTTGGGAGACTGTCTGCAAGCTCATTTGCCAGGTAATCTTTGTCCTTCTGAGGAGGTTGTTCCCTGCCCAGATCTGTATAAGATTTAGCCAAAGACATCAGAATGACCTGAAAGATGTCCTGATCCTGATGATTCCTGATGGAAGGCAATGCAAGAGGATTTGCAGCAATAGGTCCAATCTGCTTTATCATCAGGATCCCCTCCTTTCTATATTGCCCCATTCCATCGCAGCTTCCACTCCTCTGGAAGAAGAATGAAGTACCTTTGTTTTTCTGACAGCCTTCTTTTCTTTTTCAGCTTCCAGCTTCCTGATCCAGTTCTCTCCATTCCAGGCACCATCCTGAAAAAGCTGTTCGTCAGTACCCAAAAACTTTTTAAAAGAATGGGGGAAGCTATCGTTGATGGTCTTAAATGCTACATAAGCGTCAAACTGCTCTTCAAAATATACCAGCCGGTCTGAATGCTGAAGACATCTCACAAAAGCAGAGACTGCTCTCAGTTTATCAAAATTTGCCATTTCATTAAAGCCAAAATATTTCATCACCTTATCCCGTAAATCAAAATTCATTTCAGAAAGAGGAGCTTTTTCGCCTACGCTCCCTTCCTCATCCTGTTCCTCTTCCTGTTCCCTTCCTTTCCTCTCCTGTACAACCGGATGTTTCACCAACGTTTCCCCCTCCGCTTCCTGCACATTCAAATCCGGCTCCGCGGGAAACTTCTCCCCTTCGGTCAGCTCCTTCCCCGTAATCCGCTGATGATCTCTGAAAGTAGGAACAATTCCATACCGGCATCCGTTCACCTCGTAAGACCTGATGAAGCCATTCTTTTCCAGGACTTCCAGACTTTTCTGCATGTCATAATCCAGAAAGGGTAAGATATCCAGTTTCATAGACCGGGGCTTATATTCAAACCGGCCCTTGCTGTCTGACAGCATCCACAAGCCCATAAACACAATCATAATGTACTGTCCGGGGTTTTCATGCTCCAGATCCTGTAATTTTTCATGTCTTAAAAAAGCGGGTTTAACAGTTCTTATTCTTGCCAAGGTGATTTATTTAAAGCGTAAAATTTTTAAAATATATTAATCTGGAAGCTCATGGCCAGGACAACCTTTGAAGGGGCAAAAACCCTGACAGCCCAATGAACCTAACCACAATTCTCCTTTTTCCTTCCTGATCCGGAGCTGACCACGTACTTCAGTAACCATTCCTCCAAATATGGAAGTCAAAGCTGCATCAGTACATTCCAGCAACTGTACGATTGGAATGTCAATATGATTGATTTTCTCTTTCATTTGATTCTTTCTGCTTAGTTGACCGGACAGGACTTAACTTTAATATTCGTTAAACCTAACTTTTCATTCATAAGGTCGTTTTTAAGAACTTCCTCCAGAAGCAACTTTTCCAGAACCTTAATTCTTTGACGCAATGCCTTTACTGTTTTCCTTTCTTCCATAGCTATAAAATTATAATCAACTAATAATCAATATAAAAAGAGCCAATCAACTCTTATACAATTCAGCTCAGCTTATTTAATCCGGTGTATTCCAATTATTAAATATTTAGTATTAATTTGGAATGTGATTCATAAAATATATATTTGCTGAACTATACAGAACAAATATAGTTCGTATTTACGAACTATTACAACTGATAATTCGTAAAAAGGGACATTAAAATTATAACGTATTGTGAATCAGGAAGAAAAAAATTCACAAAAATTCCAGAGACTTAAAGAAGTATACAGTTTCTTTAATTTCAAGAACGACACAGAGTTTGGAAAAGCAATTAATATGTCCAAGTCTTACGTCTCGGAAATTTTGAAAAGTGAAAAGACACCCAAAACAATGGGTCAGAAATTAGAAGATCACCTTGGTGTTTCCAGGAAGTGGTATGAAGAAGGCGAAGGAGAAATGCTGCTTGAATCAGCGCCAACCCAAAAAGCAAACAGCACCTCAATAGGTGAAATCCACTATCCACTGGAAGTCGGAGATTCTCCTTTTATAGACCTGGGAGAAGGAAAATACATAATGGTTGTACCATTAGTTAATGAATATGCATATGCCGGGTATTTACCAGGCTACAGAGATCCGGAATATTTAGAAGAATTACCAAAGCATACGATTATCGTGGATAAACATCATAAAGGCCAGTACAGGGCTTTTGAAATTGTAGGAGACAGTATGGACGACAATACCAAGGAAAGCATCAGCGACGGAAGTATTGCCACCGGAAGAGAAATCCAACAGCACCTATGGACCAGTAAGTTTCACACCCATAGGTTCAAAGATTACATCATCGTCCATAAAAAACACGGCATCATCGCAAAGAGAATCACCCATCACGATACAGACACTGGTGTGATTACCTGCCACTCCCTGAATCCCGATAAAGACAGGTATCCGGATTTCGACATTCACCTGGATGATGTCAGACAAATGTTCAATATTGTGAACGTATTACAAAAGAGGTAAAGGAACAGATGGCAGAACTAAAAGAAACCACGGAAGAAGCGGAAAGATTAAAAGTATTTAGGAAAGCAGAAAAAATGGGTCAGGAAGAGTTCGGAAAGCAACTTGGTCTGGATCACTCTGTAATCAGCAGGTATGAAAACAACCGCCTGAATATCCCAATCGATTTTGTAAAGAAACTTCATGAAGTATTTAACATGTCTTTTGAATGGTTTTACACCGGCAAAGGCAACAGAAAGTTTACCCCGGAAAAAGGAACACTGATCAAAGACATCAAAACACTGGAAACAAACCACAAAATACTAACAGAGCAGGTCTCTTCTTTAAAATCAGAATTGCTAAAACTTCATAGAGAATTCCATGCTTTTAAAGCAGAAATGAAGTAAATTAGGGGATGAAGAAATTCGTCCTGATCCTCCTTATTTCTTCCTGGGTGATGACTTTATACGCCCAGGAGGAAATCAAAAATTACAAGCAATATTTTGCTGTCGCAGATCATCAGGGTAAAAACCTAATGATCTTGCGGGAATTTGAAAAATCAGGCCAGAAGTATTACCTGACGGTTGATCCTCAAAACCTGGAAACACAAATCATCAAGGCGGCAGAACTTAGCACAAAACCTATTTCAAACTGGCAGGAATCACCTGATCTCAAAGATAGCCCTTACTTAAAAGCCATTCAGGCAGCAAAACAGCAATCCATTGCGCTTCAGGATGCAGGAATCATTCATGGCTTTCCAAAAGAAAAAGGGATTACACTGACGATTGACCTCTGCCCTTCTCATAAAGCCTTAGACCGCGTGATATTCACTTCTTTAATCGCTGAATTTCAAAAAATTGAAAAACCAGTACCCGTCGCGCTGTCCATTACCGGTAAGTTCATGATCAATCATGCTGCGGATATCGACTGGCTTAAAGCATTGGAAAAATCAGGAGATCTAGCCATCACCTGGACCAACCATACCTTCAACCATCGGTATGATCCCAAAGCTCCTTTAGCCCTTAACTTTCTGCTGGAACCAGGCACAAGTGTGATGTACGAGGTCCTGGCAACAGAAACACTGATGATCCAAAAAGGATTGTTACCTTCCATTTTCTTCCGTTTCCCAGGCTTAGTGTCAGATCAGAAACTGGTGGATGAAATCTTGGCATTTGGTCTTATCCCGGTAGGAAGTGATGCATGGCTGGCTAAAGGACAACAGACACATGCTGGGAGCATTGTCCTCATCCATGGAAATGGCAATGAACCAATGGGTGTTCAGGATTTCATCCAGCTCTTAAAAACAGAAAAACAATCTGTGCTTAATAAACAATGGTCACTCTATGACCTTAGAGAAAGCATTAAAGAAGAGTTTAAATAACTATTGATATACCCCGAACCCCAAATTGGTAGTTTCTAAATGCTCATTGTCGTTATTCTTTCTAACTGGTCTTATCAGAATGCCCCAGACTTTTATCCGGACTCACCACATCGCGAACGATCTGTTTCAATTCCTTAATCTCGGGAAAACGACCTTCTTCCTTTCTATCAAAAACCACCACCTCATTTATTGTGATGATGTAAGCGCCCCCTGTTTCACTAGGTTTCAACAGCACACCATGAACCTCATCGGTAAAGGTGCTCAACAACTCCTGAGCCATATAAGCTGCTCTAAGCATCCAGCCACATTTAGGGCAATATTCAATAGCAACAATAGGTTTCACATTCATGATGAAAATATTTACCCTAAAGATAACAATATTTAACACTCAATTACAGCAATCTTAAAGTTACGCCCTCATATGCCAGGCTTTAGTCTTGGTAAAAGCACGTAATCCCTGATGCGACAATGTAGACCCGATTCCAGAATGTTTTCTTCCAGTCCAGGGAAGTCCGGCACTCACCCGGTCACAGCAATTCCAGTAGCCCGAGCCAGAATCGATCTGCGATAAAATTCTTTGCGCACGGTCGCCATTTTTCGAATACACTGCTGCGGTTAAACCGTAGGTAGTATCCTGCATCATAGCAATCGCTTCGCTATCGTCCTGAACCTTCATAATACCAATGATCGGCCCAAAGCTTTCTTCCTGCATTACTTTCATGTCATTCGTCACATTGCTCAGCACGGTAGGTTCAAAGTAATAACCCGGGCCAACTCCCCTTTTTCCTCCGGTCAATAACAACGCACCTTTTGCCAAAGCATCCGCCACCTGAGCTTCCAGGACTTCCAGTTGTTCTTTTCTTGTCAAGGCCGCAATATAAACCCCTTCTTCTGTCGGCGCCCCTTTTTTCCAGGATTGCACTTCCTTCAAAAAGGCATCGAGATAACCTTCATAAACCTCCTCATGCACATAGATCCGCTCTACCGAACAGCAGCTCTGTCCATTGTTATAAAAGGCACCATCTGCGGTCCCGGCAGCCACCGCAACCACGTCAGTCACATCGTCCGCCACATACAAAGGATCTTTGCCACCCAGTTCCAGCTGACAAGGCACCATTTTCAAGGCAACCCGTTCGTAAATATATTTTCCGGTTTTATAGGATCCTGTAAAAAAGTATCCATCAAAATCCATAGCCAACAATTCTTCGCCAACAGACTTTCCGCCAACCGCGATTTGAAAAGCACCATCAGGCAATCCTGCTTTTTTCCATAACTTTTCTATTTCCAATCCCGTAAGGGTTGCATATTCAGAAGGTTTATACATCACGGTATTGCCTGCAATCAATGCCGGAACGAAAACATTCACCCCAACCAGATAGGGATAATTCCAGGCAGAGATGTTACAAACTACGCCAAGAGGATCATAAGAAATCTTTTCTTTCAACTCCTCGGTATCCGTTACCCATTCCTCAGAAAGGTACTTCTCCGCATTGTTCATCATCCATTGAATCCTTGTTCTGGCTCCATTAATCTCATTGCGCGACTGCTGTAGGGGCTTCCCTACCTCCGAAGTCAAGACCGCAGCCAATTGCTCCTGCGCTGTTTCCAACAAGTCATAAAACCGATGAACCACCGCCAGTCTTTCCGGTAAACTTTTCTTTGCCCAATTTAATTGTTCGGCTTTAAGCACCGAATATTTCTCCTCCAGACTGGACCTGGAATCTTCCTGAAGGGTCGTGATTATTTCTGCTGTAGCAGGATTAATGATGTTCATCTTTTATGTTTTCTTACTTCAATGATAAATTGTTCTTTGATCTTTTGTGAAAAGGGATTACGCTCTTTTTCTTTCATTCTTTCGGGATGCCACTGCACACCGATCATAAACCCGGAATTGCTTTTGTCTTTATATTCCAGGGCTTCAATAATTCTATCGCCAGCTTCTGAGTAAGCACTAATCATCAAGTTTTCTCCAAGATGTTCCGGATCAACGGCCTGATGATGGGCACTATTCACCAAACCCTGTTCCTGAGCCGTAATCTCATAAAGCAAACTGTCTTTGTTTAGGTTTACCAAATGAATTTTATCTTCCCCGGCTTTCTTATGAACTGCGTTCGCATCTTCTCCAATGTCGTCATAAACTTTTCCGCCTTCCAGAATATTGATGTACTGCATTCCCCTGCAAATTCCCAATACCGGGATTTTCTCCTTTTTTGCCTGCGCATAAATCAATTTCTCAAAAGCATCTCTTTCCGGCAGAAAAGACTCCGGACGGTGAGGATAGTCCTGAGCGCCGCCGAAGATGGAGGGCTCGACATCAATCCCTCCTGTTAGCACAAAACCATCACAAATGGCAATGTCTTCCACATTATTCTTTTGAAAAGAGAGCTCCAGCAGCTCCAGGTCTGACCCAAGATCATCCGAAGTAAACCAGTTCCAGTAATTTGGAGAATTCACTTCTGTATAGCTAATTCCTATCTTCTTCTTCATAAACAATCCATACTTTACTCCCTGTTAAAGGGCCTTTAAATATAACTGTTTAAAATCCTCCCTACTCACCGGCTTTGGGTTATTTGGATGGGCAAAATCTGCGAAGGCAAGATCAGCCAGCGTTTCTATATGTGATGAATTCACTCCAATTTCACTCAGGCGATGAGGAATGTGCAGCTTGGTATTGAGTTCAAAAAGATACTTCACCACTGCTTCCCCGCTTTCATCTTTCAACTCCAATGTTCTGGCGATCCGACGAAACTTCTCTTCAAAACCGGCAATATTAAACTCCATTCCATAGGGGATATTTACCGCGTTGGCCAGTCCGTGGTGGGTATCCAGCAAGGACGAAAGCGGATGTGCCAAAGAATGCACGACGCCCAATCCCTTCTGAAAAGCGATTGCGCCCATCATCGAGGCCATCAGCATTTTACTCCGGCTCTCGAGGTCCGACTGATGTGTGGCCTTTTCCAGGGCATCTTTGATCAGATAAATACCTTCCAAAGCAATTCCATCACATAGTGGATGGGTATTTTTTGCCAGAAATGCTTCCATATTATGCGTCAGCGCATCCATCCCTGTTGCCGCAGTAATGTGCGGAGGTAAATCCATCGTGAGTACCGGATCGGCAAATACTATTTTCGCCATTAATTTGGGAGAGAACAAGATCTTTTTCTGATGCGTTTCATCGTCAGAGATAATAGCACTTCGCCCTACTTCACTTCCTGTTCCGGAAGTAGTCGGTACGGTGATAAAATGAGGCACCTCATTCGTCACATATACATCACCTCCAATCAGATCATCATATTTAAACAAATCTTCCCGGTGGTTTACCCGCAATACGATGGCCCTGGCTACATCTAAACCCGCACCGCCACCGATACCGATCACACTGTCTCTGGAGGTTTGGTCCCAGACCTCCGTTCCTTTATAAACATCACTCTTTACCGGATTTTTATGAATGTCGCTGAAAACTTCTACCGAAAGATAATGTGCTTCCAGATCCGCAACAATGGCTTTAAAAAAAGGCAAAGCGGCTACTGTGGGATCGGTCACTAGCAGTGGACGTTTTAATCCGTTTGCCTGAAGGTAAGCAGGCAGTTCTTTTATCGCTCCCGCACCAAAACGGATGGTGGTAGGAAAATTATATTGATATACTTTATCAAATGTCATTGCTTTTATGGCTTAAATAATTTCAAAATATCTTTTCATCTCCCAGTCTGTCACTACTTTGGCATATTGCCTCCATTCCCATTCCCTTGTTAAGGTAAAATGCTCCACGAAGGAGGCTCCGAACAATTCTGCTGCAATCGGAGATCCCTTCATTTTAAGGGTCGCCTCATGCAGATTTCCCGGAAGAATTCCGTTAGAAAGGTCCTTATATCCATTGCCTGTGGTCGCTTCTTTATCGAGGCTGAGTTTGTTTTTTATCCCATACAGTCCTGCCGCCAAACAGGCCGACAAAGCCAGGTAAGGATTCGTATCTGAACCGACCACCCTGGTTTCTAAACGACTGGCCTTTACATGGCCAGGTAAAGCCCTTAAAGCAACCGTCCTATTGTCTATCCCCCAGGTTAGTGTTGTCGGTGCCCAGGCCCCCTCCACCAGTCTTTTATAGCTGTTAATGGTTGGAGCGATCATGGGCAATATATAAGGAAGGCAATGCAGTTGACCGGCAATATAGCTTTTCATCAGGCTACTCATTTTATCTTTAGCATCTGAATCATAAAACAGATTATGCTTTCCTTCCTTATCCCATAAACTCTGGTGCACATGACCACTGCAACCTGGCAGATTTTCAGAGATTTTCGCCATAAAGGTGGCCATAATCCCATGTTGGTAAGCAATTTCTTTTACTGCGGTTTTAAACAAGATCGCCTGATCTGCCGCCTGCAGAACCTCCGCATATTTAATGGCCGCTTCATATACTCCCGGCCCTGTTTCTGTATGTAAACCTTCCACAGGGATATCAAACTTACACAACAGGTCAAACAGATCGGTCATATAAGAATTTTTCAGGCTGCTCCGTAAAATGGAATAACCGAACATTCCTGGCGTTAAGGGATTGAGGTCATGAAAATTCTTCTGGTGCACCGTTTCCGGCGTCTCTGCAAAGTTGAACCATTCAAATTCCTGGGAAAAATAAGGCCGGAAGCCTAATCCTTCCGCTTCGGCCAGCACTTTGCGAAGCAGTTGCCGCGGACAAGTATACGCAGGCTCATTTTTGTCATTGACAAAATCACCAAGAAAGAAAGGAACATCATTCTCCCATGGGATCTTGCGAAAGGTACTCAGGTCCAGTTTCACCTGGGCATCCGGATACCCCGTATGCCATCCGGTAAATTTCACATTGTCATAGGCCACATCTCCCATATCCCAGCCGAAAGTCACATCACAAAAGCCCAACCGGCCTTCCACCATCGATGCAAACTTATCTGCCGCAATGTATTTACCTCTTAACACCCCATCGATATCTGCCACAGCCACTTTTACCTTTCCCGAAGGGTGTTGTTTTACGTATGCTAAAATTTCTTCTGTTGTCATTTATCAGCTGTTTTAAAGGTCCTGTAGAGCAAAAATGTAATTAACAAAATAGAGAAATAGATCAGGCCAAGTTTAGGGTTAAAAATAAACATGGCTACAATAGATGCTGAGGCGATGATCAGCGCCACCACAGGAAATAAGGGGTAGAAACGAATCCGGAAAGGACGATGCAACTCTGGTTCTTTTTTTCTTAAGATCACGATGGAGATCATGGAAATGATGTACAACGTTAACGCACCAAAAACAGAAACGATAATGATTTCCGATGTTTTACCCGAAAGCAGTGCCAGGATTCCGATCACCATATTGCCGATCAATGCATTGGCAGGCGTATGAAAACGCGGAGATATTTTACCGAGAAAGGAAGGAATGTTATGCACCCGTCCCATTTCATAAGTAGACCTTCCTGCCGCGAGTATCAATCCATGAAAGGAAGCCACCAAGCCAAATAAACCAACCGTGATCAATAAATGATACATCAGGTGGTTATCGCCTGTGATTTTTGCCAGCGCCAGCGGAAGTGGCGAGTCGGAAGTCTCTCCGTTTAGTCCGTTTTTATAGACGATAGCCTCCCATCCGGCGATGCCTGTTGCAGAGATAAAGATCAGGATACAAAGAATGGCGAGTGTAAATATTGCCCATCCAAATCCCTTACTGATGTCTCGTTGTGGATTCTTCGTTTCTTCAGCAACATTGGCAATACCTTCAATACCCAGAAAGAACCAGATGGCAAAAGGGATGGCTGCAAAGATGCCGGTCCATCCATTAGGTAAAGCATTATGCGTTAAGTTAGCCATCTCAAATTTTGGGATGGCAATTCCTGAGAACAGCAAGAGTTCTCCAACGGCAAAGATGGTCACGATCACTTCAAACGAAGCTGCGGCTTTCACACCGTAGACATTTAAAGCCGTAAAGATAAAGTAAATGGCAATGGCACTGGTCAGTACCGGCACCTGTGGATAGAACGCATTAAAATAGGCACCTATGGCAAAAGCGATTGCCGGAGGTGCCAGTATAAATTCAACAATTTGGGCAATACCGGCTATAAAGCCGATATTTTTCCCCATTGCTCTATTTGCATAGTCGAACACTCCCCCTGCTTTAGGGATCGCGCAAGCCAGTTCTGCGTAACTAAAGGTAAAGGTGACATACATCACCATGATGGCCAGGGTGGCAATTGCCATGCCCCCTGTCCCTCCTTTTTCAAGGCCAAGATTCCAACCGAAATACATGCCTGAAATAACGTACCCTACTCCAAGCCCCCACAACATAAAGGGAGTCAGTGTTTTCTTTAAACCCTTGTTTTGTGTCATTCGATGATCTGTTTTACATGATTATAAATATAACATAAAATACTACTTCAACAACCACATGATTTGGTTAACATCATCATTGCCACCAAATTGACTTTGAATGGCTGCAGAGACATTCGCGCCATTGAAATCCAGTTCATTTGAAGGATAAAGCCAGCGAACAGGAAATTTAGTGGTCGGCATATTCAGGTTTGTGGTACTGTTTAAAGTGAATATCGGATAACCCGTTCTTCTGTTTTCATACCAGGCGCTGTACTTGCTGCCCTGTAAAAAGTTAGCCACATACTTCTGCGTAATGATTTGTGCAATCTGCTCCTCCTCTGAACCTGCAAGGGCTACACCCGGGGAGCCTGGAAAAGCAGCAATATATGCCGCGTCCATTTTCATATTGTGGTGATAATCCATCAGGTCAGGTGTATTCCCTGCGATAAAATTCATAGAACTACTGATCCCTGAGGCGTAATACGTCTGCGCAGGAGTTCCCGTGATCCATCCCCTTAAACTCGCCTCTGCAAGAATAAACTGCAGGTCCCAATAACTGAAAACACTCACAGCCTCTGCATTAACCAGCTGTACATAACGATTGTTCAGATCTGCATAATCTTTTCCTACCCTACGGGTTTGAAGACTGGAAAAAGCATCAGAAGGTGCTACTCCCGGATAAGCATTATAATCCGATTCGGACGAGCCTCCTGCGATCTTAACCGGAGATGGTTTTGCGTAATAGAACAGACGTTTATCTTTCAATGCTCTCATCGGGTCCAATAAGGTATTGGAAAGCATGGTATAATTTGATTTTACAAAGGAATTCCCAGATCCGGCAGGAACATCAGACCATGGATAATTTTGTCCGGCGATATTGTTATAAGCCAATGCAAAGTTATCCTTAAAATCGCGCATCAAAGGGCGATTGGCCACGATGTCTTTAAATTTCTCTATTACTTTTAAATCTGCATCAGCCGTTTTTTTATACAGATTGATCAGCACATGTAGCTCAAAGCTATTGGTTAACCTTCTCCAGTTGTCCGCTTTTCCGGCATATATCGGATCACCATCGAAGTTTGCGCCTTCCGCAAAAAGCTGATTTGCCAAATCCAGTTCCGCCAGGATTCCCTGAAAAACAGCTTTCTGGGTATCATATTTGGGACGTAAGATATTTTCTGTTTCCGCTTTGATGGCGTCACTAAATGGCACATCTCCAACCTGCATAGTTACCTGAAAAAACTGCCAGGCACGGATAAAATGTCCCAATGCCTGATAAGATTTCTTTAAGGCCTCACTTGTCGCATATTTCTCCATCGGAGCAATGTTGCGAAGCAGCGTTAAACGGCCAAAATCTGCCCTGTTAATTTTGTTGTACTGAAGGTCTTCCTGCCCCTCGCCCCAGGTGATGTACTTTCCTAAGAGAAAAGGCTGGATAAATCCTTTTTGAGTACTGATGTCAGCACGGGTGATGTTCAGAATCATGCCCGTTGCCAGGATAGAAGAGCTGACCTCCCCTGTTTTATCCGGATTTGAATTGATCTCATCAAACTTCTTACATCCGGGGGTTAACAATGCCAGCGCTGGCAAGATTAACATATATTTTAAAAGAGTATTTTTCATCTTTATATTTTTACGATCTACAATAAGATTACAAGCCTAGTTTAATATTGAAACCCAGCATGCGCTGCGATGGCGAGTTCAGATTTTCAGTATCCACATCCGGATCTGAATATTTGAAATTCGTCCACATGAATAAATTCTGTCCTGTTACAGAGAATGAAGCTCGCTTCAGTCCGAGTTTACCAATGATCTTTGGCGAGAAGGTATATCCCAGTGACAACTCACGAAGCTTCACAAAAGATTCATTCTGAATCCCTTTATCTCCTCCTCTAAATTTCTGCGCAAAATCCTGGTAACCAACCTGCACATCATTTGGTGCATATTGTCTGGTATCACTCGTGATCTGCCCGTATTTATCAAAGACTACGCTTCCCGAAATCACCTTCACCCCTTTTCCTACATAATTGTTCAGGCCATTCACCACCTGATCATAGCGGTACTGGTTATCCGAATCAGGATTTGTTCCCGTATCCCACATCTTATCATACATATAATTATACATCAGTCCGCCAATACGGCCATCAATATTTAAACTCATATTCCAGTTTTTATAACGGAAACTGTTGATGAATCCAAAGCTGAAATCAGGCTCTCCATAACCATATTTTTGCTGATAATCACTGTTTACAGGAGAACCATTATTGAAGATTACATTTCCCTGCGGATCTCTAAGCCAATAGTTGGCTTTGTAAGTATCCAGGCGTTGCCCTTTCTTCGTCCATAGATCGTCGGGAGAATACTGAGGATCTATATCTACGTAATAACGGTGCTGCTGTGCCCAGTTCATAGTTGCATACCATTCGAAATCCCTGCTTTTAAGCACCGAGCCGTCTACTGTAATTTCTATACCTCTGCGTTCATAAGTCTCCTTACTATTCACAATTGCCATACTGAATCCACTGGAACCAGGTAAATAAGCGGTATTTCCTCTTTCTTTGGTATCCGTCTGCCTGTTGTAGTAATACTTGTTAAAATAAGCCACATCGAAGTGCAGGCGTTTTTTAAAGAGGTATCCGGCAGTACCAATTTCCCAGGTCCGTTGTGAACTTGGAAGTAAACCTTCACCCAGTAAATAATTCCGGTAACTCCCTGAATTAAGGGTATTCCAGGCAGCAGTGGTGGTACTGTATACATTGTTAATCGCATATGGATCAAATGCGGTTTTAAAAACAGACCATGACCCGCGAAGCTTAAACATATCAATTACTTCAGGCATTTTAACCAATTCCGAAATTACCACACTGGAACCTATGGAAGGGTAGAAGTAATCTCTTGAGGACTTCGGTTGCGCCGAATTCCAATCGTTTCTACCGGTAAAATCAAGAAATACGGCATCATTCCATCCAATGGATGCCCTGCCATAAAGACTGTTGATCTGCCTTGCTCCATGTCCGGGAGTAACCGTAGGTGCTTCTACAGACCCTGCCAGAGAGAAGAAAGTCGGAGAAATCAATCCGTTCTTTGTCGTTGCCCTTAACGATTCATCTGAATAATAATACAAGGTACCCCCTCCAAGTGCTTCAAAAGCCCATTTGCCGACTTTCTTTTTAAAAGTCAAGATGAGGTCGTCATTGGTACTGAATCCTGTTTTATTCAGAATGCTATACATCCCTCTTGCATTCCAGCCTCCACGGGTGGAGAAGATGTTTGCAGTTGGATTTCTCATCGTTTCGGAGTTATTGTAATTGTCATAACCCAGGCGCAACATCAGATTAAAATCTTCATTGAACTTATAGTTGGCCGTTACATTTGCGTTCACCGTATTTTCAGCGATACCGCTTAATTTTTCATTTGCAATCAAATAAGGGTTGTCATACCAATTGGTATACATCCAGTTCTGCGTTTTATTCGGCACCACCCAATAATCTTTATAATCGCGAATATCATATTCCGTCCCTGTCCACATCACCAATTGATACAGGTATCCCTGGTTATCATAACCGCCTCCCCAAACCTGCGGAGCAGAGCGACGACTAATACCCAGGTGACTTTCAATCTTAAACTGATCGTTGATTTTAATCTCACCACCGGAAGTCAGGTTCATCATGTTCAATTTCTGATTCGGAAACTGACCTTTATTATAAATATGGTTTAAGCCGATTCTGAAACTCCCATTTTCGCCGGTCTGAGCAATGGAAATGTTGTTATTAGTGATGACTCCCGTACTCATAAAATTTTTGAGGTTGTCTTTTCCGACAGAAACCAGGGGACGGTTATCTTCAAATTGTTTCGTTGCCGGATTCCAGTCTCTCGCCGTATTGCCAACATCAAGCTTTGGGCCCCAAACATAATCGTTATCGATCTTGCCATTCTGACCGCGTCCATAAGAACTTTGTACTTCCGGGACAGCAAGATAGCCCAACTGAAGCATGGTATTGCTATTAAAATCTACTGCAAAACCTTTTCCGGATGCACCTTTCTTGGTCGTTACCAAAAGCACACCACCAATAGCCCTGGAACCATAAAGTGCTGATGCGGTTGATCCTTTCAATAAGTCCATGCTTTCTATATCATCTGCAGGAATATCACGAAGGGTCATATTGCCATAAGGCACCCCGTCAATCACCAACAGTGCATCCTCGCCACGAAGTTCGAGCTTCGGCTTTCCATTAAATTCTGTGGAGTTTTTCACTACCAAACCTGCTACCTGTCCTGTTAAGGAAGTTCCAAGGTCTACCCCTTTTACGGTCTGGATTTTATCTCCACCGATCTTCTGAACGGCATAACCCAATGATTTCTCGGAACGTTTGATCCCCAAAGCAGTCACAATGATCTCTGAAAGCTCTTGCTTCTGAGCTTCCATGACAATATTTAAGACAGTATTCACTGCGGTAACCGTCACCTCTTTAGTCACATAACCGAGAAATTTCACCACGAGTACATCTCCAGCCTTTGCATTAACGACAAACTCTCCGGAAGTACCGGCAGAAGCGCCCTCTTTGGTTCCTTTAACCTGTATAGATGCACCAGGTAATGGGTTCCCTTCTGTATCTACCACTTTTCCCCGAATATTAACCCAGACTTCCGGGTTTTCCAGTCTGTTTCTATTTTCGACTGCTACCTTCTTGATCACCACTGTTTTATTCATGATCATATAAGAGAAAGGACGGTCTTTTAAAATCTGACTGAGTGCTTCATCAAGCGTTACATTCCTCAGGTTCACACTGATTTTTCCTTCCTCTTTGATCAGTTTATTGTTGTAAAAGAAAGTATAACCACTTTGTTTTTTGATGCTTTCAAACAGGCTGTTAAAAGAGCTGTTCTTTTCTGAAAGCGTAATCCTTTGCGAGAAACCATCTGCGGATACCTGGAGGCAGCCGAGAAAGAGTAAAATTACTGTTAGTTTCATGGCCAATAAAATCTTAATTGAGCGGAGCCTCCCGACAAAAGAGGCTTTACTACATGAGTTTAAATTCATATTTTTGAATGTTTTGGTTTATTCATTAATTATCCAATAAGTATTTTTTGAGGTCAACCGGAACAATGTTCCATTCTGATATGATCGGATGGGCAATCCGGATCCTGTTGCGAGCAGGGTCCGGTTTATTCCTTACATATGAGATCGTTGTTTTTGAGTATCTATTTTTTCATATCTGACCGTTTTTGAGTTAACAATACATGAGTTATATATTTGGGTTAGTATTTATTTAATCACAAACAGTTTCCTGCCTTCAATTCTAAAATGTGTTCCTTCAAATTCCAGGATCTTCAACACTTCAGATAATTTCACCCCACGAGGGATATCTCCAACAAATTCATCATCAGGACGGTCTACCTGGTAAACAACTTCAACATCGTACCAGCGTGCCAGTTGTCGCAATACAGAGTGAAGACTTTCTTTTTCAAAATGGAAGAAACCATTTTTCCAGGCCATCGCCTGTTCTATATTCGCCGGGCTAACTTTAACCTTCCCTGCGGAACGTACCGGTGAGCTAGCCTGCTGACCGGGCTTAAGAAACATTACATTTCCGGCAGAAACCTTTACACTTCCTTCCAGAAGTGTGGTTTTCACCTCCTCTTCATCTTCATAAGAATTGATGTTAAAATGTGTACCTAAGACTTCTACCTGTTGCTGGCTGGTGCTGACAATAAACGGTAGTTTTTTATCTTTTGCCACTTCAAAATAGGCCTCTCCACGCAGCTCAACTTTACGTTGGCTCAGGTGTGCAAATGTGGTAGGAAATTTAATCGAAGAAGCGGCATTCAGCCAAACGCTGGTCCCATCGGGTAAATTGACCTGGTAAACACCCCCTCTTGGAGTACTGATGGTATTGTAAGCCAACTCCTTTGCATCAGATGGAACAACGGAATAAACCAGTTGTCCGTCTGCATTCTTAGTGATTCTCACCCCTGCCTGTTCCGCCAGCTGTCCATTTCCGGCATCGGTCAATGAAATTTGTGAACCGTCAGATAAAGTAAGTGTTGCCTTATTCCCTCCAGGTGCAGCATCGTGCTTCGTACTTACCGCAGTTAAAGGATTTAGAGTATTGCCGGTACCGGAGTAAAAATAAAGTCCTGCAAAAATTGCAATCAGGATGCTGGCAGCTGCCGCTAGCTTTGGCCATAAAGGTTTTGGACGGTTGGCGCGCTGATAGTCCATTTCATCGGCTTCAGAAATCTCCGCCTCTTCATTCCAGGCTTCTAACAGCTGATCATCCAGTTTTCCTTCTTTCGTTAACTGCACAAAAAGCTCCAGTTCCTCATCGCTGAGTTGTTTGTCCAGGTAACGCTGAACAAGGATCTTATAAAATTCGTTTTCTTCCATACGGCTGACCATTCAAATAGAAGACAATATTTGAGGTAGGCAAGGGTAGCTGGAAATAGATTTTTTTTAAAATTATTTAAGAAAGACGGTCAGCAGAACACTCAATGAGATTCCAAGGTCTCTTTTGGCTGAAGCACTCAGAATTTTCATAGAGCCCACCATGTGATTTTTTACTGCATTTCTGGATATTCCTAATTCAGTAGCCACCTCATCATAACTTTTCCCCTGTTGTCTGCACAGTTTAAAAATCTCTCTGGTTCTGGAGGGTAAAGCATCCAATGCTTTTTCCAGATATTCATGATACTCCTTACTTAAAAGGCTTTCCTCTGTATCATTTCTTTCTTCTACAAAAGAATTCAGGACCTCAGACATGGCCACATTAGAACGCAATGCTTTTTTCAGACTGTTTAGTGTATGATTTCTGGCCATAATAAACAGATAAGCCTTGATCGACCTGACTTCACATAATTTAGATTTACATTGCCAGATCTTGATGAAAATCTCCTGAGTAAGGTCCTCAGATAAATCTGTAGAATGTACGAACTTCTTAATATACTGATAAATCGGGGCACTATAACGATCATAAAGTTCTGCAAAAGCAGTCTCTTCCCCGGCGATTAACCTGGCCTTGAGATCATGATCTGAAAGTGTTTGCTGTAATGACATGTTTGAATCCCCGAAACTAATTTATCAAAATTAAATTAATGTAACATATATGTTTCCGAATTAATAATTCTCAAGGGAGTCTTTTTTTCAACCACAGGCAATACAAACAGTGCGGATCTTCTTATTTGAATTTAGAAAAATTTATTTACAATCTGCTGTAGCGTTTTATCACCATGGCCCGTTTTAGTTTCAGCACGCTAGATTAAGATTCCGGGGGCAGGTTTCAGGCCCTGTCTCCGAGTCTTTATCACCAGACATCTTCCAATTCGTTATATTTACAAAAAAAACAATTAGAATATGTTAGCTCACCACGTTTTATTCTGGCTAAAAGCCGATACCACCGAAGATCAGAAAGCTGCTTTCAGAAAAGGTCTTGAATCATTGGAAAAAATTGAATCTGTAAAGAGTTTTTATGTAGGAATCCCTGCTCCCATTGAGCGTGCCGTAGTGGATACTTCCTATACTTTTTCTTTGCTCATTATTTTTGAAGATCTTGCCGGACATGACGTTTATCAAACGCACCCTTTACACCTTGCTTTCTTAGATGAATTCCGTGGTCTTTTTGAAAAGGTCACCATTTATGACGCATTATAATTAACCCATAAACCGGAGAAAACAATTGCCTCAGCGCGTAAATTTTCTCCGGATTTTCTAAAAAAAAACAAATATGAGCGCATTTCAGGAACTTATTCAATCAGAAACCCCGGTACTCGTAGATTTCTATGCCGACTGGTGTGGGCCCTGTAAATCAATGAATCCAGTGATTCAGGAGGTTGCCAGGATTACCGAAGGAAGGGCAAGGGTGATCAAAATCAATATCGACAAAAATCAGGCTGCCGCAGCCAAATACAATGTCAAAGCCGTTCCAACTTTCCTTCTTTTTAAAAAAGGAGAAATTATCTGGCGCCACTCAGGAATGATTGACCAGATGAGCCTGCTAAAACAACTGTCTATTTAACCTCAACAGCAATCATATTGCTATTTCTTGCGCCACTGAAAGGTTCCGTTCTTAAGGAAAAGATCAGTTTATATTTTCCGGCAGCCTCCGGGGCAATAAACCTGACTGGCAGCTCTATAGATTGCTTCGCAGGAATCCTGACATTTTCAAGATCAGCAGTTACCGGCTTAAATTCAGCCAGGGTTTCTCCATTCCTGAAACTGTATTCGAGAAAACATTTCCATTTTTCGCCACTGTTGCCCAGGGAGATTTCCTGATCATATGGGTTTGTAATTTTCAGTTTCAAGGAAATCTCCGTTCCTTTTTTTAACACGTTAAGCTTTTCTACCGGATTAACAGCTACTTTTTGGTACATCCTCAGCGCTTCTATCCAACGGCCATAATACAACCCTTTTGAAGTGGAGATGGTATCTTGCGCTATTCCTTCCCCATGACTGGCTTGTAAAACATAATACACTTTTTTGTTTCTAAGGCTATCTTCCAGCGACCAGATGTCGTATTGATTCTTCCGGTAATACCTGGAATCGTAACCAAAACCTTTGGTGGATCGGGTATAATAATTATAGCGTGAAGGGACCTGGAAAGAATCTGTAAAGATTACAGGAGCATCTCCTGCCTTTTCATGAATCTGCTTTGCCCACACCTGATTGCCAAAATAATACGCAACCGCTTTAATTTTCATTAAAGAATCAATTGGGATGATGAGGATTAGTCTGATCAAAATGATCAGAACTATATTGACGATGGCCAGCTTTTCAAACCATTTCGGAGTTTCCTTCTTTGCCATAAAAAGATAGGCAAGGATAAACAAACAAAGCATTCCAGGCAAAGTCCAATGTGCTTCTACCCTTCCTTTAAGCGTACTAAAAAGAAAGAAAATAAAAATTCCATAAAAGTTAACTTTAATGGCCCTGATGAATGCATCTTCCGTTTTTGACCTTACCGCCGCCTGATATAGGAACCAACCCACCAACGGTCCGGCAAGTGCCAGTTGCGCCAGCAGGTATTCGGTCGTAAATTTCGTTTTATAGAAAGCTGCGGAACGGTCAATTACATGGTAATAAAATGAAGGATAATTGTTTTGTACCTGCCACCAGATATGTGGAAGAAAAGCAAGGACAGCAACACCAACGATGAGCCAGAAAGAAGGCCGTTTTAACAACTTTAGGTTTGAAAGGATCGTGAAGAATAAAACCAGGATTCCATGGTATTTGCTATACAATAAACAAGCAATCACCAATGCCAGTAGAAAAGCCCATTTAAGCTGATCAGAAGCCACATATTTCTGATATACATAAAAAAACAACACTGTAAAAAAGAACAATGGCGAGTCTGGTGTGGTAATAAAGCCATATACATGAAAAAGAACTACCGAAGCAAATAAGAGTATAAAGAGCTTTATATTTTCCGCATAGGGCTTTACGATCTTCCAAAGCAGGAAAATAGAAAGTGTACTCGTAATGACCGAAAACAGCCTCAATCCCAGTGTCCCCGGCAATAAAGCATCTCCGATTTTGATAAACAGCGCCACCATTGGCGGATGATCAAAGTAACCCCAATCTAAAAAGCGGGAATACACCCAATAATAAGCCTCATCAGCATGTACTTCTACAAAGATTGCCTGAATAATATTCAAAAGGGTCCATAACCCTAAAAAAATGAGCAATATTTGTTCAGCACTTTTTTTCGTTTGTAGCATTAAAGATCAGGTTTTAACTGGAGAAGGTATACAGGTAATTGGCAAAGAAGTTCCATAAAGAAATGATGACAATGGCACAGGCCTTCGCCACATAGAAATTCCATTTCAACTTGTCATTGAGCAGATAAATCAGACTATTGCTTAAAAATAATCCCACCAGAGAAATGACAAAGAATTTTCCAAACTGAGTAATACTCGCCGCATCATGGTTGTTAAAGGTCCAGTAACGGTTTAAGGTATAATTTGTCGTGGTGGCGACAATAAAGCCCAATGAGCTGGAAACGTATTTATGAATTTTCAGTTTCTCTTTACAGAGATAAGTAACTCCGAAATCTACGATAAGCCCCGAAAAGCCTACCACACCGAATTTCAAAAACTTAAAAAGAAAAGTGTTATTTAATTCAATCGTAGCAAGGGTCATCATAGAAAAAGGTACTTTCCTGCAAAAGTACATATAAATTTCAATTCCCTTCCCCAAAACCATCCGCCGAAGCTCCTGAAATCCCCCTGGCGGAGATTTACTTTCCCCGATTAAGCCTCAGTCCTAATTATTTAATAACGATAGTACAAATTAAGTAAACTGTATAGAATAAGCGATAAAAATAAAGAAGTCCCTTAATGGAGACATATGTAACATTTTTTTAACCATTCTGGAATCAGCACTAAAAAACACAGATTAACCCTATATAAATCAACATTTTAAAAAACAAAATCAAAGCCCTTTCGCTGCTCCGGATCGAAAAAACAAAAATTTTAAATCAAAAACAGGCTGCTATTGGCATGACATTTGTTTTTCGAAATTTTAAATTTTATAACCTATAACTATTTAAAAAATCGATGAACAGAATTACAAAAATCCTATCACTATCATTAATTTTAAGCTTAACCCTTTTATTTGCGTGTAAAAAAGACAAGAATGATGGTCCTTCAAACAACACGCATAAAGTTGTATTCAAAGCCATCGGTTCTACAGGTACAAAAATCAGCACTGCTGTTTACACAGACGGTTCCGGTAAAGCTGAAACCTTTACAAGCCTGAATACGCAAAACTGGACAAGTAATGAATATACCATTTCTTCCTCAGCGCATGCGGTAAGTTTTGGTGTATCTGGAACCGGTGTTAATGCAAACTCTACACTTGTAGTTGAAATCTGGATAGATGGCGTCAAAGCAGCCGATGGAAAGTCTACCGGAACTATCCTTAGCCCAAGCGCTACGATTGCTTTAAAATAATTTTTAACGTAGGGCATCCATAAGAAAGGGTGCCCTTTCTTTAAGAAAACAGAGCAGATCAAGCTCAACCAGGCTTTCCTGGAAGATGCTCCAGTTTATTCTTCAACACCTCATACTCCCTTTCCAGACTTCGGAATGCTTTGCTATTGACGGGATTCCCCCGGTTATCTTTCATTTGCTGCAAATAATCGGTCTCCAGAACATCAAAACGTTGTTTTACCAACACATAATTTTGCTTTTGCCTGATCTCTTCCGGGCTTTCCACTGCTCCGTTCAAATTTCCGATGTAGGTACTGTCCGAAATGGCCTTCCCATTAGCAGATTTGAAGCAGATATAGGCCTCAATAGGTTCCTCAACCCGCTGCTCGTACAAATCGATAAAGTAACTCCCGGCATCTCTCCTGCAGGCGTTAATCACAGACGTTGCCGTTTTTTCCAGAGGGTGATAAAGAAGAATCATCACCGTGTCGTTGTACTGACCACTAGGATCCCAGCTCACCAATACTCCTTTTTTCTTCTTTTCGATTTTCAGGTCATTTGCACCCGGTAAATTTCCATTGCTGAGTATAACCTTGCTATAATCCACAGAAATATTTGGATATTCTCCTTTTAAAGCGTGTTTTTTAATATATGAAGTGGCGAGGTTATGGGCATTTCGAACCGTTCCTCTTGCTTCCAGCTCAAAGCTGACATTGGTAAACTCAGAGATCCTGCTCACCATTTCCATAGTTACTGACATCGCCTGACGGTTGGCCAGCTGATTTCTGCTCGGTTTACCCGGATCTCCAATCGTACGAACAACCGGCTGTCCGTTTAAGACATAGAAAACCAGGTTGTGTAATTTTCCATTTAAGGCCCCCAAAGGCCCATTTGGTGCTTTTGCCATATTCAATAGATTAATTTGATAAATAATAAAAGTTAATATTTTAAATATCAACAATACTAATATAAGTAATAAGTTTTATTAAAGCCAACATCAAACGTATATCATGCTGCCAATTACTTTTAGGTTACTATTAAATTTCAGCGAGCAATAATCGGGGTTGACGGGGCTACAGACCCTACAGGGCCCTAGCAACCTACCTTCAAAAAAGAAGCAAAATAGCAGCAATTGGAAGCTTGGCCCAGCCTTGTCCTAAGTGAAGATACTTGTGAAACCAAAGGAACTACAAACAAAGGAGCACCCAGAAGTAACGCTGGTACGGATAAAAAAAAATGCTGCATACCTGATTTACTCCAAAAACCAGGTATGCAGCATTTTTACCATTTTTCTTATTTATCCCACCATACTCTGGTGGTATAAGCATCCGGCCCTTGTTGTGCAATGGCCTGTTTCACATGTTCTCCGTTTGTGCTGTATTCGTTTCTGGGAAAAGTAAACCTTCTTGGGATTGTTCCACCAGTTGCATTTCCAGGATAGTTCAGCGGAGTTAGCTGAGGGATGCCTGTCCTTCTCCAGTTGGCGTAACTTTCCCATCCGTTTAAAAAGGTCACCACCCAATATTGCTCATTGATGGATTTCAATTGCAACTCCAGGCTTCCTCCCGTTGGAAAAGGATTGCCGGTTGTCAGATAGTCACTGGTTGCCGTAGTTGAAATGGTTTTACCATACAGCTTTTGCTGATCCATGGACGCTTCAACTGCAGCGCGATAATGTGTCGCTGCCTGGTCCGCCGTCCATCCTCTTGCCGCAGCTTCAGCCAACATCAGTTCGGTTTCCGCATAAGTGATAAAAAAGGTGGGTGCGGTTAGGGGCAAAATGGTCTTCACATTGAAGGTAGAATAAGTAGTCAGGTCTCCTCCGCCCGGAGTTGCAGAAATGGTACTCGCGTTGTAACCATTTGGCAGTCCTTTTTGTAGGGAAGGATCGCTGTTTCCATCAGGAAGCGAGCTATAGACCTCCAGTCTGGGATCATTTGTTGCTTTCAGGTAATCCATAAATGTTTTACCGATCTTAATGTCTCCTGCCCTGATCAGGTCGAATTTTTGAAAATCGAAAGCGATCGGGTTAGACAGTTCCTGCTGAGGGCCGGTATGTCTCATGTAACAGATATCGGCATTGTTTTGCATCACACCACCCTGAATTGCTTTTAATGCCCATTGTTTAGCCATTGCCGGATCAACTTTGATCAGACGCAATGCCAGGCGCAGCATTAAGGAATTCCCCAAACGTTTCCATTGTTCTGTTTTTCCCTGATAGATGATATCCGCTGCACCAAAGGTAGTTTTCGCAGGGTCAAACGCTTTTGTGGCCTGCTCCAGTTCGTTTAGCATATCCGCATAGATGGCCGACTGCTTATCGTATACCGGCTTATAAATCTGTTGTAAAAATCCTTGTCCGGCCTGCGAATAAGGAACATCACCATAGGCATCTGTCAACCGGTGCATCTGCATTACTTTCCAGATTCTTGCCGCAGCATAGAGGTTTACTTTTTCAGGGGCTTGCTTTAGCATATCGATCAGCATCGCCATGTTCAGGACCGGAACGGCATACTCTTCATTGAACAAAAGGGCGGCACTTTCCGATGGCAGGTATTTATCGCCTTCGAGATCATCAATCTTTGTGGTCGCCGTCTGCTGAACCATCATCATTCCGAAACCAACATTGCTTCTTCTGGCAACAGAGGTCCCGGCCTGGCGCAACTCCAAGGCTGTAAATAAAGGTCCCGGTTCTACTTTTGTGGGTTGATTTGGATTGATGTTCATCTCTTCCAGATCTTTGGTACAGGAGGTACCCAGCAATATCCATAATGCTGCTATATATAAGGTTTTCTGCTTCATGGTTTCAATTTTTAAAACTTACAATTCAGGTTTAAGCCAAATGAACGTGTTGCCGGTACAGAAAGCATTTCTATACCTTGTACATTTCCGGTAAGGAAGGTCGATTCCGGATCCACCAACGGCACTTTTTTATAAAGGGTAAACAGGTTTCTTGCGACAAACGAAAGGCTGACATCGCTCATTTTTATTTTGTTCACCCAGGTTTTAGGTAGATTTACCCCCAGCACGACTTGTCGTAATTTGACAAAGCTGGCATCGTATACAAACTCTTCAGCGATGTGATTGGCTACCCAGC
Organism: Pedobacter sp. FW305-3-2-15-E-R2A2; assembly: GCF_038446955.1. Taxonomy (NCBI): domain Bacteria; kingdom Pseudomonadati; phylum Bacteroidota; class Sphingobacteriia; order Sphingobacteriales; family Sphingobacteriaceae; genus Pedobacter; species Pedobacter sp. FW305-3-2-15-E-R2A2. The sequence goes on from NZ_CP151803.1 coordinate 5,377,983, forward strand.
TGTAATATTCCTGAGCAGGAACATTGACCGTATTGGGTTGCCCCTGTTCATTTACCCCGGCACCAACAACACCTCCCTCACGACCAGGCAAGGTTTCCTTACTCAAACCAGCCAGATAAGCGAGGTTATTTGTTCCTGAAGAAATCTTTCCGCCGAACTTCGCATCCAGCAAAATGCCAAGATTAAAGTTCTTATACCTGAAATTGTTATTGTATCCCAGGGTATATGGAGAAACACTATTTCCAATATTTCTCAACTCACTTTCCACAGGCAGACCTTTAGCATTGAAGACAATCTTTCCACTGCCATCGCGTTTATAGCCGGAGCCCTGAATAATGCCAAAAGGCTTCCCTACTTCTGCTCTGATGAATACCGGAGTACCTCCATCGCCATATAATCCGGGACGGCTCTGTTGTATCGTCATCGACTGCTGTCCGTCGGCCAGAGAAATGATGTTGTTTTTGTTATAGCCCATATTGAACGACATGTCCCAGCTCATAGATTTTTGCTTGAAGACCGTACCGGAAATCATCATTTCCAATCCTTTATTGACCATTTCGCCACTGTTCAAACGTACATTACTGAACCCTGAACCAACGGAAATCTGGCTGCTCAGGATATCATTTACCGTTTTCCGGTTATACCAGGTCAATTCCAGTCCGATGCGGTCGTCGAACAACCTGGTATCCAGGCCCAACTCATACGACTTGGAAGTTGCCGGCTTCAAACGGGTATTGGGAATAGTTCCTTCATTCACATAAGCTAAAGACTGTCCCAGGTGCTGCTGACCGAAGTAATAAGTCAGAGATTGTGCATAAGCAGAAATATCCGAATCACTTCCGGTTTTCGACCAGGCAGTACGCAATTTGGCAAAACTCACCCAGGAAGGCATAGTCATCGCTTGTGACGCCACGAAACTCAAACTTGCTGAGGGATAAAATATGCTGTTTGAGGCTCTGCTTAAGGTAGAGAACCAATCGTTACGTCCGGTAAAGGTGGCATACAAATATCCTTTATAGCCCAATTCTGCAGAAGCAAAAAGGGAGTTGAATTGTTTTTTGTACAGGTTATAGCTTCTTCCCTGTGTCACGGTATTATTTACGGAATAAAAGAAAGGAACGATAAACTGACTTCCCGAAGCATTTAAATTGGACTCCTTACTTTTCATGATGTTTCCACCCACAAAGGCATCCACAGAAAAATCATTGGCTACATTTTTCTTGAAGCCCAACATCAACTGCGAATTGAACTCTCCCACATAGCGTTGATTTTCACTCATTCCTCCACTGGCAATTGCACTCCCTTCCGGGGTTACATTTTCCGAAAGGCGGTAAGCGAAATCGGTTCCAGCCAGTAAACGTGCATATAGATAAGAAGTAAAATCATATTTTAAATCTGCAGAAGCAATGAGGCGGTCTTTTCTATCCCTGTTTTGCATGTCGTAGGCAATAAAATAAGGATTCGCCAGATAGATATTTGAGGACACCAGGTATTCATTCCCATTTTCATCTACTCTTTGGCTCAGGTTTCTGACATCATAATTGGTGGGTAGCAATTGAACCCCTACATTGGGATTCCAGGAGAAATCGCCTGAACTCGGTCTGTTTTCTACGCGCTCCCTGATGTATTGAACACTCATCTGTGCCGTCAGTTTATCTGTTGCTTTTAAGTTTCCATTCAAAGAAAAGTTGTTTCTTTTCAAGCTGGAATTGGGCATGAGGTCGTGGTTGTTTAAGTCTGAAACAGAAAAACGAAGCGTTGCTTTTTCAGATCCTCCATATAGGGAAATCGTATTGGCAAAGGTATTCCCGTCATTGTAAAAGTTGCGGCTATTGTTTTTTATCGCGCTGTAAGGGCGAAGAACACCGTCAAACTGCATCACCGGTGAGCCATCCAGCTTTGCACCCCAGTTTGAGGTTCCGGCCTGAAGGGCAGTCGCCTTATCTTTTGGAGCGACCCCGTTTGTTCCCTGTCCGTAGACATATTGAAAATCCTTTTCATTGTTAAAAATGGGCTGATCCAGTGTGTAGGAACCGTTATACTCTACACCTATTCCTTTTTGGGCCTTTCCGGATTTGGTGGTAATGAGGATGGCACCATTAGAAGCCCTTGCCCCGTAAAGTGCCGCGGCCGGCCCGCCTTTCAGGACACTCATCGTTTCGATATCATCAGGATTGATGCTGGAAATACCATCACCGCCATCGCCGCCGCCATAAAATACAGAGCTCTGACCGAAATTGGTATTGACCAATGGGATTCCATCAATCACGTATAAAGGCTGGTTATTTCCAGAGATGGAACCATTTCCACGAATCACTACCCTACTGGAGCCCATAGATCCTGAAGCAGGTTTGGTTACGTTGACCCCTGCGACCCTTCCAACAAGGGAATTGGCAACATTCGTTTCCCTGGCCTTGGTAAACTCCTCGCCTTTCACTTCCGTTACGGCATAGCCAAGCGCCTTTTTCTCTCTTTTGATCCCGAGAGAGGTGACCACGACTTCATTCAGTGCTACATCATCCTCAGCTAAAGAGACATTGATTTCTTTTCTGCCATTTACCGCGATCTGCATTTCTTTAAAGCCTATAAAACGGAAAATCAGAATCGCATCAGCAGCAGCTTCCAGGTTATATTTTCCATCCTGATTGGTGGTGGTACCCTTTCCCTGCTGATTTTTAACCAGGATGGATACGCCTGGCAATTTATTCCCTTTGGAATCGGTTACAGTTCCGGTTATGCGGGTGTCCTGGATGAACAAGCGCGTTTCCGGATTGCTTTTGCGCCCTGCAAAGGCAGGGGCAAACAGCAATAAGAGGAGGAACAGCTGAATAGCGCTGATCCTCAACATCGTAAATAAAGTTTTCATATTTGGTTATATTTTGGTGGTTCAATTTTTTCAATGGCCATCGGCCATTTGCGGGATGTTTCGTTGGTCTGGTTCTAATTTTATCCCATAGGCAGTTTGTCTTTTTTATTCTGATCAATCAATTGATATATCCTTTGTACCGTTGCTGCGGATCTCCATTCATCCTCGGGAGTATGGAGCACATAATCCAGCAACTGATCTATTGTACTCGTGGCCACGTGAATGCGGGAATCTGAAGAGGCATAATAGATAAAGACCTTTCCATCCTCATCGTTGATCCAGCCATTACTGAACACCACATTAGAGACATCGCCTACTCTTTCTGCGCCCTCCGGAGCAAGAAAGTATCCTGCAGGCTTATGGATCACCTTGCTGAGTTCCGTTAAATCGGTCATAAATACATAGAGGACATAGCGCAGACCTGCTGCAGTATTCCTTACCCCATGAGCCAGGTGCAACCAACCATATTTCGTTTTTATCGGCGCAGGTCCCTGTCCATTTTTAGCTTCATAAACCGTATGGTATTGCTTTTTATCAACGATCACCTCTTCCGGAACAAAGGCGTTTTCCATAGACTCGGAAAGGCCAAAGGCGATACCTCCCCCTTTCCCGGCTTCGATAAAAGAATCCTGTGGGCGGGTATAAAACGCATATTTGCCATCTACGAATTCCGGATGAAGGACTACATTTCGTTGCTGTAAAGAAGTCGTTTTCAGGTCGGCCAGCCTTTCCCAGGTAACCAGGTCTTTGCTGCGGACAATCCCGCATTGCGCCAATGCTGCCGTCTGGTCTCCTTCCGGAGCATCAGGATCTCTTCTTTCTGTGCAAAACAGCCCATAGATCCATCCATCCTCATGTGTGGTGATCCGCATATCGTAGATATTGGTATCCGGAATCTCTGTTTCAGGAATGATCACCGGGCATTCGCGGAACCTAAACTGATCGATTCCGTTCGCGCTTTCCGCAATGGCGAAAAAAGACTTTCTATCGTTCCCTTCCACCCTGGCAATGAGCAGGTATTTGTTGTTCCACTTGATTGCCCCAGGGTTAAATACGGCATTGATTCCAATGCGCTCCATCAGGAAGGGATTACTGTCCCTGTTCAGGTGATAACGCCAGTATAAAGGGGTATGTGCAGCGGTTAACACCGGATATTTGTATCGGCTAAAAATGCCATTTCCTAAGCTTTCTGCTTCATTTTCGCGCATAATCAGAGACTGATGGGCAGCCATAAGCTGCGCCAACCTCTTGTCGTAATCCATCATATATCTTTCGTTCTGTTTGTGTGTTTAGTCTTCGAGTTTATTCCACCAGGTTTTTTTGAGGATGAAAATGATGACACCCAGGATGGCAATGGTAATCAGCAATGGCAGTTTCATCATTAAGATCAGGTACATTGGCAATAAGGTGAGGCAGAGCTGGGCGATGATCCCGAGGACCACATTGAACATGTCCCTCCCAAAGTTTTTGTTCGCCACAAAGGAAGGATCATCCGCAATGACCAGCTGATGAACCGGCCCCCAGAATCCCCATGGACGGACTGTTTTATAAAAGCTTTTGAGTGTTTCCTGATCTGTTGGCGCTGCGAGGTAGGTACCAATAACGGAACCCGCAAGAGAAAGGATAAACAACAAAGGGAAATAATATAAAAATTCTACACCTGCAAAGAACCGGGTAAAGACCAATGCAGAGACAATTCCGGTGAACATGCCCCAGAAAAAACCATTGGAATTGAACCTCCACCAATGCCATTTCAGCACGTTGGCGGCGATGTATCCCCCATATAATGCAGAGACGATCCACTGCAATACGCTGTTCACATCTTTGGCAAAAAAGCCCAGCGTGATGCCTAAAGCTACAACCAGGATACCGGAACAGTAGTTCATGGAGATGATCTTTTTATTGGAAGCATCGGGATTGATGTATTTCAGGTATACATCATTTACAATATAAGCCTGGGCTGCATTTAAGGTTCCGCTGAAGGTCCCCATGAATGCACCAAGTAATCCGGTGAGGACCAGACCAAACAATCCGGCAGGGACAAAACTGTTGATGCTTGCCGGCAGGATGCGCTCATAATCGATTGCACCATCCAGTCCGCGGAGGTTCATCTGATCGTAATAAAGTATGCCCAGAACAGTGAGTCCTACGATGAGGGAATAACGGATCGGCAACAATACGATTGACACAAATCCGCTCATTTTACTGGCTTCCTTTGGGGATTTTGTAGAAAGAATCTTCTGCATGTCGTAGTTTGGTGGTGGTCCGGCAAGGGAAGCAAAAGCTCCTTTGAACAGCATCATCATAAAGAAAATGCTAAACAAAGAATAGCCGTCACTTTCTATTTTTTTATTGACATCGGTAATGATACCGGTCCAGTCCAGGTTCAGGTGGGTTCCAAAGAAAGGGCTGTCCCATCCTTCCGGCACATGCAGTTTCTGCCCATTCAGGTTAACCACTGCAATGACCGCTATGGAGATACAAACTACCGTCATGATCGCATATTTGATCATATCTCCGAATACGATCCCATGCATCCCTCCCAGAATCGAATAGAACATGGCAAAGAGGGTAAAAATGATCCCATAAAAGTGCGGAACATAATGCGGGGCTACGGTAAAAGGAACATAATCCTTCACCAAATCCCATGGAATGAAAATCTCTACAAATTTACCAAGGCCAATAAAGCCGTAGGCCAGGAAGCCCAGGCAACTCAGCAAGGCAAAAGTAACCACCACTTTATGGGAAGCACCAACCCCTCTCCCCGTCGTCCCAAACCTGGTAGACAACCATTCCGCTCCGGTTGTGGCATTTGATCTTCTCAGCCATTTGGAAAGGTACATCATCAGGAAGACCTGATTGAAGACTGGCCATAACCAGGGGATCCAGATACTTTTCATTCCGTAAACAAAGCACAGGCTCACCATCCACATTGTCCCACTGATATCGAACATATCAGAAGCATCGCTCAGGCCCAGCTTATACCATGGAAGAGATTTCCCTCCCATGATATAGCTCTCTTTATTTTCCTTTGCTTTCTTACGATACCAAAAGCCAATAATGATGGTGCTGATGAGATACGTTACAATAATAATGATGTCGACGGCTTGGAACTTCATAGACTCAAAACTATACTATTTTCGTACGCAGCTTCAATACTATTTTAACAATTAATTGTATTCACAAATCAAAAACACCCACTATCATATTATTAATCCTAATTTACCATAGTACTATTTTAACAGAAACATAATCAATTCATATCAAAATTATTATATTTATATGATGGGCAATAACATAGTCAGAGAGATTACCCCTTTAACGCAAAGCGATTGCTTTACCATTTTCTCGAGAACGAAAAAGGATTTTGACTTCCCGCTTCATTACCATGAAGAATATGAGTTGAACCTGATTCTTCATGCGAAAGGGGCGAAACGGATTGTCGGGGATCACATCGACACCATTGAAGATGCAGAGCTTGTTTTTATCGGCCCAAACCTTTACCATGCCTGGTTTACCCACCAGTGCAAAAGCGAAGAGATTCTGGAGATCACCATTCAGTTTCACAAGGATTTGTTTGACGAACGTCTGCTCAAAAGAAACCAGCTGAGTTTTATCTCCAATATGTTTGAACGTTCTCAAAAAGGGATTCTCTTTTCTGCGGAAACGATTGAAAGGCTCAGTCCGAGATTACTTTCTTTAAACCAGAAGAAAGGTTTTGATTCTGTTTTGGAGCTTTTTTCTATTCTCCATGACCTTTCTATTTCCAGGAATATGAGGACGCTCTCCAATTCCAGTTTTAACAACGAGCAGTTCAATTATAACAGCAGGAGGATCGAGAAGGCATTTGATTATATGAATGCGAATTATAACCGCGGCATTTCGCTGGAGGAAGTGGCAAAAGTAGCCAGTATGCCGGAAGTATCTTTCAGCAGGTTTATCAAGAAACGGACAGGCAGCACATTTATTGACAGCCTGAATGAGATCCGGTTGGGACATGCAACGAAACTACTCATCTCCAGCACGCAGACGATTGCCGAGATTGCGTATAAATGTGGATTCAACAACATATCGAACTTTAACAGGATTTTTAAGAAGAAAAAGAATTGTACACCTAAGGAATTCCGGGATAGCTTTTCCGGGACAAGGTCGTTCATATAGCTAATACAGCGCTATTTGAATTTTAATTAAAAAACTGTCTTTTTGATAGATTATAAAAGATGTAAAATAAATGTTACTTATTTAATTCAGATTGAACTTGTCATTTCTCACCTGCACCACGTTCGAAGCAGAGATAATCCCTACGATCAGCACACCAATCAGGACCGCCAGGGCAATCTGTAAGGTAGAATACAATTTACTTCTGGAAACCATTGATGCAGAATTCTGGATCAGCTCCTGCCCCACCTGTGTCTGAATGTTCATCAGATCGGTGAGCTTTTCCATTGTTTTCAAGCCATTTTCCCTTCCTATGGTTTCGTACAATTTCCTTCCGTCTTCCAGGGTATGGCTAAGGCTGAGCGCCATTACATGTTGTTCCGCAGCAATTAACCCTACTAAACGGCTCTTTAATTCCGTGAGCTGCTGTTTTTCCTTTTTCACCAGAAAGGTCTTTTCATATTTTTTGAGCAGGGAGTCTATTGTAGCGTTGAAAGCGGTAAACTGTTCTTTTAACCCTGCGGCATCGGATTGAGAAAGCTTACCGGAATAAAGGAAGCTATCCAGCGCATATTTTTTAGCAAAAATATTTTCAGCAATATAAAACAGGTCTGTTGCCGGGACCAGGCGATCGTTATACATGGACACGAACGATTCGTTCATGCTTTTCACACTCTTATCCTCTAAAATTCTGATCAAGATCATACACGCCATAATTGCAAACAGGAGCGTGGCGATTTTCATTTTCTGTTTTATAGAATAAGCAAATTTCATATCATTTAATACTAGGTTAGTTAACAATTATTCTTCTAAAGGGGAAGAAAAAAGGTTAGGGGCAAAATTTACTAAAAATAATTCTCTTTTCGCTCTTGTTACCCCAGTATATAACCAACGGAGAAAATCAAGGTCAATCATATCCTCTGTTAAATACCCTTGATCTACAAAGACCGCATCCCATTGACCACCCTGTGCCTTATGACAGGTTACCGCATAGGCGAACTTAATTTGAAGTGCATTATAATAGGGATCTTCCTTGATGGCTTTAAACCGTTCCCTTTTATTTGTGATGTGCTCATAATCCAGGTTAAGCCCTTCAAAAAGCTTATTGCTTTGTTCATAAGAGAGGTTGGGTGTTTCGGCAGTCAGAGTATCCAGCATCACTTTACAGGTAATTTGTCCTGCATCAGGGAAATCCATAAACTCCAGCTGAACCTCTGAAAAGCGGAAGCCATATCGTTCCTCTTCCCCCCTTACCCGCACTACTTTTGCCATATCACCATTGGCGATGAAAGCTGCGGATTCATTGTCCGGGAGCCAGAAATAGTTATTCCTCACCACCATGATCTGATCCCCTCCTGTTAACTCTTCCTCCCGGTACAGTAAGCGGGCGCGGATTTGCTGATTGTAAACATTTGCCGATTTATTGGACCTGCAAACCACCAGGGAGTTTTCAATTCCGAATTTATGATACGCATATTCCAATCCTTCGACTAGTTTTAGCCCCGTCATCCTGAAAATGTCTTTATAATCTTTAGTGATAAACTGAGGCAGCTCCACACTACTGTCCTCCTCTTGTTCTTCGTTAATTAACTTCCGCAGCATGGTGGCGTTGGCCAGAATTCCTGATTCTTTTTCCTGGCGGACTACCTCTCTCAGTTCTACAGCCTTTACTTCCATTCCGAAGTTGGAAGCCACATATTCTTTATTTAACGCCGGACTGTCGATGCTCCCTACCGGGGGCAGCTGTGCCGTATCCCCGACAAATACCGCTGCACAGTTTTTGGCATTGTATACATATTCCATCAGGTCCTTCAGAAAAGAAGAGCCTGTTTGAGTATTCCATTCGTCCGCGATCATGGAGGCCTCATCGATGATAAACAAGGTATGTTCAGCAATATTCGGCGCAATCTGAAAAGACATATCTGTGGATACTGCCGAGCGTTTTCTATAGATTTTCTTATGGATCGTGAGTGCTTTTCGACCGGTATAGTTGCTCATCACCTTTGCCGCGCGACCTGTTGGCGCCAGCAAAACTGCTTTCAGTCCGAATTTAGGCAGAGCCTTTACCAAAGCAGCTACGGAAGTTGTTTTTCCTGTTCCCGCATAACCCCTCAATATAAAACATTGATCATCTAGTCTTTGGGTCAGAAAGGAAGCCATCTCTCTGCAAAAAACAAGCTGTTCGGTAGTCGGCGTGAATGCATAAGATTGCGCAATAATTGATGCTTTATCCATTTAACAAAGATGCAATGGTGATGTTATAGAAAAAAGGATTAATTTTGATCTTAAATAATTTGATCTAGATGAGCCATAAAAACAGCATATTATTAGTTGATCCGGAATTTGATCCTAGTACTGCGCCGGACTGCAATTTATTGTTAAAGATTACAGCAGATAGCTTTTCCTATGCAATTATCGATAAAACCAGCAATCAGTTAAAAGCAGTATATGACCAACAGGAATGCCACAATATTCCTCAGGCCCTTTCTTCAAAATTAAAAAACGACAGCTATTTAAACCTTCCATTCAAGGAGATTAAGGTGGCGGTATCTACAGAGAATTCCATTTCTATTCCGAATGACCTGTTTGACACCCATAACCTGGATCAATACGCTAAATTTTTCACAGAGGAGCAGTCAGACAACTTATATATCAGGCCATTCAGCAGTTATGGCTTTACCTCGATCTTTACTTTACACCGCTTTATAGATGAGACGCTGGCAGATTCACTGCTCAGCTGTAAGCTATATGATCAGCTCGCTCCGGTACTGGCAATGTCCAAAGACCAGCAGCATAAATCACTGATCCTTGATTTTACCGCCTCTTCCTTTAATGCCGTAGTAACGGAGGACGAAAAGCTGATCTTCCGTAATTATTATGAAGTGGCCAACACGGAAGAATTTAACTATTACCTGTTGTTGATCATTAACCAGCTTCAACTCAACACCAAAGAGAACAATGTTCAGCTGAGTGGTATCATCCATGAAAACGATCATTATTATCAATGTATTGAGAAATATTTCAAAAACATCAGTTTCATTACTCCCTTAAGTGATCAGGTAGATCACAAAATTTTAGACGACATGCCTGCTCATTATTACAGCAGCCTGCTAGCCCTTGACCTATGCGAATAATTGGCGGTACATTGAAAGGCATCCGTTTCAATGCCCCGGAAAGCTTACCGGTAAGGCCTACCACAGATATGGCCAAAGAAGCTCTTTTTAATATCTTATACAATACCTACGATTTCGACAGTTGCGACGTGCTCGATCTTTTTTGCGGCACAGGGAATATCAGTTTTGAATTCGCTTCGCGTGGAATCAGAAAGGTGACCGCAGTGGACAAACATTCGGGTTGTATTTACTGGGTAAAGTCTGTCATTGCCAAACACGGGCTTGACACGATTGATGTACAGAAGGCTGATGTATTCAAGTTTCTGGAATCACATACCAAATCTTATCAGATCATTTTTGCTGATCCTCCATATGATTTACCTACGATCCCATTGATCCCACAGCTGGTGATGAAAAACAACCTGTTATCGGATAATGGATTACTCATCGTAGAACATCCCTCTTTATTAAAGCTAAAGGACCAGCCGGGTTTTAAGGAAACCAGAAGGTATGGTAACTCCTCATTCAGTTTCTTTGAAAAAACAACATAATATGAAGATTGCCTTGTTTCCGGGATCATTTGATCCCATTACCATTGCCCATGTTGACATTCTGAAGCGCTCCCTACCTCTTTTCGATAAGGTCGTGGTTGGTATTGGATTAAACAGCTCCAAACAGAGCTTTCTCTCCGCAGAAAAACGCGAGGAGATTGTGAAAAAAGTCTTTGTTCATGAGCCTAAAGTTGAGGTTCAGCTTTATGAGGGATTAACAGTTGATTTCTGCAGAAAGATCAATGCGCAGTATATGGTTCGTGGCATCCGGTCTGTAGGTGATTTCGAGTATGAACGTGCCATCGCACAAATCAACCAGACCATGATGCCTGAAATGGAAACCATTTTTATTCTGAGTAAGCCGGAATACTCTGCAATCAGTTCTACAATTGTCAGAGATATCCTGCGAAACAATGGAGATGTAAGTCCTTTTTTACCCCAGGACGCTATCGCTTTCCTTTAATAAAGCGCCTGCCTCCAGAACCTGGACGATAGAGGGATAGGTATTACTCAGCACCGGTGCAAGCTCAGATTTGTTCAACCAGCTGGCTTTGGTGATGCCTTCTTCCTTTTGGGGAATCAATTTGGGTTCTCCTTTGACAGTCATGCTGTACCAGTTGGTTTTCTTTAAGACCACTTTGCTGCCTATCGTATATACATGATAGGTTTTACACAGCTTTTCGTCATTGGTATAAATTTTCACGCCACATTCCTCTTCTACTTCCCTCCTTGCGGCTTCTTTCATCTTTTCGCCTTTCTCGACCTTCCCCTTAGGCAGATCCCATTTCTTGTTCCTGAAGATAAACAGGTAATTTCCTTTGGCACTTTTTACCAGGCCACCTGCGGCTTTGATAAGCGTAAGGCTATTTTTAATCTTTTTGAAGACCGCCTGCGGATCTGCATCTAATAACAAATAATCTTTCTTACTATCGGAAGGAATGCTTTTATAAAGCTGTTTGAAATCAAAATTCTGAACGTCAATTTGCTGAATTTCTTTCTCCTGTTTAGGCCTTTGATCTGCAATAAACAGGGTGTTGTCGTTGATATAAATTCTATAATTCTTCATGATAAACGCTCAAAATGGTTTTAATAACAGGCCTTTAAAATTCCCATAGAAACAACAGACCCCTTTAAATAGCATTCTAAAGGGGTTTTCAATGGAAAATTCTACAAAATCACCTGGATATTTGAGTTTTTAAAACTATAAATATTTATTCAATTTTCCATTACAGGCAATTACTATTCTCTCTACATCCCCATAAACTGCTATTTTAGTTCTTATGGTGCTGATTCTCAAAGGATGGCAAAAAACAGCTTTTGTTCCCAACAATAAATGCCGACATTTGACGCTAAATAAGAAATATTTAAACGAGGATTTTTAAGCGTGATTTCTCACATTACTGAAAGTAGTGTTAGGACAAACGTATGAAATTCTGTAATTTTGGAGCATGTATAATAAAAGTGATATTGAATTAAAGGTAGCTGAATTTTTATTACAAATAAAAGCAATAAAGTTACAGCCTAACAATCCATTTACATGGGCTTCGGGTTGGAAATCTCCTATTTATTGCGATAATAGAGTTACACTTTCCCATCCCTCAGTAAGAACATACATCAGACAGAAGCTGACGCAGTTGATCCAGGAAGAATTTGGTTCCGTAGATCTGATTGCCGGTGTAGCTACTGCAGGTATCCCTCAGGGGGTTCTTGTTGCTCAGGAGCTGGGATTGCCTTTTGCTTATGTAAGAGCTAAAGCAAAAGAACACGGCACCGGAAGTCTGATTGAAGGAGAAATTGTGGAAGGACAGCGCGTAGTAGTGGTAGAAGATCTGATCTCTACAGGAAAAAGCAGCTTACAAGCTGTAGAAGCATTGAGAAATGCAGGTCTTTCTGTAGCGGGTTTGGTATCTATCTTCACCTATGGTCTTGACCAGGCAGAAGAAAACTTTAAAGCTGCCAAATGTCGCTTCGCTACCTTATCTAATTACAATACATTGATTGAATATGCTGCTGAACATAGCTTCATTGCTCAAAACGATGTAGATCTATTGGCCAAATGGCGTAGAAACCCTGCAGATTGGGGAAAAGAATTAGAACAACTAACCTAAGACCATATAATGACAGTTATCGAGAGTACTACTGATATCAACCAGCCTGTAGCCACAGTTTATGCATTTTTAGCTGATTTAAATAACCATCAGCAATTGATGCCTGAAAATATCTACAACTGGTCATCCACCAATGATGAAGCAAGCTTTACCATTCAGAATATGGCCAAATTGGCGATTAAAATTTCTAACCGCGTAGAGAATGAGGAATTAACGGCTATCCCTACGGAGAAAGCTCCTTTTGATCTGGAATTGAAATGGACGGTTGCAGACAATGGCAATGGTGGTACTACCGCTAAACATATTATTACTGCAGATCTGAATATGATGATGAAAATGCTGGCGGCAGGTCCACTGCAGAAATTAGCAAATCATCAGACGGAAAGACTTGCAGAAGTATTGAAGTAATTTTTTTAAATAAAAAAAAGGAGGTGTTCATGGTTTGGAAGCCTCCTTTTTTTAGGCAGTGTACAGAAATCTGTGTAAATGAAATTTGGGGTTAGGGTATCAGACCTTAACCCTTTGTTCAAAAATAGCAATAAACTGATTTATAATCAACGGCCAGTTATGAATGGGCATCGTCCACTTTTTAGTGGCTTCCATTAAGGCCAGGTAAACAGATTTTTTCACAGCCTCATCGGTTGGAAAAGACATTTTATTTTTGGTGTATTTTCTGATCTTTCCATTCAAATTTTCAATTAAATTAGTTGTATAAATGATTTTCCTGATTTCCAGGGGGAACTCAAAAAATGCCGTCAGGTCATCCCAGTTTATCCGCCAGCTTCGAATCGCATAAGGATATTTTATTCCCCATTTTAACTCAAATGTTGTGAGTTCAGCTTCTGCTGCCTGCTTATTGGGAGCTGAATAAATGGGCTTCATATCTTCCGTAAATGGCTTTTTATCCTTCCATACCACATACTTGCAGGCATTACGAATCTGATGAACCACACAAATCTGAGTGGTAGATTGCGGAAATACAGAACGGATGGTCTGAGTAAAGCCACCCAGGTTATCGGTGCATGTGATCAGAATATCCTGAACACCTCTGGTCTGCAAATCAGTGAGCACACTCATCCAAAAAGCACTACTTTCATTCTTTCCCAGCCATAGCCCCAATACTTCCTTACGGCCTTCCATATTAAGTCCAACAGCCAGATAGATCGTTTTATTGATGACCTTATTACTTTCTCTTACTTTGAAAACAATGCCATCCATCCACACAATCATATATACCGGATCAAGTGGGCGATTCTGCCAGGCTAAAATATCATCAGTTACTCTTGCTGTTATGGTCGAAATGGTAGAGGGTGGTAAACGAAAGTCATATAACTCACGAAGTTCTTCTTCAATGTCAGCATTGGACATCCCCTTGGCATATAAAGAAACTACCAACTTTTCTATGCCTTCTGAGAGTTTACTCCGTTTGGGAAGGATCTGTGGATCAAAACTGGAATCCCGGTCTCTGGGGACTTTGACATCCAGTTCTCCATGTTCTGTTTTTACCTTCTTTTCGCCATAACCATTACGGGAATTATCGGTTTGTTTGCGTTGTTTATCGTGCTTAACATAGCCCAGATGAGAATCAAGCTCCCCTTCAAGCATCTTTTCAACGCCTCGTTTATACATCTGATCCATGAAGCTCATGAAATCTTTGCCGTCCTTAAACTGTTTAAGGAAATCGTCATTTAAAAAATCTTCTGCTTGCATCTTTTAAATTCCTTTCTCTAATTTACATAAAAATGGGATCTAAGTTTTTACCTCAAATCCCATTTACACAGTTTTTTGGATACTGCCTTTTTTTATTGGGTTTATTTAAGAAATAGGACCTCTTAGATAAACGAACCTCTTTACACCGGAACCCATTGGTTGAGGTATCTGCGTTGCAAGCGCATTTGAAATGTAAGTCTCGATATTACTACCAAGAGTCGAAGGGGTTGTACTTTCCTCATTAAGATAAACCGCACATATATGTTCACCAAATATACAAAGAGGTTTTACTGAAACCAATCTATACTTAGTTGGATCAAAGGGATTTCCCCCCACGTTCCAGCCTGTAAATGCATACCAATTAGCCATGAGAAATATTACTTTTATAAATCAAAAAGCAACAAAAACTTTAATATCACTTACTCTTTTCAAGGTTTTCAGCATCTCCTTTATTGTACTACCAATTTACATGCTATATCTGTAATTTAATAGGGGCATATGTCTCAAAAACAAGGTTTAGCAATTCATCGTCATGAGGTCAATGAATGACATTGTAAAGTCTACTATTGGCAAGAATGTACGCTTATCGATCTCAGAGATCCTATAGTTCTAGATGTCTTATTTTTTGTCCCAGTCATGTGGCAACCAACGGTTAGGAAGATCGGTCGTATTATCAGGATTTGTATTGGGCGGTATAATATCTACGGGGAAATCTCTATCGAGTTTTGTGATGCCCTCATATTGGTCAAATTCAGGATATTTTTCATATAAACCGTCTATAACAAAAAGTTTATTGCGCTCATAGTCCTGAATTTTCTCATTCTTCTCATCATATTTACGATAGCTAACCTGTCCTGTTTCATCAAAAACGAAATGTAAACGGTAATCTTCATTGTCACTACTTTCAGAACTGAAACTATAATACCAAATCTCATCTAAAAAAATCTTATCCGTGTGAATTTTCGAGGGAGAAAAAAAATAAGTCAGATAGATTCTATTTGCATCATCTAAAAAATCAGCTTTTACATGCCCTCCTTTTAAAACTAAATAACAGAAAAGCGCTTCCTCATTAAACATGGTTAGTTCATAATGTAACCCCTGTTTATGATTTATTCTTGCAATATCCTTTGCGGTCATCGCTCCGGATTCATACTTTTTCTTATACTTTGTCTTATTTGATATATCCAATCTTCCAATTAACTGAATTTCAGACTGAAGTTTTTTTACTGAGGCCCAATAGTTTTGATATTTTAATTCCATGAGAGATTAATTATTAAATCCTCCTCCAACTGCCATTTTGCAATCCGGTTAAAAAACCTGTCGTTGTTAATAATTTAAGATTGAAGCATTACCTTATTTTTTGTCCCAATCAGGTGGTAACCAACGGTTAGGAAGATCGGTCGTATTGTCAGGATTTGTATTGGGCGGTATAATATCTACGGGAAAATCTCTATCAAGTTTGGTGATGCCCTCATATTGGTCAAATTCCGGGTATTTTTCATATAAACCGTCTATAACAAACAGTTTATTGCTCTCATAGTCCTGAATCTTCTCATTCTGTTCATCATATTTCCGATAACTGACCTGCCCTGTTTCATCAAAAACAAAATGTAAACGGTAATCTTCATTTTCATTACTATCAGAACTAAAATTATAATACCAGATCTCCCGAAGAAAAAGTGTTCTATCTTCTTTCACCTCATGAAATAAATAGGTTAAATAGCGACGTCCAACCTGGTCTAAAAAGTTCACTCCAACATGTTTATTTCTGGGTACGATGGTCACATAGCTATCCGGAATAGCTTCATTATCTCCAAAGACACAAAACTCGTAATGTAACAGATCAAGATGATTCTGTTTTGCTACATCTAAAGCCGACAGTTGTCCTTTTTGAACTTTTGCTTTATTCTTAGTGCCGTTTGAAGCATCTAATTTGGTTTGAGTCCCAGCTTCCGTATTCAGTTCCTTATAGCTTTCTAACCAGTTTTGATATTTAATAGTCATATTCCTTATTTGTATATATTTCCAAACACATCCCGAATTTTAACACCTGCTTCCTTAGCATGCTGCAATACTTCCTTAGAAATCTGTCCTGCTTGTTGTGGAACTTCGAGTATCATTTCCCCAGCAAGTTCCTTTCCTCCTTTAGCGATTGCATCACCATTTCTGGCAGTTTCCCTTATAGCCGTACCCGGAGAATATTTTGAAACCATTTCATCTATATATTTTTTTGCCGTGTCTTCGCTAACTTTTGTCAACTGAGTGAATTTCCTTGAAACGATCTCTTTACCCGGGATGTAACTGTCTAACCTTTTCCCTGATTCGAGTACTACTTCATTAAAACCGCCCATACGTTTATAAAACTGCTCACGTATAAAATTAAAGTAATTACCCTTAGCCATTCTCGCAAGCCAATCTGGTAAATGCTTAATCTGACTTAAACAAGGTCTGGCATTATGCACCAGCCAGGCCAGGATCCCAACAAAGTAAGTATGCCAGCCCTCTACTTCAAAGTTAAAAACTTTCCGCTTTTCGTATAGGAAATTCTGCGCTTTTACCCCTTGCCAATCCCCCTCCTTATTCCTCAACTCATCAGCCTCCGTTAAATCAGCCGCAACTTTCCAGCCCTCTTTCGTAAAGAAGGGATGCTCCGCAGTGGTTTCAATCGTTTCTCCTTCCAGGATCACTTCTACTGTTGCATCTACTTCACGCTCCATTGTTGAAGTAACGGTTTTCAGGGCCACTGCTCCGGTTTCTTCTTCAAAAGCCCAGACTTCATCTCCGACCTCAATATCTTCAATATTCTTGCTCCCTCCTGCCGTATGGACAATTGTGCCCGCTGGAAAACAGGCAAAGACACAAACTTTCATCGTCGCCTTCGCGATGTCATCCACATGTTTTGCAACGCCTTTTGCCAATGCTTTGGCTCCGGCTTTCGTCAGCACTTTTCCGGCAGCTTTTAAGGATGCTTTTGCTGCGGCCTTGATTCCGACCTTCGCTCCGCTCTTTAATGCCGTAGAAGCAGCTGTAGTCGCTCCAAAACTGACCAGACCAGCCACATCCATCGCCAGGAAACCGACATTAGCCAATGCCATCCACCCATTTCCTTTCGCCGTTTCCCGAACGATACCAATGATACTTCCTACGACAGGGATCAGTTCCGCAGTATCCCACCATCCCCATCCTTCATCTTCCGGTTCTTCACTGTTTTCATCCACCATCTTTTCAAGATCTTCCGGACTTACCGGAATCTGGCCGCTGGTCATGAACTCAATCTTTCCACCTACACTGCAAGGTAGTTTAGATTTAAAAAGCAGGGTTTCCTGCCCCTTGATCTTCACTTTATACGTGTCCGTCCAATCTATTGGTGCAGGCATACAAGCAGATCCCGTCACGCTACACACCCCGAAGGATGGAATATTAGCAATGGGAATCTTATCCGACTTAATACAAGCCTTACATCCGTTTATTTTTACATTCTGATTGGCCAGCCCCAGGAAATAATTCGGGGCGGCACCTTTATCGCAATGGCACACCGCTTTATCGACAATATATTCTAATTCTTCTGGCATAGCAATCCGGATTAGGTGATATCAGTATCGTCGGAACTGATCCGGATGGTTGCTCCACCACTCATTTTCACATCGGTTCCATCAATATTAGCTTCTGTCTTACCCGTCACTTTTGCTGCAGCATCCGTACTCTCGATACTCACATCGGTCTTACCGGTTATTGCTACGCCCAAAGTCGTGGCGTCCAAAGTAATCCCTTCCGTATCTGCGGTAGCAGCAATCGTTTTCTTTGCACTGATCGCGATTGTACCTTCTCCGCCCCCCTGTTCACCAGGCTGTGCATTGATTGCGATGCTATTGCTGGCATTGACCACAAAATCCTTCGTATTGATCGTAAATGAATTGGGTGCAGTCAGTGTAACCTGTCCGTTTCCGTGCATCGTAATTACGTTTCCACTCGGATCTTTCACGTTGATACTGCCATTACTATCGTCCAGAATGATCGTATTTCCGCTCCGTGTACTTAAAGCTTTGGTTTTATTCGTCTGTCCGCCACCTGCGCCAATCTTTCCATGATACATGCTTCCCATTACAAAAGGGCGGTTCGGGTCGTTATACCTAAAGCCCACCAGGATCTGATCTCCTACTTCGGGAACAAAGGCAAAACCACGGTTTTTATTCACTTTGTCGCTACTCCCGGCATCTGGCGTCAACACCCGGATCCATTCCGTCTTTTGCGCGCCTTTTTGCCAGAGCATCTGGACCTTAACTCTTCCAATCCCTTTAGGATCATTGTTCTCCACCACTTTGGCCACCTGCGTTTCTGCAATAGGGCTTTTGATATTGTAAACCGGAATCACTTCTGCTCCGGCATCTATCCCATAAAAATGGTTCTGATATTCATGGTTGTTTTTAATCTCATGGGTTACCGACAGCACCAGGTAACTTCCTTCGTCATGTTCTTTAAACTCCAGTCCATCACGCTGTGAATTGATGATTTTCACGATTCCTCCAAGGTTAACCATCGGGTTATCCCCAACTCCGTTAAGTCCGATCAGGTCATTAGATACTGCCGATTTTTTAACTTTCAGAATCTCATCCAATTCCTTTTGCGAAGTGATGCGGTTGCGGAGTGGGGTATCGTTACTGATGTTAAAGATTTCGTCGGATTGTTCTATCGCAAACCGGCTATGCTCGGAGAGGCCTGCGGCATCCGATTTAGGCGTTCCATTATATACCTGATCATCCTCAGAATTATAGGAAAAATTAGAGAAATTCAAGTGGGCAACACGGATAGAGAAATCCATCTGGTCGAGATCCCTGCCATAGATCAGCTGTGTTTCGGTCTGTTTATCCGGCATTCCAAAACATAAAGACTGTCCGTTATAATAAAACCATTCTCCATAAAGGGCAGAGATGCGATTTATAAAATCGAAGCTGCTTTCCTTATACTGGGTAAAATAACCCAATTGTACCTCTCTGCTGACATTGATTTCCATTGGAATTCCTGCCGGACCAGCCACATCATTAATGATCTCTTTGATCCCTTTCTGGTTGAAAGAGCGCATGATTGCTCCGCCATCCAGCTTTATTGTAGGACTATATCCACTCAGCACAAAACCACCGCTTTGGCCATGAACTTTAATCATACTCATTTTAGTAACCAGCCCTTTAAACTTATTGGCCGATTCTCCCAACACAGAAAATAGCTCTATGGTGATGTCTTTTCCCACCCAGGAGCGGGACTGGTAGACATCAAAGTTTCCCGCCTGGCCCAGATCGAACAGGCTCAGGTGGAGTTCAAATTCATGGTGGTTGTTAAAAGATTGCACCAATTTGAGGTAAGTGAAATGCGAAATTGCTTCGCCCTCTATAAAAACTTCTGCTTTTACTTTATTTACTGTAGACATGACGATTCAATTAACATTTAAGTATAAAACCCAGGTTACCTTTATAGGTCATGTTGTAAAATGAAGCAGGTAAAGTCTGCTTTTTTAGATACAACACGATTTCCTCTTCCAGCTTCTTTTTATCTGCCTCGTTCATTGCGGAACAGCTGATGTTTTCAGCTTCTTTCTGCACCGTCTGGATTTTACCTTGCCCATCTACGACAAGAGAAAAACTGAACATGATTTTATCACAGCCAGTACAGTCGGACTTGATCCGTTTAGCAGCCAGAAAAGGGTTAAGGCAATTGGCCATAAAGTCGATATTGATTTCTGTCCAGTCTAATGTTCGTGTTCCTTCGTTTGCCTCCATCGTTGCGCTTTTTTGAGTTTGAGTAGGGTTTAAAGTATCTTTTATTGATGTGATTGCCGGCACGGTATCGCCGTCACCTGCAGGCATTGTTTTGTCCACAGCGAGGCTTTCGCTGGAAGCTGGGCTTTTAGACTGGCATGCGATCAATACACACAACAGGCAGAGCCAAAATGAGCTATATATTTTCATGGTTTTAATCTGAGAAGTAAATGTTTTTTCTTTTTTTGTGTTCAGGAGAAAGGATCTTTTCATATTCGGTCATCGCCTTGATAATGTCGTCCATAGTCTTGCCTTCCAGAAGCTTCGTTAAAATTCTGGAAGCATCTGCGACGACTGAATAATTGGTTCCAAAAAGCACGAGGTTTTCCTTGCTCTTCATGCTGCCATCTGCAGTCCGCACGAGACCATGTTTCCTTGCTTTGTCTTTCACAGACCATTTCCCTCTGATCTCTTCCACATAATCAATCGAAGTACAGGCATTAAAAAACCATACCTGATAGAGATCTTCTCTAAAAAGATTCTTTTTAGAAATGTTTTCCAGGTCATTGTCTTTTCTGGAGGATGCTGCCTTCCGGTATTTCGTGAGGGAGGAAAGGTCGTGGGGTGATTGCTGGGTATTGATTTGACCTTTCAGGTGTGCCGCACTATTGAGTCCGATGATGAAATTCTGCGCACTGCTTTCTTCATCATCGAAATCAGGGCCAATTCCAACGCGGGCATGACCGCTATAGATCACAATTTCTGAGGTCGCAAGGAAAGAAGCAAAGACCTGTGCAGGGGCTTTTTTATGGGAACTGGTCAGGTACACATAGAGGTCAATATCTATGGGCTGGAGGTTTGCAGCAGTAAATTTTTTCCGTAGAAAATAAGTGTCATAGTATGGATCAGCAGCGGCAATCGTCTTTTTGATAAAACGATTGGCTTTCAGGATCGCCACAATCACATTCAATTCATTGGAAAAACCGGGTTTCTCGCCTGCAAATTCATAACCAATGCCAATAGCAATATCCAACCGCCGGTCCCGCAATAATTTTGCGTAATCGATGTTTGCCATAAGATTTTAATTTTAGAAAAAACTAAGCTTTAGGCCAATCTTTAAAATTTCCAGCGTTAGGTGACACCAGCTTTCGGAAATAAAACCGGAGAGGAATGTCAATATTAGGGTGATGAGGGCCCGAAAAGGGCGAATAGGAATGATAGAGCACCTCGTGCTCCTTTCCCGTAAAATTTAATCTCGCTTTGAAAGCCATAGGTTTAAAATTTCAAGGTAAATGGATAATTACCCTAAGATACAAAAATTCTTAATGCACTGACAAAAAGCATATTAAGAAAATATTATTTTTTTTCAATAATGATATTCAAAGTCAATTAAAGGCAATAAGCTCCGGGTACTGATATCAGATATTCCATCACTCAGCACTGGATTATGCTCATTACTAAAAAAACCGTTCGACAAAGTAACCACGTCCTGCTTTAAAGGATATACCGGCGCACCTTCTTTATTGCTTAGCCAGCCGACATAGTCGCTCATGCTGTGGTATGGCCCGCCAGCTACATAAGTGCGACTAATGTAATAGCTCTGCCCCGGAAAAATCTCTACAGGATTTTTGAGGGTAAAGAATTGAATGGAAGAAGTATGTTCCGGCTTTACCAGGCAAGTACCTAATGCCGTTTCCCTGCCTACCTGCCATAAAGAGATGCGGTAGGTAATTCCCGGCTTCCAGGCCTGATACCCCACTTTGGTAATTAAGATCGGTTGCGCTGCATTAAACTGACAAGCATGGGTCTTGAGATCCATGGCTATAATGCTCCGATATCCTTTATCCGACAGGAAGACAGAAATCAGTGTTTTTAGCGCATAAAAGCACATTGGTGCTTCAGGAAACTGCTGGGCCAGGACAGAAAAAGGAATGCCGGCGAGGGAGGAGATCAACTTCTTCATGGTGTTGGTTCTTGGTTTATACTTTCATATCAACCAGGAACAGAAATTGTTACCCCTATCTGTTAATTCAGAGAGAACTCCAGATAAACCGGTACATGATCAGAGATCTTTCTTGCTTCTTTCAGCTCTGTAAAATCCGTATAAAAATGAATAATCCCCGTATCACTGACCTTTAGTTTATCTTCGGGATAATAGAAGTTATCGAATTCCGAAGCCAGACAGTTATCATTGATACAGCGTTGTTTCAGAGAAGTTTTCTGTTTGACCAGCGCTGAGGTATAGCCCATTTTTCTCAAGGGGTTAAATACTGTGTGTGATTGAGGCAGGTTAAAATCACCACAAAAGATCAGGACATCATTTGGGTACAGATCGGGAAGGAATTTAAAATATTTGATTTCCATTTCCGGTTGTTTGGATTTTGGACGTGCATGAAAAGAGCTCAGCGTAAAGGTTTTCTTTCCTGCCCTGAACCTTGCAAAATAAGGCTCTCTTTCGATCAGCAAATTATAATCCTTCTCCAGCCAGGCCTCTCCTACCTTTTGAACTTTGCGGCTTTTCCATATAAAGGCATACCTTTCCTTGCTATACCGATCACTGGAAGTTCCGTGACTAAACGTATACTCCCATGGTGTTCCGCTTCGGTTTAACGCTTCTGCCAGCCTGATGACTGCTTTTGGACCACCATAACCAGCCACTACCTCCTGAATCGCCAGCACATCAAAGCTTTTGACCAAATTGGCAATAAAACTGATCTCCTCATCACTTTTGGACTGACCAAAATCTTTTAAATTCCAGGAGCAGACCCGGATTTTCTGTGCAGAGGCTTGAAAAAAACATAAAACGAACAGGAAAAGCAAGGCATGCCTGCGCATGCGCGAAAAAGACGGCATCAAGGAGATTAAGATTAAAGGTTATTTAATGGTATTTAGTTTCATGCTCTTCATGACAAAGAAGAATCCGACGGAGGTTAACAAGAGTACAATTGCCGTTCCCCACCACAGTATAGGAAAACCATATACTGCTGCCACACGTGTTCCGATGAATGGAGAAAAGACATGGGCTGCGGAAACAGAAAGTGCATTGATGCCCATATAGGCGCCTCTGGTTTTTATCGTAGAGCGTTGCAGCGTAATCGTAGCCATAAAAGGCATCGCCAGAATTTCCGCCAGACAAAGTACAAACATCGCCGTATATAGGACCCACATTCCATGCGCCAGGTTAAGGATCAAAAAAGAAAAGCCGCAGAGTAAAGTTCCCAGCACGATGATGTCTCTTGGCGACAACCGTTTCTCTGCCAGGTGAACCAGCAGCATTTCCAACAGAAAAACGACCACTCCACTAAAGGCCAGGATCACACCAATGTTCGCTTCAGTCATCTGATATACTTCCCTGTAATATAGTGGAAGCGTACTTAAAAGCTGGAAAAAGCAAATGGTAAAGATGGAACAGAGGATGCTGAACAACATAAAAAGAACATCCTTATAAGGCGAGCGTTCTTTTACCTCCGTTTTCTCCATAGCCACTTCGGATGCCTTCTTCTCATTTCCTTTTCTATTTCTAAAATAAATGAAGAACAAAATGGCAGAGAAAAATGCAGCAACAGCATTTCCATAAAACAAAAAGGTATAAGAAATCGCGGCCAGGAACCCTCCCAATGCGGGACCAATGGAAAAACCAAGGTTCATCGCCATCCGGTTCAGTGAGAACGAACGGATGATGTTATCAGGTTTGGAATAATAGGCAATAGATACAGAGTTTGCCGGTCTGAATGTTTCAGAGATCAGACTTAACACAAATACACCAACGGCCAGTTTCACCACTGTATTGAGCTCCGGAAGCAGGAAAAACATGGGAACGGTAAGGATCAGGCTAAAAAGCTGCACTTTAAAATGTCCCACTTTGTCTGTCAGCCATCCTCCGGCAAAAGAACCAGCCACGGCGCCAATTCCAAAACAGCTCAGGACAGTTCCCGTATCCTCTAATGAAAAACTCAAATGATTGATCATATAGACCCCAAGGAAGGGAATCACCATTGCCCCACTCCTGTTGATCAGCATTACCAATGCCAGCATCCATGCAGGTGCTGACAACCCGCGGTAAGCATCTAAATATAAACGTAAAAACTCCTTCATCTAATCTCGGCTATCTAATTTTAATGCCTGTTGTAAAATGCTTTCGATCATTGCTACGTCCAGGTCTTTATTTGGGTCTGTCAAAAGTATTTTCATTCTTGCCCGTTTTTCTGTGAGCAATTCGGGATGATCCAGTTTATTTCCATTGGCCATTCCAATATAAGGTTGCCCGTATTTCTTATGAATCCAGAGGTAACAGTACATTTTACCTTTGAAATAGAAAAAAGGCATCCCATATTTCCATTCGGTAGTGATCCGGGGATCCTGCTTTAAGATCAGGTCTCTCAGCGTCAGTAAACATCCTCTTATGGGTTCTTCTTTATTGAAATAAAAGTTGTCCAGGGGAGTAAGCATGCCGATCGATTGAAATATCTTTCTGAAGACGCGAATTTAAGAAGAAATAATTGCCTTTCGGGCCTGAAAAAGTAATCATTATTAGAAAAACGGATAAAGTTCTAAGAATGATCGGGAAAAAGTTCCGCCCTGCTGCGCTGTATTGTTTTAAAACGAACTGTTATTAAAAAAACGGACAAACAACTGAACACAAAGCACTTACATGACAAATATTCAGTATAAGTCACTATTTATCAGTCAATTAGTCATCTGATTTCAAAATCAACCGACATAATTTCCGATATTTCCTGAAAGAACAATATGGCATTTACTTTGTTAATCTGCTGGTATGAACTTCAACAACTTTACTATAAAAGCACAGGAGGCGATTCAACAGGCTTCTGAAATAGCTCAGGGCAACCAGCAACAAGCTATTGAAACAGCACACATCCTAAAGGGGCTGCTTACTGTTGATGAAAATGTAGTTTCTTATGTTTTAAAGAAATTAAATGTAAACCTAAATGTGTTAAGTCAGCATTTAGACAGTCAGATTGCCAAATTTCCAAAAGTGAGTGGCAGCAGTCCGTATTTAACTTCGGGGAGCAATTCTGCTTTACAAAAAGCACAGTCCTACCTGAAGGAATTTAAGGATGAATTTGTTTCCGTAGAGCACTTATTATTGGGTTTACTCTCGGTAAATGACCAGACTTCAAAATTATTAAAAGATCAGGGCGTGACCGAGAAAGACCTGAAAAAGGCGATTGTTGCCTTGAGAGGCTCGAGTCATGTAACCGATCAGAATGCAGAAGCGACTTACAACGCGCTAAACAAATACGCCAGAAACCTGAATGAATATGCAGAATCAGGAAAGCTGGATCCGGTAATCGGCCGTGATGAGGAGATCCGCAGGGTGATCCAGATTCTTTCGAGACGGACCAAGAACAACCCGATTCTGATTGGCGAGCCGGGGGTAGGTAAAACTGCCATTGCTGAGGGAATTGCTTTCCGGATCATTAAAGGAGATGTTCCCTCGAACCTGAAAACAAAAACCGTTTTCTCTTTAGATATGGGTGCCTTAATTGCAGGAGCTAAATATAAAGGGGAATTTGAAGAACGTTTAAAAGCGGTGGTAAAAGAGGTGACACAAAGTGATGGAGATATCATCCTTTTCATCGATGAAATACATACCCTGGTAGGTGCAGGTGGTGGCGAAGGTGCCATGGATGCGGCAAACATCTTAAAACCGGCATTGGCACGTGGAGAATTGCGTGCGATTGGTGCAACAACCTTAGATGAGTATCAAAAATATTTAGAAAAGGATAAAGCATTGGAGCGTCGTTTCCAGAAAGTAATGGTAGATGAGCCGGATACTCAGGATGCGATTTCCATTCTCCGCGGATTAAAGGAGCGCTATGAGACTCACCATAAGGTACGGATTAAAGATGAAGCGATCATTGCTGCCGTAGAATTGTCGCAACGTTATATTGCAGACCGTTTTTTACCGGATAAAGCCATCGATTTGATGGATGAGGCGGCTTCTAAATTGAGACTGGAAATGGACAGTGTTCCTGAAAATGTGGATGAACTGGACCGCAAGATTATGCAGCTGGAAATTGAGCGCGAAGCGATCAAAAGAGAAAATGACGATAAAAAAGTAAAATCCCTTGGAGAGGAAATCGCGAACCTGTCTGCCGAACGTGATGAGCTAAAGGCCAAATGGCAAAGTGAAAAAGACCTGGTAGATGGGATAAATACGGAAATTGAGCAGATAGAAAACTATAAACTGGAAGCAGAACAGGCGGAACGTGCAGGTGATTACGGAAAGGTGGCTGAGCTTCGGTACGGGAAAGTAAAAGAATCGCAAGACAAAGTAGAAAAGCTGAAAGCAGAGCTGGAAGGTCATCAGACGGAAAGCAGAATGCTGAAAGAAGAAGTGACTGCAGATGATATCGCTGGTGTGGTAGCACGATGGACCGGTATTCCGGTAACGAAACTGGTTTCCAGTGAAAGGGAAAAACTACTTCATCTGGAGGATGAGCTACACAAACGTGTGGCGGGTCAGGATGAAGCCATCGAAGCAATTTCGGATGCGATCCGCAGGTCAAGGGCCGGATTACAGGATAAGCGCAAGCCTATTGGCTCGTTCATATTCCTTGGAACAACCGGGGTTGGTAAAACGGAGTTGGCTAAAGCATTGGCAGAATTCTTATTTAACGACGAGAATGCGATGACGCGGATAGATATGAGTGAATATCAGGAACGTCATGCAGTATCCAGGTTAATCGGAGCGCCTCCGGGATATGTAGGTTATGATGAAGGTGGACAATTAACGGAAGCAGTACGTAGAAAACCATATTCGGTAGTCTTATTGGATGAGATTGAAAAAGCCCATCCTGATGTGTTCAATATCCTCTTACAAGTATTGGATGATGGACGTTTAACGGACAACAAAGGACGTGTGGTTAACTTTAAAAATACGATCATCATCATGACTTCCAATATTGGTTCTCATTTGATTCAGGATAACTTCAAGAGTCTGGATGATGAAAACCGCGATGAAGTGATTGCAAAGACCAAAAACGAGCTGTTTGAATTGTTAAAACAAACCATCAGACCGGAGTTTTTAAACCGGATTGACGAGCTGATCATGTTCACGCCATTGAACCGCAGCGAAATCAGGAACATTGTTGACCTACAGTTTAAACATGTACAGGAAACATTAGCGGAGATGGGTGTCGAGATTGAAGCCTCTGTAGAAGCACTGGATTGGCTGGCAGAGTTGGGTTATGATCCTCAGTTTGGTGCAAGGCCATTAAAACGTGTCATTCAGAAAAGGATTTTGAATGAATTATCTAAGGAAATATTATCCGGAAAGATTGATAAAGACAGTAAAATCAAACTTGATACATTTGATCACAAATTTGTTTTTCTAAACAACGAATAAGGTTAAAAAACATCATTTTTAGTCCTATCCATTTAAAAAAAAGGCCGGTCGGGAATTTGGTTTCCTGACCGGCCTTTCTTTTGCCGGCAAACGCCTATATATTATAGTTGATATCGCATTGAAATTCTCGAAAATTGTTTCCTGATTTATTTTTTTGCTTCAATATTAGGAAGGAAACCTGTCAGCAATCCGATCAACGGAAGAAAAGAACAAACATGGAATACGTATTCAATACTTGTACTATCGGCCAGTTTCCCAAGCAATGCAGAACCTATTCCTCCCATTCCAAAGGCAAAACCAAAGAACAGACCGGCTACCAATCCGACTTTTCCCGGTATCAGCTCCTGAGCATATACCAGGATCGCAGAGAAGGCTGAGGCTAAGATCATCCCTATCGGAACAATCAGCACCCCTGTCCAGAATAAATTCGCATAAGGCAGCATCAGGGCAAAAGGAGCTGTCCCCAGGATGGAAAACCAGATGACATATTTACGGCCAAAGCGATCTCCAACCGGGCCGCCAACCAAGGTTCCTGCAGCCACAGAGAAGAGGAACACAAACAGGTAAATCTGTGAACTCTGAACCGATACCTGAAACTTATCTATCACGTAAAAGGTAAAATAACTCGTCAGACTGGCCATATAAAAATACTTGGAGAAGATCAGCACCAATAAGATCGCTACTGCAAAAATCACTTTCTTTCTGGAGAACGTATTGACCACTGTTTCTACTTTGGCACCTTGTTTTGCTTTTTTCAGCATGTAACCTTTATACCAGTTTCCTACTCTGCTTAAAATCAGAATCGCCAGTAAGGCAATCAATGAGAACCAGATTACGCTAAATTGTCCATAAGGAACAATGATCCAGGCGGCCAGCAATGGCCCCAGAGAACTACCGGCATTTCCTCCCAACTGGAAGATCGATTGCGCCAAGCCTCTTCGTCCACCTGAAGCAGCATGTGCCATTCTGGAGGCCTCAGGATGAAAAATTGAGGAGCCTGTTCCGATTAAGGCAACAGAAGCAAGCATCATATAAAACCCACTGGAAACAGAGAGAATTACCAGGCCAAGCAAGGTAAAGCCCATACCTATTGCCAGCGAATAAGGTTGTGGTTTTTTATCGGTATACATCCCGACAAATGGCTGAAACAGAGAAGCTGCCATCTGGAAGGTCAGCGTAATCAGTCCAATTTGAGAAAAACTAAGGTGATAACTTTCTTTGATCACCGGATAAATGGCGGGGATCAAAGATTGAATGGTATCGTTTAATAAGTGCGAAAAACTAATGGCAAAGAGGATCGGGAAGACAGTATTTTCAACCATTTTCCCCGTGGAAGGAGCAGTATTCATGTCAAAATTAATGTTAACCACAAAGATATAAAATGTTTTGTTTAAGGTTTTGCTAATTTTATTAGATAAAATAGCAGGAATAACAAACCTTTTCTATTTGGAATTGTTATTAAGATCAAGTCATCAAATCAATAAATACATGAAAATCGCTTATATTTCTTCTTATCCACCGCGTGAATGTGGGATTGCTACGTTTAATCATAACCTCCTTCGGGCAATAGGCCATGATAAAGTCGCCGTATCCGACGATAGCTTTGTCGTGGCGATGAATGATGCGGAGGGTCTGGATGAATATGAATACCCTAAAGAAGTAAAATACATCATCCGTCAGGAAAACCAGAAAGATTATGCCCGTGCAGCTGACTATATCAATACCAGTCTGGCCGATGCCTGTATTCTGGAACATGAATTCGGAATTTACGGAGGTGAAAGTGGTGTTTACATCCTTCCGCTGATTGCCCGGTTGAAAAAACCGCTGATCACCATTTTCCATACGATCTTAAAAGATCCCAACTACATGCAACTGACCATCATCAGGGAAATTGCAAAACACTCCTCCAGAATTGTGGTGATGAGCCATAGGGCCGTAGGATTTTTAACCAGCATTTACGGAATTCCTTTTTCAAAAATACAGCTGATAGAGCATGGCGTTCCGGATTTGGAAGCGAAAACGGAAAATCCGGTGAAACAATCCCTGGCCTTCAAGAATAGAAAAGTGTTGTTCACCTTCGGCCTGATCAGCAGAAATAAAGGCCTGGAAACAGTGATAGAAGCTTTACCTGCCATTGTTGCCCAACATCCGGATGTCATGTACGTGATTCTTGGAACGACCCATCCAGGAGTGGTTAAAAACTCCGGTGAAGAATACCGCGACAATTTAAAACGGCTTGCAAAAAAGCTCAACGTAGAAGCCAATCTTACTTTTATCAATAAATTTGTTTCTGAAGAAGAACTGTTCGACTACCTTACCGCAGCAGATATGTACATCACGCCTTACCTCAATGAGGCGCAGATCACAAGCGGAACGTTGTCCTATGCGGTAGGTTCAGGTGCAGCAGTGATTTCTACCCCTTACTGGCACGCACAGGAATTACTGGCCGAGGACAGGGGGAGATTGTTTGATTTCAGAGACTCGGAAGGCCTTGCCCTCATCGTAAATGAATTGTTTGCGGATAAAGAAAAACTACAGTTGCTAAAATCCAATGCTTACGAATACGGTTTACATTTACGCTGGCCAAGTACAGGGCAGGTCTTTATCGATGTACTGGAAGAAGCCGTTTCCAAATACCTGTCGGAAATGGAAAAAGCCGGAAAGCAAATCATCGAACCGGACATGATGCCTGCATTTAGTCTCGCCCATGTGCGCCGTTTGACAGATGATACAGGAATCGTTCAACATGCTAAATATGGCATTCCAAATCTGAAAGAGGGCTATTGTGTAGATGACAATTCCCGGGCATTGATCCTGGCCATCCTCGCCTATCAGCAAAACAAAAGTAAAGTTGCGCTGGACCTTCTTCCAATTTACTTAAGTTTTATTCAATACATGCAGTCTGAGGACGGAAATTTCAGAAATTTCCTGAGCTTCAAAAGAGAATACCTGGATGAGGTCGGCTCTGAAGATTCCTTTGGGCGAACCATCTGGGCGTTAGGCTACCTCATCAGCAATGCACCAAACAATTCTTACCGGGAATTTGCTAAAGATCTTTTCTTGAAATCTGCCAGTCATTTTAAAAACTTAACCCACCTGAGGGGGATCGCCAACACCATTATCGGGTTGGCCAAATACATGGAAGCACATCCTTATGACGAGCATATCCGGGAACAAATGGACTTATTGGTGGCTCCCCTGAAGGCTTCCTATAAAGTACATAAGACCAGTGAATGGCATTGGTTTGAAGAAAAAATGACCTATGACAATGGTATTCTTCCACTTGCATTATTCTCCTATTATGAGGTCAGTAAGGATCAGGAATCTCTGGACATCGGTTTGGAAAGTATGGAGTTTCTATCCAAAAAAACACTCGCCGATGGCTATTTAAATCCGGTAGGCAATGACGGCTGGCTCTTTAAGGAAAATCCGGAAATGGCCTTGTATGACCAGCAGGCTATAGAAACTATGGCTATGGTATTGATGTATTTCAAAGCCTATGAGATTACGCAGAACCTGCTTTACATCAAAGAAATGTATTTGTGCTATCAGTGGTTTCTGGGAGAAAACAGTTTGCACCTGCCATTATATGATCATGAAACCAAAGGTTGTGGCGATGGCTTGCAACCACATGGGGTGAATCGCAATCAAGGTGCAGAAAGTACCCTTGCTTATTGGATTTCACACCTGATGGTGCTGCAGGCTTTAGAATCAGAGTATGAATATATTCCAAGCGGAGATTTGTTTTCTCTTCAAAAAGAAGTCAATAATCCATCGATATAAGTATGAAGATCGCGGTATTGGCGCCTGTAGCCTGGAGAACTCCTCCCAGGCATTACGGGCCATGGGAACAAATGGCTTCCAACTTAACGGAGGGACTATCAAAAGCAGGAATTGAAGTCACACTTTTTGCCACAGGCGATTCCATTACGTCGGGAAAGCTGGATGCAGTAATCGGGAAAGGTTACGAAGAAAACAGGGATCAGGATGCGAAAGTGGTAGAATGTTTGCACATCAGCAACCTCATGGAGAAAGCCGGCGATTTCGACCTGATCCACAACCACTATGATTTTCTTCCCCTGAGTTATTCCGGTTTAATCAAAACACCGATGATCACTACTATTCATGGATTTTCTTCAGAAAAGATCATTCCTGTTTATCAAAAATACAATGACCGTGGATATTATGTTTCGATCAGTGATTCCGACCGGCACCCTTCCCTTAACTACTTAAAAACGGTCTATAATGGAATTGACACTTCTGCCTTTATCTTTAATGACCATCCTGAAGACTATCTTTTGTTCTTTGGGCGGATTCACCCCGATAAAGGGACCGCTGAAGCGATTCAAATTGCCATTCAAAGTGGACGCAAACTCCTCATCGCAGGGATTATCCAGGATCAGGACTATTTCAATACACGCATAGCACCGTTTTTAAACGCCGACATTGAATTTTTAGGCTCAGCGGGCCCGGAACAACGGAATGATCTTTTAAGAGGCGCCAGCGCTTTATTACACCCCATCAGCTTTGAAGAGCCTTTCGGATTGAGTGTTGCTGAGGCCATGCTTTGCGGAACTCCGGTGATCGCGTATCACAGAGGCTCCATGCCAGAGTTGATCAAACACGGAAAAACAGGATTTCTGGTAAAAGAGGTGGAAGGGGCGGTAGCTTCGGTTGCACAACTGGGTACCATTGACAGGGCTGAATGCCGGGAATGGGCAATGAGTCGCTTTTCTCAGGAAAGGATGGTAAAGGACTACATCAGCCTCTACCATCAAATTTTAGCGGTTACTTCTTAGTTTCTTCTTTCATTGCTTCTGCTTTTTCCCTGGCTGCAATGGCACAGGCAGAGCTTTTCAATTTGTCGAGCACCAGTTCAATCTTTACAGAGGCAAACGAAGAGCAATAATCCGACAATCCGTAGGGAATGATCAGCTCATCGTTATGAATAATAGAACCACAGGAATACAATACATTAGGCACATAACCTTCCCGTTCATCCGTATTTGGAACCACCAATGGCTCATCTAATCTGCCAATCTCAATGGAGGGATCATCCAGGTTAAACAAGCTGGCACCTAAACAGTAGCGGCGCATCGGCCCTACTCCATGAGTAATCACCAGCCAGCCATCTTTTGTTTCGATCGGAGAACCACAATTTCCAATCTGGATAAATTCCCAGGGGAACATTGGCGATTGCAGCTTTACAGGATTATCCCATACGGTTAACTTATCTGAATACATGAGGTAATTGTTCCAGCCGTCAATTCTGGACATCATGGCGTACTTCCCGTTTATTTTGCGCGGGAAAAGGGCAAGGTTTTTATTTTGTGCACCAACCCCGTGTAAAGGGCTGATTTTAAAGTCATAGAAATCTGTGGTTTGAAGGAGCTTCGGCATGATCATCGCCCCGTCAAAAGCAGTATAGGTGGCGTAATAAATCACAGAACCATCACTTTTCACAAAACGTACAAAGCGTGCGTCTTCAATTCCCTTACGTTCAAATTCTGAGATGGGAAAGATGACGCGGTCGGAAATATCTGTATCTCTGGAGAAACTAATCTCATGATAGGTATCAGAAAGCCATAGAATCTTATCATATTCCAACTTCCTAAGATCATCTTCCTGAAGGCTTTTAGTGTCCAGAATGATCCTTCTTAAAGTCGCATAATCAAACTTTTCTTCCAGTTTTTTGCCGAGCTCATCGAGGATCTCAATATCAATCTTAGAATCTGCAGCCTTTTTCAGAAACAGTTTCTTGTTGTAGACTGCATTTTTAATCACCTCCGCTTCGTCAATATAGTTTCCGGCAGGAATTACCGTGATGTTATTATCTCTGTCTATGAGGG
Source organism: Pedobacter sp. FW305-3-2-15-E-R2A2 (assembly GCF_038446955.1). Classification (NCBI taxonomy): domain Bacteria; kingdom Pseudomonadati; phylum Bacteroidota; class Sphingobacteriia; order Sphingobacteriales; family Sphingobacteriaceae; genus Pedobacter; species Pedobacter sp. FW305-3-2-15-E-R2A2. The sequence goes on from NZ_CP151803.1 coordinate 5,411,460, forward strand.
CTCTGCGGAAGACTACAGAAGAAATATGCCCCTCACCTACTGCTCTAAAGCTGATGATGACTCTTTTTTCTCCTTCTACCAGTTCAGACTGGTCAGGATCTTCTACAATAGACGGGTTAAAAAACGCCGCCGATTCTATGGAATATTCATGTGTAAAATATGAACCAATGAGCAAGCGCTGATATTTGTCCAGAGATTCGGGATCAAAACCAGCATTATTAATGGCATTGATGACCTTCTTACAATGTCTTGTTAAGATTTTGGTAATGTTTCTATGTCGTTTGGAATATTCCTGCAATAAAGGGGAAATGATTCCAAAGACCTCCTGGTCGGAAAGCGCCATGACATGTTTCACAACTTCTACTGCTCTTTCGTCTCCATTAAAAAAGAAACGCGCGATCACTCGTTTTGGATCAGGATATACTTTAACCGGTTTTCGTTCTACTAATAATCTCATGTGTTATTAACGTTTCAGAAGGGTAAAAAGGTTTTATGAATTTAGAATTATTTTCAAATAAAACAATCTTGAATTCTAATGTTTGCTTTTTAGCGCATCCATTTTGTCAGGATTTGTGTCAAAAAGCGTACAAAACAAGCTGACAATATTACAAAATAAGTCAGACTGACTACACCATTTAAAGACGGTAAAATGACAAACCTCAAGCGATTGTCATGGCAAAATAATAAAGATATTTCATGAGTATTCTTATTCACTTATCAATTAACAAGTTATACAAAACGTTCATTTATAACTCATGAGCAGATATTTCCTTTGGCACAGCTGTTGACTATATGACATCAATGGTCAGAATATATAAAACAATAAATGACCTGATTAATCAATTAAAAAATAAGAAGATGAAAAAATTATTATTATCATTAGTTGCAGTTTCTGCATTCGCATTTAGTACTCAGGCACAAACTGAAAAAGGAAAGATTATGGTTGGTGGTAATGTTGCATTCGATACTCAAAAAAGCGATGCTTCAGGCGCTAAATCAAATACAAATTTCCAGATCGTTCCGAGTGTTGGTTATTTTGTTGCTGATAATTTCGCAGTAGGTACCGGGATAGGTTATGGTTACAGCAAAACCAGTGGTACTGTTTCGGGAGCTGTAACTAAGATGGGAAACCAAAACACGGCATTCGTAGTAAGTCCTTTTGGTCGTTATTACGCAAATCTTTCTGAATCTTTCAAATTCTTCGGACAATTATCAGTTCCAATGGCATTTGGTAAAGACAAAGAAGTAAATGCAGACGGTAAAGTTGGTGCTAAAACTGCTTCTACTACAGAAATAGGTGTTGCATTATCTCCAGGTTTCGCATTCTACCCTACTAAGAAAATCGGTATCGAGTTTGCTTTAAACGGATTGAACTATAACAACCTTCGTAAAGAAGATGGAAATGGCAACAAATTAAAAGGTGCTGGTTATGATGAGTTCAGCTTTGGTGCTAACTTCTTCTCTCCAAAAATTGGTATACAGTTACATTTTTAAGCATTTCTACTTAAATAGATTTGGTTAGATCAGCAGGCCCGGGCAATTTGTCCGGGCTTGTTATTTTTAGGGATTTTTTTCTAATTTTAGCAATGAAAGCAGTTTACAGCTGTGGCTAACTTATTATTTCCATGAAAAAAATACTTTTAATTGCCTGTGGCATTGGATTTACCCTTGCGGTAAATGCTCAGGAAAACCCTTTAAAAACCATTAAGGACAACGCTGCAACTGCAGTGAAGAACCAGGGACAGTCAGGAACTTGTTGGAACTATTCCACGACCTCGTTAATAGAGTCGGAAGAGCTGCGTAAAGGATTGGGAGAATTTAACCTTTCTGAGATGTATACCGCACGTAACATTTATCTTGAAAAAGCTAAAAATTACATCCTTCGTCAGGGGAAAGCTCAATTTGGTGAAGGTGGACTGGGACATGACCTCATCCGTGCGGTTTCTTTATATGGTGCTATGCCTCAGGAAGCTTTTCAAGGCGCGAGCGGAGAAATCCCTAACCATAGCGGACTAGAAGAAGCCTTAAAAACTTACCTTGATCAGGTGCTGAAAAAACGTCCGCTTGATGCCAACTGGTTAAAAGGTTATGAGGAAATCCTGGATCAGAAAATCGGCACCCCTCCGGCAACATTCGATTATAAAGGGAAAAATTATACAGCAAAAACTTTTGCCAAAGAGGTATTAAAGTTTGATGCAAACGATTATGTAAACATCTCTTCTTTTACACACCATCCTTATTATTCTTCGTTCATCCTGGAGGCACCAGACAACTTTGCCAACGGTTCATTTTACAACCTTCCATTGAACGAAATGGTGAATTTGACAAAAACAGCGCTTAAAGACGGTTATACCATTATGTGGGATGCCGATGTGAGCAGCAAAAACTTCCAGCAAAAGAAGGGATATGCGATGATGTTTGCGGATGATGCAGACGTAAAAGCAGCCACTTTAAATCCGAATGCAAAAGAGACGGCTTATTCTCCGGAATTACGTCAGCAGTTATATGAAGATTTAACCACTCAGGATGATCACTTAATGCACCTTACCGGTCTGGATCAAAGCAGTGATGGCAAGTACTTCTTTAAAGTGAAGAATTCATGGGGTGATGTAGGTCCGTTTAAAGGATATATCGAAGTTTCAGAACCTTACTTTGCAATTAATACTGTTAGCTTAGTAGTGCCTAAGGCAGCATTATCTAAGGAATTGAAGAAGAAATTAGGTTTGTAAGTTTGCGCTTACTTTAAAAAAACAAGGTGCTTTGCGTTCTCAAATCTTTTGAAGGAAAGATTTGCATGTCCTTAAAGCACCTTGTTTTTTTTTATAATCAAGTACAGATTTAAGGACTTGTGACTACCTTAATCTCATAGAGGGGCTCCTCTCCTGACACAGCGATGTAAAAAGGATCAAAACGTCCTAATCGGGCAGCCCAGAAGGGAAAAAGTTGTCCATCTCTCATAAAATCATCGAAATACGTTTCATCGGGAAGAATATCAGCTCCATAAGTTTTCAGAATAACACTCCATATGCTCTGGTCGTGTCTATGGGTTATAAACCCAGGCTCCTGGATTGCGGGATCTAACTCGTCAGAGAATAACTCAGCGTGGTGATTTAAGACATCGTACCATTTATCTACTAGCATGACAGAATGGGAGCATTTTTTTATTAGAATAATGGTAGCTAACAATTGTTTTGAATTGACCACTGCTTTGCTGGGCTTAAGGTATTCAAAAACCTCTTTCTTGGTATATTCGTACTCTTTGTTATTCAGTTCGAAAGCAATTACTCCAGTTTCCGAGTCCATTAGCAGCTTAACATATTGATTAAAACGTTCAGCTCCCCAACTGTTAATCATACAGCCTGCATCACAATAAACCAGAATATCGTTATCATCGAGTTTGTCAAGTGTATGTTTTATGAAATAAGGTTTCCAGATAAATCCTCCTCCTCTGGAATGATCAAGGATAGCTTTGAATTCCGCAATAAATTCAGGCCTCATATCTTCTTTAGAAAAAATGGATATTTCATTGAAGAAGGCTGATGAGACTGCTGTTTTCCGGAAAAACTCCCGCTGTATTTCATATTTGGCATCCCCATAACTAATCAGATGTATTTTCATAAAGCTATATTTTTAATGAAAATAGGAACAAGTTTCCCAATGGGACAGAAAAAGACAACTATGGGACATTTGACCCTATTTCGATGTAATAATCCTGATTAAATTGGCATTTCATACGGAGGCGTCGACAGATTCACCGGTAAAGAAAGACTAGCATGGAAAATGAAACTCATCATGATCATCAACAAGCGCTTGTTTCCTGCATATGTATCACCTATAACAGGCCTGAGCAATTACTGAAAGCAATTCTTAATTTTAAAGATCAGAGCTATCTCCATAAAGAATTGATCATTTCGTACCCTAAGGAGGATAAACCAACTAAAGATCTCATTAGAAAAGCTTCAGCGCTATACTTCTTAAAAATTATAACGGTTGAACGAGACAAAGAGGTTTCTGTGGGAACGGCTAAAAATATGGCCATCAGTATGGCAAAAGGCGAATACATTTGCATTTGGGATGACGATGATTACCATGCCCCTAATAGATTACATCATCAGATGCATGTATTGCAAACAACGGGAACGAGCTATCAGGCCTCCATCCTCTTAAGGATCACCTTGTATGATCATTTGACTCAAAGGGCCAATTTGTCACTTCCATACCATTGGAGCGGGACACTTTTATGTCGCAGATCCTTCCTGTTGCAACATCCATTCGAAAATACTAATTTCCTGGAAGACATTAACTTGATCAGATTTCTGGAATCTGAAAATTTATTGTTCCATATCGAATATGCGTTCATGCTTTACATCTATGTTTATCATGGACGCAATGCTTTGGATTACCATCATTTCAGCTATTTTATGAGAAACAGTTTTAAATTCACCGATAAATACAACAAAACGGTCCAGCAAACCTTAAATGATTAATAAAAACGATCAGGACAAAGCCCCAGATTCATTAAAGTCAGGATCCGGGAGTTATTTAAGGTGTATCATTTGAAATAAAATAGCCTGTGTGCTTTAAGGACATGCAAATCTTTCTTTCAAAAGATTTGAGGGCGCAAAGCACACAGGCTATTTTAATACCAGAATTATTTTTTCTGTTCTATCTCTCTTTCCATTTCCACTACATCTACCCGATCTGTTTGAGAAAAATCTCCAATCAGGTATTTGTTAAAATGGTCCGCTAATTTCCAGAAGGTATATTCGGTTAAGTCGCCGAAACCATGGCGTTGACCGGGAACGATCACAAACTCAAACCTTTTCCCTGCTTTCATTAAGGCATTAGCCACTCTGATGGTATTTGCAGGATGTACGTTATTGTCGATATCACCTGTCATCAGCATCAAATGTCCTTTCAGGTTTTTAGCCAGGTCTGGATTCTTGTCGATGCTGTATTTAAAGGTCGTATCACCTTTTGCAGAAATGATTTCTTTCACCCCATGGTGTTTCTCACTCCACCAACGGTTATAGATACTATTGTCATGGTTTCCTGCATTGGATACTGCAGCTTTAAAGAAGTCAGGATAAACCAACATTGCAGCCGTAGACATGAAGCCACCACCTGAATGCCCCGTAATTCCTACCCTGCTTGCATCGATAAATGGATTTCTATCTGCCAATTGTTCGACCGCCGCTTTTTTATCTGCCAATCCATAATCACGCAGGTTTCCATAACCAAAAGTATGATACCATTTGGACCTGGCAGGGTTACCTCCACGGTTCCCTACAGTGATTACGATGTAACCGAACTGTGCCAGGCGTTCTGTTCTGTCCATGCTCTTACTAAAGGTTTTATTTACCGCTTCCGTTTGAGGGCCAGGATAAACGTATTCGATGATCGGGTATTTCTTGTTAGGATCGAAATCAAATGGCTTGTACATTACGCCATAAATATCAGTGATGCCATCATCAGCTTTCACTTTGAAGGGTTCAGGGAATTTATAACCTGTCGCCATTAACAGAGAAAGATCTGTGGTTTCCAGATTCATTACCACTCTTCCATTGTTGTCCATCACCACTGCTTTAGGTGCGGTATTGACTCTGGAGAAGTTATCTACAAAGAACTTCGCTTCGTCATTCATGCTGATTGCGTGATCATAGTCGCCGGCGTTTAACAATTTGATTCCGGAACCATCAAAATTAATACGGTATAAATGCACATAATAAGGATCTTCTTTACTTTCTCTACCATTGGCAGTAAAATAAAGCACCCTGTTTTTCTCATCTATATTTACGATATCTTCGCAATGGAAAGCACCTTTAGTGATTTGATTTTTCAATTTCCCGGTAGCATCGAACAAGTAAAAGTGCCCCCATCCGTCGCGTTCCGACCAGTGGATGATTTCTTTTCCATCGTTTACCAATCCAGGACGGTTCACCTCCACATAAGTATTGAAGCGTTCATCAATCAGGGGAGCCACGGTTCCGGTATGGATATCTACGGTACAAACATCTACCCGCTTCAAATCTCTGCTGGTTCTTGAAAAATAGATTTTACTATTATTACCCAACCAGATGGAAGGTCTGAATTCGTTATCTCTGTCTTTATTTAATGAAGGAGCGCCCCAGGCAGAAACGCTCTGGTCTTTGAAGGCAGCAGTATTCAGTTTTTTATAGGTTTTGGCGCTGAAGTCGAACAACAACATTTCATCGATCGGTGCTTCCGGCTCGCCAGGCATCTGGTACTTATAGGTTTCCAGTGTTGGTCTTCCGGCGCTGATGTTATTGATCACCCAAAGGTCTTTTACCTTACGACTATCCGTCCTGTTTAATACAAAATACTTAGAATTTGGCGACCATAATACATAGGCTCTCCTTCTCTTTTTGTTGTTCTTTTCGTTCTCTTCATTATTCTCACCATCACCATTACTTCCATAAGCATAGAATTTCAGACCGTCTTTAGTCAGTTGGTTTTCTACGATGGTACTGTCTTCTTCGTTCTTAACTGCTTTTTTATAGTTTTCTTTATCCATCCAGTACAGGTTATAATTTCTGGTAAAGATGATGGCTGAAGAATCCGGAGCTACAGAACCCCAGGTGGGTTTTGCTTTAGGTTTGGCATAATTCGACACTTCAGTCAGCTTGGCACTGGCCAGCACATAATTGAAGAAATAGATCTTCTTTTGCATGGAATCCGCTGCCTTTTTGTCTTTTCTATCCTTCTTAAGCTCATCGATAGAACTTTTGACTTCGAAGGTTACCGCTTTTTCATCACTGGAAAACTTCAGGTTTTCCAAAGGCAGGTGTTGTGCATCAAAAGGATCGCGAATGATCGTGGTGATCTCTGCCGCCAGTTTTGCATTGTCAAAAATTTTCTTCTTGGTTTTCGCCGATGGGTCTACCAAGTACCATTCTTTTCCCGATGGAGTTTCATATTCATACCAAAAACGATTGCTCAGTTTCAGCCAATGTGGATCTACCGCGGTGGAATAGACCATTTTCTTAAGCTTTGCAGGTGAAAATCTCGATGCCAGCTGATAATTGGCTTTCGGTGCAGCTACTGTTGACTCTGTAATCGTGAAGGTTTTTGTTTGTGCCATCGCACCATACCCCATACAAAGCGACAATAAAAGTGGAGTGTAAAGTTTCTTCATTTGTGCTTTTTAATAAACCGTCTAAATTATTGATTACCGACGGAATAGCAGCTTCCTTCTTTGTAATAAATGCGATAGTTTTCTTCGTTAGCATGCGCAAACGCCAAAGATTCATCGAAAAAGCATTAGCAGATCATGCTTTGCAAATTTTATGAGTAAATCAGGATTGATTTTTTAGTTTTGTATCAAATACTTATTTATGAAATACACCTTCTTACCCCTTTTCGCTGCGGCGGTAATTTTTACTGCAGGATGCCAGTCAAAATCACAAAGCAACGGCACCGACAAAAATACGAAAGATACGCTGACGGCAACGACAGACGGCACAAATACGGCTACCGCTGAAGAAGGTCAGGCTACTACCGGCGACATCTCCAAAATGAAGGTTGCCGATGCGAAAACCATCCTTGCACGCAAACAGGTTCCTATATTATGTTATCATCAAGTACGCGACTGGAGAGCGAAAGACTCCAAAGCGGCTAAAGATTATATCATTCCAATTGCGACCTTCAAAGACCATATGAAAATGCTGGCTGATAGTGGTTACCATACGATTCTTCCTGATCAGCTATATGATTATTTAAACAATGGCACGAAATTACCGAGCAAGCCTATCATGCTGACTTTTGACGATACCGATCTTGATCAGTTTACCATTGCAGCTCCGGAAATGAAAAAATACGGATTCAAAGGAGTATTCTTTGTGATGACCGTTTCCCTGGGAAGGCCAAACTACATGAGCAGAGATCAGGTAAAAGCGCTTTCTGATATGGGCCATGTGATCGGTTCTCATACCTGGGATCACCATAATGTTAAAAAATACCAAGGACAGGATTGGGTAACACAAATTGAAAAACCAACAAAGACTTTAGAAGAGATCACCGGAAAGAATATCCATCATTTCGCCTACCCTTTTGGATTGTGGAATCCGGAGGCTATTCCTGAGCTTAAAAAAAGAGGGATGAAGTCGGCCTTTATCCTGGCGACCAAGCGTGATGAAAATGACCCTTTATTTACCATCAGAAGAATCATCGCCAGCGGCTACTGGAGTTCAAAAACACTAAGTAACAGCATTAAAAATAGCTTCTAAGCCAAGAATCTACCTACTGAGAAAAAGATGAAAAGTACCTTATTAAAATTGGCCGCTTTCTCGGCATTGAGCCTTTCCGCTTGTATTGGCAGTAGCCAGGCAGGTAAAGAAAATTCTGTCGCCGTCGATGTTTCTGCATCAGCCACTACAAATGCTGTTAAAGATAGTTTAAGCAGTAAGGCCGCTACCGCAGCGGAAGTAATCGCTAAAAAGGAAGTTCCTGTGCTGTGTTATCATCAAATCAGGGATTGGAAAGCCAGCGACTCGAAGCGTGCACATGATGATATCATTCCACCTGCGAACTTCAGTCAGCATATAAAAATGTTGGCAGATAGTGGCTACCATACCATTTTGCCGGATGAATTATATGATTACCTGAATTATGGAAAGAAACTTCCTGAAAAACCAATTATGATCACTTTTGACGACACGGATCTGGATCAGTATACCGTAGGTGCCAAAGAGTTAAAAAAATATGGTTTTAAAGGGGTATTTTTTATCATGACCGTTTCCATCGGCCGGCCACGTTACATGAGCAAGGCTCAGATTAAAGAGCTTTCTGATGAAGGACATGTGATCGCCAGTCATACCTGGAATCATAAGAATTTTGCACAGTTTACAGATGAAGACTGGGAAGTTCAGATTGATAAGCCGACGAAAACTCTGGAGACCATTACCGGAAAAAAGGTGGAGTATTTTGCTTATCCGTATGGGGTTTCCAAGGCAGAAAACCTGCACAAACTGAAAGAACATGGCTTTAAAGCTGCTTTTATCTTGTCTACGAAACGGGATCCGAACTATCCTTTGTTTACGATCCGCAGGATTATAGATCCCGGGACTTATACTGCCAGGAACCTATACAACAGCATCAATAAAAGTTTTAAATAACAGCTTTATTTTAAGGTCTACGCTACTAAATATAGTAGCGTAGACCTTTTTTTATGCGCTCATTTTTTTCCCTCCGGGTCTGATTTATATGGTTTCAGCCTTCAAGCTAAACCTTGGTAGTTTGGGTCATATGACCCTGTTTTGCGCATTGCAAATGCATTAAATTCGTATTCATTTAAACCATGAATTATGGATCATGTTCTCAATAACAAAGATTTTGAAGATTATGACATCTCCGTTGTGATGTCATTCTATAAAAAAATGAAAGACTTTAGAAGAGTTTTACCAGTCAATGCCCCTTATTTCCAGAGAAATGGCCTAGAGGTCATCATTGCATTAGATGAACCAACTGAATGCGAGGAATTAATTGAATTTATCAAGGAATACCCGGATATCAACTGGCGAATCATTGTAAACAGCAAAGAACATGAATGGCGCAATCCATGCAAAGCCTGGAATGTAGGGATTAGACATGCCACAAAAAAATACATCCTGGTAGTTGATCCGGAATGTGAATTTCTTACAGACGTAGTTTACCACCTAAAGTACGCCGCTGAATTGTACGGAAATTACTTCTATACTGGCAGAGTTGCTTTCGTAGATTATGCCTATAAAGCCGGCCCTCACACGGAGAAAACACAGAAATTCTCCAATTATGGAAGCTTCTTAACTAAAAAAGAACACATAGAAAAAGTATCTGGCTATACCGAAGCTTTCAATATTTGGGGTGGAGAGGATGATAACTTACGCGCAAAATTAACGCATATTGGTGTTCTGAAAGCCGAAGTAGCAACGGCATTAATCCTCCACCGCGAAGATGAAACTGATGGGGCTGTTTCCAGAGCAGGTAAAACCTTAGCGCTTCCCCCAGAACTGCTCAATAAAGCATTTGCACCCGACGAACAGGACTTTATTAACCCAAACTGGGGGAGAGATTTTGAGGAAATCCGATATGATTACCTAAAGCTCATTGATTGATTAAATAATTTCTTTAATCAGGTAATGTTTGCCATTAAAATCAAAAGATGCTTCTTTTTCTTTACCAATCAGCAGATTGCCGATTGGAGAAGCGGCAGAAATCGCAAAAACACTTTCGCCATCCAGTGTTAATTGTCCGGCACTGATGCTGATGTAAAAAACACCTTCGGAGGTATAGACCAGATTTCCGTTTCTTACCTTGTCATTTGAGGGGGTATCTTTGATAGAATTTAGCAACTGCAGGTTTTGTTGCGCATCCATCAGCAGCCTTTTGTTCCTGCTGATGTCTTGTTGCATCATTTCCCGCGTAGTCTCAAACTTATCCCCTGCACTACTTTTAGTATCGTCATTACTCGCTTCACGCGACTGTTCCAATGCCGTTTCTGCGGTTTGGATTCTCTGTTCTATGAAGTTCAAACAAAGCAGATATAATTTTTCTTTAATGTCTTGCATAACTTATGATTCTACCCATTTTACTTTATCTGCCATCGGAGTTCTTTTTGCATCTCTCGGCACTTCATTATGGTACCCCATATAGAAAAGGCCAAAGCATTTTTCATTCTTTTCAAGATTTAGAAAACTACCAAGCGCTTCAATCAGGCCCGGAGAACTCCAGTAAGCACCAATATTTAAGGCTTCCGCCGTCAATGCCATATTTTGTACGGCACACGCAAGGGCAGCAAGTTCTTCCCATTCAGGGACTTTGTCTGAGTGTAAAGCTGCATTTAAGGTAATGATACAATTTGCTTGTGCAGCTTTTTCCAGAATACTATCGTATTTCTTTTGCAGGAACTGATGCTCTGGTATTGTTTCTTTATATAGTCTGGCCAGCTCAGCACCAAGTTTCATTTTACCTTCATTTCTGAAAACAATGAAACGCCATGGCTCTGTCAGCTTATGTGTAGGCGCATAATTTGCACTCTCCAACACCTGCCTGATTAATTCTACCGGAATCTCCTGTTCTGTATAGCTAACCGGGAAGATACTGCGGCGACGTTGAATAATACGACTTAATATATCTATTTCTTTTTCCATGGATCTTTCTTACGCTTGATGTAACTATTGTCATTGGCAAAAATAGCATTATCACCTGCTCTTTTGTTTGCTAAAGGTCATTGTTTTCCAGCCTGATCTTTTTAAGCTGTTTTTTGACCTGTTTTGCCCTTCCAAAAAAGGCTATGCTTTCCAAATCTTCCAGATGGGCAATGGTTTCCAATAATTCGTCTTTAATCCATGGATATCGTGGTGCGAGGTTAGCTAAGGCCTGCATGGCATGTACTTTAGTCGCCACCAAAACCTTTTCATCAATCAGCCAATCGAAAAGAATGTCGATAATTGGAGCGAAATCAATTTTATCCAGCTGTCCTTCTTTTAATCCAGTTGACTTTTTGCCGGTCAAATAAGCGAGAATTTTTCCATAGTGCCGCATACAGCTTGGATTTTTTTGTTCCGGAAAACGGTTGAGCAGGTCTTCCAGGTGATCTCCGGCACAATGGTGGTTCATCAGGATATATTCGAGCGTCCATGCGGCTCTGAACCCCACTTCTTTCTTTGGATGAAAGGTAAGATCGATCAGGTCTTCCACCATTCCCGCTTCCATAGAAGCGTTCAATCTTGCTGTTAATTCGTCGCGTGTCAAGTCATTGAAATTTAAAGATCAAAACTAATAAATCCCGAGTCAAATCATTTTATAAATTATAACTACCTTTGCCGCTTATTTTATCAGCAATATGATTTCAGTTTCTAACTTATCCCTCCGTTACGGAAAGCGTACCTTATTTGAAGATGTGAACCTAAAATTTACTCATGGCAACTGCTATGGTGTAATTGGGGCTAACGGCGCAGGTAAATCGACCTTCCTTAAAATTCTTTCAGGTGAAGTAAACCAGACTTCTGGTAGTGTAGCTTTTACTCCTGGCGAACGTATGGCGGTTTTAAAACAAAACCACTATGAGTTTGATGAATTTACGGTGATTGAAACCGTAATGATGGGTCACAAGGAATTGTACGACATCATGAAGGAGAAAGATGCCATCTATCTGAAGGAAGATTTCACAGATAAAGATGGTGAACGTGCAGGTGAGCTGGAAAACAGGTTTGCAGAAATGGACGGCTGGAACATGGAAAGCAATGCGGCAACCATGTTGAGCAATTTAGGTATCAAAGAAGAACACCACTATAAACAACTGAAAGAGTTAGATGGTAACCAGAAAGTACGTGTGTTATTGGCACAGGCATTATTTGGAAACCCGGATATACTTTTGCTGGATGAGCCTACCAACGATTTGGACATTGATACCATTGCCTGGTTAGAAAACTTCCTTGCAGACTATCAGAGTATCGTATTGGTGGTATCTCACGACAGGCACTTTTTAGATGCGGTATGTACGCATATCGTTGATATTGACTTTAGCAAAATGAGCACCTACTCGGGTAACTATACCTTCTGGTATGAGTCAAGTCAGCTTGCTTTGAAACAACGCAGTGACCAGAATAAAAAACTGGAAGAGAAAGTTAAAGAACTTCAGGAATTCATTCAGCGCTTTAGTGCAAATGCTTCGAAATCTAAACAGGCAACTTCACGTAAGAAAGCCTTAGATAAAATCGACATTTCTGAGATTAAAGCTTCCAGCAGAAAATACCCTGCGATCTTGTTCAACAATCTGGGCAGAGAAGCGGGAGATCAGATTCTACAAATCGAAAACTTATCGAATACTTCGAATGGAGAAGTGATGTTTAAAAACGTCAGCTTCATGGTAAATAAAGGGGATAAGATTGCCGTTCTTTCTCAGAATAGTCTTGCCACTACTGCTTTCTATAACGTATTGACCGGTCGTGAAAAGAACTATACAGGTGAATTTAAATTTGGAGTAACCATTAATGTGGCTGATATTCCGAATGACAATACTCCTTATTTTGAAGGTAAAGATGAGAACCTGGTAGACTGGTTGCGTGAGTATTCAGGTACCGATCAGGATGAGCAGTTTGTAAGAAGTTTCTTAGGCAGAATGTTGTTCTCGGGTGAGGAAGTATTGAAAAATGTAAAAGTGTTATCAGGTGGTGAGAAAATGCGTTGTATGTTCTCACAGATGATGTTGAGACATGCGAACTTATTGTTATTTGATGAACCAACGAATCACCTGGATTTAGAGTCGATCACGGCATTAAATAATGGGTTGAAGGATTTCAAAGGGACAGCACTATTTACTTCACGAGATCATGCGTTAACGGAGTCTGTGGCGACAAGAGTAATTGAGTTGACTCCAAAAGGAGTAATTGATAAGATGATGAGCTATGATGAGTATATCACGAGTGAAGATGTAGCTCAGTTAAGAGCGGAAATGTATAAATAGATTTAGAGGGGGCTTCGCCCCCTTTTTTGTTTCAATTGATTTGTGAATCCAGCTTCACGATATCTTTGATCAGCTGATAGGTATTGCGCTGTTTAAAATACCGGTCTTTATTGCTGTCTACTATCTGTTTTGGCGCAGGGGTTTTAATAATTTCCCTGATGTCGTCAATAATTGTGGGGCTATCGAGATTGATGGTCCGGAAATATTTTTCATTGTATACTTCTGAGACGTTAGGTGCCCCACTGTAAATCGGGATGGTATTGCACAATACGCAGTCAACAAATTTTTCGGTAATGTAATTTTTCTCCTGACAATTTTCTACAGCAATAGAATATTCATAAGGCATCAAACCGGTATGTTTAAATTCCAACATTCCTTTATAACGTTCATCAGTAAGGTTATACCCCTTGCCATAAATATCAATATCCAGATCAGAAGCCAAGATCTTACGAACTAAACGTAAGCGTTTTCCATAATTACCGACATCCATCGCCAGAGAAGAGACAATCATAGATAACTTCTTCGTTTTGGGAACCTGTTCCGCTGCCTGAAAAAAGGACTTGTCTACATGATCATGAAAAAACATATAGGAAGGCGCCTCGAAGACCTTCTTTCCCAGTTCAATCTGATATAGGTTTTCAAACAATTCCCGGTCGTGAATGATTAAATAATCACTGTTCGTCAGAAATTGATTATTAGGATGTACCGTACTCCAGGAAGGTTCCTGAACAATCGTGATCACTTTCGCGGCGTCCTTGATTTTCTGATACGACCGGTTAAAAACCACGGCATAATCGTAATCATCATCAGTCGTAAATTGCAGGGCCTGGTCGTATACATTGTAGTTCATCATGAACCTTTTTAAAAGGTTTTCTGTTTTATCATAATCTGAGAAAAATTTGATTTTCATACTGATAAGAGGCTAAGATTAATAAAAGAATTTCAACTTATCCAAGATATAAACTAGCAGTAGCTTTAAGAAATACAGAGATATTTTGGGACATTTGACCCTATTAGAAGCATAGATTTCGAGGTAATTTTAGGGCATTATAGACCCTAAATCTCAATCCTATGAAAACACAAGATCCTTTAATTTCCTGTATATGTGTCACTAAAAACAGGCCATTGTTGTTACAGCGGGCAATTGCCTGTTTCGATATGCAGGATTACCCTAATAAAGAGCTGGTGATATCTTATCCGGTAAATGACCTCGTTACTAAAAGCATTATTGATCAGATAGAAGGATTATCTGAAATAAGAATCGTTCGGTTGGAACGACATGATACAGAGAAACTGGGAACATCCAGAAATAATGCCGTTCTGGCTGCAAATGGAGAATTTGTTTGTTTTTGGGATGATGATGATTGGTATAACGAGGATAGAATTTCCCAACAGTTTATGGTACTTAAAGACGGTCCATTTAAAGCAAGCATTCTGATGCATGTTCTGATGCACGATAGTGAAATTAAAGAGAGCTATTATTCCTTATATCATTATTTTGAAGGAACACTGCTGTGTGAAAAAGAAATCTTGTTACAAACCGCCTGTTTAGATCTGGATAGAAGAGAATTTAGTCCTATTGTTCCTTTTTTATTATCAAAAAATGCACTATTTCATATTATAGAGCGGCCCGAGCTGTATATTCATATTTATCATGGTAATAATGCATTGGGAGAGACGCACTTCAACTACTTTCTATTGCAAAGCACCCCACTTCAAAAAGAAGTTAATCAACAAGTTTTGAATATGACTAATCTTGACTATTATCATTTGAAAAATCTTACTGAATAGACAAACAGATTATAGAGTACTTGTATTAAACGATCTAATCCAGGTACTCATATAATATTTCAAATTTTGAGTCTGAAAGGCCAATCGCAACTTCTATCTGATCATTCGGTGTAAAGCTATTTTCCTCCAGAAATAAAATACTGTATAAGCCGATCAGCCTGCCATTCCCTTCGATGACCGTAAAAGGTCCATCAAAATCTTTGGCAAGCAGGATTATTCCAGACATCTGGACTTGTTCCGGATTTGATTTGAGTGCATTTCTGATTGCGGTAATCCGGGGATCCAAAAGTGGGTTTTGTTGAATAACAGCGGCAGCATTAGATACCTTATACGTATCCCGGCTAATCTTCGCCAGATCTATTACCGGCAAAGTGTACAGCTGATCAAATTCGCTCTTATTGATTTCAAGACCTGCTAAAAACCAGGATGTATCAGATGGCATACAATCGAGAAGGGATAGGTGATGTATTTTCAGGGACCTGCTGATTCCTATCTGCTCCAGTTCCCGATCATTTGAATGGAGCAATCTCAATGTTTCCTGTGGGTAATCCAGATGAGTTAAATTTAAATACTCCGCGTACACTTCAGCTATTGCCCAACGCCTTAGCACTTCATGTTTTTTAATTTTTCTGATCAATTTCATAATCGGTCAATTTGAGATGCACTTTTAGATTTTTTATCAGGTCCTGATGAGAATTATCAGTCTAGTAACATCCAGCCTTCGCCAAACCTGTGATACCATTTTTTCTCATAATAGAAATCCATTTTTGCCATCAGTTCATTTTGTCGATCCTCACTTTGTTCGTTGAAAGTTTGTGTTTCCAGGTGATCCACAATGGAAGAGCTCACCAATGCATGTTTTAAATTCAATACAGAAAGTGTGTTTGCATAATCATTATCTGCACACCAGAACTTAAAACTTTCATCCAGCTTCCCTGTAATTCTGAATACATCTCTTTTCAGAAAAAGGCACCATCCCGAAATTTCATATCGGACACGATAGCCGGGATATATTCCACTGTTAAGTTGAAATCCCATCGTGGGATGATGGAAAGAGCAAACCGGAGAGGCACTACTCAAATCAGGATCCTGTAAAAATGCTTTTAGCAGTGCTGTAGCCCATCCTGAATGAAAGATCAGATCATTGTTACATAAACAAACAAAAGGTGCTGAGCTGAGGCCTAAACCTATATTCATATAAGTATGATAACCAAATTCCTGTTCGGGATACACCGTCAAACCGTATGAATATTGAGTAGGTTTCATTTTCTTTTCCGATTCAATCACAATTATATTGAACTGAATAACTTCGGGATCTTCTGAATCCATTAATGAGTTGAGGCAATTCTCTGTAATTGCTTTTAGATCAGAATTCTGGGCATAACTCAAAATAATAACGTCAATTTCTATGCGCTTTTTTATACTGTTCATTTTACATTTAAGGATATAGCATTCGTTTTTCACAATTTACAAAGAAAAAAAAATGATCTATAGGCCACCTGGATTTTGGGACATTTGGCCCTATTTGCTTATGTCTGTTTTATCTAATTTTAGGGTAAAACTTAACAATTATGAATCTACCTCTGGTTAGCTGTATTATGCCTACTGCCAACAGGCAAAAATTTATTCCCCTCGCTATTAACTACTTTTTAGAGCAGGATTATCCCAACGCAGAACTTGTCATCATTGATGACGGACTTGAATCCGCTGCGCGTCTGATTCCCGATAATCCGAAAATTCGTTACTTTTATTCGGAACCTCTCGGAACTATTGGCGTGAAACGAAACCATGCCTGCGAGAAGGCACAAGGTGAAATCATCATGCATTGGGATGATGATGACTGGTATGCTGCAGACTGGGTCAGTAAACAGGTGGAGGCTTTGTCCAGCTCCGGAGCAGACATTACCGGATTAAATCAGGTTATTTTCTATTCACCCTCCGTAAATAAACGCTGGATGTATGAGGATACTGATATGGAACAACCGTGGTTATGTGGAGCAACCATGGCTTATCGTAAATCCTTCTGGCAGGAACATCCCTTTATAGACATTCAGGTGGGTGAAGATTATGATTTTGTATGGAATACGGGTGCTAAAACTTTTGCGCTTGATTACCCAAATGGTTTTGTCGCAATCCTTCATGCACACAACACCAGTATTAAACCTGTGGAAGACATCAAACATAAGAAGACAGGGACAACCTGGAAAGAGCCGGCTAAGGATGCCAAGTGATGCGCAAGAAATGCCGCTGATTTCCTGCCTCTGCATCACCAAGAACAGGCCGTTGTTGCTGCAAAGAGCAATTACTTGCTTTGAAAGACAAGTTTACCCAAAGAAAGAACTCGTGATTTCTTATCCCGAAGGTGACCTGTTAACAAAGCGGGTAATTGACCAGGTCATCTTCATTTCAGATATTAAAATTCTCGCTATAGAACGACCGAAAAATGAAAATTTGGGCGCCTCCAGAAACCATGCGATAATGGCCGCCAGCGGAGAATTTATCTGTATCTGGGATGATGACGACTGGTACAGCAACCATAGGATCAGTGCTCAATATGAAGCAATCAGAGATTCTGAATTCAAAGCCTGTATTTACACGAATATTGTCATTTATCATTTTAAAGATCAAAAGTCTTGTATTTCGGATTTCCGGCTTTGGGAAGGGACATTGCTTTGTGCAAAAGAAATACTGCCCGAACATCCTTATCTTGAAAAAGAAAATGGGGAAGCTGAGACCATTCTTAAGGCACTATCGGCCTCGGGCAAGTTATTTCCAATTGTAAATGATCCTTATTTATATGTTTACATCTTCCATGGACTCAATATATTGGAAACACATCAATTGGATATTCATTTCAAAAACAATGCCTCTCTGGAAGAATCTGTCAACCAGAATATCATTGAATTGACCAGTCTTGATAATTATCTTCTCTAATCCTCCGCCTCATTATTCAGGCGATTTCAGCATCAGATAATCCAAGGACTACTTCTATCTGTCTTTCAGCACAGACTTTTAGTTTTTCGATGAATTCCAAATTGTACAAGCTAATCAACCGGCCGTTTCCTTCTAAAATTGTATAGGGCCCATTTACTTCGCTGGCCAGCAAAGTAATTCCTGAAAACTGCACTTCCCCTTTTTTCATTGCGTCGATAATTCCTGAAATGCGTCGGTTCAAGTCAGGTTTAATCCTGATGATATTTGCCGCATAGGCCACACGAAAAGTATTATTGGTAATCTTTCCAAGGTCATCCACAGGTAAGTTATTCAGCTTATAAAACTCAGGTTTATTCAGCTCCAGAATCGCTTTATACCATATGGTATCTTCCGGTATAAAGTCGATTAAGGACCAGTGATGTTTTTTTAAAATCTGCTCAATTCCTTTTCTTTCTGAAATGAGATCCTTCGCATTAAGTAAGCTCAGATGCTTCAGAGCAGTCTCCCTGTTTTCTGGATTCAAAAGATCGACATAAATCTCTCCTATAGCCCATAAACGCAACATTTCATGTTTATCAATCAGCGTTGTTATTTTCATTCTAAACAATTTTAATCGGGATTACATCTATACGATCTATTATTGCCAAGCTCGTCAAGCCAAATTAACAAAACCCTGATGCAATAAGAATCCTATAGCAATTATGGGTCATTTGACCCTATAAGGGTCCTGGGTTTAACAGTAAATTAGGTTAATAAATCTCCCTGTCAACAAAATAAATCTGCTATGAACTATAAGCATCCATTGATCTCCTGTATTTGCATTACCGGCAACCGGCCATTGGTATTACAACGTGCAATCATCTGTTTCGCCAGACAAGATTATCCCAATACAGAGTTGGTTATTTCTTATCCCGAAGAAGATCTATTGAGTAAAACCATCATAGACCAGATCAATTCCGTTTCCGCTATCAAAATCATCAGGATCGTCAGGCCTCAGTATGAAAAGCCATGCCTGACAAAAAACAATGCTATAGAAATCTGTAATGGCGACTATGTCTGCTTTTGGAACGACGAACACTGGCACCATGTGAACAGACTGTCAGATCAGTACATCGTCATTAAAGACAGTCCTTTTAAGGCAAGTATCCTCATGCATATTTTACTGTATGATTTTCATCAACAGAAAACCTATCATTCTGCTTATTGGGAATGGCAGGAGACGCTGTTTTGTGAAAGAAAAACCTTACTGGAAGCAGCTTACATAGATATAGAAAGAGAAGATGACAGTGGCATCATTCATTTCCTCTCCTATAAGAACTTTTTATTTCATTTTACTGAAGCCTCACATCTTTACATCTACATAGGCTATGGAACGAAAGATAAGGATCAGAAACTGTTTAATTCCTATTGTAAGGATGGAGAAATTATGGAAGACATTAATGAAACCGTTCAAGATGTCATCCAACTGGAATACTATTTAAACTAATGATTTTGGGACATTTGACCCTATTTCAGAGGAGATATTTTCTATAATTTTATCCTTAAGACCTGATCAGATTATGAACCTCAGGTTCAATAAAAACAAACCCAGATGATGATGGAACAACCGCTTGTATCCTGTATTATGCCTACTGCCAACAGACAAAAATTCATTCCTTTAGCCATCGAATGTTTTCTAAGCCAGGATTTCAGGAATGCCGAACTGATTATTGTTGATGACGGAAAACTATCTGTGAAACAACTTGTTCCAGACCATCACCGAATCAGGTATTTCTATACCGAGCCCTTAGGAAGTATTGGTATCAAAAGGAACTATGCCTGCAACCTTGCTAAAGGTGAAATTATCATGCACTGGGACGATGATGACTGGTATGCACCCGACTGGATCGATCACCAACTGAAAGCTATAGAAGAATCAAAAGCAGACATTTGTGGGTTAAACACCATTACTTTTTTTTCTCCCCTCGTAGGCAAATTCTGGAAATACGCAGATACAGAAGGGGAACACCCCTGGTTATCGGGAGCAACCATGGTCTATCGAAAAAGTTTCTGGCAGCAACATCCATTTAAGGATCTTCAGATTGGAGAAGATTATGATTATATCTGGAATACCGGAGCCAGCATTTTTGCACATGATTATACAGATGGTTTTATAGCTACGCTACATGCGAGTAATACTACATTGAAACCTTTTGAAGATCCGAGACATAAAAAACATGCCGTACAATGGATGAATGTACGTCATGAGGGGAAAGCCGAAAACCCTGAACAGAGTAGGCCAGAAAATTAACCCTTATCCTATGCCATGGTATCAATTTATTAACAACGAACTGGACATCTGTGATCCTAACAGTTATCAATTACTAGAGCAGGCACCTGCTTCCGCTAACGGCCCTTATTTATGTGCCATTTTTGCAGACGAAATTCCAAATGACCCTGAACGAAAACCAGATATTGAAGGTACTCCCGGGTTACTTTTTTACATCATCCGTGCACTTGCAAAAGGCAAAGGACAACCGGTTTCTATTTTCCCTCCCGTGCCATTGGAAGTCAGGATGTCTGAGTTCCCCGCAGCAGGAAGTATAGAAAATAATTCAGAACACTAACTTAAAATACAAAACTATTATGAATAGATCATGGTATGCATACATGGGGATGGGAGGAGACCCAACCTTATGCTCAAGTTATGTAAAAATAACACTTAAACATAATTGCATCTGTGGCGAGAATATATGTGCCATCTATGCCACTGGTGAAGATTTCAGGCCTGTCGAACCACTTTCAGCAAATATGCAGCAATACATTAAGAAAGCTTTGGCCACCGGTAGAATTCAACCGGAAAAGCCTTTTGGTTCAAAGAAATTTGTATACCTCAGGTGATTCGATTCTGGCATCACCAATTATACTGAGCAAAACGACAGGAAAGTGGTTTGTTCAGTAATTTACTTTAAATGAGCTGCTCAATCGCAGCAATATGACATCTTTAAAATCGTAATTATGACCTCAAATTATCCTCTTATCTCTTGTATCTGTGTTACGAACAACAGACCTGAGTTATTGCAAAAAGCTATCGACTGCTTCGAATCTCAAAATTACCCCAATAAAGAACTGGTCATTTCTTATCCGAAAATGGACAATTCAACAACGAAAGTCATCGAAGAATATCAAAATTCAGATCTTAAGATTTTACCAATAGAGCGAGAGGATACGGAGTCATTGGGGAATGCGAGAAATCAGGCAGTTATAAAGTGCCGGGGAGAATATGTATGCATCTGGGATGACGACGACTGGTACCATTCCAGTCGACTATCCTTCCAATTTAACAGCATACAGGAAAGAGGTCAGGGCTATCAGGCGAGCATATTAACCCGTATTTTATTATACGATACTACTACCAAACAGGTTTACCTCTCCTTCCCCTATGCATGGGAAGGGACAATTTTATGCAGGAAGGTGATTCTTTTACAAAATCAATACAAAAACGCCAATATCGCAGAAGATTCGCATGTAGTCCATTTTCTGTCTACCAAAAATCTATTGTTTAAAATTGATAATGTCCCCTTTCTATATGTTTACGTATATCATGGAAACAATACCTGGAATTACGAACATTTTGAAGTTTTTCTTTCTAAAAGCGAATTGATTACAGGGGATGACAGTGAGCATATCCTAGGCTTACTGGAGTATTTAAATTAGTTTTAATCCTTCTTCAGAGCTGCAAATTAATTCTAAAAACTCTTTTAATATGAGACATTTGGCCCTAGAAAACGCCGCATCTTATGTGTAATTTAGTACTATAAGTTATTAGAGAAATCATTGAGGGAAAGGCCGAAAACCCTAAAAAAAAGTAGGCAATAATTAAAGTTTTTATTGTTTTTTGATCTATAAAAACATTTTATATTATGGCCAATTGGTATGCGTTTAACGGCAGTGGATCTCCGGGATCCCCCTTAAATTACATGTTATCTGCAAACAAACCATCCTGCGTTACCGGGACAAAAATATGTGCGATTTATCTTGATCAGAGCGTTGCTATTCCAACTTCATTTGACGCGGGATCACCGATGCAGACTTACCTTGCAAATGCACTTTTATCACTAGTTTCTCAACCACTAGGTGTAGGCGTTAAACGCTTTGTATATTTGAAATGTAATTGTTAATGATTAGAACAGACTCAAAAAGATTCGTCATTTACATCTCTCATTTATTCGACAAACCATTTAAAATTGAGACATATGGCATTAAAACACAATTCATACATAATTTAGTGCTATAAATTAATAAAGAAAATTATTGAGGGAAAGGCCGAAAACCCTAAAAAAAGTAGGCAATAATTAAAGTTTTTATTGTTTTTTGATCTATAAAAGCATCCTATTATTATGGCTTGGTATACTTATGTATTTGGGGACCCCAGATTGGCAACTAGCTACACTCTTGCGGTAGCACCCCCCTCCTGTTTAACTGGACCACAAATTTGTGCGATTTTTTTAACTAGTACGTTAGATCCTCCTCCACAAGCACTCGTGGACGCACAGGCTACAAATATTGCAAATGCCTTACTCACTCAAACACCACAGCCGACCGGAATTGGAGTGATGAAAACAGTATATTTAAAAGGCTGTTGCTAACGATTGGAACCTAGTTATTTTCATCACTAAAAAAATAAACAGATAATAAATGTATGCTATTTATCCTTAAAACTTTTTGAGATTGGGGCATATGGCCCTAAAAAGCAGAGGAACTTATTTGTAATTTAGTACTGTTATAAAAAACAATCGTTGTGGGAAAAGCCGAAAACCATAGAGTAGGCAATAATTAAAGTTTTCACTGCTTTTTGATTTATAAAAGCATTCTATATTATGGCTAATTGGTATTCTTATACAGGAAATGGAGATCCAACACTCGCGACAAGTTACAGATTAAGCACTGTTAAACCTGTTTGTAATTTAGGCGTGCAAATCTGTGCTATTTATCTGAATCAAAACGAACTTGTTCCAAACGCTTTTAATGGTGTAGCTACCTATATTGCAAACGCCCTGGTAACGCTAACCTCTCAACCAACCGGAGGAGGAATCAAACGTTTTGTTTATCTAAAATGCAGTTGTGGATAATTAACAATTCCAAAAAGATATTAAAAATATTTACTGTAAAAGTCGACTTATGGTAAATGCCTGTCTTGACGGGTAAAAAAGGGGAAGGCCGAAAACCCTAAACAGAGTAAGCGTTAATCAAAGTTTTTGTTGTTTTTTGATCTATAAAAACATCATATATTATGGCAAATTGGTATGCCTATACAGGCGTTGGAGATCCTACTCTCTCTACAAGTTACAGGTTAAGCAGTGTTAAACCTAGTTGTAATTTAGGAGTGCAAATCTGTACTATTTATTTGAATCAAACTGATGCGATCCCAAGTGCATTTGATGGTGTAAGTACTTACATTGCAAATGCGCTGGCAACTCAGACCTCTCAGCCAACCGGAGCAGGTGTGAAACGTTTTGTTTACTTAAGAGGTCCTATTTCTTAAGTCGAAACCAGTCGTCTAAAACTATTCCTGGGAATTATCAATTCCCAGGAATTTATTAATGAACCATATCATTAGTTCATTGTATTTGAAAGGGCGATGCTGAAAACCCTGGACAGAGTAAGCATTAATCAAAGTTTTTGATGCTTTTTGATTTATAAAAACATCATATATTATGGCAAATTGGTATGCCTATACAGGCGTTGGAGATCCTACTCTCTCTACAAGTTACAGGTTAAGCAGTGTTAAACCTAGTTGTAATTTAGGAGTGCAAATCTGTACTATTTATTTGAATCAAACTGATGCGATCCCAAGTGCATTTGATGGTGTAACTACTTACATTGCAAATGCGCTGGCAACTCAGACCTCTCAGCCAACCGGAGCAGGTGTGAAACGTTTTGTTTACTTAAGAGGTCCTATTTCTTAAGTCGAAACCAGTCGTCTAAAACTATTCCTGGGAATTATCAATTCCCAGGAATTTATTAATGAACCATATCATTAGTTCATTGTATTTGAAAGGGCGATGCTGAAAACCCTGGACAGAGTAAGCATTATTAAAGTTTTTGTTGTTTTTTGATCTATAAAAACATCTTATATTATGGCAAATTGGTACAGTTTCGGTGGTTGTTGTGATGGAGTATATGATCGTAATAATTATAGAAAAACGTCAGTTAAACCTTCTTGTAATTTAGGTATAAATGTATGTGCGATTTATCTTAATGATACGGCAGATCTCCCATCTGCAATAACTTTAGTAGAGCTATATATCGCAAATGCACTTGCAACTCAAACAGCACAGCCTATCGGAGTTGGTGTTAAGCGCTTCGTTTATTTAAGAGGGCCTGTGTCTTAACTTGAATCATTGGAAGAAAATTAATATATCTGTCTACCTCAAAGATTTTTTGAAAAAGCGTAATGAAAAATATTATAAAAGGAAGCTAAAAACTCTAAATAGAGTAGACATTATTTAAAGTTTTTGGCACTTTTTGATTCATAAAAGCAACATATATTATGGGAAATTGGTATACATATGTTGGTATTGGAGCCCCAACGCTCTCAATGAGCTACAGAATTACTTTCGTTAAACCGACTTTTACTCAAAGTACACAAATCTGCGCTGTTTATCTGAATCAAACTGATGCTCCCTAGGGAGTGTAAACTGAACTGTGTCAACATCACTTCTTCCTTGGTGGAGGCCCTTCAGCCTCCGCCAAGGAAGAAGTCGCCGAAGGCTTTTAATCTCTCTCCAAATTTAATTATAGAGTTGAGACATTGCCAAGCCCCAGTTCCGCATCGGCATCGTCCATTTTTTAGAAAAGTCCCTATAAGACAGATACACCAGTTTTAGCAGCGATTGGTCCGATGTAAATGCGCCCTTTGGTCTTGGTTATTTTACGGATTTGTCTATGCATTGCTTCAATGGCATTGGTGGTATAGATCACTTTTCTGATTTCTGGAGAATATTCAAAATACGTAGATAAATTCGTCCAGTTCTCCATCCAGCCCTTTACAGACAGGGGATATTTTTTACCCCACTTATCATCAAACTCCAGTAGTTTCTCGTAGCCTTGTTCTTGATTATTGGCTTTATAAACAGGTTTAAGGTCAGCAACAACAGCTTTCTTGTCTTTTTCAGGCACATAGCGAAGGCTGGTGCGGATCTGGTGGACAATGCATAACTGAATCTGCGTTTTAGGAAATACGGCTTCTATAGCCTCCGGAAGGCCTTTTAAGCCGTCAATACAAGCAACCAGGATATCCTCTACGTCACGCTGTTTCAAATCCATCAGTACAGAAAACCAGAACTTAGTTCCTTAATTTTCTGAAAGATAGACGCCGATCAATTCCTTCTTTCCATCGTGGTTTATACCCAGCATATTGTAAACAGCACGGGATTCAACACCACCGTTATCCCGAACTTTATAATGCATACAATCCAGAAATACAAAGGGATACACTGCTTCCAGTAGCCGGTTTCGCCATTCGTTCATCGCAGGGATAATCTTGTCTGTTATGCTGGAGATCTCGGCTGCAGAAATGTCCATCGCGTACATTTCCTTTACATAATCAGAAATATTACGGGTGCTCATCCCACGAGCATACATTGCGATCACGTTATCCTCCAATTCCGCTGTAATAATCAACTGGCGCTTGGGAACGATCTTAGGCTCGAAAGTCCCGTTACGATCACGGGTACCCTCTAACTCAAATTCACCCGACTGAAGGCTCCGTACGGTCTTACGGGTCTTCCCATTACGCCGGTTGGGATCATCGCTGCCTTTGCTCTCCTGGAGGTGGTTATCCAGCTCTCCTTCGAGCATAGATTCCAACAGGTGCTTTAACATTGGGGCAAACACACCGTCGGTGCCACCCATATTTTTGCCTTGATAAAGGCTTTCCATTGCTTCTGCTTTGAAGCGATCAAAATCAAATGGTTCTTTACTTTTCATTGTGTCCTAAGTCATACTAAATTACTTATTTTAACTCTATCTTGCTAGAGTTGACACAGTTCACTTTACAGTCTCAATCCCTACCGCATTTGATTGGACAATGATTTATTATATTGTGTATGCACTCGGCAATCAGGTACCACAACCGATGGGGTACCGGCAAAAAACGTTTTGTTTATTTAAGGGATCCTAATCCCTAATTTCTTTCATCTTATACAGCATACCCTGGACATACAGAATTAAAACGATTCTCCACTATAAGTTGTTTTAAGTAAATTTTATTATTTCCTGTTCATCTAAAAACGATTAAGTGATAATTTGTCAAAAAAACGCATTTGACAGTTCATCTTTTGAAAAAACAACCACTATTATAATGATAATACGTAACTTCATCAAACAATAATAATAAATTCGATCATGTACTCTGAAAAGTATGCTTATCATTCACTAACTGATTTTGAATTGACGAAACTGCTCATTTCAGGAGATCATAAAGCATTCATTGAAATATATCACCGTTTTCAGGCATTATTGTATGTGTATGCTTGTAAAATAACCACAGATAAAGAGGAAGCCGAGGACATTGTCCAAGAAGTCTTCATTTATCTATGGGATAAAAGAACAACAATTATTTTAAGATCAAGTATATCTTCCTATTTATATAGTGCAGTAAGGTATAAGTTCTTTAATCTCCTGGATCACAAAAAAGTCAGAAAAGATTATACCAGTTCTTTTCAAAATTTCCTCGATGAAGGAGAATACATTACAGACAATTACATTCGGGAAAAAGAATTCAGTCAGCTAATAGAAAAAGAGATTCTGGCATTGCCTGATAAAATGCGGGAGGTATTTGAGCTTAGCAGGAAACAAAACCTATCCCGTAAAGAGATCGCAGAAAAATTAAATATTTCTGAAAAAACGGTTAAAAATCAAATCAGCAACGCCTTAAAAATCCTCCGGGGGAAACTCGGCTTCTTCACTTTTCTTCTACTGCTTATCAATAAATAATTTTTTTCATTTTCTTCTGGGCCTAAGGCGCTTTATAACTTACATGTACTTATACCAAAAGTTTTAAAGTAATAGATGATCAAGAAATATTTTCCTGAAGACCTCGTTTATAAATACTCTCGTAAAGCCTGTTCTGAGGAGGAAAAGGCTATTGTAGAAAGCTGGCACATTAAGGACCTGTCAGAAAGCACTTATGTCCCTTCAAAAGAAAACATATCGCTGGTCAACATCCGGATGGCAAATAAACTCGAAGGCCATATTTATTCCAGAAATAAAACACAGCGAACAATCAGGTTATGGCAACGTATTGCCATTACGGCCTCCATTCTTTTAGCAATTTCGGTCATCAGCCTTTTTTATCTGGAACGAAGCAATCCTATCCCGCAAGCGTCTACGAGAAAATCTGATTTTCAAGACATTCTTCCAGGTGGATATAAAGCTATACTAACGCTTAATGATGGAAAAAAGATCAGACTAAATGAAAAAAGTCAACAGGCAGTTATTCTCCAAAGCAATGCCAGTATCAGGACAAAGGCAGGGGGAAGACTTATTTATGAAAACATACCGGGGGCCAGGGGACATAAAGACTTAAATATACTGGAAACACCCCGGGGGGGCCAATATCAATTAACACTGCCTGACGGAACTAAAGTATGGCTAAATTCATCGAGCAGATTGACTTATCCTACGGCATTCACAGGTAAAGAAAGGCAAGTCAAACTCATTGGAGAAGCCTTTTTTGAAGTCGCCAAAGATCGTTCTAAACCATTCCGTGTTCATACCGAACATCAGGTAGTAGAAGTGCTGGGAACTCATTTCAACATATTGGCATATCCTGAAGAACAGAAAACTCAAACTACTTTGTTAGAAGGAAAGATTAGAATCCATAATCAAAAATCCAGTAAAATTATGAGGCCCGGACAGGAAGCTTTTACGGAGAAGGGGGAAGATCAGATTGCGGTTTCTAAGGCAGATATTGAAAAAAACATCGCCTGGAAGAATGATGAGTTTATTTTCAATGGGGAAGACCTGCAAAGCATTATGAGATCAATCGCGAGATGGTATGATGTTGAAGTTAGTTATCAAAATTATTCGAATCATACCAGGTATTGGGGTACTGTTTCCCGATCCAAGAACATATCAGCAGTTCTAAAAATGTTAGAATCAACTGGGAAAATTAAATTCGAAATCAAAGGAAGGAGGATTATTGCTATGAACTAACGTATACCTTATGAAAAATTCAAAAAGCCGAAAGTGCTGAAACACTTCCGGCCGAAAATGGATTTTATTATTAAGTAAAAGAACCAAATAACCGACGCAGGGCACGATAAGCTCATAGACAAGAAAGACGTCCCTGCGAAAAACCCAAACTAAACAAATGTATGAAATTTTTCGCTAAATTTTCATACAGGCCAACTGCCTGTATGATCAAATTTCTGTGCGTTATGAAACTTATTATTGTTTTAATGACTACAGTATTCCTGCAAATTGGTACTGCAGCTGAAGCACAAAGAATCACCCTTTCAGAAAAAAATGCTTCTCTGGTCAAAATTTTTAAAGAGATCAGAGTCCAAAGCGGCTATGATTTCTTTGGAGACCTTGATCTTCTGGAAAAAGCAAAACCCGTAACTATAAATATTAAAAATGCGACAATCGATGACGTATTAAAAATATGTTTTGCTAACCAGAGTTTTGACTATACCATCAGTGATAAAATCATCGTATTTAAAGAAAAAAAGCGTGCGTTAAGCCAAAAAAGCAACAACTTTCTCCCACAAGACTCTGTCATTTTTAAAGGTAAAATTTCGGATGAAATGGGCCATCCTATGCCTGGGGCAACCATAAAGGTAAAAGGAGGTAAAAGGATTACCAAGACCGATATGAATGGGAATTTTTCAATTCTTGCCCATAAAAAAGGGGCACTTGAAATTTCCTTTATTGGGTACGTAAAAAAAGAAATTAGTCTCAGTGGATTAAATTCAGATAACAGCATTTCCGTAGTACTTAATCCGGGACAAAATGAACTCGGTGAAGTAAGCATTGTCAGTACTGGCTATCAGGACATTCCTAAAGAACGCGCAACGGGCTCTTTTGAGATCGTTACCAAAGAACAGTTGCAGCATAGCAACAATTCAAATTTAGTTAAAAGGCTGGAAGGCATTACTGCAAGTTTAGATTTTAATAATCCCATCAATGGAAACGCTAATCTTTCAAGCGGTTTCCGTAGGTCTCCGCTGGTTGCCTTAACGATAAGGGGCAAAAATACATTAATGGCACCTGGCTTTGGTGCAGAATTAAGTTTGAATAGCGGACAGGTTCTGGTCGTAATTGATGGAATCCCCTCTCCCTACAGCATTGATCAGATCAACCCCGATGATGTCGAAAGCATTAATATCCTGAAAGACGCGGCGGCGGCTTCGATCTGGGGATCCAGAGCTGCAAATGGCGTAATTGTGATTAAAACAAAACAAGGAAGTTATAATAGACCTGTTACGGTGTCTTTTAACACCAACGTAAATGTCAGCGATAAAATCGATCTGTTTTATAAAAAATATATGAGCACTTCAGATTTTGTGGATGCACAAATTCAAAAATATAACTATTTCCATCCTACTCCGGTAGCAGATCCTACCGATCTTTATACACCTCAACCTTTCCTTTCGCCGGTGGAAGAGATCATCAATGATCAGCGTTTGGGTACCATCACAGATGCTCAGGCTAAAGCAAAATTGGATGACCTGCGTGATAATGACGTTCGTAATGATCTGAATAAATATTTTTTACGTCCAACATTGGTTCAGAATTACACGCTTTCATTAGATGGCGGCTCAGAAAAATATGCCTACCGATTATCAGGAGGATATAGCCGAACCAGAGAAAATACCGTTCCCGCTAGCGGAGACCGTTATAATTTTAGTTACTCTGCATCTGTAAAACCGATCAAGAACTTATCTGTTCAGGCAATTCTAAGTTATAACGAATCGCAAAGCACCAACCAGGCTGGTGGTAACCAATTAGTTACCAGCAGCTTCAACACGGGATTTAATCCATATGCCCAGCTTGCAGATGACGCAGGCAATCCCCTCGTTATCCCGAGGACTTATCGCCCAAAATACCTTCAGCTTTTGGCCGACCACTATGGCGATAAAATTCTTGATATGAGCTTCAGGCCTTTAGACGACATGAAGCAAGGATATTACAAAGTGGCCAATAGAAATCTCAACCTCAACTTAAATGCAAGCTATCAGATCAGTCCGGTTTTCGCAGCCGCACTTACTTATGGATATACCTATGGTCAGGACGAAAACACAGAATTAAGAGGTCAAAATTCACTGTATACCAGGGAAATAACCAACATCTTCACCACCAGAGAAGACTATGTAGATCCTCCATACGGATTGCCGGCACCCTTAAAAAAACTAATTCCTCTCGGCGGAATCTATAGCCCTGAGCTTGTAAAACGAAATACTCAAACCTTGAGGGGACAGTTAACTGCAGATAAAATATGGAATGAGAAGCATCAGCTGAACGCTTTTGCGGCATTTGATATTGGACAATATTATTCTTTGGATAGGGTTCAGCAATTTTACGGTTATGACCCGAAAACCTTAAAAACTAATAACTCAGTTCCTTTTGGAATGGAATTCGTCAGGTTATTTAATGATCCCGAATCCGGACTTGGCAGTTCAACGATACCTTTTATTCCAGGTAACCTGTTGGATTATAAAACCAGAACCCTGAGTTTCTCTTCAAATGCAGCATATACTTATGATAGCCGCTATACATTGTCGGCCAGCATCAGAAAAGATCTCAGCAGTATCTCCGGACCATCAACAAACAGAGGTGGTGCCCCTTATATTTCAGTAGGTGGGCTTTGGAATTTAGCACATGAGAAATTTTATACCCTGGAATGGTTACCATTATTGCAACTCCGGGCCACTTTTGGTTATAATGGTAACATCAACGCTAGTGTTCCATCAAGACCAATCCTTACTTCCATTGCGGCACCAACATTTGGTGGCAATCTGTTACCCTATGCAAACACGAATTACCTTAGCAACGAAAAATTACGTCCTGAACGGTCCAAAATGCTAAATTTAGGTTTAAATTTTGGCAGTAGAGGAAATAGGTTATCCGGAAGTGTTGAATATTTCAGAAGAAATACATCCGATCTGATTACAGATGCGGCGTTAGATCCTACGACAGGTTATGCTACAGGTATTTATAACTCTGCCAATCTGCGGTCATGGGGAACTGATGTGACCTTAAACTCCATCAACCTTCAAACCGGAATGTTCAGGTGGACCAGTAACCTGACCTTCACCTACAACCGCGTGAAGATTTTGAAACTCCTTACTCAAAATAAACCTACTGCAAATCAATTTATAGGCTTTGATAACGTCGAGGGTTATGAGCTCTCCCGAATCGCTGCTTACCGTTGGGCAGGATTAGATCCCCTGACCGGAGATCCGAGAGGTTACGATGCAGATGGAAATGTAGTAAGTATTCCTGCCGACATCTACGCTCCTGATTATGAGAAAAATGTAAAATCAATCCAGGGTGTCCCAATCAGTTCTCTTCATTATTTTGGTTCGGCTGTACCTGTATATTATGGCGCACTTCGTAATACATTTAGTTATGCTGGTTTTTCTCTTACCGCAGCTTTCCAGTATAAGCTTGGGTATTATTTTAGAAAAACTCCATCCGACCTTATTCAATATGAACCCTTATTCAGTGCCAATAGCCTTGGAGCTGCAGAATTTGCAAGGAGGTGGCAAAACCCTGGTGATGAAAAGATCACAAACGTACCTTCAATGACAGTTGCAGGAAATACAGAAAGAGATTTATTCTATCGCTTTTCAGAAATAAATGTATTAAAAGCTGACCATATCCGCTTTCAGGAAATCAATCTTTCCTATGCTTTCAGAAAAACGAATTGGTTCCTGAAAAATCCAAGAATATATGCAAATGTTACTAATCTGGGCATCGTTTGGCGAGCTAATAAAGAAGGGATTGATCCGGATGTAAATGACTATCCAATACCACGTACGTATGGTTTTGGTTTAAGTGCTAATTTCTAATTTAAAGAATATGAGAACCTTTAAAATAATAAGCCCAATATTTCTGCTTTGCCTATTGCTATTGTCCTGTCAGAAATATGTAGATATTCAAAAAAGCAGCAACCAGACATTCCTTAATACCGCAAACGATTGTCAGTTGCTATTAGACAACTATACCGTTATGAACTCCGACTACCCGACGGATCTGGAGATTTCAGCAGATGACTATTACACTTCTGCAGCAAGCTATTTAGCCGAGGCTCAACCGGTCATAACTTCTGAAGAACAGGCATTGTATTCCTGGCAATCTTCAGCAATTCGCGCAAAGGCTAATGCCAATTGGTTAAAGCCTTATCTGATTACCAGTAATGCAAACCTTGTATTAGAAGCGCTTGCAAAAATAAAAGAAGGAACTGAAGATCCTGTGAAATTAAACACCTTAAGAGGCTCTGCTTTATTTTATCGTGCCTATACCTTATGGTTTGTGGCACAGATGTATGCAAAGCCATATTCAGCCGCTACTGCAGCTCAGGATCCTGGCGTTCCTATCCGGTTAACCTCCGATATCAATGAGAAATCTTCCAGAGGTACTGTACAGGATACCTATAACCAAATCATCTCAGATTTATCAGAAGCAGTTAATTTGTTACCTCCCACTTCCAGTATCGCTACAAGACCCAATAAAGCAGCGGCTTATGCTATGTTGGCCAGAACTTACCTGTCTATGGAAGATTATCCAAAGGCCTTAATTAATGCCAATGCGGCCATACAAATCAAAGGAGAATTGTTAAACTACAATAGTGGCGCGGTTAATATCTATGCTTTTTTCTCGCCGTTCCAGCGGTACAATAAAGAAGTTATATTTCATTCCATTTCCGCTCTGACTGGTATTCTAACTCCCGGAATAGGATTTACAAGTACCGCAAAAATAGATCTGGCGCTGGCGGCCTCCTATAATGCGAACGACATCAGGAAAATAATTTTTGTAAAGCCAAATTCCGGTGCTCATGCAGGATCGTTTCGCTTTGGCGCAAATTACGAACCAACATTTGGAACTTCTGTTTTATTCAATGGACTCGCAGTTGATGAATTATATATTACCCGCGCAGAATGTTATGCAAGAGCTGGCGATAAGGATAATGCCATGGCAGACCTGAATAAGCTTTTAGTAAATCGGTGGGTAACCGGAACTTATACAGATCAAACTGCAGCTACCGCGGATGAGGCATTAACAAAAGTACTGGAAGAAAGAAGAAAAGAATTACTGATGCGTGGTCTGCGCTGGACAGACCTCAGGAGGCTCAACAAAGACAATGCACGCAAGAAAGACCTGAGCAGGAGTATAACAAAAAATGGCGTAACTACAACCTTTACCTTACCTGCTAATGATCCAAGGTATGTGTTACTCATTCCACAAAATGTAATTGACAATAGCAGTATTGCACAAAATCCAAGATAGATTTCCGTTGTCAGCAAATTTTCCCTTCTGGCTTTTCCAGGTCAGAAGGGTTAATTAAAATATTTACTAAAACTATGAAAAAACCATTCTTCATTACTGCCATTCTGTTCGTTGCGATAAGCAATTGCATCTATGCGCAAAACGAAATAAATTTTGACCCGCAGAAACCATTATTCAAATTTCAGAATGAACAACTGACCAATGAAAGCGGGTTGTTGCGTTATGCAGCGTTAACTGGATATCGCGAAGGTGTAAAACCTGTTCAGGGGCAGTTTAATGTGAATTTCGAAGGCTACAATGATGACAAGGCTGGAACCCGCAGGATTTATATGTATAACCTATCTATTCAGGATATGCTTACCCATGGGTTAATCAAACCTAGCCAGATCTTACTTGAAGTGAAAGATCCATCTAAATTCAGATATGATCCAAAGTATGGATCAGAAATAGAGTGGCTACGTAAAAATGGATACTGCTATGAGCTGTTGTTGCCGATTGGAGCATTAAAAGGAATGTATATTCTGGATAATGAAATTCAAAAAGCTTTCAATGTTTGGGCCAGATGGGAAAAGCGAAATGTGAAAACATGGATTCTAGTCAGAACTTCATCCGCTGAAAAATTTAAAGCTTCCGGAGGTGTTCCATTAAAAGATCCTATTCATGGCATTTATCAAAATGTAAATATCGCCTGGATAGGAGCTTCTTTAAATGAGTTTGGTCCCACTCCTTTTTTAGATGAGACTGGCTATAAAGACCTGATCAATATCAATCTGGGAGTTAACCTTAATACTACACATGATTTCACTGTGCTGAGAAAAGCACTACAAAAATATGACCTGGACCTGAAAGAAGAAAGCCGGGAAAAATTAATGTTCGTTATCACTGAAGCAATAAAATAATGAAAAGAGCTTATATCATATCCGTAATCCTATTGCTTTTAACAGGTGATTTGTATGCACAGCAAAACAAAACTTTAAATGTATCAGGTAAAGTAGACTTAATTGCTGGTTTGCCAAATTTAAATATCGGAGACCAACTTCCTGACTTTGAGATTCCAGTAATTATCAATGGAACAAAACGAAGCATGAGAAGCTCTGCATTTAAAGATCAACTATTGATTATTGACTTTTGGTCAATCTACTGCAGTGGTTGTATCGCCGCAATGCCAAAAATGGACTCTTTGCAAAAGCACTTTGGTGACAAGATTAAAATTTTACCAGTAACATACGAAGCAGAAACTTTAGTGACTAACTTCTGGAAAAAAAACAGAAACACTAAAAATCTGGGATTATCCTCAGTTGTTGAAGACAAAATTTTCTCCTCCTATTTCAGGCATCAGACCATCCCTCATGAAGCCTGGATATACCAAGGAAAAGTAATTGCCATTACAACGGAACAATACGTAGATAAGACAAATATTCAGAAAGTACTCAATGGAGAATTGATCAAATGGCCTATAAAGAATGATTTCTACGTATTTGACGGAAGTAAAGAACCTCTTTTCAAAGTAAACACAACTCAGGTGAATCCCTCTTCAATTATAAATTATGCTGCAATTAGTGGTTATAAAGAACAGGTAAATTCTGAAGGACTTAGTGGAGGCTCGGGAGTTGTAAGAGATCCAAATGAAAAAAAAGTCCGGGTTTTCTTTTTAAATCAAGCAATTTTCACTTCGTATGAGTTGAATTGGAGAAACATTATAAATCCGACCACGCTTGTAAGACCTAGTGCAGCCATAACACCAAACCAGATTGTGTGGCAGGTTACAGACAGGTCAAGATATAAATATGAGTTTAAAACCGATTACCAGGCCAACTGGATCCGTAAGAATGGAATTTGTTTTGAATCATTAAATCCGGATACCGGGCAAACACAAGCTGAAATTTCAAGATCTATTGTAAAAAACCTAAACTACTTACTGGGCTTAGATGTTCGCTGGGAAAAAAGGAAAGAGAAAATCCTTGTTTTAATCCGTACAACGGACAAAGATAAATTGAAGAGCAAAACTGTATTGACAGACTATAAAGATCAATTTAAAGTAGAAGGGAACATCCAACGGTTCCGTTCCACAAATCTTACAAGTGTAGTTTACAAACTTAACGAGCAGGAACAAAATCCATATGTTTTCGATGAAACTGGTTATAAGAATGAAGTCGACCTAGATCTGAATATTCATTCCTGGACAGATATTGCTTCGATAAGAAAAGCGCTTCAGGCCTATGACCTTGACCTAAAAGAAGAAGAACGCCTTGTCGATAAATTTGTATTCGCAGAAACAGAAGGAAGTTTCTTAAAAGAAATTGGAATTAACAAAAACAAACTATAAAACAAACCAAAATTATGAAAAAAGTCAAAATTACTTTATTAGGGGTGCTACTAATAACGTTAGTCAGTTGTAAAAAAGCTGAAAAGATTGAAATTGAAAGACCAACAGACAGAATGGTAAGTACTTTAGCTGGTACCGGGGCGAGTACATTTGGAGATGGAACCGGGTTGCAGGCGAGTTTTAGTAACCCTCAAAAAATTGCTATCGATGAAGCAGGTAACATCTACCTTGCAGACCAGAGAAATCACAGAATTCGGAAAATAACCCAGCAAGGCGTTGTGACTACCGTAGCAGGAAGTGGCGAGCAAGGTTATGCCGATGGCAATGGGATCAGTGCCCAATTTAGCTCTCCAACTGGTATCGCTGTAGATGGAAGTGGAAATCTGTACATCGCAGATAGTGGTAATAATTGTATTAGAAAAATTACGTCTTCAGGAGTAGTCAGCACCCTGGCTGGTATGGGAGGAACATCCAATGGTTTTATGGATGGTACTGGAACTGACGCAAGGTTTAACTATCCATATGCTCTTACATTAGACAAATCGAATAACATATTTGTTGCTGACTTAAACAACAACAGAATAAGAAAAGTTACACCCGCCGGAGTGGTAACCACCTATGTGGGTAATGGGGCTTCGTATTTTCAGGATGGTACACTTGAAACTGCAACAATGTACAACCCAGTTTCATTAATTTTCGATCCATCAGGAAACCTATACGTAGGACAGTCCTGGTTTATAAGGAAAATTACCCCTCAGGGAAAAGTATCTCTTTTTGCAGGTAATCCCGATGACAACAGAGGTTTTGGTTATGTCGACGGTGCAGGTATTGCATCAAAATTTTATTATGTATATGGACTTGCTACTGATCAAAAAGGAAATCTTTACGCAGCAGACAGTGATAACAATGTTGTCCGAAAAATTACTCCGGATGGCATTGTATCCACTCATGCAGGCAGCCAATATCTTATTTTAGATGCGAACTCAAATCGATACAAAGATGGACCGGCAGCTAGTGCCTACTTTACCAGACCTCAGGGTATTGCTGTTGACAAAGAAGGAAATATTTTTGTTACTGACAACGATGGCCACCGACTTAGAAAAATCAGCGAGGTACCAATCCCTGAGTCACCTGATGAAATAGCCCGCAAAAACTGGAACAACCCACAAGGCTGGAAATAAAATTACAATAACCGACTTTAAATCCTAAACCAAATCAAAAAATGAAAAAAACAATACTAGCAATCGCCTTGTTTGCAGCCACCTCCATGACTGTAATGGCACAGAATATAAATAACAAACCTCTTTCCGATAGCACTTTGTATAAAATGAAAGGCAAATTCAGACTTTCCATTGGAATGGATGAAGGAATTCCTGTTGGGATGATTTCAAAATACTCCTCTTTCGTAATGGGCGGATCAGTTCAGGGAGAATACCTTCCATTAAAAGAACTTGGTATTACATTAAGCGCCAATTACCTCTATTATCTTGGAAAAGATGGTGAGGCCGGTTTATCCATGCTTCCTGTTATGGGGGGGGCAAACTTTTACATTACACCCAGAGTTTTCCTTTCCGGACAACTTGGAGCCGCATGGCACATTAGCAGTGACAGTGAAAAAGACACCTACTTCACCTATGCCCAAGGCATTGGTTTTATGGCTTCAAAACGCATTAGCCTTCTTGCGAAATATGAAGGAATCAATGTTGGCCCTTCAAAGACCTACTCTTTTGCCGGTCTCAGGGTCGCTTATAATTTTTATAAATAGAAAATAACACTTAATACGCTCTCAATAACCATGGGGTTTGCAGATGCCAACTGCCCCCATGGTTTTAACGCTCTCGTTATGAAAAATATCATTATTAAAAACATACACAGCTATAAACATGAGCGTATACAAGTCATTGGTCCAGCATGCGGTGGACTATTTAATTGGTATGTCGGAATTTTCCCTACTTCTACCTATATCTGGTTCTACAATCAGGCATTTCCCGCCACAAGAAGAACCAATCTGGACGTAACGAATCAACCTATTGTCTATGAGTCTCGAGATTCATCTGCAAGCCCTTTTGGGTCTGCAAGTCCAGTGTTTAGAAGTCAATTTCGTCATCCAATTGAGGTTCACCGCAGCATGGACCTAATATAGATAGCAACGAAATGAAACTTTAATTCTGAAACATATGCATGGAATGACAATAGGTTATCCCTTAAAAGTAACGGCCACATTTAAGTGTAATGACCAGACACTAAAAAGAATGTGGACCCTTGGATGCCGACGTATCCAGCACGCAGCAGCCCAAATCTGCTACAATACACCATACCACGAGCAGTTACAATATACAGGTGATACCCGTATTCAGGGTCTGACCGCCCTATATCTTTCCGGAGAAGATCGTTTAATGAAAAAAGCAATTCTGGATTTCTATCATTCCCGTTCGGCCAAACAACTGACAAACGGTGCTCCTCCTGCCAACTATGTAAAGATCATTCCAACTTTTTCTCTTTTCTGGATCTCCATGATCTATGATTATTGGATGCATAAAAAAGACGATGATTTCATGATCCAGTTCCTACCAACCATTCAGGGAATCCTGGATTGGTATGATCGACAGCTGAAGGGTGATCAGGAAATGATCGGGGCTATGAAATGGTGGAATATTATTGACTTTAACCGATTCAACGGATGGGGAAAAAGTCCCGATCCAGAAAGTGCCAGCTCCGCTATTGTTTCACTTCAATATGCTTATACGCTAAAACAAGCTGCAAAACTTTTTACCGCCTTCGGGAACCCGGATCGGGGAAAAAGATATGTTAATCTGGCAGAGAAAATCAATGATGACATCATGAAGTTATGTTTTAATGATGAAAAAGCACTAATGGCTGACACACCGGAAAAAACAACGTATAGTCAGCTTGCGAACATCTGGGCAATTCTCAGCGGTGCCGTTGAAGACAAAAAAGCAAAAAAAGTGATGATTCATTCCTTATATGATAAATCAATCGCGCAAGCGACCTTCTTCTACAAATCGTATTTAACTCAGGCTTTAAAGAAAACCGGACTTCAGGATCAATATTATTCGCAGCTCAAACCATGGGAGCGAACATTAGACCCTGAGTTAAAAACCGTTACTGAGCGTATTGAACCTGAATATCCTGAGCGTAATGAATGGAGCGCGCAGCCAGGTTATGATTTTTTGGCTACCATTTGCGGCATTACCTCTGTTGCACCTGCTTTTAAACGTGTTCAGATCCAACCTGCAATAGGTTCCTTAATGGAAGTAGAAGGCACAATGTCTCATCCTGAGGGACCAATCATTGTAAAATATAGAAGAATAGGAAAAACCGGCATCCGTGCTGAAATAGACATTCCAGA
Source organism: Pedobacter sp. FW305-3-2-15-E-R2A2 (assembly GCF_038446955.1). Taxonomy (NCBI): domain Bacteria; kingdom Pseudomonadati; phylum Bacteroidota; class Sphingobacteriia; order Sphingobacteriales; family Sphingobacteriaceae; genus Pedobacter; species Pedobacter sp. FW305-3-2-15-E-R2A2. The sequence goes on from NZ_CP151803.1 coordinate 5,450,844, forward strand.
AAGTCTTCAGGGAGATTTTGTATGGGATGGTAAAATGTTTTTATTGCGTGGTGGAAAGCAAACCATAGAATGTTCGGCAGTGAGGGAACTGATGCATGAATACTAAGCCACTCGTTTCCTGCGTCATGATTGTTACAGGCGATTTTGAATTACTCGTAAGTGGAATTAGTTATTTTCTGGATCAGGATTATTCAAATTTAGAACTAGTCATGATACAGTGCGGTGGAGATTCAGTAGAATCATTAATTCCACACTGCCCAAGAATCCATTTTATTTATCAATCGGATCCGGCAACATCGGCCAAATCACGAAATATGGCCTGCACACAAACAAATGGAGATATTATTATTCATTGGAATGAAGCGACCTATTATACTGAAGACTGGATCAGCCGCCAGGTGAATGCGCTTAAGGCCTCCGGAGCGGATATCTGTGGTCTAAATAAAACTACGGAACTGGATTCCTGGTCCGAATTACAGGAAAAGCAAATAGAAAACCCGGATGAAACGGTCAGCTGGATAACTGGTTCAACCTTATGTTACTGGAAAAAGCTATGGACAGCTTATCCATTTAAAGCATCACAAACAGATGTAAACACAGATTTCATTCTCAATTCAGGAGGAAAAGTTTATGCTCATCACTATTCAAAGGGGTATAGGGGTCAGGCAGATCTTATTCCAATCCCAAATAAATGCACTTTATTACCCTTAGTATCCTGTATTATGACCACCAGAAATTCGACAATGTTGGTTCCGTTTATGCTTCATTGTTTCCTTTGCCAGGATTATCCAAATGTAGAACTCATTATTATAGACGACGGCATTATTGCTGCCCCTGAGTTAATTTTGCATTGTCCAAATACGAGATATTTTTTTCTTGAGGGCAGGGAAACGAACGGAGCAAAAAAGAATATCGCCTGTAGTCAATCTAATGGAAGCATCATTCTTCATTGGGATGACCAGGACTGGTATGCCCACGATTGGATCAAATATCAGGTAACCGCATTATTAACTTCTGGCGCGGATATGTCAGGACTGAATCTGGTTCAAACCTACTCGATGCCCAATCAAAAATCTATGACAACAGAAAAAAGCTCTTGGCTATATGAGGGGACGATGATCTATTGGAAATCCGTTTGGGAAAATAAAAAGTTTAATACACTTAAAACGGGAGAAAGTGAGGATTTCCAACAACAACCGGGGCTCAAAATTATTGCCCATGACTATATAGCAGGTTTTAATACGAACACCTATGTAAAAAACCAGGACCGCCAGTTACCTGATGATCCATTAATGAATTAATGCATCCCTTTTTATTAAAGCTGCATTTATTGCAGCTTTTTTATTGCGGGCAAATAGATACACGGAAATAGTCCCGTCATCTCTTTTCACCACCTCTTCAAAGGCAAGTTCTGTATCCTCAATACTGAATAAGCTGATCACCTCTAAAGGCTTTCTACTCTGCTCATCAAAGTTCACCAGATAAGGAATTCTTTCCTTATCACAAATAAAGTCCGGATTAAACGCAACTTCCATCACCTTTAACTTTTCATTTTTTGAAAACCTCTTTCTAAAAGCTTCTACTTTTTCCTTCGAGTCAAACACAGCCTCTATGTCATGAACATGCTCATAATCTCCATAGAAGACGATGTAAACCTTATGATCCCTCATACAATAAAATTAAAAATCTCTGTCCCTATACAGAAAAAACTTCCCCTATTTTGAGCGCTAAGCTATATAATTAGATTAAGTTTTTTATAAAAAAAATTGCACTGTACAAAATTGTGCAACTAATTGTAAACCAATTTACAATCAGCCTGTAAACAGAGTGCAATCTGTCCGGAAGAATCAATTCAGACAGATGGTTTTGTTATTTTAGATAACAGAAATCCAAGGGCATTTCTAAGTATTTTAATGAACCGAATAACCTTTTTAAATGGAAAATGAACATTTTTTCAATTCTCTGGCTGGCACAAACAAAACAAGTAATGAACTTAGAACTCAATTCTATAAAATGGTGGAAAAGGAAATCCACCCAAGGCACACAATCATCTTAAATTCCGGTGAAATTTGCAATCACATTTGGTTTATTATTCAAGGGTTCGCCATGATTTATATTGAAAAGGAAGATAAGAAGATCCCTTATCAGTTCTGGGATGAAAATGAAATTATGGTTCCGGTGAACAGTTTTTTCAAACAACTTCCGGCAGATGGCTGCATACAAGTCCTGGAGAAAAGCACATTATTGGCCATCTCCTTTAGCAACATCCAAAAACTAACAGAAGCCTTCCCTGAGTTCAATATTTTCATGTGTAATCTATTACTAAATCTCCAATATTCAGCTGAAAGGCGAGTTTTCAACCTCACTTCAATTGATCCTGGAGAGCGTTATGCACTATTGCTAAAGGAGTCTCCTTTCATCGTCAGAAAAGCTCCTGTAGAGCTTATTTCCGCTTATCTTGGTGTTTCCAGAAAAACGCTAAACCGCATCCGGGCAAAAAAATAGCCCTCATTTTGGGACATTTGACCCTACAGGAAATCAACCTATCCACTTAACTTTAGCTTATAATTATTTATTAACAAAATCAAATCAACCGTATGAATATTTATCCATTTGTCGTCATCATTACTATTCTTCTTGTTATCATGTGGGCATATGCTGCCATTTCAAAATTATTAAGTTTGGCAGAATTTAAAGAAGCACTCGCCACCCAGGTTTTTCCGATATGGATGGGCATGATCCTTGTCTGGGTACTGCCAATCTCGGAGTTAATCATTGTTGGGCTTTTACTTTTTCAAAAAACCCAGTTAATTGGAATGTATGCTTCATTTACATTGATGATATTATTTACATTGTATGTTGGCGGAGCTGTTGTTAACCTTTACGAGCGTCGCCCTTGTGCATGCGGAGGATTGTTCGGCAAACTTGGATGGACAAGGCATTTCTATGTGAATATTTTCTTCACACTCATTTCCATCATTGGAATTATACTTCTGGAGTCAGGCAGATAAAGCGGTCGCCGGGAAAACCTTTGTCTTCCAGGCGGCCCTTTATTATTCGATCAGAGCATGCGTTCAAAGGGATTTCTAAACTCTTCATGCTGTGTATACCTGATCAACTCCTCGTCGTTCAATAAGCAGGAATTTAACTCCTCATTGAGTTGTACTTTATCCAGGTCCTGACCTATAAATACCAATTCATTCAGACGGTCTCCAAAATATCGGTCCCATTTACCTTCAATATCATTCCGGTTATCTGCATAATCTACATAGTTAAGCCTTTCCTGTAAAGGCATACTTGCCCACCACGTACCTGCATTTTCCACTTTTAAAGAACCACCTGCCTGAGAGAAATTCAGCGCATGATCGGGCATTGGTGCCAGCCAGAACAAACCTTTGGTCCGCAGCACATTATTTGGGAAATTGACATTCAGGTAATCCCAGAGACGTTCCGGGTGGAAAGGCCGGGGAGAGCGAAAGACCGTGCTACTGATTCCATATTCTTCTGTCTCGGATTCATGCTCGCTATTTAACTCTCTGATCCATCCCGCTCCCTGTGACGATTCTTCAAAATTAAACAGGCCGGTATTCAATATTTCGGGAAGCGCCACCTTGCTGAAGGAGGTTTCTACCTGTTTTGCAGAGGGGTTCAATTTGTGGATCACCGCCCTGATGAGCTTAAGATCAGCCTCCGTAATCAAATCTGTTTTATTTAGGAGGATGACATTGGCAAACTCGATCTGATCAGTGAGCAGGTTCACAATCGTACGCCTGTCTGCACGGTCAGCTACCCAATCCCGGTCGAGCAGCAATTCGTTAGTTCCAAAATCTTTCTTAAAGTTAAAACAGTCGACCACCGTAACCATCGTATCCAATCTGCTAAACCTGCTCAAATCGATTCCCATTGCTTCATCTACATAACTGAAAGTTTGTGCTACGGGAATGGGTTCCGAAATACCTGTACTTTCAATAATCAAATAGTCAAAGCGATCTTCCTTTGCCAGTTTTTCCACTTCCGCAATCAGATCTTCCCGAAGGGTACAACAGATACAACCATTACTCATTTCTACCAGCTTTTCCTCCGTTCGTGATAAGGTATGCGTGTTCTCAACAGTGCGGGCATCAATATTAAGCTCACTCATGTCGTTTACAATCAATGCTACCTTCAAATCCTCCTTATTGTGAAGAATATGGTTTAGTAAGGTGGTTTTACCGCTCCCCAGAAATCCACTGAGCACGGTAACAGGTAATAGTTTTCTCATATAATTGCAATTAAGTTGCAAATATACATCGCAATATTTCAAATGCAACAATATTGCTTTTATATTTGTAACTCAATAGTTCATACGCTTTATGTTTAAAAATTCCAAGATGAAACCTTTATTAAGATCCAGCCGTTTAGATCAGGTAGGTATGACCGCCTCCATAGCTTGTGCTATCCACTGTGCCGCCCTTCCATTTCTCATTACCACCTTACCCTTATGGGGTTTAAGCTTCCTTGCCCATAGCTGGGTGGAAGTGAGCATGATCTGTATTTCCCTGCTCATTGGTACCTGGTCATTGGCCCGCTCCTATCCCAAACATAAAAAAGAGCTTCCTGTCCTGGTTCTCATCCTCGGCTTTGCCTTAATAGGCTGCGGCCATTACCTCATCACCGATCTGGAAGCCATTTTAATTCCTCTGGGTGGATTCACCATTGCCGCAGCACACCTGATCAACTGGCGCTATACCCGCAGTTGTACACATCAATAATTTAAATGAATGCAGTAGCAAAGACTTTACACACATCACATGAACAAGAAACTTATATTTGGTTTATTTTTGCTTTTTGTAAGCATGATCAACCCTGGTTGTAATCATACACAAATGGATAGCAAACAGCTATACCTGAAATATGTAAAAAGCCGCATGATAAATAGCAAACATTTATGATCTCTTTAAAATCTGTATCACATAGTTATGCCGGCCAGAAGGACATCGGCTTTAGCGACTGGCAAATCAATGATGGGGAACAATGGCTGCTTCTTGGTGAATCAGGAAGTGGAAAAACGACGCTTCTTCATATCCTGACTGGTATCTTAAAACCGCAACAAGGAGAAGTTCAGATTAACAATACCTCCATTTACGGACTATCTGCTAAAGATCTTGATCAGTTCAGAGGAAGGAACATTGGCATCATTTTTCAGCGGCCACACCTGATTAAAAGCCTTAGCATATCAGAAAATCTTGTTTTAGCACAAAGCTTTGCTAAACTTCCTACAGATTTAAAACGCGTAAATGAGGTATTGGAGTCTTTAGGAATTGAAGGTAAAAAAAATGCTTATCCTGATGAATTAAGTCAGGGGCAATTGCAAAGAGTTTCTATTGCCAGGGCAGTCATCAACAAACCGGCTTTATTGATTGCAGATGAGCCTACGTCCAGTCTGGACGATAAAAATGCGGCTATAGTACTGGAACTGCTGATGCAGCAATCCGGCGCCAACCAGGCGACGCTGGTAGTCGCTACGCACGACAAAAGAGTGAAGGATGCATTTACCAATACTTACGAACTATCATGAGCCCATTAAAGATCAGTTGGAAGAGCTTATGGTCTAAGCCATTGTCTTCCGCACTAAATATGATGCTAATTGCTTTTGGCACAGGAATTCTAACCATTTTACTGTTAGCTTCCAATCAGATCGCCCAAAAGCTCGACAACAATTCAAAAGACATTGACCTCGTGGTTGGCGCAAAAGGCAGCCCACTACAGTTAATCCTGAGCAGCATTTATTACATCGATTTTCCGACGGGGAATATCCCGCTAAAAGAAGCAAAGGAACTGTCGCGCAGCCCATTTGTAAAAAGAGCTGTTCCCCTCGCCTTAGGAGATAATTATAACGGAACCAGAATTGTAGGAACCGACAGCAATTTTGTAGCCATCTATAAATTGAAAGTACAGAGTGGAAAATTATGGGCAAAGGATTTCGAAACGACCATTGGCGCAAGCGTTGCAGAAAGTCAGCAGTTAAAAGTAGGCGATACCTTTTATGGAGCACATGGTCTGACAAGTAATAGCGATGTCCACAAAAGCCATCAATATACGGTATCGGGAATCTTAGCACCTCAGGGAAACGTAACGGACAACCTGATTCTAACAAATATCGCCAGTGTCTGGAAAATGCACGACGACCATGAAGAAGGAGAAGCTCATGAGCATAAAGAAGGCGAAAGTCACCATGAAGAAGAACATGCTGAGGAAGGAAAAGAACTGACCTCATTGCTAATTCAATACCGGTCCCCAATGTCAGTAGCTATTTTTCCGAGAATGGTAAATGAAACGACAAATATGCAGGCAGCCTCACCAGCGCAGGAAAGCACCCGGTTATTTTCTTTAATTGGTGTTGGTGTCGAGACCTTACAATGGTTTGCTGTATTGATTATGCTGATTGCAGCGATCAGTGTTTTTGTAAACCTGTACAATTCGCTTAAGGAGCGTAAATACGATCTGGCGATCATGCGTACACTCGGTGCTTCCAGAGGGAAACTCTTCCTGATCGTTATTGCCGAGGGTATTATTCTTACCCTTGCCGGTACGCTAATCGGAATTGCTTTAGGCCATCTTGCCCTTCAATTTATAGGAAACTACCAGGAGAGCAGTCAGGCGAGGTTAACCGGCCTGGTTTTCCTGAAGGATGAAATTTATTTATTTGTTGCTGGCTTAGCTATTGGTATATTTGCAGCTATCATTCCTGCAGTGCAGGCTTACCGGTCAAATATTTCCAGGATATTGTCAAAAAATTAAAAGAAATATAGAAAGATCAATAAGTCAGGCTTAGGGGTCATAAATAAACAGATGATGATGAAACGAATAATTCTTGTAGTTCTATTGTTTACCGGATTTGCGGTTAAAGCTCAACACAATCCTGATGATCAGATCTTATCTGACAACTGGGATGTGGTAGGCGGTGTTGATTTTAAGATCGTAAAGGATTCAGAGATGTATGCGGTTTATACTCCTGAGATCAAGAAACACGCAAATAAAACATTTGAACTGGAAGGATATATCGTTCCCATTAAGGATGGCATGAAACAGACGAAATTCATGCTTTCGACGTTACCTATTAACCAATGTTTTTACTGCGGAAAGAATGGCGTTCCCATTATGGTATTGGTAGAAATGGCGGAGCCGATCAAATTCACCTACAAGACCATTGTAGTGAAAGGTACGCTAAAATTAAACCCGGGCAATGCGATGGACAACCCTCCTATTTCCCTGGTAAATGCAAAATCGATATAATCATGAGACTAGATCCCGTAAATATTTTAAAAGAGCACGACCTGAAACACACCAGACAAAGGGTACGTGTACTGGAAGAAATTGCTTTGGACACTGTGGCCATCTCTCAGCCTGAACTGGAGAAAAAGCTGGGTAAGGAGATCGACAGGGTAACTTTATACAGAATCCTGAATACTTATGAAGATAAAGGGATTCTTCACCGCATCATGGACATGAACGGAACGGCAAACTACGCCATCTGCTCCTCTTCTTGCTCTGAAGATCACCACCATGATGAACATGTACACTTCAACTGTACCACCTGCTCAAAAATCTATTGCCTTGAAGTGGTCGTACCTAAGCTAAAAATGCCAAAGGGCTTTACTGCAAAAACCGTAAACACTACTGCTTACGGTACTTGTGAAAAATGCAATGCCCTGCTGGCAAATCCGGCCTAGTTTGCAGGTTTAACCCCAAGCTTTGTAAAGGAAATTAAGCCAGTTTTGATGAAAGATATGGTCCAGATCTTCCGCAGAATAACCTTTTGCGGAAAGCATCTCAACCATCTTTTGCAGGTCTGAAATGGTATCCAGATCCAATGGGGATTGTTCCGTTCCGAAAGCCCCATCCAGGTCAGAACCTATTCCTATATGTCGCGCATTTCCTGCAAGCTGACAAATATGGTCCATATTGGCTACCACCTTCTCCAGATCACAGTTCATACTTTGTGGTGTAGACACCCCTCTCTCCCAGTTGGGTACAAGCATCCAGGCATCTAAAGCACCCCCGATCACTGCACCGCGTTCAATCAGGGCAAGGAGTTGTTCATCGCTATATTGACGGTTATGATTTACAAAAGCCCTGCAATTGTTGTGACTTGCCCATACAGGTCCGGAGAAATGAGCTAAGGCCTGCCAAAATGCATCGTCACAAAGGTGCGTGGCATCCAGAATGATGTTAAGACGCTCCATCTCTTTAAGTAAAGCTAAACCTTGTGCACCCATTTCTCCTGTTGCGTCCGTTCCATTGGCATACCTTCCAGGACCATAGTGTGCCGGACCAATCGCCCTTAACCCATATTGATGGGCTCTTTCCAGGTAGCTCAGGTCTACAATAGAATCTGCCCCTTCAAGACTCAGGATATAACCAATCGCTTTATTTTCATTAGGGGTTCCATCATTCCATAGTTCATAATGTGCTTTCAGTTGCCCGGCATTACTGATCTGTACCATTTCCCCGGCTTCTTCCATTGTTCTGTACCAGGAAAGTTGTGCCTGTGTCTGGGACCATGCCTGCTCCGGAGAGTTCCAGCCCGGAATCACACTTCCGGGTTTTACATAACGGGCAATCTGCGTGGCGACCACAATGCCAATATTTCCCTTCCTGAGTTCAGGAAAGGAAACCGTAGACCTTTCCCGGTCAGGCTTATCTGTCATTCCCTTTTCCAGGGCACGAATCGCTTGCACAGGCAACCTTAAATCTCTGTTCCATTCCATGGCATTCATGCTGAGATCCAGGTGAGCATCTATTATAAACATAGTCTAATACATTATTGATGTAATTCAAAAACAGCTTCTACTTCTACCGGAATATTATCCGGCAAAGAGCCCATCCCTACCGCACTGCGTACGCCAATTCCATTCTCATGTCCCCAAACCGAAGCAAATAATTCGCTGCATCCGTTGATAATATAAGGGTGTCTTTCAAAGTCTGCAGAACAATTTACCATTCCTAATACTTTGATAACACGTTTTACGACATCAAGGCTACCAAAATTAGTCACAATGGTAGACAACATGGTGAGTCCAACCTGACGGGCAGCCAGCTTCCCTGCTTCCATGTCCATATCTTCCCCAATCCGGCCAATAATCAGCGACTTATCCGGTTGTACGGGACCATGTCCTGATAAATATAAATATTTACCGTCTACTAAAAACGGCTTATAAATTCCTAATGGCTGCGGGGCTGGAGGCAACACTAGATCTAATTTTAAAAATGCTTCTTGGGCTGATAAATTCATGGTATTTGTTATAAAAATTGAGTATTAAATTATTTACTGTTTATCCCACCATACACGGGTGGTTAAGGTATTTGCTCCCTGACGCGAAATCGCATCCTGAAAATTTTTCGCATTGCTTGCACCCTCGGCATTTGGGTAAATTAACCTTCTTGGAATCGTCCCACCCGTTACGTTACCAGGATAATTAACTGGAATCAACACCGGATACCCTGTTCTTCTCCAATTGGAAAACACTTCATATTCATCGATGTATAAGGCCGCCCAAATCTGGGTATGGATCTGCTCCATTTGTTGATCAAATGTTCCGGTAGCATCGAATGGATGGGCGGTCAGGTATTGATTGATTTTATCCGAAGAAATTGCATAAGCACTGCCATACATGGCAGCATTATCGAATGATCCGGTCACTCCTTTAATATAAAACTGACTTGCGCTTCCCAGCGTATTCCATCCTCGGGCTGCGGCTTCTGCGAGATAAAGGTTTGTTTCTGCATTTCCAATAACTAGCAATGGCGCATCAAGTCTGAATACCGTATTCTGGTTAGGCTCGGAATAGGTACCAAGGTCATTGGCTGAAGGTGCTGTTCCGGTTCCATTTGGAAAACCTTTTTGAATGGCAGGATTAGGATCCTGTGTGGTTCCAACCCATACTCCTGAATAAACATTCAGTCTCGGGTCGTTGTTGTTTTTCAGGTAATTGATAAAGGTTGCACTTAGCTTGCCGCCTTCAATGTTATTTTTACCGAAAGAATTTGCAGAAAAATCCCTGCTCCTCGACTCTCTTGCGGTAGGATTACGGTTCAGGTCTTGTGGACCATCACTATACTTCATGACCGCATTATCCTCCTTATTTAGAATGACGCCACCTGCAATGGCCTTTTTTACCCAGGTTTCAGAAAGAGCCGCATCTTTTTTAGTTAACCTTAAGCCAAGACGAAGCATCAGTGAATAGGCAAACTTCTTCCATTTCCCGGCATCTCCACCGTAAATAAAATCATTACCTCCATAGGAGGCTTTTGTGGCATCAAGTCCGGCAGCAGCTTCATCCAACTCTTTCAGCATGTCTTTATATATGGTCTCCTGGGCATCATATTTAGGGGTAAAGTTAAGACTCGCGAGCCCTTTTCCAGCTTCACTGTAGGGCACATCACCATAAAGGTCCGTCATCCTGTGGTAAATGTATACCCGCCAGATGCGTGCCACATTTAATTTATTGACCTCTGCAGGAGTTGCTTTAACCGCCCTGATCACTTCCTCAATTTCATTTACTGCAGTAGGATAACCATCTGTGAAGTATGGTGCCTGATAGAAATCATTGGCAAAGTATTTATCTCCTATCCCGGAAACTTCTTTATAGGTCGCATAATGCTGGATAAAACCACCCAGATTTAATACTCCGGTAAGGTAATAACTGTTGCTCATCGTGCTGAGGAGCGATTTGGAAAACAGAAACGCAGGTGTCGGTGTAGATAAGGAATTCGGGTTTTTATTCAGGTCACCAAAATCTTTTTTACATCCTGATATGGCCAGGATCAATACCGCACTTATATAGTATATGTATCTTTTCATCGGAATAATTTTTAAAATTTAACACTTAAGTTTAATCCATAACTTCTGGTACGAGGTACACCAAACTGTTCAATCCCCTGGGCATTTCCTGCACTAAATACAGATTCAGGATCCACATTTGGCGTTTTCTTGTACAGAATAAAAAGATTACGGCCTACCAGGGAAAGAGTTGCTGAACTCAATTTGGATAGCATTTTCACCTTACTAACCGGCAACTGATAACTCAGAACAACCTGACGAAGCTTGATAAAACTCGCATCATACACGAATAAAGAAGAGATATTTCTGAAACCATCACCATAGTATTTTTCGAGTAAAGAAGGGTCGATCACCATGTTTACCGGTTTTCCGGATACGTCTACTCCACTAATCGGCACTCCAGTGTCCCTACCCGCAAGCGTCATTTTCGTCAAACCCATTCTTGTACCATATAGATCTGTTCCGGAATAAAGACTTCCGCCAAACTTGCCGTCGATCAATACATTCAGGCTAAATCTTTTGTATTTAAAATCATTAGAAAAACCAACAGACCATGGATGAACACCTTGTCCGAGTTCTTCAAGAGGCCCTGGAACTGGTGTAGCCACGCCTCCGGAAACATTATATACTGTTTTTCCATTGGCATCCTTTAATTCCCTTCTTCCCATAATGATACTATATGGACTTCCCACCTGGCTATAGATATAAGCATATCCATTTACTGCGCTGGCCATGACAATAGAATTCAGGTTTTCAGCAAGCTTTAATACCTTGTTTTTATTATAAGCGGTGTTCACGCTGGTGCTCCAGGAGAAATCAGGTTTGTCTAAGATTTTTCCAGTGATTAAGAGCTCGACTCCTTTATTACTGATTTCTCCCACATTTAATAAGGCCGTACGGTAACCCGAACTTGTAGAAACTGTAGTTTCTACAATGTCTTCGGTTGTACTCCTATCGTACCAGGCAAAATCAATCCCCAATCTGTTATCGAATAAAGAAGCCTCAAATCCCGCTTCAAAGGTGGTAGAAGTTAAAGGGCTTAAGTTTGGATTAGGAATTCTCGTACTCGTTACCTGCTGCAGTTGCTGCCCAAGGTGCCCATTCTGAATCATCGTATAAGAAGGATTTAACGCATAAGGTTCTGGTGTAGCACCTCCAACCTGTGCCCATGAAGACCTTAATTTTGCAAATTGAATCCAGGAAGGCATTTTAACGATCTGGGAAAGGATCACACTTGTTCCAATAGAAGGATAAAAAATAGTATTGTTTTTCGGAGCAAGTGTCGAAAACCAGTCCTGGCGACCAGTTACTGTTAAAAATACCAGGTTTTTATAGTCGAAATCCGCTGATCCGAATAAGGATGAAGTCTTAGTTTTCCCATAAGGATAGGTTTGATTTACCGTTCCAAGATTGGAGACCGAATAAAACTCAGGTGTAATAAAATCTTTCCCCTGAATGATCACTTCATCTCTGGTAGAAGAACGGTTATTGACGCCAAACAAAGCATTTAAGGAGAAATCTTTAAACAGATTTTGCTTATTGTAGTTGATCGTCGCCTCTGTGTTGATGGTCGTAAGGTTAGAGCGTTCCTCTTTAGCACCACCTAAAGGGGTATACAAAGACTTGCTGGGAACCACCCCAAAGTATTTAAAGTTGTTATAATCCTGCCCTATTCTCGCATTGAAAAATAACTCAGGTAATACATTCAATTTCACATTTACCATGGATAAGAAACGATTCCGGGTATCATTCTTTTGAAATTTGTTGACTACAAAATAAGGATTACTGGCGATAGGAACAGGATTCCAGGCTACTTCATCCCCGTTGGCATCATATCCTGGGGAGAGGTTACGGATATCTACCGTATTTCCAATCAGATAAGTCCCCCAGTTAGGGTTACCATAAGCATCATTTACCACGGTTCTGTTTTTAGCATTTTCAAGGTTATATTGTGCTACCGCATCAATTCTTAACCACTTGCTTAACACAAGTTCACCTGAAAAGTTGAAAGTCTTTCTATTGAAATTGGTATTGGGAACAATTCCTCTGTTGTTCATATCAGATGCAGAAAACCTTCCATTTGCAGATTCGTTTCCTCCGGTAAGTGCCAGTGTATTGGTCGTCGTAGTTCCAGTCTGGTAAAAATTCTGAATGTTATTTTTTTGTGGACTATAAGGTCTTTTTACGCCATCAAACTGGATCACATCAGAACCATCCATTTTAGCCCCCCAGGAAGATCGTCCTGCAGCGATCGCTTCTGCCTGAGTAAGGGGTTTAACCCCATTTTTACCGGATCCATATTCATATTGCCATTCCGGGATCACCAAGGGGGATTCCATTGTAAATGCAGAGTTAAAATCGATGCCCACACCTTTCTGTGCAGCACCTCTCTTCGTTTTGATGAGGATTACGCCGTTGGAGGCCAATGAGCCATACAGGGCCGCAGCCGTTCCTCCTTTTAACACAGTGATGCTTTGAATATCGTCCGGATTGATTCCCGAGATCCCATCCCCTCTGTCGATATTCAACCCGTTGGCAATTCCATCAGAAGTATAACCCTCAGTTTGTGGAAGACCTAATAAAGTATTGTCTATAGGCATATCATTCACTACATATAAAGGTTGGTTATTCCCATTTAGGGAACCGTTACCACGGATAATAACCCTGCTGGAGCCACTTGGTCCTGTAGCTGTACTTGTTGCATTTACACCAGCAACCTTTCCCACCAGCGCATTGGCAAGATTTGTTTCCCTTGCCTGGGTAAATTCAGTCCCTTTCACTTCAGTTAACGCGTAAGCCAATGCCTTCCGGTCTTTCTTGATTCCCATGGCAGTCACGACCACCTGGTTTAAAGTATTCTCCTCAGCAACAGACAGGACCACATCGATGATCGTTTCATTGCTTACAGGCACTTCTTTCCTTTTGTACCCCACATAGGTAAAAATCAGAACCTGAGGGCCATCAGGGATTCTCAGCACAAAGTTTCCGTTTTCATCAGTCTTAGTTCCTGTTTTCGGATCTGATTTTAAAACTACAGATACACCAGGAATGGAGAGCTGATCGTCGGAAGCCGTTACCTTGCCTTTGATTTCCCTTAAGTTTTTATTGTAGGATGCTGAGAGGGCCTCTTCTGCAAAAACCCGTCCTGAGAATACCATTAACGGTATCAGCAACATTAAGCATAAATGTAGTTTTCGAATCATGTTTGGTTTTGGTTAGGTGGTTGGTTCGGTTTATTTGCTTCAAATATAGAATTGTTTATTTCATATTGCATATTTTTTGCAATAAAATTTTGCAAACAAAACAAAAACCACCCAAAACCAATATTAGAATGCAAAAAATAAGACATTACCAGAATTCAATTGCTCAAATTTCACAAAAAACTTCAGAAGTGATCGCTAAATTTAAAGCCGTAAATCCCTGGAAAAGAAAAATTATCGGCGCAATGCATCAGATTTGCAAAAAATATGCAAAACAAAAAAAAACAATCTATTTAAAAAAGAGGTGATATCTAATCCCGGATCCGAGTACCTGAAAGACAACAAACTGATCAAATGGTAATTAATCTCAAAAAAATAGCCTGTGTCGTAACCGACACAGGCTATTTTTATATAAATTCAGATCTACTAGTGACCTTCGTGACCATCAGCACCATGTGCATGGCCATGACTTAATTCTTCTTGAGTCGCCTCACGTACAGTAAGGATTTTACCTGCAAAAATCAGGTTTTTTCCAGCCATAGGGTGATTTAAATCTACAGAAACGGCAGTTTCATGGATAGCAGTAACACCTGCTCTGAAATGATTGCCTTGGTTATCCTGCAAAGGAATAACATCACCTACAGCAGGTAATCCAGCTTCCTTAAACATGTCAATTGGCAAATCAGCAAAAGCTCCCGGATCTAATTCACCGTAACCGTCAGCTGCAGTAAGCTCAAAGCCATACTCATCACCAACATTCAATCCTGCCAAATGCTCTTCAAATTTTGGCAACATCATTCCTGTACCATATAGAAATACAAGTGCATTTTGCTCATCTGCTTTCTCTACAAAAACTTGTTGTCCTTCTTCATTAGTCGTATGCAATTCGTACGTTAATGATACTACTGTATTGGGTTTAATACTCATTATGATGTTATTTAGTTATCAATTTTAATGCTTCATCAACAGTAGCTACTGGCAACTGGCATACTTTATTTCGGCAAATATAGATTTTTGTTTCAATGCTTCCCTTATCTTTTAACAAAGGAAGTGTTGAATTTGTTCCTGACAGAATAATTTTATTGGGAATATAACGACTATTAATTTCTTTTTTCAGCATTCCTGCACTTTTCCCTGTAATCGCGATCTCGTTTACCCCGAACACTTCATTCAATAACTGAATGGCCCAGTTCGAGTATGCAGAGCCATAGGTTTTAATTTGTGGCTGAACTGAAGCCAGCATTGCAGCCGCCTGATCGACATAGCGCTCCTCATCAAAAAGCAAACCCAAAGCATGTAAATTTTGTGCCATAACGGAATTCGATGCAGGGATTACATTGTCCATAATTTCATGTTTCCTGGCAATTAGTGCTTCTCCACTCAATGGTGTATAAAAAAACATCGGGCTTTCCGTATCTGCAAAATTTGCAATGACCTGATCAGTTAGCTGTTTTGCTTCATATAACCATTTTTCATCAAAATCAGCCTGATATAAAGCGATCAGGGCTTCGATAAAAAAGGCATAGTCATCAAGGAAACCTGAAATCGTTGCTTTTCCACTTTTGAAATTCCGGAACAGCGTTCCTTCTGTAGTTTTTAACTTATCGAGCATAAAATCAGCTGCGCTTTTTGCCATCTGATAGTATCCCTTTTGATCAAAGATCTCTGAACTTTCTGCCAGCGCTTTAATTGCCATCGCATTCCATGCGGTCAGACATTTATCATCCAAGCCTGGCCGTGCCCTTTTACTTCTTTGCTTCAGGAGTTTCAGTTTGAGATCGCTTAGCTTCTGTTTCAGTTCTTCCAGGTCAATCCCATTTTCGGCGGCAAATTCTTCATCCTTCTGTTTCCGCAGCAGGATATTGGTTTGTTCTTCTTCCCAGTTTCCTTCTTCAGAAATGTGATAATAAGCAATCAGCAAAGCACGATCGTCCGGACTCATGGTTTCGAGTTCCGCCTGATCCCAGACATAAAACTTTCCTTCTACACCTTCACTATCTGCATCCAGTGCCGAATAGAATAAACCTTCGGCCGAAGTCATTTCTCTTGCCAGCCAGGCTATTGTTTCTTCAGCTACCTCTTTAAATAAAGGCAGACGGGTATATTGATAAGCTTCTGCATACAGGCTAATGAGCTGAGCGTTATCATACAACATTTTCTCAAAATGAGGTACATGCCAGTTTCCGTCTACTGAATAACGGGCAAAGCCTCCGGCGATCTGATCATAAATCCCCCCAAGGGCCATTTTTTCCAGTGTTAAAAGCGTAGCCGCATGTGTATCCTGGTCTCCGGCAAGGAAGCTGTAACGAAGCATAAATTGCCAGTTATTGGGCATAGGGAATTTAGGCGCCCGGTTATAGCCACCTTCGGACATGTCAAAATATTGCTTCCAGGGTGCTACCACCTCAGTAAGGTGTTCCTGCGTATAACTTTCTCTTTTTATATTTGGGATGATTTTTTCCGCATTCCTGATCCCATCTGTCAGGCGATCGGCATATTGTATTGCTTTATCTGGTTCATGCTGCCAGAGATCAGCTACGTTTTCCAGAATATTTATCCAATCGTCCTTTTTGAAATAAGTTCCTCCATAAATGGGTCTTTGATCTGGCAAGCATAGACAGTTCAATGGCCAGCCTCCACTACCAGTCATCAGTTGAATCGCCAGCATATAAATCTGATCGATATCCGGACGCTCTTCCCGATCCACTTTAATACAGATAAAATGACGGTTCATGACTTTAGCGACCTCCTGATTTTCAAAGCTCTCCCGTTCCATTACATGACACCAATGGCAAGCGGAATAACCAATGCTCACCAGAATTAGTTTATTTTCCTGCTTTGCTTTCTCCAAAGCTTCCCTTCCCCATTCATACCAGTTCACCGGGTTATGGGCATGCTGTAATAAATAAGGAGAAGACGCTTTAATCAGACTGTTAGGTTCCATATTCATGCTATAAAGGTAAAAAGATAAGAATCGCCATTATTTTTTATTCTACAAAATGACAGAAAACACAATTGAGGGTGATATCTTTAAAGATAATTTATTCCCAACACATGATCAGATTAAACAAAGACACCCCTTCAGAGGTATTACAGGAAGTAAAGAAAGGCGATTTAGTGACGGATACCTTCAGTAAGACTGGTCTTGTGGAAGAGATCGAAACTTCTGACGATGGGCTATATAAGGTTTACAGCTTTCACCTGGTTACCGGCAGAACAATCACGGTTAAAAAATAGAAAAATGAGGTACGCAAGGGGTATCCTGTATGTGATTTACTTCCTGATGTATTTACCAGTGGTAATTCCAGGAATGATCATCCTTTTTGTCGGTATGTTGTGGCGAATCTTCCATGACTACCAGGACAACCGTCTTTTCGAAAAAGAATACCAGGAATTCCTGCAATCCGTTGAAGGGAAATCCTTTTTTTGCTATAACAACAACACCAGAAGCCAGCTCTTTATTGAGGCCATTGTTTTACCGGTTTTAATTCCGGAGGTCAACGTTATTTTTCTAAATGGCAGGACTCCGGAGGCCGATTTCAGCCGGAGATTTATTTCTCACATGCTTTATGGCATTAACGATCAAACCGGCTTCCCTTATCTCCTGAAGGTGGTCAATGGAGAAGTCCTGGATCAGTCTGTCAACAATGAACTTTTCAATACATTCAACCAGAACAAAGCGCCTGATCAATTGTTACACAAGATCAGTACGTTCTACCAGTGTCCGGAACATAAAGCAATCAGCTCATGAAAATCACTCATACCGAAATCTACCGCTTTAGCATCCCTATGGAGCCTTTTGTCATTGCAACAGGCACGATGCATTTTGCACAAAATGTACTCATCCGTATTCATACAGACGCCGGTATTCATGGCGTTGGAGAGTGTTCGGCTTTCCCGATGATTGTCGGAGAGACACAGGAAACCTGCCTGGCCATGGCCAAAGATTTCGCACAGATTCTGATTGGTAAAGATCCGCTTGACATTCCCGAAAGAATGAATGACCTTCTCGGTTATGCAGCACACAATGGCACCATAAAGAGCGCTTTTGATATGGCCTTATTTGACATTGCAGCCAAACACGCAGACCTCCCTCTGTATCGCTTTCTGGGAGGTCAGAAAAGAAGCGTAGAAACAGACATGACCATTGGCATTGACAGCCCTGAGAACATGGCCCTGTCGGCCTTGAAATTCCAACAGCAAGGCTGTCGTATCCTGAAGATTAAACTCGGAAAAAAGGTTCATGAGGATATAGAAAGGGTCCGGCAAATCCGGGAGGCCGTAGGCGACGTGATGACCATACGTCTTGATGCCAATCAGGGATGGAATTTTGACGATGCCTTATATGCATTGGGCGCATTGGCTCCTTTTAATATTGAATTCTGTGAGCAACCGATGCGGACCTGGTTCGACGACAGGTTACCGGAGCTCAAAGCAAATTCTCCCATCAAACTTATGGCCGACGAGAGCTGTTACAACCACCATGATGCCCGTAAATTAATCAATAGCCAATCCACCGAATACCTGAACATTAAGTTCTCAAAATCCGGTGGTATCCTGGAAGCACAGAAAATACATGAAGTTGCCCTGCAAACGGGTACAAAATGTATGATTGGCAGCATGCTGGAAAGCAGGATTGCCCTTACTGCAAACCTTCATTTTGCGTTGTCCAGTCCGAACGTCATTTTCTTTGACCTGGACACCTGTTTATTAGGGCATTTAGTTGACCCGGTCATCGGCGGATTAACCTACGACGGCTTCTTTCTCGATGTACCTGAAAATTCCGGGATCGGTGCAGATGCAGATCCATCTTTCCTAAAAACCTGCGAACAATGGATTGTGTAGACAATTAAGACTCCAGCTGATCAGTCATAAAAACCGCCTGTTCTCCTGGTTGTTCTCCATCATACTGAGAAAACTGCAAGCCATCAATTTCAAATCCCTGACGCCAATAAAATAAGATTGCAGGTACATTGGTATTTTGAGTTTCGAGCATAACGAGTCTGAACTTATCTTCTCTGGCCTGCTCAACGGCCTTCCTGATTAGAGCCGCACCAAAGCCCCTGTCTCCTCTAAAGAATGATATTCTTCTATAGTCAGTTTTTCAAGCAATTGATTCGGATCATAATTTCCTCAGTCATACTACCTCCTTTCTACAATATTAACAAAATCGAACCAAACATTTTCCACAGCCCTTGCTATTCCAAAACAAACTGATTAATTTAGTAAACTAAGTTTACTATAGACTCAATATTGAACTAATTATCCCTGAAAACCCCAATGGAAGATCACCAAAAACACGCTGTTATCTTCAAACAGCTATACGTTCTCAAAAAGCTCACAGACGATTGGGGCGATAAAAATATCTGCAATCTTTACCAGCCACACTTCAACATGGCATTTATGCCTTTTTTCATGGCTGTTGGTCTGAACGGGAAGTCAAGCAGTGCCATTGCTGCAAACCTAAAGGTCAGCAGACAGGCAGCGGGAAAGATCATGAAGGAATTAGAACAGACCGGATTGATTAAGGTGGAAAAAAGTGCAACAGATGCCCGTGCAAACCTATTAGAACTTACAGAAGCAGGAAGGGCATTTTATCTCCAGGTGACCGAACAATCAGCCTTACTGGCGAGAAAATATGTAAAACTAATTGGAAAGAAACAACTGGAAATGATGACAGAGACGATGGAGAAAATGATCCATTTCCATGAAAAATTAAACCATTGCCACAATATGGGAGGAACCCATGGCTAATAGCTGAGGATTCTCGGAATCCTTAAGCGTTCAAACGCCGTACTATCTCCATTAAAAGCATTAAAATCAACCACATGATTGATTCCGGTAATGCGGGCTTTATCAGAATGCTGCCAGAAAGACCAATTGGTATCACTGCTGACTTTTAGTTTCGCCTGATGGTAATGTGCAATCCACAAAGGATACTCATCAAAATGACCTTTCAGGTAATCTTTGTAAAAAGTTAATCCGGAATAGATCATTGGTTTCACCTTTGTTCTCTTTTCAACATAGCTGATAAATTCCTGAAGTTCCTTACGCATATTGGCCGGCGCGACCCCATTTAGCTGCTCTATATCTACTACCGGAGGTAAATCCCCCTCTTCGAATTTCACCGTTTGAAGGAAGAATTTGGCCTGCCATTCGCCCGACTTCTGAGGCCTGAAGAAATGATAAGCACCACAAATAATCCCTGCTTTTGCCGCTTCCCTCCAGTTGCGCTGAAAATAGGGGTCAACACTTAATATCCCCTCAGTTGCTTTGATAAAAGCGAATTTCACCTGTACCTCATCCTCTTTCATCGCCCTGACCTTCTTCCAGTCGATCTTTCCCTGATAATAAGAAACGTCAATGCCGTGAATGCTGTATTTCTTGGGAATGCGAATGTCAAAGCTGGAATAAGTCCTGTAGTTAGGATCCTGGCCCCAATCTTTGATCCAGCGCCAGGTTGAGGTAAAGCCTTTAATCACATATCCATAATAAAATGGAGAAAGCAGAACCAATAAAAGTCCGGCAATAGCTATTTTCCATTCCATCGCCAAAGGCTTTTTCTTTTTTGTCACCTTTCTTTTTGCCACAGGCCTTTTCCCCGGAATCGCGGACTTTGCAGTTCTGGTTGTTTTTCTGGGTGCAGGAGGCTTCGGTGGAACTAATGGTGGCATGGCGTAAAAATACAAAAGGGCAACCGATTTGGCTGCCCTTTTTTGAATAACTATATATTCCTTTTAAAATCAAGAACTTATTTACTCAACTCCGCAAAATATTTGTGGAATAATGGCAAAGTCTCAATTCCTTTATAGTAATTAAAGATATCGTATTTCTCGTTTGGCGAATGTAAAGCATCGCTGTCTAAGCCAAATCCGAACAATACAGATTTAATGCCCAACGCACTTTCAAATAACGCAACGATAGGAATACTGCCACCACCTCTTGTTGGAATTGGCTTCTTACCAAATGAGTCCAGGATTGCCTGCTCAGCAGCGCGATAAGCAACGCTGTCTGTTGGCGTAACTACCGGTTCACCACCATGATGCGCGGTAACTTTCACCTTCACATAGTCAGGAGCAATGCTTTCAAAATGTTTTGCAAAAATGGCGGAGATTTCTTCAGAAGTCTGGTTAGGAACCAAACGCATAGAGATCTTTGCATTTGCTTTTGAAGGCAATACGGTCTTGGCACCTTCGCCAATATAACCACTCCAGATTCCGTTCACTTCTAAGGTAGGTCTTGTTCCGGTACGCTCTAAAGTAGAGAAACCTTTCTCTCCCCATTCTGAGTTGATGTCCAGGTCTTCTTTATATTCATTCAGATCGAAAGGAGCTGAATTTAATGCCGCTCTTTCTTCCTCAGACAATTCCAACACTTTATCGTAAAAGGCAGGAATCGTAATGTGGTTGTTTTCATCATGTAATGAAGCAATCATCTTACATAAAATGGTTGCAGGGTTCGCTACAGCACCACCGTAAACTCCGGAGTGCAAATCGCGGTTTGGACCAACAACTTCCACTTCCATATAAGCCAGGCCACGTAAACCAGTTTCAATAGAAGGATTTTCCATACTGATCATTGAAGTATCAGAGATCAGCACTACATCTGCTTTCAAACGCCCGGTATTTGCTTTCACAAATACGCCAAGGTTTGCTGAACCTACCTCTTCCTCTCCCTCAATCATAAACTTAACGTTACAAGCCAGGGTATTGGTTTTCATCATCAGTTCAAAAGCTTTTACATGCATGTAAAACTGACCTTTATCATCACAGGCACCACGTGCATATATCTTACCATCACGTACCGTAGGTTCAAATGGAGGTGTTTTCCAAAGCTCCAAAGGATCTGCAGGTTGTACATCGTAATGTCCGTAGATTAAAACGGTAGGTAATTTTTCATCAATGATCTTTTCACCATATACTATCGGATATCCCGCAGTTTCACAAATCTCTACTTTATCGGCACCTGCGTCCTTCAGTTTCTGGGCAACAAAATCGGCTGTTTTAAGCACATCACCTTTATATTTAGGGTCAGCACTTACCGATGGGAAGCGTAATAACTCAAACAATTCGTCTAAAAAACGTTGTTTGTTTTCTTCTACATATTTTTTGATCTCTTGCATAACAAATGATTTTGGACAAATATACAAGGTAAAAGATAAATGGAGGTAACGATGTCATGAATAAGCCCTAAACCGCGAATCGTCCAATTCTTCCCGCTGACTGTTCAATTCCCGATGGAGGAATAGCCTTTCCTTTGCAGGGTCAACAAACAAAGACATCAAATGAAAAAACTACTAAAACAAAGCAGCGAGATCATCGTTAAAGTAGCAAAAGAATTAAAAGCAACGCAAGTCCCTTCCACACGGGCCGAAAATAAAGAAAGTCTGTTCAATCAGTTTAATATCGCAAACAATTTCTCAGGTCATCAGATAAAAGCAGAACTGCAGAAAATTGCTCCGGAAATCAAATGGTCTTATGCCGAATTTGAGGTGGAAAGACAGACATCAGGAGATATAAAAGGACTGTACTGGGTTTGCGATGCCATTGACGGTGCAATACATTTCCTTCAGGATTTTTATCCCTGGTGTATTACATTAACGCTAATGGATGATCAAAAACCTGTAATGGCCTTAATTTATGATGCTGAAAGGGATGAACTGTTTAGCACAATCAAGGGAAAGGGCGCTTATTTCAATGGTAAGGCCATCCGCGTAAACAGCAAAAGAGCGCTTTCAGATGCCATTGTATCTACGGTCCACCCCAATAACATTCCGGAAGAAACAGCTCTTGTTAACAAAATCCTTCAGAGTGTAAGTCATCTCATGCCAAAGGTTTTTGCCCTGCGCCTGTTGGGTCCTGCCTCCCTGCAACTGGCTTATGTCGCAGCAGGGAGGATAGATGCTTTCTGGGAATATGGAAATGACATTTACGATTGGATTGCCGGAGCTTTACTGGTAGAAGAAGCAGGAGGACATGCATCGATCATTGATTCCGGAATCATCGCTTCCAATAAGCCCCTCTCTATGGAATTAGGTAAACTACTCTAAAAAATAATTCCCTAACTTCGTTTCGAACGCAATGATAGCCATAAAGAAATGCAGGATTTTACAAATGAAACGATAAATATAGATGTACTTCCTAAATACGAAGAAGTAGCATTAAATGCGTTAAGCAGGAAATACTGGAAGGTGGTCTTATTAAATATAGCCATTTTCCTGTTTATCCTTGCTGCAGGAATAGCCATTGTTTTGTTTTTTGTAGAGGGATTCAGAGCTTATTTATACGTACTCGTTGGGATCTTTCTCCTTTTCAGTATCCTTTTAATTACGCTTTATCGGGCCAGTATCAAAAGGATTGGCTATGCGATTAGAGAAAAGGACCTGATTTATAAAAGCGGAATAATCTCGATATCGACTGCTATTATTCCTTTTACAAGGATACAACACATCACCTTAAATGAGGGGATTTTCTCTAGAATGTTTCAGTTGGGCTCCCTCCATGTATTTACTGCCGGAGGTATTTCGGGAAGCATCACTATTCCCGGATTGGACATTCATCTGGCAAAAAATATCAAGGAGGAGCTGAACAGACAACTGGCTAAAGTCGACTAAGATGGGCACCGATTTTTCTGAACCTAAAAGACAATCGGCCGCCGGAGTAGCCGTGATATTTGCCGATCACCTTCAGCGCAGCATTCGGGTCCTGGTATTTCCTATCATCCTGCTTCTTGTTCGCGCCAAAGGCATGAATCATTGGTATCTGATTGCCGGATTTCTCGTCTTTCTTTGCATTCTGATCATCTATTCTTACCTCAGCTACCTCAGGTTCAGTTTTTTTCTCGATGAAGAAAAACAGGAATTTGTAATCCAAAAGGGCGTATTAAGCAAGGAACACATCAGCATCAGGCTGGATAAGATCCAACAGGTAAACATCAATCAGTCGCTCATTCAAAGGATCATAGGGGTTTATAGTCTCGATATTGATACTGCGGGCAGTGATAAAAAAGAAGCAAGCATTAAGGCTATCGATCACCAAACCGCCACGATATTAAGGGAGCGGCTTTTAAACAGGGATATTCCCGATGCGACAGCAGAAAAATCAACAAATGAGCATAGCTCACCCCCGGAACCTCTTCTAAAGTTAAGTACCTCTACCCTCTTTAAAGTAGGCTTAACTTCCAACTACGGCGCAAGCGTGGCCCTTCTCATGGGTTTTATCTTCGCCATTATGGAGACGCTAAAAAACTATACAGAAGCCTTTCAACTGGAAGAAAACCCAATAAAAGCACTTTCTACGGAAGGATTAAACCTGATTTCCATTTGTACACTCCTTTTCTTTGCCTTGCTCATTGTTCTTGGGACAAATATACTACGCAATTTCATTAAATATTTCGACTTTGAAGTAGTCAAAAAGAAAGCGGTACTGGCCATTACATCTGGACTTTTTGAAAAAAAACATACCTTATTGAAACCTGCAAGGGTACAGATCAGCAGCTATAGTCAGAATTATTTTCAGAAAAAATTGGACCTGTTGAACATGAAATTCAAACAGGCTTCCTTTGATTCTGCTGATGAGGACGACAAAGACAATAAAAAGCATGACATTGAGATTCCAGGATGTGATGAAAACGAAAGAGACGAACTCTTAAAGATGATCTTTGAAGGTATCCCCCAAAAAGAAAGCACCTTTATTCCAAACTACCGTTTCCTCTTTTTAACAATAATGCTGAAGGTCGTCATTCCGATAGCTTTCTTTCTCCTTATCGGATGGGTACTACCCCAGCTTCGTTCCTATTTCTGGTGGATCATCCCCTACGCTATCCTGGTGGTCATCATGTTGTATTTTGAATTTGCACATCATCGGCTATACCTGTCTAAAGACTTTATCATTAAGAAAAGCGGAATATGGGATGTAGAACATCAACTAATGGAGCCGCATAAAATCCAGGGGATCACAACCAAACAATACTTCTGGCATAAAAAGGCCAACATTGGGCATTTGGTTCTGCATACCGCCGCGGGAACGATTCATTTTAAATATGGGAACTATGCCGAGATTCGCCGTATGGCGAACTATTGGTTGTATTATATAGAATCAGGGAAAAAAGATTGGATGTAACTCCAATAAAAGCCATAGTTTTCTTATTTTTGTGCGAATGTAGTTTCATGTGCCCCTTGTACATTGATATCAGCTACATGGTTTAAACAATACCTTTAAAAAGCAGAACAGGATAGTATTTTGGATTATTTAGCAGGATTAAACCCCCAACAACGCGCAGCAGTAGAAAATACCCAGGGACCCGTAATGATTGTCGCAGGTGCCGGCTCCGGAAAAACACGTGTAATTACTTACCGGGTAGCTCACCTGATTGAAAAAGGGGTCGATGCCTTTAACATCCTGGTACTTACCTTTACCAATAAAGCTTCAAAAGATATGCGCGAGCGTATCTCGAAAGTGATTGGTGCGGAAGCCAAAAATATATGGATGGGTACCTTTCACTCGGTATTTTCCAAGATATTAAGAGTGGAAGCAGAAAAAATCGGATACCCTTCCAACTTCACCATTTATGACACGGACGATAGTAAAAGTCTGATCAGAGCGATATTAAGGGAATTACAGCTGGACGACAAGTTGTACAATGCGAATTTTGTCTACAACAGAATCTCTTCCGCAAAAAACAACCTGGTTTCCCATACAGAATACATGGAAAATGCGGAAATTCAGGCGGAGGACATCAGCAATAAGCGCCCATTAATCGGTGTGATTTATGAAACCTATACTAAACGCTGTTTTAAAGCCGGAGCGATGGATTTTGACGATTTGTTGTTCAAAACAAATGTCTTGTTAAAGAACCATCCCGATGTATTGAACAAATACCAGCAGAAATTCAAGTACCTGATGGTAGATGAGTATCAGGATACGAACTTTTCTCAGTATACGATTGTAAAGAAACTGGCAGCAGCCTACCAAAACATCTGTGTAGTAGGTGATGACGCACAAAGTATCTATGCCTTCAGGGGAGCAAACATTCAGAATATTCTAAATTTTGAACGCGATTACCCCGATTTAAAAGTCTATAAATTAGAGCAGAATTACCGCTCTACCCAAAATATTGTAGAAGTTGCCAATAGCATTATTGCCAACAACAAGAATCAATTGGAAAAGAATGTTTTTTCCGACAATGAGTCTGGCGACCGCATTAAGGTACAACGTGCTTTTACGGATAATGAAGAAGGTAAAATTGTAGCCGAAGCCATCGTTCAGGAACGCAGTTCCAAAGGATATAACTACAATGATTTTGCGATCTTATACCGTACCAATGCGCAATCAAGAGCAATGGAGGAGGCTTTAAGAAAGCTAAATGTACCTTATAAAATCTATGGCGGACTCTCCTTCTACCAACGCAAGGAAATCAAGGATTTAATCGCCTATTTTCGTTTAACCTTCAATCCTGCGGATGAAGAAGCGATAAAAAGGGTGATCAATTATCCTAAAAGAGGACTTGGAGATACCACAGTAGAAAAAATTCTGGTAGCAGCAGATCAACACGACATCACGATGTGGAAGGTGATCTGTGATCCTCAGCAATATATCGCCGGAAGGATTGCCAATCAGCTGAATGACTTTGCAGTAATGATTCAGAGTTTTGCTGCCGAAGCAAAGAAACTGGATGCCTACGAGACTGCTTTATATATTGCTCAGCATTCCGGAATATTGAAAGAGCTACATTCTGATACCACGGACGAAGGTCGTGGCAGACATGAAAATATCCAGGAATTATTAAACGGTATCAAGGAATTCGGTGAACGTGAAGACATTGAAGACCGTAGTCTGGCTGTATTTATGCAGGATATTGCTTTATTGACGAATGATGACAAGGGAGATGATAAAAATAAAGATACGGTCTCTTTAATGACAATTCACTCTTCTAAAGGTCTGGAATTTAAAAATGTATTTGTTGTAGGTTTAGAGGAAAACCTCTTCCCTTCTCAAATGTCTTTAAACTCCAGAACGGACCTGGAAGAGGAACGCAGGCTATTTTATGTGGCGGTAACACGTGCAGAAAAGAAACTGACCCTGACTTATGCAACGTCCAGATACAGATGGGGAACGCTAACCAACTGTGAGCCGAGTCGTTTTATCGATGAAATCAATGCGCGTTACCTGGAAATTGAAGTGGCAAAGCCAGCTAAAAGCACTTTAAATGACGACAGCTTCTCTTCAGAAAGAAAAAGCTGGACACAACAAAGGGATACTTTCAGCAAGCCAAAACCAGCATCATCAGCGAATACAAGTGGTACATCTACTGCGCCAAGACCGAAAACAACGTCAATGTTGCCAAAAGCACACGTTCCTACTCCTGGTTTTGCCCCCGATGCGGCAAACCTCTTCCAAAATGGAATGGAAGTAGAACATGAAAAGTTTGGCTTTGGTAAGATTGTGAGTCTGGAGGGTACACTTCCTGATGTAAAAGCGACGGTATTTTTTCAAGGTCTGGGTAATAAGCAGTTATTATTAAAATTTGCTAAATTGCGAATTGTTAAATAAAATATATCTTTACAGAATCTGCATGAGTTTGAACATACCTAATCTAACTTTATTTCGTTATCTCCTGATACGACAAAGCTCTGGCAGAAAATAGCTTACTCAATAAGATTCAATATGCCCAAAAGGGCCGGCCGGATTAAAGAACCGGTCGAATATTAAAATAAAAAGTATAATTATACAGATGAATTTCGATTATAATACCACAAGAAACGAGTTAATCCTCGCCGAATACGGCCGTAATGTACAGAACATGGTGAAGTACATTATTGAATTACCCGACCTTGAAGAACGTAATAAATATGCTCAGGCAGTCATAGACCTTATGGGATTTTTAAATCCTCATTTGCGTGATGTAGCTGATTTTAAGCATAAGTTATGGGATCATTTACACATCATCTCCGGTTATAAGATCGATGTAGACAGCCCATATCCAAAGCCCAGTCCCGAGGATGCTTTGGTAAAACCACAACACATCGGTTACCCTCAGCAAAAGATCACCTACAAACACTATGGTAAAACCGTAGAAACAATGATCGAGAAAGCCAAAGCAGTGGAAGAACCGGAACGCAGAGCTGCAATGGTGCAGGGAATCGCCAATTTCATGAAAATGGCTTACGTGACCTGGAACAAAGACAGTGTAGCTGATGAGACCATTCTAAAGAACTTGCGCGAACTATCTGGCGGACAACTGCAATTAGACGATAACATCAATCTAAATAAAGTTGAATTCAAACCTGTAGTGGCCAGACCAGCCAACAACAACAATAACCGCGGAAGGAATAACAACAACGGTAAAGGCAGACAAAACAACAATAACAACAGCAATAACCGCACTCAACGCAACAACAATCCAAAACAAAGACACTAGATTTTACCAATTTTTATACTATACAAGCTTAATACAACATGAACGCATTCGAAATAATTGGTGGAAAAAAGTTAAAGGGTGAAATCCAGCCTCAGGGCGCAAAGAATGAAGCCCTGCAAATTATCTCAGCCGTTTTATTAACCGACCAGAAAGTCACCATCAGCAATATCCCTGATATTAAAGATGTCAATAAACTCATCGAACTTTTAGGAGATTTAGGAGTAACAGTAGAACGCTTATCTAAAGACACCTATACTTTTGAAGCAAAAAATATCAACCTGGAATTCTTCCAATCGGATGTATTTAAAGCCAAAGGAGGCAGCTTAAGAGGATCTATCATGATCGTTGGACCGCTTTTAGCCCGTTTTGGAAAGGCAGCTATCCCTAAACCGGGAGGTGATAAAATCGGCCGCAGAAGACTGGACACCCATTTCCTGGGATTTGAAAAATTAGGCGCTAAATTCGTCTATGATGCTAAAAAAGAGTTCTTTAACGTAGATGCTACAAATTTACAGGGTGCTTATATATTAATGGACGAGGCTTCCGTAACCGGTACTGCCAACATCGTGATGACTGCCGTAATGGCCAAAGGAATTACGACCATTTATAATGCTGCCTGTGAGCCTTACCTACAGCAGTTGTGCAAAATGCTGAACCGCATGGGTGCTAAGATCAGCGGAGTAGGCTCGAACCTGCTGACCATTGAAGGCGTTACAAAATTAGGCGGAACAGAACACCGCATGTTGCCTGATATGATTGAAATCGGATCCTTTATTGGCCTTGCGGCCATGACAGAATCAGAAATTACCATTAAAAACGTATGCTATTCTGAGCTCGGGATCATTCCTGAAGTATTCAGAAAGCTGGGTATAAAATTTGAATTAAGAGGTGATGATATCTTCATTCCTTCTCAGAAACATTATGTAATTGAGTCATTTATCGATGGTTCAATGCTTACTATTGCAGATTCACCATGGCCAGGTTTCACTCCAGACTTATTGAGTATTGTACTGGTAGTTGCGACACAGGCTAAAGGTTCTGTATTGATTCACCAAAAAATGTTTGAAAGCCGTCTGTTCTTTGTCGACAAGCTGATCGATATGGGCGCGCAGATCATACTTTGTGATCCACACAGAGCGACTGTAAACGGAATCAACAAACAATATAAATTAAGAGGAATCAGCATGACTTCCCCGGATATCCGTGCAGGTGTTTCCCTTCTGATCGCAGCATTATCTGCAGAAGGAACCTCAACAATCTTCAATATTGAGCAGATTGAACGTGGTTACCAGGATATCGATACACGTTTGCGTGCTTTAGGTGCCCAAATTAAACGTGTCGACGCTTCAAGCCCAAGTCATTAAGCACATTTAATCCTACGAAAACACAGGATATAAAAAAAGTCCAGGAAAATATTCCTGGACTTTTTTTATTATTGATCAAATCCCCCTATCCGGAGATTGCATTGATGATGTCATATTGCGTAATAATTTCAATTTTGCCTTGCTCATCTTCCACCAATACCGCACTATTTTCTTTGTTAATCAGTGCAGAGATCTTATCAATTGAAGTGTTCATATCTACAAAAGGAAAAGTGCTGGACATGATCTCCTGAACTGGAGCAGATTTTAAAGACGGATTCTCCAGAAGTGCTTTAAGAATGTCACTTTCTGCAACTTTTCCTACCACCATCCCCTTCTGAGTTACCGGAATCTGAGATATATTTAAGGTATTCATGTTATTGATCGCCTCAAGAATTGTCTTCTCACAGTCGATCGTAACAATGTCAGTTGCTTCTCTCTTTGCAAGAATAGCCCTTGCTGTCAGCTTTTCGTCTTTCAGGAAGCCGCGTTCTCTCAACCAGTCTTCGTTATACATTTTGCCCATGTAGCGGCTACCATGGTCATGAAAGATCACCACCACTACATCCTCAGGCTTTAATTTATCCTTTAACTGAAGAAGTCCTGCGATGGCTGACCCTGCGGAGTTTCCAACAAAGATCCCTTCTTTACGTGCGATATCCCGGGTCATCAGTGCCGCATCTTTATCTGTTACTTTTTCGAACAGGTCAATGATGTCAAAATTCACATTCTTCGGCAGAAAATCTTCTCCAATACCTTCTGTAATATATGGATAGATTTCATTCTTATCCAGAATTCCGGTCTCCTTATATTTTTTAAATACAGAACCATAAGTATCAATTCCCCAAACCTGAATGTTCGGATTTTTCTCTTTTAAATATTTTCCAGTACCTGAGATGGTCCCGCCAGTTCCAACACCAACCACCAAATGCGTGATCTTTCCTTCCGTTTGTTCCCAGATTTCAGGACCTGTCTGCTCATAATGGGCCTGTGAGTTAGAAAGGTTATCATATTGATTTGGCTTCCATGAGTTTGGAACTTCGCGTTCCAAACGCGAAGAAACCGAATAATATGACCTTGGATCTTCAGGCTCTACGTTAGTAGGACATACGATAACTTCCGCACCAAAAGCACGTAAAGCATCTACCTTTTCTTTAGATTGTTTATCCGTAGTAGTGAAAATACATTTGTATCCCTTAATGATCGCAGCCATAGCAAGACCCATCCCGGTATTTCCGGATGTTCCTTCAATGATTGTTCCACCAGGTTTAAGCTTGCCGCTTTTCTCTGCATCTTCAATCATTTTGACTGCCATACGATCTTTAATCGAGTTACCAGGATTGGTGGTCTCAATTTTAGCCAGCACTGTAGCCGGGATTTCTTTCGTAATGTTATTCAATTTTACCAGTGGCGTATTGCCAATGGTTTCCAAAATATTATTGTACCACATGATACAAAAATACAAATTGAGGCTTAGAATTCTATTTACAAATGATAATTCAATATTTAATTTTAAAAAATAAAAATAAACAAAATAACATTTTACTCTACTAGTCCAATAGACTTATCTGCAATCTATTTTATAGGTAAAGAGGAAATATCCTGATTCAGCTGGTACAACTTCCCAGGCAGAGAAGTCAAGATCCCCTGCATTTCCAGGTTCAATAAATGCAAAGCAAGCTTACTTTTTGGAATTTCCAGACGCAGCTCCAACTCGTCTATAGCAATTGCTGAAATCGTCAGGGCCTGAAGAATCTGTTGCTCCTCCGGACTCAATTCAACAGGAAAATTTGTTCTTACCGTCATCTTCTCAGTTCTACGAAGCTCCCAGCCAAGGTAATAAGCAAGATCCCTGGCGTGACTGATCAGCCCAGCCCTATTGGTCTTAATCAGGAAGTTACAACCTTCAGAACTCAGGTCGTTCACCCTTCCCGGAAAAGCAAAAACGTCCCGGTGATAAGAATTCGCTATATCTGCCGTAATGAGCGCCCCACCTTTTGATGCCGCTTCTACTACAATGGTCACATCTGAGATCCCTGCGATGATCCGGTTTCTTTTTGGAAAATTCTCCTTATCCGGATTGGTAAGCGATGGGAATTCGGTAAGCAAACCGCCATTAAGAACCATCTTCTTCGCAATATGACTATGGGCCTGGGGATACATACGATCTAATCCGTGAGCTAAAACCCCTACTGTTGGAATCCCATTTTGGAGACTCTCCTGATGAGCAGTTACATCGATCCCATAAGCAAGCCCGCTTACGATCAGCACCTCATAACCTGCAAGTGTCTCCGCAAGTTGCTTACAGAGCAGCTTACCATAGGCTGTGGCCTGACGGGTACCGACCACACTAATGATCCGGGAATGATTTAAATCCGCATTCCCTCTGTAGTACAATAAGACAGGCGCATCCGCACAATTTTTTAGTCGGACAGGATAATTATCATCTGTCAGAAATAACACCTGAACCTGATATTTCTTAATAAATTCCAATTGTATTTTAGCCTTGGCCATGGCCTCTTTCCCAAGAATTAATGTTGCGGTTTGTAACCCAATCCCTGGTACCTCCATCAATTCTTTCGCATTTGCACCAAAGATCGCTTCAGGGCTAAGGAAATGTGCCAATAGATTTTTAGCAGTAATGTGCCCTACATTTTTGATCATGGTAAGGGCGATTTTATGTATTAAGCTCATTGGCTAACTTATAACTTATCGCTTGAATAATCACTATAGAAGAGAAATATCTTGCTGAAAAAAGAAGCATTACCACTCAAAGGCGGAAATCTTTTGGGCTGAAGAAGCCCAAAATTTTCTATGCCTTTTCCCGGAACGCATCTTTTTCAGGAGAAATATTGCTCCAGATAAAGTATTAAGGGCGCTCTGCCTCAACAGCGATCGTTGTAACCAAAACAGGAGCACTAGGATACTCAACTTCAACCCCCCTTAGTTTGAATTAATCAGGAGTACGAAAAATTCACATATCTGACTTGCCCCCCATTTTCAGTCAATTGGAAGTAGAAAAAATAGCATATCTAACTTCAATAACCGATATTTCCAGTTCACAGAGAAGAGGAGATTAAGGCATTACAAAATGACATAGGCTTTTAATCCGGCCTGGAATGATTTGGGACAGCATTCCCTGTGATGATTGCATGCAGGATTTCATAAAAAAAGCAGATGTACTTTGAAGACATTCGAATATTTGCCCTTCAGCAAAGATTCGGGGATGAAAAGTATATCTGCTTTTTATAGTATTTCTTCAAAGAGAAGAACCTTGTTATTGAGGAATATAAACCACAAATTTAGTTTCGAAAAAATCTTCTTTAAAATAGTCTGCCAGTGGATACAACTCTGCTTTCAACCTGGATTCTTCGATTTCTTCAGCAAGATCACCACCTTTTAGGTAAAGGATACCATTGGGGATTGCATTTTTAGAATCTTTATTAAACTTCCCTCTTACCCATGGATAAAAGTCAATAAGCCTTGTAACAGCTCTGGATACGACAAAATCATACTTATCAGTTACCTGTTCGGCCCTTAAATGGCTGGCCTTCACATTTTTCAATCCCAGTCCAGCCGCAACTTCAGTAACCACTTTAATCTTTTTTCCGATAGAATCCACCAAATGGAACTGAGTTTCAGGGAATAGAATGGCCAAAGGAATTCCTGGAAAACCTCCTCCGGTTCCCACATCCAGTACTTTTTCTCCCGGTTTGAAAGTGCAAAATTTTGCAATACCAAGAGAATGAAGGATATGGCGAACATAGAGTTCATCAATATCTTTTCTGGAGATTACATTGATCTGGGCATTCCAGAAACTATATAAATCGTACAACTGATCAAACTGAGCAATTTGTTCATCAGTCAGATCCTTAAAATATTCTTGTATTAGCGTTGATCTTATTTCCACTTTACTTTTTTAACAAATATAGACAGAATGCCATTAAACACGAGAAAAATGAACAAGAGAATGTCCAGGATGGGAAAACACCATCGTAAATCACTATAATTTAACCGTTTTAAAATGCGGGGATAGATGAAACATCTGATCACAATACTCACCAACAAAACACCTAAAGCAGGGTATAATGTCGCTTTGAAGCATAATAATGCGGCAAAGAAAGCATAGAAAAGAAACTGAAAGATGATCTGGCAGGAAAGGATAAACTTATGTTTCCCTTTATATAACTTACCCGCCCCGAAATGTCTTTTCTTTTGTCTCAGGTAAGCGCCAAAGCTGGTATTCGGTTCAGACCATACCTGACTCTCTTTGTTGATCCGGATCTCTGTATTGCGGGAATGTGCATTCGCATTTACAAACAGATCATCATCACCAGAAGGAATATGCATGTGCGCAGCAAAACCTTTGTTCTTGAAGAAAAGCGTCTTTCTATAAGCCATATTTCTTCCTACGCCCATATATGGCATACCTTTAATCGCGTAAGAAAGATAGTTTACAGCGGTAAAAAACGTTTCAAAACGAATTAAAGCATTTAGAATACCTCTCTTTTTAAGGTATGGGGAATAACCCAAAACAATCTCCACCTTTGGATCTTCAGACTGTTGCATCCCCAACAACCAGTTTGCTGAAGCGGGAACACAATCGGCATCTGTAAATACCAGCCAGTCGTTGGAAGCGGCTTTAATTCCCATGGTAACGGCAAATTTTTTGCCTGCAATAAACTTTTCCCCTTCTGAGATCGTTACGATCTTCAACCGCTTATATTGTTTGGCAAACTCTTCTAAAAGCTGTCTGGTTCCATCCCAGGATCGGTCATTTACAACAACCACCTCAAAATCAGGATGATTTTGTTCCAGAACTGAAGGCAGGTAATTTCTTAGATTGTCCACTTCATTGCGTGCACAAATGACAACGCTTAAGGGTTTTGCAGCAGTTTCCGGTATGGGTTCTACCGGAAAAAAAGCCAGTTTCAGGTGAACAAATAAACTAAAGTATAATTGTATTAAGAAACAGAAGATCAATGAGCCGAGCAGACAACTCTCTATTAAGGTTAATTCCACGATGTATTTTTGTAGCTGCCAAATTTCTGCTTTTTAATCTGTAATGTTCCTTTTTGTTGATAAAAAATTTAGCCCATTTATAGCGCTATTTTTGCTACTTTTGGCAGATTTTAGTGGAGCATACAGATTTATGAAATTTACCTTACAGGCAAACGATACACATTCAAAGGCAAGAGCAGGAACAGTAACAACAGATCACGGAGACATACAAACTCCTATTTTCATGCCTGTGGGCACTGCAGGAACTGTAAAAGCAGTTCATCAACGGGAACTTAAAAACGATATTGACGCCAAGATCATTTTGGGCAATACCTATCATTTATACCTGAGACCAGGCTTAGATATTATAGAAGGAAGCGGTGGATTGCATAAATTTATTGGCTGGGACCGTCCGATTTTAACCGATAGCGGAGGTTATCAGGTTTATTCCTTGAGTAAAGTAAGGAAGATTAAGGAAGAAGGCGTTACTTTTCGCTCGCATATTGATGGTTCGAAACACCTTTTTACACCGGAGTATGCCATGGATATCCAACGTACCATTGGTGCAGATATCATTATGGCTTTTGATGAATGTACACCTTATCCTTGTGATTATAAATACGCGGCAAATTCCATCAACATGACCCACCGCTGGTTAAAGCGTTGCTGCAACAGGTTTGACTCAACAGAACCAAAATACGGATTCAACCAAACCTTATTCCCTATTGTACAGGGATCAGTGTATAAAGACCTGAGGAAGAAATCTGCTGAATTTATTGCAGGAATGAACCGTGAGGGAAATGCAATCGGTGGATTATCCGTAGGGGAACCTGCAGAGGAGATGTACGGAATGACAGAAGTAGTCTGTGACATTCTTCCGTACGACAAACCGAGATACCTGATGGGGGTAGGAACACCAATTAATATACTGGAAAACATTGCTTTAGGCGTCGACATGTTCGACTGCGTAATGCCTACCAGAAATGCAAGAAACGGAATGTTATTTACCAGGAACGGCATCATTAACATCGGAAATAAGAAATGGGCAGATGACTTCTCTCCGATTGATGCGGAAAGTGACCTTCATGCAGATCAGGTATATTCTAAAGCCTATTTAAGACACCTAATGCATTCAAAAGAGATGCTTGGCGCACAAATTGCAACCCTTCACAACCTGCATTTTTACCTGTGGCTCGTTAAAACAGCCAGGGAGAAAATTATCAGTGGCGAGTTTTACGCCTGGAAGAACAAAATGGTGACTATATTAGGTAATAAATTGTAAATGAACTTTATCAAAGGCAGGATTAAGATTATCGACTGGTATATTATCAGCAAGTATCTGGGTACATTTATTTATACTCTGACGCTATTTGTAGTCATCATTGTGATCTTTGACCTTTCAGAGAAACTGGACGATTTTCTTGGCAACAACCTGACCTTCTGGCAAGTGATTTCCTTATATTATGCGGGCTCTATTCCCTTTTATGTGAATATGCTCTCCCCGCTGATCAATTTCATTGCGGTGATATTTTTCACCGCAAAGATGGCCGATCAAACGGAGATTGTACCCATATTAAGTGGAGGAGTCAGCTTTAACCGATTCTTATTGCCCTATTTTATATCCGCATTTATCATTTTTTCCATTAACCTCGCTTCTAATCTATACATCCTTCCCTATACCAATCAGATAAAGAATAACTTCGAAAACACCTTTATAAAGAAGAATGATCCGACCAGTAAGACTGATATTCACATGAAACTGGATGATCATACTTATATCTACATGAGGAGCTTTGACAACAGGAGTAAAGTAGGAAGCCAGTTCTCATTAGACAACTTTAAAGGCGATATACTGACCAGGAAGATTGTGGCTGATGAGATCAAATGGGACTCATTAAAGCGGTCATGGAGGCTAACCAACTATTCCGTAAGGAACATAGACGGCCTGAAAGAAAGCATGGTCAATGGCGCAACAAAAACCAAAGACACCATTCTGGATATGCGTCCTGACGACTTCTCGGCCTATGATAATATCTTCGAAAACCTGTCCAACAAAGACCTTTCGGATAAGATTAAAAAAGAAAGAATCAGAGGTTCTGGTATCATGAACGACCTGCTTTTTGAGCGTTATAAACGTTATTTGCAACCTTTATCGGCCTTCGTACTCACCCTGATCGGCGTCGCCTTATCCTCCAGGAAGGTCCGTGGAGGCGTGGGACTTCCACTTGGAATAGGCATTATTTTAAGCTTCTGTTATATAGTATTGAATCAATTCGCGAAAATGTTCTCTCTTAAAGGGGGTATTTCACCGCTATTTGCTGTACTCGTACCTACCATATTTTTCGGATTACTGGGATACTATTTACTCCGAAAAGCACCAAAATAAAATGAGCAATCCAGTCGATAGTCATCCAAATAGAAACCTGTTAATCTTACATTTTACTGTTTTTATCTGGGGATTTACCGGTATTCTTGGCGCAGTTATTTCCATCAATGCTGTACAATTAGTATGGTACAGAGTACTCATTGCCAGCCTTAGCTTACTGGCTTACTTCCTGATTACCAAGACCAGTTTAAGGATTTCAAAAAAGCAATTTTTACAATTTTTCTTTACAGGAAGTATTGTCGCCGCCCACTGGATTCTATTTTTTCATGCCATTAAAGTCTCTACGGTCTCCGTTACACTCGTCGCCCTCTCCTCTTACACCCTGTTTACGGCAATATTAGAGCCGCTGATCAAGAAAAAATCTATTTTAATACCAGATGTCGTCATCGGATTAATTATGATCCTGGGCATCTATATGGTCTTTAAATTCGAATCGGGTTATACATTAGGTATCATTTTAGGCCTTTTATCGGCCTTAGCTTCGAGCTTG
Source organism: Pedobacter sp. FW305-3-2-15-E-R2A2 (assembly GCF_038446955.1). Taxonomy (NCBI): domain Bacteria; kingdom Pseudomonadati; phylum Bacteroidota; class Sphingobacteriia; order Sphingobacteriales; family Sphingobacteriaceae; genus Pedobacter; species Pedobacter sp. FW305-3-2-15-E-R2A2. The sequence goes on from NZ_CP151803.1 coordinate 5,488,522, forward strand.
TTCAGTACAATCAACTCGACATTAGTGCAAAAAAGTGATCCGAAAATCATTGGTTTTTATGAAATGACCGGAGCTTTTTTCTGGATCACACTCTACCGTTTGTTTGACAAATCTCTACTTTCAGAGTCCTTTAATTTAAGCGTTAAGGACTGGTCCTACCTGCTTTTACTAGGCACCATATGCACCGCTTTAGCTTATGTTGCAGGGGTCTCTGTGATGCGTACTTTATCCGCTTTTCGGGTAGCATTAATTACCAATCTTGAACCTGTTTACGGAATCCTTTTAGCCTTCATATTCTTTGGCAGCAAGGAGACCATGTCCATTGGTTTTTACCTCGGCGCTATCTTAATTATCGGGGCCGTATTTCTATACCCGATCTACAAAAAACGCAGGAATTTAACTTAAATATTTCCCCGGACCAAGAACCAAAACCATCTCTTAATTCTGATCAGTCACCTCATAAAAGCAGCCCGAATTCTTCTGAACAACACCAAAGTAGGACCTCATTTTTTCACCCAATCCAAAGACAACACGCGAGGTCAGCATAAGAAAACACAGTTAAATAACACGGCAACAACAAGACGCAAATAACGGCCAATCGATATCCACAATCCATTAGATACACCTCCACATAAGTCCCTCTCAAAGACTCAGATTCCTATAGAAATCAGTTGGCAATTTGGTCAGAATAATGGATGTTATTTTTCATAGACCGCTCAATCCCCCGGGGTAGGGGAGAGAAAAACAGCCTCAAAATCCAGCAATATTCCCGGCTGTTTAAAACATAAATCATAGATGATGACCTATAAAAATCAAATATTTCGTCCAATTTTCATATTGTAACTAACCATCAAATGGTGTACCTTAAGCCCTGATTCTTACCCGGTATATTTCAAAGTGAAAATCAACAAAAAAATACTGATTTTTCAATAGAAAAAGACCCTAAATCCAAGCATCACATTTCAATAAAAAATCACAAAACACTAAATACCAACCCAATAAACATCATCAATTAAAATTAAAGATCAAATAAAAAAAACCTCATAAAATTTAAAAAACTAATTATTTTAGCACCACAAAATAATGACAATAATAAGAAGAAATAAAAAACTAATACTCAGTACAATAATCACACTTGCATTAAGTTTAATATCACATACCGGCTTTTCTCAGATCTTCAACTCAGAACAAAACCCACCTGGTGTAAAATGGAGACAAATTAACGCTTCAGGATTTAGGGTCATCTATCCCGATGAACTCGAGAAGGAGGCACAACGAATGACCAATACCCTGAGACACATCTATCCTTATGTCGGAGCGAGTATCGGAAGGAGGAATACCAGCATCCCTATCCTGCTTCAAAACCGCGGAGTGATTGCCAATGGCTTTGTCCAGTTGGGGCCCAAAAAATCGGAATTCTACACCACCCCACCTCAGCAATTTGATAGTCAGGACTGGCTAAATAATCTCGCAGTCCATGAGCTTCGTCACGTTGCACAATTCGACAAACTGACCGGTGGACAGGCGCATCCTTTCCCTGAAGATATTTACCTCGCCTGGTTTGGGGTAAGTATTCCGTTATGGTTCTTTGAGGGTGATGCTGTAAGTACCGAAACGTCCTTAACCAATGCCGGACGTGGAAGGATACCTTCCTGGATTATGCCCTACCGGACACAGCTCCTGGAGGGAAAAAAATTCTCCTACAGCAAGGTAAATTTCGACTCGGATAAAGACCTTACTCCCGGCTATTACCAGCTTGGATATGTCATCGCTTCCAACCTCAGAAAGCAGTCCGGAAAAAACATTTTTGACAGCGTCCTGACCGATATCAAACGACGCCCGCTTCGTCCTTACCCCTTCTCCGGAAGCTTAAAAAAATTCAGCGGAAAAGGCAGCAAAGAATGGTTTGACAACACCAGTGAAAACCTCCGGAAAGAATGGGCACAGCAAGCAGAAAAGACACCTTCAAAACCCTACCCTTCTCTCAACAAAAAAGCAAGCTATGCGACCAGCTGGTTCTTGCCTGTAAAAATCAATGACCAGCAAATCCTGACCTTGAAACAAAGCAAGTCTGAACCTGCACATTTTGCATTAATCGGTCCGGACCAGAAAGAAAAAAAACTATTGTCCATCGGATACCAGGAACAACCCTGGTTCAGCTATGCCAATGGAGTTGTCGTTTGGGATGAGGTAAGGTACGACCCCAGGTATAGACAGAGGAGTTACAGTGTCATTAGCAGTTATGACCTCCAAAGCGGACGGACAAAAAAGCTCAGCTCACGCAGCAGGCTCTTCTCCCCTACGCTGTCGGCCGATGGCAAAAAAATTATTGCAGTACGGTTTGACCTGAGTAATCAGTGTAACCTGGTGGAGATCGATGCCTTCAATGGAACATTGCTTCACACTTATCCGAATCCAGATAACCTGATTCTTCAGACTCCTGCCTACCGGCCGGATGGAGAAGAGGTTGCCTTCATCTCTGTCAGCGAAAAAGGAAAGGCGTTGCGCCTCATTGATCACTCCGGAAAAACGAGCATCCTGATTGAAGAATCTCAACAGCAACTGAGCAGGCCGGTTTACCTTCCTCAGGGAATCGCTTTTAATGCGCATTACAACGGGATCGACAACATTTACCTGGTAGAACCTGTCAGCAAAAAGATAAGCGCTCTGAGCGCAGCAAAATACGGCGCCTTCAACCCAAGCCCTACACCAGATGGGCAGGCCATCGTTTTCAACAATTATGGCGTTCAGGGCTATGAAATTGCTGAAAGCCCGATAAAGGCAGAAATACCTGGAGAAAACAACTTCGTTTTTCTAGGTGCAGCTGCTGCAGCTCAGGAAAATTCGGGGAATGTGTTTACAGCAATCCCTGACAGCACTTTTGATTCCAAGCCTTACCATGCGTTTGGAAATCTGTTCAATGTCCACAGCATCATTCCGGTAATTGAAGATGAATACCGCGGCGGTTTACAGATCAACTCGGACAACCTGCTCAGCACCATGAACGCTTTCGCTGGCGTAAATTATTTCCGTGACCTCAACCGTTTCGAATATAACGCAGGACTAACCTACAAAGGGTTTTATCCGGTATTGAGTGCCGTTTACAGGAACAGGCCAAGAAGAACGTTCTACAACAGCAAATCAGGCATACAGCAAGGCGATTGGAGGGAAAATTACGTAAAGGTTCAGGCCTCGCTTCCCATTAGCCTGAATGCGCTGAATGACAGTTACAATTTCTCGCTGAATACCGCAACCAGCTATACCCAGAGGTACCTTCCTGAAAATATGCCAAAGGATTACATCACTACTTTGAAGTTCCCAATGGAATACAATTTCACATTTACTCATACCACCCGCCAGTCGGAAAGAGACATTGCACCGAAATGGGCACAAATCCTCAGACTGACATACCTTCATCAGCCATTCGACAAACAATTAGGCGGTGATCTTTTTTCCGCAGAAAGTTTTCTTTATTTCCCAGGCATCGCAAGGAACCACTCCTTTCTGGCCAATTTCAGTTTCCAGAGAACTTCAGGGATCAGAAGATATGACCGGGAGATCAATACCGTTTACGGATACAGCAACATTCCTGCGAGAAGTAAACTCAGCAATACGCTGCTCCTCAATTACCGTTTTCCAATTGTCTTTCCTGATGCGGAGATCGGACCTTTGGCTTATATCAGAAATCTTCGTGGTGGCTTTTTCTGTCATTATGAAAACCTGGGTGAAGAAACAAATCTCGCAGAACCTAAAACTTTTGGCTTCGAATTACGTAGTAGTATGAACCTGCTTCGTTACAAACCACTGGTAGATGTCGGGGGAAGGGTCGTTTTTGTGAACAAAATCTACAACCAAAACCCTATATTAGAATTAATTTTAAATTATACCTTTTAAGTCATGCGTACTAAAACAATTTTCATCATCATTTTTACGGTGCTCATCACCATCTTTTTAATGATCAACACAGATGTCGTAGAGTTCAATTTCATATTCGTTAAGAAAGACATCTCTAAACTTTTAGTCGTGGGGGTTTGTACTTTTATAGGTTTTATTCTTGGTTATTGGGTTGGCAGACCAAAAGTGACGGTGAGCAGTTACGACAAAAATGAAAATCCCCAGGTAAAACCCGAGGATCATAAAAAAATTATCAGCGATGAAGATCGCGATTATATCAGTTAACTACGCTTACTGATGAATGGTGTAGCTGAAGTTTATCGTAGCAGAGCGTCCAAGGATATTGGATACCGAACAATATTTATCAAAGGTAAGTGCCAGAGCACGCTCTACTTTTTGAACATTTAGCGCACCATACAATTCAAAATGAATGTCAATCACCTCAAAAATCGGGGGCATTTCGGCTGTTTTTCTTGTTGCCTTGATTTTGATTTTCACATCGTCCAAAGGTTCTTTTTGTTTATTTAGTACATTGACCATGTCGATTCCACTGCAACCTCCCAGGCCGATCAGCAACATTTCCATTGGCCTGAAGCCTTTCCCTTCTCCACCTATTTCAGGTTTAGCATCCAGTTCCACGGTATGTCCGCCGGAGTTTTCTGCTTCAAAATTAAATTTACCGCTTTTTCTTATCAGGTTGATTTCCATAATTCACTAAACGTTGTAAAATACTTTATTGGTTCTTTCGAGCTCAGGAAGTTTTACTGCTGATCCAAAAATTGCATAAACACAAGATCCGCTGCCACTCATCGAGGCATAGATTGCCCCGCTTTGGTAAAGACTGTTTTTTATGGCTTCAATTTCAGGATATTTCAGAAACACAGAAGCCTCAAAATCATTTTTCAGGTTCGCTTTCCATTCACTCAAAGGCAAATGTATTAAATCTTTTAGCGAAGTAATAGGTTTAGTAGACTTTATTCCATCGTAAGCCGCTGCGGTGGAAACATGAACGTCTGGTTTCACGAGTACCAGAAAATATCCGCTAAGGTCTACACTAATCTCACTGAACTCATCCCCTTTTCCTTCTGCATAGACTGCCTCGTTCAGGATGAAGAAAGCACAATCTGCACCAAGCTGCCTTGCATAATTTTCCATCTGTTCCTGCGAAAGAGACAATTGGAATTTATCGTTGAGCAGTTTAATCAGAAAAGCCGCATCAGCAGAACCTCCGCCGAGTCCTGCGCCAATCGGAATATTTTTCAATAAACAGATGTGCTGCGTAGGCAAGTCAAAATCTTTTTTCAGCAAATGATAGGCTTTGAGGCAGATGTTGTCTTCAGTATTCCCGGGAATATCCGTACCGCGAATGGTACAACTTAAAACATCTGCATCCAGTATCTCGACGACGTCATAAATCTTTACCGGATAAAAAATGGTTTCCAGGTTATGATAACCGTCTGCACGTTTTCCGGTAACATGCAACCCAAGGTTAATTTTGGCGTTGGCAAATGCAAGCATTGATTTTCTGATTGTATCGCAAACTTACATAAAGATTCTCTTCGATTACCAAACGTTAATATTTTGTAGGTAAACTCAGGGCGGGACGAGTCAGACAAAGCAATCCTGAAAAAAAGACCCGATTTGAACAATGCTCAATTATTATTTTTTAATTTTGTACGATCCTGTGAAAACCAGGATAACATAGTATCTTGCGCTAAAGCATCGGAGAAAGAAAAAGGAGCTTAACAATACATGAAACAATATTTAGATTTAATGCAGCATGTGCTGGATCATGGCACACAGAAGCATGACCGGACGGGGACAGGGACGATTAGTGTATTTGGCTATCAGATGAGGTTTAACCTTCAGGAAGGCTTTCCAATGGTCACCACCAAGAAATTACACTTAAAATCTATTATCCACGAACTGATCTGGTTCCTGAGTGGAGATACCAATATAAAATACCTGAAAGATAACGGCGTAAAGATCTGGGATGAATGGGCAGATGCCAATGGAAATCTCGGTCCCGTATATGGATCACAATGGAGATCATGGCCAACACCAGATGGCCGGAAAATTGATCAGATCAGTCAGATCATCAACACCATTAAAAACAATCCTGATTCCAGAAGAATTATTGTTTCTGCATGGAATGTAGCAGATATTGAAGAGATGGCTTTACCTCCATGCCATGCTTTTTTCCAGTTTTATGTAGCAGATGGCAAATTAAGCTGCCAGTTATACCAAAGAAGTGCAGATATCTTTTTGGGAGTTCCGTTTAATATTGCATCTTACGCCTTATTGACCATGATGGTTGCCCAGGTATGCGGACTTCAGTACGGAGACTTCATCCATACCCTTGGAGATGCCCACTTGTACAATAACCATATTGAACAGGCCAGGCTGCAATTGAGCAGGGAGCCGAAAAAATTACCAACGATGGAGATTAACCCCGGGGTCAAAGACCTGCTGGATTTCAAATTTGAAGATTTCAACCTGCAAGGTTATGAGCCACACCCTCATATTAAAGGAGCCGTTGCCGTATGATCCTTTCCATAGTAGTCGCCATTGCTGAGAATAACGCCATAGGAAAAGACAACCAATTGTTGTGGCACCTTCCTGCCGACTTAAAACATTTCAAAGACATCACCAGCGGACATACCATCATCATGGGTAGAAAAACCTATGATTCTATTGGCAGGCCCCTTCCCAACCGACGTAATATTGTAATTACAAGAAACGCGGAACTGAATTTGCCTGGAACCGAAGTGACCAATAGCCTGGAAGAAGCATTGCGTCTTTGTGCTGCAGAAGAAGAGGTATTCATCATCGGTGGTGCCGAACTCTACAAACATGCACTGGAAGCAACAGACAGAATTTACCTGACCAGAGTTCACCATACCTATGACGCGGATACTTTTTTCCCCGAAATAGCGCCCGGAACCTGGAATGAAACAAGTATAGAAAATCATCAGCCAGATGAAAAAAATGGGCTTGCTTATACGTTTTCAACGCTTGAACGCAAATAGTTAAGTCCCCATAATAAAAACTTTAATAACGTGGCCTATTATTTAAAAAAATAATTAGATTTGCCGACTTGTTAAAAAAATATATAGCTTATATAGACTAATAATTACAAACAAATGCAGGGTAAAGGTTTTATTAAATTTATGGCAATACTTTTAGGTATTGTCTGTGTGTATTCTCTCTCATTCAACTTTGTCACTTCGAAAGTTGAAAAAGACGCAAAAGCTTATGCTAAAGGGAATGTGGATAAGGAAAAAGCTTATTTAGACTCCATGGCCACAGTGCCGGTGTATCCTGTTTTTGGATTTAACTACCAGTTCTGTAAAGAAAAAGAAATTAACCTTGGGCTTGACCTTAAAGGTGGTATGAACGTAACGATGGAGATCTCGTTATCTGAATTGGTTAAATCTTTAGCCGGCAATACCGATGATGCTAATTTCAACAAAGCATTGTCTACTGCACAAACACAACTAAACGCAGGTGGAAAAGATTTCATCGCTTTATTTGTAGATGAATTCGAAAAACTTTCTCCAAATGTGAAGTTAGCCGATTTCTTCTCGAATCAGGACAACGCTAAATTGCTGAAAGCGAACGCAAGCAATTCAGAGGTAAAAAATTATTTGTCGAAAGAAGCGACAAGTGCGATTGACCGTTCCTTCATCATCATCAGAAGCCGTATCGATGGTTTCGGTGTGGTAAGTCCGAACATGCAGAAACAAGAAGGTACCAACCGTATCCTGATTGAAATGCCAGGTGTTCAGGATAAAGAAAGGGTTCACAAATTATTGCAAGGTTCCGCAGAATTACAATTCTGGCAGGTATACAACAATGAGGAAGTGTACTCGATCATGGAGAACATCAACAAAACACTTGCTTCAACGTTGAAAATTGCTGAAACTGCTGCTCCGGCAACAACAACAGACACTGCTGCTAAATCTGAAAGTAAACTTGCAGGTCTGGCTAAAAATAAAGACACTAAAGATTCTGCATCTGTAAAAACGAAAGAACTTACAAAATCAAATCCTTTATTCGCTGTATTAAACGTTCCTACTTACCAGGGAGAAAATGGGCAGACTTCATTGCGTCCGGGACCAGTGGTAGGTTGGGTAGCTCAAAAAGATACTGCTAAAGTAAACGCTTACTTCAAAAGACCAGAAATTGCTTCTATCATTCCTCAGAGCTTCAAGTTCATGTGGAGTGTTAAACCAATGGACGTAACCACCACTAATGGTGCTAAGGTTTTTGAATTGTATGCCATCAAAGCAACAGCTATGGATGGTAAGCCAGACTTAGGTGGTGATGCGATCAGCGATGCCCGTCATGATTACGATCAGAAAGGCAGACCGGAAGTAACCATGTACATGACTGGTGACGGTGCTGCAAAATGGAAAAAAATTACTGCTGAAGCTGCGGCTGATGTAAACAATAAAAAATCTATTGCCATTGTATTAGACAATACCGTTTACTCTGCTCCTACTGTACAGAACGAAATCCCTAACGGTATCTCTTCTATCACCGGTAACTTTACCGTGAATGATACTCAGGATTTAGCAAACATCTTAAAAGCGGGTAAACTTCCTGCTCCGGCAAGAATCGTTGGTGAGTTCGTTGTTGGTCCTTCATTAGGACAAGCTGCAATTGACAATGGTTTACTATCATTTGTCCTTGCCTTTATCGTAATCTTAGTCTTCATGGCTTTATATTACAACAAAGCAGGATGGGTAGCTAACCTTGCATTGGTGATCAACTTATTCTTCATCATGGGAATCCTGGTTTCACTGGGCGCCGTACTGACCTTGCCAGGTATCGCAGGTATCGTATTGGTAATTGGTTTATCCGTGGATGCGAACATCCTGATCTTTGAGCGTGTAAGGGAAGAGCTGACTTTAGGAAAGCCAACACCAGTTGCGATCAAAGAAGGTTTCAAACATGCGATGTCTTCTATCATTGACTCCAACGTTACGGTATTGGTATTGGGTGTGATCCTTTTCATCTTCGGTACAGGTCCGGTTCAAGGTTTTGCAACGACACTTTGTATCGGTATCCTTTCTTCACTATTCTGTGCAGTATTGATCTCACGTTTAGTATTCGAATGGTTATTAGAGAAAAAATCAAACATTACTTTTGGTAACAAACACACGATTCACGCTTTCAAAAACATTGCGTTTAACTTCGTAGGACATAGAAAAATCTATTATGCAATCTCTACTGCAATCATCGTTCTTGGTTTCATCTTCTATTTCAAAAATGGTGGGTTAAACCTGGGTATCGACTTTAAAGGTGGTAGAACTTATATCGTTCACTTCGATAAAGGAATGCATACAGAAGATGTTAAATCTAAATTAGCAGAAGTATTCCCTGAGTCTGAAACCATCGTTAAAACTGCAGGTGCAGACAATGAATTAAAAATCACGACAACTTTCCACATCACTGACCAGAATACCGGCGCAGATAAACTGGTAGAGAAAGCGTTAAAAGATGGTCTGGCTAAAACAGGTGTTAACTATACCATTGAAAGTAATGAGAAGGTAGGACCAATCATTGCCAGTGACATTGTGACCAGAGCTTACGGATCTATCCTATTCTCTTGTTTAGTGATGTTTATCTATATCGTAGTCAGGTTTAAGAAACTGAATTATGGTTTAGGTGCGGTAATCGCGTTATTCCATGACGTGTTACTGGTACTTTCATTCTATACGATCTTAGATGGTGTTTTACCATTCTCTTTAGAGATCGGACAGGATTTCATCGCGGCGATCTTAACAGTAATGGGTTATACCATGACAGAGACAGTGGTTGTATTTGACCGTATCCGTGAGAAACTGGCAGAAAGCGGAAAAGAAGACCTACATGGGGAAGAACGTAATAAACTGATCAATTTTGCCCTAAACAGCACATTGAGTCGTACTATTTTGACTTCACTAACTGTATTCTTCGTATTACTTGTCATCTTCATCTTCGGTGGAGCAAGTATCCGTGGATTTATCTTCGCCTTATTGATCGGCCGTGTAATCGGTACATACTCTTCGTTATGTATCTCTACTCCGATTGTAATTGATTTAGGAAAGAACAAGTAAGAAATTACTTACTGAAATAAAAAAAGAGCCGCATCAATGATGCGGCTCTTTTTTTATCACTAACATTCCGTTTATCTCCTTCAAAAAAGTAATCTAATCTGACAGAATTAAATCTGAATCATTCCTTTTTGGACACCTTTTTGATGATTACTTATCTTTACGAAAACAGATCATTATGGAGCAGCATTTCCCAAAAGGCAACAAAACCAGAATAGTAATTGTAGGCGGAGGATTTGGAGGAATAGAACTGGCAAAGAAATTAAGAAATAAAGATATTGAAATCATTATGGTAGACAAACACAACTACCATACTTTCCAGCCCCTGCTCTATCAGGTGGCTACCGGAGGACTGGAAGCGGACTCCATTGCTTTCCCACTTAGAAAAATCTTTAAAGGGCAAAAGAACCTGACCTTCCGCGTGGCTGAAGTGAAAAAGGTAAATCCCGAAAACAACTATATAGAAACTTCCATAGGTACCATTGACTATGACCATCTGGTGATTGCCACAGGTTCCACCAGTAATTTCTTTGGCAACACAGCAATCGAAGAAAATGCCATGCCGATGAAATCCATCCCTGAAGCCTTAAACCTGAGAAGTCTGATTTTACAGAATTTAGAAGCGGCACAGATCGCCCCGGATGCATTAACTGTAAATGAACTCCTTAGTTTTGTAGTAGTTGGTGGCGGACCAACAGGCGTAGAAACCGCAGGTGCGATTGCAGAGTTGAAGAAACACGTGCTGAAAAGTGACTATCCGGAACTGGACATCAATAAAGTTCATATTTATCTGATCGAAGGCTCTCCCGAATTACTGGGTGCGATGTCTCCACAGGCACAAAAGAAAGCCCATGATTTCCTGACAGAACTCGGCGTCAAAATCATGACAGAGTCCAGGGTTCAGTCTTTTAATGGAAAAGAGTTATCACTTGCTGATGGCCAGAAAATACCTTCTTCAAACGTCATCTGGTCTGCCGGAGTAAAAGGCGTCGTTTTAGATGGCTTAAGTCCGGATGCCGTTGTAAGAGGAAACAGACTGAAAGTAAATGAGGTCAGCAAAGTAGAACATTATGAAAACATTTATGCCATCGGCGATGTGGCAGCAATGATCACAACGGAATTTCCCAACGGACATCCCGGCGTAGCCCCCGCCGCAATCCAGCAAGGAAAATTACTGGCTAAAAATCTATTGAATATCATAGAAAAGAAACCTACCGAAAACTTTAAATATTTTGACAAAGGAGCGATGGCAACCGTTGGAAGAAACCGTGCCGTAGTTGACCTTCATAAAATCAGATTTCAGGGTGTATTCGCGTGGTTTACCTGGATGTTTGTACATTTGATGACGCTCGTAGGCTTTAGAAATAAACTCGTGGTTTTTGTAAACTGGGTTTGGAGTTATTTTAGTTACGACCGCGGAACCCGATTAATCATTCGCCCATACCACAAGAAAGAACAACATGAACCAGCAAAAATCGATTAAACTGATAGAATGCCCAAGGGATGCCATGCAAGGCATTCACCATTTCATTGATACCGACCTGAAAGCCGAGTATATCAATTTATTATTACAAGTGGGCTTTGATACCATCGATTTTGGCAGTTTTGTGTCTCCGAAAGCCATTCCTCAGCTGAAAGATACAGCCGAGGTACTCTCTAAACTTGACCTGAGCCAGTCAAAGTCTAAACTGTTAGCCATTGTAGCCAATTTAAGAGGCGTAGAAGACGCCGTGAAACATAAAGAGATCAATTACCTCGGTTTTCCTTTCTCTATCTCTGAGACCTTCCAAATGCGTAATACCAATTCCACCATTGCGGCATCACTGGATACCGTGAAACAAATGCTGGAACTTTGTGACCAACATGATAAAACTGCAGTGGTTTATTTGTCTATGGGCTTCGGAAATCCTTATGGAGATGAATGGAATGAGGAAATCGTAGAAAACTGGGCGGGTATACTCGCAGAAAACGGCGTTAAAATTTTATCCTTGTCGGATACTACCGGTGTATCCTCTCCGGAAAGGATAAAAGTAATTTTACCCGGACTGATCGCAAAATTTCCAGAGATAGAAATAGGCGTCCATTTACACAGTACTCCGGAAACGAGAATTGAAAAGATCGAGGCGGCTTATGAAAGTGGCTGTTTACGCTTTGACAGTGCATTGAAAGGCTTTGGAGGCTGTCCGATGGCCGCTGATGACCTCACCGGAAACCTGGCCACAGAAGACCTGATCTGGTTTCTGGAAAGCAAGGCTGAAAAACTAAACCTGAACATGGAAAAATGGAAAGCTGCGGTACAGCTCTCCTCAAAAATCTTCCTGTAAATAATCCGCGGGTAGATCCGCAGCCGCTTCTACCCTTTTTTAACCATTTTAAAATGTTGGATTCCCGCTTCTTCAAACTGTGGCCCTTCGGCTACAAACCCAAACCTTGCGTATAAAGGCATGGCCGTTAACTGTGCATTCAAATAAATGTAATGTGCATCTTCAGGAAGGTCAGATAAGGCAGCGGCAACCAATGCCTGCCCAATTCTTTTCCCCCTGAATTCCTTCAACACCGCAAACCTTTCCAATTTATAACCATTGTCTGTTTTTCTCCAGCGACAAGCGCCGCAAGGCTGATTATCCATCAGGGCGAGAAAATGAACAGATTCCTCTTCATGTTCCCATTCCAGTTCAGGCGGACAATTTTGCTCTTCTACAAAGACCGTCTTTCTGATCGCGAATACCTTTTCCAGTTCCTCTTTATTCGTTGCCTTATTTACAAACAGTGCTTCCATATCGAATAGATTTATACAAATATGCTAAAAATCTAATGGATGACCCGGTCAGGAATAAAAACAAGACCATTTTACAGAATTTTGTAGTTAAAATAATTAAAATTACAATCATGTCATTTTAATTAATTAACTACCAAATCATTGTCATCCAAATGCTTGGTTAACACAATACATCTCTTTAGATTAGTAAAATGTCTTTAATTCAGAGGGGGGATACTTCTGTAATCAGCGTTTTGTAGTGCTAAAAATAGCGCTGTAAAACATTGATTGATGAGACTAACTGAAACAAAAGATGAATAAAACTCTTCTAACGACTGCTTTATGCAGTTTTTTTCTCTTCAGCAACAAAACTTTTTCACAAATTTGTCAGGGAAGTTTTGGCGATCCTGTTGTACATATTGATTTTGGCAGAGGCAGCAATGTTTTTGGTCCGCCATTGGACAATAACAATACCAATTACAAATACATTCCTGCAGCAATCCCCTATGATGGCTTTTACACCATAGAAAAGAGGATACAAGGTGGAACACCCTGGAATTCTATTAACAATCATACCCCTAATGATCCCGATGGATACATGATGATGGTAAACGCCAGTTTTGATCCGGGTATTTTTTATGAAACTACCGATTCTACAGAACTATGTCCAAATACTACCTACGAATTTGCAGCCTGGGTAGCCAATATTGGCAAAGGGAACGGGATAAAACCGAACCTTCGCTTTATGGTACTGAACATGGATAATCAAGTTCTGGGCACCTACAGTACCGACGATATTCCTGAAACACCGGTGCCGGAATGGAAACAATATGGCTTTTTATTCAGCACCGTCGGGAATGCGTCGAAAGTTAAAATCCGAATTATCAATAATGCACCGGGAGGCTCAGGCAACGACCTGGTTTTGGACGACATCACTTTTAGAGCCTGTGGCCCTAAAATTACGGCTACCATAGGCAATATGGGCGAGACAGAAAAAACCATTTGTGAAAATGACAACACCCCGGTAGTTGTTTCAGCAAATGTGCAGGGATCACCAAGCCTTCAATATTTATGGCAAAGAAACAGCGGTGGAGACTGGGTTGACCTAAACAATGAAACCGCCACTCAAATGACCATTCCTGCTCAATCGTTGCCTCCGGGTAGCTATCAATACCGACTGGTGGCTGCGGAGCCGGCTAACTTTGGCTCCATAGCATGCAGAACGGCCTCTCCTCCGGTTAAAGTACAGGTAAACCCCACGCCAAACCTCATCATTTCCAACCGTCAAAGTGTTTGCATTGGAAATAACATCAGCATGGAGCTTAGCGGTACCGAAGGGATATACTCCTGGACCGGGCCCAACAATTTCAGTTCGACAGAACGGTCACCGATCATTGAAAATGCGACTTTAGCTCATGCAGGGCTCTACCAGGTAACCGTTACTTCAGGAGGTTGCTCAGCTGTTGCCCAGGTTAACGTCAGTGTTTTACCACGCCCCATAGCTGTTGTTGATCAGCAGTCGGTTTCCATTTGCAAAGGCGCTTCAGTTACGTTGCAGGCATCCGGAGGTACGACTTACAAATGGTCCCCATCGGAAGGATTATCCGCTACCGACATCGCCAATCCCGTTGCATCACCCTCCATTACCACCGTATATGGCCTGACCGTTTCCAACGGTGCCTGCGAAAGTACGGTTTATGTGATCGTAAATGTTTTTCAGGAAGCGACAGCTGATGCCGGGAGCAACAGGGCAATCATTGAAGGACAATCCGTTACTTTGAATGGTAAAGTCTCCGGCGATCATATCCGCTATTTCTGGACACCTTCCAATTATCTCGACGACCCATCGAAACTGAACCCCATAGCCAATCCACCTCAAGACATCACCTATACCTTGAATGTCTGGTCTGAAAATGGTTGCCCGGGCATTACTTCTGACGTTTCCATTAAAGTGTATAAGAAACTGGAAATACCGAATACCATCACCCCAAATGGCGACGGTATTAATGACGTATGGAACATTCCTGCATTGGAATCCTACCCGGAAGCAGAGATTAAAATTGTAAACCGTTATGGGGAACGGATTTTCAGTTCAGGATCAGGTCAGAAAAGCTGGGACGGGAAACGTAATGGAGTGAATGTCCCCGTAGGAACGTATTACTATATGATTAACTTACACGACGGACAAAAAATCCTCACCGGGTCTATTACCATTCTAAGGTAAAAACAGCCGCTAAAATAACCTTCAAAAAAAAGCGTGCTGAAAATAAATTCAGCACGCTTTTAAACTCCTCAATAAAACTTATAGTTTATCGCTTGCGTCTTTACAGTTTAAATCTTCAAAAGCCTGAGTTAAACGTTTAACAAAAGCTTCTTCACCTTTACGTAACCATACGCGTGGATCATAATATTTCTTATTTGGTTTATCTTCTCCATCAGGATTACCGATCTGGCCTTGAAGATAAGCTTCATTAGCCGTGTAATAATCTAAGATACCTTCCCAGAATGCCCATTGCATATCTGTATCGATATTCATTTTGATTGCACCGTAAGAGATCGCCTCTCTGATTTCTTCCTGAGAAGAACCTGATCCACCATGGAATACAAAATTGATCGGCTTTTCAGCAGTCAATCCGAATTTCTCTTTGATGAAGTCCTGAGAGTTTTTAAGAATTACCGGTTGTAATTTTACGTTACCTGGTTTATAAACTCCGTGAACATTACCAAAAGCAGCAGCTACAGTAAATTTATCACTTACTTTACTCAATTCTTCGTAAGCATAAGCTACTTCTGAAGGCTGAGTATATAATTTAGAGCTATCAACATCGCTGTTGTCTACACCATCTTCTTCACCACCTGTTACACCAAGTTCGATTTCAATGGTCATTCCCATCTTTGCCATACGGGCAAGATATTTAGCAGAGATCTCCATATTTTCTTCGATAGGCTCTTCAGATAAATCAAGCATATGAGAAGAGAACAATGGTTTACCGTGCTCTGCGAAGAATTTTTCTCCATGGTCCAACAATCCGTCGATCCATGGCAATAATTTCTTAGCCGCATGATCCGTATGTAAGACGACTGCAACACCATAATGTTCTGCTAATAAATGAACGTGTTTAGCAGCAGATACCGCACCCAATACACAAGCATTTAAGTTATCATTATTCAATGTCTTTCCTGCGTAAAACTGAGCACCGCCATTTGACAGCTGAATCATAACAGGTGAATTAACCGCCTTAGCCGTTTCCATTACCGCATTAATGGTATTGGTACCGGTAACATTAACTGCAGGTAATGCAAACTGATGTTTTTTAGCCTGTTCAAATAGTTCCTGAACGGCATCTCCGTAAATTACGCCTTTATAGCCTTTTAAACTCATTTTTTATAATTTTTTATATGCCGAAGTTATGAAAAATATCACGCTGACCAAATCTAAGGGCAACAAAATCTAAACTTATTTAATAACTTTAACCCGACACATCTTATTATGCTACAGACCTTATTCACTTGCATTGGCTGGCTTGGAGTCATATTCTGCACTTTGGGCTATTTCTTATTAAGCGTCAAGGTCCTCACTGCAGAATCCCGGATTTTTCAATTACTGAACATTATTGGCGGGCTTTGCCTGGTCACCATTGCCTTAGAGAGTAATGACCTGCCAAATGCGGTAGCAAACCTGCTTTGGATGTTTATAGGTCTGTATGCACTTGGCCGTCAGCTAAAAACTCAGCGGAATCCGTCGAAGAAATAGCAGGTGCTATCCCTAAAACCTGATAGGCTTTGTTTTTATAATAATCCAGCCGCTCCCCATAAGCCTGCTTATCACTCTCCAGAGAAAGGTAAAAATAAGCGCCGTCTACCAATACAAAAATTAGATCAGCAGTCCCCTGCGGATCTGAAATCTTCAACATATTTGCTTTATTGCATTGGTCAATGATCGTGGCCAGCGTAAACCGAAGAGAGTCAAGAATCGCTTTATATTTTACCTTAATCTTCTTCTCCCTGAAGGCCAGGGCATAAAAGGTATAGAAAAGTCCGTCATCAAAAAGGAGATTCCATTTTTTGGAGAAAAGCATTTCTATCGTTTTCTGCAGGTCCGCAATCGTCACCCCTTTTTTTTGCTCTACGCTGAAAATCAGCAAATATCGTTCTAAGATGTAATCTATTAATGCATAAGTCAGGTCTTCCTTGGTTTCAAAATAATGAATCACGAGGCTTGGATTGATGTCCATCACCTTCGCAATTTTCGCGATTGAAGTATTTTCGTACCCCTCTTTTTTGGCTACCTTATAAAACACTTTTATAATTTCCCTTTGTCTTTCTTCTTTAAGACTTTTTCTGCCCATACGCTTTAATAGTTCTGATACGGCAAACTAATCAAAAGTAATGTTATCACACAAATTTATTTTAATAGATTGAATGAATGTTCAATTAAATTATTAATTTGATCTTAACATTGAAATAACATGAGCACAAGAACTTAGCGCCGCCTTGAAGGGGATAAATTTCTAACCAAACCAACTTAAGATTAATGTTATTATGAAAAAAAAATTACCATTTTCTCCCGAATGGAGGAACAAGGTGTATCCATTATTTTGGACGATCTGCCTCCTGTTCAGCAGCACCATCAGCTTTGCACAGACCATCACCTTAAAAGGTGTGGTTAAGGATGCAGAGAACAACGGTCCGATTCCCTCGGTCAATGTCAGCGTAAAGGGAAGTACGCTCAGGGCCAGTACTGATGTAAACGGAAATTACGTACTCAACATGGTTCCTTCCGGATCAGTCATCCTCTTTACTTACATTGGATACAAACAGGAAGAAAGAAAACTTAGCGGGCAAACCCAACTCAACATCAGCCTGAGTCCGGATTACGGTAAACTGGATGAAGTCGTTGTAGTCGGTTTCGGAAGCAAAAAAAAGATAAACATTGCAGGAGCCATAGATCAGATCTCAGGCAAAGCACTGGAATCCAGACCTGCAGCCAATGTCGTACAGGCGCTTCAGGGCTTGAGTCCGGGCCTTAACATCACTTATGGCGGTGGCGCACCGGGAACCCTCCCTGTCATTAACATCAGGGGCTATACTTCCATTAACGGAGGATCTCCTTTGGTCGTTATTGATGGAATTCCTGCCACAAGCACCGACGATATGCTCCGCCTAAATCCTTCCGACATCTCCTCATTTACGGTATTGAGGGATGCGGCTTCTGCTGCGATTTATGGGGCCAGAGCAGCTTTCGGAGTAATTCTGATCACAACAAAACAAGGGGCTATTGGTAAACAAACCATCAGCTATAACACTTATGCGTCCTGGGGGAAGCCTACCCTTCTTCCTAAACCGGTAACCGATCCTTATATTTTCTCGAGAGTTTTGGAAACGGCAACAGACAATACGCCATGGGATTATGTAAACTATTCAGATGAGCATTACCGATGGGCAAAAGAAAGGTCTGAAAATCCCTCCATCGCAGATACCAGAATAAACCCCAATGACCCTACAAAATGGGCATACATGGGGAGTAACGACTGGTACGATTACTTCTTTAATAAAGCCAGTTTCTCTCAAAACCATTCCCTTGCCTTTTCAGGTGGGGTTACAATCAACGAGAAACCCTTAAGCTATTACCTTTCTGCGGATTACACCAAAGAAAATGGATTAAATAAGTTAACAGACGATTTCTGGGATAGATACGGCCTGCGTTCCAAGCTTGGTTTCTCTCCTTTAAACTGGCTTAAACTGGACAATAACCTTAATATTTACGAGACAAAAAAGGCATTGCCAAATGCCAGTATCACGGATCTTTATTACTTACGCCCAACTGATGTGGCTAAAAATCCAGACGGAACCTGGGCAAATACCGGAGCAGGTAACCTGGCAGCCCGCTTAACAGATGGAGGTAAGAACATAGAAAATATGATCGGATTCCAGAACATCACCAGCGCAACCGCTACCTTTTTAAATGGCGACCTACAGGTAAATGGAGATGCATCCTTTAAAAGAGAACTGTGGAAATACCATTTCGATTCTAAAAAATATAGCATTGGCTACGGCCCGAATGATGTCAGACTGGAAGGTGGCAATGGCTTTGTGACAGAAAACAATGGTTATTTGTATACCAATGCATTTAACTTATACACCACTTACAAGAAAACCATAGGCGATCATTTTTTCAGCGCCATGGCCGGTTACAATAGTGAAAACTACCGATACTCGACGGTTAACGCCTCAAGACAAGGGCTGATCTCTTCCTCATTGCCTTACCTCAGTCTGACTAGCGGGGAAATGAGGCTCGGGGCAGGATATGAAGCCTATGCGACAACAAGTGCATTTGGCCGCTTAAATTATACCTTTAAAGAACGGTATATCTTAGAAGCAACAGGAAGGTATGATGGATCCTCCCGTTTCCCGATTTCCAGACGCTGGGGATTCTTTCCTTCGGTCTCCGGAGCATGGATTGCAAGTGCAGAAGAGTTCTTTCAACCGCTTGCCAATGTGCTTTCGACCTTTAAACTCCGGACTTCTTATGGTAATCTTGGAAACCAAAACCCCTCTTCCAATCCTTACCTGAGAGATTTCGGATACATCCAGACCTTACCTACAGGCCCCTCACCTTACCTCATCAATGGAACGCAGCAACAGGTGATCACCAGCGCTCCGGCACTCGCCGTTGATCCAAACACCTATACCTGGGAAAAAGTGTCAACCTTGAATATGGGAACGGACATCGGACTGTTTAAAGATAAGATTCTGATTGCATTCGATTATTTCATTCGTGATACCAAAGGAATGCTGACCGGAGCTCAGGAATTACCGGGCGTTCTTGGAACAGCATTACCCAAACAAAATTCGGCGAATTTAAGAACAAAAGGCTGGGAACTATCTGTGACTTACAGAGACCGTTTTGACCTGGGTTCTAAACCGTTTAGTTTCGAAACGAAGTTTACCCTTGCCGATTCCCGTGCTAAAATCACCAAATTCAAAAATGAACAGAAGCTCTTTTCTAATTATCGGGAAGATCAATACATCGGCGAGATCTGGGGATTAGAAAATGATGGCTTATTTCAGAATAAAGAACAAATTGCCGCTTTGGATCAAAACAGCATTGTGCCATGGGGCGCTCTGGACATCGTTCCCGGATGGCCAAGATATAAAGACCTGAATGGGGATCATAAGATAGAAAAAGGACTGAGCAGCAAAGACCCGAAAGACCTCAGAATTATTGGTAACAGCACAGACCGTTACACGGTTGGTGCCAACCTGAATATGGACTGGAATGGTTTCGATTTGGGAATATTTCTTCAGGGCGTACTGAAAAGAGATTTCTACCCGCATCACTACCTGTTCTGGGGACCATACCAGCAGCCTTATGCCAACGTATACCCATGGAACCTGAACTTTTACAGAGGTGCGGCGGATTCTCCGGAGCAAAGGGCAAAACACTCTGCCTCTTATATCGCCGCCGGTCTGGCAGATGCAAATCTTAATTCAGAATATCCGGTATTGCAATCCTGGCTGGCAGATGCCAACACTGGTCAGGGCTTAGACATCCCACAAACAAAATACCTGTTAAATGGTGCCTACCTGAGGATCAAAAACATATCCCTGGGTTATACCTTACCTGCACAAATCACCAAACGTCTCAAACTAGGTCGCCTTCGCGTGTATGTATCCGGAGAAAATCTTTATGAATTCTCTACGATCAAAAAGTATGTAGATCCGGAAGCGGTAAACCAGGGTTCAAGTGCCTGGGCATACCCTTTTCAGAGAAAGTATGCAGTTGGTCTGAATCTGGATTTTTAACCATCAGGTATTCATCAATATAAAAAAATCAGTCATGAAGAAAAATATATATATCCTATTCATCGTCCTTATCAGCACCTTAATGGCCTGCAAAAAAGGAGATCTGGATCGCTTTCCACAAACACAAATTGCACCTGAGCTTTTCTTTAACTCAGAAGAAGACCTGGCCTTGTACGTTAACGGACTGATCTCACAACCAGACCGGAACAGTTATCTCAACGACCAGAGCAGCGACAACGTGGCGACCACCGCTGCGGTCGAAGTAAAAAACATTATGGGGGGCAAAGCCAATGCACAGAACATAACCTCCGGATGGAACTGGGAAAGGTTACGCAACATCAATTACTTTTTAGAGAATTACAATAAAGCCAAAGTAAGCACCGAAATCAAAAATCACTATGCCGGACTAGCCAGATACTACCGCGCAGAATTTTACCTGGACAAGGTGAAACGCTTTTCAGATGTCCCATGGTATTCAAACACTTTAAATCCGGGTGATGATAAGTTACTTAAAGCACAGGATTCCCGCTCCCTGGTGATCGATAGCATTATGGCAGACCTGGATTTCGCTTACAAAAATACAAGGGAAAAAGTATTGAGCGGAACGCCGGGAAAATGGTCTGTAGCGACACTTTATGCCAGAGCTGCGCTTTACGAAGGTACCTACCGTAAATACCATGATGAGCTCAATCTGAAAGGTACGGCCAATGCCTTTCTTCAAACTGCAGCGAGAGTGGCCGGAGAAATCATGACTTCCAATAAATTTTCGATCTATAACACCGGCAAACCTGAACAGGATTATGCTGCTTTATTTGGAAGTCAGGACCTGAGTACAAACCCTGAAATCATCCTGGTTAATGCTTTTGACATGAGCAAAAACAGGAGCCAGAACGTAAATTCTGTAGTTTTTGGTGATTACGAACAGGCACCGGCAAAAGACTTGATTCAAAGTTACCTGATGAAGGATGGCAGCCGCTTCACGGACCTGCCGGACTTTAATAAAATCAGCTTTGTGAAAGAATTTGAAAACCGCGATGCCCGCCTGATGCAAACCATGGCCTATCCCGGATGGATCAGGGTTCCGGATACGAAACCTTACATCCAGAGTTTAAATAAAAACTTCACTGGTTATCATCAATTAAAAGGTTATGTAAACAGCACCGATCAAAGCATTCTGAATGGGGTAGATTTCCCGGTTTACCGCTATGCAGAAGTGCTGCTGACTTATGCGGAAGCTTTGGCGGAGCTCGGCACATTAAACCAGACTCAGCTGGATCAATCGGTCAACCTACTTAGAAAAAGAGCCGGACAGCCCAACCTGAATATGGGAACAGCAAATGCAAACCCGGATCCATTGATGGTACAACAATTTCAAAATGTAAACTCAAACATCGGTGTCATTCTGGAAATTAGAAGAGAGCGTAGAATAGAGTTTGCTTTTGAAAACACCAGATATGATGACATCATGCGATGGAAAGCAGGAAAACTATTGGCCAAAAGTCCGGAAGGCATGTATTTCCAGGGTTTAGGTAAATATGACCTGACGGGAGACGGCGTAGAAGACATCATTTTGATCGACCGTTCAATGACCATTCCTGCAGAAGATAATAAAGAATCCAATTCTTTAGGCGTAAAACTGATGTATTACCGCACTGGGGCAATCGGTACTGATGCCACAGTTTATCTGAAAAACGGAACTGCCGGAGGCCTTATTGTGACGGAATCTGTACCCCGTAACTTTGAAGAACCTAAGTATTATTACCGCCCTGTTCCACAACAACAAGTACTTTTAAATCCTAATCTGAAACAAATATTTGGTTGGTAAACACCTGTTTTTTAACTGCCTCATCATAAAGTATGAGGCAGTTAGAAACAAGGGCTTCTGTTCTAATTTTTTTTTGTTTCTTTGTACTCGCATTTTTCAACAAATAACATGGCTTGGTTTAAGAGAGAAAAAAAAGGTATCAGTACACTGACAGAAGAAAAAAAAGAAGCGCCAGACGGTTTATGGAACAAGTGTCCTAATTGTAAAAAAGCACTCCACAGTGCTGATCTGGTTGAAAATAAATACGTTTGCCAATATTGTGACTTTCATTTAAGGGTAGGATCAAAAGAATATTTTCAGGTATTATTTGATAACGATGAGTTCAAAGAACTTTTCCCGAACCTGACTTCAGGTGATCCTTTGAATTTCACAGACAGTAAACCTTATGTAGAACGATTGGTAGAAAGTCAGGCTAAGACTGGCTTAAAAGACGCCATCAGAGCTGCACACGGTAAAATCGAAGGCCAGGACCTGGTGATTGCCTGTATGGACTTCAATTTCATTGGTGGTTCTATGGGATCAGTAGTAGGTGAAAAAATCGCCCGTTCTATTGATTACTGTATCAAAAACAAAATCCCATTCCTGATGATCTCCAAATCCGGAGGTGCCAGAATGATGGAAGCCGCATTCTCTTTAATGCAAATGGCTAAAACTTCGGCTAAATTAGCCCTGCTAAGCCAGGCTAAAATTCCTTACATCTCTTTACTCACAGATCCGACAACAGGTGGCGTAACGGCTTCGTATGCGATGCTGGGCGATATTAATATTGCTGAGCCTGGTGCCTTAATCGGTTTTGCAGGTCCAAGGGTAATTAAAGAGACGATTAAAAAAGACCTTCCTAAAGGATTTCAAACTGCAGAATTTGTGCAGGAACATGGTTTCCTTGATTTTATTGTTGACCGCAGGGCGATGAAAGCGAAATTAGCTGCCTTCCTTAAAATGCTCAACAACTAATAAAAAATTTTACTCAATAAAAAAGGCGGGAGCAAAACTCCCGCCTTTTTTGTGTTCTTGATTTCCGTTATTTATTCGGATCAGTAGAGAAAGAGTAAGGGAAATCTGTTTCCTTGGTTCCTCTTTGTTTATTCGGTGTTGCAGACATGTTAAAGTCCAGCGTTGCCCCTTTGGTTAGTTCTGAATGGCTCAACCAGTTTTTAGGATAGGCAGTACCATTGTATTTAAGCCCCTGAACATACTTGTTGTCTGCGCTGTTATTGGCGGCATTGATCGTTACCGTTTTGCCATTTTCCAGGTTCAGGGTAACCTTTTTAAATAAAGGCGCACCCAATACATACTGGTCTGTTGCAGGCGTTACCGGATAAAAGCCCATTGCAGAGAAGATGTACCATGCAGAAGTCTGCCCGTTATCTTCATCTCCACAATAACCATCAGGTGTCGCTTTATACATACGGTCCATCGTTTCTCTTACCCAATATTGCGTTTTCCATGGTGCGCCTGCATAATTATACAGATAGATCATGTGCTGGATCGGCTGGTTACCATGTGCATACTGTCCCATATTGGCGATCTGCATTTCGCGGATTTCATGAATGACACTTCCATAATAGCTTTCGTCATATATCGGAGGTAAGCTAAAAACAGAATCAAGTTTGCTGACAAACTTCTCTTTACCGCCCATTAACTTCGATAATCCGTCGATATCCTGAAATACAGACCAGGAATAATGCCAGCTGTTTCCTTCTGTAAATGCATCACCCCATTTAAAAGGATTAAACGGCGACTGGAAAGAACCGTCTTTATTTTTACCCCTCATCAGTCCACTTGAAGGATCGAACAGGTTTTTATAGTTCATACTGCGTTTTGCGTATAAATCAAGTTCTGCTTTTGGCTTTTTCAATGCTTTACCCAATTGATAAATGGTAAAATCATCATAGGCATATTCTAAAGTACGCGCTGCATTCTCATTGATTTTCACATCATAGGGTACATATCCCAATTCATTGTAATACTTCACTCCTGCCCTTCCTACAGCTTCTAAAGGACCTTCATTATTGGCTCCATGTGTCAATGCGTCATACAAAGTATTGATATCGTAACCGCGAAGTCCTTTAATGTAGGCATCAGCCACTACAGAAGCAGAATTGTTTCCTACCATCACATTGGCATATCCAGGGCTCGACCATTCCGGCAACCATCCTCCTTCTTTGTAATCATTGATCAGTCCTTCCTGCATTTCTTTATTGATTGAAGGATATACCAGGTTCAGGAAGGGATATAAGGCCCTGAAAGTATCCCAAAATCCGGTTCCGGCAAACATATAGCCAGGTAAGATCTTTCCATTATAAGGACTCCAGTGTACAATTTTATTGCTGGCATCCAATTCATATAGTTTATTGGGAAAGAACAAAGTCCGGTAAAAGCTCGAATAAAAGGTTCTGGTCTGATCTACGGTTCCACCTTCTACGGCTACCCTGCTCAGTGTTTTATTCCAGATTGCTTTTGCTTTTGCTTTAGTGGCATCGAAAGAATCATTCGCTAATTCTCTCTTTAAATTCAGCTCCGCCTGCTCAAAACTAATGAAAGAGGAAGCCACTTTCATCGTTACCTTTTCCCCTTTTGTGGTTTTAAACCCGATAATCGCACCGGAATGATCGGCTTTGATTTCCAGCTCATCCTTCAGCAATTCTTTTCCTTTCCAGGCATTTGCCGAGCTGAAGTCCTTATCAAAATAAGCCACAAAATAATTCTTGAAGTTTTCCGGAGTTAGCTTATGACTGTGTCTGGTAGTATAACCAATGATTTTTCTTTCTTTAGGGAAGATCTTAATGTAAGATCCCTTATCAAAAGCATCCAGCACGACAAAAGAGCTGTCGGACTTTGGAAAAGTAAATCTGAACTGAGCAGCCCTTTCTGTCGGCGTAATTTCTGTGGTTACATCTGCATCTGCAAGGTAAACACTATAATAATAAGGTTTCGCAACTTCTGCTTTATGAGAATACCAGCTGGCGCGATCGTCCTGCTCAAACTTCTTTTTACCCGTCACCGGCATAATAGAGAATTGTCCGTAGTCGTTCATCCATGGAGATGGCTGATGGGTTTGCTTAAAGCCGCGGATTTTATCGGCATCGTAAGTATAAGCCCAGCCATCACCCATTTTACCGGTCTGAGGAGTCCAGAAATTCATTCCCCATGGTAAAGCAATGGTGGGATAAGTATTTCCGTTAGACATGGAAGGCTTGCTGGCTGTTCCCATTAAAGGATTGATCCATTCTACTGGATCGCTCAGCTTACCCAAGTTTTGCGCAAAAGCCGAAGAGCAGCCTGCAATTAATAATGCGGTTAGGTATCGTTTCATCATTGTGGTCTTGATAAATAAAATTATAATATTTGGTTCAAAATCTTGCTTCTCATATACGAAATCGGCACAAAGCCGGAATCCAACGTTGATATGGAGGAATTCGTCTTTCGTTATTTCTTTTATATTCTCATCTAAAAAACGTTTTAGCTAAGCTCTAAAGTAATAGATTTTTGTGGAATAACTAAATAAAAAGTATAACATTTTGGTTAAAGAGCCCGGGAGATAGTAAAACGTTTTATTTATTGAACTGATCTGAATGAAATTAAACATCAAAAAAGGTAAAAGCCAGGATCATGTTTAGACAGGAATGACGTAAAATAAAGTATTTTATTCCTGAATAAAGTTTACCGCAGGGGCGGCTTCAGGACAGCTAAATACCTGCTTCTACCTATACGCGCTCTAACCAGGCTCTATACACGCTCTATACTCGGTGCCCACCCGCTTGAAAGCGTGTTAAAGACGGGTAAGCAACGTGTAAATATTGAGTATAAAACAAGTGATTTCCGGCCTTGTTTCCAGGCAGGTATAAAGCAGCTAAAAGGAAGATATCATGCGTGTTAAAACCAGCTTAACGAGCCGGTGTCAGATAGACTTTATTTTTGATCTTTTCTGCAAGCGGACTGGCCTCCTGATCGGACAACATCCTGTTGCTCATCAATAGAAAAGGAAAAGATGCTTTCGGATTACCATAAGCAGGCTGCCGGTAAGGAAGAGACAGGATATGATAACCCAATCTTTCATAAAAAGCGATCCTTCTAATGGAAAAAGAATCTTCAGGGTGTTCTACTTCCAGAATAATCGTTCCCGGTAACTGTTCCTTATAGTGATCCAGCACACGGGCACCATAATTTTGTCCGCGAAGGCTGGAATCAACTGCAAAATGTTCAATGAAATAGCAACCATCGATTTCCCACCAGGTGATCAAACCAATGTTTTCATCCGCAGTATGCACCAGATCAAGGTGCATCTCTTTGGCATCAGGAACCAGTTGAAGAAGGGAAGCCCAGTCCCTCCGCTCATGCGGAGGGAAGGCATCCTCATATAATTTTTTGATAAAAGTCAGCGCCGGATCGTTTACCGACGTGATGCGTTGAAACTGCATAGAAAGATTACTTTATGCAGTAACGTTTTGACTTACAATATGTTTTACTTTATCGATCACGATATCCAGTTCTTCCTTAGTATTGTACTTACTGAAAGAGAACCTTACCGAAGGTCGGTTCGGATCGGCATTAATGCCATTCAGTACATGTGAACCGATATTAGAGCCCGAAGAACAGGCGCTACCACCAGAAGCAGAGATGCCATTGATATCCAGGTTAAACAACAGCATATCAGACATGTCCATCGCCGGAAAAGAAACATTCAATACGGTATATAAACTTTTATCCGCATCCGTTTCCCCGTTAAAATTTAGATCTGCAATTTCTGTACTCAACCTGTTTTTAAGGTAATCTTTCAGTTCCTGAATGTGGTGCTGGTGACTTTCCATTTCTGAATAAGCAATTTCCAGGGCCTTCGCCAAGCCAATAATACCATATACATTTTCTGTTCCACCACGCATATTGCGCTCCTGGGCACCACCGTGAATCAGTGGACTGATCTTGATGTTATGGTTTACAAAAAGAAAACCTACCCCTTTTGGTCCATGTAATTTATGTGCTGCACAAACGATGAAATGGGCCTTTAGTTTCCTGACATCATGTACATAATGTCCCATGGTCTGAACTGTATCACAATGATAAATTGCCTCATACTGCTCGCAGATCTCTCCTACACGTTCAATATCTGTTAGCGTTCCCAGTTCATTATTCGCATGCATCAGGGATACAAAACTGCGTTCGTTGTCTTTCAACAACTCTTCCAGATGTGCATAATCTACATTTCCCTTTTCATCAATATTCACAAAGCTCAGCTTGTCGATCACTCCCTGCTTCAACAACATCGTTAAAGTATGCTCTACTGCATGGTGCTCAATTTTCGAAGTGATGGCATGTTTAATATTATAGGCTGCAATGCCACAACGAATCGCGGTATTGTCTGCTTCCGTACCTCCAGAGGTAAAAAAGATCTCTGCAGGAGTCGCATTTAAAAGACCGGCAACTGTTTTTCTTGCTTTTTCCACCAATGTACGTACTTCTCTGCCCTGAGCATGAATTGCAGATGGATTTCCGTAATGATTAGTCATCACGTTCACCATCTCCGCGATCACCTCTGCATCAAGAGGCGTCGTTGCCGCGTTATCCAAATAGATCCTGTTTGTCTGCATTAGTTCAATTTTAAAATTTCTTTAATATCTGATATGATTTTCGAAGCAAGGTTCTCTGCAACAGTTTCGCTGCCGGCCTCACTGTAAATACGAATGATCGGTTCAGTATTTGACCTGCGCAAATGAACCCATTCTTTATCAAATTCAATTTTCAACCCATCAATCGTACTGGTAGGCTGGTTTTTATATTTCTCCTGAACTTTCAGCAACAAAGCATCGATGTCCATTTCAGGAGTCAGGGTAATTTTATTCTTAGAAATGTAATAAGCTGGATAGCTACTTCTCAAAAGAGAAACAGACTTGCCAAACTTCGCGAGATGGGTCAGGAATAATCCAATTCCAACCAGTGCATCGCGGCCGTAATGAGATTCCGGATAGATGATTCCACCATTACCTTCACCGCCAATCACCGCATTGGTTGCTTTCATTTGGTTCACTACATTCACCTCTCCCACTGCAGAAGCATTATACTCCCCTCCTGCTCTTTCCGTCACATCTCTCAATGCTCTGGTCGAAGACAAGTTAGAAACTGTATTTCCAGGGGTATTTTTAATTACATAATCCGCAACTGCAACCAGGGTATATTCTTCGCCAAACATTCCGCCATCTTCACATACAAAGGCCAAACGGTCTACATCCGGGTCAACTACAATTCCTAAATCTGCATTTTTCTCTTTTACGAGTTTAGCAATTTCAGTCAGGTTTTCCGGCAATGGTTCCGGGTTGTGAGGGAAATGACCGTCTGGAGTACAGTACAACTCATAAACGGTTTTCACGCCCAATGCCTTTAATAAAGCCGGTACAAAAATCCCTCCTGTAGAGTTTACACAATCAATGGCAATCTTAAAATTGGCTGCTTTGATCGCTTCTACATCTACCAATGGCAGGGCAAGAACGGCATCTATATGTTTCTGTAAATACGTATCGTTATTGGTCACTTTACCCAGATCATCAACATCAGCAAAGCTGAATTCTGCTTTTTCAGCAATGTCTAAAAGTTCTTTTCCATCCGCATCGCTGATGAATTCCCCTCTTTCATTGAGTAATTTTAAAGCATTCCATTGTTTAGGATTGTGACTTGCCGTTAAGATGATTCCGCCACCTGCTTTTTCAAGCGGAACAGCGATTTCTACAGTTGGCGTAGTCGATAAGCCAAGGTCAATGACCTCAATTCCCAAGCCCTGAAGTGTGCCAATCACGAGGTGGTTCACCATTTCTCCGGAGATCCTGGCGTCACGACCGACAACAATTTTTTTAATGTTCGTTTTATTGATGATCCAGGAGCCGTAAGCTGCCGTAAATTTAACGATATCAATAGGAGTCAAACCATTACCGGCAATTCCACCGATGGTTCCTCTTATTCCAGAGATAGATTTTATTAGTGTCAAGTTATTCGGTTTTTTTTTCAAAAATAGCAAAAAAAGAACAGAATGATTGATTTTTAAGGCCCTCAATCGTAAAATTAACATCATTAAAATTGGCAATGAAGCTCAAATAATCCTCATTGTTGCATTTCAAAATACTATATTTGTCTTTTTCCTAAACATCAAAAATTCTGGCTCTATGCAGCGTAAATGGTTTCAATATTGGTTCAATTCCCCCTATTACCATATTTTATATAGTCAACGTAATGATGCTGAAGCAGAATTCTTAATCGATAACCTTTCAGCTTATTTAAAACCTGCAGCAAATTCCAGGATTCTGGACATTGCCTGTGGCAGGGGTCGTCATTCCATTTACCTGAATAAAAAAGGATATGATGTGACTGGAATAGACCTTTCAGAACAAAGCATAAAATATGCGCAGCAGTTCGAACAAAAACACCTTCATTTCTTTGTTCATGACATGCGCAAACTGGCCTTCATCAATTATTTTGACATCGCCATGAATCTGTTTACCAGCTTTGGATATTTTGATACGGAAAAAGACCATGTGAATGCGTTAAAATCCTTCAGAAAAGGAATAAAGGCTGATGGAACGCTGGTTATCGACTATTTCAACACCCAGAAAATCATTAAAAACCTAACGCAGCAGGAAACAAAAACGGTAGAAGGGATAGAATTCCACCTCCATAAATTTGTGTCGGAAGGAAAGATCATCAAACACATCAACTTTGAACACCGGAACAAAGCCTTTGCTTTTGAAGAGCGCGTACAAGCCTTCCAGCTGGAAGATTTTGAAAGAATGTTGCTGAAGAGCGGCCTGCAGATCACCGAGACTTTCGGAAGCTATGGCCTGGAGCCATTTGACGAAACCAAGTCCGACCGCCTGATCTTAATCTGCAAAAAAGTATGATAGAAAGCCTGCAACAGTTTGATGTCGAATTGTTCCTTAAAATCCACAGAGGGCTCGCAAATCCATTTTTCGATTGGCTGCTTCCTTTAATGAGGAACCGTTACTTCTGGGCGCCCCTATACCTGTTTATCATCATCTTCTGTGTAAAAGAGTATCAGAAAAAAGGATGGTACATCATCGGTATGTTGCTTTTTACGGTAGCCATAGGCGATTTATTCTCCTCCAGGGTCATTAAACCCCTCGTGGCACGCATCAGGCCCTGCAATGACCTCAGCCTGGCAGATGAACTGATCCATCGCGTGCCCTGCGGAAGCGGTTATAGCTTCCCCTCCGCACATGCCACCAACCATTTCGCCATCGCCCTCTTTCTCATTTTTGTCTTTTACGACAAATGGAAACCTATTTTGCCCATTGCCTTGATCTGGGCCTTTATCATTTCTTTTTCACAAATATATGTTGGGGTACATTACCCGATTGATACCATGGCCGGCGCAATACTCGGCAGTTCCATCGGAATCGCAACATCCTTTATCTATAAAAAAATACAACCGCAAGTATAATGGAAGTCTGGAAGCTGTTTATTTTATTCTTTAGCGCCTTCTTAGGAGGTTCTGCCATCTTTCTGGTAAAGAGCGATAAGTCGCAGCTGCTGAAGTTAATCCTATCTTTTAGTGGGGCCTATTTATTTGCCATTACCGTATTACACCTGATCCCTGATGCATACAGCGGTCCGGACCATGCAGAAATCGGCATCTTTATCCTGATTGGTTTTTTATTGCAAATCTTGCTGGAACAGTTCTCCGAAGGCGTAGAACACGGGCATATTCATAAACATGGGGATTCGAAAGCTTTCCCTTATGGCATCATGATCAGTTTATGCCTGCATGCTTTCCTGGAAGGAATGCCTTTGGCAAAAGATCCGCACAACGCCCTGATTTTTGGAATTTCATTACACCATATTCCTGCAGCCTTTGCACTGGCCAGCATCCTGATGCAAAGTAAATTTAACAGAAGCAACGTGCTTTTTTACATCAGCATCTTTGCAATCATGGCCCCGCTTGGTTTTTATGTAAGTTATGGACTGAGCAATGGCAGCATTGGAGGTGTAGAAAACTACTTCAACAAGATCATGGGAATTGTAATCGGAATCTTCCTTCACATCTCCACCACCATCCTGTTTGAATCCAGTGTAGACCATAAGGTCAGTAAGCGGAAGATGATTGCGGTGTTATGCGGTGTAGGAATCGCCCTGATCGGTTATTTCTCGGCAGGCGGACATAGTCATTAAGCGGGGCGTTATCCCCGCATTTTATCCAGTAAATTATTTAAAAGCGTGGCTTCTTCCTGGGTCAGATTTTTGGAAACCGGTGCCGAAAGGTCAAGCTCTTCGTCCATCTTTTTCAATAGCGAGAGTCCTTTATCGCTGATCAGAATATCTACGGCCCGTTTATCGTTTGGATTTACTTTTTTGACGACCAGCTCTTTTTGAACCAGGCGCTCTGTAATCCTGGAAGCATCACACATCTTATCCAACATTCGCTCTTTCAGGAGGTTAATGGTAGAAGGTGCAGGATATTGACCCCTCAGAATCCTCAGAATATTGAATTGTTGCGGCGTGATTTCATAAGGTTGAATGACCTGCCTGAAATGTTCATTACACCAACTATAGGTAAACACTACATTTACAATCGCCTGCTGGTAAATGTTTTCAAATTTTGACGTTTTTGTTTCTTTCTGCAACTGCATCTCCAATCTTTTCATTAAGTATCGTTCTCTTCTTTTGGTTTGGTCTTCTTTTTACCAAATCCCCAGGGGCAATGTCTGCATTTATTCTTGCAACAATACCCTCTTTTCAAATGATAAGCTGCTGTGAAAACCATTAACCCATCTTCGTTAAGATAATAGTCTACCCCTTCTTCCATTTTAAGTAAGCAATTTAACTACCAAACTATTTTCATAATGGTTTTTTAATTGTAAACCATCCCCATGATTGGTCCAGACCTGCGTAGGCTTAACCTGCCCTATCGTATAAATGATGTCTTCCCAATCGGCATGATCAGAGACATACAACTGGATTTCATTGTTGTTCTGCAAGTGTTTCCATCCGGTCGCAAATACCCTGATCACATTGATCGCCCGGAAATAACTCCTGAATACCATCGGCGGCACAAGATAAACCATATTCGTTTGGTTGTTCTTCATCACCTTTCTGTCGTACATCTCATATTTACCCATGTCTATACCTTTCTGCTCATAAATCTTCACAAAAGGCATCATACTATGGTGTACCAATATCCGCTTTTCCGGACAATATTTATTCATCAGACTGATCAGACGCTGACATTTCCCCAAGGCATAAGCACCCAACATGATGTTACTTTGTGTCGCATTCAACTTCAGAATTTCTTCCTCCGCTGCAGGATGCCGGGTATTGGGATCTGCAAAAGTCGTCTCCGTGATCAGCACATCTGCCTGCACATATTCGATAGGCTCGCAGGTATCATCAGGTTGAAGCTTATAATCTCCGGTATACAGGTATTTAATCCCCTCATATTCCATCAGAATCATCGCAGATCCCAGGATATGCCCGGCAGGAATAAAGCTGATCTTCACACCGTTTAAAACGAATGTTTCCTCATAAGCTTTAAGGTGAAATTCGCCACCGGCAAATTTCTTATACCGGTGCTTCATAAAAAGTGCCGTAGCTTCCGTGCAATATACGTTCAGGTTTCCACCTATGGCATGGTCTCCATGGGCATGGGAAATCACCGCGTATTTTACAATTTCCTTAGGATCCAGATAAAAATCACCATATCTACAAAATAAACCTGTTTTTGTAGCAACTATAAAATCATCTAATATCATTAAGGAAGTATATTTAAAAATTGATGGTGAAGTTCCATCACTTGTATAATTAAAGAATCTGTTTCATTATTGCGGATCAGCATATCCGCCATTTTCGCCTTCTCCTCATCGGAGAGCTGTTTATCCATCCGGGCCTGAACTTGTTCTGCTGTTACCCCGTCACGTTGCATCACGCGTTGTAATTTGAGCGCTAAAGGGGCGACCACCAATACGTTCCGGTCGCACATCTGGTAAGAACCGCTTTCAAAAAGCAGGGCTGCTTCTTTCAGCACATAAGGCACCGTTGCCGGAATATCTTTTACCCAATGTTCAAATGCACGGAATACGGCAGGATGTACCAGCGCATTTAATTTCGCCAGTTCTTCGGCCTGATTAAAGACGATACCTGCAATATGTTTATTATTCAAACTGCCATCAGCAGCATAGCTTTCTGCTCCGAAAGCCGCTTTAACACCCGCAACCAGGATCGGATCGCTGACCATGATCTGCTTCGCTACTGCATCTGCATAAAAGACAGGAATGCCCAGGCTCCCGAACACCTTACACACCGTGGTCTTCCCACTTCCTATGCCTCCTGTTATTCCTATTTTTAACATTATTTTTCTATGATAAAATCAATTTTTGCTGGTTGTGACTGCACCAGCTTGCAATAATCCGGAAAGCGGATGAGCTTTACCCTCAGTTCATTGTGCTGAAAAATTTTCCACTCATTCATATCTACCACCGCCTCAATGAACTCCTCATTTACCTGCGTATATTTAGAAAGGGCAACCAATAGCGTAATCTTCACCTTTTTAGGGTAAAGTTTGACATTGTAATATTCTTTGTTATTGATGACTTTAACCGGAACCTCTATGACTTTTTCCGTGAATTCGTCGACCGGCAGTTTCACATCTACACTCGTCGGAAAGATGTTCACGTTCTTCATCTTATTTTGCATCATCGCTACCCTGGCCACTGTGGTCGCCTGGATTTTCTCTATTTTCAAAGTATCGGTATTCCATTCGTTGATGTTTCTAATGTCCTGCTCAGGGCCGGAAATGGTCACATAACTGGGATTGATCTGAATCTCATTCGAAACTCCATACTGTGGCATATAATGCAGGTTAGAGACCAGCTTTACAGGCACACGTTTCACCCTTCTTTCAGAAAAATCGAAGTAAAGGGTATCGGGTTTTACAGAAATGATCTTTTGAGAAGTCTCCAGTTGCCGGTTCACATTGAACAGCTGCTCAGAAAACAGCACAAAATTCCTGTTGTTTAGTTTTTCCAGACTGATGGAGATGGATTGAGGTTTAATCCGCAGACGGGCAAACAGCAACTGCCATCCCGTCCCTTCTACCTGTAAATCTACCGTGTCCGACTGCAAAGGATGGAAAGCTTTCTTCTGAGGGAAATTCCTATAGTCCAGCACCGTCTTTGCGGTATAGACATACTTGTTGTTCAAAGCCATGAACAGCCATGCACCAACTGCCAGGAACAGGCAGGTGACCAGCGCCAGAAAACGCTTTTGCTCTACTTTTGTGAGTTTGATGATTGGCATGGTGGTAAAGTAAACAAATATACTGAAATGCAAAAGCCGCACCAAACAAGGATGCGGCTTTTACCAGTATAGCTGAAAACCTATGCTTTAGGAGCGTCAGTTTTTGCAAGATCAACTTTAGGAGCTGCAGCTTTCGTTGCATCTAAAGAGATCGCAGTTTTATCAAAACGGATTTTAGTACCGCCTTCTACTTCGATTAAAAACGTAGTATCGTTCATATCAACGATTCTTCCGTGAATTCCGGCAGTAGTTACGATTTTATCACCTTTTTTCAAGTCTTCAACCAGTTTTTTATGGTCTTTTGCTTTTTTAACCTGCGGTCTGATCATAAAGAAATAAAATACGACCATGATTAAAACCATCGGTACCAGGGTACCTAGCATATTGCTGCCACCTGCTTGTAAGATTACTGTAGATATCATATTGTTGTTTATAAAATTTTTGTATTGCCTATTTTACTTCTTTAATCTCTCCGGTCAGGTGCAATTCTGCAACCGATGGATTGGCATTTGAAGTTACAGTGATCACCTTATCCTGCATTCCAAATTTACCATGGCTATCAAATACCACTTTAATCACTCCTTCTCCACCCGGTGGAATTGGCTCTTTAGGAGGTTCAGGAATCGTACAACCACAAGTCGCAGTAGCATTGCTGATGATCAGCGGGCTTTTACCTGTGTTTTTAAATTTGTAGCTATAATTCACTTTTTCTCCCGGAGCTATTTTACCAAAGTTATAGATTCCGCTATCGAAGGTGATTACAGGCGCATCTGCTGCTGCAACAGGATTTGCTGAAGCTTCAGTTGTCGCTGTTGAACCTGTAACTGCAGTATTTTCTGCAGGAGTTTTTGCTGTGTTTTGCTGGCATGATGCAAATGTCATCGCTGCAATTGCCAATAACAAGATTTGTTTCATAATCGTTATTCTTCTATAAGTCCGCGACCGATTTTATGGATGCTGTCTGTCCTTTTCAGGTCACCTAAAATTTTGTCCAAGATACCGTTAATAAATGAATTACTTTTCGGAGTACTGTAATCTTTTGATAGATCCAGGTATTCATTAATCGTTACCTTAACTGGTATAGATGGGAAGTTTAACAGTTCACAGATGGCCATTTTCATCAAAATGGTATCCATTAAAGCAATCCTTTCCGATTCCCAGTTTTTAGTACGCTCTGCGATCAGGTCCTGATATTCCTTGTTGTTTTTCAAGGTATAAACAAAAAGGTCTTCGACAAACTTCTTATCTTCATCCCAATCCTGACTGATTGGCGTCAGTTTATTTTTACGTGGATCTTCAGAGGTGAAATTCTTCAAAGTCTTGGCCACCATTCCCTGCATCACTTCTTTATCTACAGACCAGTTGATAAACTTATCTTCAAAAGCCTGAATGATGTTGTGGCTTTTCAAAATAATCTTTCTGAAAATGTATTTGATAATGGTTTTGGATTCCTCCAGGCTGTTGTCCTCATCGGCAAGGTAAGCCAGGTATTCAGGAGTGGTTTTCAAGGTATTGAAAATACCTTTTACAAATTCCGGGTCAGACAACCAGTTGATCTGGTATTTGTTAACCATGTCAATAAAGGCCGGGTTCTCTTTCAATGTAACCGCAAACTTATTGTGGAGCAGTTTCATGTTTGGATTGAGATCCTCTGCTGTAGGCAAATGTTTATTTGACCTTTCTGTAGCATCCGTGCTAGTGTATTCCGTGACCTCAACAAGGAGCGAAAGCATCCAGATGTACATTTCGTACACGCTGTCAATACTCTGCATTAATGCTTTCTTTGAAGAAGCTAAATCTCTCTTGTCTGTCATCTGCCATGCAAAAATATTCTGCAAAGCTTTAATTCTTAAGTGCCTTCTGTTTAACATGAATGTAAGAACGAGTGGTAAATTACCGGTTTATTAAAATTGTTTATTAAAATGATGATTTTATTTTTTTGATGTCGATGATTCTTTGTTCAGCAATGCGGTTCGCAGCCCATATCGTTGGGATGTTGTCTTTCTTAGACATTTTAATCACGTCGCGCGTGGCATTGTAAATGTTCTCTGTCAGCTGTATCGTCCGTTTCTTTCCGAAACCGGTTAATTCAGAATAACAGCTGATTAATCCGCCGGCATTGATCAGGTAATCGGGCGCAAATAAGATTCCTTTATCCAATAACAGTTTACCGTGTGTCTGCTCATCTGCCAATTGATTATTTGCAGAACC
Source organism: Pedobacter sp. FW305-3-2-15-E-R2A2 (assembly GCF_038446955.1). Lineage (NCBI taxonomy): Bacteria > Pseudomonadati > Bacteroidota > Sphingobacteriia > Sphingobacteriales > Sphingobacteriaceae > Pedobacter > Pedobacter sp. FW305-3-2-15-E-R2A2. The sequence continues at coordinate 5,525,408 of NZ_CP151803.1, forward strand.
TGCGATAATCGCAAACTTCATTTTAGGAATGGTCTTATCATTTACGGTAGCTCCTAAGGCACATGGTGCATAAATATCTGCATCAATTCCAAAGATTTTATCCGCAGCAATAGGTTTCGCTTTATAAGTACGTGCTACATGTTGTAACCGTTCTTCATTGATGTCACTGATGTATACTTCTACATTTTCAGCCCTCAACAACTCTACCAGGTGCTCTCCTACATTTCCTATCCCCTGCACTACTACCGAGCGTCCTGCCAGCATATCTGTTCCAAATACTTCCTTTACACAAGCTTTAATCCCAAGGAATACGCCTTTTGCAGTATGTGGTGCCGGGTTACCTGCCCCACCTAAAGATTCAGGAACTCCGGTAACATGACCTGTTTCCATACGGATATACTCCATATCTTTTGTGGTCGTTCCCAGATCTTCTGCAGTAATGAACTCTCCATTCAGGTTTTTGATGAACCTTCCGTAGCTGCGCATCATCGCTTCCGATTTTCCTTTTCTGGAATCCCCGATAATTACGGCTTTACCACCGCCAATATTCAGGCCTGTGATCGCAGCTTTATAGGTCATTCCTCTCGATAATCTGAGTACATCTTCCAATGCTTCAGCCTCTGTAACGTAATTCCACATGCGTGTTCCGCCTAAAGCCGGACCAAGCGTGGTATCATGAATGGCTATAATTGCCTTCAAGCCAGTATCGGGATCATTGCAAAAAACGACCTTTTTATGCCCTGCGGCACTTAATTGGTCTAAAACTGAATTCACAAGAGAACTATTATCAGGCATATAATTTTGTTTATCAGATATGTCGCAAAACTAGCATAAAAAAAACATTATTTACACTGTTTTAACCAAAGTCTTAAAAAAAATTACCTTCATTTGGCTAACTTTACCAACTCATGAAACACCTTAGATTCTTAAACAAATACTTCTATAAATATAAATGGTGGATTATTCCGGGGGTATTTTTTGTAATCATCTCCAATATCTTTGGTGTAATCCCCGCTCAGGTTATCGGGCATGCCTTTAATCTAATTACAGAAAATATACAGATCTATGGCTTGTTCGAAGGTTTCGAACGCCGCAGCATCATCTATGACATCTTCAGCACCAGCCTGTTTTATTTCGGTTTATTGGTGCTGGTCCTTTATTTAATGAGGGGTCTCTTTTTGTTTTTCATGCGTCAGACGATTATTTTAATGTCAAGACATATAGAATATGACATGAAAAATGAGATCTACGCCCATTATCAGGAACTGAGCCTCGGTTTTTACCGGAGAAACAATACCGGCGATTTGATGAACCGTGCAACCGAGGATGTCAACAGGGTCCGCATGTATGTAGGTCCGGCAATCATGTATACGATCAATACGGCAGTACTCTTTATACTGGTGATCTATGCCATGTTCTCGGTCAACAGTACACTAGCGATTTTCTCCTTGCTTCCTTTACCAGTTCTGGTCGTCATCATTTATTTTGTCAACACCCTGATCAATAAAAGAAGTGAACAGATCCAGGAACAACTTTCCAGGCTGAGTAGTTTTGTTCAGGAAAGATTCTCCGGAATCCGCGTCATTAAATCATATGTAAGGGAAAGCCATACCAAAGATGTATTTGCAGCGGAGAGCCAGGGTTATAAAGACAATGCTATGGGGCTGGTAAAAGTCCAGGCCTTATTTTATCCAACCATGTTGTTACTCGTTGGACTGAGTACCATCCTTACCGTTTATATTGGCGGGAAACAGGTGATCGAAGGATCGATCAGTGCGGGAAACATTGCGGAGTTTATCGTATATGTAAATCAGCTGACCTTTCCGGTATCGATGCTGGGTTGGGTAACGACCCTGATCCAACGCGCTTCCGCTTCTCAGAAAAGGATCAATGAGTTCCTGCAGCTGCAACCGGACATCACTTCCGGCAGCAGCGAAATTGTTCCTCTAAACGGAAATATTAGTTTTGAAAATGTAAGTTTTACCTATCCCGATACCGGAATCCAGGCTTTAAAGGACATTAGCTTTGAGATCGAACAAGGTCAGTTTGTCGCCATTATTGGCCGCACAGGCTCTGGAAAATCAACACTTGCCAACCTGTTGATGCGCATGTACGATGTAGATCAGGGGAAAATAAAAATGGACGGAACCGCGATTGGCCAGCTGAACCTGCAGCATTACCGCAGTCAGTTTGGGTTTGTGCCTCAGGAAGTTTTCCTGTTCTCCGATACGATCAGAAATAACATTGCCTTCGGACTGGATCAGGTAACAGAGGAAGAAGTGATAGATGCGGCCAAAAATGCAGCAGTGTATCAAAACATCATCAATTTCGACCTTAAATTTGAAACCATGCTTGGGGAAAGAGGAATCACCCTTTCCGGTGGCCAAAAGCAACGGGTATCCATCGCCCGTGCCTTAATTAAAGAACCTAAAGTCCTGATCTTCGACGATTGTCTTTCCGCAGTAGACACCCGTACAGAAGAAGAGATTCTGAATAACCTGGGAAGAGTGATGAAAGGAAAAACAAGTATTCTCATTGCTCACCGGATATCAACGATTAAAAATGCCAATAAAATCCTTGTTTTGGACGATGGCAGGATCATTGAACAAGGTACACATAGAGATTTACTCCAATTGGGAGGTGCTTATGCTGAAATGTATCAAAATCAATTGCTGGAAGAGGAGACTTCTGGTAATTCTCCGCTGACATAAGGACTTAGAAAAATGAAAACACTCATTTTAGGGTCCTCAGTAGCACAAAAAGCAATAAAATAACGATAAATTAACAATTTTGCACTGACGAAAGGTATTCTGTGTAATTTTCTATTTTGAAGTTTAATAATTATTGCTTTATATTTACCCGAACCAAAAACCAAGATCAATACCAACCATGGGAGAATTTGACAACAAAGAGAGAGAAGAGGTTTTTTCGAAGAAAGTAAGGGCCGGTAAAAGAACGTACTTTTTCGACGTAAAAGCAACAAGATCAGGAGACTATTACCTAACTTTAACTGAGAGTAAAAAAAGACTGGAAGACGGTGTTTTTGTAAAACATAAAATCTTCTTATATAAAGAAGACTTTGAGAAATTTGCAGAAGGATTAAATGAGACTGTTGACTATATTAAGAGCCACCAGGATGTTGTAGAAAAACGCTACGAGTATTCTGAGAACCACGAAGGCGCAGGAAACAAGAATCACAATGATGATTTTTCTTTCTAACATATAAAGAAAAGACAATGCCCCTTATGAAACAGGGGCTTTTTTATGCCCTAAAAAAAACGACCATATTCAATATATGGCCGTTTTGATTTGCTTGGTTACCCAAGGGAAATTATTTTAGCAACTCCTCCAGTTTATCGTGTAGTGCTTTACCCCGCAGGTCTTTCGCCACGATGATTCCGTTTGCGTCCACTAACACAGAATGAGGAATTCCCCTTATGGCATACAGCTTCACCATCGGGCTTTCCCAGTACTTTAAATCTGAAATCTGATACCAGGTCAGCTGATCATCAGCAATTGCTTTTTTCCATGCGGCAGCGCCTTCGGTTTTGTCCAGTGAAACACCCAGCACGTTCAAGCCCTTTTCATGAAACTTAGCATAAGCAGCAACGACGTTCGGGTTCTCCTGTCTGCATGGTCCGCACCATGAAGCCCAGAAATCAATCAAGGTATACTTTCCTTTTTTAACCACCTCATTTAAGGAAAGTGTTGTTCCTTCAGGGGTTAATGCACTAAAATCAGGCGCCTTAATTCCCAGAGCTACTCTGGAAAGATCGGCCAGACGTTCTTTAACTTTAATCCCATAAGTACTCGTTTTAACCACCTTAGCAAGACCGTTGTAAACAGGTTCAGTAACTGATGGTTCGATATCTCCGTTAAAAATCAGATACGGGGTATAGTAAGACTGAGGATTTTTAAGGATAAAATCATTTGTCAGCTTTGCCTGTTCTTCTTCCAGTTCGTCGAATTGTTTACTGATCGTCTTAACCAGCTCTTCATTTTTCGCGGTACGTGCATCACGATACTCCTTATTCAGACTTCTGATTTTAGCGGTTGTCGGCGCCATGATTGCAGTATATCTCTGGTAGTCGTCATGAGCCGAAGAACCGGAAAGCGTAACCTTGGAAAGGTCCTCAGCATCGCCTTTCAGGACCATAGAGGAATTGTCCAAAAAAGCATTGTACCTGATGCGCTTATTTTCTATCCTTAAACTGTAAAAATCAGCTCCGTTTTTCACCCGCCCTTTCAGCTCAAACCTGTTGTTTTTTACCGTTTGAAAAACAGTATCCATTTTACGTTGGTCGATGCTATGTATCAACATCACCTTATCTCCTTCTTTTAAGCCGGTCAGTTCCCCTTTAATGGTAAAACCTTTTGTATTTTGTGCATTGACTCCCGCAATACCTGCCAATGAAACTATGGCCAAGGAAAGCATGGAAATTTTTAATGTCTTTTTCATTTGTTGTGTTTTATGAGCTTATAATAATTCAATCTTATCCAATAATTCCTGAGACAGCTTCTGAATTTTGGAAGTCTCCGCATCCGCCAGCAATCTCGATTTTTTTGCTGCTTTTAAGCCTTCCTCTTTCTTTTTCAGGGAGAGACATACTTTAGCAAACGTACTTTGGATGGAATATTCCTCAGGTGCCAGTGCTACGGATCGCTTTGCCAGCAGGTAGGCCTGCTCTAAAATTTCGGGATTTGAAGCCGCTTTATAATCTGCCCTTCTGGCCAGAAAGCTCAGCTTTTCAGCATCTGTTTTTAAGATCCCTTTTAGCGCTGCATCAGTAACCTTTTTATAGTCGGCAGTTCTATTTTGTTCCAGGTAAAAATCAGCTTCCAGCATTGCTCCTTGTTTTCTACGGTCTGCCTTATCAGAGGTATTGAAAAAAGCCAGTTTCTTCATGAAAGCAGGCTCATCTTTGGCATAAATGTATCCGTACATACTGCTGCTGATCAGGCGGTCTGTTAGTTCTTCTCTTTCTGCAACGCTACTCCATGCAGCGAACCGGGCTTGATTTGCCATGAAATAAGCACCCAGACGATCCGTTTCAGATCTGGCCAGGGCCTTTACCGCTTTCCATCCCAATGCAGAATTCAATTCTTCCGCTGTAATTTTTGCAACGATGTCTTTCCCGATATTATCGGCGGTTCCACGTTCTGATTTTTGTAAGGTCAGGTAATAGTCCAATACGAAAGCGAGGTCTCTCTGTCCGGATTCGTATTTCTTCTTCATCGAGGAGAAATTTCTCCCTGGGTCTGAGGCCATTTTCCCTTCTTCCAGAAATTCAGCAACAGGCATCCTGGAAGCGGTTCTATGGATTACTTCTCCTTTATCATTGACAAACAGGAAAGTCGGAAAAGAGCGCACATTGTATTTTTTCGCCAGAGCAATCCCCTCCCCTTTTTCCATATCAATTTTAGCATTGATGAAATTCTTGTTGAAGAAAGCCCCCACAGACGGATCTACAAAGACATTCTGATCCATCCATTTACAAGGCCCACACCAGGAGGTATAACAATCTATGAAGATCAGTTTATTTTCGGCAGCAGCCTTTTCCGTAGTTTCCTTCCAGTTTGAAGTCTGGTTAAATTTAATGCCTTCCTGTGCTTTTATGCTTCCGCCAATTAGTAGAAGCAGGATCGTGGTTATATTTTTTATGGTCATATGTTCTTTGATATAGGTTTAGAAGCCTGCATCAACTATCGCCTGTTTATAAGGCGGCAACTGATTGCAGGTTCCTTTATTTTATGAATTTGATTCAGGTGATGGTTTAACGGTCGTACACCGGTATCGAAGGATTAAATTCCAGGACATTCGGTGGCAATGGAAGAATATACCGCTTATCATTTGCCGGTAAAGTATAAGTTTCCGTTCCGTTCTTATGGGTCACTGTTTTTGCAAAACGGGGATCTTTATTCAATCTTTTCAAATCGATCAGACGTGTACTTCCCTGATAAGGAGTTTCTCTTCTTCTTTCTTCGAGTGCCATCCGCAGTGCCTCATCTTTAGTTGCTGCAACCAGTGGCTGATTACCTGCGATACGCATGTTTCTCAATTTGTTCAGATGCTGTAAAGCGACCTCTTTACTTCCCACCCTTGCCTCACATTCTGCGGCGATGAGGTAAAGTTCCGGTGTACCAAATCCATGATTAAATTCTACATAAGCTGCCCAAAGCTTTCTTCCCGGAAAAACAGTGATTGCTCCGCCAAAATTGGCTTGTCCGTCGCAGAAGAAAAGTTTTAAACGCTGATCTGTAGCATTTGCCGGCAGGTCCTTTTGATAAACATCCAGTAAATCGGCACTTGCATACAGTTCCGTAAATACATGTCCGTTACTGGAAGAACCAAAACGGCTCCAGATACTTTCGTTACTTTCATTGGGACGAGGAAAGACAACCGTCTGGTCTGCGATGGTACAAACCCTTCCCCAGGTTCCCTTTTTGTTCGTATAAATGCGGTAATCAATCAGGTTACTATTTAGTTTCAAGGCCTCATTTGCATTCTCCAGCGCCTCTGCATATTTCCCCATATACAGGTACATCCGGCTTAAAAATGCATATCCCACACTCTTTGTCGGGTGGAAATTATTAGGAGCCCTCAGTGATAAATGAGGAAGTGCTTCATCCAGATCCTTCCGGATCTGAGCGTAAACCTCCGCAACCGTACCTCTCTTATACTTCACATTGATATCTTCCGTCAACACCAGAGGCACGCCCAAATCCGTTCCTGCAGTGGCCGGATCGTAATGTGCGGCATAAGCATTTACAATGGTCAGGTATTCGAATGCCCGGCCAATTTGCGCTTCCGCTTTCAATTGCATCCGATCAGCCAGCGTTCTGTCTTTTACATTTTCTATATTATTGATAATGGTATTGTAAACAAAGATATGCTCATAGGCGGCTTCATAAAACTGGTCTGATTGACCGGCTTCAAAAATACGCCCAGGTTTAAACTCATATAAATTTCGTTTAAAGAGGTCGTAACCTTGATAATCAGCAGATTTATTGGGATCTTTTACTTCCCCGGATTGTGCATCATCCGTTAAGTAAACGGGATATGATGAAGAAACTCCATATAGCGAAGAATTATTTAATAACCTTTCGTAATCGTCATAAAACTCCGGGATCGTGTACCCTTTGGGTTTTATATCCAGATATTTTTTACATCCGGATAGGGCAACTATGGTGATGAATAAAATGGTGAATATCTTTTTCATAATGGTTTTGAATTAAAAATTAGCAGAAAGACCAAAGGTGTAAGTTGGCGGAAGCAGGATTCCTCTCGTAGGAGGAGAAAGCGGGCTAAACGCAGAAGAATTAGTCGTTCCCAGCCATACTTCCGGATCCAGGTTTTGCTTATTTGCCGACCAACGCCATGCATTCTGTACCTGAAGGCTAAACCTAAGGCGCTGAATGTGATTCCTTTTCAGCAACGCATTCGACAGGTTATAGCTTAAAGTGATGTCACGCAGTTTGATGTAATCCGCCTTTTGAATCCCCTGATTTCCCGCTTCCCAGATATTGGTGATGACAGAACTCGCGGCCGAAGTAAAACCCGGTGCTATTCCCGGAATAGACTCATCTCCAGGTTTTTTCCAATAGTTCAACGCATTCCTATCCATATTACTGGTATAGTTTAACTCCGCGTATTTGGTTAAATAAGGGGCGTAGACATCACGCATCACATGCCCTCCGTAATAGATGAACATAAAGAAGAGGTCGAAATTCTTATAACTCATGCTATTGGACAAAGAAACCGCATAAGGAGGAGTTGCAGTCCCTTCGTGAATCAGGTCAGATATCGTCAACTGATCGGTACTTTTAACTTCCTTTCCCTCTTTGGTTAAAGCAATGGGCTTTCCTTTATCATCCAGTCCTTTATATCGAATACTATAAATTGAATTCATCGGGACCCCTACTCTATTCTGGCCCTTATCAATATAAGAATATACGCTCTTCCCTTCATTTTCCAGTTTGGTCAGGACGTTTTTATTATAGTTGAAATTCAATGTGGTATTCCACTTAAAATCACGGGTAGTCAGATTTGTACTGGTTAACGAGATGTCTGTTCCACGGTTTCTCATGCTTCCATAATTCAGCATCACAGAGCTCCAGCCAATCGTAGGATCGGTGGTCTGAAAACCCAGAAGATCAGTCGTAGATTTATTATAAAACTCAACAGATCCGAAGAACCGGTTCTTAAGGAGACTAAAATCAAAGGCAAGATTGGTTACATTGGTCTTTTCCCAACGCAAACCAGAATTTGGCGGACTTTGAACATAAGCCTGCGATTCGTTCGTGTTGGAATTAGGTCCCGCATCCCTGGTGATCATATAAGGACCATTCAATTTGGAGATATTACCATTGATACCATAGGTACCACGAACGCTAAGGCGATCCAGCCAGTCGTTCTGATTTTCAGAAATCACATACATTAAACCTACAGACCACAATGGTTTGTATTGGTATTTAGGATCTGTACCGAACAAGTTAGACTGATCCATACGAATACTGGCGCTGACAGTGATCTTATTGTCATAGGTATAAGAACCATTACCGTAGAAAGAGACAAACCTGTTTTCGGTAGAAGCGAATCCTTTCTCGAGCCTGTTTAATTGAAAACGATTATTGATAGACTCTGTGCCTAGTGTCGCTACCGCAAGTGCAGCTTCATTGATCAACTTATAGCTCAGGTTAAAATCATCGTATCCATATTTGTAGATGTTTGTGCCTGAGCTCTGAATCTTACGTTGTTCTGCACCAGCAATCATTTCCAGACGATGTTTACCAAATAACTTACTAAAATTAAGCTGGCCCCTCAAGGTGTGGGAGTTTTTATCACTGCGGATTTCACTCAGCTGTCCGCCAACTGGAATCAAATTCGTGATCGTTCCATCAGGTTTGATCAGCGTCGCATCGTTGATCTGCGTTTTTACGTTATAGGCATTTCTATTATAATATTGTTTGAAATACTCATCTGTTCTTTCCTTTTGATAAAGCAGGTTCAGCGACAGCCCATCTATGATCTTAATATTTGTTCCTATATTGATATTCAGGTAATTATTCTCGTTGTTTAAATGTTTGGTATTCATTTCATTTACAGGAGCAAAATTTTCGTCCTGCAAGCGCAAACCATTCAGGCGGTCTATTTCAAACTGTGATTTGGAATTTAACCAGTTTACCGGATTGCCCTGTCCATCTCTCAACATAAAGTAAGAAGCTTTACCTGCATTCAACATCCCCACTCCACTGATTCCATTGTCGTAATCCTCCTTCTGTTTGCTACCCAGTACCCCAATGTTCAGCTTCAACCATTTGTTCAGATTGAGGGTATTGTTGAAATTGAACCCAATCCGGTTAGTGCTTTGCTCCCGCTCATAGGGATTCGATCCCATGTAATTGCCACTAAAATTATAGGTGTAAAAATCTGAACCTCCGGATAAGGAAAGGTTATGTTGATGATCTATCGCAGTCTTACGGATAAACTCATTGACGACCTGGTCATAACGATCGTTATTCCGGTAAACATCCAGAGCCGTTTGTAATTCTGCTTCCGTGATGTGCCCCTCTCTTTGTTCGTAGAATAATTTATAGACATCATTCATTGCTTTACGCGGGTCTATCGCTGAATAAGAACCTGAACGGTAATTGAACATTTCCCTTTGAAAATCTACCAGCTCTGCACTACTCATTTTGTTGGCATAGCTTCGGTCGGGAAGCGGTGTAAACTGGATAGTTGCGTTATAACTAACTTTTAAAGGGCCTTTTTTACCCCTTTTAGTATTGATTACAATGACCCCGTTTGCAGATCTCGCTCCGTAAATAGAGGCTGCGGTAGCATCTTTCAAAATGGTGACACTTTCTACGTCGGCAGGATTTATAGTCTGAGGGTCTCCCTCAAAAGGCGCACCATCCAGCACATATAACGGAGCGCTTTCTCCGCTTATGGTGGAGATTCCACGGATTTGTGTTTTTCGTACGCCACCAACTTTATAACTGGTCAATCCGGCAGACATGCCCTCTATACGGTCCATGATATTCGCTTGTAACTTTCCACTCAGGTCTTTATCGGCATTGATTACGCTGAAAGAACCCGCTGCACGTTCTTTTGGAATATCCTGGTATCCGGTAGATACCACTGCAATTTCCGACAATAAACCCGGGTTAATTTCCAGTGTGATGGTCATCGGACTTCCCTGGTTTGCAGGAACTTCTTTTGATTTATATCCAATATAAGAAACCACCAGGATGGCTTTATCATCTACCGCATGGAGCTCAAATGCCCCGTCCGTATTGGTAATCGCGGTCTTCTTCGTATTCTTTACCTGCACGGTCGCACCCGGCAAAGGACCTCCGTTCTCATCAAGCACCTTTCCCTTTAACTCGATAAAACTGATGTAATTTTTCATCTGCTCCAATACAGAGAAATCCTTTTTCTTGATCACGACCGTATTTTCAATGATCTTAAAGCTGAGGTCCTGGTCCTGAAAACAAGCTTCCAAAGCGTGTTCCAGTTTGACGTTTTCCAGATTCAGGTTTACTTTTTTTGCGGCTTTAATCAAATCACTGTTGTACAGAAAAGTGAATTTTGTCTGTTTCTTGATCGACAACAATACCTGTTGCAAACTCGCATTGTTTTCATGCAGCGTCACACGCTGTCCAAAGCTACTGGCCGCAGCCTGCAGCAGCGATATGGTGATCAATATTGCTATCAAATTAATCCGCATAATAATTTGTCTCCTGGTTGAGGAATTTATACCTGGAATCCAGGTATAAATGGCCTGAAATGGTTTAAAATATGGCGCAAGGCATGGCCTGTCCATACCTGTTGAAGTATTAAATAAATACATACATTTGTAAGGTTGGGTTAAATAAGTAAGGTCTATTGCTACATGTTTTTCATCCCGATTTATCGGAACAAATGGAAGAAATGGTTAACCCAACATTGATCCTGGTATCAACAGGATTTCGACCGGGGAAGTGCTTCAACACTTTCCCGGTTATTTATGGATTAACATTTCAAGATTCCTACTCTCTGACTGGTAAATTTCTATTCATCTTTTTTTGTTTATGGTTTATGATCTGTTGATTAAAGCGATACCACAATTTTATTCCTGGTATTGGTTTGCTTTTCTATTTTAAATTTCACGTTCAGATACCTCAGCATCTCCAGGAAAGCAGCAGCATTGACGCTCCTCCGGACCTCCCCGGTAAATGAGATTGGCGGAATATTTCCTTCGTAGACCACGTCTACATTGTACCACCTGGAAGCCTGGCGCATGACGCTCTTCAAATCGGTAGCATTAAAAAGAAACAACCCATTTTTCCAGCTCATCACTTCTTCCGTGTCTACTTTGGTTACAGACAGCCGGTCTTTTAAAACCGCCTGCTCTCCGGGTTTGAGCAACACCCCATCTTTTGCGTTTGCCGGTGTAATAACTTTCACACGACCTTCCAGCAAAGTAGTCCTGACGGCGGGTTCATCGGCATAAGCGTTGATGTTAAAATGTGTACCCAGCACTTCAACTTCCTGTTTAGACGTCATGACAATGAAAGGAACACGCTCCTGTTTTCCTTTTTCTTCTTTTAGCTGTTTGGCGACTTCAAAATAAGCCTCTCCTTTTAGTTCTACTTTTCGCTCATTGAGGTGGTCAAAGGTCAGGGGAAATCTCAAGGAAGATCCTGCGTTTAACCAGACCTGGGTGCCATCCGGCAATACAACCTGATATTGGCCACCATGTGGTGTCGTAATGGTATTATAGGAATTGGGTTTATTTACATTGGAAAGGTGATAGACCAACTGGCCATCTTTGGACTTGGAAATGTCTACCCCCGACTGGCTCGCAAGGGATCCGTTCTTCGCATCCGACAATGAAATCTCCGTTCCATTGTCAAGGGTCAGGATTGCCCTGTTTCCACCAGGAACTATTGTTTTGGCAATGGCCATCTGTTCTGCAGCGTTATTTTTGGGTGCCCTGGACACATAAAAAAAGATTCCAGCAGAGAGACTAAGCAACAGCACCGCAGCAGCAGCAATCTTTGGCCATAAAGAAATGCGGCGGGGACGTTCTTCCGGAAGCTGTAACCTTTCCCAGACCTCGTCCAGGTCATGACTGCGTTCGTCCATGCTTAAATCCGAATTTAAACTGGCCGTTCTGCTCAGATGCCAGCTTTCCATTAAAGCCTGCTCCTCTTCAGTACAATTACCGGATAGGTACCTGTCTAATAGTTCTTTTGCATCTGGTTTTTCCATAGTCAGAAAGGGTCATGTTTGCCCTTATAAAAACAACAGACAGGTAAGTCAGCCGGAGGGGGTAAATAAAAATGAAAAAAGATTTAGGGAGGGCTCACTTAGACCTAACAGAGGATTCACTTAGACTCAATAATGAGAAATTAAAAACAGGAATACCATCAAGCCCAGCTTAATTCTCAGTATTTTCAAGGCATGCTGCACGTGTTTCCTTACCGTTTGCTCAGAAAGATCCAGCTGTTCTGCAATTTCCTTATGACTCAACTGGGATTTTCTGCTGAGCTCAAAAACTTCCTTCATCTTAGGAGGTAAAGCAGAGATTTCCTTTTCTATCAAAACCGTCATTTGTTTTTCCCTGACCAAATGGTCCGTCACACATATCCCTTCATCGATAAAAGCTTGCAGAGAACTCAGGTATTGGGAAGCGATCTTCCGATGGGAAATCGCATTGAAGACGCGGTTTCGAACTGCAGTATACAGGTAAGCAGAGAGATTTTCAGGGAAAGACAAACTTTCACGTTTGGTCCACAAGCTGGCAAAAAGCTCATGAACAATGTCCTTCGCCTCCTCACGATCCTGCATCCACTTATACGCATGGATGTGCAACAGCCATATATACCTGTTGTAAATTTCTGTGTAGGCTTTTCTATCCCCCGACTTTAATAATCCGGCCAGTTCGTTGTCCGATATCGCCTGATAATTAAGCATTTTGTAATCTCCCCAGGGCGAATATAGTAATTATGGGCTTATTCAAAAAAAGAACTCCCATACCGGATGACCAATATGGGAGTTCTTTGCCATGCTGTTATGACTTATTTCATCAGCTCTTCCAGCTTTTTATGCAGTTCCTCTCCTCTAAGGTTGGCCGCAACAATTTTCCCCGCAGGGTCAATCAGGTAATTCTGTGGAATTCCTTTTACACCATATAGCTTTGACGCCGCATTGTTCCAGCCCTGAAGATCACTCAGTTGAGTCCAGGTCAGGCCATCTGTTTTAATCGCATTTAACCAGTTGTCTTTCTTACCCGGCTGATCCAGGGAAACACCAAGAACCGTAAAGTTCTTCTCTTTATACTTGTTATAGGCAGCCACTACATTTGGATTTTCCGCGCGACAAGGTCCGCACCAGGAAGCCCAGAAATCCAGCAACACATACTTTCCACGAAACTCAGAAAGCTTAACCGGCTTATCATTCACATCATTCTGCGTGAAATCAGGCGCAACAGCACCAATTGCGGTAGACTTGGCAATCTCTATCTGTTTAGCAAAATCTAACCCGGCCTTACTTTCTCTCAGACGTTTGCTCAGCGCCAAAAATTTAGGCTCTACTTTAGCCACCTCCATATCGTACTCCGAAGATTCCTTTAAAGCCACCAGACTAAAATAAGAATCAGGATGCTGCGCGATAAAGCCTTCCTGAATTTTCAACTTTTCATCCGCCGCTGGCTTATGTCTGCTTTGTAAGCTCTTTACAAATTCTTCTTTTTGCTTTTGTTCATTACTCGCCGCCGCCCATTCCGCATTCAGTCCGTTAATGACCTTTTCAGGAGCTGCAACTGCTTTCAGATATACCACATGCTCCGCATTGATCGGAGATCCCGTGATCAGCGCATTTTTTACAGAATCTTTGGCTTTTAAAGCAATCTCCCCTTTATCCAGGTAAAAGGAAAGGATATCCGGATTTTTTGAAGCCGCATTTGTTCCCTGATGATTAAGCGTAATTTTAGCAGAGGTCGGTCCGGCGACTTGTCCTTTGAAGTTAAAAGTTCCGTTTTTAAGGATAGCGGAATCTTTAACCATTGCCCCATCCTGACGATAGCTCAGGTAAGCTTTTGAGCCAGCAGCGGCCTTTGCTACTGCTCCTTTTAAATTAAATGCTGCATTTTGCGCATTGGCCAATACAGGAACGGCACATATTAGTGTTAAAACTAACTTTTTCATTTTCATCATTATATATTTGTTTTTTTAGCGGTTATGAAGCTATCATGATCTTGATATACATCTCTTTATGTGATCTGTAAGATCATGATGGTTTTGTTGATTGATTTGGTTGAATTATTAATTGTTAAATTTCTTATTTGTAAGCGTCAAACTTCTCTCTGTAGGTATTCCCCATCGCCTGAATGTCCCAGCCCTCCGACTGAAGATAGGCGACAAAGGCTGCATACTTTTTAGCCCTGGCCGGACTATCATCGAGGTATTTTCTTTTGATGTTTTCTTTTGATTCCAATGCCAGTAACTTCATCCAGGAAGAGAAATCGTTCTCAAAAGAACTGGAGCCTGAAGCTTCAATAAATCCTCCCGTCATGGCAAGCAACTCATACGCGGCATCTCTTTTTTCAGCGTCTTTATCTTTATCATACTCTTTTCTGATCTTATCCACAGCAGCACCACTATCATAGGCCTTTCCTGCATCTGCAAATGCTTTTACCGGTTCAGGAATACGAAGCGTAATCATAGAAGAGAGCTGTGACCATATGGCGTTGCTCAGCACGGAATCCTGATAATAGTGTCGCTCGGGATTCCCTACAGGCAAAGCATTGGTCATTTGATTTGGCCAACAGATCACAAGCCTGCTCCTGCCTATCTTTTTGATATTCTCGGCAGAATATCCCCTTCCATAACTCTTCACAAAGAATAATTCCAGTGGAAAAAATGCTTTTGCATATTTCGGAGCGACACCAGACATCAATGCCTTCGTGTAAAGGATCGCACTCTGCCGTTCCTGATCGGCGATTTTCTCTACGCCAAAACGATTGAAAGGATCGTTATCAAGAATCGCATTCGTCACTTCTTTCCAATCTTTAAAGTCCATCCGCATCCAGATATTATAACTCTGATATAATTCCTTCACCGCAGGATCTGCATCCGCCGGAGGCGAAAAGGTATGCTCAAATTTTAAATCTTCCGTAGGACGGATCGCTTCTTCCTTTTTGCAGGACCACAACAGAACTGCCAGACTAAAGGCTATAAAGTATCTATTTTTTAAGTTCATATTTTTTAAATTTAGGCTAAGCTTATCTCTTGTTTAATGGCATTTCCGGGCTATTGATTTGTTCGGACAAAGGGATCTGAAGGACATAGCGTGGATCTTTCTCTTTTAAAGTATATACCTGTCCGTTTTTATAGGTATGCGTTATGGAAGGCTTACCCAATCTCCTCAGGTCAAACCAACGCAACCCTCCTTCAAATGCCATTTCAATCCGACGTTCTTCATAAATGCGCTTCAGAAGCTGATTCTGATCCGAGAAGTCGGCCAATTTCAATGGTACAAATTCCTCTTTCTTAATCCTGTTGACCAGCAGGTTATTCAAATCTGTAATCGCCGGTTCCAAACGGCCCAATTTTGCATACGCTTCAGCACGCATTACATAGGCCTCACTCACCTTAAGTCCAATATGATAACTGCCATTTTCCTGCTTGGCAAACATGTTATAAATGGTAGGGCCGGTCTGAATGCCATCCGCAGTAGTCAGGTCAGCAAAAGAATCGAAAATGTACCTTCTGTAATCCTTAACACCGTTCCGGCGACATAGATCCAGTAGTTCAACCGATGGCTTGCACGCGGCCATCCCATGGTAAAAGATATTGTTATTTGCTTTTCCGGCCATAAAGAACAAAACCTCGTTCTTGTAATCAGAATCAATCATTCCGTAATTGCTCATAAAGGCTTCACTTTCCCTATCCTTCCCATCAATATGTGCCTGAGTCTCATTCATATTAAACAAACTCCTGGTATTCATCACAATAGTTGATGCTGCGATGGCACCTTCGTAATCTCCCATGAAAAGATTTACCCTCGCCTTAAACAACTGAAGAGAATTGTAATTGAACCGGAATTTACTTTTCAGTGGTTTTCCCATCAGCAGTGCCGAAGCCTGATCGATATCCATCTGTATCTGGTTCCATACTTTCTCAATGGATACCCTGACATTGTTCTGTGTATTTTGATGAATGTCTACAGCTGTTAACGGCATAGGTACCCCAGGCTCCGACAGTGTTTCCGGCGCATAAACATCCGCATATAAATTCAGAAGATAGAAATAACTGAATGCCCTCAATGCATATGCTTCTCCTTTTACTGTTTCAAAAAGCACCTTTTCCGAAGCAGAAGGACTGCGTTTGGAAAATTCATCCAACACCGTATTTGCATAGTACACGGATTTGTACAACTGTCCCCAATAGGGATCATCAGCCACTCCTTCCAGCTGATGAGTTGATGCCCAGACAAACCAGGGTTCATTAGCACGGTCCAGCGTAGAACTTGTTTGCAGGTTGACAAAAGCATTATCCGTCATGAGTTCTGTTTTAAAATAGAAATCCTGTTTCGGATATCCTCCAAGTAATACAGATTCATAGTCGGCAATCGTTACCGGCATCATGCTGTTGACCGGCTTGATGTCGAGCATTTTCTGGCAGCTGGAAGACAACAGGATCAGCATACCTATAAAATTCAAATAAAATATCTTTTTCATAATTTCAAGCTTTAAAACTGTACAGATAAAGAAACAGAGTAAGAACGGGGCAATGGCAGGAAGGTATTTCCAAAGGAAACATTTGCGGTTCGGGTATCATTATAGTTCATCAACGAGCCGGTAGATTCAGGGTCCTGCCCTTTTAGCGCCTTATTTTTCCATACATGAAGGTTATTTCCCTGAAGCATCAAACGGATGTTCTGAATCCCCTTCGCCCGGAGTGCGGGTGTAAAAAGGTCATAACTCAGCGAGAGGTTTTGTAAACGGACGAAATCACCTTTAACAGTCCTCAAGTCACTATTGTCATACATATTTCCATTATAAGGGCTTGTTCCGGTTACGGCAAGGTCCCATGGATCCGACTCGAGCTTTGGAACATTGGTATGCAATTCATCCCCCGGTTGTCTCCACCTTTGCGCCCATTCTTTTGACATGTTCTGCGTCGCATCAGGAAAGCCCAATGCATATCCCTGAGAAAGGTTACGCAAACGGATAACATTCCCGAAATTCCCAATCAATAAGGCAGAAAGGGTAAATTTCTTATAGGAAAAAGTATTGGTTAAACCTCCCTGGATCATCGGCATGGTGGTCCCGGAATAGGTCAGCCCATCAACCTTGTTCATTCCATATAAAACCTTTTCTCCTTCTTTAGTGGTATAGAATGATGCCCTTCCATCGGCATTAAGGCCAGCATAACGATAAGACCAAAGCCCGTTTATGGGTTTCCCCACCACTGCTGAAGCCGCAAAATTGGTTCGTTGTGCACTGGTCAGGCTGCCTACTGTAGGTACAGAATATACTTCCAGTACTTTGTTTTCATTGTAGCCCAGGTTCACATTGGTAGACCATCGGAAATCTTTTCCATCGATATTAATGGAATTTAAAGACAGCTCAAAGCCCTTATTCCTCATCGACGCCCAATTCACCTGGATAGAGTTGAATCCGGAAACCTGTGATACCTGCTTGGTTCCTAAAAGATCAGTCCCCCTTTTGTGGTAATATTCGATGGTACCACTCAATCTGCGCTTCCATAAACCAAACTCCAGGGCCAGGTTCGTGGTGTAGTTCATCTCCCATTTCAGGTTTGGATTTTTAGGCGCAGAAATCACGAGGTAGCCTTCTTTATTGATCACATCCGTAGTCCCTATCCTCGCTACCAAATCAGAATAAGCCTGTGAGGCCACATTCCCCTGACTACCATAAGAGCCTTTTAAGGTCAGATAGGTGAGCCAATCCTGATCCTTTAGGAAATTCTCTTCTTTCATCTGGTAGTTTAATCCCAATGCCCACAATGGCTGAAAAAGCTTATTTGTCTTTATCCCAAAACGGTTTGATCCGTCCGTACGGGCATTCAAGCTCATCGTATACCGGTTTTTATAGGTATAGCCTGCTACCCCAAAATAGGATACCGCAGCGGTCTCGTTCAGGTTCTCGGTCCAATATGGAATTCCCATGGTCTCCATGAGCTCAAATTGAGGAACCTGCTGATGACCCCGGTTGTGTACATATCCATAGATATCTGTACTTACCTCTTTATATTTAGAAGTTCTGATCTCCTGACCAGCCATCACATCAAAGCGATGGTCTTGCCCTATGACAGGCATAAAGGAAAGCTGATTTCTAAAAGTCAGGGAGTTGTTGTTATTTGACCTGTCCTGCCTGAAACCTCCGTCAAACCATATTGGAACGCCAATATAATCGACGGTTTTAAACATGTCTCTTTTTCGCGCACGGACAAAATAGCTATCCTCGGTAGCAACATCCTCATCTACGGTGTTTTGCTTTGAAAAAGAGAATAAACTGGTAAAAATCAGATCCGGGATTAATCTCCATTCGAGATCTACCGTCCCCCGCATCCCAAAGTTTTTGGAAGTTCTCCAGCCTTGCTCCCTGTTTTCCAGAAAGTTGTATTTAAGACTGTTGTAGTACAAATGGTTATATCCTCCATTTTCATCAAATACATTTTGTGCCGGAGTGCTATATATTGCCCATTCGTAAGGGTTTTCACGGGAATCGGTGGCAAAGAAACTATTGTTTTCTCTTGCATTAATGTCCAGCATTCCCCCGATCCGGATGTTGTCCCTTAGTTTCGTATAGACTTTAACCGATCCGGTATAAGTTTTCTGTCCGACTTTTTTTGCGGTAGCCTGATCATCCATCATGCTGCCCGACAAATAAAAAGTGGTTTGTTCTGTTCCCCCGGAAAAGTTCAGACTGTGTTTATGGGTAAAAGCATTCCTGAATAAATGTTTAAACCAATCTGTATTTACGGTTTCCAGCTGTTTTACTTTATCATCAAATTGCGCCCAGGTCAGCTTCCTATCATGTACATCTATAAAATAGCGTTCAAAATCAGATACCGTTCCATACTCGCCTGGTTTGGTCGTACTCGTGTTCAGGATCCCCCTGGAAATCATTTCCAGGTTTACATTTGTCCGTTCTTTTGAGTTCATCATATAGGCATCAGACATCTGAGGGCGCATGTTCACAGAAAGATGACTGGAATAACTAATCCTGGTCTTCCCGGAAACTCCTTTTTTAGAGGTGATGACAATTACGCCGTTTGCAGCTTTTGTTCCGTAAATGGCGGTTGCTGCGGCATCTTTTAACACATTGATCGACTCGATATCGTCCACATTGATCCCCCCGATTCCTGAAGCAATCAGGTTTCTGTTGTTCATAATGTCATCTACAGATACATTCAATGGATCGTCCAGGATAATTCCATCGACCACCCAAAGTGGCTGAACATTCCCACTGATGGTAGAAGTCCCCCGAATTCTGATCTGAGGGATGGCTCCCGGTGCTCCGGAAGTGCTGACAATCGTTAATCCGGGAACCTGCCCCTGTAACAGTTTATCGATATTAGGCTGATTGATGGTTTTCAATACATTCATATCCACGGTCGTAATGGAAGAGGTCAATCTGCGTCTTTCGATTTTCTGATACCCGCTCACCACAACTTCGGAAAGGTCCGACATATCGGCTTTAAGCTTAATCAGAAGCTGATTTCTGCCTTTCAAAGGTTCTTCTTTGCTGATGTAACCGACACATGAAAACAGCAGCACAGCATCTCCGTTTGGAACACTGATGGCAAAAGCGCCGGACTGATCTGTGGCTACCCCTAGCTTACTGTTTTTGAGGCGAACACTGATTCCGGGTAAAGGAAGGCCATTCTCATCGGTCACCTTTCCCTTTACTTCGATATACAATGGCTTTTGAACCTGTGGTTTCCGCTGCACGACGACCGTATTTTGCTGGATGACATAAGTGATGGGCTGATCCTCAAAACAGACCTCCAATGCCTCTTTTAAGGATACATTCCTGAGTTTAACATTTACTTTTTTTACGCCTTCCAGCGTTTGAGCGGTATACACAAAGTTGTAGCCACTTTGGATCCGCAGTTCTTTAAAAATTTTATCCAGAGAAGCGTTTTGCTCAGAGATGGTAATGTTCTGGGCAACACTTTTTGCGGCGATCTGGAAGAAAATGGTCGTCATTAGAAGGATGGTTAACTTCATGATTCGCAGTATTTTATTTTGGGCATAAGCAGGCCGCTTAGACCTCAGGAGATCGTAAATATTCATTACATTTGGGTGGTTTGGTTTGTTGATTGATTGTTTTCTGCAAAATATCGGGTAAGCCAGGCCAGTGTCAGACCACGATGGCAGTCGGGTCTGGCATGTTTATTCGAACCATGAAGCTTACCGTAGGTGTAAGTAGATTTATGGCATAACTGTAATTTTCCTCCCTTCGATTTTAAAGTGTACCGTTTTTGTTAATTCTAAAATATTCAATACTTCAGATACCTCTTTAAATCGTGATACCGTCCCTATAAAAGTATTATCTGTTGTTTTTCCCTGATAAACGATCTCTACATTATACCACCTGGAAATCTTCCTCATGATGCTGCGGAGATCCTCGTTTGCAAACATGAAATAGCCATTTTTCCAGGCTACTGCTTCTTCTGTATCAGCCGGAATCACATGAAAATGGTCATAGGCAAAGATGGATTGCTGATTCGGTTTTAGGGTTAGCTTGTTGTTCAGCCGGATGCTTCCCTCCAGTAAAGTCGTTACGATGCTTTCTTCATCCTGATAAGCGTTGACGTTAAAATGTGTACCCAATACCTCTATGACTTGTTCCCTGCCTTCCTGGTCCGGGCGGACTTTAGTCATGACCTTAAATGGCTGATGCTTGTTCTTTGCGACTTCAAAATAGGCTTCCCCATTGAGTACAACATGGCGCTCTTTGAGTTTACGGAAAGACTGCGGAAAGGTCAGAGCGGAAGCAGCATTGAGCCAAACCTTCGTTCCATCAGGCAAATTGACCTGATATTGTCCGCCACGTGGGGTAGCTATCGTATTGTATTTTGGCTGCCCGTTCGAAACTTCATTTTCCGATCCGCTGGCAGCGCCGGCATCATAAATCACCTGCCCCTCGGCAGTCTTTCGGATGGTCATCCCCCCCTGCCTGGCAAGGGCACCATTTTCGGCATCGGTCAATGAGATCTCTGATCCGTCGGCAAGGATCAGGATGGCTTTATTCCCTCCGGGAGCGATGTCTGCCCTAACGTGTTCGGGAAAAACCTTTGCCGGTTCCGGAACAACCTGTCTGTAAAAATACAGGCCTACAGAGAGCGTTAACAATACCACCGCAGCAGCAAGCCATCGGAACCGCACAAGAATCGGCTTTCTTGTGATGACCGCAGGCTTATCAATTCCAACAATTTTTGTCAGCATCCCGGACCAAACCAAATCCTCCGTCATTTTCGAGGAAGATTCTTCCTCCTCCAGCAGCATGTCCGAAATTCCTTCCAAAACAGCTTCCGCTTCCATCCCAGTCAATTCCAGCAACTGCCGCCTTTCGGCTGCGCTGAGTGTTTCTTTTTCAAATTTTCCCAATAGCTGTTTTACCTGTTCCTTCATAGCTTCTGATACTAAGAAGCTGGAAAAGCAATTAAGGACTATCGGGAATTAAAAAAAATATTATTATTTCAATAAGGCGAGATAAGCCAATATACTGAGCGTCACACCATGATGACGTAAATGTTCCCGGATGGACTTCAGAGAGACCACCAATGCATTTTTTACGGTATTTGGAGAAAGATGGAGCGAATCTGCAATTTCAGGAATATTTAATCCCTGCCCTCTGCTCATCAGATAAATCTTTTTTCTTTGTGCCGGTAACCGGTCAACGGCATCGGTAATCAATTGATTGATTTCATTGAGCTGAATCGTATCAATCGTCGTATTGCTTTCATTGGGCTGCTCTTGCCTGAGGTTATCAATGGCTCTGGCTTGCTTCAGTACCTTTCTAAGGTGACCAAGACATTCGTTTGAAGCATACTTGTACAACCATGCTTTTACATTCTCTACCTCGTCCAGCTTATCCCTGTTTAACCAAACCCGCAAAAAAGTATCCTGAATAATTTCCTCAGTTGCAGCTGTCGATTTTGTAAAGCGCAAAGCGAAAGCTTGTAATACAGGGAGATAATGATAGAACAAAACACCAAATGCCTGTTCATCCCCCTCCGAAATTTGCTTCAACAACAGCCGTTCATTAAAAATTTGTTTTAATGTCATACCCTTAATTTCCCCCTACATATCCTGAAATGCCTTTTTAAAGACCTGAAATACGTACCGTAATGTTAAATAATTATTTTGAAACCATTGGCATTGTAAAAAACAACCTCCAATGATCCCTCAAAAATTCAACATAAAAAAGGCTTCATTAGCTGCCTGGCTCAGCCTTATTCCTGTTTCGGGTCAATTTCAAGGGACCTGAAGAAGCATCTTCCAGATAAAAAACTACAGGAGGACCTGTCTTTGTTTGTTTTGGCCTGTCACGACATTCCCCTGAAAATTTGATGCTGTCGGTGAAGAAAACCACTTTCGAACTATCCTCAAAATAATACCTTCCAAACGCAGATGTAAAGCAGTCATTTCCACACCAGGCAACGTAACTACTCACGAAGTGTTCCTTGTCAACAAAATGGATGATGTTTCCCACCCACAATCCAACGCTATCTGCATGGGGCATCAAGACATAATCTTCAGGTTCATTTGAAATTCCAAATAGTTCTTCAGTTTCAAATATCTTCTTCGAAAGTGTATTTTCAGTGGCAGTATATGCATGCACTTCCGTGTGGCGACTGTTACAGCTTAAGGTAAGTGTAATCAGGATCAGGTATAAAATGTTAAGCTTCATGTCGTAATGACGCCAATAACCGGAAGATTCCATAAACTAACCATTTAAACTTAGGCAAAAAAAAGATGGCCTCTCCAGACCATCTTATCAATTTACAATTAAACACGAGAGCATTTACTTTTCAAAGCGGATGCTGCTAAAATTGAAGCCTCCGGTATTTATATAAACTTTTAATTTCTGGATTCCTTTCGTTAGCCGAATCCCCTTCAGGATCATTGGCTTAAAGCTCTCCCGACCACCTGTCTGCGGAATGCTTTTATCGGCAACAACTGTTTTTCCATTCAGGAGTACAGAAATGTTCCCCTTGCTATCCTTTGCAGCGACATTCAGTGTCAAATGATAACTTCCTGCATCCTGTACATTGATCGTATACTGTAACCATTCTCCGGCTTCTGTATCACTTACAAAGTATCCTGCTTTGGGAGCGGTATGTTTTCTGATATCCACTCCATCATTCCGATAGGTCCTGCCCCGGTTTCCAATTGTCGTCTTTTGCGTGGAAACATGATAATCTGCAGTATCCTGATCAAAATAAGCTTGCCCGTTGATCCCCAAATCATAATCTACCGCGGCAAGGCTAACTCCGGCTTTAATCACATTCGCTTTAAACGGTTTCGTTTCGGAAGAGAAGGGCTGTCGAAACATGGCATCTACCACATCAGCATGAAAGATATTGTGCTCTATTTTCAAATCCTCAGCCAATTGCATCAAACCTTTTTCCGCAATAGCAGCCGAAGGTTTTGGCCCTTGTCCATTCCAATACTTCAAAACCGCATCGTATTCCGGATTGCTTTTTACCTGCAATGGATTATTGTGTCCCAATTTTTTCAATGGCCACCAGGCCCAGCCGATATTGTTCTTTTCAAAAAGACGAATCGCTTCTGTGAACCAAACGTTGGAATTTTCTCCCGTTTCTCCCAGCCAGACCGGTACATTCTGCTCATTCCTTGCCTTTTCCATCCCTCCTACAGAAGCCTGATCATTAAAAGCCCAGTATTTATGAAAGCTGAGGACCATATTCTGATCCCAAAGGGGGAAAATTCCGTTATAGTTATTTCCCCAGCCATTCCCTTCGATGATCAGCATGTGCTTTTGATCGACCTCCCTGATGGCTTGAGTAATCTCTACCATCAGCTTTCTCAACCCCACATTTTTCTGTTCTTTTAATCCGTTTTTATCATTTTCGCGGTCTTCAAATCCCCAGTTGGGTTCATTGATAATATCATAGGCGCCAACCCAGGGTTCATTGGCATATCGCTCTGCCAGCTTACGCCAGAGTGCCACCGTCTTTTGCTGGTTGGCCTCACTATCCCATAAAGAGGGCATTGTCGGATCACGGTCTGAAATGTTCAAATCGTTTCCTTGTCCGCCGGGTGCAGCATGCAGGTCCAGAATGAGGTAGAGCTGATATTCCTTACACCAGGCCAGCAGACTATCTGTCATCGCAAATCCCTGCTCAAGCCAGGTATGCTGTCCCGGCACAGGCTCCTGATCTACAGGCAAAGTATACAAGTTAAAATGCATTGGAAGGCGGACAGAATTAAATCCCCAATCTTTCATCGCTTTAATATCTGCTTTACGTGTATGATTGGTGCGCCATGCCTGATAAAACACTTTGGTTTTATCTTCCCCAATCAGGTTCTTGATCCTTTCCCGGATTTTAAACTGCTGCCCTTCATTATTCAGGCCCAACATGTATCCTTCCTGAACCATCCATCCTCCAAAACCCATTCCTCTCAACAGCACATTCTCTCCTTTTTCATTCCTGATTTCCTTGCCTTCTGTCTTTAGAAAGCCTTGGGCGCCTGCCTTTTTCAGACCGAAAAAAAGCATAATTACACCGCACAGTACGCTTAACGGAATTGTTTGTCTTATCTTCATATTCTTCATTTCCGCTTTCTATTTATCAATCATCTTATAGTACCTGACATAATCCAGTTCAAGTTTTTGCGGAAAAACGGCATCATCGATCCCTTGTGCACCACCCCAATCACCGCCTACTGCAATGTTTAACAATAAGTGGAATTTCTTATCAAATGGCCATACTTTATAACCTGTTCCTTCATTCACAAACTCAAAAACTTTCTGGTTGTCAAAATACCCTCTGATCGCATAAGGCGTCCAGTCTACCCGGTACAAATGGAAAGCAGAACTTGCTCCCGGAATCTTCACTGTACTTGATTTCTGCGTATTGATTTTGAAATAATAGGCTTCGGTATGGGTAGTGAAATGGACGTTATCCTGATCGTATCCAACATGCTCCATGATGTCTATTTCTCCTGATTTCGGCCAGTCTCCATAGGCCCGTTCTGTAGGCAACATCCATATTGCCGGCCAGGTGCCTTTACCCGATGGTAATTTTGCCTTTACTTCAATCCGCCCGTAAAGTACATCGAGTTTATTACGGGTCACCAACCTTGCTGAAGAATAGGCCATTCCGCCGCTGTTTTCTTTTTTTGCGGTAATGGTAAGCAGGCCATCACCGACCCTGCTGTTCTCCAGATTATTGGTATAATTCTGTTTTTCATTATTTCCCCATCCGCTTCCACCGAGATCATAATCCCATTTTGAAGAAGAGGCAGCCCCGGTATAATCAAATTCATCATACCAGAATGGAGTAGCTTCAAAGGTCCAGTTTTTGTCGACAGGAACATTTGGAACCGGAGGGGTGATAATAGGTCCATCGTCCTTGGACGTGGAACAGGAGATTAGGGAAAACAAAGCTATAATTGGGGCAGTAAAGATGGTCATCATCGCTGTTCTATTGTTTATAAGCATACAAAGCTGTTTTTAGAAAAAAGCAGGCAAGCCTGAATGCGAACGATTCAGACTTGCCTACTGGATTTCTTATTTAAATTCAAAATCGTCAATGTAGAAAATTCCAGGATTTGGATGTCCTTCTCCTCCCAACTGGACTACAATTCTATCGTATACCGTATCTGCAGAGAAGGTAGAGAAATCAAATTCAAGCTCGATCCAGCTGTTAAAGACATTCAGCACTTTTGCCACCTCTCTTTGTGTGGTCCATGCATTGCCTCCGAGTAAAGAATTCTGGAGTTTAACCACCACCTTCGGATTAACTTTGGAAAAATCATTATAAGAAGGCAGGAAGACCTTCATCTTCACCTTATTTTTAGTGCTCAGGTCTAACCTGTATGGCAATGTAGCCTGCAGATTTCCGTACTGAGCATCAACACCATCTTTTTTTGCGTAAAAGCCAACCTTGGCAGAGGTATTCACAGGCAGGGGCGCCGGATTATCATAAGCCTTTTTATAAGTGATGTTTTCCGCCAGCCAGGTGATGTTTCCTGCAGCATCAAAATCATCGCTCAGATTTGCTGCTTTGAGAGGTTTCTCCACTACAACAGGAGGTTTAGGCGTAAAACCCTTTCTCGACAAGCGCAGGTACCAGGCCTGATCGGCTACCGCTTTACTGGTGGTCCTCAGGTACATCTGATCATCCGTAATGGACAGGATCTCATATTGAGAGGAGCCGGTATAATAAGCGATAAAGCCATTATCCGAAAGATTAATAAACTTTTTACCCCCACTGAAAACGAGTTTCCAGGTCATATTGCCAGGCGGGGTATAGTTGACCATCACATCTTCCGTAGCACCACTTGCACCAAGGTCTTTCGCATTGTCTTTATTGGCATAAGTTGTTCCGTTATTCACATAACTATACTTCCAGCCGTTTAGATTGAAAGTCATCTCATCATCGTAAATACCGAAAGCCTTCTTTTCTTCAGGACCTGCTTTAAACCATTCATCGGTGGTACCGGTTATCGGACCTAATCCAAGATGTCCTACCGTTCCCTTTTCTATCACCCAGGTCTTTCCATTTACATTCGCCGCAGTACCTGTCAAGGCATCGTACTCAGGTCCCCTGAGCATGTCGGTATTGGTTTGAGCAATCACCACCTGTTTGGTCACAGAGGCAAATCCTTCTTTCGTGAAAACGGTGAGTTTTACGGTATAAGTTCCCGCTTCAGGATAGGAACCACTGATGGTATTTCCTTCTCCGGAGGTGCCATTTCCAAGGTCCCAGATGACCTTAAAGCCACCGGATTCATTTTTAAAATCTATGATATTTGCATTGGAAGCCTTCGGGCTTGCACTGAATTTTGCAGCCCCGGGTACGGAGTTCTTATCTACCGGAAAATCTGTCCGTTTACAGGATGCCGTCATTAAAATCAGTCCCGCCAGCAGGCAAGTCCAGGATTTAAGGCAATTATATGGAGTTTTCATCTTCTTATTAATTAATTATATCCAGGATTCTGTGTAATTCCGCCTTTAGTAAGGTCGATTTCGTCTTGGGGAATAGGCAGGTGTTCGCTTTTTCCAACTGCAAATCCAGTCAAAGCAGCGGCTGCTTTCTTCGTGCGCACCAGGTCAAAGAAACGATGTCCCTCAGTAGCCAGTTCCAGTCTTCGCTCGTTGTAGATATTGTCAATTGTAGCTGGGATACTTGCCAGACCAACCCTTGCCCTAACCAGGTCAAGTAAGGTCTGTGCCCTTCCCTGATCGCCACCGGCACGAACCAAAGCCTCAGCTTCCATGAGATAGGTATCAGCAAGTCTGATTTCTATTTCATTGATCGGCCAATTTAGCTCAGCAGTACCACTGGTTGCCCTTACAGCCGCCAGAGGGGCATATTTTTTGATGAAATAATCGGTGTTCTGATACCTTGCCGTATAGGTTGCTCCCTGTGATTTTAAGTCCTTCCCATCAATAATGGTAAAGGCAAAGCGGGGATCGTTCTTCATGAAATCTACCAGACTTTCTGTCACCGGACAAAAGCCCCAGCCATTGGAATACAATGGCCCGCTATAGCTGTCCGCTCCAATAAACTGAGGTGCAACATTGCCTTCCCCCCCGTTTATAAAGCCCCAATCTCCCCATGCTGCATTATTAGAATGTGGAATTTCGAGAATAGACTCTGCGCTGAACTTATTTTTCGGATCAAATATATCCCCGAAATTTGGAAGCAGCTGGTACCCATAATTGGTATTCACATCTTTCAATAAGCTTGCTGCTTCAGCCATTTTAGCATTTTCATTGGAATACAATAAAACTTTTCCCAGTAAGGCTTTTGCAGCTCCCTGGGAGATCCTGCCTTTTTCTGTGGCCGCTACAGAAGCTGGTAAACCAGGAAATGCTTCCCTCAGGTCTTTTTCGATCTGCGCATAAACCAATGCGGGATCAACCTGTTTCTGCGTGTAAAGCTCGCTGGTCTCCAACATCTTGGTGATCAGTGGAACCCGTCCAAAAAACCGAACCAGGTCGAAGTAAAAATAAGCCCTCAGGAATTTCGCTTCTGCGGCAACGCGGGTTTTGAAAGCAGGAGTTAAAGAGGTATTCAGCTCCATCTTGGCCAGCAATATATTCGCCCGGTAAACCCCGGTAAAGTTTTTACTCCATAAGCCTACCTGCGGCCCCACCCTGGAGTCCATTTTAAAATTATCAAAAGCGACCCAGTTTGGCTGATCAGAAGGACTACTTCCACCGGCATAGCAATCATCGGAAGCTGCGCTCAGCAGGGGCATTTTCATCGTATATCCTCCTGAGTTTCCCCATTGCATCACATCATAAGTGGCAATCAATCCCTGATATACTTCTCCATCGGTTTTATAAAAATTCCCTTCCAAAGCGGTCCCTCGGGGTGCCACTTCCAAAAAGTCTTTCTTGCAGGACGTTCCCGCTTGCATGATCACTAGAATAGCGATCGCATATTTTATTTTATTGAATGTCATAATTTCTCTTTTTAAGTTAGAAACCTAAGTTTAAGCCAATGAAAAAAGTTCTTGCCTGAGGGTAATAACCGCGATCAATACCAAAACTGCCTCCACCGATCTCCGGATCGTAACCATTGTACCTGGTTAACGTTAACAGGTTATTTGCCATCGCATAGATCCTGACTTTATCCAGGCCAGCTTTTTTACTGATCGATTTGGAAAGCGTATAGCCAAGCTGTACGGTTTTGATCCTGAAATAATCGCCATTTTCTATAAACATTTTAGACACCCTGCCGAAATTTTGGTTGGCATCATCGGTGGTTAACCTGGGAAAAGAATTGGTAGATCCTTCACCGGTCCACCTTCCCAAAGCTTCGGTAGTATAATTTGAAGAAGGAAGGTCAAATCGGCGCAAGCCATTAAAAATCTGATTTCCGGCAACGCCTTGTCCGAAGATCAGAAAGTCAAACCCTCTCCAGGCAGCAGATAGCGTTAAACCATAACTAAAGTCGGGGGTTGGATCTCCGATAAACTCTCTATCCGCATCGTTGATTTTTCCATCTCCGTTGAGGTCTGCAAAACGGATATCACCGGGTTTTGCATCCGGCTGAATCGGATTTCCTGCTGCATTCTTATAGTTTGCCACCTCTGAGGCATTCTGGAATAAGCCTTCAGAACGGTATCCGTAAAAAGATCCGATGGCATGTCCAACTGCGGTTCTTGTCAGCTCCAATTGTTGAGGAGTGATCCTTGCACCGGAAAGAAATTCTTTGTCTTCACCCAGAAAATCAATCCTGTTTTTTATAAATGTAGCATTGGCATTGGCTTTGAAACTCACCTCTCCTATCGTTTTGGAATAGCCCAGTTCAAACTCAATCCCTTTATTGGTCAGGGTTGCGATATTTCCTATTGGTCCGTTATTCCCCACATACAGTGGTACCCTTACGTCCAACAGCATATCTGTCGTCTTTTTTGTAAATACGTCTGCAGTGAAAGTAAATGTATTAAACAAAACGGCATCCAATCCAATATTTGTAGAGGTGGTTTCCTCCCATTTAAGGTCAGGATTTGACAAGGCATTAGGACTCACTCCATTTACCAGAACAGGAAGCAGACCAGTACCAACACTGTAATTTCTGCCTCCGCTTACCGTAGACAAGTACCTGAAATCACCGATCCTGTCGTTCCCGGTTACGCCATAAGAACCTCTGAATTTCAACAGGCTGATCACTTTGTTCTCAGGAAAAAAGCTTTCTTTCGAAGCTACCCAACCAAGGGATACCGATGGAAAATAGCCATATTTATTGTTTGGACCAAAACGGGAAGAACCGTCTCTCCGGATGACTCCGGTAAATAAGTACTTCTCTTTAAAATCATAGGTAACACGACCAAACAATGAGCTGAGTGTACTCAGGTATTCGCCGCCGTAAAAGTTATTATCCAGACGGGCAACCGGAAATTGCAATGACGCGTCTTTCAGGTTATTCACCGGAATCCCTTCTTTCAGGCCGCCCAGATTTTCACCTTTGTTCTTTTGCGCGGACATCCCGGCAAGAACCTGGAAATGATGATCTGCGATGGTTTTTGAATAGGTAGCCGTATTCTCCAGGGTCCAGAAAAGGCCCCGGTTCATGTTACGGGTATAGGCATTCAGTTTTGATTCTGTAGTTGGCGATAAGTAGAAAACAGGCCTGAAACTCTGATCGCCCCAAAAGGCAAGGTCTACCCCACCTGAAGAGCGCAATTTAAGGCCTTTCAAAGGTTCTACTTCCAAAAATAAATTGGCTACGACTTTATCAGACCAGTTGTCTCCCTGGGCGACTGCCAATGCGGCCAAAGGGTTTAAAATTTCGGATTGTGCATATGGGGAAATGCCATACGGAAAGCCTTCGCTGTTTCTAACCACCGGAAAGTTAGAATATGGAGGGGCGTTAAACTTCGCCGGATCACGCTCTACTGCCGGCGTGATCGGATCCATATTAATTGCCCTTACCAGCGGGCTTCCATACTCATCATTTGTGGCGACGCCAATACTGTTGATTCTGGTATAACCGATATTGTTTCCAAAAGTGATGGCATCGGTAATTTTATGCTGTGAGTTAAATCTTGCGGTAAAACGTTTGTATCTTGAGTTTTTACTCGCTACAATTCCTTCCTGGTCAAAATACCCCAGGGAGCTGAAATAGGTAGACCTTGCAGATCCGCCCTGAAAACTCAATTCCTGATTGTGCCAAAGTGCACTATTGTTAAAGACTTCCGATTGCCAGTCTGTACCCTCGCCCAGCGCAGCAGGATCCGGGAATCTGATTGCCGTTGCTGGATTTGCAGCCTTGGAACCCGCAACAGCGGCTTCATTATAAAGGGTAGCATACTGGGCAGCATTCAGCAGTTTAAGCTTATGGTCTGGTGCCTGGCTTCCTACAAAACCATTGTAATTTACCCGGATTTTCCCATCGGTATCTTTTCCTTTTTTAGTCGTAACGAGTACCACTCCGTTCCCGCCTCTTGCTCCGTAAATGGAGGCAGATGCCGCATCTTTAAGTACTTCTATCGACTCAATATCTGATTGGCTCAGGTAATCAATTCCACCATCTACCTGAACGCCGTCTACGATAAATAGGGCATCGCTATTGCCAATGGTGGTGGTTCCCCTGATCCTCAGGGTAGCTCCTGAGCCTGGTTGTCCTGAGGCACCGGTAATGGTGAGTCCTGCGGTCCTACCTTGTAGCGACTGCTCTATTCTCGTTACCGGCATATTTTCCAGATCTGAAGCTTTTACACTGGAAATGGCTCCTGTGACCACACTTTTCTTTTGTGTACCGTAACCGATCACGACAATTTCATTTAGTGAAGTTTCATCTCCTGCCAACGATACGTCGACGGTAGTTCCTGATACGGTAACAACCTGGGTTTTCATTCCCAACAAACGAAATTCGAGTTTTGCACCCGAAGCTGCAGTGATGGCATACTTTCCTGCCGCATCTGTGCTGGTTGCTTTGGAAGTCCCTTGTACTGTGACGATAACTCCAGGCAGCGGTTGCCCATCTGCTTTATCGGTTACCTTGCCCGTTACTGTTACTTCTTGTGCCATGGAGGCAAAGGGGGAAATAAGTAAACAGCACACGAAGAAAATAAGAGTAATACTTCTTTTCATACGATTTAATTTAGGTTAGTTAATATTTGGTTAGCTGGCCTGTGCATTTTACACAGGCAGAATCAAATCTATACCAGGAGGGAATTATTTGTACAAACGGGTAGACCTACACCGCCACTACAGTGACCTCAGAAGCAGGAAAACAGCATTCCTACAGGCCCTACATTACTACTACAAAAGACACTCAATAACCTAAATAACAATAACTTAAATAAATCAACCTATCACATCAGACCTGGAGACTGTAATGAGAAAATCATACAGGTTGGTTTCCGGCTGCAGCCGCAGTTTTTTCCTCAAACGGTACCGGCCAACCTCTACTGCCTTGATCGTGATGTTCATCAGTTGGGCAATTTCCTTAGTGGAAAGATTCATTTTGAGGTAAGCACTCAGCTTAAGTTCATTGGGGGTAAGGTCCGGATACCGGTCCTTTAGCTTATTAAAAAAGTCTGCATTTACAGAGTTGAAATGCATAGAGAAATTATCCCAGTCCTGATCGCTCTTTTCTACATCACGGATCAGGCGGATCAGGTGCCGGAAACTTGGAGAACTATCGTTGATGTCATGGTTTTTAATGACGCTGGAGATCACATCTTTAATTTTAGCCAATACCTTTCCCCTTTGCACAAGGTGCATGGTCATGGTCGATAATTCCCGGTTTTTATAATCCACATCTGCTTCCAGCTTTTCATATTCCAACCGGACGATTTCCTTTTCTGAACGTTCCATTTCCAGCATGTGCAGGTAACTGAGCTTTGCCTGCGCAATCCGGTGTTTCTTTTTCTGCCATTTAAACAAAAGGTACATCACCAGGCCAAACATCAACACATAAAGAAGATACATCCATAAACTCTGATACCAGGCCGGCAATACTTCGAAAGTATAAGAAACAGGCTCAGATTCATTGCCAATACTATTTCTTGCCTTTACGGTAAAAGTGTACTTCCCGGCGGGCAGGTTGGTATAGTCTTTTTCCGTCTTTTGCATCCATGGCGACCAGCTCTTATCGAAACCGACCAGCTGATAGCTAAACTCGATGTTCTTGCGGTGTTCAAACAAGGTGGAAGAATATTCGAAATGCAGGGAGTTGTAAGCATTGGCTAACCTCAGACTGCCGGAGAGGTCTTGTGACTTGCTGATCATCCCGTTCTTCATAAAATAGCCACCAAAAATCAAACTATCCGTTTTCCCGATTAACCGGATATTTCCAATCACCACCTGAGGTCTGGAAATATTGTCCAGGTATTTGGTATAATTCAGATGATAAGCGCCTTTATTTGCACCTATAAATACATTCTCAGAATTCATCACATAAATGGATTCAAAACCACCAACTACCTTTCCATCTAGCTGAGGAAAATAATGAATAGAAAAGGGTTGGTGTCCCTGAGGTTGTGTAAAGTCAAGCACGCCCACTTTTTTATTGGAGATAAACCAGACATTTCCTTTAGCATCCTCCTTTAAATATTGAATGGGCATTCCTTTAAATGCACTATTGAGCAAAGGAAAAGGTGCAAATTTATTTTTTGCTGCATCATACTCATACGCACCGTTTTCGGTAGCGATCACGATCCTGTTTTTGAGCTTAAACACATAATTGTACATAAAGGAAGGGAGCCCTTGTTTATCATTATATACGTCCTGCCTGATGATCTTTTTATAGTCAGCAGAAAGCTCAATTTTATAGACCCCATGATAAGGATGCGAGGCCCAAATGCGGTTATCATTATCAAAAGCAATGAACCTTAAAGATTCTGTGATTCCTTCGACCTTGTTTCCATTGATAAAATTTCCGTTCTGATAACTGATTTTTTGAAGTCCGAGATAAGAGCCTGCAATAATGTCTGCAGATGGAAAAACATTAGAAACCGGCTGGAACAACCAGGTTCCCGGCACGGCGTAAATCTGCCGGGCAACTTCCCCTTCAATAACCGAAAAACCATCCTCATGTCCCATCAGCAGGTGATTGTTCAGTTCAGCCAAACTCCAAACCTGTCCTTTGGTATTTTGAACTTCGGTAAACCTTCCTTTGGAGAGACTGAGGTCTTTAAGACCGGGTTCTACAGGTGTTACATAGAGTCCATTTGAAGTCCCGATATAGAGTCGGTTGTTAAATCCGGCCACAGCATAACTGGTGATCTGTTTACTTTTATCAGGAAAAATATTCTTGACGGCGCTATTGATTGCGATATAATCAATGCCATCATCCAGTGCCAGCCACAGATTTTTATTCCGATCAATAATGCAGCCCCTCACGTTGTTATTCTGCAGGCCATCCCTATAAGTATATCTTTGTACCAGCTTCCCTGCTTTATTGATGATGATTACCCCTCCTGAGGTGGTCCCTATCAGATACTTTTCCCCCTCAATTCTCTTCGCATAATAAATCCGGTCATTATAAAAAACACCATCAAGCATTGTTTTCTTTGCAATGAGCTTTCGGTCATGCATCAGGAACAACCCATTCTTTAAGGTGGAAACCAATAAGGTGTCCTGAGCATATTCCATGATTGCCGTTACCACAGAATTGTTCAGTATCGGATCCGTGCAATAGGGCTTCCATACATTATCTTCATAAACCATGAGTCCTTTTCCTTTGGAATGTGCAAACAGCTGCCCTTTTGCCTGACCGGCAAACTCCCAGGAAATTTCCGGTTTGTAAACCTTTACCGCTCCATCTTTATAATGGATAATCGCCGTCGTGGTTCTGAAAACGACTTCATCATTTAAAATCGTTAAGTTCCAGACATCGGCAAATTTGCGGTACTTCTCCGGAATCATCGGAACAATGGAATGGTATTTTAATACCCCCTGCCCATCAGGAAAAAAATATCCCAATTCATCCTGTCCGCCAACAAAGATCCGGTTCTTAGAATCGATCTCTACGGAACGTACCGAGGTAAAATTAGGAAGTCTGCTGAGGTTCCAGAATGATCCGTTAAAGCTGAGTAAACCTTCATTATTCCCAAAATACAAAATCCCGTTTTTATCCTGAGCAAGGTCCCAGTTCTGAATCCCGCCCTTATATTGTTCGTTATTATAATTTACAATCTGCGGGCTCGCTATCTGATCCTGAGCCCGGCCAACCCAAATAAAACAAAAAAACAAAAGTGTAAACAGCAGTAGAGGTTTTCCCATAAATGATCGCGCAAAAAAAATCCGTATAATGACTAATAAGCCAAAATACGGATTTTAAGGTAGATAACACTGCTTAAATTCAACCCCTGCCCCCTCCCCAGGCAATGCCGGAGTTGAATTGGAAATTCCGGATCAAAATTAAAAAACCTTAACCCAGAATTTCCCCAACAAAATCAGTGTCTGCGAGAAGGCCTCGGAAGGTTTGCCCCCTTCAGGGCAAAAATTCCAGTCTTCGAGCAGATCACTTATTTT
The DNA here is from genome assembly GCF_038446955.1 of Pedobacter sp. FW305-3-2-15-E-R2A2. Lineage (NCBI taxonomy): Bacteria > Pseudomonadati > Bacteroidota > Sphingobacteriia > Sphingobacteriales > Sphingobacteriaceae > Pedobacter > Pedobacter sp. FW305-3-2-15-E-R2A2. The sequence continues at coordinate 5,560,624 of NZ_CP151803.1, forward strand.
GTCCTACATGAAACTACCATCCCCCCTACGCATAATTCCTCTGCCATTTTTGCCCTTTGCACCGGTCCATTTTTGCAACCTCATGCTCAAACGAACCATAAAATATCTGCTCAGCGCATTTGATTTGGTATCTACTACCGCGTTACCGGAATAATCCTGAGTAATGAAATTATTCTGATTCAGCACGTCAAAGGCCTGGAAAGTAATCTTCCCTCTGCGATCGAACAATTCTTTCTCTACATACATATTGATCACCAATGGATTGCTGGATACATTGGCACTGATTCCCCTCACATAGTTTTTGCTCGCGCTATAGCCAAACAGGTACGTTTCCCAGAGGTATACTCTTCCATCCAGGTTCAAAGCGAGCGTATTGGTATTCCTGTTCGCGTTTGCAAGCAGCGTGTTTACCGACTTGGTGTGGGTATAAGAAACGTTTGGATTGATTTCAAACCATTCTGTCGGATTGATCCTCGGACCGAAACGTTCTACCATGGTCAATACATTGGTGTTATTTTTTAACCCATTGGTCATAGAAACGCCATGGTTATAGCTTACGGAACCACTTAAAGCAAGGTTATACTTTCTGTCGTTAAGTTGTTTATTCAGGGAATAATTTGCATTTAAATTATAAATGCCATTGGTATTCAGGTACCTCGTTTCGTTGATATTATTGGCCGGCTGATCCGGGTCCGGAATCTGAACAACATTCCTGATCACCGCATTATCGGTCATAGTCGCATTCAGGTTAAGGGAATAGTTCAGTTTAGAATTCGCGATATAATTGTTATAATTCGCATTGATGCTATGGGTAAAACTCGCCAAAAGGTCAGGGTTACCGATGATTGGGTTCAGCGGACTGGAAACGTCCCTTACCGGCTGAAGCTGATCAAAAGTAGGCTCTACCGCATTTCCGGAATAGTTAACCTGTAATTTATGCTGTCTGGACCATAGGTACTCAAAGCGGGCAATCGGGATCAGGTTAAAGCTATTTCTGTTGGTTGTTGTTCCCAGGCTCTGTTTGGTTCCCGAAAGTACTGCCGGCACTGCTGTTAAACCCAATGAGAACCTGACTTTAGACATCCGGTCCATTCCATAGCGGTAATTCAATGCAATACGACCTTGAGTAAAAGAATAGTCGTAAATATTACTTAAAGAATCAATTATTCCGGAATTGCCGTTCGCTTCAATATTTCTGGTCGTTGAGGTATTGTCATAACCATTATAATTCACCTGTGCATTGAATTCCAGTTGCGTATTCAATGTTAAGGGCTCTACATAGGTCAGACTTCCCCGGTAATTGTCCTGAAGATTTTTACGTGCAATGATCCTGTTGATCCTTGATTTTGTAAAGTCAGTTTCCTCCGCGTTCTCGTAATAAGTAAACCTGGAATCCTGAATCTGTTCCGCATCCTGATTATTGCTGTTCAGCTCTACCTGAGCAGAGATATTTCTTCTTGGTTTCTTAAATAAATGCTGATAAAATAGGGTGGCACCAATTTGCGGTCTGGTATTTTTATTCAGGTTATTACTGAATTCATCCCTGTGGTTAAAACCATCCTGAAAAATAGTATCGATTCTTGAGTTCCGGGTAGAATTGTATCTGAATGTAGGAATGAACTTTAAGAAGTTATTGCTATCCAGCTCAGCCTCAACCTCCAGCCGGATGTTATGGCTATTGGTCAGGTTATCGGCAATGCTGCGTTTTATTTCTTTAGTCACATTGTCGATGGGTTGTGTTTGCGTGGTAGGATCTATCGCGGCAAATCGCGTTGCCGTACTGTTATTGATGGAGTTTACATCTGTCGTATTAAAACCATAGTTTAAATTGACTTCTACTTTTTTGCTGACTTTATCACGGTAACTAAAGGAACCATTTCCGTTTTGGGTCGTTCCCCCGCTTCCACCTGCTGCGCCACTGTTGGTATTTCCACCGCCACTTCCACCTCTTCCGCCACCACCACCGCCGGAATTGCCTCCATTATCGCCGGTTGGTGCTACTCCGTTCACCGTATTGTTAAACCTTCCGTTTACACCAATGGTCTGGTTTCCATTTACCCTTGTGGCAAAAAGTCCGGATTCAAACCTCTTGTTGCTTCCTGCTCCTACGTTGACATTGGCCATATTTCCGACAGACTTATCCGTTCGGGTGGTAATGTTTAAGATCTTTTCCGGATCTCCGTCTTTCACTCCGGTTCTTGCGGCCTGATCTCCGTAATCATCGACCACCTGAATCTTCTCAACAATCTCAGCAGGCAGGTTTTTAATGGCATTAGTCAAATCTCCACCCAGGTATAATTTTCCGTTCAATTTGGCTTTTGTTAAGGCTTGCCCCTGATGGGTAACGGTACCGTCCGTGCCGACTTCCATCCCTTCCATCTTCTTCAGCAATTCATCAACCGTAGCATTCTTTCTGACGATATAATCACTTGCTTTGTATTCTACCGTATCCGTTTTATAAGTAATCGAAGGGGTTCCGTTGATCACCACTTCATTCAGTTGGTTCTTTTCCTCTTTCAGGGTGATGGGATCCATGACAATCCTTGGAACCGCATCATTTTGTTTATAGCGTACTGGCTTTGATGCTTTATAGCCGATACTCTGCACTAAAAGAGTGTAAGTAGCCGATTTAACGTTTTTAAAAACAAAGACCCCGTCTGCATTTGTACTCGTTTTCAGGGTATCCTTATCTGAGGTCAGACTTACCGTCGCACCAATCACACCCAGGTCTGTTGAATCTTTTACAATCCCACTGATTTCACGGGTTGGCAATGGAGGTGGAGGATTCTGCCCTTTAGGCTGATCCTGCGCAAAAAGAAAGACCGAACTGAAAATAAGGCTGAATAAAAGGGTTATTTTCTTCAAAGCTCCAGAGTATCGGGCGCGATGGACTTGCTGCAGCCGGAAAGCTGTAAGCTTGTAAGAATGGTTCATGTTGTCTATATGGTTGATTTGTGTGTGTGTCTATCTTATTTCCGGGCCAAAGTATATTTACCCCAAAAATCTGTAGGGCTGGCCAGTGCCTGAAAATCAAAGCCGGAATTCCCTCCTCCTCTTGGTCCGAATCCACCACCGCCAAATCCACCTCTTCCGCCGCCACCGCCAAAACCACCACCATCTAATCCTGGTATTTGTAATCCGTTTAATTTGATGTTATAAGCAAATTCCGTATTGCTGTCTTTTGAAAGACCAAAAGCGGCCAATGGAATCGCTATCTCATAGAAAAAAGCATTGTCAGCACCAACTGATGCAACTGCTTTAATTCCATGTTCATTATATATAGATATCAAGGTATCTGTAGTATTCTTAAATCCGCTGATTTTGATTTCTTTGACCTGGGCAAGTTGTGTTCTCTGCATTGCAGCCATCATAGAGTCCCGTTGTTGTTTGCTCTGCTGCTGGCCACCACCACCAGCCATTACCGTTCCCATCATCATCCTGCGGCCTCCACCCTGTCCACCTCCACGATTCGTATTGCCACGGTTTATTAACGGATAAGTTAGCGTGATGCTTTCTTTTTCCTTCTTTTTGCCATCAGGGTTTACAGAAAATGTAATCCCCCCGGCCATGATCTTCATGTTATTTGCCCCATCTGTCGATTTAATCGCTACATAAAGATTAGCATCATCATTGGCGATGGTATAATAAATATTTGTCCGCTTATTCAAGGCCTGAAAACTGTCATTCCATTCTTTGTTTTTACCATCCGCCCTGATTCCGGCAGGCGCAATTAACCCGTTTGTCTGTACATCTGGTAATTTCTGTGCATATCCTGATAAACTGAAACCGGCAAGTAAAATGGTGTGGAAGGTGAATTTGAAGAGTTTAGCTTTCATAACGGGGTCAAATTAATGGCAGTATTTTGTATGGTTGATGTGGTTAAGACATGGTAAAATGATTTAGGTTTAATCGCTATAATTAATTTTTTTCTTCTGTATTTTAGTTTGTTACAATCAGCCATAGATTTTCCGCATAAGGCTCAGTCCGGAACAAGTATTATGATACTTTTTAAACGAAAGTCTGCTTTTTTGCGTTTTTATTGTATACCTTGAAAAAAAGAGCCAAAATGATGATATACGGAGTAAAAGTTGGATTTTCAGAAATAATGATCATGATGATGGGCTTAATTATACTTTTCCTGGTGATCAGGGCCTTCATTTTTCAACCCAGAAGTTAAGTTAGTATTTGAGCTGCCCATTGCAGACATCATTAAGAGAGTTTCCAGTCAGAAATCGGAACTGTCCTATTCAGTTCCTTTTATTATTGTGACTCAATAGAGGGACAGGCCTAACTTAGGAATAAACAGCCCTAATGATCCGAAGGCAGCTCTTTCCGTTTCGTAAAAACGTAAATCAGATAAAACAACGCGGGTAAAATAAAAATACTTCCAATCAACAACGCATAGGCAAGAGAATCTATAGTCTTCGCTTGTCCCTGATGGGTCAGCAAAGAAAGATTTGCTCCATTCTTCAACATCACGATATCCGGAAAATGGCTGTAAGTTGCAGCAAACAAAATCATGGAAACCTGAAAACCAGCCAGCAGCCTTAACATGATCGGCTTGTCACGCTCCAAAATAAAGAACATGACTACCAATGAAATACTGGCAGCGATAATGGCAATCAGACCGGGAGTATCTCCAAAGATCCAGTTAAACAAAGGAATCTGTTCCAGGTAAGCGGCAAGGAAGACCAATGCTCCACAGCCCATTACAATAAAAATCGTTCTCCGTGCTTTTCTGGTAAAGTGTTTTCGGTCGCTTTCATTATCGGTCTGCCCGATGATAAAGATGGTGGCTAAAAATCCGCAAATGCTCACCGTAAAAATTCCGACCGCTATAGAAAACCAGTTGAGCCAGCTAAAAACATAGGCCGATAAAAAATCATTTGCCAAAAGGTCTATCCTGCCCGAAACTGAACTTGCCGCGATTATTCCAAGAAAAAAGGGGGTAATCAGACTGGAATACACAAATATCGGCGTGTACAACTTCTGCATGTCGTCTTCTACGGCATCGTAATTTCTAAAAACAAAAGCGGTTCCACGGGCAATAATGCCGAGCAACATACAAACCAGCGGAATGTGCAGGTAAACAGAAACCGTAGTATATATTTTAGGAAAACCTACAAAAAGAATCACAATAGCAATGATGAGCCACATGTGATTGGCCTCCCAGATTGGCCCTATTGCCTCATACATGGTTTTCCGGGTTCGGTCCTTATTTCCTTTGGAGGTAAAAAGCTCGATAATTCCTGCCCCAAAATCAGCCCCCCCTAAAAGGATATATAATAAAATGGCGGTCCAGAGAAAAATAATAACAACGTAGATCATAGGATTAGCTTTTAGGAACTTTAGTGGAAGAATCGTATAACTTACCCACCATGGTAATCTGGCGGTACAACAACAAACTCACAATTACCGCAAGCGAAATATATACTGCTGTAAAAAGGTAAAAAGAATAGGCAATTCCCGGCATTGGGGTTACGGCATCGGCAGTCCTCATGACCCCATGAATGATCCAGGGTTGCCGTCCGACTTCAGTAACGGTCCAGCCGGCCTCCAGCGCGATAAAGCCCATCGGAGTAGCGATCACAAATAATTTCAGCAGCCAGTTGCTGCTCAGCCATTGTTTCTTTTTCCAAAGGGCAATAAAATACAACACTGCAAGGCCAACCATAGCCATTCCCAGTCCAACCATGATCTGAAAGGCATAATGGGTTACGCCTATTGGCGGCTGGTCTTCTTTAGGTATACTGTCGAGCCCCTTTACTTCGCCATTAAAATCACCCGTTGCCATAAAACTGAGTAATCCAGGAATTTTGATGGCATAATCCACTTTTTTCCCGGCAGTATCCGGAATCCCTCCGATAATCAGGGGGGCATTTCTTTCGGTATGAAAATGGGCCTCCATGGCGGCAAGTTTCGCTGGCTGACGCTTTGCTACATCTTTAGCAGAGATATCGCCACTGATGGGCTGTAAACAAGCTGCAATCGTTCCGAATACCGCGGCAATCTTAAATGCCTTGCTATGGAAAGCTATATTTTTCCCCCGAAGGATCATTAAGGCATGAACTCCGGCAACGGCAAAACCTGTAGATACAAAAGCAGCCACCGTCATGTGTAATGCCTGAGAGAACCAGGCGTCGTTAAACATGGCCTTGATCGGATCGATATTCAGGTATTGTCCGTCTATATAATCAAAACCTGCCGGACTGTTCATCCAGGCGTTTGCGGCCACCACCAGAATTCCTGACAATAGACCGCTGATGCCAACCACCACGCCTGTTGCCCAATGAAACCAGGGATTGATCCTGTTCCAGCCATACAGGTAAAAGCCAAGGGCAATCGCTTCAATAAAAAATGCCGTTCCCTCTAAAGAGAAAGGCATTCCGAATATGGGGCCTGCATGTTCCATAAATTTGGGCCAGAGCAGGCCCAGTTCAAAAGACAATACGGTTCCTGAAACTGCCCCGGTGGCAAAGAAAATCGCCACACCTTTACTCCAGGCCTTCGTGACATCCCGGTAAACTACATTTTTGGTTTTAAGCCAGTAAAAGTGAGCCAGAGACATGAAAAATGGCATCACCATTCCGATACAAGCAAAAACAATGTGAAAGCCAAGGGAAAAGGCCATCTGAAGGCGGGCAGCTAAAAAATCGTCCATATTAAGATTTTAATAAACGGTAATGGCTAAAAGAAATTCTGCGGGCAAAGTTAATGCTTAAAGACTGCAGAACATATTATTTCGGGATTAATTAAACATAATGAAGTAAAAAAACTCTACGATTAATTAGTATTATTACGATACTTTCGTATGTTTACAATATTATCGTAGACAAACCTCATTATTGAACCAAAAACCAACCACATGAAAAAACAAATCCTGTTAATAGGCGGCCTTACCGCATTACTTTTTGGCCCCCTTAAAGCCCAAAAAGCAGACAGCATCCGCGCAAAAGCGATTTACGGTTTTACGCATATTAAAGACACCACACAACGTGATAAGGCATCGAGCGAAGAAATGGTCCTTCTTCTCGGCACAAGAACCAGCGCCTACCTGAGCATGGATAAAATCCGGTTCGACATTCAACGTAAAAAAGACATTGAAGAACAGATCAAAAATTCTGTTCCGGGGAAGTTAAGCATTAACATCAAAGGCAGTCCGAAGAGCCTCACTTATGATGAGTTTTACCAATATCCTGCGGAAAAGAAAATCATCATCAAAAAAAGACTGGTCAATAATTACCTTGTCGAGGAAACACTTCCCGAAATCAACTGGAACATTAGCTCAGACACCAGTACAATTTCCGGCCTGAAATGTCAGAAAGCAACAGCCCGTTTTAAAGGCAGAGATTATACAGCCTGGTTTTGTCCGGATCTCCCTTTCCAAAGCGGACCATGGAAACTCAATGGCTTACCCGGATTAATAGTGGAAGCCCAGGATGCAAAAAAAGAAGTGGTCTTCAAGTTTCAGGGATTTGAGAAGGTACACAATACTGCTGCAGTAAAAGAAGAAGAACCGGAGTCGTCCATTGGCGGGGTCAGTATTGGTGGAAAGGTAAACATCTCCGGATTGAGCAGTGCCGAACTGTTGAGCTCTCCAACGTTTTATTTGCCAAAAGGCAGCATAAAAACCACACAAAAAGAATTTGATAAGCTGAGCGAGGCCATGAAAAAGGATCCCGATGGTTTCATCAATTCTTCAATGGCAGGGGAAGGACGCGTAGTAACCGGACAAAGAACAATGACTAAAAGTAAATTCATCACAGAGACGGTTAACAATCCTATAGAACTACCTGAGGTAAAATGAAATTAAGCATTCTCCTGATCCTTTCTTTGTTTTTGATGAAGCAGGGCATCGCGCAAAGTCAGATCCAGGGTCGCATTAAAGACCCTAAAGGCAAAGCCGTAAACTCAGCCACCGTAACCTTGAAAAGCGGGGATGGAAAGATCATTGCCTATACCCGCAGCGATGAACAGGGGGCGTATCAGCTTAAGGCACCAGCAGTGCTGACAGCTGGTTTTTCTCTTGAAGTGAGTAGCCTGGGCTATAAACGCGAAGTTCTCCTCCTCGCAGAACGGAATAAAAGTTATGATTTTGTGCTCAAGGAATCGGCCATCGACCTGCCAACGGTAGTCGTTAACAACAGGCCCAGACTAAAAGTAGATGGCGATACCCTGAATTATAAGCTATCGGATTTTAGCAATAAGCAAGACCGGGTATTGGGTGATGTCCTAAAAAAAATGCCTGGCATCGAGGTGGCTACAGATGGTAAAATCTCTTATAATGGCAAGAACATTTCAAACTTTTACATTGATGGAGACAACCTGCTGGATGATAAATATAACATTGCCACTAAAAGCATCCCCAAAGAAGCGGTAGATAAGGTTCAGGTGATTCAAAATGATCAACCGATCAAGATGCTCAGGAATAAGATGAACAGCGATGATGTTGCCTTAAACATTACTATAAAAGACGAGGCGAAAATCAAACTTATAGGACAGGCCAGTCTGGGGGCGGGCCTTCCCAATCGTTTCGATGAAAATATCAATGGCATGATGTTCAATAAGAAATACAAAGGCATCAATTACCTGAAAGGAAACAACGTTGGGAATGATCCGGCCAGAGAGCTCACTTCTCATAACTTTTCAGAACTCAAAGACCGCCTGAACAACAATAAACCAGGCGCACTCCTATCTACCGGAGCTGCCGGTGTACCCGACCTGCCCCAGAACAGGTATCTTTTTAACCGCGCTGCCCTGCTCAACGTAAATAACCTGTTTAACCTGAAAAAGGACATTCAGTTAAAAACAAATCTATACTACCTTTTAGACCGGCAACAAAGAGATTATGATAAATTTACGGAGTATTACCTGCCTTCGGGAAACGTGAGTTTTACAGAAAAACAATCCAATACTTCAAAACCAAATCAGTTCCGGGCACAGGCAAGCCTCAACATCAACAGAGAGAAATCTTACCTCAACAACACCTTCATCAGCAATTACAGCCCGATGAAGTATCAGGTGGGCTTAAACACCAATGGTATTCCATTCGGACAACAACTCCAGCAAAAGGCTTTTGACGTTTCTAACGAATTCAGTTACCTCAACACACTGAAAAATGGACATATCTATAACCTGTACTCCTACCTCAGTTATAGCAGCCAGCCGGAGAAACTACAGGTTAATTCGGGCTTAAATGAGGCCCAGCTGAACCAGGGAATTCCCTATTCAGCGATCATACAAACCAGCAATACCCCTGCCTTTTTTACCAATACCTACCTCTCCTTCAAAAAAGTATCCTCCGGAATTATCCAGACTTATAAAACGGGTTTTAGTTTCCAGGCGCAGCAATTAAACTCTGCACTAAACACCATCCAACAGGATTCACAAATACAACCGGCCGCGATCGATGCCTTCAACAACCTGAAATGGAAACGATCAAACCTGTATACGGAAGGATTATATGAATATGAAACAGAAGATGAAAAACTAAAGGCCAGCCTTAATGTGCCATTGAACTATCAGTACATTCAGTATCGGGATCCGGGCTATGCACTGGATCAAAAAATGAATAAGTTCTTTATAAGTCCAGGCTTAAGGCTCAAATATCAGACGGGAGTAGAAAACTATTTGCAGTTTTCTTATGCTTTAAAAAATGAACTGGGGACCATGGATGATGTCTACCGGGGGGCGATATTGAAAAATTACCGTAGCTTGTATGCCAACAACGCCCCTTTGTCTGCACAAAAGAACCATTCGGCAGCACTGAGTTTCAATTACAGAAAAGCCATTACGATGTTCTTCTTCAATCTGCAGGCAGGCTATAGCAGGATCAACCTGAATACCATATCTTCCAGCATCCTGACCAACAACCTGCAGGAACGAATCGTATTGCCTTACGACAACAACATCAGTGCCTATAATCTGGCCGGAAATGTCAGTAAGTATTGGTTTGAACTAAGAACGACCTTCAGCATGGGGCTTAGCTGGTCGCAAAGCAGGAATAACCAGTTTCAGAACAACACACTTCTCCCCTACAAAGCGATCAACAATGGCATAAAAGCAGGATTTCAAAGTAAGATCAGCAACAATACCAATTTAAACTATGCTATAAATTACAACCAGATGGAGAGTAAAAGCACAGCAAATAAAGAGGAACCTATAAGATATCAGCAAATCAGGCAACAGGCAGAATTGTCCTTTATGCCCTTCAATGATCTTTTCCTTAACTTATCGGCTGAGCAACTCTATACCAAACAATCCGGACAAGGCCGACTGAGTTATCTTTTCTCAGACCTCAGTGCCAGGTATAAAGTGAACAAGATCAATACCGATTTTGAGTTTGGGATCAGTAACCTTGGAAACATCAAAACCTATCGTGCAGTGTACCTGTCCAGCAATGCTTTTACTTCCGGTACTTATGAAATACCCGGTAGAATAGCGATGCTTAAAGCTACTTTAACTTTTTAAAGACTTTTGTATAAATACGAACCCCTTTGGTTTTTGGGTATTCATCCACCTTTTGGACATTTACACTTTCAATATCAATGGGGTTCAATTCCCTCATCTTTTCTGCCGAAACCTCTACATCGTCAATATAAATTTTAATGTCCGGGTCTTCCCCAATAAAGGTTGCCTGAGCAGGCTTTATGTCGCTCCTGTTTCCTTTAAGCACGAGCACTTTCACCGAATCTCTACTGGTTAAATGCATCGATCCAGCCCCCCTGGTTTTGAAAACCGCCATCCTTGTGATTACCGGAGTACCATCAGCATTGGTTTCTCCGGCATTAATCCGGCTGATTTTTATAGTAGTTAACCGTTTTCCTGTATCTGTTTGTACGATGCTTACAGGCGTTTCTATTTCGGCTGCATTGCTGATTTTTTGCGGTTCCGGGACAACTTTTGAGTTTGCATTTTTATTTTTCTCTTTCCCTTTAACAACGCGCTTGTTAAGTATTGCAGCTGATTTTTCAACCTTCGGAGCAGCTGACAATTTTGCACTGGTTTTAAGGGTATCCTGAAAACCAAGGTTTGCTTTTATCTCTGTTTTAAATAAGGTAAATGCGGTCGTCAGGACCAACAATACCGGTAACAAAAATACATATCTGATCAATTGAACGCCTGAAGATCTTTTGGAATTCATCATGATAATCCGTCTTTTTATTCCTGTGATATTGAAATTATTCATCAGGACCGATGGTGTTCCCACAGACACCGTGTGGATCATGCTGTATTGATACGCTTTACGGTCAATTCCTTTCTTCAAAATCTGCTGATCTGTGATAAATTCTACGTTTTCCTTAATTGCTTTTCTCATGTACCATACCCCGGGATTAAACCAATAAAAAACAGTGGTCAGCTCCGCCAGAAGAATATCTACAGTATGCCATTCTTTTACGTGTACCTGTTCATGCTCCAGTACGGCATCCAGTTCCGTCGGCTGATGAAGTTCGGGGTTCAGGTAGATGTTCCGCCAAAAGGAAAAGGTACTGATGTTTCCGTCCAGAAGACGAACATCATATGCGCTGATCTTTCCCGGAACAGAGTTTTGATGCACCCGATAAAGAGAGTAAAACCTGATCAGCATCCGGCCAGACATGATCAGCACACCTGCCCAGAAAATGATTCTGGCAATTAACCAATAATCAAAACTGGCCACGTCGGCCGCCGCAATATATAAAGTAGGTAAAACTGCTGCGATTGGTTTCAGTGCTTCCTCCTGTCCACCAAAAAAGACCGTAGGATCAACGAATGGATACAAAGAAGAAAACACGATTCCTGCCAGTAGGAAGAAACGATTAAGCGTATAAAAAGTAAGCTTCCGGAGAATCAGGTAGTAAGCCAGACAAAAGAGGATCAATCCAGCATTTACTTTCAACAGAAAAACAAAGAATTCAGGCATCACATCAGTTTTTAGGGTTTTCTATGAGGTTGATAATTTCCTTTAGCTCATCGGCGCTAATCTTATTGTCTTTTGCAAAAAAAGCAACGAGCTCCTTGTAAGAATTCTGAAAGTAATCATTCACAAAACCACTCATAAAGCGCTTTTTATATTCCGTTTCTTTCACCTTAGCACTATAACGGTAAGCATTTGCAAATTTCTCACTCTTCAAAAAACCTTTCCGTTCCAGGTTTTTAACGGTGGAAGCCAATGTCGTGTAAGGAGGTTTAGGCTCCTGCAGCAGCTCCATAAAATCCTTTATAAAGCCTGCACCAAATTGCCAAACGGCCTGCATGGCCTCTTCTTCCTGTATAGTTAACTTTTCCATAAATACGATATTATCGTAAATATACGAATTGTACGTTGACTTTATCAAAAATATTCTCCAGTCTGCCAGGACGGAATAGTCAACTTTAAGTGACAAAAATTAATCATTAGTTACAATCATCACCATTTAGAAATAACATTACATAGATTCACCACTCATCAATCTCATTTAATTATGATTCTAAAAATTGATTTCAACCGCAACAACTTAAAAATCCCGGTTTACGGGTTGGCATTCCTTCTCCTATTTTTTGCCCATGGCTGCAAAAAACAAAAACCATGGGGTGATTCTTTGCCAGAAGAAGAAAAGAAAGAACCTTTGAAGGAAATTCTGGTTCCCGTAAAAATTGAAACGGGAAAACTGGTCACCGAACTGAAGTACCAGGAAGGTAAATCCTTATTGAATGAGATCAGCTACCCTAATGGAGAGGTATGGAAAATCATTTATACGAAAACAGGTTATCCTCAGAGATTGGAACGGTATAAGAACAATAAACAACTCCAGTATTTCAGCTATGCATTGGACGCCGAATTCCGGATCAGCAAAATACAAAGGTGGAATAACGACAATGGAAATTTAAGTCTGGCGCATCAATATGTCCTCGGATACGATAAACAGTCCATCATCAGTACTAAAAAATATGATCCGCTGTCGAACCTCCTGGAAGAAGAAACCCGGGCTTATGCGACAGCAGGAAACCTGGAAACCACGACCAATATTAAAAAGAACATCAGCGAATCCCGGAGCTGGACTTACGACGATAAAAGCGGAATATTCAGTAATCTCCCTTATGCTGATTTGTTCTTTCTGGAAGAAGCATATGCTGAACTCAGCATGGGAAAAGGCAATCCTTTAAGTACTTCTTCCCTCAAAAGCCCATCAGAAAACAAAACGTTCAGCTATACTTATAACAGCAATGCCTATCCTTCAGAAATCGCCATAAAGAAGGGCAACAGCACAGAAACCATGAAAATCACTTACAAAATAATCAAACCGGGTATTACTTCTTCAACAGGCGTTCTGCCCTGAACAGGTAATCCACCGACTGCAGGATTTTGGCCTTTAGTTTAGGGCTGTAATCAGGATGTGCCTTCAGGAAATTGGTCACCACCTGAACGGCCTCCTCAGTCTGATAATTGCCAAAAGTAGCGGACAACCAGTTCTGCGGAAAGAAGATATCTCCGGTAGTTTGAATCTCTGACAGCATCTCCAGGCTCTTAGGCAAGTACTTCACTGAAGTAGCTTGTCGGAGCGGATGATGTAAATAATACAAGGCAACGCCAACATTAGATTCCTTTGCCCGATTTGATTTTAACTCCAGACTTTTAAAAAAAGCGTCCCGCTCTGCAGGAACAGAAGACACTGCCGGCATGATAAATTCGAAACGTCTCCTCCTGTCTTCATTGCTAATCCTGCCCAATTGTGCTTTCAAAATAGCTGAATTGTCTTCTTCCCGGAGTGCCAATGAAAATGCCAGAGCCGTATAATCATCTTCGGAGAGTTTCAGGCCCTCAGGCGCCTTCCGATCCTTCCAGATCTGATACAATTGACGCCCCGCTTCTTTAGATAAAAAGATATCCTGATAGGTTTTAAAAAGCAGCTTTTTATGGTTGGCTGAAGACTGATTGCCCATTGCTTTCCAAAGCGCCTTTTCCAGCGACGCAGCCCGTTGCAACCTTCCATCGGCATCGGTAAATTCCCAGAAAATCGTGGAAATATAACCGCTGATCAGCTTGAGGTTCAACTCTTCTTTTTCTTTGTCGAGTCCGGCAATGAAAAGGCTCAAAAGCTCAGCAGGCTTTACAGACCTGCCGTTCAACATGTTCTCATATAAAGAGATATAAGCTGAAGCACGGTCTAAAGGTTTATTAATGGCATAAAGATGTTTAAACATTCCCGGATCCACAGGCCATAAACCATAGCCCTGACCAGAAGAATTGAACTGCACAAATAAAGGAACATCCATCCCGATAGCAGCTTTCAGTTCCACCTCTGCGGCATTCAGATTTACCGTAAATTCTTTCACCGCGCCTGGATAATGCAAGCTGACTTCAAAAAGCTGCGGCCAGATTTTATCTTTTCCGTATTCCGGTTTTTGCTGAATGCTAAACCTGCTGATTTTATGGTCTTTCTGTTCCAGAACATAATCTACAATAGGTCTGCCGGTATCATTTACCCAAACCTTGTTCCATTCCTGTAAATCCGCATCTGCATATTTATCCAGAATGGCAATCAGGTCAGGCCAGGAAGCATTGCCATTGGAAAATTTCTTCAGGTACTCCCTTACCCCCTGCCGGAACTTCTCTTTTCCCATCAGGCGCTCCAATTGCCGCATCATGATCGGCGCTTTATGGTAAATGATATTGCCATAAAGCGTTCCGGCATCTTTTAAATTATCTAAATCCTGTCTGATGGGATTCGCACCAATACTGCGGTCCACTCCATAAGCAGCAGGGAAATGGTCTACTAAAAATTTAAGGTCAAACACTTCCTTTCCAGTGATGGCTTCCGTACTCTTATCTGCCATAAAATTGGCGAAAACTTCCTTCATCCAAACATCTGTGAACCAATTCATCGTTACCAGATCGCCAAACCACATATGCGCCGTTTCATGGGCGATGAGGTTATTTCTGGAATTCCATTGGTCTTTTGTTGCTCCTGCATCAAGAAATAAAGCAGATTCTTTATATTGAATTGCACCTACATGCTCCATTCCTCCAAACTGAAAATCAGGAATAGATACAAAGTCAAACTTTTGAAATGGATAAGGAATTCCCGTCCATTCTTCCAGGAATTTCAGCGAACTTCCATGAATACTGAACACTTCCTTCAGGCTATGGTTGATCTTGGCGGTATCTGTTTCCCGGTACAAAAAGTTCGCTTTCAGGTGATCCATCTCCCCTTTCGCAGATTTGAATTTACCGGCAGCAAAAGCAAAGAGATAAGTACTGATCGTATCAGAGGTTTTAAAATGATATGTTTTACGTGATCCTGCTAAAGTTGAGTCTTTTAGTCCGCCATTGGCAATCGCTTTCCAGTCGGCGGGAACTTTCAAGGTTAACGTATAAACGGCTTTCAAATCCGGCTGATCAAAACAAGGAAATACGGTTCTCGCCCGGTCTGGGACAAATAAAGTATACAAATAATCCGAATTCCGGTTCAATGCACCATCTCCTGCAGTAAATTCCAAATCAACTACATTTTCTCCAACCTTTAAGTATTTAGCCGCGATTATGATGTGCTCATTCACATGCAAAAGTTGAATCGGGACACCGTTCACCGCAATGCTTTTAAGCTTCGCCGGATCTTCTTTAAAATCAAGACTTATCGAATATTTTTTTGATTTCAATTGAAAAGAAACCTTCTCCACAGCGCCGATTTTCTGATCCTTTTGAGCAGGAATATCCAGTTCCAGCTGGTAATGAACTTTACTGATGGCTTCCTTTCTATGGTTGGCAAGTTGTTGGGAAACTCCCTTTTCCGGATAGACAACCGAGGCAGACTTTATTCCTGAACAGGAAACCAGAACGGCAGCAAATACCGGAAGAATATGACGTACATTAAGCATTTGGCTAAAATAGGGAATGATTTTCTAATTTATCTGTCAAGTTTAAGAACAAAGGATAGATATCACTGAAATAAGCATTCTTTAATGTAATTTAGTAGCAACAAAACTTAAATCAGATGAAAACATCATTAAAAACGGTACTGATTCTTGCATTAGCAGTATCATTAAACACGGAGCTTCAGGCCCAGGGCGTTAAATTGCCACAGGCGAGTTCTGCTCAAACCATCACACAAGGCTTTGGATTAGGAAAAGTGACGCTCTCTTACTCACGTCCAAATACAAAAGGCCGCAAAATTTTCGGAGCAATGGAACCTTTTGATAAGGTTTGGCGTACCGGAGCAAACGGAGCAACCTCCATCACTTTCAGCGATGCAGTAAAAGTAGGTGGTCAGGAATTAGCTGCCGGAACTTATGGCTTATTTACCATTCCTGGTAAAGATGAATGGACGGTAATATTCAACAAGGACTCCAAACAATGGGGTGCTTATGAATACAAAGAAGCGGAAGATGTATTGCGCATTAAGGTTAAACCAGTGAAACTTAAAGAAAAAGTGGAAACCTTTACCATTCAGTTTGCCAACGTTCTTCCGACCACTGCTCAGATACAACTGGCCTGGGAAAACACTGGGTTAAACATCGACCTGTCTACAGAAATTGATGCACAGGTAATGGCAAGTATTGATGAAGCAATGAAAGGCGAGAAAAAACCTTATTTCGCGGCAGCACAATATTACTATGAAAATGGTAAAGATCTGGATAAAGCCTTAGAATGGGCCAATGCAGCTGAAGCAGCAGATGGAAAAGCACCATGGGTAAAATTATGGAAAGGCCGTATTCAATTGAAAAAAGGTGATAAAGCTGGTGCTATTGCAACCGCAGAAGCTGGAATCAAATTGGCTACAGAAGCTAAAATTGAAGAATATGTAAGGTTAAACAGCGCATTATTGGCAGAAGCTAAGAAATAAGCTTAACCGTATTTTATAGCGAAGTGGCTATTTAATGAATCCCTGTTGTACTTACGACAGGGATTTTTATATTTATATTCTTTTTGCAAGTAGATATTTTCTTTTTGACTTTAAACTTTCTATTAGTCTAATGGCCATAAATTCAAGCATAGCACCTTCTTTTTTCTCCTCCTGTGTAAAACATTCCAAATACTGCTTTTTATCTACCTGGTTAATAAAAATAGGGGAAAGCCATTTTGCAACAAAATCAGATTCATAAAAATCCGCGCAATCCTGCCATTACCATCCCCAAAAGGATGTATTTGATTTAAAAACACAAAATGAAACCGCGTTGCTATAGTCAGTGGGTGGCTTTCAATACTCCTGGAATTTGCATTTTTTAAAGCTTGATTTTACCTATGCTTCGAATAATCTTGAGGGTAATAAAATATCCCACGGACAAACAGTACAAATTTTAAAAGACTTCGTTAGCCCAAAGGATGCTGCAGTTTCCGATTATCTAGATATTTTAAACCATAAAAAGGTTCTGGATATTGTCTTCGAAAACTATGCATCAGAGCAAATCACTGAAGGTAATATCAAAAAGCTACATAAGGAGTTAATGAAAACGTTGCCCAATGGGGAGATGATGTACATTATGATCCGGGGAAATATAAAATATTCGAAAACCGTACGTATAGATCAGATGGCAAGGAACATTTGTATGCAGAGCCGGATGAGGTATCATCTGCTATGGCTTCGCTGATAAAGGAAACAAATGAACCTTTACCTTATCCAAATATTCTTCATCCCAAGGCTCGGGATGAGGTTCCAGCTTAAGAATTTGTTTTTGAAGTCTGTTTATGGTTTTAAATTGATCTTCTATTCCCATTTAAATAAACTTTACATCATAATCAAAGCCTCTGGTTTTAATTTTGTGAAGCCATCTTCTGTAAAGATTTTTCCCAATTACCATTTTACCATCCCTGACACCTAAAGTCTCCCCAACAATAAAATTCCTCAGGTCCTGACGATACTCCTTCCTAAGATCAGTAATAAGAATTACATCTTTCTTTTCCGGCAACTGAATTAATGTATTTATTCTTCTGGAAATACGATCTATTGGGTTCATAAAACACGGTACAACAAAATGCAATTCAAAAATACCTAAAATATGTGTTTATTACAAAGGAAGGTATTTTTAGTGCCCTGGCACCCACAACAGTTTTTTTATTTGACCACCTTTGGTTTATCTTTTCCTATGATTTGCTGTAGGATAACCGCAACCAACACCACCAGCAAACAGCCAATCACGTTGAGCCATAAATAGGCCACCCATTTCTGCTGGCCAATCAGGATCACCGCTGTTTCTGCTACGATGGCAGCCAGGAATACGGCCCTTCCATTCACCTGCTTCAGATAGAAAGCAACCAGGAATACCCCCAGGATAGTCCCGTAAATATAGGAGCCCAGAATATTCACTGCTTCCAGCAGGTTCCCGATCTTACTGGCATACAATGCCATAATGATACAGACCACACCCCAGAATACGGTTGCCCATCTGGAGGCCTGCAAGTACTCCTGATCAGACCCCTTTTTCCGGATTAGCCGTTTATAAATATCGATTACCGTAGTCGAAGCCAAAGAGTTCAGTGCGCTGGCGGTAGAACCCATGGATGCCAGAAAGATAATGGCGATGAGTAAACCGATCAATCCCTTTGGGAGGTATTGCGTCACAAAACTGAGAAAGATATAATTGTTATCATTGATGTCTGCGGTTTTATCATTTTTGGTCATCAGATCTGTCACCTCTTTCCGGATGCCTTTACCTTTTTCATCCGCAGTTTGTAAAGCCTTCCGCTGAAGGTCTATCTCGGTTTTATTGTCCTGATCCAGGGCTTGGTTCATCTTATTAACCACCAGCTGTTTTTCTTTAAAGGCCAGGTCATAATCGGCTTTTAACTTATTCAGCTCCGGATTATATTCACTTTTCTCGAGCTTATTCAGTTCAAAGCTGTTGAAGAAAATAGGTGGACGGTTGTATTGATAAAACGTAAAAACCAGCACGCCAATCAACAAAATAAGAAACTGCATCGGGATCTTTACGAGTCCATTCATCAACAAGCCCAACCTGCTTTGATTGACGGAAGCGCCAGACAGGTAACGTCCCACCTGACTTTGATCGGTTCCAAAATAAGAAAGCTGCAAGAAGAAACCGCCAATCAATCCAGACCAGATCGTATAAGGGTTTTGGAAATCAAACTTAAAATCAATGGCATTCGTTCTCCCCATCTTTCCGGCAATACTGAGTGCTTTACCAAAACCGATATCTCCCGGCAATAAATGAACCACCATAATGCCCGCAGCAAAAAGTCCGCAGAAAATGATGCTCATTTGCAGCATCTGAGTATAGGATACGGCCTTCGTACCGCCATATACCGTATAAAAGACCACTAAACTTCCAATAAATAATGTGGTATAAGTGGTGTTGATGTCTAAAATCGTAGAAAGAATAATCGAGGGGGCATAAATGGTAATCCCGGTAGAAAGCCCTCTGGAGATCAAAAACAGAAAGGCCGTTAATGCCCGGGTATTTAAATCGAACCTTTGTTCCAGAAATTCATAGGCAGTGTATACTTTCAGGCGGTGATAGATCGGCACAAAAGTGATACACAATACAATCATGGCTAAAGGCAAGCCGAAATAAAACTGCACGAAGCTCATTCCCGAGGAATAAGCAAGACCCGGTGCAGACAGAAAAGTAATGGCACTGGCCTGCGTAGCCATCACCGACAGGCAAACATGGTACCAGGGTAAACTTTGATTGCCCAACAGGTATCCCTGAATATTATGAGCCCCGCGACTCTTATAAACTCCGTAAACGACAATCACGACCAAGGTGAGGATCAATACCCCCCAATCTACACTACTCATTGAAAATATTTAGTAAATGCATAAAAAATCAGGATCAGGAAGATCAGCCAGCCAATCAGGAAACGATAAAAGACCCTGTAATTCTCCATTATTTTTTGTTCGAGATTAAATTAACAAACAGGCGGAAAGCCCCCGGCACACCGGCAGGCAATTGTCTGAAGAAAGCAAGAGAGGTATAAACAAACCTTCCTTTGCCATAATCAGCAACAATCAGAGATCCGTTCTTCGCTGATTCCCCGGTATCGTGCATCTCCAGAATCGAAGTGTATTTTGGATCAATATCCCCAGCAAAGTACAAGCCTCGCTCCTGCACCCAGCCCTCAAAATCTTTAAGACTGATTTTATTCGGATAGTTCAACACCGGATGATTTGGTGCCAGCAAAGTTACTGCCGCATCTTCCTCCGTTACCCGGTCTCTGGACAAACTAAAAGGATAAGGTCCGATATCATTCCTTTTCAATGGTGAGTTCACATTGTACTGAACGAGCAACACACCGCCATTCTCCACATATTTCATCAGCTTAGGCTGCATCGCATTGAGCTGTTCATTGATGTTGTATAAACGAACCCCGGTAACGATGGCATCAAAAGCAGAAAGATCTCCATGAATCACCTGTTGCTCGGAAAGCAGCTGCACCTCAAAACCAATCTGTTTTAAAGACTCCGGAACGAGATCCCCTGCTCCTGCAATAAATCCGATCCTTTTACCTGCAATTTTCAAATCAGTATGGTCTATTCTTGCCTCCGAAAAAGGGAATAAGGTCTGCACCGGAATGTGATCATAGCTCAATACACGCAAGCCCTGATGAAAGCTTTTGCCATCCACCATTACATTTAAGGCAAAATCTCCACCAATTGATTTAGCAGAAGGACTCAGCTTAAAGGACAGGCTTTGTTGTTCTCCTTTTTTACCCAGCTTAAAATCAATCTTCTCCGGACTGATGCTCCATCCTGAAGGGAGTTGAGGAATCAATGTTCCGGCAACCTGATCGCGAAAGCTTTGCAGCTCAATAGAAATGGTTTTACTTTCATTTCCATTAAACAGAAATGCTTTCTCCCCAATGGTGGCTGTCACCGGAGGAGCAATCACCAATGGCTGGTATACTTCTCCTTTTACCGGGTCGGTAAATTTATAGATCACCGGGTATTTCTTTTCTATGGTCTGATCACCGATCTTGATTTTGAAGATTCCATTGACCAGCGCATGGTTTTCAGGAAGGCCAATCAGGGACAATTCATCCACTTCATAACTGCCTTGTTCATGCTTTTTTGCCAACCAGTAAGGCTGACTAAGCTGATCAGTACTGCCAAATATTTTACGGTCCATCGCCATCATCCTGTTCGGAGAAAGATCGGCCTTCACCTTACTTTGCATTTCCTGAATATTGATGGAATATGGAAAATCTTCTTTTACCCTTGCAATGGCCTGAATTTTCACCGTGATGGAATCATTAACTGCATAAGCAGGATTTGAAGCCGCTACTTCTATCCAGATTCCTGAACAAGCCAAAATGAGATCATCCAACAACTCCTGTTTGAAAGGTTTTCCTTTAACCAGCTCACGTAACTTTAAAAGTTTGGTTACCGAAGCGGAAGGGTTTGAAACCTGATAAGTCGCATTGATATCGTTTAACAATTTCTGAACTTCA
Organism: Pedobacter sp. FW305-3-2-15-E-R2A2; assembly: GCF_038446955.1. Lineage (NCBI taxonomy): Bacteria > Pseudomonadati > Bacteroidota > Sphingobacteriia > Sphingobacteriales > Sphingobacteriaceae > Pedobacter > Pedobacter sp. FW305-3-2-15-E-R2A2. The sequence continues at coordinate 5,581,988 of NZ_CP151803.1, forward strand.
GACATGCCGGAGTTTCTGTTTAAAGTAAAATCGATTCCCTCAAAGAGGTCTGATTTCGCTTTTTCACCAGCCACAGGGCTAAAATATTCGATTGCGGACCCCCGCTGTCTGGAAGATCCAAATCCCTGGCTCTTATGGTTAGACCTGCTTTCTGCGGCGATCTCTCCATAACCTTTGCCAAGCAGCGCATTATACGAACCTACATCAATCTTCAGCTGATCTTCTGAAGTAGTATTGTTTCCTCCAAAATTAAAGGTATTCCAAACGATGCGTTTTGCCTGCCATGGTTTCACAAAAGCAAGTTGCTCCGGAAATTGTTTAGGGTCTGCAGCGGCAGCAAAAGCTTCCCGCGCGAGTATGGCAGAACCAGAATGATGGCCATGTCCGGCACGGGCATCTTCAGGAAAACGGGTAATGATCACATCGGGTTGAAACTTACGGATCACCCAAACCACATCGGAAAGGATTTTTGTTTTATTCCAGATCTTAAAACTTTCTTCCGGATTTTTTGAGAAACCAAAGTCGTTGGCCCTGGTAAAGAATTGTGCCGCACCATCCATTCTCCGGGCAGCAAGCAATTCCTGTGTCCGGATCAGGCCTAAGAGTTCAGCCTGTTCTGTACCGATCAGGTTCTGTCCTCCATCTCCCCTGGTTAGGGAAAGATAACCTGCCTTTACCTTTTTTTCTTTAGCAAGGTAGGCCAGTAACCGGGTATTTTCATCATCGGGATGCGCAGCGATATACAATACGCTCCCGCTCACATTTAAACTTTCTAAGCCTTGCTTTATCTCCGCAGCGTTGAGTGTTGGACTGTACTGTGCCTTGATCAACAGAGGAAACACAGCGAGCAATAAAAACAGGTATTGACGAAATTTCATAAACAGATCTTAATGCTCGAATGTAAATAAAACATCCCCAATCTGAAACTTAATTCCGTCAATATCCGTAACAATCCTGAAAAAGACGACTCGTCTTATAGGAGAATCTTGCTGCTTACTTCTTTATCAATGGTAATAAATCCGGGATATTTCACCAATGTTCCACCAACTTTGAAACTTGGTCTGATTTTTAAAGTCAGAATTCCTTTTTTCTCTCCACCATTCTTATTGCCTTGTAGAAATTCAGTGATTTCACTCATCACTTTACTATTGGTTACAAAAGGATAAATGTTCGCAATCATGTCCAATGGAACTGTAGTCGATTGCCCGGGTTGAATGTTTACTTCCTGATTCACGAATCCATTTACAAGCTCCTGTCTGTTGATCAGGATTTTATATTCAAACTCATTGATCGCTGCTGCATTTGAAGTCGGATTGGTAATTTCCAGGTTTAACCTTGCCTTTAATGGGATGTCTTTCCTTAACAACCCCAACGCCAACCCCGGAAGACTTCCTAAATTGAGGTCCTGGTTGTTTAGCAGCTTTTTAACATCGGTACCTGCCAGAGAAATCTGATCAGCTGAATGTATTTTGTAAGTACATTTTTCCAGCGCTTTTATTTGGCTGGCTTGATTGCCAATACCACAACTCTGAATAATAATTGCCGTCAGGCAAAGGAAAATGATCTTTTTCATGATATATCTGTTGTTTTCTTTGTGTGCAGATTTAAAGGTACAATAATAGCGCCATTTGTTTATTTCCTCCCCGTTCCCCCGATCGAATTTATAACCTGAAAAATTTCCTGCTTTGATTTTTCAAATATCTCCCCTCCAAACTCTTCATTATCCAGTGAAATGGTGCTGACGTCTTTTATACCCATCATTCCGAACACGAACTGCAAATACCTGGTTTGAAAATTCATATGCTCATTTTTTTCATCCTCCCCATAGCCTGTATCACCTCTGCTGGAAAGGATGTACATCTTTTTGTTTTCAAGCAAGCCAACATAATCCCCGTCCGGTTTACCGGACCGGAACTTCCAGGTTTCATTGATCCGCATCACCTGATCAATATAGGATTTCAATCCACTGGGGATAGACCAGTTATACATAGGAGTTCCAATGACATAGATATCATGCGCTTTCAATTCCAGAACCAACTCGTTGCTGAATTGCAATGCGGCCTGATTTTCAGCATTCTTGTCCTCTGATTTTAAAAAGGCACCTGCAATCCATTTTTCGTCAATGGCTGGTACAACTTCAAGTCCGATCTCCCGAAGCGTAAAACGATCTTCCGGATACCTGCTTGTCCAGTTGTCCATAAATAACTGCGTCAACATTCTGCTATATGATCGTTCCTTTCTGACACTTGCATTAATAATGAGTATTTTTTTCATCTGCTTTAAATTTTAGGAAAGCAAAATTCAGCATAACGAACCTCAAAAATATTGACCTAGTTCAATGTCTTTTTCTTTCTTCGCCTGATCCTGCTTAAAAATTCAGCAGAGATTCCCAGGTAGGAAGCGATGAGGTATTGCGGAATTTTGGCCGCAAGTTTTGGATAACCCTGTAAAAAATCTAAATACCGGTGTTCCGCATTGTAGACATTATTCATTACAATCCTCCGCTGCAAAGTACCCAGATAACTTTCCAAAATGATTCTGAAATATCTTTCCAGAACAGGAATTTGCGCTAGCATCCTTTGGAAAGAATCAAAACTGATCTGCAAGAGTTCGGTTTTTTCCAATGCCTGAATGTTGTATATGGAAGGTTCCTGTTTGCGGAAACTCTCGATATCTGTGGCCCACCAATCATCTGTTGCAAAATAAAGAATCTCCTCTTGTCCGGTATCCACGTTGATATAGAATGCTTTCAGCGTTCCGGAGATGATGTAATTATCTGTACGGCAAACCTCCCCGTTTCTCAACAGATAGTCATTTTTATTCAGCACCTTTTTCGTCCAGAATGAATTTAAAAGCAGGACCTCCTCTTCGCTAAGTTTGACCTGCTTCGATATGTTAGCGATTAATTTATAGGTTGAGCTCAAATTGATCCTTAATGGCATTTTCAGGTAAATCTATAAAATTCCCTGCTGAAAAGCTGCTGATGTATAGAGAGATCAACCTCATTTATCTGGAGGTTGATCTGTTTTAAGGTCTAACCTTTAAGTTTTTTATACCTTAACAAGGCCTCCAGGAAATAGTAATCTGCATAGATCAAAGGAACATCGATCTCCGAAGTATGAGGAATACTCCCCACAGAATGCTTCAGAATAAATCCTGCATTCGTACCCGGCTCAGCGAGATAAGGTGCCTTTGATAAAGAATTGATCATTTGCTCTGCCTGCTGATAGTACAGTTTTCCACCTTTCCCCAAATAGGTACTCAGTTCAAAAAGCGCAGAGGTCACTACCGATGCTGCAGAAACATCACGGGGAACAACAGCAAACTTAGTGGCATCATAGTTCCAGTCCGGCTGATACCCCTTTTGGTTCACATTAAAGTCCCAGTAAGGAATCTTGTCTTTTGGAAGGTTGCTGTTTTTCAAATAGAAATCAGCCATTTTCCTGGCAGTCTCCAAAAAACGCTTGTCTTTGGTTTCCCGGTAAACCATCGTAAATCCATAAATTCCCCAGGCCTGTCCCCTTGCCCAGGTCGAATTATCAGAATAGCCCTGATTGGTCTGGCTGTTCAGAACCTTACCCGTCTGCGCATCATAATTGATCACATGATAAGAACTGTAATCTTTTCTCACATGGTCTCTCATCGCATTTAAAGCGTGACTAACCGCAATGTCTTTATACTTAGGATTGCCGGTTACTTTCGAAGCATAGAACAGCAATTCCAGGTTCATCATATTGTCAATGATCACCGGATACTTCCACATCGTTTTCTTATCCCATGACAGCTTTGGATTCCAGGACTTGATAGAACCGACTTTTGCATCATATCTGCTGCATAACGACTCCGCCGACTGGATCAGGATGTCCTTGTAAGCAGGATTATTTGTTAAACGCAAGCCATTTCCATAACTGCAATACATCACAAAACCTACATCATGATGTACCGTATTGTATTTTCCTTCTTCCAATGCCGCAGTCCATTGCTCTGCCGCAGCTTTCCATTTCGCATCACCGGTATATTCATATAAATACCATAGCCCTCCCGGAAAAAAACCTCCGGTCCAGTCGTGCACATCTGTATATTTCACAGATCCGTCCGGATTGGTCGTACGCGGAAAAAGTTTCAGATCCTTAGCCGTTGTCAGCATTTGCGTGTATTGCTTTTCTGCTACGGCAAAGTCTTTCCCAATCAGTTCTGTTTTAGGGGAGAACCATAAAAAGGAAGAAGCGCACACAGAAAGTGCCAATGCCGAAGCCAGCAACAACGGCTGTTTTTTCTTAATTAAGTTACTTAGTCTCATTTGATTGTTTTATAAGGTTATTATGGTGTGTTACCAGCCTTTATTGTTTGGAAGCAAGAGTTTGTTCACCGAAGTTTCGTACAATGGAATCGGGAACAGGAGATGTCTGACATCCACATTATTTCCTCCCATCGCAATGTATTTGAAACTTGCCGGAGCTCCTGCAGTGACGTCCGCAGCTGTCTTCTGCAGGTTACCCAGGTACTCTTCCCAGCGGATCAGATCTGCCCTGCGCAAAGCCTCAAAGCAAAGCTCTTTCTCTCTTTCATTCTTAATTACGATGCGAAAGGCATCTTTTGAAGCCGTTTGTGTCGCTGTTAAAGCCTCATCTCCCGGAGTCGAAATTGTTGCACTGGCTGCCGCTCCTGTTCCTACGCCACCGGAAATGGTCACTGTAGGGATGGAAGTGTAAAAAGCACCAAAATCGGTAATGTTGACCGCTGTAATTTTACCAGCAGCAATGGTCACCGTAGCAGTAGCATTTCGGCTTGCCCCCCCACCTGTAATCGTGACTACCGGAGGGTTGGTTGCAAGATATCCGGTCCCGCCATCAGTTACGTTAATGGTTCTCAATTGTTCGCCCGACAGATTCTTGCCGAAAGCCCGTTTCCTTAGCAAGTTTACGGCATTGATACCTTCAGCACCGGGCCCGTTTACTTCATTATCCGCCTCAGCAAGCATCAGCAGGACATCTGCATACCTTAACAATGGGAAATTTTGAGGGGTATAATTCTTCTGTTTCTCCAGCAACTCGTATTCTCTTCTGAATTTACCTGAGTTTCGCTGATAGATTTCTGCAGCAGTCCAGTTGATCCGGGTGGTCGTTGCGCCGCTATATTTAAATGGTGCAATGGCCCAGTCCCTGCGCAGGTCTCCGTTCTCATATAGCTTGAACAATCCTGGCGTTGCCCCTATAAATCCATAGCTGTATCCTTCTTTTTCATTGCTGCATAAAATACCATTGTTGTTCCCAACTCTTCCAGCTTCGGTATAGGCATTCCCGATACGGTTTCCCCAGAACTCCACTTCCCAGATGCTCTCCTTAGTGTCGTACTTATCCTGCGCATAGTTGATAAAAATCTGTTTGTAATCGTTATTCAAAGCATGACCAGCAGGACCTGAAACGACTTTTTTAGCCCAGGACAACGCTTCCGCATATCTGGAAACATCTTTCAAAGGATATCCTGCCATATACAGGTTCACCCTGGCCAGGATTCCCTGCACGGCACTTTTGCTCACACGACCTCCAAATCCAATTTCGTTAATGGATTTCACCAGACCTTCGGCCTTCGTCATATCCGTAAGAACCTGGTTGTAGACTTCCCTTGCAGGAGTTCTGGCCACATCAGTCGCAACAATAGAAACGGTAGGTTTCAGGATCAACGGTACATCTCCCCAATTGCTAACGAGCAAAAAGTGATAATATGCCCTTAAAAATAAGGCTTCCCCCTCAATCACCCCCCGCTTTGTCTCGTCCATCAACGGCTTTTTAATATTGGCCAATACCAGGTTTGCCCGCTCGATTCCCTGATAAAGCGATTGCCAAAGCAAGCGGATATCGGGATCAGAGGAATCAAAGTTCAATACCTGTGTACCCGTCGCCTGAGCACTCCTTTGGTAATAACTTTCATCGGTAGCCGCAGTGAGTCTGGTAAAGATGGAATTTCCGTACACATTCTCACTCCCCATAATGTCATAGACGCCGGTCAGCGAGTTGTTCATCTGCGCCTCAGTTGCATAGTAATAATCCGGAGATAAGGTGTCTGTTGGTTTGGTATCCAGGAACTTTTTACAGGAAACACTTCCGGTAACTATAATGAGAAGTAATAAATATCTTAACGCTTTCATTTGATCAGATTTTAAAATTAAAATGAAGTATTGATACTGAACACAATTGCCCTTGCCCGTGGATAGGCCGAATAATCGAAACCTGGTGTCAGTGCAGAGTTCCTTACGGAAACCTCCGGATCCATTCCGGAATAATTGCTGAAGGTATAGAGGTTCTGCCCTGAAACGGAAGCCCTCAGGCTTTTTAGATTCAGCCTTTTCAACACATCCGCTCCAAAATTATAGCCCAATGAAACGGTCTTTATCCTTAGAAAAGAGCCATCCTCCACCACACGGGAAGAGTAAACCCTTGGCCCCTGCCCTTTTACCCTGTTCAATGTATTGCTTGGATTTTCAGGTGTCCATCGGTCCGCATAATTCGCGTATTGATTCAGGTTGGTTTTGTCGAGCATATTTCCCTCAAACAACATTCTGTTGGCATTATAGATGTCGTTTCCATAAGACCATTGCAGAAAAATACTCAGGTCAAAGTTTTTATAATTGAAATTATTGGTTAAACCGCCTACATGTAAGGGCTGACCTCTGCCAATCACCGTCTGGTCTTTGGTATCCACAACATTATTCCCATCCAGATCTTTGTACTTTACGTCACCGGGTTTGATGGTACTTCTAACATTTCCATTATTCGGCACATTGTCTTTCAAGGTATACACCCCCGGACTGCCTTCGTTAAAATCGCTAAACTGATAGATACCATCAAACTGGTAACCATAGAACTGTCCGATAGGTTGGTTTACCCTGGCGATGTACAATGGAATGCCATTGTACGAATTCTCCCAAGCCAGGGAAGTGGTTCTGAAATCTTGTCCCTGATTCAGGGCCAGGACCTTAGAACGGTTAAAGCTGATGTTAAAACTCGTTGACCATTTAAAATCTTTATGGTCTATATTCCTGGTATTCAAGGTAAACTCCAATCCCTGGTTCCTCACCTTTCCGATGTTTTTAAAGGCGCTGACGTATCCTGTGGTATAAGGAAGATCGGCATCCAGCAACAGGTCGTAAGTGGTTTTGCGGTAAACATCTACCGTTAGTCCGATCCGGTCTTTAAACATGCTCAGGTCGTAACCGATATCTGCCTGGGAAGTACTCTCCCATTTCAGGTCCGGATTTCCAAAAGCCAATGGTACTGCTCCGGGATTGATGGTATTGTTAAAACCGTAAGAAGCGCCGATCGGTAAGCCCAATACAGAGAGGTAAGAGAAATCTCCAACCCTGTTGTTTCCGGTCACTCCATAGCCAACCCTCAGCTTTGCATCATTTATAAAAGTCAGCTTTTTCAGAAAATCTTCATTGCTCATTCTCCAGGCCAAAGAGCCGGAAGGAAAATAGCTCCACCTGTTGCCCGCCATAAATTTAGAAGAACCATCGGCGCGGAAAGAGGCACTCAGGAAGTATTTTGATTGGTAATCGTAGGTCACCCTGCCCAAAAAGGAAAGCAGTTTACTGTTGGAACTTACTGCCGTTACCGGCTGTGGAATCCCTTCATCCAATCCATCGAGTCCCAGCGTTTCGTTTGGCACCTGCGTAGCAGACAATCCGTACCTGGAGAAGCGGTCTCCCTGAAAAGTAATGCCTCCTAAAACGTTCAGGTTATGCAGCTTATTGATGCGCTTTGCAAAGGTTAAAATGTTCTCATTTAACCAGCTGCTGTTTTGGTTATAAATCATGGAGCCATTTACCCCGGTTAAACTTCTCGGTCCGCCGTAATAAGTCTGGCTGTTATAGAACACGTCATTTCGGCGCAGGTTATTGGTAATCCCTCCGGAAACTTTTAAAGTCAGGCTCGGAGTAAACGCATACTGTGCATAAGCATTGGCACGTAAGTTATTGGTGGTGGCATTCCTCAATTCATTTTTTGTGGAGATCACCGGATTCACGCGGTAATCATTGGAACCATCCACTCCCGGATCAAAAAGCTGGTCGATTAAATCACCACCGCCGGTTCCCGAAGCAGGCCGGTATCCCCATACGCTATACAGCAGGTTGTTCGTTGCCGAGTTGGTTCCTGAACTGGGAATCGTTCCGCTGGTCTTGATATTGCTGTAATCGAAACTTCCAAACACCTTTAGTTTAGGGCTGACTTCCTGTGTCAAAGACATTCTTCCCTGATAGCGGGAGAAGCCTGAATTGATGATGATGCCATCCTGATCATTGATCGATCCGGAGATCACGTATTTCGTTTTATCAGTTCCACCGGTCAGGGAAATGTTGTGTTCCTGTGTAGGTGCCGTTCTATAAATCTGACTTTGCCAGTCCGTTCCTGTCATCCCCCTATAAGAATCAAGGGTTTTGCCATCTGTAAAATACAAAAGCGGCGTATTTACCGGATCTACCTCCTGCTGAAGTCGCACAAACTCATAAGGATTCATCAGCTCCAGCTTTTTGATGTTTTGCTGAAAACCCACCGTCCCGGTATAGGAAATCACAGCTGCCCCGATCTTACCGCTTTTGGTGGTAATCAGGATCACTCCGTTTGCGCCTCTGGCACCATATATCGCCGTTGCAGAAGCATCTTTTAAGACTTCAATAGATTCAATATCCGCCGGATTGATGGCGTTATTATTGGCCGTTTCAATGGGAAAACCATCGATCACATATAAAGGAGAATTGTCCTGGGTAATGGAATTCTGGCCACGTATGACAATGTTAAAGGAAGAACCTGGCTGCCCGTCATTGGAAGCAACCTGTACCCCTGCAACCCGACCTGCCAAAGCTTCGTCAAAAGATTTCACGGGTGCTTTTTGAAGGTCGGCCATATTCACACTGCCTACTGCTCCGGTCAGGTCCCTTTTCCTGACGGAACCATAGCCAATCACCACGACATCATTCAGCACTTTGCTGTCCTCGGCCAGGGTCAGGTTAATCACACCTTTATCGCCCACCGCAATTTCTCTCTGCAAATATCCGATATATGTAAAGACCAGGGTGGTGCTTCCTTTTACAGGAACCTGGATCGCATACTTTCCATCTTTATTCGTTGTGGCACCTCCCTTATTTCCTTTCACTAACACGCTTACGCCTATTAAAGGAAGTCCGTCTGTACGGTCAGTGACGATGCCTTCTACCCTCCGCATGTCCTGGGCAAAGCCTGCACAGGCACACATCATGCACATCATAAAAAAGTACATTTTTTTCATACTCAGTAAGTTTAGATTTGGTTTTTAATAACCCTCCCATGGATTATTGATATCAAATTTGCATATCAATAATCCGAACCAGGGGGGCCTAATTAATTTTTATAAGGGTAACAATCAGTTAAAAAACAGCCATTACCGTAGATCCAGCCATTTCAGCCTGCGGAACAGCAACTTCAGCACGGACAACCTTTCCCGTTTTTGAGTCGGTCAGGCTCAACGAGATGGTTTTCTCTTTCTGCAGAGGATCGGTTACATAAACTAACCTTTTCCCGGCTACATTTCTAACCATGAGGATACATGCTTTATCTGTTTTTATGGAGAAGGATGGAAAGTTGATACTTCCTGCCTCATAAAACACCGCCTGAGCAATGTCCAGCTGTTGATGATACACGCCCTGAAGCAGTTCGGTATTGGCAATCACCTGCACACGGCCCGGGTCGTATTGTTTCATATCTTCTGCCGCTTTTACACCAGGCAACACGATATAAGCATATTTACCATTTACAGGTTTCGCTCCATGATTGATCCACAGCTTAAATACATTTCCAGATAATTCTTTCTTAGGATGTGAGTTGTTGATCTGAAACCAATTGCCCTTTTGCAGATCAGTACTCAGGCTGAAATCCCCGCCCTCAGGAAAAACATAGGCAATGCCATCATGCCAGATCCAATCCTGAGCTTTGCCTTTTAAATTCAAGGTCTTTCCTGCTCCCAGTGGAAGCCGGTCTGAAGAAGTTTTTACCGCGCCATTTAACCAGCTTTGATTTAAAGTGGTTGTTACCGGCTCCGCAGCAGGACTATTGATTCCCGCACCGAGGCATACCACTTCCTCATCAAAAAAGAACCATGATTTTTTTGCCGATAAGTTATCGTAATCCAAAGCATAGGCACTTGCGCCATAGGTTTTATCGGAAACCCCGCCTGCAAAGGCATTACTTCCTTCTTGTCCCCAGAATTTAGTCATCTGACGATCTGCAGGATAATCTCTGGCCGTCACTCCCGGGATTTTATCCCATTCCCAAACTGGCATGATGTTGTCATATTCCGGCCCTCGGACCTGGATGTTTGTTGCCCCATCTGCCAGGGTTCTGCCCAACAGGTTTTCTCCGTTTCCACTCTCACTTCGCTTCGTCCTGTTGCTCACCATACGCACATTAAAAGAATAACCGGGACGCAAATGAAGGGTATAATCTCCATTCCAGAACTGCTGGTGTAAAGGTTCAATCTGAACTTCCGGCCCAACAGTACCCTCCGTTCTCGCAATGGCACTTTCCCATTCCTGCTGATGTTTAGGATCAATCAGCTTCGCTACTTTTAGCCGGCTAGCCTCTCCTTTTTTATTTAAAATACCGGGCCTGCTTACGCCACGCCCTTCCACATTAAAATCAATATAGCTTCCGCGAATCGTTTTCAAATAGCTATCTCTATAGTATTTAGAGAACAGCTGAAGTTTATCTTCGCTAAGTGCATAAGGGGTATTTCTTACATATCCTGCGAGTTTTAAAACACCGGCAATAAATACGGCACCATAACTGGAAATCTGGAGCTGTGGCCCATGCTGGAGGTAAGAATAATCATATTGGAGCCCCTCTTTATAATGAACAAACCTAATTGGCTCAAACAATTCCCTGGTAGACAATGTCATCAGCGACTGATCCCGCGTTAATAACCCACGGTAAAAATAATGCAGGGCGATGTCTGTTTTATTTGCTCCGGTCTTTTTCTCCGGATTACCACGTTTCATGCGCGCTATTAACGATCCTTCCAAAGCTTTTGCCAGTTGTTTCTTTCCAACACGCATCTGAATCAGCAGCTCCCCCAAAGCCTGGGGAGTCGCAATCTCATTGTGCCACCAGTTGCTGCTTTTAGGATCGGTAGCATACCAATAACTGAAAGCATTGGAAATCCCCTGAAACATTTGATCATCCTGATAATAGCGGCTCCCTTTAGTGATGTAAGCCTGAATGAGCGTTTGCAATTTCAACAAGTGATCGCCAGGGATCCAATTCGTAATGGCGGTGTCTTTATAATCGATGTCCTTCCAGCTTCCATCAGCTCCTAAAGCTTTTAAATTTCTGGTTGCCGGCTCATCCAGCTGCCCAACTGGCTTTACCAGATCCAGCACGATCCTGTTCATGATCGTATCGTAAGGTTGAGCGGATTGTGCTTTCGTAAGTTCCGGGATCAGCAATAATAAAAACAAGCTGCAGCAGGCTAATAATTTCTTCATTTGGTTAGGATTTATATTATGGGTAAAGTCTTTCCATTTCACGGCCTTTCAGGTCCATGCGGTGTTTAATGAGCTGGTTTTCGTCGCCGTAACTGCTGTACCAATGCGGCTGATCGAGCCCTTTTTCCCAATGGGAAAGCATGGCCAGTAGTTCTTTCACTTTCGCCGGATACTTCTCCGACAGGTTATTGTTTTCAGAAATGTCCTGACTAAGGTCAAAGAGCAGCACTTTATCTTTCACACGGATGAGTTTCCAGGAGGCTGACCTGATGGCCGCAGCAACGCCTCTCCTCCAGTACAAGGCCTGGTGTGGTTTCCCTTTATTGCCCGATGTCAGATAAGGAAGCAGGTTTACACCATCCAGCTTCTTTAGTCCTTTTTGCTTGCCTTTGCCCGCAGCAAGTACTGTAGGAAGGATATCCAGGGAAATTACAGGCCGGTGATCTGTTTGATTGACCCCGATGTGCCCAGGCCATTTCATCATCATGGCTACCCGGATTCCACCTTCCCATTTGGAACCTTTCATTCCTCTCAAAATTCCGTTATCGGAAGAGTTTACCGTTGCACCTCCATTATCATTGATAAAAACGACGATCGTATTTTCTTCCAGACCATTTGCTTTAATCGCATTCAGTACAGCGCCTACGCCATCATCCAAAGAAGTCATCATTGCGGCATAAGCCCTTCTTCCGCTATCCGGAATTGATGCAAAGCGCTCCATCAAATCTGCCCTCGCATTCATAGGGGTATGAACCGCATTATAGGACAAGTACATAAAAAAAGGATTGCTTTTATTTTTCGCGATGAAAGCAGATGCCTTATCGGTAAACATGTCCGTGAGGTAGGTGATTTCCTGCTCCGGAACCTCCTTCTGGTTATCGTACAGGGCGTATTCTTTCTTTCTCGGCCCCTTATAGGCAAAGAAATCCCGGTGTCCACCTGTAAAACCGTAAAATTCATCAAAACCTCTGCGCAAAGGGGAATGTTTCTGTTCTTCTCCCTGATGCCATTTTCCGATGGCAATCGTTCTATAGCCATTGTCCTGCATCTCATTTCCAATCGTCCTTTCTGCGGGATCCATTCCGACATCGCTGAGCTGATATCCTGCCGCAACTTTGGTAGAAGTATTGTGTTCAAAGCCGAAACGTTGTTGATAGCGGCCTGTTAAAATACCCGCGCGGGAAGGCGCACATACAGAAGCAGAAACATAGGCATCGGTAAAGCGGATGCCCTGCTTTGCAATCGCATCTATATTTGGTGTGGGAATCTGCGTTCCGCCATAACAACCGAAATCGGCATATCCGGCGTCATCGCTCACAATCACAATCACGTTGGGTTTTGTTTGCTTAGGTTTGCCGGGCGCAGGATTTCCCGGCCCCATCGCATTTACTGAAGACGTAACCAGCAAAGCGCTAAACATCATGATGATCAATTGATTCTTCTTCATAATTCTTTTACTACAGAAATCAAATATTCAGTTTAATTCGCTGATTGAAGAGGAAAAATCAGTTAAAAAGGGGGGACTAATTTGTTTTTCGGGCATATTCCGAAGGTGCCACATCGAATTGCTTGCGAAACTCTTTGCTAAAATACTTCCTGTCGTTAAAGCCAACTGCATAAGCCACCTCAGAAATATTCAGCTGGTGTTCCGACAAAAGCTGAGCGGCCCGTTTCAACCGTTGAGACTTGATAAAATCTGTAATCGACAAGCCCGTAAGTGCCTTGATCTTTTTATACAACACCGTCTGACTCATCCCGATCTCCTCCACCAGACTTCCTACGTTAAACTCCGGATCTTCCATATGCGCTTCCAGCAACTTCATTAGCTTGTCAAGAAACTGCTCATCAGGAGAGGTGATTTCGATTCTTCCCGGCATGAGTAAAACCTGCCTGTTGTATTTCTGCCGGAGTCCTTCACGTCCAAGCAGCAGGTTCCGGATACTGAGTTCCAGCACCTGTATGCTAAAAGGTTTGCTGATGTAAATATCTGCGCCCGCTTCCAACCCGTCCACCTGATGAAGATGGGAAGCCATGGCCGTCAGCATAATCACCGGAATATGATTGGTCCGCTCTTCCTGCTTCAATTTCGAACATAGCTCCAGTCCATTCATCCCTGGCATCGTCACATCACTAATGATCAGATCAGGAAGTTCTTCTATCGCGACATTCCATCCCTCCAGTCCATCCGCTGCGGTCAGTAAATAGTAGGTATGCTGTAAAGACTGAAGGATGAACCCTCTCAGTTCATCATTATCTTCCACTACCAATACGGTATATTTCTTTTCCCCGGCAGGAACACCTTCTTTTTTCCCGGCATCTGCGGAAAGAATTTCCGGCAGCGCTGCCGGAAAAGGAATCAGATCTGATGATACCGCCAATTCTTCTGCACTAAAATGTGCGGAACCCAATGGCAGCCTTACCGTCAGACTGGTTTGTCCTCTTTCTTGCGCTGTAGCCTGCTCACTGGAAACAGAAATCTCTCCATGATGAAGTTCTACAATGTTTTTCACCAAAGCCAAACCAATGCCCCAACCTTCCGTACTGATTTTCCCGGATTTCACCTGATAGAAATTGCTGAAGATCTTATCCAGCAGTTCCTCAGGAATTCCAATCCCGTTATCCTGGATGACCAGCTTTGCCTGTCCGTTTTCTACTCCTGCAAAAAAGCTGATCTCCCCTCCGTCGGGCGTATATTTGAAAGCATTGGACAGGATATTATAGCAGACCTTCTCCAGTTGTGCCGGATCAAAAAAGAGCAATAACTCCTCCTCCGGAGATTCAAAATGGTAAGTAATATTTTTGAGTTCGGCAAGGCCTTCATAGCTGCTAAAAATCTGCCTACAGAAAGCAATCAGCTCATTTTCCCTCACCTGGAGTTTCACATTTCCTGTTTCTATCTTCCGGAAATCCAGCAACTCCGTAATTAAACGCAGCAAACGGTCTGTATTTTTCTTAATGCCGGACAGCTGATAGTTGATGAGCTCATTTTCTTTACTCATCTGGATCAGCTTTTCCAGGGGCGCGAAGATTAAGCTGAGCGGCGTACGGATTTCATGGGAGATCCTGGTAAAAAAGTCCAGCTTCATCTGATAAAGCTCCTGTTGCCTTTCGTTGTTCAGGTGCTCATAATAGAGCTCTGATTCCAGGCGCTCCTGTCTGCGGAAGAAACGAAAGATCAGGTAAAGCAATGTAGATACCGCAACCACATAACACAAATAGGCCCACCAGGTGCCCCACAAAGGCGGCAGTACCCGAATGTCTAATGCGGTAGGTTGTTCATTCCAAACGCCATCATTATTGCTTCCTTTGACCAGCAATTTATATTCCCCTGCCGGCAGGTTCGTATAGGTTGCAGAAGGAATCGTCACATAGTTCCAATCTTTGTCAAAGCCCTCCAGTTTGTAGGCATATTTGTTGCGCTCCGGCTGGATATAATTTAAAGCCACGAAATCAATGCTGAAGATGTCCTGATCGGCAGAGAAAGTGATCTCTTTAACGCTACTGATGTCCTGCTTTAACAATTGATCCGGTCCTCCCACCAGAACGGGTTTATTGAACAGCTTCAATCCAGAAAAATCAACCTTGGGAAGGTGTTCATTCTCTTTTATCTCTCTTGGGGTGAAAGCCACCAGTCCGTTATAACTGCCGAAATAAAGCTTCCCTTTTTCATCTTTATAGGCAGAGTTGAAATTGAATTCATTTGCAGGTAATCCATCGGTGATGTTGTAATTTTTGAAGGAGCGTTGTTTCAGGTCGAATTTACTCAGCCCCCGGTCGGTACTCAGCCATAAACTCCCTTCGTTGTCCTCGAGAATACCAATGATGTTATCGCTGGCCAGGCCATTTTGCCTGTTATAACTAGTAAAGGACTGCGTTTTCGGATGATACAGACTCAGGCCGCCATGATGCGTTCCTACCCAGATGTTGCCATCATGATCTTCCTGAATACAGTTGATCTGATTCGATTGCAGGCTATCCTTATGGGCCGTGCTTTTCAGAAAAACTTTAAACTGCCTGGCTCCCGGCGACAAAAGATTGAGGCCTCTGGGCGTACCCACCCAAAAATTCTTTTTGCTATCAGAAAAAGAGAAACGAATATAACTACTGCTAAGTCTTAACCCTGAGGAAGGTAAATCGGTTATTACCGAAAAGGTTTGCTTTTCAGGATCGAACAGGTTCAGTCCTTTTGAAGAAGTACCCACCCATAAACGCCCCTGATGGTCTTCAGAAATGCTGCTCACATAGCCATAGCTTAAACTAGCCGGATTGTTGGGATCGTGCCTGTAATGCTTAAACTTCCCCGTCGACGGATTAAACAACTCCAGTCCGCCTTGAAATAAGCCAATCCAGATCTGTCCTTTCCGATCTTTATAAATGGCCTTAATGGTATTCGAACTGAGGCTACCAGGATCCGAAGGCTGGTTTACGTATTGCTTAAATTCATTGGTACTGGTATTGAAATAGTTCAGTCCCTGCCCTTCCGTCCCGATCCAAAGGTTCTTTTTGTCGTCCGCTGCAATCACGCTAATGATGTCACTACTGATGCTGTTCCTGTATTTACTATACTTATACACGGTAAAAGGCACGGCATTTTGATGGGTCACATTCACGCCGCCAAACATCGTTCCTATCCATACAGAGCCATAGTTATCCTCGTAAATGTCTTTGATCGAATTGTCGCTTAAGCTTTTGCGGTTCTCCGAATCATGTTTAAAACCCTTGAAACGGAGTGTTACCGGATCCAGGATATTCAACCCGTTCATGGTCGCCACCCATAATTGACCATCTTTTCCAGGCATTATTTTACGAATGATGTCATTGCTGATCCCATCATTCCTCATTGGATC
This sequence comes from Pedobacter sp. FW305-3-2-15-E-R2A2, assembly GCF_038446955.1. Lineage (NCBI taxonomy): Bacteria > Pseudomonadati > Bacteroidota > Sphingobacteriia > Sphingobacteriales > Sphingobacteriaceae > Pedobacter > Pedobacter sp. FW305-3-2-15-E-R2A2. The sequence goes on from NZ_CP151803.1 coordinate 5,598,350, forward strand.
GTGCTTAAACCGGATAAATGAGCCGGATTCCGGAACAAAGAGGTTTAGTCCCTCTGCCTCCGTTCCAATCCAGATCCGCCCTTGCCGGTCTTCGGCAATGGTCTTGATCGAATTGCCACTGATGCTGTTTGCCCTGGAGGGAACATGAACAAATGAACTGATAACATAACGACCATTTTCAGGTGTCATCCTGCTCAGTCCTTCTGTCGTACCGACCCAGATATTTGATTTGCTGTCTTCAAAAACAGCATAAATGGTATTTCCCGCAAGTCCGTCTTTTTTAAAGTATTTCCTGAATTTCCGGGTTTTCGGATTTTCAAGAATGCTCAATCCGTTGTAGGTACCAAACAAGACTTTCCCTTTAGTGCCCGCAGCGATGGAAAGGATAATTTTATCACTGATACCATTTTGATCTCCGGGCTTATAAATGATGCGCTCAAATTTATCGGTTTCCGGGATATACCTGTTGAGCCCATTCTGAGTACCTATCCAGAGATTTTTTTGCCGGTCTTCGGTAATGGCATAGATATAATCTTCAGAACTGATAGAGGCGGGATCGCTTTCCAGTGTTTTATATATTTTAACCCTTTTACCGTCATAGCGGTTCAGGCAATCCCTCGTTCCAAACCACATGTATCCCCTGCTGTCTTTACAGATGGCCAAAACCGTACTCTGCGACAAGCCATTGGTAACCGATAAATGATCAAAGGAAAACTGACCAAACACAGCATTAAAAAACAAAACAATTGTTAAGGTTATAAATAAGTGCTTAGACATGGTGATGGTCAGGAAAGCTTGGTTAGGTCCTGACAATTATACAAAAAAAATACGCTTATGCGGGTAGACCTCTCACATTAAGCGTATTTTCAAAAAAGCAGACTAGCGTCTGCGTTTACTCAGGTTATTGCTGATGATCTGATCAACGCTATATTTTCCACTTCCGGAAACAAAAAGGAAAGCATAAACGACCAGATAATGTAATGCCATTTCTTTTTTATCAAAACCATCAGGACCATGAATGATAAAAATTGCGACTAGCATGGTCACGATCAAAGGAATGACAGCCAGCCTTGTGCCCAATCCAATTAAGACCAGAATGGAACATAAAAATTCTGCAAAAACAGCCAATGCCAGTGAAGCAGGCTCACCCACCCCTATTGGATCTCCAAATTGAATAGGCCCGCCTCCGGTTAACATTTGTAATTTCTGATAGCCATGAAATAGCATAAAAACAGCAATAGAAACGCGCAGAACCAGCAACATAAAGTGAATGCCTTCATGGTTGAAATTGGTGTTGAATAATTTTTTCATCTAGGTAGATTGTTTAGTTTGAATCGTTTATTAATTAATGGTGTATGTTAAAGCTATGAATTTATTTGCTCGTTATGGAGATAATAAATCCTGAAATCGCATCCTGAAGAATCATTTTCTTTGAAGCATCCGGTTTTCCTTCTTTCTGAATCATCTGAATAGAAACCAGGCCATGGAGAATCGATAGGTAGGTATGGTATTTCAGGAAATAGTCTGCTTCCGGATGATTGCTTTGCGCAATCGCTTCTTTGATCGTGGAAATCATGATGCCTGTAGCAGTCTTCATTTCTATAATCTGGTTTACCCGGTCACAGGCCGGAATGCCAAGGCCAAACATCAATTGATAATATTCGTTGTGGTCAAAAGCAAAATCCCAATAGGCATGTGCCATCGCTTCCAGCTGTTGGGCAGGAACCTTATATTGGTCTTTCACCACCTGAAGGGTATCAGATAACTTTTGAAATCCTTCTTTGGTGAATTCCAGCAGGATCGCTTCCTTATTTTCAAAATGGTTATAAATCACGGGAATACTATACTCAATCGCATCCGCAATCTTGCGGATCGATAAAGATTGCCAGCCATCAGAAATGACCTGCTGCCATGCCGCTTCAAGAATGCTTGCTTTAAATTCTTCCTTCTGCCTTATTTTACGTTCTGCAATTCCCATAGACTATGAATTTTGGTTAACACTGTTAACAAAAGTAATGGGTAAATTATATTTTAAAAAATCTTTAGGAAATTCTGACTTAAATACAACAAATAATCAGGCTTAACACAGCTATTAATCAATAATTAGCCGGAAAGTCAGGTTAATTCTGGAGGAGGTCACCTGCACTGTTTTTGGTAAACGATGTTCCCAATAATGTTGCGTTTCCCCCTTCATAATCAGCACACTGCCATGACTCAGGTCTACAGAAATAATAGGGATCTTTTCTACATAACGCCTGAATTGAAAAATCCGGTGCGCACCGAAGCTGACAGAAGCAATCAAGGGATATTTCCCCAGGTTCTTTTCGTTGTCCCTATGCCAGCCCATACTGTCGCTCCCATCACGGTAGTGGTTGAGCAGACAGGCGTTGAATCTGGCATCGTACTTTTCTTCAATACGGGTTTTAATCTTTGTCATCGTTTCCGTCCATGGCAAAGCATTCATGGTAATTCCGGAATAGCTATAGCTGATCCCTTCGTCTCCATAAAATGCAGTGAACCGGGGTTGCATAACAGTTTTACCAAAGATTTTAATGGGTTCCTGTTTCCAGGCGACACCAGTGGTCAGGTCATTAAAATATTCATTGCTTTCTTCCTCATTAAAAAATCCTGGAAGGAACAGGGCTTCTCCCGGAATCGGAAGGAGGTTAACATGATCTCGGTACATCGAATGACTATAAAATAGTTTTCCATAAAGATAAATCAATTTTAACTAAAAATCCACCCCTGCTATAAAACAACAATGCAGATGGAAAAAATACCTGAGTATCCTAACCACCTGCAATTCTTCCCCTACGAATCTCTTTTTTTCTTGCTTTCCCGATTGCTTATCTTGCAATAGAAGTTTCACTATTTCCTTTCCATTCTCCAAATGCCTTTTTTGCCAGGGCTTTTGCCTGGGCAAGGCTGATGTTACCGGCAATGGTGATATAAGTTCTTGAAGGTGTGATCTGTTTGTTATAAAATGTTGTTACTTCGGCTAAAGAGACCGCCTGTTTTGTCGTCTTGTTTACCTGATCTAAAATAATCTGATCGATTACCGGCTCCTGCAAAGCAGATGCTACAACTAAAAATGCATTTTCAAAATCGTCAGCATCTGCAGCCACATTGGCTTCATCAGCAGTCACGCTTATTTTAGGGGCAATTTCTTTTTGGCTGCCTGCAAAAACAGCTTTGCTTCTTACACTTGTTCCTTCAGTTAAAATGTTCGTTAATACTCCAGATACTGCACCATTGCTGTCCAGGTCTTCTCCTTCGATCTTAACAGAGGCGAAGACTTTTCCCATTCCGATATTCTCCGCTACAACGACCTCTATTCCGTTTTTTAATTTAAAACTTACCGGATCTTTCATCGTTACCTGCGCTTCGATATTACCGAACGCGAATACACCTATCATCATTATGAGTGCTTTTTTAATTGTTATCATTTTTAATTCTGTTTTTCTGGTTGATATATTTGAATTGATTACGCTTTAAACAACAATGCAGATGGGATAAATACCTGGGTACTTAAACCACCTGCAATCCACTCCCTCTAATCTCTCTGCACTTTGTTGCGCTCTCCAGCTTATTTTGTCAGTTCGGATGAACTGTTTTCTTTCCATTCGCCAAATGCTTTCTTAGCCAATACTTTTGCCTGAGCAAGGGTAATGTCGCCAGCTATGGTGATATATGTTTTTGCGGGTACAAGATTTCCATGGTTTCTGGTCGTAGATGTCAATGCTTCAGCAGTTGCTAAAAAAGCATTTTCAAAATCTTCTGCATCAGCAGCTACATTTGCTTCATCAGTACCAAAGTTTACTTTAGGTCCAAAGTCTTTACCGTTATCAGCAAGTGTGATAGTGGTATTGGACGCCAGCTGTCCGCCTTCGATTTTAACAGAGGCCAGGACTTTGCCCATTCCATTGTTTTCAGCAACGATAACTTCTACGCCGTTTTTTAGTTTAAAGCTCACCGGATCTTTCATGATCCCTTGTGCCTGAATGTTACTGAAAGTGAATAAGCCGATGATGATGAATAATAAGTTTTTCATATTGTGTTTTTTAGGTTGTGTGTATTTTTGGTCGATGTTTTTAATTGATGAGTCAAAGGTATGCCAGTTTTACAAGGCTGGAAAGACAGAATAGACGGAAAGGCAAAAGTGATCGGTGAAAGGATGTTTATCCCCTTTGATAATTTATAAAGGCAGATTCCGGATTGCCATCGTTGAGATTCTCTGAATAGAATGCCTTTTAAACAACAATGCAGATGGAATAAATACCTAAGTATTTAAACCACCTGCAAATCTTCCCCCACTTCTCCCTATTTGTCAAATGCTTTCGCTATTTTCTCATGTCATTGTTTTCAGCAATATTTTTTCGTCAGTTTATGCTTTTCTGGTTATTTTTATGGGTTGATAAATCAAAGATAAAACCCTTTTAAGCGAACAGGAAGGGGGAATCGACAGAAAGGATAAAATGAACGGTGAACAAGGCTTTTGACTCTTTCATTTTCCGATCTATTATAATTATATTAGTATAGGTTAACGAAATCCCGATGAATTGCTTAATTGTTGATGATAACAAAATTGCCCGGACTACGCTCAAAAAACTGATTAGCCTGGATCCCCTTTTAGTATTGGTTGGTGAATGCAGCAATGCAACCGAAGCTTATATCAAAATCCTGGAACAGCCTATTGACTTGTTGTTTTTGGATATAGAAATGCCCGGAATGACGGGAATGGAACTGGCCAAAAGCCTGGGACAAAAACGTCCGCTCATTATTTTCACCACTTCAAACAGAGATTACGCCGCCGATGCCTTCGACATGGACGTGATCGATTTTATCACCAAGCCGGTAACTACAGTCAGGTTTTTAAAATCTGTAGAAAAAGCAAGGGAATTCCAGAAAACCAAAATCTTACCACTGGACCTTATAGAAGAAGATTTCATCTTTATAAGAGATTCTGGTACCGTCAGAAGATTGGAACTGGACAATATCCTCTATCTGGAAGCCCAGGGAGACTATGTAAAAATTTATGTAGCGAATCAATTTTACAACATCCACACGACCTTAAAATCTGTAGAGGAAAAGTTGCCGGCAAGTGTCTTTCTTAGAGTACACCGATCCTTTATCATCAATGTCAGTAAAATAGATACCCTCGAAGGTGGTACGCTGATCATCAACAAAAATCTGGTTCCTGTTTCAGATGCCTACCGCGCCACACTTAATAAAAGAATGCAGATTCTTTGATAATTGGCTTATTTTTTGCTCGGTAACTGTACATTTCATCCCTTATAAAATGTCGTCCCAAACTCCCTATACCGCTGGAAGTTACCAACTCATTGACCTCAGTTATATCGAGCAGATCAGCAATGGCGACAAAGCCTTTGAAAAAGAAATTGTTCAGATTTTCGTGGAGCAAATTCCCCAGGACCTGGCCTTATTAAAGCAGCACTTTGCTGCCGGCGACTTCAGCAAGGTGAAACAAAGTGCACATTATATGCTACCCAGTATTTCCATCCTGGGACTGGAAACCAAATTAAAGGTTGAACTGGAGGCACTGGAAGCATTGGAATCCGCTTACAAAGTTCTTAGACGTCATATCGAAACCATTGATAAGGTCTGCAATACCGCAAGAGCGGAAGCCATTGAATTGCTCCATTCTTATGCCTGAAGAATGGAACAATGACAATTATTAACTGTCTTTTTTCTTACCGTAGATATTGTAATAATTATAATCCGTCATCGGTGCACCGGTTAAGCCAAGGTGATGTGAAATCGTGGTCAGCTGTCCCCGATGGTAAGTACTGTGGTTCATCACCTGCTGGATGTATTCAAAGTTGGCGAAGTCACAATTAAACCATGGATTGACCACGAGGTTATTTTCTTCAATGGACTCTGCCATCATTTGATTCACATAACTGGAGAATTCTTCAGACTGCTGAATGAGCGTCACAAAAGCATCTTCTATCGTTCCCTGGAATTCAGCCTCCGGCTCGAAGGCTTCTTTTTTAATCACCGACAACCAGTACGCCTGTGTTTGCCAAATGTGAAGTATGGTCGGTTTAATGCCTGAAAAGCTTGACCGCACTTCTTTCTCCAATACTTCTTCAGGATAAGTTCTCAGCCAATTGATCAGCGTGGTGTTTGCCCAGGCGTTATAAGCCACATAATTCCTCATTAAATAAGTGATTGCATTTGTAGCTGTTGCGGTGTTAAGGTGGTCAGGTGTCATAATTTATTGAGTTTGTTTTCTACTACAAATTAAAGATACGACACTGACAACCTTATGGCAGTGTAAATTAAAAAATCTAAAGATTTTTTTGCTGCCGCTCGTATTCCTCCTGAATCGCCATCAGCTCTGCATTGTTTTCCAGGTCATGTGCCTGATTGGAAGACATCGTCTGGGAAAAAGGAACCGTTTGCATGATAAAATCTTCCTCATGTCCGGGCTTGCTGTAATCGTAAGCCCAGCGGTGAACCACCGGCAGCTCTCCAGGCCAGTTTCCATGAATGTGTTCTACCGGAGTAGTCCATTCCAGGGTATTGGAATCCCATGGATTTTGCGTTGCTTTCTTACCTCTGAAAATAGAATAGAAGAAATTATACAGAAAGGCCACCTGTACCAGTGCTGCAATGATGGCAGCCCAGGTGATCAACACGTTGACCGACATCCATTTCTGCATGAATTCAAATTCTGTAAAAGCATAATACCTTCTCGGCACGCCGTCCAATCCTAAAAAGTACATGGGAAAGAAAACAAGGTATGCACAGGCAAAAGTAACCCAGAAATGGAGGTAGCCTAATTTTTCATTCATCATCCGCCCGAACATTTTCGGGAACCAATGGTAAACTCCTGCCAGCATCCCAAATACGGCTGCTGAGCCCATCACGAGATGGAAATGGCCAACCACAAAATAAGTATCATGCAGGTTGATGTCCAGGACTGCATTTCCCAGATAAATCCCGGTCATCCCTCCTGAAATAAAGAAAGAAACCAAGCCAATCGCAAACATCATAGCTGGTGTAAACCTGATGTTTCCCCTCCATAGCGTAGCCAGATAGTTGAAGGTCTTTACCGCAGAAGGAACGGCAATGATCAACGTGGTGATCATAAACACCCCACCCAGAAAGGGATTCATCCCCGTCACAAACATATGATGCCCCCATACGATAAAGGATAAGATCACAATTCCGATCAGGGAATAGACCATCGCATGGTATCCAAAGATCGGTTTCCGCGCGTTGTTAGAGATCACTTCCGAGGTGAGCCCCAATGCCGGCATGATCACAATATATACTTCCGGATGGCCAAGGAACCAGAACAGGTGTTGCCACAGAATCGGTGATCCACCTTCATTCGGCAATACCTGGGTACCCATCACGATATCAGAAAGGTAGAAACTGGTCCCCATACTTCTGTCAAAGATCAGCAGGATCACCGCCCCGGTTAATACCGGAAAAGACAATAAGGCCATCACCGCAGTCAGGAAAAGTGACCATACGGTCAACGGCAGCCGCCACATGCTCATCCCTCTGGTTCTCATGTTCAGCACAGTACTGATATAGTTAACGTTCCCCATCACTCCGGAGATGATAAAGATAATGATGCTGACCAGCCAAAGGGTCATCCCCAATCCTGAGCCGGAAATCGCTTTGGGCAATACCGACAATGGCGGATAAACCGTCCATCCTGCACTTGCAGGCCCTGTTTCCACAAAACAAGAACCCAGCATCACGAGACAGGCAACCAGGAAAAACCAATAGGAAAGCATGTTCATCAAAGGAGAAGCCATATCTCTGGCGCCAATCTGTAAAGGGATCAGCAGGTTACTAAAGGTTCCGCTCAATCCGCTGGTCAGCACAAAAAAGATCATGATCGTTCCATGGATGGTCACCATGGCCAGGTAAAAGTCCGGTTTGATGCGTCCTCCTTCCGCCCAGTTTCCCAATAACACTTCCAGAATGGGAAATTCTTTGTCCGGCCAGGCCAGCTGTAACCGGAAAAGAACGGACATCAGCATGGCAATCACCGCCATAAAGATCGCAGTGATCAGGAACTGCTTGGCGATCATTTTATGGTCCGTACTAAAGATATATTTTCGGATAAAGGATTGCGGATGTTCCTGGAGTTCCGCACTGGAATTTGTGACTTCTGTATGCATTGATGGATAAAATATAAATACCCTGCAAAAGTCATTTAAACGAACTTTAATCTATGGTAGCAAACTCATATAATATGGTGTAGATTCAAGATTAGGCCTTGTTCTTTCGAAATTCTTCGGGCGTCATACCTACCAGTTTTTTAAAGAACTTGGTAAAATAAGAGTTGTCGTTAAAGCTCAGCTCATCCGAAATCTCAGAAATGGTCATGTCCTGACTCACCAGCAGCCGTTTTGCTTCCAGCAGGATTCTATTCCGGATCACCTCTCCTGCCTGCATCCCCAGGTATTCCTTGCATAAGGCATTTAAGTGATTGGGCGTAATGTACAACAGGTCTGCATAATCTTTGGGCAGCCGCAGGTTCGTGAAATGCTGTTCGATTAATTTCTGAAAGTTCCGCAGCAGGGTATAATTGTAAACCGGGAATTTGTGTTTTTCGGCAGGACTGAGTTGTTGTTCCATCCTCATGAATACATAGAGCAGCATCACACTCACCAGGTCTTTTTGCAGCGGTTTCTCCCGGTTTACCTGTTCATAGATCCGCTCAAAAAAAGCAGTCATTTCTGCTTCCAGATGAGCAGGAATCTGAAAAGCACCATCTTGTGCAATGCCATTCAAAAAGGTAAAGCCATTTAAGAAATCAGGCCTCAGCAATAAAGACTGAAAGAATTCCCTGCTGAAATTAATCACATAACCATCAGGGTTCCCTTCAAATTCCCAGGTATGGATTTGCCCGGGAACCATAAAATAAATGTGCATTGGCCGTACCTCAAAGCGGGTAAAGTCGATAGAATGTGTGCCCGATCCGGAAGTAAACAAAACCAGATGGTAAAAATTATGCCGGTGTGGAAAGGCAAGGCTGCTGTGTTGGTGCAGGTAGTTGGCAAGATGATCTACCAGCAGTTCATCCTCTTTATAACCGGATAAGGTACAGCAGTCGAGAACCGGAATCTGTTTTATCATGCCACAAAGTTATTAGGTTAAAACCTGCGAAAAGCGGTATTAAACCTCCGTTTAATGGTACTTATTACCGACAGATCCTTTAAAACACTAAAAACGGTACTTAATGACCTTTTGAACTCAGTTAAACAACCTTGCTTCGAGGTAAAGAATCAGGGGCATTACAAATTTATGCTTGCGCTCATCTTCATCAGAAATACAAACCAATGCCCAGCCAAAATGGTCTTTTCTTAAACGAAGGAGTTCGGTATGATCAGAAAGGTAAAAGAAATACTCCCCATTGGGATAGGCTTCAAAATACCCCTCTATTTTCTCATTGCCCCTGCCGATGACCACCATTTCTTTCCTCACATACTGAAAATGCATCCTGATGTGATTTTCCAGCGGTTCTTTTTTAGAGGAATCCCCATTTTCTGATAATAGTCTGTTATACCTGTCTATCGCCAGCTTTATAAAAATAACGGCAGGTGCAAAAGCAGACAGAAAGAGAACACTATGACCAGCGAGATGATTCATCTTCCAAAATTAGCGTCCGCTAAAGCCAACGATGGGTATTAATCAAGGTATTAATGGTACAGATTAAATATATCCTAAAATCTTCAGCGCCTGCTTGCTGTTTTGCTCCTCTGCAAAGACCCGGTAATTCAAGGTTTCATCCTTATTCCGGTCGATCAGAATGTGTTTAGGTCCCGGCAAGAGACAATGATGAATTCCTCCAAAACCACTCAGGACCTCCTGGTAAGCTCCGGTATGGAAAAAACCGATGTACTGTGTTTTTCTTGTCTTGGGCATAAAGATTTTGTCGTGCCCGGAATGGTAATAGTCATCCCCATCGCAAGTCATCCCGCCAAGGTAAACCTGTTCCTGCTCCCTTTCCAGGTTGTTCACTGGCAGCAACAGGTATTGCTGTCCGATGGCCCAGGTATCCGGCAAACTGGTGATGAAAGAGCCATCCAGCATCAGCCATTTTTCATTGTGGTTCTGTTGCTTGCGGCCCAGCACCTTGTAGACAATGCCGGAGGCTTCTGCAACAGTATACTTCCCGAACTCGGTGATCAGATCCGGCTCTGCCACCCCATAGACCTGACAAACCGCTTTAATCCTTTGGATAATGCGCGTTACAAAATCGAGGTAGTCAAATTTAAAATCAAAAGAATCCATAAAAGGCATTCCGCCACCGATGTCCAATGTGCTTAACCAGGGATTGATCTGGCTGAGTTTACAATATAACGCAACATGTTTATCCAGCTCCTCCCAGTAAAAACGGGAATCAGAAATACCAGAATCGATAAAGAAATGTAGGGTAGTCAATTTAAAGTTCGTCCTTCCTTCTATTTTGCTGCGGTAAAAATCCAGGATCTCTTCCCTTCTGATCCCCAGTCTGGAAGTATACAGCTGGGAAGTTGGCCGGTCATCAGAAGCAATCCTGACCCCCAGTTTTAGCGGCTGATCTATATGTTCGGTATAGTAATGAAATTCATCTTTATTGTCCAGAATGGGAACGATGTTCCGGTTTCCCGCCCGGATCAGCGCGACAATCCCCTGCTGATAGGCTGCGGTTTTAAATCCGTTACAAATGACCAGCGTATTTTGATCCATTTTACCGGAATCCAGTAATGCACTGAGCAAAGGAATGTCAAAAGCAGAAGAAATTTCAATGCCGATGGGATTGCTGAGCGCCTCATTCAGCACATAACTAAAATGAGAACTCTTCGTACAAAAGCAATAAGTATAGCTGCCTTTGTATTTTTCAGCGGTCATTGCAAGCTGAAAAAGGGCCTGCATGTTTCGGATCTTTTCGCTGATCGAAGGGAGGTAAGTGAAACGCAAGGGTGTTCCATACGTCTCAATTACCTCCAGTAAATTTATCCCATGGAAATGCAGGGCATCATCCGTAGTCTCAAAACCAGCATTTTCCAGCGCAGTGTGTCCGCTGATAAATTCCAAATAGTTCTCCATAGCCATCCCTTTTTTTGGGATGGCAAAAGTAAAACTGAAGCCAGGTAAACTACTGGTGTTTTTCGGACTGAAATTGGTATTAAACCGAGATTGTCTTTAAACTTCAAGTACCAGATCATCGGTATTGACAATCGTACCTTCCTTCAGCACAATCGATTTCACCACACAATCGGCTATTGCCGCAATATTGGACTCCATTTTCATTGCTTCAATCATGAACATCGGTTGATTTTTCTTGACCACATCCCCTGCTTTAACAAAAACCTTCGACAATAGCCCCTGCAGCGGAGAGCCGATATGTGCCGGATTCAGCTTATCTACCTTACGGTTTTCTGCAGTCGTTACCTTCACTGCTTTATCCTGAATTTCGATATTTCTGGTCTGCCCGTTCAGCTTAAAGAAAACCGTACGCATTCCTTTGTCATCTGGCGGGCCAATGGAAAGCAAACGAATCAGCAAGGTTTTACCCTTCGCAATTTCTATCGTTGTTTCTTCTCCCGGCTTCATTCCATAAAAGAAGTACTGCGTAGGAATGACGGAAACATCGCCATATAACCTGAACACCCGGATCGCTTCCGCGGTTACTTTAGGGTAAAACTTGTAAGCCAGGTACATGGTATAGGTTAAATCATCTCCAAACTCCTGCTTAAAGGCTTCAAATTCTGCTTCCAGATGCAGTGGCTCCAGGTGCTTGTTCGGACGGTCGGTAAAAGGAGTCTTGCCTTTCAGCAGGATCTGTTGTAAGGCTACCGGAAAACCACCCGCAGGCTGGCCGATCTCTCCCATAAAGAAGGAAACCACAGATTCCGGAAAAGCAAGCTGTTCTCCTCTGGCAAAAACGTCTTCAGGACTAATGTCGTTGGCCACCATAAACTGGGCCATATCCCCGACCACTTTCGAACTCGGAGTCACTTTCACAATGTCGCCAAACATGGCATTGACATCGGCATAACGCTGTTTAATCAATTCAAACTTATCCCCCAATCCCAACGCGATCGCCTGGGGTTTTAAATTGGAGTACTGTCCCCCGGGAATTTCATGCTCAAACACTTCAGCAGAGCTGGCTTTTAGTCCGGATTCAAAAGGATAGTAATATTCCCTTACGGTTTCCCAATAATTCGAATAGGCGTTTAAAGATTTGATATCATAAGGGTTTTCACGCTCATGGAAACGCATCATTTCTACGATGGCATTAAAGTTCGGCTGTGCCGTGCTGCCGGACAAGGCACCCAACGCGCAGTCAATCACATCAACTCCTGCTTCAATGGCCATCAGATAAGTGGCAGGCTGTAAGGAAGAGGTATCGTGTGTATGTAAATGAATCGGTATTTTAACCGTGTCTTTAAGCGCTTCAATTAAAATTTTAGCGGCATAAGGTTTCAACAGACCTGACATATCTTTAACGCCTAAAATATGGCTTCCTGCATTTTCCAGGTCTTTCGCCATCTTTAGATAATATTCCAGGTTATACTTACTGCGTTTCGGATCCAGAATATCTCCCGTATAACACAATGCGCCCTCAGCCAGGCCTTTTGTCTTTTTGCGGACCATTTCTATGCATGGCGCAATGTTTTCCATCCAGTTTAAGGAATCAAAGATTCTGAAAATATCTACGCCTTTTTCCCAGCTCTTCTCTACAAAAGATTCAATCAGGTTGTCAGGATAAGCCGCATAGCCCACACCATTACAACCACGGATGAGCATTTGAATTAAAATATTGGGCATAGCAGCACGCAATTTTTCCAGTCGCCTCCAGGGATCTTCATGTAAAAAGCGCAGGCAGACATCAAAGGTTGCCCCACCCCAGGCTTCCATACTAAAAGTTTGGGAATGGTCTTTGGCAAAGCCTTCCGCCACTTTGAGCATGTCGTAGGTACGCATCCTGGTGGCCAGCAAAGATTGATGGGCATCCCGGAAAGTCGTATCGGTATAATGTATTTTCTTTTCTGCTTTCAGCCATTTAGAGAAGCCTTCCGGTCCCAGTTCTGTTAACAGGTCTTTGGTCCCTTTTGGATAATCGGCACGATCTACTACCGGCACGACTGGCTTTTCAAGCCGTTTATTTTCATCTACCTCACGGACATCCGGATTCCCGTTTACAGAAACCTCCCCCAGATAAGTGAGAATTCTCGTTCCACGATCCAGCCTCCTTTTCGATTCAAAAAGCTCCGGATGTTCCTGGATAAAATTAACGGTTGCCTTTCCCTGTACAAAGGTGGGGTGGCTGATCAGGCTTTCCAGAAACTGCACATTATTTTTCACTCCCCGAATCCTGAATTCTCTCAGTGCCCGGTGCATTTTCCTGGCTGCATCATCCAGTGTATGGCCGCTGGTACTCACTTTTACCAGCATAGAATCAAAAAACGGACTGATTTTCATCCCGGGATAGGTACTTCCCTCATCCAGCCTGATGCCAAATCCGGTGGCATTTCTATAGGTGATTAAAGTGCCGTAATCAGGTTTAAAATCATCGGCAGGATCTTCTGTCGTGATGCGGCATTGCATGGCAAAGCCATTACAACGGATCGCCTCCTGACTTTTAATCCCAATTTCGGCATCGGCCAGGTGATAACCATCGGCGATGAACAACTGGGTTTTGATGAGGTCAATCCCGGTCACCATTTCTGTCACCGTATGCTCCACCTGAATCCGGGGATTTACTTCAATAAAATAAATATTTTCCTGCTCGTCAATTAAGAATTCAACCGTCCCTACATTATTATACTTTACGGCTTTTGCAATCGAGGTGGCATAATGATACAGCTGATCCCTGGTCTGCTGACTTAAATTCAGAGAAGGTGCCACTTCCACGACTTTTTGAAAACGGCGTTGCACGGAGCAGTCACGTTCAAACAAATGGACCACCTCAGAATAGTTATCCGCCACAATCTGCACCTCAATATGCCTCGGCCGGTTGATGAATTTCTCCAGAAAGACGGTATCATCACCGAAAGCATTCTTTGCTTCACTCCTGGCTTCGAAGAAACTCTTTTTCAGCTGATCATCATTTTGTACGATGCGCATTCCCCGTCCGCCGCCACCCGAAGCGGCCTTGATCATTAAAGGATAACCGATTCGATTGGCTTCAGTTAAAGCCAGTTCAATGGTCTTGAGCTCCACTTCATTGCTTTCAATAATCGGCAGGCCCGCGGTTTTGGCTACCTTCTTTGCCGTAACCTTATCCCCCAATGCCCGCATCACATCCGGTCTGGGACCGATAAATACAATGCCGTTCTCTGCACATTGCGCAGCAAAATCCTCATTTTCCGATAAAAACCCATATCCGGGATGTATGGCATCTGCTCCGCAGTATTTTGCCATCGCAATTATCCCTTTGATATCGAGATAAGGTTTTAAAGGTTCATGATCGGCCCCGATCTGGTAAGCTTCGTCGGCCTTGTACCGGTGGAGGGAATACCTGTCTTCATAAGTATAAACTGCCACGGTCTGGATGTTTAGTTCACTGCATGCCCGTTCAATACGGATCGCGATTTCGCCCCGATTGGCAATCAGTACTTTCTTAATGTTCATAAATTTGGTTGTAGATTGTATCAAAAATATCACATTCCAGTTAAACCAACACTATTAAAATCATTTTATTATCAAGCAGTTATCTTGTAAAAAGTACACTATCCAAATAAACATTCCTTCCAAATAGGGGTAAAAGGGAAACCTGTTGTCACATACCTGAACAGATCAGAAAACAACTAAGACATGTTGAAAAAAAATCCCCTATTGAAGAGCATCCTCATCCTGCTGCTCATTTTATCCGGAGCAGGTGTATTTGCCCAATTAACACCAGTAAATACCATTGATATCAATACCACCTACGTTCCCGAAAGCAAGTACAGACAAAAAGACGGGACCTTACAAAACACCGAAAAAACCCAGAAGCGAATCGACCTCGGCTACAGTTTCATGATCTCCAGCAAGGTAGATACCAGCACCCGAAAAATAGACAGCTGGACCGCAATGATCGATGCAAGTTATACCCAGATGGGCAAACCCTCGAATGCACATGACCTGATGCCCAATCGTTTACTCAGCACACAATTTGCGCTCGTTAACTACCATTCCATAGGCAAGAAATGGGGAATGGTAAAGGTCATCCAGCTCGGCCTAAACACAGACCTCCGGAAATTCGACATTCATGATCTGTTCCTTAGCGGAGGTTTACTATTTATTAAAAACCAGAGTTCCAGATTTTCCTTTGGTTTTGGCGTTTTTGTAGCCAATGCCACCAACGCGCCACTCGTGTTACCGGCAGTTGTCTTTCAGCTGAGAACAGATGGTAAATTTAAATTCAATATAGACCTGCCAACCGAAGTCAGCACCGCTTATGAGATGAGTAAAAAGATGGAATTGAAACTGGCATTAAGGTTCAGGAACCTGAGCTACGACGTAGAAAATAAGGCGAATCCTAAAAAACGTTACCTCAATTACCTGGAACTTCCGCTTGGATTGGAAGGAAAATGGAAAAGCAAACGTTTTGATTTTACCCTGGGAGGCGGATACATGTTTATCAGGGATTTTCAACTTAAAGAAGGCGGCATTAAGAACATGTTTAAAGACGTGCCGACAAATAAATTAAATGGCAATATATACGTCAATGCAGGGATCAGCTACCGGTTAAAGTCAAAATAATAAAACAGAGGGTGCATCATCACTCCTGATCACCCTCTGTCAATTGTCGGCAGCCGAATTTCATTTATTTAAATCGTTTCCAGGTACAATTTCTGCAAATCTCCCGCAGAAATGTCTTTTGCATTTAACGTATGAACCAAGGCAGCCTGACGCATAATTCCAATCCTCGTTCCTACATTTACCGCGTTAAAGATATCATGGGTGGCCATAAATATCGTTTTCCCCGCAGCTGAAAGCTGTTTCACAATTTCGCTGAATTCATGGGTGGCCTTGGGGTCCAATCCGCTCGTTGGCTCATCCATCAGAATCACCGCTGCATTTTTTGCGACAGCAATGGCAATGCCCACCTTCTGCCGCATCCCTTTGCTGTAATTCCCTACCCGTTTATGAAAAGCCTCGGGCTGTAAACCTGCCTGAAGCAAATACTGTTCAAGTTCCACTCTTTTATATTTAAATCCGGCAATCCTGCTAAAGAAATCCAGGTTTTCCAGACTCGTCAGGTTGGCATATAACATCACCACTTCAGGAATATAGGCCAGAAACCGTTTGGTGTCTGCCTGGTTCGGTGAAACCAGTACCCCATTGACCAATGCTTGCCCGGAACTTGCTCCGGTAAATCCCAAAAACAAATTGATGGTGGTGGTTTTCCCAGCGCCGTTTTGTCCCAACAAACAGAACACTTCGCCAGGTTCCACACTCAGGTTCAAGCGGTCAAGGGCAGTTTGGTCCCCGTATTTTTTGGTCAGTTCTATTGCTTGTAACATCATAGGATGGCTTAAAATTTGATACCTACAGAGAATTTCACGTTAAAAGGATCTCCATCAATATAATAGAAATTACGCCCTTCATAAGGATAGCTGGAAATGATGTCACCCGACGACATATACCGCTTCCCAGTCAGGTTATCCGCGATCAAGCGGAAGAAATACTTGTCTTGTACATAACTGATGCCTGCATCAAATTTGGTAAAATCCGGAATGAACTCTCCTTTTTCTGAAGTACTTCGTTTGAGCATCGTCGTTTGTCCCACACTCAGGTTCAGGCTTGCCCTATTCTTTAAAGGGAACTTGTATTGTACCCAGGTATTGAGGATCTGCTGCGGGGTCTGTCCCAACTGTTTACCTACACGTGTAGCATCATCGTCTTTAGTAACCGTCGCTTTTACAAAGGTATAATTGGTCACTAATGAAAGCTGATCGGTGATGTTTCCGATGATATCCAATTCTATTCCATCACTCGTCACCTCGCCCAATTGCTGGGAAAAACCGGGATGCGCCTGATCTGAAACCAAAACATTATTCTTAACGGTATGAAAACCGGTTAAAGTCGTATACAATTTAGAGCTGAACCAGGTCCTTTTCAGCCCCAGCTCCAAACTCCGTCCATGTTGAGGATCAACGGGATCTGATCCGATGAGTTCGTTTGCCGCATTAACAATTGCCCTCTGACCGCTCTGAGGAAAAAAAGACTGATCAAATAAAAAGAAAGCAGTGGTTGCACTATCGATCAGGTAAGTCAGCGTAGCGCGTGGAGAAAGTGCCTTCTGTTTGTAATTATTCGTTTTAACCACCCCTTTAGCATTGGTGGTCATCTTTTCATTGGTATACCAGGTATACCGCGCACCAAGCGTTAACAATAGCTTTTTATGCAATTCAATATTGTCGTAGATAAAGGCGGATTTTAAAAAAGTATTGTTGTTGATCCTGGTAAGACGTGTCGTCTGACGAACCTGACCGGGATCCAGGGTATTTACCGGATTCGACTGCGCATAAGGAAACTCGATCTTTCCATTGTTCAGGACCAGGGAATCCCTGCTATTGGTATAATCGGCGCCAAACAACAACTGATGACTGATCGGACCGGTCTTGATTTTACCATTCGCAAACAACTGGCTGGAAAACGTTTTTCCCGCTCCCCGGTTAAAACTTGCCCTTCTCTTCGTCAGCCCATCAGGTCCAAAGTTTACCATGCTTCCTTTTGAAGTCATGTTCCAACTCGTATAAGGGGCTAACAAATAAGAAGATTGTGAAGTCAGCTGCCAGTTGTCATTGAACTTATGAATGGCGTAAATTCTGCCAGTTTGATTTTCGGTATAGCTGATGGGCAGTCCCCTGCCAGCACTGTAATTCAAACGGATTGGTCCTTTGAGCATATCGACCTCACTGCGTACCTTAACAATCGCCGATCCGTTTTCACTTACCCCGCGTATAAAATCATATTCTGCCAATACATAAGTATTCGGACTGAAATTATACTGCAATACGGGTGCGAACACATATTTCTCTGTACGCAGGTCGTTCAGATAGGTATCCTTATGTTGATATGCGGCATTGAAGCGATAAGAAAAACCTTTTTTCTGAACCTGGGAACCAATATCTACGGAGGTCCGGAAGAGGTTAAAACTGCCGCCATTGACCACTACATTCAATAGTTTTTGCCCTGGTGTTTTGGTCGCAATGTTAATCGTTCCACCCGGTTCACCAAAAGAATTTAAAAATCCTGCAGGACCTTTTACAATCTCTATGCTTTCTATGATCGCTTCGTCATCTATCGATGCCCCATAGCTGAAACGACGTGACATGCCATTGAGTGTAGTAAACGCGGCGAATCCCCGGATTTGAGCCGTAGCGGAATTGTCAAAAGGCGTACTGTTGTATCCGAAATAAACACCACTCGCATTCCTGGCCACATCCCTGAGTTCAAAGCCGCCTTGCTGCTGCAGCAAAGCTGAAGAAACCCTGATGATGTTCTGGGGTGTCTGCAATAAAGGGGTTTGTAGTTTCATGGTATTGGTCAGGGTATCTGCAGAAAGTTTGACCACCCTTTGTTTCAGCACATTGACTTCCTTTAATTTATTAATTTTACGGGATACGGTATCTGTCTTTTGCCCATAACTAAGGGGCTGGTAGATCAAATAAAGGAGGGTTAAGTAAATTATTTTTTTCATTTATGTATGGGTTATTTGAGTATACTTTTTTTTCGGGCGATCCATAAAATCAAGGCTATGGCCAGCAAAATGGATATGCTGTTGATGAAGATTCGGGCCGTTCTGGTTTGATCCTGTTCCGGCTGAAAAACAGGGAGGTTCATCACCTCTTTCCGGCTTAGTTTTTTATCAGCCAGCAGGTAGCTGTTCATCAGCTTTACCCATCGGTTTTGGAAATCGCCGGCCTGTTGCTGATAAAACAGGTAATCATTTAAATCCGTCCGGGCAGTTCCATTGATCAGGCTTTGCATCTGAGCTACCGGATTGATCCAGGCCGTTTTACTTAGCCAGGAATTGTGTTTCGCGGCTGCAGCATGGTATTTTTCAACATTCTCATTCATCCTCCTGCCCAGCAAATCGTAATAGGCCACAAACCGCTTATTTCCATATTGGGCGGTATCAAAGACTTGTTGTAAAGGAAGATACCCTGGGTTGTTCCGGTAAAAATGAACCAGCAATTCTTTGATCGGCATTTCCCATGTCTCCAGCATCGTTTCCCTTTGATGGGATACCAGTTCCGTCCGTAAAGGCATCGGATATTTCAATGCAGCGAGCTTATTCATGAGTGCAGGCAGAATTAAGGTCAGCAGCAACCAGACACCAAGAAGTGTTAGGGAATTGATGCGGGAAGATTTGCGGAGGACCACAACCAGCCAGCAAACAGAAAACCAGAATACGAGGTAAACGGTCAATACAAAAAACCAGAGCAACACATCTGCAGCCGATAAAAAAGTACCTGCAAGATGCATCAAAAGACCAGCGATGCTCAAGATCCATCCAAGCGTGCAGACCAATACCAGGCGGAACAACAGCTTATGAAGCAGGATCTGGTTTAGATTTCCGCTTTGCACATTTAACAAACGGTCTGTCTGCTGCTCCTTTTCTTTAGCATAAAGATCATAACAAAGCATGATGATCAGCAGCGGAAATAAATAGATCAGTACGAAAGAAAAATCAAAATTACCGGAAGCCAGTTTCTCCGGATTGGCAATCTCCGCGTTGGGAGGCGTCAGGATGTCCCGTTTGCTGTTAATGATGTCAAAATAAGGAAGAATGTCCCTTTGACCGATGGCCATCAGGGCCAATCCCTGGGGAGGATTGCTCGCCACTGGCGATGCCCGGTATTCGATCACCTGCGGCAGTCCTGCCTGTGCAGCCAGCGTCTTTCCTTTAACCGTACTGGTATCTGCATCAAAACGCTCCAGCAATTCCTTGGAATGAGCCTGTTGGTTTTTCACTAATGTATCCAGCCCCGAAAGCTGTTGTCCGACAAACCGATGTCCGACACTCAGGCTATAAAAACCGATCAGCAGGAAAAATATAAGGATCAGGAGTTGTGAAGGCTGACGAAGAAATTGTCGCCATTCAAAGCTGAAAATTAATTTAAGTAAGGGCATATCCTAAAACAATGAAGATTTCGAAACAAAGTGTAGAGACAGGGAGAGCAGCAATGCCCAGCAACAGATCGATATTATTCCGGTTTTTTGCATCCCGGCGATCCTGGATAAAGAGGGAAAATCATACTGAAAATCCTTCAGCTGCCGGAAGAATTCCGGAGCAGCAATATAGGCTTTCTGATCTTTCTGCGGATGATTGGCCAGTTCCAGGTTTAAGTCCCGGATCAATGCGTTCCGGTATTTCTTTGCCTGCCTAAAGAAATCCTGATGATGATAAAAATCTGTTCCTGACATGGCCATTGAGAGCCGTTTCAGACTGATAAAAGGGTTCAGTAACCCTGCATTATTCAAGAAAGACTGCTGCTGGTTAAAAGTTTGTTCCAGCTCGGCATAGTAATGATCAAACACTTTATTCTGGTAGTCTTCATTGTACTGAAGAATTAAGCCGTCGGCATTTACCGGTAACTGACTGGCGCTATCAACCTTATATTTTTTAAGCAGTGCTTTCAGGTAAATTTCAGCTCTTTCCTGGTAAGGCGGATCTCCATTAATTCCTTTTAGAAACCCGACCTTAATATGGTCCTTAAAGGCTGCCCTGGACATTAAGGGGTAACGTTGATCTGCAAGACCCGTGGCTATTTTTGGCAATAAGACCCCGCTAAAAAGCCATAGGTTTAAAACAATCATGACGGCCGTTCCCGAGCGTTTACTACAGACAGAAACCAGGACCCCGGCTAAAGTCACGAGTAGATAAAAGAGTAAATATCCGGCGATAATGACCAGGAACCGGCCTAACAGCAAGGTACCGGAAGGAGTAAACCATAAGAAAAGCGATGACAGTATAAATACGGGTAACACCAACAGCACCACAAAAAGGTAATTCGCAAAAACCTTCCCCCAGACCAATTGTGTTGGTTTTATCCCCTGGGCCATTAACATTTTAAACGTCCCCGATTCCCTTTCAAAAGTCAGTGAGGAGGAGCTGATAAAAAACAGCAATAAGGGAATGAGCAATTGCATGATCAGTGCCAGCGTAAAGGAACCGAAGCGCATCAGGGCATCATTGCTTTCTGCATTGCTATAATCAACCTCATGCTGTACATGTGCTTCTACCCGATAGGTAGTCCCGAAATAATCATTTAAGCCAGGGTCAAATGCGCTGATCAGATTTAAGGGTTTAAAAAGATAAGTACCAAAATGAGCCGCATCATGCGGATTGGTGTGTTGGGCCTTAAACTGATCCCTAAATTTCACATTGGACTGCTCCCTGCTTTGCTGGTCTTGCTGATACTGAAAAACCGTCAGTAAACTACTGACTGCAAACAAGGTATAGATGATCACCGCCAAGGTGCTCATGATGCGGTCACGGTAAGCCAACCGGAATTCTTTCCAGACTAAACTGCGCAATGGAGTGGATAAGTTCAGAGACATTTACATAAATTAATTGCATCAAAGTTGCATTATAATTATCATATTTGCAACATTGTTGTATTTAAGATGATATTATATATGTCTCCTATTTTCTCTTTCAGCAGGTTTCCTTTTTACAAACAACCAGATGCAATGGACTGCGGGCCAGTCTGCCTGAAAATCGTTACGGAGTATTATGGAAAAACCTTTCCGCTGGCACATTTCCGGAAATTATGCAGTATCGGAAAACAGGGAACCACCATGGCCAATATGATCGCCGCTTCGAAATCATTGGGATTTAAGACACTCGCCGCAGAGCTACCCTATCTCCAGTTGCGGAACAAAGTCCCCCTCCCCTGCATCCTGCACTGGGAAAAAGAACATTATGTCGTTTTATACCGCATGACCGATAAATACGCCTGGTTATCCGACCCGGCAATGACTGGCAGACTGAAGGTCAAAACCAAAGATTTTCTCCATTCCTGGCAAATAGAAGAGGGAAGTGATCTGGGCAGGGCCTTGCTGCTGGAAACCACCCCGCGCTTTCAGGAGCAGCAAAGTATAGCCGCGCAATCGGCTTCCTTATGGTCCCTGCTCCCCTACCTCAAATTACATCGTAAAAGCTTAATTCCTATTGGCCTGAGCTTGATTCTTGCCAGCGTTTTCTCTTTAATCATCCCTCTACTGACGCAATTGATTGTCGACAAGGGGATCAACGGAAAAAACACCAACCTCCTTTTCCTGATTTGTATCGGCCAGCTGATGTTGTTTTCCGGACGAATGCTGATGGATTTCCTCCGGGCACGCCTCCTGTTCAGGTTGGGAGCAAGAACGAGCATCACCCTGTTAAAAGAATTTCTGGCAAAGCTGATGCAATTGCCTTTCTCCTTTTTCGACAACCGGCAGGCGGGTGATAACATGCAAAGGGTAAATGACAACCAGCGTGTAGAAGAATTTTTAACGAATTCGCTGATCAGTTTTATCCTCTCTCTGATCACACTTGTTGTGCTTGGCGGGGTATTGTGTTATTATAACTGGCAGATCTTTTTAATCTTCCTCGCTGGTGCGAGCCTAAGCGTGCTTTGGTCGAATTCATTTAAGCAGAAAAGAAAGGTCATCGACCAAAAGAAATTCAAAGTACTCTCAGCGAATCAACAGCTTTTACTGGAGATTTTTTATGCGATGCAGGAAATCAAACTTACCGGAAGTGAAAAGGAAAAACAACAATTATGGGAAGGGCTGCAAGACCGCTCTTATGATTTAAAACTCGAAGCCTTACAGCTGGATCAGCTGATGCAGGGCATCGGCTTTTTCATCAATGAGGTCAAAAACGTCTTGATTACTTATGCCGCCGCCATGCTTGTGATCAACGATCAGGTGACTTTGGGTGGCATGCTCGCCATCACCTATATCTGCGGACAGCTCAATACTCCGATCACACAATTGGTGGAATTTGCCAGGGTCTCCCAGAATACAAAATTCAGCTTGCAACGCATGGCAGAAGTTCATCAGGAAATCCCGGAGGATTTTGGGCTCAAAGCACAACCCCTTCCTTCCGAACCGGAAGACATCCTGCTAAAACAAGTCAGTTTTCAATACGGAAACCCACAAGCCCCATTTGTCTTAAAAAACCTGGACTTATTGATCCCTGCCGGAAAGGTGACCGCCATCGTAGGCATGAGTGGAAGTGGCAAAACAACCCTCATTAAGCTCTTATTGAAATTCTATGAAGTGAGTAAAGGCTCCATTAGTATCGGAAACAGACCCATAGCTCAACTTCATGCCAAGGCCTGGAGAGCAGCCTGTGGTGTAGTGATGCAGGACGGATATATTTTTATGGACACCATTGCCAATAATATATACGCTGGGGCTTTTGTGAAAAATGAAAAAAGGCTTTATGAAGTCGCAAAAATGGCCAATATGCATGATTTTTTTAGCGCCATGCCCTTTGGTTATCAGACCGTGGTAGGAAAAGACGGATATGGATTAAGTGAAGGACAGAAACAGCGGCTCCTGATTGCCAGGTTGATTTATAGAAATCCTGCTTATGTTTTTCTGGACGAGGCCACCAATGCGCTGGATGCACACAATGAATTGTCTATCGTCAATAACCTGAATGAGTTCTTTAAAGGCAAAACAGTGCTGATCGTCGCACACCGGCTGAGTACTGTAAAAAATGCCGATCAGATTGTCGTGCTGAATCAGGGCGAACTCGTCGAAAAAGGGACACACCAGGAGTTGATCCAAGGGAAAGGAAGCTATTACCACCTGATCAAAAATCAACTTGAATTAAGTAAATAATCCAATTTAAGATAAAACCAGAGCGTAAATGAGTATTGAAATATTCCCACATTCCTTAGTAAGATATGCTGGCATGGATTACCGGACTTTTGATGGTTTTAAGTTCAGGGGGGCGACAGAGATCTTGCAAAAACATCAACAGATCGTTTCTGAAAAAGCAAGGCTGAAGCTATTGATCTGCGATCAGTTGTACGACTTAATTACCGCACAAACCGATGATGAACACAGACAACTGTTAATCAACCTGAAGAGACAGATTTACAATGATAAAAAAATAGCCCTTCAAAAGCTGGAACCATCCGCGGACGTATTCCCTCTCGAACTGGCTTTAGCGCTGAAAAGCTATCTCTTTCTTGAGCAATCTATCGTTAATTTCCATGAGGCAAACCGGACAAACTTTCAGCATCAGCTGATTGGACAACATAGAAAACTTCAAGAACTGGCCTTAGATTCTTCCTTGCAAAATGGCTTACTCTTATCCAGCCCTGTTTTACTGGAACAACTCCCCGGATACCAAAAGAGAGCACCGGAAGCGTTTCGCCAGAAAGAACATAGGATCAGCTTTAGCTTGCTTCGTTACCTGACCAGAATGTGCTTTAAGACTTCTCCTTTCAGCACGTTTACTTATACCGGGATCATGCGGCTGTCTGAACAACAACAAGTGGTCTCCGAGTCATCTCCCAAAGCCATTGATCATAAGATCAGGCTCAACAACGGCTTGTTTGAATATTTAAAATCAGTACTGATCCATCATCCCCGGATCAATGAATTCATGAAGGTCAAGCTCAACAAGACCGCAACCATTAAAGCAGAAAAGATCCATTTCCTGATCAACTTTAACAACATAGAATCCTTCCAGCAATTGCCTGCAACAGGATTACAATTGTTAATATTTCATGATCTCCAGCATGAAAAGCAAGTGCTCAACTTAGCTCAACTCCTGGAGAAGGTATCGGAGGTTCTGGAAAATACCAGCCTAGACACGATAAAAACCTATCTGTTTAAACTCATTGCTGCGGGATTATTGGAACTGGGAATGGAAACCTCAGGCATCAACCCCAAATGGGATGAAGAATTATTGGCATTCTTTCAGAACATGGACCCTCAGGATGCCGACATCCAGCAGCTGACCGGATTGTTTGAACAGTTACAGGAACACAAATCCATTTATTCAAAAGGAGATACTGCAACGAGAAGCGCGACTCTAGAAGCTGCGGAACATCAGGTCGCCAAGGTTTTAAAAGCATTACAGACTTCGGCCGGATTAACAGCACCCTCAAATGCAATTGATCCTGTTTCAGAATCCAGTCCCCTTAGCGCATTTGAAACTATAAACTTTAAACCCCATCATTTTTCAGGCAGACAGCTATTTTATGAAGATTGTTATACAGCCGAACCCGAGTTTTTAAATGAAGCGCTGATCAAAGCATTCGCAGAAAAAGCAGACCAGTTGCTGAACCACCTCAGCCCACTTGATCTGTTAAAAAATGAACGTCGGAAAATGACGCTTTTTTTCCGGAAACACTATCCCGAAAATGAACTGGTAAAAGTTGCCGACTTTTACCATGCTTATTATCTGCACGTAAAAAAGCCAGAGAAAGAAAATCCGGCAACATCAACTTCCCTAAATCCGGGCGATTGGGAAAAAGCGGTAAGCAGGAAACTAGCAGCGCTGACCGCGGATAAACCAGATTTCATCCATCTGGATCATCAGTTTTTCGAACCCTTCTCAAATGCCAGTCCTGTTGGTCATCAATATTCCAGGGCCTTGTTTGTCCAGTTTTATCCTGGAAAAAAATCTGATCATCAGGAAGGTCCGGAAGCCATCTCCGGGGTCATCAATGCTGTTCTTCCGGGCATGGGTAAAGTAAGCGGCCGGTTTTTGCCTTTATTCTCTCCCGATGTCAGTGCTGATTTTCTACGTTACAACTCAAAGCTGCATCCGGAAATACTCAAAACAGAAATCAATGATGCTTCCAGTTTCAATGCCAATGTCCATCCCCCGTTGCTTGATCATGAACTTGCTTTGCCCGGAGGAAACAAGAGCTATCCCGAACATCAGCAAATACAAATTGATGATTTGCTGATCAGCTTTGATGAAAAAACAGATTTCCTAAAACTTAGCTATGGAGAAAAACAGGTTTATACGTATGATCTATGCCTTGAATCATTTTATAACCGCTCCAATTTATACCAGCTGATGGCCCATTTTAATGAAGAAGAAAAGCTCTTTCTGCCGCCATTTATTGGCCTGGTAGATGCCCATTACCTGAAAGCTGAAGAAGAACAAGTTGATGAAATTCTCTCTCTTCCGAGAATCACTTATGAAAAAACGGTAATCATCCGAAGAAAAACCTGGCGCATCAAAACGGATTCGATACCGGCCCAGCAGCCATCGGAATCAGATTACGACTATTTTATCCGGATCAACGACTGGCGCTCCGGACATGGACTTCCGACCAACATCTTCTTATTTTTAAGAAAGCGGTCTTTTTTCATCAAACCTTCGGTTCAAAAGAACGCGAAAAAAGAAGGGCTGAACGACGATTACAAACCCCAGTTTATTTCTTTTGAGCAACCGCTGCTGATCGAACTATTTAAGCGCTTAATGGCCAGGGCCGGAGATTATGTGGTACTGGAGGAAATGCTCCCTGAACTCCCTTCCGAAAATCAATCTGAACCTATAAAAGAGTACCTGCTCCAATGGTACAAATATTAAATATGGAAAAAACGAAATGGTTTGCGGTATACCTGTTTTACCCTGGCGATCTGGATCTCATGCTAAATCAGCTCGTTCAGCCTTTTATTCATGACTTTTTCAAAGAAGCATCAGCGGGAACTTACTTCTTTATCCGATACTGGGAAAATGGGAGTCACATCAGGTTGAGAATGAAGATCCATCCTAAAAAGCAAGAAGCACTGGCTGCAGAAATAAAGCAAAGAGCAGCTGAGTTTTTTGTTCGGTATCCGGATGTAATGCTCCGCCAGGATCTTGCAGCAACTGTTCCTTCCGACCATAAAGTCGTCTATGCCAGCTATGAACCCGAAATAAAACGCTATGGAAACCGGCAAAGCATGCCCTGGGCAGAGGCACATTTTTTCAGCTCTTCTGCATTCGTTTTAGATTGGATCAGTTCCAGAAAAACCGGGGCTTCTGTATTGCTGCAAGCCCTAAGTATGCACCTGGTTTTATTGTATGCAACCGGATGGGAATTCTCCCGCTTACTTCAGGTTTGTGACGTCTTTATCCATGGCTGGCTTCCGAGATTATACGATCCCAATGAAGATCCTGTTCAGGAAAGCGCGCTTTGGCTCAAACAATTCGAATCGTCCTTTTCGTCTGCGAAAATGCAGGTCATGGAAGCTTCAAAAACTTTTTGGGAAGCCATGATCAAGGACATTGCAAGTGATAAAATCAGCTGTTATCTACAGGAAAACACCTCAATTATGAAAAATTACTTATCTGCAGGATTTGAGGAGACAAAGCTGACAGAGATCGTCACGAGTATGATGCACATGAACAATAACCGGTTGGGGATCTCCAATTACGAAGAGGCTTATGGCGCCTATTGCCTGCGCCAGTCGCTGGATTTTATTGCCCAATCTTAATCTCTATGATATGTCTTTACTTTCGCCAATACAAACTGCAAAAATAAACGAACAACTTCAGCGCATCAACAAGGAGTTGCTGTCTGCGGTAATCAGAGATGATACCGGGCTATATTGGCCGGGTCCTTATTACGAAAGTACTGGTCAGCTTTCCTTTAAAACAACGGTAGATATTTTTAATGGCAGCAGTGGAATGGCCTTGTATTTTATGGCTCTTTTTGAATACTCCGGCAGAAAAGAAGATTTACAAATTGCGGAAGACATCATGCGTAAAATCCTGAAATCCGAGGAATTACGCCACCCCCGGTCCTTTGGTTTTTATACTGGTCTGACGGGTGTCATCTATACCTGCATCCGGCTATATGAGCTGAACAAAAAGAAAGAATACCTGGATGCGGCCCTGGATCTGAGCCTCAGCAATCGAAAAAACATCATCGAGCATACCGCAAAAGCCGACTTATTAAGTGGATACTCTGGAAGCCTGTTTGTCTTTACCTTACTTTATCATCACCTCAAATCAGCCGCAATTCTAGCGATGATTCAACAGATCGTGAATAGATTGGTACAGGAAGCAAGAATTTCTGAAACAGGACTAAAATGGGATTACAACAGGTCGAAATCTGCATTCGATAGCCTGGCAGGTTTTTCCCATGGGGCCTCCGGAATTGCCTACTCCCTGATGCAGGTGGGAAATTATTTTAAGAACGAAGGACTGATCTATCTTGCAGAGCAGGCCTTACAATATGAAATGCAGTATTTTCACCAGGAATCGGATAACTGGCTGGACCTGCGGTTGGGGAGTTACAGATTAAGCCTACCTGATGCTTATAAATGGGATCTGAACCTGTTTTTACCGGAAATGAGAAATGTAAATTCCTGGGCACATGGTGCTGCCGGAATCGGATTATCCAGACTGTATGCCTGGAAAGTCAGCAAAAATCCGGTTTACTTTGCGCAATGTAAGACGGCGATGAACAGGTGTCTTTCAGATCTGAAAAAGATGGACAGAACAGATTTCAGTCTATGCAGCGGTTATTCGGGCATGATCCCTTTTCTTGTAAAGTTTCAGGAGCTGAGCAGAAAAGACCTCAGCGAAATGCTGTGGACTATCGCTGAACGGGCAAACCATCAATATAATGCGGAAGGCAGTTACAATACTTATATTTCTGCCAGTTCATTTGATTTCGGCCTGCTATCAGGGAAAGCAGGAATAGGTTATATGCTTCTGCAGCTGTTAAATCCAGAGATGAATAATGTAGCTTATCCAGCTTTACCAATACCCAATGAGGGCTTGTCTGCTATTGTAGGCCCAGATAAAACGGCCATACAGCAGGGGATTTTTTTACTGCATTATCCAAAAACAATTCAATTGTTAAATCTCTCTGAACCCGGTTTTTCCGAACAGCTTCAGGCAGAAGATCTCCGGGAATTTGAAGAAAAGGTAAATCAGAAAATCAACCTGTTCCCCGCTTCCAAAGGCTGGGAGATGATGGAGGTCTTCAAGCTTGAAAAAGCGAGGGCCAGCTGCTGGAAAATACACAAGGGCTATTTATGCTATGCAAAGAAAAATGAATTCATTAGACATCAAAACGCGCAATTGCTGTTCCGCACTGATGAGGCCCTGCTGGATTTACAGGTCGCATTAGCTGATCATGTCAGGTTCTACCCCATCGCTTCCAGACTCAGGGAAATTATGGCGTTAAAACAAAGTGATCACGCGGCATTATTTATCTCAGAGGAATCTGGACTACAAACCATTTACATTGGTCGGCTGCCGGCATTAATTCTCAGCCATCTGTATAAAACAGTGACCAGCGGAAGAAAACTGATTGATTTTATTCTGGATGATTTTCTGCAACAGGACGGTTGGACGATGGAACATGAGGCCTTAAAACAAAGGCTCCTCCTGCAAATCAGGTCACTGATCAGGAATGGAATCATAAGTGTTAAAGGATAATTAAGGGAAGTCAGAAAAACTGACCTCCCTTGTTTTATGTTGTTATTGAACTAGCAGATCACGGTAGTACATTTAACCGGATCAGCATGGTGGTCATCTGTAGGTTCAGTATGCGTTGGTTCTGAAACGTTACCCAAACCGCCCGATAGGCGACTGGCAACTTCACTATCAATACTGGTTACAAAGCTCTCTAATTGAAGGTCTTCAAGATTTAACTTGATTTTATCCATTGAATTGTTCATATGTAATAATTTTAAGAATGATGCCTACTGTGGTATCGGGTTTTTGGCTTGTCCCCGGTTGCAACAGGACTAAGTTAGCTATTTGCAACAAAGTTGCAAAACTTATTTAACTATTTTTTTTCAACTTTTTATCCCGGTTCAGCGCAGGAGAAAGCAATGCACTGAAAGCTCAAACCACACATCAATACATTAAGATATATTGATATATAAACATCATGACATATATTATTTATTTCAATGGGATCACCATATTCCATGACCGGTCCAGTTGATAAGGTTGATCTCCCGTTCCAGTTGCAGCAAATAAGTGTGTTGGCTTTCCATCTTCAAAAAGCAAAAAAGGCCGTTCAAAATTACCTTGTTTTGTAGTGGTTCCGTTGTCCCACAAAACTGTTCTGGAATAAGCCTTCAAAGGTTTGGCCAGGTCCCAGTGTATGCCATCTTTAGATAAAGCATGGATCCCTCCACCCTCCTCTCCGCAAATGTGCCCGAACCTGTCTTTCATGATCAGTTCATAATGATCTTTAGCCCACCATACAAAAGGATCTTCCACATCATTGTCCATTTTTCCCTTGCTATGAAATTGGAATAAAGGTTGATCGGATAGTCTTTCATAAGGACCACGAAAGGAAGCTGCTTTGGCAGCGCCAAGTAATAAAGGCGGATGATGATCTTTTTCCGATGATTTGTACATCAGGTAAACACTTCCATCCGGCAATACAATCGGTGATGGATTGGAGGTAATCGAAGCATCCCAATGACCAGCCCGGGGCTCCAGAATTGGTTTTTCGCTTCTGGTCCAGGGGCCATAAACGGAAGTAGACCAAGCCATCCCTATTCTTTTATTCATCCAGGATTTTTGAGCAAGTCCAGTGTCCCAAACGTCTTCAGCAGGCTTTGGGATAGAATCTTTATAATGGCTTCCGAAGTAATAAAGCACGTAGTACTTCCCGCTCTTTACGATTCGGGCATTGTGGGTCGCACATCCATCAAAGAACGCATTTCCTCTTGCCGGTAAGACAACCTCCTCAAAGGTATAGGGACCTGCGGGAGTTCTTGATACGGCACGCACAATCTCGGAGTTGGTTACCCAGTTCCCAAAGCCAAAGTCCCTGGACCAGCGTGAAGCAAACATGTGGTAAAGTCCGTCTTCTCCCTTTACCACCGAAGGGTCCCAAACCCAATAATCATCCATGGAAAAACCGCCCTTAACGGGAGCAGGAAGCATCCTTTCAGGCAAGGAAAGCTCCATTGGATCCTGGCCAAATGCGGTATGCTCAGGCAGTAAAAAACCTGCGGTGCCGACCGCTGCACATTTGAGGAAAGTTCTTCTTGTAAAATTTGCCATGCTGTCTTATTTCCACCTAAAATAAAAATACTCCCGGTTTAATACGGCATTTATTGTCCTATTAAACCGGAAGTATCAGCTATTGGCTATTTATTTAGTCCACAGCAGCTGCGGCCTCTGATATCAATGCGGTCACCTCTTTAGGATGGGAAGCCAATGAAGCATGACTGGCATCCAGATGAATGTTTGGTTAAGGCAGGAATAACATGGCCCCAATGTGATCCATCAGCCCATGCTCCGTGAACAAGGATGATTGTTAAATACGATACATGGTCGTCAAATACCAAATTGAGAGAAATAAAGGAATCTGACCTATAAACCAGGTTAAGAAAAAACCTTAAGGCCAGTCATTGATTCCCCGAAAAACTGATAGTAAGAACTACCTGTAGCTGCAACTGAACAAATTCTTCTTGTCAAAATGTACTTGAAATGCTTTTCATATGCGGTTAATTTTTATTAATCGGCATTTGGATATTAATAGGTGGTTGATAGGTCTGTGATTGGTTTCCCGGACCTTTTAACGATGTTTCCGAAATCAACCTACAGTTTGTTTTATGATAACACATATTAACACGATATGAAAAATATTTCGTAAATTGTTGAAAAACAATTAAATAATTAATTAAAAACACAAAAGAAGATGGGAACATTAAGAAATGGGTTATTTGGCGGATTCCATGGCAGAGTCGGCAACCTGGTAGGTTATACCTTAAAAGGTAAACATGTCATCAGAATGATTGGCAAAAGTAATAAACCGCTTACCCCGGCAAGAAAGGCAAACTGTGAAAAGATGAAAGTGGTCAATGAAATATTGAAGCCTTCGCTGAGTGCAATTCGGGTAGGATTTCGCCTTGCCGTTGCGGGAACAGACAGAAACGAATATAATGAAGCGGTTTCTTACAATAAAAAGAATGCAGTTCAGGGCGAATATCCAAACATCTGCCTGGACTATACCAAAGTATTAATGAGCATGGGAACACTTCCTGGGGCTGTTCATCCAACCGTCAGCCAACTGGAGGAAAAAATCACCTTTACCTGGAAGAAATCGGACCTCCCGGTGAGCCAATACGATACTGACCGTGCCATGCTGGTGATTTATTTCCCTGATTTACAAGAGAGCTGTTGCCAGTTAATCGGGGCAAAAAGAGTGGAGGGAAAAGATGTAATTACTATTAGTTCACAACATATAAATAAACGTATGGAAGCCTATATCTCTTTTGCTAAACAGGATGGCAGAGAGATCTCCAATAGTGTACATGTGGGCTCTTTGAATGCGACTCCCCTGGTTTCTACGGAAATAAAATCCGAAGAAGAGGTTAAAACCGCTGAGGTTCAGCATAAGGATAAACAGCAGGAAAATCAAAGCAATGAACCCGTTATTTGTCAGCAATCTACTGTTTCTCCGGATTTAGAGGCTGCAAAACGAACCAATGCTTACATCCCTCCTTCGTAATTGCAAAAGGCAGGCTTTTAGCGGGTTTTCAGGGCTAAAAACTAGAGCTCCAGAACCTGTTTAAACCTGGCGATGTGAAAGCCATTGTTAAGTACCCTTTTTGTTTGCGGACTTTTTGGGTCCAGCAGGGGATTGGTATGGTTAAGGTGAATGAAATAGATTTTACTTTTCTCGGATTTAGGAAGCGATTCAAACAGCTTCATGCTTTCCACCACAAAAGGATGCGGAATTTCTGAAATGGGTCTGTTGTTGATTTCCTTTGCATCATAAAAAGTCGCATCAATCAGCGCATAATCTACTTTCTTTATTTCCTCAACGATACTTTTCTCCCATTTGGACCATTTGTCGATATCCGGAATAAACAATGCTTTTTTATGAGGTCCTTCAATCAGGTATCCAACGGTTTCAGAATATTCATCCCGATGCGGCACCTTAAATGCCTTCACCTTTACATTGGGAGAAAGGATATTTTCCTTCCCTTCTTCGATAGCTTTGATCTGAATATTGTTCAGGCTAACCAACTGGCTCCATGGCCCGCTGCTTTCCAGGAATTGCTTCATTTTCGGCATGGCATAAACCGGAACACTTTTAGCATTAAGCGCTTCCCTGCCCAGGTACATTAAGCCTGTATAATGACCAATATGCGCATGGGTAATGAAAATACCATCGGGAACCTCTTTACTACTAAATAAGGAAAAGTTCTTCAGGAGTTTTGTTTGCGCAGGAAAATCCGGTGTCGGATCAAACAGCCAGTTCAATTTATACTCCGGGTCAATCAGCCCCAGGGAAGCCACCATTCTGGTTTTATCCGGATTTTTAAATAACTCTTTGCAGCAGGCCTTGATACAACCTATATGAGGAGATCCTCCATCCTGAACATTCCCCAATACGACCAACGAAGGCGCCTTTTGTTGTCCTTCTGCTTTAAAAAAGCTAATCAGGGCCAACAAAAGGACGGTACTTAATACTTTCATCCTGGCTACGCTTTTTTATTTGCAGCAGCAAGCCCCATGAAGTCGGCCATTACTTTAACAGATTCATCTTCAATAAAATCAAAAGCATCATCTTTGGTTGCTTTATCTCCTTTTTTCAAGACCGGAAGACCTCTGAAAACCCTTAATTCATTTCTTCTGGTAAAGCTTTCTGCCTCTTGTTCATCACGCTCTTTTTTTAGCTTAGCTTCATTCAGGGTTACAGACCTTTCATTGTTTCGCTTTTTAGCATCTGCGAGGTTTTGCTTGAAATACTTGAAATATAAAGATTCCGCCATGCGTTTTTCGCTTCTTTTGATCAGCTCTGCCTTGATGGCAGAAAGGTTGCTCAATGGCTGAAATCCGGCACTATTGATCACATCCCAGGATAAAGCAGAAGGCTGACTGCTTTCTCCGATTTTATCGGTCTGGTAACGGGAAGGAAACATCACATCCGGGTTCACCCCTTTCAGCTGTGTACTGCTTCCGGTAATCCGGTAATATTTATCCATGGTCAGGTTGATCTGCCCTAAATTTATCGCTGCAGGGCTGATCTCTTTTTTCTGACTGGAATCGCCCATATGGATTAAAGTCGCCATCTTTTTCAGCACTTCAGGGTTTACCAGCCTGTTTAAGTCAATCACAGACTGAACAGTTCCTTTACCATAAGTCTGACTTCCCATGACAATACCACGGTCATAATCCTGGATCACTCCTGTGAAAATTTCTGAAGAGGAAGCACTGGAACGGTCTACGATTACACCCAGTGGCCCGGTCCAGGAAAGTTCATTCCCACTTAAGGTTTCCACCCTGGTTTTACCGCTTAAATTCTTCACTTGAACGATGGGTCCTTTATCAATAAATAAACCAGCTAAAGAAACGGCCTCCAGTAAAGCTCCGCCCCCATTTCCGCGTAAATCCATCACAATCCCGTCTACCTTGTCCTGATTTTTTAAGGTATCGATCAGTAATTTCACGTCGCGGGTCGTACTTTTAAAATTCTTATCTCCCGCTCTTGCCGCTTCAAAATCAAGATAAAACGCAGGAACATAGATCACGCCTACTTTATAGTCTTTGCCATTATTGCGGACAGTCTTCACGCTTTTCTGCGCAGACTGCGCCTGCTGAATTACTTTATCACGAAGCAATTCCACGATGACCGGTTCAGAAGACAACTCTCTTCCATCAGGAATGACTTTGAGGCGAACTTTTGTTCCTTTAGCCCCTTTAATTTTAGAAATACTGACATCTAACCTCCATCCTACAATGCTCTCAAAGGCTCCGTCTCCCTGAGCTACTGCCACGATCCGGTCGCCGGGACTTAGTTTCTTTCCTTTTGCTGCAGGGCCTCCGGGAACGATACTTACAATTTTAGGGACTTCATTCTCGATCATTAATATGGCTCCAATGCCTACAATTGAGCGCGACATTTCCTCATTAAACGCTTTCGCATTGGAGGCGTTAAAATAATTTGTATGCGGGTCTAATGAAGCCGTCACAGCGTCCATCAGCATTTGAAAGACATCCTGATTGTTCACTTTTGCCACCTGAGATTTTAAATCCAGGTAGTTCTTGCTAACGGTTTCGATACTTTTAGCCGGTGCGGAACCTGCGAGGTTTAAATTAATGAGTTCATATTTGACCCTCTTCCTCCAGGTATCATTCAATTCCACTGCCGAAACAGGCCAGGCCAGCTTGGAACGGTCGTACACATAGGTGTCATTCTGACCGAAATTCATTTCTGTTTTCAGCTGAGTAACGGCATAATCAAGACGTTCGTTCAGTCTTTTGGCGTATAGGTTATAGATGTAAAAAGGAACCGTTAAATCTCCATTTTTAAAATCATCGTCCAGCTGATACCTGTATTTTTCAAAATCTTTGATATCTGAGCTCAGGAAGTAATTTTTCCCCTGATCTAAGGTCTTAATGTACTGATCTAAAATTATGGAAGATATCGAGTCATTTACCTTTATCTTTTTATAATTGTAATTTTCAATCAGTGCCACGACTTCTTTGATAACGAATTGTTGCTGTATATCTGGTTTGATATTCTTTACTCCATCCACAACAGGTTGTGTTTTTGGTACAGCAGCCTGACAAGCGAGCACAGCCGTTGTGAAAAACACAAATGATAACCTTCCTAACATTTTCTTAAATAATTTAAAATTCAACTCTATTTTACTGATCTCAATACGTATCATTATATCTTTCAAATTCTATGCGAATACCCGGAACAAGGGATTTATTCTTAATTTATCTCCTAATATACTAAAAAAGACGATCCCGATATTCCCGCTAATCTCTTGTATCAATAATTTTAGAGAGGTTCCCGGGTTGCGAGAATTGTTCCTGGTACATTTTTAAATTGCTTTTCAGGTTTCCTCTTGCGATGTGAATCCTGGTTTTCACCGTTCCAATGGGGATGTTCAGTTCTTTGGCAATTTCATGGTATTTATAGCCTTCAAAATAACGGACAAAGGGATCATAATACTGGGGCTGTAAATTTTTCAATGCTTCATGAATATCATCCATAATGCACTTCCCCAATCCCAGGTTCTGCGTTGTCTTTATTCCTGAATGGAAAGAAATATCTGTCTGATCATCCAGGATCTTTTTAATCAGCTTCCTTTTTCGATAACTATTGAGAAAAGTATTTTTTAAGATCATGAAAAGCCAGGCCTTCAGGTTTGTTCCTTTCTTAAAGTTTTTGGCGTAGCGGAGGGCTTTCAGAAAAGTATCCTGAACAAGGTCATCAGCATCTTCTACATTGTGGGTATAGGACATCGCAAATGACCATAAATTTTCTTTGTAACGACATAACTCGAAGTTAAAATCTGTGAAGGGTGTGTTCATAAGGGAGTCAGTTTAATGCGATGATAAAACATCAAACCTTATGCCTCCAAGCCGTAACCAGCTAAATATCAGTATATATCCACAACTAAACACGTAATAATTTTCCCGACTCCGTATTTATTCAAAAAACGATCCGGCAAGGGCTGTCAGATTGTCTTTAAAGCGGAATTATTGAATCACACCGTTAAGGACGGCATAACGTATCAGTGCAGCAGTATTGCGTGCCCCTGTTTTTTCAATCAGGCTTTGACGGTGTCCTTCGACCGTCCTTTTGCTGATAAACAGCTGTTCGGACATCTCATTATTCGTCAGTCCTTCTGCAATGAGGTGCAGCACTTCGATTTCCCGAAGGGAGAATTCTATGGCTGATTTAGTATCCGAAATGAAATGATACCCATTGTGCAAAAGCTTGTCCAGCATGCGGATGGCGAGTTCTGAGCACAAATATTTTCCACCTGTGCCAACATGTTTTAAAGAAAAGATCAATTCATCCGCACTTACACTTTTAAGCAGGTATCCTGAGGCCCCTTCCATAAAAGCCTGGGTCACATATTTTTCGTTATCATGCATAGACAGCATCATGACATAGGTTTCCGGTTTAAGCAGTTTCATCTCTTTTAACAGCATAATCCCATCCATACCAGGCATGTTAATATCAGCCAGAATCACATCTACCTGTCGTCCGCTGGCGACGTACTCCAGCACCTCGACGCCGTTCACCGCCTCGGCAGCAATATTGATATCCTTGTCTGTTTCTAACAACATCCTGATCCCATTACGAACAATGTTGTGATCTTCTGCTAATAACACGTGTAACATTCCAGCTAATTTAAATTGCCAATTGTATGTTTGAATAGATAAACGAGAGAGTTGATGTATAAGTTTTTAATATTCATCATTTTATTTGATGTTTTATCTATTTTTTTGATAAATCAATCAATATCCCTTTCAAACGGTCAATATGAATGCTCATTTGTGCTGTTCTTTCTGCTCTGGTTTCTTCATGGAGTACGGTCATGTTTGTCAACAGATTTTTGCGTTCTTCCATCATCCGAATGGCAATCCAGATGGATTCTTCCAGTCCTTTTGCCTGCTCTGTTTCCAATATTTTCTCCGTAAAGGAATGTCCGGTATAGCATCGGTACCGGGAGATCTCGTCACGTTCAACTTTCACAAGGACCCCGCCACATTCGGGACAGGTTAGCCAGGTTGGATGCCCTAGTTTCTTCAGGCCCTCCACATTGCTGCTCATTCTCAGGCTAATCTCTGCTTCGATTTGGATGTCTTCAGGAACCTCCCCAATGTTGCAGATTGATCTGGAGAATAAATCGGAAAGGATATACCCCATTTCATGAATAGAAACCTTATAATCAACAGTCATATTTTTCAATACACTTTGCGGCATGTCCGGGAAGTCGGCCTCTTTTGGGTCCTGCACCATACATTTACCTCCACTTCTTCTGATAGCAGACATACCTGAAGTCCCATCGTCCAGTAAACCCGTCAATATAATTCCAGTCACACAGGAATCATAAGCCGCCGCTGCAGAACGAAAAAGTACATCTATCGACGGTCTCCAGTGGTTATCAAAGGCGCCTCTTTTTATACTGACTTTTCCTTTTTCCAGCATCATATGGTGGTCTGCCGGGGCCAGATAAATCCTACTGTTCTGAATTTCTTCCCCATCTGCGGGAATAAGGCATTTTATTGCAGTCTGTTTCTGAATTTGCCCTAGAATAATTTCTGTTAATGAGTTTCTGGAAATATGGATGACCACAAATATTGCAGCATCAAA
Organism: Pedobacter sp. FW305-3-2-15-E-R2A2; assembly: GCF_038446955.1. Lineage (NCBI taxonomy): Bacteria > Pseudomonadati > Bacteroidota > Sphingobacteriia > Sphingobacteriales > Sphingobacteriaceae > Pedobacter > Pedobacter sp. FW305-3-2-15-E-R2A2. Next base: position 5,636,398 of record NZ_CP151803.1, read on the forward strand.
TTCCTTTTTAAAACCAGCTACGAGTTTAGAAACCGCAGCAATCCCACCTGCCGAAGCACCGATGGTGATGATGTTCCTTACGTCATTTTTAAGCATAACACAAAGTTTAGTAGCCCGAAAGCTCCGACAATTCAGGATCATTTCTGAATTCAATCGCAATGCTGGTTCCCTTTGCTGAGGTCTGTAGGTCTATTTTCCCGTTTAAAAGAAAAATCCGGTTTTTGATACCACGAATTCCTGATCCCTGGGAGAGCGATTCTTCTACCTCTTTCTCAAAACCTGTCCCATTGTCGCTGATAACGAGCGTAGTTATTTCATCTTCTGTGCAGACCCTGATCTCTGCTTCTGTCGCGTTTGCATGTTTGATACAATTATTGATCAGTTCCTGAATCATTCTGAAAACATACAGCTGCACCTCAGGTTTCACGAGATCAGCCCTGCTGTTGATAATGGTTTTAATCCGAAACTGTGGGGTGCTTAATCGCTGTGCCATTTCCCGTACCCCTGCATTAAAGCCGAAATCCCTCAATACAGAAGGCGTCAATTCGTAAGACAGTTCCCTGGTTTCCCTGATCGCCTGGTCCAGCAACTTATTGACATTGGTAAACTCCCCTTTTAAATTTCTCGTGAGCTGTATATTCTGCAGGTTTAAACGGATTCCGTATAAGATCTGACAGACGCTGTCGTGCAATGCGCTGCTGATCTTATAACGTTCCTTTTCCTGCGCGTTAAAAGTGGCTGATAAAACGAGTTTTTGTTTTTCTTTCTTTAGTGCTTCTGCTTCTCTGGCCAGCCTTTTATGCTCGGTAATGTCCAAAATGATTCCCGCGAAATAGTTATGCGTGGTTTCATTGTTTACTTCATGTCCCTTTGCAGAAATAATTTTCAGCTTTCCGCTTTTTGTAATGATGCGAAATTCCAGATCCAGGTCATTAAAGGTATTGACCATGTTCAGTAATTTATGCCTTACCTTTTCCTGATCATTGGGGTGGATCAATGCAATCAGCCCTTTAATCGTTCCATCAAATTCCCAGGCATTCAGCTCCAGAATGGAATAACTGTAAGCATCGAGAAACACTTTATTGTTTCCAAGTTCCATCGTCCAGGTTCCTGTTCCGGAAGCCGTGAGTGTCATTTCTAACCGCTGACTCGTTTCAATGAGTTTTTGCTGCGCATTCCGGCTTTCTGAGATGTCAATCACCGTGACATAATATTTGCTCTTCCCGGTAAACATATCTGAAACAGCGATTCCTTCCATCCTGGTGTACAATTCCTGACCACCATTCAAAGAAACCAGGATCTCACAGCTTTGCTTGCTGTCTTTTGATTGCATTCTGTGGAGGAAAGCATAGAAATTCTCCCAATCTTCAGGAGCTATAAAACTTTGAAAGCGCTTCTGGAGGACATTTGATTTCGAAATGGCCAGCATGTCTGCGCCGGTTTGATTGGCCTCCTCGACCATCCCCAGGTGATCCAGAATGAAATAGCCCACAGGAGCCAGATTAAAGAAACCTGCGAACTTAGACCTTTCGCTTTCCAGCATTTGGTAGGAAGCAGAAAGCTCGTCATTCTGCATCTCCAGCTCCAGTTGAAAGATCTGTAGTTCTCCAAGCAATACCTCGAGCTCCTGATCTGAGATCCTTTCTTCCGCAGAGATCTCCGGATCTTCAGACCTTTCTAATCTTGCCCTCAGCAATGAAATGACTTTTTCCTTATGGATTTTCTTTTTGCTCACGTTCTTTTTCTATGAAGGTTACAATACTGACTGCATGTTCTTCCGTTTTGGATTCGGGAACGTATTGCACACTGATCATTAACGTCTTCATACCAATTCCCTGAAAGTCATGTTGGAGATATAATTCAGGTTTTTGCCTATCATTTAGCAAGGTATCCAGTTTATTGGTATTCCATCTGTTATGAACAATTTCCATAAAAAATTGTTCTTTGATTTCATCCTCTCTTAAATTAAACATATTTAAAAAGGCATTGTTAACGACCAATACCCGTCCTTCCCTATCCAGAATAATTGCGGCATGTTTTAACCGGTCTACCACATCCTGAATATAACAAAGCAGACTTGAAAATTTACTTTCCAGGGCTTTAACAGGTGTGATCTTGGTGAAGGTCAGCACCGCCCCGCTGATGAAATTGTCCATCGTCCGGTAAGGCATAATCCTTAGGTTATACCATTCATTGGCCTTATTTTTCACTTCCAGCTCCTTCCCATTCAATTTTTCTATGACTTCTACAATCGCATTTTCTATAGAAGGATAGTCAAAATTGGAAGCAATATGGGTAATCGACCTCCCCACATCTGAGGAAATCACATTAAACAGCTTAATAACCTGCGGTGTAAACCTCAGGATATTGAGGTTATTGTCCAGGAAGATGGTCCCTATATCTGTATTGTCCAGCAAGTTCTTCATATCATTGTTCATTCGCGTCAGTTCTTCCGCTTTGTTCTGATATTGAAGGTTAATGGTCATCAGTTCCTCATTTAAGGACTGCATTTCCTCTTTGGTGGTTAGCGCCTCTTCATTGGTACTTTGTAATTCTTCATTCGTACTTTGTAATTCCTCATTCGTGGATTTGAGTTCCTCCAATGAAGTTTCCATCTGTTCAATAGTGGTATGGAGCTGTTGTTTGGTATAGGTCAGCTCTTTTTCCAGTTCTTCCACTGCGCTCACCTGGGTCAGGTTTCCTTTTGTACCTGTAGCCTTCCGCTTCCTTACCGGCCCCTGGTCTATAAAAACCACCACAAACATATTTTGTAACTGAATGTCGTTGAGGTAATCCACGGTAAAATCAACCAATTGAACCTGATCCTGATAGTTAATTTTCAGCCCGGTATATTCAATCTTATTTTTTTGCAAGGCACATTGATGGATCGCATTGCCCAAGGCATACCTCAGCTCCTCGATGACCATTTTATGGATGTTCATAGAAGCCTCTCCAGAGGAGAATTTCAGGTATTTATCAACTTTTCCATTGATATAAGAAATTTCCCCTTTTTCATCTACGAGCAGAGAAGCCGGAGAATAGGAGTCCAGCAGCACTTTATGAAAACGTTCAGCAAGCAGGCTTTTGGCAACAGGTTTATCCGCCATTCCTTTAATGGTTTTATCCGGCTGATTGGTGATGTTAAATGGAAAGTCAATCATTTTTCCGGCATTAGATGTCCCTTCCTTCCGTTCATAGAGCCTCCATTTGGAGTCCAGTGTATTAAAGGCATCATTAAAAGGACCTACAGATTCTGCCGGTCCCAGAAATAACAATCCCCCGATATTCAGGGAATAATGAAAGATCGGCATCAGTTTCTTCTGAAGATCTGTGGTCAGATAAATCATCACATTTCGACAGCAGAGCAAATCAAGCCGCGTAAAGGGAGCATCTTTAATCAGGTTGTGCTGTGCGAAAACAATCATTTCCCGGACTTCCTTTTTAACGACATAACCGTTATTCTTCTTTACAAAATAACGGTCCAGCCTTTCTGCAGAAACCTCTGATATAATATTTGAAAAGTAAAATCCTGTTCTGGCATGGTCTATGGCATTCGGATCCAGATCTGTAGCAAAAATCTGAACTTTCGGCTGGGGGCGGGACTTTATTGCCGATAAAAACTCCATGATCAGAATGGCGATAGAGTAGGCCTCTTCTCCTGTTGAACAACCTGCCACCCAGATCCGGATCGGCTCTTCATTGTGTTTTTTGATCAATTTGGCATAGAGCTGTTCTTTCATTTCCTCGAATGCAGGAACATCTCTAAAGAATTTGGTAACCCCAATCAATAATTCCTTAAAGAGAACTTCTATTTCCTGAGGATTTTCCCGCAGGTAATTGACGTAATGGATATAATCGGGTAGCTGATGAAAAGCAATCCTCCGCTCCACCCTTCTGGTAATCGTATTTTTCTTATATAAAGTGAAGTCATGTCCGGTATGAGACCGCAGCAGCATTAGAATTTTATTCAAATGCGTATAGTTGTTTCGTTCAAGGACCAACTCATCTGTTCCAACGGCTTTTAATGCAGGATGGTTCAGATATTGAATCAATTTGGCCGGCATTTCTTCCGGAGCAAGGATATAATCTACCATCCCCGTCTCAATTGCTGCTGCCGGCATGCTGCTATATTCCGCAGTTTCGGGAAGCTGTGCCATCGCCATTCCCAGCTTTTCTTTGATCATCCTTACCCCGGTCTCCCCATCTGCACCCATTCCTGAAAAAATGACCGCTACCGCATAGTTCCATTGATCTTCCGCCAGACTTTGCAGGAAATAATCGATAGACATGTGTGCCCCTTTAGATCTGGAAGCGCTGAACAGCAACAGGTGACCATTGTGAATGCCCATATCCCGATCGGGAGGAATCACATACACATGGTTGATCATTAATTTTGTTCCGTCTGTGGCTTCGATAACCGGCATGCCTGTAGATTTCTGCAGCAATGCGGAAACCCCAATATTTTGAACGGGATCGAGGTGCATGATGATCACAAAAGCAAATCCACAGTCGACCGGCATGTGCAGGAAGAATTTTTCAAAAGCATAAAAAGAGCCCGCAGATCCTCCCATTGCAATGATAGGGAAAAATTTAGTCTGCTTACTTTTCTCTGTCTGTTCTAACATCATTTCAGACTGTTCTTCCTCTTTTAACAGTTTATGATTAGATTTCTCTATACTTCTGGTCATACCGATCAAAATTAATAAGCTAATGTAAGATTAAAATAGATTGAGCGCACATTTTTTTACATTTGCGCTGGAATTCCTCTCCCATCTGGTGCTTTTCCGGTTAAGCCTTTCTATTTCCGGTCAGACATCTAAAAATCAACATTTTAAAGGAAAAAAAAACGAGTATATCTCTCCTGTTTTTGGGGAATAATACCTATCCATAAAAAGATAAGTACCTGATTTTCAAATTGACACCTAATATCAGCAATGCTAAGTTTAAATTTATGGACTGAATCCCTGATCCTATTTCTGCTCCTTATAATCTATGACCTGACGCTCATGAAATTTCCAAAGAAAGAAGTAAAAAAAATAGGCATTTTCCGTGCATTGCCATTGGGAGATCTCCTATGTTCCATTCCGGCGATGCGCAGCCTCCGTGCGGCTTATCCCAATGCAAAAATCTACTTTATAGGATTGCCGGATACGGAAGCGGTGATCCGGCGGTGGTCACATTACGTAGATGAGTTCATCGCCTTTCCAGGTTACCCCGGGTTACCGGAACAGCCTTTTGATGAAGAAAATTTCTACTGTTTTTTACCTAAAGTCCAGGCGATAAAATTCGACCTGATTTTACAGATGCAGGGAAATTCGAATGCCTTGAACCCTTTGGTCAAATCTTTCAACTCCAGGTACCTTGCCGGTTTTTGTAAAGACATCGCTGATGAAAATGACTGTTTTCTAACTTATCCGGGTTTTGGGACTGAAACCCAGCGTCAGCTGAGCCTGATGACACATCTTGGAATCCCCCGTTCCGGCGATGGACTGGAATTCCCTTTATTTCCGGCAGACCATCAACACCTGGAGCAATTGCGGCTTCCCATTGAACCTGGTGCTTATGTATGTATCCATCCGGGTTCCAAAGGCAGCTGGAAACAATGGCCTTCCATTTACTTTGCCTGTATTGCCAACTATTGTACAGATCTGGGATTCAAGGTGCTCCTTACCGGCAGTCAGCATGAATTGCATCTAGCCCGGCATGTGGCAGATCTGATGAAAACAAAACCAATAATTTGCGCGGGGAAAACGACACTGGGCTCATTGGCGTTATTGATCAGGCAGGCCGCTGCAGTCATTTCCAGTGCGACCGAAATCGCTCAGATCGCTACTGCATTCAAGACCCCAAGTATGATGATCAGTATGGATAACGAGCCTTTCCGCTGGGGCAGATCAGACCAGCAGTTGAACCGGATTATAGATTGGGGCAGTAATCCGGATTTCCGGATCGTTCATCAGGAAGTCGTATCTTTATTCGGGCAGCTGCAGTTATTTCACAAATCCGTTTAACACCGCATATCGAATGAGCGCTGCAGTATTCCGGACGCCTGTTTTTTCGATCAATGCCTGGCGATGTCCCTCTACCGTCCTTCTGCTGAGGAAAAGCTGATCAGAAATTTCGTTATTGGTGAGCCCTTCAGCAATCAGGTTCAGCACTTCGATTTCCCTGGAAGAAAGCTCCACCAGCGGAGCCTGTCCGGCTGAAACCCCAACCTGACGCTGCATCACGTCCTCCATATATTTAAAAGATAATTCTGAGCAAAGGTACCTTTGTCCCATGCTTGCCTGGCGAATGGCAAAGACCAGCTCCTCTAATCCTATGTTTTTCAACAAATAGCCAAGGGCTCCCTCTGAAAAAGCTTCCACAACATATTTTTGCTGATCAAGCATAGACAAAATCACCACTTTTATATCGGGTTGGGTGGATTTTAAGGCTTTAATTAGAGACATCCCATCCATTCCAGGCATATTGATATCCGCAAGGACTACCTCTGCTTCCAATCCATTCCGCAACATTTCCAGGACTTCAGTTCCATTCGTTGCTTCGCCAACAACATGGATACTTTCCACCCTTTCCAGCAAAAGTCTGATTCCATCTCTCACAATCAGGTGATCTTCAGCCAATATTACCTTCAAAGCCTTCATATCTATTTAAATTTCAATTAAATTAACAAAAATAGCCCCCGGAAGTTCGAATATTTCAATAGAACTGCCATAAACGCGTGTAAATACTGTATTCTATACACATATACGCATTGAAGCACCGGATTAACACCTGATAATCAGGCATAATATACCTAAAATAGATTACTCTTACCAGATTGCAGAAACAATTTCCGATACTGCATGTTCCGCAAGTATTCAGTAAAAAAATAAATGATCAAACACCATGCAAAAAGGAACAGTAAAATTTTTCAATGAAGCCAAGGGTTTTGGCTTTATTGTACCGCAAAGTGGCGGGCCGGAAATATTCGTACATTCTACGGGGCTCAAGGAGCAAATCCGCGAACACGATGCAGTAAGTTTTGAAGTGGAAAGAGGGAAGAAAGGTTTAAGCGCTATAAACGTCAAAAAAAGCTATTAACAACTCCACATTCGATCTGACAATAGGTTATACTTATTGTCAGATACTTGTCCCTACATTAAACACCTATTTCCATTTAAATAAAATACCGTATTAATCCCGAAAAAATCAGGTATTTAACTTCAGTGAGCAGCAAGAATTTTCCCTTATTATTGCTGATGATTCAGACATCAGCTCAGGGAATTATTCAAAAAGGACGTCAAACCACACAAATGCTCGATACCATTCAAATTATCATACATGCAGCAAGGGTAGGAAATGCGGCCATTTTGAAGGAAATGATTCGTTTTGGAAACGCAGTAAATTGCCGGAATATGAAAGGTTATACGCCCTTGATTATTGCGGGTTACCATAATCAGCTGGAAATCGCCGAAATCCTTGTAGCGGCAGGTGCAGATATTGATGCTCAGGACAATGGAGGCCACACTTCACTGATGGGTGCCGCCCACGAAGGTCATAAAACGATGGCTGAATTCCTGATCCGCCATGGAGCAGACCTGAACCTGCAGCATGAAAACGGAGCTACTGCATTAATGTTTGCTGTTATGTTCGACCAGAATGAACTTTTAAAATTATTACTACAACACGGTGCCGATCCGTTGATCAGGAACGCATGGGGTCGTTCAGCGTTGGATATTGCGTTACTACAAGACAATCAGGAAGCAATTGACTTGTTAAAACCAATGGGATAAGCCTCAATTGCATCCGGATGAAACCAGGGTATTTTCGGTTCTTTTCTTATCGCTCCAATACCGCATTAAAAAAACGTCGATCCTTCTCATCAGATCAGTCAGTTCAAAAGGCTTGGCAATAAAACAATCATGACCATATGCGCCTAATGAGAGTATCTGGTGAGGGAATGTAGAGTAAATGACTACAGGAATATGTTGTATCAGCTTATTCTCTTTGATCTGGATGCATAGCTCTCCTCCATTTACAATTGGCGATAAGTACTCCAATAAGACCAGGTCGGGCTGGAAATCAAGTACCAGAGGGACGATATTGTCTATACCCGAATAGATCCTGTAATCGAACCCTGATTTATTAAAACACAAGGAAAGTTTTTTATATAAGCGCCGGTCAGATTCGACCACGAGAATTTTAAATGGTTTTACAAACAAATTTTCCATAAGAGCTATAAGAGATTAATCTCTTATAAAATTATCGAATATATTATCCGGAATACTCCGTTTTTATACGGGTATTGACAGGAGGAAATACGTATTTTTAAGGTTACCGAAGACAAATGAATTGCCTGTTCTGTCCAAGATGAAATTCAGTTTGGGTTTCTTTAGCCTGATTTTTTAGGGCTTATACTGGTAATCCAATACGATGCCATCAACAGAAAGTTGTTTATTTTTAACCTTGCTCTTTTTTCCCGCAGGCACACAAACCAGCACCACCGATTGCAGAGGAGGAATCTGTACTTTGGTTCCTGAGCTTACATTTTTGGCAATAAAACGTTGGCTGATCAGGTCATAGACATCTGATTTTCCTTTTGCGGGTGTTTTAAAATTAATGGTTTTACCGGTCCCGTAAGGATTATAGAACAACCAGGTTGGATAAGCCCTTTGGCGATAAAAATCAGTCGCCAGCAAGTCAAGGCCCAGGATACCTTTGATTTCCGTTTCTTTGACAATGCCACCGAAAATCCCTGCATGTCCGCTTCCATAAACGCTGAATTGTGAGACTTCAGGGTTCTGTCCCGGTACCCATTTAGGGCCATCACCCTGTGCTACAGGAGCTTTTAAAGATTGATACAAGGTATCAAAAGTAGAAGATTTTGCAAAACCTTCATAAGCAATCACCCCTTTGGTCACTTCTGCGAAGTCAGGCAAGGTCTGATGTTCTTCCGGCATATACTGAGGGTAAAAAAACCTGGAGGCATTCACCGCATTTAACATCCATTTCCCGATTGCATTTGCATATTTGGGCTGGTACCTCACCAAAGGTACCAATGGCCATGCCGCATCAAAAGTATTCATTAAAAAGGCATAACCTCCATGATCCACTGTGCTTCCAACCGTTCCGGAAATGTCGAAACCATTCCAGTTGCCCACTAAAAAGCCCCATCCTTCCCGGCAAACTGCAGTTCCGTCGAAAGTCCAGTTTAACATTTTCTGGATGTCAAAAGCAGTTCCCTGCTCTGCATTCATTCTTGCGGCCAGGTAAGCCCCGAAAGGCATCAGCAGTTCGTAAGTAGGATTGATCTTTTGACTTTCTAAAGCTTTCATTGCTGATATGGCTCCTTTCAGATAACGGGGATCACCAAACTTTTTATAGGCCGCATACAAGACATACGCATGTCCTGCAGCGGCATCCGGTTGTGCACAGATTTGCGTACTCATGGGTTTCATTTTCCCATAATCAAAATAGGAATAATTGTAATTGCCATTTAAAATGGAGTCCGCTTTATAGAACTTCTCGGCAATGCTTCTGGCCATCATTTCAAAGTCAGGCGCAGCGGGGTATTTATCGTAAATCGCATAAAACAAGACATTCGGGTAAACATCGTACCACCAGTCTCTTCCATATCCTCCACCTAACAATGCAACTTCCGGAGCGGTATTGTTCATCATGATGTCCCATCCGGTATCTTTATTAAAATAGTTTTTCAACATACCGACATAGTTCAGGCCCTGCTGATTGCTTTTATCCAGCCCAACCAGGGTAGCACCCAAGACCGAGCCCATATTGGCCAGTGCCTCATGAAACATGCCCTTATTGTGCGCTGCACCCTGTCTCACATCCCCTACTGCGGTATACATGCCCATCACCGGCTGTTTAAAATTCTTGCCCGTGCTGTCCATCCAAACCATTGGCCAATATTTGCCTTTTGCATTAAAATCGTAAATCGTCCGGTCAAAATTCAGGGCCATTGCTTTCCAGTCGATGATCTGCAATGGTTTGGGCAGATCCGCCATTTGGTTTATCCGGTCAATTTTAACCTGTTTAACCTGGGCATGGGAAAGTGCGGCAATAAATAAGGAAAGGAAGGTCAGTTTAAGTTTCATCATTGAGGTTCATCTAATATATTAAAAAAATTCTGCTGGTCTCTGGCTGCTGTTCCGGTTTAAACAGCAGCAGGAATAATAACTTTAGCCAGGCTTTCTTCTTCCAGCTGCAGCTCTTCATTCATTATTTTACCTCGTTTAAGGATTCCTTTAGCTACCCAGTAAGAGCTCAGCTGCAAGACCGCAACAATAATAATGGCATAACGAAGGGCCACCTCATTTGAAAAATAATAAGCCAGCAGCAGGAAGGTGCCGGCACCGGTAAGACGGCCCACATACAAACCTGCTTCATGGTTCAGGATATAGGCGAACTCACTTCTTTTTTCCTTCTTTGTCAGGATATCGATCACACTAAACTGAATCGGGAAATAAGCAAGATCCAGTAGCGGTTTCGCCAGTAGGAGGAACAACATAAACAAGATCACGCCGGTTTCGTTAAAGAGGATTCCGTTAATCAGTGCTGCAATGGTAAATAAGACCAGGCCTGTTCCGAACACGTAAATCCGATGTTCCGGTCCGGTTTTACGGCCAATGATGTACATCAGCACTGCGGCAAAGATTGCCCCCACCGACTGTGCCGTTCCCAGCGCACCTTCTTTTCCAAGCAACAGCATGATCAGCATGGCTGGCGCTGTTACCAAAAATCCCTGCACCAGACCTTTCAAAACGGCCAGGGACATCAACCTGTACCAATAAGTATGAAATTTAAAATAGATAAACTTCTTCCCAATGGGATTGGTAAACTTGCCCTTAAAACACATGATCGATGCGCCTATCGTAACGATAAACACCATACCAGTCACAATTTTATATGCCATTTTCGCATCGCCTGAGCTCGCATAAGACTCTATAAACCAGCCAATGATCACCGGAATAACAACGGCGATGATGGTATAAAAAAACGTTTCCAGGCCATAATAATAATTGCGGTTGCTGTCGTTGGTCGTTGCCAGGGCCAGAAAATCACGGTTTGCCCAGTAAAAGCCAAAGGACATGCCCATCACAATTCCTGCAATTCCAATCCCGGTAATGTCCAATGTGGTCAGCGACATCATGATCATCATGGAGATCGCACTGAGGACCATTCCGAAGGAATAGAGCACTTTAATTGGAAAGCGGTTTAACAACCAGCCATTGATCAGAAAAGTTAAGGGGATTCCGGTATAAATGGTCAGCTGATACACGACTACCTTTACCGGGTCATTCGAGCTCCGCATCACATAGGCTGCCACAAAAATATCGATCACCGGCAATACGATGCTATAGATCAGATTGGTTAAAGTCAGCACTTTAAAATTATGGGACTGCGCTTTGAAATGCGCGATTTCAGACTTTAGTTTATTAATCATGCTCGTAGGATAAGGAGTTTAAGATTTCAGCAATGGAAAATTTAGCCCCGCAAACAAACTCGTCGGCAGCACCATAATAAATGGTCAGCTCATCCGCCTTAACCACATGGCCATTGGTAAATACCACATGTCCGAAGAAGCCGCTCAGCTCATAGGTTGTGGCGGGGGTCATGATTGGGTTTTCTGATCTCGCAATAACGATGGAAGGATCGTTGAGATCGAGCAGAAAAGCACCGAGACAGTACTGATGGGCTGCATTTGCCCCATGATAGATCTCCAGCCAGCCTTTTTCTGTTTTAATCGGTGCTGCACCTGCACCTACCCTTGCACTATCCCAGCTTCCTTTGCGGGTGGTAATGATGCATTTGTGTTTACCCCAGTGGATGCCATCCGGAGATTCCGCAATCCAGATGTAGTTCCCGCCGATATCGACACTGCTGGGACGGTGTAAGGCATAAAACTTTCCATTGATCTTTTCTTCAAAAATGGCGCAATCCTTATTGTGCGGAGGAATGATCATTCCTTCAGATTCGAAATTTTTCCAGTCTTTGGTTTTGCGCATACCTACTCCTACGCCCTGTTCTGAAACAGCGGTATAGGTCAGGTAATAGGTCCCCTCCAATAGTGTCACCCTGCAATCTTCTATGCCAAAGGCTTCCTGAAGGGTTTCGCCCTGCAGGATCGGATAACCTTCCGGCTCATAAAAACGGATGCCATCGTCGCTGCGCAGTAAGCGCAGGTGAGAAAGTGTCGTTAAATAGTCGATTCCTTTATAGCGGATCACCCTTGGATCATCGGCATTCAACTCCGGATCGTCCGCAGGAATTTCTATAATTTCAATCCCATCGTCCTTTAGGACCGGAAAAGAAATGATGCCTTCCTGCTGTGCCGGCCTTTCTGCTACGCGAACCAGGAGCCAGGTCTTTCCTTCAAAAGTAAAGACCCCTGGGTTTAAGAGGCAGCTGATCTCCAGTCCGGCTCTGCTCGGTTTCAAATCTGCCGGCGATAACAATGGGTTTTCTATAAATCGTTGTGCTTGATCTTTCATAAATATTTAGTAACCTGAGTTTTGGACAATTGCTTTACCTGATTTGTCTACTTCACCTTGTGGTACGGGATATAGATAATTGTGGTCCTGAAAATTTTTGCCCAGTGCTGTCAACACTGTCTTTGCTGTTTTCCAGCGTTTAAGGTCATTGAGGCGTTGTGCTTCAAAGCCCAACTCCACTCTTCGTTCCTGCATCAGCCAGTTTTTGATCTGCACTTTATCCGTCACAGCGACCGAACGATCCGGCAGAGTACCTGCCGGCGCAGTGCCTCCAGCAGCTGTTGGCGAGGTTCTGGCGCGTCTTCTGATGTCGTTGATTAAAGCAATGGCATTGGGATAAGCGTTGGTTTCGTTATAGGCTTCTGCTTTCCAAAGCAAGACATCCGCCATCCGGATCATGATTTTATTGCTTGGCCCGTCGTCATTTCCTTTATTGGCGCCGTTAAGGGATCCCAGTAATTTATTGACATTTTTATCCGTCACATTCACCGTATAGGCCAGCCTTGGGTCGTTCGCTTCAAAAGCATTCAGAAAATCCGGACTTGGTGCGAAAAAGCCCCAATCTAACAAGGCACTGATGCCATTGCCTTTGCGAACAGTTTGACCAGAGATATGGTCATAGGCAAAGATCACCTCATTGTCGCTGAACTCCTTGGCGACATTGAAACTGTCAAAATAATTGGCATTCAGGCTGTACAAACCTGTTCCTTCCAGCTCCGTTACCAGACTGATGACATCCGTCCACCGTTGGTTATACAAAGCCACTTTTGCCTGCAATGCAACGACTGCACCTTTTGAAACCCGCCATTTATCGGTGGTACTGGAGAATTTAGTTGCCGGAAGTGCGGATTTCGCTTTGCTCAGGTCATCGTTGATCAATGCCCAGGCCTGTGCCTGAGGAACAGTTCTCGCCACTTCATAAGCCTCGTTAAAGGTTTTCAGTGGTTTGGTGATGATGGGCACATCTCCAAAATTGTTGACCAGATCAAAGTAATAGTAGGCCCTGAGGAAGTAAGCTTCCCCAAGCAGGCGGCTTCTTAGTGTGGCATCCATCCCTATTTTGGCCACCAATGCATCATCTGTCAGATAGCTCAGGGCCAGATTGGCTTTCGAGATCCCTTGGTAATTAAAGGCCCAGATGCCATTGAAGCCTCCGTTTTCGGAAGTGAACCGGAAACCGGCAATGTCGTCCATCCAGGGTTGATCACCATCAGGGTTCCATTTTTTCAAGACATCACCTCCGGCAATATCCTGCAGGATGACATCCGGGCGGATCACTTTACCCCCAGCCCAATCCCAGTTGCCCATCAGGTTTAAAGTATAGGACAACATTCTGTAGGAGGCATCTACAGAGGAAACTACCGTATTTAAGGTCGGATCTGTGCTCACCTGTTCCGGGGTGATCAATCCGATCGGATCTTTATACAGTTCTTTTTTACAACCCGCGGTAAACATTAAGGTTACGGCGAATAAGGAGATATATAATCGTTTCATCTGAATATCTTTTAAAATTTAACATTTACACCAAACAGGAATGCGCGGGATTGTGGATAGGTTCCCATGTCTACCTGATCAATAGATTCCGGGTCCAGGCCGCTATACTTCGTGCTCGTATACAGGTTCTGACCCGATACATACAGTCGCACATCTTTTACCCCCAGTTTCGTTTTCTGCAACAGGTTGCTGAAAGAATAACCCAGCTCCACGTTTTTAATTCTGAAATAGGAAGCATCTTCAACATATAAGCTCGATACCCGGCTTACCCCGGTATCTGTGGTGCTGACTCTCGGCATGGTGTTCGATGTTCCCGGTCCATTCCAGCTTTGCAGCACTGCTGTAGAAGAGTTAAATGGCCTGCTGTCGAAATCAGTGATCTTCTTCGCATCATTGTATTTGTCTACTCCCTGAACTCCCTGCATAAAGACAGAAAGGTCAAATCCCTTATAGCCGCCGGAAAGGTTGATGCCATAAGAAAATTTAGGGATTGGATTTCCGAGGAAGGTTCTGTCGTTATCGTTGATCTGTCCATTTCCATCCAGATCTGCAAACCTGATGTCGCCGGGCAGTTGTGAAGGGTTGGTTGTTCCGGAAAGGTGTTGCGTGATCTCCGCTTGCGTCTGGTAAATACCTTCCATTTTATAGCCATAGAATGCATTTAATGGTTGTCCGGGAACAGTTCTTGTGAATGGTCCGCTTAGGGTCGGTACATTTGGATGCAATTGGATCACCTCATTAGTTAAGGTCGCCATGTTTCCACTCAGCGCGTAGTTAAAATCACCAATTGCATTGCGGTAACTGGCAGAAAGTTCAAATCCTTTATTTCTCACTTTACCCGCATTCACATACGTTGGGCCTACCGAACCCACCATTTCCGGTAAGCTTAATTGTAAGAGGATATCGGAAGTCGTTTTCACAAAATAATCAGCAGAAATGGCTAGTTTATTACTGAACAGATTAAAGTCCAGCCCGATGTTCTGTTGTGAAGTCGTTTCCCATTTCAGGTCCGGATTTCCATAACGGTTCAGGGAATAACCCTCCCCATCTTTCAGCATGGTGCTCAGGTAAGCATAATTCGGGATCTGCTGATTGCCCAGTTTCCCTGTACTTGCCCTTAATTTTAAGTTCGAAATCCATTTGATATCTTTCATAAAAGATTCTTCCGAGATTGCCCATCCTGCAGAAACAGAAGGGAAATAGCCCCATTGTTTGTTCTCTCCAAATCTGGAAGAAGCATCTGCGCGGAGGTTGGCCGTCAGCATATAACGGGAATCATACACATAAGTTCCGGAAGCAAAGACCGAGAACAAAGCCCATTCACTTGCATTTCCGCCATTCCAAAGGTCTCTGGCAGAAGATCCGAAGTCTATGTACTGGAAACTGTTGGTCGTATAATCATATCGTTTTCTGGAAGCAGAGAGTCCGGATGCCGTATTTTTGATATACTCTGTTCCCACAAGCCCATTGATGGCATGTTTGTTAATTGTTTTGATGTAGTTCAAGGTATTGTTCCAGGTAAGGTTCAGTTCCTCTCCTCTTTCCTCATTCAATCCGTTTGGCCTGTTTTGCCGGCCTGCCCCCGGATCAACTTCATTGGGATCATTGTTGTCGTCATCTCCAAAGTTTTGCAAAAATGCTTTATTGTGGAGGAAGTTCAGGTCGACACCCAGGTTTGTTCTTAAAGTCAGTGATTTATCTCCCAGAAAAGCATATTCTGCATAGGCATTTCCAAAAGTTTTCACATTATTTCTTTTGTCGTTGGCAAAATAAGCGAGTGCGATTGGGTTGGACGTTCTTTCATAATTAGGGTCCCAACCACCATTGCTGTTGTTGAATTTATAAAAAGGCAGGTCCGTAAAAGGGTTATCCGCTTTATAGCCTGGGTCTGAAGGATTTTTATACACACCCAGTACCGGTGGCCTTAACAATGCATGGCGAATAATGCCGGGTGCATCACCTTTAGAAGACAGCCAGTCTTGTTTTGCCGAAGAAAGCTGCAGATTCGTTCCTATTTTAAAGCGGTCGGTCAGCTTTGCATTGACGTTGGCCCTGAAATTAAAGCGTTCATATTGGTCATGGTTGTAGACCACGATTCCATTTTGTTTGTAATAAGCCCCAGACAAGAGGTATTGCACCTGATCGCTTCCGCCGCTTGCGCTTAATTGTGCACTTTGGGACCTTCCGGTTTCAAACAGCTCATCCAGCCAATTGGTATCCGACAAATCAGTTCTGCTTTTGGCTGCGGTATAAGGATTTGGATCAGGTTTACCTCCATTTTTCCAGGCTTGTTCCTGTTTACTCAGGTATTGAGCAGTATTTAACAGTTTAGGCAAATTAGTGACCTGCTGAATTCCGTTAAAATAATTCAGCTCAAGTGAAGAACGGTTGGCCGTTCCCTGTTTGGTGGTAATCTGAACCACCCCTCCTGCCGCACGTGCCCCATAGATCGCTGCGGATGCCGCATCTTTCATCACCGATAAGCTTTTAATATCCGAAGGATTTAAAAAAGAAATGTCCAAAGTAGGCGTTCCATCCACGATATACAAGGGACTGTTAAAGCCGATGGTATTTTCTCCGCGAATGCGGATATTGATCGGATCGCCAGGTGCGCCGGTACTTTGAGTGACCTGTACGCCTGAGACCTGGCCTTGCAGCATTTGCGCGACGTCAGGAACCCTTCGTTTCTCCCCATCGCCAACATTCAGGTTTCCCATTGCGCCGGAAATCGTACTCTTACGCAAACTGGTATACCCTACCACCACGACTTCATTCAAATCTGAAATACTGGGTTTCATAGAGAGATTCAGGACTGCATTCCCAGTGTAAGGGAGTGTTACCGGAAGATAACCTACATAATTAAATACGAGAGATTTTGGGCCGTCCGGGAGCAGGGTGATCACATACGCTCCGTTGGCATCGGTTGCCGTTTTATTTGGTGTATTGAGTTGCTGAACAACAACCCCGGGAAAGGGCTGCTGATTTTCATCAGTCACTTTTCCACTTAGTTTGACCTGGGCCAGAGCGGTGAGCCCTGATAGTACTATTAACAGTGACAAGCCCAGAGAGAAGAGTAGATTTCTTTTCATCTGTGATATATTTGGTTAGAACAAATTTATAGGAGTAGCCCTCCGAAGGAGTGCACTATAGTTACATTTTAGTTCACTATAGTTACAAAGGGGCTATATTTTCTTCATATTGCTGCTGGCGGTACTCGTTTGGCGCGCAATGGTAAATCTTTTTAAACTCTCTGAAGAAGTAAGATTTGTTGTTGAATCCGGTGCGGTAAAATATTTCAGATACGGTGTATTGAGAATTAACCAGCATGTCTGCGGCATGTTTCAGGCGAATTCTTTTAATGAACTCCGCAGGTGTCATCCCGGCGAGTGATTTCAGTCTTCTGTACAATTGCATTTTGCTAATGGAAAGCGCATCTTCCAGTGTCGCGGCATTGAGTTCCGGTTCATTCAGATTTTTCTCGATCACCTTCAGCAGTTCTTCCAGAAATTTCTTGTCCGTATCTGCAATATCAGCATCCATAAACTGGTTGGTAATGTGCTGATCCTTGATCAGGTGCTCCATCCGGAGCTGATCGTCCAGGAGCTTGCGAATCCTGACCTGGAGGTAATTGATCTGGAAAGGTTTAGGGATATAGGCATCAGCTCCCTGTTCATATCCTTCCGTCTTATGATCTTCAGATCCTCTGGCCGATAAAATGACAAAGGGAATCCGTGCCATAGCGGGCGTTTGTTTTACCGTCCGGCATAATTCCAGTCCGTTCATATCCGGCATCATCACATCGCTGATGATCAGACTTGGAATGGTTTTATGTAAAAAGGCCATTGCTTCCAATCCCGTTCCCGCTTCATAGACCACATAATGATCTTTCAACACGTTCCTGATCAGGAAACGAAGTTCAGGTTCGTCCTCCACCAATAAGATGCTTAATTTTTCGGTTTGCTGAAGGCCATCAATCAGGCTGTTTTTATTTCCCTCTTCCACGGAAACCATTTCAGGCTGGTCATAAACCTCCACCAATGATTCATATAAAGCAGAAGGTGCAGAGGTGATCACTTTGGTTTCGGCAGTGCCTTTTACTTCCGTCAGCTGTATTTTTATCCTGAAATCTATCCAGTCATTCTGCAGGCTCACCTGAATATCAGCCCCCATCAGGGTGATCAGTTCTTTCGTAAAAGCCAGGCCAATCCCGGTACTGAATTTTTCTGTTTGCTGCTCATTGCTCACATAGAAGCGGTTGAAGATTTGTTCCAGGTGCTGTGTTTTTAAGGTACAGCCTGAGTTGGAAACGCTCAGTTCCAACACCTGATCATTGGGATGATACCAGACTTTAAAAGCCACGGTTTCGCCTCTTCCGGAATGCTTGAAGGCATTAGACAAGAGGTTATATAAAATCTTTTCGAACTTATCCTTATCGATGGAGCCCGCCAGGCCCTGGGGAATGCTCCTCAGGTATTCCTGTCCGTTCTTTTCACTGGTAGGGATAAACAACTCAGAGAGGCTATCCAGCATTTTACTGATGTCCAGGTAATCCTCATTCTTTTTCAGGTAACCAGCCTCTGCTTTTCTGAATTCCAGCAATTGCTGCACCAAATAGGTTAACCTCGCGGTATGTTGATGCACCATAGAAACGAAGTAATTGTTTTCTTTCTTTCTAAGGTGTTCTACTGAACCCATAATCATCGTCAAAGGTGTCTGTATCTCGTGTGCGATATTGGTAAAGAAATTCAGGCGTTGCTGATGTTCTTCTTCATCTTTCTGCCGGAGCAGGTGTTCCATCTGCAATTGGTATTTCATCCGGAGTTTATTTTTCCGGTACACATGAAAGGCATAGCCCGATGCGATCAGGATCAGAACATAGGCAAAAAGCGCATAATACGTTAACCAAAAATATTGCGTTACATGGAGTTTAAACACCTTGATTTCTGTGGTCCACAGGCCTTCCCCATTGCTCCACCTTACTTTGAGGATATAATCTCCCGGAGGAACGTTGTTATAAATGATATTTCCGATAGCGCCTGCATAGTTCCAGTTCTTATCCAGTCCTTCCAGTTTGTAGGTAAATTCATTTTTAGCCTCATTTAAAAAGCTCATAGATCTCAGGCTCACCTGGAAGAAATTATTTTTACGCGCCAAAGTGTATTCTGGAATTGGGGCCTGAACAGATTTCAGCACCTGCAACCGGTTTTCATCCAGGTTTTTTCCGCCCATCTGAATATTGGAGACCAATACATTAGGCTGAAGCTTGTTGGCGGTAATTCGTTCCGGAGCGAAATAATTAAATCCATAAATTCCTCCAAAATACAGCAGCCCATCTGTCGACTTCCAAACGGCACCATCACTAAACTCATTGCTCTGAAGCCCGTCGCCGGACCTGAAATTAGCGACTGCCCCATTTTCCGGGTTCAATCTGGCCAGTCCTTTATTCGTACTGACCCAGATGCTGCCCGAGTTCGCCCCTGCAATGGCATGAATGGTATTGTTTGGCAAGCCTTCATTCATCGTGAACTTTTTAAAGGAAGGCCTATCCTTAAGGGATTCGGAATGACTGAGCATGTTTAAGCCATAGCTTGTCCCGATCCATAACCTTTTCCGGGGATCCAGATAAAGAGAAAGTACATCATTATTGGAAAGGTCGTTTGGCGCAGAAAAGGCTTTAAAAGTTTTAAACTTCCCAATTTTCTTCTGCAAGACACTCAATCCTCCATACCTGCAGGCAATCCAGAGCCGGTCGTCCTCATCATTACTCAAAGCATAGATGATGTCGTTTGCCGGCCCGTTTGCTCCGCCGGAAAGGTATTGTTTAAAATAGCTGATGCTTAAAAGACCTGCGCTGGTTTTACTGAGTTTCAGGTGAATCAGTCCGCTGCCACTTGTTCCCAGCCAAAGGGAGCTGTCTTTATCCTGCAAAATAGCATAAACCGAACCAAATGAAGGTAATTTCGCCGTTCCGGAAAGGTCAAGCCAGCTGATGCTTTGTTTTTTATTTAAATCATAGATTCCGAGTCCTTTACCGTCTGTTCCGATATAGATATAAGGAGAGATGCCTTTTTTCAAGGCATAGACCGAATTGTTTTCCAGGCCATTGCTGGTATTGAGTTCGCTTTTTTGAGAATTAAAGGGAGATTTGGACCAGAAGTCATTTAAAATCACAATTCCTTTTCCTTTAGTTCCTACCCATAAATTTCCATCTACCTCTGCAAAGGCGCGAACAGGTTTGTTTAAATCTACAATATTGCTCTTATTGACCAAGCCGAAATAATTGATCTTTGGATAGATCTTGATCAATCCATCGCCATCGGTACCGATCCACAAGACATGGTCTTTAGCGACTTCAATACTCGTTACCCTGATATTGGCCAGCTGCCGAACTTCCTGCTGCATGAAAGAAGAAGGTTGGAAATCCTTGTCGAACACCGCTATCCCCTGACCATCCCGGGCCAGGATATAATTTGAATGGTAATACCTGATCGATTTAATACTTCCGGAAATGCTGTTTATTTTCTGAGGCTTCGATTGCGAATCCAGCAGCCATAAGCTGTTGCTGATGTCTGTAAACAAAACCCGGTTGTTGACGAGAAAAAAATTACTGATCTGCTTCTGAGGCTTGATTATTTGGATCTGTCTTAACCCTGATCTACTGACTTTACAGCTTAGTAATGTCCCATCATTTTGCAGGAACCACATCAGGCCGTTCCCTCCTTTTTCCATTTTCAACAGCTTTTTAATACCTGCCGGTAATGAAATCGGCTTAAACTGATTCTCGGTTAAATCAAACCAGCTCAATCCATAGGTTTTACTGTAACAGAAGACCGTTCCATCTTCTGCTATTTCCAGCTCATATTCCTTTTCAGCGATGCTTCTTTTTGTCGCCTGGTTATAAAAATAATGATAGAATTTTCCCTCAGGTTTTTCAAACCGGGTAATTCCGCCGATGGTACTGATCCAGATGTTGTATTTTTTATCTTCCTTGATGTCCTGAATGACATTGTTCCCGATACTGCCGCTTTTGTTTTCACTATTGTAATTGAAGACCCTGAAGTCGGTGCCATCATACCTGTTTAATCCATCCCAGGTACCTACCCATAACAACTGGTCTTTATCCTGAAAAACAACATTTACGGCACTGTTTGACAATCCATTTCGGTTATCAAATTGCTGAAAATAGAACTGACCGGGATCCTGACCTATCGCTGCAAGCGTAAGTTTGGTCATCGCAATCAGCACGACCGTGAAATAAAATTTAAAGAAGCCCCTCATTGATAAAGTATTGGTATCCCAGGATATCGCATCCAAGATACAATAAATCACAAGGATTCAAGCAGATGCAAATCAGGCAAAAATGAAACGATCCTGATACATTCACCTCTAGACATCTTGATGTATAGGTATCAAAAAGCCCCGGATTTGGTCCGGGGCTTTTCCATTATCCTATAATAGGATGTTTATCTATTTTTTATCCCAGGTTTTCTCTCCCTTTTCCATTTTGTCAAGGGTAGCCTGGTAAGTTGGCTTGTCTGCTTCCGGAACAATGGCGATTGCTTTCTTTTGCATGGCGATTGCTTCATCTTTCTTTCCCATTTTGTAGAGCAGATTGGCATAGGTATCCAGGAAAGCAGGCTCCTTGCTTTGCGTGTCCTCTACACTTTTCTTGCTCCATGCCATGGCAGAAGCCACACATTCTGCGTCATGACAGTTTTCGAATACTGTCCAGGCAAAACTATTTAACATGGAACCATCTACTTCTGTTCCGTATTTTTTCATATACGCCAATACTGAGGATTGAAACTTCGGCCAGTTTTTCATGTTTTGATAAAACTGAACCTGCAACATTTCAGTGGCTTTGTTCAGGTCGACTGTAGGGTATTTTGATTTTGCAACAGTAATCAATGAATCCAGATTAGCAGAAGGCTTTCTCAAATGGGGATAAATTTCTTCCTGAAGGATTACCCCGGTCAGGACTTTGTTTGACTGCCCTTTGCCCAGTACGGCATCTACTTTTCCAGGTTCTTTCAGCATCAGCTGAAATCCTTTGCTTTTGCTGCTTTGTGTAAACTTCCCTAAAAACTCCAGGTTGTCTTTAGTGTACAAGTCAGTTTGTGTTTCCAGGTAAGCGGCGGCTATTTTGCCTGCATTTTCCTGATCATAGGCTTCCTCGGCAACAGATGCCAATTGCTTTAAAGTTTCCGGAGCAGCATTACCCGCTTCATATTTTTTTAGCAGGGTATAATATTGCGTTTCCGGATTCAACGCTTTTTCAGCTTTGGCAATAAATCCATCTGCATCACCGCCACCCACAATCCGGTGAACCAGTTCACCCTTTGGAGAGAAGATCAGAAAGGTAGGATAAGCCTGAATTTTATACGCTTTATTGATCGCATCGGCATCCGCGTACCAGCTTTTCACTTCTTCATTGTCGTCTTTGGTTTTATCGAACTGGACCTTTACATTCACAAAATTTTTATTGAAAAATGCACTCATTTTTTCCTGAGGGAAGATGGTGCTGCTCATGTATTTGCAAGGGCCGCACCAGGTGGTAAAGCAGTCGACAAAAAGGTATTTATTTTCCTTCATTGCTTTTTCGCGAACCTGTGCCCAGGTCAGTCCATGCTCAAAATGTGTTCCTTTATCCTGTGCAATTCCCATGAAAGGGATCAGGAGAAATAATAAAATTAACTTCTTCATTTGATTGTTTTTTTATGATATGCCAGATTGGTTTTTTATAATATACAAGATAACAACTCTCTATCATATAACGACATACCTTTTAAACATTTAACGAAAATATTCAACATATCCCCCTTCTCCTCCCCCTTCTTATGATTTATTAATGGCCCTTTGTACCGGGATTCCAAATTTGTAACGCTTTCCGTCAGGATCATAACAGCTCCCGGGAATACGCATTTTAAGCGCGTTTTATACAAACTGCCTACCCGCCTTTAACACGCTTCCAAGCGGGTCTCCACCGAGTATAGAGCGTGTATAGAGCCTGGCTAGAACGAGCTGATCCGCAAGCTGCCCGGAAGCAATCTGGCAGATGACATTTACGCGCCTTCTCGTTTTTAATAGCCAAGCCATAAAAAAACAAAAAGTATCTTAAATAAATATAAAATTATTAATTAGTAAAATAAAAAGAACAGATGATCTGGATTTACAAGATATATTATTCAACATTGCATTAGATAACCATTTATACAATACGGCAGGAAATACCAAAAGTAAATGAAGCAACCCAATAATCCAATCAAGCCAAGCTCGTTAAGAGACAATTTCTTGCCTCTGCTTAAAAATATTAAGGCCGTTATATCGGAGACCCAGAATCAGGTCGTCCGGAGTATTAATTCAGCAATCATTTTAGCTTATTTTCAAATAGGCCGAATGATTCTTGAAGATGAGCAAGCCGGGACTCAACGTGCGGAATATGCAAAAGAAACCATTCTCCGTTTGAGTAAAGAATTAACTACCGAGTTTGGAAAAGGCTATTCTGCAGACAACCTGGAAAGGTTCAGAAAATTTTATATTATTTACCAGCACAGGATTTCCGCATCAGTGATGCGGAAATCTTCCAGTCGCTCAAAATCTGCCTCAGCGATTCAGAAACCAGGGATTAGTGATGGAGTTGAATTTCAATTCTATTTAAGTTGGACTCACTATATTCAACTCTTAAAAGTCAAAAATGAAGATGAACGGAGGTTCTATGAAATTGAAGCTGCAGAAAATAACTGGTCAGTAAGAGAGTTGCAGCGACAATATAATTCGGCACTATTTGAACGGTTGACGTTAAGCAAGGACAAGAAAAGCGTACAGAAATTGATTAAAAAGGGACAGATTATTGAAAAAGCAACTGACGTTCTAAAAAGTCATTATGTACTGGAGTTTCTTGGACTAAAAGAAGATTCCGAATATTCTGAGAATGATCTGGAAACTGCTATTATCGACAAGTTAGCGCATTTCATGTCTGAATTAGGAAAGGGATTTTTGTTTGAAGGCAGACAGCGAAGATTCACATTTGAAGGAGACAGCTTTTATGTTGATCTGGTTTTCTATAACAGGCTGTTAAAGTGTTTCGTCCTTTTTGACCTCAAAATTGGCAGATTAACCCATCAGGATATCGGCCAAATGCAGATGTATGTAAACTATTATGACAGAAAAATAAAGACTTCTGAAGAAAATCCTACGATAGGCATCATTCTATGTAAAGAAGAAAACAGAACAATTGTAGAATTCACCCTGCCAGAAGATAATAAGCAGATTTTTGCAAAAGAGTATAAGGCCGTTTTACCGAGTAAAGAATCCTTAAAAAAACAATTACTGTAATACCTGGTGTACTCAGATGGTTATAGCATTGAAGTTCTGATCCTGATATCGCAACAAAAAGGCCTTAAGATTTCCGCATCAGTGATGCGGAAATCTTAAGGCCTTTCAAATTGATGAGTTTTACGCTCCTTCTTCTCCTCCGTTTTTCATTTTCATCAGGATCGCATAGGCGTTCTTCATGACAATATTCTTTGCTGGCAGTGGCGATTTGATCTCTGTAAAACCCTCACTTAAAATACCAGGCTCCACGCCGATCATTTTGTACTGATGGTTTCCTTCGTCGGTAAACACATAAAACTTGTTCTCCCATTTTACGACCGCTTCGTCAGGAACCGCAGTAACACTGGCATGGTTCAGCTTTACCGCAGCGTTCAGGTACGTTCCCGGTAATAACTCTTTGCCGTAGTTTTCCAGGTCACAATGTACGCTGATACTTCTGTCGTCTCCAATAGCAGGACTGATCAGGTGAATGGTGGCCAGGTACTTTTTATCCGGGTTTCTATTCGTGGTACATACAATTTTCTGTCCTTCTTTAAGGCTGGACGCATCATTCTCTAAAACGGTCAGGTTTACATGAAGTTTTTTCGGATTGATGAGTTCAAACAAAACATCCGTTGCATTTACATATTTGCCTGTATTCACATTTACTTTGGTTACATGACCATCAATAGGGGAATAAATCTGAATCCTGCGGGAAATATTACCTGCCGTTAAAGTAAGCGGGTTTAAGCCGATCAGTTGTAACTGCTCCGCTAATGATTTAACCATGATCTTTTGCTGGTTGAAATCACTCTCTGTTTGCTGGAAAAGCTTATCACTCGTTGCTTTTGTGGCATTCAGTCCTTTTTGTCTGATGTAGTCTGATTCTGCAAACTTCAGTTTATTTTTTGCCATCAGGTAATCCTGCTGCAACTGTACATATTGCTGGTCTTCGATCGTTGCCAGGACTGCCCCTTTGCGAACCATCATTCCCGGAATAAGGTTCGTTTTTCTGATATAGCCTCCTAATGGAATGCTGATAGAAAAGACATTTTCTGGTGGTACCTCTACCAACCCATTTACGTTGAGCACGCTGCTCATTCCTCTTTTTTCAGGCAGACCTGTCGTAATTCCTGCAATTTTTGTCTGCTCAGCAGTAAATTGAACCAGGTGAGTTTCCTGTTTAACTGCGGGATTCGGTGTTTCTTTGGCCGCTTCTTTTTCTGCGTTTGTACAGGACATAAAAAGGAGGAAAAGAGAGAGGCTTAATAGGATGTTTGTCTTCATGATGATGTTCTTTTTATTTGCTGGCACTGATTCTTTCGATTTCAAAAGCAGCTTCGTTGAACTGCTGAACAGTATTAAAATATTCACTGCGGATCTGGATACTCTGGTTTACAAGCAAGGCCCAATCCAGGTATCCTATTTCCCCTGCATTGAGTTTCTGCGTAGAAGTACTGATGATGACTCTTGCATTTGGCAATAGTTTATCCTGATAGGACCTGATGAGCTTCTTTTGCTGCTCATACTGCTGATGGGCTTCCTCCAGTTCCATACTCAATTGCTGAGCTGCCAGTTCCAGCTCCTGTTGCTTTTGAAGGATCAGTACGTTGGAAGCCTTTATTCTGGATTTTTGTGCCCCGAAAAAGAGTGGAATTCCAAGTCCAAGACTGACGGAAGAGAAGCGTTTGCTTGCTCCATAATACTGTTCCGCGCCCATCGCATTGCTTTGCCAGCCGATGATGCTCGCATTGTTGTAACCAAAGCTAAGGGAAGGCAATAGCTTGCTCTTTTCCAACTGCATTTGTTGCCGCGACAACAGCAGCTCCTGTTCTTTTAAGCGGAACAAAGGATTTCCATTTACTTCCGCAGCGGAGGACATCAGGCTATAAACTGCGGCTTCCGGAGCAGGTTGCAGCTTTACAGAACCATTCAATAAGATGTTGAACCGGTTTAACAGTAAGCGGTAGTCTTTTTTTAACATCTCCAGCTGATTGCTGATCTGAAGCTTCTGGTTTTCAGCCATATTCAGCTCCAGGACATCCACATCCCCTGCCTGATAGCGTTGTTTTGACTTCTCCAGAAACTCAGTATACACCCGATCTGCCTCCAGCAGGAGTTTTTCTTTTTCCTGAAGGACCAGCAAGCCATAATAACTCAGCTTCACACTTGTTTTCAGCTCCAGTATTTGTTGTTGGAATGCGAGCTCACTGAGCTGCACATGGGTTTTAAGTACTGCTGATTGCCGCGTATATACTGCAGGAAATTCCAGGTTCTGGGAGATGGAGAACTTATGGTCATTTGCCAGGCTGTTAAATTTGCCATATTCAACGCCAAGGTTTGTTTTCTCCAGATCAAAGCTGCTTTTCTTTAAAGCCTGATGATAGCTGATCTCCGAAGCTGAAACACGTAATGAGCGGTTATTTTTGGCTGCGGTATCGAGTGCAGCAGCCAGGGAAATCCGCTCCTGCGCCTGTACATTTCCAAAAACACTACCGATCAGTACCACCGCAGTGATCATTCTTTTTCCCGGTTTAAAATAGCCGAAACCTTTTTCAAAAACAATATAAAGCATAGGTAAAACAAATAAAGTTAACATCGTAGAAATGATTAAGCCTCCGATTACCACGGTAGCCAATGGCTTTTGTACCGCACCTCCTGCCCCCGTGCTGATGGCCATAGGAATGAATCCCAGGGAAGGAACCAGCGCCGTCATCAGTACCGCACGCAATTTAGATTTGGTCCCATGGACCACAATACGTTTCACATCATCCCAGCCTTCCTTTTTCAGGCGGTTAAATTCTGAGACCAGCAAAATTCCATTCAACACCGCTACGCCAAACAAAGCGATAAAACCCACCCCGGCAGAGATGCTAAAAGGAAGATCTCTCATCCAGAGCGCAAAGATTCCGCCGATGGCGGAAAGTGGAATGGCCGTATAGATTAATAATCCCTGTTTTACAGAATTAAAAGCAAAGTATAACAACAGAAAAATAAGGAAGAGTGCGATGGGAACCACGATGCTCAACCTAGATTTCGCAGCCGTCATGTTCTCAAAAGATCCGCCATAGGCGATGGTATATCCCTTTGACAGGTTGAGCTCCTTAGCTGCTTTTCCCTGAAGCTCCTGAACGATCGACTGAACATCGCGGTCTTTCACGTTAAAGCCGACAATGATTCTGCGTTTCGTATCCTCCCGCTGAATCTGGTTTACGCCCTCCACTTCTTCAATTGAAGCCACCATGCTCAACGGAATCTGCGTTCCATTACCGGTAGAGACCATCAGGTTTTTGATATCTTCGACATTCTTACGGGCATTTTCCGACAACCGGACCACCATATCAAAGCGTTTCTCCCCTTCATAAACCTGGCCTGCAACCTGTCCGGCAAAAGCCGTATTGACCACCCGGTTTATTTCGCCCACGTTCAGTCCATATTTCGCCATTCCATCACGGTCATATTTGACCACCACCTGCGGCATCCCTGTCACCTGTTCTTCATAAACGTTTACCGCACCTTTTACGGTTCCGATGATTTCACCCAGGCGATGTGCATAAGCTGCAAGAGAATCCAGGTCCTCTCCAAAAATCTTACAGACCACATCCTGTCTGGCCCCCGTCATCAGTTCATTGAAACGCATCTGAACAGGGAATTGAAAGCCCACCGTAATGCCTGGAACTGCTTCCAATGCTTTCGTCATCTTCTCACTTAGTTCCGGAAAAGATTTGGCAGAGGTCCATTCCTTTTTATCCTTTAAAATCACCATCATGTCTCCTGCTTCGAAAGGCATCGGATCGGTAGGAACTTCTGCACTTCCGATTTTGGTGACCACCTTTTGGACTTCAGGGAAATCTCTGAGCAGTATTTTAGCCGCCTGCTGTGTCGTCTGAATCGTATTGTTCAGGTTACTTCCGGTCAGCAAACGGGTTTCTACCGCAAAATCTCCTTCTTCGAGCTGAGGAATAAACTCCCCTCCCATTTTACTCAGGACCAATAAAGAAAGTCCAAATAAGGAGATGGTCACTAATAAAATGGTTTTAGGAAAACGAAGCAATGCGCCGAGTAAAGGCTGATATTTTCTTTCCAGCCAAATGATCAGTTTATCCGTCAGGTTTTTCTTATGCTGCAGTTTCTTATTCAGGAATAAGGCCGACATCATCGGGACATAGGTAATGGAAAGTATAAATGCACCGAGGATGGCAAAAGCAATCGTGAAGGCCATTGGTTTAAACATTTTTCCTTCAATCCCTTCCAGCGACAAAATAGGCAGGTAAACAATCAGAATGATGATCTGACTAAACACCGCGGACTTGATCATCGATCCCGTGGATTTGCTCACCTCGGTATCCATCTCTTCCTGATTGATCCGATCCAGTTTCCTGAAATGTTTGGAATGGGAGAAGCGGTGTAAGATCGCTTCGACCACGATCACAGAGCCATCCACAATAAGACCGAAATCTATCGCTCCCAATGACATCAGGTTTCCGCCCACGCCAAACTTGTTCATCAGAATGATGGCAAAAAGCATGGATAAGGGAATCACTGAAGACACGATCAATCCCGCCCTAAGGTTCCCCAGAAAGAAAACCAGGACAAAAATCACAATCAATGCACCTTCCAATAAATTGGTTTCTACCGTTTGAATGGCATTGTCCACCATTTTTGTACGATCCAGAAAGGGTTCTATGACTACACCTTCGGGAAGCATTTTCTGAATTTCTACGATCTTCTCTTTTACGCGTTTTACGACCACAGAAGAGTTTTCACCTTTAAGCATCATCACCACTGCTCCTGCCACCTCGCCCTGATCGTTATAGGTCATGGCTCCGTATCTGATGGCAGAACCCAATTGTACTGTAGCCACCTGACTCATCAGCACCGGCATGCCATTGTTTAACTTTTTAACAACTATTTTCTGGATATCTTCCGGAGTTTTCGTGAGTCCTTCACTGCGGATATACAATACGGTAGGCCCCTTCTCGATATAAGCACCCCCGGTATTTTCATTGTTTTGCTCTAAAGCATCAAAAACATCGGTGATGGTCAGGTTGTAAGCTTTCAGTTGTTCCTGTTTAACCGCAATTTCGTACTGTTTTAATTTTCCACCAAAGCTGGACACCTCAGCCACACCCGGTGTTCCGAGCAGCTGACGGCGAACGATCCAATCCTGCATGGTACGGAGCTCCTGCTCGTCATATTTACCTTCATATCCTTTGAGTGGTCTGACCACATATTGATAAATTTCGCCCAGACCTGTAGATACAGGTGCCATCTGAGGTGCACCTATCCCCTGGGGGATCTCCTGCTGTACCTGCTGCAACCGTTCGCTAATCTGTTGCCGCGCCCAGTAAACATCTGTTTCTTCGTCAAAAACGATGGTGACCAGCGAGAGTCCAAAACGGGAGAAACTCCGGATTTGTTTCAGGCCTGAAATACTACTACAGGCTTGTTCTATGGGAAAGGTAATGAGCCTTTCAATGTCCGGTGCACCAAGGGAAGGTGAAACGGTAATCACCTGAACCTGATTGTCAGTAATATCAGGAAGGGCATCTATGGGTAATTTTGTAACCTCGTAAGTACCCCATCCCATCAGGGCGAGTACAAACAAGCCAATAATCAGCTTATTCTTTACAGAAAAGCCAATGATTTTATTTAGCATAATCATGGTGTATTAATGAAACCGATAATATAAACCCTGTCTGATCAGGAGGAAAAATCCTGCAAACCATGGGAAAAAGAAAAAATTAATCTCGGTTTATGCCCTTGGCGGCTTAAAGAAAGCGCCCTGTTCGGGATTGGAATGGAGGTATTTTGGAATGCTCCAATTTTGATTTGCAATCAAAACTGAGCTTGCTTTTTGAATGGTGATTTTTCCTGCCGGAATTGCCAGGTGGATGATGGTGGGACATTCTAATTTCTTAAAGGGAAGCTCCATATCCTCTTTTTGGTCATCATCATCAATGTCCTGTCCGAGGTAATGCATGGCGATAAAATCCAGCACTCCGATCCGCTGATCCAGCTCATGGTGTCTTAAAAAATGAGATACCAGTTTTGGCATTTTAAATACTTCGATGAAAGAAGCATTTAAGATGAGCATAGGAAATAAGATGAATAAGCAAGCCTTTTTCACAGGGCAAATATAATGCTAGCGATTTAAAAAGCAAGACTCGGCCTGCCTCATTCCTGTTATTTTTTTAGTTCAAATACCGTCATCAATGCGGCATGATCTGAAGGAAACATGACCGGATGATAGTCAATGACCCTGGATTCGATAGGGTTAAGTCCTTTCCCTTTATAATAAATGAAATCAATTCTATCCCTTAGTCCATATAAGTCCGTTGTTGGTGCCGCCCTTACTCCCCAGGTCAGTCCTGGGTTTGATAAGGGATTGACATGGAGCTTTCGATAACTATCTGTAAATCCTGCTTTGAGCATTTCCAGACTTTCAGGCCATTCCACGACCAGTCCGTAGTGAAGGGACTTGGTTTCTTCCGTCCAGTCCAGGTGAGATCCCATATTGAAATCACCGGCCATGATGACCGGTAAATGGTCGGTGTTTTTTAGATAGGGATCAATCTTTTTCAGGATCTCTTTTATTTCTGCATGCCGGGTTGGCCCCTCTTCTTTGATCAGGGCCTGCGCATTTTTTTTCTCTTGTCTGATGCTGGCATCTACATCCGGTAAGTAATCCAGCCAGGTATTCAAATAGATCAGCTTTTTGTCCGGACTCAATTTTAAAACTACCCCACCAAAATTGGAGGGACGGAACTCCCTGATCGTTTCCTCGATCGGATAACGGCTCATGATGGAAAGATTGGCACTGATCAGGTAAAAATAATAACCCAGCGAATCGGCAATCACTGCTCCTGAGCCATACGTTTCTATGAGTCCTACGATATCAGGATTTGTGGATTTGATCGTTTCAATCAGGCGTTCCAATCCTACGGCCTGTCCATACCGGTGGCCGCCATGCCAGATGTTCCAGGAAAAGACTTTCAGATGAGTGGGAGCAGCTGTTTCTTCTTTGATCACATTTGGAAAGAATTGTAAATATTGCCTTTGCACTTCGGCAGAAGAGAGGGCACGGTTCCAGACTTTTACTTCATCTATAAACCCGTTAAAAGCATTCCATTGGGCATTCGATCCGTATTCCCATTTCTCATCCGAGCCCCCAATGACTGTGGAGTATTTGCTTTCCAAACTACCAAGGCCCGGTGTATTGTAGATGGCGATATTTTTTCCGTCCAGGTAGATCCAGGCTTCATGCGTTTCTCTTTTGACTGTAAAGAGGAGCTGATGCCAGTTGCCATCATTGATCCTCTGCCTTTCCGCAGTTGGTTTATAGTCATAACGTTGTTTTCCGTCATTTAACAGCAGTGCCCAGGCTCCGTTTTCCTGCGTATAAATCTGCCAGCCTATCGTAGCTCCGTCCTCTGCGATCTTATTTCCCATGATTGGCGTTCCCATCTTTGCATTTGCTATGGTTTTTACCCAGATCTGCACCGAGAAGGAGGCCTTTTCTGTGAATTCAGGCAAGGTTCCTTTGTCCAGCTTAACAGGCCTTCTCAACATCGCATTTGCAGAAAGGTCCAAGGCTCTTCCGCTCAAGCCTTTCGCATATTGTGATTGCTGCAAATCAACCGCATAATAGGCACTGTCTTTAGGAGTAATGTGTTCCTTAAAACTAAAATTATCAAAGTTCAATTGATACCCGGGTTCCTGCGCGTTTGCCTCCGTCTGCCCAAGGATTAAGGCGAGGATCAATACCATCTTTAGTTTAATAAAGTTTTTGAATGCCATTATCCCTTTATTTAAGTACACTTTCAATTGCTGCTCCGATCGGGTTCACAGAACTGAATTCAAATCCAAGCAATTTTACCATTGTTTTTGCCAGCTGATCCTGATAAATCTGTCCCTCATTTTTCATTTCTCCTTTGGGCTTAATTCCTGGCCCCATTGCAATCAACCAGGTATCATTGGCATGTGGAATGCGGGCTCCATGGCTGGTCCATTGCTGACCTTCTCCTCTGCCATGATCCGGCATAATCATTAAGGTTGTTTTGCCTTTGTAAAATGGATCGCTTTGCAGGTAATTCCATAAGCTGCCTATCATGGCATCCACATTTCTGGCAGCATCAAGGTAAAAATCATATTTATCTTCGTGTCCGTACTCATCAGTATCTGCAAGATCCAGGTACAATATTTTAGGATGTCTGGCTTTGAGGTAAGATTTCGCCAATGCATAAGTTGTGGCATCCAGGCGTTCTTCATGGCCCCATATTTCAGGTTCATAATGCTGGATTTCATTGGCCAGACTTTCTCCCTCACTGAGATTTTTCCCGCTGAGGTTCTCTCCCGGGAGATTCACCAGCAAGCCATTACGGTTTCTGTTGATGATCCTGCCAACAGCACCCCAGGAGGCAAAACTGACCACTTTACCTTTATATCCTTTCTGCTCATCCATAAATTCCAGGATGTTCCTGTTCTCATTGTCCGGATGTCCGTTCGACTTCACTTTAGGATCCGCATAACCGGTCAGGTTTTCACTGCGACCAGGATAGGAGATCCAGTAAGGATTTTTAACATTTACTTTATTTCCCAAATCCCTGTTTCCATAAATCTGTCCGTTCTTTACAATAGTCGTCCATAAGAAGGGCATTAAACTCGTTCTTCTTTGCTGCAGATCATCAGACCAGTACTTTTTAAACCGTGCTGCGGAATCCTGAGTATTGAATTTTTTATCGAGCAACAATTCTATTTCTGCGCCCTGGAAGACCTCTCTCCACCTTAAGCCATCGATGGAGATAATGATCATGTTCCCATCGGGAGCCTTACTTTGTGCAAAAGTTCCCTTTACGCAGAGGAGTAACAGGAAGAATAGTATATTTTTCATATCTAATTATTTATTTAATGGTATCCGGTCCAGGATCCCGGTAATTGGTCCCTTAACCCCTATTTTCCGGTTAAAGAAGATGGCAGATAAAATGAGGAGCAGCATACAGATTACGGTGAGGAAATAGCTGAACTGCATGAGTACCTTTGCCCAGCTTAAATCCTTCATAAAAAACTCCTTGTAAAGCAACAGGCCAACACTGCCCAGGTAACCGGCAGAATCGCACATGTACACAAAGAACCCCGCATTGGCCTTGATCTTAAATAAAGCGATCATCCGTTCGAACAGCACTACCTGAATCGGTGTGTAGGCTAAAAACAAACCCATTCCCACCAGGAGCATCCAAAAAAAGGGGCTCAATAGCTGAAGGTGAAAAAGCAAGGTACTTCCGCCACTGATCATCAGCCCTAATGCCACCAGATATTGGGTTCCCCAAAAGCCTTTGATGTTGTTTCGAATTAGCGAAAGGCATCCTATGGCAATCAATACGATCACTCCGCTAATGGCTTCGGTGAGCGAAAAGACGGTTTTATCCCAATGTGGGGCAATCTCATTCCAGATCTCTACGGAGAAATTATCCCGAAAGTCCCGCATCGTGGTCAACATGGTATAGACCAATCCAATTCCCAATATCGCCGGACCGTATTCTTTTAAAGCCATGCGTTTATCTTCGGCCGTCATAGGAAGGCGTTCTACCCTCAATAATTTATCCGTCTCATCAGGTTCGGGAATCACGGATAACATCCATACAAATAAGAGGAAGGCGGGTAAAAAGAGCAGGCCCATGACACAAGGCATCCAGAATTCATTAATGAAGGGGAGCCATTCATGTACCATAAAATAAATGGTTTTGATGATTCCTGAAGAGACAATAAGACTGATGCTCATTCCCATGGCCAGCATCTCGGTGAAACGTCTTCCTTCGAGGTAGCTAAAAATAATGCCCCAGACCATACCTAAAGGCAAACCGTTCAGAAACAAGAAGAAAAAGTTATAAGGGTAAGGTACCAGACCGAAGAGCAGCAGGGAAACTTCTGAAAAGAGGATCAGGCAGATGATGAGCTTTTTTCTTCCCGAGGCTTTGAGCTCAGAGATCACTTTGATGCCTAAAAATTTAGAGACCATATACCCAAATACCTGGGCAATGATTAATACGGCCTTATAATCCAGATCCCAAAGGCTCATTCCAGCATAGGTCCCACTGGTAAAAGGCTTCCTGAAGGCATACATGCAGAAATAAGTGCCAAAGGCAGCAATCATACACCAGAACACAAAGAATACTTTGGAATGGCTCAGCAAATGTTTAAGTCGGTTCATTCTGATGGTTTAAATTTAGCCACTTACTTTTGTTGATCTTGCACGCGCACATCTTTCCAGCCATTCGGGACTGAAGGGATCGACTTCACCAAAGCGCTGAAGGTCAAAAGCAGAAAAGTCATAAGGGTTTGCCTTTCCTGCTGCAAGTTCGGCAAATGCCAGTCCTACTCCCCCGCTCACGGAGATTCCTGCACCCACACATCCGGTGGCCATCAACAAGTGATTTACACCGGGAGCCACGCCCATAGACAGGTTATTATCCGGCGTATATCCGGAAAATCCAGCTACATAATACTTCATCCCGATATCGTAAACCTTTGGAAAGAAACGGGCGAGCCTGTCGATCACTTCTGAAAGATCCTGAACTCCTTTATCCGGGCTAAAAGAAAAATCATTGACATTCCGGGGAATCAGATCAGCAGAAACACTCAAGGAGTTTCGTTCTCTGATGCCAAACAGCAGACTTCCACCTTCCGGGCGTGCATAGGCCTGGGCATCCGGCAACAAGACAATAGGTGAATTGACCGGAAAAATATCATTTTTTTCTGTGATCCAATATTGACTTCTGGTAGGCGCCATTGGCAAACTTACGCCAGCTTCACGCGCAAATTTTGGTGCCCATGCACCGGAGGCTACGATGGTAGTTCCTGCAATGATGTTTCCTTCTTTGGTATGAACACCAAGGACATCATTCCCCTCCATAATTAAATTTAAGGCCTCCAGACCCTGGATAAATTCTGCCCCCTGTAATTTTGCGCATCTGGAGAAGAAGGTTCCCAACAGATAGGGATCACAATAAGCTTCATCAGGCATATAGCCAATGCGCAATGCCTCATCTGTCTTTAGCCATGGCGACATTTTATGCGCTTCCTCCGGAGAGATATAATGAGCCGGCTGATTAAATTCAGCCGCAATTTCCATCAATTCTTTCAGTTCTTTTTCCCTCGCTTCGGATGCTGCCAGGTGAATCACACCGCTGAATTTCATGTCCATAGATTCGCCCAGGATTTTCTCCATTTCGGCAACCACCTGATAAGTTTCCAGAGAAAGCGGGATAAAAGGTTTTTTAGCCCTGATTTTGGTGACCAATGCTGCAGCATGACTCGTTGCAGCATTGCAAAGTTCATTTCGGTCGAGAACGATAATTTTCTTTCCCGGGTTGTTCCGGGTATAATAATAGGCGATGGCACAACCAAAGACACCTCCCCCAATGATCACCGCATCGGCGCTCTTATATTGTTTGTTCATACTCAATTTGGTTTTAAAGGTCTTGTTGGTTTACTGGTATATCTTTTTAATGCTGGCTTCGGCATATCCCGCAGCGGAGGTCATTCCCTTGCCGCCTATGGCCGTTCGGATATGTATCCGCTCGTCTATATCGTATTCAACGATTGGCTTCGTCTTGTGCTGGGGATAAAATCCCGCCCAGGACGCTGAAATTTTATGCACCTCAAAATTCACGATGCGCTGTGCTTCATGGATCATGAGTTCATTGACCTGATGGTTGATTTTGAAGCCCAGATCATCCGTATGGTTGACTTCCGCATATTCATGCGAATCTCCAATAATGATAGATCCGTCTGTTCCTTTTTTGAACAGGATATGAATGCCCCATTTCCTCAGCTCTTCCTGATCTTCCGGATTCGAAAGCTTTTTAAAGGAAAGACATTCCTGAAAAGATTCGTACCTCCTGATGGATAGACCAGTCAGGATATTTCCTTCCAGCTGTACTTCCGGCATAGGGATGGTTTTCATCATTTGCAGCTTACAAAGGGTAATTCCACTTTCTTTAAACAGGTCGGCAAAGAGTAGTTTAAATTCTCCTCCGTTGCAGATCACCACTTTCTCTGCATGGATGGCTTCTCCCGCAGCACTTACTATTCTGACCTGATCAGCGACCACCTGACACTCCACAATTGCAGTGGCAGGTTTATAGCTGAGGTTGGGGTATTTTCCCAAGGCCCAGGCAATCAGCCGGTGAATCATCTGATCCGGCTCCACACTGACTTCCTGCGGGAAGAAAAGTCCTCCTTTACAGTATTCCTTATTAAGAGCTGGATATTTGGCAATACAATCTCCGGCAGATAACAACACAGATGCATAATCCGCCTGATCCATTTTTGTTTTTAATTCCAGGATCAGTTGCAATTCCTCTTTATCTGAAGGGACATAGAGTGTACCGTTATTGCGGACACTGATGTCAAACTCCTGCTGAATTTCTTTATACAGTTCAGTTGCGCGCAAAGCGTAAGGAAACCAGTCGGAGGCCATTCCGGAAGGCACCACCTGACCAAAATTTCTGACGGTAGCGTTTACCGGATATTGGTCTTTTTCCGTCAGCAATACCTTCTTCCCCATCCGGGCAGCATGTATCGCATGAAAGGTTCCGAGTACCCCGGAGCCGACCACTATTAAATCATACATCGGTGTTTTCATCATTTTATTTTACCAGGGCATAGAAAATGTTTTCACATAAGAGAAGCATTTGATCGCTTCCACCACTCCTTCTTTGATGCCAAGTCCGGAATCTTTGATCCCTCCAAAGGGAGAATTTTCTATCCGGTATCCTGGCACTTCATTGATGTTTACTGTTCCCACTTTCAGTTCTTTCACAAAGCGGATGGCATGGTCCATATTATTCGTGACCACGCCGGAGGACAGGCCAAAAGCAGTAGAATTAGATAAGGCGATGGCATCATCGATGTCGGTGAAAGTCAGGATTGGCGCTAAGGGCCCAAAGGACTCCTGCACGACCATTTGTGCATCTCTGGGCACATTCACAATAACCGCAGGTTCCAGCAAAGCGCCATTGCGTTTGCCACCGAACAGTACTTTTGCACCCTGGGCTACTGCCATGGCCAGCACCTTTTCCAAATAAATGGCGGAGGCTTCATCGATGACCGTACCTACCCTGGTTTCCGGATCTGCAGGATCACCGCAGATGTATTCTTTTGTTTTTTCAATGAATCGTCTGGTAAACTCATCTGCGATACTTTCATGAACCAGAATTCTTTTTACGGCTGTACAGCGTTGTCCGGAATTCCGGTAAGCCCCTTCGGCAGCCAGACCAACTGCAAGATCAAGATCTGCATCTTCCAGAACAATCAGGGGATCATTACCACCAAGTTCCAGGATTACTTTTTTATAGCCCGCAGTAGCTGCGATTTTTTTTCCTACCGCTACACTTCCCGTAAAGGAGACCAAATCGACTTCCGGAGCCTGGATCAAGACTTCGGCCACTT
This sequence comes from Pedobacter sp. FW305-3-2-15-E-R2A2, assembly GCF_038446955.1. Classification (NCBI taxonomy): domain Bacteria; kingdom Pseudomonadati; phylum Bacteroidota; class Sphingobacteriia; order Sphingobacteriales; family Sphingobacteriaceae; genus Pedobacter; species Pedobacter sp. FW305-3-2-15-E-R2A2. The sequence continues at coordinate 5,674,155 of NZ_CP151803.1, forward strand.
CTTTTGTCTCCCCAAGCAATACGCTCAGCATGTATTCCGGTAAGCCCGCTTCGTACAATAACTCCACGAAACGGATTGCCGTTAGCGGTGTTTTTTCTGAAGGCTTCAGGATCACGGGAGTTCCGGCCGCCAATGCCGGTGCGATTTTATGTGCCACCTGATTTAGCGGATGATTGAAGGGCGTGATGGCTACTGCAAGTTTTAAGGGCTCGCGAAGGGTAAATATTTTACGTTGTTTTCCATTGGGGGAGATGTCACAGGAATAGATTTGCCCGTCGTCTTTCAGGCATTCAATTGACGCAAACAGCAACACATCGTGTGCTCTTCCAATTTCATAATTCGCTTCCCTGATGCACAAACCGGATTCCGCAGTAATCAGTTGAGCGAATTCTTCTTTCCTAAGCAAGAGCAAAGCCCTGGCTTTGTCCAGAATGCTATACCTTTCGTAACGGCTTAGAACGGCCCCTCCTTTCAGCGCAATGGCGATTGCATGTTGGGTATCCGATTGACCGGCCATTTCTACAGTGCCTACCAACCGTCCATCGTAGGGGCTATTTACCGCTAACTGTTTTCCGGAAGAAACGGGTTGGGCAGCAACAAGGGAAGCTAATCTAATGATATTATCAGTGGCGGTTAATTCTTCTTTCATATACTTAATTTAAATTGGATGCAGATCCCCCCTGCAATGGTGTCTGCTAAATATTAATGAGTACCATTTACGGTAAAGTCAAATACATCGAAATTGCGGGGATCTCCCTGTGCCTTCATTTTGTAGGTTGCATTGAGGGCATGAGAAACCACTAAAGGAACCATTTCTTCATACCTTCCACCATGGGAACGGAGTGTTCCATCGAGGGCTTTCAGGTCATGATCAGCAGGCGTTTTTCCGACTACCACATCCCTTGCGGATAACACAAAAAGATCGCCCGTTCGATCTGCAGGTTGTTCCAGCAGACGGCAACCTTTTTCTTTATTATACACCTCTGTAATGCCTGGTTGTGCCGCCAGCCATTGTTCTACTTCATTGATATCTGAATTGTTATTTACATAGACCAGCACATAAGATCCGAGTGCACCATGATGTTTCACATAGGGATCGGTAATCGGGCAAATCACCCGGAAGCCTGCACCAAATTTTTCGGTCAGCATGGTTTCGATAAACAAGACGTTTGGAGCGCCATCGGCCTTCACTTTTGCATTCATACCATGATCTGCTGTAGCGCCGATAATGGCTCCCATTTCCAGCATTTTACCTATTTCCACATCCTGAGCTTCATAAAAAGCAAGGGACTCTTCCGTATCCGGAGCATAGGTATGCTGCATATAATCTGTTAGGGAGAGGTATAAGAAATCGGCCATGCCGTTTTTAATCAATGCCACACCTGCACGCAATACAAACAGGCTGGCTTCGGCACTATAGATGGCCGGAGTTTTATGACCGATCACCGTTTCTGCATTTTCGATGCCATGGGTCTCCAATGTTGCCTGATCTGCTTTTTCTGCGGAGAAAGCAATGCCTTTCAACTGATAAGAAAGGATGTCGCGCAATTTCTCCTTTGCAGTCACCACAGCCACCTTACGACCAGCGTTTGCTGCGGCAGCCAATAAAGTTTCTGCCCTAAGGTATTCAGAGGAGTTCATCATCACTTCCTGATCTTTTTTAACATCATAAAAGAAATTACCACAAATGCCATGAACGGCCGGACTAACCCCGGTAACGATCGAAGAGTTGTTGACATTGGTAAAAGAAGGCAAAGCACCACGGACCATCCCTCTATAACCCTGCAACACCATTTTTTTAAGGTTCGGCATCCTGTCATGCGCCATGGTCATATCCAGATATTCATCTGCAGAACCATCCATGCAAATCACGACGATTGGTTTTGCAGGTGGGTTGTAATCTATGCCGTTGACTGAAAAAGGGGTTGTTGAGATATTGTTCATTTCTGTTTTATTTTATACTGATGATTATATTTTAATTTACGATTATGTTTTCATTAAAAAGGGAAGGACCGTGACCAAACGGTCCAAACCCAACGTACTAACCTAACTTCTTTTTATTTTAACAGCCACATGACCTGGTCTCTATCGTCTATTTCTGTTCCAAACTGAGCGCGTAATGCTGCCCTGTAATTTTCTGTATTGTCTGTATTTTCAGCGGATGGATATGCCCACCTAACCGGAAGTTTAGTGACACTGTTTACCCCTGAAAACTTAAATTCAGGGATTCCGGTACGACGGTTCTGGAACCAGGCTTCCGCTCCTGAATTTTCGGCCAGCGACAGGTACATTTGCTCATGAATAAGTTTTAAGCCATCGGGACCTCCGACATAAGGGGCTTTGACCGTCAGGTAATCTCCAATTGGCGCATTATAGAAAGCCATAGAAGCGCTGACACCATTGTCATAATGTGTCTTTGCATGCTCGGTAATCCAACCTCTGTTTGCCGCTTCTGCAATGTTTAATTCCTGCTCAGAGTAACCCAGCAAAATGGAAGGTTGTCCAACGAAATTCCAGAACCTTTTTTCGTTTGGTTTAGAAAGTTCTCCATTATTTTTCCTTTGGTTATTGGCAATGGCCGTAACTGCTGCGCTTGCTCCGGTATAAGAAGCAAAATCAGCTCTTACCGCAGTTTCATTTGTTGGGTTGGCTGCCAGTGCTTTCGGTGTAGGATCGGCCACCACCTGCAACCTTGGATCCAGGTATTTTTTAAGCAGATCGATATAAGTGTCCACATACAAAACCCCTTCCCTTAAGATACCGGTATTCGGGTTATAAGTCCCTCTAAAACCATCTTCATCTCTATGGTTGAGCTGCATGTTGTCGGCCAGACTGCTAAACAAGGGATATTTCGCCGGGTTTTGAACGATATTTTGAAAGCGGCCTTTTACATTCAGCTCTGCATCCCCTTCTTTTTTACTCAAAAGGATAAGCATTCTGATCGTATAGGCATTGATGGCTTTTTGCCATTTCTTAAGGTCTCCGTTAAAATAAATATCTCCGTCAACGGAAGCACCCGGATTGGCCAAGATGAAAGCTCCCAGTTCGTTGTTCGATTCGTCCAGCCATTTTAAACACTGAATGAATACCGACTTTTGAGTATCATATTTAGGCTTTGGAAATTTTTCACCCTGTAAAGCTTCTGATAGTGGAATGTCTCCCATCTGCCTCGTCATGAGGCTATAATAGTAGGCTTTTAAAAATTTAGAAAGAATGACATATACAGGTGTGTTTGCCTTTTCTGCTTCCTGAATCATTTTTTGTATATTTCTCAAAGTACTATTCGCTGCCGAAGATGCCCCAAAATAAAAGGTTCCTCCTCCATATTTATAGCTTAACGGCCCCGAATCTGCGGTAGCGAAAGTATGGTATTGCGGATCCTGATAAGCATCTGAAAAGGCGCTGACCGGACCTGGTGTCACTGCAGTAAACAATAAACTCGGAGGCACAGAAGCCGGATTATTTGGATTTTCTCTTAACTCATCATATTTTAAACAACTGCTTGTCGTTACCACCAGTAAGCATAAACCAAGCATTCTATATATAGTTTTCATTCGTATTAAAATTTAAGATTGATATTGAAACCGTATGTTCTTTGTGCAGGTTGCTGCAGATCCGTATCTCCGGTACTCATGCTGTAAGTATCGAGGTCGCCGAAAGTTTTGTCTTTAGTCCAGTAATATAAATTCCGGCCAACAAAGGACAGAGAAGCCCCCTTTAAAAACTTGTTTTTCAGGACTGCGGCTGGTACATTATAGGTCAGTACGACCTCTCTCAGCTTGATAAAAGTCTTATCAATCACATTGTTTTGCCATGCCGCCATGTATTGTTTTGCCCAGGTCTGATAATCTACTTTATAATCATTTGGCGCAAAGACCCTGGTATCTGAAAGCATTTTTCCATCCGGATCATACTTTGCCTCTCCGCTTACAATTTTTACCCCGGGGATGAGCATTGTTCTGGGATCAGTGCCATTTGCATAAGCAATGTTCGAGAGTTCTCTTTCGGGCGCAATGGCATCAGGATGAGAGCCTGATCTCCAAAGGTCCCGTTCAAATCTATCGTAGGTAATTCCACCAAATCTACCATCCACTAAAAAGGAAAGAGAGATATTTTTATAGCTGAATGTATTGTTCATACTCACAGAGAAACTTGTTTTTTGATTTCCGATATTCACATCATAGTCGGTAATCCTCGGCAATCCGTCCGCATTCATAATGAGCTTTCCATCCGGAGATTTTTCCCAATCCGAATACCAATAATCATCCAGTCGCCCGCCAACAGGCGTTCTTCCTTCTTTTAGCTGCGGACTTCCATCTGCAAGCGCTGGCAAAGATTTCAGGTAATCTTTCCCCCCATCGACATTGATCAGGGCTATCCAGGAGAAATCATCGGTTCTAACCGGAGTGGCATTGAAAGAGAAATCAAAACCTCTTCTTTGTGTGGTCCTTCCATTCAACCTGATTCCCGTATATCCGGAGGTTTGAGAAAAAATCTGCCTAAAGATCTGAGGCCCATAATTATTACTATAATAAGAGAAGTCAAAGCCCAATCTATCGTTCAGGAATCTTGCTTCTACTCCATATTCATAAGTCGTATTAAACTCTGGTTTCAGGTTTGGATTATCGATAATACCCGGATAATACGCCACAGGAAGATTTCTGTTTCTACTACCGGTAGTATAAGAATTCCGGGCATTATATACATCGTTATCTTCTCCAATTTTGTCACTACCTACTTTCGCATAAGCAGCTCTCAGTTTTAAGAAACTAACCGCCTTTGGTAAATGAAGCATATCGCTAACCACTGCACTTAAAGATAAGGAAGGGTAAAAGAAGGTAGAATTTTTTGCAGGCAAGGTAGATGATTTATCCACCCTTCCGGTCATGCCCAGGAAGATCTGATTTTTGTAGGCCAGGTCAATAGAGGAATAAGCACTGTAAATTCCTTTTTCATCTTTATAGCTCGTAGGCAAAACTTTATCTGTCGAGTTGTCCAGTTTAAAGATCCCCGGAACAATCAGTTTAGTGGTAGCAGCATGTGCTTCTCTGTTGCTTTTATAGAGTTGATTTCCACCGAGGGTAGCGTTCACATTAAAATTATCATTGAAAAAGTTATCATGATATTTAAGGAGGAAGTCCGTATTTGACTCCAGCATTCCAAATTCATTATGCCTGTATCTACCCCCACGATCAGAGATGTCATAGTCATAGATATCCATAGAAATCTCTTCATCCTTGGTCAAGGAATAGGTATTTAAACTCGTCCTGACATGAGCATCAAATTTATCACTGATTTTGTAGTTCAATTTCAGGAAACCCAGGACATCGTTTTTAGTATATGGCCTTTTCCACTCATTGGCCAGCATATATGGATTATTGTACCTCCAGTTCTCCACAAAGCGTTGTTTAATGCCTTCTTTACCCGGAACCCAATAATCTTTAAAATCTCTGATGTCAAAATGAGCTCCACCCCAGATACTCAGGTTATAAATGGGTGAATGTGGTCCATAATTATTTCTCGGCAGATTACTGGCATACTCGTAAGTATGTTGTAATGATCCATCTACAGACAGTTTATCTGATAAGTTTAAATTTCCATTTAAGCGGAAAGTATTGATATTTAGTTTAGCGCCGGGTACCGATGCTTTTGAATATTTATAGGTATCGGAAAGGGTAACACCACCGCTTTCACCTCTGCTTTGCAGGGAGAAATTATTTGAGGTCACCAGTCCGGTTTCCATAAAGTTCCCCAGGTTATCTTCTCCTCTGGAAAGCCATGGTGTAGGGATTCTTTTTCCTGTCGCCGCATCGATTGGTGAATCATATTGCGGCAATAGCCGGCCATCAAATTTGGGCCCCCATATGGAATAATCGAAGTCATTTATTCCTCCGCCTCCGGGACCTCCGGTACCAAACGCATACTCACCTGCATCACCGGGACCATATTGTGTTTGTGCCTTAGGGATCCTGATGAATCCACCCTGAAAGGTGGTAGAAGAATTGAACGACATACTCGTTCCTTTAGCGGCGTTACTGCTGTTTTTAAGACTGATCTGTACGGCACCATTCAATCCTAAGGAGCCATATAAAGCAGAAGCTGCAGCTCCTTTTAAAACGGAAATGTTTTCAATATCATCAGAACTGATGTTCCACATATCTGTGGTGGTACTTGGCACACCATCAATTACGATTAAGGGTTTTTTACCTCTTAAATACAATTTAGGATCAGAAAAGAAATCACTGCTGTTGGTTACCGTCAGACCGGCGACTTTCCCTGTCAGGGATTCCACCACATTTGGGGAAATGGCTTTCTGCAAAGCGTCTCCTTTCACCTCCTGAACCGCATAACCCAATCGCTTTTTCTCTTTTTTAATTCCCAGGGCGGTGACTACCACCTCATTTAAGTTGGCCTGATTGGGTTCAAGTTTCACGTCGATCTGAGCTTGCGTACCAATTGCAATTTCTTTTGGCTGATAGCCGATAAAACTAAATACTAAAGTTGCATTTGCCGGTACTGCTAAATTAAATTTCCCGTCGGTGTTGGTGGTACCACCGTTCTTCCTTCCCTTTACCTTGATGGATACGCCAGGCATCGGTTGATTGTTTTCGTCGGTAACTGTTCCGGTGACCGTACTTTGTGCGTAAGTCGCGCTTAACGCCAACAGCCAAACTAACATCGTCAGCAGGCAGGCTCTTTTTGCTGTGTAGAAAGATTTCATATGTTCAAAAGTTTAATTTGGCTAGACTTATGTTTAGTATTTATACAAATATAGAATAGTATTTGTAAAAACAATGTTAAGTAATGCTAAACTTTTAAAATATAATCTCAAGAAAGGATTTAACCAAAAATCACATAACTAATTGTACAATAATTAACTACACCAATAATTCAGAATAAAATGGATTAACACAAATTAAACACACATCGTTTATTTAGTATTTATAAACAACTGAATATTATGTGTATATTAAGAAACCTATCCATTTCATCTTCAAAAGATCAATGAATAGGTTTCCCTATATACCAGAAAATTGTTGATTTTATAATTTTGCAGCCAGGTCCATCGTCCAGGAGTTATTTGTCCGGGCAACGCCGATTTCCTTTGCTCTGCTGTCCATGATGTTCTTGCAGTGCCCCTGACTGGTCAGCCAGTAGGCAACAACACCTTTTTCATCTGTATTGATGATGGCTATATTTTCCGCGTAAAACCTGTAGGTATAACCGGCTGCTTTTATGCGGTCGCCGGGCGATTTCCCCTCTTTGTTCACATGGTCAAAGAAATTGTTCTTCACCATATCTTCGGAATGTAATTTTGCAGCCAATGCCAGCTGATCGTTCCAGGTCAATGCAGGAACCGCAGGCATCTTTTCCCCGCTACAATCGCAACCCGTTGCCCTGATTGCATTCACCGCCTGTAACATCAGTGTATTGTTAAGGTTTGTAGCGACATTGTTGTTCTGCGAATTAGGTTGATCGGTACCCTCAGCGGAAGAATTAGACTTCTTGCAGTTCGAAAGCAGGCAAACCAGTAGAAACAGCGGAAGGATTAGTAATTTTTTCATTGCCCGGATTAGCTAAAAAGTTCCTGTTCGTCTGTATAATACGTCTTCCTTGCACCTGCTTTTTTAATGATGATCTCCCCTCCTGTAGGGCTTTTGGTTTGTTTCTGCGTATGTACTTTCAGAAAATCCCTAAACTCTCCTGTAATGCTTCCGGGATGTGCTTTTCTAATCTGCAAGATCGCATCATTTAAGACTTCTACAATGGCCTGATGTAAATCTTTCAATTTTGCTTCAGGAATCTTTCCCGCAATAGAAAAGGGGGAAATCCCGGCTTTCCATAAGATCTCATCGGCATATGCATTTCCAATTCCCCGGATCTTGTTCTGATCTAACAGAATGGCCTTTACTGCAGCCTTTTTTCCTTTGAATTCTTTGCTAAAGAAATCTGAGTTAACACTTTTATCCAGCGCATCGGGGGCATCTGCCGGCGGTGGGTTTAACGTTGGCGTTGCGATCTTCTGAAAATCAGACATCACCAGTCCTGTTCCACCCTCAAAAAAGAGTTCGATGACGGGAGACTTGATCACATGGCTCTCTTCAAAAAAATGAAGCTGCCCGCGCAACATGAGGTGCAAGGCCAGTACATCTCCTTTTTCAAAGTTGAAATGTAGCTCCTTACCCGAACGGCTCACTGATTTCAGTTTTTGCCCTGAGAGTGCAGCTCTTAGTTCATCACTGGAAACGTTTAACTTTTTATCATTGGGTACTTGTACAGTGTTCAGCTTTTTTCCTGCGAGACGCTCATCAAGATTTGCACTGAAGACTTCTAAATCTGGTAATTCCGGCATAGTTTAAGGGTTAATGTGGGAGTAGAACAATTTAAAGGATTTAAAGTTTTAATCGTTACCTGCCGTCAGCAGGTCCACCACCAGTTCTTTATTCTCATCGCCCCATTTTTCCATTAAACGGACTACAGGAAGTAATGATTCTCCAAATTCCGTCAAAAAGTATTCTACTCTCGGCGGCAATTCTGCATATATGACGCGACGAACAATCTTATGCTCTTCCAGTTCTTTTAATTGTTGGTTTAGCACTCTTCTACTTGCACTGGGATTGTGCTTTTGTAATTCTCCAGGTCTCCTCAAGCCATTACTAATGTTATAAATCAGACAGGTTTTCCATTTACCACCGATAACCTCCATGATCACCGATATCCCACAGTCTAATGTTTTCGGAATTTTTCTCTCATACATAAGCATTCTTTTACCATTTCAAAAATACGAATTATTCCTGCCCCAAGACCTGATCAAGCCAATTGGGGTAAATTTCCCTCTATATGATTCGTAAGTACGTACTTGTAGGGAATCCGGGCCGGGTCTAGTTTTGCAAGGCATTTCTTCCGGAAATGTCTATTTATAATTTACACAAAAAACATGAAAAACTTATTTAAATGCCTGCTCTCTATCCTGCTGTTTAGTCAGCCAATTATCGCTCAAACCGTTAAAAAAGCGGAGAAAGCACAAGCTGGTTATTACCGGATGAAGTTTGGAGATTATGAGATCATTGCGTTATCAGATGGAACACTTCCGCTTCCCATTAAAGATATCTTGTTGAATACTGCTGAAGGGCAGGTCGAAAAATTACTGGCAAAAAATCACATTACTAAACCTGAGGCTTCCATTAATGCCTACCTCATCAATACCGGTTCAAAACTAATCCTTATTGATGCAGGAACCAGCGAACTCTATGGCCCATCCTTAGGCTTCCTTCCCAATAGTATCCGGGCTGCAGGTTACCAACCAGAGGATATTGACATGGTCCTGATCACGCACATTCATACCGATCATACGGGAGGATTAATGGATGGAAACCATATGGTTTTTCCGAACGCCAAGATCTATATCAGCAAGGCTGAGGTTGATTTCTGGCTGGGGAAAGGTCAGAAAGAAAAAGCAGCCAGGAGATTAGCCCCATTCTTTGATGAAGCCCATCTGAAGGTTGACCCTTATTTAAAAGCGGGTAAGGTGGTTACCTTTAACTACGATCAGGAAATATTCCCGGGACTCCTGCCAATAGCAACACCGGGTCATACTCCAGGTCATAGTTTTTTCTCTTTAGAAAACAAGGGAGAAAAGATGATGTTCTGGGGTGACATTATGCATGTCGCTGAAGTTCAGTTTTCAGATCCGGGGGTAGCCATTCTTTTTGATGTAGATCCGGTAGCTGCAGTATTGCAACGTAAAAAAGCTTATGCTGAAGCGGCTGAGAAAGGGTACTGGATTGCCAGTGACCACATTTCTTTTCCTGGAATAGGACATATCCGGGCAGAAGGGACAGGCTATGTATGGATCCCGATCTCTTATAGCTATCAATGATTTTAACCATTAGCTATAAAAAATCAAAAACCTACAGCAGCTGAGCGTTATTGGCGAACGCTTTTCTGCACTGAAAGGGAAGTAAGTAAGGTCATGTTCGATCACAACCGTTAACGGTTGTGATCGAACATGTTACGCTTATTTTAAGCTCCACTCTACCCGGTCGCTGATCTCCTTCTTATTGGCAATTGCTTCGATATTATTCTTTCCTTTTTGAAGTTTAACCTTTTCAAAGACATAATGAACAGCAGTATTGCCTTTTTTAGCACCCGTTATTTTTTTACCGTTCACCATTAGCTCAGGCATTCCTGTATTGGAGTAAACCGTTACTGTCGTTAAAGCATTAACTCTTTTATTGTTCCTTCTGCCTGCGATGTATACCATAGGCTCTGGATTCCAATTTGCTTTATACCAATAAAAGGCATCTTTCTTCACTTTTCTATCATAGGTAATCAAGCCTTTCATATTTCTTGCCGGCACACCTCCTCCATTTGCAGGAGGCACAGCGAAGTCGAACATATTCCAGACATAGGAAGCTGCGATATAGGGATGTTTTTCAATGATTCCCCATTGGATTTCATGGAACTTCTGCTGATAAGCTTCCGGCCAGAACTGTCCTGATGGATTACCCGTATCTCTGCTCAGTTCTTCCTGCTGATCAATATTTGCTTCTACCCCATATTCTGAAAGCACCAGTCTGTTGTCCGGGTATTTCTTCTCCAATCCTGAAACCCATTGTTCCAGATCACCAATATGACCTTCATACCAACCATAATAGCGGTTCATTCCCTGAATATCCGCATTCAGATTTGTAGGGCGGTCCATCTCTCCATAACCACTTACACTCACGGTATAACGGTCCGGATCTTCCGTTTTTGCGATATCATCCAGATCCCGGGTCAATACTGCGGTATAATCGTCTGGTGTTTTTCCATATACTTCATTGTGAAGCCCCCATACATAGATCGAGGGATGGTTATAATTCTGACGGATCAGTTCTCTAAGCTGATGTTGCGCATTTGCGGCTTCTTTTCCCGAAACGGCATTTACAAAAGGGATTTCGGCCCAGATCACAAAGCCCATGCTATCGCATTTCGAATAAAGATATTCTGATTGCTGATAATGCGCAAAGCGGATGGAAGTAGTGCCCATTTCCCGGATATCCTTTAAATCAGCCAGATGTTGTTCGTTGGATAAGGCATTTCCCTCATCCTGTTTATCCTGATGGCGACATACGCCAAGCAAGCGGTAAGGCTCATCGTTCAGAAAAAAACCTTTACCAGGTTTCATTTCAAATTTACGAATCCCTAAAGGCTGACTAACCTCATCCAGCACCTCATTTCCATCCAGAACCCTGGCCACAAGCTTATAGAGGTAAGGATCTTTAATTCCATTCCATAAATGTGGATTTGTCAGGTTCAGCTGCTGGCTAAAGATTTGTTCTCCCTGTGTAGATACATTGATCGGGGTATTTTCTTCCTTCAGCAGTTTACCTGCAGCATCATAAATTTTTGCAGATAAGGTTAACGCAGCCGCTTTGTCTGATTTATTCTCCATCTTCACTTTCAATTGAATATCTGCGGATTTAGCAGAGATATTTTTCTGACTAATGTAGATTCCAGGTGATGCGAAATCAGTTACTGCGATGTTTACTTTATTGGTTACAATCAAGGAGACCGGCCGATAGATCCCTCCATAGATTGGGAAAAGGCGGTTATTAATTGGGATGATATCTTCCCGTTCCTGGTTGTTTACCCGGACTTCAATTTTATTTTTCTGTCCATATTTCAATGCGTAGGAAATGTCAAAGGCAAAAGCAGCATAAGATCCTTTATGTTCTCCGATAAATCGTTCGTTTACATACAGGCGGGATTCCGATCCTACCCCTTCAAAACGGATAAATATCCGCTTTCCTTTCCAATTGGTATCGACCTGCAGTTCTTTTCTATAAGTAGCATCTCCGGCATAAAAACCATTTCCAGACTGGATATCCTTATCGTTCCAGGTATGAGGAATACTTATATTTTTCCATTTCAAATCTGCCAGGGCCGCATCTCTCCGGTTTGGATCTTTTTTAAACTGCCAATCGTTATTTATGGCAATAACCTGTCTTGCCGCTTCTTTCACCTTCGTCTGTGACCTGGCTGTGGTATGAAAAAGCATCATGGATGCTGCCAATACCAACAGAGATCTCCCGCGTTTTATCATCATATCTGTATCTCGTTTTAAATTTTAGCTTTCTCGTATTTAGTACCACTGTCCCGTCCTGCTTTTAGGGTTTCCAGAACGATCACAAATGGTTTTGTAGGTGTAGTTTTTTTCAGATGCAGGAAATACTCATCGGCACTGATCTCTTCCGGAGCAAAGCTTTCCTGTGCATCCGCCAGCATATATGCTTTTTTGATGCCCACTTTTTGGGGAGTCTTTATTCTTAAAGCGCCAGATAGCGGCACATTAAACACGACCATATAAACCTTATCTGTACCGGTTTTCCTGGTAAAATAACCCCAATCCTGTTTATCGAAGCCTGCATATTCGCAATTGTAGATCGCTTCCTGATTAATTTTCATCCAATCACCAATCTCCTCTGCCAGTTTGATTTCTTCCTGGCGGATAGCCCCATCTCCTTTGGGGCCGAAGTTGAGCACAAAATTGCCACCCAATGAAACACACCTGGCCGTCATTTCTATCAGCTCCATCCCGGTTTTAATGTGTCCGTTCCAGGCCGCGTTGTATCCCCATTGATTTTCAGGAACCGTCATCACACAATCCCAGTCATTGCCATGGACATCTTCTATTTTGGCGGGTATTTTTCTTTCCCATCCCTGTTCGTAATCGCCCATCAACACGCCATTGGAATCAAAATGACGTTTTCCATTCTCGTCTGCCCTGAACCTGCTGCCAATGATGAGACCAGGACGAAGCTGACGCATTTCCGTTTCCAGTTCGTCCGCAAAAGCAGCTTGTTTCACCCATGATTTATCCCAGGTACCATCAAACCACAGGCCTTTAACCGTCGGATAATTGGTCAGCAATTCGATCAGCTGGTTGCGGGTGAATTTTTTAAAGCGTTCAAAAGCAATGCTGTCTTCTTTGGTTTTCAGGTCATAACGCCAATCCGGATGGTTCCAGTCCATCACAGAAAAATACAGGATCACATCGATTCCTTCCTGATCATAAGCATCCACTACGGCCTTTACGATGTCCTTTTTATAAGGGGAATTCTTTATGGTATATTTCGTGTATTTACTTGGCCATAAACAAAAGCCATCATGGTGTTTGGTGGTAAAAGTCACATATCTTGCCCCCATTTGTTTGGCTGTTTTTGCCCATGCTTTGGCATCAAATGCAGTTGGATTAAAACTATAGTTCAGGGAATCATAAGTAGATTTAGGAATTCCATTCCAGGACCTGATCCATTCTGCGGCACCATTGTATTGTTTTCCGTTCCAGGCTCCGCCCGGGATCGCGTACAGGCCCCAATGGATAAACTGACCAAGGCCATAGCCCCTCCATTTCTCCATGGTTGCATCCGTTCGTTTTCCTACTCTATGCGTGCCATGCAGTAAGGTTATTTTTTCGTTTTTGCCGTTCTGCTGTGCAGAGAGTGGCTGTAAATTCATCAGAACTGAAAGTCCAAATGCGGCAATCATCAATCGTTTCATTGTTTCTTTGTGTGTTGGTATGGGCTGATATTATTTTTTATAGAATTTAAGGACAACCTGATCCTTTAATGATTTACTTTTTAGCCGGAGTTCCACCCGATATACTTTCTCGCCCCAGCTATTTTTAAGCCGCTGATCATCGAGCAATTTCTCTACGATCTTTACCTCAAATTTCGAGGGGTCGTATTTCAGGGCCAGGCCTGTTCTGCCGAAAGTCAATTCTCCCGGGCTTTGTTGTACCGGCACTGCGGTCATAAAATTTAAGACCGAAGCTTGCTGGAATTTTTTCAGCTGATAAGATTCTGTTAAGGTTAAGCTTTCTTTTGCCGGATAGAAGTCCAGCTTACGTTTCCATTGTTTAACTTCAGCGTTTTCGGGATAAGCCGCAGCCAGATCTAAATGCAGGCTTTCCTGGTCCCGTTCATGGGAATAGGTAAAATCTTTAGCTGCATATTTTTTTCCGTCCGACTGTGGAATGCCGTTGATGACCGGGCAGTTGTGCCATTGAGACTGCAGGTTCCACAGCTCATAACGTTGTTTACTAAATGTCTTGCTGGTATAAGTCCCCACCCCCACATCAATAATTGCAGGCTTTCCATCCATGTATATGATAAAATTACCAATATCGTTGTGGTTATGACTTTCGGCATTGTTGCCCCCTTTTATCGCCACAAACATTCCTTTGCTGCTTCCGGTTTCTGACCTCATCGTCAGGACCTGCAATTGTGGAAGTAAGGAAACCTTTGGATAAGCTGCAATTGCGGGGATTTTCAATAAGTCAGCATAAATGGCTACCGACTGCACAAAATCCGTTACATCTCCGGATGGAAGTTCCTGATGTTCCTGTTTAAACTGAAAAGCAGCAAATTGCTTTAAAACCGAATCATTAAACAGCGTTCCAAATTGATAAATGCTTTCAAAATCCGGGGTAGAACGTGCTGTAGCATCGGCAAAATTCACCATATAATCATCGGCGATGTGCATCTTATAAATGTAATTGCCCATCTCATGAATCAAGGGTTTATCCTCCCAGTTGAGCTGCCCCTTAGTAGCACTATTCAATAAGGTTAACAATCTGATCAGTTTTCCTCCCGCTTCTCCCCAATAACCCGGGCCTTCATCACAGCCTCCATCCAGGGGATACTGATTCAGAAAATTATCGGTACTGCGCATAATTTTCTCTGTAAACCTGTTCAGGGAATCCGGACTTTGCATCGCCAGTAAAGCGGTATGCATACAATTGGTATTCACCCAGGCATTCCAGTTGTTTACCGCATTACCTTTGAATCCCATCCACCAGAAATGATTGTATTTCATATAAGGCTGAAAAATTCTTTTGTCCAGTTCAGACAAGATCCGTTTGTTGATCACTTTCGAATAAGCTCCCAGCTCCGGAGCGAGCAAATGATAAATCATGGCTACCGTTACTGCCGTACGACCGGCATTCAGGTCGATATATCCTTCCTCAGGATTAGGAAGATCTGCACCTTCCTTTTGTACCACGATATGTGCCGGAGCAACCCAGGTACTTTCCTCCAATACCAGCCAAAGGCCATTGACCAATTGAGGGATAAAGCGTCCTTTTCTTTCAATCAGCTCCCCGATGACGAGGTTTGACAACTTCCGTCGCCTTTCCGATTGCAATTGCTCGTAGTTTGTCCTCGTTCCGGTATGTTTATAATCCAGGTAAAGGCTGGCAGGTAAAGAAGGCCAGACATACGTATTCGCTTGCTCCGCACGTTTTAGGAATGCTGATTTTACCTGCTCCGGCAAGGCATCAATCTTTTGAAAAGTTTGCAATTGCTGTTCTTTTCTCCATTCCCCGATCTGATTAAAATCGACGCCTTTGTTAAATTCAGCAATCAGCCAGTTTCGGGAGGTTTCTTTCTGTGCCTGTCCTAAATGGAAACTCAACATCAGCAGCGCAAATGACATCCATTTCCCGAGCTTTAAACTACTTTTATTCCCTGCTATTGTTTGAGTTTCCATAATTATATCTATCATTTTTATACGTTTACCACCCTGGGTTTTGAATGAACAAATTGTTTTTATTGATCTCCCTCAGCGGAATCGGATGGTAATACATCTGAGGACTGTTAAATATCCTTGTCTCAAATGTGATCCTGTTTCCGGTAAAGGTACCATCCGTTTTTGTCCACCTCATTCCATCCATTGGCCCATTTAGCAGGGTTTCGGCAGTCTTCCATCTAAAGATATCAAAAAGACGGTGTCCTTCTTCAGCAGCGAACTCAATTCGTCTTTCATGTCGGATTACCGTACGTATTTCTTCTTTACTCATCCCTCTGTTGATGGCAAAGGGAACCAGACCTGCACGTTTACGGACTGCTTCCACCGCATCATATACTTCTGCCGTTGGCCCCTGAAATTCATTTGTTGCTTCCGCAAATTCCAACAGGATATCCGCATATCTGGAAACTACCAGTCCGATCTGGCTCGTTACCCCATAGTTGCCTCCGGCATTCTCATTACAGAATCTTCTCCAAAGGTATCCGGTAACCGTATTATAAGCCGCAGTACCCATCCCATCTCCAGGTGCCAGTGCATAAAGATCTACCGGTTTTTTCGTTAAGCTGGTTCTATCCAGCCAAAGCGCCTGGTTATAAATAACCGTATAATAGAACCTCGGATCACGGTTCAAATATGGACTTGTGGCCACATATCCTGATCCCTGTTCAGTGATGAGTTTCCCATTGCTCATCGCATAATCGTCTACCAATTGCTGGGTTGGGTTTCCGTAGTTTTGTCCGCCACGGGAAGCAGGTAACAAATACTGTTCGTAAAAGCGTCCGGTATTCATCATGATCTGGAAGATGTATTCGGAATTTTTACGCTGGATTCCCATGTCATAATATCCATATCCAGGTGCTGTAGCATTGTCTTCCACCAGTCTGTAAAAACCAAGATTCATCACCTCTTTAGCCGCATCAGCTGCCTTTTTCCAACGGTTTGCATCGTACGCTTCATAACCAAGAAGTGCTTTAACTGGTCCGGAATTGGGATTACTTTCATTAAAAAGCGGACTTGCAGCGGTCAGCAACAACTTTGCTTTTACGGCTAATGCTGCCCCTTTTGTAGGTCTGCCAAAATCCTCCGGAAGATGTTCCAAAGGCAATAGGACAGCGACTTCATTGAGTTCTTTCTCTATATAGTCTACGTTTTCAGCAAAGCTGTTTCTCGGCAACAGGAAGTCGTCCTTAAGGTTATATTTTTTATCCCCAAGAAGTGGAACACCGCCAAATGTTCTCAGCAGATGAAAATAGGAATAAGCCCTTAAGAATCTGGATTCAGCTTTTAACCTCGTCTTTTTTGCGGCAGAAAGTGGCGCACGCTCAATGTTATCCAGAAAAACATTTACCCTTCTGATCATCGCATAACAACTGTTCCAGGTACTTAGACTAAAACTGTTATCCGCCCCTCCTGCCACGTTTGCGCGATTAAATCCTTGAGAAAAGCCACTCGACCAGCGTGCTTCCCCGTCATCAGAAGCATCTGAAAAGGCCCAGATTCCGCCTCCGTTATTACCGTTTTGCATGAAATAAGTTCTATGTAGGTCTCCATATACAGAATTCAAAAACTGAATACTCAAAGCACTATCTGCAAAAACGGTTTCTTCATTGATTTGTCCTACATCCGTAGGATCCAGGAAACTTTTATCCGATGCTTTTTTACATCCCGCAGTCCACACTGCAAGTCCTAAACTTGCAGTGATCATGATATATTTAACTAATTTTTTCATGGTTTCTTCTTAAAAAGTTACTTGTAATCCAAAATTGACAATCTTCATCTGAGGATAATTCTGATAGGCTTCCACACTTCCTCTTTTAGATTCCGGATCCACATCATAAATTTTCAATTTATTAAAAGTGAGCAGGTTGAGTCCGTTCGCATAAAATCTAACATCTTTCAACCTCAGTTTCTGTGTAAAAGGCTTCGGCAGGTGATACCCCAACTCCACATTTTTGAGGCGGAGATAATCGGCTGGTCTCAGCCAAAATGTAGAAGCATCAAAACTTACGCCTCCCAAACGGGGATATTCTGCGGTATCTTTTGTTTCCGGAGTCCAGCGTTTCAAATGGATAGCGGCGGGTATGCCATTGACATTTCCGATCTGAAGTAAGGTATTGGAACTGATGCTGCTTCTTGCCGCTCCCTGTAAAAGGAAAGAGAAGTCGAAATCCTTATAGCTAAATCCAGCGGAGAAACCATAAGTCAGCTCCGGAGTCTCTGGTTTGCCAATGGCAGTAATGTCTTTTCCGTCGATGATTCCATCGCCGTTCACATCCTTATATTTCAGGTCGCCCGGCATCACGGTCTTTCCTAACACCTTCGGACTGTTTGTGATATCTGCCTCATCATAATAGAACCCTTCTGAGACATAGCCGAACAACTGGCCCACAGGACGTCCGGTTTTTTTAAGGTTTGCAGCCACTGCATCAGGTTCATCCCTGAAAAGAATTTTATTTCTTGCAAAGGAAGCATTGGCACGGATGAAATACTGAAAATGGTCATTTACCGCGTTACGGTGATTGACTTCCAGTTCAAAGCCTTTGTTACTTACCCTGCCCAGGTTCACTGGCGGAAGGCTTAAACCCGTATATCCGGGTACCGTTTCCCGATTGGTCAGGATATCATATCTCAGGTGGTCAAAATAGTCTGCAGTAATTTCAAGTTTGCTATTGAACAACTTCATGTCGACCCCGATATTTGCTTTACGCTCTTTTTCCCATCGCACATCGTTGTTTCCCAATGTTCCCGGCGTTACTCTTGGCTGTCCCGTAGGGCTTTCTCCAAAATAGTAGCCACCAGAGGCCACGGTATAAACCTCATTGTACAAGTACCTGTTTCCTTCTACCACGTCACTTCCCACCGTACCATAAGAACCTCTGATTTTCAGGTAATTGATCAATTTTATATTGTCCCTAAAGAAAGATTCTTCACTGATATTCCATCCTCCGGAGATGGCCGGAAACAAGCCAAAACGATTTTTCGCTTTAAAGCGATCTGAACCATTATAGCCTGCATTGAACTCAATTAAATAGCGCGATTTAAAGTTATAGCCCAACCTTGCGGCATAACCCTGAAAGTTACCCGGTGCATTAGAACCTTTAATGTCACCTGTACGGTTCGTTAACAATAAACCATATACATTATGTTGCCCGAACTGTCTGTTGTAATCCAGAATGGCCTGAAAATTCAGCTTTCTGAAAGGGGACTCATATTCTCCATTACTCCGAACCAAGGGTTCAATCCTCAACAATTCAGGATATACCGGATCCAGGGTCTCTGTTCCCGGAATCAGCGTATACACCGGGAAACGACCGCGGGTAAGCGCTCTGTTGAACTCAGATTTATTCGTGTAAGCCAACACTCCTTTCAGAGACAGGCCTTCGGTGATGAAATTCAGTTTATGGGTAGCGCTCAAATTCAGGTTCAGGTCATTGCTGTAATTCCGTTTGTAACCACCATATTCCAGGGCACCAACCGGATTCAGTGAACCACCCCTCACTCCACCATAACTTCCGTCGGCATTACGTACCGGATACACCCATGGACCGAGTAGTCCGCTTGAGATTCTACGCCAGAAAGGAAGTGCTCCCCCTGCCATCGGATCCGGTAAATTAGGCTCATTGATTTCACTGAAACGTGTAGAAAGATCTAATTTCAGGCTTAGGTTTTTGTTGACATCCAAATCAACGTTAGAACGGATATTGTATCTTTTTAAAAAGTAATTGTTATCAAAATCTTCTTTTCGCTTTACGTCTTTAAGGATCCCGTTTTGATAAATAGACCCGGCAGAAATGAAATAACGAAGGCTGTTTGTTCCTCCACTGATGTCAATATTATTACGCAGTTGCACCGCAGTTTTCTTCATCACTTCATCATACCAGTTTACATTCGGATACCGGAACGGGTCGTCGCCCAGGCGAAAATGCTCCAGAGCTTCATCGCTTACCAGACCAGGATAGGCGATGTTAGGATCCTGTCCGGAATTAACCGCCTGTTCTTTCAGCAATTGCAAAGACTGGTAAGAATTCAATGACTTTCTTAAAATGGTAGGCATCTGCACACCAGCTTCTGTCCTGAAAGTAATGACTGCAGGGCCTTCTTTTCCTCTTCTCGTGGTAATTACAATTACCCCATTGGCCCCCTTGATTCCATAAATCGCCGTTGTAGCTGCATCCTTAAGGATGGAAATGCTTTCCACCTCATTCGGATCAATCTGATTCAGCTGGGCATACTGAAATTCCACATCATCAACGATAACCAGTGGCGTACTGCTATTTCCCGCAAATGAGCTCACCCCACGGATATAGATATTAGCGGCATCTTTTCCCGGTTGTCCACTGGTTTGTTGCTGGAACAATCCGGGTAATCTTCCGGCCAATGAGTTCTGGATACTTGCCGCAGGACTCTGACGCAGTTCCTTTCCACTAATTGTCGAAATCGAGCCGGTATTGGTAATTTTCTTTTGTTTGGCAAAGCCGACTACCACCACTTCATTCATCTGGGAATTGTTATCCAACAGGGTTACGACAATGGAATGTTTACTTCCGATACTGATGATTTGTACTTCATAACCGATGCTGCTTACTTTAATTTGCCTTCCGGTCATTTTTAGGCTAAAATCACCGTTGTTATTACTGAATGTTCCGTTTTTTTCATTTCCCGCTTCAGTAATTGTAGCACCTGGAATAGGCCCGCCATCTTTATCGGTTACCCTGCCGCTCAATACGATCTGTTGCGCAAATGCCACCGTGCCCAGGCATAGCATAAAGCATATAAGAATTATTTTTCTCATTATTTCTGTGTTTGTTTGGAGGAATTAATAAGTGTATCCTGGATTTTGAATCATGTTTGGATTGGTCTGGATTTCCGAATAAGGAATCGGAAAAAGATAGTTTTTCGAAGCATCGAAAACTGCAGGAGCAATATCCAGGATCGTATAACTAAAAGTCCCGTCTACATTTTTAACAATGTTCACTCCTTTTAATGGCGTATTGAGCACCTGCTCTGCAATTTTCCATCTTCTGATGTCCCAGAATCTTTGTTCCTCAAAAGCCATTTCCACACGACGTTCATTTCTGATCAGGCTACGCATCTGATCTTTCGAGATCTCTGCAGCAATGCCATACCTCGCATCTGTTCCTGCATTAATTCCTGCTCTTTTTCTAATGGCGGTGATGGCATTCATCACCTCCGCAACCGGACCGTTGACCTCATTCACTGCCTCTGCATAATTCAATAAGATCTCTGCATAGCGAAACAGCATAACATGATGATTCTGGTTGCTATAACTACCCGAACTTTCGAATTTACCCATGAATTTACGCAGGTAATACCCCGTTTTGGTCTGGATCCTGCTTCCTCCCGGGCGGTCTAATCCACCATTGAATGTTTCTACAGGCCTGTTCAGCCATTTCGTAGTATTGAACATAATTGTCGCCGCAAATCTGGGATCTCTGCCTGCGTATGGATTTGCAGCATCGTATGCCGAGCCTGCTTCCATTGGCATTTTGCCATTTTTCATTGGAAAAGCGTCTACCAGATTTTGTGTAGGACTTGTAGTTCCATTACCAACAGTGTATCCAATCGGCCCATTATTCGTTTCCACATTCTGGCTTTGCCCCTGCTCTTTCATGAAAATGATTTCCGGGTTCTTTACAGCATTAAACAAGGCAATAAAATCTGTTCCCAATGAATAATTACCCAATTGCATCAGGTCTTTTGCCGCATCAGCTGCTGCTTGCCAGCGTTGCGGATCTCCATTAGGATTGGAGAGCGGGCTTGCACGATAGAGTAATATCCTTGATTTTAAGGCCAGCGCAGCCCCCTTGTTTGCTCTTCCGATATTCTGATCGCTGACTGCTGCAGGCAGCAAAAGGTCTTTTACCGCTTCAATTTCCGAAAGGATATAATCATAACACTCATCCGCTGTATTTCTTTTCAGATTGACATTATCATTGAGGCCAAATATTTTATCGCCGATCAGGGGAACTCCTCCCCATCTCTTTACCAGTTCAAAATAAAAGTAAGCACGAAGGAAACGGGCTTCTGCTTTCCACTGGATTTTCAGTTCAGGGGTAGCCGGTACAATATCGATTTTGCTCAGGAACATATTCGCCCTGCGGATGCCGGTATAATTCCTTGCCCATTGGTTGTCTGGTACATTTTGTCCGGAAACCAGTCCTGTCCTGTAGCCCTCCACTAAACTGCCATCTTCTGAAGAGACCGCATCGTCAGTCCCTACCTCCAGAAAATTCCCCAGCACCCTGTTGTATCCATCAGGTAATTGTAAATAGGTGCCATTGAGAAACTGTTTCGCATAATCTGCATTCTTATCTATATTATCGAAGACCAGGTCTTCTCCGATTCTTTCCAGCGGTTCTTTTTCCTGGGATTTGGAGCAGGAAACTATGATGGCAAGCAGGCTCAGTCCTGTAATTATATTTTTTATACGCTTCATTACTTTAAGGTTCAGGTTTAAAATTGTAGGTTGATTCCAAAATTGAATACGCGTTGGTTTGGATAGTCCCAGGCTACGACTTCAGGATCTACTCTTTCCAGCGGGGTAATGGTGAGCAGGTTGCTGCCATTAACAAAAATTCTCGCACGGTCCAGTTTTACAAAGCTGATCCAGCGCTGCGGTAAAGAATAAGCGAACTCTACATTTTTCAGGCGCAGATAGCTCCCATTCTTCAACCAGAAAGAAGAATTCCTTTGGTTGTTAATATTGTTTCCTACCGTTAAACGCGGGTAAGTTGCGGTAGCTGCAGTTGCAGGTGTCCAACGGTCCAGGTGATGGGCAAAAGCTTGTCCGGAACCTCCAATTCCCACAGATTGAAATTCATACGTTCCAGCTCCGTTCACAAAAACATTTCTATTGGCTACGCCATTCCATACCATAGAGAACTCAAATCCTTTATAATTAAAACCTGCGGTTAATCCGTAAAAGATCAATGGTTTGGTGCTTCCTATCGCCTGCTCATCAAAAACATTAATCACCCCATCTCCGTTCAGGTCCTTATACCTGATGTCTCCAGGTACCGCCTTATATCCATCTACTTTGGGACTGTGGTCAATTTCTGCCTGATTGTTAAAAAAACCGTCTGCGACCATTCCAAAAGGCTGTCCTACCGGAAGTCCTGTTCTCTTCATCCATTCGTAAGGTCTGATTACCTCGTCCATATAGTCGACCCTGCTTTTGCTCAGTGAGGCATTTCCATTTACAAACCAGTTCATGTTACCTGTTTTACCATAGTAGCCGGCGGTTAATTCGACTCCGCTATACGTTCTTTTCCCAATATTTTCATCAGGTCTCAGGTTTCCCAGAACTGTGCTCGCATTCGTACCTCGCTGTTGCAAAAGGCCGCTGTAGGCGTTGTGGTAGTATTCTGCAGAGAATTGAAGTTTGTGCTGAAATGCAGAAATATCAAGGCCAACATTCAATTTATCGGCCATTTCCCAGGTGATGTTCGGATTGGCCAAAACAGCTTCTACAATAGAACTGTTACCCGTTGCCGGGCTGCCAAAGTAAACGGTATTGTCGGCTGTATAGAATTGCTGATAAATGAAATTACCAGCCCCGCTGTTGTCGGCAGTACGTCCATAACTTCCCCTTAATTTAAGGGTGTTTAAAGATTTGAAAGATTTCATAAAATCCTCCTTTGACATGTCCCATCCTAAACCTGCCGCAGGAAAAAATCCCCACTGATGATTGGTCGGATAGCGATTCATTCCCATATAGGAAGAAGCCAGCTCCAGAAAATATTTTTTACTATAGTTATACTGAAATCTTGCGGCAAGCGCAGAATTGTCCATGCTCAGATCAGAGCCGTTCACAAAGCTATCCATGTTATAGTTCAGGGAAGTATTCAGCTCATGGTTCCCAAATGCCCGGTTATATCCCGCCAGAAACTCGGTATAGATCTGTCTGTTCGTTACATCCTGCGAAGAACCGTTGTTCTGCGAACCGTCTGTACCGAATTTAACAATGTCTGCTGTTCCTCCCGGATTGGGTGTATATTGATAAACTGCGAAAGATTTACTCCTATTAATCAATTCAGAGTAATAGGTATTGAAAGATCCTTTTCCTTGAACATACAGTCCTTCCAGCAATCCGTCCAGCTTCTGTTTCAGGCTCAGATCAACACCCAGGTTACGGTTATAGCTTGGTCTGTAGCCTGATCCGACCACCTGCCCGTATAAATTATTTACGAACTGCTGATTCCCTCCGAAAGAACCATCCGGATTTAACATCGGATAAGCATTATTTGGCGTTCTCAGCAAGTTTATGTAAATCAGGTCTGAACCGGTAATACCTGATAAACTGGCATCAATGGCTCCAGGTTCATTTCCATTTCTGATTCTTCCGAAAAGATTCAGGGAAAGCAATAGATTTTTAGTAAGATCTGCATCTATATTTGTTCTGAAACCATATCGTTTAAAGGAGTTATTTGTTTCGTAGGTATTTCTTTTGGGATCAGAAACAAAGAAACCATCCTGATTCAGATAATCCAGATCCACAAAATAGCGGGCTTTTTCGTTTCCTCCCGAGAAGTTCAGGTTATAGCGTTGCAGGCTGGCCTGCTTTTTTAGAATACTGTTGTACCAGTCCACGTTCGGATACAGGATCGGATCAGCGCCATTGCGGTATTTCTCTATCGCTTCAGCTGTGTATATGGGTTGTTTTCCATCATTGGTCAATGCTTCATTAAAAAGTGTCGCATAGTCTCCTGCGTTTAGAAAAGATGGGATATCCAATTGTTTCTGGATTCCGGTTTGGGCAGTGAAAGAAATTTTCCTCGGTGCAATACCGCCTCTTTTGGTCTCGATCAGGATTGCTCCATTGCCTCCTCTCATTCCATAAACAGCAGTCGCCAATGCATCTTTTAAAACGGAAACGGAAGCAATCTGTTCCGGATTAATGCTGTTCAGGTTCCTGGGTACCCCATCCACGACGATCAATGGATTTCGTCCTCTCAGGGAAATAGATGCTGCATCTTCTCCTGGCTTAGCCGATGGCTGAACCAGGTACAAACCGGCTAGCTTGCCATATAAAGTTGCTTCAATCTGTGCTACAGGGAAGCTCAGCAGTTCATTTCCACTCACTATTCCCTGAGATTGCAACAGTTGTTCTTTGCGTTGCGTTCCAAACCATACGGGAATTTTGCCAGAGGGCAATTGAAAGGAATAAGAACTCCTGACTGCCTTTCTTGCAGAATCGTTCAGTGCTTTCTTATTGAAAGTACTGTCCTGGGATTGGGCATATGCAGCCTGTTGACCCAATGCGGTTAAGCAGAGCATCCCCAGTCCCCAATTTCTAAATGAATCGCGTAGTTTTTCTCTCATATATCTGGTTTTAAGTTTTGGTTGAGGTCATTTGATATTGCCACGGTTAAACCGAGCCCTCCGTTGTTGCGACCAAACAACAATCGAAGGGCATTTCAACCTAACCGTAGTTTTATAATTATTTTTATAGCAGCACGCTGCTAAAACTGATCTTTAATGAGGTGATCAATAGCTTAGCTGCCAGGTGATTTCCGGAGGCCGCTGGACTTGGGGACGGTGTAATTTTGTGTCATGGTTTGGAGGTTTTGGTTGAGTTTGGTTTGGTTAGTTGGTGAATTGAGTTTTCGATCGGAAGATCTAATACTTGTTTTTTGACTGTACCAAAGCTGTAGGATAATTCTTTTTTAAAAGATGAATATTCTAAAAGAATGGGTAGAAAAATCAAAAAAAAACGCCTTTAAAAACAATTCAACAATATTTTGCAAATAATGAGAATGAATAATCGGATATTCACGTCTCAGCAAAACCGATATTAACAGCCCTTGGGGGAGCCAGTATGAAACTTATAAAAAGGAGCTTCGATCTTTCATTGCTCTTCTTTCTTATTTTATCGCAATTAGCGACTTATGCACAGAAAAGCATCCGTTTCAGCAACCTGACACTGGAGAACGGCCTTTCTCAGAATTCTGTAATGGCCATTACCCAGGACCATCAGCAATTTGTGTGGTTTGGTACGAAGCATGGGCTGAACAGGTATGATGGTTATCAGTTTAAGGTTTATAAAAACAACCCCAATGATCCCAAAAGTATTTCAAGTGATGAAATTACCTCCATCTTAACTGATCGTGAAGGCGTTCTTTGGGTAGGGACAGTGAAAGGGCTAAATAGATACGATGCTAAAAAAGATGCCTTTACCCGAATTACCGTCAACCCGAAAGTCAAAAACAGTATTAGCAGCAATGCGATAGAGCACATTTATGAGGATAAAAAAGGACAGCTTTGGATCAGCACCTTATATGGCAGCAATCTGCTTAGTAACCGGGAAAATAATGAATTCAAAACCTATCTGTTTAAGGATGCCCGTGCCAACAGAGGTTTAAACAACATTTATGCTACATTGAGAGGTCCTGATGACCACATGTGGTTCGCCACCAGCGACGGCCTGATCCGGATGAACCTGAAAAACGGACAATACCAGATTTACCGGCATGAGCAAACTAAAGCGCACAGCATCAGTTCCAACTATATTACCAGCCTGACTGCAGATGCGCAGCAAAACATCTGGATTGGCACCGATAACGGATTAAACCTGTTCAACAGCAGCGATGAATCTTTCTCTGTTTACCGGCATAACGATAGCAGCAATTCCATTGTTCATAATGACATTCGTGAAATCATGCTCGACCGCCAGGGCATGCTTTGGATAGGTACTCAGGAAGGACTGAGTATTTTCGACCCCGCTAACAAGCGCTTTACCAATTATCAGCATAATCCGGAATTAAAAGAAAGCCTCAGCCACAATTCTATACATAGCATCTTTCAGGACCGAAACAACTGCACCTGGGTAGGGACCTTTTATGGTGGCGTGAATATCGCTTATCCTTTCCCTACCGAGTTTCGTGCCTATAAGAATAGTAAACTGCGATCGAGCATCAGCAGCAATATTGTCAGCTCCATTGTAGAGGATCAGTATCAAAACCTGTGGATAGGTACTGAAGGTGGTGGTCTGAACTATTATGACCGAATTAATCAGCGCTATTCAAATTACAAGATCAGCCTGAACAATAAACAAGGGCTGACCTCTAACCTGATCAAAACCATTTGTAAAGACAGAAACGGAAATTTATTGATAGGAACCCACCACGGTGGCCTCAACATTTTCAACCCTAAAGACAAAACATTCAGGTCTGTAATTAATGTAAAAGACACGAATAACAACATCAGCACAGCAGAAATCATCGCCATTTGCGAAGACAGTAACCGCGACACCTGGATTGGCTCCTATTCCGGTCTCAATCTGATGAAATGGAAAAACGACGGAACTGCCTATACCACAAAGAGCGCTCTGGAGAAAAAGTTAAAGAACAAGCACATCCAAGTCCTGTTTGAAGATCGGGACAGGAATCTCTGGATTGGGACGCAGGGAGGTTTATATGCCTGCCATTTAAAGAGCGGGCAACTGTATTCTTTTTTTAAAGATAAAAACAACCCCCATAAACTTCAATCTGACTACATCAATTGTATCGTACAAACCACTTCAGGAAGCCTATGTATAGGAACTTATTTTGGAGGACTCAGCATTTATGACCCGGCAACAAAACGGTTCAGAACCTATACCGAGAAAGAAGGTTTATCCAATAACAATGTGCTCGGAGTCATTGAAGATGAGGAGCACTATTTATGGATCAGCACCGATAATGGCCTGTCAAAATTAAATCCAAAGACCGGAAAATTCAGAACTTACACCAAGAGTGACGGGCTCGCTGGTAATGACTTCAATGTAAGGTCTTATTTTAAAGACAGCAAAGGAGAACTCTTTTTTGGTGGTTATAATGGACTGACCTCCTTCTTCGCGAAACAAATAGAAATCAACCGATCCCAAAGTCCGATGGTTTTTACCGGATTAAAGCTATTTAATCTTCCCATTGCGGTAAACGGTCCTGATCAGCTGCTGGAAGAAGACATCAGCAGCAGCAAAAGCATCACCTTTGGTCATGATCAGAATCACTTTACGCTTGGCTTTGCCTTGTTAAACTACATAAAACCTGATAAAAACAGGTATGCTTACCGCCTGTTGGATTACGACAAAGATTGGAACTATACCACAGAACCGAGTGCAACTTATTCCAATCTTCCATCGGGTAATTACACTTTTATGGTGAAAGGAAGCAATAACGACGGCATCTCAGGCGCCGGTATTGCCAGCATAAAAATCAGCATCAAACCACCATTATGGGCAAGCTGGTGGGCCTATTGCCTGTATCTGTTGATTTTTGCGGTTATTCTGTTCCTTACTATCCGTTATATCGTAGTGCGGGCATTGTTGAAACGATCTGTAGACTTACAACAGATGAAACTCAGTTTCTTTACCAATATCTCCCATGAGATCCGAACCCCTTTGACCCTGATTCTTGGGCCCCTGGAAAACCTGATGAAAAGCACTCAGGACAACATTGAGCTCAGCAGACAAGTGATCCCGATAAAAAACAATGCTGATCGTCTGATGAGGCTCATCACCGAGTTGATGGACTTTAGAAAGGTGGAAGCAGGGCTCATGAAATTAACCGTTAGTCAGGGGGATATTGTCAGCTTCACCAAAGAGATTTTTCTGGCTTTTGACCATATGGCTTTAAACCGTAACATCCGGTATGTGTTTGAATGCGAACAGGAATCCATTCTTCTTTATTTTGACAAGCTTCAACTGGAGAAAGTACTCTTCAATTTGCTGAGCAATGCTTTTAAATTCACCAATGACCAGGGGGAAATCATTCTTTCTATTCAGGAATTTTCTACAGGAATAGAAATTAAAGTCAGAGACAACGGCAAGGGGATTCCATACGAAAGCCAGAATAAACTGTTCAGTGATTTTTTCCAGGTAGACGAACATGGATCCAGTCATATTGGTTCCGGTATCGGCCTGGCACTTTCTAAAAGTATTGTCACTGCGCATCGTGGAAAAATCGAAATAGAGAGCCATCCGGCGAGCAGTGAAAGTGCCGGCGACACGTGTTTCAGGGTAATCCTTCAAAAAGGGAAAGCGCATTTCAAACCCGCTGAACTGATGGAAACCATTGACTACGAATACCATTCTCCCCATCCGGTTAGCTATGAAGAACCGCTTTCGGAAAAGGTAAAAACAGGCAAGCTTCATGAAACCATATTAGTAGTAGAAGACAACGCTGAGATCAGGCTATTGATTTCAGGGTTGTTAAATAAGCGTTATCAGGTAGTAGAAAGCGAAGATGGATTAAAAGGTTGGGAAACCGCTATTGAACTTCTTCCTGACCTGATTATCTGCGACATCATGATGCCGGTAATGGATGGACTGGAACTCTGCAGGAAGTTAAAGGGAGATGAACGAACCAGCCATATTCCGGTGATCTTATTGACGGCAAGGTCTACGCATATCCATCAGGTTAGCGGACTGGAGACTGGTGCTGATGCTTATGTGACCAAACCTTTCAGTACGGAATTATTGGAACTCAATCTCAAAAACCTCCTGAATTCCAGGGCCACCATGCGGGAGAAGTATGGACAACAGGTGACCTTACAACCTCAAAACGTAGTGATCGGATCAACGGATCAGGCCTTCATGACCAGGGTATTAAAATATATTGAGGAAAACATGGCAGACCAAAGTTTCGCGGTCCCCGACCTGGCCACAGAGGTGGGCATGAGTCAGCCTGTTTTATACAAGAAGATCAGGGCAATTACAGACCTCTCCGTAAATGATTTTATTAAGTCTATCCGCTTAAAAAAGGCGGCCCAGCTCCTGGAACAAAATGTATATACCATATCAGAAATCTCTTACCTCGTTGGATTTAATGATCCTAAATATTTCAGCAGGGAGTTTAGAAAACAATATGGAGAAACGCCGAGGGGCTTTATCAATCAGCTTAAAGAAAATAAGGCGTAATGAAGGCTGAAGGAACTTGCTCCTTCAGCCTTCATTACGCCCGTAGCAGCAGCAATCGCCCAACCGGGGGAAAATACTAAGTATAATAACATACACTGTGCGCTTCCCATAATGCCGGAACCTCCAGCTTATTGATCAGTTTTTCCAGTACCTGATCCGGCACTATTGCTTCACGTCCTCTGTTTTGGCGACATAAATCGACATAAGGACTTTCTATATACACCACACTGACCTTTGCTTTATAAGTACTAAAGAGCTCAATCAATTGCATCCGCATCTGACTTGTGGTATTGGTAGCGTTCCAGACAAAGCTCGTTTTCTTGCGCAGTAAGATTCTTGCCCTTTCTTTAGCTTCCTGTATCACACGTCCGTTTCCGGATTTATCAGTCGGCTTAATTCCCCATTCCTTACGAATATTATCCAAAGAGATGACCTCCATTTCCGGAAAATTCTTTTTAATATAGGTATCCTTTCCCGCTCCCGGAAGTCCGCTCATCAGGACCACCTCCATTAGGGGCGTATCAAAAGGAATATAATCCGGGTACGCATTTTCCTTTTGCAGATAATACATCCGGGCATCCTCTGATGCAAAGAGACGCGCCTGTCCCCAACAGCCCTGCTCCCGGCAAAACTCTTCAAAGCAGTCTATCCGGTATAACATGGCCTCCTGATCCTCACAAATCCGCCCTAACATATCTGCTCTGGCCAATAAGGCCAGCCATTCCGTATTCAGGTCCATGCTTGCCATAATCAATGCCTTCAGTGGATCCGGTTTTTCAAAAAGCCAGATTGGGAGGCCATGATGCCTCACGAGTGCCACAATTTGTTCCCGGATGCAAAAAGGGGCAGCCAGTTCCCGGTAAAGAAATTGTCTGGCCTTCATTGCTCCTTTTTTAGCGTGCCCCTTTGAACTGATGCTTCCATCCTCTTCAAATACGGTAGTACTGTATTTCTCTACATCGTGCAGCAAAGCCGATGCCCATAGGATTTCCTTTTCCTGAGCGCCCAGTTGTTGAAATCCGGGTTGATTTTCCAAAGCAGCCAATACCATTTGTGTATGTATGGCAACATTGCCTTCGGCATGGTAAACCTTGTCCTGAGGGACTTCCTCCATACGTTTTACCCAGTCAAACTCTCTTTCCAGGTTTGACCAGGATTTATCTTTACTAATGGTCCACATGGGTACCTCCTTCATTATTCAGACGGGCACGTTTCCAGTTCCGGGTCCAGTGCTGGTCCGTTTTCACATGCCCTTTTCTTACATATTTAAAAACATTATCGGCGAATCCTGCTACCGGATAGCCTTCTAAATTCCGCGTCACAATTCCTTCCATCGTAACCAGTTCTCCGCTACAGGCATCATGAGGCTCCAATTGTCCTCTGCCCGATGCCAGCTGTATCACTTGCTTTTCGAACGAAGAGGGATCTGCTAAGGCCTGAAACGTCCCGATCACCGGAACTGTAGGTAAATCCAGCATTGCCGCGTAAAACCTGGTTTCTTCCCAGCTCAGCCATTGGTCATGCTGCCGGATGCCAAAGACATAAAAATGATGCTCCAGCGCCCGGTATTCTATGGAATGAACGGCATACAGGTTTTCCAGGAAGATCTCCAGATCTCCCAGATCGTTTCTGATCAGCTGCCAGAACCTCCTGAGGCTTTCCGTCCAGGGAGAGGTGGTAGGCGTTGCATGGGAACGGGCAAAAACCCCCTTTCTGGAAAGACAATTGTTCTCCCCATCCAGTTTCTCTGTATGTATTAAGGCAGGGATTTTTTCTAGTTGCTCCCAGTATTGATGTTGTATTCTGTCGTCACTTGTGGTCCCCGGAGAAAAAGGGTAGTGATAAGTACGACCGTATTTTTGTGAAATACTCATGATATAAAATTAAAATAAAAGATAAGACCGACACCTCCGCCATGAAATGGGGAGGTAGATTCCTAGTTTATTTTAATCGTATTACATGACAAGGTCTTTTATAGCGTTGTTTTTTGACAAAAGTAGTAAAATTTTCTTCAGTAATTTATTTTCTGTCAGACGTAGGGGTAAAAGCAAATGCTGTTGTCTTAAAGACAAAGACCCTAACCTGCTATCATGAAAAACAATTCCGGCTAAGTCCTCTCAAACCATCCGTTCGTGGATACATTTCCACAGCTGGTCAATTTCTTTTCTATCACCGGTAAGTATGGATTAGTTTCGCCATAGTTCATCTTCACCGAAGAATAAAGACGTTTTAAATTAAAAGATCCAATGATACGATTAAAAATCATGACAATCCTCACCGCAAATCCATATTTCTGGATGCTCAGCATCTTGCTCATTGCAATGGTGTTAATGATTGTTTTAATTGCCTATTTATTAAAAATTATCCATGAACCCTGCGAAGAATAATCCGTTAAAAAAATTCCTGCAGGACTGCTCATTTCTCTCCGTTTGTTTTCCGGTTTATTTACTTGGATTACTTCCGCTTCAGGTTGCGAACAGCACGATTGGAAAAATGCTTTACTTCCTGTCATACCGGGTCTTCAGGTATCGTTACAGTGTCGTCTTACAAAATCTATCCAGGGCTTTGCCTACGAAGTCATATGCAGAAATTCAAGAGATTTCAAAAGATTTTTACCGGCATTTATCTGCTATGATAGTGGAAACCACGAAATTATTCTCCATCAGCAGGACTGAGCTTCGCAAAAAGGTAACGCTTTCCAATGTAGAAATGGTGCTGGAATATTATCAGCAGAACAGGAGCATTATTGCTGTTCTCGGACATTATGGAAATTGGGAGTACCTGAACATCCTTCCGTCCTACCTGCCCTTTAACGTTAATGCCATTTATAAGCCCCTCAGCAGCCCGGTAATGGGCAAACTCATTCAGCACATCAGAACGCGCTTTGGAATGCGCCTGATCCCCGCAAATCAAGCATTAAGATATCTTTTGAAACAGAAAGGTCAACCACAGATGTCGATTTTCATCGCAGACCAATTTCCGGGAATTAATGAAGATACTAAATTCGACTTCCTTCATCAATCGACGAATATGTTCAATGGCGCAGAAAAATTGTCTATTGCTACCGATGCCGTTGTTGTTTACATTGATATGAAAAGAAAGCCGAACAACTGCTGGGAGGTAAACTTTTCTCTGATTACTGATGCCGCAAGAGCAACCCGGGATCATCAGATCACCAGGTCCTTTGCCGATAAGCTTCAGGAAACGATCAAAGAACACCCGGCTTATTGGTTATGGTCGCACAAAAGGTGGAAGATCGCCTAATTAATGGTCGTCATTCACTTCCAGCCAATGTCCGTCGGGATCCTGGAAATAAATTTGTTTGATTCCATCAACCCTTAAGGTCACACTTTGAGCTGCCCCTGCCCAGTTTTCATAAGCAATATCTTTGTCCTTAATTTTTTCAATAAAGGTATCAATAGCACCTACGCTGAAACACAGGTGCTCGTTTTTATCGAAATTCCCCTTGCCTTTCGCTCCCTGAATCAAATGAAGTTGTCCGGCAGAACCCAGACTAAACCAGGTATGCCGACCATCATGAAAAGGTTCAGGAATCTGGGTAAATTCAAAAACATCTTTATAAAACGCGGTAGATTTCTCCAGATCGGTTACATAGACTGCAATGTGATTTAACCTTGCGGCTATTTGTTTTTTCTCAGTTTGTGCCATGGTTTTATGAAAAGGAATAAGGGCAATCAGGGCGGTAGCAATCAGTACAGATATCTTCATTTTTTTTGTTTAAACTAAGTTTACATCACGGTCTAACCTATACATATCGAAACCTACATCCCAATAATCTTTAACTATTTCCCTAAGCTCCAGACCAAATTTCGCATAAAATTTATAAGCCAGCTGGGAAGTTCGTACAGAAACCGTCTTTATCCCCTCTATTTCTTTAATTTTTTGAATCCTGAATTTCGTTAATGCAGATCCAAGACCTTTACCCTGACTTTCAGGATGAAAGAAATCCCAGGATAGCTTTCCGGTTTCCCCGTCTTCTGACAAATTGAAGCCGCCGCAACCGAAAATTACACCGTCCAGTTCGAGCACATAGTAATTGTCGGCCTCATGGTTTAAATAGTCGATCAGATCAGCTTCCTCATTTGGAGAAAAATATTCTGGTATGTTTAATTTTAGCAATTCAATGATTCTGCTATGGTCCGCAGCTTCATGTTTTCTGATCACTATATCATTCATTTTAATACTTGCTTCATTGTAAAAAAACAAAATAGTAAAACAAGATTAAGAAAGGAAATTTCATTCAGTAAAAAAAGGGTTGCAAAGCAAAAAGCCTGCAACCCTTTTTAAGGAGATTTAAATATATAATGTTGCTAAAAACTGCGCTTATGCAGTTTGTAACTTAGCTATATTTCTATATGGGAATGAAGTAAAGATATGACGGCGTGCAAATCTACCAGGAGAATCTGCATTTACCAACTTCACATAGATCGCTTTAGGAACACCGAAATATTCATAAGCACTGCCATCCAGGAAGTGAACTGTCAGGACTAAACCAGCCCAGGAATAATCCGCAATTCCGCAAGTCGCAGTAGTTTGAGTATATTCCTCGATAGAAAGCTCTAAAGTTTCCGGAGCGATACTTACCAAAAAGTGATAAGCTTCGATGATTTCCTTACTTTTAACTTCCGCTTCCACTTTGGCTTCTTCACTATCCTGGAATTTATCAGGATGCCAATCTTTCATCAAATTCCTGTAAATGGTCTTCAATTCTTTTAATTCGGTATCCTTTTGTACACCCAATAGTTTTCTGTAGTCAACAATCTTCTTCATAAATGTGTTTAATGGCAATTATTGTCTTTGAAAAGCAGCATAATTTTAAGCGCCACAGATGCTCCAGGGAAACAATTTTTGCAAAGGTACACTTTTTTATACGAAAGAAAGATTAAGATTATATTAACAAAGTAATTGATAACCTGACAGATAAGGAGAACAACTTTTAAATTACCTTTGCAGCTTCAACAATAACCATTTTCAGCTATGTTTAAAATTGGGTTAGCAGAAGACGACCTTAAAATAGCCGGGCTCATCAAAACCGGCCTGGAAGAACAAGGATACCTCGTCACCATTGTTTCCAATGGAGAAGAGGCCCTTCAAACTTTCAAAGAAACAGATTTCAACCTGGTCATTCTGGACGTGATGATGCCTGGTATGAACGGGATTGCCGTTTGCAAATCGCTCCGCAGCGGGAACAAAGATCTGCCTATTCTGATGCTTACGGCATTGGGTTCTATTGACGACAAAGTAACCGGTCTGAATTCCGGAGCAGACGATTACCTCGTTAAACCTTTCCATTTCAAAGAGCTGCTGGCCAGAATTGAGGCTTTATTGCGCAGACAGCATGTGGCAACCGGACAAGACAAAGCCGATCACCTGCTTAGTTTTGACGACATCAGTCTGAATACCTATAGCAAGGAAGTAAAAAGGGCCGGAACCCTCATTGAGCTGACGGCAAAGGAACATACCTTACTGGAATTATTCCTCCGCAACCCAAACCGCTTACTCTCCCGGCAATACATTGCGGAGAATGCCTGGGACATCAGCTTTGATACCGGTACGAATGTAATTGACGTATATGTTAACTTTCTTCGCAACAAGATCGAAAAAGGTTTTTCAAGAAAACTGATCCATACTAAAATTGGGATGGGTTATATTCTCAAATAACAACCAGCCTTATTCAATTGATGAAACTTAAAGACCGCCTTTCCTTATACTTCACCCTCATCAGCACCTTAACCCTGCTTGGTGTCTTATGTGCGGTGTACTTTACTTTCATCAAATTCCTGGAGGCCGATTTCTTTGACCGCTTAACGGACCGGACCATGGTGACTGCAAAGCTGTACCTGGAAGCAGATGAAATCTCCGCCGACTCGCTCAATACGGTCAGAAATCAATACCTGGAAACCTTAAATGGAGAAGTGATCCGTATTTACAATGCAAAAAACAGCGCTACATTTATTGGGGATGACCAGCAATATTGGAGCAATGAGACCATTAATAAAGTCAGAAAACAAAAGAAAATACAGTTTCTTGATGGAAAGAGACAGGTGGTCGGGATCTTTTATAAAGACAACCAAGGGGATTTTGTGATTCTTGCTTCTGCCATTGACCAAAGTACTTATTCCCGGATAGACAAATTGCAAAAGATCATGGTCATGATTTTTGTGGTCATCTTTATCGGGCTGCTGCTTTCAGGAAGGTGGATTGCGAAGAAGATATTAAAACCGCTGGATCTTTTCATAGAAGAGGTGAAACAGATCAAATCCAACAATCTGCATTTCAGGGTTCAGGAAGGCAGGAACAAAGATGAAATCAACCTGCTTGCACAGAATTTCAATAACCTGATGGAGCATCTCGAACAAGCTTTTGTACTGCAAAAGACGTTTGTAGCCAATGCTTCACATGAACTGAGAACTCCGGTTACCAGGATGATGATCGGTGCAGAAATCACCTTATCACAGGAACGACAAGCCACCGACTACCAAAAAGCACTGGCTTCGGTAATGGAAGATGCAGAAAAGATGGACAATATCATTACCGGACTGGTTAGTCTTGCTCAGGCAGATCTTGAATTCGGCGCTCCGAAGTTGCAAGACATCAGAATAGATGAAACACTCTGGGTCCTGGCTGAGGAATGGAACCAGAAGCCAAAAGGTAAGCTGATCATAGATATCCTGAATATGCCGGAGGATCCTGCTCAACTCCTCATACAAGCCAATCCTACCCTACTGGCCATTGCATTGAACAACATCATCTCTAATGCTTTTAAATTCTCCGATGATCAGGATGTTCATTGTTCCCTGGATATACAAGCCGAGTTTATTCATGTTTCCATCACCGATCATGGGCCTGGAATTCCTAAAGATAAACAGGAAGATATCTTTAAGCCTTTTTACAGCTCGGCAATTGAAAACAGACACCAGGGTAACGGAATGGGCTTATACATGGCCCATAAAATCATCAGTCTTTTTAAAGGAAATCTCAGTGTAACGTCAAAAAAGGGAGATGGAACCTGCTTTAAAATCAGTTTCCCTAAATTTTAATCTCATTTTAACTTCCCTTTAATTCGGGTTTAATTCCCTCCGGATAGATTTGCCGGAGATGAAAAGACAATTAATTCTGACTAGCATTCTTTTACTTGGACTTGGTATGTCGGGTAGCGCTCAGGACAGCCTGAAACTCAATCTGCCTGAAGCAGAGAAAATGTTTATAGCAGGAAACTATGAGCTGATCGCACAGCAATACCAGACGGAGCAGGCAAAAGCGGATGTCATTACCGCCAAACTTTTTGACAACCCTGAAATCAGCTTTGAAAATCAGCTGTACAATCCGGTCACCAAAAAATTCTTCCAGAATTCTTTACCCTCCGGACAATATAACGTACAGATTTCCCAGCTCATTAAACTGGCCGGAAAACGCAATAAAAATATCCAGCTCGCCAATACAGGAATCAAATTAAGCGAATATGCTTATTTCGACCTCATGCGCAGTCTGCGTTTTCAGTTGAGAAGCAATTTTTATAAAGCTTATTATGCGCAGCAATCCGCTATTGTTTACCAGCAACAAATCAAATCACTGGAACAACTGCTGGCGGCTTCCGAACAACAACTCAAAATGGGTAATGTTGCCTTAAAGGACATCATCAGGATAAAATCACTCGTCTATAATCTGAAAGGAGAATATACGACCCTGCTCAATGAAATTGAAGACACAGAGACGACCTTGAAGCTAATGACCAATATCAAGGCCAACACGCCTTTGTCTTTAACCGCTCCTGCGGAGGAAGAACAAGATTATTCCCTGCAAAAACAACCTTACCTGCAGCTTCTGGAAACGGCAAGAGCCAACCGCGCGGATCTTCAGCTGGCAAAAACCAGTATCACACAGGCAGAGCACAACCTGAGCCTTCAAAAAGCAATGGCAGTTCCCGATGTGGAAGTTTCCCTGACTTACGACCTGCAAGGGAGCGCACCAAATCATTATACCGGCTTAGGCATCAAAGTTCCGCTTCCTCTATTTAACAGAAATCAGGGCGAAATCAAAAAGGCAAAGATTGCGATTACCGCAGGAAATGTAAGCCTGAAACAACAGGA
Organism: Pedobacter sp. FW305-3-2-15-E-R2A2; assembly: GCF_038446955.1. Lineage (NCBI taxonomy): Bacteria > Pseudomonadati > Bacteroidota > Sphingobacteriia > Sphingobacteriales > Sphingobacteriaceae > Pedobacter > Pedobacter sp. FW305-3-2-15-E-R2A2. The sequence continues at coordinate 5,711,757 of NZ_CP151803.1, forward strand.
AGCGACCCTGGAAAATGAAGTCTATAACAGCTATAAATCAGCCCTCAGAACCGAAGCCCTCTACCAGGGCATGGACCGGAATTTTGGTCAGGACTTTACAAAACTCATTACGGAGGTCAACAAAAACTTCCGAAGCAGGAACATCAGCCTGGTAGAATTTATCGATTTCTATGATTCTTATAAAGAAAGCACGCTACAGCTGAATCAACTGAAATACGAGCGGATGAATGCCAAAGAAGAAATCAATTACGTCACCGGTGCTAACATATTTAAATAAGTAACATGCAAATCCTCATAAAAAATATCAGCAAATTTTCCCTGATCGGACTGGTTATTCTGGGCCAAAGCTGCACCAGTTCCAAGGAAGCTCCCGTAGTGGAGAAATTTGCCGTTACCGATTCATTAATCAACAGGCTCCTGATCGACACGGTACAACAGGCCAATAACAGAACAGACCTGAGCTTCTCGGCAAAAATCACTGCCGATGAAGAACGTAAAGCAGAGATCTTTCCCATGGTAAGTGGTACCGTTCGGAATGTACCGGTAAAACTGGGCGATAAAGTAAGCGCCGGACAGGTCCTCGCCACAATGGGCAGTACCGAAATGGCCGGATTTGACAAGGAGGTAATCAGCGCTGCTGCAGAACTCAGGAATGCAGAAAGAAACGTCAAACAAATCCAGGAATTGTATAAAAGTGGCCTCTCTTCGGGCAGAGAACTGGAAGAAGCAAAGAACGATGTGTTGATCAAACAAGCAGAAGATAAACGCGCCAGGGCGACCTTAAAACTGAATGGCGGAAACAACAATGGCAATTATGCCATCAAATCCCCATTAACAGGTTTTATCATTGAAAAAAATGTGACCTCCAATATGCAATTGCGTCCGGACAACAACAAAAACCTCTTTACTGTTGCAGACCTTTCTTCGGTCTGGGCCATGATCAACATTTACGAATCAGACATTTCCAGAATAAAAGAAGGTGATGAAGTGAGCATCTCTATCCTCTCCTACCCTGAAAAAGTTTTCAAAGGAAAGATTGATAAAGTGTACAATATGATCGACAATGAGAGTAAAGTGATGAATGCAAGAGTAAGCATTGCCAACCCGGGTTACCTGTTAAAACCAGGAATGATGGCCACCGTCCTGATCTCTGCAAAATCCGGCATAGACCTTCCTGTAGTGAATTCCAGAGGCATCATCTTCGATGAAAACAAAAGTTATGTGCTGGTGGTAGATGCCGCAAAAAAAGTGCGCATCCAGGAAGTAGAAATTGGCCGTAAAACGGTAGAAAAGGCCTATATCAGTAAAGGGCTAAAAGCCGGCGACCGCATTGTGGCATCCAAACAGGTATTCTTATACGAGAGCCTTAAAAATTAACCTGTTCATCTTCAAAAAACAGCTGTAATGAATAAATTCATTAAGACCGTCATCGGCTTTTCGTTAAAAAATAAATACTTCATCTTCTTTGCCACTTTTATTTTAATTCTGGCGGGCTACCTCAGTTTTAAACATACCACCATTGAGGCTTTCCCTGATGTAACGAATACCAATATTACCATTATCACCCAATGGCCGGGCCGAAGTGCCGAAGAGGTAGAAAAGTTTGTGAGCAGGCCTTTGGAAATTGCCATGAACCCAACTGAGAAAAGAACCAGTATCCGTTCTTCTTCCTTATTCGGGTTATCTATCGTAAAAATCACTTTTGAGGACGATGTAGACTATGCAGCTGCAAGGGTCCAGGTGAACAACCATATTGCTGAAGCAGATTTGCCTGAGGGCCTAAAGCCGGAGGTACAGCCACCCTATGGGCCCACAGGAGAGATCTTCAGGTATACATTGAGCAGTGACAAGAAATCGGTGAGGGAGTTAAAAACCCTGCAGGACTGGGTGATCCAACGGGAGCTGTTGTCGGTGCCCGGCATTGCCGATGTGGTAAGCTTTGGCGGTGAGGTAAAGACCTACCAGATTACCGTAGACCCACAGAAAGCCATACAATATGGCGTAAGTGCTACGGAATTATTTGAAGCCGTCTCCAAAAGCAATATCAATGTTGGCGGGGATGTGATCGTGCAAAGCGGACAGGCCTATGTGGTTCGTGGAATCGGAATCCTGAACAATATTGATGAAATCAGAAATGTGGTAGTGGATAACTTTAACGGGACTCCGGTATACGTTAAAACCATTGCAGATGTCGCAGAGTCGGCCCTACCGAGGTTAGGACAGGTAGGCCGCGATCACGATCCCGACGTGGTGGAAGGGATCGTGGTCATGCGCAAAGGAGAAAATCCAAGCGAGGTGATCAGCAAACTCAAGGAAAAGATCAAAGACGTAAATGAGAACATTTTACCCGCAGATGTAAAGATCAATCCTTTTTACGACCGGGAGGACCTGGTCAACTATGCCACACACACCGTGATGGGCAATATGATGGAAGGGATTATTTTCGTGACCCTGATTGTATTCCTGTTTATGGCCGATTGGCGTACGACATTAATTGTATCCATCATTATTCCACTGGCACTGCTTTTTGCATTCATCTGCCTAAAACTAAAGGGCATGTCGGCCAACCTCCTTTCCATGGGAGCGATTGACTTTGGAATTATTATCGATGGGGCGGTGGTCATGGTCGAGGGCATATTTGTGGCTCTTGACCATAAAGCCAAAAAGACAGGCATGGAGAAATTCAACAGGTTAAGCAAACTCGGACTGATCAAAAAAGCCTGTTTAGAAAACGGAAAGGGAATCTTCTTCGCCAAGCTGATCATCATCACCGGACTGCTGCCCATCTTTACCTTTGAAAAGGTAGAAGGAAAAATGTTCTCTCCCCTGGCCTGGACGCTAAGCTTCGCGCTATTGGGTGCCCTGCTCCTCACCTTTACCCTCGTTCCGGCAATGGCCAGTGTCTTGCTGCGGAAAAATGTGAAAGAGAAACACAACATCTTTCTGGAATTCCTGACCAAACATGTGATCCGCTTCTTTGATGTTTGTTTTAAATTCAGAAAACTGGCATTCGGAGTATCTATAGTGGTTTTGGTACTGGGCTTGTTCAGCTTTAAGTTCCTGGGAACCGAGTTCCTCCCTACCCTGGATGAGGGCTCGATCTATGTGCGGGCAACCGGTCCATTGAGCATCTCGCTGGATGAAACAAAAAAACTGTCCAACGACATCAGAAAGATCTTTTTAAGTTTTGAAGAAGTAAAACAGGTGATGTCGCAGACCGGAAGACCGAATGATGGAACCGATGCAACCGGCTTTTACAATATGGAATTTCATGTAGACATTTATCCGAAAAAGGAATGGAAACGAAAGGAAACCAAAGAGCAGCTGATTGAGCGCATGCAGGAAAAATTGAAGACTTTCCCAGGCATCAGCCTGAATTTCTCGCAACCCATCTCCGACAATGTGGAAGAAGCAGTTTCCGGAGTTAAGGGCTCCATTGTAGTCAAGCTCTTTGGTAACGACTTCAAATTCATAGAGAAAGAAGAAGAAAAGATAGAGAAGATTCTGAAAACGGTAGAGGGTATCGAAGATTTAGGAATTCTAAGGAATCTGGGGCAACCGGAACTACAGATCAATCTGGATCAAAAGAAAATGGCTTTATATGGAGTGAGTACTGCCGATGCAAATGCGGTAATTGAAATGGCCATTGGAGGTAAGGCCGCTACCCAGATTTATGAAGGGGAAAGGAAGTTCGACCTGATCATCCGCTATCCGGAAGATTTCAGAAAAGATGAAAGTTCAATTGCCAAACTGAGGATCCCAACCCTCGCCGGTGCGAAGGTTCCATTGGGAGAAATTGCCAGCATCAGAAAGATTACCGGACCGAGCATGATCTACCGTGATAAACACCAGAGATATGGCGCCATTAAATTCTCCATCAGAGGAAGAGATATGGGCAGTGTAATTGCGGAGGCCCAGGCTAAGGTAAAAGCAGAGATCAAATTACCTAAGGAATATAAAATGGAATGGGCAGGAGATTTTGAAAATCAGCAAAGGGCAACAAGCAGGTTATCACAGGCTGTACCCATTAGCTTACTGCTCATTTTCTTCATCCTCTTTGTATTGTTTGGAAACATCAAGGATTCCTTACTCGTGCTGAACAATGTGCCTTTTGCAATGGTGGGTGGAATTTTAGCGATCCTGGCTACAGGAATTAATTTCAACATCTCTGCCGGAATTGGTTTCATTGCCTTATTTGGGATTTGCGTACAAAACGGGGTGATCCTGATCACCAGGTTTAAGAGCAATATTATCGAGTTGAAACACCGGCCGGACTGGAGTTTTGCCGATGCGATAAAAGATGGGGTAGCGAGTAGAATGCGTCCGGTAATTATGACTGCCCTGATGGCGGCCATTGGACTGATGCCCGCAGCCTTATCTACAGGAATAGGTTCTGAAGCCTCAAAACCTTTAGCTATTGTAGTGATCGGAGGATTGATTACCAATACTCTATTCAACCTTTTTGTTTATCCGATTGTCTTTTACTGGGCCTATCAGAAAAAGGTAAATCATTTACAATCGGTGATTCCAGAGGCGTAAAGATTTATTGATACATAGATATATCAACACATTGATATATCTATGTATTTATTTCGATGTCTATAAGTCCGGCGCCTTATACACCGCTATTTCCGACAGCACCGGACCTGCATTTGCCTCCAGTATATTGATTCTGATCTTAGTCGTCTTTATCGTGGCGAAAGAAAGAATCCTTTTATGACCTATCGTAGTTTGCTGTAATAAAGGTTTGAATGCTTTTCCATCCAGGTATTCCACGGAGAAGGATTTGATGCGTTGTCCCAGGGCAATATATTCCTGAAGAACGATGCGGTTCAATTCCGTTGCTTTTCCGAGGTCTATGGTTAAAGCAGCTGTTTTTACCTGATCGGATGTTGCCCAGTAAGTGCTGGTCTTTCCATCTGTCAGATTTTGCGCAAGGAACTGTTTCCCTGTTCTTGTATGACTGGCCAGAACTTTCTTCCCTTTGGCAAGGTTCGTTTTAAAACTCGCATCAATGGCTTTCTTAAATTCCATTAACCGTGTGGAATCGGTTGGATGAATTAATCCATCACGGTCTACCGGAACGTTCAGCAACAGGTTGCTGTTGCGACCCACTGAACTCTCATAAATAGACATCAGCTCTTCCAGGGTTTTCACTTTATTATCTGTTGAAGCACTATAAAACCATCCTGGTCTGATCGAGACATCTACCTCCGCAGGGATCCAGTATTTACCATTTTCATTTCCGGTATTTAACACTGCTGATGCCGGGGCCGCTGCTCCTACACCAAAGCCATCTGTATTAAGAGTTGCCCAATTGGTTTCTCCGGCAACACCTCTTTCATTTCCCATCCAGCGGACATCAGGACCTATATCGCTAAAAATTACCGCTTGTGGATTATGGGTACGGACCACACTGTTAAACAGTTTAAAGTCATAGGCCTGATCTTTCTCATTCGCACCTTTAGCGCCATCAAACCATTGTTCAAAGACTGGTCCGTATTGCGTATGCACTTCTTTGAGGGTATTGGCAAAGATCTGATTGTATTCAGAAGTACCGTATTTAGGATGGTTGCGGTCCCATGGCGATAAGTATACTCCAAACTTCAGTCCATATTCTTTACAAGCTGCAGAAAGCTCTTTCAGCACATCTCCTTTTCCATCTTTCCAGGCACTTTCCCTTACGGTATGCGTGCTGTATTTACTTGGAAAAAGGCAAAAACCATCATGGTGTTTCGCCGTAATGATAATGGCTTTCATCCCTGCTGCTTTTGCCGTCCTTGCCCACTGACGGGCATCCAGTTTTTTAGGGTTAAAGATTTTAGGGTCTTCATCTCCATGTCCCCATTCTTTATCGGTAAAAGTATTGGGTCCGAAATGGATGAACATGTAATATTCCATGTCTTGCCAGGCCAGCTGGTTTTTATTTGGGATTGCACCAAATGGCGCAGGTGCCTTTTGTGCAAACCCGCCCGTGGTTAGCAAAAAGGAAAATAATAAAGGCATTGATAACTTCTTCATACAATAAAGGTTCGTTTGTGGTTAGCATTGGAGTTTTAAAATTGCAACATATTAGCCGTCGGAAATTCATTTCTTTTGTCATTAAATTAAATGATTTTGGCCTGCCGCTGATATAAACACAAACACAATGCGACTTTGTTTGTTGTTATATCTGCAAACTAAACCAGCCAAAGATGAAAAATTCATATCCTGAAGAATTTGAGATACTCGTCACCTTAGATGGGACAGATACACAGATTACGGTAAAACCCGATGAAACCAGCGATGGCGCTCCGTACTTTATCTGCGACCTGTCGGGCAATACCATCACTCAATTGAGAGAAGAAACCGATGGCAGCTGGGAGCAGCTCTGGGGGAAACTGGACCATCAAGCCGTCACACTAATCGGAAAGGCAATTAAACACAAACTAACGATATGAACACACACCTGAAACTACGGTCTGGAAGGTTCTCTATTGAGAAGCACCAGTATGAAAACATAGGATGGTCGGAGCGGATGGTCTCTATGTTTCTGAGTGGCGCATTAATTAGCTGGGGATTAAGAAGACCATCCAAGGCTAAGTTTTTATATGGTGCTTACATGGCCTACCGTGCAGCAACAGGGAGGTGTCTGCTGTATGAACAGCTGGGCATCGATGCCAAAAGACCCCGTGCCGTAAATATCAGGGGTGAATTTGAGATTGAAAAACCTGCTTCAGAAGTTTATACCTATTGGCGAAACCTGAACAACCTTCCGGGGAGCATCAGGCATCTGTTGGATGTCAAGGTGATTGATGAAAACCTATCCCATTGGAAATCCAATGTAATGGGAAGTTTATTCTCAATTGACTGGGATGCAGAAATCGTAAAGGATGAACCCGGCCATTTTATCGGCTGGCAATCCGCTGCAGGGGCTTTGATCCATCATGTAGGCAAAGTAGAATTTACCCCCGGATCAGACGGGCAGAGTACCGTTTTAAAAGTAACGCTATCTTATCGTCCTCCCGCAGGTGGTGTAGGTATTGGGCTGGCTAAACTCATGAATCCCTATCTGGAAGGGTTATTAAAAAAAGAAATAAAAAGCTTCAAACATACCATTGAAAACAGAACGCCTGTATACACCTAAAAACAGCTATTTTGTTTCGCGGATCACCTTAAAAAATTCGTCCCTATAGGTTTCTCCTACCGGGATGATATTCTCTTTAATAAAGATGGAATTGCCATCTATCATCCGGATTTTATCTATGGCGACGATATAAGATTTATGAACGCGGTAGAACCTGATTTTAGGCAGGTAGAGCTCCATTTCTCTTAAAGTTAAATAAGTGATGATGCGCTCTTCTGCCGTAAAAATGGAGATATAGTTCTTCAGTCCTTCGATATAAAGGATATCATCATAACTGACTTTGATAAACTTATTCTTGCTTTCTCCTTTGATAAACATGTAATCGGTTCCTGCAGTCGGCGTTTGAAGTAAGGCCATATTTTCGCTTTCTATAGCCGGGGCAGGCGGATGAAATAAGAGTTCTGCTTTTTGAACCGCTTTATAGAAACGTTCAAAGGAAATGGGTTTCAGGAGGTAATCAATCACATTGTGTTCAAATCCCTCCAATGCATATTCAGGATAAGCAGTGGTGAGGATAACTTTACATTTATGTCCGCAGATCTTCAGAAATTGAATTCCCGTCAGTTCAGGCATTTGTATATCCAGAAATACCAGGTCCACTTTACCTTCCTGCACCATGGTCAAAGCTTCAAATGCGTTGGTCGTTGTTGCGATCAAATCTAAAAATGGCAGTTTACGAATATGTGTGGCTAGTATCTCAGAGGCATAAGCCTCATCATCAACGGCAATACAACGAATCATCAGTTATTTTTTTTAGTGGTAAAATATTCATTAAATATAGCGCATAAACTATAGTTCAATTCTCAGGTTAACCTGATAGGATTTCCCATCATTCTGGACTTCCAGATCATGTTTACCGGGATAAATCAAATACAATCTTCGTTGTACATTGATCAAACCGATCCCACTGGAATGGTCTTTCTGGTTCTGGTTAATCTTATTGAAAACGCTCACTTTCAGCTCCTGCCGGATTACTTTGATCGTTATGCGGACGGGATGTTCCGGATCGTTCAATACCCCATGTTTAAAGGCATTTTCTAAAAATGGGATGAGTAACAATGGTGCCATACGCTGCTGATCATTAATGCCCTCCACCTCAAAATTGACGTAGAAAAGCGGATCAAAACGCATTCTAAACAACTCCACATAACTCTCCAGATAATCGACTTCTTTGAGCAGGCTGACCTTGCCATCGGGACTTTCAGTGAGCGTATAGCGCATCAGGTCAGAAAGCCTGATCACCGCTGCGGCCAATTTATCCGAAACAGGAAGGGCAAGGGAATAGATATAATTCAGGGTATTGTATAAAAAATGAGGGTTGATCTGAGATTTAAGGAATGACAATTCTGCTTTTTCAGCTTCAACTCTAAGCTGCTGATTCATTTTCTCATTTTTGAACGCATTTTGAGTACTCCAAACCGCTGCCGCAATGACAATATAGGAAGTGCCAAAATACAGGTTATCCCGGATGTAGTATAAGACGGTGGTATTTTGACTGTAATTGCCAAATCCAAAAAAATGTCGGTTTAGCACTTCTTCCAACAGATAACGCATGGAAATAAAGACCGCCATGGTGAACACAACCCCGGCTATCAGCTGTGGAATTTTTGATTTACGGAGATAACAGGGATATACCCAAAGGTAGCAGATGTAAAATTCTACAATATGTAGAAAATTTATGGTCACATCAAAATGCCATACCTCATCACGCCAATTGTTATTGATGATATCGCCGATGTAATAATAGCCCAACAACAGCGTCCAGCAAAGGATATGTATGAGCACCTGCTTTTTTTTATTCATGCCATAAAACTAATCAAAGTCACTCTTTATTTTATTTTTCTTATCCCAACCCTATCTTTAATTACGCCAGCCCTCCCTTTTGGCGGACGAATACTGCTTTATCAGATTTAAACGGTTTGCATCATATTTCAGGGGGTTGGGATCATTTAATTTAAGAATCAGCGCATATTGAGTCCATTTGAGGAAACAATCAAACAACCATGCGTAACCATTTAAAATTTCTTCTTCCCTTCTTATTTTTATTACTGATCAAAGTCAGCGCTTTTAGCCAAAGTTCCAAGTTAAGCGGCAGCGTTCTTAGCGTAACAGACGGCAAAGCCATTGAATTTGCTTCTGTTGCATTGATCCAACTGCTGGATTCCACAAGAGCAGGCCTTAGCATGAGCAATGAAAAAGGAATATTTTCATTTGAAAACATCAAACCCGGAACTTACCTCATTAAAGTGATTGCAATAGGTTATGAAAGAACTCAGAGTAAAACCTTTGACCTTGGCAACATCGCAATGGTATTACCTGCCCTGAAATTAAACGGCTCGGTAAAGACCCTAAAAGAAGTAGGGATCATTGCTAAAACACCTTTAATTGAACAACTCGCAGATCGTACGGTTCTGAATGTAGCGCAAATGAATACGGCAGGAGACAATGCATTAGATGTGCTAAAAAGAGCACCCGGGATTAAACTCGACAAAGATGATAACATTATCCTCAAGGGCAAAAGCGGGGTAAATGTCATGATAGATGGTAAGATGAGCTATATGTCCGGACTGGAACTGAGTACCTATCTGAAATCTTTACCTGGCGATGTGATGAGTAAAGTGGAACTGATTTCTAACCCTCCTTCCTCCTTTGATGCTGCCGGATCTGCCGGAATCATCAACATCAAATTAAAAAGAAACAAATTACAAGGCTTTAACGGGACTGCAAATATCGGCGCAGGATATGGCGAATATGGAAAAGGATATGGTGGTACCAATTTAAACTACAATATTGGAAAAATCAGTACCTATGCCCGGTTCAGTTATGGCTATTACAACTCCTTTAACAAACTGACCATGAACCGTAAGATTGGAGAAGAACAATTTAACCAGCGTAATTTCTGGCATCCGATTACCAAAAGCAGCAATTATTCGGCAGGAGCTGATTATTTTATCAACGACAGGCATACGGTTGGTGTATTATGGAAAGGTTCTGCCGCTCCCTATACCACTAATAGTGAGAGTCGTTCAGTGAATTACAATGCGGCAAACCAACAAATGGGAAGCGTGGATTCTAAAAACCCACAGGACAATACCGCAGGAAATTATGCCATTAACCTGAACTATCGTTTTAAAATAGACACTGCCGGAAGGGAGCTGGGTTTTGACCTCGACCAGGTCAACTATGACAACTCTAAAACGGAACAATATTTCAACAGTTATTTTGATGCTTCGGGAGCAAGGACCGGGGACATCATCAATCTGAGAAACAAAGGATTTGGGGATGTGAACATTTACGCGGTTAAAATAGATTATGTACATCCCTTGTCAAAAACACTTAAAGCAGAGGCGGGATATAAAAGCAGTTGGGTAAAGACCAATAATGACGTACGGTTCGATTCCCTCAAAACATCCGCATGGATAAACGACCCGAAACGTACCAATCAATTTGTTTACCGGGAGAACATCAATGCCCTTTACCTGTCCTTCAGCCAGTCCTTTAAACAGCTGGAACTTAAAGCAGGATTGCGGGCAGAGCAAACACTTGGAAAAGGAGCTTCTTCCGGTACCGAAGAAAAGATAGACCGTAAATACTGGCAGCTCTTCCCTACCTTTTTCGCTTCCTGGAAGGTCAATAAAAACCATCAGATTCAGGGAAGTTATGCGCGTCGCATCAACCGGCCATCCTACACCGACCTGAACCCCTTTGCTTTCTATTCCGATCCTTACACTGCCTTAAAAGGTAATCCATTGCTACTGCCTTCATTTTCCAACAATATGGAACTCAATTACCACATTAAAAGTTTTAGGGTCCTTACGTTGAGTTATGCTAAAAGTACAGATGTGATCTTTCCTGTAATTTATCAAAATGACCAGACTAAAGAAAGCATCAGTGTAAATGAAAACCTTGGCAAGTCTCAAAACCTATACCTCGCTACCGGAAGTCCTTTTGACCTGACAAAGTGGTGGAACAACAATACAGAACTCTCTATTGCCTATGATGACGTAAAATCGGCTGTACAGGGCGGAAGCTATGACAGTCATAAATTCAGCTGGTCGCTGAACTCTGAACAGACTTTCACCCTCCCTAAAGACCTCCAGCTGACCTATACCTTCTACTACGGCTCCCCTTCCGTATCCGGGCTATTTAGGTCGCTGGAGTATTATGGAATGAATGTTTCGGCCAGAAAAACATTTATGAACAAAAAAGCAACTGTCAGTTTAAAGCTCAATGATGTTTTTGACACCAATAAATTCAGGGCTAATCTGCGCTATAACAATGTAGACACCTATTGGCAAAACCAATGGGAAAGCCGCAAAATTAACCTGACTTTGAATTACAAATTTGGCAACATGAAAGTTAAAAATGCGAGGACAAGAAGTACCGGCACTGCCGATGAGGAAAGCAGGGTTAAGAATTAAACACCCTTTGTTTTAAAACAAGAACAGCCGGCTATTGCCGGCTGTCCTTGTTTATCGGAAAGCTTTAGCAATTGCTTAGCTGACCCCAATACTCGCAACAACAGCGAATAAAATCCCAACGATATAAAAGCTGAGGATTACAATCGTCAGTACTCCCCAAAACTTAAAGAACGACTTCATTTTACTCATCGCTACACCTAAGCTCAGCTGATCCAGAAACAGGACTGCTTTTTGCGCAGCAGTAGCATATTTAAACAACATCAAACTCGGGTAAAAATAAATGAGTGCAATGAATAAATAGGTTACAGTAATGGCTGCCGGAGCCACCTGAGTTAAAGGCGACTGACCGCCCATGGTGGTCATCGCGGAAATTACAGAAGGCATAAAAAATGCGAATATGATAATCAATACGCAAAAAATAAATCCAATAATGGATAAGAATTTAGCCCATTTAGCCGTCTCATAAATATAGCTGCGGATGTCTTCGGTAACTATAAGGGTTTCATTTTCTGCTTCAAGGGGTTCTTTTTCTTCGAAATCTTCCATAAGGATCGTGTTAATCTTTAAATACTTTTTAGATACCCTAAACATAAAGATTATTTTTAAAAAATTGGTAGCTTTGCGCCAAAACTATAAAAATATCATTCATGGCATTACAATGTGGTATAGTTGGTTTACCAAATGTTGGAAAATCCACCTTATTTAACTGTTTATCGAACGCAAAAGCTCAAGCGGCTAACTTTCCTTTCTGTACAATCGAACCTAATATCGGCGTAATTACTGTACCCGATGACAGGCTGACTAAATTGGCCGAACTGGTACAGCCAAACCGTATTGTTCCCAATACTATTGAGATTGTGGATATTGCAGGTTTGGTAAAAGGTGCTTCCAAAGGGGAAGGTTTAGGAAACCAGTTTCTGGGTAATATCAGGGCTACAAATGCCGTGATCCATGTATTGCGTTGTTTTGACGACGGAAACGTGATCCACGTAGATGGTTCCGTTGACCCTATTCGCGATAAAGAAATCATTGATACTGAATTACAGCTGAAAGATTTGGATACCGTTACCAAACGTATTCAGAAAGTAGAGAAAATGGCAAAGACCGATAAGGAAGCCAAAAGAACTTTCGACATCTTAAGCATCATCAAAACACACCTTGAAGAAGGTAAATCGGCACGTTCTGCAGCTGTTGCAGCGGAAGATTTTGAATTCATTCAGGACCTGGGCCTATTAACCCAAAAACCGGTAATGTATGTATGTAACGTAGATGAAAACTCTGTCATCAATGGAAATGCTTACGTTGACCGCGTTAAAGAAGCCGTAAAAAACGAGAACGCTGAAGTATTGGTGATCTCTGCGAAAATAGAATCAGAAATTGCTGAGCTGGAAAGTTACGAAGAACGTCAGGAATTTTTAGCTGATCTTGGTCTTACCGAGTCTGGTGTAAACAAGCTGATTGTTGCTGCTTACCGCTTATTAGACCTATATACTTATTTTACTGCAGGTGTTCAGGAAGTAAGGGCATGGACGATCACTAAAGGATTTACCGCTCCACAAGCTGCCGGTGTAATTCATACTGACTTTGAAAAAGGATTTATCCGCGCTGAAGTAATTAAATATATTGACTTTGTAACCCTGGGTTCAGAGGCTGCCTGTAAAGATGCCGGTAAATTAGGTGTCGAAGGTAAAACATATGTAGTGGAAGATGGCGACATCATGCACTTCCGCTTCAACGTATAATCATACGTATTAAAAAAGAAAGGCCGGGTGAGTGATCATCCGGCCTTTCTTTTTTAAGTTATTTTTTAGAGCAGCACTCCCGTCAGGAACATCACTGCAACAGAGAAATAAATGATCAAACCCGTTACGTCAACCAGTGTTGCTACAAAAGGAGCAGAGGAGGTTGCAGGGTCAGCACCAAGTTTCTTTAAAATCAGCGGAAGCATAGAGCCTGCCAATGATCCCCATAAAACTACGCCAACCAGTGCGACACCTACGGTAACGCCAATCAATGCCCAATGTGGTCCATACATCGTGGTAAAGAAGGTCCAGACAAAGATCCTGAGGAAACCGATAGCACCCAGTACAATCCCGAGCATCAGCCCTGAAATGAGCTCCCTTCTCATGACCCTCCACCAATCGCCTACCGTGATCTCTCCCAAGGCCATCGCCTGGATGATCAAAGTAGAAGCCTGCGAACCGCTATTTCCTCCACTGGAAATGATCAGCGGAACAAACATCGCCAGGATTACTGCTTTCGCAATGTCGGCTTCAAAATGTCCCATGGCCGTTGCAGTTAACATTTCTCCAAGGAAAAGTACCACCAGCCAACCTATTCTTCGTTTAAACAAACCGAAAATCGGCATGTCTAAATAGGGTTCATCCAATGCCTGAGTACCCCCTATTTTGTGCATATCTTCTGTATACTCTTCGTTTGCAATCCATAGAATATCATCTACAGTTACAATACCAAGCAATACATTATAATCATCTACAACGGGTAATGCCACCCGGTTATTCATTCTGAAAATATTGATGGCTTCTTCCTGGTGGTCATTTGCTTTTAAGGCGATCAGACGCTGATCTGTCAGGTCTCCGATTTTAGCTTCCGGATCTGCCAGGAGAATTTCCCTGATCCTGATGTCGTCCAGCAGCACCCCATCTTTATCGATCACATAGATCACATCAATGGTCTCTGAATTCTTCCCATAACGCCTGATGTGTGCCAGTACGCGGGATACCGTCCAGTCTTTCTTTACTGCGACATAATCCGGCGTCATCAGCCTTCCCACACTGTCTTCTTCATAGCCCAGCAAAGAAAGTGCTTCGACCCTGTCCTTAGCAGGTAGCAGAATGATCAGCTTTTTCACGGCATCACCTTTCAGCTCACTGAACAGGGAAGTACGGTCATCGGGAGGCAGCAGGTTAATCAGCTCTGCAAGTTTATTTCCGGGAAGTTTTTTAATGATTCTTTCCTGAGTTGGAAAGTCTAGGATTCTGAAAACATTTACGGCCCTTTTGATGGACAACGTATCAATAAATGTGACTGCGTGTTGGGGAAGTTCGTCTATTAAATGCTCCACATCTGAAATATTCAGGTCATCCAAATATATCTTCAATTGTGCATTGTCTTCCTGCTCTAAGAGCTTTACGATTTCTTCAACAATCATTTCTTCCATAAACGCCTTTTCTTTACATGATTTTCATCACCATTACAATTGTTCTTTACCCCTTATGAAGCCATCTTCCTGCCATGGTTTCATTTTTGCAAAAGTGCTTTTTTATTTTTGAAAAACTGCCTTAATAAGGGAATATAATTCCCCTTGCTAAAATCGGGTATTTTTCATCTCTTTTAAGAGATTTATCACAAGGATGATGATAAGCATTTTATTATCCGGAATAGTTTCCTAGATTTGCAATCTTGAAAAACCAAGCATTCGTAGTTCAATGGATAGAATGTCAGATTCCGGTTCTGATGATGGGGGTTCGAATCCCTTCGAGTGCACAAAGAAAGCCTTAGAGAAATCTAAGGCTTTCTTATTTTCCATAATTTCCGGCTTTTCGACAAGCAAATCGTTTATAAACAAATTTGTTTATATTTGTATATGGAAATGTCATTGGAAAAATATAAAGGTATCCATCCCGGCCTGATATTAGACCGTGAGCTTAAGAAAAGAAAACTTAAGAAGCGCCCGTTTGCACTTTCATTGCCAGAGTATACTCAAACGATTAACGATATTACAAAGGGTAGGCGTAACCTTACTCCCGAAGTATCTTTAAAAATAGACCGCGCCCTTGGTCTGGAAGAAGGAACGATGTACATTCTGCAGGCTTATTATACGATTAAAGCAGAGCAACTGAAAGAACAGATTAATCGTCATCCAGATTTGAATCTCTTTCGTAAAGCTCTTTTTTGGGATACAGATATGAATAAACTTGATTGGGAGAAGCAATACAAACCAATCATCACAAGGATATTTGAACGTGGAGACTCCGGTGAAAAACAAGCTATTATCGATTTTTATGGCACGGAGAAAGTGAAAGAGGTTATCGGAAGCACGTCTGTTTCAAGTAAATTAGCTTTATTCAGGCAAAACAAATAATATCGATATGCTTTACTGGAACACGGTTAGTGATGAACTAAGAAATATATTACTTAAATTAATGCAAGCTAGTGAATTTCGCGAATTCAGACTGGTTGGGGGTACGGCACTAAGTCTGCACCTGGGACATAGAATTTCAGTTGATATTGATCTGTTTACCGATGCAACTTATAGATCAATTGATTTTGATGCAATTGATCATTATTTACGTGCCAGTTTTGAATACGTCGCGGGTGATTTTGGAGGCAATCCTGGAATGGGAAAATCATATTTGATTGGCAGTAGCTCTGATCAGGCAATTAAGCTCGATGTTTATTATTCTATGGATCCATTTTTTCAGGATGCAACTGAATGTGATGGAATAAGATTGGCTACGGTGGAAGAAATTATTGCGATGAAAGTAGATGTTATTCAACGTGGTGGACGGAAAAAAGATTTTTGGGATTTACATGAGCTCTTGCCACAGTATGATTTTAAAACTATGACCGATTTACATCGACAACGATTTGAATGGACACATGATCCAAAACTCATTCTTAAAAACTTTGTAAACTTTCAGGCTGCTGATGAAGATTTCGACCCAATTTGTTTACTTAATAAGGAGTGGATATTTATTAAGGAAGATATAGCGCTTGCAATTGGTCACCTAAACTGAGGACTCAAATTCTGCTAAGAAAAAAGCAGTAGTTTCGTCTTATTTTTGCCATAAATTCAGATCCTCTTATTTTTCTGACCTATCAAAACCATCTTTGCCGAAGTTTAGGAAAAATCCATCGCCTTGCAATTTTACCTTTCCGCCAGGCGCTGAAAATGAATAAGAAAAATAAGAATGATTAAAAGTTTAGGAAAAATACTCTTCTCCACCCGTACGATGGGTGCCATGCTCTTGTTATATGCTTTTTCCATGGCCATGGCCACCTTTGTGGAGAACGATTATGGAACGGCTGTAGCCAAAGCATTGGTTTATAATTGCTGGTGGTTTGAGCTCGTAATGGTGATCCTCGTCCTTAACTTCATCGGAAATATTGGAAGGTATCAACTTACACAACGTAAAAAGTGGCCACTATTGGTCTTTCACCTTGCCTTTATCGTCATATTTATCGGCGGATACATTACCAGGTACATCAGTTTTGAAGGATCTATGCACATCCGTGAAGGGGAAGCCAGTAATGAAATCATTTCGGATGCTACTTTTTTCAAAGTACAGATTGGAAAAGACGATCAGGCATTGGCCTATGATGATGTTCCGGCTATTCTGATCTCAAACAATATTCCGACCTATCTTAAACCATTTAAAAAAACTTTTAAAGCCGAATACGACTACAATGGCGAACGGGTAAAGATGAAGGTCATTGACTTTTATGCAAGGGCTCAGGATTCCCTGGTTCGTGAAGCATCAGGCAGGCCTACCCTACACCTGGTGGTCTTGGAAAACGGCAAAAGAGTGAACAAATACATTCCTTCAGGAAGTGTTCAGCTGATGCAGAACATGTTGGTGAGCTACAATAAGCCTACTCCGGGTACCATTAACATAGAGGATGCCAATGGCGCCTTGCAAATCACTTCTCCATATCCGGGAAATTACATGGTGATGGCCACCCAGGAAAAGAAAACCGTAGAAGGAAATACCGCTCCACAAGCGTTCAATTTAAGAAGTCTGTACACCATTGGTGCTTTGGCATTTGTGGTTCCCGAAGGCCCGATCCCAGGCCGCATCACTTATTTTGAAGGAGATAAGAAAAATCACGAACATGATCCTGACCTGGTAAAACTGGAGATCACCACTTCAAATGCAAAGGACACCGTTTCTTTTTATGGAGGAAAAGGGATGACCAATTTCCAGCATCAAAGTGAAATCGGCGGACTGAGAGTCTCTTTAGCCTACGGATCAAAAATATATAAATCTCCTTTTACCCTTAAGCTGGTCGACTTTAAAATGGAAAAATACCCGGGAAGTAACAGTCCTGCGGCCTACTCTTCCGACGTCATGATTCAGGAAGAAACCGGCGAACGCCCTTATAAAATCTTTATGAACCATGTTTTAGACCATTCCGGATACCGCTTCTTTCAGGCGAGTTTCGACGATGACGAAAAAGGAACCGTACTTTCTGTGAACCATGATTACTGGGGTACCAACGTAACTTACATTGGTTATACCCTGCTTTTCCTTGGTATGTTTGTGACTTTATTCTGGAAGGGAACACATTTCTCTAAATTAAATGAGCAATTGAAGACCATTTCCAAATCCAAGACCCTGATCTTATTGCTGTTGTTCTTACCCCTTGGTGCTGCTTTCAGTCAGCAGACCGATCAGAAGATAGACATGCATGGAACCGATGGAAAAACACCTATGCCGGCTGCCGGGATGCCTCAGGCAGAACACGACCACGTGCATACTGAAGGTGACGGTCATGACCATGGCCCCGCCAATGCTGACCAGCCTGCAAAACATGTCCACGATCAGGATTACATGGCAGATGTACAAAAGCTTTTAAGTGCAAAAAATGCAAATGCGCAGGAGTTCGCCGCGTCCATTAAAATTGACAAAGCCCATGCAGATAGCTTCGGATACCTGCTGGTACAAAATATAGACGGACGAATTGAGCCCATCAATACCATGGCCCTTGAAATCCTGAGAAAACTACACCGCAAAGACCATTTATACAACCTGAGCGCAAATCAGTTCTTTCTTTCTGTTTCCAGCTCGCCATTCACATGGATGAATGTTCCTTTTATAAAGGTTGGTTCGAAAGGCGGTCCGGAACTGCTAAAAGCAGTGAAAGCCAATGAAGAGGGCTATACCTCAATGATCAATTTATTGACCATTAGTCCGGAAGGCGCATTAGAATTTGTGTTAAAAGAACAGTACCTGAAATCATTTGCAAAGAAACCAGCTGAACAGGGGAGCTATGATAAAGATGTAATCGATCTTAATGATAAGCTACAAGCCATGCAGCAATTGGTTGATGGCCAGTACCTGCGCATCTTTCCGATTGCCGGCGACACCAATAATACCTGGATTGCCATGCCTCCTTCCGATCCTTCCAACAAATCGATCGTATCCAGTGCATTGGACCCTTATGTAAAAAGCATCAAGGCTGCAGCACTATCCGGAAACTGGGATGGCGCAAATATCGCGTTAAATGTCATCAAAGACATCCAGCTTAAATTCGGGAAAGATGTAGTCCCTTCTCAGTCAAAGATCAACTGGGAAGTGAGTTACAATTCCTGGAACATCTTCCTGAACCTCATGATCACTTATGCTTTGTTAGGAACAGTAATCCTGACGCTGGCATTTTTCAAACTATTTAAATCTTCTAAAATGCTGGACAGGCTGGTGACTTTCACCTTAATCCTGATCAGTGTTGCCGCCATACTTCAGGCAGTAGGCCTGGGTGCACGTTGGTACATTTCCGGACATGAGCCATGGAGTAACGGTTATGAAGCCGTCTTGTTTATTAGCTGGATCGGCGTCTTATCCGGTTTACTGATGTACAGAAACAGCAACGCTTTTATTCCCGCAGCAGGTTGTCTTATTGCGGTAATTCTAATGGGATTTGCTCATGGAGGATCACAGATGAACCCACAGATTACCCCATTGGTTCCGGTGCTTAAATCTTACTGGCTGATGATTCACGTCGCCATCATTACTTCCAGCTATGGCTTCTTTGGCCTCAGCGCCCTGTTGGGGATGGTCGTCCTGGTGCTTTACATCATCGACAGCAAAAAGATCAGCGCCAAAGTAAAAGCCTCGGTAACGGAGCTTACCATCGTAAATGAAATGTCTTTAACAGTAGGCTTATTCCTATTGACGATAGGTACCTTTTTAGGAGGAATATGGGCCAATGAAAGCTGGGGACGTTACTGGAGCTGGGACCCTAAAGAAACATGGGCTTTCATATCGGTGATCGTTTATGCCTTTGTCATGCACGTCCGTCTGATTCCAAATCTAAAGAGCAAGTATTTATTTAACCTGTTGTCATTATTGAGCTTTTCGACCATCATTATGACTTATTTCGGCGTAAATTATTACCTGACGGGTTTACACTCTTATGCACAGGGTGATCCTGTTCCCATCCCATCATGGGTATACATCACCATGGGTGTCGTCTTCCTTTTAGCGGTAGTTTCTTATAAACGATACCAGGCCAGGAATACCAAAAAGGTCAGCAAATAAATAAAAAAAGCGCCTATGCAAAACCTGCATAGGCGTTTCTTTTACCCGGAGGTTCCGGTCCGATAGACCAACGCAGCGATCACCAGCATCACGGTCAAAACCGAAGCGACCGTACGAATGCGGTGGAATCTCTTCCAGGGAATTTCAAATCTTTCTCTTTGTATGGCCATTTCTTTGGCAGCAGCCGATGATAAGTTGAACCGGTCAAGGGCCTGATTTAAGGGCACATTCCCAAACATCGTTAGCCCGAATACACCGATCGTATAAACGAATGTTGCCGCCAGTAATAACCAAAAGCTATCTGTTATTCCTACCCTGAACTGTAGCCAGGTACTCACTGGCAAGAACAGTAGTGTACCCATAAAGCTGCTCAGGAATAATAGATTTTGTATTTCCTTATTGATAGACTGCATCGCAGCCAAATACCTTTCATCAGACAGTTTGGCTAAGCCGGGATTTACTGCGCAGGAAAAAGCATAGAAAAGCCCAGCTATGAGGGCCGTTAATGTTGCGGTCAGGAGGAATATTAAATCAGCCATTTCATTTTATCTTTAGCTGAAGTTAATCATCTTCCGGAAGATAAAATAGAACAAAACCGACAAGGGCGGATGACCGGCTGCTATTTAGCCTTCACTTTTTCGTACTTGAAAGCGAACATTCTGCCGCTCGCCCTGTAAATACTATCCTTTTGTTTATTCTTCTGGTGTTCTGTTAAAGCAACAAAATCAGTGCTTACGTAGACGGAACCAGGACCAATCACCATACAAAAACGACTAGTCCTATGATCAAAAAAGTCCATTTCATTTATTTCCTGTTTTTAATTTAAAATGGAACCCGGTATCAGGTTCATGTTTTGTGTGTTTCCCAAAAATATTCGGGAAGAACTAAAAAACAGAATTTACAGGATTGATTTAACATACTTTAACAGGAGCTCAGGACCGGATCGTGAAAACCATCAGCTCCTTTCTGCCAGGGCTTTCAACTTCACATTCATCTCCATAAAACCCCGCCTGGTATTGTTATCCAGTTGTTTCGCGAAAAGTGAAACCAGAATGCCTTTGAATTTTTCACTTTGAATGAACGTCGTAGTCCCATTTCCATGGTCAATAAGCTCGAATTTATGCTCTCCATCGAAAAGCCCGGAGAACAATAAATGTCCAATCCACCGGAATTCTTTATTGGCTTCGAATGCCAGAACCTTTGGTTTAAAAGTCATCCCTGTTGCTTCCGGTGGTTCAATTCTCACCACTAACTGAGTACCAACGGCCTGATCTCCGCTGATTGACTTGATAAAAGGGTTCCAATTCGGATATTGATCAAATGCAGTTAATATGGCCCATACACTTTCCGGCCTTGCATTGATTAAGATTTCTGTTTTAATTTCCTTTGTCATCTTTACGATTTGATTATTAAACTGACGGCAGACAGGAGCTGAATTTCCTGAGCTGCGAACAAGACAAAGGTCTGAAGGAAGCAGTAAGTTCTACTTGACAAAAATCAAGAACATTTATTTTTTTCTGATTCGACTCAGTGTTTCGGGCGTCATTCCCAGCATAGAAGCAATATATTGTAAT
This sequence comes from Pedobacter sp. FW305-3-2-15-E-R2A2, assembly GCF_038446955.1. Lineage (NCBI taxonomy): Bacteria > Pseudomonadati > Bacteroidota > Sphingobacteriia > Sphingobacteriales > Sphingobacteriaceae > Pedobacter > Pedobacter sp. FW305-3-2-15-E-R2A2. Next base: position 5,733,160 of record NZ_CP151803.1, read on the forward strand.
GGAACCTCATTGAAAAGACTTTTACGATGCTCAAAGAACAGATCATACCGTTCTTCGGCAGTCATAGAAAGGTGGGTAAAAATCCGGTCCTCCAAAATGGTAAAACACCTGGCAATGAACAATTTTTCCAATTCATGCCATTTGGGCATTAGAACCCCTATCCTTTTATAATCTTCTCTTTTAATGGTAAACAACGTAGTATCTGTCAATGCCTGAATTGTCCATCGGGCAGGCTTTTCAAAGATGAATCCGGAGAGGTCAGTGACAAAATATCCTTTCGTAGAAATCCATTGGGTGACTTCTTTATTTTCTGTTGCCAGAAAGATCCTTAAAATACCGGTTTCTATAAAACTTAACCTGTCGGAAGCTTTCCCGGTCATTAGAAAATATTCTCCTTTTTTTAATATTTCCGGCTTAAATAAAGAACTGATCACGGCTAATTCCTCTGCTTCCAAAATGCCGAAATAAGAGGTTACATACTGTTCAAGCTCTGTCATAATTATCTTCTGCCAATGGGTTAAATCCGGAAGTACTAAAATACAAATAATATACCCACGAAAAAGGACAAGCAATTATCCTTATAGAAACACAGCTTTTAATTTTTGTATTATTGCGGCAATAAACAAGAAATCAATTGGACTCCATTATGAAAAACTGGCTACAAAGAAACTACCTTCACCTGCTCATCCTTTTCCTTTTTCTCGCCATCAGTTTGATCTACCTCAGCCCTGTACTACAAGACAAGGTCCTTTATCAGGGAGATGTGATAGAAGCACAAGCGATGTCAAAAGAGATTATGGAGGTAAAAGCCGAGACGGGTAAAGGACCATTGTGGACAAACTCCATGTTTGGCGGAATGCCAGCTTTCCAGATCTGGGTGCAATACCCCTCTAATGTCAGCAGTTATGTCGTTAACTTTTTCAAAACCGTTTTTCCAAATCCGGTAGACACTGTTTTTTTATATTTAGCAGGTGCTTATCTCCTGTTTTGTGTTTTAGGTCTGAGGCCCTGGCTGGCCGCAGGGGCGGCGATTGCCTTTGCCTTCTCCTCTTTTAACTTTATTTTGATTCAGGCAGGCCACGCCAACCAGGCATTCGCCATTGCATTTTTCGCGCCTATCCTTGCCGGAATCATCCTTACATTAAGAGGGAAACACCTGCTTGGTGCATCCCTGACGGCCCTTTTCCTGGCCATAGAAATCAGGGCGAACCACATCCAGATGACTTACTATCTGTTCATTGCCATATTGATCCTGGTTGGCTTCGAACTTTATCATGCCATTCAGTCAAAAACTACACAAAGCTTTTTCAAATCCATTTCTTATCTGGCAGCCGCAGCAATTATTGCCATTGGGGTAAATGCCGGAACCTTATGGACCACCTACGAATACGGAAAAGAATCTATTCGTGGAAAAGCCAACCTCAGCAAAGCCGATCAGCCCATACAAGATGGCCTTGATAAAGAATATGCCTATTACTGGAGTCAGGGTGTAGGTGAAATGATCACTTTTCTGATTCCTGATGCTTACGGGGGTTCGACCTCCACGCAGATTCCAGTTAAAGGATCTGAAGTGGTCAACACCCTGATAAAAAACGGACAACCACAAGATCGCGCAGAAGATTTTGTCAAGCAATTACCCAGCTATTGGGGAGAGAAATCTACCACTTCCGGACCATGGTACATTGGGGCTATCGTTTGCTTTCTAGGTGTTTTTGGTCTGTTTATGCTGAACGATAAAATGAAATGGTGGGTTTTATCCGCTTCATTCCTGTTTATGTTTTTATCTTTTGGAAAGCACTTTCCACTGATTTCCGATCTTTTCTTCGACTACGTTCCACTCTACAATAAGTTCCGATCGGTGGAGTTTACCCTGATCATTCCCTGCCTGCTGATCCCTATTCTGGGTTTCCTGGCCTTAAAGAAAGCCACTGAGGGGGAAGAAGAACTGCAAAAGACACAAAAAAACCTATTGAAATCTATCTATATCGTGGCCGGCTTTTTAATATTGTTTCTGCTCATCCCTACCTTGTTTTTCAGCTTTACTTCTTCTGCTCACCCACAGCTCTTACAAAAGCTCAATGAGGTTACGGGAAGTCCGGCCTTTGCAGATGAAATAGGTAATGCACTGATCAAAGACCGCATTTCAGTAGCCAGAGCCGATGCTTTCAGGTCCCTTGCTTTCATATTGATCGCGGCAGGATTAATCTGGTTAATTTTAAAAAAGAAAATCAGTCAGCAGATCGGATTTATGGTCCTTACCCTCGTCATCCTGATCGATGTCTGGGGAATTGACAAAAGATACCTGAACGACCGTAGTTTCATCGATGCAGACCTGATGGCTTCCCACTTTGAACCGAGATCGGTAGACAAACTGATCAAAACAGATAAGAGTTTAGATTACCGGGTATTTGACCTTTCCCGTGGCAATCCGCTTGGCGATGCGACCCCTTCCATTTTTCATAAATCCATTGCCGGCCGTCATTCTGCCAGGCTTCAGCGGTACCAGGAAATGCTGGACCGGCAATTTAATAAAACCATAAATGAGCCGATCCTCGATATGCTCAACACCAAATACCTGATTGTTCCAGACACGGCAAGAGGCATCTCAGAAAAGGCAATCCAAAGGCCCACTGCCAGTGGAAATGCCTGGTTTGTTCCTCAGGTAAATTTCGTCAAAAATGCAGAGGAGGAAATGAATGCGATCAGCAGCTTCGACCCTAAAAAAGATGCTTTTATTCATCAGGAGTTTCAACCGCAGGTCGACCAGCAAAAACCTGGTTTTGATCCACAATCCGAAATTAAGCTGATCAGTTACCATCCGGACAATTTGGTGTACCGTTATCACTCCAACAAAGCGGCGATGGCGGTCTTTGCTGAAATATGGTATAGCAAAGGCTGGAAGGCTTATGTGGACCAGCAGGAAATCCCCTACTTTAGAGCGAATTATATTTTAAGAGCAGCGGTATTGCCTGCAGGAAAGCATGAACTGGTCTTTAAATTCGAACCAAAATCTTACTATTGGGGAGAGCGAATTTCCTTGCTTGCCTCCATCCTGTTGGTCGGCTCGTTAATTGCAGCACTCATACTTAGTATCATCAGGAAAAAACCAATAGCTTAGAAAATTGAGTAAGGATGTGCGTTTATGTACACCCTTACTGTCCATTTCCGAACAGGTAAATTGCAGCAAACTGCCTTAAGTACTCATAAATCAAGTGCTTAGACCAAAAAACAAAGGTGGCATACAATTCGCAAAACCCAGAAAAAAAAGACACCACATGTTCAGGATAAACTTAAAAATTGCATTAAGAAACCTTTGGAGAAGTAAAGGATTTACCTTAATTAATATAGGCGGCCTAGCCGTTGGATTGGCCTGCGCCCTGATGTTATTGTTGTATGTGGCTTATGAATGGAGTTACGACAAACAGTTTGCGGATGTCGACAGAACTTATTTCACCAGGCTTAACCTAAAAATCAACGGAAAACTCAATACCACCAGAGCCACACCCAATAAACTTGCTGCTACTGCTTTACAGACCATCCCTGGCATTGAAAATGCCGCCAGGATTGCAATGGGAACACCAGACAAGCTCTTTAGCCATAAGGAAAACAATTTCAAACTGAAAGGGCTTACCGTTGATCCTTCCTTTTTGAAAATATTTGATTACCAGTTCATTTATGGAGATGCCAATTCAGCTTTGAAAGATCCCAATTCCATACTCCTGACCTCCTCAACTGCAAAAAGACTTTTTGGAAATGAGAACCCTATCGGACAAAGCGTGATGTGGGATAACCGTAAACCATTAAAAGTTGCAGCAGTCATAAAAGACCTTCCAAAAAATCAAAGTATTCAGTTTGACATTCTGCAAACCTGGGCCCTTTTCGAACAGGAAAACCCTTCGGAAAAAGAAAATGGCTGGGGAACCATCACCTGCATAACCATTATCAAACTAAAGGACAAACAGACTTTTGCCGCTGCAGATGCAGCAGTAAGAAAGCTGATTTACTCAAAAGAGAAAGATACTGACCTTGAAGCCTTTCTCTTTCCTTATTCCAAACATCATCTTTACGATGAATTTGAGAATGGAAAAGTAACCGGCGGAAGAATAGATCAGGTTAAGCTCTTCGCTTTTCTTGCCTTTTGCGTCTTGCTGATTGCCAGCATCAATTACATGAACCTCTCTACTGCCCGTTCTGAAAAACGCGCCAGGGAAGTAGGTATCCGCAAAGCGATGGGCTCTTCAAGGTTCAACCTGATGGGACAATTTATCTTGGAATCCCTGCTGTTGTCCTTTGTAGCGATGTTGCTCGCTTTTGTACTTTTAGAAATTTCTCTTCCTTATTTCAACAACCTGCTCGACATACAGATTCAGATCAATTACTATTCTTATTTGTTCTGGGCCACACTGGTCGCCATGGTTTCGATCACCGGGCTGCTGGCTGGCAGCTATCCTGCTTTCTATTTATCCTCTTTCAGTCCGACAAAAGTTTTGAAGGGTTTTAAAGGTAAGGGTGGATCATCTATGTCTATACGAAAAGTCCTTGTGATCGTACAATTTAGCCTTTCGGTCTGCATGATCATCTGTGCAATCGTAATTTATACCCAGATTCAGTTCATGAAAAACAAACCTCTGGGGTTTGAACGCGATAGCCTCGCACAACTGGATATCGAAGGAGAATGGTCCAAACCGGGGAAACTGGAACTTTTTAAAGCTGAATTAAAGAAAGCTGGCGCGATTGTATCTGCAACCGAATTCGCCTCTGCTTTTACGGAGGGGGGAAGCATCACCGGAGGAATCAGCTGGCCTGGAAAAGCGGTGAACGACAATTCGGTCATCGATTACAGAAGTACAGGTTACGAATTTACCAATACCATAGGCAGCGCGCTCGTTGCGGGCAGGGATTTCAGCCCTGAATTTGTGGCAGACACCTCGACCTCTGTGATGGTCAATGAACAGGCCGTAAAGACAATGGGACTTAAAAATCCGGTTGGCACAAAGATTACCTGGGGAGACAACCCACCCCTAACCATCATTGGCGTGGTAAAAGATTATTCCAACGAAGCAATTGGACGGAAATCAAAGCCAACCTTATTTTATTTTAACCCTGCAAAAAGCCGGATATTGTTGTTGAGACTGAATCCTTCGCAGCCCCTGAATAAATCTGCACAGCTCATCAGGGCCATCAGCAACCGCATGAACCCGGCATACCCGGCAGAACTAAAATTCATTAGTCAGGGGATGGAAGAACAACTCAGAAACGAGAAACTACTCAGCGCCTTATCTAATATTTTCGGTGGCTTTGCCATCCTGATCTCCTGCCTTGGGTTGTTAGGTCTCGCTTTATATATGGCCGAACAGCGAAACAAGGAAATCAGCATCAGAAAAGTACTTGGTGCAGATTTGAAAAACATACTGATCCTGCTGAATAAGGACTTTATTAAGCTCGTGATCTTCTCTAATATGATCGCTTTTCCCCTGGCCTATATCTTTGCAAAAAACTGGCTCAGTAAATACGATTACAAAATAGACATCGCCATTTGGCCCTTCCTCATTGCAGGACTGATCTCTCTTTTTATTTCGGTATTAACCGTGAGTTTACAAACCTTTAAAGTTGCAAAAGCCAATGCGATAGATGCTTTAAAATATGAATAGTCACCATACAGTGACAATATACTGGCGATAAAAATCATTTGTTTTTCACAAAATGGGATAATGCTTTAGTCTTCATCAGAATCACCTCTTGAATTGCTATCTTGAGAAAAAAATAAAGCATGAAATTCTTCATTAATGAAACTGATCAGATTGTAAACGAAGCGATAGAAGGATTATTAACCAATCCTAAATTAGCCAGACTTGACTCCTTCCCTGAAGTAAGGGTAGTCATCCGCAAAGACTGGGATAAATCAAAAGTGGCCATCATCTCTGGTGGTGGCTCAGGGCACGAACCTGCACATGCAGGCTTTGTAGGAAAAGGAATGTTGACCGCAGCCGTATGCGGAGATATCTTTGCTTCCCCAACAGTAGATGCGGTATTGTCGGCGATCCTTGCAGCGACCGGACCGAAAGGCTGTTTGTTAATTATAAAAAACTATACCGGCGACCGCCTGAATTTCGGTCTGGCAGCAGAACAGGCCCGCGCTCTGGGATATGAAGTTAAAACCGTTACTGTAGATGACGATATTGCCTTAGGTAAAGAAGTAAAAAAAAGAGGCCTGGCAGGAACACTGTTCGTGCATAAGATTGCCGGACAGCTTGCTGAAGAAGGAAAATCACTGGAAGAAATCGCCGCCATTGCACAACAGGTGATTGACCAGACCGCCTCAATCGGCCTTTCATTAACAGAATGCCAACACTTAGGACAGGAAACCACCTCCCGCTTAAATGATGAGCAGGTAGAACTTGGATTGGGAATCCATGGCGAACCAGGGATTGAAGTGATCCCTTATGCCAAAGCAGATCAACTGATGGCCCTGGCTATAGAAAAACTCGAAGCAAATCTTTCCAATGAAAATGGCCGTTATGCCATGATCTTTAACAATATGGGAAGTGTAAGCCCTATTGAAATGAGCTTACTGGTCAACTCCTTCCGCAAAACAAAATTAGCCGCAAAAATAGATTACATGATTGGCCCCGCAGCCCTGATGTCTTCGATCAATATGAGTGGTTTCTCTGTATCTGTCTTATTACTGAGTCCGGAAATAGAAAAAGCCTTACTTGCTGAGGCGGAGCCTATCGCATGGCAAGTACAAGCCTTTAAAAAACCTGCCGAAATCATCAGCCCAAAACTTCCGGAAACCATTCCTTACGAAGCATCCTCCAATGATCAGGTCTATCAATTGATCAACGATGTGGCGCAACTACTCGTATCCATCGAAAAGGAAATCAACGGACTGGATGCTAAAGTTGGAGATGGCGATGCAGGATCGACCTTTGCCCTGACTGGAAGAAGACTACTAACAGTCATAGACCGCCTTCCTTTGAAGGATACCGGGAAATTACTGCTCAGCATTGGCCGGATTCTGGCACGAGAAGCCGGTGGCTCCAGCGGAGTCTTATTGTCTATCTTATTTACAGCTGCAGGAACTGCTTACACCAAATCTCCTGAACTGGGAAAATCACTATTGGAAGGATTACAAAAAGTAAAAGACTATGGTGGGGCACAAACCGGCGACCGGACCATGATAGACGCCTTACAACCTGCTTTTGAATCGCTTGCAAACGGAGAAACGATCAACCTTGTTGCCCAACATGCACGTAAAGGAGCAGAACACACCAAGACCATCATCAATACCAAATTCGGCCGTTCCTCTTATCTTTCTGAAGAAGTATTGAGAAATGTCCCGGATCCCGGAGCCGAAGTTATCGCCAGGATTTTTGAAAAGATGGCCTCAGGAAAGTAGTGCCTTACCCTGAACCTCTACCTCATCATGATGAAGCCTTATTGGTTAAAAGGAAAAAAGGTCTTTAAGCCCGCTATTGTTGGTTTTTATCGAAATGTAACAACCAGTTGTTTCCATATTTATCCTTCAGGTCGCCAAACAAAGCTCCCCAGAAACTATTTTCCAAAGGATGGGTTGCTGTCCCCCCTGCTGCCAGACGTTCGTAACAGCTGCGAACTTCGGCTTCCGTACTGCAATTGAGCATCAGGGAAACGGCATTCCCCTTCAGCAGTCCTTCGCTACCGACCATATCCGAAGCCATAATCCTGATCAGTCCATTGGTCAGTGTCGCATGTAAAATATACCCTTTCATCTTTTCCGGCATTTTTTCCGATAACGGTGATGCGCCAATGGTTTGAAAGCTCAGTTCTCCCCCGAGACAGGACTGGTAGAAAGTCATCGCCTCCCTGCAGTTGCCGGCAAAAGTGAGGTAGGAGTTGATAGATGTCATCATGATTAAAATAAATTACCGGTTCAAACATAACAGGAAGCTTAAAAAAAAGTCTTGTGTAAAAGCGACAATTAAAGGGGTTGTTTACGACAATAAAACACAATATATTTGGTATCAAATCGAATGCGAAGATGAAACATATTTCAATCCTGGTTCCTGAAACAGCGGTTATCGAATCTATTGCTGATCCCGGCTATCTCTTCAGAATGGTGAATGAGTTTCTGGAATCTTCGGGAAAACCTGCCTTATTTCAGGTACAGCTGGTGGGCTTATCAAAAGAAACCAGATTGAACAACAGCCTATTTTCTGTCCATGCGGATAAATTAATTGCGGAAGTAAAAAAAACGGACCTGATCTTTATCCCTGCCTTGAGTGGACATATGAAAACGGCTCTGGAACTAAACAAAGACTTCCTGCCATGGATCACTGACCATTATCATAAAGGAGCTGAAGTCGCTTCCCTGTGTATTGGTGCTTTCCTGCTCGCTTCCACAGGTTTGCTGAAAGGGAAGCAGTGCTCTACCCATTGGCTTCATGCAACGGAGTTCCGGGAAATGTTTCCTGATGTCACCCTCGTTGATGGCAGCATCATTACCGAAGAACAACGAATCTACTCCAGTGGCGGCGCCAATTCCTATTGGAATTTACTGCTCTATCTGGTAGAGAAATATACCGACCGCGATACTGCAATTCTGGCTTCCAAGTTTTTCGCCATTGATATTGACAGGGAAAGTCAGGCTGCATTTATGATGTTCCAGGGTCAGAAAGACCATGAAGACATCGAGATTAAAAAGGTTCAGGAATTTATAGAAAGTAATTATCAGGATAAAATTACGGTAGACCAGCTGGCCGGTATGTCTGCTCTGGGCAGAAGAAGCTTTGAACGTAGATTCAGCAAAGCCACCAACAATACCGTAGTGGAATACATCCAGAGGGTGAAAATTGAAGCGGCAAAAAGAAGCTTTGAAAGCAGCAGAAAGAACATTACCGAAGTGATGTTCGATGTCGGATATACAGACACAAAAGCCTTCCGGGATGTATTTAAAAAGATTACCGGATTAACCCCGATAGAGTACAGGAACAAGTATAACAAACAAGCGGTAACGGCTTAACAACAGCTCCTATGCAGATCTTCCCCTCCCCTCATCTTTCCAATATGATCAAACATTTTCTCATTATCGAAAGTGATCATCGGGAGCTGATGGAGCATCATTTTTTTCCAGATGGCAATTCGGGAATGGTTTTTCATTATGGAGATCCCTTTGTTCAGCATCCCGGGAGCTTTATCTACGGGCAGGTGAGCAAATTCAGGCGCATGCAATCGGGGGGTAAAATCGGAATGCTGGTGGTCGTCTTTCAGCCTCATGGAAGCCACCTGCTGCTGGGAATTCCCGCCAATGAGCTTAGCGACGAAATCTGCACTTTATCCGATTTCTGGGGCGCTGAAGCCTCCGTTTTAGAAGATCAGGTTCTGAATGCAGCCGATAATTCGAAGCGGATTGAAATCCTGGAAAACTTTCTGACCAAAAAATTAAGCACCTGCCTGGACGCAGATCCTGTGATCCGCCAAAGTCTGGAACTGATTTATACCCATCACGGCTTAACCCCAATCCATGAACTGAATAACAGACTCCAGGTCAGTGAAAGGCAGCTGGAAAGAAAATTCAAAGAGAACATCGGAATTTCTCCTAAAAATTTCTCCAATATCATCCGGTTACAGTTCTTTTTAAAGCTGTTCCGAACGAAATCCCCGGAAAAAAGCCTGACAGAAATCGGCTATGAAAGTGGCTATTATGACCAGGCGCACCTCATCCGGGAGTTCCGGAAAAGTGTAGGCCTGAGCCCTGGTCAGTATATTTTTAAAACAAACCGCCTGGCGGTCAATCTCGTCCAGCTCCCTCCGCTTTTATAAGCTTTTGCAAAGCTCTGCCCCTTTGTCGGCTTTGTACAATTTTCCTTGCTTATTTTCCAATACGTTTGTCTTCATATCTTTTGCTGCTCTCACAACAGGTAGCATAAAACAAAAATAAAAATGATGAAAACACTGAAAATTGCAACCGCACAATTTGAAAACCGCAGCGGCGATAAAGCATATAACCTGGAACGCATCAATGAACTCTCTGCCCGTGCAGCAGCCTCCGGAGCGGATGTCATCTCTTTTCATGAGTGCAGCATTACCGGATATACCTTCGCCAGAAACCTCAGCAAAGCACAAATGCTGGAACAGGCAGAATATATCCCCAATGGCCCCTCTATTCAGAAATTAAAAGAAATTGCTGCTGAACATCAAATTGTAGTGTTGGCAGGATTATTTGAAAAGGACAGCAATGATGATCTTTTTAAGGCTTATGTAGCGGTGGACCAGAATGGACTCATCGCCAAATACAGAAAACTGCATCCCTTTATTAACCCGCACCTGAAGCCTGGAAATGAATATGTCATCTTTGATCTTTTCGGATGGAAATGTAGTATACTGATCTGTTATGACAACAACATTATTGAAAATGTCAGGGCAACGACCTTAATGGGTGCGCAGGTCATTTTCATGCCTCATGTCACCATGTGTACACCTTCTACCCGTCCGGGTGCAGGTTTTGTCGCACCTGAATTATGGGAAAACAGGGCAAACGATCCCACTTCAGTCCGTGCAGAATTTGATGGCCTGAAAGGCAGGGCATGGCTAATGAAATGGCTTCCTGCAAGGGCTTACGACAATGCAATTTACGCCATCTTCTCCAACCCGATAGGAATGGACGATGATCAGCTTAAGAACGGCTGTGCCATGATTATTGATCCTTACGGTGATGTAATTGCAGAATGCCGTGAGCTGGGCAACGACATTGCAATCGCCTCAATTACGCCGGATAAACTGGAGAAAGCCGGTGGATCCCGTTATAAAAATGCCCGCAGGCCCGACTTATACCGGGACATCATCGGGCAGGAACATGAGTCGAACCAGCAAGTGACCTGGATGACCAAAGCCTGATCCCGCTTTGATCCGTAAACAAAAAGGGGCAGAATAAATCCTGCCCCTTTTTACGTATATTTTATCACAAAATTGCTTATTTGGTCAGTCCGAACATCAATACCAGGTGATTGTTCTGATAAAGGTTTAAAGTCTGATCAGCCACATCGAAGCTGAAATCTTTAGTCCCCAATATGCTCAGGAACTTATTTTCTAAAGCACTTAGTTTTTGATCTAAGCAGGCACGACGGGTACTTGCTGCCGGACCGAAAGCAATGGTCTTGCTTCCAGCTTCGTAAGTACCAACGTAATTGTTGCAACCAGAGTTCCCATTGAAACGTTTATCCTCAAGGTTGAAATTGATGGTTACCGGTGATTCCGTCTGCGTCTCTCCATTCATTTGAATCAATCTCCATTTATTGCTTCCAATAAATTTCCAGATGTCATTGGAACCGTTATTTGTCTCCCCTTTTCCGTTACTGAATTCTAAAGCTTTTACCCCGCCTTTATAGAAAATCATGGTATTGCCGTTACTAGCTACTCTGAAAGTTTTAGTGTTTAATGTTGCTGTAAATTCATGCTCCAGTTTGTTCACTTTTTCATCCGGACAAGCCATTAATGTCGAAGCTACATTTCCCATCGTAATCAGCTTACTTTTCTGGTCATAACTGAAACCACCAAAGATGCCGTTACATCCTCCTGAACCGGAAAACTTATTTCCTTTAGGATCTAAGCTCAGGTGAATTCTACCCCCTTCTACCGCTTTTCCATTCATATTCACCAAAGTCCATTTTTGATTTGCTACTGCCACAAGCGGATCTTTTCCAGCAGGATTAACAGCTATTTTCTGCTTTTTGATCACCTTTTTTAATTTGTAGGTATAAATAGAAGCATCGGCAGGTACATTCTTTCTTTTAGTACGAATTACAGAAAGCGTATAACGGTAACCTTCCTGATGTTTGAAACCTTGGATTTCGCTATAAAACAACTCCCAGTTTTTACTATTCTTATATTTTACCTGCAGACAATTCATTGGAGCAACTCCCGTGCAGGAAGCCCTATCTTCCTTTACCATCAGTCTGATAACTTCAGCAGCCATTGTGCTGGAAATACTTCCGAGAACGATTAATAAGGACAAAATTCCCCTTTTTGTAATGATACTTTTTAACATTGTGTGTGTATTTATATTGTGTTTTAACCTTTGTCCATTTCACCGGACGCTAATATCCTTGCAATTCTCACACCAAATTGAAAACAAAAACGGCAGCCACCACCGGTGACTGCCGTTTTCATCAGCGCCAAAGTTCAGTTAGTTTACCGCGATATTCAGGGTCGCTACGCGTTCAATACTTTCAAATGCCTGTCCTGCTACTTTTTCATGATGACCCGCTTCCAGGAGATAGGTACCTGGCCATTCCGGTGTAAAAGTAGTTTTTCCATCAGCACCAGTTTTCAGCTGTTTCGTCCATCCTTTCGGAGCGAATACCGACACTTCTACATCCGCTGCAGGCTGCGCTTTAAAATGGCTGCTTAAAGCGATTGCTTTTCCTGTCTTCAGACTGGCCAATGCATCCACAAACACTCCTAAATCCGCTTTACTTGCCAGGGCAGTATTACCTACGTTTGCTTTACCCACACTCACCAACGCAGCTGCATTAAATTGATATTGTTTTTTACCAGCCAGCTGTTTTACGGTATGGCTGATGCTTAAGGTATACACACCATCTGCTGCCGGCGTAAAGCTGGCTACAAAATGATCTTCTTTTGGCGTCACTTTCAGTTGTTCTTTTTCTCCCTGAGGGTTGATCAGCCAAAGGCTAAATTCTTTGGTATCCGACCACCAGTCGCCCAATTTCTCAGGTTGGCTTTCTCCAGGTTCACCATAGAAAATTTTCACTTCCTGAGCGGTTCCTTTTTTACCGTTCGCCGCCGTTTTAATAAACAAGGCATGTGCGAATAATTGATTTACGCTGAACATCAGGATCAGCGATAATGCGAGTGTTTTTAGTTTGTTCATTTTTTTATTTTGTAATTAGGTGATACTTTCTTCGAGTACAGCACTCTTTTTTGCGATAGGCTTAGCTGCTGCCACACCTGGCTTTTTCGGTTTCTTTTTTCGTTTACCCCACCAAATGATAAATCCGGTAATGGGTAAAGAAGCGCCAATCAAGGCCGCAAAAAAGGCAAGGATTTTACCCGGCAGCCCCAATATTGAGCCTACATGGATATCATAATTCATTTTTCGGATTTTCGCCGGAAAAGAGGCTTCTGAGAACTTTACATCATAAACCGGATGTGCAGGAAACTCCTTTAAGGTATGGCGGTCAAAAGAAAAACTCATGTTGTCATAATACCTTCCGGCCGTGGGATAGATATAAATGTTAATCGTCGACTTTGCATCCGTTGTATCCGGATAACCATAGTAAAACCCTTGTGCTTCCGGGGTTTTAGTGATCACCTTTTTCCAGGCCAGGTCCATTGCCGTACGGGAAGTATAGAACTTATTGGCCTGCAGGGAATCAGACTTCAGGTCCTTATAGTCGGGCAGGCTCTGCCCGGCCGAAGTCACCCAATACAGACCTTTACTATACCATTCAATCCCATACACCATTCCTGTCAGGCAAATGGCGAGAACCACCAGCAGGGAGTAAAATCCGAGCACATTATGAAAATCATAGTTTACCCGTTTAAAGGAAGCACCCCATTTAATCTGGAAGCTCCGTTCTCTCGTGCTTTTGGTCCATTTCTTTGGCCACCACAAGACCATTCCTGTAATTAAAGTAATAACAAAGATCAGGGTACTGTAATTCACGATAGGTCTTCCGATCTTATAGGGTAACCATAAAAACCGATGTCCATTCAGCACAAATCTAAAGAAGTCGGTCTCCCCTTTTTCCTTGATTTCTTTTTTAATGAGTTCCCCTGTATAAGGATTAACCATTAGGGTAATGTTGCCCCGTCTTCCTTCTCCCAGTCCGACGGTAATCACTTTACCTTGTTGGTAAGTGGCATAACTGACCTTCTTATCCGGATAAATTTTCGCTGCTACATCAGCTAACTGTGAGGGCGTTAAAACAGGTTTATCTTGTCTGGAGATATTGGTTTCCGGATTTAAAACCGACTTGATTTCATCTATGAACACATAAAGGCAACCCGTTATGCAAACAATAACCATGATGATTCCTGTTACCAGTCCCAGCCAAAGGTGAAGCCAGGCAGAGATCCGGTAAAACAAAGAGCGTGGATGTTTTTTCTTTTTAAGAGGCGTGGTTTTGGGCGTCATGAGGCCAGGGCTTAAAAGGTGTATCGGTCGATTGTCTAACCTGAATTGTTACGATTTCCCGGGTATCACTTTTAAAAAGCCGGGCACAAGACATGCCCCTCAACAAATTTTTTCTAAATTGCATTACTTTTAATTGTTCAAGGTTAAGAGTTCTTCACCATCAGGTGATCCGCCGTACAGTTAGCGCTGTACGGCTTTTTTATTTAGCACCACTCGTGTGATGATTAGTTTATTGATTAGTGTTCGCAAATATAGGCTTATTTAGAATAGTTACAAATAAACATCAACTTTTATATTGCCTTTGTAAATAACTGATGAAATGTTTTGTCTTGAATGCCCCTTAAACAATTCCGGTTTACCCTTTACAGCTCGCCCTGTTCCGCTTACCTTTAAGAAAAAAAGAAATGGCGAACATAGAACATATCAATGTATTAAAGGCTCCTATAGCAAAGGTATATGAGGCGCTTACTACACAGGAAGGGCTGGCCGCAGTATGGACCAGCGAATTGAAAGTAAAACCAGAAGTCGGCTTTATCAATGAGTTCAGTTTTGGTGCTGAAACGGATCATTTTGAGATCAAAGCACTTGTTCCCAACCAACGGGTGTTGTGGTACTGTATAGATTCCGATCCCCAATGGATAGGAACAAGTGTGTCTTTTGATTTAGAAGAAAAGAGAGGAAAGACCCATGTGACCCTGAAACAGACCGACTGGGCGGAAGTAACCGAGTTTTACCGGCATTGCAATTACAACTGGGCCTTTTTCCTCTATAGTCTTCAGCGCTATTGTGAAGACGGAAAGGGCATCAATTATCAGCAGCGCTACTGATTAAATCCCCAGGATCTTTTTCAAACTTGCTTCAGTATAGCCGGCACTGGCAGTCATGCCTTTGCCACCGATACAGGTCCGGATGTGGATACAATCTTCGATGTCGTATTCCAGGACATGTTCGGTAGGGTGCTGCGGATAAAATCCGGCCCAGGTAGTTGCCATATCACGGAGGTTGAAGTTCACAATCTGTTCTCCTTCTTTGAGCATCAGTTCGTTGATGTGTTGTTTTACATTAAAACCAAGTTCATCGAAATGATTTACATCGGCATACTCATGAGAATCCCCGATGATAAAGCTGCCATCTTCCGCTTTTTTAAACAGGAGGTGAATTCCCCATTCTTTAAGTTCCCGATAATGTTCCGGAATGCTTAAATTCTTGAATGAAGGACAATATTCCTCAAAACTTTCATACCTTCTGATGGTCAAGCCGGTCAGGATATTCCCTTCAAGTTCCACTTTCGGCATGGGAACAGTACGCATCATCTGAAGCTTACTGATCACTTGTCCGCTCTTTTCAAATAAAGCAGGAAACAATAATTTAAATTCATAACCATTGCAAAGTATCGCTTTATCTGCGCTGTAAATATCCCCTCTGCTTAAACGAACTTCTGCTCCTTTTCCATTGGCAATGCAATCTACGACCGGCGAATTGCAGAGCAGCGTATAGTCTTCAAATTTCCCGCGCATAAACTCCTGCAGGCGATAAATCATCGCAGTCGGGTCTACACTGATCTCCTGATCAAAAAGTAAAGCTTCTTTGGCGTAACTGCTTCTTATGGCAGGGTATTTAGTCAGAATTTGTTCTTTTCCCAGCAATTGCTGTGTATAACCTAAGGTATCATAATGTGCTTTCAGCTCATGAAGCAGGTTTTGTTCCTCCAAATCAGAGGCAATGTATACACTTCCGTTTTTTCTTACAGAAATGTCAAATTCCTGCTGGATCTCCTGATAGATCTCCAGACCACGGACGCCATAATCAAACCAGACTCCGGTCATCCCTGAAGGGATCACCTGACCAAAATTCCTTACCGTAGCGCCTACCGGATAGTTGTCCTTTTCCAGTTGCAAAACCTTCTTTCCGTTTTTTAAGGCATGGTAAGCATGAAAGGTGCCTAATATTCCACCTCCAATAACAATCAGGTCATAATGTTTTGTACTCATTTTTAAAATTTTAATGATGATCTATTCTGCTCCCCTTTTTACCTCCAGGCTCAATCCGGAGAGGGTAATATTACTTTCTTTTTTCTTATTCTTTAAACTTTTCTGGCGGAAATACAGGAGGGAGAACATGCTGCAGGTTACCCCTACCACTGCTGCAATTACGGCACTTTCCCGGAAAAAATGACCCCAGCTGATTTCTGCATCCCCAAAATCTTTGAACAACAAAATACTCACACTCCCGAGGTATCCGATAGAATCTGCCACATACATTACAAAACCAATATTGCTTTTGTAATGGAAAGTAGCGATCATGCGCTCAAAGAAGATCGCATTGTAAGGAATGTAAGCCATATATAAGCCCATTCCCACCATCACCATCCAGACTACCGGACTGATGTAATGTGCATCAAAGAGTAAAGTTCCGATTCCCGTCAGGGCACATCCGGCGATGATCATTCCATGAATGATAATAAAGGCCTTCAGGTTGTTCTTTACCAGGATCAGCATGCTCACTAAGAACAAGACCACCAGCGCAATAAAACCGTCTATCTTGGTATAGATATGGTTATCCGTTACGCCAAGGTCATGCCAGATCTCCACTTCAAAATTATCCCTCAGGTCGCGGATAACGGTCAGCACCACATAGATGATCACCGTGAGGATGATCCCCGGCAGGAAGTTCAGGATAAACTTTTTACGCTGTGCAGCATCCATTGGTGCCCTTTTGGTTCTCAACAGCTGGTCTTCTTTCGTTGGTGGGGGCATAAGTTCCAGAAAGCCCACAAAGAGCAATAATGGAATCACAAACAGCAGGCCTGTACAGAAAGGCATCCAATACTCATTTACGGGTAGCACCTCCATCATCGTCCTTGCTACCGTTTTAATGAATCCCGAAGCAAAGATCAGGCTGACGGACAGGATGGCCCCCATGAACTCCGTATTGCGCCTTCCTTCCAGATAGCTAAACACCAGTCCCCAGATCATTCCCAGGGGGAACCCATTGATAAACAGGAAAGCAATGTTCCAGGGAGCTGGTGTAAGTGCAAAACCCAGTAAGGCGAACCAGGAGATTCCGATCAGCTTAAGGATACTTCGTCCTCTGTTTTTTCCGGAAGATTCCGCGATAAAGCGAATGCCATAAAACTTGCTGAAGGTATAGCCCAATACCTGGGCGATGACCAGCCATACTTTATAATCGATCCCCAGATAGTCATGTCCATCAAAGGTGCCTGCCGTAAATGCTTTACGAAAAGCATACATACTCGTATAACAACCAAAGGCTGCTAAGCCTGCCAATATAGAGATATGACCATACGGCCATCCGGCAACCTTGTTCCGGCACTGCTGTAAGAGGCTCATCCCGGTATTATTGACTAATGATTTCTAACACTTCAGCGATATCATCGATGATATGTGTGGGATGATATGGCAACAATTCTTCATGGGTAAATGCACCTGTGGTAATGCCAATGGTATATTTGCAACCCGAATTTAAGCCTTCGTTTACATCCACTTCCGTATCTCCGACCTTAGCCACTTCCATTGGATCGGTGATGTTTAACTCCGCCATGATCTTTTTGATCATATCCGGATAAGGCCTGCCATTGGTCACTTCGTCACTTGCGACCATATAATCAACGGTATCTTCCCATTTCAGACGGGAGATGATGATGTCTGCGATATCTCTCGAAAAACCAGTATCCAAACCTATTTTAATGCCCATTTTTTTCAATTGAACAAAAGTATTTTCTACGTTAGGAAGGGGAACCACATCTGCGGAGGTCTGGTAGAAATCAATCATGAAGGCCACAAAATCAGTATGAATATCCGCAATCAGTGCAGGGGTAATTTTGGTTTGATCTGCTTCTTCCTTTTGAAGGATCATTTCTATAGCAATGGGTTTCTCATACCCCATCATTGGATTTATAACTTCAATATTTACTTCATAACCATGCGCTTTCATCGCTTGCCTGAAAGCCAGACCTACGTAATTTTTATCTTTTACGGTGGTACCGGCCATGTCGAACACTACTAATTTTATAGACATCTTAGAACATTTATTTGTTCTGCAATACTAAACTTTGTTTATTAAAACTAAACAAAGTTTAAGTTAAGGAATTGTTAGGTTTATTTAAATCGCCCGGATGGAATCAAAATCTTAGCTTTGCGTTGTTCACCTTATCAGAAATATACAAATGAAGTTTAATCCAATTGCTTTTGTTATTAACCTGGCTATTCCTTTAGCTGCAGGCGCACTGGGCAGCATACTCACCCTGACCTCCGTAAAAACATGGTATCCGACTTTGGCTAAGCCTTCTTTTAATCCGCCCGACTGGCTTTTCCCGCCGGTATGGACTTCTTTATTTATCCTGATGGGATTTTCCGCTTACCTGGTATGGCAAAAAAGGGAACAGGTAGCCCATTTTCCAAGAACCATCGCGGTGTATTTTATCCAGATCGTGTTAAATATTTTGTGGTCTTTCCTGTTTTTCTATGCCCATTCTATCGGCGCAGCTTTGTTTGAAATCTTCGCTTTACTGATCGCCATTGTGATCAATGCCAGGGTATTTTATAAAATAGACAAGACGGCAGGCCTGCTTTTTATCCCTTATTTTTTATGGGTATGTTTTGCAACCCTGCTGACTTACAACATTTTCAGTCTGAATGGATAATTTATTGAGCAAGGCCTGAAAACCTAAGCGCTTTTGCTACATTTGGGAGATTTTTTTTATCATAAATGACTTGTAGCCTAATGAAACGTATATCCTTATTGTTTTTTCTATTTCTGGCCTATGCTTCTGCTTTTGCACAAAATGCAGACATCAATAATTTTATTGTTAAAGAAAGCTTGCTTAAAAACAGCAAGCTGGCCATTATCGCAGCGGATTCCCTGGATCATCCGATAGAAAAAATTAATGGGGTTTATACCTTTACGGTGAGTGGATTTACGCAGTCCATTACCTTTAATGATGGCGTTGCAGTATTGCCTTTACAACTGGAAAGGTCTGCTTTTGTATACCTGAAACATCAGAATGATAAAGGCACACACAGCAAGCTTTTGTATGTTTATAAAAAGGATGGAACCCTAAATCCCTATACCATCAATAGCATGTGGCTGATCCTGTTTCCTGTTATTCTGGTATTCCTGGCCTTTGCCTTCAGAAAGTTCATCATCATTGCCGTGATCCTGTTGCTGGTTTTCTTTTACTTTAACCATAGCAACGGACTCAATGTCTCGACCTTCTTTGAGACGGTCTTTGACGGCCTGAAAAAGATGTTCTAGAAAGGCATTCCTATCCCGAAATTATATTGTATAAAGCGGTACTTGTCCGGATCATTCTTGAGCTCATACGCCTTCTTGAATGCACTGGCTCCGCTAAAGAACTTATTGATCACCCACTGGTCTGATCCGCTAAACTGTGGATCTTTAAGTTTAAGGCCGACATCAAAACGGAACACGAAGTATTGTACATCATAGCGGAAGCCCATACCCGTACCGATGGCAATCTGTTTGCCCAGGTTTTTAAGTTGGAAGCGGCTTTCCGGTTGAAATTTGGTGGTACTGTCCGAAATGTTCCACACATTACCAAAATCCAAAAACACCGCACCTTTTAGTTTTCCGCCAAAAAACTTATCCAATAATTTATACCGGTATTCCAGATTGGCTTCCAGGTGCATTTCTCCCAGCTGATCAATGCCATAAAATGCCTTGCGCAAATCCTTATCCGGGAGACTGTTTCCTCTGTTATAATTACCAGGTCCGAGTGTTCTTGCCTGCCAGGCCCTTACTCCTGAAGAGCCTCCCGCAAAGAAGTATTTTTCAAAAGGGATTTCTGTGGAGTTTCCATAGGCATAAGCTATTCCGGCATTTAACCTTGTCACCAACTGACGTTCTCCACCCAGACCTTTATACCATCGGATGTCCACCTCCGGACGAATGTACTGGTTAAAAGGAAGTCCCAGAATTTCGGCAGGTTTTCCATTCTTAGCATCACTCTTACTTCCGGTAAGTTTTGAAATCCCCTGCAAGAGATTTCCTGCCAGATCCACATTTCCACGGAAGTAGACAAAACTATTATTACTCAACAACTTATCTGCATTTAAGGAATAGGTATATTTGATACCCAGGGTGATGTCTTTTCTACTCAACAGTTTTAGGGAATAATAATTATTGATTAAAAGCTCTCCAATATTCTTAGGATTTCCTGTTGAATCCTGCGCATTAAAAAGCAGTCCTCCAAACCTATATTCAAAATTTAAAGGCGTAAGCGAGTGCAACTTAGACTTTGTTTCAATAAACTCATAAGTCAGGGAGGCCAAATATACCTTTCTGGCGAAAAGGTCTTTCTGTAAGGCATATACGTAACTGGTAGAAAAAATCGTATGAGGCATTCCCCCCTTCCCGGTCACAAGTTTAGAGAAGAATGGCGCCATCAGCCTGGGAACAGATAAACTCGCACTAACGGAAAAGTCGCGTTGATAAATATCACCGAAGAGACTGGCACCTTGCCCGATTCTGGACTGTAAACCTCCTTTTACCTGAAATTCAAATTTTTCAGCTCCTCTGAAAAGATTGTTATTGGTGTACGTATTACTCAGGGTGAAACCTACTGTTCCGCCATTAAATGGCACTTCCCCCTCTACCCTGTTGCTCATGATCTTCTGAGGAATCAACTGAATAAAAGGATTCACTTTATTGGAACTATCTTTCGCTTTCTGATACTCGATTTTTACATTCTTGAAGACATTCAATTCGTATAAACGGTCGAAGGTGGTGGTCTCATTCCGAATGTCATATTGTTCCCCCTGACGCAAAAAGTTATACCTGACTACGGGATTTCTTCTGAATTTTTTGGAAAGATCCGTATACCTCAATCCATTAAAAATCCGCTTGTTTAAGACCACCGTATCCGGATATCCATCTGAATTCGGGGCAATCAGCAGATTCGTTTCTCCAATTGTGTATTTCACATGATGCGGTTTATCCAGGGGATTATCGATCTGCAAGGTTACTTTTGCCTTGCTCGCATTGCTGTTAGAGTCGACCAGATATTTGATATAAGGCTTTGCGAAATCATAATATCCATTCTCTTTCATCAATTGATAAATCTGATCTCTTTCATAGCCGAGGGAATCATCATCATAACGCATTCCTTTTTTGATGTGTGTAAACAGGTCCTTCTTCGACAGATACAGGCTTTTAATCACAGAATCCGGAATCTCATAATTGATATCGCTAATGGAAAACTCAGGGCCTGTTTTCGTGGTAAAGAGCACTTCTGCTTTCTGATTCTTCACCTTAATATCTGATTTCACTTTAGCCATGAAATAACCTTTGGAAACCAGGTATTTTTCGATCTGGTTGCGGGAGATCTCTACCAGCGCACTATCCAGAATCGGAGGCGGACTTCCGATGGCTTTGATATTGCTTGTCTTATAACGGCCATTTTTGGTGTTGAATATATTATACAGAAAAACATTTACGCCGATCGTTGAAGTAGGCCGGATGTCTTTTTGAATATAGTTGTATGCTTCTTCTTCGAAAGTCTTATTTAAGCTGTCAATTTTTACTTTTTTAACGACGGATTGATAGTCTTCAATGTATTTTGTTGAGGAACATCCTGCAGCAAAAACAATAATAAGTAGTAATATTGCACGAAACTGAACATTCTTTTTATAAATATAGTATGCTTTCAAAATCTCAAATAAGTTTTATTAAATCGTTACATCAAAAAAAGTACCGTAAAGAAAATGGGATATTTATTATTGAAGGTATAAAATCTATTGCAGAATTTATTCAATCTTCATACCAGATTCATAGCATCTATTATCTGGCTCCATATCAGCCGTTGCTCCCTGCTTTACCGGCAAATATAAAGTTATTTGAAGTAAACAACGCTGAACTGGATAAGATTAGTACGTTACAGACTCCACAGGGGATTCTTGCCCTGGTCAATATTCCTAAAAATCCGGTACTGGATGTTCAACAACTCCAAAATACCTTTTCTCTGGTACTCGACGACATACAGGATCCGGGAAACCTGGGCACCATTATCCGTACGGCGGATTGGTTTGGCTTTAAACAGATCATTTGTTCCAACCATACCGTAGAAGTCTATAATCCAAAAACGGTACAGGCAACAATGGGTTCTTTAAGCAGGGTAAATATTTTTTATCAGGACCTTGCTCCGCTTTTGTCGGCCACAAAGATTCCGGTCTTCGGGGCAGTATTTAATGGCAAAAGTATGTACGATATGGATTGGGGAACAGAAGGATTGGTCATTTTGGGCAATGAAGGGCAGGGAATTTCCCCGGAAATCATCGAACTCATCACGAATCCGGTCACCATTCCAAGGATTGGAGGAGCAGAATCTTTAAACGTAGCTGTTTGTGCTGCAATACTATGCGCAGATATTAGCAGAAATTTTCAAAAATAAATTGCATACTAAGTTATAATTACTATTTTTGCATCCTGAATTTCAACAGGTCGAGTGGCCGAGTGGCTAGGCAGAGGTCTGCAAAACCTCCTACAGCGGTTCGAATCCGCTCTCGACCTCAGATTTATAATAAATTAAAAAATTAAAGGTTTACACCATGGCAGTTACGAGATTAAAAAGAAAAGACAGAAGAAATAAGACTTTCGCTAAATTAGACGTGAAAAACTTAAAGTTAGCTACGAACATCGAATTAGGTAGCCGTTCTAAACAATCTACTAAAGACCAATTGGCTAAAAACAATGCGGTCCTTGACAAACTTACTGCAAAAGCATAAGTTTCTGTTTTAAAACACAAGAAAAAGACCTTAGGATATCCTAAGGTCTTTTTTTATGCCGGTTATTTTTCCAGGTATATTTTTAAAAGTAAAGAACCCGTTTAAACGAGTTCTTTACAGATTTTTTTCACTACACCCGGTCCTTCATAAATGAAGCCGGTATACAGCTGCACTAAGGAAGCACCAGCATCCAGTTTATCTTTCGCATCCTGCGCAGAGTGAATCCCTCCTACCCCGATAATCGGGAATGCTTTATTTGATTTCTCAGACAGGTACCTGATCACCTCTGTAGAGCGGACCGTAAGCGGCTTACCACTTAGTCCTCCGGCTTCACTGAGCACCTTATCCGTTGTACGTAATGCAGATCTGTCAATTGTCGTATTCGTTGCAATCACACCAGCGATACCGGTCTTCATTACAATCTCTACGATATCGTCCAGTTGCTCATTGGTCAGGTCAGGAGCAATCTTCAACAGGATTGGCCTGCAAACCTCATGCGTCTGATTTCTTTGCTGCAAAGTATTCAGCAAATGCATCAGCGGTTCCTTTTCCTGCAACTCCCTTAATCCGGGGGTATTCGGCGAGCTCACATTGACCACAAAGTAATCCACCACATCGAACAGACGGTCAAAACACTTGATGTAGTCATTTACCGCTTCTTCATTGGGTGTATTTTTATTCTTTCCGATGTTTCCACCGATCACAATGGTTTTATCTTTATCCTTCAGGAGCCTTAAACGCTCCGCCAGGGTGTCTACTCCTTTGTTATTGAAGCCCATTCTATTGATGAGTGCTTCATCCTCCGGAAGACGGAACATGCGGGGCAGATCATTTCCTGGCTGAGGCAGTGGCGTAACCGTGCCTACCTCTATAAATCCGAAGCCCAGATTGCTCAGAGCCTCTATATATTCTCCGTTTTTATCAAAACCCGCAGCAAGTCCGACCGGGTTTCTGAATTTAATCCCAAAGACTTCACGTTCCAGCCCTTTAATGTTCACATCAAAGCTGCTGCGTAAAATTGTTTTACCGAATGGGAAATGATTGTGGAACCAATTCAGTTGTTTCACCACAAAATGGTGGACCTTTTCTGGATCAAACTGAAAAAAAAGAGGTTTAATTAGACGATACATTTAACGAATATAGAAAGGGGTTAGACAAAACGCAAAAATACGCAGTAATGTTAACAAAACATCAAGACTGCGTATAAAATTCCCCCGCATTGAAGCGGGGAACTCAGGCCCTTCCCCGGATAAACGCATAAACATGCAGAAAACAGGTATTTAAACGCCATAAAACAAGGAAAATAAATTACAAAAGCATAGCGAATAATATACCAGTGAAAAGCAAACAAAATTGTATTTTTGCAGCCAAATGATTTCAATAAACGACTTAACATTCCTGATAGGCTCCAGAGCTTTATACGACGAGGCAAACTGGCACATTAAACCAGGCGAAAGAATTGGATTAATCGGAGCCAACGGAACCGGTAAATCAACACTTCTAAAAATAATAGTTGGAGAGTATGGCCCCTCTTCAGGCAGTATTTCCATGTCGAAAGACCTGAAAATAGGCTACCTGAATCAGGATTTACTTTCTTACGACTCCCACCATAGCATTTTACACGTAGCGATGGAGGCCTTTGAGCGCCAAAATCAACTTCATGATGAAATTGAAGAACTCTTAAAAAAGATTGAAACAGATTATTCTGAAGAAGTTTTAAACAAACTAAGCGATAAACAACAGGAGTTTGAAGCCCTGGATGGATACAGCATAGAATACAGAGCGAATGAGATCCTTGCAGGTCTTGGTTTCAGTACCGCAGATCAGCACAGGCCATTGAATACTTTCTCCGGAGGATGGAGGATGAGGGTGATGCTTGCAAAGATTCTTTTGCAAACGCCGGATATCCTTTTACTCGATGAGCCTACCAACCACATGGATTTACCCTCCATCAAATGGCTGGAAACTTATTTATTGAGCTTTGAAGGTGCGATTGTGATTGTTTCTCACGATAGGTATTTCTTAGACAAAGTGGTCAACCGTATTGTAGAATCCCGCAAAGGAAAACTAACACCTTATGCAGGAAATTACACCTTCTATCTGGAAGAGAAATCCCTTCGCGGAGAGATCCAAAAGGGAGAATTCAAAAACCAGCAGGCAAAGATCAAACAGGAAGAACGGTTGATCGAACGTTTCCGTGCCAAAGCTTCAAAAGCGAAAATGGCACAATCAAGGATGAAAGCCCTGGATAAAATGGAGCGTGTGGAAGATGTTGATGACGACAATCCAACGGTAAACTTCCAGTTCAAATTCTCTAAACCATCCGGCCGTCACGTGATCCGCGTAGAGGAAGCTTATAAAAGCTATCCGAATGTAGATATCCTTGAAAACGCCGAAGGTTTAATTGAAAAAGGAGATAAAATCGCGCTCATCGGTGCCAATGGTAAAGGTAAATCGACACTGTTGCGGATCATCGCAGGTGCGGAAGCCTTTGACGGTAAATGTGAAACCGGTCATAATGTAACCACCACCTTCTTTGCGCAGCATCAGCTGGAGTCCTTACACCTGGACAACACGATTTTAGAAGAGCTTCAGGCATTTGCGCCTAAGCATACCGATACGGAATTGCGTGGCATCCTGGGTTGTTTCCTTTTCACCGGCGACGATGTTTTCAAAAAGATCCGCGTCCTGTCCGGAGGAGAGAAATCAAGGGTAGCACTGGCAAAATCATTGACTACAGATTCGAACTTCCTGATTCTGGATGAGCCTACGAATCACCTGGACATCCAATCGGTCAACATTCTGATTCAGGCATTGACACAGTATGAAGGAACGTTCATCGCGGTATCCCACGATAGGTATTTCCTGGATAATGTGGCCAATAAGATCTGGTTCATCGAAGATAAAGACATCAAAGAATATCCGGGTACCTATGCAGAATATGAAGAATGGAACAGCAAAAGAGCACCTGCTGCACCTTCCAGTGTTCCGGTAAGACCTGATAAAGAGGTTAAACCAAAAGCAGTAGTTACAGAAAAACCAGCACCGAGCAATCAGCAGCAATTAAAAAAGCTGAATGAGCAATTGAAAAAGATTGAAGCAGAGATTGCTGATTTTGAGCAGAATGTAAAAAGCATCGAGGCAGAAATTGCAGATGAGGCCGTATATTCAAATACCGCTAAGTTAGCAGAAGCCAACAAAAACTATATCAGTGCCAAGCACCAGCTGGATAATGCCCAGAACAAATGGGAAGAGCTGGCATCAGACATTATGGAAATGGAAGGATAATGATAAAATCAGGCGGATTCTTTTTCCTGCTGTTATTAAGTATACAGATTGCTGTGGCTCAGGACCGGCAATTTGTATACGATAATAAAGTGTACCTGCCCGAAATACGGACGGTACAATGTTATAACACCAAGAAAGAGCAATCATTGCCGGTCATTGCCCTGAATTCCAATGAACAGCTTTATTTCTCTTTTGACAATCTGAATGGAGGCGCGAGGATCTATTCCTATACGATAGAGCAATGTACCTCAGACTGGAAACCTTCCCGTCTGTCGCCGCTGGATTATCTGGAAGGCCTTTCTGAAGACCGGATTACGGAGTACAAATATTCTTTCAGCACTTTGCAGAAGTACACCAATTACTCCCTGGTCCTGCCCAACTCTCAGATTAAACCAAAGATCTCCGGCAATTACTTATTGAAAGTATATGAGGAAGGCAATCCTCAGCAGGCCGTGCTTTCCCAGCGCTTTTATGTGGTCAACAACCAGGTTACCGTTGGAATTAACATTACGGCAAGTCAGCAGGTTTCCCAACGTCAAAGCAATCAGAAAATTGATTTTACGATTTCCCATACCACACCAATCCAGAATCCATCTCTTGATTTAAAAGCAGTGGTGATGCAGAATGGCATTCCTCAAACCGCCATTTTAAATACCAATCCCACCTTTATCAGACCTGGTGCGCTCGTTTATAACGACCTGAACAGCAATGATTTTTCAGGAGGAAACGAATTCCGGAAATTTGATACCCGTAGCTTTCGCTATAAGGCAGAGAACGTAAACGAAATCGTCAGGGAAGATACTGCCATCAACGTCACCTTATTTACCGATATCAACGGCAATGCTGCAAAATTCACCAACAGGTTTGATGAGAACGGCAATTTCTTTATCAGGAACACTGAAGGTCGGGATCCAAATACGGATAGCGACTATGCGAACGTTCAGTTTAGCTTAAATGCTACGCCTCCAAATAGCGGAGGAGAGGCTTATGTAGTTGGCCGTTTTAACAATTACGTGCTAAACGAGGCCAGCAAGCTGAGTTATGAACCTGGCCGTCGTCGTTTTTACAAGAACATCAAGTTAAAGCAAGGCTTATACGATTATAAATATGTATGGCTGGATAAACAAAGCGGAAAGACAGACCAGTCTGTTTTTGAAGGTTCTTTCTTTGAGACAGAAAACACTTATCAGGTGTTCGTTTATTACCGCAGACCAGGTTCCCGTTGGGAGGAACTCATCGGTTTTTCGAATGTGAATACCACAAAACGATAAAGTTATTCCTGCTTAAACACCCATACCGAGAGGCTTTCCGCATTGCAGAAAAATTCCGCCCATCCATTGTCATTTACGCTCACTTCTTCCGCCCTGCCGCCGATTGCATCCACCATAACCCTACCCGCATGCTGAAGCCCCATTTCCATGGCTTTAAAGCCCTCTGCTCCATTGCTCATCAGTACCGCTAAGCCTGAATCTTCCTTGTCCCCGATTCCTGCTCTCGTCCAGCCGATACAATTGGGAAAGTCGAGATACTCCCGTTGTAAACCATACGCCAGGGTCTTTCTGATTTTAGTTATTTCCGCTAAGCCAGGCAATACCGGAAGCACGACTTCCAGCTCCTCTCCCTCTTTATTCTCATCGGTATAGGTTGCCCCATAAAGATCCGGGTAGAAAACACATGGAATTCCCTGTTCCCTCAGCAGGATTAAAGCATACGCAAGGGGGCGGAACCAAAATTCCACATAAGATTCCAATGCCTGTAATGGCTGAGAATCGTGGTTGTCCACAAAAGTAACCGTCAGCAATGGATGCGTTTGAACAAGGGTATTGTCAAATATTTTAGTCAGATCGTAGTTTTCTCTTTCTTCCGCAGCATGATGAAAATTCCGGTGAAGCAGGGAATCAAACAATTGCATCCTTCCTTCAGTTACCTCCAGATATTGCTGAAGTGCTTCCAGGCTTTCAATGTTCCAGTTTTCGGCTACGACAAAGAAGCCTTCGGGGAAGGCATTTTTCATATGGTCCAGCCAGTCGGTCAGGAAGTCGGTAGAAATGTGTTTCACTGCATCCAGTCTAAAGCCCCTCATCCCGCAGGTATTTACATACCACTCTCCCCAACATTTCAGGTCTGCCCTGACTTCAGGGTTTCTAAATTCTACATCGTTGTACATCAGGTAATCATAATTCCCGAGTTCCGTAGAAGGAACCTCTTCCCAACCTTCCCCGTATTGATTCTGAATGGAATAGATTCCCATTTCTTTCCGGTCTTCGGCCCAATCGATCCCGCTAAAGCAATCCTTATTCCAGGTAAATTCTGAGTATTGCCCTTTCCTTCCTGGAAAGTTAAATTTTGTCCATGCTTCAATCTCGTAAGCTTCGGAAGTGAATTCCTCCCTGTTTTCGGGATTCACCGTTCTTACCATCATCTTTTCCAGTTCATCCCCTCCTGCTTTGTGGTTAAAGACCACATCGGCGATGACCGCAATTCCTTTCTCCTGCAAAACCTGAATCGCTTCCTGGTAGGCAGCTTTCGATCCATATCGGGTTTCTATGGCATTCTTTTGATCAAATTCGCCGAGATCGTAGAGGTCGTAAGGATCATAGCCCACAGAGCTTGCTCCGGAATTGGCCTTATAGGCCGGAGGAAACCAAATGGCAGTAATTCCTATCCCTGCAAGTGTTTCCGCCTCCTTTTTTGCTTTAATCCATAATTTCTCTTCCTCATTATAGTACCAATGAAAGTACTGTATCAGCGTTTGATTGTCCATGTTTAACAATAACAGCAAGGCTCATATTTTGTTTATCAGCCTTTAAAGAATTCCTTATCTTTGAAGGATATTAATTTTATTTGCTAGGGATAGCAATTTTCGGGTGTACTAACCCGTTAAAGTTTTTCACAATTTATAGATGCAGTTCAGACCCCATTTTTATCCGTTCTTACTCAGCGGATGCCTTAGCTTTTTTACTTTTACGGGAAAAGCACAATATGCAGACAGCACTTTACAGCAACCTGTTGTAAACACCTTTTGGAAAAGTACACTTGTCAAAAAATCGACCGTCCCTTTACTGATGTTTGGTGCAACAGCGCTAACCTGGCCACACCGCAA
Organism: Pedobacter sp. FW305-3-2-15-E-R2A2; assembly: GCF_038446955.1. Classification (NCBI taxonomy): domain Bacteria; kingdom Pseudomonadati; phylum Bacteroidota; class Sphingobacteriia; order Sphingobacteriales; family Sphingobacteriaceae; genus Pedobacter; species Pedobacter sp. FW305-3-2-15-E-R2A2. The sequence continues at coordinate 5,762,450 of NZ_CP151803.1, forward strand.
GGAGATCAGGGAAGTTAGGAACAGGTTTATTCCTAACTTCAGGTATAAGTTTGACGATTACATGCAGTATGCCCCTGCAGCGGCCGTAGTGGCGCTGAATATGGCTGGTGTAAAAGGAAAGCACAGTCCTAAAAGGGCTTTTGTCTCTTATCTTTTCTCCATGGGCATCATGGGGACAGTCGTAAATGGGGTAAAACATACGGCAAGGGTGGAACGTCCTGATGCCAGTTCAAAGAATTCCTTTCCTTCCGGACATACCGCGATGGCCTTCATGAATGCGACAGTTCTGGACAAGGAATACGGACAATATGCACATCCGTTATATGGGGTTGCCGGTTATGCAATGGCTACTGCAACCGCTTTAGGCCGCGGACTAAACAACAGACATTGGGTAACAGATGTACTCGCCGGAGCGGGTATCGGGATCATATCAACAGAACTGGGCTACCTGGTTACCGACCAGATTTTCAAAAACAGAGGTATGAATGAACCTGTAAAACGTAACCCTGTTCCAATTCAGGCGAAGCCAAGCTTCCTTGAAATGCACCTTGGTTATGCCACGGCTACCAGCAGTGATATGGCAGCAATAGATCCGGAAAGCATTTACACCGAAGGCGGCTTCAATTACGGATTGGAAGGCGCCTGGTTTTTAAACAAAAACTTCGGTATTGGCGGCGAGTTTGCCTTTACCAGTTTCCCTTTAAACTCAGAGAAAGTAAAATTGGTTCCCGAATTAGATGAAATCAGTAATGGCTTGTTCACACAGGCCCTGGGGGTAAGGTATTTAAACATCGGTCCTTATTTCAGTTTGCCTTTGGCCAACAACTGGTTTGTGACGGCGAAGCTAAATGCCGGCCTATCTTCAGGCAGCAACGGAAACGTCATTTTAAACATTAAAGAGGAATATCAAAAAGAATACGGAACAGCAGAATTACCTTACCTGAAGTATAAGCCAAAGGCAGCCTTCAGCTGGTCGGCCGGAGTAGGCATTCAAAAAAGAATTGGCAGAAACACGGCCATCAAAGCTTATACGACTTACTTTAATTCTGCACATGAGTTTGACATGAAGGGACTTCAGGATATCGATGACGATGGCCATTACATCTACGAACCCCTACCTCCTGACTACAGTAAAACCAGGTTTAACCACCTCACCTTTGGCCTGGGGATTACCGCATTTATCTGGTAGGCTCCTTTAATCGCTTTCCCCTTTCATGATGTATGTTCATTTTTACTTACTTTTGCAGCAGCTATGAGCACAAAAATAAAAAGCCCGAAAGAATCTTTCACCATCATGAATGAGTTGGTATTGCCGAATGATACCAATACACTGAACAATTTAATGGGAGGCAGGTTGCTTCACTGGATGGACATTGCTGCTGCTATTTCGGCTCAAAAACATTGCAACAGGATCGTCGTTACCGCATCAGTGGACAATGTATCGTTTAAACAACCGATCAAACTGGGGGATGTGATCACGATTGAAGCAAAGGTAACCCGCGCATTTAATACTTCTGTAGAGGTGAGACTGGATGTATGGGCGGAAAATATTCCTTCAGGAAGCCGGGTAAAATCTAATGAGGCCTATTATACTTTTGTTGCGGTAGACCAAAGCGGAAGGACCATTCCTGTTCCTGAGCTTAGTCCCGAGAGCCCGGAAGAAATAGAGTTATTTGCCGGAGCTTTAAGAAGAAGACAGCTGCGCCTGATTCTTGGCGGAAAAATGAAAGCCAATGATGCTAAAGAACTTAAAGCTTTGTTCTTTGAAGATTAAAACCATCACCGCGGAAATCCGTTATTAAATAAAAAGGAAATATGACGACATACACGACACTGATTATCTTAAGCGGACTCGTCATTTTTTCTTACTTATTTGATCTTGTTGCCAGTAAAACCAAATTACCTTCCGTACTCCTGCTCCTGCTTTTAGGAATCGGCTTACGTGTATTGGTAGATAACCTTCAGCTGCATACGTTTAATTTTCTAACGATTCTGCCTACATTGGGTACCGTTGGACTGATCCTGATCGTTTTTGAGGGCTCACTGGAGCTCAAATATGAGCGGGAGAAGAATAAGCTCATCAAAGGAGCCTTCCTGTCGGCTTTCTTTATTCTGATCACTACAGTATCGGTCATTACCTTTATCATCTACCAGATCACCGGAAAAGAGCTGTACGTGTGCTTCACGAATGCCATCCCTTTCAGCGTGATCAGTTCTGCCATTGCCATTCCTTCCGCAGCTGCTTTAAGCAATAAAAGCAAGGAGTTCATCATTTATGAATCTTCTTTTTCCGATATCCTCGGGATTATCCTCTTTAACTTTGCGATCTCCAATCCGCACATCTCAGTTTCTTCATTTGCAGGATTGGCCCTCAGCACTACACTGATCCTGATTCTTTCGGCGATTTCCTGCATTACCCTGTTGTACCTGATGGGGAGGATTTCACACCATATCAAGTTCTTCCTGATCATTTCGATCCTGATCATGGTATATGCGATCGGACAATCTTATCACCTGTCTTCACTGGTATTGATCCTTTCCTTTGGCCTGTTCCTGAACAATGCCGATACGATCAAACATGCCTATTTCAGGAGTATCTTTATCTATAAGAATTTATCGAATGATCTGACGCAGCTCTATCAGTTGTCGGCAGAAAGTGCCTTTATTATCCGCACCTTTTTCTTTGTGATCTTCGGATTTACGATGAATATTTATGCGCTGAATGATGGTATTGTGATTGCAAACGGACTGATTATCCTGGCTACTGTCTTCATTATCCGTTTTGTTTACCTCAAGGTTTTCAGAAAAGAAAACAGTGGCACAGAAGCTTTTATCGCCCCGAGGGGTCTGATCAGTATCTTATTGTATTTTAACCTGCCTCCGGAATTAAAGATTCCAGAGGTAGGTACGGCTTTCCTGTTCCTTGTGGTCTTGGGATCAAGCCTGATTATGAGTATCGGATTGTTATCTGCTAAGAAAACTGCAAAAACAGCAGCAGTAGATTAAACAGAACCCATTTCCAGGATTTTATCAAACTCTTCTGCTTTCAGCTGCATTACAGATAAGCGGCCTTGTCTGACTAATGAAATGTCTTTTAAGCTTTCTTCTGCCTTGATTTGCTCCAAAGTAACCGGTGTTTTTAACGCTTCCAGAGGGGCCAAATCAACCACTACCCAATTCGGATCTTCTGTGGTCGGGTCCTGGTAGAACTCTTTTACGACTTTGGCAATCCCTACCACATTCTTTCCTTCATTGCTATGGTAAAATAAAACAAGGTCGCCCTCTTTCATCAATTTCAGGTTGTTACGTGCCTGGTAGTTTCTTACCCCATCCCAGAAGGTCCTTCCATCCTGGTTAAACTTTTCCCAACTGTATTTAAAGGGTTCACTTTTTACGAGCCAATGATTCATGGTATTCTTTATTTAAACGGGCAATTTTGCGACTATTATTTAATAGACCAAAACTAACAAAAGGGAATGGATTAGGAAGCAAGCTGTCTTATTTTATTCAATGCTGCGGTCAATTCTTCAGGTTTATCCGTTCCGATAAGCAACGTTCCATGGTCCTTGAATTCCAGCTGTAATCCTTGATTTCCTGAAATATTAAAAGCCTCCCCTTTTTGCCCGGTCCTGATCCCCCAGCCTCCATATTCTCTAACCGGGCTATATTTTCTGAGGTAAGTTTTGTCGATCTTGTCCCAGGAATAATGTCTAAAGGAGCGGTGAAAAGGAAAAAATCTCACATAAATGCCGTCCCTTTGAATTCGGGTTTCCAGTCGGAAGTTGAAGAACAGGATGTTCAACAAGAAAACAAATCCTGTGACTACTAAAAGTACAACATCCGTTGATGACAGATTCCCAAACTTCTCCCCCGCTACTATCTCCTTAAAAGCCGTAAAAACAAACAGTCCGTTTAAGCCGATCAAAATCAACCACAACCACCATTGATTAAACTTTTGCTTTTCTGAAAAAACAACCTCATTACTCATTTATATATCGTTTTATACAGGCAAGATACCGCATTACATTTTAAATTAACTACTCCGAACCAAAAAATCATTTACCACTCAAATTGATTTCTATTATTAATTAAAACTGTACATTCGCCTTAACATCAATACCATCATACAAGAATTTAGTTCATTTATGAAAAATTACAGGCAAATATTACTCATAGTTAGTCTATTTTGTGTTTCCAACTTCGCTTTTTCTCAACAATTCAGTATTGATCAGCTGAGAAAATTTAATGAAATGGACTTAACCAGTTTTAGAAAGGAAATTAAGGAAGTACACAAATACAGCTATTACGACAAAACGGAAACAGAGGAATTTCGTTTATTTGAGTACGACAGTCCTGATTACCTCAATAAAGTTTCAAAATTTGATTATTTGAAGGATAAAAGCTCAAATATGATTGAACTTTCAACAACAGATGAAAAGATCTTTGCCGCCTACAAAAAAAACATCCTTAGCCTTGGCTATAAAGAAACAGGAACAGGTAAAATTCCCGGCGGAGAAGTATATAAAGACTACGTCAAGAAAGAATTGCGACTGAGGCTGGTATTCCCGAAAGAAAACACAAAACCTCCGAAATCATATACGATCATCGTTCTAAAATAAGAGGATCTTCCTTTCGATATGACCTTGTCATACAAAGGATCTACAAATGGCCGGATGTCCTTAACGATATCATTCTTCTCTGTTAGTCTCCTCTCTTCGTCAAGACAGGGATTTTGAAAGTCTTCTGCAGCCAATTCCGAAATCACTTCAGTTATTTCCCTCTCCTCTTTTAATATCGGCTCCGGGCCTTGCAATTTCATCCTTCCCAAATACTGGCTGTCCGACTGGCTACACCTGTCTCTAGCCACGACCCCAACATAAATATCAACTTCCCTTCCGATCAAATCTTCTGAAAGCATCAACACCTCTGTTCCGGTACTCCTGAAACTACCTGTACTTTGACAACAGGCTTTCCTACCCTCCATATCTATCGCCAACAGCATCACCTGATCATAAGAAGAACCACCTTCAACAAGGGAAGGATCCCAGTTAAAGCGCAAGACCTCCTCACTTTCCTGTACGACCGAAGCTCCCGTTAAACCAGCAAGATTCCCTCCGCTGATCTTAAACGAAGCCGGATCAATGTAATCTCCTTCCCCGACTGTTTTAAGGGCAAACTGTCTGTTATAGGAAAGGGCAGCACGCATCCCTCCGCTCTTTGTCCAATAATCTTTGAATCCAACGCTAACTAATCCTTTAATCGCGTTTAAGACTTCCTGCACCAGCTTAAACCGGCTCCTGTTTTTCAATTCGTTTGCTGTGGGAGGAGCAGTTCGCTCGGGTAAACTCCTCATCCGGTCAATACCATATAAGGTATAACCGACCACAGGGCCTACTTTTCCACTGAAACCACCCAATATCCCATTTGTAATTCTTGCCATAATACTTTATTTAAATTAATGTCTTACCAAGACTATACCTGTTTCGGGGTTTAATCACAGGCAGCAGGCTATTTACACGTTGTCTACCCGCTGTTTACACGTTCGCAAGCGTGCCTCCACCGAGTATAGACCTGGTATACACCTAATAGAGAACCTGATACCGGGAAACTTGTCAGCCGCAAGATACGAAGCAAAACCCTTCCTGAAGCTGGATAAGAATTGCCATTTCATTTGGTTACCCACCATAATCACCGAAATTATACCATTAAAGAGACTGCCTATCAGCTCAACTTCGAAGATCCTGGCTATTTCTCCGGATTTTTCAAAAAAAAAACAGGCCTGAGCCCTGAAAAATTTAAAGCTTCAGCAGCGTTAAAGTAAGATCTTTATATTTGCTGAAACATCGACCTATACGAATGGAAACCCTCAAAAAGATCATTACTGATATTGCTGCAATTTCTGAATCCTCAGCCCAAAAGCTGTGTGACCTTTTTGAGGAGGTTCATTACCCTAAATCTCATCTCCTGTTTCGTCAGCATGAAATGGACCCTACCCTTTATGTCATCAAATCTGGAATTGCCCGGGCCTATTACCGGACCGACGACAGTGATGTTACCTTTTGGTTTGGGACAGAAGGTAGTGCTGTGGTTTCCTACAATAGCTATATCAATCAGACTCCGGGATATGAAAGCATCGAACTGCTGGAAGATACGGTCCTCTATCGTCTGGAACATCGGCACCTTGGTGCTTTATATGAGACCGATATTGAAATCGCCAACTGGGGACGAAAACTGATGGAAAAAGAAATCATTCTGGTAGAAGAAAGGCTCATTTCCAGGTTATTGCTCAATGCCACACAACGCTACAAAAACCTGATGGACCATCAGCCGGAACTGTTGCAAAGGGTTCAGTTGACCTATATCGCTTCTTATCTGGGAATTACTCCCGTTTCTTTAAGCAGGATCAGGGCCGAAATCCGATAATTTCTTATCATTTGTTTAGTTTGCTTTCCAGCCCAATTGCGGAACTTTGTCGGAGAATTTAGCAGCAATTAATGCTGTATTGCAAACCAATAAACACAAAGAACACCAATATTATGAGCTGGATATTATTAATTTTAGGAGGCCTTTTCGAAGTCGCTTTTGCTTCCTGTCTTGGAAAAATGAAAGAAACAACAGGAAACGCCGCTCTCATGTGGGGAACAGGCTTCGTGGTTTGTCTGGTCATCAGTATGGGGCTATTAATTAAAGCCACACAAACCTTGCCTATTGGAACTGCTTATGCAGTATGGACAGGTATTGGCGCTGTAGGAACAGTGCTGGTTGGGATCTTTGTATTCCAGGAGCCGGCTACCTTCTGGCGTATTGTTTTCATTACGACACTGATCTGTTCGATCATTGGATTAAAAGCCGTTTCTTCTCATTAATATCTTAGGATTATAAGACTGAATTTGCAAGGCACTGAATTTGTATAGGCTTTGCTCCTGACCAGGGTGTTGTCAGGGGCAGAGCCTATACAATTTACGGACAATTGCTGTCCTTTAATGGATCATTTTAAAGAGTAATTCCTTCAACAGCTCTCCGTCGGTGATGTTTCCGGTACTGTCCACCCCTTTACTTTTCAAGTCATACTCCCTCAAAAGGCTAATGATATCGAAAGTTTTAGGCAGGCTATAACTGCGTGCTGCCGTTTCAAAATCTTTCACAAAATAGGGGTTCACGCCCAGTTCTTTTGCTGCATCTCCTTTATTCGGCAAATAATGGTATTTGAGAATCTTGGAGAAATACGCATTCAGATTGGCCATGACCATCACCATCGGATTGGCTTTAGGATTGTCGGCAAAATAGTTGATGATCTGATTGCACTTCAAAACGTTTTTTACCGCCAGTGCTTTTTGCAATTCAAAAACATTATATTCTTTACTGATCCCTATATTTCTTTGAATCAGATCGGTATCAATGGTCACTTCCTTACCGATATTCAGCATTAGCTTTTCTACCTCATTGGCGATCTTGGAAAGGTCGGCGCCCAGGTATTCGGCCATTAAGGCGGAAGCTTGGGGGGCAATCTTATACCCTTTCTCTTTTACGAAATCGTCGATCCATGCGGCAAGCTTATAATCGCGCACCAGTTCCGACTGAAATACCAGCCCGTTTTTATCGATCGACTTATAAATCTTCTTCCGCTTATCAAAGTTGGCATATTTATACCCGAGCACGAGAATGGTGCTGGGCATCGGTTTTTCAAAATAACTCTGAACAAACTCTGCCTCTTTACTGCTTCCTTCCGTTTCTTTGGCCCATTTCAGGTCCTGCGCTTCTTTCACGACAATCAGTTGGTAATCTGACATCATGGGATAACGTTTAGCCGCATTCATGACGGCAGCCATATCTGTATCCTTACCATACAGCACCGTTTGATTGAACCCTTTTTCCATATCACTCAAAATATGCTCTTCCATATAATGAATAATCTGGTCTATGTAATAGGGCTCTTCACCATGTAACAGGTAAACAGGTTTAAACTTTCTGGCTTTAATGTCTTTGATTATGTCGGCAGCACTCATATATTTATCCAAATGTAACGGCTAAAAACTAAATATTAAAGGTTATTTTTGCACAAATGGCATTTACCCCTACCGCATTGAACCTTCCTGAGTATCCTTTTAAAATTACACTAAAGGACAACAGGCATTTTATCTTTGATGAAATCCGTAAAAAGCACCTCGTGCTGACCCCTGAAGAATGGGTGAGGCAACATTTCATTCAGTATCTTATTCTTGAAAAAAAATTCCCCAAAACACTGATCCAGATTGAGGGAGGATTGAACCTGAACCAGCTGCAAAAACGAAGTGACATCGTTATTTTTAATACCTCCGGAGAAAGATTGATGGTGATTGAATGTAAAGCGCCATCGGTAAACATCACACAAGCGGTATTTGATCAGGCATCCCGCTACAATTCTGTTTATAAAGCCAAATGGCTGGTGGTGACCAACGGGCTGAAACATTGTTATGCCCAGATTGACCATATTGCAGAGCGATTCCAGTTTAGCCCTGAGTTACCGGAATACCTGCAGCTCTAAGCATCCTCCAGGAAAAAGCCCTTCCTTTTTAATAAATTTATCCGGAGGAGCTTCATTTTAGTATTACCTTTGTCAAATGACAGTTCCTGAATTAGAAGATTATTTTTCCGGCATAAACTTACCCCAAACCCTGGAGCTTTATCCGGGAACAAAACTCAATGATGTGGCACAATGTGTAGATACACATCTTACTGTACTGAAAATCTATGGCAACATCAGGCCCTATGAATGTTTCTACGACAGGCTCCTAAAAATCAAAGAAATGGTAGAAAAGGAACAGGAAAACTCCGAAGAATAAAAAGAAGAACAGAAAGAAAACTTAAAGACAAGCAGAACACCCATAAAAAAAGACAACCCTAAAGTTGTCTTTTTCATTTGATCTTATTTATGATAAAAGAATCCTGAGCAATTAACCCAGAGATTCGATCTGTCCTACAATAATGCTGATTTTAGCTTCTGCATCTGCTTTTTTATTCCGTTCGTTCTGAATGATCTCCGGCTTCGCATTCTGAACAAAACGTTCATTGCTGAGCTTTGCATCAACAGACTTCAGGAAGCCTTGCAGGTAAACTAATTCTACGTTTAAGCGTTCCTTTTCTGCTGCTACATCGATCGTTTCGTTCAACTGGATAAAGAACTCATCGTTCCCCACCATAAAGCTGGCAGCTCCGGCAATCTTATCATTTACAAACTCTACTTCATTGATATTCGCCAGTTTGAAAATGATGTTCATCCATTTCTCATAATCCAGTCCCGAGTTGACCTTAATGTTTAAAGGCAAAGCTTCTTTAGGTGAGATCTGTTTGGTATTACGTACGTTTCTGATCTCTGCAACAAGGCCTTTCACAACTTCAACCTCTTTCAGCAACGCTGCATCAGCCGTTCCTACAACCGGATAAGCAGCAACGATACAGCAGTCCATCTCCCCTTTTTCACCAAACAATTCATCATGCCATAATTCTTCCGTAAGGAAAGGCATATATGGATGTAATAAAGTCAAAATCTTCTCAAAGAAACCAATGGTCACTTTCAATGTTTCCGCATCAATAGGATGCTGATAAGCAGGCTTCACCATTTCCAGATACCAGGCACAGAAATCATCCCACACCAGTTTGTAAGAAGCCATCAATGCCTCAGATAAACGATATTGTTTGAAGTTATCCTCAATCTCAGCCAATGCTTCATTAAAGCGGTTCTCAAACCATAAGATCGCCTGCGCATTAGGATTAGCCAGGTTTTCATCCACTTCCCATCCTTTAACCAGACGGAAAGCATTCCAGATCTTATTGGCAAAGTTCCTGCCCTGCTCGCAATAGCTCTCATCAAACATGAGGTCATTCCCCGCAGGAGAACACAACAACATTCCTACCCTTACCCCATCAGCACCATATTTTTCAATCAGGCCAATCGGATCAGGTGAATTGCCCAGAGATTTAGACATCTTACGTCCTTGTTTATCTCTTACAATACCAGTCAGGTATACATTGTTGAAAGGTTTCTTTCCACGGAACTCATGTCCGGCCATGATCATCCTCGCTACCCAGAAGAATAAAATCTCCGGAGCAGTAACCAGGTCATTGGTCGGATAGTAATAGTTGATCTCCGCATTGTCCGGATTTCTGATGCCATCAAAAACCGAGATCGGCCATAACCAGGCAGAGAACCAGGTATCCATTACATCAGGATCCTGTTTCACAAACGGAGCCAGCTGATGCTTAAAGCCCGTAGCTTCCGTCGCAGTAAATACACCATCAATATCTTTAAGCTTTAAAAATTCATCTAAAGCCGCTTCTTTAGTCTTCGCAACAACCCAGTTTCCCTGGTCGTCATACCATACCGGAATCTGGTGTCCCCACCATAACTGCCTGCTGATATTCCAATCCCGGACATTCTCCATCCAATGACGGTAAGTATTTCCAAATTTCTCCGGAATCAACTTTATATCACCGTTTAACACATCTTCCAGCGCTGGCTTAGCCATCTCATCCATCTTACAGAACCATTGTAAAGACAATTTCGGCTCAATGGCCACATCCGTACGTTCCGAAAAACCAATCTGAGATTTATAATCTTCGACTTTTTCCAAATGTCCGGCCTCATCCAATAACACCGCAATTTTCTTTCTCGCGATGAAACGGTCCTCACCAACAAGGATTACCGCCAGCTCATTTAAAGTACCATCGTCATTTAAGATGTCAATTACCGGAAGTTTGTGCTTAACCCCAAGTTCATAATCGTTTAAATCATGCGCAGGAGTAACCTTCAAACATCCAGTTCCAAAGTCCATCGTCACGTACTCATCCTCAATCACAGGAATCTCCCTGTTGATCAATGGAACAAATACTTTTTTCCCCTTCAGGTGGGTATAACGCTCATCATTCGGATTGATACAAATTGCAGCATCCGCCATGATCGTCTCCGGACGCGTTGTCGCAATGGTCAGGAATTCCTGATCATTCGTACCCGCAACGGTATATTTGATATAGTATAATTTCTGATTTACCTCTTTACGGATCACCTCCTCGTCGGAAACGGCAGTCTTACCCGCAGGATCCCAGTTCACCATCCTTATACCACGGTAAATTCTTCCTTGCTTATGCAAATGAATGAAACAGTCAATCACCGCCTCAGACATCCCTTCGTCCATCGTAAAACGAGTCCGCTCCCAATCACAGGAAGCACCCAGCTTTTTCAATTGCTCCAGAATAATGCCTCCGTACTTCTCCTTCCACTCCCAGGCATATTTCAGAAACTCTTCCCTGCTCAGGTCCTTCTTCTCAATACCCCGCTCCTTCAACATCGCCACAACCTTCGCCTCTGTAGCGATAGAAGCATGGTCTGTACCAGGTACCCAACATGCATTCTTTCCCTGCATCCTCGCCCTGCGGACCAAGACATCCTGAATCGTATTGTTCAACATGTGTCCCATGTGTAAAACACCCGTCACATTGGGCGGTGGGATTACAATAGTGTAAGGCTCGCGCTCATCCGGCTCAGAATGGAAAAAGTTCTTTGACATCCAGTAGCTATACCATTTATCTTCAGTCGCCGCCGGGTCGTATTTTGTAGAAATGCTCATTTTAAAAGAAAAAGTATAAAAGAAAAGTATCAGTTGAGGTGCAAAAATAGTAAAAAAAATAGGGATACTATTCGCTGGCTCAAATCTTTTGCTGAAGGGCAAAACATTTGGAAGGCCAGCTCGTAGTACCCAATTTTTTGCTGAGCGGACAAGCAAGGAGGTTAGGTAAGGCGGGCAAGCTGGGCTTAGGCGAAGAGGGCATTGGAAGGATTTTTTTAATCAGCGGGCAGTTAGGAGGACAAGTTAGGACCAGAGAAGAGGGAAATACCTGGGACAGAGACAGGTGGGAACTGGGCATACAGCGGAAGTTTACTCTAAAGCGAAAAGAACATTGGGTTTAAAGGGAGGATTAAACACTAATTTAGTTTTAGGAGACAATATTGAATAACTTGAGTGCTTTAATGAGAAAAAAATGAGAGATAAACGATTTGTTGCCATTCACCGTGGGGGTTCGCTTAGCAGAGAAGAACATAATCAATTGATAAAATGGGCTCATGCTTGTGTTTGTCATGTGTTGACTCTTCTTCCAAGGGGCATCGATGAGCGTTTAAATGATGCGCTGGATGTTGCAAAGGCCTGGGAGAATGAGCAGGCTTCAGTTGGGGAAGCAAGAAATGCATCTTTACAAGCTATTGCGGTTGCCAATGAGTCTTCCGATCCGGTTTCAATTGCCATTGCACGGTCAGTTGGACATGCAGTTGCCACGGCCCATATGGCTGACCACTCGTTAAGAGCCGCAGAATATGCCTTGAAAGCAATAAAGGCAGCAAACAAATCAATTGAGAAAGAAAGAAAATGGCAAGATGAACACATGCCGCCGGAAGTTAGGGTGCTTCTTTTATCGGCCCGGTATAAAAGCTAAACAGGTCAGCATCATGCAATATCATCCTGCTCTTGAAACTTAATTTTATAAAAAAAAAAGCCTATGTGCTTTGAGGACCTGTAAAATCTTTCCTTCAAAAGATTTTGAGACCGAAAAGTACATAGGCTTTTTTTAACGTAAAACTTTAATGCAAAACTCTAATGCGAGCCTAAACATAAAGTTTTGCATCAAAGCCGGATTACTTCAAATGAAGCATAAAATAATCCGTTACCTTTTGATAAAGATGTGCACGGTCTTTACCTGTCACATTATGCTCATGTCCCGGATAAATCATATAATCTACCTGAACATTTTTATCAACGGCATGTTTTACAAAATCAACTGTATTCTGTTGCAATACCACCGGATCCTGTATTCCATGAATCAATAGCAAATTCCCTTTCAGGTTCCCTGCTTTGTCGGACAAGTTTGTAGCAGCAAAGCCTTCAGGGTTTTCCTGAGGAGTATCCATATAACGTTCAGTATACATCACCTCATAGAATTTCCAATTGATCACCGCTCCACCTGCAACCGCAGCTTTAAAGACACCAGGATGATTTACCATAAAATCAACGGTGTTAAAACCACCAAAGCTCCAGCCAAATAAGCCCATATTGCTGCTGTCTACATAAGGTAAACCTTTCAAATGATCGACCGCTTTCATCATGTCTTCCATTTGAACATCACCAACTTTTCTGAACATAGACTGTTCGAAAGCTTTACCTCTGTTATCACTGCCGCGGGTATCAATGGTCAGCACCACATATCCCTGCTGTGCCATATACCTGAACCAGTAATCGCCGGCTCCGGCATTCCAGCTATTGGTAATCAATTGCGCGTGAGAACCACCATACCAGTAAACAATGACAGGATATTTTTTAGTATTATCAAAGTTGGTCGGTTTATACAGACTGCAATAAATATCATCGCCAGTATTACTTTTGATGGTAAAGATCGAAGACTTTTCTGTAGCATAAGCGGCAAGTGGATTGGCCGCTGTAAGTAAAACTTTAGTTTTAGCAGAAGCAGTTTCCACAAGCTGGATCACCCTTGGCTGATCCTGGTTACTATAGCTGTCGATCACCGTATTTCCAGAGCTGCTTACCTGTGCATTATGAACGGCAGATCCCTGAGTAATCCTTTTCGATTTTCCGGATTTGAGGTCCAATACATATAGATTTCTCGTGATCGGAGATTCTTCGGTAGATACATAGTAAAGCTGATCACCTTTAGGGTTAAAGCCCTTTACTTCGATCACTTCCCAGTTGCCTTTGGTCAGTTGTTTTAAGACTTTCCCTTTAAGGTCATACAGGTATAAATGATTCCATCCATCGCGGTTACTCTGCCAGATAAATTTCGAAGGATCAGTTTTAAGGAACAACATCGGCACCAATGGCTCCACATACTTTTCGTCTTTTTCCTCGAAGATGGTTTTGATAAAATCACCTGTTGTTGCATCATATTGATTGAGCTTCATGTGATTTTGTCCACGGTTTAAGACCGCAATGTATATAAATTTATCGTCCGGACTCCAGGCAATATTAGTCAGGTATTGCTCTGCCGGCTGACCGGTTTTCAGGTATACTGTAGTCTTTGTTTCTGCGTTATAAACACCAACGGTTACCTCATGACTCTTATCTCCGGCCATTGGATATTTGATATTTACATTCTTTGCAGGGCGTGAGGTCCAGTCGATGATCGGGTAGTCCGAAACCATTTGCTGATCCATTCTGTAGAAAGCCAGCTGTTTGCCATTGTTACTCCAGAAGGTTCCTTTAGAGATTCCAAATTCATCTCTGTGAACAGAAGAAGCATAGACGATGTCTTTGGTTCCATCAGTAGTTACTTGTTTTGCTTCTTTTCCGTCGGATACGAACAGGTTGAAGTTGTCCAGGTAAGCCACATAACCGGCTTCACTTTCTTCAGCATTTGTTTTCTCCGCCAGGTCTGCACTAACCACCGTTTTATACGTGTTCTTTGCAGGGTTAAAAGCTACTTTAGCACCATTCAGGAACAGGATCCAGTCGGCACCCTGATTGAATTGAATAAAAGGCATTGCCTTTAAAGTGTCCTTTTGTACCGCTTTTAATTTCTGGTTCAACTGGCTGAGGGTAAGGAAAGGTTGCTCTTCTTTAGATTTGAAATTACCAGTGATCCATACCGGGCCATTGGCCAGACGTTTTGCATATACATAATCTTCAGTTCCATAAATGAACTGGATCTGTGACAGGTTTTCAGGGGCAAGGGTAGTGCGGGCATTACTCATTGCATCCTGCATGGTCAGTGTTTTATTCTGGGCGATTCCATAAAAAGCAATCGACACCAACTGACATACTAAAATAAATTTCTTCATTGTTTTTGTAATTGATGCGCCAAATGTAACAATTAACAGCGGACGAGTGTTAGGCTGCAACAATATTGCAACACTATTGTGATCATTTGGGCATCGTGATTCCTATGGAAATTTGTCAAACAATGTCTCTCCCTTCCTCGTAAGCATATATTTCCCACTCTTGTTTGAACCAATAAACAAAACATATCCCATTTCTTTAAGTGTTTTCATATCCCTTTGCCCTGTTGCTCTCTTGATATCAAAAGCTGTCATAAGATTTCTTAGTGTTAAGCCGTTCTTTTCATAAATAAGTCTGATTTCATCGACTAGCCTATTTTGAACCTGAATATTTATAGCATCATTTATAGCATCATCTCCATTTATAGCATCATTTATAGCATCATTTATAGCATCATCAGTTACCTCCTTTATGGTATCATCTGTTTCATAAAGTATTTCACCAATCGGAATAATGGTTTTGAACAACTTATCTTCGATGAATTGAGGTTCTCTACCCGGACTATAATCCTTTAGATATCGGTAGACATTTAATATCCCAGATCCTAATTCGTCGACCCTTCCTAGTTGAATAAAAAACTTAGCGATCAAGGGGTTTTTAGGAAAAGGGACGAAATGATCAGGTAACAGCAATCCGTTACCATGTGGGTTATTAGCGTTAATAATCTCTACATAATCCTTATAGATAATAAAAGTACTCGGATGGGCATCAATATATTCACGATGAACAATCAGATTGGCAATCACCTCTCTGAAAATATGGGATCTTAAACTGATCCTTTGATCCCCCTGTAAATAGAATTTATCCGGCAAATGTTTTTCAACGAATGAATTCAGCTGATCGTAGGCTTCAATTAAGTTAGTTTGTATATAAGACCTGTCGTCGTAACGAAATAAATCATTTTTACGAACCATTGCGTCAATCTTAAAATGAGATAGAACATTGACAATGGTTTCGTCCTTACCGAACAACAGAACTGCGGCAAGATTGTATCCTTCAAGATTCGAAATGGGATCTTTACCATATAGACCAGCAATTTTCAATAATTGTTCGTCACCAAGACCTAGCCATGGATGATTTGTATTATTATTCCGGATCAGATTTCTGACTGTAGCAAATAATTCAGACTTAAAATCTGACAGGGTCAATGCAGGATAAATGATTGCCTCTGAATAATAGTTGCGTTTCCGATTATAAAGTAGCGCAATATGAGAGAGTTGAGTAACCTTATAATCACCCTGATGCCCCCTGTCATAGATGTATTTCCCACACTTATGAACTTCAGAACTTTGAGGAACAGCAATATGAAGAATTAGCTTCCCTTCAAGCTCATAAACTTTGGGATGCAAGATAAAGGGAGGATCTAGTTTACTGGGATTATTGGACAAATTGACAAGATCTGATATAATGCGATCAACATATTCAGGTCTGATCCCGTTTAATGTTCCATCATCCTTAACCCCGAGAAATACATCTCCCCCCTCCCGGTTAAGCATTGCACAAATACTTTCAAATAAATTATCAGGAAGGAACTCCGTTGATGCCAATTTAAACTCAAGTCGGAGTCCCTCCTTCTGTTCCAGTATTTTTCTGATTCGATGCATACCCATATGTCTAATCTATTCATTACAGACTATTCAGTGGTAGCGAAATCGTAATAATAAGTTAATTAATTTTCATAGCATACACATTTCCGGCAAAATCAACTACAAAGAGGTCCTTACCTTGCAATACCGGATCTGCAAAGACAGGGGCACCGAGATTTAGCTTTTGTAATACCGCACCTGAATCTTCATTAACCACATAAAGATGGCCATCAGAAGCACCGAACAACAATTCATTTCCGTGTTTTACAACCGTACTTTCCACTGTTCCTGATTCCGGTCCGGTATAGGGAGCAGAATAAACCAGGGCATTTCCCGTAGGTCTGTTCCATACTTCTTTTAAGGTTGTCAGGTCGTAGGCCACTACTCCGTTTTTTGCCGTAGGCATCACGATATATTTATCCGTAATCAGAGGTGTAGCCATCACTTTAAACTCGTAACCTGCTTCGATCTTATCCAGGTTTTTGCCTGTTAAAGGATCTAGAATAAATAAGGTATTTAATCCCGTGATGTACAGTTTACCATCTTTATAGATCCCTGTACTGCTTCTGAAGCGGAGTCCTTCGTCGCTTCTTTTCCACAATAGTTTTCCTGTTTTACGGTCATGTGCAAATAAGCTCTGCCAGTTGCTTCCGGTAATGATGACCTCTCCTGCGATGGTCATCTTTTCCGGGGTTCCCTCTCCGCCGGTCCATTCTTTGTTTGTCCATAAGGTCTTTCCTGTTGCCACTTCCAGCGCCTGGAAATAAGCTCCGGAGCCTGTATAATAGATTCCTTTTTCTGCAATTCCGCCAGACACATAACCAGGAAGGTTTTTCATTCCCAAGTCCTTTTTCCAGATTAATGTTCCATTACTTGCTTTCAGCGCATAAGTAAAGCCTTCCATATCCGTACATAAGATCAATCCTGAATCGTAAGAAATTGCATGTTTCACAGAATTCCGGGTTTTAAAATGCCAGGCGATTTTTCCTGTTTTCGCGTCCAATGCTGTTACGCCACACAAAAGGTTATTCGCATCGTCTATTGTTGCTGTAAACAATTTTCCTTCTGCAAGTAAAGGGTTGGCTTTCCATACGCTTCCTTTAACGTTATTCGTCCATTTCAACGACAAATGAGTCGCCTTGCCTGGTGTTGATGTTGTTGTTGGATTACTGCCCAGTGGCAAACTGAATTCCTGTTTCTGGATATATTCTTGTCCGTCGTTGAAGCTCAGTTCCGTCTGAATGGTCAGGGATTTCCCTTTCGATAGCTTTGCTACCGGAACCTGTCCGGACCAGCTCCAATCCGTATTTGCAGTCAAAACTGTGGTGCTGAGTCTATTTCCTTTTTCATCATAGATGATACTTTTTGCAGATTTCAGCATCGTCTCACTATCGTAGATATTCGCATTGATCTGCAATGCGCCGTCTTTTACCCATACCATATCCTTGCCCGAAGGACTGTTGACCACCAAATGTTTATGCAGGTAAGTATAATGCGGTTTGATCTCTTTTACCCCATCCTTATCAATCTCAATGGATAGAAATTGTCCGGCAGAGTTGTCTATTCCCCCCATGCCTGGCGAGGCCGAAGAGATGTACTGAATGCCTGTTTTATCGCTCTTTCTGACAAAGTTATTATGCCAGTGCCCATATACCCATGCTTTCAGGTTGCGCTCATTCAGTGGAATGGAATCGTTCCTTCCTTTGAGCACAAACTGATCATTATACGTCAGAAGGTCATGATTGAAGATGATCACCGGTTTGTTTTTATCCGTTGCAGCAAGGTCATTCTTCATCCAGCTGATCACCTCATCTACGGTGTAGGAAGGCTGAACATCTCCCGAACGCATTGGCGTAACGATAAAATGTGCAGGTCCTGCATCGAAGGAATAATATACAGGGCCGAACAGGTTTTCAAATAATTCTTCCCCATAGGCACCTTTTACCAGATCGTGGTTTCCGATGCAATAGAACACCTGTTTACCTAACGTTTCCGCCGTCACCTGACTGGCATGAAAATTAAGCCCTTTTTCGTAACAGATATCTCCTGTATGTACAATGAAACTGATGTCCTGCTTTTTGGAGAAGTTCTTTAAGTTACCAATCCAGTCGTTGTATTTATCAGTCTCTGTATCGGTGATTTGCAGCATTTTTACGGAAGCGCCCGCACTGGTCGGATCTGGCAACAACCCGAAATTATACACTTTTAACTTATCGTCGGTTTTGATATAATGTTTATCCGCAAGTTTATATCCCGAAGGGAGAGTTACGAATATAAACCTTGTTTTGGCATGTCCAGGCAGGTTAAAATTCCCATCCTGATCCGTGCGGACCACATGCTGTCCATCAGAAACCGCCACTCCTGCCATCCCTTTTTCCAGGCCATCGGCCATTTTATTTCCGTTCTTATCTACAAAGACCTTGCCTTTGTATTGTGCCCCTGCAACCGAAGTCAGCAGTGCCATTGTGACCATTAAAATTAACCTCATTATTTCTATTTGTGTGTGTTTTAAAATATAAAAAAAGCAGCAGGTCTTTCAACCTGCTGCTGGACTAAGGCATTAATTCTTCATCGTTCATTACCAGCCGAACACCTGTTTCAGCTGTGGGTTTACGACCATTTCACTAATTGGAATTGGTCTGTAATAATATTTAGGCTCCATAAAAATCCTTGGCTGATCTCTGTCGCGGGTAAAGGCGATGAAACCAGAAGTTCCCTTGCTCAGGTAGAAATTCTGGTCTTTTCCATCCTTATCCTTCAGGTAATACTTAGATAGTTTTTCTCTGACAGCTGCTGGCAAACCTGCAATTGCAGATTCATCATTTGGAGAAGCCAGGATGGCGATGTCCGGTTGCCCGTCGCCGGTCACATCCATTGCACCCAATGCGGGAACATACATCCCCTGCTGACTATCCTGAAACAGCTTACCTGATTTCCAGCGCATCAAATCATCAAAACGACGACCTTCGCAAGCCAGCTCTACCCTTCTCTCTCTGCGGATTTCCAGTAACAATGCCCGGTTTGAAGCGTTTGCATTTGGATAAGTAGCCGATAAAACAGGATCCAATGCAACACCTACATTCATTGAAGGCATTTTTACACGTGCACGCAGCAGGTTAACCGTTTGGTCCAGATCGGCCTGACCGATGGTTCCGGATTCAGCTTTCGCTTCCGCATTGATCAACAATACTTCTGCATACCTGAAGATCGGCAAATCGGTATAATTCAGTTCCCATCCTTGTCGCAGGTCTGCAGAACGTGGATAAAACTTGATCTGGTTGTAGCCTCCTAATGTAGGCTTGATCCGGTAAGGTTCATCCAATGTGCTCGCGCCCCTGAATGCCGGATTGATAATGGTTTCCATCATTCTCGGATCACGGTCTGCAAAAACTTCCGTGTATACTTTGGTATCATATCCGGGGCTGGACGTGAAAGGCGTACCATCAGTTTTCAGATAGGTATCTGCAAGATTTCTGCTCAGCGACCAGGTATAATCAAGAACGGTATGGCTGTTGTTTCCCAGTCCCAGTTCTTTGCTGTAATCTGCCAGCATGATCACTTCTTTATTTGCGGTAAGGTTGGCACTGGCGAACAAGTCCCGATAATCCAATCCTCCTTTTCCCGTGTTCGTGATGCTGAATCCACCATCTTTCATGATTTTTGCCGAGGCAACAATTGCCGCATCCAGGAAGCGCTGATAATCGCCGCTCAACTGAATTTCATCATGATATTTTCTGAAAGTACCTTCATGCAAGGCGAAGCGCGACAATAAGGTCAGTGCCGCCCATTTTGTAACGCGGGTATTGGTGCCATCCGGTTTGATATTTTCTGCTGCATAGTTCAGATCGCTCAATACCGAGTCCGCCACCAGTGCCCTTGGGTCCTGGCCCTTCATTAAGGCCGGATCATCCGCCGTTAACGTTTTACTGAACCAGGGAACATTGTGGTATTTCTTTATTTTTTCAAAATAGAAATTGGCGCGGAAGAAGCGTGCAATACCTACGAAGTGTCTGATCAGTGCAGGATCGCCCTTTACCTGAGGGATGTGATCCAGCATGAAATTAATCCTCCGTAATGCTTCCCAATCTGCTTTGCCCCAACCACTGGCATTGGCCGAGGATAAGCCACCTCTTACCAGCAGGTCTACTTCCCCATCGGCATTATAGTTCGCGATATTATCCGAATTGATGTCCGAATAGCTTGGAGAAAGATACCTGTAAAAGCCATTGCTATAGGTTTCCAAATCGGCCGGCGACTGGAAGAATGAGCCTTCTGTAATTTCTGTTTGCGGATCTCTCTGCAGGAAGTCTTTCTTGCAGGCAGTCATCCCTATAGTAATCAATCCTAAAGCAAGGATATATGTTGTTCTTAGTTTCATGATGATGCTTCTTGCGTTAAAAATTAAGGTTCAAACCAAAAGAGAATGTTTTCTGGAAAGGATAGATTTTTCCATCCAGTCCTTCAGGGTCTAATCTCGCTTTGATGTGCGACACATCAAATACGTTTTCAGCACTGAAGTACACTCTCAATTTATCCATCTTCATCTTGCTCGTTAAAGATTTAGGAAGGGTATAACCTACCGTAAGGTTCTTTAGACGCAGGTAAGAAGCATCCTGAAGGTATCTTGTCTGCGGATTTCCAAGCTCAGTTGCATCTTCGGCAATGTAAGCCTTCACCCTTGGGAAATAAGCATTTGGGTTTTCCGGAGTCCAGTGGTCCAGGTTGTGTACCTGAACATTTGTCCAGGGTTGTGCATATACGCCCCAGAAGTAATGGTTGCTGGCATTTGGATACCAATCTCTTTTTCCTACCCCCTGGAAGAACAAGCGAAGGTCAAAACCTTTCCATCCTGCTCCCAGGTCAATTCCATAACGATATCGTGCTTCATCATTTCCGATGATCTTCTGATCTCCGTGATCGGCAAGTGTATTTTTACCTTTGTTAATTTTACCGTCATTGTTGAGGTCTTTGAATTTCAAATCTCCCACATCAAATTTATATCCGGTATCATCCGCACCTACTGCACTTTGATCAGCATGACTCGCCAGTTCCTCTTTGGACTGGAAGAAACCTTCGGTCTCTAATCCCCAGATCTCTCCGATTTGTCGCCCAACATAATAATCAGATAACAGGCCATTCGGATTGTCGAACTTGGTAATGAAAGTCTTGCTATCCCCCATATTGAAGCCAATGTTATAATAGAACTGGCTATTGTCCAATAGGAAACCATCTTTCCAACCGATTCTGAACTCCCATCCTTTGGTTTTCAAATCCGCTGAATTTACTTTAGGTTCTACCGTTCCAAATGGTCCCGGAAGTGTTCTGCCTTTAGTCAGCATTCCCTCTGTATAACGGGTATAGGCATCAAAATTAAGGTCTAAACGGTTTCTGAAGAGACTTACATCTCCACCGAAGTTAACCGTAGAGACCCTTTCCCAGGTCAGGCTTGCGGCCACTGCTGCCGGAGGTCTCACCTCTGTTGGTCTTTTACCATCCAGAATCTGATTGATCTGTCCTGAGCCCATTGCAGGAATATAATAATATGCCCCTACATCCTGGTTCCCCAATGCACCATAAGAAGCACGGAATTTCAACAGGTCGATTCCTAACTTTTCTGCTACCGGCTTAAAGAAGTTCTCTTTGCTCAACACCCATCCAACGGAAGCTGAAGGGAAGAAACCCCAGCGGTCATTTGTAGGGAAACGGGAAGTCCCATCGTAACGGCCATTCAGTTCCAGGATATATTTATCGTCGAAAATATAATTCAAACGGTAAAACCAACCCCTTACTGCCCAATCCTCGATATACTCCTTACTCGTTAATTCGCCTGTAGCGAGGTTAACGGAAGGGAGTGTACTGCTGATTAAGCCCTTACGGTTGACCCAAGCGGCATTACGGTTTCTATATTCCTGGTTGAAACCCGCAAGTACCTGTACATAATGTTTGCTATCGAATGTTTTATGAAAATCAGTATAGATGTTATAGATGTTGTGTCTGATATGTCTGTCGTCATTTTGCGCCCAGCCCGGATTTGAACCACTATAGCTGATTGCTGCATTCGGACCTGCTTTATAAGGCACCGGAATTTCGTAAGATTTCCCTGCGGTATCGATCCTTCTGATCGTCGCATCTGCTTTCAGGTCCCATATATCTTTCACCAGGCTCGCTTTTGCGGTGAAAGTAGTCTGGAAGTTATTGCTTCTCGTTACCGAACGGCCACCGCTTTGCAATCTGCCCAATAATGCTGCGCCAGTAGAAGTCCAGCTTCCGTCGGGATTTTTCGGCACATCCAAAGAACTTTGTCTGTTCACATTGTGAAAAAATCCCTCTCCACCATACGAAGAACCATCATAAGTACTCGACATGAAAGACGTATTGTTCCCAATCGTCAGCCACTTTGAAAGGTTGTAATCCGCTTTTGCGCGCAGGTTATAACGATCATAGGTATCATTACCATAGCGAAGCATTCCATCATTCCGGAAATATTCTGACGACATATAATAGCTCAGCTTCTCATCTTTCTTGGAGATGTTCATATTTGCACTGTAGGTCGGTGCACTTGGTTTATACACTTCATCCATCCAGTTCGTATTGCCATAATACATCCAGGCATTGGGATCTGAAGGCGAAATAATCACTGAGGGTAAGGAAGGATCCTGAGAACGCTGTCTCGCATATTCCCTTACATTATCAGGATAGAGGTTATACAAAGGATAAGCCGCATCATGTTTATATTCCATTACCTCTAACGGGTCGGTCACCACAGCCGGCACTTTCCCCAGATTTCTTATGGCATAATAGGTATTCACACCGACTTTCAGGTCTGCACTTTTCGCGCTTTTTGTCGTGATTAATACCACTCCAAATGCCCCCCTTGCACCATATATCGCAGCCGATGCTGCATCTTTCAACGACGTTACGCTCTCGATATCTGCAGGATTCAAAGCCATCAGCTCATCAGAAGTAAAAGGCACGTTATCTACCAGGATATAGGGTCCTCCTCCATTTACAGAAGTAAAACCACGGATGTTAAAGGAAGGTGCTTTATTCACCTGTCCGCTGGTCACGCTAATGTTCAGGTTAGGAATCAATCCCTGTAAACCTGCTCCGACACTTGAAAAGGGTCTGTTTTCAATTTCTTTACTGGTCACCCCATCTACGGCACCGCTCAGATTTGTTTTCTTTTGTACCCCATAACCTACCACCACGACTTCGTTCAAAAATTTATCGTCGTCCTTCAGGACTACATTGATCAGCTTTCTTGTTCCGATCACGACCTTCTGCTCTGTTAGTCCTACATAAGAGAAGACCAGCACATCGGCAGGCGAACCCGCTTCAATCTGATAGTTTCCATTTACATCTGTTGATACATTTTTTTGAGTTCCCATAATGCGGACAGAAACGCCTGGAATCGGCGCTCCCTGTTCATCGGTAACGACCCCTTTTATTAAAATTGCTTCGTTGATCCAGGATAAAACCGGAACGGCATCCTGATCCCTTTTCCGGAAGATCACTATATTTTTATCCGCTTCTCTATAAGAAAAAGGCGTCCCCTTTAACAGCTGGATCAGTACCTCATTCAATGGCATATGGCTCACGTCGAGCACAATCCCTTTCACTTTTCTCAGCTCATTATTGTTATAAGAAAAGTCCATTTTGCTCGTCTTGCTGATTTTTTCTATCGCCCTTTCCAGAGATTCGCCCTTAAGATTGACACTAATTTTAACATCTTTAAGGTTCTGGCTGAAGACCGTTTCTGCTAATAAGGTCCCCGCAGAGGTCAGTAACGTCGCAAACACTATTAATCCTACCTTCATTATCTTAAGAATTAGTGTAGTAATGTTTTTTTTCATATTTTTATTCGTTTTAAAAATTGTTTGAAACAAAGCACAGCCATCCGGAAAATTTTTCGAAGAGTTGCCCGCATGCTGTACATTCAGATCAGTATCTGCTCCAACAGGTACTGATCATTTTTTTATACTAATGATCAATTAATTACATCCGTTACCTACTATAAGCACCTCCTTTTCTTTGATTTGATAAGTTATTCCTTGTATGTCTTTTAGGGTTTCCATTGCATCTGTCAAACTTTTTCTGGTATCAAAGTTGATTGTAGTGCTACAGTTTTTAAACTTTTCTATGTCGTAATCTATTTTCACCTGAAAGGCATTTTCCACCGCCAGAATGACGTCTTCAAAATTGGCTGCATTTAAGATCACTTTACCACTATTCCAGGCTGTCTTTTCCTGAGCTTTCACTTTTACTACGTTCGGTTTCCGGTGGTCCTTATGGTAAACCACCTCCTGATCTTTTACCAATACGCTCAATTGTTTCCGGTCATCGCTTACTGCGACCTTTCCTGTGACCACCGACACACTCATGGTAGATAGCTTTTTATAGGATTTCACGACGAAAGATGTTCCCAGAACATTCGTCTTAATGCCCGAAGCATCCACCACGAAAGGCACATGTTCATCATGGATCACGTCAAAGAAACCTTCTCCATCCAACAGGTAAACCGTCCGTTTCTTTCCAAACTTCTTCGGGTATTTTAAGGTACTCGCTGCATTTAGCCAGACCGTAGATCCATCCGGTAAAACCACTTCCCGGGTCTCACCTTTTGGAACAACTACGGTAATGTAATTGCTTTGGGGTCCTGAATTTTGATAATACAACATGAGGGCTGCAGAAAGCAGGATCAGTCCGATAGCCGCCGCCATGCTAAGGTTTCTCTTTAAGCCAGGTTTGCTGCGTTGTTGGTTATGAATTTCTTTTGTAGCCTGTATCCTACCCAGAATTTCCTGGCGGATGGCTTCCCGGTCGTTTTCCCCTTCGAAAAACTCATCAGGGTTATCGATACCGAACTCTTTATAAAGGTCTTTTTTATCTTTTTCGTCCATATACTAAGTACATAACGAATGAGGACCAAAGAGGTACTATGCGGAAATAATCTTTTTTTTAAAATCTCCCGGAGATTTACTTTCTGCGGGAGATTTTTCATTCATAAATTTCAGTTCAAAGGATCTGTACTGTTAATCCGCAGCAGTTAATTTTTCTGACCCGTAAAAGTGGTTACACTTTGAGCTGGAATGCTCAATGTAAAACTGCCATCAGCAGCCACGTTTATGGGACTGCCTTGCTGCCAATGTGCAGCATTATTTCCTGTCGTCTGATAACCGACCAGGCTGCCTGCAGAAAATCCTTGTAAATGCAAAGTAGTCGTCAATTGCTGAGTTCCGGGATTGATCACGACAAGGCTGAACTTGCCCGTTGCCGGATCTTTATAAGCAGAGACTTTCAGCTCTGAATTGTTTTGAACGCTTGCCCCGAAGCGGAAATATCCGGCACGTACATAACGGGAGAATTGTCCCATCACATCGTAGGTCTTTGGAAAATCAAGGGAACCGTCTCCGTTCGTGCAGATTAGCGATTCATTGTTTCTGATGGCCAGCATTCCCAACCAATACACAAAAGCATTGACATTACATTCTGCCATGAACTTATGCATGCTTGTTGCCAGCTTCAATCCGCCGGCGATGCTATTGTCGTAAGTGCCGCCATCATCAGAAGTTTCGGTCATCCATACCGGCTTATTTCCCGTTGCGTAATTCCAGGTTACCGGATTTTGATTTAAGCCTCTTTTTCCGGTGATCAGCTCTCCGATTTCCACATAACCATGTCCTGCAAGAATATCTACATTGCTCTTATCCATTCCTCCGAGGAAAGTGTTTGCGGTCCCCCATGCTGCATTTTCAGAAGATAATATTTTGGTGGAGCTTAAGCCCTGCTGGTTTAATGCCGGTCTTAAATTATTGGTGATGAATTCTCCAAGGTGAGCAGAATTCCAATAAGAAGCATCCCAGTCGGAAAAGACGTTCTCCGGTTCATTAGAAGGTGAGATCGCATAGAAGTTAATCCCTTCATTTTGATAGGCCTTCGCAAAGCCAGCAAGGTAACGTGCAAAAGCACTCGAGCTCGTATTGAAATTCAAGCCGTTAAACCATTTCCCGCTTTCACTGTTTGGATTGGTTTTCATAGACAATGGCGGCGTCCAGGTACTGGCAAAGGTAATCGGTACCTGATACCTTTCTTTGATTTTCTTTAAGATCCACAATTGCCCTAAATGTTCTTTCTGAACGGCTGTAAGGGCCTGATAAGCACTGCTGTTTACATCCACATCAATGTCTACCCCTGCCGGCTTAACCGTCACTACACCTGTTTGTTGGTTAAAGTCATAAGTATGCAGTACTTTGCCACGCACCATGTTCAGGTGTAAGCCATTCTCACCCCAGAGATAGGACAGAATACTATCCCTTTTCTGCGATTCAAAAAAAGGAACAATCCTGCCGCCGAAGGCACCAAAGCCATCGATTCGCTGATAGGTTTGATCCCAGTTAACGGTAATATCAGCATTTCCGGCAACAGCAGCTGCTGACATTTCTTTTGTTTTCAGACGCGTTGCATCCGACAGCAGATCTTCCGTAGATTTCTGCTTACAGCTTTCTGTAATGGTAAGGGTAGCCATCGCAAAAAGGGCAATTTTCAGGTTTTTGTACTTCATGGGGATTTTCGTTAAGTAACTGGTTTTCATTTACATAAATATATTTCAAGCTTTCCCATTTTTTTAAATGGTTTTTACGCATAAACCGATAGTTTTTTGCGGGGCTACGAAATACATAACGGACATGAAGGAGAAGAGTACTATTGCAAAAAGGGCATTTTGCCAGACTTAACAGAAACTTAATGGAAGGGATATTTTGACTTCAGCCTTTTTAAGGCATTGGTGATTTGATTTTTCACGGTTTGTGAAGAAATGGAAAGTCGCCCGGCAATTTCATTGATAGACAGTTCCTCTTCTCTGCTCATTAGAAATACTTTACGCATCCCAACCGGCATATTTTGTATTTCCAGTTGCAGGTGTTGTGCCGTATCCTTAGAGGCGAATTGCTCAAACAGAGAATGATCAGTTTCGTTGTTCACTTTCAACAGCTCATCATCATGTTTGATGCGAAGCGTTTGACGACGGTTAAGATCAGTAAGCTTATTTTTTAAGATGATGTAAATATATCCGATAAAGGTAGTCGTGATTTTGAGGGTATGACGCTTCAGCCAGATCACCATAAACAGGTCGTGAACCACGTCTTTTGCCTCCTCCCGGTTATTGAGCTTCTTACAGGCAATGGCATATACCACATCCCAATAACGCGCATAAATTTCATTAAATGCTTCATCATTGTCTTGTTTCAGTAAGGCCAGCAATGCCGGGTCTGTCAGCGATTTCAATAAAGGTTGGTCTTAGGTGGTTTATTTGGTGATACCAATATATAAATTAATTGCAAAAGTAAAGGAATAGAAAAATACCTTCGGCATGGGCACCGTTAAGTTTTCATTAAGTTCTCGTCCTTCTTCACCACCTGACGGCATCATCATTTCATTTTAAATGGCCGGATAAATCCCCAAAATTGTTAGGTTTAAAAACAAATGACAAAAGGCAGCCTAAAAACCATCGGAACCGGGATATTATTTTCTATGCTTTGGGCTTCGGCATCTGTAGCTACCAAGTTTGGGGTACAGTCTGCTCCTCCTTTAATTCTGGCAAACATCCGCTTCTTCCTCGCCGGTCTGGTCTTATTGGGGTATTGCTATGGATGGAGCAGAAACAAAATATACCGTCTTCCCAGCGCAACTGAATGGAAACAGCTTGCCATCTTTGGATTGTTGAATACGACCCTTTACCTGGGCTTATATGTCTATGCCATGAAGTTTACTGCGGCTGGGATCGGGAGTCTGGCGGTATCTACCAATCCGTTGCTGATTGTGTTGTTCTCTTCCTGGCTCATCCGACGCAGGCCTACTTCTGCCGAGATATTGAGTATTTTCCTGGGAATGTCCGGAATAGCCTTTGCCACTTATCCTTTACTGCATGATAAAAGCACCAGTTTTTTAGGCATCAGCCTGCTCCTGCTCAGCATGGTGATCGTCTCTTTTGCCAGTGTTTATTATGCCCGGATAAAATGGACCTTACCGAACCTGTTGATCAATGGATGGCAAGTGACCCTTGGTGGATTATTCCTCTTGCCGCTGACCTGTTCTTTTGCTGATTTTCAATCCTTTCATGCCGACCGGACCTTCTGGTATTCGGTGCTCTGGCTCAGCCTGGCCGTCTCTGTGATTGGCCTCATCTGCTGGTTTTACCTGCTAAAACTAGATACGGTAAAAGCTTCCTTATGGCTCTTTCTATGTCCGCTGTTTGGCTTCTTCTACGCCTGGTGGCTAATGGACGAAGCCATCACCTGGTACACCATTTGCGGCACTATTCTCGTGATTTTGGGCCTTTATATCGGGCAGCGCCAGCGACAAAAAAAGCAAACATTATAACCTATATTTTCCGTCGAACACAATAATATATGTTAAAATATGTTAAATAGATATAAATACCCAAGATATGAAAGCGATAAAATTAGTTTTATTTACGGGGGTGATCATCAGAAAACTCGGGTTAACCAAAATCTATTATTGGTTCTATAAGTAATATTTTCATTAAGAACATTATTTGTTAAATGGTATTTCCTACATTGATCCCATTGAGGGATTAATACACTTCATACTATTAACTTATTGACTTATGAATATAAAACTGAAAAGCTATTTTGCTGCTTTGGGGATTATTGCTGCGAGCTATTCTGCACAAGCCCAATCTCCTGCAAAATTTATAGATCCTGCAAATATGGATCTTACCGTAAAACCTGGAGACGATTTCTATAAATATGCGAGTGGTACCTGGATCAAGAACAATCCCGTTCCTGCAAAAGAAACCCGTTGGGGAAGTTTTAATGCCCTTCGTGATTTCAATATCAATGCCGTTAAAGGGCTGGTTGAAGATGCAGCCGCCGACAAATCTGCTCCTGCAGGTTCTGTTAAAAGACGTGTAGGCGATTTCTATACCGCAGCAATGGATAGCATTACCATTGAAAAACTGGGCTATACGCCTATCAAAGCAGATCTTGCGAAGATACAACTGATTAAAGACATCCCGGGTATTCTCGATCATGCCGCTTATCTGCGTACTTCAGGTCTTGCTGCACCTATGTTTAGCTTTTACGTCGGACAGGACAGAAAAAATGTAAACAAATACCTGGCGCAACTTGGACAAGGAGGAACAACCCTGCCCGACCGTGACTATTATTTAAAGGACGACAGCAGGAGTGTAAAAATCAGGGAAGCCTACCAAACCTATATGACTACCCTCTTTACCTTAACTGGGAATAACGCCGCGGAAGCAAAGAAAAAAGCAACCGCTGTAATGGCGATTGAAAAGCAACTCGCAGCAGCACAAATGGCAAGGGTGGAAATGCGCGATCCGCATAAAACCTATAATAAGTTTACCGTTACTGAGTTCAGCAAAACCACTCCGGGATTAGACTGGAGTACCATGCTTCCTAAATTTAAGGTAAAAGGGCAAGATACCATTTTAGTTTCCTCTCCTAAGTTCTTCACGAGCCTGGATGGAATGCTGAAAACGGTCTCTCTTTCAGACTGGAAAACCTATCTGGAATGGAATATTTTAAAATCTGCCGCACCTAACTTAAGTTCTCCTTTTGTGAATGCAAACTTTGCCTTTACACAGGCACAAAGCGGACAAAAAATACAAACACCAAGATGGCAAAGGATGTCTCAGCTTACAGACGGAACGATAGGCGAACTCTTAGGCCAGCTTTACGTGGCTAAATACTTCAAGCCTGATGCCAAAGTACGCATGACGGAACTGATCAGCAACCTTAGAAAAGCATTTGAAATCCGGATTAAAGGTCTGGACTGGATGAGCGACGTCACCAAAGGAAAAGCATTGGAAAAACTGAATGCTTTTGTGCCAAAGATCGGTTATCCTGAAAAATGGAAAACCTATGATGGCCTAACAATTGGCCGCACGACCTATTTACAAAACCTGCGCAATTCAGGTGCATGGGCCTATAATGAAATGGTAGATCAACTGGGCAAGCCGGTAGACCGGACCCGTTTCGGCATGACTCCACCAACGGTAAATGCCTATTACAGTCCGACGATGAATGAGATTGTATTCCCTGCCGGAATTCTTCAGTTCCCGTTCTTTGACCCTAACGCTGATGACGCTGTAAATTATGGTGGTATTGGTGCAGTGATCGGACATGAGATGTCGCACGGATTTGACGATTCAGGTAGCCAATATGATAAAGATGGAAACCTGCGCAACTGGTGGACACCGGAAGATAAAGTTAAATTTGAAGCCAAGACCAAGGCATTGGGTGAACAGTTTGATGCCTATACGGTATTGGATACCATCCATGTCATCGGTAAACTGACCATGGGCGAAAATATCGGTGATCTTGGTGGATTAAATGCAGCTTATACCGCATTCAAATTAACCAAACAAGGTCAGTCTGAGGAGAAAATCGATGGTTTTACCCCAGATCAGCGTTTCTTCTTATCCTGGGCTCAGGTATGGAGAGGAAATGTTTTGGATGAAACCGCAGCGCAGTTAATCAAAACTGATCCGCATTCGCCAGGTCCTTACAGAACCATTGGTGCTCCGGTAAATATGGATGCCTGGTACAAAGCATTTGATGTACAGCCAGGTGATAAATTATACAAAAAACCAGAAGACAGAATCAGGATGTGGTAAAACACATTGGCACATAGATATCTTGACTTCTATATATAAAGGCATCATTTTCATGATGCCTTTATGTTTATTTATATTTTTCCTGAAGCTTTTTGCTCAGCTTGGCAAGCACCAGTGCCCTTGATTCGGAAATCCTTCTTTTAAGCTCATCATCCGGCATCACTTCTAAACCATCCACCCTTACCCATTGCCTCTTGGCCATATGAGATGCCTGTTGAATTCCTGCCCTGCCAACCAGCGCATCGAAATCCTCCGGATCACATTTAATAGAAAAGCTTCCCTCTTCTAAAGAGATGATCACAAACATCTTCTCTTCGATCATGAAGCAAAGGTGTCCCCATTTCATCCCTTCGGTAGTTCCGTTTAAAGTCAGACAATATTCTCTGAATGTTTCAATATCCATAATTTGCAAATAATTCCTAAAGCTAATCACCTTTTGAATAAATGCAAGCCCCCCTCCTTCCTACAATTTAAAAAACATTATCTTGCGGCACATCTGTAAAAATGAATAAAATAACCATTACTGCCGACGGCTCGAATACCTTATACAACGAAACTATTGGGGAACATTACCATTCTAAACATGGTGCGTTGCAGGAAAGCAAGCATGTATTTATTGATGCTGGCCTGAAACACGTTGCCGCCAGCCGGAAAGAGATTTCCATTCTGGAAATCGGCTTTGGCACCGGTCTTAATTTTCTGTTAACGCTTGCGCATGCGGTGGAAGAAAACCTTCAGCTCCGCTATACCGGAATAGAAGCTTTCCCTCTGGAAACCGCAGAATTGCAATCCACAGGATACCACCAATACGTTCCCGAAGAAATATGGAACAGCCTGGAAACAAATTACCTTTCCGCATTAAAGGCTCCTGTAGCACTTTTACCCGGGCAACAGTTGTTCATTCCCCATACCACACTCGATCAGTTTCAAAGCGCCGCAGCATTTGACCTGATTTACTTTGACGCCTTTTCTGTGCAGCATCAACCGGAAATGTGGTCTGATGAAATCATTGCACATACCTGTAGTTTTCTTAAACCTGGCGGCACCTTTGTCACTTATGCCATCACAGGAAAATTAAAACGTGCGCTTAAAGCCAATGGCTTTAGCATTGAAAAACTTCCTGGGGCACCTGGTAAAAGGGAAATGCTCAGAGGAACCAAGTTGTAGTTTTAGCATAGGAGTTCAAAACTGCCGGCAGAAAAGTCAGTGGAATGTTTAATTCCTTCATTTCTTTATATTTTCCAGTAAGAAGCTAGATATTGTGGAACAAAATCATCCCAGATGTTGTTGATCTCTGTACGTTCTCCACATCATAATATAGCTACGCAATGGAAAAAAGAAAATTAGGAAATTCAGACTTATTTGTATACCCGATCACCTTTGGTGGTAATGTTTTTGGCTGGACAATAGATCAGGCTAAATCATTCGAAATATTAGATGGCTTCACAGAAGCCGGCTTTAACTTCATAGATACCGCAGATGTATATTCAAAGTGGAAACCCGGAAACTCCGGAGGAGAATCAGAAACCATTATCGGCAACTGGATGCAGGAAAGAAAAAACCGCAGCCAGGTAATCATTGCCACTAAAGTAGGTGCCGATATGGGACATGGGAAATCCCTGTCTAAGCAAAATATCCTCGCGGCTGTAGATGCCTCCCTTAAAAGATTAAAAACCGATTATATCGACCTTTATCAGTCGCATTATGATGACCCTGCTACTCCGGTTGCGGAAACACTGGAAGCTTATGATCAGCTGATCAGAGCAGGCAAAATCCGTTGGATCGGTGCTTCCAATTATTCGGCGGAGCGTTTAAAGGAATCCCTGGAGACCGCGCAAAAGCTCAGTCTTCCGAAATATCAGACCTTCCAGCCAGAATACAATTTATACGCCCGGGAAGGATATGAAAAAGAACTGGAGCAAGTGGCCACAGAATACCAGCTAGGCGTGATCAACTATTACGCACTTGCCAGTGGCTTTTTAAGCGGAAAGTACCGTTCTGAGGCTGACTTAAATAAAAGTCAGCGGGGCGGCGGAATGAGCCAGTACTTAAATGCAAGAGGATTTAAAATACTGAAAGCTTTAGATGAAGTTTCGGAGCAATACAATGCTTCTCCCGCAAGTGTGGCCCTGGCCTGGCTGATTGCCCGTCCTTCGGTAACAGCTCCAATTGCCAGCGTAACTAGCTTAAGTCAGTTGGAAGACCTGAAAAGAGCCGCTGCTTTAAAATTAAACATAGAAGATATTGCCATATTAGATCAGGCAAGTGACTGGAAATAAGCCATTCTTCTTTGCTTAAAAAGGAATATATTTAAAATATTAATGCCCTGCCGAATAATAATTGGCAGGGCATTTGTCTTTATGTGTAAATTACCTTTAATTTAAAACCTGGAAAAACCCTATGAAGAACCTCTCCACACAACCTTTTACCACCAAACTGGCGATGGTGCTGTTCTCCATCATCTGTGTTGGATACCTGGCCATTTTAGGTCAGACTTTGCTTGCTCCATTGCTGACTTCCTTTTTACTTGCGGTACTGTTGCTGCCTATGGCTAATTTTCTGGAACAGAAATGGCGCTTCAAAAGGAGTATGGCTTCCATCGTGTCGGTGGTGATTATGATTGCCGTAATTTCCGGAATCCTTTACTTTCTGGCGAACCAGCTGACCGATCTATGGCAGGATTGGCCACTGTTGAAGAAACAGGGGGAAACCTCTTTTCATGAACTGCAACATTGGATCTCTTCTACTTTTGGCGTAAATGCACAGAAGCAAATTGAATATGTGAAAGACGGCGCTTCCAAAGCACTATCTACCAGTGCTACCGTACTGGGTGCGACTTTACTGACCCTCTCCTCATCCCTTTTGTTCTTGTTTTTCCTTTTGCTTTTCACCTTTTTCCTGCTCAATTACCGCAAGGTCTTGTTCAGCTTTCTGACCTCCGTATTTGAGGAGGAACATACAGAAAAGGTAGGTGAAATTGTAAGACGCATTCAATACATTATAAAAAAATACATTACCGGTCTGTTTTTACAGATGCTCATTGTGACCATCATGATGATGCTTGTCCTTTGGGCATTGGGCGTAAAATATGCCGTATTGTTGGGCTTAATTGCAGGGATTTTTAACATCATCCCTTACATCGGTATTTTCAGTGCTTTACTCATCAGTGTGCTCATCACCTTTGCTACGGCAGGGGCGGCGAAAGTATTGCTTGTGATCGTGGCTTTTGCAGCAGTACATGCGGTTGACGGAAATATCCTTATGCCATTGGTGGTCGGTTCAAAGGTTAAAATCAATGCGCTATTTGCTTTCATCGGCATTGTGGTAGGAGAAATGGTCTGGGGAATCTCAGGAATGTTTCTCTGTATCCCCTACCTCGCGATGTTAAAGATCATTTTTGACAAGGTGGATTCTTTGAAACCATGGGGAGTCCTTCTTGGAGGTGAGGATAAACCACATAAAAAACGAAAGATTTACCGGATTACCAAGAACATCAAATTAGAAGAACAGGAATAAGGTTATGCGTGAAAACAGGTCGCCCCATATATTAAGTACCTCAGCAAATTTGCTGGGTTTATGTTTCATTGTACTGACCTCCATCAAGGTGTCAAAGATGCAGGATGTGACGTTGATCGATGAGACGACCGCAATGGCAATCATCCTGTTTATGACCAGCTGTCTTCTTTCTTTTCTCTCGATGAGAAGGAAACAGGGAAGTAACGACCGGTTGGAGAAAATAGCCGACATCATCTTTTTATCCGGTCTGATTGTTCTTTTTTTAACCACAATGATGATTACCTTTAACGTCATCAAATAATTCGTCAAAATGCCCAACCACATCGCCCCTTTAACTGCTGCCGATCCTTCTGCCGCCTTCCTCAGGTTATTAACCGTTTTAGATACCCTTCGCACAGATTGTCCATGGGATAAAAAACAAACCATGGAAAGCCTTCGTCATTTAACCATCGAAGAAACCTATGAATTGTCGGACGCCATTCTTGAGGGTGACCTCGAAGAAGTAAAGAAAGAGCTGGGGGATGTGATGATGCACCTTGTGTTTTATGCCAGAATCGCTTCAGAAACCAACGACTTTACCATTGTCGATGTACTCAATGGGGTTTGCGATAAACTCATCAACCGTCACCCGCACATCTATGGAGATGTGGAAGTACAGGATGAAAATGATGTAAAACGCAACTGGGAACAGATCAAACTTAAAGAAGGAAATAAATCTGTTTTAGCAGGCGTACCTGCTGGTTTGCCTTCTTTGGTGAAAGCCAGCCGTATTCAGGAAAAAGCCAGAGGTGTTGGCTTTGACTGGGATGATAAAACTCAGGTTTGGGAAAAGGTGGAAGAAGAACTTCAGGAATTTAAAAACGAGTTCAATACCGTTGACCATACGGCAATCGATGTAGAAAAGGCGGAAGGAGAATTTGGAGACCTTCTTTTTTCCCTGATCAACTACGCCCGTTTCATCAACATCAATCCGGAAAATGCGCTGGAAAAAACCAATAAAAAGTTCATCAAGCGTTTCCAGTATCTGGAAGCTAAGGCAAAGGAAAATGGGAAGGCTTTACAGGACATGACCCTTGCCGAAATGGACGTTTACTGGAATGAAGCAAAGAAAGTATAGGATATTCTCAAAATAGCACATAAAAAAAATGCCTTCCGGTTGGGAAGGCATTTTTTTGTTAACCATGTTTTTTCTTCATGGTCATTTTGGCCTTCTGGCCAATGCCATAGTTATAATCTTTGCTATTGCTTTCTTTCTTATCATGGTAAGCTCCGCCACCCTGAGGTGCCACATTCTTCTCCTTAACGATCCTGCTTTTATCAATGCCACCTTTAGCTTTTGTTACTTTATCGATCACCAGATCTTCAGGTAATTCCATTACAGTTAGTTTCTTTCCGATAGATTGCTCGATCTTTTTCACTTCTACCAGTTCCATATCTGTAGAGAAAGTAATGGCCACCACTTCTTCCTCATCAGTTTTCACGATTCTGCTCAGGAAAGTTTCCTTTTGCTCCGGAACTTCGAAATGGAAAAGGAAAGGAATTCCGGACAGGTCTAAACCAGAAGTACCTTCATTTGCAACGATCAGCACCCTTGCTTCAGGTGTTTCCTTGAAATCTTCGATATGATCAAAGCCTTCCTCGTCAAAGAACAAAGGGTTCAATACGGAAACGGCACCAGGTCTGGCGGAATGTAAGCTTTTACCCAATTTTTGAGCCGTCAGACGGGTATTTACGAATACCACTACTTTATCAAAGACCTCATCATCTCTCAAAAGGAGGTTCAGCAGGTTAATTTTTGTTTTAAAATTAGGAACAGGATACAAAAGCAGTTCATGGGTATTGGCCTGGCTATCGCCCAGGTCTTCCACTTCCAATGTTGTTGGAAAGTTCAGGAACTGATCGATCATATTGTTTAGTTTTTCATGAACAACAGTCGTAAAAATCAGGTGTTGACATTTCCCTGCACTTCTTGCCAGTTCAGCAACCGGAAGTTGCATTCCCTGTTTTACAATCACTTCTGCATCATCCACAATAAACATTTGCAGTTTACTCGTATTTAAACCAAGTTTCAGGTAAATCGCGCGTGCACGTGTTGGCAAAGCCACCACGATATCTACGCCGTCTACCAGATCCAGCACATCCTGTTCTGTCCCACCAGTTCCATAAAGGCCCATGATGCGCAGGTTTTTATTTCTGTTCAGTTTGTCGAATTCTGCGATGACTTCCAATACCTTTTCCTTACTGGGAACAAGGATCAAAACTTTCGGAGCTTCATCCGCTGTATATTTAAAGCGCATTAGAACCCCAAGCACATAATTTGTTGTTTTTCCCGACCCTTCAGGAGCAACAGCTATGATATCCTGTCCGCCAAGAATTCTTGACATTGTTTTTGCCTGAATCTCTTTTGCAGATATATATCCGGCATCAGTCATCGCTGTTACCAGTTGCTTGCTTAGTTTTAATTTCTCTAATGACACAGTTTCCTTATTAGTATATAATTCTGCAAATTTACGTAATATTTAATTGAGGTCTGTAGGCTTTTCAAATTGTCTTATTAATTGCATGTAAAAGCTGTTTAAATGATCAAAAATTGGTTTTCCGGTTACCGTTCCGTCGATCTTAATGCCTTGTTAGCGGAAAGCAGTCACCGGCCCTGGCCTCTTCCTGAAGGAAAATGGCAATATTACCAGGAATGGAATGAGGTATTGTTCTTTCATTGGAAAGTTCCCGCCGCGCTATTAAAGCCTCTGATTCCGGCAGGATTGGAACTGGACCTTTTTGAAAATGAGGCCTGGATCTCCCTGGTTCCCTTTACCATGGAAAAGATCAGTCCGGCAGGACTTCCTCCTGTAGCTTTCATCTCGGATTTCCATGAAATTAACCTGAGGACATATGTGGTAACGGAAGGCAAACCGGGCGTCTATTTCCTGAATATAGAAGGACAAAAACATTTGTCGGTATGGATTGCAAAACAGCTATCGGGTCTTCCTTATGAGAAAGCAACGATGCAGCGCAGTAAAAACACCTATCTTTCCAGCAATGTGATAAAAGGCTTTAACCTGGACATCGAATTTGAAGTAAAGGTTTTTCTCCAGTCAAAAAGTAAGCTTGATCTATGGCTTTCAGAAAGATATTGCCTTTACCTTAATCAGGGGCAAAAACTATACAGGTATGAAATCCATCACCTGGAATGGCAGATTGCGGAGATGGAATTAAAAAAAAATACGATAAACTATCAGATAAACGGTCTCCGTTTTACCGACCTTGCGCCAGACCTGATCCGTTATTCCCCTGGTGTAAAAGTACTGGCCTGGGGCCGACAAGAAATTAAAAGATAAAACCCGATGTCAATAACACTTGAAAAACTTAAATTCCCGATAGGGAAACATGAAAAGCCAGCATTCATTACACCGGAATTGATGGAGCATTACATCTCAACGATTGCGGCTTTCCCGGCAAAGCTTAAAAAGGAGGTCATCCACCTGAATGACGAACAGCTGGACAGCCCATACAGACCGGATGGCTGGACTATAAGGCAAGTAGTACATCATTGTGCAGATAGCCATATGAATGCCTTAATTCGTTTTAAATTGGCCTTAACGGAAGACAATCCGATAATCAAACCTTACCATGAGGAAATATGGGCAGAACTCGCAGACAGCAAAACGATGGAGATAGCTCCCAGCCTGGCTTTGCTTGAAGGATTACATGCCCGCTGGGAACAATTGCTCCGCAGCCTTTCTCCTTCCGACCTGGAACGCAGTTTTATTCATCCGGCACATGGGAATAAAGTCTTGCTAAATGAAAACACAAGTATCTATGCCTGGCATGGGGAGCATCACCTGGCACACATTACCGAGTTAAAAAAGAGAAATAACTGGACTTAATATGAAAAGAATCATCATCACAATTACTTTAATCTTAGCCGCTGCAACATTTTCCTTTGGCCAGGACAATTCTGTTTACAAAAATGCTCTTCAGGAAATGATGAACATTTCCGGTGCTACAGAAAGCTATAAAGTCGTTATTATACAGACTTTTAAGATGCTTAAAGAGCAAAAATCTCAGATTCCGGCTGAAGTATGGACACAGTTTGAAAAGTCCTTTCTCGATGCTTCCCAGGAAGAACTATTGGAAATGTTAGTTCCAATTTATCAGAAACACATTAGCCTGCCCGACCTGAAAGCCGTTATCGCTTTCTATCAGAGTCCTGCAGGCAAGAGGTTTTCAGAAAAAACACCACTCATTATGCAGGAATCCATGCAGGTAGGCCAGCAATGGGGCATAAGATTGGCAGAGCAATTCAAAAAAAACCTACAGGAGGAGGGCTATTAGCTCTTCCTTTTTCCTTTAAGCAGCATATCCATTGCATGATCAAGCGTACCTGCCCTGATCACTTCCCCGGAATTCACAAAAAAGATTTCATCCGCATTCTCTATGGTATTTAAGCGGTGTGCGATGATCACCAGGGTGGTATCCTTAGATAACTTTTTTAAGATCATGCCCAGCAATTGTTCTGTGATCGTATCGATGTTTGCCGTCGCTTCATCCAGGATTAACAATTCCGGATTGCGCAATACCGCCCTCATAAAGGCGATCAATTGCTTTTGTCCGAGGCTGATGTTATCAGATCCTGAGGTAACGGGTGTTTCCAGGCCTTCGTCAAATATGGCAAGTAAGGCTTCCAGATCTGCCGCTTTGATCACCTCTTCCAATTGCGCATTCGAATAATCCTTATACTTGGCATTACCGTATAAAATATTGTCTTTCACCGTTCCGCTAAACAGAAAAGGTTCCTGCAAAATAAACCCGATCTTATCACTTCTCTCTTCATCCGTATAGGAGCGAATGTCTTTGCCGCTCAGCAACACCGTTCCTTTCGTCGCATCATACAACCTGGCAATCAGCGAAGCTGTGGTTGTTTTTCCGCCTCCCGTAGGACCAATCAATGCGTATGTTTTTCCCTTTTCCAGACTGAAATTGATATGGTGCAGGATTTCCTGTCCCTCAGCGTAGGAGAAATGTACGTTTCGGAATTCCAATAATGAGTTGGAGGTTTCAACCGTATCTTTCAGCTGAGGCAAATCATTTTCCATGGATAGAATCTGTGAGACCCTGTCCCAACTTGCCATGGCCACCTGAAAGCTAGCCCATAATGCAGCAAGTTGCCTTAATGGATTGTAAAAGTTAGTCGCGTACGATAAGTAACTCACCAATAAGCCGATCGTAAATTTACCGGTAGAAATCAGGTAGATTCCAAACAGTAATACAATCAATTGCGCCATGCTGGAAAGCAAACCATACACCGGCATTAAAATATTGTTGGCCAGTCCGGCGCCTATTGCGGTACGGTAATTATTCTGGTTGGCCTCATCAAATCGTTTTCTAAAATAATCCCTTCTGTTAAAAGCAATGATCACTTTAAAGTTATTCAGGCTTTCCTGAATCTCTGCACTCATCCCCCCTACACTTTTTAAATTGGCTGCATTTCTTCTTTTTACCCATGGGGAAACCACCGCAGTAAAAAGCAGAATCAGTACTGCTGGTACCAGCGCAACTGCCCCAAGCTCAAAATTGATCAGCAATAAAAAAATACCAGCGCCCGTCATCGTTACAATACTTCCGATAAACTGCATCAGCGACTGAGAGAAAAACTGGTTAATTTTATCGGTATCACTATTTACTCTGGAAATCAGATCACCAGCTTTGTTTTCATTAAAAAAAGCAACCGGCAATTCCTGCAGCTTATTAAAGATGGCATTTCTCAAGGTATACAGCATTCGCTGCCCTACTCCCCCCATCAGTTTTGTTTGCAGGTATCCCGTGCAGAAAGCGATCATATACATGACCAGCAAGATTCCTGAAAACTTCAATACACCGGGATACTGCTTGGTACGCACATATGCATCGATCGTATGCCCGATTAATAAGGGGCCCAACAACAACAATCCAGAGTTTAAAAGGATCGTTCCTGAAGCAATCCATAAATTTCTCCGCTCATTACTGATCAGTTGTATCAGCTTTTTCAGCGCCTGATAAGTAGATCGCTTTTCCTGCGTGGTACTTTCCTGATTAAGATTATAATTCATAATTGCTGGTGCTCTGTTGTGAAGAATAAATCTGAACATATTCAGGACTGCTTTTCATCAGCTCTGTATGTGTTCCCTGAGCAACGATCTCGCCCTGCATCAATACAATAACTTTATCATAATGTGCTACAGACACAATTTTCTGAGTTACAGAAAGTAAGGTGATGCCCGGATAATTTCGCTGAACATTTTCTAAGATCCTCTTTTCGGTATTGTGGTCTACGCGGGAAGTAAAATCATCCAAAAGCAAAACCTTAGGATTTAAGGCCAAAGCCCTTGCCAGCATAATTCGCTGCTTTTGGCCACCGGAAAGGTTCGAACCACGTTCAGAAACAACCGTATTCAGCTGATCGGGAAGCCCTGCCACAAAATCGTTCAGCTCAGCCGTCTCAATTGCCTTTTCCAGCGACTGATCGGTCACAGTATCGCTAAATGCGATGTTTTCCCGGATGCTCATGTTAAAGATGATGCTATCCTGAAAAACGAAGCCTACCTGCTGGTGAAAGGCTTCCTGGTTATAACTGTTGATGTCATGTCCGTCAAACAATACTTCACCGGATTCCGGATCGATCAATCCGGTGAGGATGTACAGCAATTGTGACTTCCCTGCTGCTGTCGGGCCAATAATGGCCGTTTTAGATCCTGCTTTTAAAGCAAAGGAAATGTTTTTCAGTGCAGGTTTCTGTCCGTAAGAGACCGAAACATCTTTCAGTTCCAGTTCCCCTCTTAGTGCGACATTGATGCTGCCATCCGCAGGGCTTTCTGCAATATTCAATACGCCTTCAATCCGCTGATAAGAAGTCGTGGCCTGGGCAATTACGTTGCTCATGAAACCGATCACCAGAATCGGAAAGATCAGCAAACTCAGATAACTGTTAAAAGCGGCGAATTCGCCCAGACTCATCGTTCCCTGAATCACAAAATGACCACCAAGGGCAAGTATTGTCAGTCCGGCCATATTGGCCACAAAGATGATCAGTGGGATCAGCCCTGCAAATAACTTAAGAATAGACAGGCCCAGGTTCCTGGCCTGAGTATTCGCCGACAGGAATTTATCATATTCCAGCTGTTGCGAATTGATCACCCTGATCAATGCCGCGCCAAGGATACTTTCACTGATGACTTTATTGAGCCAGTCGATCACCTCCCTGCTCTTTTTAAACAATGGCTTCACT
The DNA here is from genome assembly GCF_038446955.1 of Pedobacter sp. FW305-3-2-15-E-R2A2. NCBI lineage: Bacteria > Pseudomonadati > Bacteroidota > Sphingobacteriia > Sphingobacteriales > Sphingobacteriaceae > Pedobacter > Pedobacter sp. FW305-3-2-15-E-R2A2. The sequence goes on from NZ_CP151803.1 coordinate 5,804,291, forward strand.
TTACTGAGGACGAGGTAAAAAGAAGTCCCGATGATGGGAACAATCGCAATGACTGCCAAAGCAAGTTTCCAGTTCAGGCTGAGCAACAGGATACTGGCACCAACAATAAGAAATATAGAAGAGGCGATGGAGACAATGGCTTGTGAGACAAAAGATTTGATTGCATCAACATCTGTAGTCAGGTTAGTCAGTAACTTTGAAGGATTGGCCTTTTCAATATAAGCATGACTCTGACGGGAAATCTGATCGGAAAGCCGGGTTCTCAGGTCTCTTGCCACCCGTTCTGAAGCATAAGTCTGTACCAAACTCTGAAGGTAAGTAAACAGGAAAATAAAAAGAATGGCAATCCCGAATTCAATGAATACTGCCCGGATCTCAAAGGTTCCTGCCGTATACGCGTCAATGCTGTTCGCTATAATTTTAGGGAGCAGCAGATTCACACCATTGCTCAGCAGCGCCAGGAATATCAACAAAAAGATCATTCCCCGATAAGGCTTTAGCAGACTAAAAACACTCGACTTCTTCTCTGCTTTGGTTGTTTTCATATCCTGATGGGTTGTTATAATCTGCTATTTAAATCTGATCGCTTTGAGTGGTGAGATTTTACTAACCAACATAGAAGGCAGGATCAATACCATAAAACAGATGACCACCGTACAGACATTAAGTATTAATACTTCTGAAAAATGAATTTCTATAGGGACATAAGATAAATAATAAGATCCCTGATCCAGCTTAAACAAGTGTGTGTATTGCTGCAGGAAGCCTAAACCAAGTCCTAAAATATTCCCCAGCAACAATCCTATCCCTACCAGATAAATCGCATTGTAAAGAAAAATCTTCATCACGCTAAAATCTGTCATCCCGAATGCCTTCAGCATTCCAATCATATTGGTACGTTCTAAAATCATGATCAGCAGGGCAGTAATCATATTGATCACCCCTACAATCATCATTAAGATGAGCAACACCCTGGTATTGACATCCAGTAAGGATAACCAGGTAAAAATCGCGGGGAAAAATTCAGAAACTGATTCTGATTTAAGGTTCACTTCAAGGTTGGTATAGATGTCCAGTGAAACAGGCTTGAGTTTCGAAAAATCCTTAATCCGGATTTCTATTCCTCCGATCTCATTTGGCGCCCAGTTGTTTAACCTGCGGATCACATTCAGGTCTCCTAAAACAAAACCTTTATCAATTTCCTCTACACCAACACTATATATACCTACGATTTTAAACTTCCTGCTTCGGGGTGGGTTCTGCACGAAATTCATGATAAAAGAGTCTCCTGTCTTCAATTTCAGCCGGTTTGCAGTAAATTGAGAGATCATAATTTCCTTCATCGCCGATGCGCTATCGGTAAAACTGATTACCCTTCCGCTCACCAAATGTTCGGAAATATACTTCCAGTTGAAACTCTTGTCGATCCCTTTAAAATTAATGCCCTCTACTTCGTCGTTCACCGAAATAATTGCAGGCTTTGTCGCATAAGGCTGAAAGTAAACTATATCCTTATTTTTTTTCAGGTTGTTAATGGTCTCTGCCTCCGGAACAAAGGGTGTAAGCTCAAAGGAATTATTCAGGTCGAACTTATAGATGCGCACATCTCCGATATAGCCCCTCACCTTTTCCTGAATCTCTGTTTTAAAGCCATTAATAATAGCGACCGACAAAATCATTACCGCTAAGCTGAGCATTACGCCCGCTATCGCAATGCGAACGATCAGCTTGGAAAAAGTACGCTCAGATTTAATGGCTATCCGCCTTGCTATGAAATATTCTGTATTCAATCTTTTGCTATAAATGGTAACTTAGCAAAAATGCTCAATTGATTTTGATTTAAAGTTATAATTATAAAAAAAGGTTCCCCAATGAGACAATCACTTACCTATATCTTCCAGGCTGCATTTCTTACTTTTAGTCTTCAGGCTTGCGCTTCCAGTACACCGGTTAAAATAAAACCTACAGTACCCCATTCTACGGTAGCCAGTACCAAGACTGTGGAACTGCAGGAAAACCCTATCCGTACCGGAGCTGAGCAGACAGAAAGATACCTTCCCTATCTGAAAGGCAAACGCATTGGAATGGTGGTCAATCCAACTTCTGTTATCGGAAATGAAACTTCAGTAGACAGCCTGTTGAAACTGGGGGTAAATATTGTAAAGATCTTTGGTCCGGAACACGGTTTCCGTGGCAATGCCAGTGCGGGAATTCATGTGAACGATGCCATAGATACAAAAACAGGCATAAAAGCGGTTTCTCTTTACGGAAAACACTCCACACCTACCAAAGAAGACCTCGCAGATGTAGACCTGATGATCTTTGACATTCAGGATGTGGGTGTTCGTTTTTACACCTATATCAATACCCTGCAACATGTGATGGAAGCTTGCGCGGCAGAAAATAAAGAAGTACTGATCCTTGACCGTCCCAATCCTAACGGATTCTATATCGATGGGCCCATTCTTGATCCGAAACTCGTTTCCGGAATAGGCCTGCAAGCCATTCCGATTGTTCATGGATTAACCGTTGGAGAATACGCACAGATGCTCAATGGCGAAGGCTGGTTGAAGAACAAAGTAAAATGTAAAATCAAGATCATTACCGTAGAAAATTACAACCACGACCTTCCATATGACCTTCCGGTGAAACCATCACCGAACCTGAATACCCAGCAATCTATTTTACTTTACCCTACTTTATGTCTTTTTGAGGGGACTTATCTGAGCCAGGGAAGAGGTACCCAATTTCCATTTACCATTTTAGGCGCTCCTGCATTAAAAGGAAAATACAATTTCAGCTTTACCCCTAAAAGCATCAAGGGAATGGCAGAAACACCTTTACATCAAAACAAAGTATGTTATGGCATGGACCTGAGAACTTATGATGTGGCTAAGATCCGAAAAGATAAAGCACTGAATTTAAACTGGCTGATTGAACTGTACAATGCTTATCCCAATAAAGCAGATTTCTTCAACTTTAAACTCAGCGCTCAGATGGGAAATTTCGACAAGCTGTCGGGAGATTATAGCCTGAAACAACAAATCATTGCCGGGAAATCAGAAAAAGAAATCAGGGCCAGCTGGGAGCCCGGATTAACGAAGTATAAAACAATGCGTCAGCAGTATTTGTTGTATCCTTAAAAAAGGATCCCGATGAACAGCGAGCCCAAAAAGAAAAGCGGAAAACCCGGTAGCAATTACCTGGAAGAAATCCCGAAGGATAAGGTTCCTGCCGGAGATAAGGCAGTAAAGAAACCGGAAGATAAGGACTATCGGAAAGAAGAAGCCGATTTTAAGCATCCGGCTAAAGAAAGAGAACAGGGAGAACAACCAGTACATCCGATAAAAAACGCACCAAAAGCATAATCAAGGCCCTGAAATAATTTCAGGGCCTCTATTTTTTCTGTACCGCTTTTTTCTGTACCGCGCGCAAAAACGACATCAGTACCTTTTCATCGTTTTTTATTCCCGCTAAAGTATCTGCCTGACCAGGATCTATTTTCTTCAGGTACTTTGTGAGTTTCCCCTGTTCAAAAGCATCCAGCAACATCGGATACACATAAGAACTTTTACATACCGCACGGGTATTCCCAAGTCTTGCCGCTACACAATCCAGCACTTCAACAATCATCTTTTTCTTTGGTTTCTCTTCTATGGCCGTTGCTTCACAGACCGCCAGTTGTCGCAAGGCCTCCAATGTTCCTCCCCAGGTTCGAAAGTCCTTAGCACTAAAATCTCCTCCAGTGATCTCTTTGATGTAATTGTTGATCATCCCCGAATCTATCGCCCTGCGTTCTGTTCCATCGGTATAATATTGAAACAAGTCCTGTCCGGGGATTTCCTTACATTTCCTCAACAAGGCAGCCAGGGTTTTGTCGTTCAGACTCAAGTCCTGCTGAACTCCCTTTTTGCCGACAAAACTAAGCAGCAAATGATCTCCATTGATCTTCACATGTTTATTCCGCAGCGTACTCAGTCCATAACTTCCGTATAACTGTTTGTAGGATTCATTGCCAATCCTGATTAAGGTTTTCTGCATAAACTGCACACAGATCGCGAGGACCTTTAACTCATCAAATTTTTTGCGTCTCAGGTCCTTTGCAATCCTCGCTCTTGCTTTGGGTAAGGCTTTTCCAAAATCCAGCAGTCGGAAATATTTGCTGTCCGAGCGTCTGGAAGTCCATTCCGCATGATAACGGTATTGTTTCCTTCCTGCGAGATCGACTCCGGTAGCCTGCAGATAACCATTCTTCCTGGGAGAGATCCAGACCTTTGTCCATGCCGGAGGAAGTACCAGTGCTGCTATCCTGTTCAGTTCGTTTTCGTCTTTCACCGGATTTCCATCTTTATCTTCGTAATGAAAATCTCCTGGCTTTCCCTTCCTGTATATCCCAGGCTTGCTGTCTGTTACATAAACCAATCCGCTTGATTTGAGTTCTTCGAGTGTCTCCACCATATACTTTGCATAAAATATGCGTGAAATTTTTAGTTATTTTGTTATCTAAAACAACGGATGATGAGATTAGTTTTTATGGGTACTCCCGATTTTGCAGTAGCTTCTTTAAGCGCTTTGGTGGAAGCTGGATTTGATGTGGTTGGTGTCGTTACGGCGGCCGACAAGCCTGCCGGAAGAGGTCAGAAGCTTCAGGAAAGTGCCGTAAAACAATATGCTGTAGCAAAAGGAATAAAAGTATTGCAACCCCTAAAGCTAAAAGATCCGGAGTTTATTACTGAATTAAAGGCCTTAAATGCTGATTTACAGGTAGTCGTTGCCTTCCGCATGTTACCGGAAGTGGTCTGGAATATGCCTGCAAAAGGAACGATCAACCTTCATGGCTCTCTATTGCCACAATATCGTGGAGCAGCCCCAATTAACCATGCCATCATCAACGGAGAAAAGGAATCCGGAGTAACCACCTTTTTCCTGAAACATGAAATAGATACCGGCGATGTGATCTTCTCTGCCAGTGTGCCTATCGGCGATACAGAAACCGCTGGTGAGCTCCATGATCAGCTGATGAATGTGGGTGCGGAACTATTGGTGAAGACTGTAAAAGCAATTGAGGAAGGAAATTATGAAGAGCAGCCACAGCCTCAGCATGAAGAACTGAAACATGCACCCAAGATATTTAAAGAAAATTGTCTGATTGACTGGAACCAACCGGCGAGAACGATTTACAATATGATCCGCGGCTTGAGTCCTTATCCCACTGCCTTTACCAGGCTCAACGACAAAACACTGAAAGTATTCCGCGCAGAGCTGGAAGAAAAAGAAACCGGCATCTCCCCTGGAGGGTTCCTGTCGGATGGAAAAACCTTTCTTAAATTCGCTGCAAAAGACGGTTTCATTAAGCTGACAGACCTTCAGTACGAAGGTAAAAAACGCATGTCGACGGAGGAGTTCCTAAGAGGTTATCGCATTGAGTCTGGCGCTTAGGTCTTTGGAGATCTCGTTAAAATAACGTTTCCTTCCATAGCCCATCACCCATCTGATCCCGCCTGTTGCATTCGTGATAAAAACCTCTTCTGCTTCTTTAAGCACTTCAGGATTTATCTGCGCTTCAATAAGCGGGATGTCATTGCTCTTGGCCATATTCATTACCACACTCCGCATCACCCCCGCAACACAACCTTCGGATAAAGCAGGGGTATAAATCTGCTTATCGTAAACTACAAAGACATTGGAACTGATGCTTTCACATAGAAAGCCATGCTGGTTTAAAATAAAAGCCTCGTCCAGATTGTGCTGCTTTTTATACAAACCCGCCATCACATACAATAAAGAATTGGTGGTTTTGTAGTTGGAGAGCTTGTTCACGGGTTTCGTGATTTCATCGTAAACATCTACGATCAGCCCTTTCTTATTCATTTCATAGGTAGGCTGAGCAAGAGGAGTTGCTTCCAGGACATACCCTGATTTATTGCTTTCAGGGGTATATAGGCCTTCTCCCGCTCTGTATACAGAAAGACGGAAACGGATATGGTCCTTCAACTTATTCTTTTTGCTAAGCTCCGCAGTTTTCTGCTTCAGAAAATATTCGTCCATCAGGTTACTGCCATCCATTTTCAAAGCCTTCATTCCTGCCCTGAGGCGATCGGCGTGCTGCTCTGCAAACTTTAGTTTCCCATTGTCCATGCGCATGGATTCAAACAAGCCATCACCATATCTGAATGCACGGTTCTGCACCCCGATCACAGGATGGTTTGCCGCTACAAACTCATCATTATGTAAAATATATTCCTGTTGCATTTACGACGGCTCAACGATGTAGTTTCTCCATTTATTTAATACCGAATCAAAATCAGCAGGTAAAGGTGCCTCAAATTCCATATACTCTTTAGTAGTCGGGTGGATAAAACCTAAAGTCTGTGCATGTAATGCCTGACGTGGCAACATTTGAAAACAGTTTTGAACGAACTGTTTGTATTTGTTGAAGGTTGTTCCTTTTAATATTTTATCTCCGCCGTAATTGGCATCGTTAAATAAAGGGTGTCCAATATGCTGCATATGTGCTCTGATTTGGTGTGTCCGGCCCGTTTCCAGCTGACAACTGATTAGGGTTACATATCCTAAACGCTCTAATACCGAATAATGTGTTACCGACCACTTACCTTTTTCTTCGTCGTCATATACATCCATCACAATCCTGTTCTTGGCACTTCTTCCGATATAGCCCGTAACCGTACCGTCTTCCAGCACATCTCCCCAGGCCATGGCAATATATTTACGGGTAATGGTATGGTCAAAAAACTGTTTCGCCAGTTTGGTCATTGTGATCTCGTTCTTACTGATCAGTAACAAACCCGAAGTATCTTTATCAATCCGGTGAACCAGGCCAGGCCTGCCTTCATTTCCCGGTAATTGTGGTAATTTTTCAAAATGGTAGGCCAGCGCGTTCACCAATGTCCCCGTATAATTGTTAAATCCAGGATGTACGACCATGCCCGCTGGTTTATTGACTACCAACAGATCGTCATCTTCATATACAATATCCAAAGGGATATTTTCAGGGTAAACTTCCGTATCTCTTGGCGGATGCGGGAAGACGATAGAGATCTCATCCGCAGGTTTTACCTTATAGCTCGCTTTAACAGTGCCTTGATTAACCAACACATTTCCGGCATCAATAGCATTCTGAATACGATTGCGGGAAGCATTCTCCATGCGTCCCATTAAAAATTTGTCTATTCTTAACAAAGACTGTCCTTTATCAACAACAATATTAAAATGTTCGTATAAATCCTGCTCTTCTAATTCCTGCACGCTGTTGCTATTTTCCATGAAATGCATCTCTGTTTATGATTGAGGATGCCCCGTTATAGGGCCGTTCCATTATGCAAAACTAATCTTTAACAATTACATAATTGAAAAAAAATAAATTGGTCTGCTTTTTGTTAATCCCGTATTCCATTAACAAATTATAATTTTTGTGAATTCTTCAGGGCTTAGGCTTATAATACAGCGGGTAGCAAAGGTCTCGACGAATCAGAATTGTTAAATTTTAATTCCAGGATTATGAAAAACTTTACTCAAAACGTTAAAATCATCTTAAATTTTTTCCCTTATTTACTAAGGAAAATCTATTTTAAGCCTTAATTTACCACCTTAGGAAAAGGCTTCTATATTTGTAAACATGTTTACAGATATTTATAGCCCGCTTCAACAATTAAATCATTCTGTTCTTCCACAATTCTGGATGAAAAGGGATGATTTAATTGATCCTTATATCTCTGGAAATAAATGGCGTAAGCTTAAATATCTGATATCGAAAGCTTTTAACACACAGAAACACCACCTGGTTACTTTTGGAGGTGCTTATTCCAACCATCTTGTCGCCACTGCTGCAGCTGCTTCCAAAGCAGGATTAAAGTCATCCGCTTTTGTACGGGGAGAAACAGTAGAAAATGAAATGCTCCTGCTTTGCAGGCTTTTCGGAATGAACCTGATCTTTACCGACAGGACAAGTTACAAAGACAAGACTCAATTGTTTCAAGAACATTTCGGTGATGATCCCAATGCCCTCTTTATCGATGAAGGAGGCGCAAGTGCCGAAGCGGTGCAAGGTTGTGCGGAGATCATTGCAGAACTTCCGGGGGATATTGACCATCTATTCTGCGCCGCCGGAACAGGGACTACTGCGGCCGGATTATTGAAAGGAATACAACAACAAGGATTAAAAACAATTCTTCATGTGGTTCCCGCACTGAAAGGAGGAAGCTTTATTGAAGAAGAAATTTTTAAATATCTGGGCAATACCGATCAACTCCTCCTCCATACGGATTACCATTTCGGAGGTTATGCAAAGACCCAACCCGTCCTCATCGACTTCATTAAAAATTTTGTAAGCAGCCAGGGCATTTTAATAGATCCGGTATACACCGCAAAGATGCTCTATGCAATTGAAGACCTTTCCGCAAAGAATTACTTTAAAAAGGAAGATAAAATCGTTGCCCTTCATACCGGCGGCTTACTCGGCATCCTTGGGATGAAGGAGAAATTTAAATAGGTGCAGAATGCAAAGCCACCCTGTTTCCTTCCGTATCCAGAAAAACACCCATAAAGCCGTACTCCGGTGAAATTTCTGTTTTAGGAGCGATAATTTTGCCGCCTGCCATTTCGATTCTATCTAAAACCAGCTGTACATCAGGATTTGCATTCAGATAAACCAACGTTCCCCTATCTGATGAAGGAACATGAAAGCCTTCACATTTCACCAATGCCCCTCCGATATCTTCCATCATATTTTCAAGGGGAAACATCCGCATTTCGTAACCGGGAGAATCCATAGGAATCATTTGAATTTCAAAGATCGCTTCATAAAACTTTTGAGCCCTGTTAAGGTCAACTGCCGGTATTTCAAACCAGCTTACTGCATTTTTAAAAGTCATATCCGTAAATTTTAATAAATGAAATATCCTTAAATATAATAAGAAAATTACATCCGACGTTTATTAAATTAGCCTTCAAGAACCTGAGCTTAACCTATGGATTTATACCATCAAACCGGACAAACCTACAATACCACCAGAACTGCAGACCCATTGATCACCGAACGCCTCTCTGCACTGACCGGCAATAAAAAAAATGATAAAATCCTTGATGTTGGCTGTGGAACGGGAAACTACACCCTGGAACTGGCAGCAACCGGTTTACAGATGTTTGGGACAGATCCTTCTGATCAAATGCTGAAAATTGCAGAAGAAAATGTTAGTCCCGTTATCTGGAAAAAAGGATATGCAGAAAAAATAGACTTCCCTGATGCGATGTTTGACGGCGCCATAGCCACTTTAACCATCCACCATTGGCTTGATCTGGCTAAAGCTTTAAAAGAGTTATACAGGGTCCTCAAAGCAGGCTCAAACCTCGTTATATTTACTTCCACTTCCGAGCAGATGCGCAATTACTGGTTACATCATTATTTTCCAAAGATGATGAGCAGCGCGATGAATCAAATGCCCTCTTTTTCAAAGATCTGGGAATACGGGACCGATGCAGGCTTTGAAATCACCCGAACGGAGAAATACTTCGTCGCCGCTGAACTTGAAGACCTGTTCCTCTATTCAGGAAAGCGAAAACCGGAAATGTACCTTGATCCGGAAATCAGAAAAGGAATCTCTTCTTTCTCAGATCTGGCCCAGGCCGATGAAATTTCTTCCGGCTTGGAATTGCTGGAACGGGATATCAAATCACAAAAGATCAATATTGTTCGGGACAGGTTTGACGACCGCATGGGCGATTATCTTTTTATTGTGTTATCTAAAACAGCCGGGGTTTAAAAAATTTCCTCAGCAAAACGGGCAAAGCTCCAAAGTTCAACACAAACGTTTGCATTACAGACAATTGATGACAAAAAACCACAGAAACTATCCTCAGGCCACTTTTTTAAAACGCAGAAGTAAAAACCAAACAGACAACCGCCAGACAAAGCCATAAACCACTCATTTTATGGTATTTAAAAAAAATGAATTTAACTGCTGAGTGGATAAATTCAGCTGTTTTGAGCTACACAATCGTTTGCGTAAAGGAGGAGCATTACATTACCATGCTTTTTAGGGAACTTCAGTATAACCTAAACTCTTAAACCAACAAAGACATGAAATCAACCCGATTTTTTTCCTGGCCTGTAATGGCCATGCTCTTGCTCTGCGCGGCACTTTCCGCTTGTCACAAATCCCTGATTCCCGAAAATCCGGAGAAACAACGTGCCGAACTCAGTGCTACAAGTGCTGCCCTGGCGGGCACAGAAAATGCAGCCCCCTCCGAGCACATCTACTTTAATTTTCCTTCGGATGCGATTGTTAAATTACACAAGATAAAAATTACGCAATCGGCCAATGCGGAATATTTCTCTGTGCACAATTATTCAGGTGGTTATGCAGGTCTGCAGCAAACGCCAGACAATTCTTTTGGAACCCCGAACATCCTGATCTCCTCTTTATGGGATCCCAATACTGCGGGAGGTATCTTTTCGGAAGTCGCTTACACCGCACCAGGAACCATCAGCAGCAGGTTTGGTGGGGAGGGAGATGGCTATAAGACCATCAATCCATACCAGTGGACACTCAATACCTGGTACAACATTGCCCTCCGGGCCTGGAAACTGAACGGGAAACTGTACATCGGCACCTTTATTCAGAACATGACTACCGGAAACTGGTTTCATACCTCCACATTGTCCGTTCCGGAACGGACTACTTTCCTCGGATCAGGTAATGATGCCTTCCTGGAAAACTGGACAGGGAGCAATGCCGCCTATGATGGCCGCTTTATCCGAAAAGCATTCTTTAAAGATTGCTGGAACCTGAATACCGCCAATACCTGGCAAAAACACAGCAGCAGAAGTTTCAGTGCCAATGATGGTGACCAGGGTCGAAACGGCATCTATGACCGGGCCTTTAATTCCGGATATGACGCTACCGAAGATGCCTATTTCATGGAACATGGCGGTACGGTACAACCCAGTGCCGACTTTGGAACCGGACGTACACTGACACTCCCCGAGCAAACCAATCAAGGCGCCGCTCCCCTGCTGACCATCGCAGAAGTTCAGTCTGCCACCGCAACAAGCAGCGGAAACACCGTTACTGTAAACTGGACAAACAATCCGGCTAAAAGCCCTCAGTTCTCTTCAAAAGTAGAATTGCTGAATCCTACAGGCGGCGTGGTAAGCACCATTAACGAAGTACTGCCTCAAAAGAGATCTGCCAGCATTTCCAGCACATTGGGAACCGGAACCTATTCGGTAAGAATTACGATCACAGACATCTTTAACCAAAGCTCAAGCCCAATCACCATTCCTGTAACTTCAGGCATCTCCGGAACAACCTGGTACAAAATAAAGAACGTTTCCAGCGGGCTTTATCTGGCACTGGAAAACAACAGTACTGCCAATAGCGCTTTTCTTGTACAAGCAACCAGCAGTACCGGAAATGGCCAGAAATGGAAATTTACCGCACAGGGAACAGCTTATGTGATCGTCAACGCAAATAGCAACAAGGCCATTGACATTTCAGGAGGAACACAAACCATAGGTGCAAACGTCATTCAGTACACAATAAGTAATGCGGTTAACCAGCAATGGAACCTCGTTTCCTCGGGTGCCAATCAATATGTGATTCAAAGTAATATGTCAAGCCATTATGTACTGGACAATCCGGGCAGCAGCAGCACTTCCGGCACTAAAATCACATTATACTCCATTAATGGCGCATCCGGATCTCCAAATCAACAATGGTTATTAGAACCCCAATAACATTGTAAAAAATAAGGAAGCTATTCCTTCAAAAAACCACCTTGTTTATAGCTGCAAGGTGGTTTTTTCATTTACATCCATCTATTTCAGATCACTCTTGACTTTTTTATAAGAATTCTTACCTTTGCGGCCGATTAATATTATTTAGACTTAAACTAAATAGATGTCTAAATCTACTGAGGACGGCATCGTTTCCGCGAACAATTAGAATAAACATATGCATAGATTTTTTACCATTTTAGGATTCTTCATGTTCCTTTGCACTGCTGCACATGCGCAACTGATCAAAGGAACCATATACGATAAGCATACAGGCGAGCGCATTATCGGGGCAAGCATTGCCATCAAAGAACGTCCGGGAAAAGGAGTGATGGCGGATGAAAAAGGACAATTCAGTATCCAGATTCAATCCGGAGAAACCATGATCGTTAAAATGGTCGGTTATCAAACCTTCCAAAAGCAGTACCAGAGCAAAGATGGACAGCAATTGGTCATTTATCTAGAATCCGGTCTTGCTTTAAATGAGGTTATGGTGACTGCCAGTTTAGCAAATTCAAGAAGTAAAAAAGCAATAGGTACAAACGTAGACCATATTGATGCCGCAGCCGTTGCCGCAACAAGTAACCCTTCTTCCCTTGCCGATATCGTGAATGGAAGAATCAGTGGTGCACAGGTTTTCAATACCAATGGTAAAGTAGGAATGCCCATCCGCTTTGACATCCGCTCTGCGGCAACTTTCAGTATGGAACGTGATCCACTGATCTTTATCGATGGTGTGCGCTACAACAACAGCAATACTGCCGATGTCAACTCTTCGCAGGAGGCCATGAGTGCATTAAATGACCTGCCTTTAAACGATATCGCTTCTATCGATGTCATCAAAGGCCCTGCAGCTGCTGCCTCTTATGGTGCAGAAGCTGCAAATGGGGTGGTTATTATTCAGACCAAACGCGGATTAAGCGGACAAAAAGGAATTGCCGTAAATGTAAAATATACTGCCGGTTTCAGTGAACTGGCTAAAAAGTACGATCAGTTTGTCAACAATGATCCTTTGAATGATTTCTTCAGAAAAGGATCGGAGCAACAATTGTATGCCAATTTAACTGCCCAGTTAGACCAGAGCAACAGCATTTTCTTCTCTGCAAATACCAATAAAAATGCAGGTATCGTTCCGGGGAACCAGGACAACAGGCAGACTTTCCGTACGGGCTACGACCTGGTAAAAGACCGTTTTAAACTGTCTGTTACTGCGGGTTATGTGAAAGGAAAGCTCAGCATTCCTCAATCGGCTTCCGGACGTGATGATGCAATCTGGAACTTAATGAGAGATCGTACCCCATGGCCTTTTATTTCGGAAGAAACCTGGAGAGCCATTCAAAAACAATACGACAATGACCGTTTTACCGGAAGTGTAAGATTGGGTTATACCCTGCCATTTGAAATCAAGATGGAAACGCTTGTCGGATTGGACTTAAACCACATTGAAGGTTTAAACTACCTTCCTTACGGTTACCTGCAAGGCACCAACAACACGGGAGCGAAACAAGTAAGTACCCGCCGCAATCAGAATATGAACTGGGACTTTAAAGTATCCAAAAACTTTGTGTTCAGTCCGAAATGGCAATTAAATTTAAGCGTGCTTTCCCAGCTGACCAGCGCTACAGAACGGGTGAACGGAATCAGTGTAAAGAACTTTGCGGTACCTGGTATCAGCAACATCGCTTCAGCAGCGGAGATCCTGACCGTAACAGATACGGATTATGAAAAACGTACTCATGGTTTATATGGAGAAGCTTTCCTGAATTACGATAACAAATTATTCATCAACGCCGGACTTAGAAGAGATGTATCCAATATGATTGGTGCCAATGTGGCCAATATCTGGTACCCCACCGTTAGTGTTGCCTATAATGTGGCCGACATGCCTTTCCTTAAAGGTAAAGTGGAGGAATGGAAGTTCAGGGCAGCTTATGGAGAATCCGGTCGCCTGCCTTATCCTAACGATGCCCAAACGGCTTACCTAGTGGAAGGCTCTTCTTTTGGCACCCTGGTTAGACCTTTGAGAAAAGGAAATCCTGACATCAGACCGGAAAGAACGGGAGAATTGGAAATGGGAACCGACATCAGTCTGTTTGGCCAGCGCTTCGGCTTTACCTATTATGAACAACAAACCCGTGACGCCATCGTGTATACCACGCTATTACCCTCTCTAGGTTGGCCTTCCAGCTTAAGCGGCGATTATCCGGAGAACATTGGAAAGATCAGGGGAAGAGGAATTGAAGTAACTTATAATGGCCGTGTATTTACCAGCAGCAATAAAAAACATAGCCTTGATATCTTTGCCATCTTCAACCATCAATCTAACGAAGTGGTCAACTCCGGCGGCAGGGACATCCTGAATACGGTGAACCTGATCCGTGAAGGATTGCCTGCTTTTGCTTTTTATTCTAATGTTTCTGAAGGTCCTCTCTTCAATGCAAAAGGGGAATATAGCGGTGCTAAGGAAAGTGCTTTAAAAGAATTGGGTAAGCCCTTCCCTACTTATAACGGGTCATTCGGATTTGGTCTTCAGTTATTTGAAAACCTACGTCTGCAATCGTTATTTACCTATTCAAAAGGCGCTAAAGTGTACAACATTTCACACCGTAACGTAGCTAGCCAGGGGACAAACTTTAAAGCTAAAGAAAGTCTGAAAGAACAACTGGCCACGCAAACTCCAGGTACCCCGGATTATATCGCCACTGCGACGCAATTGTCTAAATACGAAGGAACAAGAGGTGATTATATTCAGAAAGCAGATTTCCTGAGGTTGAGCAATTTAACCCTTTCTTACGACCTGGGTTCATGGGCAAAGAAACAAAGTAATGGTATACTGAAACGTTGCGTAGTTTCTGTGACTGGAAATAACCTTTGGCTCAGCAGTAATTATGGTGGTGCTGAACCTCAGATCGATTCTCAGGGAGGAAGCAAAAGAACCAGAGGAATTGGTTACCTGTCGTCCGACTGGACCACCGTTCCTGCGCCCCGTACTTACGCATTTAGTTTAAATATTGGATTTTAATAAAGACTGTCCTCAGTCTGTTGATATAAATAATTTATGTTAAAGAAAACAAAAAGCCTTTTGAGCACCGCAGCAATGTTTGCCCTAGCTTTCAGTCTTTCGTCCTGCGACAAGTGGGTGAACGACTCAAAATTGCCCAACAATACCGTTGATGAATCCCAACTGAACAACATTCAAATGCTGGGACGCCTTGAAAAAGGAAGTTATGTATACGGACCTGTTATCGCCGGAGTATGGCGTGCAGGTGCTTCCTCTGCTTCCGACCTATTGGTAGCCTCTGGTGCTATTGTGGATGAGATCGTACCTACTGCAGTCCCAAATTCACCGTTCTACAAGGAACTGGATGAAGATAAACTTGCTCCGGACAATACCTCTCTTTTTGGTGTATGGTCTAATGTACAAAACTACAGGGCCCGTGCAGAAGATGCCATCAAAATTGCAGAGCAGCTGAGCCCTGCTGATGCAGATCAGATCAAGATTAAACAATCCGCTACTTATCATGCCAAACTTCATGCGGGTTATGCCTGGATGCTAATGGCTGATTATTTTAGCGTTAGTGAAACAAATCAGGCCGTTTATGCAGACCATCAGCTGGTCAAACATGCCGATGCTTATGCAAAAGCACAGCGCTATTGGGAAGAAGCCTTACCCCTGGCCAACGACCAGGAGAAAAGGCTGTTGCACTCCCTGCTGGCTAAACTTGGAATTCATACCAGCAACTTCCCGCTTGCGGTATTACACATCAATTCTTCCTTTAAGCCAACAGAGAATTTTTCTTTCCTGAATACTATAGGTACAACAAGTAATGCCTTCTTTACCGCATTAAATGTCAATGTAAGGGATGCTGCGGTTGACCCCACCCTGGTAGCACAGCTAAAAACAGTGGCAGAACAGACCAGGATTCCGGTGATAAAAGCTGCTAAAGGCCATTGGTCATTAACTTATTACAAAGAAAGAGATCCTTTAATGGTGACGGATGAGGAAGAAATGCAGCTGATCAGGGCAGAGCTTGTGATTCGCGGCTTGATTCCGGGAAATGCAACAGATCTGGTTAATGCCGTGATCCAAAAATATGATGCAAGTGGTAACTCTAACCTCAAAACTGCTTTGTCGGACCTGAGCACGCTTATTGCCATCCGCCGTATTTTCTTATCCTGGAGGGGGACCCGCTTAATTGACCTGAGGAGGTTCAATATGGATGGTGATCTAAACCCAGGTTTTACCAACAGGAAATGGCACTGGATCAGCGTTCCCGAAATTGAAACCCGTTAAAATCTAATATTATTTATTTTCAGGATGATATTTATCATTATCAAATGAATATTATCCTGAAAATCAGAAACATATTTCTTTTCTTATTTCTTTTCAATTTACTGAACACTCCTGCTTTCGCTCAGCATGATAAGGATTCTCCGGACCTGGCACGGAGCAGCATTTATTCCAAATCAGAATTCCCAGGTTTTTCCACCGTTATCGTTGATAAAAAAGGAATTCCGTATTAAAAAAGTGTGGTCAAATGATGCTCGGACTGGAAGGAAATTCAACTTTACTTTCTAAAGAGAGTTTTGAGCTGATGTTTAAACCAAGGTTTTCAGCAGCTCACTTACCCAACAACTTTAGCCTGAAAACCAGAAACAAAGGTGTACTCTGGAATCTTTACAATGATGGTTTTATTGGTCATGATGGAGATGACCCCGGAGTAATTTCAAATGTGCTTTTCAATAAAGAGATCGGCCTCATCTTTCTCAGTAATATATACCTGGAGAACAGGAATGAGATTTTGGATGTGATGAAAAAATATGGACCGAAAATAAAGCGGGAATAACCGGTTCAAAATGAAAAACACCACTCCATTTTGAAAGAGTACAGCTAATTTTCATTATTTCATAAAAAAGAAAAAACACATTTCAGATGCCATGAGGGGCATTTATTGGTTCCAATCAGTTTAAGGCATCCCCTTTGCCGCTTTCATCGTATAAAAATCAAAAAGATGGAAAACTACAAACTTCTCCAACATCCGGCGTATCATTCTGCGCTACCATTACCACTCAAAAAAGTAAATATAAACCTGGATTTTAACCTTAATTAACCCTCAGACGATGTTTCTAATTATTTTAGGATTGCTGATCACAACCATCAGCTTCATTATTGCCAAAACTGATCAACAGATTGCAAAATTCAGCAAACTCATTCGTATTGCAGGTATCGTTCTCACTTTGCTCGGTGCCGCACTTTCTATGTTTAAAGTGGTAGACGCAGGGCAGGTAGGCGTAAAAACTTTATACGGAAAAGTAGATAATGATGTGCTTTACAGTGGCCTGAACATTATTAATCCCCTGGTAGAGGTCACTACTTTTGACGTTAAAACACAAAACTATACCATGTCTGCCATTCACGATGAAGGCAGCAAGGCGGGCGATGATGCCATCCGGATTTTAACTTCCGATGGATTGGAAGTCACGATTGATCTTTCCGTTTTATTCAGTGTTCAGCCCAAAGATGCACCAAAGATTCTAAAAGAAATCGGTGGGGATTACCTGGATAAAGTGGTCCGTCCGATCGCGAGAACAGCCATACGAGACAATGCTGTCTCGTATGAAGCGGTTGCCCTATACTCTACCAAACGCCAGGAATTTCAGAACAAGATCTTTTCTACCATCAACCATAGTTTTGCCAAAAGAGGGCTCAAACTGGAACAGTTGCTGATCAGAAATGTCACCTTACCTGAATCTGTCCGTAAAACGATTGAATCAAAGATCAATGCCGAACAGGACGCACAGAAAATGCAATTTGTATTACAGAAAGAAAAACAGGAAGCAGAACGGAAACGGGTAGAAGCCCAGGGTATCGCCGATTATCAGCATATCTTGTCTACCGGCCTTAGTGACAAACAACTCCAGTACGAATCTATAAAGGCACAAAAAGAGATCGCCCTATCTCCAAATACCAAGATCATCATTATGGGGAACGGAAAAAATCCTGTAATTTTAGGCTCAAACTAAGTCGTTATAAACCTTACATGTTAACAGTAGAAAAAATAGGCGGCACTTCAATGAGTGCCTTACAGGAAGTCATAAAAAATATCATATTATTTGAACGTACCGGTGAACAATTATATAACAGGATATTCGTAGTCTCTGCATTCTCAGGGGTTACGGATCTCCTGTTGGAGAACAAGAAAACCGGGGCTCCGGGTGTTTACCACCGTATTGCAAAACAACAGGATTTTCATCGTCCTTTAAAGGACCTGATCATTAAGTTAAAAACCATCAATAAAAGATATGTAGACTTAGGTCTTGACCTTGCCGTTGCTGATCGTTTTATTGAAAACCACGTTAAAGAAGCGCAGACCTACCTGGAAAATCTGGCCAATATCCTAGCCTCAGGTTATGTGAGCCGAGAGGGCATCCTTCAGGCAGCCCGTGAAATTCTTGCTTCGATCGGAGAAAGCCATTCGGCATTCAATTTCACCAATATCCTGCAGAACATGGGCATCAATACCCGCCTGGTTGACCTGAGTGGATTTGGTGATCACCGTCCTTTTACGATTGACCAACGTATCAAACATGCTTTCAAAAACATTGATTTTGAACAGACCATTTGCATTACAACCGGTTATGCGAAGGGTACGGAAGGAATCATGAGAGAGTTTGACCGTGGTTATTCTGAAGTTACTTTCAGTAAGATTGCGGAATTCTTAAAGCCTCAGGAAGCGATTATCCATAAGGAATACCACCTCTCTACTGCTGATCCGGCATTGGTAGGTATAGAAAACTGTATTCCTGTAGGCTATACCAATTACGACATCGCCGATCAACTGGCGGATGTAGGTATGGAAGCCATCCATCCTAAGGCCTCAAAACCGCTGGAAGTAAGTGGCATTCACCTGAGGATTAAAAACACTTTTGAACCTTCACATCCGGGAACATTGATTACCCGTGAGTTTATATGTGAACACAAACGTGTGGAAGTCATCACAGGAACGGATAAACTGATGATGATCGATGTATATGACCCTTCGATGGTAGGAAATGTAGGAAGTGACCTCCAGATCATGCAGACCTTTTTCGACTATAACGTAAGTTATACCTTTAAATCAACGAGTGCAAATAGCATTTCTATCGTCATCTGGGCACGCGATTTCAATAAAAAACTCATTAGTAAATTGGAAGAGGATTTCGAGAAAGTGACCGTAGAAAATGTAGCAATGGTTTGCTTGCTGGGCACGAATATGGATCAGCCGGGCTTATTGGCAAAAAGTGCCTATGCCCTTACTGAAGATGGAATCAATATTAAAAGTGCAGGCTTTGCGCTAAGAAAAGTGAACATCCAATTCTTAATTGCTACGGAGCACTTCAAAAGAGCGATCATTGCATTAAATAAAGCTATGGGCTAATGACAAACAGAATATACCTCAAAAAATTCTCTGCATATACTGATTTTTCAGACTATTACCTGCTCGTTTCCAATGAGCAGGTAATGGCTATGGTTACAGAAAGGGGGCTTTCCATGGAGGAAGCCACAGCAGATTTTGAAACCATCCTCAAAAAGAATGAGAAATACCCTGATTTCGGACGTTTCAAAATATACGACTCGGCTACCCATCAATTTATAGGTTTAGGAAAAATGGACCTGAACGATAACGAAGCTGATGAAGCGGAACTTGGTTATTTAGTATTGCCGGAATATTGGGGTAAAGGCTATGGAACTGAAATCGCAGAGCATTTAATGGCGCTTGCGGAATCGACTCCCTTTCTCCATAAGATTACCGCAATCATTGATCCCTCGAATGCTGGCTCAAGAAAGATTCTGATCAATCTGGGTTTTGTATCTGAGCAGGTTGCTGAAATGGATGGACTGCCGGGAGAAATATTGGGAAAGAAAATTAAAGGCTAATTGTTGTCGCTTCCTTTATAGCGCAAGTTTATTATTATACCCGTGCTGTTAAATTGGCCCGGCTCAAGCCATGATAGGCATCAATATAAGCGCGGGGTGATTGTCCCGTAACGCTTTTAAATACCCGGTTAAAATTGGTAATGCTATTAAATCCAGCCTTATAGGCGACTCCGGAAATGCCGTCTGTCTTTGTTCCTGCAAGTAAACTTTTGCAGGCATCATTTACCCTCACCTCATTCAAAAAGGAAACAAAAGTATGTCCGGTATGCTGTTTAAAATAGCGGCAAAATGCCGGTGGGGTCATATAAGCGGTATTTGCAATATCTTCCAGCGTGATTTGCCGGTTATAATTGCGCATAATAAAATTGATAATATTACTCAACCTGATCCCCTCGTCTTCGGAAATATCTGAGGAATAAACCTCGGAACAAAGGACTTCCACCTCTTCATTTATTCCCTGAAGCGTATTTAGCAGCTGAACAAGATTAAACAGGACATGGGTGCCCGAGGCTTGATGAACTTCAAAGATCTGGGTGGAAATCTCCTCAGTCCATTTCTGCGGAATTTTAAAACCATGCTTATTATTCTTAAAAAAGGAATTCAGCAGTTTCATCTCTGGTAAATCAAATAAGGCTTTCAGGATGCCCGAAGGATTAAAATAAAGGGAACAGGCGGAAATGCTTTTATTTTCATCACCAGCAAAGTACTCAGGATTCGACTTGAAAAGATGAGGCAGGTTGGCTCCTATTAGAAAAACATCTCCTGAAGAAAAGGAATGCATGTTATTTCCGGCAATTAAGGTTCCCTCCCCTTTCTGAACCCAGGTAATCTGCCATTCATCATGACGATGAAGGTACTGGTAAAAGTAAGGCTGGGAAATGTGTTCCGATATGACACTTTTATCGTCTGGTACAAACAATGTAAATGGAAATACTTTCATATCTGGTCGGTTTACTGAATGTTAATATACGGATATTAACATTCAGTAAAGACATAAAACCATTATCATGTTAAAATACGGTTATATCCAGTTAATATTTGCCAAGCGTTAAAACCTCGAAGGAGAAAAAGCGCTGATTTCTATCTCTGTTTTTTGACCAGAAATGAGTTGGCTAACCAAGGCACCTGTTGCCGGGCCCAGGCTTAATCCCATCATTCCATGTCCTGTAGCGATAACTAAATTTTTCAATCTGGCACTATGCCCGATATAAGGCAAACCATCAGGTGACGAAGGTCTGAAACCAAACCAGACTTGCTCAGCAGCAGGAAGCTGCGGATGCAGGTTACTGAAATACTTCGGTACTGCCTCCACAATCCCTTTTACTCTTTGCATATTGACACGATTGTTGATTTTATCCAGCTCCATTGTTCCGCTATACCTGATTGATCCGTTCATCGGCGTGATCGCTACTCTTGCTTCACAAAGTAAAGCTGGAATTGTCATCCGTTGTCCAGGTTCTTTTTCCATAAAAGAATAACCTTTTCCCGGCATCAGTGGCACACGGATGTCCATCATTTTTGCAATGGCCGGCGACCAGGAGCCGGAAGCCAACACATAATGATCTGCTTCCCAGGCTTTCTCTCCGG
The DNA here is from genome assembly GCF_038446955.1 of Pedobacter sp. FW305-3-2-15-E-R2A2. Taxonomy (NCBI): domain Bacteria; kingdom Pseudomonadati; phylum Bacteroidota; class Sphingobacteriia; order Sphingobacteriales; family Sphingobacteriaceae; genus Pedobacter; species Pedobacter sp. FW305-3-2-15-E-R2A2. The sequence goes on from NZ_CP151803.1 coordinate 5,825,590, forward strand.
TAAATACTTTTGTTATTTTCGTTCCGTTTTGTTCGATTCTGCTCACTTCCGAACCTCGTACAATATTGACCCCATTTTGCTCCAGGTACTGAATCAAAGCCTCCATTAGTTTTGGCGGATACAAATGTCCGTCGCAGCGATAATGCACTGCGCCAAGCACATCCAGTTGAAGCTCCGGCTGAAGCAGCTGACATTCTGCAGCATTTAACACCCCCATATCCAGTCCCAGCTCTTTTGCTTTTCCGGCAAGATGGGCTTCCTCTTCTGCCACCTGTTCCGTTTTATAGAAAGCAAGTATCCCTTTGTTTTTCAATTCAAAATCAAAGCCTGGCTCCTTCGCGAGCGTTTCAAACAGCTGCTTACTGAGTAGGGATAAATCCCTTAAAGGCACTGCCGAACGGGATACATGCCCGGAATTTGCAGATTTCAGGAACTTCAGTCCCCAACTGATCAGGCTCAGGTCTGCTGACGGCCGTACATAAAACGGACTCTTACTGTTGAACATCCAGCGGATTCCCTGTTGAACCATCCCCGGCGAAGCAAGGGGTACAAAATGACTCGGTACAATCATCCCTGCGTTTCCAAAAGAACAGCTATCGGTGACTTCTCCTTTATCTAAAATCGTGACCTGGTGACCTTGCTTTTGGAGGTAATAGGCAGAACTCAATCCGACAATCCCAGCTCCTATAATTAAAACATGCGACATTTATTTTTTTCCTTTTCTTGAAACAACAGACTATTAAATCACTTGAAATCCATGGGCATATGGATCATCATCATCGATCTTGATGGTGTTGTATCCATACACTTTCGCCCAGCCTTCCACACTTGGAATAATCGCATCAAAGTCTGCCAACTTCAGCTCCTCCTCCACCTTACCGGTAAATTTGCTCCCGATAAAACTTTCGTGAATAAAGGGCTGTCCGGGTAACAACTTGCCTTTTGCATGCCATTGGGCCATACGTGCAGAGGTTCCCGTTCCGCAAGGAGAACGGTCTATCGCCTTGTCTCCATAAAAAACAGCATTGCGTGCGGTTGATGTTGGATCCAAAGGATCTCCGGCCCAAAGGATATGGCTGCAACCGTTGATCGTTTCATCCAGCGGGTGGACAAACGTATGTTGTTCATTAATGCGTTTTCGGATCACCTGACTCCAGCTGATCAATTGCGACGCAGTATAATCCTGTACTCCCGAAAAGTTGCGTTGCGGGTCCACAATTGCATAGAAATTACCTCCGTAAGCCACATCAAAACTAAGCTTTCCAAGGTCCGGACATTCTACCTCAAGGTCTGATGCAGCAAGGTAAGCCGGAACATTGCGCAGTTTTACGGCGGTCACTTTTTTTCCTTCCTGCTGATATTCAATCAAGACCAAGCCTGCCGGAGCTTCCATTCTTACGATCCCTGGAATACGCGGGCTGATCAAGCCTTCTTCTATGGCAATGGTAATCGTCCCGATCGTTCCATGGCCACACATCGGCAAACAACCACTTGTTTCGATGAACAGTACAGCCACATCATTTTCCGGATCATGTGGCGGATAAAGAATACTTCCCGACATCATATCATGGCCCCTGGGTTCGAACATTAAACCCGTACGGATCCAGTCGTATTCCCGTAGAAAATGTTGTCTCTTTTCACTCATATTGGCTCCTCTAAGCTGGGGGCCGCCCCCGGCTACTAATCTTACCGGATTTCCACAGGTATGTGCATCTACACAAAAGAAGGTTTTACTTGACATTATGTGTTGGTTCGTTTTTGGTTGATCAATCTATAAATCCCCAGGGGATTACCATCTTTTAATGCGTCCGGCAAGAGTTCCGGTGCCCAATCCTGCCAGGCAAGGGGCCGTACAAAACGATAAATTGCAGTCGTCCCTACTGAGGTAAACCGGCTGTCGTTCGTTGCCGGATAAGGTCCGCCATGTTGCATGGCGCTGCAGACTTCTACTCCTGTAGGCATACCATTCCTGATCATTCGGCCTGTTTTATCTTGTATCTTACTGATCAGTTCCGGGTATTGGCTCAGCTCATTTTCAGCGGAGAACAGCGTTACAGTGAGCTGTCCTTCCAAAGCATCCAGTACTTCTTCCATTTGCCGGATATCCTCCGCAATGACCAGTAAAGAATAAGGACCAAAGATTTCTTCCTGAAGACTATCCGATTTGAGAAAATCGGCAGCGCTAACCTGAGCTATTTTAGCGACAGACTGATTTTGCAAGTCCGTGTTCTTCAATCCTGATTCTGCCAATAAGCTGACTTCAGCTGCATTCAACGCTTGCTGAGTCCGTTGCTCATAGTTGACGAAGATTCCCTCAGTCAGCATCGTTGCGGAAGGTGTTGTGGAGATGATGCGGTTCAACTCCTGTTTAAACTGGTCCAGTTCTTCAGACTGCACAGCGATTAACAGACCTGGATTGGTGCAAAATTGCCCGGCTCCCAGGGTAATCGATGCGGCACATTTTGCGGCAAGCTCAGTTGCTTTTTCTGCAATTGCCTCCGGCAATAAAACCACCGGATTGATGCTCCCCATTTCTGCAAATACCGGGATAGGTTGTTTGCGTTGTTGTGCCAGTCTGACCAGTGCCATCCCTCCTTTAAGAGATCCGGTAAAGGTCACCGCTTTAGTTTTCGGATGCGTTACGAGATAGGCACCTATTTCATAGCCATCGTCATAGAGCAAAGAGAAGAGTCCTTCAGGAAGTCCGGATTTACGGATAGCATTTATTACTGCCGATGCTACTAATTTGCTTGTTCCCAAATGGGCAGGATGTGCCTTTACAATCACCGGACAACCTGAAGCAAGCGCAGAAGCCGTATCTCCTCCTGCAACAGAAAATGCGAGTGGAAAATTACTTGCTCCAAAAACTACTACTGGCCCCAGCGGAACCAGCATACGCCGGATATCCGGTCTTGGAAGTGGTTGTCTTTCCGGCATCGCGGTGTCTATGATGGCATCCACCCAGGATCCCTCTTCCACCAACTGAGCGAATAACCTTAACTGCCCTGTTGTACGGCCCAACTCTCCCTGTAATCTTCCTATCGGCAAACCACTTTCTTCAGCCGCCCTGTTGATCAGGATATCGCCCAATGCAGCGATCTCATCTGCAATGCACCTTAAAAAAGCCGCTTTGACATCCTTATTAATGTTTTTATAATTTTGAAAGGCCTGCTCAGCAGCGCGAAGCGCTTCATCGGCCTCCCTTAGTCCGGATTTTAAAAACTCTCCTTCCAGGACTTTACCCGTAGCCGGATTTAAGGCATAAAAAGTTCCATTCATATTTTCCATATTTAGATTCCCCAGCTACCTTCCGGCAATTGCGGACGATTGGCCAATGCGTCATTAATGACCTTCAGCACCCTTTCTCTTTCTGTGCCTTTTATCGCCAAACGTGGTGCCCTTACGGTTTCCGTTCCTATTCCTGTGGCTGTCTCGGCAAGCTTGATGTACTGAACCAGCTTAGGGTGTATATCCAGCTCCAACACGGGAAGGAACCAACGGTAAATCGTCAATGCTTCAGGAATACGGTTCTGTTTTATCAGTCTGAAAATAGCAACGGTCTCTTTTGGGAAGGCATCCACCAGTCCGGCTACCCATCCATGGGCCCCCATCACCAGGCTTTCCATCGCTAAAGGATCTACACCAGTTAAGATCTTAAACCTGTCGCCAAAACGATTGATCATCCTGGTCACATTGGAAATATCTCTTGTTGATTCTTTTACAGCCTGAATATTCGCATGTTTCGATAAAACCTCGAACATATCCAGCGTAACTTCGATCTTATAATCCACCGGGTTGTTGTAAATCATGATCGGTAGTGGCGTGCTCAGGGCAACCGCTTCAAAAAAGGCCAGTGTTTCTTCCGGGTCGGCATAATAGCGCATTGGAGGAAGCAGCATCAAGCCATTTGCACCGAGTTGTTCTGCTTTTTTTGCTGCTGCAACAGCCTTTTTGGTGGTCGGTTCTGCGATGTTCAACAATACGGGAACTCTGCCGTTCACTACCTTTAAAGTATGCGACAGCAATTCAAACTTTTCTTCATCACTCAATACACTCGCTTCTCCTAAAGAACCACCCAGGATAATTCCACCCGCACCTGCGGCCAATTGCGCCTCCAGGTTAATGTTAAACATGTTAAAATCCAACTCATCCTGATCTGTAAATTTTGTCGTCACAGCGGGAAATACCCCATTCCAATTGATACTCATACGTTGTTTGGTTTATTTTTTAATTAAAAACAGGGACTCGTTATTTTTCAAAGCCCTTGATCAGCATCAAATTTAGGCGTTTAGAAGGCCAGCAAATGCCCGGATATTAACCAATATGCCCTGTAAATACACCAGAACAAATGATTAACATGAATAGATTTTGATCATATTCTATTTTTTTCGGATAAACTCGTTAAATTCCAGCGGCGATTCCTGTCAGAACCCATTTTCCTCCATCCAATGCTGGCACATGTCTATCCATTTATCCTTGTTACCAGGGTTGTCTAGTCCAAACCCATGTTCGCCAGCCTGAAAAATATGCATGCTTGCTTTAACTTTGGCTTTCAATAAGGCATCAAAAAAATTAAGGCTGTTTTTAACCGGTACCGTATCGTCGTCTGCTGTATGAACCAGGAATGTCGGTGGCGTATCAGGGCTTACATGTTTTTCATTACTAAAGCGATCTAACAATTCTTTAGACGGCGTCATCCCGATTAATCGTTCCCTCACCCCACTTGGTATTTTTGGATCAAAAAGAATCACCGGATAAACCAGGACCATAAAATCAGGTCTCAGACTAATATTTTCTTTGTTATCTATCACTGTCCAACCCTGATGTGTTCCCAGCGTAGTCGCGAGGTGCCCCCCCGCAGAGAATCCCGCAACACCAATTTTATTCGGGTTTATCCCCCATTCTGTTGCCCTTTTACGAACGATGAGTATCGCCCTTTGCAGATCCTGTAATGGCCCAATGGTTTTATCGATCATCACCTTATCATTTGGCATCCGGTATCTTAAAACAAAAACAGTCACTCCCATTTTATTAAAGGCCTTTACCGTAGCCAAAGTGTTCTCCATGGTTGGCAAAACCAGATAACCACCACCCGGACAAATAATTACGGCAGTTCCGGTCGCTGTTCCTTTTTCCGGTAAATAAGGCGTGATACTTGGGTTGCTTAAATTACGGGTCAGACCAGAACTATCGATATGTTCCACATACTCTGCCGGAGCTATTTTTGAATTGGGAATCATCCCCTCGTACAAAGGAATGGTCTTCTCCTGGCCGTAGGAGAGCTTAAAAAATGAGGCCACCACTAAAACGAAGATTGCTTTTTTCAATGTTTTCAAGTTTACTGAATGATATAATTGATTAACTAAGCTCAAAATTATACTTTCAGCAAGAGGAGAAATATGCAAGAATGCTCAATCTATACCTTCATTTTCCTGAAGCTCACAGGCTGTATCCCATAACCCGATTTGAAAGCGCGACAAAAAGCACTGACATTTTCAAAACCGGTCATCCAGGTAATTTCATGGATAGGTTTATCCGTAAGCTTTAATAAATCAGCTGCATGTTTCAGGCGGACACGGATCAGGTATTGGTGGGGAGTAATGCAAAAAACAGCTTTAAACTGTTTGACCAACTGAGGGACCGACAAGCAGGCTAAACTACTGATATGTGCCAAATCAGTATGCTCCATATAAGTAGAATGCAGGATATCTTTAGCAACACATAGCCTTTTGTAAATCTCGGTTCTTGTACTTGATTTAAGGGCCGCAACCTGCCCTACACGATTGAACTCTGACTTATGCGTCCGGATGAGCTGATGTAATAAGAAAACGAGATATTCATCCATCATGTTCTCTTCATAACCCTGTTCATCAAGCGCAGTCAACAGTCCTGATAACTGCAATTGCAATTCAGGTGTGATGTGGTTTAACGTCTGAAAAAACTCAAGCGTTTGTGTTCCGTTATCGAGGGGTTCCTCTAACAAAAATGACTCCGTATGCAAGGCATCACGAAATACAGAAGAAGCGAATTCCTTTTTAAAAAATACCGACAGGATCCTTAACTTTTCGCCATTATCACTCCTGCAGGAATAGTTCTGGTCATCGTTTAAAATTAGAAATTGTCCCGGTCTAACCGCAAGTTTCTGGCGATTAATGCCATACCATTCTTCCCCACTCAGCACTGTTTTAAAAGAAAGGCAGCCTACGTGATTTTCGCAATGACTTGCGCTGCTCTCTGCATTAAAAATGATGTTGTGCTTCTTGAATCTGCTGAAATGTAATGCTTCATCGAATCCCGGCTTGGTATGATCTGGCAGACTGGTAAAATACATATCTACAAGATAATGATTTTCGCTAAGATCTTAAAAAAGAAACAGGTACGTGACCAAACGTACCTGTAACTTCATTAACCTAACTGGAGCGCGTTAATATCTATTAAATTACCATCCCGGATTCTGTTTAATGTCAGGATTAAGGCTCATTTGATCGATCGCAATCGGAGCCAGATAATCTCTTAGTACATTAAACTGATAGCCAGCAGCCATCGCCGGAATGTTTTTAAACAATTCGATATAACCATTTGCATCAACCGGATAAGTAGCAAGACTCGCAGCCGGAACTAAGCCTGTCCATTGACTCAGGATTGCTCCTTTTGGTTTCCAGCCCACCAATAATTCATCGGCGGCAGCCCAGCGATACACATCGTCCCTGCGGTATCCTTCACAGGCCAGCTCTATCCTTCTTTCTCTACGTACTTCATTAATCACCGGGCTCAGCGTTGGAAACTCCCATTTAGGGTCATTCACGATTCCACCCACCATCAGGTTAGGCATACCAACGCGGCTCCTTAGTTTGTTCAGAGATAAATCGGCATCTGCCTGATTAAAAGTTCCCAATTCTGCTTTGGCTTCTGCATAAATTAAGAGTGCCTCTGCAAACCTGAAAATGATGTAACCAGTGGTTCCCCTGTCCTGTTGTTGTGTATAATCCGGATTATGTCCTTTATACACCTGATAACCGGTAGCCGGTTTCTGTTCATTTGGAGAGGTAAAAGTGGGTACTTCAAAAATTGCGGCAGCGGCTCCATTTGGTCTGTTGTTCGTAACGATATGGTTTCCGTCATTCACATATAGGGTTTGCAGCATCCTTGGATCTCTATTTTTGACCACATTTAACAAATTGGCATCTCCCTGATACAATGGATTTCCGGTAATTGGTTTTCCATCTGTACATAAATAGTAATCGATCAAATTTTTGGTGATTCCTCTTCCCGCACCTGTATTTGTATAGCGGTGCCAGTAATGACCTCCATTTGCATTCAGGTCAAATTGTCGCCAGAGCATGATTTCCGGATTTCCATTGTAATTACTTTGATTGAACAATTTCCAATAGCCATCCGTTCCGGGTGTAGCTGCCAATCCGTTTCCGTCAGGATTATCGATCAGGTCTTTACTTACCGTTGCTGCCTTTTGCAGAAATTTAGTACCATCGGCACCACTTACACCAAAAGGAGTATTCGCATGATATTTCTCCCAGGTTCCCTCAAAAAGTGCAATTCTTGCCTGAAGCAATTGTGCGATTTGTTTATTTACCCTCGAAGGTTGAGCTTTATCTTTAGAAGGCAGGTAATTTACCGCCTTGTCAAGGTCATTCATAATGGAATCTACAATGACCGCTCTGGATAAGCGTGCCCCCTTTAACTGATCCAATACCGGGTTCATCGGTTTATTTACCCATGGAAGGTCTCCGAATTGTCTCAGTTTACTAAAGTAAAACCAGGCCCTGAAGAACAATGCTTCACCAACATAATTTTTTTGATTGTCCCATGCTGCATTTACCTTATTGTAATTCACCATAAAATAATTGATGTTCCTCAGCATGCTCCAGTCTCCGGCAGCCCAACCTCCGCCTGATCCAGGCACTACTCTTGTTCCGTTTAAGGGTCCGTCCACAGACATCGTGATCATGTTGTCACTGCCCTGATCCGCATCCAATCCATATGGACCTATTGTACCAAAACCATTGATCGTAGAAGGAAAAGTAGAATAGAAATTATTGACATACAGCTGAAGGTCATTGGGTGTTTTCCAGAATTCAGCTTCACTAATGCTTGTTTCCGGAGTCTGATTCAGAAAGTCTTTCTTACAGGCGGCCAGAGTGGTCAGGCCTATAAGCATCAACAGATATAGTTTATTGCGCATAATCATATTTTTTATCATTGCCTGTAGAATTAAAATGTCACACTTAGTCCTGCGGAATAGCTTCGCTGAAGCGGATATACTTTTCCTTCGTTTAAAGTCAGTTCAGGATCGAGTGCCTTTGTAAATTTTGTAAAGGTGGCCAGGTTCTCTATGCTGATATAAAACCTCAGCTTACTGATTTTTATGCGGTCGAGAAGCGCTTTACTAATGGTATAACCCAACTGAACATTCTTAATCCTCATATACGCCGCACTTTGAAGATATTTGCTCTGTACCTGTGTATTTTTACCGTTTTGTTCGCTCATGTAATATTTAGGATAATAACCATTCGGGTTCTCCGGAGTCCATCTGTCCAGATGGGTCGTAAACAAAGAGCTTTGCCATTCATCACCTACGATACCCCAGAAATAGTTACCTCCTATTGCCGCATCACGTTTTCCTACACCCTGAATAAAAATCATTGCATCAAAACCATTCCAGCTTGCATCGGCAGTAAGACCATAGCTATAGCGTGGTGTACTGTTTCCGATTACCTTACGGTCGCCGGGATTGCTGAGTGTACTTGTTCCGGCATCAATTTTACCATCTCCATTCAGGTCTGCATACCTGATGTCCCCTGCGGTCCATGGATTGCCATTGATTCTGGATTGGGAAGGTGCAGCAGCAACTTCTTCAGCACTTTTGAAAAAGCCGATCGTTTGATATCCCCAGATCTCTCCCATTTGCTGTCCCTGATACCAGGTTCCTAAATCACCTGTAGGGTTTGGATAACGTACTACTTTAGCCTTATAGTCGCTCAATACTCCTTTAAGTCCATAATTCACATTGCCAATTTTGTCTCTCCATCCGATAGATAGTTCCCATCCTCTGGTTTCAATGGCAGAGTTATTAATCCCTGGTGCTGATGTACCTAAAATTGCGGGTAATGCAGCTGCTGGACCCATGACATCGTTTGCTTTACGGATGTACCAGTCGAACGTCGTGTTCAACCTGTTGTCTAAAAAGGCTGCATCAGTTCCAAAGTTTAAGGTAGAAGTGCTTACCCAGGTCAATGAGTTGTCTACCAGGCCAGGCTGACTTACCGCAGCTTGTCTTGATCCTCCAAAAAGCCAGGATGTACTGGTAGGACTGCTTGTCCCCAGACTCGGATAGAATGGGTAATAGCTATCCTGTAAAAACAATTGATCTCCCAGTTTACCATAAGATCCACGGAATTTCAAACCGTTCACATATTTTTTCACCGGTTCAAAAAAGGATTCCTTATCGACATTCCATCCTGCAGAAATTCCCGGATAAGCTTTCCATCTTACCTCAGATAAAAAACGGGAAGTTCCATCATAACGGGCACTCAGTTCTAACAGGTATTTTTCTTTATAATTGTAATTGAACCTTCCAAAAAAGCCTTCCGAAGCCAATTTCCTGACACCATCGGAGATAGAAGGAGTCGTTCCGTACGAAGTAGACAGTGAAGGAATATTATCTGAGTATAAATTTGTATTGCTTGCACCATAAGATTGAAAAGCATTGTAATCACTCACAAAACCACCCATCACACTGAAATAATGGTCGCCCAGCTGTTTTTCATATTGCGAATAGATGTTCACTACTTCATGTTGAATCCTTTCGTTATACCTGGCATATCCGTTAGGGGTCGTTCCTCCCACCGTTGCTTGTGAACCATCCGGCAAAAAGGTATACAAGGTTTTCAGGTGTGTACTTCTATCGAAATAGGTTCCGTCAAAAGTATAGTTTGCCGTTGCTGTCCATCCTTTTGCCAGTTTCAGATTCAGCTCTCCGGTTAACAGACCTTTATCTTTAGTTGTAATTTCTCTTCCTCCCTCGCTCTGCAACTGGATATTACTTTCCGCAGAGATGCGTCCATCAGGATTGTACAACTGTACTGTAGGAAATTTACGGGCAATCTGGTGCATATAGGCCCTTTCACCTCCTCCTGTTTGCGCGGCATACAGGTTGGGAGTATCAAACAACTCTCTGGAAAAACTTCCCCTGAAACTAAAAGTAAGCCATTTCGTTACATCCGTAGTTAGATTTGTTCTCAGGTTATAGCGTTTGTATTTGTCGTTCCCATAATTATACATTCCGCTTCTGTCGTTAAATCCGGCACCGACAAAATAGCTGGAAGATTCCGAACCTCCATTTATGCTCACATTGTGTTGCTGACTATAAGAGCGGTCTTTATAATAAATTTTAAACCAATCATTATTTGAATTGGCTGCATTCCATGATAAATAGCTATTGTTTGCCGGATTGGGATCTTTTATCGTCTCTGTGGTCAGTGCGCCCGACTGATAATCTTTAATCCGCTGAAGAGCTGCAGCATCGTAAAATGGAGATCTGCCTGCGTTTACAAAGGCTTCATTATAGATGTTTGCAAAATCCAGGGAATTCACCATGGTTGGCAAATTGAAGATGGTGTTCATCGAAATGTTATTGTTGTAAGTGATGCTCGGTGTCTTTCCACGACTACCTTGTTTTGTTTTGATCAGGATCACTCCGTAAGGGGCACTTGATCCATAAATCGCCGCTGATGCTGCATCTTTTAATACAGAAATGTTTTCTATATCATCCGGATTGAGGCTATTAATATCACCTCCCTGAACTCCATCAATTACAATTAACGGCCCTGCACTTGTTCCAAGTCCTGTATATCCACGGATGTTAATGCCTTGTGTCGCATTTGGTGATCCGCCACTACCTCCGATACTGATGTTCAGATTGGCCACCTGCCCCTGCAAAGCCTGAGTAACTCTGGTGATCGGACGATCGGCAAGGTCTTTTCCGGTCACCTGTGCCACCGCACCTGTAAGGCGTGTTTTCTTTTGGCTACCGTAAGCCACCACAACTACATCTTCCAGCTCGTTGGGTTTTGGCATCAGCTTAATGACCACATTTTGAGAAGAAGCCTTGATTTCCTGACTGATATAACCAACAAAGGAAACTTCGAGAGTTGCATTCTCCGCGACATCAGAAAGGATAAAAGCGCCATTTACATCGGTAACCGCTCCTTTATTTGCACCTTTAACTTTGATAGAAGCGCCCGGCAAAGGATTACCATTTTCATCCACTACCTTTCCCCTTACTTCCATGAAGCGCAGAAACTGGTTTAGCTTATCAGAAATAATCGTTTCTTTCTCTTTGATGACTACAATTTTGTCTTCAATTATGTACGCTAAAGGCAAGTCTTTAAGACAGACATCCAATACCGTTTCTAAAGATGCATTGTTAAAATTTGCATTTACACTGGTGGTATTTTTTACTTTTTTTGCCGACCATATGATGTTGTACCCTGTTTGTTTATTGATTTCATTAAATACTTGTTTGAGGGTAGCATTTTTTCTGGAGTAAGTCACTTTTTGTGCAAAGCCTGTTGCACTTACCTGTAAGGCGGTTGCGATTAAAAAGATGACGGTCAGCTTTATACTCATCAGAAATTTTAGGGTATAGCCGGGAGGCACACCAAGACTTTTAGTATAATTTTTATACATTTGGTTGTTCTTTTTCATCTGATTACCACAGCTTTCGAAGGTTTCGGGCAATCAGAAAAGGATTTAAGAAAATGGTTGAATCAATTGTTTTCAGTGATCACAGAACATTCGGTCAGGGGCGTTCCAGCGCTCCTGATCTCGTTATCTGAAATCTGATAGCTATTCGGATTTAAGGGTCTTTTCCTGGATGTTTCATACTTGGTTAGGTTTGGTTAGTAATCTATTTTCTTTCTGCTCTGTTATTTTTTTGTTTAATCATGATCTTGTTCCCTTCCAGCTTAAAGCTTACTGCGGTGGTGAGTTCCAACATCCTCAACACTTTAGATACTTTTTCTGATCTGCTTACGATTCCCCCAAATTCCAGTTCTTTAAGATCAGCAGCCTGAAATTCGACCTCCACATCATACCATCTTGATACTTTCTTCATGATGCTTTCCAGAGACTCATCATCAAACCTAAAGTATCCCATTTTCCAAGCCATCACACTTTCCAGATCTGCAGGAATGACTTTAATATTTTTTCCGTTGAGGATGGATTGTTGTTCAGGCTTGAGCATAGTCCCATTTACGCTTATACTTCCCTCTAATAGGGTCGTATAAGTATTTTGTTCATCAGGATAACTGTTGATGTTAAAATGGGTTCCAAATACACTGACTTCCTGTCCGGACGAACTCACTTTAAATGCTTTCTTCGGGTCTTTGGCCACTTCAAAATAAGCTTCTCCTATGAGTTCAACTTTACGTTCCCTGGTGGCCGAGAAATTTGTTGGAAACCTGAGGGAGGAAGCGGCATTTAGCCAGACTTGTGTTCCATCCGGCAGGTTTACCTGATACTGACCCGCCTTGGGGGTACTGATGGTATTGTATTCTAACTTACTTCCTGCGGAAGGCAAAACCGTATAAATCAATTGGGCATCTTTTCCTTTAGTAATTTTCACACCAGCCTGCTCTGCAAGTTTTCCGGATTTACTATCGGTCAGAGAGAGCTTAGTACCATCTGCAAGTGTGAGAAAAGCTTTATTTGTTCCGGGTAAAATATCACCGTTGGCGAAATTCTGTGGAACGTTCTGAAGATTTGATGGATAATGGTAGAAGAATAGTCCAGTGGAAAGACTGATCAGCAGGATTGCTGCGATCGCAAAACGGTAACGGATTAGAAAAGGTCTTTCGGGATGAATCTCCTGCTGGATTTTTTTAAACATCCTGCTCCTATGCCAATCTTCATTATTGACAAACGTTTCCGGAATATCCAGTTCCAAGTCTTGGTCTCTATTGTACCAATTGGCAAATTCGACTTCTTCTTCGGCTGTAATTGTCTTGTCCAGCCATTTAGCGGCCAGTTCCTGATATCGTTTATTTTCTTTAGAATTGTCCATCCGTTATAGGGGCTATATAACAGAGGTCTCTTGTGAAAGACGAATCCCTTACTCCATTGAAAAATATTTTACAGCAAGGTCATCATAAATTGATTTAGCCCTGCACGCAAAGATTTAATCGCCTTCCCTAAATGCGCTTCAACGGTTTTTTCAGAGATTTCCAACTCCTCCGCAATCTTTTTTTGAGACAAGCCCCGCTCCTTACTCATCCGGTATACCAGGCGACATTTTTCAGGTAAGGCACAAACGAGTTTCTCTAACTGGTCTTTGAGCTCCAGAAAATCCAACCATTCCTGAGTAGAATCATCGGCGATTCCCTTCATGCCCAGACTATCGGTATATTTTTGTTGATGGTATTGCTTGTCCAGCGCCTTGATGACCCTATATTTTACAGATACAGACAAGTAAGCCGATAAACTGGAAGTAATCTTTAAGCTTTCTCTCCGGTTCCAGAGGGAAACGAAAATATGCTGTACAATTTCTTCTGCCTCTTCCAGGTCTTTTACTTTATGTGCTGCAACGAGAAATAGCTTCTTCCAATATCGGTTATAGATCTCTGTAAAGGCCGTATGGTCTCCATCTTGCAATAAGCCAGTTAATTCCGAATCAGTAAAACTGCGATACCTATTCATGATGCACTCCTTTTCTTAAATTCTAAAGAATAAGACCATAGAGATTGGCCTTGCTGTATTGTTCCCTCACAATTGTAACAAAATAATTAGGTAAAAAGAACTGAGGAATAGGGTAAAAAGTTGCGCATACGTTTGCATTATACATTTCAAACGTATGCGTAAATTAAAAGCAAGAAAGATAAATGGGCTTAATTCTGATCTTCTTTGATAAATACCAGATGCATTAGCATCAAGATATCATGATATCTTTTCTTTAAACTTTTCTCATTGAAAATGTACTTGAGATCAAACGCATATTAATAACATATGAAAAACATTACGTAAATCACTGAGGGTGTTTCACAAACTGTGTCAATAGTGTAACTTTAAACTATCGACATAATTATGGCAACACAAGAAGACTTTGATTTCGAAAGCTTCAAAAAGGAAGCTATAGCTGGCTTATATGCCGGCAAGAAAATGACTGGCACGGATGGGGTACTAGCCCCGATGATGAAACACTTTCTGGAATCTATGATGACCGGAGAGCTGGAGCACCACATTTCAGAAAGTAAGCCAGCCGGTCAGTCCAACCGTAAGAACGGGAAAAGTAAGAAGACGGTTCGCAGCTTGAGCTCGGGAGAGTTTGAATTGGAAACCGGTCGGGACCGCCTGGGCACTTTTGACCCTAAGGTTGTCCCCAAACGCCAACTGATCATTACAGAAGAACTGGAAGGCAACATCCTCTCGATGTATGCAATGGGGATGAGTACGCGTGCTATGCGTGATTATATCCAGGAAATGTACGCCATGGATATTTCTGCAGCTGAGATCTCACGCATTACTGACAGCGTACTACCAGCCGTGCAGGAATGGCGCAACAGACCCTTAGAAGCAGTTTACCCCTTTGTCTTCCTGGATTGCATGTTCTTTAAGGTCAGGGTAAATGGTGTAGTGGAAACCCGTGCGATCTACAATATCCTGGGTGTGGATATTGAAGGCAAAAAAGATGTTTTGGGGCTTTATACGGCTGAAAACGAAGGCGCCAAATTCTGGCTTTCGGTACTCACTGATCTAAAAACGCGTGGTGTTGAAGATATCCTGATCGCCTGCATTGATGGACTAAAGGGCTTCCCTGAAGCTGTAGAGGCTGTCTTTCCAAAGACCAGGGTACAGCTTTGCATTGTTCACCAGATCCGCTGTTCTATGCGCTATGTTCCTGAGAAAGATAAAAAGGCAGTAATGGCCGATATGAAGCCAATCTATCAGGCGAATAATGAACAGCTGGGATATGAAAAATTGCTGGAGTTCGAAGAGAAATGGGGGACGAAATATCCCCTGAGTTGTAAGTCCTGGCTGGACAACTGGGTAAACCTTTCTGCATTCTTTGAATACGATCAAGGGATCCGTAAGATTATTTACACCACCAATCCGATTGAGGGCGTACACCGCCAAATCCGCAAAATCACCAAGACCAAGGGGGCTTTTTCTTCTGAGCAGGCACTGATGAAACTCATGTACCTGGTCATCAAAAACATCAGTAAGAAATGGACGATGCCAATCCATAATTGGGGACCGGCATTTTCACAACTTTATATTAAATTTGGTGACAGAATTCTTCAAGAGAATAAAGGATTCTGAGAGGCGTTAATTTTTGAAACTGACACAGTTCATGTTACACTCCCAAATCACTCATTTATTGAGGGACAATATGTTCTCCTTATTGATTCATCACATTTAAAAGAATGCATGGATTATCTCCTTTAGGTTCCCATTTCTACGTCATCCCAATTATTTGCTCTGTTGAAAGCCCACTCTAAAGCTTTTCGTCTTTCATAGACTTGTCCTTCGTTTAGCTTTGGTTCCCGGCCATTTAACCTTTCGTCAACACAATACCAATGAAGGCGATAATAGTAATCCAGCGTCGTGTAAATCTCCACTTCAGGTCGGATATCTTTTATCTTATCAAGCTTTTCATTGGTATCACCATCTTCCAGATTTGGCAATAGGGAAGCCATATTATCTCCCACATGTTTTTCGGCCTCCAGCTTATCCACCATTTTTGTTAACCACATCAGGGCCCATAGAGCTTCCAGGTACCACATGAGTGAATTGATCTCTTCTTCTGTTAATTCTTCATTTTCCTTTGCTAAAATCTCCTTTTCTGAATCTGAAAGAAACGCCGTTAATTTCTGAGCTTTGATCCATTCATCAATAATATAGGTAGGTGCTTCAAAAGCAATATTGATCATTGCATTCATGACCGACATACGTCCTTTTATTTCTTCAACTGTCCTTAACTTTGGTGTATCTAAGACTGGCAGCCAATTGTTGACACGGAATCCTTTTTCGTTAATAATCTGATCGTTTTCTAATTTTATTTGCTGTTTATGTTCGTCTGTCATAAATGATAACTGCTAAAATTTAAAGTAATTTTCCAGATTGATCAATAAAGAATCCGGAGGGACTTCCAGCTACACAAAAACCATGCTAAGGTATCCCGGCAAAACAACATCTTGGTTAAGATCACCTATTAATTACCCGGTTTCGATGATCAACAAAATGATCCGGGTTAAGACCAGGGTTATTTTGCTTTTAGCTCCGACATTTGTATTCAGCAGGCTATAGAATTACAACACCTCAATTTCTTCGATTGAAAGTTCGTTGAATTCCGCGATCTGCTCAAGAGACATCCCCTGCTGTTTTTGTTTCCGGGCTGTAATCAATTTTTGTTTATAAATACCTTCCTGTATTCCTTTTTCCATTCCCTTTTCTATTCCTTCCTTGATTCCTTCTTCTATTCCTTCCCTCCTACCTTCGATTTTCGCCTTTTCTCCAGCCTCTTTACTGGCCCAGGCAAGACTATGTTCATAATCCCACTTCGCTTTTAAGTTCGACTCATAGAGTGTTCGTTGCTCCTTTGTTAGTTTACTCACCTCTGCGATTTTAAATAATTTCTTAAAGATTCCCTGATTGAGGTATAATGGTATCTTTTCCATCCTGCTCATATTTTTAAGAATATAAAACCACTTATCTAAATCAGACGACAGCTCATTTACCTCTTTGTCGAAGTTAGGTAATTCCAGAAATTTAAACCTAAACTTATCGTAGAAAACTTTGCCGGTATCTTTGTTCATTAAAACAACAATAAACAAACACACTTAAAAACATCTTTGAAGATAAACCAGATTATGTAGGCTGGAAACAGCTACCCACCTGGTATCAGGTATCTGAGCTGGACAGGATGATCCCACAAGAAACACAACATTTTTTTGCAGAAAGAATGAAAGCAGGAGCGATTAGTTTATCATCAAGCCATACTTCTATGGCTTCTCATCCACAGGAAATTGTTGATTTGGTTATAAAAGCAGCAGAAACACTGGAAGGATAGCCTTATCTTATTAGAAAATACATCCTGATCCCAACTGATAAGATCAGGATGCGTTTAGTCAGTTTACTTTACAAAATCACTATGCGGGATAATGATATCATCCCCCTCCCTTCCGTATTGCGGCAGAATAAACGCTTTGCTTTCGTAGCGCTGTGTCCCCGAATTATAGTACCAATTTGCACATCCGCTGACCTGCAGTTTGATGTGATAAACATAGTTGGATGTTTCCTGCTGATATGGACTAAAATCGGGTAAAGACACATGTATTTCATCCAGTTCTCTCGCATATTCATCATGAATTCTCATCCCTTCAATACAGGCCTCCTGATAAGATAACTTATAGTGATGCCTCAGAATAAATATAATATTCATAAACTCACCTTCTATCTCGAGCTCTTTTTTCAGAGAAGCAAAATCATTCTGAATTACGATAAGCAGTGCAAGCAGTTCATTTGCACGCTTAATCAAAGGATGATTATAGATATGTACCGGTAATGCAAAATTGGTACATGGGTCGATCAGGTCGCCGTAAGGCCCCATTCCGATAGAATACTTACGAAAGCTGAAATAATGAGCCAGCAAAGGATAAGTTCTCTTTTCAGCCAGTTTAAATGGTGCTTCCTCCAGCATTCCATAAACTATAAATTCATAAAAATTTATAGAGACCCGCTCTATCCAGAACCGAGGCATAAACACCTCCCATTCCTTTCTTGCCTGCGCCATTTGCCTGAGTATACCAATTTCATCTGGCTGGGGATCATCACCAAGCATGACCTCATAAATCCGGTCCGCGATAGGCTTTAGTTCCTTTACAGGAGTGAGCCCAAAGTAATCATCACAAAGTGTGATGTAAATCATCAGCCTTGCACAAGGGCGCATATGGTCTATATTCACACAGGTTGGGTTCATATAAGTAGCCACCTGAGAAAGCTGCTGTGTTTTACATCTTTTTATTCCCTCTTCAGAAATGAAAGTATAATCATTGTCGTACCAGGCAATTTCTTCCTGATCAAAAGCTGTTGCAATCGGACTATGTACAGTTGCCCACGGATAATAGCATTTAGGGATAAATAGTTCTTCTTTCATGAATCTGAGTATTAAAAAATGTGATCATTAATTGTTGAATACTGATTTCACCTGCTCTACAGAAGGGAAGCCATTTAGCGAATTGTATCGTTCCATTTTAGCAGATACATTTTTCCAGCCACTTAAAGTCATGCTGATATAATGTATGCGGTTGATTACCGCATCCTGCCATTCTCCAAAATCAGGGAGCGAATTTTGCAGGTACAGAAATTCTTCCAGGGCTTCATTATGTATCCGCAAATCCTCCAGACAAGCTTCCTCTAAGGAAATGCTCCGATTATGCTGGATGGCTTTTACCACATTGTAATAGATGCTATCGGTTGCTTCATCCTTGATTACAGATTGCACCTCGTTGTAATAAACCATCATTCTGCTGGCCAGTGCTTTCAACCGCTGAATTACCGGATGTCCATAAATTTCTGCCGGCAATGGCAATTTCGTCTCCACATCTGCAAGCTCCAGAAAGGGAAAAAGACATAGTGAATCTTCTCGGATGGCAATACATTCTTCCACACTTGGAAAGGTTTTTCTATGCTTATAAATAAGTTCCCGCTCCAGTCCTTTAAAGTACCTGCTGAGTGCTGTTGTAAAATGAAGAAAAGATTCTTCGGATATAAACTGCAGTAATTCAGTTCTCAGCGAAGCCAGCAATCCTGCCAGAGGGATTTGGGCATCTTCTACAGACAGTACTCCTTCAAGAACTGCCAGCGACTGTTTATGTACCATCCTGATTTCTTCAGGGGTCCCCTCTTCATACTTATCATCATTATAAAGTGTCCATAGCATGAATCTGCAAATGGGCTTCAGCCGTTCAGGACTGGCAGTAGGGAACCATTGAGCGGCGATATGTGCCGTTTTCGTTTTTTTATACTTATACCTGGTATCAGGATCATCCTCATATAACCAGAGGTACTCCCCATCAATCCATTGATGATCTGTGAGCTCTTGCAAGGCTTCGGCAGATGGATTCTTTAGCATGGGAAAAGGGTAATGAAATTGGGAAAGCAGGTGTGCGTTCATAGGGCATGATTTTTAGGTTACGTACTGATAGTAATTCTTTTTTTAACGAGGCCAGCAGCTATCTGACGGGCCTCCTGATCACATTCTATATAGTCATCAAGATTCATATTCTCCATAAAAGGCATTACTGACATGGTGTACCCGATCACATCACTCATCTGAAGAAATCCAATATTCTGCAAAAGGAATGCAGCCACTGCCACCTCATTCGCTGCATTCAGTATACAAGGGATATTCCCCCCTTTGTAGAGTGCATCTTTTGCAAGTAAAAAATTGGGAAAAGTGTCGGTATCTATACTTTCGAAGCTCAGCTGACTGGAACAATCAAAATCAAACCGTGGTAATTTTCCGGCAAGCCGTTCCGGGTAAGACAACGCATATTGAATCGGTAATCTCATATCCGGAATACCCATTTGGGCTTTAATACATCCGTCTTCGAACTGTACCATACTATGTATAATACTCTGAGGGTGTACCACTGCTTCAATCTGGTCCGGCTTCACACCAAACAACCATTTTGCTTCGATCATTTCCAATCCCTTGTTCATCAGCGAAGCAGAATCGATGGTCACTTTTACGCCCATATCCCAATTTGGATGCTTTAAAGCATCAGCAGGACCAATCCGTTCCAGATCGTATTTCTTTTTCCCCCTGAAAGGCCCGCCGGAAGCAGTGAGGATCAATTTTTCTATTCTGTTTAAATTTTCACCTTCCAGGCATTGGAAAATCGCCGAATGTTCAGAATCCACCGGTAATATTTCTGCACCGCTGATTTTCGCCATTCTTGTAATCAGTTCCCCTGCAACCACCAGGGTTTCTTTATTGGCAAGGGCAATTTTCTTTCCTTTCTCAATGGCTTTCATGGTTGGTCTCAGGCCTGCATAACCTACAATCGCAGCAATCATAATGTCGTAAACCCCCATTTCAGCCGCGTGTTCTAATGCAGCGATCCCCGCCGCAACAATGGTTTCCATGTTGATCAAGGCATCTTTCACCTCGTGGTATTTTTCCTCTCGTCCGATCACGATCAGATCAGGTTCAAATTCTTTCGCCTGCCGGATCAGCAGGTCCGCATTTTCATAAGCAGTAAGAACAGTTATTTTAAACCGTTCGGGATATTGCCTGATGACCTCTAAAGTCTGGATGCCAATGGATCCAGTAGATCCAAAAACGGCAACTCTTATTAATTCAGCGTGATGATTCATATAGGGATGATGATTTAGTATAGATCAATAGACAAATCGTAATAAGAGAGCAGCTTCCTGATTACATTTTCAATAAGGATATCAGGACAAGATGCACCACTGGTCAAATGAACCACAACAAGCTCTTTATCTGGTAAATAAGAAAAAGTTGTTTTCAGTTTCCTGGCATGAATATCCCAATGGCTGATCTCCTCATCAGACACCATACTATCGCAGGAAGAGATGAAATAAGTAGGTAATCTTTCTTCACATAACTCTACCAGATGAGAGGAATTGGAACTGTTGTAACCACCCACCACGATGGCCAGATCTGCATCCAGCAACAACATGTTGATGACTGCACTCTGATTATCATTGGTGGCATAGCAAAGTGTATCCTTCATATTCGCAAAATGCTCCGAAGTATTTGACTCCTTTAAACCATGTTTTTCCTTCACAGTTTGCAATAAAAAATCAGCAATCTCCTGGGTGTCACTCGCCAGTAAGGTCGTTTGATTCACGACCCCTATCCGGTTCAGATCCTGATTTGCATCAAAGCCTTCAGAATACCGGTCCCTGAATACTTCAGAAAAATCAGTTGCCGGCCTTCTGTTCATCATAAAATCGGCGAGCAATAAAGCTTCCGTCATATCCTTAATGATCAGCGAAGGGGCAACACTTTTACTATGCGAGAAAGTAGCCCTGGTTTCCTCATGATCAGGCTGACCATGCACAATAACCGTATAATCATTATCGGCAATCTGAGAAACCCTGGTCCATACTTTTTCTACAAAAGGGCATTTACTTTTATAATAGATTTGCTTTATCCCCTTATCGTTTAAAATGCGCTCCATCTCAAGTGTAGTTCCAAATGCAGGAATAATGATTACATCGTCTGCTTTTATTTCTTCCCATGGAATGAGCTGATTACCGGAAGTGTCCATGATAAACCGGACTCCATTCTCCTCCAGGGCTAAGTTGACATGTGAATTGTGTATAATTTCGCTTAGTAAAAAGATTCTTTTGCCAGGATTTTCATTTATCGCCGCATAAGCAATTTCTATGGCATTCTCTACTCCATAGCAAAAACCAAAATGACGGGCAAGGTGGATCTTTACTTTTCCAAAATCAAGTACAGAGGGCATAAGATTCCTTTTCATACGGTCATTCTCCTGCCGGTCTTTTTTTATGGAGGTAATGAATTCACTTTTATAGATCTCCGGAATATTAAAAGCTTTCATGTCGCATGAGTTTTATGGTCAATACCTTTTCTCTAAGACATGCTCTCGCTGCAGCAACTATTCCCTCCCTGTCGTATTCGCATTCCTTATACAGCTCATCTACTTTTCCATGTTCAATGATGCGGTCGGGTACACCCAGAATATGAACTTCTGCATGATATTTATGCGCTGCCATAAACTCTACTACTGCAGTTCCTAATCCCCCAACCTGGCAAGCATCTTCCACCGTAATCAGCTGATGATAATTCTGAAAAATACGGTGTAAAAGCTTTTCGTCTAAGGGTTTTACAAACCTCATATCAAAGAGCCCGGCACTGATTCCTTCTTTTTCCAGCTGATCGCAAGCTTCATTCGCAAAATTTCCAGGGTGTCCGAATGATAAAATGGCGATATCCCTTCCTTCCCGAATCACTCTACCGGTTCCGATTTCAATTTCTTCAAAGGGTCTTTTCCAATCTGGCATCATTCCCTGTCCTCTCGGATAGCGAATGATAAACGGCCGGTCCATTTTGTCCAGCTGAGCTGTATACATCAGGTTTCTTAGCTCGGCCTCGTCCATTGGGGAGCTGATGATCACATCCGGCAAGCAGCGGGAATAAGCGATGTCATAAATTCCATGATGTGTAGCCCCATCTTCGCCCACCAATCCGCCCCGGTCCAGACAAAAGATAACCGGTAACCGCTGCAGAACGACATCATGGATCATCTGGTCATACCCTCTTTGCATGAAGGAAGAATAAATGTTGCAAAATGCTTTCAGGCCCTGCGAAGCAAACCCCGCAGATAGCGTTACCGCATGTTGTTCACAAATCCCCACATCAAATGTCCGGCCGGGCATTTTTTCCATCATAAACTTGAGGGAAGAACCAGACAACATTGCAGGGGTTATTCCTACTATTTTTTCATTCAGTTCAGCCAGCTCAATAATGGTATGGCCAAAAACATCCTGGTATTTAGGTGGCTGAGGTTCTGTACTTACCTTTTTATGTATTTCTCCCGTTACCTTATCAAAAAGACCAGGAAAATGCCAGAGTGTTTTCTCTTCTTCAGCAGGCAAAAATCCTTTCCCTTTTGTGGTCACAACATGAAGAAGTTTTGGACCTGGAATAGCTTTCAGGTCTTCCAGGATTTCTGCCAGCTTCAATACATCATGCCCGTCAACCGTCCCAAAATACCGCATATTCAGCGCTTCAAAAAAGTTGGCATGTTCAGCCATCGCACTTTTCAGCCCTGCCTTTGCATGGTTCAAAATATCTTTGGAAAGTTCTCCAACTACAGGGATTTTATCCAGGGTCTTTCCCAATTTTCGCCGGATTTTATTGTATGTTTTTGAAAGGGTCAAATGGGTCAGATATTCTTTTAAGGCCCCTACATTCTGATCGATAGACATACAATTGTCGTTGAGGATCACAATCAGATTCGTATTGGAAACCCCCGCATGGTTGAGAGCTTCAAAGGCCAGCCCTGCTGTGATTGCCCCGTCTCCAATCACAGCGATGTGTTGCTTGTCATGTTGTCCTTTGTGTTTTGCAGCCAAAGCCATTCCCAATGCGGCCGAAATAGAAGTAGAAGAATGGCCTGTTCCGAAGGTATCATAATCACTTTCATTTCTCCTGGGGAAGCCACTGAGCCCTTTATACTTTCGGTTCGTATGGAACTGATTTTTCCTCCCGGTTAGAATTTTGTGACCATAGGCCTGATGACCTACATCCCAAACGAGCTGATCATAAGGGGTATTCATTACATAATGCAAGGCCGCAGTCAATTCAACAACGCCCAGGCTTGCCCCAAAATGTCCCCCGTTCAGGCTGACTGTATCAATGATAAATGATCTTAATTCGGCGCATAATTGAGGGAGTTCAGATCGATTTATTTTTCGCAAATCGGCAGGAAAATTGATCTGATCCAGTAGAGGAAATTCAATGTTTTTCATGGTAAAATGAGATTAATCAGGGATGAAACGACAGTTGTATGTGGGGGGTATCTCTGTTATGGGGGTTCTTCCCATGCTCCGTACTCTTTAATGAGGTCTATCAATATACCGACAGCCAGTTCAGTGTCTACATTTCTCCTGACCATGTCCTTTCCACGATAGAGAGAAATCCTTCCAGGACCACTTCCTACATATCCAAAATCTGCATCGGCCATTTCTCCAGGACCATTTACAATACAACCCATGATCGCTATTTTTAGCCCTTTAAGGTGACTGGTCGCTATCCTTACTTTCTCCGTTGTAGTTTGCAGATCGAATAATGTACGTCCACAGGATGGACAGGAAATATACTCTGTCCCCGAAATCCTTGTACGGGTAACCTGGAGGATACCAAAGGCAATATTGTTTAAAACCATTGGCAAGTCTTCGAATTCAGCAGTGACCGGTACCGGGACTAACCAGATTCCATCTTTCCATCCATTTAAAATCAGTTCACCGGCATAAGCAGCATAGTTAACAATTAAGTCGTCCATACTATTATCGTCCGGATGAGCCCTTAAAATACAGGGAATTTGAAGTTTACTGATTTCCAGGAGATGAAGCCGTGCTAAACAATCCTTTGCCGGGAGCACGCCGGCGGTATCAATCACTAAGATTACTTTGGACAAATCCTGATCCGCAAATTCAGTAACAAAAGAACCGACTTCAGAATAATTAAGCAGAATCATATTCGCCTTCCCGGAAGTATACCGGCTGGATTTATACTCTTCCAATTCAAAAAGAGGAAAATAGGTCTCTTTATCCGGGAGCGTCCTCCATACCTGGAAAGGTAAAATCATACCCATCATTCCCGGTGGAGAAAAAGACAACGGGCGGTCAAGAAAGATATAATCCGCAGCGGCATGTCCAATATTCCACTTATCGGTAAGCGCATTGTAGGCATATCCAATCGCTGTAAAATCAGTGTTGCTAACCTCCTCCATTCCGGAAAAATCAGCCACTACAATTGGCGGACTATCTGCTCCAATGTTTAAAATTTTAGAAGTTTGAACCCGATCCTGACGAAAGGAGTTCAGTTGTTTTTCCTGAGGATGATCGCTTAAACCTGATCCCCCACTATATCGTCGCACAATGCTGCGGCAAACCGGTAATTCAAATTCCGGAGCTTCCGTAAGTGACACCCTAATGGTATCCCCGATCCCGCTTTCCAATAAAGTTCCGATTCCAATTGCGGATTTAATCCTCCCCTGCTCCATATCTCCCGCTTCAGTAACACCCAGATGCAATGGGTAACAATGTTTGAGTTCTTGCTGCATATTCTGAACAAGTAAACGATAAGCACCAATCATGACCAGTGGATTACTGGATTTCATGCTCAATACGATGTTGTAAAAATTGAGGTCCTCAGCGATGCGGAGAAATTCCATTGCACTCTCTACCATTCCAATTGGAGAATCGCCATATCGGCTCATAATCCGGTCACTTAAAGAACCATGATTCGTACCGATACGGATTGCAGTACCATATTCTTTGCAGATTTTGATCAATGGAACCAATCTGTTCCGGATTCTGTCCAGCTCATATTGATAAGCATCATCATTGTAATCAATGGTTTCAAATCTCTTCTTATCTGCATAATTACCAGGATTGATCCTTACTTTCTCCACAATCCTGGCTGCGGCTTCCGCTGCGTTAGGTGTAAAATGAATATCTGCAACAAGAGGAACAAAGCATCCGCTTTTACGCAGGTTTTGCTGAATATTTAACAGATTTTCTGCATCACGAAGACCTGGCGCTGTAATCCGGACCAAGTCGGCCCCTGCATCCACACATTTCATCACCTGATCAACGGTAGCCCTGGTGTCCATCGTATCCGTGGTGGTCATGGTTTGGAGCCTAATGGGAAAAGAACTGCCCAACAGCAAATGCCCAGCCTTTACATCAACGGTGGTCAGCCTGCCCGATGACCTGGCGTTTAAACTTAAAACTTCAGGTTTCATATCAATTCCAGATAAAAAATTCAGTTTTAAGATTGACGGACTAATAAAGAATTAGCTAATTCTGATAGCTTTTCTTTCTTGTATACCGGTATATCGATCAGGTCAAGGCTTTTGAAAGCAATTTCGGTGTAATGTAAAATGGCAGTACTGGCCCATTCATTTACTTTCAGCTTTTTATACAGGTCAATCACAGTATGAATCCGATCTTCCCCCCTTAACTGCATTGCTGCTTTCAATTCCTTTTTCTGAAATGGATCCGCCAGCTCAAATGCCTTTAGCAGGACTGCTGTTTTTTTATTCTCCAGGATATCGCTCCCCACTTGTTTCCCAGTGATGGAAACATCGCCAAAGGCATCCAGAAAATCATCCTGGATCTGAAAAGCAATTCCGATATTTTCACCGAAATCATAAATATCATTTTGCTGCTGTGTATTTGCCGAACCAATAATGGCGCCGATCTGTGCGGCAGTTCCCAGCAAAACCGATGTCTTGAAGGTGATCATCCTGAGATAATCTTCATATTTTAACGTTTCAATTTCCCGATCTTCAAAATCAATATCCATCTGTTGTCCTTCGCAGATCCGACAGGCCATTTCCGAAAATAAATGAGTAATCTGTTCACGATAAGCGCTATTTATTCTATTCAGCTGCATGTAAGCATGAATCAATAACATATCACCCGCTAAGATGGCGGTATTTTCTCCATATTTCAGGTGCAAAGTAGGACGGCCCCTACGTAAAATGGAATGATCCATAATGTCGTCATGGATGAGCGAAAAGTTATGAAACAATTCGACCGCGTTGGCTACAAGATAAGCGTCCGTATGAATTTCATTAAAAAGCTCATTACTCATAAGGCACAAAACGGGTCGTATTTTCTTGCCTGAAGCACACATGAAGTACGCAATTGATTCGTATAAATTTTCTGGCTGAGCAGGAAAAGTGATGGAATCAGTTTGAGCTTGATAAGACTCAAATATTTCTGAAAAAGAGAGCATATGTTTATGATTAAGTAAACAAAGGGATTCGAATTACCAACAACAAGAACTACATAAACAGGGTTTTAAATTAGTTTACCACCAGTAGGTGTTGCCATACAAATGTATATACCCACATATCAAACACTACTCATTCATTTTATTCCTTATCACTCTATTTTCCGATAGATGAGTTAAACAATTAAAAAGACGCATTACCCGAAAATACCATCAATCATTACTCTTTGGTTAAAAATTTTCAAAAACCTCATTCATTATATTCAGAATTAATGAACAGAGAAAAAAACAGCTTAAAAGACAGTTAAAGACATTTTATAATAAAAAAAAGCAAAAAAGAACAAATTCTGCAAAATGAATATTTTATCAAACAGAAAATGAATAAAGTAAAAAAAATCAGATTTTCCGCTAGAATTCTGAAACGCCATTGACTGTCGTATACTTCATCGTATATTTTAAGCCGGGGTTGAGGTATTGATAAGCACTATGACTCATCAATGCTGCTTCATGGAAACCACAAAGAATCAGTTTGAGTTTATTCTTATAGGTATTAATATCACCAATTGCATAAATGCCTGGGATATTTGTCGAATAATCTTCTGTATTGACCTCAATTGCACTTTTATTGATATTTAGATTCCAGGCTTCAATCGGACCTAATTTCGGGCTTACACCATAAAGAGGAATCAAATGGTCTGTAGCTACACTGATCACCTCATTGCTCTCATTGTGGATGAGTTCCACATTTTCGAGCTTATCGAATCCGGAGATGGAATGCAGGTTACTGTTCAGTGCAAGTTTTATCTTCCCACTTTCTGCAAGCTCCATTACTTTACTAACCGAATCAGGAGCTCCGCGAAAGCTTTCGCTCCTATGAACCAATGTTAGTTCTTCAACGATATCAGACAGAAAAATAGTCCAGTCTAAGGCTGAATCCCCTCCTCCGGCAATGATCATTTTTTGCCCGTTATACTGTTGAGGATTGAGGATCATATAGTTTACACCAGCCCCGTTCTCAAATCGTTCAATCCCGGATAATACAGGTTTACGCGGCTCAAAACAACCTAAGCCTCCGGCGATGACAATAACCTTAGCTGAGATCACTGTCTCCATGTTCGTCGTTAGGATAAAGTCACGCTCTCCCCGTTTTTCCAGAATTTCAACCCGCTCCCCCATAGTAAAGGTTGGATGGAAGGGTTTTACCTGTTCTAAAAGGTTCTCCACCAGATCCTGAGCAAGAATATTTGGATAACCCGGAATATCATAGATTGGTTTCTTAGGGTACAATTCAGACAACTGCCCGCCAGCCTTTGGCAGATAATCAATTAAATGGCAGCGCATTTTGAGCAAACCTGCTTCAAAAACCGCAAACAGTCCAACAGGGCCTGCCCCGATAATGGCTAAATCAGTGGAAATCATAGGGCGTTAATTTTTAAGATTAACAAAATTAACGCATTGATTTCCAGAACAATCAATTCATTCCATTCATCTTGTTTAACCGGAAAATGCAAATAAACCACAACGGACAAGTAGAATAATTCGACCCAAAAAGCCCGAAACACCAGATTCAAACGGATTGATTTTATATCCTCAATTTGATTCAATTTTGCTTAATTCTCCAAAAAAGGAGCCAGGTTTTCTTCAGGAAGAAACTCCACCCGATAAGGCATAATACTCGTATTTAACATCCATAAGAAAGTACCTGCAAAATTTGTCAACACCACGATATGCCGCTTAGAAGTCGTCTGCAAAATGGCTTTCTGACCAATCAGGTAAGCACTTCCCATCCGCTCATTATAAATCTCTACCGGCAGTTTTGTTTCTGTGATCAGCTTTGCTTTTCTGTTCTGTTCATCGAGTTTAAAGATCAGCGTTCGGGACAGTTTCTTACTCGTTCCATTATCAAACAACATCAGATTGCCATCACTGTTTATATGCACCGCATGCCCCTGATCAAAGGCTGTTCCCTCAGGCATTTTGAAATCTCCGTTCTTTCCAAACTTCCAGATTACTTTTCCAGATCTCGCATCGATCTTCCAGACCTGCCCATTGTTATAAAAAGAAATCAGGTAGTTTCCATCTTTATCATAATTCAGGCTATTGGCATGCATCCAATCTTTCCTGTCCCTAACTACATTTTTATCTTTCAGCGGGTCCAGTTCATCAAAAACCGACCAACTCCAGACCTTTTTCCCATACCTGTCCAGTACCATAATGCCATCGCTTTTCACCGTATCCTGTCTTCCTCCACCATATCGGCTCAGGTTGAAAACTTTCTGCTCTACACAAAGCGTAACTACCTGATCTTTTTTATTCAATAAAACTTCGTGGTGAATGGTTTGTTTAAAATCTTTCTGCCCCTTTTTCAGGTGCAGTAAGGTATCCCCGTTTAAGGAAATTTCAAGTATTTCATTTCCATAACTGGTAGGATATTCTTCGTTCCCTAAAATTGAAAGAATGGTTTTATTTTGAGTAAAGTGGCTCGTTTTAAATCCGGTTCCTACCACCTGATGATACCATTTGATCTCTCCTTTAGCATTGATAAGGAAAACAACCCCAGGTAATTCTCTCTGGTAAATCAGCATAAAACCTTTTTTAAACGGCTCAGGGATCACCTTTTGATCCGGCGCAGTTACTTTAAAAAGATCATGAATCCAAACGGGAAAGTTCTGCGTAGCAAAATCATACACTTTGCTTTCCGCTTTACAAGTCCCATCCTCTGTGATCACCCGGTATTGATAAGATTCCTTAGGCACCAGGTTCGTCATCATCAGGTGATGGATCTTTTTCTGTTCAGAAAGCGGCGTTGTAAATACCTGTTTTTCCTTTCCTTTTATCCAATACTCAATCCTTGCCTTTAAGGGCTCAGAGAGCTGGATATCTGCATTCACCTTTAACGTATTTCTACCAGGGTTACTCAGCTTAACCTCTACGATTTTCTGGGTACAGGGATCTGTACAGGCGGTAAACAAACCTATAAACAAAAAAGGGAAGCTGATTTTAATCCATCTCATATGCTATAAATAAAAAATCGGGACGCCATGTACTGGTGTCCCGATCAAATATATCAATATTACTGTCTGCCTGCGTTGCTCAAGTTTGGATTTAAGTCCGTCTGAGTCTGGGGATAAGAAAAATATTTATCTCTGGTAATGTTCACGCTAGCAGGTTTACCAATACCTGTCAGGTAAGTATTCACTACTTGCTGATACATACCAGTACGGATTAAATCCTGTCTGCGTTTACATTCAAAGAAAAACTCCCATCCACGTTCCTGCAAAATAGCATTGCGCAATGTTTCTTTGGTATATCCAGATGGAGGGCCAAGTAAGGTTGCTTTAGCGCGTCCTTTCACTTTATTGATCAGGTCAATACTTGCCTGTGTAGGTCCATTCAATTCATTTAAAGCTTCTGCATGACACATCACGATGTCTGCGTAACGAAGAATTGGAATCCCGTGACCATCATAATAAGTTGTAGAACCGGAAGGATCTGCATATTTCTTACTGGCTACATCCGGCAGGTAATAAAAACCTGTTGGTGGTTTTGTTTGTCCGGCAGGTGCCTGCATATAATGTAATTTATCAGAACCAATATAATCATAGTAAAACATCTCGCGACGTTCATCGTTCCGCGCGTAAGAATTCCAGAAGGACCAACTTACAGCATAATATTGCCAACGATCAGAAACTTCGGTATTGTTTAGAGGACCAAAGTGGTTCATTAACTCTGTACCATCATTTAAAGCATCTGCCAATGCACTAAAGATCGACTCTTCACACCATTTATTGCTTTCTGCAAATAAGCCTTTATAAGAAGGAAATAAGCCATATTGATTTAAAGCTTCTATCTTTTGGATCGTCGTTAAAGCATCCTGCCATTTGTGCTCACGCATATATAATTTTACCAGTAAAGAGAGTGCAGCACCTTTGGTTGCACGGCCTACATCATTTGTCGGATAAATGGTTTTGCTCTTATAATTTACCGGTAAATTCGCCGCAGCAAATTCCAGATCAGCAATGATAAACTTATTGATGTCCTCTACACTTGAAGGAGCTAGCTTAGTGACATAATCCGCTTTTTCCACATCTTTCTCCGTAACCAGAATTACCGGTCCGAAAGCGTCCGTTAAGTCCATATATCCCAATGCCCGTAAGAAACGGATTTCAGAATAATACTGGTTTTGCTCTTCGGTGGAAAGTGTTTTGATCTTTGGAAGATAAAACAAAGCAATGTTCGCATCGGAGATCATTTTATACTGATGCTGATAAGCAAAATTGGTGTATTTATTGGTTGGCGACCATTGTGCCTCAGAAAGCAAAGAGATGTCTCCCGACTGAAAAGAGTGGCCGATGTCCGTTGTGAAATCGGTAATTGCCATTTGGAAACCCGCGTAATACTGGTACGAATCACTCACCCCACTTGGTTGTTTTAGACGGGCATAAACACCATTTACGGCGGCGATTGCATCTGCCTTTGACTCAAAGGCATTGACATCTGTTAAAAAGCTATAAACTTTTGGTTCTGCTATCTTTTTACAGGAGGCAAATCCTATTAAACAAGCTGAAAATATAAATATTGTACGTTTCATAATTAACAATTTAATAGGTTAGAAGGTTACTTTTAAGCCGAACGTGTAAGAGCGGAATGCTGGATAAGCGTTGAAGTCTAAACCTGCTCTTAAGTTACCCGCACCCGTCCCATTTTCATTTGTGTTCACCTCAGGATCTGAACCTGTATATTTAGTAATGGTAAATAAATCCTGTCCGGTAAAATAGAATCTCACTTTACTGACTCCTTTCAGGAAGCCGATTTTTGCTGTTGGCAAACTATAACCAAAAGTCAGGCTTTTAAGCTTCAGATAAGAAGAATTCTCTACGAAGCGGGAGTTGATGTAGTTTCCATATTTAGAGGTAAAATAACCATTTCTTGGAATGTCCGTATCCTCATTCTGTAGAGTCCAGCGATTCAAAGCATCCGTACCAGTATAAGTTTCTAACAACAGTCTGTTCATATTAAACAGATTGGAACCCAATGCCCCTTGAAAGAATACACCAAGATCAAAGTTTTTATAGGTAAAATCGTTGTTCAGTCCCAAAACAAAACGAGGGAAGGCATGCCCCAACACTTTACGGTCTCCGGCGGTGATTAATCCATCTCCATCCAGATCCGCATATTTTGGATCCCCTGCTTTTGATCCTGGCTGTGCAGCATATACTTCACCAGTCTTAATGACACCAAGATATTCGTAGCCAAAGAGCTCACTCAACTCTCTGCCAACTGCAAGTTTAGTAAAATCCGCTGCCGGGACGGAACCATCCGGATTTGCAGTTTGGGTAATGATACTTGATCTGCCATTTAAGTCCAAAGCTTTTTGTTTGTTATAAGCAATATTGAAAGTGCTATTCCATGTTAAGTTATCACTTGAAACATTTCTGCTGTTGATGGAAAGCTCCAGCCCCTGGTTTTGCATCCTGCCTTCATTAACCAACTGACTGCTAAAACCATGAATCTGTTCAATCGGCAAATCCAGCAACAAATCCTGAGTTGTTTTTCTATAAAAGTCAAGGGTCACATTTAGGCGGTCTTTGAAAAAGCCCATATCCAGTCCTGCATCAAATTGCGCATTGCCTTCCCATTGTAAATCCGGATTGGCCAAACGGGTAGCGACTACCCCACCTGCTGCGCTCCCTGCATCATCCAGCGTCACCTTCGTCGTACCAAAAGTAGACAAATAAGCATAACTATCTATCCTGTCATTACCAGTGATACCATAACCTGTCCTCACTTTCAGGCTGGAAAAGATCTTATTATCTTTCATAAAATCTTCATCGCTGATCCTCCAGGCGATCGACCCGGAAGGGAAATATCCCTGACGTTTATTCGGTCCGAATTTGGAGGAAACATCCTGACGTAAGGTAAAAGTAGCCAGATACCTGTCTTTCAGGGCGTAGTTAATACGACCAAAATAAGAATAAAAAGCATCTGGTATTTTAACACTCGTTGCACCGATTCTTTCCGCAGCTGCCTCCAGTTTGTTATACAAAAATTTATCAGAAGTAAATTTCTGCACCTGGGTAAAATGTTTTTCATATTTATCATGCTGATAAGAGAAACCGGCCAATGCAGTAATTGAATGGATTCCGTCGAAAGTCTTTTTATAAGTCAGATAGGTTTCCATCAGATTCCTGGTGGTATTGAATTCGTTAATCGAAGCCTGTCCACCTACCTTACCACCCGAAACCAGAGTTGTTGGCAAATAAGTTCCTTCCTTCGTCGCAGAAAATTCTGTTCCACCGCTCAGATGCCAGGTCAGGTCGTTTGTAATTTTGAGGTCTACAAAGACATTTCCATTGAGCTTATTGTTATAACGGTCGTTTGTCGGCTCCAGTAACCATGCCAGAGGATTGTCTCTACCATTTCTACGTCCGTAAGTCCCGTCTGCATTGTAGGCAGGAATAGCAGGAGAGCTGAATAAGATGCCATATAACACATTTGAAGGTACAATATTACCATCATAGGTTTTATATTGAGCAAATGCACGTGCGCCATAAATATTGGCACCAACAGTAACGCTTTTACTGACCTTATGGTCTATATTGAAACGACCGGAATGACGGTCGAAATCCGTCTTTTTCAATGCCCCCAGCTGTGAGAAAAAGTTTCCTGAAATAGATATTTTAGTATCTTCATTACCGCCTCTGATGTTCAGGTTATAATTTTGTACACCAGCATTACGTGTCGCTAGATCAAACCAGTCGGTATTAACATTGCTGCTCAGATCTGCCGCGGTATATTCTGGCGGGTTTCCCTGTTCCAGGGCTTTTGCATTGGCGATTGCTTTGAAATCTGTTGCATTCATCAGTTTTGGTTTTGTCTTGATGCGTTGTGTTCCGTAATAACCTTCCAACTCGACCACAGACTGACCTGCTTTACCTCTTTTCGTTGTAATCATCACCACTCCGTTTGCTCCGCGGGCACCATAAATCGCGGTCGCCGAAGCGTCTTTCAGGATCTGAATGTCTTCCACATCACTTGGTGCAATGTCTTTTCCGTAATCAGAAATGAAACCATCCACAACATACAAAGGCTCATTGGTCGATTTAATAGAGTTGCCGCCCCTGATCCGGATAATCGTTGATCCGCCCGGCGCAGCACTCACCTGACTCACCTGAACCCCCGAAGCACGGCCCTGAATCGCCTGTGCAACGTTGGAAGTTACCCCGCCAAGATTCAGACTTTCTTTACCTATGGAGCTGACAGAACCGGTCAAGTCTCTCTTCTTAACCGTACCGTAACCCACCACCACGACCTGATTCAGGCTGGTTTCTGTTTCATTTAAAACGATGTTGAGCAAGGTTTTCCCAGCCAGCTTCAGTTCCTGACTATCATATCCTATAAAGGAAAATTGCAAGATACTGGATGGCTCCAGCGCAGCAAAGCTGAAACTCCCTTTATCATCAGTTACCGTTCCCGTTTGTGTTCCTTTTACTTTTATGCTGACACCAGGAATAGGCATACCCTTAGCATCGGCTACTTTACCTGTTATGTTAGACCCATTCTGGGCATAACTTTCAATCGATAAAATGAAAGAAATAAGGAGTGAAAATAGTAGAATTTTAGTTTTCATATTTAAAGATTTAGGTGGTATTAATATTGGTCGTTATTAATAAGTTGGTGTATAGCCTTTACTGTTCAGATAGTCAATGATTGGCTGGTATGGGCCCAATCGGTGCTGTTCTTCAGAAAAGGGATCTACAAATGGTTGGTGTGCATAATCTATCGCTTTTTCCTCAGCGTGAGGGTAGTCAAAATTTTTAGGGTTTGGTCTTTTATGGATTTTGTCTGAATTCACAAAAGCAGCGATGTTCAAGGCCTCTTTATCGGTTAGGAAGGGTTTTTCAGCGGTTGCTTTATCATGAGGCATATTTGCTTTTAACCATTGGGCCTGCTTGATATTACGGTGCATACTCGATCCTGGCTGGTAGCCTTCAGGTCCCCACAGTGGTGGATATTGATACGTACTTTTGTCTTTCTGTAGCAGACCTTCCCCTTCTTTCCCATGGCACCTTACACAATGCATATCGTAAAGGACCTGGCCTTGTTCCGGGTTCGCAGCTGTTGCCGGCAGTTCGATGCTTTTATTCTTTTGTCCTGGAAAGGGCTCTCCTTTAGGCACAAAGGAATTGATCCATTTAAAATAAGATAAAAGGGCCACCATCTCCTCGCCATCGAGTGGAAGTGGTTTTCCATTATGCGGACGCATCACACAGTTGTTTATCCGCTCCGCAAGTGTCAGGATCTTTCCTTCTCTTGCGCGATATTGAGGATAATCTTCATGTGATTTCATCAGGTTAAAAGAGTATAATTTTGTTCCGGCATCCTGATGACAATTGCTGCAATTCATTTTGTTGCCTAGAAATCTTCCTTTAGTTCCCTTTGGGCCGATATAATAGGCCGTATTGAGCATGAGACTGCGGCCATATTTCACGGCCTTCCCAAATTTATTATCCGGAATTTTAGTGGTGTCTACCTGTATGACCTGTGGTTCTACATCTGACAATTGCTTTTCATCAGTATTACAGGAAAAAAATACAATACCAAAAGATGCTGTAATGAATAAAGAGGCCGTAATAACAGCCTTATTAAAATTAAATATCATGTAGTACTTCGGTTAGTCTTGGTCGGTTAGGTCAGGTCTGTTTCAGTTGGAATCCAGATCTCACGTATATGACCATGGTTCAACTAAAACATTTAAGTAAAGATATCACTAAGAATCAGCCGCTTACTCAATAAGGCCTGCAAAAAAACTGCGCAAACGTTCGCATTAGAGAAGATTATTGAAGCAGTTATCTCCCCTTAATAAAAAATTAATTTTATTTAAAAAACAAGCGTAAGCCCCACGTTTAAAGATAGATGAATCAGGCATTTCGGTCCTTTTTCAGTTCATAAACATCAGCGTAGCTGAAGTAGCTCTCTTAACAAATCACGAAGAATCAATTGCAAACTGCAAGAAAACTTCTCAACTTATAATAATCAGATTACCAATACATTAACATCAATGCAAACGTTTGTTCTGTTTTAAAAACCAACGGATCTCAGTTGTGTTGTACTCATCCCTTGAAGAACCCCGGATTTAGGGAAGAGGCGAAAACAAATAAGCCAGAAAGTTATAGTAATTATTAAGTGTAATCAATAATGAACGTATACAAAGCTTTTTTAAGGTGACAACAAATTTTATGCAGATTAAAATTCAATGATATGGATTTGTAAAAATCATACTTCCGGAATTGCTCACATTAACAATCGGGTTCAGGATAATTAAATAAGGCTTCCCGAAATCCGGAAAGCCTTATTTAACTGGTAATTTATGATTTATTTCTTACGGACTGCTTTAAAATTCCCATTTGGCTGTTTGAAAGTCAGCGATTCTATCTGATCTCCATTTCGCTCAAATTTCAGACTATATCCTGTTAAAGCATTAATGTTAAAGGAATCCCCTCCTATAGAGGTCGTTTCATAATCCGGTTGTCCGGGAAGAGAAACACACAAGGTCTTATCTTTGAGGTACACTTTAACCACAGTTTTACCCAGATTGTAATCACCTTTATACGTTTCTAGCATTTCTTTAGTTAAGGCGACCTCTTTTGGGCGAAAAGTAAATACAACAGACCTTCCATCCAAAGGAAGACTCACACCTGTTATTTTTCCATCCGTTCCGAAGCTAAAATTGATTCTGAAATTGCTGCTTGCCGTATCGATTTCTCCTTTTTTGTCAATATCTCTGGCCTCAAAAACATCATAATGATAGTGTTTCAGGAAGATCCGTTGTTTTCCCAATACTGCAAACAGGGAGTCCGCACTTTGAGACACATCAATTGTTCCTGCTATTGGATTTTCATAGAAGCCTACATAGCTTTTGGTGGAATGCGAAGGCCTGGTATTTAACACCTGCACCATTTCAACTTCCGGCTTTTCGGCTTTCTTCTTTTTCATGGCCTCTTCTTTCTTTTTATTTTGTCGGCCGTTCCAATCTATATTAGCCAGCTTAAAAACCCTATCGGCAATGCTGTTTCGCACCAAAGCAGGAACAGCAGAGCCATTCTGGTTGGTTAAAACAACTATTCCAATCTTATCTGCTGGAAAAAAGGCTGCATTTGCAGAAAAGCCGTCAATATTTCCACCATGCTCTACCAGGTAATGGCCACGGTAAGAACTGATCATCCATCCAAAGCCATAACTGGCCGAATAAATATCTTTGAATTCTCCAGGTAATGCCCCCTCCATCACCATTTGTGCAGATGCAGCCTGTCCGATATAGGATGAAGGAAGGATTTCTTTTTTATGATAGTAGCCTCCACTCGTCCAAACCTTCAACCAATTGGCCATTTCGTTAACACTGCTATTGATTGATCCCGCTGGTCCCATACCGGAAATATCATAATAGTCCACCTTTTTTATGATGCTGTCCTTTTCCAGCGTATATGGTAAAGAAGCATCAGCATCCTTCTGCATGTCATAGATGCTGGTATTGGAACGGGTCATCTCCAGAGGGATAAAAAACTTTTCTTTTATATTCTGTTCCCAGGTTTTTCCTGTTAACTTCTCAGCAATCATTCCCTGCGCAAGGAACATGAAATTGTTGTACTGCCATTTCTCTCTTAATCCTGCATTAGGCTCCATATACTTCACCCGCTGGATGATGCTATCTCTGTTAGGGGTATTAAAGAGGTACCAGGAATAATCATAGCGGGAAAGTCCGGTACGGTGACACATCATATCACGAACCGTGATATGATTGTTCATGTTCTCATTGAAAAACCTCAGCTGTGGCAGATAAGTTGTTGCTTTGCCATCCAATGATAGTTTCCCTTCTTTTTCCAGCAGGCCAAGCAGTGCTGAAGTAAAGGCTTTCGAGCTTGAGCCAATAGCAAAAAGTGTATTGGGTGTAACCGTTTTTTTATTTTCTACATCACGGTAACCAAATCCTTTACTATAAATCACCTGATCTCCTTCTATCACTGCAACCGCAAAACCAGCAACTTTTTGATCTTTCAACACCTTATTTAGCACGGCATCCAGATCTGCCAACCGGCTATCCGGCTTAACATTCTTTTGCTGAGCAATTACCGTTAAGCTGAGAAAAGAAAGAAAAAGGTAAGTAAATGTTTTTTTCATATCTAATGTTTAATTTTTGATGGGACGTAAGATTTGAAAGATAGTTACAGGATTTAAATAATTATTCCCTTTCTCCGATCAGCACACCGGATACATTCCAGGCGCTGAAACTTGTTCCCTCCGGTTTACCTAATGGAATGGCCACTTTAAAAGTATGCTTACCTGGCTTAAGATCCGGCAAAGGAATTTCTACAGGAAGTGTGATGGTTCCGGGACACCAGTTAGAGCGGCTCAGATCAGAAGAAGACAAACCATTGCCAAAATTGCCGGAAGCAGGATTTAACATACGGTAAGTTGCACAATCTTCTCTCCAAGGAATAAAATGATACACTCTTTTTCCATCTACAAAGATTTCATTTTGCTTGGGAACAAACTCATCGCCATTACCCCAACCACCATGTCCGGTAGTCAGATACCTTAGACGCAGATTTTTAAGTCCTGCCGGTACATCCACTGAAACGGTAAGGGAATCTTTGTCGAACATAGTTCCGTATTCCTGTCCTGACATTTCCATCAGATTGGTCGTATTAAATACGGGCATCATCCAGTTTTTCTTACCATTTTTATCCTCATCCCCATCTCCGGGATAGTATTTAAAATACAGACTGGCTTTATGACCACCCTTGTCATAATTACCAATAAACACGCCGATCCATACCTCGCCTTGCAGGCTAGGCAACAAAGCAGTAATGTCTTGTTTGTAAACCACAGAATCCGCCCAGTTATACCCCTTTATTTTAGCTTGCTCATTAAACTTCCCTACACCGAAAGAAGTGAAAAAGCGCATCAGTTCCAAAGGCGGAAGATATTGATCCGTAGCAGTTACGCCCTGGTATTTCTTTCCATTCTTTGCGTTATATACCGGAAGGACCTGTACACCATTTTGCAGTGCCTGTAAAAAAGAAATCTTTTTGTCGACCGGGATCATGAATACAGATCCGGTACGATCATAAGCATCACCGTTGGAATGTTGCACCAGTTCTGCAAACAAATGCTGCCCTGCTGAGGTCTCCGGAAGTTTCACCTTTTTAAGGATAACGGTACCACCTGAAAAGTGATAAGTAAGGTTTGCCTGTTCCCCTGCAGGGTTTTCTATTTTACGGCCAAAATTAATCTGTTCATCATTGAAGATTTGTAAGGTTTGATACCTGCTTTCGATGATTTGTCGTTGGTAAGCAGGTTCATCCAATAGGTTTTCCCATTTTGAGGGCCATTTAAGCTCTTCTGGAGTCACCGTCCGGTATTCGACGTTAGTAGCTATGGTTTCAGAATTGCCATTACGAATTACTTTTAACACGAGT
Organism: Pedobacter sp. FW305-3-2-15-E-R2A2; assembly: GCF_038446955.1. NCBI lineage: Bacteria > Pseudomonadati > Bacteroidota > Sphingobacteriia > Sphingobacteriales > Sphingobacteriaceae > Pedobacter > Pedobacter sp. FW305-3-2-15-E-R2A2. The sequence goes on from NZ_CP151803.1 coordinate 5,864,611, forward strand.
CCCATCGCAGGAGCAATAGAGATGGTAGGTGTTCCTTTGATCTTTAAATCTGTGTTATACCATATCTCGATGGTGTTGGAACGGATAAAAAGTTTTGCCTTTTTACAGGGAATGCCAGCGATGGTATCTATACCTGGAAGCAATTCTGCCTTCACATAGTCCGAAAATGATTTTTTAAGGCTATAAGAAAGACCATTACTGTTTAATACCTGATAGGTCGCCGCTTCCTTAAACTGCAAAAACTGCTGTTCAGTTTGTGCACCTTGCCTGGCGATACGTGCCTGTGCTCCTTTTGTAAATAATTTCAGTTCTCCCCCGAGCTCTTTTCCGTTGCTACGAAACTTGTACGTAACTACAGCCTGGGAAACATCAGTGTTCTTTTGTGCAAATAGTGATGTGCTCATAAAGAATAACACACATCCGGTTAGTAAGATTTTCATGGAGGGTAAAGTTAGCATTTGTGCTAAAGATTTATTGATAAGTAAATCCATATTTTCTACAAAATCATCTGTTATTTTAGCATTAAATCGTTAAATCTAACGTTCTCTATGTATTTTGAAATCAAATTGATTCTATTACCTATAAAATGAATAAACAAAGAAAACTTATTTTAATCAGTCTGTTGATTTCAGGGCTACTCGCTTTTGTCCTGCTAACCGTTTTTATCGTCTATATGCCCTTATCTTCCCTGGACAAGAATTTTTCAATTGCTATCCAAAGCTATCAGGGTCCAATCCTTGACCCTATTATGAAGTTTATCAGCTTTATTGGTGTGATGCCTTATTCCCTCATTATGGTATTACTGACCGCACTGCTATTTTTCCTTTTTAAATTAAAGCGGGAAGCGGTCTTTACCCTCAGCGCTTTATTTGCAGGTGTGGCAAGTACCGTTGTCAAGATTTTGGTAGACCGCCCCAGACCTGCCGCACCTTTAGTACATGTTCTTGAAAAGACAGTGCAACAGAGTTTCCCCAGTGGCCATGTGAACTTCTATGTGGTCTTTTTTGGATTTTTAATCGTCATGATGTACCATGTAAAAACCATACCTTTCATTTTGAGAGCAATGGTTATTACTATTTGTATACTGCTGATTTTACTCATTCCCATATCAAGAGTATATCAGGGAGCCCATTGGTTTACGGATGTAATTGGAGGAAGTTTACTGGGCAGTCTGCTGTTGTCTGCCAACAGCTATTTTTATTTCAAGGTTAAAGCGCAGGAAATCTAAGGAAATTCCAAAATCACCCTGGTATTTCTAACGGAATTTCGGAGAAATCTGTCTGAATCGTGTCCCGAAAATTACTAACATTTGTGAGCTTAAAATTTATTTTTCACTAAAATCATACTTTAAACGTTTTAAAGAAATTTCAGACAAAACACTATCAAAAGCACTTAAACACTGTTTTATACTATTGAAAATGTTAAAAAAGGATCAAAAACACCACAATTTTTCCCCAAATTTTTCCCTTTTTCAGATGATTTCAATCAGGCAGAAAATGAATATTTTTCAGTATTTTGATACAATATCATACATCATCTTCATTAATTTTAGTATCTTCTATAATTATTAGGGTTTAAATAAATATTCACGAATCTAGCAAAAGACTCTATTAAGAAAAAAACCTAATATTCCAGAACTGCAGGTGCAGGAAGATGTTTAAGATATATTGCTAGATCTTTATCCCGAAGTTTATCTATAACCGAATCAACACATATCTATTCAAGGTAGTAAAAAACCTATTATTATTTTTACAGATATACCAAAAAATTGACGCGTTAAACAAAACTAACCATTTGGCAACTGTCTAAATTTGTTCTATAATATTTGATTAATCAGTAACGTAATACACTTATTGCCTTTATCGTAAATAAGTCACATTTTTAGAGATATCTTTTTTATGCAATAAATAATGAACCTATTTAACGCCTTTGAACAACAACCATATGAAGCAATCAACGAAACGGATATCGCACACAAGCTTCATGAACAGCTAAAGACTATAAACCTGGAGACTGAAACAGAACTATATGCTGATATGCTGGCGTTTCAGTTTTTAGATAATTATAGCAGCCAAACTTCAACTTGGGGTGGGCATTATCAGCCCTCGAGATATTTACAAACCGATACCGGACACCAACCTTATCCTAATCCAGAATTAATTACAATTAAAGTAATTGAGTTCTGGCATAAAAAAATGGACAGACTCACACATCCTGTACTTAAAACAAGGTTTTCAGGACTTCTATATGAATTTACACAAACAACTACGGGCAAAAAGGTCAGTCATCTTATCGCAGAAAATTATATTACGGCATTAATCGAGACAGTTGAGAAAAAACTTTACTTGATTGAAAAATTCGCAATAAAAAAACTAGGAAAAGCGCTTGAAGTAGCCTCTGCCTACAGCAACACTTCACTAATCAGTAGGATAAAAACCCAAGTTATAGGATTGGAACAACATATTCCGATAACAGAAGAACAAAATAAATGGGGCTTTACCTTTGACTTACTTTTAAATGGAAAAAAGAATTGGCTCAATTCTGACGAAGAAGACCAGGTAATAAAAACACTTGAATCCCGGCTTCAATACCTCAAGCATATCGACCCTTGGGCTAGTGCAGCAGCAGCCAGTAGACTTGCTCAATACTATTTAAAAAAAGAAAAGCCTGAAGAAGTTAAACGAGTAATACTTGATTTGGGTTATGCCTATCAGTACAAAGCCTCCACGGAAATACCTATTCAAGCAATCGGTCAACTTGACGAATTATTACACATTTATAGGAAATATCATCTCCACGACGAGGCAACTAAAGTGTTGATCCAGCTTCGTGAGTTAGGAAAAAAATCTAATGAGGAAATGAAATCTATTGTTTCAGAGCAAACAATAGACACCACTGAACTAAAGGCACTCTTGAAAAAAATACTTGTCGGGGACGCTGAGACAGTATTATCATTAATTGTTGAGCTACTGATACCAAAATTGGATAATACAAAAAAAGAACTCAGGAATACTGCTTCTAAACATCCAATTCAATATCTAGTAACAAATACCATAGTTGACGAAAAAGGAAGACAGGTGGCACAAGTTGGCTCTATTGAGAAAGATTTTGAAGGCCATTTAGCAAAACATACCGGCATGCAACTTCATATGCACAGCCTACTGACACACATATTGTTTGATATGGCGACAACAACCGGATATCTCACAGTAGATAACACCTTGGCCTTTCTAAAAAAATCTTGTATCATAGAAGAAGACCGATTTGCTATAATCTGCCGGGGAATAGAGGCTTTCTTTGAAAAGGATTACCAAATCTTTGCTCATTTGGTTGTTCCCCAATTCGAGGAGGCTATCCGGAACTTACTGGAAATGAACGGAGGTAATATCCTTGTTGATAAAAACAAAGCCTATCAGTTAAAAACTTTTCACCAGCTATTAGAGGACAAGATCATTGAACAGGTTTTCGGAGAAAGCAGTATCTACTACTTCAAAATTCTATTTACAGATCCCCGGGGATGGAATCTAAGAAATAGGATTTCGCACGGCATGATAAACCCTAACTTGCTAGATACCCATGTAGCCCAAAGGCTATTTCATGCAATATTGACATTGGGAATGATCCGTTTGATAGAGTATAAACAACCTTAAAAAATATGCAACTCTGATTTTTGAATCCAAATTAGCAATACAATATTTATCCAGCTCTTTTCAATAAAAACTATGATCAATTTTAAAGATTACAAGGAAGATCATCTTTCTATGAGCTTTATTTCTGAACGCATGCGAGAAGAAATAAAGATCGAAGAGTTCTTCACACTACTTGAATGGCAATTAGCCTATAAAGCTTTAAAGATTTTTAATTTCAGGAAGTTACAAGAGACAGAAGAGTCCGTAGAAGTGTATGCACAGAAAGTACTGGATGTGACCGGGCTCCTTAGAAAAACCGATAAACCAATAACATATTTTGTCCGGATTTACCTAAATCTAGGCTCAAAATTACTAACAATAAAAAACAAGCTTGAATCAGAGGCAAAAAAACATCTGGCGCTACTTGAAGAATTACTAGTACATTACAATTCTTTGCCTTTCATCATTAAATACAATCAAGAGCCTTCCACACCAAGAAATAATGAGGAAAGAAAGTATTTGACCTTCTACAGAAGAACCCTGGCTAAAAAAGAAGAAATAATCAGCTATCTCTTAAACGGTATACTGCATCGTGCTTACGAAAAAGCGACACCTGGTTTGCCTCTCGAAATAGATGAAAGATTCAAGCACTTTAGAGAACAAATGGATAAAGCCAGCGACTTCCCCTATATGGAATTTAAGTTTGGCATTGGCTATGAATATCATTTAAACTTAGACAAGCTTGACTACAGAAGAATCAACCCATTACTAAACAAACTGAATTGGCTAGAAAACATAGTGAAAATTCCAATGCATTATACTGCCACAATAAATGAAGGTTTCGAACGCAGGATAAATCCATTATCATTTTTTCAGGAAATAATAAAGAAGCTAGGCAATCTTCCGGTAATAAGAGAACGAGGAGAAATCTTTGAGGAAATGTCCTTCCTAATGGTTGAAAAAAAATGGTATTCACTATTTGCACTTGCCTTGCCACAGGTGGAGGGTATTTTTACCGAGGTACTCAACATGATCGCAAAGAAACCCAATAAGGGGTCGTTAACTGAAAAGGTCAGCACAATCCGAGATTACTATGAATTCGCCCATTACACGTTTGATTACTATGAGTTCACACTTGCTGATCTGAGAAATAGTTTTTCCCATACTGGTAAAATCGAAAACCCAAAACACCAATGCTACCATTTATTACTGGACATCGATTATTTACTGGACATTTGCTTAGATCTAGACGCACCGATAAGTAAAGTATCAAAAATAATTACAGAAGGGCATACACAATTCAAGCACATTGGTGATTTTGCCAATTTTTTGAATCTCTTACTGGTGATCGAAAAAGATGGCAAGTATAATGTTATAAAATCACAGGCTGATTTTTTTGTTTATACTGCTATTCTAAAGAACATCAATGTAAAAAAGATGCTTGACAATCTTGAAAAGGATTTTCTATCCTCCGTTGTCAATTTCAACAAAAATTTACATATGCTTATGAGACAAGGCATTGACGAGGCAGATTTTATTTTATTCGATAGCCCCATAAGAGAGATTAAACCTAAACTTAAGCTAATAGAAAATGCTTTCAATAGCATCCCTATTCTAGTTAACGAGGATTTAAAAGTATTATTAGACACAAACACTTTCTTGCAAAATTTCATAAATTTCTTTCCGAAAACACCAAAACCCACCAGAATCAGGATTGAAAAGTTTATGACCAGTCATCAGAGCGTCCTAAAAATCGTTTACTACCTAACTGAACAGATAAAGCTTGAAATACCCGATAATTTTTTATTGTTTACAAGAAAACTTCAGCATCATCTGTAGATCGAATTCTTGATCAACCGAAACTATGGGTTAGAAATGGGTCATATGATATTACATACACCAGTAAAACCATTATAAACCTATTTATAAACAACAAATAATATAAATATTTCTAATTACGCAGCTTGACTGCGCAGTTACCTGTTAATTTTGATCATATCAATTAAACTTCAATAAATTTGAATATGCAAGTCAAAGCAAAAGATTACCAAGAACATCCATTATTTAACGATTTAGCGACATATTCAAAATTCTACGATCATTTGGCAGACCTGAATATGCACTGGGTAACTCAGGGGGTAAAAAACATACTGAACATTGACACATATGTATTTAACTCAATCCAAGGTACATTAGAATCCATTTTTGACATATTAAAAAAAGGAAGGATAAATGATGCCTATACCCTACTTCGCAAATACTACGACTCGGCAATCATCAATCTTTACTCAAAATTATACCTAGATGACCACTTTGGATTTGACAATTATATTGTCGAAAAGATTAATAATTGGATAGAAGGAAAAGAAACTATACCAGGATTTGAAAAGATGTCCAAATACATCATCAACTCTAAAAAAGTAGCAGAAATCACTGAGCTTATATATAATGGTGGCGATTTTAAGAAAAGTTCACTTGAATCTATTAGGCAAAGATGTAACGAACACACTCATTACCTTTATTACCATACACTTCTTTTAAACAACAGCGAAGTTTATATCGAAGAACGAATTGATCTATTGAATAAATTTAGAGCGGACCTAAGAGAAATTTTTATTCTGCATATAGGTTATCTGTTTTTTTTCTCTGACAATTATATGATGTCCAGTGACTATATAGATAGTTTGGACATGGGTGAAAAGCCCGAAAGAGATTCAGAATATTGGGTAGCCCCTTTTGTTCAAGACATTTTTGATGGCGTACTAAAAAAATTTAGACCTGATATCGTTGAGGCTATAAAAGGAAACACACAAATGCAATTATCCTAGAAATAATTTTAAATCAGATATGGTCAACAAGGAATTTAACGAGATGAAATCAGGGGATACGCCTTTTATTGAAGCACTTAATGCTGTATTTGTAAAATACTCTGGTTATAAAAATAATCAGAAATACAAAGAGTTTACAAATACACCATTTGGCAATTATATATCGAGAGTTCATAATCGGGTCGCCGAAATAATTCAAAATGCGGAAGATATGGAAATGATAAGAACATTAATAACCGAACATGATCCAGGTTTTTCAAAATTAGAGCGTGAAACAGATTCAGCAAAACTGATCAGATATCACTACGAGAATTTCTTTATAAGAATTGGAAAAGTGAAGGACCTGCTCTTACTGCTTATAAATGACGTACTTCTTTTAGACCTAAAAAAAGGTTTAAGCATGGAGAATCAATTATTAAAAATTCTGCCCTCACAATACCCATATTTTCCAGCTGTATGGAATCAAGTAAAAGGACAACTTGACAAACTAAAACCTTATCGGAACCACCTGGCCCATAATGGCACCATACAATTTGAAGACCTAACATTACTGGATATCTATTATAAATACGACTTTAAGCATAAGAATCACTTAGAACAGTACAAGTATTCTTTTGCAATGGGAGATATTCAACGAAAAATGGTTGATAAAATCACCAATATCATCAAAGTTTATATACAAAACGTTGATCAGATAGTAAAGTTAATATATACTTTTTTGACACAACCCTTAATCAATAGCCTAAAAAAGTTCACTTCAAGAACTTAATATTGTACATAAAGACAGAATTGAAGAACAACAAAAATAATTGCTTCACAGCATCACAAAATATTGATTAAATGCCAACAACCGCTGAAATCGCTCAGTTACTAATTGAAAAGCTAAAAAATGGAACACCTCTAGAGCAAGCCAAAAACGAGCTTGAAATCAAAAATGAGAGATGGTTCGCAATTAGTGCCAAAACTTATGCGCTTTATTTAGCCGATGCTGAAGAACAGCGTGATAAAGATATGCTCAAACAAAATGTTTCCGCTACTTCAAATCAAGAGATTCAACAAGTTTTAGCCCTCAATAAAAAATTAGCTGACTATGCCCTCCTTTTATATAGCCTGGCAACGATGGCAGATGTCGAATATTTAAGTAGCTTATCCGAGGCCCTACCCGAATCCGAGATGAAAATAATAGAATCGTTAAGTAAAAAATCTATGCATCCAGGTTTTAGGGCAAGGCAAAAAAAGGGCAGATTCGAAACTTTACTACCATTTAAGCCATTTGTTCAAATCATTGATGCAGCCCTTATCTGTTTTTACAGGCAAAATTATATTAGTGCCTATTTGACATTAGCACCAGTAATTGAAGGAGTTTTACTGCGATGGGCGGGATATTCCGGCACAGGCAATAAACCAGAATTTGATGACCACCGTAAATTCTTCAAACGCTCTCACATACGTCAACCATGTCCAAGTAATGTTCTTTTTCATAATGTATTCAATAAGGTCTGTGACAAAATATTAAATGATCACTTGTTTAAACCGACACAAAGTGGTGATTCACATTCGAATTTCAATAGACATCTGGCTGCTCATTTACTTAATGATAATCACTTTGCAACCTGGGAGAATTGTAACCGGTTATTCTTGCTCTTAGATACAATGACTGAGATTTATCTTTATGAAACAAGAGAACCGGATCCGCGTTTTGATGTGCATCCAGATAATATAAAAACTGACGTTGAGATGTATGCAGGCTTAATCCTTGATATGCAGCCAACTAAAGTTACCGAAAGGATAAAGTTAGAAAGCCCTCTCAAGACAGGAGAAGCCTAGTTAAACTTTTAAAATATCATTTTAAAGATGAGAATAGTTCAATTACAGATATTTCGTAATTTCGATATTACCAAATTTGAATTCTAGTTACTTATATCATGGAAAAACAAATACTTGAGGAGTTAAAGCAATTAAAAGCTGCAATGGCGCAACTCGCCGGAACCTCAAACTTGCCTAAATCTGAGCAATTATCTGCTCCTACGCTTGATAAAGCTGCAAAGGAGTTTCAGAAACTAAAAAAAACAAGTGACCAGTGGCTCTCCGAACACGATCTGTACAAGTATTTTAAGGATGCCCATTATGGTACCGGTAAATTTATCCGGGAACAATTCGGCTTTTCCAATTATTTCAAACAAGGTAGGTCACATTATTACAACAAAGCAGATATTCTTGAACTAGCTAAAGAACTTAAGGAAAGGAACGTCAAACTGGCTAGGTATATGCAGTTAAAGGAAGAAGAGGACAATTTAAAAAAACGAATTGCCTCGGCCGTTTTGAACAAAAAAGTCACTAGGAAAAAAAAATCCTATGAGATACCTGATGACGTTCAGGACATCAACATTTCAGATTACCCCAAACCTTCCGTTGAAATCATTAAAGAAGACCTCAAAAATCTCGAAGAAGAATTCTTTAAATACAAGCTTGAAGATTACATCGACATCTATAAAGGAAACTATGCTATGGTAAAATATGATTATTCCCTTAAAAAATATATTAGCAATGACATTAAGCAACGTTGCAAGAAGTGGTGTGAAAATTTTAATTATGCCAACAACGCATTGGAACTACTTAGCCAGAAAAGAACAATCTTTATCCCGGTCAAAGAAGACGATATGATCCAGTTATGAGCTAATTCTACGCCTTCGAACATCGATCTTTAAAACTTCTGACTCAAGATACATCGCTTTCTTGCGTCCTTTAACCAACTGAGGCTTTACAATACCATCATTAATGGCCTTCAAAAATACTACACTGCTCGCTCCTATCATTTTCAATGCTCCTTCCTTGGTCAGGAGCTGATCTTGCTGTAAGGCAATTTTCAACTCTTCCTTAATCATTACACGTAACTTGTCCATAAATTCATCGACTGAGATTGCATTTAGTAATATAGTTTCCATAGTTGATTCAATTAATTTAAAATTTGATCTACACAAAGGTATCCCTCATTGCGATTTTTATCAAACAATAAATACACGCAAACACCGCAACTGCCGGTGATTTTCACAAAAAAACAGCTAAATTTCCGTACTAATCATCAACATCAACCTTGCTATTTACTGATATTTTCGTTTGAGTTCTTCTTCCTACTATTTAGCGTGATTATTGCCAATTGCCTCCCCTTTTTTACAGAGACCTTATTTATTTGGGAGTTTCGGCAAAACTGGTTCTTCCCCACTTTTGGTGGTAAGCCAGACTTTAGTTATAATCTTTTTTCAAAATGATAATCTAAACTCACTTTAAGGCATATATAATATAAATAATCACAGGAGTCTGTGAAGCTACCACCAAAAGTGGCGAAGAACCAGTTTGAAACGGAAACAGGGGTCAGCTTAATTGCGGAATGAGCGGCCATGTTCGATGAAATACCCACCTGAAGTTCCAAAAGATGTAATGAAGATTGCAAACGGATTAGCATACCGAGACTTTATCATTGTTGAGCTTTTACTAAAAAATATTAAGTTAAAAATGAGAAAGATAATAATCTAATATACGATACTTGGATATACATACAGGACAAAAATGTCGCACTTGGAAGGTTGCAGATTTTTAATAGTTAGAGTCAATAGGTACCCCAGTCAGTTTCAAATGCTATCCCGGTAGTACTCAAGTTTGAGATTTTCCCGGTTTAGCTTTTGGTCGGGTATTCTTATCTTCTGTTGAATCTTTACTAACCGATTGGGCTTTTGGATCCTCAGGCTTTGTCTTTCGAGAGTTCAGAGAATCGATCGTCACTTGTTTTCGGAGTATTTCAATCGTACTGTTTAATGAATCTATCTTCATTTCTGATTCGGTTTTTGGATGATCGCTTTTATTTACGTAAACAATTCCAGAAATCATTCCAATTAAAAAAACAGCAACAATAAAATAGTGCATTGATGAAAGCGACGCACGTTTAAGTCCCTTAGGCCGGGTAATGAACCAGATCATCAATACAAAGAGACCAAGACCGTAAGCGAAAAACAGGGTAAATGTTACCGCTTCACGCATGTCGACCAGCTTCGAAAAAATCTGTATTTCACCGGAAACGAACATCACTAAAGCTGCAAAAATAGAAAGTATCTCTATGTGCCGTTTATCTGTCTTTTCAATTTCTTCTTTAACAACCTGAATATCCCTGTGATCGTTTTGAAGTAACTCCTGGACGTCATACATTGCATTGTATTTGGTCAGCTTTGATTTAAAGGTTTCCACTTCATCCTTGTACTCTGTATATTCTAAAGGAAGCACAAAAGCTGATGAAACGAAGCACTTGTAGGTTGTTCCCAAACTGTCTGTGATGTCTGTTAATGAAGTTTGGTAGTCGGCTTGAAAAGCAAGGTATTCTGTTTCCTCACAGATTTCTGTATTCAGGATTAGAAGGTCCAGATTTTCCTTGTATTTTCCTTTCAAATCTTTAACTATTAACAAACTCTTTTCATCGTTTTGCTTGAACTGACGTTCGATTTCAGGGTCCAAAAATTCCCTGAGAATTTTATAGTAGGGAAAAAAATTACTGTTGTTCAGAGAATTTGCACGACTGGTGTACGATTTTAGTTTTGCCTCCCAGTTGCTCAGGTCAATTTTCTTTTGTTTAAGTTCAAGCGAAAACAGGTTGTTTTCGATATAGCAGAAAGCAATATCATAGGCCCTCTTATCAAAACTGCTCAAAGGCTGAGCCATCAATTGGTCGTAACGCAAACTGTACTTTGATTTTAGATCTGATAAAGCCGGAATGTCGGGCTCCACATCTTTGTATCTTTTAGTCAGGGCGTGATATTCGTCTAGGTTCAATGTCCCCGGTGAAGAGCCGTGTTTAATTTTTGCTGCCGCCGACCTAGAATTGAATGCTGGAACTGTCACATTTTCTCCATAATGACCTTTAATGATTTCATTATATTTTGAGAAGTGAGAAACTTCCTTCAGCTTCACCGTGGAATAGTTGAAATCAATAACATAATCAAACTTCTTTTTTGACTGGTGTAGCCTGAACGATAGTTTGTATAGCAGAAATTCACATTTAGCTTTGATAATTTCCAGATCAGGTCCTGCGAACACAGGTTTTTTAAGTTGATGCCGGCTTAAAAGTAGACTTTTGAAGGTGTTTTTATCATAACTCAACCGGTGATCAATCTCAGAAATAGTCACATTGATCTGGAACAATTCAGCCAAGGTTATGGCTACACTGACCATTCGGCTTGTACTTGATCTGTTTTCGTTCAGCTCGTGAAAGATCATACTCGATCCCGGTTGGTGAGTAATATGTCTTTCGACATGCTTGAGCAGGGACTTGTATTGCTGAAAGCTGTTTCTTATCAGTTGAAAAAATCCCTCGCTAAAAACTTGCTGGTACAGAACGAGCATATTTGGAAATCCCGGGACATCAAATCCCATTAGATTGACAATAAAATTATCAATCGAATCTATTTTAGATGCCGCAATGGTTAAATCTTCGAGATATTCGCCTGTGATTACTGAGAAATTGAGTTCCTTATAAAACTTATTGGACGCTGCATTCAAAATATTTAAAATTGCAAGTTGAGCATCTAACTTGTTTTGATCAATGTTGATGTCATCTATCGCGATTGCGACAGTTAAGGGTATAGCCCAACCTGCATGGAAGTCAGATTGCAACTGAGAGAGCGCCTTGTCCAGATGCTGCATGTCAGTTCAGCAAGAAGATTTTAGGCTCATTCATGATCATTTCCCTCGGTATTTTCATAGAATATTTGCCGTACTGCTGTGCCAGAGAAAAAACACTCTTCCAGGATTGCCAGCGGTGGCTCAAATCTACCAATTCAAACGCGGGTAATCTAACCAAATGCGAGTTTACAAATTTCAATATGGCTACCGCACCTCTGATTTGATCCTGTACTGCCTGCGTTACATCCTGTACCTGATATACACCAGTGTCAGGTTTTGAATATAACCTGGTTTTGGTGATGTTGAAAAAAAATGAGTTTTCTATTTGATCCTGAATGTCACTTTCTACGTGACCGTAAGGCAAAGCATAAAAATTATCAAAAGTTTCCAGAAGGGCAGGATTGTCCGGACCTGTAGATGCAGCGCAGGTAAAAAACAATAGTTTAGTGAGCTTTAGCTTTGAAAGGTCATTGTTTTCCAAATCACCGCCCTGCTCAACATACCAATTAACAATTTGATTCACAAAATAATCAAAGGCTGTCAGTTTACTCATCAGTTAAGGTTGTTTAAGTAAAGATAGAATGTTTCCAAATTAAACCATAATTCCGGCAGCTAAGTTACCAACACTCTGAAAATATTAAAGTTTAAGAATTTCAGCATGCGTTTTAGTAGCAGGAAAACAAAGTTAATGATTATTTTACTATTATTTTTAGCAAAACAATCATTAACTTTGTTTTGCCGTCCGCCAATATCGACAGGAAACCTTAGAAAATTAAAATGAAATTATTTTGAAAGATTTAAGAAATGTTCCTTTTCTTTCAAAAGTCGAATGATCTCTTCTTGATCTAACACACGCTTGGTTAGCTGCCATACCTCATTATTAAGCAATGACAGTTTATTCTCATAATCCTCCAAGTCCCTTTTTCGATAGGCTGCTATTGGATCTGTGCATTTCAGTAAATGTGGTTCTTCCCCACTTTCATTAAAATACGCAATGAGTGTACCGAATTAATAAATGAAGTTGAGACTAGAGAAGTATGATTATTATGGTTTAAAATCCTTAATCAGAAAATTTGAAGGCTTAGGGCAGAGAAACTCAAACGATACAACTACTGAAGAACAGGATAAAATTGAAGCTTATCTAGATAACTTCGCAAAAGACAAAAAATCTAAACAAAAAGTTTGAGGATTGGAATGATGCTAAAGCACTTCTTATAGAAAATATCGAGATCTGGATTGGGATATAGAATTCGTATAGTTAATAACTCAATAATTGAACTTCATTGTCATGGATTCAAAACTAAAATCGATCAAAAACTCAGTAACAAAAACGGGAATAATTAACGATCCTTTAAAGTCTGAGAAAAAAAATGCACTAATTTGTTCGGATAAAGTTAATCCCAACTCTACCAGGATGACTGAGATTATCAAAAATTATCGTGAGCAAACTGAGTCGATCAAGTTAATAGCAGAAATATTGGAGAATATGAGTGACCTCATTAACACAATAAATTACAATCTTCACTCCATAATTGGTGTGCGGGAAGAAAAGAATAAAACAAAAAATCGACTTTCAAAAGAGGAAAGAATTAGTAAAATAAAAAATATATTACTTTTTGGGGGGAGAACAACTTTTCATAGAAAAGGCATAAAGGGGGATATTCGAAAAATTCAGAATAAGGGAAAGAATAGCAACTGAAACTTCCGATGCTTTTGATCACAGTTCGGGAATAACTTTATCAAAAACCATATTTGTAAATTTGCGTTCCCATATTAAATTTCAAAAGATTCAAAAAGTGTTAAAACTGATAATTACACAGCATCAAATTTGTAAAATGGCGCAGTCATTAAAGTGATATTTAAACCTATTTTTCGAAAACAAATTAAAAAAATATTAATTTTAAACATTTTTTTAACCTGAAATCAGCATCAGTGACGTTTAAACCCACTTCTCGAAACAAAAGACGAAAAGTTTTCCACATTTCCATTCCATAACACCATTTCTTCTTATAAAAGTGGGGCTAAACAGTTTAAACCTACTTTTTAACTTTTCAAGTCCAAATAGTGCCCACATTTGTTAATTTGGCACTTTTTGTTACATTTGGTTACACCAAAATATAGATTTTATGTATCAACTAACTGTAGCTCCCGATCAGGTAAATGAAACTTTAAGCAAACACATTTTAGCCGATGGTTTTGACCTTACCTATGATATGGAAAAAAGCCAGGGGGCTTATATTTACGACTCCAAGTATAAGCGGAACTTACTGGATTTCTTTACTTGTTTTGCGTCTGTTCCATTGGGATACAACCATCCGAAAATGGTCAATGACGAAGCCTTTAAAAAGAGTCTTTTATTGGCGGCCATGTCGAACCCTTCCAATTCTGATGTTTATACACAACAATATGCCCAGTTTGTAGATACGTTCTCTAAAGTTGGAATCCCCTCTTACCTTCCTCATGCTTTTTTTATTGCAGGCGGAGCATTGGCGGTTGAAAATGCCATTAAGGTAGCGATGGACTGGAAAGTTCAGAAGAACTTTGCCAAAGGGATTAAAGAAGAAAAAGGATTTAAAGTACTGCATTTTGAAAAAGCTTTTCATGGCAGAACAGGATACACCCTAAGTTTAACCAATACCCTTCCTGATAAAACGAAGTGGTTTGCAAAGTTCGACTGGCCAAGGGTTTCCGTACCAACCATTAAATTCCCTTTACAGGATGAAAATTTAAAAAAGGCAATTGATACTGAAGAAGCCTCTATTGCTCAGATCAAACAAGCTTTTGCGGATAATAAAGATGAAATCTGTGCCATCATTGTGGAGCCGATTCAGTCTGAAGGTGGTGATAACCATTTACGTGAAGAGTTTTTGATTCAGTTAAAAAGTCTTGCAGATGAGAACGATGCCTTTTTAATTTACGATGAGGTTCAAACTGGTGTGGGCCTTACCGGTAAATTCTGGTGTCACCAGCATTACAGCGAAAAAGCGCGTCCTGACATCGTTGCTTTTGGTAAAAAGATGCAGGTATGTGGAATTCTGGTTGGCGATAAGGTAGATCAGGTAGAAGGCAATGTATTCAGGGTTCCTTCCAGAATCAACTCTACATGGGGTGGTAACTTGGTAGATATGGTTCGTTCTACGCAGATCTTACAGATCCTTCATGACGATAAATTATGTGACAATGCAACAAACATAGGTCAGTATTTAAAAGAGAATCTGGAGCAACTTGCACAGAAGCATGATAAAATCAGCAATGTAAGAGGTAAAGGTTTGCTTTGTGCGTTTGACTTTCCAAATAAAGACATGCGTAATGCCTTTATTCAAAAAGGAATGGAACAGAACGTCATGTTCTTAGGCTGTGGAAATCAGACCATTCGTTTCAGACCGGCACTTTGTATCGAGAAAAAACACATTGATGAAGGCCTGACCGCAATGGAGAAAATCTTACCTGCACTATAATGGGTAAAAAGAAGGTCAATATTTTTCTTGGTATACTGGTGGTATTACTGGTCGGTTGGATGATGAAAGGCACTTTTACCCAACCGGGTATGGAGAACCTGAAAGGGGAATTCACAGAAGTAGCCCATTATCGCAACGACAACAATACCGGACCAATACAGCATGTATTTGCGGTAACGGTTAAAGATACGGTCTGGTCTGAAATGGAAACTTATGGTAATTTCAAGCCCCATCATAAAGGTGGAAATACCAAGGTATATTTTTTCATCAAAGGTAGTCCTGTCCCCAATCAGCTAGGTCCGGGAAAACAAAATTTTGATCCTTCATTTAACAATGCTTGTATTGCCCTTTACGAAAAAAGCGCAATGGGCAATACAAGTATTACCAGATATCCCTTTAAATAGATTATACAAAGGCAGAAAAGCCGGTGATGGCCCTGCCTACGATCAGTGTATTGATTTCTTTCGTTCCTTCATAAGAATAGATGGCTTCAGCATCCGCTACAAAACGAGCCACATCATATTCCAACAGGATCCCGTTCCCACCCATTACTTCCCTCGCCCTGCTCACTACATCCCTGGTTTTCATTGAACAGAATACCTTTGCCAATGACGCATGTTCGTCGGTTAACAGATTTTGATCCTGGAGCTGAGACAACCGAAAACAAAGCGTCTGCATGGCCGTCAGGTTAGACAGCATTTCCACAAGATGGTTTTGAATCAGCTGGAAGGAAGCAATCGGTTTTCCGAACTGTTTTCTGGTGCGCGTATAATGCAGGGCACTTTCATAGGCCCCTCTTGCACAACCCACGGCCTGCCATGCCACTCCAGCCCTGGTCATCTTTAATACTTTTGCAGTATCTTTGAAAGAGTTCGCGTTTTGCAGACGGTCTTGGCCTTCCACCTCACAATTGGTAAGAGTGATCAATCCGTTTTGTACAATGCGTAAAGCCATTTTGTCTTCCATCTTCTCTACGGCAAACCCTTTAGTCCCTTTTCTTACCAAAAAGCCCTTTACCTCCTGATCGTCCAGATCCCTTGCCCAAATGATCGTCACATCGGAAAAAGTAGAATTACCGATCCATTTTTTCTGTCCGTTGAGTATCCATTTACTTCCTACCCGTTTTGCCGTAGTCGTCAATCCTCCAGCAACACCTGAGCCCACTTCCGGCTCTGTCAATCCAAATGCACCAATGAGTTTCAGTTGTTGCATATCGGGCAGCCATTCTTGTTTTTGAGCTTCAGATCCAAGCAGGTAAATAGAGCCCATGGCCAACCCACTCTGGACCCCAAAAAAGGTAGACATGGAAGTATCCACCCTGGCCATTTCCATCGCCAGCATACCTTCCATCAGGTTTGATTTATTGGGACAACCATAACCTTCGTAGGTAAGGCCACAAATATTGAGTTCGGCAATTCCGGGAATGAGCTCAAAAGGGAATTCCGCTTTGAGCCAGTACTTATTGACCAAAGGCTTGACTTCCTTTTCCAAAAATGCGCGCACTTTCAATTGTAAAGCGCGGTCTTCATCACTCAACGCTTCATCACCGAGGTGGTAAAAATCTCCTTCTATAGGCGGAAGTTCTCTTTTCTTGTGTGGTCCACCAATCATCTTCATTAACCCCTGTAATTGGGTTTCATCAAGGTTGGATACAGAGTCTACAATTTTAGTCAGGTCTACCTTTTTAGAAAGCGCTTCCAGTTTCTGAAAATCAACGGTTTTAAAAAGGGTATATGCATTTTTTAGGGAAGAGAAGATATTGGCCATGTTTTGCTGTTTCCTTTAAAAACAGAAAAACAGCCAATTTGTTGGCTTAGTCAGATAAACGCCGTCTAAAGAGTGCTAACTCAGGTTAAAAAGATCATTGACGCCTAAAAGTTTACGACAGGTAAAACCTTCTGCGTAAGTTGTCCCTATTGATTTTCCAAATTCACGGGCACGGCCGATCACACTATCGAAAAATTCGGGGGAGGAAATATAAGTTTCAGCTTCTTCATGATCAGGATTGAAGAACTGTGTTTTAAATGCTTTAATGGAATCAATTTTGGTCTGGATGTAAGGCGTAATGTCTATAATAATATCAGGTTCAATGTAACGGTCCTGAATATACTGAAGCACCAGACGCGGTCTCCAGGCTTCCTGCTCCTGACCATCTATATTCGTAGAAATTTTAGACAATCCGGATAGGAAGCAGGCGTCGTTTGCCAGATCTCCGGCCCTTCCGTGATCTGGATGCCTATCGTGCAGGGCATTTGTCAAAATGATTTCCGGCTGGTATTTACGAATCATTCTAATCACCGCCAGTTTATGTTCTTCATCGTTTACAAAAAAGCCGTCTTTGAATCTCAGATTTTCACGGGCATGAAGGCCTAAGATCTTTGCAGAATCTGCTGCTTCCCTATCTCTGATCTCTGCGGACCCCCTGGTTCCAAGTTCTCCCCTGGTAAAATCTACAATTCCGACTTTCCTTCCCATTGCGATATGTTTGGCAATAGTTCCGGAGCATCCTAACTCTGCATCGTCCGGATGAACGGCAAGGACTAATATATCTAACTTCATCATTTGCTTTAAAATGTTTTGGGCTTAGCCCAGACGTTGTATTTTTTTCTTCACTTTTGTGGATAAGGGTTTGGTAAAAGGGAAGAAATAGTCCACTACTTCTCCTTTTTTATTCACCAGGTATTTGTGAAAGTTCCACCTTGGGGTGGAGGTCAGTTTTCCGTTGAGTTTTTTATCACCAAGAAATTTAAATAAGGGATGCGCCTGTTCTCCCCTGACCATAATTTTTTCAAAGATAGGAAACTGAACACCATAGTTCAGTTCGCAGAAAGAATGGATCGCTTCTCCTTCAAGCGGTTCTTGTCGCCCGAAATCATTGGATGGAAAAGCGAGGACTTCAAAGTCCTCAGATTTAAGCTCTTCCCTCAACTGTTGCAACTCCTTTAACTGAGGCGCAAAGCCACATCCAGAAGCAATGTTTACGATTAATAAGTTTTTGTTTTTATAGTCAGAAAGTTTCTTTTCTGTTCCATTGATCAATTTTACCTTAAACTGGTGTACACTTTTTGAGTTATCAGACATATTTTATTGGTAAAACCCGGAAGAAAGAATAATGGATTCGATGTCCCGCTCTTCCGATGGGTTATATTTACTTTTGAGATTGTGACCAACAACTCTAGCCACAGATTGATATAAAAATGCGGTGATTCCGCCTTTGGTTTCCTTAACGATTTCGTAGGTGGTCCTTCCCAACTCCCTGTCGATCAGTTTTGTTAAAATCTGTCCCTGGGAAATGGTAAGTTCTTTGATTTCCCGGTTAAACATATCCTTAATTTCTTTATCGCATTGTTTAACCAACTTCTTTTGCAGCTTTTTATCTTCGGCTACTGCCAGGTCCTTTTCCAGCTGCTCATATCTTCTTTTTGCATAAAGCGCATAAGGCATCACTTTCATCACATTGTAACGTAAGCGATTGAAGGCAGCACGTTCTTCAGGGCTTTTGAAGATTCTATAACCATAAATGACCACTTCATTGAGTGGAATCCAGGGAATCATTTCTCCATCTTCATTGGTAGAGGCTACCCGAATCGTGTCATTCTTTCCCAAAACGGGAAATTTCACTTTCACAGAACCCTGCTGCTGCGCTTTGGCAGAAGCACCTGTAATAATGACAATTGACAGAAAAAATAACCTGTAAAATTTCATAAATTTATACCTCTTCCATTTAAGGCTAAAATAACATATTAGTTTTATTTCATGTCTAAGATAATCTTTTAACAACAAATCGATATCATTCTGACGTAAATAATACAATTGAAACCGGTATCATTTGAAACTAGTCTCTCGTAAGAACAAACCCCAGGCTGGCCTAATATGACAAACTTAAAATTGGAGGAATTATTGCATATACTAACATGATCTTTACAAAAAGCTTATATTAACAAAAGTATCCGGCAATGGACTGATAAATGCGTAAATTCGTCTGTTCATGCGCCGTTTCAAGAAGAACAACCGACAAAATAGCAGATTAAGAAAAAACACCATATATATTGATGAAGAACACATTAGTGATTGATTTAGAAGCAGAGAAGCAAGAGATATTGAAGCGATACCGTGCGCTTTTGCGTGCCTGTAAGCCAACACTTCAAAGAGGAGATAAGAAAGAGATCCGTAAAGCATTTGATATGGCACTTGAAAGTCATAAAAATATGCGAAGGAAATCGGGAGAGCCTTATATTTATCACCCTATTGCTGTTGCACAGATTGCCGCGGAAGAAATCGGACTGGGAACCACTTCGATTGTATGTGCTTTATTACATGATGTCGTAGAAGATACCGACATCACATTAGAGGATATTGAACGGGAATTTGGAAAGAAAACGGCAAAGATCATTGATGGTCTGACCAAGATATCCGGTGTTTTCGATTATAACAGTTCTTTGCAAGCGGAAAATTTCCGGAAGATGCTGCTGACTTTAGCAGACGATGTACGGGTGATCCTGATTAAACTTGCTGACCGGCTACACAATATGCGGACGATGGACTTTATGCCGAGGCAAAAGCAGTTAAAGATTGCTTCGGAAACCATTTATCTATACGCACCCCTGGCCCACCGTCTGGGTCTATATGCGATTAAATCTGAACTGGAAGATCTCTCGATGAAGTATCTGGAGCCAGACACCTATAAATACATTGCCACTCAGCTGAACGAGAAAAAAGCAGAGCGAACCTTATTCATCAAAAGATTTGTCGAGCCTATCAATGAGATCCTGGCAGAACAGGGGCTGACGGCTGATATATATGGCCGTCCGAAATCGATCCACTCGATCTGGAATAAGATGAAGAGTAAAAATATCCCTTTTGACGAGGTCTATGATCTTTTTGCCATTAGGATCATTCTGGATAGCAATCCTGAAAATGAAAAAGCAGACTGCTGGAAGGCCTATTCTATTGTAACCGATCTTTATCGTCCAAATCCTGACCGCTTGCGTGACTGGGTTTCCTCTCCGAAAGGAAATGGATATGAATCGCTGCATACCACGGTGATGGGTCCTAAAGGACAATGGGTTGAAGTTCAGATCCGTACCCAAAGAATGAACGAGATTGCGGAGAAAGGTTTTGCTGCCCACTGGAAATATAAAGAATCGAGTAATGACAATGGTCTTGACCAATGGATCATGAAAGTGAGGGAAATGTTGAACAATCCGGAAGCTAATGCTTTAGACTTCCTGGATGATTTTAAAATGAACCTCTTCTCGGATGAAATTTTCATCTTTACCCCTAAAGGGGCTTTGTTACAATTACCTTTAGGTGCTACTGCTTTAGATTTTGCTTTTGAAATCCATACCGATGTCGGGGCAAAATGTATTGGGGCAAAAGTGAACCATAAACTGGTTCCTTTATCTTATAAGCTACAGAATGGAGATCAGGTAGAAATTATTACCTCCAGTAAACAGACTCCTAAAGAAGACTGGCTGAACACTGTAGTTACTGCAAAAGCCAAATCGAAGATCAAGTCTTCTTTAAAAGAAGAGAAAAGAAAAATTGCAGAGCAGGGCAAAGAAACGTTGGAGCGTAAGCTTAAATCCTTAAAGATCACTTACAATACGGATAACCTGAATAAGCTGACTTACTTCTTTAAATTGCCTTCTACACAGGAACTGTTCATTAACATCGCCAATGGTAAGATTGAATTAAAAGATTTAAAGGATTACCTGGCGAGTGAAAAAGAGATCGAAAACAGGGGCTCTTCAGAGAAGAGCGACAATCAAAAGATTGAAGCATTGCTGAGTCGTGTTAAAGGTCCTGAATCTGATATTCTATTGATTGGTGAAGACCTTCAAAAGATCGACTATACCCTTGCTGCCTGTTGTAATCCCATTCCAGGAGATGATGTTTTTGGATTTGTAACGGTTAATGAGGGCATTAAGATCCACCGTACAAATTGTCCGAATGCTGCACAGCTGATGGCGAATTATGGCTATCGGGTAGTGAAAGCAAAATGGAACCGTCAGCAAGAACTCACGTTTTTAACAGGATTGCACATTATCGGAATTGATGATGTAGGTTTGATCAATAACATCACTAAAGTAATCTCAGGAGATTTCAAGGTAAATATGCGTTCTATTACTGTAGACACAGATAATGGCATTTTTGACGGATCAATTATGATCTTTGTAAATGATAAAGAGCACTTAGACAACCTGATTAAAAATCTGCTGGAAGTAAAAGGCGTAACGGGCGTTACCCGTTTTGATGCCTAAAAAAACGAATAAAACATACAGATTTATATAAAAATTGGTACCTTTGAAAGGAGTTTAAAAACTATGTCTACAAACCACAACAGCGAGTTAGTAAGAAAAATATTCGAAGCTTATCTCGAAAATAAAAGTCTGAGAAAAACACCGGAACGTTTTGCCATCTTAGAAGAAATATATTCCAGAGATGACCATTTCGATGTAGAGACCCTCTATATCCACATGAAAAACCAAAAGTATCGTGTAAGCAGGGCTACTGTATACAACACTTTAGAGTTATTGGTTTCCTGTGATCTGGTTACTAAACATCAGTTTGGTAAAAATATGGCCCAATTTGAGAAATCATATGGCTATCATCAGCACGACCATATCATTTGTATTGACTGCGGGAAAGTAGTAGAATTCTGCGATCCACGTATCCACCAGATACAGAGTATGGTTGGTGATTTATTAAAGTTTGAGATCAAACATCACTCTCTTAATCTTTATGGCAGCTGTTTCGATTGTTCTGCAAAACACGCAATGAACAATCAGAATGCCGACATTAAACATGCAAGTTAATATATCCAATTTATAATATTTCTATTCTTAAATTTAAATAATGACGCAAGTAGACGTGCTTCTGGGCCTGCAATGGGGCGATGAAGGCAAGGGAAAAATTGTTGATGTTCTAAGTCCGCAATATGATTTGATAGCTCGTTTTCAAGGCGGTCCGAATGCCGGACATACTTTAGAGTTTGATGGCAAAAAATTTGTTTTAAATACCATTCCATCAGGTATTTTCAATGAAAAAACAATGAACTTAATTGGAAATGGTGTGGTTATTGACCCTATCATTCTAAAAAGAGAGTTAGACAACCTTAAAGCAGCTGGCCATGATCCTGTAGCAAAAGGGAAATTGGTGATTGCCCGTAAAGCACATTTAATTCTGCCAACACACCAGTTACTGGATGCGGCAAATGAACAAAAAATGGGCAAGGACAAAATCGGCTCTACGTTAAAAGGTATTGGCCCGACTTATATGGACAAAACCGGACGTAACGGATTAAGAGTTGGTGATACTACCCTTCCTGATTTCAAAGACCGTTACAACAAACTGGTTGAGAAACATAAAGAGATGCTTTCTCATTATAATTTTGAATATGATTTGACAGAAAGAGAAGCTGCATTTTTTGAAGCGATCGAATTCCTGAAAAGCATTCCTCATGTAGATAGTGAGCATTATGTAAATGGATTCCTTAAAGAAGGAAAGACAGTATTGGCAGAAGGTGCACAGGGAACACTATTGGACGTAGATTTCGGATCTTATCCATTTGTGACCTCTTCAAACACCACTACCGCTGGCGCTTGTACAGGTTTAGGAATTGCTCCTAACAGAATCGGCCATGTATATGGTATTTTTAAAGCTTATTGTACCCGTGTTGGTGGTGGACCTTTCCCTACTGAACTGGACAATGAAGTTGGAGAAAACCTTCGTCAGGTTGGTCATGAGTTCGGTGCAACTACCGGTCGTGCCCGTCGTTGCGGATGGATTGATCTACCTGCATTAAAATATGCGATCATGTTAAACGGCGTTACTGAGCTGATCATGATGAAAGCAGATGTACTGGACGGTTTTGATACCATCTATGCCTGTACGCATTATGAGCACAATGGTGAAACCATTGACTATATGCCATACGACATCATTACAGTAAAACCTACTCCGGTATTAAAAGCGATTGAAGGTTGGAAAACAGATGTAACTAAAGTAAATAAAGTAGCAGAAATTCCTGCGAAACTTGCAGACTATATCGCTTTCTTAGAGAAAGAGTTAGCAGTACCTGTAAAATATCTTTCAGTTGGACCAGACAGGGTTCAGACTTTAGAATTGAACTAGAATGTTATTTCTAATATAGAAGGTGGCCGATGGCCGCCTTTTTTTGGTTTATAAAACCAGGGTTCAGCCCATTATTTTTTTAACTTTGTCCTCAAATGAGTCACCCGGATATATCGTTATTTAAAAGCAAGGCACTTCAATGGGCCAACTCCTTTGACATCTGCTGTTGCCTGGATTCCAACAGCTACAGCGATCCCTTTGGAAAGTTTGATTTTGTAATTGCTGCCGGAGCGACACAAGTTTTGAATGCACCGATAGGACAGGCTTTTGACGCGCTGCGATCCTTCTATAACTTGCATAAAACCTGGATGTTCGGATTATTCAGTTATGATCTGAAAAATGAAGAAGAGCAATTGTACTCCAGAAATCCGGATGCCCTCCATTTTCCTGACCTCTTCTTCTTTGTTCCTCAATACCTAATCACCATAAAAGATGGTCAGATCGCAGTAATACTTGGGGACGGGGACGTACTTAAAGAAATCATTCAAACGGAACTGGTTATTCCAGTGCCTGCAAAAGCACTGAACATTCAACACAAGCTCGATAAAGCAGCCTACTTAAAAAAAATATCGGAGTTACAGCGGCACATCAACAGGGGTGATATTTATGAAGTTACTTATTGTCAGGAGTTCTTTGCAGAACATGCAGAAATAGATCCTTTAGCCATATTTAACCAGCTCAATACGCTTTCACCCACCCCATTTGCGGGATATTTTAAATTTCAGGATCAATATATCCTTTCTGCCAGCCCGGAGCGTTTCCTATGCAAGCGCGAAGGCAAACTCATCTCCCAGCCCGTCAAGGGCACAGCCAGAAGACATCCGGACGCCATTGCCGATGAACAGGTCAGACAGGAGCTGAGCAAAAATGGAAAGGAACAGGCAGAAAATGTAATGATCGTAGACCTCGTTAGAAATGACCTGACTAAGAGTGCCATAAAGGGCAGTGTAAAAGTGGAAGAGTTATTCGGCATTTATAGTTTCCCTCAAGTCCATCAGATGATCTCAACCATCAGCTGTGAGTTGAAGCCTGAATTACATTTCATTGATGCCATCAAAAACACCTTCCCAATGGGCTCCATGACCGGTGCGCCTAAAATCAGGGCTATGGAATTGATTGAATCTCATGAATTGAGTAAACGTGGGGCTTATTCAGGCTCCATTGGATACATCAGTCCGGAAGCCGAGTTTGATTTTAACGTCATCATCCGCAGCATCCTGTACCAGGAAACAGAAAAATATTTATCCTTCCAGGTTGGAGGTGCCATCACCTATGCCTCAAGTCCTGAGGGGGAATATGAAGAATGCATGGTCAAAGCTTCCGCAATTATCCAGACATTAGCCCAATAAAAAAGGCCGCTATTTGCTAACGGCCTTCTTCTGAATTGATTTTAAACTACCTGATTGGTTTCCCCGTTGTAGAGTTATAATATCTTTGTGCCTGTGGTAAAAGTCTTTGAATCTGCGCTATACGTGTTGCATCTGCAGGGTGTGTACTCAAAAATTCAGGTGGTTTTTGAGATCCTTTACTGGCATTCGCCATGCGTTGCCAAAAAGTAACTGCTGTTGCAGGATCATATCCGGCAATGGCCATAAAGGTAAGTCCTAAATTATCTGCTTCCAGCTCTTGCTTTCTCGAATTGGGCAACAATACAAAACCTTGCGCACCTAATCCATAAGCCTGACTAATCATCTCCTGAGTACCGCTTGATTTACCGGCGGTAGCTACACCTATGATCCCACTGCCCGCTTGTGCCAAGGCAGCTTGCGAAGCGCGTTCTGAAGAGTGCTGTGCAATCGCATGGGCAATTTCGTGTCCCATTACAGTTGCCAATCCGGCATCGTCTTTTGCCACCGGCAAAAGTCCGGTATAAACCGCTACCTTACCACCCGGCATGCACCAGGCATTTACTTCTTTGCTATCGATCAGGTTAAATTCCCAGGCGAAGCCCTGAATCTGACTTGCATAACCATTTGCATTCATGTATTTTGTGATTGCGGCCTGAATTTTCTGACCTACACGCTTTACCCTTTGGGCATCTGCATTATTAAGGACTTTAGTTCCCGGATCTCTCAGCATTTTGCTGTATTCCAGTGAGGCTGCACCCCTCATTTCACTTTCACTGATTAAACTCAGCCTGCTACGCCCGGTTAAAGGAACTGTGGAGCAGGAGGATATCGAAAACATCGCTGCCGCAGCAATGACCATTAAATTTAAAGCTTTCATGAATTTTTCGTTTTAGTTGTTTTTCTTCTTAAACAGATAAACTTTAGATTCTTTGCCTTTGAGGAGTCGCTCCAGATTTTTCTGGTGAGTTACCAGGATAAGGATACATACGCACATTCCGTATAAAACCTCCGATTTTACCGAAGAATGAAATAGGAATACTATGCTCAATGGGAAGGTAAAACCTGCACATATAGAGCCAAGGGAAACGTATTTAGTGGCCAATAGGACGACTACAAAGACAAGAACGCAAAGCATCGCTGCAGGAAAGTTAACTGCCAAAATCATTCCAAAAAGTGTAGCGACCCCCTTTCCGCCTCGAAATCCGGCGAATATAGGGAATAAATGCCCCATCACAGCGGTAACTCCCAATGCAAGCTCGTAATTAATAAACTGAGAAGAGTTCTGAGGACCGGTAACGGATAGACCTATAAAGTAGGCAAGTTTGGTTGCAGTGTAACCTTTGGCAATATCTATGATCATTACGGCGAGGCCTGCACGTTTTCCAAGGACCCTGAAAGTGTTCGTTGCTCCTGCATTTCCACTTCCGTATTCCCTGACGTCGACACCATAAAATGCTTGTCCTAGCCATACCGCTGTCGGTATAGACCCAAATAGATATGCTAAAATTACTGCTGATATAGAATAGACCGAAATCATTAACTACAATTATAGTAAAAAAACAGAATCAAATTCTGATGAATTATGGTTTTTAGCATGCCTTTAAGCTCATGTCTAAACTTTTGACAGAATGGGTTAAAGCACCCATAGATATAAAATCTACTCCACATGCTGCATATTCGACTACATTTTCTTCAGTGATTCCACCGGAAGCTTCTGTCACAAATCTGCCATCAATGAGGGCTACAGCTGCTTTCAAATCAGCGAAGCTAAAGTTATCGAGCATGATTCTGTCGACACCTCTGGTAGTTAAAACATCGTTTAGCTCTGAAAGGTTTCTCACTTCGATTTCTATCTGCAGCTCTTTTCCTTTATCTGCCAGGTATTGGTTTGCTGCCTCAATCGCATTAGAGATCCCACCGGCATAATCTACGTGGTTATCTTTGATGAGGATCATATCATATAAACCAATGCGGTGGTTTACCCCACCACCAATACGAACGGCCCATTTCTCCAGGTATCTCAGACCCGGCGTAGTTTTACGTGTATCTAATAATTTAGTAGGGTAAGCAGTAAGCAGGCCAACGATGCGGTTTGTTTTTGTGGCAATCCCACTCATCCGCTGCATACAGTTTAAAACCAGACGCTCTGCTAATAAAATGGAATGTGTGCTTCCGGAAACCGTCAGTGCTATGTCGCCATATTTAACTTCCGAACCATCAGTGATCATCACTTCTGTTACCAGTTTCGCATCTATATAATTGAAAATTTCCACCGCAAGCTCTACACCTGCAATGATCCCATCCTCTTTAATCAGCAACTTTGCTTTGCCTTGTGCATTGGCTGGAATGGTTGAAAGTGAAGTATGATCTCCATCGCCTAAATCTTCGGCAACAGCGTTCTTTATAAATTGATCTATGATTTGCTTATCCAAAACTTATAATTAAACCCAAAAATAGCATTTTTACTATTATTTATCCGGCTCTATTCTTAATTCTGTAATAAAAAAAGCATTGTTAGACTTTTTCATCGTTATAGAAACCCTGAATTTTCCGTTCTTGGTGTGTAAAGAAAGGATGCCAAACCTAAAATTAGGATTTGCATTAATGAGGTGAATAACCGAAGATTTTACGGGTGGGTATTTGGTGAAAAAATTCCTTAAAATTTGTTCAGCCTGTGCTTTAGAGTAGACATCCTCTTCATCAATTATGATTAATTCGACAGAAGAAGAGAAATATCCCGCAACATCTTTAGAACTTCCGCTCTTAAAGTAAGTCGATAAGTTATCGATAATATCGCTTTGCGTAGCAATAGAAGAGGAAAGGGAGGTAAACAGGATCGTCAAAAAAAGTAAGGGCTTCATATTCTCTATATGGCTAATGTATCACCTGCACATAAATTATGCCATTAATGGTGCCTAAAAAAAACAAAGATACTACAGAGGAATTACAATTTGACTCAAAAAACACACACAATAGGTTTATATTTGTTAGATATTAAAAAGCAATTCACTGATGAATCACAAAAAATTAGTCCTACTTATCCTTGATGGCTGGGGATATGGAAAACAAGACAGTTCCGATGCTGCATATGCCGCCAATACTCCTTTCTTTGACTCTTTAATTAAAAACTACCCGAACTCCAAACTGGAGGCTTCCGGTGAAGCAGTGGGTTTGCCTGCAGGACAAATGGGCAATTCAGAAGTTGGCCATATGAATTTAGGTGCAGGAAGGGTAGTTTACCAGGAATTAGGCAGGATTAATAAAGCGATTACAGATAGGACGCTTCATCAGAATGAAGTGTTGCTGGATGCTTTCAATTACGCTAAACAAAATAATAAGGCAGTTCATTTCATTGGATTGGTTTCTGATGGAGGGGTACATGCCCATATCAGTCACCTGAAAGCCTTATGTGATGCGGCTACTGAACAGGGCTTAAAAGATGTATTTGTTCATGCTTTCCTTGATGGCAGAGATACAGATCCGAATTCAGGATTAAATTTCATCAAAGACCTTGATCATCATCTGGAAAGCAGTAATGCAAAGATTGCCAGTTTAATCGGCCGTTACTACGCGATGGACAGGGATTCACGTTGGGAAAGGGTAAAACTGGCTTATGATCTTTTAACTAAAGGTATTGGGCAGGCGACAAGCAATGCAGCAATGGCGATTGAGCAGTCCTATAGTGAAGGCATTACAGATGAGTTTATCAAACCAATTGTTTTAACTCAGGCGGATGGCAGTCCGGTAGCAACGATCCAACCGGATGACGTGGTGATCTGTTTCAATTACAGAACAGACAGAGGCCGGGAGATTACGGCTGTACTTAGTCAGCATGATTATCCAGATTTCCAGATGCACAAGTTGCCATTGTATTATGTGACAATGACGACTTATGATGAGAACTTCGAAAATGTAAAGGTAATCTTCACTAAGGATGACCTTTCTGAAACACTGGGTGAAGTCTTAGAGAAAAACCATAAAAATCAGATCCGTATTGCGGAGACCGAAAAATATCCACACGTTACTTTCTTCTTCTCTGGAGGAAGGGAAGCAGTGTTTGAAAATGAGAAAAGGATTCTGATCCCTTCACCAAAGGTGGCCACGTACGACCTGCAACCGGAAATGAGTGCTGCAGGAATCACCGAAGCGATCAGTAAAGAACTGGAAAGCGGCTGGGCAGATTTCGTTTGTCTGAATTTTGCAAATCCCGATATGGTAGGCCATACCGGTGTTTTCGAAGCTGTAGTTAAAGCGGTAGAGACTGCGGATAGCTGCGCGGAAATTGTGGTCAACAAAGGGATTGAAAACGGATATTCTTTTATCATTCTTGCGGATCACGGAAATTCAGAATACATGCTGAATGCGGATGGCTCTGTAAATACTGCGCATACCACGAACCTGGTTCCCTGCATTTTGATAGACAATGACTATAAAACTGTAGCCGACGGAAAACTTGGCGATATTGCTCCTACTATTTTAAAGATATTAGGCATTCCGACACCGGCTATTATGACTGGTAATTGCCTGGTATAATGAGATACAATCATTTATTATGTGGCTTTCTTTTGTTACTGTGCTATAGCTGTGGGGACCCCACAGTAGCCGGGCAAAAGAATGCCCATACTTATTTTAACCTTAAAGGGTATATTGAACAGGAGAGCGGCAGGTTAGGCCGCTCAAATCCCACTGTTCAAAAGACTGTAATGGTTAATGATTCTTCAGAAAGTAAGGAGATCAAAATCCAGGACTGGAAGAAAGAGTTATCGGTCTTTTCTGATGCAGACATGAACAGGGCTGCATGGAAAGGTTTGTTCCAGGTAAAAAAATCCGGGGAGCAGGAAGTATATACTTCTGACCATAAAAAGGTGCCAGTGAAGGAAGTGGTCATCATCCGACGAAATGGTCAGCTGTATGGCCTTCAGATATTCATCCGAAATTCCAATACACTGTATACCTCAGCTGATACGCTCAGCTACTATCCTGACAGTTTATATGAGGTAAAGAAAACTCAGAACATCAGGCTCCTTTCCACCAAGAATTACCGGATCACCGGAAAATTTAAATAGGCCGGAATTCTTCCGGCTTCCAGCTAGACCTTATTTATTGCAACCTCCTTTTATCCAGTTCAGTAGCTAACTGAATAAAAGGCAGGTATGGCATGATAATAGGCCTATTATCAGAGATAGATATCGCTTTTCTTAGCGTTCAAATGCCTGGCAAGCCTGAGAACGTGTCTTTTATGATTTACAACGAACTGGTTTAACAATTTCCCGATATCTGTTTAAACAGATATCGGGAAATATATTCCTCATTTAATGGATTCATATCAGCGGTATATATTAAAGTCATTGAAATAGATCTCAAAAAAATGGGAGGAGTGAAATTATACTGGAAAAAATATAGGAAAGCAATTGAACATGTTATTCCGGTGGAAAATCAGTTTACACTCTTCCGGATTAGCTCCTGGCGGGTCGTTTTATTCAGGAATACAATTACATATTGTCTTCCTGTAAGCCTGATTGGACTGGTTCTTTTTCTGATCCGTGAATTCATGACGGGGAAGATATTTCTCCCTGTATTTATGGTTATTGTTGTGATATTGCTTATGGGCTTTGTAATAAATAGAAAAATTGAACTGGATTATAGAATGGTCATTGTGGTCATTCTCCTTTATCTTATTGCCTTAATTTACCTGATTTTTGTAGGTTCTGATGGCCCCGGGGCGCTTTATTTATTGATCATCACCTTTTTTACGGCGATGATTTTTCCACCAAAAGCAACCTATATTCCATTGGTCATTAATACCTTGATCTGTATTGGAATTGGCCTGGTTATTAAATTTGATATCTTCCCCACCCCACTCTCAGACACCTATGACCTTACCTTGTGGATTGCGTATTCTGTAAACCTGATTTTCGTCAGTTTTGTAAGCGTCCTTATGATCAGCAGTATCCTGAATGGATTTGAGAAGACCAGAATAAAGGAAGTGATGTTGTTAAAAAAACTGGACGCCTCCGAACGGTATTACCGGAATGTTTTTGATTCCAACCCAGTCCCTATGTACATTTTTGAACTAAATACGGGCAATTTCTTAAAGGTAAATGATGCCGCGGTTAAAAAGTACGGATATACTAAGGAGGAATTTCTATCGATGAACATCACGAACATCAGGCCGACTTCAGAAATCAGCAAACTGATGGACATCTTTAGTACGATTAAAACCCGCACCTATTCCGGCATATTGACGCACATGAGTAAGGATGGAAAGTCTTTTCCGGTAGAAATAGATACCAATATTGTCAGTTTAGATGGTGTTGACGCAAGGTTAGTGTTGGCAACAGATGTATCTAAACGTGTCAATTATGTACGTATGATTGAGAAACAAAATCAGGATTTCAAAAACATTGCCTGGATTCAAAGTCATAAGGTACGCGCCCCGTTAACAAATATCATGAGCCTGACAGAGATGATGCTTCAAAATCCACACGGAGATCATATCGATTTACTATACATGCTTAAAGAATCCACGATGCAATTAAATGAAACCATTGAGTCTATCGTTCATCAGGCGGAGGAAAATCAAATCCCGCCGGAATAAACAGGGCTAAACAAGAATTATTAAACAAAAAACACAAGGATTAACGAACCAATAAATATATTCCAATGAAAAAATTTTATCTGATAGATGACGACTCTATATTCGTTTTTTTGACCAGAAAAACATTACAGGTTGCCAATCTAAGTACCGACCTCACCGTCTTTGAAGACGGGCAAAAAGCTTTATTAGACTTAGAGTTGAGCGTAAATCAGCCTGGGCTATTACCTGACATTATATTTCTGGATCTCAATATGCCGGTATTGGACGGCTGGGGCTTTCTGGATAAATATCAGCAACTGGCACCGCTGATGAGCAAAAAGATCGCCATTTACATCGTATCTTCTTCCATTTCTCCTTCAGAACTGGAACGTTCACAGGGAATTCCTGTGGTTACCGATTTTCTGACCAAGCCATTAAGCCGTTCGAAGTTTGTAGAAATCTTTGAAGAAGCATAAATAAAAAAGGGTTGCTTTTGTATAAACAAAAGCAACCCTTTTTTCTGATGTCAGAATTTCTTTATTTTAAACTCGAGATCTGTGCTTTGACATAATCGATTAAAGAAATGATGTCTTTACGCAAAGGCTGAACAACCAATACCTTTTGAAAATCGGCAATTGAATTGTTGAATAAAGCGACTACAGCAGCCTTTTCAGTGGATTTCTTGATCTTATAAGATTTATAGATTCCATAATCCTTATAGGCCAGTGCCCTGTTCTGCAACAATTGGGTATCTTCTTCCCCATTTAATTCAATTGCTTTGGTAAAATCCTTAATTGCAGATTGGTAGAAATTATCCCTCATTTGACTTAAGGATTCTTTAGGATCATTAGCGATATTCTGTCTGGCCTTACCCCTGTAGTAATAGGCAGAATAATCTGAGGGTTTCAAAACAATTAAACGGCTATAAGTCGCGATTGAATTTTCGAAATCCCCACACTGAAAATAAGAATACCCTAACATCTTCAACACGTTTGCATTATTAGGGCTTTTTGTATCTGCCTTTTCTAATTGTCCTACAGCACCTTTATAATCGCCTTTCATCATGGCCTGCATGCCCAGTTTATCGTAACCGCTATTCTGTGCGACACTGATCTGAGTAGAAAAGACAAATAACAATAAGATGGTTTGCTTGAAATAGTTCATTAAGTTTTATTTAAAAAAAATAAATATATTTAGATTTAGTTCAATACCCTAATAAAATCTACAAAACGTGTTTATCAGGGTTATTGGGATAAAGATATTTGTAGGCAACTATCATACCATTTACAAATATTCCTTTTAAACGCTAAATAAATGAAAATATGATGAGGGGAGAAATTATTGTTTTTTTATCCGAAGAAACAGCAGACAATCAGACCTGTTTTTAAGCGGTGAAGGAAATAGCCCTGACTTTTTAACAGGGAAAAGAAGGTATCACTGTTTTGGCACAAGAGTTGAAAATATGGATAGTTCAATATAATTAATAATTTCGTAAACGACATGCTGTCAGATTGTCGTTTTTATTTTAGAAAGACTTACTTAAATGAGTAAACAAGATCATTTTGATTTTAGCAATGCACTACCCATCATAAATGAAGATACAGAGTTCTTTCCCTTGATGTCTCAACAAGACGAAGATGAAATGAATAATGAAGAGACTCCCGAGATACTAGCGATTCTTCCATTAAGGAATACCGTACTATTTCCGGGAGTAGTCATTCCGATTACTGTTGGCAGGGATAAATCCATAAAACTTATAAAAGAGGCATACAAAGGTGATAAGATCATTGGCGTTGTTTCTCAGCGCGATGTTTCCATCGAAGATCCCACGTTTGAGCAATTGAACAGTGTAGGAACCGTGGCCCACATCATCAAGATGCTGCAGATGCCTGATGGAAACACGACCGTGATCATTCAGGGAAAACAGCGTTTCCGCTTAATTGAAGAAGTTCAGTCTGAACCTTATATTAAAGTGACCATCAGCAAGTTTGAAGAAGGCAAACACAAGGCAGACAAAGAATTTAAGGCGATGGTAGCTTCGATTAAGGAGATGTCTTCCCAGATCATTCAGTTGTCACCAAATATTCCAAGTGAAGCGGGAATCGCATTGAAGAACATTGAAAGCACTTCATTTCTGATCAATTTCATCTCTTCAAATATGAATGCTGATGTTTCTGATAAGCAAAAGATGCTGGAAATGACCAATCAGCGCGAACGGGCAATGATGGTGATGGAATTGTTAACCTTGGAACTTCAAATGCTGGAGTTAAAGAATCAGATTCAATCTAAAGTTCGGACTGATCTCGACAAACAACAAAGGGATTATTTTCTGAATCAGCAATTAAAAACCATTCAGGAAGAACTGGGTGGCAATTCATCTGATCTTGAATATGAAGCTTTACAGATTCGTGCCAAGAAGAAAAAATGGTCCGATCCGGTAAAAGAACATTTCAATAAAGAACTGGATAAACTGGGAAGAATGAACCCTGCTGCGCCTGATTATTCGGTACAGATCAACTATCTGGAGCTCTTGTTAGACCTTCCATGGAATGACTTTACTAAGGATAATTTTGACCTGAAACGTGCACAACGCGTATTAGATAAGGATCATTTTGGCTTAGAGAAAGTGAAACAACGTATTATAGAATACCTGGCTGTGCTGAAGCTGAAACGCGATATGAAGGCACCTATCATTTGTCTGGTAGGCCCTCCGGGAGTTGGTAAAACTTCATTGGGAAAATCTATCGCAAAAGCACTGAACCGTAAATATGTACGGATGGCATTAGGAGGTATCAGAGATGAAGCTGAAATTCGCGGCCATAGAAAAACATATATTGGAGCAATGCCGGGCCGTATTATTCAGTCCATTAAAAAGGCCGGAGCAGCCAACCCTGTATTTGTACTGGATGAAATTGACAAAGTAGGTTCTGATTTTAGAGGTGACCCCTCTTCTGCATTGTTGGAAGTTTTAGACCCTGAACAAAACAGCGCTTTTAATGACCATTATGTGGAGGCAGACTATGATCTTTCCAATGTACTTTTTATTGCGACAGCAAATTCACTAAGCAGCATCCAGCCGGCATTATTAGACCGTATGGAGATCATTGAAGTGAACGGTTATACGATAGAGGAAAAAATTGAGATCGCAAAGAAATACCTGTTGCCTAAGCAAAAGGAACAACATGGGATCAAAACAAAAGACATCAATCTGAAAAGCACTTTAATTGAGAAAGTGATTGAAGACTATACCAGAGAATCTGGTGTTCGTGGTTTAGAGAAAAAGATAGGCTCTTTAGTCCGCGGTGTAGCCACTAAAATTGCTATGGAAGAAGGCTATGAACCGAACCTGACCATCGAGGATGTGGAACGCATTTTAGGTGCACCGATT
Source organism: Pedobacter sp. FW305-3-2-15-E-R2A2 (assembly GCF_038446955.1). Taxonomy (NCBI): domain Bacteria; kingdom Pseudomonadati; phylum Bacteroidota; class Sphingobacteriia; order Sphingobacteriales; family Sphingobacteriaceae; genus Pedobacter; species Pedobacter sp. FW305-3-2-15-E-R2A2. The sequence goes on from NZ_CP151803.1 coordinate 5,899,643, forward strand.
TACGACAAAGACCTTTACGAAGGAAATGAAGTTGCCGGTGTAGTTACAGGACTTGCCTGGACACAGGTAGGTGGTGATATTCTGTTCATTGAAGCCAGCTTAAGTCCTGGTAAAGGAAAGTTAACGCTGACAGGTAACCTGGGCGAAGTGATGAAAGAGTCGGCAGTTATTGCATTGGCTTACCTCCGCGCTCATGCAGACTTGTTTAACATCGACTATGCCTTGTTTGACAATTGGGATATCCATGTGCACGTTCCTGCGGGAGCAACGCCAAAAGATGGACCATCTGCGGGGATCACGATGCTGACTGCATTAACTTCCGCTTTTACCCAGCGTAAAGTAAAATCGAACCTGGCAATGACGGGTGAGATCACTTTAAGGGGGAAAGTACTACCTGTGGGAGGAATTAAGGAGAAAATTCTGGCAGCAAAACGTGCCAACATTAAAGACATCATTTTATGTAAATCCAATAGAAAGGATATTCTGGAGATCAAGGAAAGCTATATCAAAGATTTAAACTTCCATTATGTTTCTGAAATGAAAGAAGTGATTGAACTGGCCTTAACAAAGGAAAAAGTGAAAAATGCACAAGACCTTAGTGTAAAAATTAAGCCGATTGCAAACTAAGTTGTTTTTTCTTAATATTGCGCCACCAAACAAACAAAAATGAGAAAATTAACATTAGTTTTTAGTCTGCTGTTAGTGGGGCTAAGTGTACAGTCCCTTTTCGCACAGGAAAGCACCACACCTGCACCTGTTACTGCAAGGGCACAAAACATTTTTATTGAACTTGGTGGTCAGGGTTTAACTTTTACGGCGAACTATGACTCCCGTTTTTTCAATAAGAGAGATGGTTTAGGCGGTAGAGCCGGTATTGGTTACTTTTCCGTTGATGGAGATAAAGTGACTACTGTTCCGCTTTCCTTAAACTATCTCCTTGGAAAAGGAAACAAATTCTTTGAATTAGGACTTGGTGCAACGTATATTTCTACAAGTGGCAATGCTGAGGTGCTTTTCAACAAAAATGAGAGTAATGTAGTGGGAACAATGAGTTTCTTCTACCGGGTTCAACCGGAAGACAGTGGTTTCGCTTTCCGTATAGGTTTAAGTCCTGTGTTCAGCAAAGACTTCTTTCTACCTTATTACGGTGGTCTAAGTCTTGGCTATACTTTTTAAGAATAAAAAATACGATATTCAACTCCGGCAAATCTGCCGGAGTTTTTTTTTAGAAAAATAATAATGAAAGCATTAAGTAAAGTACTCCTCTCCTTCTCCCTGACCTATCTGCTTGCTGTAAATCCAGCTGATGCACAAACCTTTAAGAATGAGTTTGGCTTTAGCAGCGATAACGATTCCTATTTACTTCAGGGCTCAGATAAATATTACACCAATGGTTTGTTTATTAATTTCCGTCATGCTTTAGATCAGCAAAAGCTCAGCGAAAAGCTGGAAAAGAAAACTTATGAAATTGCTGTTGGTCAAAAGATGTACAATCCTTACTCAGGTTCGGCACCGGACCCGGCAAAGCAAGACCGCCCTTTTGCAGGATATCTGTACGCTGAAGGAGCCGTAAACTGGTTTTATAAGAATGAAAGTATCTTAAAAACTGGTGTACAAATTGGTGTAACTGGTCCGGCATCCCTGGCAGAAAAAGGACAGGAACTTCTGCACAATACTGTTGGCTTCTATAAGCTTGAGGGTTGGGACTATCAGATTAAAGAAGAAATGCAAGTTAATCTTTCCGCAAAATACACCCGCTTACTACACCGTTTTGACAACAAGGCCGCAGATTTCTCCTTTGAGGGCTATGCAAATGTAGGAACCACCTTTAGCGGTGCCGGTGCCGGCATTTTATTCAGAACCGGCCGAATTAACCAGCTTTTTAATTCAAGTTACACCAATTCGATGATCGGAAATAATTCAAAGACGAAAGGATTGGTGAATAGCGAACTGTTCTTCTACGCCAAACCGCAGCTTAACTTTGTGGCTTACGATGCGACAATACAAGGGAGTATATTTAATGATAAAAGTCCGGTAACCTTTGGGGTAAAACCAGTAGTTTTTGCACAACAGCTAGGGTTCAATTACAGCAGTCAGCGTTTTACCTTTGATTTTGGCATGCTGTTTAAGACTAAAGAAGTAAAGAGTAGCGCCAAAGCCCACCAGTATGGTACGATCAGTATGTTTTACCGGTTCAATTAATAGGGGCATGATTTAGTCAATAGAGGGACGTTTACGGAATTCCTTTTTTGCGGATACAGACTGTTTATCTGCCAGTCTTTTTCTAATCACAGATTTAGGGGTTTTCGTAGGCTTTCTTTTTTTCTGAACGTGCAATGCTGATTTGAGCAGGGCAATCAATTTAAGGATCGTACGCTCTTTATTCATTAGCTGGCTTCTATCTTCCTGCGACACGATATGCAGTTTTCCTTCCTGATCTAAACGATGGGCAAGCCGTTCATGTAAAAGTACGCGCTCTTCTTCCGTAAAAATCCCGGCAGAATCGATATGGAGGATCAGCTCCACTTTACTGGAAACCTTGTTTACATTCTGACCACCTTTCCCACCACTACGTGATGTTTTAAAGGTCACTACTTTAACGATATCTTCTTTAACAGGTAACATAGCTGCAAAAGTAATAAAGAAAACCGGGGACAAATAAAAAATGATTTAAAACAATTCCATAAAATATTACCTTTGCCCTATATGAGAAAAAACCTTGTAGTAGCTATAGATGGCTATTCATCTTGTGGAAAGAGTACATTGGCGAAAGCATTAGCAAAAAAACTAGGTTTCATTTATATAGACAGCGGTGCGATGTACCGCGCAGTAACGCTTTATTTCATTCGCAATCATGTAGACATGACGGATACCGAAGCGGTCAAAGATGCGCTTCAGCATATTGAACTGAATTTCCATTCCAGGGATTACCAGTCGCACATCACTTTAAACGGAGAGGAAGTTTCGGATGAAATCAGGCAAATGCCGGTTTCTGAAAATGTAAGTGAAGTTGCTGCAAACAAGTTTGTCCGCAAAGACATGGTGAAACAACAACAACGCATGGGAAAATCGAAAAATATCGTCATGGATGGTCGTGATATCGGCACTACTGTATTCCCGGATGCACAGATTAAATTCTTCATGACCGCAGATCCAAAGGTTCGTGCAGAACGTCGTTTTAAAGAATTGCAAAGCAAGGGAGATGTCACAACCACTATGGAAGATGTTTTTGAAAACATTGCACACCGTGATTATTTAGATACGACCCGTGTAGAAAGTCCGCTAACCAGAGCAGAAGATGCAGTCATCTTAGACAATACGGAAATTACAGAGCAGGAACAACTTGATTTTGCAATTGAACAAGTGAAGCTCCACTTTCCGGAATAAGTATTTTTTCCCGACAACTGTTTCCTTTTCTACACAAACCATACGCAACATAAGACGCTTAGGTCGAGAAGCTTGTCTATACATTACATTTTAAGGTATTCGGTAAATTCTACCATTCCTGGTATTTCTTTTTTTCTACACAAGCCCTTCATCGTTGTATTTTTGTCAATATTCAGTTACAAAAGGACTGCTCGGCCAAACATTACATTTCGATGTTTTAAGTAAAAAATACGATTGATACTTTTGTTTAACAATTTTGTCAAACTCAAAAGTCTATGTCTACCCGAGATACAGGTACAGAACAATTAATTAAAGATACAGCCAAACATCTATTTTTTGCTGAGGGCAAATTACACGCCACCACACAAGAAATTGCAGATGCAGCTGGAGTAAATCGTACGCTGGTGAACTACTATTTCCGTTCCCGAGACATTCTTTTCGACCAGGTTTTAGATGAGGCGCAGGAAGGCTTCTCCAGTACATTGGATGCGGTATTCAAATCCAGCATGCCTTTCAGGGAAAAAATCAGGAATCTGATTCATGTATTTATTAATGAAACAACGAAATACCCTTATCGTCAGCTCTTCATTATCACAGAAATGAACAGAGATAACGTGATTAATGCCAAGAGATCCAAGGCAAAAGAAGTGAAGCTATTTCTAGCTGAAATACAAGCGGAAATGGACCAGGGAAACGTCCGGAAAATGGAACCTAAGCAGTTCATTATGAACCTTTTTTCCCTGATGGCGCATCCCCTGCTTACTGCTCCCTTGAATCAAGCTCTTTTTGGCATGAATGATGACGAATACGCAAAACTAATGGAAGAAAGAAAAGAATTAATTTTTGAAACCATTTTCCGATAAATAAAGCAAACCCTCCAATATCCATAACAATGAAACATTCCATTCAATCACTATTATTACTTCCAGCAGTACTGATCCTTAGTTCCTGCGGAGGTGGTGCCCCTCAAAAAGGCGGCGCACCTGGCGATCAGGTCAAAGAATTTAAAGTATTAGAACTTCAGCCCCGCGTAGCGGTATTGAATACAGATTATCCAGCCAGCGTTCAGGGACAGGAAAACATAGAAATCAGACCTAGAGTAGATGGGTATGTAGAGAAGATTTATGTCGATGAAGGTTCTGTAGTCAAGAAAGGACAACTGCTCTTTAAAATCAACGCTCCTCAATATGAGCAGGAAGTACGCACCGCTACTGCAAGCATTAAAAGTGCAGAGGCAGAAGTAAGTTCCGCGAATATGGCGGTAAATAAAGTAAAACCGCTGGTAGAGAAAGATATCGTTAGCAAATACGAGCTGGAATCTGCTCAATATACCTATCAGGCAAAAGTCGCTGCATTGGCACAAGCTAAAGCGGCCCTTTCCAATGCCAGAACAAATCTTGGTTATACTTCGGTAACGAGTCCGGTAAACGGAGTTGTTGGTGCAATTCCTTTCCGTTTGGGAAGTTTGGTGAGCGGTAATAATGCAGAGCCTTTAACGACCGTATCCAGCATTGGGAATGTATATGCTTACTTCGCATTTAATGAAAAACTATTGTTAAACTTCTCCAAAGAAGGCGAAGGTAGCAACCTGGCGCAGAAGCTGGCAAAGTTACCACCGGTTTCTTTGTTACTTTCTGACGGTACTTTATATGAGCTGAAAGGACGCATTCAGACCATCACCGGACAAATCAATACGGCAACAGGATCTGCAAATGTACGTGCGACTTTCCCCAACCCTAAAGGACTCATCCGCAGTGGGGCAAGTGCAACCGTAAGGATTCCTAATGAAATCAAAGAAGGTTTACTTATCCCTCAGAGTGCGACTTACGAATTACAGGACAAACGTTTTGCAGTGGTAGTAGACAAAGATGGTAAAACCAAAGGTGTGGCCATTACTGTATTACAAAACACTGCCGGTAACTTCTTTGTCATCCAGGATGGATTAAAAGCTGGCGACAGGATTGTCCTGGAAGGAGTAGCTACACTTAAAGATGGCACACCAATCAAAGCAACTGCGGCAAGCGCAGAAACTGTTTACGCAGACCTAAAATAAGAAACAGATATGTTTAAGCAATTTATACAGCGCCCAGTGCTGTCGACCGTGATCTCCGTGATCATCGTCATACTGGGACTTTTAGGGTTACTTGCGTTGCCCATTTCACAATATCCTGATATTGCGCCTCCTACGGTTCAGGTTTCTGCTTCCTATACCGGAGCGAATGCAGACGTAGTACTAAAAAGTGTGATTATCCCACTCGAAGAGCAGATCAACGGGGTAGAGAACATGACCTACATGACCTCTACCGCTACAAATGAAGGATCAGCCAGTATCAATATCTTTTTCAAGGTCGGTACTGATCCCGATTTAGCTGCAGTAAACGTACAGAACAGAGTTTCCAGAGCAACAAGTTTACTGCCCCAGGAAGTTACACAGGCCGGGGTTACGGTAACGAAAAGTCAGAGTAGCAATCTTTTGATTGTTTCCTTAAACAGTGACAACAAAGCTTACGACCAGACATTTCTTCAGAATTATATAAAAATCAACCTTGTACCTCAAATTCAAAGGGTAACGGGTGTTGGTAACGTCAACGTTTTTGGTTCAAAAGATTACTCCATGAGGATCTGGTTGAAGCCAGATGTGATGGCACAATACAGCCTGATCCCTGCTGATATTTCTGCCGCATTAGCGGAACAGAACATTGAAGCTGCACCGGGTAAATTCGGAGAGAACGGAAACGAATCTTTTCAATATGTAATTAAGTTTAAAGGAAGGCTGACAAAAGCCAGTGAGTTTGAAAATATCATCGTTAAATCTGCCGGAAACGGGCAATTGTTGAGACTTAAAGATGTTGCCCGTGTAGAGCTGGGTTCATTGACGTATTCATCCAACATTGTAACCAACGGCTTGCCATCAGTAGCCTTCGCGGTGAGTCAGACTCCCGGATCAAATGCAAGGGATGTTATCAATCAGTCTAAAAAGATCCTTGATGCTGCGGCCAAAGATTTCCCTAAAGGAATCAAGCACATTTACCTGGTGGATGTGAACGAGAACTTAGATGCTTCTATTGAAAAGGTAATTCATACCCTTGTAGAGGCCTTTATTTTGGTATTTATCGTAGTATTTATCTTCCTTCAGGATTTCCGTTCTACTTTAATCCCGGCCATTTCAGTTCCGGTGGCGATTGTAGGTACGTTCTTCTTCCTGAATTTATTTGGGTTTACCATCAACTTACTGACACTGTTTGCACTCGTCCTCGCGATTGGTATCGTAGTGGATGATGCGATTGTGGTCGTCGAGGCTGTCCATGCCAAGTTAGACCAAGGCTATAAATCGGCCAGAAAAGCAACGGTGGATGCTATGGGAGAGATCTCTGGTGCGATTATTTCCATTACCCTGGTGATGGCAGCGGTATTTATTCCGGTAACTTTTATCACCGGATCAACCGGGGTATTCTATAAGCAATTCGGACTTACCCTTGCTGTTGCGATTATTTTATCTGCAATCAATGCCTTGACTTTAAGTCCGGCCTTATGTGCGATTTTGTTAAAGCCACATGCAGATGACCACAAACACAGCAGCTTTATCCAACGCTTCTACACCGCTTTTAACGTGGCATTTGACAATGTAACCAGCAAATACAAACGTTCCATTCAGTTCTTTTCTGTAAAGAAATGGATGATCATTGCCTCAATTGCGTTTTTTGGAATTGCATTGGGTTATATGATGAAAACTACGCCTTCCTCTTTCGTTCCTTCGGAAGATCAGGGAACTATTTTCGCCAACATCAGCTTACCTCCATCCGCATCGATGGAAAGATCTGAAGTCGTGACCAAATATGTAGATAGTCTTGCCAACTCTATTCCTGAGGTTAAAAACACCTTAAGAATTGTAGGTCAGAACTTTACTGCTGGTCAGGGTAGTGCCTATAGTATGGTAATTTTGAAATTAAAAACCTGGTCAGAACGCGACCGGAGTGTGGATCAGGTGATCGGGGAGCTTTTTGGCAAAACCGCAGGCATCAGAGACGCGAAAATCTTCTTTATCGCTCCCCCTACTATTCAGGGTTTCGGACAGAGTGGAGGATTTGAGTTCCAGCTTCAGGATAAAGGCGGGCATAGCATTCAGGAATTATTTAAAGTAAATACCGACTTCCTTGCCGCGTTATCAAAACGTCCGGAGATTCAATATGCCCAGACTTCTTTCAATCCTAATTTCCCGCAATACATGCTGGACATTAACCTGGAAAAATGTAAAGAAGCAGGGATTACCGTAAACTCTGTATTGAATACTTTACAAGGTTATTACGGCGGATTATATGCTTCAAACTTTAACCAGTTTGGAAAGCAATACCGTGTGATGATCCAGGCAGATGCCAATTATCGTAAAAATCCAGAGGGATTAAATAAGATCTTTGTCAGGAATAGTAAAGGTGCAATGGCGCCGATTACCGAGTTTATCCACTTAACAAGGGTGTATGGTCCGGAGTCGATCACCAGGTTTAACCTTTTCAGTTCCATCGCGATCACAGGAGCACCAAATCCAGGTTACAGTTCAGGAGATGCCATCAAAGCGATCCAGGAAGTTGCAGCGGAGTCTTTACCTGCGGGTTATGGCTATGACTTTTCTGGTCTGACCAGGGAAGAGCTTGCTTCGGGTAGTCAGACGGCATTTATCTTTATCTTGTGTCTGGTATTCGTTTACTTCCTGTTAAGTGCGCAATATGAGAGTTATATCCTGCCATTTGCCGTCTTGCTTTCTGTGCCATTCGGTTTAGCAGGTGCGTATATTTTCTCGATCGTATTTGGTTTGAACAACAGTATTTACCTGCAGATCTCCCTCATCATGCTGATTGGTCTATTGGCCAAGAACGGGATTTTGATTGTGGAATTTGCGTTAGAGCGAAGACGTCACGGTTTACCGATTGTACAATCTGCAGTAGAAGGAGCCGTTGCCCGTTTGAGACCGATTCTAATGACTTCCTTCGCCTTCATCTTCGGATTGGCCCCATTGATGATCGCTACCGGAGCAGGTGCCGTAGGTAATAAATCTATTGGTACAGGTGCCGTGGGCGGGATGCTCATCGGAACAATCCTAGGGGTATTCGTGATCCCTGTATTGTTCATTATCTTCCAGACTTTACAGGAAAAAGTGAGTGGTCCTCCGCATTTGAAAAAGCACGATGACGATGATCCAAATCCAATCGATCCGGCTTTAGCGAAAAAGCTCCCAGTGATTTAAGTTCATATATCAGAGAAAGACAATGATTCAGACATATAAAAAACAGCTTTTCACCCTGGCAATTGCAGCTACAGTATTTGCATCCTGCAAGGTGACCAAGACTTACGAGAACCCCTCGCTGAAAACAGCCGGGTTGTTCCGTGAGCAGACAGCTACAGATACTACTACCATGGCGAATACGCCATGGAAAACCCTTTTTGCCGATCCTTTACTATCAGGATTGATTCAGGAAGGTCTTGACCAGAACCTGGATTTGAAAAATGCCTTACAAAATATTGTACAGGCACAGGCGACCTTACAACAAAGTAAGGCTGCTTTTCTTCCATCTCTAACATTGGATGCCAATGTAACCAGGTCAAAGCAATCTGAGGCAGGTTTAAACTTTCCTCCGGGAATTAACATCAATACCCTGACCAATACGTTTAAAGCACAGCTGAGTACCAGCTGGGAAGCGGACATCTGGGGCAAGCTGAGCAGTACTAAAAGATCTGCTTTGGCCGCTTATTTCAGAACGGATGCTGCCAAAAGGGCAATTCAGACACAATTGATCGCCGACATTGCCAACAATTATTATAACCTGCTTGCTTTAGACAGACAGCTGGAAATTACTCAGGAGACTTTAAAAAGCAGGATTGCCGGTGTAGAAACCATGAAAACCCTGAAAGAAGGTGCCGTAGTAAATGGCGCTGCAGTGGTTCAGAGTGAAGCCAGTCGGTATGCAACAGAAGTAACCATTCCTGATTTAAAAAGAACGATCAGAGAAACGGAAAACGCACTTAACATTTTATTATCAAGAGCACCGGGTCCGATTAACCGCAGCAAGCTGGCGGATCAAAGCCTGAGCCCTGATGTTAAAATTGGTATTCCTACGCAATTGCTGGAAAACAGACCTGATGTTCAGGGTGCCGAATTTGCTTTCAGAGCGGCATTTGAAAACACGAACCTTGCCCGTACTTACTTCTACCCTTCGCTCACCATCACGGCAGCAGGAGGATTGTCAAGTCTGGACATCAAGGATTTCTTTAGCAAATCAATCTTTTACAACCTGGTTGGTGGTTTAACACAGCCTATCTTTAACAAAGGCTTAAATAAACAAAGACTCGTTACGGCTAAATCTGCACAGGAACAGGCTTTAAATACTTTCCAAAAAACCTTACTGATGGCTGGACAGGAAGTATCCAACGCATTGTATACCTATCAGACTGCTGTTGAAAAGGAAGAAGCGAGGGCAAAGCAAATTGCAGCATTAGAAAAATCAGTAAATTATACTCAGGAATTACTGAGGTATAGCTCTGCTACAAACTATACTGATGTATTGACTTCAGAACAAAGCCTTTTAGCCGCTCAATTGAGTGGAGTGAATGACAAACTACAAAAATTACAATCTGTAGTGAATCTTTACAGAGCATTAGGCGGAGGCTGGAAATAGTCTTTTCTAAATGACATTAAGGGGATTTCTTAACAGGAATCCCCTTTTTTAATGGATCAGGTTTTTTGGTGCTCCTGATTAAATAATTTTTTACGTAATATTGAACGCATGAATATTCTGATCGTTGAAGATGAAAGAAACTTAGGACTGGAGATTGCCGAGTTCCTTGGTAAAGAAGGCTATACAATAGAACACGCCTGGAAGAAATCCTCAGCCGAAGAGAAAATATTTGTCAATACTTACGACTTTATCCTGCTGGATCTTGGCTTACCCGGAGGAGATGGATTTGAACTGCTCCATCAGCTCAAACAACTTAAAGATCGCGAAGATGCAGTGATTATTCTTACCGCCAGGGGCGATGTAGAAGACCGCATTAAAGGATTGGAAGCCGGCGCTGATGATTACCTGCCCAAGCCTTTTTCTTTAACAGAACTGCTGGCACGCATGCATGCCATCATCCGGCGAAAACATAAACTGGAAATGAATGAAGTAAACATCCACAACTTCATTCTGGACATTAAAAACCATAAGGTGAGTTTTGACGGTCAAAAAATAAGCCTGACTGGTAAAGAATTTGAGATTTTCAATTACCTGGTATTGAATAAAGACCGTGTGATCTCAAGGATCAACCTTACTGAGCATGTTTGGGGTGATATCCTGGAAATCAATTCCGACTCCAATTTTGTAGATGTTCATGTTAAAAACTTACGTAAAAAACTCTCAGGACATGCCCCTATCGAATGGTTTGAAACCGTCAGGAGTATTGGCTACAGAATAAATTCCGGCAAATAAGGATCGATGATGAAGCTGCAACTAAAACTGGCCCTATACAATACACTGACCAAAGTTGCAATCATCACGATGATGGGCATATTAATCCTGGTTTCCATCAACAGAATTTCTGTAAATCACATCCACCAGCGACTGATTCAGAAAAAGAACAAACTCATCACCAACCTTTCCAGCGTAAAGATCAACGATTTGTTAACTCAGCAAAAGACCTTTACAGATTACAACCTTCTGAAAGAAGAATACATCATTCTGAAAGAAGTAAAGAACAGCGATACTTCAAAACTGAAACATTATTTCAGTCAGGAGACCAGAGAGATTGAGGGGAGCCAGGAAGAATACCAGATCCTGAGTGCCGAGTTTAAATATGGAGGCAGAAGATATCTGCTGGAGCTGGGAGAAACAATGTCGACCGTAGGCCAGTTAGAACACACCATTTCCGTATTTACCTTTCTCATTCTCCTTGCAGCAGTAATCCTGACCTTACTGACAGATCTTGCTTTCAGTAAATTTTTACTCGCCCCTTTTTATCAGATCATTGATCAGAAACTCAATAAGGTGAACGATCCGATCAGCTTCAATTATGAGCCTGTAAAAACGACAACTGAAGATTTTAAGATCTTAGACCAGAGCATTAGTATCCTGATGAATAAAATCGCCGACCTGTTCATCACCGAGAAAGAATTCATTGCCAATGTTTCCCATGAGCTGCTCACCCCCATCTCTATTTTGAATACCCGTCTGGAAAATCTACTGAATGATGAAAAATTAAGCCCCGAAGGAGAAAACAAGGTCTTTGCCTGTTTAAAAACCTTAAACAGACTCAAGTCGATCATTAATAGCTTGCTGCTCATCTCAAAAGTAGAAAACAATCAATATCAAAAACCAGACAGCATTGCAATCAGAGAAGTGGTTCATGATGTGTATGAAGAGCTGGAACACCGGCTGATGATGATGGACCTTAAATTTAACATTAACCTAAGTCATGATCATGTGTTTACAGGCAACCGGTCTTTATTCAATACCTTAATGATGAATGTGGTGAATAATGCCATTAAGTACAACCTTCCTTCCGGAAGTGTTTCCATTTACGATGCTATTGTTGACCACCATTATCAGCTCATCATTGCAGATACCGGACAGGGAATGGACCTCAATGAGGTTCAGCATGCTTTCCAGCGATTCGAAAAGTTCCAATCGGAAAAGGAAGACAGTCACGGGCTGGGGCTTTCTATTGTCCGCAGTATTGCTGCTTTCCACGGAATTGAGATCGAAATTGAGTCGAAAAAAGGGAGTGGGACACAGGTCATTATTATTTTTTCTGGAAAAGATTAGCACAATTCCATCTTCATGAAATCTTCATGTTTGATATGCAACTTTGATCTAACAAATCACATTAAATATTAAAAACATGAAAAGAACAATTTTAGCGTTAGCATTAGTTGCAACAACTTTCGGCGCATTCGCACAAACTCCTGCTGCTACTGCAAAACCTGTAGCTCATAAAGTAAAAGCAAACAAAAAAGCTGAAGTGAAAAAAACAGAAGCAGCTAAACCAGCTGAAGCAGTAAAAACTACGCCTGCAGCTGCTCCAAAAGCACCAGCAAAACATAAATAAGGTCTAAACACCTCGTTAAGAACTATAGCCTAAGAGGATGTCCAGCAATGGATATCCTCTTTTTTTTGTATTTTGGGGTCAACCACACCAACGAACCAAATTATGAAAACAACCCCGGTAGCGCTTCTTCTCTGCTACATCCTGCTTTGCGGCTGCGGCAGCACAAAAAAACAAGCTGATCAATATCAATCTGATAAAGGCAAATGGATTTCTCTTTTCAACAAAAAAGACATTAAAGATTGGTTTGTAAAAATCCATCACCATGGAATAGATGAAAATTTTGGCAATACTTTTCGCGTAGAAGATGGCATGGTGAAAGTACGGTACGATCAGTATGGCGATTTCAACGACCAGTTCGGCCATTTATATTATAAGGTCCCTTACTCCTATTATCACCTTGTGGTGGAATACCGTTTCGTAGGTGAACTTCAAAAAGGGGCGCCCTCTTATACCCTGCGAAATAGCGGTGTGATGTTTCATTCCCAGGACCCGCGGACGATGCTTAAAGAACAAGACTGGCCGATATCTGTGGAGATGCAGTTTCTGGGTGGTTTAGGAGATGGGAAACCGAGACCAACAGGAAATATGTGTTCACCCGGAACAAATGTAGTTTATCAGGGAAAGCTGGCTGCCGCTCATTGTCTTAATTCTAATTCAAAGACTTATGATGGCGATCAATGGGTACGTGCAGAGTTGATCGTTCTTGGCGATTCTCTCATTACCCATATCATTAATGGAGATACGGTATTACAATATTCAAAACCTCAGATTGGAGGAGGAGTGGCAAATGGCTATGATCCAAAAATGAAAATAGATGGCAAGCTACTCAGCAGTGGATATATCGCCCTGCAAAGCGAAGGACAGCCTATAGACTTCCGCAAAGTGGAGCTAAAAGATTTATCGGCACTAAAAGAGAAAGCAAAGCGCAGATAACTTATTAGAAATATTCTGCCAGGTAAGGAGTTCTGCAATTCTGTCTTAGGGTTTTCAAAGCCCTGTCTTTTAATTGTCGGATTCTTTCCTTGCTTAAATTGAATACTTCCACCATATCATCCAATGTCAATGCAGTATGGTTATCCAGGCCAAAGAAGAGGGTGATGATCCATTTTTCCCGTTCCGGTAATACCCCCAATGTCCGGTTGAGGTCTTCGCTCAATGATTCCGTCATCATTAAGGCATCGGTATTAGGTACATTGTCGTTAGCCAGGGTATCCATCAGGGTAAAGCCACTTTCTTCATTGGTGGTCATATCCAGAGAGTAAGACAATGGCGCGCTGGACAAATAATCTGCTACTTTTTCCTGAGAAAGCTCAGTGGCCACAGAAAGCTCCTCATAAGTAGGCAACCTTTCGAGCTTTTGCTCTAACAGGTCCGCGGCTTTATTAATTTTAATGATTCCCAACACCTGATTTCCAGGAAGCCTGATCATTCTTTTCTGATCGGCAAGGGCCTGCATAATGCTTTGGCGGATCCACCAAACGGCAAATGAGATGAACTTGAAACCTTTGGTATCGTCAAAACGGTGTGCTGCTTTAATGAGCCCGAGGTTTCCTTCGCTGATGAGGTCCGCCAACTGCAAACCTCTGTTCTGATATTTTTTTGCGACTGAAACTACGAAACGTAAATTGGTTTTCACCAATTTATCCAATGCCACAGTATCTCCTTTTTTTATCCTTTTAGCCAGACTCAACTCCTCATCAATGCTCAGGAGGTCTATTCTTCCAATATCTGTCAGGTATTTATCAATGGAATCGGTATCTCTGTTGGTAATGGATTGCGCGATCTTTAATTGTCTCATACAGATTCACTTTTTGCTAGTTCTACCTCTTTATTTTCTTTTTCAAAATCGTTCATGCAGTTCACCAGAACCTCCACACTGGAAATTGGCAATGCATTATATAAGGATGCTCTGAAGCCACCCACTGAACGGTATCCTTTCACACCTACCACTCCTCTTGCAGCGGCGAAGTCAAGGAATTCCTGTTCCAGAGCAGGGTTCTTCATTTTAAAGGTTACATTCATTCTTGACCTATGGTCCGGATCAGCAAGACCATAGAACAATGGGTTGCGGTCAATTTCCTGATATAGCAATATTGCTTTAGCGATATTCTCGGTTTCAATCTGTGCTACACCTCCTTTTTCTTTTAACCACCTTAGGTTTAACATCGCCACATAGATGGAGAATACCGGAGGTGTATTAAAAAGAGAACCATTGTCCCTGTAAATGCGATAATCCGACATGGATGGGACCTGACGTTGTATTTTCTCCAGCAGGCTATCTTTTACCACCACCAAGGTCATTCCTGCGGGACCCATATTTTTTTGTGCGCCTGCATAAATCAGGTCAAAATCTGCCACATTTACCCTTCTGCTGAAAATATCAGATGACATATCACAAATGACCGGAACAGACGTTGGCGGAAAGCTGAACATTTCAGTTCCCTCAATTGTATTGTTAGAAGTATAGTGGAAATAGGCAGCATCTTCCGGGATTTCATATCCAAGAGGAATGTAGTTATATCCTTTATCTTTTGAAGAGGCTACAATATCGACCTCGCCAAACAACAAAGCCTCTTTAATTGCCTTTTGAGAGAAATATCCACAATCCAGGTAAGCAGCCTTTTTATCCTGATGAAGAAAGTTCATGGCAAGCATCGAAAACTGAGTGCTTGCTCCCCCCTGCAAAAAGAGAATGCTGTAACCATCGGGTACTTCCAGCAGTTCCTTCACTAAATCTTCCGTTTCTTTCATCACCGCTTCGAACTCCGGAGTACGGTGTGAAATTTCCAGAATACTCAGGCCAATGCCATTGAAATTCCTGACAGCATCTGCTGCCTGATCTAAAACTTTAGCAGGTAAGATACAAGGCCCGGCTCCGAAATTGTGTTTGATAATTGTTGTCATTAGTTACAGTTGATTGCTCCAAAGTTCGGAAGGCCAAAACAGATATCTAATTTTTCCAGTACATTCAGCAAATTTTTCTGTTTCGACTACTTTAAACCATACAATTTTTGGTAGGCATTTATTATCTATCCATCAAGCAAAATATAATTTCCTTACTATCCTATTTTTTAGCGAGTTAAGGTATTAAGTACACTATCCTTAATGCAGAAGGTACCAAATGTTTCATAAAAAATAAATAATACTATATTTGACAGGAATAACGTTAAAAAAATATACACTAAGTCAGAAATTCATTCGCTGCACAATGTCTAAATTAGATCCTACACATCTTGGAATTTTACGCCTGTTACAGGAAGATGCCAGAATGACTCATAAGGAGTTGGCAAGAAGGTTAAGAAAAAGCGTTTCCCCAATTTTTGAAAGGGTAAAATGGCTGGAGCAGAATGGCTATATCAAGGGATATACAGCATTGGTGGATTTACAAAAGAGCAGCAATAGCATCATTTCTTATACCCACATTCAGATGAACGATCACTCTGAAGAGGCTTTGAGTGCTTTCCAAAGAGAAGTTGTTCTTTTTGAGGATGTCAGAGAGTGTTATTACATCACTGGAAATTTCGATTTCATCCTAAAGATCGTATCTCCGGATATGAAAGGTTATAATGATTTTCTACGTGGACAGTTGTCTAAATTACCCAATGTAGGAAGTGTACAGAGCTTTTTAGTCTTATCAGAAGAGAAAAGAGATACGACTTATAAAATATAGATCCGGAGCCCTCAATCCAATCGAAAAAAAATCCAGTCTTTCTCCCCCCTGTTCTTGGGGTGTTGAAAAAATCCCGTTTCAGACCGGTAGAATTATTCCAATTTATTTTGTGGATCAGATTTGAGTTGCTTTCTTTGCAGCTAATTAGATTTAATCCAAATAGAAACAAGAAAATTCAACCCCTTTGAATAAAAATAAAAACAGGTTCAAATACTGGATCGGACAGGTACACCTATGGCTGGGATTGATTTCTGGAATTTTTGTATGTTTCTTAGGCATCACAGGATGCATATTGGCGTTTGAGCGTGAGATAGAAAACATTACGCAACCTTATCGCTTTACGGAAGTACAAACATCGGCACTGTTAACCCCTTCCAGGCTAAAACAGATTGCAGATAAACAGGTCCCGGGAAAACATGCACACAGCATCGGTTATCAGGCTGGCAAATCCGCCCAGGTTGTTTACTATGCCGCAGACCCTGAATATTACTGGATTGTATTTTTAAACCCTTATACCGGAGAAGTTCTAAAAGTAAAAAATATGGATGACGACTTTTTCAGAATCGTCATTATGGGACATTATTACTTATGGCTTCCACCAAATGTGGGCCAGCCGGTATTGGCCAGTGCCACTCTAATGTTCCTCTTCCTCCTGATTTCCGGCTTAATCTTATGGTGGCCTAAAAACAGAGCTGCCAGTAAGAAGCGGTTTTCTATAAAGCTGAATGCCAAATGGAAAAGAATCAATTATGATTTACACAATGTACTCGGCTTTTACATGACCTGGATCCTTATTTTTATTGCGATCTCCGGATTGGTCATGGGCTTTCAATGGTTTGCCGGCTCAGTATATTGGATTTCCTCCGGTGGAGACCGCATGAAGCCCTTTAAAGAAACTTATTCGGATACGACAACGATAAAACCCAATATCCACAAACAGCCGGCAATAGATCTATTATGGGCAAGGACAATGGCCGGACTTCCCGGCTATACCGGAGGAGTAGAAGTCCATGTACCGGAGAATGATAAATTGGCAATTGAAGTAGCCATTAATCCCGATACAGATACCTATTGGAAGGCAGATTACCTCTACTATGACCAATATACACTGAAGGAGATCCCTGTAGATCACATTTTTGGAAAGCTGTCGGATACAAGTCTGGCCGACCGGATTTCCCGGATGAATTATGACATCCATATCGGAGCAATCGCCGGACTACCGGGCAAGATCATGGCTTTCTTTGCCAGTCTGATTGCGGCAAGTTTACCCATCACCGGCTTTATTATTTGGTGGGGCAGAAAAAAGAAACAAAAAGCAAAAGCACAAGCCTAGTGCGCAGGTCAACAAGGGCTTGCAGTTAATTAAAAACGAAGGAAAGAGGGGTATTTGAGACAAATTTTCTTAATTTGCATCCTATAAACATATAATGGTATGATACAGGTAGGCTTATTATTAACCAACAAATACCGTTTACTTAGTGTCGCAGCAATCTTAGATGTGTTCGATACAGTGAATAGTCATTATGAAAATAATGGAGAAGCCCCTTTCTTCAAGATCAATCTGATCCGTAACGGAAACTTGGCTTTTGAAGGTGCTTCTTTTGAAAAGTATTCGTCTCTTTCCTTAAACGAATCCGGACAACAAGACCTGGTTTTAATTCCTGCATTTGATGGCACGGACCTTAACTCTTCTATCCACAACAACCTGGAATTTTTACCCTGGATGCAACAGCAATATAAAAAGGGAGCAGAACTGGCCAGCTTTTGTACAGGAGCATTTTTACTCGCAGCCAGTGGCCTTTTAAATGGAAAAAGCGCCACAACTCATGTCAACGCCAGTCAGGCTTTCTCGTCCAGTTTTCCGGATGTTTACTTTAAACCTGATAAAGTGGTTACCATTGATAAAGGAATCTATACCAGTGGAGGCGCAACCAGTAGTTTTCATCTGATGCTAACACTCATTCACAATTACTGTAACCGTAATCTGGCCGTTCATATTGCAAAGATTTTTGCGATCGACATGAACAGGGAGCAGCAGAGCTATTTCGGAACTTTTCATCCGGCTAAAGATCATGGGGATGATCTGGTCGTTAAAACGCAGCTTTGCATTGAAAATGCCTATAAAGAAGCAGTCACTATTGAGGATATTTTACAGCAGATTCCATCCAGCAGACGTAATATTGTGCGTCGTTTTAAACAAGCTACCGGAAGTACGCTGATCGAATATTTACAGAAAACAAGAATAGAGGCTGCTAAAAGACTGTTGGAACAAACCAATTTCAGCATTTTAGAAATCATGCTTCATTCTGGTTATAATGATTTAAAGACATTCCGGCAGCTTTTTAAGAAAAACTCCGGAATGACGCCTAAAGATTATCGGGATAAGTTTAAGCCGAAAGCTGCATAGCAGGTTTCTGTTTTACTTTTTTATTCTTTTTCTTCATCTTGTTCAACCAGATCAAAGTTCCGGTAATGGGCAAACTTGTGGCAATCAGACAGGCAAGGAAATAAATGATTTTTGTAAACATGCCATACACATCTCCCAGGTGTAATGCTTTAATTGAGCCAGAGATTCGCTCATTAAATGGCTTATCCTTAAATACCTCTATTTTAAGTACACCAGCAGTGTATTGATCCAACAACAATTTATCTCCAGCTGAAGGTGCAAAAAAGCCGACCTTATTTTTTGTGATGGCAATTGCAGAGATAGAATCTTTAGGCAGACTAATGCTGTAATCTCCGGAATAAGGTAAAACTTCATCTGCCTTTTTAATATAATCGGCAATGTTAAGAGGAGCCCCGGCTGTTCCCGATTTAATCACTGAAACAGGGTCTTTTGGTGGTTCAAAGCCTTCCGGCTGATAAGTACCTAATGTTTTACGCAAGGCCTCGCGATACCAGGGAAACGACCATTGAGGTCCTGTGATGCCCATCAGAAATAAAAAGATACAGGCATAAAAACCCAGACTATTGTGCAGGTCATGATTCGTTCTTTTCCAGCTTCCAGTCCATTTGACCTTTAATCCCTGCTTCCATGATTTCAATCGTTGTGGGAACCAGATGATCATTCCGGTGATCACCCCGAGTGTAAAAAGAATCGTTGCCGCACCAGAAATATAACTTCCTAATTTTCTGTTTTCCAGTTCTCCGAAAATAGGTTTTTCGATCTTGTCTAACAGCAACCACCTGTGAAGGCTAAACATTGTCTTCATGAAAGAAGCCGCCGCAGTTTTTGTTTCTGAAATATTGCCAATTACTTCTCCGGTATATGGATTCACAGCAAAAGCTGAAGGGCGTTTTCCTTCTGTAGGTTTATCTTTTCCAGCTTTCACTTTATCTCCTTTTTCTTTAACCGGCGCCTTCGCTGCTTCTCCTTCTTTTTTCTCCTCTTTCATTTTAACCATGAACTGATAAGTTCGGTTAGGATCTAAAGGAATTCTTATAGAAACAACTTTTCCACCAGTATTGGCTTTTACTTTTCCGATGAGTTCTTCGATAGGTAAAGCCACTGCTCCTGCAATACGTCCTGCTTTATATAACTCCGGACTTGCCATTTCTTTAACTTCTGTATTAAATACATACAGTGTTCCGCTGAGACAAACTACAATGACAATAATTCCACTGGCTAATCCCAGCCATAAATGAATGTCATTAAAAAGTTTACGTGTGACCTGCCAGGCAGATCTTGGTGTTGATTGTTTCATTTAGGCCTTGTGTTTTTTTGCAAATTTAGCATAATTCTTCAAGTATTAAGAACTAGTCTAAATACTCGGACGATTATCCCAATTTTAATCTTACTAACCTCACCAAGAAAAGTACTTTGGCTATCTGCCCAATAAGATCAAATGTTGATGCTGATATTTGACCCGGAATTCAATCTGGTTTTATTCCCGATATCCTGATAATCCCCTGTTTTCTCTACAATCTGTTCTAAATCAACAACATTTATCACAAAATTCTTTTCTTTAAAATAATTAATTTCTATCTTTGCCGTCCCTCACGGGAAAAGGAGATTAAATTTTAATGGCTAAAAAACAAGTAGCAGAAAAAGAACTAGAGGCTAAAAAAGCCGAATTGCAAGGTGCAGACGCTCGTCTGACCGAGAAAGAAACCATTGAGTCAGAAGCTGATTCAGTGTCGATCGAACAGATCAAATCATCATTAGCTACCCCTGATCAAGATTTTGACTGGGATGCAGATGACAAAGTTTTCGGAAAATATTCTGATGAAGACCGTAAAAAGTTTGAAGACATGTATACCGATACTTTCAATCAAATCAACCAAGGTGAAATCATCAGCGGTATTGTTGTGTCTATCAACAATAAAGATGTAGTATTAAACGTAGGATTTAAATCTGACGGATTAGTATCTACTTCTGAGTTCCGTGATACACCTGACTTGAAAATTGGTGATACAGTTGACGTATTCGTTGAAGCTCCGGAAGATGCGAATGGTCAGTTAATTTTATCTCGTAAAAGAGCTAAAACCCAAAGATCATGGGAGTCTATCAATGAGGCTCTTGACAATGACAGAATCATCAACGGATTTGTTAAAAGCCGTACTAAAGGTGGTCTTATCGTTGACATCATGGGTGTTGAAGCTTTCTTACCTGGTTCACAAATTGACATCAAACCTATCCGCGATTACGATGTATACGTGGGTAAAACAATGGAATTCAAAGTTGTTAAGATCAACCATGAGTTTAAAAACGTAGTAGTTTCTCATAAAATCTTAATCGAAGACGATTTAGAAAGCCAAAAAGTTGAAATCGTATCTAAACTTGAAAAAGGACAGGTATTAGAAGGAACAGTTAAAAACATCACTGACTTCGGTGTATTCATCGATTTAGGTGGAGTTGACGGTTTACTTCACATCACTGATATTTCTTGGGGCCGCATAGAGCATCCAAAAGAAGTATTGAGCTTAGATGAGAAAATCAACGTTGTAGTTCTTGACTTTGATGACGAGAAAAAACGTATTGCATTAGGTTTAAAACAATTGACTCCACACCCTTGGGAATCTTTAGACACTAACTTAGCTGTTGGATCTAAAGTTAAAGGTAAAATTGTTACTGTTGCTGATTACGGAGCTTTCTTAGAAATCATTCCTGGTGTTGAAGGTTTAATCCACGTATCAGAAATGTCTTGGTCACAAAACTTACGCAGCCCACAAGAATTCTTGAAAGTTAGCGATGAAATCGAAGCTGAAGTATTAACTTTAGACAGAGACGAACGCAAAATGAGCTTAGGTATTAAGCAATTAACTCAAGATCCTTGGCAAAATGTTGCTGAAAGATATCCTATCGGAAGCAAACATACTGCTGTAGTTAAAAACATGACTAACTTCGGTGTATTCGTAGAAATTGAAGAAGGTATTGATGGATTAATCCATATCTCTGATCTTTCTTGGTCTAAAAAAGTTAACCACCCTAACGAATTCACTAAAGTAGGTGATACATTAGACGTAGTTGTTCTTGAATTAGATGTGGAAAGCCGTAAATTAAGCTTAGGTCACAAACAATTAGAAGAAAACCCTTGGGATACTTTTGAAACTATCTTCACGTTAGATTCAATCCACCAGGGAACTGTTGTTAAAGTAACTGATAAAGGTGCTGTTATTGCTTTACCATATGGTGTAGAAGGTTTCGTACCAACTAAACACATGGCTAAAGAAGACGGAACTACTATCAAAGCTGAAGAAACTAATGATTTCAAAATCATTGAGTTTAACAAAGATGCGAAACGTATCGTTGTTTCTCATGCCCGTATCTGGGAAGAGGCTAAAGCTGAAGCTGTTGCTGAAGAAAGAGCTACTAAGAAAAAAGAAGCTAAAGCATCAAGTAGTGCAGTTAAGAAAGTTAAAGATTCAGTTGAGAAATCAACGCTTGGCGATCTAGGTGTACTTGCTCAATTAAAAGAGCAGATGGAAGGTGAAGAAAGCAAAAACAAAGCTAAATAATCTTTAAAGCTTATATATTAAAGGCATCCCCAACCGGGATGCCTTTTTTTTTGTTACTTTGTTTCCTAAAACCAATACCCCGTTCATTTTATGAGAATCTTCATCAGTATCATCAGCACCCTGCTGTTGTTCCAGGTAAGTCGCGCGCAACTCCCTTCACTTATCCCACAACCTGTGGAAATGACGATAGGAAAGACATCAGAGAACTTTTCTATCGATCACCGTAGCACACAGCTATTTATCAGCGACAACAAGCTGAAACCGGCCGCAGATTTCTTCATTAACTATATCAAAAAATACTATAACCTGGACCTTAGCCTGACCACGGGAACTGATTTGAACAGAAAAAATGTAATCAATCTAACCCTCATAAAAGTTGCTGATCCAAATCCGGAGCAGTACGCTTTGGCGGTAAGCAGTAAATCTGTCAACATTCGCTCTTCTTCCCCTGCAGGTATATTTTATGGCATACAAACCCTGATCCAACTATTGCCTCCAAGTGCCAAAGCATTTCCTTTACAGGTTCAGGCAGTAACGATCACGGACTATCCACGTTTTGCGTATCGGGGAATGCACCTGGATGTCAGCAGACATTTTTTTGATGTCAGCTTTGTCAAAAAATACATTGATTATCTGGCGATGCACAAGCTCAATTATTTCCACTGGCACCTGACGGATGATCATGGATGGCGCATAGAAATAAAAAAACATCCAAGATTAACTGAGGTTGGTGCCTGGAGAGATGGCTCCATCATCGGCCTTTATCCTGGAACAGGGAACGATGGCATCCGCTATGGCGGCTACTATACCCAGGAAGAAGTAAAAGAAGTGATCCGATATGCCACAGAGCGATACATTACCATCATCCCTGAGATAGAAATGCCTGGACATAGCATGGCGGTCCTCGCCGCTTATCCGGAATTGAGCACTACACCTAAGCTTCCTAAGAAAGTCGCCGAAACCTGGGGAATTTTCAATAAATTCAATAATGTATTACTTCCCTCTGAGCAAACCTTTACTTTCCTGGAAGAAGTCCTAACCGAAGTGATGAACCTCTTCCCCTCTTCCTATATCCATATTGGCGGAGATGAATGTTCGAAGATCTGGTGGAAACAGTCTGCCTTTTCCCAACAACTGATTAAAGAGAAAGGATTGAAAAACGAAATCGGACTGCAAAGCTATTTTATCCATAGGATAGAAAAGTTTGTGAACAGCAAAGGAAAAACCATTATCGGATGGGATGAGATCCTTGATGGTGGCCTTGCTCCTAACGCGGTGGTGATGAGCTGGCGTGGTGAAAAGGGAGGTATTGCTGCGGCAAAACAAAAACATAAAGTCATCATGACTCCGGAGAATTTCATGTACTTCAATCATGCACAGTTCTTAAAGGAAGATTCCCTCACTGCAGCGAAGTTCCTGCCCCTGGCTAACGTCTATAATTATGAGCCTATACCTGCAGCGCTGAGTCCTGCCGAAGGCAAATACATCTGGGGAGCACAAGGCAACCTTTGGTCGGAATACATCAGCAATCCCGCTAAAGCCGAGTACATGTTATTTCCAAGACTGGATGCTTTGAGTGAAGTATTATGGAGCCCTAAAGCCAAGCGCAATTACAGCAGTTTTCAGCAGAGATTAAAACAGCAACTCAGGAGGTATGACCAAATGGGAATAAAATACAGTAAAAGATATTGGGAGAATTAAGTTCTCCCAATATCTTTTACTGTTTTTCTTAATACACTTTTCTTCTTTCGGCCATAGCCTTTTGCGCTGCTCTCCACCTATATCCCTGAATAATTACAGGAATTTCGCTTTGAGATCGGGAGAAGGAACCATACAACTCTCTGTCTTCCCCCATATCCGGTACCTGTTATTCGCAACAAGTTTGTAGATGAAATCCCTGATAAATGAGGGAATGATGATAAATCCATACCAAAGAGACCAGCCTCCACTCAGCTTTCTCGCAATGCGAAGTGCCGCAGTAGAACGAAGGTAAACCTTACCATCTTCCAAAAGCATGATCGTTTTCAAATCTTCCGCATTGAAATCAAAGTCCGACAACCTTTGCCTTGCGATGTCACTTTGCAAAGCTGCAAAACGGAAGTAATCTTTATGGTCTCTCTTAATGATGAACTGCACTGAATGATTACACAGATTGCAGACCCCATCAAAAAAAATCACCGCGTGATCCCGATCTTCATTCATTTGATTGTTTTCCTCTTAATAGTCCCCGATATCGGATTTATACAAATATAATTTTTTAAATCCAGAGCTTCCATCTATAGTTTTATAAATAAGACACTTAAAAGTTTTATCTCTTTTAAAATCAATGTAATTCGGAAATCAGACGGAATAAATCCACATTCAACTTTACAGAATTGAAACATTTTCCTATATTTGGCCAATCCTTTAGTCAATGCAAAAGAGAACCCTGCTAGACGGTCAAAAATTCCAGATCACAATTAAGAGACTTTGTCATCAATTAATTGAGAACCATACCGATTTTTCAAATACTGTTTTAATTGGCATTCAGCCAAGAGGCAGCTACTTTGCCGATAGAGTACAGACCGAACTCTCCCAAATCCTTAAGAAAAGTACCATCAAGAAAGGCAATTTAGACATTACCTTTTTCCGGGACGACTTCAGAAGGAAGGACGGAATTGTTTCTGCAAATAGCAACACCATAGATTTTATTATCGAAGGAAAGAACGTAATCCTGATTGATGATGTACTCTGGACCGGACGCACGATACGCGCCGCGATGGATGCATTACTGGCTTACGGACGCCCGGAAAGAGTAGAGTTGATGGTCTTGATTGACAGGCGTTTTTCAAGACATCTGCCTATTGAGCCCGATTATATCGGCCAGCAGGTAGACAGCTTAAACTCACAACAGGTAAGGGTGAGCTGGAAAGAAACAGAAGGAGAAGACAAAGTAATCTTAATATCAGAAAGCAATAAATAACATGGCAGCAGACAAATTATCGACCCGACATCTTTTAGGTATCAAAGATATTAACCGAAATGATATCGAATTGATCTTAGAAACTGCAGATAATTTTAAAGATGTGATCAACAGGCCGATTAAAAAAGTGCCTTCCCTGAGAGACATCACGATTGCCAATATCTTCTTTGAAAATTCTACCCGTACCAAGCTTTCTTTTGAGCTGGCAGAAAAGAGACTTTCTGCAGATACGATCAATTTTGCAGCTTCTTCCTCTTCAGTGAGTAAGGGAGAAACCCTGATTGACACGGTAAACAATATCCTCGCCATGAAGGTGGATATGGTAGTCATGAGACACCCCTATGCAGGAGCAGGTCAGTTCCTGAGCAAACACATTAATGCACAGATCGTAAACGCTGGAGACGGCGCACATGAACACCCCACACAAGCCCTTTTAGATGCCTTCTCTATCCGCCAGAAACTGGGTGATGTAGCTGGTAAAAAAGTGGTGATTGTAGGTGATATTTTACACTCCAGGGTAGCGATATCCAACATTCTATGCCTGCAAAAACTGGGTGCAGAAGTGATGGTATGCGGCCCTACAACCTTGATTCCTAAACACATCGAAAGTTTGGGTGTAAAGGTAGAACACAACCTGATTAAAGCTTTAAACTGGTGTGATGTGGCCAATATGCTGCGCATCCAGCTGGAAAGACAAGATATCAAATATTTCCCTTCCCTGAGGGAATACGCCATGATGTACGGCTTAAACAAGCAAATCCTGGACAATTTAGATAAGGAGATCATTGTAATGCACCCAGGCCCGATTAACCGTGGTGTGGAGATCACCAGTGATGTTGCCGACAGCAAACAATCCATCATCCTTGAACAGGTAGAAAATGGAGTAGCTGTAAGGATGGCTGTGCTTTACCTATTGGCTTCTCAAAGAGATTAACATCTCTAAAAAGTTTTTTATACCAATCTCGTTTTCTTTTCGTTAAACCAGTGTTATCAACAGTTGTTAATTTCTTATGTTAATAAGACATAATACTATTTTTATATTAGTACCAACCATATTTGAAACCAGATGCAGAAAAAATACCTTTTTATTCCGCTATTATTAGCAGGTAGCTTTACGTCTAGTTATGCGCAGTCCAGCATACTAGTCAATTTAAATCAGAATTACCGAACCGGTCTGGAGTTACTGGACAATGAAAAGTACATCGCAGCAGCACAACAATTTAGGTTGGTAGAACAAGCCAGACAAAAGCCGGGTGCGCAACAGGAAAGTAACTCAGAACTATCCCTTCTTAAAGAAAATGCAAAGTTTTATGCTGCCGTTTGTGCACTGGAGCTTGGAAATAATGATGCGGAAAGCCTGTTCCAGAACTTTATCAAAGATTACCCCCTGAATGCAAATACCAAACTGGCCTATTTCCATGTCGGTAAATCCTATTTTGCTCAGGAAAACTATCAGAAAGCATTGGATTGGTTTGAAAAAACAGACCCTTCTACCCTTTCCGGAAAACAACGTTTAGAATATCAGTTCAAACAAGGTTATGCTTATTTCATGTTGAAAAACACTGAGAAAGCAGAGCCTCTTTTTGAGATCGTAAAAAAAGAAAAATCCCAATATCAGGAAAGCGCAACTTACTATTTTGCGTACATCAATTACCTGAACAAGGAGTATAAAACAGCATTGGCGAATTTTGAAAAATTAAAAGGCTCGCCAACATACGAAGCAAGTTATCCTTATTACATCACTTCGATGTATTACTTAGATGAGCGTTACGATGATGTAATTTCCTACGCTATTCCCATTTTAAAAACATCGAAGCAACAGTATGAAGCAGAAATGCTGAGCTTAATCGCAGCCTCTTATTTTGCCAAATCTGATTTCACCAATGCAGAGAAATATTTCAGTGAATATTATGCAAAAGACAAATCAGAGGTAAAAAACAACCTGTTTATCTATCAGTATGGATATTCCTTATTTCATTTGAAAAGATACCAGGAATCTGTAGCGATTCTGGAAAAACTAGACACGGATGATGTATACCTGCAAAGCGGGATGTATACGCTGGGTCGCTCTTTCATTCAATTGAAAAACAAAGAAAAAGCACGCAGTGCCTTCTTCAGGTCTTCAAGACTTGACTTTGATAAATTCATACAGGAAGAAGCATGGATCAACTATGCAAGATTAAGTTATGAGCTGGATTTCAATCAGCAGGCCTTAGAATCTACCCAGAACTTCTTAAAGCAATTCCCGAAATCAAGGAAAGCCAATGAAGCTAAAACCTTATTGGGGGAAATTCTGTTAACGAGTAAAAACTACCAGGCAGCAATAGACATTCTGGAGCCTATTCCTGATAAATCGCCGGAAGCAAAAGAAGCTTACCAGAAAGTAACCTATTTCAGAGGACTTGAGTTCTATAATGAAAGGGCCTTCCCTAATGCATTATCGATGTTCTTACGCTCAGAAAAATTCCCTGAAGACAAAGAAATCCATGCTTTAAGTACTTACTGGAAAGCCGAAGCCAGTTATGAACTGAGAAAATTCGGAGAGGCAGTGAAAAACTTCGAACTGTTCCTCGACATGCCGGGTGCAGATAAAACCGAAGTTTACAATTTCGCCAATTATGCTTTGGCTTATGCAGCTTTCGAAGATGAGCGTTATGGAAAAGCAGCAACCTATTTTGAACGCTTCCTGAAAGGAAATGATAAAGATCAGAAAACGGTAACCGATGCGACCATCAGGTTAGCGGATTCCTATTTTGTAAATAAAAGCTATGGCAATGCCTTAGAGAATTATAACAAAATTATTGCTTCAAAATCTACCGGAGAAGATTATGCCCTTTTCCAACGTGGGATGATCCAGGGACTTGAAAACCAAAACGATGCAAAGATCAATACGATGCAGAGTTTGTTAAAGCAGTTCCCCAACTCTAACTATGCCGATGACGCCGGATTTGAAACTGCCTATACCTATTTCAATAAAGGAGATCTGGACAAATCAAAAACAGATTTGACTTCCCTGATCAGCCAATATCCACGCAGTAGTTATGTGCCGCGTGCCTTGGTGACGATCGGATTGGTTCAATACAACCAGGATCAGGATGATGCCGCTGCAGAGACCTTCAAAAAAGTAATTGCCGATTACGGAAGTACTGAAGAGGCCAAACAGGCTTTGGAATCCATCAAGAACATTTACGTAGATAAAGGAGATTCAGAAGGCTTTATCAGCTATGCAAAGACCACACCGATCGGAGATTTCTCTCTGGCTGAACAAGATAACATCATCTTTACCGCTGCAAATAACCGTTACCTGAAAGGCGATGCCAAAGGAGCTTTCGAAGCCATCAATGCTTATTTTGATAAATTCCCTAAAGCCATTCATACCAAAGAAGCTAAGTTCATCAGAGCAGAGTCATTGGTGAAATTAGGAAGACCGGATGAGGCGATTCCTGATTATGAGTTCATCTTAAATGACTGGACCAGTGATTATACCGAACGTTCCTTAGTTTCTATCTCCAAGTTATTCCTGGATCAGAAAAAATATAATGAAGCCATCGTATACCTGAAAAGACTGGAAACAACGGCAGATTATAAAGTGCACTATACTTATGCCATCAATAACCTGTTGAAAGCTTACAGCGCTTTAAACATGCCTGATGATGTCATTAAATATGTGGCATTGATCAAAGAGTCTGACAAATCTTCACAGGAAGAAAAAAGCAGCTCCGAACTGTATGCAGGAAAGGCCTATTTAGCAAAAGCAGATACAACCCTTGCTGTGAAGTCATTTAACATGGTGGTGGAGAAAACAAAAACGCTTGCGGCCGCAGAAGCAAAATATAACATCGCTGCAATTCAATATGCAAAAAGAGAATATAAAACTTCTACAAAAACCTGTTTTGACCTGATCAATAACTTATCATCTTATGATTATTGGGTGGCTAAATCTTTCATTCTGTTAGCAGATAACTACGTTGCATTAAAAGACAATCTACAAGCTAAAAGCACGCTCCTTAGCCTTATAGACAATTATGATGGCAAGGACGATATCGTCCAGACTGCTAAGGAAAAATTACAAAAAATTAAATAAGACAAGCACGATGAGATTGACGAAATTAATATATACCACCCTATTTTTTATTACTGCTGGAACGCTGAGCACATTGGCACAGGATACCAAGACTAATGAAAAGAAAACTGAAGAGAAAGCCGTAACAGAAGAGATTGAAGTCGTAAGGCCTTATAAACCAGTTTTGGCAGAAGCCGTAAAACTGAGAAGGAGCCCGGATCTGAATACGGTAAAAACCTATAAAGCAAAATTCAATTATAGCCTGACCGACAGGAAGCTGGAATTGAATTCAGATATCAATAAATTACAGGCAGAACAAGTTGCAAAGGAAAGAGAAACAGAATTGATCAACAATTATGTGAAAGGTGGTTTTGGAATCCGTACCACGATCTTAGGAGAAGCCTACATCAACCTGGGCAGAGATGAAGCCTTACAGGCAGGTGCCTTCTTTAAACATTTCGGACAAAAAGGAAAACTTGCCGGACAAGAAGTGAATCAACAGCAATTGAGTGTATTTGGAAGAAGCATTGGTGATCAGGTGACCATGAGTGGCCGCGTGAATTACCAGAGAAACGGTTTGTTCTTTTATGGCTTTAACCCGGCGAAACCAGAACTTAACCTGAATCCGGACAGACAAACACTAAGCTTTATTGAGGCAGAAGGAGAAATCGTAAATAAGTATACAGACGATCCTGATGCACTCAGCTACGCTGTAAAATTAAACGGATACTTATGGAATGATAAGTATGCGGCAAAAGAAAACTCTATTGTTCTGAACGGATATGTGAACAAAAGAATCAGCAGCTTTAACTTAGGTCTTGCCGCTTCTGCAGAATTTGGAAATACCAAAGATGCCCTGGTAAGTGTTGGAAATAATGTATTAAAATTAAACCCATACATCAGGCTGCAGGCTAATGGGGTGAAGATCAATGCAGGTATTAATTTCGTACAGGAATTCGGTGCTTTTTCAAAAAGCAGAATCTTCCCTGCAATTACTGCAGACCTGACCTTAATCCCAGACTACCTGCAATTGTTTGCTGAAGTAAAAGGTGATGTGAACCGCAACTCTTTGAAACAATTTACCGATGAAAATCCCTTCCTGAACTCGAATATTCAAATCAGAAATTCAGTAGAGAAATTAGGATTCAGCGCAGGTATTAAAGGAACCGGTGGTCCGGGCTTTGGTTACAAAGCGAGAGTTTACCACAAGAAAATTTCTGATATGCCACTTTTCGTAAACAACTTTGCAAACCCTACCCGTTTTGATGTGATCTATGATTTCGGAACAACAACAATGACCGGTCTTGAAGGTGAGATTTCGGTACAGGTAAGTAATTCCCTGAAATGGACTGGAAAACTGAACTTTGAAGACTATAAACCTGCTCAGGAAACTGAAAGCTGGTTTAAACCACAAATGAGAATCAGCTCAGATTTATTATTTAACATCACGGATAAGATTGGATTAAATGCATCTGTAGCCATTCAGGATGCCAGCAAAGCAAAAGTTTACACTGCTGCACCAGCTAGTCCCTATCTGATTCCAGATCATTCTATCGAAACCGTACAAAGTGTGAAAGCTTTTGTAGACCTTGGTGTGGGTGCCAGCTATAAAATCAACAACAAATTCTCTGCTTTTGCAAGAGCAAACAATCTGTTGAATACCTCTTACAGCAGGTACCTGTATTATCCAACGATTGGAACCAATATTTTCGGAGGTCTAACTTACTCCTTCTAAGCGGTTTTCAATTATTAATTGGTTGATATAGAATTAAAATTTAATTTTACCAGAATGGACATGCTAGCGTATCTTACAGAGCTTATTAAAACCCGTAAAGAGGTTGGGATCCCCGGACTTGGAACGATCTATAAAAAGAAATCACCAGGAAGGTATGATGCGGAGACGCATTCGTTTCTACCGCCAAGCTATGTACTGGATTTCAGTTCTGAATTAAGAGCGCAAACACTGTTAATTGACCATATCTGTAAAAAAAGAAATATATCCCCGGATGCAGCCACGTATTATGTGGATCAGTTTTCGGACGAAATAAAGAAACAATTAGAGGAGCATGAAGAGGCCAGTTTCTATCCCCTGGGTACTTTATATGGCACTCCGGACACCTTAAGCTTTAAACCTGTAAATGATCAAAACTTCGGTTTTGATTTTTACGGTTTACCGCCAGTCAAAGAAGCCGCCGATGTAGTGGCAGAACCAGAAGAAATCCTGCCTTATTCTGCAGCGCCCGTGATCGCAGATCTTCAGCCAGAAGAAGAATCCCTTACGGAGGATCCAGCTGTACATCAGGTTACCGAAGAACAGTTGGAACTGGAAAACAGCAATGCAGATCTTAGAGAAGAAGAAATCGCTTCCCTTAATCCTGCAGAACAACAAGAGCTTTCTGAGCGTGTGGACGAGGCCGCTGCAACCGAAGTTCCTGCAATAGAAGAAATACCAGCTCAGGAAGAAGAAGAACAACCTGTCCCGCCTGCAACGCATCCTGAAGAAACACCCGTTGATGCAGCAGAGGCTGAAGACCTGCCTAAAACAGAAATCCCGGCAGAAGAAACCCTGACAGAAGAGCTTCCGGTAGCAGAAGTATACGAGGTCGAAGAAGAAATTCAACCTTTAGTTGTCGCTGATGAACAACCTGTCTATGAAGAAATCGCAGAAGTTGAACTTCCTAAAAAACCAGTAGATCAACCTGTAATTGAAACCGTTGTTCCAACAAGCATCAACGATACTTATGCGCAAGCTAACAGGGCCGTTTATGAGCCCCGTCCAGCACCGGTACAGGAACAGCCAATAGAAAGAGAACAGCTCACAGAAACAACATTCTACAATTCCGATGGAGAATATTCAGACCAAGCTAAAACACCTGTTTATTTAAAAATCCTGATTGCACTGTTGCTGATCCTGATCGGACTTGCTGCTGCTTACTTCATTCGTCCTGACCTTTTTGATCCCATTCTGAAAAGAGGGCAGAACTCAACGGTCTTGCCTGTAGAAACGAGCCCAAGCGTTCAGGATGCTAAATTAACAGCAGATTCTCTGGCAAAAGCGGACAGCCTGAAAAGAAATTCAGCGCAAGCACTTCCAGTAAAGGATACCACTAAAAAAGACAGTTCAAACGTCACAAAACCGGCTGCTGCAAAACCAGTGGTTCCAAAACCCGAAACAACCGTACCCATTACCCAAAAACCCATTGCAACAACCCCTCCTGCAGTAGAAACCGGAACAACCTACGAGGTGATAGGTTCTTCGGTAACCAGCCAGAGGGAAGCCGAACGCTTTATTGCCAATATGAAATCTTTGGGAATTACCGCGAAAGCCATCCCTCCTACCAATGGCAGGAAAATAATAAAGCTCAGTATTGGCTCGTTTAAAGACTACAACACCGCTCATCAGGAAAGACCAAAATTGGAAAAGAAGTTAGGTATTAAAGACACATACATACACACAAATAAACCATTATAAATTATGATCGCATTAATACAGGGTGCTACTGATAGCCTGAAACAACTTGCTGATACCGCCAACAACGCCACACAAGCCCTCGCTGCAGCACCACCGGAATTACACTTTATCGACCTGCTGTTAAAGGGTGGATGGGTAATGCTTCCCCTGGCTTTCCTTGCTTTTTTAGGATTAGTCATTTTTGTTGAAAGGTACCTGACCATCAGAAAAGCTTCTAAAACAGAATCTAACCTGATGCTTCAGATTAAACAATATATCCATGACGGCCGGTTGGACAATGCGATTGCTTTATGCAAGAACAACAACTCTCCTTTAGCCAGAATGTTGGAAAAAGGGCTAAAACGTATTGGCCGTCCGATTAAAGATATTGAAGCTGCAATTGAAAACAATGGAAAACTGGAAGTATCCAAACTGGAGAAAAACATTGGTGTACTGGGTATTATTGCCGGTATTGCACCCATGCTTGGTTTCGTTGGTACCATTATTGGGGTAATTACCATTTTCCATGATGTGTCTATCAAAGGTGCTATTGAGATTGGAACAATATCCGGAGGTTTATATACTAAAATGATCACTTCCGCTACAGGTCTGATCATCGGTATTATCGCTTATGTATTATATCATATCTTGAATATGATGGTAGAGCGCATCATACTAAGAATGGAAACTGATGCTATTGAGTTTATTGATCTATTAGAGGAGCCAGGTAAATAATGAATCTACGCAAAAGAAATAAGGGAACTGTAGAGGTTCATACTTCTGCATTGAACGACATCATGTTCTTCCTCCTGCTGTTTTTTCTATTGGCATCTGCTGTAGTTAATCCGCAAGTCGTGAAACTGTTGTTACCCAGATCAGAGTCAGGACAACAATCTTCGGCTCAGAAAACCGTTACAGTATCTATAGACGAAAAGCTGAATTATTTTGTAGACAAACAACCTACAACGCTGGAGAATATCCAGGCTGCAATTGAGACTTATCAGAAAGCATCGCCGGATCTGACCATCGTACTTTACGTAGCCAGAGGAGTTTCCATCGAAAATACCATGCTTGTATTTGATATCGCCAACAAATTAAAACTGAAAGTTGTACTCGCTGTAGAACCTAAGAAATAATGATGTACCCTAAGGAAGAAAACAATTATCCTAAAGCAGTAGCCATCTCTACTGGTATTATGATTTTCCTCATCGCCTTGAGTTTCTTCATCGCGATAGGAACATTCCAGCCTCCGGTAGAGGCAGGTATGGGAGGGATTGTGGTCAATTATGGTACATCGGTCACCGGAATGGGAACAGACTATACCAGTATAGAAGAACCTTCTGCAGATCCGAATGCCAACAATAAACCACCGGATAAGGTGGTTCCAAAAGAACCAACCAAAGAGACACCAACCAATCAGAACAGTACCAAAGAGATCGTTACCCAAAGTACAGAAGAAGCCGTTAGTGTAAACACCAAAAGCAGCAATAAAAACACTGCGCCTACGGCAACTACAGAGACTAAGCCGGCAAAACCTGTCATCAATCAAAATGCTTTGTATAAAGGCAAAGCCAATAAGGGGACAGGTGGCGGCGATGGAACAGGGACTACCCCGGGAAATCAGGGCGACAAAGATGGGGATCCATTGGCCAATAATTATGGCGAAGGTGGCTCCGGATTTGGCGAAACCCCAATTGCACTGAGAAAGTTTACAAACCTGGTCACTCCTCAGGATGATGGGCAAAAGACCGGAAAAATCGCCGTAAGGATAAAGATCAATAAAAGTGGTATTGTAATAGACGCGACTCCGGGAGTTAAAGGGACTACCCTGAACGACAGAGAGCTATGGCAAAAATGTAAAGAAGCCGTAATGGGTGCACGTCTGACCCAATCTGAATCTGCCCCTGATGTTCAAATCGGAGTGGTCGTATTCAACTTTAAAGTGAAATAACACCTCTTTTTGGAACTCCAAAATGAACTATAAACAAACTCTGGATTATCTGTACGGTAAACTACCTATGTTTACCCGTGTTGGAGCCGTAGCCTTCAAAAAAGACCTGCACAACACCATCGCCATGTGCGAGAAACTGGGAAACCCTCAGCATAAATTCAAAACCATACATGTCGGTGGAACCAATGGTAAAGGTTCCACCTCACACATGCTTGCCGCCATCCTGCAGCAGGCAGGGTATAAAACCGGACTGTATACTTCCCCCCATCTTAAAGATTTCAGAGAACGCATCCGGATCAATGGAGAAATGATCACAGAAGATTTCGTCACTGATTTTGTCGCAGCGCAACAAGACATCATGGAAGAAATCAATCCTTCATTTTTTGAGGTAACTGTTGCCATGGCCTTCTCCTATTTTGCGGAAGAGCAGGTAGACATTGCGATCATCGAAGTTGGTTTGGGTGGAAGATTAGATTCTACGAATATCATTACACCAGAGCTTTCGGTGCTTACCAATATCAGCCTGGATCATACCAATATCCTGGGTACTACCCTACCCGAAATTGCGAAGGAAAAAGCAGGGATTATCAAACCTGGAATTCCGGTGGTGATCGGAGAACAACAGGAAGAGACCAAAGCAGTATTTATTGAAAAAGCAGCGGAAACCAATAGCCAGATTACTTTTGCAGATCAGGAACTGCACATTACGAATCTTGTTAAAAAGGAGAAATACCTGAATGCAGACGTCTTCTCCGGAAACACTCCTCTATATCAACATCTGGAACTGGACCTAAACGGATCTTATCAAAGGAAAAATATCCTGACGGTGATTCAGTCCATACAAATGCTAAAAGAAAAGGGTTATCAGATCGATAACGAAGCATTGTACACTGCTTTAAAAGATGTGAAAGGACTAACCGGCCTGCAAGGCAGATGGCAAACGCTGGGAGAAAACCCATTGATCATCTGTGATACCGGGCATAATATCGGGGGAATCACGGAAGTGGTACAGAACATCAACGATACTCCTCACGATCAGCTGCACATCGTTATCGGAATGGTGAAAGACAAAGACATCAGTGGCGTATTAAAGTTACTTCCAAAGGATGCGCATTATTATTTTTGTCAGCCTGAACTGGAAAGGGCGCTCCCGGCTGCTGAACTGGCAGAGCAAGCAAAGCAACACGGACTGATTGGAGATGTATTTCCAACGGTTCAATTCGCTTTTCATGCCGCAAAAGACAATGCCGATTCCAATGACATGGTCTTTGTAGGTGGCAGTACCTTTGTCGTGGCAGAAGTCCTATAAAATCTTTACATTAGAGTCAATTCATTAATTACATGGATTAACTACCTTTAAAAATTCTTAATACACACAACTCAATGAAAAGAATTTACCTGTTATTTTCTGCACTACTTGTTACCTGTAGTGTATCTATGGCACAAAAAAAGACAGCTGCCGTTGCAAAAAAAGACTTCCCTGCTTCCATCAACAGACCCAAACTGGTAGTTGGTATGGTCATCGATCAAATGAGATGGGATTACCTTTACCGTTATTACAGCAGATATGGCTCAGGAGGCTTTAAAAGACTCATCAATGAAGGCTTCTCTGCCGAAAATACTTTTATTCCTTATACCCCTACTTATACCGCTTGCGGACATGCCAGTATCTATACCGGCTCTGTTCCGGCTATCAATGGAATTATCGGTAACGACTGGTATGATCCTCAGTTAGGCCGTAATGTATATTGCGCGGAAGATACTTCGGTAACCAGTGTGGGAAGTACAACAATGGCGGGTGTAATGTCGCCAAAAAACATGTTGACCACCACCATTACGGATGAACTTCGTCTGGCGACTAATTTCCAGGGTAAAGTAATCGGAATCTCCCTGAAAGATCGCGGATCTATCCTTCCTGCCGGACATTCAGCCAATGCGGCTTACTGGTTCGATGGGCAAACCGGCGACTGGATCACGAGTACTTTTTACATGACTAAACTTCCTGCATGGGTAGAAGATTACAATAAAATCAAACTGGTAAACAAGTTTTATGAGAAAAACTGGCCTACACTTTACCCGATCGAAACTTATACTCAAAGTACAGCAGATGACAAGCCTTATGAAGGAAAAGCAAGAGGCGAACAAAGCCCTGTTTTCCCGCATCCGTTAAAACTATATGCAGGAAAGAATTTTGAGATGATCAAAAGCACGCCTTACGGAAATACCATGACTTTAGACCTGGCTAAACTGGCCATCCTTTCTGAAGACCTGGGTAAGGATAACATCACCGATTTTCTTGCAGTAAGTTGCTCTTCTACAGATTACGTAGGTCATATGTATGGTCCGAACTCTATTGAAGCAGAAGATACTTACCTTAGATTAGACAAAGACCTGGCGGAGTTTTTCGACTACCTGGACAGCAAAGTAGGTAAAGGAAATTACCTGTTCTTTTTATCCGCAGATCATGGTGCAGCACATGTACCGGGATTCATGGCGGAGAACAAATTACCTGGTGGAACAATTGACGACAGCCCGGTGGTAAAGGAGCTGAATACCCGCCTGGAAGCTCAGTTTGGCATCAAACAAGCGATCATCAAATCCATGAACAACCAGATCTATTTTAATCATAAAAATATAGAGCAGGCAAAACTTGATTTTGATGCGGTTAAAGCTTTCAGCATTGAATTCCTAAAAACTCAAAATGGTTTTGTAAATGCAGTAGACCTGAATAAAGTTGGTGCAAGTACGCTGCCTGAGCCGATCAAAACAAGGATCACCAATGGATACAATGCCAAAAGAAGCGGAGATATCTATTTTATCCTTCAACCCAACTATTTCGATAGCAGCAGCAAAACAGGTACTACTCATGGTTCATGGAATCCTTACGATTCCCATATTCCTTGTGTATTCATGGGATGGAATGTAAAACCAGGAAAGACCAATAAAACACATTATATGACTGATATCGCAGCCACTTTAGCGGCGATGTTACACATACAGATGCCAAGCGGCTGTGTCGGAGAGCCGATCACGGAGCTTACCCATCAGTAAATCAATTCAAAAGAAAGAAAGAAAAGCTCCTCTGAACAAGATTCAGGGGAGCTTTTTTTATGCATCATGCAATTGTATTGATTTGGCTATTTTAACCACCCTACGCTCAGTTTTTGTTACCTTTACCTACCAATTATAAAACCATCCTATGGAGAAAATTGAAATCTATAAGCCCAAACATAAAATACGTTTTGTTACCGCTGCAGCCCTATTTGACGGACACGATGCCACGATCAATATCATGCGTCGGATTCTTCAGTCTTCAGGAGCTGAGGTGATACACCTGGGGCATAACCGTTCTGTAGACGAGGTGGTAAATTGTGCCATTCAGGAAGATGTACAAGGCATTGCCATGACTTCTTACCAGGGTGGCCATATTGAATATTTTAAATACATGTACGACCTGTTACAGGAACGTGGTGCTTCCCATATTAAAATCTTTGGTGGCGGTGGCGGAGTGATCCTCCCTTCCGAAATCGCAGAATTACAGGAATATGGCATCACCAGAATCTATTCTCCTGATGACGGACGTAAAATGGGTTTACAAGGCATGATCAATAACATGCTGGAACAAACGGATTACATCACGACAACCACGCTTAACGGAGAGCTTAAAACCATTCCTCAAAAGAATGTAAAGAGCATTGCTTCCGCCATTACGGTGGCAGAAAATGATCCGGAAGGCGCACAGGCATTTGTAGATGAACTCAAGAAACTCACCCTCAAAAGCCAGGCTCCGGTACTTGGAATCACAGGCACAGGCGGCTCGGGTAAATCTTCCCTGGTCGATGAACTCGTAAGACGCTTCCTGATAGAAGTAAAAGATAAAACCATGGCCATCATCTCTGTAGACCCCTCCAAACGTAAAACAGGAGGTGCTTTACTGGGCGATAGGATCCGCATGAATGCCATTAATAACCCAAGGATCTATATGCGTTCCCTGGCCACCAGACAAGCCAATCTGGCGCTGTCTAAAAATGTTCAGGAAAGCATTGACATCTGTAAAGCTGCTGGTTACGACCTGATCATTGTGGAAACTTCCGGAATAGGCCAGTCGGACACAGAAATCACCGAACATTGTGATGTTTCCCTATATGTCATGACTCCTGAATTTGGAGCGGCAACACAGTTGGAAAAAATCGACATGCTTGATTTTGCTGATCTGGTAGCCATCAATAAATTTGACAAACGTGGTGCTTTGGATGCGCTACGTGACGTTCGCAAGCAATACAAACGCAACCACAATCTTTTTGACGCCAAGGACGATACCATTCCTGTCTTTGGAACCATGGCTTCCCAGTTCAACGACCCTGGCATGAACAACCTCTTTACGGCCCTGATGGACAAGATCAAAGAGAAAACCAAGGTGGATTTCAATGCGCAAATGGAGCTGACTTCAGAGCAGTCGGAAAAGATCTATATCATTCCGCCAGACCGGACAAGGTATCTCGCAGAGATTGCCGAAGCGAGTCAGACCTACAACGAATGGGTAGAAAAACAAAGCACCATTGCCAGGAAATTATATCAGCTTCAGGGCGTGATCCAGCTGTCAAAAGAACAAAAGTTGATTAAGGACATTCCGGCAACCGAAAATATCGGAAACGCATTGCAGGACATCTATCAGCACCTGGAAGAACAACTGGACGGAGAATGCAGGAGATTATTGCGCCAATGGCCGGACACAAAGCTCAAATACAAACAGGAGTTTTTTGTGTATAAGGTAAGGGACAAAGAGATCAAACAACCTTTGTTCTATGAGTCCTTATCCAAACTTCAAATCCCTAAAGTATCCCTTCCCCGTTATGAAGACTGGGGGGATATCCTGCGTTGGTTATTGACAGAGAATGTTCCTGGAGAATTCCCTTACGCTGCAGGAGTTTTCCCGCTAAAACGTGATGGAGAAGATCCAACCCGGATGTTCGCTGGTGAGGGTGGTCCGGAAAGGACGAATAAAAGATTTCATTATGTGTCTTTAGGCCAGCCTGCACATCGTCTATCTACCGCGTTTGACTCGGTCACCTTATATGGTGAAGATCCACACATCAGACCGGATATTTACGGTAAAATAGGAAACTCAGGAGTAAGCATTGCCACCATAGACGACGCCAAGAAATTATACTCTGGCTTTGACCTCTGTGCGCCTTCTACTTCAGTGTCGATGACCATCAACGGCCCTGCGCCGATGCTACTGAGCTTCTTTATGAATGCAGCCATCGATCAGCAATGTGAAAAATACATTATTGAACATGAGCTTCAGGAAGAAACAGAAGCTAAAATAGCCGCGTTTTATAAAGACAAAGGAGTAGAGAGACCAAGCTATAGTGGTGATCTTCCGGCGGGTAATAACGGCTTAGGCCTGATGTTGCTTGGCGTAACCGGAGATCAGGTGCTGCCAGCTGATGTCTATGCCAAAATCAGGGCTTATGCGATCAGTACGGTAAGGGGGACTGTTCAGGCAGATATCCTGAAGGAAGATCAGGCACAAAATACCTGTATCTTTTCTACAGAATTCGCCTTGCGGATGATGGGGGATATTCAGCACTATTTCATCACCGAAAAAGTACGTAACTTCTACTCCGTATCGATTTCAGGTTATCATATTGCTGAAGCAGGTGCCAATCCTATTTCACAACTCGCCTTTACCCTGAGCAACGGATTTACTTTTGTAGAGTATTACCTGAGCAGGGGAATGAATATCGATGATTTTGCCCCTAACTTATCCTTTTTCTTCTCCAATGGTATCGATCCGGAATATTCGGTGATCGGCCGTGTTGCCAGAAGAATCTGGGCAAAAGCCATCAAGAACAAATACAAAGGAAACGACCGTTCACAAAAACTAAAATACCATATCCAGACCTCTGGTCGTTCCTTACATGCGCAGGAGATCGATTTTAATGATATCCGGACTACCTTGCAGGCTTTGTATGCAATTTACGATAACTGTAACTCTCTGCATACCAATGCTTATGATGAGGCGATCACCACACCGACAGAAGAATCTGTACGCAGGGCGATGGCCATCCAGCTGATCATTAACAGGGAGTTAGGTTTGGCCAAGAATGAAAATCCACTCCAGGGTGCCTTTATTATCGAAGACCTGACCGATTTAGTAGAAGAGGCTGTATTACTTGAATTCAAGCGGATCAATGACAGAGGTGGAGTATTAGGCGCGATGGAAACCATGTACCAACGAGGTAAAATCCAGGAAGAAAGTCTGTACTATGAAACCCTGAAACATACAGGTGAATATCCTATTGTAGGCGTAAATACCTTCCTGAACAAGAATGGTTCTCCAACCATTGTTCCCGGAGAGGTGATCCGTGCTACGGAGGAAGAAAAACAATACCAGATTACGACACTAAAAGCCTTCCAGGACAGGAATGCCGATCAGACTGCTGCTGCACTTAGAAAATTACAAAAGTCTGCCATCGCCGGAGATAACATCTTCGAACAGCTCATGGAAGTAGGTAAGATTTGTTCGTTGGGTCAAATCTCCAATGCTTTATATGAGGTAGGTGGACAATACAGAAGAAATATGTAAGCCTGTATTTACAGCTGGTACCCTCATAAAAAAGGCTCCGTCAATGACGGAGCCTTTTTTATGAGGGATATGACCTGTTAAAAATTAGGTTTATTCACATCCCACCATAGCCTCGTTCCACCATTATCCGGTCCGCCCAATAACTGAACGGCTTTCTGAACTTCTGCGCCATTCGTAGAATATTCATTGGCCGGATAAGCCAGTCTTCTGATCTGAATCTGGGTATCTACCGCCCCATTGCTATTGTTGTTTACTACGGTAAACAATTTAGGATATCCGGTACGACGGAATTCTGTCCATGCCTCCTGTCCTTCCGGGAACATGGCCAACCATTTTTGTGTAATGATGCGCTCCAGTTTACGTTCATTAGAAGCTGCAGCATCCCAACTGATGGTCACCGTAGAAACAGCAGGTGAATTATTTGCTGCATTTAGCGGATCCACATAAGCTTTAGGCAAACTCGTTGCATCGTCTTTATAAGTACCTGCTGATACGCCCCACTGGTCCATGGAAGCCTGGATACCGGTTTCATAATTGAGTTTTACATCTCCTGCACCAGCCCAGTTACGCAATGCCGCTTCTGCTTTTAGAAAATAAACCTCAGCAGTAGTCATCATCCACATTGGTGAGGCTGAGCCAAAGGCAGTAGCTCCATTTAAAGTAGAGAAGCCGTTATAACCCGGCTTTGCGGTTACTGCCGATCCGATACGGATTCCTTTATACTGGCCTTTAAAAAGTGCATCAGTAGCAGGTGTTACATACTTAGGTAACCTTGGATCATTATAACCTGTCATGTAAGACTCTAAAGAAGCACCCATGGAAATATCTGTCCAGCTGGTTGCAATAACATTTAAAGGATTGTGGTATCCACCGCCTGAAATACCTGCATTATCTGCATTTGTGGCCAATAATCCGCCGTTAGTAGGATCCAGGGCTTTCTGACCTTGTGTCTGAGCAGTAGCAGGATCAACTTTTACAATATGCATCGCCAAACGCAACCTTAAAGAATTTGCCAGTCTAATCCATTTTTCATAATCTCCTCCGTATACCAGATCGAATTTCTCAAACGGTTTTTTCACCATGCTCGAATTTTGAGCTGCAGCTTTTACGTAAGTATTCAGGTTAGTAACCGCCGTATCTAATTCCAGAAAAAACTGTTTGTATAGCTCCTGCTGACTGTCGTAAGGAGTTGCGATTAAAGAACTTCCTGCCTTACTATAAGCAATAGGGCCGAATTTATCTGTTAAACGGCTAAAGGTCTCCACCTTAAGAATCAGGGCAATTCCCCAAAAGTCGGGAAGTTTAGTTCTCGTTCCAGCCTGGGCGATCGAGTTGATCGCAAATAATGAATTGGTATAAGAAACGATAAATGACTGCCTGTTCCAACCATCCACCAGATCATAATTTAAGTTATTGATGTTTCCCCTGAAAGGATTCGGAGACATCATATAACCTGCATAGCAATCTGCATTTAAGTTTTGGGTCAATTGGTAATCGCCTTCCAGGCCAAAAATTGCACTTTGAATCCCAGGATAAACCAAGCCGATATGATATTGGTCCGGAGTAAAACCGGTATTGTCAGTATTGAATTTTTCAAAGTCTTTTGTACAGCTGCTAAACGAAAATAACAGGAGGAAACATAAGACTGCCTGGCAGAACTTAGCTCCATGATGTACCATTAATATATGAGGTGTTTTCATTGCTTTTTCTTTTAAATTGAATAATCTATAGGGTAACATTCAGGCTAAAACCAATGTTGCGTGTTGCCGGCTGACTAAATACGTCTACACCAGAAAGTCCGTTACCTGTTGACATGGTAACTTCCGGATCGAATGGCGCTTTCTTATGAATATATAAAAGGTTCCTTCCGATTAAAGAAAGCCTTAAATTCTTCACAAATCCTTTGGTAATAGGTACGCTATACCCAAGAGATACTTCACGTAAACGAATTGCCGTTGCGCTATAAATGTAATTTTCGGTGATCCCATCACGTCCACCCACAGTAGTAAACCATTTTTTAGGGTCCACACTACTGATTGGCGTGCCATTAGCGGCATCCACACCATTGATATTTACAGCACCGCGGTCTCTTGCTTCCCCGGAAGCTTTAGACACCCCATATTTATCCAATAAAGCCTCAGTAAGAGAAAGAACCTCACCTCCAAATTTCCCGTCCACCAGGAAGCTCAGACTGAAACTTTTGTAATCGAAAGTATTGCTCCAACCCAATTGAAATTTAGGGTTAGGATTTCCGATGTAATTAAATCCAGGATTCACCATTGGCGTGCCACCACTACCAATTAAAATTCTACCCTGTGCATCACGCTGGAAAGTAACGCCATGAATATCACCGAAAGAACCTCCTGTACTCAATACGGATTCGTAAGTATTGTTGCGGTTAGGCGTCAATACAAAGCGGTTTATTCCATCTTTCGAATCCACATCGATGACCTTATTCTTGTTGGCCGATCCGTTAAATGAAGTGTTCCAGTTAAAGTCGCCATTTTTGATCACATCATATCCTAAGTTAAATTCAATACCAGAGTTTTGAATATCACCCGCATTCACATATCCCAGAGAGAACGTGGTGGTATAAGCTGGAATGACCTGAATAAACTGATTCAAAGTATTTGACTTATAGTAAGTAAAGCTCAGGCTCAGTCTGTTGCTGAGAAAGCGGAGGTCCGCACCAAACTCGAAGGATTTTGTTTTTTCAGGTTTCAACTGAGGGAAGGGGGCAACAGAATTCAAAAGTACACCACCACCAATAAACATATGCGTTAGAGGTCTGGTCACATAAGAAGGGACTGTATTTCCCACCTGTGCGTACGTACCTCTGATTTTAGCATAGCTGATCACCTCTGGCAATGTCAGCGCCTGATTCAAAATAACGGATAAACCTGCTGAAGGATAAAAATATGATTTATTTGGCGTGAAGGCCAGATTTGATGACCAGTCATTTCTTCCGGTAAGGGTTAGAAAAGCCCAGTTTTTATAAGAGAAATTCGCATTCGCAAATACAGATTGAATCTGACTGTGGTTATTTGGCAAAGTCAGTGTCGGAGGTCCGCCGGCAGCTGTTGCAATGTTTTCAGGCAGGAAGATATTAGGAATGGTCAATCCTGGTTCCGTATAATTATTGCTGGCATCCGGACCAGTACGTGTTCCTACCGTTTTTGAATCGGTAATACTCGTTCCCAGGACCCCGTCTATTTTCAAACTCGACTCGCCGGGAACAGAAAAAGTAAGCAATAAATCTGCATATTTCTGTTCGTTGGTCTGATCACTCATGAGCAGCTGACCATTCTTTTTTGCCAATACCGGATGTGTTCCCGCATAAAGGCGTTGTTCATACTTATCGTTCGTCCGGTCGATACTACCACGTGCCTGTAGATTTAACCAACTGGTAAAATCATATTTTGCACTGGCATTCAACAAGATCCTGTTTCTCTTAGATTCGTTAAGGTTACGGTTCAGAATCCACCATGGATTTTGCTGTACATCTTCATTAAAAGGCCAGTTTTGAGTTGGCGCACCATTTCCACCCGGAACTGCAGGCAATTCAAACTGACTTCTGTAAGGAGAAAGGTCTTTTCCTCTTGGAAACAAATACAAACCGGTTAATGGATTCAAATACAATCCCAATCCAGGGCTGTTTTTGATCGTTTGCGAAATGTAATTTATGTTTCCATCGACGCTTAACTTGTTGTCAAAAAATTTAGCACTTTCCCGGAAGTTAAGGTTATGTCTCGAAAGCTCATTCGTAGGTTCTGTTCCTCTCGATGCGGTGTTTGCATAAGAAAAATAAGATTGTGCAGCTTCAGTACCTCCTGAAAGGTTAATCGAATTTGTC
The DNA here is from genome assembly GCF_038446955.1 of Pedobacter sp. FW305-3-2-15-E-R2A2. Taxonomy (NCBI): domain Bacteria; kingdom Pseudomonadati; phylum Bacteroidota; class Sphingobacteriia; order Sphingobacteriales; family Sphingobacteriaceae; genus Pedobacter; species Pedobacter sp. FW305-3-2-15-E-R2A2. The sequence continues at coordinate 5,944,605 of NZ_CP151803.1, forward strand.
CAGTTTCTTCCTGTTTGATAAAAAGAAGATACATTGTCCGTTGCATCTGTTAATTTATCGCCCCAGCTATCTGTTGCGCCGACTTTTGTTTCGCCATAACTGTCCTGTAATTTTGGTTTGTAAGCAATCTTATCCAGGGTAAAAGAAGAAGAATAGTTAACGACCGGCTTCCCTGCTTTTCCTTTTTTAGTGGTGATCATGATCACCCCATTCTGCGCCTGGCTACCATATAAGGCCGAGGCGGAAGCACCCTTTAATACCGTGATGTTCTCGATGTCATCCGGGTTCAGGTTAGAAATACCGTCACCACCATCCTGACTCGCACTAACAGGGGTCGTTCCTCCTTGTCCAACATTGGATCCGAAGGTATTATTAGGCTGTCCGTTGGCATTTGATCCATTTGAAATGGGCACACCATCGATCACGTAGAGTGGCTGATTGTTACCACCAGCTGATTTATTACCTCTCAGGACGACTTTAGCAGAGCCGCCCACACCAGAAGCACTGGGTGAAATGGTTACGCCCGCTATTTTACCATTCAGCGAGTTCATCAGGTTGTCGCTTTTTGCTCTGGTTAATTCAGATCCTGCTAACTGCTGACTGGAATAGGTAATTGATTTTTCTGATTTCTTAATTCCGAGGGCGGTTACCACGACTTCGCCGAGTTGCTGGGCATCCTCTTCAAGAACAATATTTAATTGTTTAGAACTGATCACGACTTCTTTCGTCGTATATCCTAAATAGCTAACGACCAATACATCGCCAATATTGGCTTGTATCGTAAACTGACCATTTCCATTTGCGGAAACACCAGTCTTTGTACCTTTGAGCAAAATGTTAACACCTGCCAGAGGCTGCCCTTTGGCATCTCGTACGGTTCCGTTAATAGCTTCTGCTTTTTTTGAAAACTCGATCCCGGTTACGGATCGGAATCTTAATGCACCATGATCTGCATTGGAAGCCAAAGCTCCCAGCGCAAGACAGGGCATTACTACGGTCAATAGTAATGATTTTTTCATTGTTACTTAGTGGATGATTAGGTTAATTTTAGATTGATTAATTATATTTATGTGTTCATTTGAATTCTTTTAGTATTTACAATTAGTTTCTCCTGGTCAAAATTCTCCATCACCAATATAGCAGCGCCAATAATCTCTCCGTCGAAACCAAGTTCCGAAATCAAAATCTCTATGTTTGCTGCCAATCTTGGGATACAATATTTGTTTAGCGCGAGTTGAATAGGTGCCATCATGATCTTACCTCCCTTTGCTCCTCTTCCACTCAGCACAATCGTTTTTGGATTCATAATATGGATCAGAATGGCCAATGCCTTGCCGATCTTATATCCGGCATCAGAAAGCAATTCAATCACAAAAGGATCTCCTGTTGCCGCCACCTCGAAAATGGCATCTCCCATTAATTTCAAAGGATCGTCAATAACGGATTGTAACGTGGATAAGCGACCTTGCTTAATGCCTTCCTTTGCTTTTTCTACCACGACTAACATGGAAGCTTCGGCCTCAAGGCAGCCTTGTTTGCCACAGATACACAATGCACCATCCTCAAATAATGGAATGTGACTAAATTCTCCGGCAAAGCCATCGTAACCTCTAAACACTTCGCCTTTAACAATCATTCCCAGACCAATTCCCCAGCCCAGGTTAATGACCATAACCTCTTCCTGAGCTTTTGCAACGCCGAATTTCTGTTCTGCCAATGCAATCACACTTGAGTCATTGGCCACATAAGTTGGTAAGCCGGTTGCCTTAAAAATATATTCATTCAGACTTTGCCCCTGTGCGTCGAGATAGGAATAGTTGATTCCATCTGCAGCACTTACAAAACCAGGCATTCCAATTCCGATTCCTAATATTCGTGCTGTATCTATTCCGTTCCTTAAAATGTAGGCATTGATGTATTCTATCAGTTTGTCTAAGGCAACGGCATTATTATTCAAAAGTAACTCTACCATCTCTACCTCTGCGACTGGCCGGTTACAGAGGTCAACAATTGCAATTCTTGTAGAAAGCTGATCCATTGCAATGGCCATAATGTACATAGCATCCGCTTTAACGGCATAGTTCAAAGGCCTTCTTCCTCCACTCGAAGGCGCGTATCCAACTTCCACAACAAATCCTTCATCAATCAGCTCGTTAATGGCTTTCATAATGATGGGTAAACTTTTACCAAAAAGGACACTTAATTCTGCACATGAAAGAGCATTTTCATAGTAAAGCTTTTTTAAAATCTCGCTTTTCAACTCAGATGCTTTTACAAGTTTAATCTTCATAAAAAATAGTTTGTTTATTAAACTTAATAAAATATTTTAATATCTTCCAATTATTATTAAAATTATTCAATTATTTTTAAAATAAATCAAATATATGTTAATAACTAAATACAGTTAACGAGATAAATCAAGAAGAAAAAGAAGCATAGCAGTCCTGTCAGACTCTGCTGATAAGGGATTCCCTACCGATCAGGCAGGAAAAGAAAAATACGGATCACAAAAAAGCCCGAATACAAGTATTCAGGCTTTTCTATTATATTAAGAAGTTTAGACTAAGCGTGTATCCAGCTAAATTTATAATCCATTGTTGGGGTTTTCATTCTTTCAGCAACACGCAACAATCTGTTAGGTAATGCCATGATATAATCACGGGCCTTTTCACCTGCGTCATTTAAATCGCGCATGCTTTCCAGTTTCCACTCTTCAATCAGCTGTTGCATGATTTCCACATAGTCGACTGCTGTATATACGCCAAGACGTTGTGCAGCATCTGTAAAGTGTCCAAAAGTTTGTCCGATCTTAAGTCCCATTTCGCGCAAGAAATGCGCTGGCATTACGATCTTTTGACGCATCATATCTTCAAAAGCAATCATCGCTTCATTAGGATCCACTTCAAAGATTTTAGCCATAAAGTCCTTATATGCTTTTGCATGACGTGCCTCATCAGAAGCAATTACTCCGCACATTTTAGAAAGTAAGGTATCACCATCTTTTTTAGCCATCGATGCGACCCTTCTGTGGGAGATATTCGTTGCCAATTCCTGAAAACTCGTATATACAAAGTTTCTATACGGATCATGGCCTGTTCCAATATCAAAACCATCAGCAATTAAATACTGCGTAGAAATTTCCATCTGGCGCATATCAACGCGTCCCGACAGGTAAAGATATTTATTTAATAAGTCTCCGTGTCTATTCTCTTCAGCAGTCCAATGACGCACCCATTTCATCCAGCCACCTTGCTCATTTTTAGTGATACCATCTACCATTGTTAACCATGATTCATAAGTAGGCAAAGCCTCTTCTGTAATGGTATCTCCGATTAATACTGCAACAAGGTCATAAGATAACCCATCAGCATTCTCACGCAATAGTTTTATATCCTGGAAAAATGTTTCGCTGGTTGAATCAGGCAGGAAGTCAGACGGTTGCCAATTAGTGTCAATCGGTTTCAAGTAGGTGTCCATCATATCCAGCATATAGCCTTCAATGTGTAGCATCACTTCCCTTCTCTTTTCTGCGAAAAAACTCATTGTTTTTTATGTTTTAAATTAGTTCCAAAGATAACCAAAAATTGCATATTTTATCGTTTCGACATTATTTTATTCGCAATTAAGGGCCTTATAAAAGCGCTTTGCCGACATAATATTTGGCGATATAACTAAACAACATCCGATCAAAGAATAAGTTTCAAATACGAGGAATAATGGTTGAAATAAAGGGTTTCCATATAGCATGAGCACCATCTTTCCAGGGGATACCCAAAAACCCTATAAACAAGAAAAGCCTGTAGTTTCCTACAGGCTTTCTTTAAGATTTGGCACCGACCTACTCTCCCACGTGTTACCGCAGTACCATCGGCTCTGGTGGGCTTGACTTCTCTGTTCGGAATGGGAAGAGGTAGACACCACCGATATAGGCACCTAAATATTTTTATTGTTTTCTTGCTCCTTATTGGTGCGGTCAAACAATGACATATTATTGAAAGAAGTTAAGTTAGGAAGAACAAACAACAGTTTATTGCTCTTGAAAGCTTCGGATTATTAGTATTACTCGACTTTGATGTCACCACCTTTACATCTGTAACCTATCAACGTAGTAGTCTGCTACGGTCCTATATGGAATTCTCATCTCGTGGCTAGTTTCGCACTTAGATGCTTTCAGCGCTTATCTATTCCCAACGTAGCTACTCTGCAATGCCCCTGGCGGAACAACAGATTCACTAGAGGTTAGTCCAACCCGGTCCTCTCGTACTAAGGTCAGCCCCACTCAAAATTCCTACGCCCACAACAGATAGGGACCGAACTGTCTCGCGACGTTCTGAACCCAGCTCGCGTGCCACTTTAATCGGCGAACAGCCGAACCCTTGGGACCTTCTCCAGCCCCAGGATGTGACGAGCCGACATCGAGGTGCCAAACCTCCCCGTCGATATGAGCTCTTGGGGGAGATCAGCCTGTTATCCCCAGCGTACCTTTTATCCTTTGAGCGATGGCCCTTCCATGCAGAACCACCGGATCACTATATCCGTCTTTCGACCCTGCTCGGCTTGTCTGCCTCACAGTCAAGCAAGCTTATGCTATTGCACTCCTCATACGGTTACCAAGCGTATTGAGCTTACCTTTGAAAGCCTCCGTTACCTTTTTGGAGGCGACCACCCCAGTCAAACTACCCATCAAACAATGTCCCCCCCGAAAGGGGTTAGACACCGAATACAAAAAGGGTGGTATTTCAACGTTGACTCCAGAACGCCTAGCGACGCCCCTTCATAGTCTCCCACCTATCCTACACATCTTGTATCCAATGTCAATGTTAAATTGTAGTGAAGGTGCATGGGGTCTTTCCGTCCCGTTGCGGGTACCCGGCGTCTTCACCGGGACCACAATTTCACCGAGCTCATGGCTGAGACAGCGCCCAGATCGTTACACCATTCGTGCAGGTCGGAACTTACCCGACAAGGAATTTCGCTACCTTAGGACCGTTATAGTTACGGCCGCCGTTTACTGGGGCTTCGATTCAATGCTTCTCCTTGCGGATGACATCCCCTCTTAACCTTCCAGCACCGGGCAGGTGTCAGGCCTTATACTTCATCTTTCGATTTTGCAAAGCCATGTGTTTTTGTTAAACAGTCGCCTGGGCCTTTTCACTGCGGCTGATATTGCTACCAGCGCCCCTTCTCCCGAAGTTACAGGGCCATTTTGCCGAGTTCCTTAGCCATGATTCACTCGAGCACCTTAGAATTCTCTTCCCGGATACCTGTGTCGGTTTGCGGTACGGGTTTTTATAACCTGAAGCTTAGCGGTTTTTCTTGGAAGTCTGATTACCTGCGCTATCTACGCCCCCGAAGGTTTGCAGTACTATCGGGTTTCAGCTAGATCTGCGGATTTACCTACAGTCCTAATACCTACGCCCTTTAACGATCTATTCCGTCAGATCGCGGCAGTGTCACTACTCCGTCCCCACATCGCAGTTATAAAAAGTACTGGAATATTAACCAGTTGTCCATCGAATATCCCCTTCGGGTTCTCCTTAGGCCCCGACTAACCCTGATCCGATTAGCGTTGATCAGGAAACCTTATCCTTTCGGTGGGCGGGTTTCTCTCCCGCCTTATCGTTACTTATGCCTACATTTGCTTTTCCAGAAGCTCCACCACAACTTACGTCATAACTTCGCTGCCGCTGGAATGCTCCCCTACCGTAATATTAATATTACCCATAGCTTCGGTGTATAGTTTAATGCCCGTTTATTATCCATGCCCGATCGCTCGACTAGTGAGCTGTTACGCACTCTTTAAATGAATGGCTGCTTCCAAGCCAACATCCTAGCTGTCTATGCAATCGGACCTCGTTAGTTCAACTTAACTATAACTTGGGGACCTTAGCTGATGGTCTGGGTTCTTTCCCTCTCGGCCCGTGACCTTAGCACCCCGGGCCTCACTGCAGTGTATATTATATAGCATTCGGAGTTTGTCTGGATTTGGTAGGATTTGACTCCCCCGCACCCAATCAGTAGCTCTACCTCTATATAACTTAACCACCACGCTGTTCCTAAAAACATTTCGGGGAGTACGAGCTATTTCCCAGTTTGATTAGCCTTTCACCCCTACCCACAGATCATCCGGAAACTTTTCAACGTTTATCGGTTCGGTCCTCCAGTACGTGTTACCGCACCTTCAACCTGTCCATGGGTAGATCACAAGGTTTCGCGTCTACCTCCCCTGACTATACGCCCTATTCAGACTCGCTTTCGCTTCGGCTGCGTGTCTTAAACACTTAACCTTGCCAGAGAAGAGTAACTCGTAGGCTCATTATGCAAAAGGCACGCCGTCACGCCACCTGGACGCTCCGACCGCTTGTAAGCACACAGTTTCAGGTTCTATTTCACTCCCCTGTTCGGGGTTCTTTTCACCTTTCCCTCACGGTACTGGTTCACTATCGGTCTCTCAGGAGTATTTAGCCTTACCGGATGGTGCCGGCAGATTCCCACAAGGCGTCTCCGACCTCGCGGTACTCAGGATACTACTAGGCTAATGTTACTTACGTGTACGCGGCTCTCACGCTATATTGCCAGGCTTCCCATCCTGTTCCACTTCATTTCATTAATACCACATCGTAGTCCTACAACCCCACATATGCCGTAACATAAGTGGTTTGGGCTCTTTCCCTTTCGCTCGCCACTACTTAGGAAATCATTATTATTTTCTCTTCCTCTGCTTACTTAGATGTTTCAGTTCGGCAGGTTTGCGTACATTGTACGACTAGTCTTCAACTAGCCAGGTTTCCCCATTCGGAAATCTTCGGATTAATTCATATTTGCTAATACCCGAAGCTTATCGCAGCTTATCACGTCCTTCATCGCCTCTGAGAGCCAAGGCATCCCCTGTGTGCTCTTATTTACTTTCTTCTCTCCATAGCCTTTTGCGCCTATGGAAATGCTTTTTTTGATTGTTGTTATCTCTACGGATTGAATAATTGCTTATTCATTCCTTCAAGCTAACAACGTCTCTATTGTTGTTTGCTCTTCTTTTTTAACTTCTTCCAATATGTCAAAGAACTTTAGTTCCCCTGATCACAATCCGTAATCATATTTATCAGCCTTTTGTATTAGGCATGGGTAATGGTGGAGAATAACGGAGTCGAACCGTTGACCTCCTGCGTGCAAGGCAGGCGCTCTAGCCAGCTGAGCTAATCCCCCTTAGAATATATCTGTAGTCCCGAGCAGATTTGAACTGCTGACCCCTACATTATCAGTGTAGTGCTCTAACCAAACTGAGCTACGGGACTATTTAATATCAGCAGCGGTTATTGTTCTGAGGTGTCTCATTTACAATCCTTTTTGCCTCATCTAATACCTGCTTTCAGTATGGAACACTATTATGATGTTTCATCCTATGGGTTTTCTTTTTTGAGATTTTTTTGTCATTTATATCATTTACGTAGCGAGTAGTCTGAACTACTCCAGAAAGGAGGTATTCCAGCCGCACCTTCCGGTACGGCTACCTTGTTACGACTTAGCCCCAGTTATCGGTTTTACCCTAGGACGCTCCTTGCGGTTACATACTTTAGGTACCCCCAACTTCCATGGCTTGACGGGCGGTGTGTACAAGGCCCGGGAACGTATTCACCGCGTCATTGCTGATACGCGATTACTAGCGAATCCAACTTCAAGAGGTCGAGTTGCAGACCTCTATCCGAACTGTGAATGGCTTTTTGAGATTTGCTTGCTGTTGCCAGCTTGCTGCCCTCTGTACCATCCATTGTAGCACGTGTGTAGCCCCGGACGTAAGGGCCATGATGACTTGACGTCGTCCCCTCCTTCCTCTCTGTTTGCACAGGCAGTCTGTTTAGAGTCCCCACCTTAACGTGCTGGCAACTAAACATAGGGGTTGCGCTCGTTGCGGGACTTAACCCAACACCTCACGGCACGAGCTGACGACAGCCATGCAGCACCTAGTTTCGTGTGATTGCTCACTGACCTATCTCTAGATCATTCACTAACTTTCAAGCCCGGGTAAGGTTCCTCGCGTATCATCGAATTAAACCACATGCTCCTCCGCTTGTGCGGGCCCCCGTCAATTCCTTTGAGTTTCACCCTTGCGGGCGTACTCCCCAGGTGGAATACTTAACGCTTTCGCTTAGCCGCTAACTGTGTATCGCTAACAGCGAGTATTCATCGTTTAGGGCGTGGACTACCAGGGTATCTAATCCTGTTTGATCCCCACGCTTTCGTGCCTCAGCGTCAATGACACCATAGTAAGCTGCCTTCGCAATCGGTGTTCTGTGACATATCTATGCATTTCACCGCTACTTGTCACATTCCGCCTACCTCTAGTGTATTCAAGCTCATCAGTATCAAGGGCACTGCGATGGTTGAGCCACCGTCTTTCACCCCTGACTTAATAAGCCGCCTACGCACCCTTTAAACCCAATAAATCCGGATAACGCTTGGATCCTCCGTATTACCGCGGCTGCTGGCACGGAGTTAGCCGATCCTTATTCCTTCGGTACATTCAGCTACTTACACGTAAGTAGGTTTATTCCCGAATAAAAGCAGTTTACGACCCAGAGGGCTGTCTTCCTGCACGCGGCATGGCTGGTTCAGAGTTGCCTCCATTGACCAATATTCCTTACTGCTGCCTCCCGTAGGAGTCTGGTCCGTGTCTCAGTACCAGTGTGGGGGGTCATCCTCTCAGATCCCCTAGTCATCGTGGTCTTGGTGAGCCGTTACCTCGCCAACTAACTAATGACACGCATGCCCATCTTAATCCTATAAATATTTGATCATTGTACAATGCTGTACTGTGATTTTATGCGGTGTTAATCCGAATTTCTTCGGGCTATCCCCCTGATTAAGGTAGGTTGCATACGCGTTACGCACCCGTGCGCCACTTTCGTGAAGAGCAAGCCCTTCACTATCGTTCGACTTGCATGTATTAGGCCTGCCGCTAGCGTTCATCCTGAGCCAGGATCAAACTCTCCATTGTAAAATGTGTGGTTTGAACGCTGACCATTCTTAACTTGTTAATAATAGTCTTTATTCTTTTTTTTGTATTGTCTGTCAGATTCTGACTTGAAAAAATAGCTTTGGTTTTCATGTACTTTGAAACGATACTATCTTACCTCGCTACGCTATAAATGACATCTCTTTAATGAACTTTTCGAATCTCCTCGCGGTTCTTCTTTTATGTTGCAATCTTCGTTTCTCTGTTTCCTCCAGGTCTTAATGTTCCTGGTGTCAGTTTCAAACTTCTGATCGTTTCAGTCTTTTTGTTTTTGTTATCAAACTCCGTTTGGTAACCCCCGTTTTTGTTGGGACTGCAAAGGTAGAAATCTTTTTGTTATTGTCAAGCTTTTTGTGAAACTTTTTTACTTTGTTTTATTTGGTTAATAAACCGGTCAAAACAACCTCTGACATCTCTCTACTGCAATCTTTCAAATCCTTCTCTCTGTATCAACCTCAATCTTTCTCTTCCTCCGAAGCGGGATGCAAAAGTAGGAAAATTTAACCGGTCTCAAAACAATTCAGCCATTATAATTGCATCACATTCCTAACTGCATGATTTACAGCTATAAAAACACCAGTGGTCATCTAAAAAACAAACTCATACAGCGGGATATCACCTGTTAATAAAAAGGACTAATAAAAATTCCCCTAAAAAAGGCCTGCCTTTTTCCTGAATCAACACAGTAAAGGAGTCTTTTTATTCGCTAAAATCATTAGAAAGAATATCCAAATGCCTTGTTTTACTCTGAAAGAATTCGGTACAACTCCATATTCAGGTAATAATTTGCGCCCTGGATGGTTCGTTTTTCTAAAATTCCCAATGTCGTAAGTTGATCCAGGTATTTCCTTGCGGTATTTTCCGAATACAATCCCATAGTGGTGATGTGTTTTACTCTGGTATAAGGCTGACTAAATAATGCAGAAACCAGCGTTTCCGGCCTCAATATATTCCCCTCTTCAATAATTGCCGTTAAAATAGCTTCTTTGGCCGCAATAATATCATTAATCTTATAATAGGTCAGATTCGAAGTCTGCTCTATCGCCTTCAACATGTATAATAACCAGTTCTTCCAGCTCCCTCTTTGGCTTATTCCAGATAAACCTGCATAATAATCGTCCTTATTTGCCATAATATAACTACTCAGAAACAGGATTGGATAATCCAGCAAGCCCTTATTGGTCAGATAATGGATGTTAAAGATCCTACCGGTACGCCCATTTCCATCCCTAAAAGGGTGAATTGCTTCAAATTGAAAATGTCCAATGCACATCTTTAGCAAGGGATCTATGGGATATTTCTGATCCTCGTTTAAAAACTCAATTAGGTTATCAAGTTTTGCTTCTATAATTCCTGTACCTCTGGGTGGTGTATAAGACACCTTTCCGGCATTTGGCCCGGTCCCAGCTTCTTTAATGTAAATCTGTGCGACCGGTGTTCTGATTCCATCACTAAACTGGCTCACCACCTGATACATTTTTATAAAATAAGCTTTATCAAATTGTCCACCTTCTTTCAGATGATCATAGCCCAGCCAGAGTGCCTCCCTATAATTAAGAATCTCTTTTGCCGGCCCATCCAATTGTTTGGTCTGATCTTCACTATATGCTTTATAGAGCTCATCATCTGTTGTGAAGATATTTTCAATGGCACTTGAGGCTTTTGCTTCCTGCAAACTAATGGAATTTATCAGTAGCCCCTGATTAGGAATAGCAATGCTACGTCCTTGTAGTCTGCCTATAGCAGCCTTTGCCTGTCCTAGTTGTTTATAAACCTCTAAGTCTTCATATAAATCTTTATCGATAGGAAGGTCTGGTAAATCATTCCAGGGTTTATTGCGGTCAGCATTAATCTTATAAGCCATATTCAAATATAGCTAAACAATCAGAGTAAACCTTAAAATAATGATATTTTAAGGTTTACTCTGATTGTGACCTTAAAATAGTAGCAGATCCTTAAGTTAACCTTAAAATTTAAGCATTTTAAGGTCTGCTCTGATTATGACCTCAAAATAGTATGACTGTCCATAGTTTAACCTTAAAATTTCAATACTTTAAGGTTAAACTGACCTCATCACCTCAAATGATGCCAAAGAGAAACTGTTCGCAGGAAAGCCACTGAAGAAATATGAAATGTTAATCGCATCAGAGAGTCATTAAATACGAAGAATAATAGTTGAAATAAAGGGTTTCCATATAGCATGAGCACCATCTTTCCAGGGGATACCCAAAAACCCTATAAACAAGAAAAGCCTGTAGTTTCCTACAGGCTTTCTTTAAGATTTGGCACCGACCTACTCTCCCACGTGTTACCGCAGTACCATCGGCTCTGGTGGGCTTGACTTCTCTGTTCGGAATGGGAAGAGGTAGACACCACCGATATAGGCACCTAAATATTTTTATTGTTTTCTTGCTCCTTATTGGTGCGGTCAAACAATGACATATTATTGAAAGAAGTTAAGTTAGGAAGAACAAACAACAGTTTATTGCTCTTGAAAGCTTCGGATTATTAGTATTACTCGACTTTGATGTCACCACCTTTACATCTGTAACCTATCAACGTAGTAGTCTGCTACGGTCCTATATGGAATTCTCATCTCGTGGCTAGTTTCGCACTTAGATGCTTTCAGCGCTTATCTATTCCCAACGTAGCTACTCTGCAATGCCCCTGGCGGAACAACAGATTCACTAGAGGTTAGTCCAACCCGGTCCTCTCGTACTAAGGTCAGCCCCACTCAAAATTCCTACGCCCACAACAGATAGGGACCGAACTGTCTCGCGACGTTCTGAACCCAGCTCGCGTGCCACTTTAATCGGCGAACAGCCGAACCCTTGGGACCTTCTCCAGCCCCAGGATGTGACGAGCCGACATCGAGGTGCCAAACCTCCCCGTCGATATGAGCTCTTGGGGGAGATCAGCCTGTTATCCCCAGCGTACCTTTTATCCTTTGAGCGATGGCCCTTCCATGCAGAACCACCGGATCACTATATCCGTCTTTCGACCCTGCTCGGCTTGTCTGCCTCACAGTCAAGCAAGCTTATGCTATTGCACTCCTCATACGGTTACCAAGCGTATTGAGCTTACCTTTGAAAGCCTCCGTTACCTTTTTGGAGGCGACCACCCCAGTCAAACTACCCATCAAACAATGTCCCCCCCGAAAGGGGTTAGACACCGAATACAAAAAGGGTGGTATTTCAACGTTGACTCCAGAACGCCTAGCGACGCCCCTTCATAGTCTCCCACCTATCCTACACATCTTGTATCCAATGTCAATGTTAAATTGTAGTGAAGGTGCATGGGGTCTTTCCGTCCCGTTGCGGGTACCCGGCGTCTTCACCGGGACCACAATTTCACCGAGCTCATGGCTGAGACAGCGCCCAGATCGTTACACCATTCGTGCAGGTCGGAACTTACCCGACAAGGAATTTCGCTACCTTAGGACCGTTATAGTTACGGCCGCCGTTTACTGGGGCTTCGATTCAATGCTTCTCCTTGCGGATGACATCCCCTCTTAACCTTCCAGCACCGGGCAGGTGTCAGGCCTTATACTTCATCTTTCGATTTTGCAAAGCCATGTGTTTTTGTTAAACAGTCGCCTGGGCCTTTTCACTGCGGCTGATATTGCTACCAGCGCCCCTTCTCCCGAAGTTACAGGGCCATTTTGCCGAGTTCCTTAGCCATGATTCACTCGAGCACCTTAGAATTCTCTTCCCGGATACCTGTGTCGGTTTGCGGTACGGGTTTTTATAACCTGAAGCTTAGCGGTTTTTCTTGGAAGTCTGATTACCTGCGCTATCTACGCCCCCGAAGGTTTGCAGTACTATCGGGTTTCAGCTAGATCTGCGGATTTACCTACAGTCCTAATACCTACGCCCTTTAACGATCTATTCCGTCAGATCGCGGCAGTGTCACTACTCCGTCCCCACATCGCAGTTATAAAAAGTACTGGAATATTAACCAGTTGTCCATCGAATATCCCCTTCGGGTTCTCCTTAGGCCCCGACTAACCCTGATCCGATTAGCGTTGATCAGGAAACCTTATCCTTTCGGTGGGCGGGTTTCTCTCCCGCCTTATCGTTACTTATGCCTACATTTGCTTTTCCAGAAGCTCCACCACAACTTACGTCATAACTTCGCTGCCGCTGGAATGCTCCCCTACCGTAATATTAATATTACCCATAGCTTCGGTGTATAGTTTAATGCCCGTTTATTATCCATGCCCGATCGCTCGACTAGTGAGCTGTTACGCACTCTTTAAATGAATGGCTGCTTCCAAGCCAACATCCTAGCTGTCTATGCAATCGGACCTCGTTAGTTCAACTTAACTATAACTTGGGGACCTTAGCTGATGGTCTGGGTTCTTTCCCTCTCGGCCCGTGACCTTAGCACCCCGGGCCTCACTGCAGTGTATATTATATAGCATTCGGAGTTTGTCTGGATTTGGTAGGATTTGACTCCCCCGCACCCAATCAGTAGCTCTACCTCTATATAACTTAACCACCACGCTGTTCCTAAAAACATTTCGGGGAGTACGAGCTATTTCCCAGTTTGATTAGCCTTTCACCCCTACCCACAGATCATCCGGAAACTTTTCAACGTTTATCGGTTCGGTCCTCCAGTACGTGTTACCGCACCTTCAACCTGTCCATGGGTAGATCACAAGGTTTCGCGTCTACCTCCCCTGACTATACGCCCTATTCAGACTCGCTTTCGCTTCGGCTGCGTGTCTTAAACACTTAACCTTGCCAGAGAAGAGTAACTCGTAGGCTCATTATGCAAAAGGCACGCCGTCACGCCACCTGGACGCTCCGACCGCTTGTAAGCACACAGTTTCAGGTTCTATTTCACTCCCCTGTTCGGGGTTCTTTTCACCTTTCCCTCACGGTACTGGTTCACTATCGGTCTCTCAGGAGTATTTAGCCTTACCGGATGGTGCCGGCAGATTCCCACAAGGCGTCTCCGACCTCGCGGTACTCAGGATACTACTAGGCTAATGTTACTTACGTGTACGCGGCTCTCACGCTATATTGCCAGGCTTCCCATCCTGTTCCACTTCATTTCATTAATACCACATCGTAGTCCTACAACCCCACATATGCCGTAACATAAGTGGTTTGGGCTCTTTCCCTTTCGCTCGCCACTACTTAGGAAATCATTATTATTTTCTCTTCCTCTGCTTACTTAGATGTTTCAGTTCGGCAGGTTTGCGTACATTGTACGACTAGTCTTCAACTAGCCAGGTTTCCCCATTCGGAAATCTTCGGATTAATTCATATTTGCTAATACCCGAAGCTTATCGCAGCTTATCACGTCCTTCATCGCCTCTGAGAGCCAAGGCATCCCCTGTGTGCTCTTATTTACTTTCTTCTCTCCATAGCCTTTTGCGCCTATGGAAATGCTTTTTTTGATTGTTGTTATCTCTACGGATTGAATAATTGCTTATTCATTCCTTCAAGCTAACAACGTCTCTATTGTTGTTTGCTCTTCTTTTTTAACTTCTTCCAATATGTCAAAGAACTTTAGTTCCCCTGATCACAATCCGTGATCATATTTATCAGCCTTTTGTATTAGGCATGGGTAATGGTGGAGAATAACGGAGTCGAACCGTTGACCTCCTGCGTGCAAGGCAGGCGCTCTAGCCAGCTGAGCTAATCCCCCTTAGAATATATCTGTAGTCCCGAGCAGATTTGAACTGCTGACCCCTACATTATCAGTGTAGTGCTCTAACCAAACTGAGCTACGGGACTATTTGTTATTCGAGCAGATTGTATTTGAGTATTGATTTCTCAGTTCACAAATCCTTGTCTTACTCTGCAAATACCTTCTCTCAGTATGGAACACTATTATGATGCTTCATCCTATGGGTTTTTCTTTTGAGATTTTTTTGTCATTTATATCATTTACGTAGCGAGTAGTCTGAACTACTCCAGAAAGGAGGTATTCCAGCCGCACCTTCCGGTACGGCTACCTTGTTACGACTTAGCCCCAGTTATCGGTTTTACCCTAGGACGCTCCTTGCGGTTACATACTTTAGGTACCCCCAACTTCCATGGCTTGACGGGCGGTGTGTACAAGGCCCGGGAACGTATTCACCGCGTCATTGCTGATACGCGATTACTAGCGAATCCAACTTCAAGAGGTCGAGTTGCAGACCTCTATCCGAACTGTGAATGGCTTTTTGAGATTTGCTTGCTGTTGCCAGCTTGCTGCCCTCTGTACCATCCATTGTAGCACGTGTGTAGCCCCGGACGTAAGGGCCATGATGACTTGACGTCGTCCCCTCCTTCCTCTCTGTTTGCACAGGCAGTCTGTTTAGAGTCCCCACCTTAACGTGCTGGCAACTAAACATAGGGGTTGCGCTCGTTGCGGGACTTAACCCAACACCTCACGGCACGAGCTGACGACAGCCATGCAGCACCTAGTTTCGTGTGATTGCTCACTGATCTATCTCTAGATCATTCACTAACTTTCAAGCCCGGGTAAGGTTCCTCGCGTATCATCGAATTAAACCACATGCTCCTCCGCTTGTGCGGGCCCCCGTCAATTCCTTTGAGTTTCACCCTTGCGGGCGTACTCCCCAGGTGGAATACTTAACGCTTTCGCTTAGCCGCTAACTGTGTATCGCTAACAGCGAGTATTCATCGTTTAGGGCGTGGACTACCAGGGTATCTAATCCTGTTTGATCCCCACGCTTTCGTGCCTCAGCGTCAATGACACCATAGTAAGCTGCCTTCGCAATCGGTGTTCTGTGACATATCTATGCATTTCACCGCTACTTGTCACATTCCGCCTACCTCTAGTGTATTCAAGCTCATCAGTATCAAGGGCACTGCGATGGTTGAGCCACCGTCTTTCACCCCTGACTTAATAAGCCGCCTACGCACCCTTTAAACCCAATAAATCCGGATAACGCTTGGATCCTCCGTATTACCGCGGCTGCTGGCACGGAGTTAGCCGATCCTTATTCCTTCGGTACATTCAGCTACTTACACGTAAGTAGGTTTATTCCCGAATAAAAGCAGTTTACGACCCAGAGGGCTGTCTTCCTGCACGCGGCATGGCTGGTTCAGAGTTGCCTCCATTGACCAATATTCCTTACTGCTGCCTCCCGTAGGAGTCTGGTCCGTGTCTCAGTACCAGTGTGGGGGGTCATCCTCTCAGATCCCCTAGTCATCGTGGTCTTGGTGAGCCGTTACCTCGCCAACTAACTAATGACACGCATGCCCATCTTAATCCTATAAATATTTGATCATTGTACAATGCTGTACTGTGATTTTATGCGGTGTTAATCCGAATTTCTTCGGGCTATCCCCCTGATTAAGGTAGGTTGCATACGCGTTACGCACCCGTGCGCCACTTTCGTGAAGAGCAAGCCCTTCACTATCGTTCGACTTGCATGTATTAGGCCTGCCGCTAGCGTTCATCCTGAGCCAGGATCAAACTCTCCATTGTAAAATGTGTGGTTTGAACGCTGACCATTCTTAACTTGTTAATAATAGTCTTTATTCTTTTTTTGTATTGTCTGTCAGATTCTGACTTGAAAAAATAGCTTTGGTTTTCATGTACTTTGAAACGGTACTATCTTACCTCGCTACGCTATAAATGACATCTCTTTAATGAACTTTTCGAATCTCCTCGCGGTTCTTCTTTTATGTTGCAATCTTCTTTTCTCTGTTTCCTCCAGGTCTTAATGTTCCTGGTTTCAGTTTCAAACTTCTGATCGTTTCAGTCTTTTTGTTTTTGTTACTAAACTCCGTTTGGTAACCCCCGTTTTCGTTGGGACTGCAAAGGTAGAAATCTTTTTGTTATTGTCAAGCTTTTTCTTAAACTTTTTTACTTTGTTTTATCTGGTTATTAAACCGGTCAAAACAACCTCTGACATCTCTCTACTGCAATCTTTCAAATCCTTCTCTCTGTATCAACCTCAATCTTTCTCTTCCTCCGAAGCGGGATGCAAAAGTAGGAAAATTTAACCGGTCTCAAAACAATTCATCCATTATAATTGTATCGCACCCATAACTGCATGATTTACAGCTACAAAAACATCAAACAGACTTAACGTAAGGCACACACGAATCCACGATCAACTATAAACAGCCTTTAAAACAAGGGACAGAATACAAATCAACGTATATAGTATATATATACTATATACCTATTCAACAAAAAAGGGGCTGCCAAACCAGCAACCCCAATAGTTCTTCATCCGGATGACGATCCAAAATTCTATTTATTAATGCCCCTCAGCACTTCTCCACTCAACGTTACCGTTGCACTGTCTGATAGGTTATAATGAGTTTTAACAATTTTCGGATTCAAAAGTTCGATTGTGCTCCTGCCCAAAACACTCAAATCGGCAAAACCAATCTGATTCAAGGCATCAACGGTTAGAGATGCACCTTCCATCCCTGCTTCGCCTACCCTCGCCTTTAAGGTTGCCACCTTTACCTCATCCATATGGATCGACGTAAATTTACCAAGCCTAAGGTCTAATAAATCTCCGGTCAAACCTTTAACGCGGATTCGCCCGTTATCATAAAATCGCTTCTGTGCATGTTGCTCTTTGGTAAAAGAAGAAGCCGTGTTTATGATGTTCAAACTATTTGAAAACAGAATGATGTCACCTTCATTCGTACGAAAACCTTTTTCTCTAGCTTCATCCGTCAGGTCAATCGTTAACGTAGTTCCAGCCTGTCCAACCTTAACAAGCCCCTTAATCCGGTTACTGATCCATAATCCTTCTTTTGCCCCTTTTTCTACATTGATGACCAATCTGTTTGCAGAATTGATCCGGACTTCTTGCAGGCCTTTGGCCTGACTAAACTCCATCTCATTGAAACGATTTTTATAACCACCTTTTTGATAAGATGCTTTCAAAGAAAAGTTATAAGCGGTCAGCATTCCCAAGGAGACAACCGCAGTTGCGATAATAAATATAGTGCTCAATTTCATCTTTTTTAATTTTATGTGTTACGATTACTTCTGGTAATGTTCCGATTTAAACTTTTCAAAGCGTTCTTCAATCTCTTTCATACTGATATCCAGGAGAAATATATTTCTGAAAAATTCAGGGAGCTCATTTCCAAGGAAGCGTTCCTTACTGTAGCCCTTTATTTTTTCTCCGGCATCAGCGGTAATAAAGAAACCTATTCCCCGCTTATTCAGAATCACTTCTTTATTCTGTAAAAACTCATACGCCCTGACTACCGTATTCGGGTTTACCTGTAATTCCACAGCCAGTTCTCTAACCGAAGGGATTTTCTCATTAACCGGCCATTTACCCAGCATAATATTTTCACCAACATAAGCAGCAATCTGCAGATATATGGCTTCATTTTCTCTAAATTCCATCTCAGACCTCTTTTTCTTTCAATTTAAAATAAGCCCCTATCCACAATAGTCCAATGCAGGCCAGGGATAAGCCAAACATAACCGGTTCAATAGAAGGTAATGGACTAATCTGATAATAATGGCCTCCTTCCTGTATACCAATACTAACAAAAGGCACAACCTTCTCCAGTTTCACATCGAAGAGCGCATCCGCTATAGGCTGATTGACCAAAACCGCCAACAGACAAAGCAACAATACCACAAAGGCGGTTTTTATAAAATGGATCTTTTCGAAAAAGATGGCTCCCAGGAAAGCCAGGCTATGAAGAATCGCATAGAACAAAAAGACAAGTTTATAATCCTCTTCTGCTGAGAACACGTTCATGATCTTCAATCCCTGACTTTCCCCAGAGTTACCAATCAGAAGAACCAGGTAGTCTACCGCATAAAAACTCACTAAAAAAATCAACTGAAAAATCACAAAGGAATAAAGCCAGGCCACTAAATACTTTTCAAAATGAGAAACCGGCAGAGTAAGCATGGAAATTGACTTCCTTTTATCTCCAAAATCTGAAAAGACCATACTTGTAAAGATTGATCCTGCGCTCAGCAAGAAAACCCAGAAAATCGCAAGCTGGGCTTTTTCATGAATGGGACCACCGCTTACATAGGAAGAAAATCCAAGTATCGCCGCCAACAGGCCCAACAATACGGCTACAGACAGTAAATAGGTTTTATAATATTCGGTAGTATGTTTACTAAAAAGAAGCGAAAATCTTCGAAAGCTAAATGTATTGTTCATGGGGCGTTATTTTAAAATGTCAGTTACTGATTTATGACCACTAATGATGGCATTGAAAAGCATTTCCATGTCTACCTTACTAAAAGTTTCATTATGGTTTTCGCTAATCGTATTGATGCCTATCGCATTTGATTCCTCATACAAAATCGCAGCTTTGTTGGCCTGCGCAGTCGTAGTAAATTGAAGGCGTTCGGCAATTTCATCCAGACTGCGGTTCAGCACAATCTCCTGTTCGTGTAAAACAAGCACGCTATCGATCAGGCTATCCAGGTCACGGATCTGATGTGTAGAAATAACGATGCAACGTTCATCGGTAAGTGCTCCTGCAATGATTTTTCTGAATTTAACTTTAGAAGGGATGTCCAGGCCATTGGTAGGCTCATCCATGATCAGCAAAGCGGTATTCGTAGCCAAACCAAAAGCAATCATTACTTTTTTCTGCTGACCAAAAGACAGTTTACCCAATACGCTGGAAACCGGAACATCAAACTCCGCCAGCATTTTAAAATACTGTTCTTTATTAAACTTAGGATAGAAGTGCCCCGTGCTTCCTGCAAACTGACTGGCAGTAATGGATGGCAAATGCATTTCCTCAGGAATAAAGAATAATTCCTGCAAAAAACCTGGTAAACGGTTCGCGGAATGGTACCCTTTTAGGGAACAAAGTCCTTCCTGAGGAAAGACCAGACCTGCAAGGTTTTTAAGAAGGGTTGATTTTCCCGCCCCATTCTTACCCAGAAGACCATAAATATGGCCCATCTGAAGCTTCAGGTTTAGGTTTTTGAACAACAGGTTCTTTTTGCTGTATCCAAAAGTTAAATTGGAGATTTCTATCATAGCGTTACAAATTTAGTGTACCACTTCACTAGTACACTACAAATGTATACAATAGAATTACTTCTCCAAATATTTTATGCTTTTTTTATTTTCCAGCCCCCCAATTGTTGCTGAATCCCCCATAGGTGATGGTATAAACCCTGCTTCTTTAAGAACAAGAATCTGATCTGCATTTCTAATCGTGGCCAATTATGTGCTACAACAAAGAACTCTTTGATACCAGGGTTTTCGGAAAAAATTCGGAATTTCACCAGACAAAATGAAACTAGCATAAGCCTACCGTTTTACAAAGGGTAATCAACTTAGCTTTTGAGCTCATGAATACAGATAAAAACAATAGATGCTGACGAATAATGAACTAATGATAGAAAATTCAGATAAAGCCATGGCAGATTTTCTGCAAAACAAATCAGCAGTCAGCATTGCGCTTTTCGAAGAACTGGCCGCTACTTTCAAAGCAATCGGAACGGTGGAATTCCATGCGGCGAAAACCATGATTGCCTTTTCCGCCAGGATAAATTTCGCTTACGTGATACAGATGGGAAAAGATTTTATAGATATCGTACTCCCTTTTAAGCAGCCTTACGAAGACAACTTATGCTTTCGAAAAATCAAAGCCGTACCAGGCAGTGACGATTACAACCACCATCTGCGAATTTACCTGCCGGAGGACTTAAACGAGGAAGTATTCAGCTACCTCCGGATGGCCTATGAAAACGGAAAATAAAACCCTGCCATTTTAAGGTAGGATTTCAAATTCCTGTTTCAATTTAATGTCTTCGGAAGACTGACCAATCATGACCCTGAATTTACCTGGTTCCACCCTCCAGTTCATGTCTTTGTCTAAAATCGAGAGGTCATCCGGATGGAGTATAAAACGGACTGTTTTCTCTTCTCCAGGAAGCAATGTAATCCGCTCAAATCCCCGAAGGTCGGAATCGTAAGTCGTCACACTGCTCACCAGATCTTTAAGATAAAGCTGCACCACATCATCTCCTTTACGTTTACCGGTATTCTTCACCCTTACACTTACCTCAATATCCGAACCCGCTTTCTGTGTCGGCTGTTTAACCTCCAAATTGCTATATTCAAAATCCGTGTAACTCAAGCCATAACCAAATGGGAACAATGCCCCATTTACACTGGTTTTGCCATAGCCATTGTTTCCACTACTTGGCTGTCCCGCCTGCGAAGCCGGCTTAAAAGGAAAGTTATATTCCAGCTGACCAACAGATTTAGGGAAGGTGATCGGGAGTTTACCTCCGGGATTATAATCACCGAATAAAGTTTCTGCAATAATGTTTCCACTTTGGGGGCCAGGGAACCAGGCTTCCAGAATTGCCGGTAAATAGCGGTTTTCCCAATTGATCGTTAAAGGCTGTCCATTGATCATCACCATGACCACTGGCTTTCCCGTGGCATGAAGTGCCATCAACAATTGTAATTGTCTGCCGGGTAGGTTTAATCCGGTACGGGTAAGGCTTTCTCCTACTCTTTTCTCATCTTCCCCAACCACGGCAATGATCACATCGGCCAGTTTAGCCTGTGCAACAGCTTCGTCAATTCCTGCCTGCTCAGCAGCAGAAAGAGGACTCGGAATAATTTCACTTTCCGGCCAGTTGGGATCAATGATGTCACAACCTTTCACATAATTCACCTGAGCATTGCCAGCAGTATATTTTTTGATGCCATCCACAACCGAAGTGACCGGGTTATTCGAGGGGCCATACCTGCTCGTTGTATAGTTTACCTCGGCAGCCAAAGGGCCGGTCACCAGAATATTTTTCAATTTATTCAGTGCTAAAGGCAAGAGGTTTTGCTCATTTTTCAAGAGCACCAGCGACTGGCGACTGAGTTCTGCTGAAAAGGCTTCGCTCTGCGCCGTATGTACCACCTGGTCTGAGGCTTTCGTATTCGGTACATAAGGCCGGTCAAACAGGCCCAACCTGAATTTAACCCGCAATACATGAGCGACCCTTTCATCGATCGTTTTCATGGAAACCTTTCCTTCGCTGATCAATTCTCTTAAAGGCATGATGTATTGCTCCGGCATGGTAAAATTGGTCCGCACATCCAGTCCGGCTTCCACCACCTGTTTGATCGCCCCTTTATAATCATCCACCACATGATGCTTGGAATAAAGGTATTCTACAGCCTCACTATCAGAAACAATGTATCCCTTAAACCCATATTTTTCTCTCAGCAGTTCGGTCAGGAAATAATGGCTTCCGGTAATCGGAACACCGTCGTAATCATTATAGCTACTCATCACTCCCATCGGCGAAGCTTCCTGAACGACTCTTCTAAATGGATAAAGGTGAATCTGGTGTAACTCTCTTAAGGCCACATGCGGATCGGTACGTGCGTCCCCATCTCTCCCACCTTTAGGCACACTATATACAGCAAAGTGCTTTAAGGTTGCTGCGACTCCGTTTTCCTGAATTCCCAGTACCATTTGCTTGCCCAGTTCGGCAATGTGAAAAGGATTTTCCCCATAACATTCTACGACCCTTCCCCAGCGCTGGTCTCTGGCGGGATCTAAAATAGGGGCATAAACATTGGTATAACCCAATGCTTTGGCTTCGCGGCCAACAATATCCCCGGCCTGCCTTACCATAGCCTTATTCCAGGTACTTCCAATATTTATAGGTGCAGGTAAAGGCGTTGCCCGGTCATGACAAAGCCCATGGATGCCTTCATTGGTAAAATCAACCGGAATTCCCATTCTTGTTTCTTCGATAAACCATTTCTGAAGTGTATTGATGGCATCTGCATGTTTACTGAAGGGATAAGAATAAGCGGTTTGAGCCTTTTTATTATAGGCGAGGCTGTTTAAAGCTTCGTCAATATTGGCAATCCCATCCTTCCAGACCTTTGTTTTCCATTCGGGCGTAGGCATCTCTTCTTTCAGGACTCTTCCATAACCGTATAAGGTCGCCATCTGACAAGTTTTCTCTTCCACTGTCATTTGAGAAAGCAGGTCGGCAATTCTTTTTTCTATTTCCTGAGATGGATCTTCGAAAACATCCTTCTTTCCGTTTTTATTAAAGTCAATCCAGTTTTTTTGGTAGATATTTTTATGTTGGGCAAATGAAGCACTCTCCAAAGAGAAGAGGGCAGCACAAAGCATCAGCGTCTTTTTCATTCGTATATATTGTTTTATTATAGTGATGAAACGGTCATGATCTTATCTTCATTTGCTGATCTGAGCGGTAAGATCATCATGGTTTCCTCATGATGGGCAATTGCAATGTCCGGTTTTCTAAATCCTACTAAAATAAGGTAATTTAATTATTCCGGAATGGCATTTTCCTCAGTGATTTTAGCATTTCTTCTTTTCCCTGATTGTCGGATTTAAACTTCCGCAGATTTGATTTGACGGACATCATGAGCTGATAATCGGACATCTGGAGCAAGCTGTCTTTCGCAGGGCGATACCTATCCATAAACAGGTATAAAGAATCGCCATCAAGCCGGGTAAGGCTTCCTACCAGGTCCGTACTGAACCTGGAATCCACATAGGCTGAGGATTCGTCCCGCAGCAGTTTCCGCTTAAATTTATTCTCTTTGTTGTTTTTCCTGGTTAACATTCTCGCAAGGCCGAGCACATCTAAGGTAACCATCTCAAAGGGCAGGACCTTCCGGCTTGTGGAAAGGGGTACAAATACAGATTTCCAACCTGGTTGTTTGTAATTGAAATTCCTGGCATATTCCTTTCTAAGTTTCAAAGAATCTTCTTTATGGTTTCTCTTTGAAAAAATAGCCACCTCGTTTAAGGACAAGGCCTGCTCCTTCAGTTCGATTAGAAATTCCGTTTTCAGACCGGCTGTATAAACCAGCTGATAGGGCGCATAATTAAATCCTGAGAAGTGGAGGGTATCATTTTTCGAGGGAATTAAAGCAAATTCACCATTAGCTCCAGTAGTCGTTTTTCCGTATTTTATCCTGATCAGGATATTGGCTAAAGGACGTTTTGATTCCTGATCAATTACTTTTCCTCTGATTACCTGTGCCTGAACAGTACCGAAAATCAACATACAGCAGAGCAGACTGATTGCTTTCATATTCCTGTAAATATAAATGCTTGCTGATCTGGCCCTGATAAATTAACAATCTTTAACTTAGGTGTTAAGGGCTGTTAAACCTGTTTTGATTTCCAGTTCATTTTCATATATACAGTCCCGTTTTTTAACTCGGTTAGCATTTGTTGCATCCTTTTCTCTTTTGTATCCGGCAGCTTCGCCCTTTCAATCCAACCGAGGTAATCGTTTTGCTGGTATAGCCAGAGCCGGACGAGACAGCCAAAAGACAGCTTGTCCATTCCTAAAAAGGCTATACAAAAAAACAGTGTATGGAAATAACAGAAACAGAATTTATCATTTCAGAAAGAAGGAGTAAAAATCAGCGTTATGACAAGCGATTAATAGCGCATATTGTGGAGCTCGAAGCCCAAGGCGTTCCCCGTAGAGATCTTATGGAAGAATACGGTATGTCAAGCAGCACGCTTGTAGAATGGCTGGGAAACTCGGGTTTATCGGGTTCAAAACGTAAATCCTATACACCGTCAGAAAGACGTTCGGTAATTCGGGCGGTAGAAAACGGTATGAGCATTCGGGAGGCCCAGGTTTCATATAATATTTCCCATCCAAGTATTATAAGACACTGGATCAAGAAAAATAAGGAAGAAAATGTAGAGATTAGCCTTCTCAAACCTCTAGAAGTGGCCAAAAACACGACAACTGATTCCAGTAGTACAGAACTCGAAGCTTTACAAAAAGCTTTGGCAGAGGCCAATTTGAAAATCCAGGCCCTTGATACTCTGATCGATATTGCAGAAGAACAGCTTAAAATCGACATCAGAAAAAAGTCTGGTGCCAGGCAGTCATCAAAATGAAACAGGACTTCCCAAAACTTGGGATCAGGTTGCTGTGCAGACTGTTTGGCAAAACAAGACATGCGTATTACGACCACCAGTGGCGAGTACAGGATGAGGGTTTAAAAGATGAGATCATTTTGCAGCATGTACTGCGTATTCGGGAAAAGCAAAAGCGAATAGGTACGTTGAAACTGCATTTTATGCTGCAGGAAGTGTTGTCAGCGCACGATATTAAAATTGGAAGGGACTATTTATTTCGCCTAATGCGGGAGCATGGCCTCCATATCAGAACACGAAAAAGGAAAGCGGTGACAACTAATTCAAGGCATTGGATGCGAAAATATAATAACCAGATCAAGGAATTGATCATCCACCGTCCCGAACAGGTCTGGGTAAGTGATATTACTTATATTCAGTTGACAAAACAGTGGGGATATCTAAGCCTTATCACAGATGCCTATTCTAAAAAGATCATGGGATGGGCTTTTAGGACTGATTTATCTGCTCAAGGATGTATAGACGCGCTTGATATGGCTGTCAAAACACGTAAACACCCCCAAGATCAGCTCATACATCATTCTGATCGGGGATCACAATATTGTAGTAAAAACTATGTGGACCTGCTTACCGAAAATCAGGTAGCAATAAGCATGACTGAAAATGGAGACCCTTATGAAAATGCAATAGCAGAACGGGTAAATGGAATATTAAAAGCGGAGTTTGATATGCATAGTTCTAAAGCAAGTTTTAAAGAAACAACAAAGAGAATCAGAGAGAATATTCAAACTTATAACCAACTAAGACCGCATGCAAGCTGTGATTATCTCACACCAGAACAGGCGCATCTTAAACGGGGAATCTTTAAGAAAAGATGGAAGCCTAAAAAGTACAAAACAAAGGAAAATCAAACTTGTATAACCCGATCAGGAATAACAAATTTGAGTGTATAGTCAATTTAAAATTAATTCAATAACCTGTATAGCCATACACGGATAAGACAGCTTTTATCTATACAGGCTCTAACCTCGCTCTATACTCGGTCTATACTCGGTGCAAGCCCGCTTGAAAGCCTGTTAAAGGCGGGTAAGGAACGCGTCAAAACCGGGGCAAAAACGGAGCTTCCTGCAACCAGGTATCCACTTGTCACTTAGCTGCCGGATTCCGTACCTTTACCCGGCTTTTTTGAACGTAAAAATGTGTCTTATAAAACCTGATTTGTTAAATTATGTTAAGGGTTTGACGGGATGAAACGCTTTACATAGCTTAGCGTCCTATTATTTTTAATTGACGTTATCGTATTATTAACTTATCTTTGCAGAATGTTTAAAATTAAACACGTATTACTATTAAGTTTCACCATCATAGCCCTGACTATCGCGGGTTGCAAAAGCCAGTTTGAAAAAATCAGATTGAGCAACGATGTAGCCAAGAAATATCAGGAGGCGATGAAGCTCTACAACAAGAAGAATTATACCAAAGCTATCATTCTGTTTGAAGACCTTTCGCAGAAATACAGAGGAAGGGCAGAAGCCGAAGACTTAAATTATTACTATGCCCTAACCCTATATAAATTAAGGGATTATACCACTGCAAGATATCAGTTTAAATCATTTGCTGATACTTATCCAACCAGTAAATATGCAGAAGAATGCAGATACCTGGGTGCTTATTGCTATTACCTGGAATCACCTAAATTCTCATTAGATCAGGAGAACACTTACAAAGCAATTGATGCTTTACAGTTGTTTATCAACTTCTATCCTAAGAGTGAGCGTGTGGCTGATGCCAGTAAATATATTGCCGACTTACGTTCGAAACTGGAAACTAAAGCATTTGAAAATGCGAAGTTATATTTCGACCTGGGCGGATGGGATATCAGTAATTATAAATCGGCCGTTATTGCTTTGAAAAATGCGCAGATTGATTTCCCTGATATTAAGTATGCGGAAGAGATGGATCTTTTGATCGTTAAATCTCAATATAATTATGCAAAAAATAGTATTGAATTACGTCAGGAAGACAGATATAACGAAGCCATCACCTATGCTGATGAATTTGTAGAAGCTCATCCTCAGAGTAAATTGGTTGATCAGGCTAAAGCTTTAAAGAAAGATAGTGAAGAAGGTATAGCACATGCAAAACGTGTAATTGCCGAGTTCCAGAAGGACCAGGAAAAATATAAAGCAATGCTTGAAAAAGAAGCTAAAGCAGACAGTACCAATACCAAAATTAAAACCCCAATCAAATAATGAACACGAACAAACCTGCTGTACCGAATACTACGGTTACTAGAAATGTTAATGATTTAGATCAAAAAACTGAGAATATCTATGAGTCTTTAGTAATTATTTCTAAAAGGGCTAATCAGATTTCAAACAACATTAAAGAAGAATTACACGGTAAATTAGCTGAGTTTGCTTCTTCAAATGACAACCTGGAAGAGATCTTTGAAAACAGAGAACAAATCGAAATCAGTAAGCATTATGAGCGTATGCCTAAGCCTTCATTGATTGCTATCGATGAGTTCCTGAATGATAAAATTTATCACAGAAACCCTGCTAAAGAGCAACAATAAGATCAGGCATAGGTATTCAATTGCATTCTTGCATTAAAAAACCATGCTAGAAAATAAAAACATTATTCTTGGCGTTTGCGGCAGCATTGCAGCATATAAATCAGCGATACTGGTCAGGTTACTGGTAAAGGCTGGCGCAAACGTTAAAGTTATTCTTACGGCCGATGCGGCGAATTTCATTACCCCGCTCACCCTGGCTACCTTATCAAAAAATCCTGTTTACACCCAATATTTCGACGCCGAAACCGGTGTTTGGAGTAACCATGTGGAGTTGGGCCTGTGGGCTGACTTTATGGTCGTTGCCCCGGCAAGCGCCAACACGTTGGCTAAAATGGCAACAGGCATTTGTGATAACCTCTTAACAGCAGTCTACTTATCGGCCAAATGCCCGGTTTTTGTTGCTCCGGCAATGGACCTGGACATGTGGAAGCATGAAAGCACGCAGCAAAATATCGAAAAGCTGATCTCCTACGAGAACGAGGTCATCCCTCCTGGAAAAGGAGAGCTTGCCAGTGGTTTATATGGGGAAGGCCGCATGGCGGAACCAGAAGAAATTGTTTCCTTTTTGAATGAAGCAGCTGGAAAAGGGCTTCCATTGTTAGGTAAGAAGGTACTCGTTACCGCCGGGCCTACCTATGAAGCGATAGATCCTGTTCGTTTTATCGGGAATCATTCTTCCGGAAAAATGGGCTTTGCCATCGCCGGAGTCTTTGCCGGTTTAGGTGCAGAAGTGACCCTGATCACCGGACCAACTGCGGAAAAAACGACCGCACAAATCAAGAGGATCGACGTAGTCAGCGCAGCAGATATGCTGAAGGCTTGCAAAGCGGAATTCCCCCAATCGGACATCATGGTCATGAGTGCCGCCGTAGCAGACTATACCCCTGTTACTGCAGCCAGCCAGAAGATTAAAAAGACAAATCCGGAATTTAGCCTGGAACTGAAAAAGACAGAAGACATCCTTGCTACCCTCGGACAAACAAAAACTGCGCAGCAAATCCTTGTCGGCTTCGCCCTGGAAACGGAAAACGAAGAAGCTTATGCAAAAGCCAAGCTCAGCAAGAAAAACCTGGACCTGATTGTGCTCAATTCACTCAACGACAAAGGTGCCGGGTTTAAGGGAGATACCAATAAAATCACTATATTTAATAAAGCTGCTGAAAAAGTGGTTTTTGAAACAAAATCAAAGAATGAAGTTGCAAAAGACATTTGCAATGAAATATTAAAATTAGTTGTATAAGCATCCTGACTGTAAAAACGCTCCAAATGAAACAACGCCTCTTCCTCTTCGTCCTCTCTTTCTTCCTTTGCCAGATTGATGTTCATGCCCAGGAATTAAATGCAAGGGTTACCGTAATGGCACCAACGGTACCGAATATCAATAAGAGAAACATAGAGGTTTTGCAAAATACCATCAGAGAGTTTTTAAATAACAACAAGTGGACCAATGAAACTTATACCCCTCAGGAACGTATAGAAACTAATTTCGTGATCACAGTGACCGCCTGGGATGGCAGCGCCGGTTATAAAGCGGAAGCACAGATCCAATCCAGCAGACCGGTCTATGGAACGGCCTATAACAGCACCATTTTGAACATCAGCGACAAAGACTTCGACTTCAACTATAACGAAGGACAATCTTTGGACTACTCCGACCAGAACTTCATTTCCAACCTGAGCTCCCTGCTCGGGTTTTATGCAAATACGATTATCGGATTGGATAAAGACAGTTTTAGCAATCTTGGTGGAACCCCATTTTACAATAAAGCACAAAACATCCTCAACCTGGCACAACAATCGGGCAATAAAGGCTGGAAAGCATCCGATGGCTTGAGAAACCGGTATTGGCTGAATGAAAACCTGCTCAACAAAAGCTTTGAGGATTTAAGAGAATTTATCTTTAGTTATCATTATAATGGCATGGACCGCCTCCAGGAAGATATGGACAAGGGCTCCAAAAAGATCATCTCCCTGCTTTCGGGACTCACAAAAATGGACCGTCAAAAACTGGGTTCCATCTTCCCTAACGTATACTTCGCGACCAAAGCCGATGAAATCGTGAACCTGCTCTCTATCGGAAATTCTCAGGAACGCTTAAAAGCATACAACCTCCTGGTAGACATTGACCCGGCCAACATCAATAAATACGAAAGCTTAAAACCCGCTAAACAAGGCCTATAACCCTATTTTATAAAAAAATAACTGTTTTTAAAACAAAATATTTTGTTTATACGAATAGATTCGTACATTTGATTACGAAACAATTCGTATATAAAGGATATGACAGCAGCGACACCCCTTAAACCTACCGAAAGTGAATTAGAGATCTTGCAGATATTATGGGAGAAAGGAAATTGTACGGTAAGAGAAGTCCACGAGATTTTAGAAAAGAATAAAGATGCAGGTTATACTACCACCCTGAAACTGATGCAGATCATGTCGGAAAAAGGATTGGTGGTTCGTGATACTTCTTCCAAAACCCATATCTATAAAGCCCTGGTTAATCAACAGAAAACAGAACAACACCTAGTCAGTAAAATGATCGACAATGTGTTTAACGGTTCTGCTGCACGATTGGTCATGCAGGCGCTCGGAAACCATAGTGCCAGTGCCGACGAAATAGATTCGATCAAAAAATACCTGGATAACCTTAGCAACAAATAAACCATGGAAGCAATTGTAAACAACCTGATCAAAGCCACAGGCTGGAGTATTTTTCACTCCTTATGGCAAGGCGCCATCATCTATGCCATTTTGTTCTTAACCGTAATGGCAATGCCAAAGTTGCGGTCCCAATTGAAGCACAACCTCGCTTACGGCGCCATGTGCCTGATCTTCGTTTCCTTTTGCATTACCTTTTTCTCCATCTTTAAACTTCCGGTAAGTAATGGAAGTACTGCAGGAGCAGAATTACATATCAGTGCGGTTTATTATGAGTACCTGAGAAGTCTGCCCCAGGAAATCAGCAGCAAAACGGAAACCTTGTTTCCTTATATCGTGACGGTCTACGGAATCGGAATCCTCTTTCAGCTCTTTATCCTGATCGCCGGATACCGAAAAATGAACCAGCTTAAAAATGCAACTCAATTGGCAGTACCCGCAGAATGGACCGCTGTATTTGAAGAGATGGTCTCCAAGTTAAACCTCAAACAACAAATTGGGTTTTACCTGTCGGAAAAAGTAAATATTCCGCTGGTTATCGGATATTTTAAACCGGTAGTTTTATTTCCGATTGCCCTGGCTACACAGCTTGACCTCAAACAGGTGGAAGCCATCCTGATCCATGAACTTTCACACATCCGTAGAAATGATTACCTCCTAAACCTCATCAAAACGGGGATAGAAACCATTTTGTTCTTTAATCCTTTCATCTGGCTAAGCGGCAGGTTCATCAACATAGAACGTGAACATGCCTGCGATGACCTTGTGGTAGAACTGACCGGGACGCCGGTAACTTATGCCCATGCCTTGCTAAAGCTGGAAATCCTGAAAGATAAATCCGCCCCTGCCCTTTCTATGGCGGCGACAGGGAAAAATCAACATTTGTATCACCGTATTAAAAGAATCACAGACATGAAAACGAATTATATGAATGCAAAACAGCAGATTTTTGCAATCACACTTACGATTGCTACGGTAATTTCCTTAGCATGGGTTAAACCTTCCAAAGCGGAAAAAGTAACCGCTCCCGCTGCACCACTGACCGAAGACATGGAGATTGCCGGTGTAGGCTTAAAATTCAAAGTTCAGGACTTAAAAGCACTGAAATTGATACAAAATACGCCATACGAATATGCAGATACCACTAAAAAGAAACGCAAGTTTAAAATCATCACAGTGGATGCAAATGGAACCAAACATGAATACAATTCGATTAAAGAGGTTCCTGATAGTTTAAGAAGCGAAGTCTTTGACAAAACTTTTGTCAGCTTCCCAAAATCAGGTGAATTCAATGTTTTTGTAGACAGCGTTACTTCTGCAAGTCTTGCCTTTTTAAAATCTCCGGAATGGAAAAAGAACATCGCAAATATCCAGAAACAAGGCGAAGTGATGAGCAAGCACTTTAACTCTCCGGAATGGAAGAAAAACATCGCTGAAATCCAAAAAAACGGAGAGAAAATCGGCAAATACTATAGCTCTCCGGAATGGAAAAATCAACAAGCAGCAATCCAGAAAAGCGCAGAAGAAATCAGTAAATATTATGATTCTCCGGAATGGAAGAAACAGCAGGAAGCCATCCAGAAAAATGCTGCAGAAATGACCAGGCATTTTGACTCTCCGGAATGGAAAAAGCAAGTGGAAGGGATTCAGAAAAACGCAGAAGAAATCAAAAAGTATTATGATTCCCCTGAATGGAAAAAAAACCTGGCAGAGATCCAGAAAGGAGCAGAAGAAACCGGTAAATACTTCAACTCTCCGGAATGGAAAAAACAATTAGAAGAAATCCGCAAGAACGCTGCTGAGGGCGGGATCGTTTATGATTTGTCTGAAATCAAAAAAATGGCTCAGGAAAACAAAGAAGTCCGTAACTCTGCTGAGTATAAAGCACTAAAACAGAAATTCGACAAAGAAGTAGAAGCACTGAAAAAGAAAAAAGAAGCCGAAGCGGCGACAAAAGCGAACAACTAAGGCATTAAAACCACAAATAAACGAAGATGGAGGCAGAGGATTTTTCTTCTGCCTTTTTTGTGGAAAAGTATGAACACCCATTGATTAAGTTTTCATATTTTAGCAGCGTAATATGCTACAGAAACTTTCTATTCGTAACTACGCTTTAATAGACAGTGTTGAACTAAACCTGGACAAGGGTTTAAACATCATCACTGGAG
The DNA here is from genome assembly GCF_038446955.1 of Pedobacter sp. FW305-3-2-15-E-R2A2. NCBI lineage: Bacteria > Pseudomonadati > Bacteroidota > Sphingobacteriia > Sphingobacteriales > Sphingobacteriaceae > Pedobacter > Pedobacter sp. FW305-3-2-15-E-R2A2. The sequence continues at coordinate 5,976,864 of NZ_CP151803.1, forward strand.
AAACAGGTGCCGGTAAATCCATTATGCTGGGTGCCCTCTCGCTGATTTTGGGCCAGCGTGCAGAAACCAGATATTTCTTTAATCAGGAAAAGAAGTGCATTATTGAAGGACAATTTCTGCTGACAGACCATAACCTGCAGCATTTATTTGAGGACAATGACATTGATTTTCATGAGGAGACGATATTAAGAAGGGAAATCTCTACCGATGGGAAATCAAGAGCCTTCATCAATGATACGCCTGTTACCCTTGTGGTGATGAAACAGGTAGGCGAAAAACTGATCGATATTCACTCCCAGCATGCTACTTTAGAAATCAATGATCCCGGATTCCAGCTTTCTGTGGTAGATACCCTGGCAGACCATCAGCCATTGTTATCAGACTACCGCCAGGGTTACAAACAATATAAAAAATACCTGCAGCATTTATCTGCTTTGCAAACCGCAGCAGATGAAGCAAAAAGCAGACAGGATTATGAACAGTTCTTATTCAATGAACTGGAAGCTGCAGACCTGAAAGCGGACGAACAAACACTTTTAGAAACAGAACTTCAAACCCTCAACAATGCGGAGAGCATCAAGAGAAGCCTCGTCAATGCATATAACCTGCTCTCTGAAGAAGAAGCTTCGGCACTCCCTATTCTTAAAGAAGTCATCGTTCAGCTTCAGAACATAGAACGCTTTAACCCTGACTATGCCAACTTAAATGAGCGCCTGCGCTCGGCATTGATAGAACTAAAAGACATCGCTGCGGAAACCATGAACCTGGAAGAAAGCATTGTCTTTAACCCGGTGCGAATTGAAGAGATCAATGGCAGGTTAGATGTGATTTATACGCTTCAGCAAAAACATAAGGTTAACAGTGTGGAGGAATTGATTGGCATTCGTCAGCAATTGTCAGACAACCTGAATACCTTGCTTAGCGGCGATGAAGAGATTGACCGCCTGAACAAAGAAATCACGGCCTTAAAAGCCAGGTTAACGGAGATGGCCGATACCCTTTCTGCCGACCGTGGGAAGTCTATCATCAGTACCGAAAACCAGGTTGCCGCAGTTCTCCAACAGGTAGGAATGCCTAAGGCCAGAATTAAAATAGAAAAGACCGTTCTTGAAGAACTGAATAAAGACGGAAAAGACAATATCGTACTGCTGTTCTCTGCCAACAGTGGCCAGCCACCTGCTCCGGTAGGAAAGGTCGCTTCGGGAGGAGAGCTTTCCAGGCTGATGCTGGCGATCAAGTCCATCATGGCCAAACATACCGCTTTACCTACCCTGATCTTCGATGAAATTGATACGGGTATTTCCGGCGAAACCGCATTGCGTGTAGGCGATGTGATCGGAGATCTGGAGAAAAATATGCAGGTGATCTGCATTACTCACCTTCCTCAGATAGCAGCCAAAGGAGAAGCACACTATTTCGTGTATAAAAATGAAAAAGGAGTCCGCCCTACCACAGGAATCCGCAGGTTAATTCCCGCAGAGCGAATCCAGGTCATCGCAGAAATGCTGAGCGGCAAAGATCCGGGTAACCCGGCTATCGCAAATGCAAAAGAACTCCTGGGCTATTAAAAAGGCGTGTAAACTGGCTTGTATTTGTTAATTTTTATTACTTTCGACACGAAGTAACAGATAACAAAACAAGAAATTATGTACAACTTATTAAAAGGTAAACGCGGCATCATCACCGGTGCACTGGATCAGAATTCCATTGCATGGAAAGTGGCTGAAAAAGCGCATGAAGAAGGTGCTGAATTTGTTTTAACCAATGCCCCTATCGCCATGCGAATGGGAGAGATCAATGCTTTAGCCGAAAAAACAGGCTCAAAGATCATTCCTGCTGATGCAACCAGCGTGGAAGACCTCACTAACCTTTATACCCAATCACAAGAGATATTAGGCGGAAAAATAGATTTTGTACTCCACTCGATCGGAATGAGCGTAAACATTCGCAAAAAGATCCCTTATACAGAATCCAACTACGATTATTTCATGAAAGGAATTGACGTTTCTGCGCTTTCTTTTCATAAAATGTTAGCAGTAGCTAAAAAATTAGATGCCATTAGTGAAGGTGGTAGTGTGGTCGCCCTGACGTACATGGCGGCACAAAGAACCTATCCTTTTTATACCGATATGGCAGACATTAAAGCCATGCTGGAATCTATTGCCAGAAGCTTTGGCTATCATTATGGCCTGGAGAAAAAGGTCCGCATCAATACGGTTTCACAATCTCCGACCAAAACTACTGCAGGTTCAGGGGTTAAAGGCTTCGGCGACTTCTTTGATTTTGCCAATTCTGTTGCTCCACTGGGCAATGCAGATGCAGAATCCTGTGCAGATTATTGTATCACGCTGTTCTCAGACCTGACCAGAATGGTAACCATGCAGAACCTGTTCCATGATGGAGGTTACTCTTCTACCGGAGTAAGTGATGATGTGATGAAAAGACTGGGAATTGAATCAGAATCCTGATCAACCATAGACAAGTAGTGAAAGCCCTGAAAAGGGCTTTTTTTATGCTTTTAAATCTATAAATGATTGGTTACATTAGCCAGATGATGAAATGGTACTCCTGTTGTGTTTTGCTTTTATTTTTCTCTTTTAACGGTTTCGGACAAAATCTATTCAGTATTTCCGGAACGGTAAAGGATGGAGAAGGGAAACCTCTTCCGGGAGCAGGCATCTATTTGGCCGGATATAAAGCAGCCACCGTATCCGATGGCAACGGACAGTTTGTATTGAGCAATGTAGCCGTGGGCAATTACGATGTCCTGATCCAGATGATGGGTTACCTTCCCCTGAGTAAAAACGTGCTGATCTCGGATAAATCTGTTAAAATTGAGGCTATTTTAAAGGAAAACACCATTCAGCTGAAAGAGGTGGTCATCAAAGCGGATCCAAACCGGGCACGTTACCTGGAAATGTTCAAAGAACATTTCATTGGGAAAACGCCCAATTCCGAGAAATGTAAAATCCTCAATCCTCAGGTCATTCAAACGGAGTACGACAAAGAAAGAAAAGTATTGAGGGTCACGGCCAATGAATTCCTCCTCATCGAAAATAAATCATTGGGTTACCGCATCAAATACCTTCTGGAGTATTTTGAAAGAGATTTCGTAGACAATGTGGTTTTCTATGCCGGCCACCCTTCCTTTGAAGAACTGCCTGCCTCCTCCTCAAAAAGAAAAAGCTGGCTGAAGAAAAGAGAAATCGCCTATGCAGGTTCTTCCCAGCATTTTTTCCGCTCCCTATATCAGAATACGACGAAAACGGAGGGGTTTATCATTCATAAGATGAGGAGTGTTGCCAACCGAAACAGGCTTCCGGACAGCCTCATTAATGCCAGCATTAAGCGCTTGTACAAACCTGGAAATACCATTGTCCGCATTGGCCCGGGTTTTACCTCCCCGCTAAACGACTCTATCAGCTACTGGCTCAAACAGCGGGCCGTATCAAAATCATTGAACGTCCTGGACAGGTCCGAAATCCTGACCGATACCCTGGCTACCCAATTGTATAAGGATGTAAAAACAATGAATTTCGACGGAGACCTGTATGTGATCAACACCAAAGAACGCGAAACTGAAGATTATACCGCTTTTTCCGGACATGCGGTTGCCAGGCCACTCGATATCCCCAATTACCAGATTTCCACCCTTCACATCCTGAAAGGCCCCATTCATTTTTACCCTAACGGAGGTATCTTCAATCCCAAATCAGTTCTTCTGGGCGGGTTCTGGGCTTATGAGAAAATCGCCGACATGGTTCCTATGGATTATATCCCCAATGTAAAAGAAGAATAATCATTTGCAAATTGCTAATATTATTAGTAATTTTAACTAATGATATTAGACGAAGAACCTAAGGACAATTACTTTAAAGGCAGGGGGGCACAGCTCAACCCGCACAACAGGTTTGCGAAGGATGATTATGTAAAAGAACATTCGGAAGGAATAGACGATTGGGAGGAAGAAGATCAAAAGACAACCTTCATCATCGGACAAAGTAAATCTATTGTCAATAAGGTAGACAGTCCGGATGTTGGAATGGCCTATTCCCTCAACCCTTACCAGGGATGTGAACATGGTTGTACCTATTGTTATGCCCGGAATGCCCATGAATACTGGGGATTTAGTGCCGGCCTGGATTTTGAAAGAAAGATCATCGTCAAGAAAGATGCACCACAGTTGTTCAAAAAATTTCTGGAACGCAAAGGCTGGGATGCGGCTGTCATTTCACTTTCCGGCAATACCGATTGTTATCAACCTGCAGAAAGGCAATTCAGACTCACGCGCCAGCTGTTGGAAATCGCCCTGGAATACCGTCAGCCAATAGGCCTGATTACCAAAAATGCATTGATCCTCCGGGACCTGGACCTGCTAACCGAGCTGGCAAAGCTGAACCTGTGTATGGTATATGTCTCGATTAACAGCCTGAATGAAAAGCTTCGGCAAAAGATGGAACCCCGGACCACCACTGCCAAACAACGATTAAAAGTAGTGGAAGAGCTCAGCAAGGCAGGTATTCCGATGGGTGTTATGGTGGCTCCACTGGTTCCCGGACTAAGTGACCATGAAATTCCGGCCATTCTAAAAACGGTAGCCAATGCAGGCGCTCAGGCAGCAGGTTATACGATTGTGAGGCTGAATGGTGCAATTTCCGGCATCTTTGAGGACTGGCTCCGCAAGAATTATCCGGACCGCTTTGAAAAGGTATGGCATGCGATTCAGTCCTGCCATGGAGGAAATGTAAACGACAGCAGGTTTGGAGAAAGAATGAGGGGCGATGGCAATATTGCAAAGCTGATCAGAGACAGCTTTAAACTCCATTGCCGGCTGAACCATCTAAATGAACAGGTAATAAAACTGGACTCGGGCTTATTTAAAGTTCCACAAGCCCAGTTTAGCTTATTTTAAGCGTTTTTAAGACAGGAAATCATCGGACTCGCGGTAAGCCTGGATCACACGGAGTTCTCCTTCCTTACCCCCTTTAGAATTCCCGTGTTCCATTCCCATCACGCCTTTATATCCTTTATTATATAAATGCTTGAATAGATTCTTATAATTGATCTCTCCGGTGGTCGGTTCTTTCCTTCCCGGATTGTCGCCGATCTGGATATAGGCAATCTCGTCCCAGCAACGGTCCATGTTCACGATCAGGTTGCCTTCGGTCTTCTGCATGTGGTAAATATCGTATAGAATCTTGCAGGAAGGGCTGTTTACTGCTTTACACACATTAAAGGTTTCATGCGTCTGCTGCAGGAAAAGCTCTGGCGTATCGCTCAGTGTTTCCAACACCATAATCAGGCCATGCGGTTCAAAGATCTCCGCCCCTGCCCTCATGGCATCGACTACATTTGCCATTTGGTTTCCATAAGGAAGTTTACGCTCATAGAATCCCGGAACAACGGTCATCCATTTTGCATTACACCTTTTTGCTGCTTCTACAGATTGTTTGCAGGTTTCCACAAACTTGTCTTTAAATTCTTTCTTTCCTGTGGTGAGGGAAGTTTTCCAGTTGTCGCCACCATCTACGACAAACACGCCCATCCTCATGCCCAGTTTGGCGAGCAAATCACCGATTTTCTTTTGTTCTTCGATCGGTCTGCCCAGATAGCCATTGTCTTCAATAGAGCGAAAGCCCTGATCATACATATACTGAATCTGATCCAGGAAGCTTTTGCCCGCATGATTGGCAAACATGCCCTGATGTGGCGCATAATCCAGGTTAAAAGTTTTTCCTGCAAGTCCTGTTGCTAAACTGCTTTCGGAAGGTGCCGCAGCTGCGCTTAGCGAAGATCCGGCCAATGCCGCACCTGTGGCAATAAAGCTATTTCTTAAAAATTCTATTCTTTTCATAAATTATGCTTTGGTTGGTCTGGTTGTAAATCATTGTTTATTTTAAAATCATCTTTCTGAAACCGCTTGTCAGGGTATCGGCTACGCTTCCATCTTTACGATGGTAGATCAGGTAAGCCTCCATTCCTCTTTTAGCGCTCACAAAGGCCAGTGCCTCCTCTACCCCCATGGCCATAACAGCATTGTCATAACCGTCGGCAGTAATGGCATCTTTGGCATAGATCGTTGCACTGATCAGCTGATTGTCTAAAGGGTAACCTGTTTTTGGGTTGATCAGGTGTGCAATCTTCCCTTTACCCCGCTGCAGGTATTTCCGGTAATTTCCGGAAGTGGTCACTGCACCGCTGCTGAAACTTAAGATGTGCCTGATTTCCGGTTCTGATTGTGCAGATAAGGCTGGTCCTTCAATTCCGATTCTCATCACGGAACCGTCTGGTTTTGGTCCTGCAACCCGCAGTTCTCCTCCGATTTCTACCACAAAGGAGCGAACGCCTTTCTGTAGCAGGTAATCGGCAACCACATCTACACTGTAGCCTTGGGCAATACCATTCAGGTCGATCTTTACTCCTGGTTTGTGTTTTTTAAGGTAATTCCCCTGGAGTTCCAGGTAATTCATTCCTACATTTTGCAACAGTAGTTTCACCGTTGTGCGATCAGGAAAGCTTTCCACGGGTTTTGGCCCAAAGCCCCAGGCCTGAACCAGGGGCGCTACCGTCACGTCAAACTTCCCCTGAGTAGCTGTATAGATCTCAAAGGATTTTCTCATTACCGCAGCAAAATGAGCATCCAGCAGGATTCCCTTCTCTGCTCTGTTGAACTGACTGATCAGCGAATAGGATTTGTAAAGGGACATAGAAGAATCGATCTTTAACAAGATGCTATCTACTGCCCTTTTGGTCACTATGCTGTCTTCTGCAAAATATTTAATGGAATAATCTGTCCCCTGAGCATAGCCGTGGATACTATACTGCTGCTGATCTTTCTTTTGTGAAAAAAGAGAGATCAGCAGCGGTAACAGCAGGATTGCCGATTTGGGAACAATGGCCACAAGCGGAATCCTTGTTTAAATTATTTTTGATTTTCCCGGAGTAGGGATTGGATACAAGCCATTTTCATCAGGCATTAATTTTGGATTTGCCGTCCAGCTCAATTGCTCTGGCATCAGACTGTTGTCTGCTTTTAAGGCCTCATCCCATTTAATCGTTTGTCCGGAATAAGTTGCATACCTGCCCACGATTGCTGTGAAACAACTTTTTGCCCCACGTTCCGCATCAGCGAATTTATATTCCCCTTTTGCAATTGCCGCAAAAAGCTCATCATGTTCGGTCTGGTATGGATTGGCATTTCCCTTGGTTGGGTGACTAAACATTTCTTTTCCTTTATGGTCCCAAAGTACCCCATTATTACCCGCAGAAAGATATACGCGACCTTTTGTGCCCTGGAAAGTTTCATCTACACGGTTTGCAATCCCTTCGAAATGGCGACACTGGCTGTAAATCACAGATCCATCCGCATAAGTCAGCTCTACCGCATGGTTGTCATAGATCTCACCGTAATCTTTACCCGTTCTCCAGGCACGGCTTCCGGTTCCCTGAATCGAAACAGGATAGGCATTTTTAACCCAGTTGGCAATGTCGATATTGTGAACATGCTGTTCTACAATATGATCTCCGCACAACCAGTTGAAGTAATACCAGTTTCTCATTTGATATTCCATCTCCGTTTGTCCTGGCTGGCGTTTTTTCACCCATACCCCACCACTGTTCCAATACACCTGACCACTCACTACGTCACCTATCGCGCCATCTTCAATGCGTTTTAAGGTTTCTCTATAGTTTGCCTGGTATCTGCGTTGCAGACCAACAACTACGTTTAATTTCTTTTGTTTCGCCAATTCTGCTGCAGCAAGTACTTTACGGACTCCAGGCGCATCTACTGCAACCGGTTTTTCCATAAATACATGTTTTCCCTGCTTAATCGCTTCTTCGAAATGTGTAGGTCTGAATCCCGGAGGGGTCACCAGCAATACCACATCCGCAAGGGCGATGGCTTTCTGATAACCATCAAAACCTACAAATCTTCGGTCCTGAGGAACATCTACTTTTTCTTTAAATTTATCTGAAAGTACTTTATAGCTGTTGTCCAGTCTGTCCTGGAAAGCATCAGCCATAGCGACCAGTTTAATATTCTGTTTGGTGCTCAATGCCTGAAAAGCAGCTCCCGTTCCACGGTCACCACATCCGATCAGTGCAATTTTTATGGTATCATCCGTAGAGGAATGACCACCTGCAAAGGCAAATTGATTTAGCATTACGCCACCTGCCACTAATGCAGATGTCTTTAAAAATTCACGGCGCTTATCGCGCAATTCTTCCTTGTTCATAGTCTGTTGGTTGGTTTATATTGGTTGTTAGTGTGAGTTCTTCGTTTTAGTAATCTGCGATTACCGGTTTATTGTAGTAGGCATCTATGGCTTCTTTTGAAGGAGGGGTAACTGGTCTTACCAGTCGCATTCCAATGAAAGGGGCTTCAGGAAACCACCAGTTGCTCTTTGGAATCTGTGGGTCCAACTGTTTCCATACCGGATCTGAGGCTAGCCTGGCTGCAGAACGCAGATCTTTAGCCACATCATCATAAGAGCCTCCACGAATCACATGGGAATACAACTTATCAGGAACAGAAACCGGGTTCTTCGCTTTTTCGCCTGTCAGCCCTTTATAAAAATCAGGAACATACTGATCATAGGTCCATTCTCCTACATTGCCGTACATATCATATAATCCCCATTGGTTTGGTTTCTTTTGTCCTACTACATGGGTTTTTCCTGCACTGTTTTCTTTAAACCAGGCATAATCTCCAAGTTTAGCGGCGTCATTGCCAAAGGCATAGTCTTCCGCACTTCCGGCTCTGCTGGCATATTCCCATTCGGCTTCTGTCGGCAAGCGATAAAAAACACCTGTCCTTGCATATAACCATTTACAGTATTGAATGGCATTATAATGGGTCATCGCCAATGCGGGATGATTTTCTTTTCCCATACCAAAGGTCATGTCGAGATAGGGCTTCGTTGGCCTGGTTACCGCATCTACATTTGCAGGAACCGGTCCGGTACTGTGTGTGGTTTCGTAATCTTTATATAAGAAAGGTTCATAGATGTCCCAGATCACTTCATAGGTACTCATCCAGAAAGGGTCAATGGTGACCTTATGAACAGGTTGCTCATCTGCTTTTCCTTTTTTACTCCCCATCTGGAATTCTCCACCGGGAATGGCCTTCATTTCGAAGCTTAATTTTGTGCCGTCAATTTGTTGTTTGTAAGTGCTGTTTTTCTCCTGAGCGGAGGCGCAAAAAGCAGAGATAAAGAATGGAATTGTCAATAATAATTTAACTTTCATCTATGAGATTTTGATTCAACTGATATTTTACCTGACCTATTTAATCTCTAAAATAGAAGCATTTAGCCGAAATCCAAAATCTACAGGTGCATTAATTAACAAAATGTGTTAAAAACACACTAAGTTGTTACTAATATTGACATTAACTGCCCAATAGCAGCCTTTTTTTGAAAGTACTTTTTAGTACAGACATAAATTAATACCTTGTATAATTCATCGCTAAAACTAACCACAAATGAAAATAACAGACCGTAGAAATTTCATCAAAGACCTGGGCATTTTATCTGCCGCTGCAGGCCTTTCTTCTCTCCTTCCTTTGGAAGGTTTTGCTGCAGATAAAAAAGATTTTTTTCAAATCTCTCTTGCTCAGTGGTCATTTCACAAAGCACTCTTCGCCGGAAAGATGACGAATATGGATTTCCCGCTGAAGGCAAAAAATGATTTTGACATCCACATTGTAGAATATGTGAGCCCTTTCTTCAAAAAGAAAGAAACGGACAAAACCTATTTAAAGGAACTTAAAGACAGAACAGATAGCGAAGGCATCCAAAACCACCTGATCATGATCGATGGAGAAGGTAATTTGGGTGATCTGGATGATAAAGCAAGATTGATTGCGGTAGAAAACCATTACAAATGGGTGGATGCTGCTAAATTTCTGGGTTGCAAAACCATTCGCGTAAATGCGGCAGGAAAAGGAACAGCAGAAGAGATAAAAGCTTCTGCGATTGACGGATTAGGGAAACTTACCGAGTATGGTAAGCAAAACAAGATCAATATTATCGTAGAGAACCATGGCGGATATTCTTCAGACGGGAACTGGTTATCATCGGTGATCAAGGGTGTAAACAGTTCCTATTGCGGTACCTTGCCTGATTTCGGAAACTTCAGAATCAGTGCAGAGCAGGAATATGATAAATATCAGGGCGTAAAAGACCTGATGCCATACGCGAAAGGTGTAAGCGCCAAAACTCATAATTTTAAAGAAGACGGAGAGGAAACAGACATCGATTATACCCGTATGTTTGAGATCATCAAAGCGGCCAAATGGACTGGAATTGTAGGGATAGAATATGAAGGGTCGACCTTATCCGAAGAAGAAGGAATCAGAAAAACAAAAGAACTACTGGAACGTGTCAGGAATAAATTCTAAGCCCGCTTTTTATATACAAAAACGGCTGCTTCCTTTCGGAGCAGCCGTTTTTTCTTTTGTGGTCGTTTAAACCAGTTTTTTATATTTTAAACGGTGTGGAGTTACATCTCCAAGACGTTTTTTACGGTTTTCTTCGTAATCGCTGTAGTTTCCTTCGAAGAAGTAAACCTGTGAATCACCTTCAAAAGCAAGGATATGCGTACAGATACGGTCTAAGAACCAACGATCGTGACTGATCACTACTGCACATCCGCCAAAGTTTTCCAGTGCTTCTTCCAATGCCCTTAACGTGTTTACGTCAATATCATTGGTTGGCTCATCGAGTAACAATACGTTAGCGCCTTTTTTCAAAGTGATGGCCAAATGGACCCTGTTGCGCTCTCCACCGGAAAGTACACCTACTTTTTTCTGCTGGTCACCACCGTTAAAGTTGAACTTAGATACATATGCTCTTCCACTTACTGCTTTATTACCCAACTGAATGTTATCTAAACCATCAGTAATGTTTTCATAAACAGTTTTATTAGGATCAAGGTCGTTGTGCATTTGATCCACATAACCTAAAGCAACAGTTTCTCCAACACGGAATGTTCCGGTATCCGGTGTTTCCTGCTCCGTGATCAAACGGAATAAAGTGGTTTTACCTGCACCGTTTGGACCGATGATCCCTACGATACCTGCCGGAGGTAAAGAGAAGCTCAGGTTTTCAAACAATAACTTATCGCCATAAGCTTTGGTGATGTTATTGGCTTCAATCACCACATTTCCTAATCTTGGTCCTGCAGGGATAAACAGCTCCAGTTTGTCTTCTCTTTCTTTTGAATCTTCAGAAGCCAGTTTGTCATAGTTTGATAAACGTGCTTTAGATTTGGCATGTCTGGCTTTTGGTGCCATACGTACCCATTCCAGCTCACGCTCCAGTGTTTTCTGACGTTTGCTTTCTGTTTTTTCTTCCTGTGCCAGGCGTTTTGCTTTCTGATCTAACCAGGAAGAATAATTTCCTTTCCATGGAATACCTTCACCTCTGTCTAATTCCAGGATCCAGCCTGCTACATTGTCAAGGAAATACCTATCGTGGGTTACCGCAATCACAGTTCCTTTATAATCTTTCAGGAATTGCTCTAACCAATCGATACTTTCGGCATCCAGGTGATTCGTAGGCTCATCCAGTAACAATACATCCGGTTCCTGTAACAACAAACGACACATCGCTACGCGGCGACGCTCACCACCCGATAAAACACCGATTTTGGTATCCGGATCAGGGCAACGAAGCGCATCCATGGCACGCTCCAGCTTATTGTCCAGCTCCCAGGCATTTGAGGCATCAATTTTATCTTGTAATTCACCTTGTTTGGTCATCAGTTTATCCATTGCATCTGCATCTTCATAAACTTCAGGTAAGCCAAACTGCTCATTAATCGACTCGTATTCTTTAAGGATCGCTGTAATTTCAGCCACACCTTCTTCTACTACTTCTCTAACTGTTTTATTTTCATCCAGTTCAGGCTCCTGAGCCAGGTAACCAACGGTATATCCCGGAGAGAAAACTACTTCTCCCTGGAAGGATTTATCTAAACCTGCGATGATTTTTAAAAGGGATGATTTACCAGATCCGTTCAAACCAATCACACCGATTTTGGCGCCATAGAAGAAGGAAAGGTAGATGTTTTTTAAAACTTGCTTTTGGGGTGGATAAATCTTATTTACCCCCGCCATTGAAAAGATTATTTTTTCGTCTGACATATTTGCTTATTATATTTTATGCCTTTAGCAGGCTTTATAGAATTAAGGTTAGGGGCACAAAGATAAGGATGTAATCCCCATTAAAAAATTGTTTAGCAGATATCACAATAATTGCGTCAATTTAGTCATTGATATGATCAAATACTTCATATAGTCCTTCAACATACGTATCTTTAATAAAGTATCCTTTATAAGGGAGATTATCCGTTTGGTCTACAATGACATGTCCACATTTGCATAAAAATTTCCCCATTGCGTAAATTGAGTGCTAATTATTTAAAACTATGAAAATTCTGACCGATAGGGATTTAGCTCCCTTGCTACAAAAGATGTTCTTTCGTCTGACATATTTGCGTATGGATTTGTAAATATCACCAATAAAGTCAGAACTTAGTAAGATTTCTGAAATATCGGCAGTCTCGACATCCGTTTCCGCCGCAATGGCGTAATTGTTGATAAAATAATAAAATCAGGGGTGCCTTTTTATAAAACAATTTTTATAGTTTAGAGCATTCCCGATTTAGAAAGGTATATATGGAAGCTAAATTTTCTCCACAAGTAAAAGACGTGATATCTTTTAGCAGGGAAGAAGCCCTGAGATTAGGTCACGATTATATAGGCGCCGAGCATCTTTTGTTGGGCCTAATTCGCGAAGGCGACGGTATGGCCATCAAGATCTTAAAATCACTGGGTGTTGATACTTCAAAACTTCGTCGTTCGATAGAAGACTCTGTTAGAGGTACGTCCAGTGTTACGGTTAATCTGGGAAATATCCCGTTGACCAAGCAAGCCGAAAAGGTATTAAAGATCACGTATCTGGAAGCCAAGATCTTCAAGAGCGATTTGATTGGAACAGAACACCTGTTGCTGTCGATCTTACGCGATGACGATAACATTGCTTCTCAAATCTTATTGCAATACAGCATCAATTACGAGATTTTCAAACAGGAAGTTGAAGTGAATAAAAACGGTTTCAGAGATGAGACTCAAAATAGCGCATCAACTGGTGGTGACGATGATTATCGTGAGGAGGAAAGCTTCAGCAGCCCTAAAAAAGTATCGGATATCAAATCAAAAACTCCGGTTTTAGATAATTTTGGAAGAGACTTAACGAAAGCAGCAGAGGAAAACCGTCTGGATCCTATTGTAGGTCGTGAGAAAGAAATTGAGCGCGTGTCTCAGATCTTATCCCGTCGTAAAAAGAACAATCCGATTTTGATTGGTGAACCGGGTGTAGGTAAATCTGCCATTGCAGAAGGACTGGCATTACGTATTGTTCAACGCAAGGTTTCCAGGGTATTGTTCAATAAACGTGTGGTGACTTTAGATCTTGCCTCTTTAGTGGCAGGTACTAAATACCGTGGTCAGTTTGAAGAACGTATGAAAGCGGTGATGAATGAGCTGGAAAAATCTACAGATGTGATCTTATTTATTGATGAGATTCACACGATTGTAGGTGCCGGTGGTGCTTCAGGTTCACTGGATGCCTCGAATATGTTCAAACCTGCTTTGGCAAGGGGCGAAATTCAATGTATCGGTGCGACTACTTTAGATGAGTACCGTCAGTACATTGAAAAAGATGGGGCATTAGACCGTCGTTTCCAAAAGGTAATGATTGAGCCTGCTACACCAGATGAAACTATTGAGATCTTAAACCGTATCAAAGAAAAATACGAAGATCACCATGGGGTAACTTATACCGACGAAGCGATCAATGCCTGTGTGGCTTTGACTTCAAGGTACATTACCGACAGGTTCTTACCGGATAAAGCAATTGATGCTTTAGATGAAGCTGGTTCAAGGGTGCATTTAACAAACATCCACGTTCCTGAGAACATCATTGAGATTGAAAACAAGATTGAAGAGATCAAGCTTGAAAAGAATAAAGTGGTAAAAAGCCAGAAATACGAAGAGGCTGCGAAATTGAGGGATACTGAAAAGAATCTTTTAGAGGAGCTGGATCGTGCTAAGGCGGCATGGGAAGCAGAAACTAAAACCAAACGTTATACCGTAACGGAAGATAACGTGGCAGAAGTGGTTTCCATGATGACCGGAATTCCATTGCAACGTGTTGGACAAACCGATAGCGCTAAGCTATTGAACATGTACGATACGGTGGCAACGAAAATTATCGGACAGGATGATGCCATTAAAAAGCTAACAAAAGCAATTCAACGTACCAGAGCCGGATTAAAAGATCCTAAGAAACCAATTGGTTCCTTTATCTTCTTAGGCCCTACAGGTGTTGGTAAAACTGAGTTGGCAAAAGAATTAGCCCGCTTTATGTTCGACAGTGATGATTCATTGATCCAGATCGACATGAGTGAGTACATGGAGAAATTTGCGGTTTCCCGTTTAGTGGGAGCGCCTCCGGGATACGTAGGTTATGAAGAAGGTGGACAGCTGACAGAAAAAGTTCGTCGCAAGCCTTATGCAGTAATTCTTTTGGATGAGATCGAAAAAGCACACCCTGATGTATTCAACATCCTGTTACAGGTATTGGACGAAGGACAGCTGACTGATAGCTTAGGCCGTAAAGTAGATTTTAGAAATACCATCATCATCATGACTTCGAACATTGGTGCACGTCAATTGAAAGATTTCGGACAAGGCGTTGGTTTCTCGACTACAGCTAAGACAAATCAAGTGGACGCACATTCAAGAGGTGTGATTGAAAACGCGTTAAAACGTGCTTTTGCTCCGGAATTCCTGAATCGTGTAGATGATGTTGTGGTCTTCAATACTTTGGGTAAAGAAGAGATCTTCAAAATCATTGACATTGAGTTGAAATCTTTATTCGGTCGTGTACATAACTTAGGTTATGAAGTAAAACTAACCGAAAGAGCTAAAGACTTCATCGCAGATAAAGGTTTCGATATCAATTTTGGTGCAAGGCCGCTTAAACGTGCCATCCAGAAATACCTGGAAGATCCAATTGCAGAAGAGATCTTAAAAGGCGAGATCAATGATGGCGATACGCTGGAAATTGATTACGACAAAGAGAGCGATCAAATTGTGGTAGAAAACAAAAGCCCGGGCAAGAAAAAGAAAAAAGAAGAAGGAAGTGTAGAATAACAATTCCGGAATAATTAGAAAATCCCCTTTCAGGTAAGCTGGAAGGGGATTTTTTGATTGGAGCACATTTATGGTATTTACTTTAACGCCCCTTTCCCTAAGCTGATACTGATCAGTTTATAGCCCTCTTCTGTTCTTAAAAAAGAAAAATGATCTTGAAAAAGCTCTTTTCCTTTCTCATAGGAAATGACAATATTTTTTAACGGATAGATCCATTCCTTTGCTGCTCCGCAGTTGTCGAAAAAGCGCTCGTATTCTGCAGATTCAAAGATGAATTTGTTCAGGCCATCGTCAAAGATCTGATATTTGCAATCTGGACGGTTTAGCTCCAGCAATTTCGCTTTTATAAGCTCGAAATTCCGGTTTATAAAGCTCTGCTTATCCTCAGTTTTCCACCCATCTTTCTCATTCCAGAAGGTCAGCTCTTTATAGGTAGCCTCCGATAAACTTTCTTTCGTAAACTGCTTAAGTAATGATTTTTTTAGCCAGGTATCGAATTCTTTTCCAAAATCTATGAACGAATAGTATTTACCCTGGGCAGTTTTAAAATTCTGTCTGATCGGATCTTCGTCAGGCTTATCGGAAACCAACAGGGAGAAGAAATTTAAATTACGCTCCGATTTAAAATCATCGATAAGGAGCCGGTTATGGGTATCAATTAACACTTGCTTTCCGCCAACCCAACTGAAATGATAGTCCCCAGAATGTTTTCCCCATTCCTCTTTTTTTGCCCCCTGTAATGCGATGACCATCCCATTTCTAACGCTTGTTAAGGCGTTATAGTTCGCAGGAATAGCGATGTCACCATTGCGGTCAAACATCCCTTCTTTGTCCGTCTTCTTATCCCTGAAGCGGATAAAACCCTCACTTTCACAATCTACGCCATTATCAAATATATGCAGGCTGTCTCTACCCACAATTCTTCCTGATTTTGTCAGGTAATAACTGGGCCACGTTTCAGCTATTCTTTCTGTTACCCCAATAATGTCATCAAACTTATTGGCACTGATAAACCCGGTAAACTTGGGCTCAATCTTTACGATATTCTTGCTGTCTTTAAAACCGATTAATGTAGTATCCTTGTTATGGAATGCGATCCAGGGTTTGTTATCCTGTCCAAATGAACTGAAACCGATCATGGTGAAGAGGCCAGCGAAAATATAATGTCTCATAGATAGTTAAAATAGTCAAATATTAATTACTTATAACGTAGATCAATCAAAAAAACTATTCTTTTATAAAAATAATTACCGAAAACGTCAATTGAATTTCGATTAATGGTCTTTCAAAGGATGCCGGGCTGTAAATTGGGAATGAGTTATCTTTCAGGCTTCTCCAGCTACATCTCTGGCGAGAACCTTTGCAAGCTGGACTCTATTTAATGCACTTTCTTTTTGCCCGCAGCGACTGGCATGACCGGGTTTCAGAAACATGTGTTTTAAAGAAAAAAAAGAATTCAGAAGAAGAAGATCATACTTCCTGATCGCCATAACTAAGCTTTATTGAAAAAATTACTAAAAAACATCAGCTGAAAGCCGACTGCATTTTTCCAGTAATCCCAGTTATGTACTCCGGGTCTGATTGTAAAATCATGAGGGATATTGTGGTACAATAATTCCTCATGGAGCTTATTGTTTACGTCATAGAAGAAATCATCCTTACCGCAATCAATAATCAAAGCCAGTTTATTTGGAACGAGCAAATGCGTCATATTGACCACACTGTTTGCTTTCCAGCGTTCTGGCTGCGTTTCATAGCTGCCTAATCTTTTGGCAATGTCCCACTTCAGCGGAAAGGGTGTCATGTCAACTCCTCCACTCATGCTTCCTGCCGCGCCATACACGTCCTGATGTTTAAAAGAAAGGTATAACGCGCCATGTCCACCCATGCTCAGACCGGTAATTGCCCTGCCTTTTCTGTCTTTAATCGTTTTATACTGCTGATCGATCTGGCTCACCAGCTCAGTGGCGACATAGGTCTCATACTTCCATTCCGGATCTACCGGGCTATCCATATACCAGCTGGAAATATTGCCATCCGGACAAACCAGGATCAATTGAAAATCATCCGCATACTTTTTCAGCACGGTAACCGTATTGATCCAGCCATCATAGCCATCTCCATAACCATGCAGCAGGTAGACTGTTGGAAAGTTTTTCACTTGCTGATAGTTGTCAGGAACCACAACGACAGCCTTTATTTTCTTTTTCATTGCAGCACTATAGGTTTGCACTGTATCTACTTTTGCCGCAAAGGCATTTGAATGATTCAGCAGGAACAATAGTCCTGCAATAAAAAAGTATTTCTTCATCTATCTTAGTTTTATGCCCATGCGCTCGCTGCACCTACCAGAGCTGCATCTTCCCACATTTCGCTTTGTCTGATCGCTACAGATTTATCTGTGATCTTATGCGTCAGGGCATCGATAAAGTGTTCCCATGTTTTGGCAATGTTGCCACCAATCACGACCACCTGCGGCTGCTCCTGAGCAATTAAATCGTTCAGAAAGATACTCAGATTGTCTGAAAATTCTTCAAAAATTTCATCTTTCACAGAAGCTGCTGCAGTATCCAGCATTTCTTCCACGTTTTTAACCTCTGCACCGGTAATTTCCTTATACCTTTTCATAAACCATCTTGTAGAGATATACTCTTCGGCAATACTCTCTTTAAAAGGACGGAATGCCCAGTTCATATCCACCGTAATCCCACTGGCATTACTTGTAGAGCCTAATCCGGTTCCAAGGGTTACCCCTATCGCTCTTTCCTTATCTGCTGCGGCACCTGAGGCCAGCTCACCACGCAGAAAAGCTTCCGCATCATTGATGAATACAATATCTTCTTCAGGTATTTCCAGGCGCTTAGCCAGGATTTCTTTCACATTGATGTTGTATAAAGCATCATATTTTTGCATGCCCTTCATCAGAGAAATGCCATGCTCGTAATCAAATGGCCCTGGCATAGCAATCCCTATTTTGGAATTTTCACCATTGGTCCTGACGATCAGAGAAGAAAGTACTTTTAACCAGGATTCGAGAATTACTTCTGCGGAGTCCATTGACGCGACTCTTTCGCGTTTCATCGTGCTGTCGATTACTTTATATGTGGTCGCATCTACATGAGCAGCAGTGATGTGAGAGCCACCTATATCTACTCCTATATAGGGAAGTTTAGAAGATGTTGAATTCATTTTAGCCGTTATCTATATTTAAAATCTCAGCAAATTAATTAATAACTTTTGTATATTCTAATAGTTGTTAAATAGTTTTAGCAATATTTTTAACAAGCTTATTTTAAGGTTACTCCAGATTAAAACAAAGCTGCTTTTTTCCAACGCTAAATTGCCAGGCTAATATAAAAAAAGCGGGATCCTTTCTTAGGAATCCCGCTTTACATTTTTTTGCTTTAAATACTAGTGTTTGATGATCTTAAATTCTGTTCTTCTGTTGAGCTGGTGTTCTGCATGACTACACTTCACACCGTTTCCACATTTATTCAGCAGCATCGTTTCTCCATAACCTCTGGCCTTAATGCGTTCCTTCTCAACTCCTCCGTCGATCAGGTATTGTACTGCAGAATTGGCTCTTCGCTGAGATAACCATTGATTATACTGATCCGCTCCTCTGCTGTCTGTATGTGAACCCAATTCGATCCAAATGGAAGGATTCTCTTTTAAGATGGCCAACAACTTATTCAATTCCCTTGCTGCATCCGGTCTGATATTCGCTTTGTCAAAATCATAATAGATGTTTCTCAGCACATAGGTTTTACCGGGTTCAAACTTATCCTTATCCAGAAAAGCCTCCATCGTTAAGGTGTCAGATTTAGTGATTCCTTTTGTACTTAGCGTTTTCCGCACCGAAGCATAACCCAGCTTACTGATTTCCACCTTATAATCCATATCCTTCGTTAAGCCGAAAAAGAACTTTCCATTCTGCTCCGTCACCTTACGGTTAAGGGCCATTCCGTTTCCATCTGTTAAGGTCACTAATACCGAGTCTAAAGTAGACTTGGTCTTTTGGTCATAGACCGTGCCATCTAAGGCAAGAATCATCACCGGACTGGTTTGATCATTAAAACTATAAATGTCATCATCCCCAGCTCCACCTTCTCTGTTGGAAGAGAAATAGCCCGTCTTTCCATCATTGCTGATGAAATAAAAATCATCACTGGTAGAATTCATCGGATATTTCAGATCCTGAGGCTTGCTCCAGGTTGTTTTCTCTCCTCTGCTGCTATAAATATCATGCCCTCCCATCCCTATTCTTCCTTTAGAAGAATAATATAATTCTCCATTTCGGCCAGTAGTTGGAAAAGCTTCTTCTTCTTTGGAATTGATCTCCGACCCACAGTTTACTGGTTTCCCCCAGCTTCCATCTGTCTGTAATTCGCTATACCAGATGTCTGTTTTCCCGAGTCCGCCGGGCATATCTGAAGCAAAGTATAAGAGCTGCCCGTTTTTTGAAAGTGCCGCATGTCCTAAAGAATATTCCTTTACGTTGTTGTAAGCGAAGGGTTTTAATTCTCCCCATTTTCCATCTTTTTTTACTGCGGTCATCAGCTCCAGTCTGCGGGTATAAAGACGCTCTTTGAGCTTACCCGTTTTATCCAGCGGTAAATCAGATTTAGAAACCCTTGTTGCAATCGTCACATAGGCGACGTCTCCTGCCCCATTCAGCTCCATCGGCCCCACATGGTATTCGGTTTTGGTCGGTGCATTTTGTTTGGTCACTACCTGAAGTTCTTCTTTCAACTGTGCATCCGGGCTCGCTAAAAACAATTTCAACCATGGATTTCCGGTCCACTTATAAATATCATTGCTGCTTTCATTCCCCCCGGTATTCCGTTCTGAGGTAAACACAAAACCATCGTTCCCATAATAATTTAATCCCCAGTCTGCGGATTTGGTATTCAAAGCGGCCACATTTTTGATCAGGACGTCCTTTAGCTGGCTGGTCCATAGTGCCGCTGTATCGCAGGAATTGATTCTGATGGCCATTTCCTCAGGTTTCCCTGTACTGCTGCCATAGGCACGATATTGCTCCTTTGCGAGATCAAACTTTTTGTTCCGCTGCAAAGCTTCGGCATAATAGTAATGGGTCATCGGCTGTGCTTTCTTGTTTTCTACCGCCTTTCCATACCACTTCTCCGCTTCCTCGTACGCATTCATCATGCGGTAACAATCAGCCAGCTTTTCCAGCAGTTTCACATCTGGATTTTTCCGTTCTGCAAGTGGAAGGTAAAGCTTTGCGGCATTATAATACTCAAAGCGGTTAAAGAATACATCCGCCTGTTGTTTACGGCTCAGTTGTTCCTGGGCCATTGCTAAATTGCCAAAGAATAATGCCATCATGCTAATGATCACAATTTTGTTCATCAGTAGATTTGGACTTTTGTAGGCTGTTCTGTTCATATAATTCTGTTCAGCTTAAAAATAACGTGGACTCAATACTCTTGCTTTTTTTCCAGGGAAGCTGATGCTTAAAGAAAGCTCATGCGACCCGCTCTGATAGCTGGAAAGTTTACTCGTCGTATAGTCAAAGGAATAACCCAGACGAAAACGATTGCTCATCTGAAGCTCTATAATCCCGGCAACTGCATCGCTCTGATTCAAGCCTTTTTGCAGGTTTTTCTTATCCCATAAGGTCACCCCGGTACGATATGAAGCACCCAGCCAGACCACTTTACTGATCAGCAAATAAGCATTCAGGTCTAAATTGGTTGGTCCTTTGAAATCTTCTTTCAGCATAAAGGTCGGCTTCAGGTCCAATGATTCCGACAAAGGGATCATCACCCCACCTGTCAGGTAAATGTGTCGAACCTGACGCAGCACTTTGTAATCTCCTTCGGTCTGAATGTCCTCTTTTCTCATGCCCGACAGCAGGTCCATGACCGATGCACCAATGTAAAACTTAGGCGTATAAAAATAAACGCCAAAACGAACGTCCGGTTTCAGCTTACTTTCATTTCCTATCGGAATTGCCCCATCTCCCGGATCGGTAGCGATAAACTTAGCACCATCCAGGTTGTATTGGGTAACCCCGGCACCGATACCAAAACTCAAGCGCTTGGTATCTTCAGCATCCAATTGCAAACGATAGGCATAATTGGCATAAAAAGCAGAGGTATTCTGAGGGCCTAAACGGTCTGTTGCGGCAATAAAACCCAAACCCATCTTCTTTCCCTGCTGATCGGTTACCCCATCAAAAGAGGCCGTTGCGGTACGTGGAGCCCCTTCAATTCCCACCCATTGAGAGCGGAAACTGAAGTTGGCTGTCCAATCCTCTTTATAACCGGCGTAGGCTGGATTAACGGCAAGACCATTAAAAACATACTGACTGAACTGGATCGTCTGCTGCGCGTATCCACTGCTCAAACTGAGGATCAGCAGGGATAATAAACTATATTTTTTTAAATCTTTCATCTTTAGTCTGTCTTAATTTGTATTACCTTTTTATAAACATCCATCCTTTAAACGTGGTCGTACTACCTGTTTTCTCTTTCCTGAGGATCAGGTAGTAATAAGTACCTTCATTCAGCTGACTACCATCCCAATCATTGGTATAATTGCCAGAACGGTAAACTTCATTGCCCCATCTGTTGAAGATCGTCACCTGTGTTCCCGGATAGTTTTCCAGTCCCTTGATTTTGAAGGTATCATTGCTGCCATCTCCGTTTGGTGTAATGACATTAGGAATGATAAAGTCTGCATTGTCTACCGTTGTGGAAACCAAATTACTGCTGACTTCCGTAGTCCCTCCGTTGGAAAGCGCCCTTGCGGTATTCTCGATCTTGCCGGTAAATGATTTGGAAATGTTACCCGTAATGGTCAGGATCACTTTATTTCCTGCACCCGCCGGAAGATCTGCCCCAACGTTTACGTTGCTGCTGCTTCCAGTTCCTCCAGATAGGATTTTTGCGGTTCCCAGCGCTTCGGTGGTCCATTTCACATTCTGAATATCACTGCTGATTAAATCGGCAATGGTCGCGTTATCTGCATTACTCAAAGAAGTATTGCTAACCTCTACGACATAGGTGATCAGGTCGCCGGATTTCAATTGGACAGGTCCGGTTTTGGTAATCGTCAGTGCCGCTATTTTGCTCACTTCAGTTTCTACCGGAGGGGTCACTACCGGTGGAACACCTGGTTCCGCTGGTGTACCCGTTGCGGTATTGCTTAAAGGACCGGCATAAGCAGGGTCAACAGTACCTGTGACGGTAATGATCACCTTATTGGCCGCACCGGCAGCAATGTCTCCTTTAACAACAACCGAATTACCTGATCCGGTTGCTCCGGCTGTGACCGCAGCAGTTCCGGTGATGCTGGTCGTCCATTGTACATTTTTGATTTGTGATGGTACATTGTCCGTAATCACCAGATCTTTGGCATTGCTCAGTCCGGTGTTACCTGCAGTAATTACATAAGTAATGTTTGCCCCTGCGCCGATGGTAGCCGGACCTGTTTTACTGATCGTGATGCCCGGTTTCTGATCCGTAGTGGTTTCTACCGGTGGCGTGACCACTGGCGGATTACCTGGTTCTGCAGGAGTACCTGTAGCAAAATTGCTCAGCTTACCAGAGAAAGCAGGATCAACCGTACCGGTAATGGTAATGGTGATTTTATTTGCTGCTCCCCCGGCAATATCTCCTTTTACAGCAACAGCATTACCTGATCCGGTTGCTCCGGTCGTTACTCCCGCTGTTCCGGAAATGCTGGTCGTCCATTGTACATTTTTGATTTGCGCTGGCACATTATCGGTAATCACCAGATCTTTTGCATTGCTCAGTCCAGTGTTACCCGCAGTAATCACATAGGTAATCGGAGCTCCCGCAGTA
This sequence comes from Pedobacter sp. FW305-3-2-15-E-R2A2, assembly GCF_038446955.1. Classification (NCBI taxonomy): domain Bacteria; kingdom Pseudomonadati; phylum Bacteroidota; class Sphingobacteriia; order Sphingobacteriales; family Sphingobacteriaceae; genus Pedobacter; species Pedobacter sp. FW305-3-2-15-E-R2A2. Next base: position 5,999,922 of record NZ_CP151803.1, read on the forward strand.
ATCGTTGCCGGACCTGTTTTGGTAATCGTGATACCCGGTTTTTGATCCGTAGTCGTTTCTACCGGCGGCGTGACTACCGGAGGATTACCTGGTTCTGCAGGAGTACCTGTGGCAAAATTGCTCAGCTTACCAGAGAAAGCAGGATCAACCGTACCGGTAATGGTAATGGTGATTTTATTCGCTGCTCCTGCGGCAATGTCTCCTTTTACAGCAACAGCATTACCTGATCCGGTTGCTCCGGTTGTTACTCCAGCTGTTCCCGAAATACTGGTCGTCCATTGTACATTTTTGATTTGTGATGGTACATTATCGGTAATTACCAGGTCTTTTGCATTGCTAAGTCCAGTGTTACCCGCTGTAATCACATAGGTAATCGGAGCTCCTGCGGTAATTGTTGCCGGACCTGTTTTGGTAATCGTGATACCCGGTTTTTGATCCGTAGTCGTTTCTACCGGTGGCGTAACCACTGGCGGATTACCAGGTTCTGCAGGAGTACCTGTGGCAAAATTGCTCAGCTTACCAGAGAAAGCAGGATCAACCGTACCGGTAATGGTAATGGTGATTTTATTCGCTGCTCCTGCGGCAATGTCTCCTTTTACAGCAACAGCATTACCCGATCCGGTTGCTCCGGTTGTTACTCCCGCTGTTCCGGAAATGCTGGTTATCCATTGTACATTTTTGATTTGTGACGGCACATTATCGGTAATCATCAGGTCTTTGGCGTTGCTCAGTCCCGTGTTACCTGCAGTAATTACATAGGTAATCGGAGCTCCCGCGGTAATTGTTGCCGGACCTGTTTTAGTAATCGTGACACCTGGTCTCAATGTTGATACCGTTTCTACCGGTGGCGTAACCACTGGCGGATTACCAGGTTCTAGCGGCGTTACCGTTGCAGTATTGCTTAATTTACCTGCAAAAGAGGCATCAACCGTACCGGTGATGTCAATCGTGATGACGTCATTTGTTCCGGATGGAACCGTTGCAGTTACACTCAGGATGTTTCCAGTTCCGGTCTGTCCATTAGAGATCGTCGCATTTCCTGTAGCGGTGGCAATCCAGCTTACTCCTTTTAATTGAGCAGGAACAACATCGCTGATGACTGCATTTTGTGCCGTACCAGGACCGTTATTGTTTACCTTAATCTGGTATTTCATTACCTGACCTGCGGTTACTCTTGCAGGACCTGTTTTGCTGATTTTTAAGCTGGACAGATTTTTAACCGTAGTACTCACTTCTGAACCAATCACTGGTTTGGCAGGATCGGCAGGAGTAATGGTCGCTTTATTTAGGATAACTCCCGCAAAAGTTGGATTTACGCGACCGATAATGGTTACGAGAATATTTCCGTTTGCAGGTACATTCGCTGTGATGTCTACATTATTTACAGTACCATTTGCTCCTGAGCTGATCGTTGCTCCACCCTCAAGGGTACTGGTCCAGGAAACGCCTGTTACCTGAGCAGGAACAACATCATTAATTTTCAATCCTATTGCATCCGATGGTCCACTATTGCTGATCCTCAGTGTATAGCTGATGGCTTCTCCGGAATTTAGTGCCGCAGGGCCGCTTTTCACAAGGCTTAAATTCGCATTATTGACAATAGCAGTCGTCACGATATTAGAAGGTACTGCAGGATTTCCCGGCTCAACAGGAGTCGCAGTAGCCGTATTGCTGAAGCTTCCATTTGCTGCATTCGCAGGTACTAATCCGGTAATATTGACCGTTACAGTACCATTTCCTGCGGGAAGATCCACTTTAAGGGCGACTGCATTTCCTCCGCCTGTTGCACCTGACCTGATTACCGCTCCTGAATTGGCGGTAGCTGTCCAGCTAACTCCTCTTAACACTGCAGGAACCGCATCGGATACATCCACATTCATCGCATTTCCAGGACCTGCATTGCTGAGTGCAAGGGTATAATTGACCATTTTACCCGCTTCTATACTTGTTGGTCCGGATTTCACAATCCTCACATTTGACTTATTGCTTACCGTAGTCGTCACATCGCCCGAGGTTACCGGAGGATTGCCTGGTTCTGAAGGCGTAACTGTTGCATTGTTTAACAGTTGTCCGCTAAATCCAGGATCTATGGTTCCGTTAATCGTAACGTTGATTTCATTCGCTGCACCTGCAGGAATGTTTGCCGAAACGATCACTGTACTTCCTGTTCCGGTAGCTCCCGAATTGATGACTGCAGTACCCGCTGAAGTTGCGATCCAGCTAACCGCTGTCACTCCTGCCGGCACCACATCTTTAATCTGTGCCTGACTGGCATTACTTGGTCCACTGTTTTTCACTCTTATGGTGTAAGTAATTGCAGAACCGGAAACTCCGCTTGGAGGTCCTGATTTGCTGATGCTTAATCCGGATACAGAACTGATCTGCGTATTTACTGTACTTGTATTATTCGTCGGATTGAAATCTGCAATACCATTTGGCACGCTTACAGTGGCCACATTACTGATGCTACCTGATGGCGTATTGGCATTGACTACTCCATTCACATTGATCAGAACGTAGTTGGCTGCACCTACCGGAACATTTGCTACTGCCATCACCGCATTTGATGACCCGCCCGGGGCACCAACCAAACTTGCAGTCCCAAAGGCCTGAGCGGTCCAGTTGATCTGGCCGATTTCTGCAGGAACATTGTCGTTAATGGTCAGGCCAGCTACATCTATCGGACCTTGATTGCTTACTTTAATCGTGTACGCAATGCTAGATCCTGAAGTCAATGCCTGAGGTCCTGTTTTCTCTATCTTAAGATCAGTAGACTGATTTACCGCAGTCACCACTGAGCTTTTCCTTTCTCCGTTAGCAGTAACCGTTACCGTATTGGTAAAGATGGCTCCAGCTGTAGCTTTAATCGTTCCCTGAATATCGATGGTTATTGCAGTCAAAGGATTATTATCTGCAGGAATGTCTGCTTTGAAATTGATGTTGTTCCCTGTACCTGTAGCAGTTCCGATAATGGTTGCACTGCCTGTATTGGTTGCAGTCCAACTGCTCACCGCCACATCCGCAGGAACAGGATCTGAAATATCGGCATTGGTAATGTTACCTGCACCACCATTTCTAATCACAATTCTATAATTTATCGGATCGCCGATATTGACCGCTGAAGGTCCACTTTTCGATACCCTAAGCACCGGATCATTGTTGATGATGGTTGGTACAGTGCTGGTATTCGAACTTAATTCCGGATCTGTAACCGAACTTCCCGGAGAGAAGAAAGCAGTTGCCGTATTGGTAAAGATTGCTTTATCCGGATTACTTGCTTTTACTTTCGCACTGATATTGATACTAATGACACCTGTTCCCGAAGGAATATTTCCCACAAGATCAAGGTCGCCGGTACCGTTAATGGCACTTAACGATGTTCCCGTACCGGTCAGCGTTGCTGTCCATGTTGCCCCTGCTTCCAGGTTCCCCGGAATCACATCTTTGATCAATACACCTATCGCATCACTTGGTCCATCATTAACAATACGAAGGTTATAAGTCATCATTTCCCCTACTGCAACATCTGCAGGTCCGGATTTAGTAATCCTCACATTCGCCACCCTGGTAATTGCAGTAGTTACTGTGCTTGTTGCAGGCGTTGGATCTGTAATTCCGGCTCCAGGTGTTGCTGTAGCAGTATTCACCAGACTGGTACCTGTGTAATTTGCCGCAACTGTTCCTGTTACCAGAATCTGCACTGTTGCATTACCTGCAGGGATCGATGCATTTAAATTGATGTTACCTGTTCCGGTATTGGCTCCGATAATGGCGGCACCATTCTGAGCGGTAGCCGTCCAGCTGATACCGGTTAAACCAGTAGGAATAACATCCACAATATTTACCGTTCCTGCATGACTTGGACCTGCATTTTTCACATTGATGGTATAACTGACGGCAGAACCTGCAACTACTGTAGAAGGTCCTGTTTTCTGAATTTGAAGATCCGCTGTTTTAACCACATTGGTGATCACCTCTTCAGATGGCACCGCAGGATTACCCGGTTCAGATGGAGTCGCAGTAAAGCTATTTTTCAATGTTGCGCCTGTATAACCAGGATCAACATCTCCTTTGATCAGTACCGTTACTGAATTTGCAGCACCCGCAGGGATATTCACCCTTGGGTTTACCGTAGTGCCGCTACCGCTTCCATTTGCCACAATACCAGCGGTGCCCGCAGTGCTCGTTGTCCAGCTCACATTTAGGATGCCTGAAGGGATCACATCATTGATCGCCAGATTCGCTGCATCGGCAGGGCCATCGTTAAATACCTCGAGGGTATAACTGATGCCTTCTCCTGCAGCAATGAAAGTTGGTGCAGATTTCACTGCCCTGATGTTTAATTTATGATCTATGGTAGTGGTGATGGTATTGGAAGGTACCGCAGGAATACCTGGTTCTGATGGTGTTGCAGTGGCTGTATTTGTTAATACTCCTGCTGCTGCTGATCCCGGAACCTTTCCGGTAATAGTAATCAGGATGCGGTTGGCAGCACCGGCATTGATGTCTCCTTTTACAGAAACGGCATTGCCTGAACCGGTAGCGCCACTGATGAGCGTAGCTGCACCCTCAGTCGTTGCAGACCAGCTTACATTGGTCAGTCCGGCAGGAACAGGGTCAGTAATCACGAGATCACGTGTATCTGATGGTCCGTTATTCCCAGCAATTAAAGTATAGGTTACGGTCTGACCTGCAGAGATCTGCGATGGTCCATTTTTAACCAGGCTTACTGAAGGTTCCGATTTGATGGTCGTCGTTACCGTTGAACTTGCCGGAACGGTACCTTGTTCTGACGGCGTTACCGTTGCTTTGTTCACTAAATCTGTCGTTGCCGATGGGTTTACTTTTCCTTTTACAGTAATCAAAATCGTATTCGCTGCACCTGCAGGAACATTCACATTGACAGAAAGGTTATTGCCATTTCCTACTGCACCACTCAAGACACTTGCTGCCCCATTTATAGTTGTTGTCCAGGTTACACCGGTTATATTCAGCGGAATCTGATCAATAATGGAAGCATTGTCTGCATTTGCGGTTCCAGTATTGCTAACATTAATCGTATACGTAATGTCCTGACCTGCAGAGATCGCAGCAGGTCCGTTTTTAGCGATAGCCAAAACAGGTGTTTTACTCACCACCGCAGTACTCGTTGCATCTACCGGAACAATACCAGGCTCTGATGGGCTGGCCGTTGCTTTATTCGTCAGATTCCCATTAAATGAAGGATCAATGGTTCCCTTAACCGTAATGACAATCGTATTGGCGATGCCGGCAGGAAGGTTACCCATTAACTGGATCAGATTGCCAGTTCCGCTTCCTCCGTTGTTCACAACTGCTGTTCCGGTGACATTTGAGGTCCAGCTCACATCGCTTAGTGAGGCCGGAACATCATCTGTAATCAACAGGTTCTGTGCATTACTCAATCCTGTATTTCCAGCCGTAATCGTATACGTAATTTGTGATCCCGAAATTGCAGCAGAAGGGCCGTCCTTACGAAGTACAATTCCCGGTTTAGATCCTACCTCTGTTTCTACAGGGGGAGTAACTACATTTGGAACATTGATTCCTGGAACCGAAGCCGTAGCCACATTATTGATCTTTCCTGAGAATGCAGGACTAACCGTTCCTTTTACGGTAATGGTAATTTTATTATTTGAATTTCCTGCAGGTAAATCTCCGGTTACCCGAACCTGATTTCCTGTTCCTGAAGCTCCGGCAATCACCGTTGCTGCACCAGTTTGTACGGCCGTCCAGTTCACATTAATCAGCTCTGCAGGAACGTCATCTACAACAGACGTACCCGATGCGTTACTTAATCCATTATTGACCACTACAATTGTATAGGTAACTTCTCCTCCCGCAGTGGCAGTTGCCTGTCCGGTTTTGGTTACGACAATCACAGGATTCTTCTCTACATTGGTCTCTACCGGAGGGCTAACCACCGGAGGATTTCCTGGTTCTGAAGGCGTACCGGTAACCACATTGGTAATCTTACCTGCAAAATCAGGATTCAATATTCCATTCACGGTGATACTGATCTTATTACCAGTACCAGCAGGAATGTTACCATTCAATACTACATTTCCAGATCCCGTAGCAGCACCATTGATGGTACTGCTTCCAGCGATTGAGGCTGTCCAGGTTGCTCCAGTAATTGCAGGATCAAGGACATCTGAGATCGCCAGGTTTTTAGCATTACTCAAACCGGTATTGCTAACTTCAATCACATAACTGATCGCTCCACCCGCAGTTGCGGTGGCAGGACCGGTTTTATTGACAACAATTACCGGCGACTGTGTCACCACCGTAGTCACAGGTGGCGTAACCACAGGTGGGTTACCTGGCTCTGCAGGGGTAGCAGTAGCTGTATTGCTCAATGTGCCGGCAAAAGAAGGATCTATCGTTCCATTTACGGTAATCGTAATTTTATGATTGACTCCTGTAGGAATATTGCCATTTAAACTGATCGAATTACCAGATCCCTGATTCAATCCATTAATGGTACTGTTACCCGAAACGACAGCTGTCCAGCTTACATTCCTGATGTCTGCAGGTACCGCATCAGTAATGACCAGATTAGTGGCATCACTCAACCCGGTATTATTGGCTTCAATCGTATAGGTAATGGCTCCACCAGCAGTAGCCGTAGCCGGACCAGTTTTACTTATGACAATCACAGGGCGCTGAACAACCACTGTTTCTACCGGTGGGGTAACTACCGGCGGATTGTCCGGATCAGCAGGGGTTACTGTAGCGATATTGCTGATTGTTCCCGCATAAGATGCAGAAACTTTACCTGTAACGGTAATGGTAATTTCATGTTGTTGTCCTACCGGAATATTTGCTTTTACACTTAAAGCATTCCCCGTTCCGGTTATACCATCAGTAACGACTGATCCACCAGTTACATTTGTTGTCCAGCTGACCTCTTCCAGTTGAGCCGGAATGGCATCTGTGATCAATGCCCCAAGTGCCGTACTAGGTCCTTCGTTGGATACTTTGATCTGATAGGTCATCACCTGACCGGCGATGGCATTTGCTGCGCCGCTTTTGCTGATCAGTAATTTCGTTAATTTTTTAACCGTTGTGGCGGCCACTGCATTAATTGGTGTCTCTCCCGCTTCAGTTGGTGTTAATGTAGCTGTGTTGGTCAGTGTTCCCGCAAATAATGGATCTACAGTACCTTTTATATTAACCAGGATTGTTCCGTTTACAGGAATATCGGCAGTCAGATCCAAGTTGTTTCCTGTTCCCGTACCTCCTGAACCGATCACCGTACCTCCAGTTACCGTACTTGTCCAGGACACCACTTTGATATTTTCCGGAGCCACATCTGTCAGTCTTGCTGCCGTTGCATTCGAAGGTCCTGCATTTTTTATGGCTATGGTATAAGTAATGGCTTCTCCTGCATTCAATGTGGCAGGACCGGATTTGGTTAAACTCAGGCTAACATTCTTAACAATTGCCGTGGTTACCTCATTAGCGCTTACCGGCGGATTGCCAGGTTCAGCTGGCGTCACTATTGCCGAATTCAACAGATTGCCCACCGCACTGTTTGCCGGTACATCCCCGATAATCGTAATCGTTAATTTCCCTGCTCCTGCAAGAAGGTTTGCCGTTACCGAAACCGCATTATTATTCGTTCCTGTTGCTCCGGCAGTAACTATAGCACCTGTGGTCGTTGCTGTTGTCCAACGCACATTGGTTAAACCTGCAGGAACCTGGTCAGTAATGACCGCAGCAACTGCGTTACCCGGTCCTGCATTGCTGACCTCAATACTATATTGTACCGTTCCTCCGGCATCAACCAGGGAAGGTCCGGATTTCACAATGCTTAAACCTGATTTATTAGATACATTGGTGGTTACATTCTCTGAAGTTACCGGCGGGTTCCCTGGTTCTACAGGTGTAGCCACTGCATTGTTAACCAATTGCCCCGCAAATCCGGGATCGATGGTTCCTTTTATCGTAATACTCACTTCATTTCCTGCACCTGCCGGAATATCCGCAACAAGGCTGACATTATTATTGTTTGTTCCTGTTGCACCAGCAGTAATGTTTGCACTTCCGGTCTGAGCAGAAGTCCAGCTTACATTTTTTATGTTTGAAGGCACGACATCAGTAATCGCCGTCTGTACAACATTACTCGGTCCGGCATTTGAGACAAGAACGGTATAAGTAATTTCAGCACCTGACACAGCATCAGAAGGTCCCATCTTACGAACAGACAGTCCTGATTTGGAAGTGATCGCGGTGACTACTGAACTGGTATTATTAGCGTTATTAAAATCTGATTTACCCGGAGGCAGCGTAATTGCTGCAGTATTGGTCATGTTTTTACCTGCTGTTGCAGCATCTACTGTTCCCTGAACATTAATCAGAATATAATTGGCTGCACCTGCTGTTATGTTTGCCGTAGTGCTGATGCTATTGGTATTTCCCTGGGTAGCGCCCGTAAGTGTCGCAGTTCCAAACAGAGTGCTGGTCCAAATAACATTTTTAATGTCTGCAGGGATGTTATCAGCGATAGTCAGACCGGTAATATTAACAGGTCCGTCATTTCCGATTTTCAGCTGATAATTTATCGTAGATCCTGCAATCACCGATTGAGGGCCACTTTTCTCGACATAAACATCGGTAGATTGATTTACAGAGGTGGTTACCGCGCTCCTTTCTTCTCCGTTCGCAGTTACCACAACTTCATTGGTAAAACTTGCAGCAGCAGTGGTTTTCACGGTGCCTGTTATCCTGATCAGAATGAGAGCAGGCATCATGCCAGGGGCAGTAGCAGGAATATCACCGGTAGTCACAATAGAATTGCCTGTTCCGGTTAACATATTGGGAGAACCGGCAATAGTAGCTCCATTTGAAGGCGTAATTGTCCAGTTCGTGACCTCAACGGAATTCGGAACAATATCGGTAATGGATGCATTGGTAATGTTACTGATTCCTCCGTTTTTAATCTCTATGGAATAATCGATTCTATCCCCAATATCAATCGTTGCAGGTCCACTTTTGGAAACCAGCAAATCAGTTTGCAGCACGACTTCCGTTGGAACTGTACTGGTATTGGAAGAAAGATCCGGATCGGTAACCAGACTTCCCGGAGGGAAATCCGCCGTTGCCGTATTGGTAAACGTAGTTGGAGTAGCCGCAGGATTTATTGTTCCTGTGATGACCACCTCAACCTCTCCTGTTCCGGCAGGGATTCCTGCAGTAAAGTTCACATTTCCGGATCCGTTTGTTGCACTTACTGTAGCGCCGTTAAGTCCTGTAGCTGTCCAGGTAGCATTCGTAACCAAGGCATTAAGTGCATCTGAAACAACGACTCCAGGTCCATCACTCGGACCATCATTAACAATTCTAATATTATAAGTGATCCCATCTCCTGCAATGACGTTTGCAGGTCCGGATTTAATGATCCTCACATTTGCCACACGGCCGACTGCAGTCGTCACTGTACTTGTGGCTGGTGTAAGATCTGTAATACCTGGTTCTGGTGTCGCCGTAGCCGTGTTGATCAATGAGGTTCCTGCAAAGTTTGCTGCAATAGTTCCTGAGACATTGATTGTTACCGAACCCGCTCCTGAAGGAATTGCGGCCAGAACCGCAATACTATTCCCTGACCCTGACGCGCTGCCATTTATAGCTGCCCCATTCTGAGCCGTAGCCATCCAGGTCACACCTGTGATTCCTGCCGGAACCGCATCGGCGATATTTACGTTGTCCGTGTTGGAAGGCCCTGCATTATTTACGGTAATCGTATAATTTATAGCGCGACCTGCAACCACCGTTGAAGGTCCTGTTTTTTGAATCTGAAGGTCTGCTTTTCTACTGATTAATGTCGTCGTCGTATTGGAAGTTACCGGCGGATTGCCCGGTTCTGAAGGCGTTACATTAAAGACATTGACTAGTTGTGTACCTGCAAACGATGGGTCTACTTTACCTGTTACAGTTACCAGAATTCCATTGGCAGCACCAGCCGGGATATTTGCGCTTAGGCTCAATGCAGATCCGCTCCCTATTCCTCCTGAAATCAACGACGCTGTACCTGAGGCACTAGTCGTCCAGTTGACATTGATGATTCCTGCAGGCAGCTGATCAGCCACCAACAAATTTAAAGCATCACTTGGCCCACTGTTCTTCACTTCCAGCGTATAGGTAATATTCTCACCGGCAAATAGTGCAGCAGTTGCTGATTTCACTGCCGAGATGGTTATCTTTTTATTGATAGTCGTCGTAATGGTATTCGAATTCACCGGAGGTACTCCAGGTTCTGAAGGTGTAGCCGTAGCGGTATTCGCGAATGAAGTTGATCCTGTAGAGGAAGGTACTTGCCCGCTTATGGTAATCAAGATCCTATTTCCTGCTCCTGCGGCAATATTTCCATTAACTGCCACACTATTGTTATTGGTTCCACTGGCACCAGAAGTTACACTTGCTGTACCCTCAACCGCTGTGCTCCAGCTGACATTGGTTAACGGGGCTGGTACAAGATCGCTAATGCTTAAATTGGTCGCGTCAGATGGGCCACTGTTGCCCGCAATCACGGTATAAGTAACGGTTTGTCCTGCCGCAATTTGAGAAGGACCGGATTTGGATAATGTAATACCAGGAGTAGATTGCAAAGTCGTGGTCACATTAGAGCTATTAGGTGTAGTTCCTGCTTCAGCTGGGGTCACGGTGCCGGTATTACTCAACGTGCCCGTTGCCGATGCATTGACTGTTCCCTGAATGTTTACTTTCACCACATTAGTTACGCCTGCCGGGATATTCGCGTTGACACTGATGTTATTGCCCGTACCTGATGCCGTACCCACAATGGCAGCTCCATCTTCGGCAACAGCAGTCCAGCTTACATTCGAAACTCCCGCTGGAACCACATCTGTAATGGTGGCATTGTCTGCATTCGCTGTTCCTGTATTGTTAATTGTTAATGTATAGTTGATCTGTTGACCTGCAGAAATCGTTGCAGGCCCGGTTTTTTGAATACTTAATAAAGGTATTTTACTAATTGTAGTGGTACTCGTTGCTGTTTTGGCAACCGTTCCTGGCTCTGCCGGAGTCGCACTGGCTGTATTGGTAATCGTACCGTTGAAGGCTGGAGATACGGTTCCGTTTACTGTTATGGTAATCACATTCCCCGTTCCTGCAGGGAGATCCCCGGTAATACTGATCGCATTTCCTACTCCATTTGACGTACCATTAATGACTGCTCCTCCACTTACTGCGGCAGACCAGTTCACCCCGGTAATTGTTGCCGGCACCTGATCCGCAATCACCAACGCTTTGGCATCAGAGCTACTGAAGTTATTTATAGTAATGGTATAGCTGATATTCTGCCCTGAAATCAATGTTGCAGGACCAGTTTTACTGATGCTCACATCCGGAGTACGGCTTGCTGTGGCCGTTGTAGTAGAGGTTACCGCCGTAGTGCCAGCTTCTGATGGTGTAGCGGTAGCGGTATTGACGATACTTCCGCTAAAGGCCGGATCTACCGTTCCTCTAATCGTTAAAGTCACCTTATTTGCCGAACCAGCGGGAATATCGGCAGAAACTGCCAGATTATTGTTTGAGCCTGTGGCTCCGGTGTTCACCAGAGCGGTCCCTGATACTGCTGAAGTCCAGGTTACCGTTTTAATACTGGCAGGGATCAAATCTGCAATTGCAACTGCAACTGCATTGGAAGTTCCCGTATTTGAAACCGTTACTGTATAGGTAATCTGCTGACCTGCGGTAATTGTTGCAGGTCCCGCTTTTACAATGCTCAAAATTGGTTTTCTGCTAACAGCAGTCGTAGCGGTTGCAGATTTAGGGGTTGTTCCCGGTTCCGCCGGCTCAGCTGTTGCAGTATTTGCCAGTGATCCATTAAATGAAGCCGCAACGGTTCCTGTCACCGTGATGGTGATTTTATTCGCCGCTCCCGTTGGAAGATTACCGGTAATGCTGATCGCATTCCCTGTACCCGTACCTGTGCCAATCAATCCTGCAGCACCTGCAGTGCTGGCGCTCCAGTTTACATTCCCGATTTCTGCAGGCACAGCATCAGTAATCACCAATGCTTGTGCATCAGCGACACTGGTATTGGTTACTTCTATGGTATAGCTGATGTTCTGACCTGCGTTTAAAGTAGCAGGCCCTGTTTTAGTAATGGTCAGTACCGGAGTACGACCCACTTGTGTGGTTACGGTAGAACTGGAAGAAGGACTGCCAATTTCTGATGGATCTGCTGTGCCGGTATTGCTAATGCTGCCACTAAAGGAAGGATCAACAGTTCCGTTGATCGTCACCAGAATGGCATTTGCAGCACCCGTTGGAATATTACCATTCAGGCTTACTGCATTTCCTGTTCCGCTGCCGGTGCCGATAAGTGTTGCTGCTCCCTGAACTGCAGCACTCCAGCTAACACCTTTAATTTGTGCCGGAACTGCATCTGTAATCAAGGCATTCATCGCATCGCTCAAGCCGGTATTGCTAATTTTTAAAGTATAAGATATGGCAGTTCCTGCTTGTGCGGTGGAAGGTCCGTTTTTCAACATCACCAATCCGGATTGGTTAGAGATCGTGGTGACTACCGTATTCGAATTTACGGTAGGTACTGGTTCTATCGGAATCGCCAATGCCATATTGCTAAAGTTTCCTGTCGCAGAAGGCAGTACCGTTCCGGTCACATCGATAACGATCGTGTTCCCAGCTCCGGCTGGAATATTTCCTGTAAAGCTGATGTTGTTTCCTGTATTGGATGCATTTCCCGCAAAACTTGCCGTTCCTGTCTTGCTGACCACCCAGTTGACATTGGTAATCTTCGCAGGAACAGCGTCTTTAATTGTGGTACCAATAGCATCACCGATACCGGTATTGCTAATGATGATTTTATAGCTGATGGCATCTCCTGCAATTATATTGGAAGGTCCGTTTTTCGTGGCCAGCAATTCTGGGATCCTGCTTACAGCGGTAGTCGCTGTAGAGGTAGGTGAAGGACTATCCGGTTCTGTTGCTGTTACTGAGGAGGTATTGGCGCTATTTCCGTTGAAAGCAGCGCTAACAGTTCCATTGACGGTGAATACAATTTTATTACCTGTTCCGGCCGGAATATTGGCCACTGCCTGTAGATTATTACCCGTTCCGCTAGCTCCGGAAGTGATTGTTGCTGCCCCCGTAATGGAAGAGCTCCAGGTTACCCCCTGAATTTCTGTAGGAATAATGTCGTTAATACTTGCAGCGATGGCGTTACTTGGCCCTGTATTTCCAACGGTGATGGTATAAGAAATCGCCGCACCGGAGTTTGCAGTTGCAGGTGCAGTTTTCGAGATAGTTAACCCTGATTTTGCACTAAGTACGGTATTTACCGGCGTTGAGGTAATTGGTGTTACACCTGGTTCTGCAGGTGTTGCTGTGGCGCTATTTGTGATCGTACCGGTAGCATTTGAATTTATAGTTCCCGCAACAGTGATCTGTATCGTACTGTTTGCGTTGAAATCGGCATTAAGGCTGATGGCATTCCCTGTTCCACTCCCTCCTGAATTAATCAGCGCAGTACCAGTGGTTACAGCACTTGTCCAACTTATATTACTGATGGTCGATGGAACGACATCCGTGATGATTGTATTTAAACTATTGGAAGGTCCTGCATTTTTGACTGTAATGATGTAACCAATATTATCGCCCGCAATAGCCGTTGCAGGTCCGGTTTTGGCAACCGTAAATACAGGTTGTTTTTGAACCGCTGTAACCACTTGTGAACTCACAGGTGTGCTTCCGCTTTCTTTTGGTGTTGCAATCGCGACATTGGTAATATTTCCTGTAAAAGCAGGATTAACAGTTCCTGTTACCGTAACAATGACCTTATTCGCTGCTCCTGCAGCAATATTCGCTGTTACATTTACATTTGACGTACTTCCTGTAGCGCCTGCAGTAACAGTCGATATACCCGCAATCTGCGTAGTCCAGCTGACATTCGTTAAAGCAGCAGGAACAGGATCCGAAATCACAATTCCTGTCGCATTACTTGGTCCATTATTGCCAACTTCAATCTGATAGCTGATTACATTTCCGGCGACCGCATTTGAAGGACCGGTTTTTGTAATTACGACCCCGGAAGTACTCGTCACATTTGAATTTACCGTTGAATTGCTACCCGTACCATTTGGTTCTGCAGGAGTAGCTGTTCCGGTGTTACTAACGGTTCCTGTGGCACCTGGATTCACCGTTCCGGAAATGGTTACGGTAACTGTATTTCCGGTTCCTGCAGGAATATTAGCTTTAAGATTTACCGCATTACCAGTACCTGTGGCGCCAGTAGTCACCAGGGCAGCCCCGGCAACTGCAGTGCTCCAGCTTACATTTGTTAATGCTGCAGGTACCGCATCAGTAATATCTGCGTTAACCGCATTACTACTGCCTGTATTGGTAATCGTTAAGGTATAAGTCGCAATATTACCCGCCGTTACATTTGCAGCCCCCAATTTGGTAATGAGCAATACTGGTTTTACCTGAGTCGTGTTGACATCAGTAGCTGTATTGTTTCCCGGCACTGGATCTGTAATTCCAACAGGAGCAGTTACCGTAGCAGTATTTGTTAGCGAGCTCGTCATCGCTGCGTCTACTGTACCTGTAATCGTCAAAGTAGTACTTTGTCCATTGGCAAGTGTAAGTCCGGTCCAGTTTCCATTAACACTTGTATAAGTGCCATTGGCCACCGTGTAACCTGTCGCAGTAAAACCTGCAGGCAAAACATCTACCACCTTAACGATATCCGAAGTCAATAAACTACCTGGACCATTATTTTTTAGTGTGACCGTATAGGTTAAAGCAACTCCTGCAGTTACGGGATTTGGAGTAGAAATTTTTGTGACCTCAAAATCGATTACACGGTTTACATTAGTGACAACCGATGCAGTATTGTTTCCCGGCACAAAATCAGTGATTCCCGGAGGATTGGTTACCGTTACAGTATTTGTTAGTGCACTGGTCACATTTCCAGCTACCGTTCCGGTTATTGTTAAAGTTGTGCTTTGCCCGGCGCTAAGCGTCAGTCCTGTCCAATCCCCGTTACCACTGGTATAAGTACCTTGCGCAGGAGTATAACTTGTGGCCGTAAACCCGGCAGGAAGGTTATCTACCACTTTAATTACATCTGCTGCTAACATCGGACTTGGTCCATTGTTGGTTAGTGTGATGGTATAAGTCAACCCTTGTCCGGCATTAACAGTAGTTGGATTCGAAGTTTTGAGCAGTCCCAAATCATAGGAGCGATCGATCATTACACTATAATCTTCCACTTCTCCATCAGTCATTGCTCCTCCCGTTGTTGCCGTAGATACAGGATCGGTGGTCAGACGCAATCGGGCATAGGTAAGTCCGGCACTTAGGTTCGCCAAGCCGGTCCAGTTCAATACGACTGAAGTCGCATTGTTAGGGACACTGACCAATAAACCTTCTGAAGCTTCAAAAGTGCCATTTTTATTAAAATCTACCCACGCCAGCATCCGCGCAGCAACACCTGTGGTATTGCTAACCGGAACAGTCATACTATAGCTCGTTGATGCTGCAGTGAGCACCGGCAGTGTTGTAAAAGCATCTTCATCCAGACCATCCCCGTTGGTTCCATTGGCATCTGCTCCGGCAGCAACTGGTTGTCCATCTGGTTCGCCGTCAGTTGTAGCCCCGATGCGAAGCCTGCTGTCCAGGGCATGCCTTGGTCCATTGTCGATCAGCCTGGTACCATAGCTATTTGGCGCATCACCAAAATCAAGTGGTAAAATTTGTAAAGTATAATCTTCTACTTCCCCGTTACTGATAACTGATTCCGGGGTCGCGGTATTGAGTACCGATGCGATCGTATTCGAAATTCTGAAACGGGCATAGGTTTGCCCTGCAACCAGTCCTGATAAACCAGTCCAGGTTAAAGTCGCCGTTGTCGCTCCATTAGGTACACTAACCTGCACACCTTCAGCTGCTTCAAAAGTTCCATTCCTATTGAAATCTATCCAACCCACCAGGTTTACCGGAAGCCCCGTAGTATTTCCTACGGCAACATTCAGACTATAGGTTGTTGCATTAACGCGAAGTCTGGGAAAACTTGCAATCCCATCTTCATCATTTTCTCCGTTCAGGTTGTCGGCATCTGCATTTGTCCCTAAAGCAGTGAAAGACGCAGGGTCAAAATCCCCCGCTATTGCTCCAAGTTTTGGAGTTGGGGGTTTCGTCACTGCTCCTGGAACAATCTGTTCCGGATTTGCAATGGATACCGTATTATTCACACCTGGTGTAGGATTACTTCCACCTGTAATGGTAGGGGTAAGTGTATGAACAGGCGAACCATAAGTCAATGGCCCATCCGACTTTTCCGTATAGGTCATCAGGCCTAATGCCATGGCAGTAAGTCCGCCTGCCTGAATAGAACAATTGATTGTTAAAGGACTTAAAAGGCTTGTTACCGGTTTATCTGTATACAAAAGTGCAGCATTCTCACTACAGTTTAAGCGAACAGTTTTATCCAAATTACTGAAGATGATTGATCTTGGTGAGTTGTTATTGGTAACGATTCTTTCCAGTAATTTCCAGTTGTTTCCATCTGTTGTACCCTGTGTAAATTCAACAGAGGAGTCGTCCTCGGCATTTCCGAAAACCAGTCCGATATCCGCAGGGCTGGAACCGGTAGTTGCATAGGTACGAATTCGGAAGGTCGCATCCGCGCCATCTGGTATAGTGGTAATGGCATTGACCAATGTATTGTTTGTAGAGGTCCCACCAATATTATATAAGCGATCCAACCGGTCTCCTTGCCATGAGCCAGATCTATAAGGTCTTAGCCTTGCCCCTGCACCACCCGAAGAGAAAACTACATTATCAATAATCGCTGTAACCACAGTTCCGTTAACAGTGAATGTAAATGTTTTAGTTTGCCCTGCCGCCAGGTCCAATCCCGTAAAATTCAACCAGTAAATATTGTTCTTATACAAGCCTGTTCCTCCTGTGGCCTGAACCTGAGCAGAAACATTAGCTGAAAATGAAAACATAAAAAACAAAATACAGATGGCAGAAAATACCCGTCTTTGATTTTTAGCGAACAACCTTATTGTATCATATAAAGAAATAGCTGAATTCAGTATTTGCTTTGAGTAGAAGTTTTTTTTCATAAACTGCAATTAAAGAATGAAAGGTTGGGAAAGGGCTGTAGATCGGGTAGTGACCAGAAGACGAATCGGGAAATTTTTCTCAAAAAAAGAAGATAAACATAGTCGAACAGCAGAATCTGCTGAGAGAGGTGTAGATGTACTCATATTAGGTAGATATGGTATATAATAAATAAAGGTATTTAGCGTTATCCCAGATAACTCTTTAATTGCCTTTACAATACACGTTCCACCTTTACAGGAACACCCACCCGCCAGTTTAAGGCAATAGTTTTCTCATCTTAATGTCAATATACAAATTTCTGTACATTTTGTTGCACATTAATATCTACGTAATTAAATCAGAAAAAATTTTCAATAAAATTTACCCACAAACCCATTAACCTAATTACCAACAAATTACAGCACAATAAACCAATTTAATGCCACCAAGAGGCATTTTAAATTGGTTACAAAAAAAACAGGCAAGAAAATAAATTATTTTCTTGCCTGTTTTTAGGAACAAAAGAAATCTTAAACTCCGGGCTCAGCTGCTGGCTTAGGTTCTCTCGGTCCTCTTTTATAAATCACAAGGCCATTTAAAAAATTTCTTAAAATCTGGTCTCCACAAGGTTTAAAATTTGGATGGTCATCGCTTCTGAAAAAGGAACCGAGCTCGCTTTTGGTGATCTTGAAGTTCACCAATTCCATAATTTTAATAATATCATCATTTGTCAACTCCAGCGCCACGCGCAATTTTTTAAAAATATCGTTATTGCTCATTTTTTTGAACTTTATGTATTAAATTCTGATCAGTCATTAATTTTCAGCGACTTACATCGCAATCTCAATCTTAACCTTTTTATTTTTGATCTTTTCATTAGCTAAGGTGCCTAGTACGCGGCCCACCATATTCCTTTTTATCGCCACATAAGAAGCCTGATCTTTCACTTCGATTAAACCAACGTCCTCCTTTTGCAAACCTCCTTTTTTCAGCAATAAACCAACAATATCAATTTTATTGACTTTATCTTTTTTACCTGCAGCAATGTAAAGTGTCTGCCATTGACTATCCTTAGGCAAAGCGAAATTTCCCTTTAGATTCTCCGTTTCAATATCTCCCTTCAGGAAAGGATATTTTTCCTCATCGGCAATTACCAGATAAGCAGTTCCTTTTGCGTTCATACGGGCCGTACGTCCGTTACGATGCAGAAAAGCATCCTCAGTATAGGGCAATTGATAATGAATGATATATTCCACTTCCGGAATGTCCAAACCACGCGAAGCAAGGTCTGTAGTAATCAGAATCCTGATGCTTCCATTTCTGAATTTCAGCAAGGCACGCTCCCGTTCATCCTGCTCCATGCCGCCATGAAAAATATCATGTGCCAGGTCTTTATCGATCAGCAGGTCACTGATCCTGTCTACCGTTTCCCGGTGATTACAAAAAATCAAGGTTGTTTTATTGCCAATTTTACAGATCAATTGAAACAAAGTATCCAGTTTATCTTCTGCTGTAGTAAATACTTTTTTAAGTTTCAGATCCGGTGCTACCTTCACATCCTTCAAAAAATCAATTTCCACTGCTTTTTTAACTCCTGTAAATGCAGGAATCTCTTCCATGGCTGTGGCCGAAGTCAGAATTCTCTGTTTTAAAGAAAGTAATTTAGAAATGATATAGGACATATCTTCCTGGAAACCAAATTCCAGTGCTTTATCAAACTCATCCAGTACTAAAGTATGAATTGGTGATTCATCAAAGTTCTCATGACGCAAATGGTAAGCTATTCTTCCGGGCGTACCGATCAACACTGCCGGCGGTTGCTCAAAGTTGTTTCGTTCTGTTCTCACAGGGTGACCTCCATAACAGCAGTTCACCTTAAAGCCGGTTCCCATCTGTTTGAATACCTGTTCAATCTGTAAAGCAAGCTCACGCGAAGGAACAAGAATCAGGGCCTGAACTCCCTTAATATCTGCATTGAGATTCTTCAACAGCGGAAATAAAAACCCCAAAGTTTTTCCCGATCCTGTAGGTGCCAGTAATACGACATCACTCCCCTTTCCGGTCGCTACAAGCGATGCCTGCTGCATCTCGTTCAAAGAAGTAATTTTTAATTTCTCCAGTATCTTTTCTACCATAATGGCACAAAGATAAGGCTTAAAATTTCAAATACTTCTTCCTCAAGTGTTTCATCGAGCTATTTAATTTCACATCGAGACTCATCAGCATGCTTCCACGTTTGGAAATCCAGCTGCTCATTTTGCGGTTTACCTTCTTTATAGGCATATAAACCTGCTCATCCAGGGCTTCCCGATAATCGTAAGGAGCCCTGCTTTGTTGAAGTAAATAAAATTCGTTTAATAATTCGCTCTTCATAATGCTTATATTTATGTTAACAAATTGATCCTTATTATATTGAACGGAAAGTCAAAAGACATTAGTATAACAAAAATCTTTTCGAAAGGTTTAACGTTCAAAAAAGGCCGTTACGACCTAAATTAAGACAAACAGACACGCAATCTGTTGAAAATTAAGGATTTGTTAGCAATTAAACAATAAATAATTAACCGCTTTTTAATTTAATCAACTTATTTTTAGGAAACCTGAATACGGGTTGTTCACCATAACACCAATAACGTATGAACTGGAAGAAATTTAGCGGCGAGGTGATCCACTCGTCAATTTTAGAAGAAGTAGAGCAAGCCATCATCAGGGAAACTGAAAAAGGGTTCCACCTCAAGGTTTGTATCGGTACAGACTCACAGGTAAAAGGTCCTGTAACTGATTTTGCCACTGTTATCGTGTTATTAAGAGAGCACCACGGCGGCTTCATGTACATTCATCAGGAAAAAACCCTTCAGAAGATGAGCATTAAGGAAAGAATGCTGGTAGAAGTACAGAAATCTATTGAGACCGCCTATTCTGTTTGCGATCTTTTGGACCTGTACGATGTAGACCTGGAGGTACATGCCGACATTAACACCAATCCAATGTTTAAATCTAACAAAGCTTTAAACGAGGCAATGGGTTATATCCTAAGCATGGGCTTTATCTTTAAAGCAAAACCTGAAGCTTTTGCCAGCTCTACCTGCGCGGATAAAATGGTACATTAACTACCATTTTTGATTTTTTGTATCAACGGAAGGAACAGCTTTAGCTGTAGGGGGATTTATTGCACTTTCTAACATCCCTTTCTTAAAGCGCTCCGCAAAAAGCTTCGCCTCCCTGGCTGTCGCTTTTGAATAAGCAGTCCATTCACCCGCATTTAATCTTCCCGGCTTCTTTTCCAATGGAATGGCGACGGTTGTTTCCGGCACAAAATTACCATAGCGATCCCTTTGATAGGAAATAAAACTAAAATCAGTCAGCCAAAACCGGTATTTACCATTTTTAAAATCCACATACAAATGATACCCTACTTCTCCTGAAGGGCGACTAAGTACAAAGGCTGTTTTATTGATCACCATCTTCCCTCTCGCCATCCAAAGTGTATCCTGAGGAGATGTCTTCAACTTCAATTCCTTTGAGGCATTAAAAAATTTTGTAGCCCGTTCCATTAGCATCGAAGCAGGAACATCTTTCTGAACAACGACTTCATAATAGATAAACTTTCCCCTTTCGTCAAAAGGCAATTCCACATCTTGCGCAAATCCGGCAACAGAACACAACCATAAAGCAACAAACAATCCTCTTTTCATAGCGAGATCTTTAATGAAGGAAAGCTGCCTGACGGGGGTATCAAAATACACCTTCAGACAGCTCCTTCTTATGAATTAACAGAGACTAAAAAGCATATACCACGGCCAATGCAAACTGAGATGCATTTTTTGATGGGTTAAGGTTCTTTTTCTTAAACATATCTGAGGAAGAACCATTGTCAAATCTTACCTCCGGAATGAAAGTCAGGCCACCGGCTTTCACATTTCCCGAAAGGGTTACCGCAGCAACATGTTCATCAGACTCTTCTGCCACACCTTTCCAGTTGAAATACTCTCCTCTCAACCCTAAAGAGAAAGCAGAAGTAAAGGCATTTTGGACATAGAGTGCCGCTCCGCTATAACCACCACCATCATTAGTAACAGAATAATCAGCAGCATTTAAGCCTAATTTCACCTTTTCGGTAACCTGATAAGAAGTAGTCAGATCCAGAATCGTTCCTGTTCCAACGGCCCCAGCAGATTTTCCGGACAATACATTCAGATAAGCAGTCCAGCCTTCGACAGGACTTACTGTAAGCTGAGCACCGATATGAGACACCCCATTCAAATCTTTATACACATTCCAATCATTAAACAAACCGACCATCAGGCTCACCTTATTGGAAAAAGCATAAGCACCTTTAATCCCGGCATTCTGAAAAGGTCCGTTGGTAAACAGATAAGAAGTAGAATAATTGAAATTTCCTGTCGGCGCAATCACTTCATAGCCAATAAAGGTTCCCATATATCCTGCAGTCATGGTAAACTTATCTGTAAAAGCATAAGAAGCATACAGGTTTTGAATATGAAAAGAGTTATCGTCAGTGCCATCTCCATTTAATAATGATCCATACTGTCCGCGTGGTCCAAAAGACAGCTCTCCTACAAATGAAGCCTTACCAGTTGTTTTCTTTAAGGCCAGATCAATCATCCCAAGGGAGATGGAATTCTGATCGTTGGCAAAACTGGTTCCGATATTGGGCACCTTGGCAAAGTCGTATTTATAATAGGTATCTACAGAACCTGAGATCTGCAAAGGAGCAGCTTCCTGAGCGTAAGAAAAAGAGGCAACAGATAAAGAGGCAGTGGTAAATATTGATTTTAATTTCATGGTCTGGTTGGTTTGGTTGGTTTAGGTTGTGATGAAAATCAAATAAATATGGTCGTAAGTATCCTCAGAACATTAAGTAGTCGGCTCATGTTCTATCTCCATTCCGGTACTGGCAACAATCAAAGTACCCTGGAAGTATTTTTCGTTATGTTGACTGGCATCAAGACCTTCCTCTTCTTCTTCAGAAGTTACCCGGATCGGCTGAATCAAATTAATGAACTTGAAGATGACAAATGAAACCACAAAGCTAAAGGCAATTACAATTAATACCCCTTTCAATTGGGTAAAGAAAAATGCCGGATTGCCATAGAAAAGGCCATCTACACCAGCAGCATTCACTGTTTTAGTCGCAAATACTCCGGTCAGCAACATCCCTACAATACCTCCTACACCATGGCATGGAAAAACATCTAAGGTATCATCCAGACTGGTTTTAGATTTCCACACTACCGCAAGGTTAGAGATTACTGCCGCGGCTGCACCAATGAATATACTGGAAGGAATACTAACAAAACCAGCACCCGGTGTAATGGCTACAAGGCCTACCACCGCACCAATACAAAAACCAAGCACAGAAGGTTTCTTACCGCGGGCAACATCAAAGAACATCCATGATAAACCCGCTGCACCAGCAGCAATATTAGTCGTCGCAAAAGCAGATACAGCAAGGCTGTTCGCACCCAATGCAGAACCTGCATTAAATCCAAACCATCCGAACCATAATAACCCGGTACCGATTAATACATAAGGGATATTGGCAGGAGGAATTTCCTGATGGTCCTGGTGACTTCTTCTTCTTTTCAACACCAACGCACCAGCTAAGGCAGCCATACCTGCAGAGATGTGAACAACCGTACCTCCGGCAAAGTCAAGCACGCCCATTTTAAACAGAATGCCATCCGGGTGCCAGGTCCAGTGTGCCAATGGCGAATACACAAATAAAGCAAACAAGACGATAAATAAGATGTAAGAAGTGAAGCGAATCCTTTCCGCAACAGCACCAACAACCAAACCTGGTGTAATGATGGCAAACATCAATTGAAACAACGCAAATAAGGTTAGTGGGATGGTAGGTGCCAGGCTCCATGCAGGACCTGAGTTTACACCGTGGAAGAACAAAAAGGTCAATGGATTACCGATAAGTCCATGAATACTCTCACCGAAAGCGAGACTAAAACTTACCGTCACCCATAAAACGCTGATTACTCCTGCAGCTACCACACTTTTAATCATGGTAGAGATCACATTTTTGCGATGAACCATACCTCCGTAGAAAAAAGCAAGGCCTGGAGTCATCAAAAATACAAGCGCAGTGGCGACAAGAATGAATGCAATGTCAGATGCGTTGTATTTCCCCTCATCAAAGTTCGGAAGAAGGGGTGTAAATAGGGCTAAAATTGCAATTATTGATAAAACTACAAAAGGACCCACCTGTTTTAATAAAATTTTGGCCATAATTATTAGATTTTACTAGTTTATAACTGATTGTCGTTGATTATTTATATAAAAATATGAAATAAATCTATTTTCATCAAATAAAAACACAATAAAATCACGAAATCGTTATATAAATACCAATAAAACGAGATAATAAATGAAAAATAGCAAATAAAAAGCTGGTTATTTATGACAAAATCATAAATAACCAGGCAAAACAGACATTTAGAATGAAATATTAAAAATAAACAAGACTTAAAACTAAAAAAGAGACAAAAATCACTGAGAATTCAAAAAAACAGCAAGACAAAACCAAAAAGCAGCAAATACCGTATCTTTATAAACGTTATGAAGTCTTATCATTTAAATTTTAGTCAGCAGCTCCCAATTTCCTTAGCAGAAGCATGGAATTTCTTCTCTTCCCCATTGAATCTGGCCAAAATCACGCCGGAGGACATGGCCTTTGAAGTAACCTCAGACCTGAAACAACTGGAAAAGATGTATCCGGGAATGATCATTACTTATAAGGTATCACCGATCACAGGGATCAAGCTCAACTGGATGACGGAAATCACCCAGGTAAAACCGCAGGAATATTTTATAGATGAGCAACGCTTCGGTCCATATCAGTTCTGGCATCACCAACACCACTTCAAAGCCATTGAAGGCGGCGTAGAAATGAGCGATATCCTGACCTATGGTTTACCAATGGGCATTTTTGGAAAAATAGCCAATAGTCTATATGTAGCAAACAAGCTTCAACAAATCTTTAGCTACAGAAGAAAGAAAGTAATTGAATTATTTGGCGATTATCCAGCAACAGGAACATAAGCCGAGCCCTGAACCACTCCTCTTTTCTCGATTTCTTTATCAATATAGGTCTGAATGGCAGATTTATTCAATCCCCAGTTAGGCGCAATCAATAAGTCCCAATCTGAAATTCCGAATAAACGCTGAATCACAATATCAGGCCTCAACAAAGGAATCAGTTTGCAAAGCAAATCGGTATACTCTTCAAGAGAGAACAATTTAAAAGGTTCTTTTTTATACTTTACTCCCATAATTGATCCTTCCACAATGTGAAGGTGGTGGAATTTCACGAATTTAATTTTAGGGAATCTATTGATTTCATGGATATAACCCAACATCATCTCTTCTGTTTCCCATGGAAAACCAAAGATGGTATGCACACATAAATCCAGTTTAGAATTGTCCAGTAATTTTACAGCTTCTACAAATTCCCCATGACTACAGCCACGGTTAATCTGATTTAACGTATCATCATAGATGGATTCCATCCCCATCTCCAGATCAACATCAAAACGATCCGTATAACTTTCCAGTAAAGCTACTTTCTCTGCATCAATACAATCGGGACGGGTACCCACTGAAAAACCGACCACATCTTCTGTGTTGATTGAAAGGGCCTCATCATACATCATCTTTAAATAATGTACTGGTGCATAGGTATTCGTATTGGGTTGAAAATAAACGATAAACTTATCTGCTTTATAAAAACCTTTTCCCCTCTCCATTCCCTGCTCCAGCTGTTCGCGAATGGTCGGTAATTTTCGCGAAAGCTCAGGTGTAAAAGAATCTACATTACAATAGGTACATCCGCCATAGCCTTTGCTACCATCACGGTTAGGACAAGTGAATCCACCATCAACGATTACTTTGAATACACGCTGCCCCTTATACTTCTCTTTCAAGTGTGTCCCGTAATTATTATATCCTTTTATACCTAAGTCCAGTAGAGTTCCCAATTGCTTTTAATTTTTCACAAAAGTACAGCTTTTATTTTTGTTACACTTTATAGGTAATGAACTTCTCGTAGCTTTTCCCGTTTAGAAGGAAGATAAAAGTCACCTGGTAACCTGCAAATCCGTACGTTCGCAGATAGATAGAAATGGGCTCATTGAGCCTGTCTATAAATTTCTCGCAGTAATGCTCAAAATTATGATCAATAAATTTATACTGATATTGAGGGTTAAAATAATTCAGATTGATACGTAAGGTGGGACCATTCATGACAATAAGCCGACTATAATCCGACATCGCACGCATAATGTGGCGATTCGCGCGTACCCAATTCGCCATATTTTTATTAAAATGCGGCTGATCAATTTCTACAAATTCCTGCACATCCATAACAGCGCAATATTAGTAGTATTCTTAGTAAGAAGAAAAATAATTTTACATTTCTTTATTTATCGACACGCATTGCTTCTATCTCACTCATATACTGAGAGAAAGCTTGTAGATAACTGAGTGATGAATGTTCCGGCCGACCAATAAAAGTCTTAAAATCCTCCAGATCATTGACCGTAAAGCCCATTCTTACAAACAATTCCTTGTCCTGCTCCCAATCTTTAAGGTTCACTTTCTTCCCACCAAGCTTCCGATACATCGACAATCCGTAAGAAAAATCCTTATACTCTGCGGTTTTCCTGAAATTGGAGAAGAAGTTAACAATCGTCCGGTAAGTCGCCGGCTTACCAGCCCTCACTTCCTGCAACATCAGTACCCCCAACATCGGTCCTTTCAGAAAGGCACTGTCGACAGGATCAAAATTCCCGCAGCGTTTTAAGATCTCAATATCCCGCTTTAAAGCCAGATCCTGTTCTCCGGATTTATGCTTTACAAAATAAGGTTCCTGATCAAGGATCTTTTCACAATCGGTTACTTCCTGCGCGAAACAGGAAAAACCGATGAAAACCAATGCTAAAAATACCCCTGTTCTTTTCATCCCTTTTTTTGCAAAGGTAATAAACAGTATTGCAACCTTTTTGCAATATATTCAAATACAACACTAGCCTCCCCGCTTATGCAACGCCAACATCTCAATGTCTATCATATTTCCCAACGATTCCAGGGGTAATTCTCTGCAATCAGGCAAATGGTACAATAACTTCCATTTTCCTGAACTGGATTTATACACCTCATAAAGGCAATCACTCACTTCCACCTTAAATAAGTCTACTCCATCCACCAATTGCTGGACATCGTAAACTTTCTTATTCGTTTTTATACACAATCTTTTCATTAATATCCTTGCCTGATAAAGAACATCCATTAGCACTGTCAGCGGTTAATTACACAATATCTTCGACTCTGCTGAAAGTTTATTAATAATTACTACGCAGATGTAAATATAAGCGGTCAATTCTAAACCTACAATTAATAACAAAAATTAAATCAATCCCTAAATCTGGTTTTAAATTATTTTTAAAAAACCTATTGCGCAATCAAATGATTGCATTTATATTTGCAACCATATAGTTGCACAATGAAAACAAGAAGAGATGTATTCCAGGCCATAGCAGATCCAACCCGCAGGCAAATTATTGAAAGAATCGCTCAGGGAGCGATGAACCTGAACACCATCGCAGACACTTTCAACAGCAGTCGGCAGGCAATTTCCAAACATATCCAAATCCTTACAGAATGCGGCCTGGTGGTCATTACCCAAAAAGGAAGGGAACGTTATTGTGAGGCACAGCTTGGAAAGCTAAATGAAGTATCAGATTGGTTAGAAGAGTCTAAAAAACAATGGATTAACAAGTTTAAAAAACTGGATAACTATTTAAATGAAATCAAAACCAAAGACCATGGAACAAAATAAGAAAGAAAAAGAATTGCTCATCAGCCACCTTTTCAATGCTTCTCCAGAATTGGTATTCAAAGCATGGACAGATCCTGAGCAATTGAAACATTGGTATGCCCCGGATGGATGTACCATTGAATTTAAATCTATAACCGTAAAAGAGGGAGGTAGTTTTCATTCCTGTATTCATGACCCCGTTCATGGAGACTGCTGGATTATGGGAACCTATCAGGAAGTTATTATTCCGGAAAAACTAGTCTTCTCTATGGTACTAACCAATGAAGAAGGGCATTCACTCCGATCTGTGGAAGCAGGAAAACCGGAAGACTGGCCGGAAGAAATTCTGACTACAGTCACCTTTAAACCCCTTGGAAATCAAACTACCGTTTCTGTACATCAAACTGTTGCGGAAGCAGCAGCCAAAGAAACTGGCGCTTACCAGAGCTGGATCAAAATGTTTAACAAACTGGACGCAATTTTCAGGGACTAATACAAGTCATAAAAAAACCGGGCTGGCTTTCGCCAGACCCGGTACAAGGAAAAAATCTAAGGTGTTTACTTATTTTAGAAAGACCTTTCTTACCGCATTATTACTACTATCGATGAAATAAATATTTCCTGCTTTATCCACAATCGCATCCCCCATATTACCTGCACTGGCTTCATCTAAACTGCCATCTACTGCTCCTCCGCGATTGAATTTAGCAATTGTCGTCACCTCTTTAGTCTTCAAATTGACCTTTCGCAAAGCGACATTACCTGCATCCACAACGATAATGTTACCCTCATTATCAGCAACCATACCGTTTATACTTGCAAAGGCGACATCTCTGCCAAAGCCATCAGCATAGCCAAAGTTTCCGCCAATGCCAATGCCAACATTCTGGTTAGTTGTCAAATTAAAAGCATCGATAAAATACCCCTCAAAGTTTAACTTATACATCATGTTCTCCATGACCACGGGCCGGCACTGGTCAGCGAATGCGTTGGCACTAATTGCAGTCCTCAAACCTTCCGCATTAATTCTCCAGGCCCCGCTAAAAGAACCAAGAACATACAATATACCCCGATTGTCAAATGCCAGTTTATTGATATTTCCAAAGCCTATGGCAAAATTGCTAACCTCTCCCTGAGGGCTGACTTTTCTTACGCTCAGGTTACCGTCACTGATGAAGAGGTTATCATTTGCATCGATATCCATTCCCGGATTTGAACCGAAATTAAATAAAGCTTCAGTTCCTTTTCCGTTCTTATTGCCACGCTCCCCGGTAGGACTTCCTGCAAATAAAGTAACCACTCCCTGAGGACTGATTTTCTTGATCCTGCTCTTTTCTACTTCCAGTACAAAAATATTTCCCTGGCGGTCTATCGCCAAACTACCGGTACGGAAAGACGAAAGATCCAGGTCTTTGCTTCCCAATCCTCCGGCTATCGTCACTACTCCTGCTCTCCTAAAGGTTACCGGTGCAACGGCTTCAGCCCCATTATTAACCACTTTCAAAGGTCCTGTACTTAGACCTATCGGCGCCTTAACCACGATTTGGGTTTCTGTAGCACTGATCACCGATGCTGGTAATCCGTTAAATGTCACGATATTCTGAGCGGCATTGGCATTAAACCCTGTACCTGTAATCGTCACCTGGGTACCGGCAAGGCCGTTCTCAGGACTCAGTTTATTAATTCCCAGCGACTGATCTTTAAATTCCGGTCCCTGCACTACCTGATCATTCACACTTAATACTACTTTTCCGTTTCCGGTATTTCCGGGAAGTGTTAAAGTCAGCTTTGTTGCTGAAGCAGTAGTTACCGGAATAACTTTTCCGTTAATGCTTACTTTATTCTCTTCCAGAATTGTGCTGAAAGTATTTCCGACAATGGTCATCACCGAACCTCCGGGACCGCTCAGGGGAGAAACGGTCTCGATCACTGGTGGGGGAACCACAGTGAAGACGGGTCCGGTAACTTTTTGTTTATTGATCGTGATCGACAATGGTCCTGTACCTACTTCCGCAGGAGCAACCACCAGGAGAGATGTTCCGCTGGCTTCTTTCACGAATGCGGGCTTACCATTAAAGTCTACATAATTACCCTCCGCAAGTTCTTCAAATCCCTCTCCGGTAATCCTCACCTGGGTCCCTTTACCCCCGGTTAATGGGCTAATGCCTGAAATCGCCTGGTATTTAAAGGTCTGCCCCATGGATTCCTTCCCATCTACTTTCACTTTCACCGGTCCGGTACCTACTGCTTCAGGCACCTCCACCACTAAAAGCGTATCTGAGGCACTCACCACAACACTCGCTTTCCCGTTGATGAACACTTCAGCAGGACCTTTTAAGCTGCTAAAACCAGCTCCTGAAATCCGGATGTGTGCCCCGGCAGCACCATTTGAGGGACTGATCCGCTGCACACTTAATTCCTGATAAGTATAACGGCCAATATTCAGTGTCTCTCCCGATACTTTCATCACGATCTCTCCTGTACTTCCTTTTTGGGGCGCTCTGAGCACTACCGCGGTAGCCGTTGCGCTCACCACATCCGCAGGTGTACCTGAGAATGTAGCGGAAATATCCGAAGGATTATTACTGAAACCGGTTCCCTCTACGGTTACCAATGTTCCCTGATTCCCACTGTTGGGATAATAGTCTGTCAGCTTTAACGGCTCTTTAATCATTTCCGTTTTGTCCTTTTTACAGGCAGCCAGCATCAGCAAGACCAGGCCGAAACCGAACAATCCTTTTTTCATCATATTCTTTACATGTAGATTCATCTTCATTGCTTAAAAAGTATATCTTAAACCAAATTGCACCTGACTTCTTGAACCATAATAATCCACGCTATAAGGTTTACCCGGCGCATTAAACTGGAAAGAAGGATATCCACCTGCATTTTGTTGTGGCGGAAACAATACAGGAGTTAATCCCACACTGGAAGTAGAATTAAAGGTATTGGGTGAGAAATATTGAATGCCCCAACTTTTACTGATCAGATTGGTCAGGTTCATCACATCTGCAGTCAGGGTGATGAATTGTTTCTTATCTCCTGAAACAAACAAATCATGGGAAAGGTGTAAATCGGCCTGCAGGTTCCATGGTGTACGCCCTTTATTTCTTTCGGTAAACTGCCCTCTTCTGTTGCTCAGGTATTCATCTCCATCCACATAAGCATTAAATGCTTCGGCTTGTTGCTGAGCAGTAACCAGTTGTCCACCTGTATTGTGGTCCTGAAAATAGCGGATACTTTCTTCTCTATTCGGGATGTATGCCAGACTCACCTGTTGTGGCAAACCCTGAATGCTATTATTTACAACACCGTAAGTAAAGGGACTTCCCGATTGTGCACTGAAGAACAAGGAAACATTTGTTTTACCTTTGTTCCATATTTTATTGTAACTGATGGTACTGACGATACGGTGTCTGATGTCAAAATTACTATTGGCCAATACCGGATTATTAGGTACCAGCGACTGGTTCAACTGCCAGTTCGATTCCATAGAGTTACGTACGCCGTTCGACAAATCTTTAGACTGTCCGTAAGTATAAGCAACCGAAGCCTGCAATACCTCAGCAATATTTTTACTAATACTTCCGGTAAGGCTGTAACGGTATCCTTTGCTGGTGTTACTTAACAGGTAAGTATTAGAAAAGCGCTGATCTACAGTTCCGCTATAAACCGGTTGCAGGCGTGCTTTATCATATCCATAATAAGTAGGATTGTCCTGCACATTGAGTTGTTGGAAAAGCACATCCTTAATATTTTTAGTATAAATCGCCTCCAGGCCAAATTTCCATTGCGTAGGCGTAGTATAATCAATTCCCAGACTTGTTCTTAACACTTGTGGCATTACAAACCCATTGTCTACCAAATCAATCTGAGTTTTTCCGCTATTGCGGTTATTGGTCGCCGCACCATTCTCCTGAATGAAATCTGCGATTCCATTTAGACCTCCTTTTAATGGATTACTACCTGAGACAAAAGGTTTCTGATCTGCTTTCTGATCAAAACCACCATAACTATCCCCGGTATTGTAAAAGGCATAAGCCAGCCATGCCATTGGAATCCTTCCGGTGAACAAGCCTGCGCCCCCTCTGAGGATCAGACTCTGATCACCCATCCAATCGTACCTGAATCCTACTCTTGGTGAGAGCTGTACTTTGTTCAGGAAATTATTGGTGATTCTTTTTAGTGGTGTATAGGTATAGGTACTTCCGAAAAAGGGATCATCCATAGCCGTACGCGTTTTATCGCTCAGCTGCGGCATTTCCGGCAAGTGCGCCATATCAGCCCTAAGTCCGGGGATGACTTTTAATTTATCAGAAACACGGATCTCATCCTGGAAGTAAAGACTATATAGGTTGACATTAAATTTTGCACCCGGATGATCCAGGATGTCATTTCTATTGTTGTTCTGGTAGTTATAAGCCCCACGAACGCGGTATGGATTGTTGTTCAGGTAATCCTCAATACTTAAATAATCTACCCTTCCATTCCATGCATTCACAAAACCATAGGTGATGTTATAAAACTCGTTATGGGTACCCAGGGTGAGGGTATGTTTCCCAAGGTTCCAGTTCAGGTTGGCGGTCAGCTCCAGTGTTCTTTGTTTCATATCAAAGATGCTGGCCTCACGATCTGTTCCTAAATAGATCGTTGTACCTGGGGTACGTCCGGCGATTTGCACCTGTGGCAGGCTTGGATCAGCCGATGGATCTCTGGAATCGTTTACCATCGTATAACCCGCCAGTAAATTTCCTGACAAGTTATTACTGAACCTGCTTTTTAATTCAGCCACGGTAGAACTCTGGTTATTTTTCTGTAGAAAGGCCATGCTGCTGAACCTGAAATCCTGCTGATCACGGTCCATATGCGTGGCTTCAGAAACGATGGTATTGTTCCTGATGGCCAATTGATGTTTATCGTTGATGTTCCAATCCAGGCGGTTGAAGAACTTACGAGATTTCGAATAGGTATTAAATTCACCTGCGGTACCTGCATCCAGGAAATTAGCGGCACTGATCGCCTTTGCGTCATCCCCACTCAGGATATGACTTGTTTCCGCTCTTCCGGCCAACAGTTGCAAAGGATCTCTCCTGCGGGTAAATTCCTCATTGGTAAAAAAGAAAAGCTTGTTTTTAATGATGGGAAAACCTAAGCGGAAACCTGCCTGATAGTCGTAAAAATCATTGTTCATTTTACCCAATGTTCCTACCCTATCCTTACCTGTTAAGCTGGCATTCCGGCCAAAACCATAGGCAGATCCGCTAAGGGTATTGGTTCCGCTTCTGGTCACCGCATTTACGGAGCCGCCGGTAAAGTTTCCAATCTTCACATCGTAGGGAGCAAGATAGACCTGCATGTCTTCGATGGCATCGAGGGATACGGGATTGGTACGGGTAGAGCTTCCGGCCATACCTGAAGTTCCCGACTGTCCGCCTAAAGATGGACTAAAGCCAATTGCATCGTTATTGATGGCGCCATCGATCGTGACGTTATTGTAACGGAAATTTGTTCCGCCAAAACTATTGTCCTTGCTGGCCTGCGGCACCTGACGGGTGATGTCGGTAATACTTCTGGAAACCGTCGGCATATTGCGCACCTGATCGGCACTGATGTTTTTACCTGTTCCATAAGTACTGGCCTGAGCCCCTCTTTTTGTGGCTTTGATCACCACTTCTCCCAGTTGCTGGGCCTGATCGGTTAATGCAAATTTTAACAATATCGCGGCACCCAGGCGAATCGTAATGCCTTCTTTCTTGTCCGTTTTCATGCTGATCATCGCAGCTTCTACGGAATAAGGTCCGCCGATGCGAAGATTGGGTAAATAATAGCGCCCTTTGGCATCGGCCGAGGTGGCATATTTAGTACCGGATGGTTGATGGATGGCAATCACCGAAGCGCCAGGCAAAGCTTGTCCGCCGGCGTCATAGACCGTTCCATTCAGGGTACCGCTGGTTTCCTGAGCTGTTGCTACAAAGGGTAGCATCAGCATCAGGAATACACTTATTTTTTTGAGTATCTTATTTAAAATCATCTCTGAAATCTTAATTTTTAATTACTGGGTGATCTTCAACATACCAGCAATGGTATGCAGCACTCCGTTTCCGGTAAGTACATCCTGTTTTTTTACAGCAATAAATGCGGTATTTCCCGTTCCTTGTAATCTAATTCCTGTAAAAGCACCCGGAACATTGTCATTTGGAATGAGCTGAATCTGAATAGAATTCCCATCCATCATCGTCTGATCGCTTTTTCCACTTGCGCTTGTGCTCAGGATATAATCATAGACAAAACGGCGGTCTGTGATGATGTGATAGCGCATTAACGCAGCAAGTGTTGCAGGATCTGCGGCATTGATATCAGCCAGACTGGACAACCCATAAGCAGCCATGGCTGCATTTTCAGGCGCGAATACGGTAAAAGAACCTTTACCATTGAGTACCGTCATCAAGCCTGACCGTTGAATGGCCTGATAAAACAAACTCAGGTTCCTGTCGGAAGCAATTGCTTCGGTCACCAGTTCATGTGTATAGGGTTCCAGCATCTGGTCTACCACCTGAATCAATCCATTAGTCGCACGGATATTTTGTGATAAGAGCCTGGAACCGTTAATAGTAAGCACTGTATCCGGACCTTTTACCCAGTGGGTAACAAATAGCTTTCCTCCGTTTGCAGAGCGGATCTCCTGGTTAAACAGGAAGGGCAGTTTATTCAATTCGTAGGTTCCGTTTAACACATGGTAGTTCATAATTGCAGAAATCCGGGAAGGCTCTGCACTAAGAATCGCCACAGCATTTGCGAAGCCCGCCTTGAGAAAAGCATCATCCGAAGGAGCGATTACCGTAAAAGGGCCTGTTTCCTGCATCTTTGCTTTTAATCCGCTACGATTAAGTCCTGTACTGAATACAGATAAGTTAAAATTATCTGCAATTACAGCGCTGATTTTATTGCTGTCTTTTCCGGACGACTGTTTTTCCTCTTTTTTGCAAGCAGAAAGGCCCACACTTAATGCGAGTACAGGCATCAGGATATATTTAAAGTTATTCATTGCGTTCATGTTAAATCATTCGTGATATCCGGGAATTACAATTTGAAGCCCTTTGGCAGCAGCAATCGGTCTACGATATGAACCGGCCCCATAATCGTATTGATATCCGATTCGATCACACTCGCTGCCGGGTAATCTGATCCTTTTACTTTTACTTTAATGACCCCGCCTTCGTTAGTGAAATCCAATGGCATTTTGTAGGCAGGAAAGGGTGTTGGATAGCCTCCAAGAACCAGCGTATAATCTCCCAGCACCGTATTATTTAAATCATTGGAGTAAAAATTAGTGGCATTGGCAGTACCCCTGCCTGCGTTTGGTTCATCATGAGAAAAGAAGGTTCCCCACCTGTGGTATCCAACTAAAGTATCGGTTACCAGTCCTCCCTTTACAGCATAGGTATCCCAATCCACATAGGGCAATGGATTCCGGTTATTCAATTCCATCATTTCTTCTACCGTATTGTAGCCCGCCTTATGGAAAGCATCATCAGTGATGGCAAAAATGGAATGAAAAGTAATGTTATAATCTCCAATCTCGCTTACCTTCAAACCAGCTGTAAAATCATGTTGAAAATTCCCGTAAGTCAGTTCTGCAAATAAAGCGTCTGTACGGGCAGTCAGGTCGAGATACATTCCGAAACGGCCATCCTCCTGAAGCACCTGCAAAATTGTCTTTGTTGGCTTGTGTAAAACACGGTTGACAGGTAAAAGCACGCCGTTCTTTGCCAGAACAGCAGCCGCAGTCCCTGCTTTTTTACCATTTACAAAAAGCTCATTACCACTTACTTTCAGGTATTGCAGGTAAAAATAAGGAGCAGCTAAAGCTGAGCCCGCAAAGGGGGCTTTTACCCTTAGATAGGGATTTTCCAACAGGGATTTCCCCGGATAATTATCTACGCTGCTTTTTACATCTTCAGGATTAAAAGCTCCGGTTAGCGTATGGTAAAGTAAGATGCTGTCCAATAAAGCCGGTTCAGTACTGTTGATTTTCTCCATGGTTAGTCCATCAGCAATAAAGGCCTCATTTGTAGGCACAAGCATCGTATAATACGCCTTATCTCCCTTTTCTTTCATGATCTTATCCATATTACTCCGCTCCCAGGCGGCTTTGAATAGGGTATAAGGAGAAGTATTCAGTACGTCTTTCAGGCTGGCCGTAATTTCCGGATGCGGAACCGGTTGCCCCTCCACTTCGGGCATAAACTCTTTTTTTCTACAGGATGCCAGTGTAAAAAACAGCAGGCAAAAAGTAAGGATATGAATTGGTTTCATCTGTTTTGTCTTTAATTTTATCAATTTTTTAAGGCTTGTTCAGGTAGCAATAACACCCCTTTTACTTCATGCAAGACTCCGTTATCAAACAGGTGATCTGATAAGGCCGGAGCACCCGCTCCTGCGCTTCCATAGATTACATTGGGATAGGAAGGTGCCGTTCTCAGGTTTACGCCTCCTGTAATCACTTTTGTAAAAAAGTCTTTCGTCGTAGACACAAATGAAAACCAGGTATCATTCTCAATCTTTTTCGCCAGAAACTCCTGGCCATTGTTGACTTTAAACACCTCAAAATCTGAAAGGAAGAAATGGGTTCTGGACAGGATATAACTTCCAAATAACCGTGTTCCATGATATTTCTGTACATCCATCTCAGCAATTGAAGCTTCAGTAATCCCTTTTGCTTCCAAGCCTTCATTGTCTGGCGCAAATACCGTGAATGGCCCGGCTGTGGCCAGCTGATCCCAGAATCCAAATTTCTTCAACCCCGCTACAAAAATGCTATACTTCGGACGGGCTGCTAACCAAGCCTGAATGGTCATTGCAGGTGTATATTTCATTACTTTATTGAGCATGTGCAGGGTTCCATTCGCCAGGGTTACATCTTTGCGCGTTACCGAAGAACCGTTGAAATAAAGATCATTTACGGCAAAAGCTTCTCCTCCGGGAGCGTAACCTGCCATAGAAGCATATACCTCTGTTCCTGCCAAAGTTGCATAACGTACATCTACCCCATTGTGAGGCATATCGCTAAACAACAGGCGTCTGCTCAGAACGTGTCTTTCCACAAGACTTTTAAGACTATCCTGGTTCATTTTGCTGAAATCTGAGGGACGGTTAATACCCAATTCCCGGAAGGCCGCATCATTAGGCACCAATAAGGTATAGGGCCCGTTTTCTCTCAGTTTATCTGCCAGTCCGACCTTTTCCACAGCAGCGTAAAAAAGTGTCATGTCATAATTGTTCTTTATAAAATCTGTCGCCAGCCTGAAATTTTCATTTTCCTTTTCAATTTCCAGATCATTGTGCTTGCAGGACTGGAGAACCAGCAGCAAGAATACGGGGATCAGAAGTAATGACTGTGTTATTGATTTTCTAGTGTTCATTAGCATATTTTTAGAATCTGATCTGCATTGTTAATAGATAGGTGGGGCATATTTTCGCTGAATCGTAGTCAGGTAAACGTTACCGTTTACAATTTCTATCGTATTCACCGTTGCAAAAGAGCGGGGATTGTATTTTCCGGAATGGATGTTTACAATCATGTTTGGCAACTGTGCTCCATTGTCATTTCCCAACAGTGTCGATTTGCCATCCAACATACAGTTGATCGGGGCCCAGTTTCCTTCGGTATTCATGAGATAGGGTTCATAAGGATTATTTGCAGGGTTCATACCGACCGCCATCAGGTCAAAACGTTGCCAGATATTGGTGTATATCCCATCTGATTTAGGATCTGCGAACAGTGGAAAGCTATAATATTTACTCACCTCCAGAACTTCAGAATTCCTTGTCAGCTGGCCCATGAATTTATAAGTACTGGAATAAACCGGACTCAACATCGTTTTCTCACTAGTGAACAGCGATTGAAAAATATTCATGTTGTCCTTGATTCCATATCTCAATGAACCTGATTTTCTATTCGCTTCTTTCAGGTCGTCATTAGACTCCCGAAACCCTTTCGCACTCATGTTATAGAAATTCACGTAAACCAGTGAATCCGACAAAGAGAGCTTATGAAAATTTTCTTTTCTCAGGTAGATTCCGTTCTTCTTGGTCAGGAAATTTTTCTGCAGGATGTGAAGCGTATACACCTCCTTTGAGTCCAGCATAATGGTGGTATCAATCAGCACTTTCTGTTTCAAACGGGATTCCAGATTGAAGAAAGGCACATTATTTACCGGGCGGAACATAAATACAATCCGGTGTTTTCCAGAAGGGATTTGCGCCCAACTGCTCAGGTCAAAGCCGTTCAGGACAGGACCTACGAGGACATTTTCCTTTCCCGGATATTCCGGATTTTTGTAAGAAGTGCTACTCCCCACATGAGAAGGATATGGAGGTGCATAAGGCTCCCGCTGATCCAGAAAATCTCCTTTAATCCCTGCTTTGACCGGCATTCCATCTTTATCCATTTCCGGATCAATCAACATCGTCAGGAAAGGAACTTCTTCATCTTTATTTTCCAGTCCGACAACATAATTCAGGTTATTGAAGACCCTTAAATAAGCAGGATCATCTATTTTCGCATAATCGACTTTACTGCAGCCACTGGCGAAAAGCAGGAGAACCGCAGCGCAGAACAGTATATTTTGTAATCTTAATTGTGGCATAACGCTTCTATTTATTGTGTTTCACAATGATCATTTTTGCTTTTCCGGCATTAGTTGCGGAAGCTTTTGTACTTCCCACCAATGCAACGGTATAAAAACCAGGCTCATGATTTGGCAATTCTCCTCTCACATACAATTCAGGTCTGGCGATGAGACTTCTACCGGTCAGCACCGGAATGTCACTCGCCCAGGTCCCCGGAACTACAGAAGGTGAAGAACGGAAAGCCATAATCTGATAAGGTTTCGCGTCCTGATAAGGTCTGATATAAGGTGCTACTGTCGCTGCAATTCCTGGTCTCAGGTTATTCACTGCAACAGTATTAAACCCGTACAGACTGGAAAATGCCTGGGCATTATCTGTAGTCAGGGTGAGGTAAGGAACATCAGGACAAAGATTCAGGAACCGGATACCGAAAGGATATTCCTGTGTAAATCGTGATGAAGAAGCATCATCTCCGGCTTCCCCAACAAATATTCCACTCAAATCATTGGCAACTGCACTGATCGTTGTTTTCCCGTTTGCGTCCGGATGAACCCAAAAAGAGAAATTGGTATTGGCATCCAGCTGAAAGGTTTTTGTAGCCAGCACTACACCTGAAGCATCTACCGCTTCGATATTGTATCCACCCACAATCAGGCTTTGGTATGCCGTCTGTGCTGTATAATCCATAGGTGCATCCAAAACTTTACCGTTGATCAATACTTTCATTCCCGTAGTACCGGGAACCGCATTTACGGCCTGAACCCTTCCATAAGTGAGGTTCAAAGGCTCCGAGATGTCATTGATGATGCGGAATGAATTCTGATATCCTTTTACCGTCTCTCCTGGATTACCACTTCTGTATGGAATATCAAATTCCCTTGCCGCCACTACAATGGTATAAACACCTCCGGGCACATAAGTTTTTACCGGGGCATAGGTTAGTGTGGTACCAAATATCGTTGACGTTGTTGCATCCAGGACATCTGGTCCTCCACCGGAAATCTGAATGCCATTTTGCGTCAGTACTTTTAACTGGGCAGCACCATAAGGAAGCTCTACGTATTCAGAATATTGCCCCGGTAAGATGTTATTAGTTTTACTGCTTACTGCTGTTCCATCCGCCCAGGTCAGGCTCATTGGGCCCAACAGGTCTTCCATTCCCTGATCAGGAAGAACCCTGGCAGACAAGTTTAAGATCCTGACCTTAAAATTTGCAGGGTTGGCAGGGGAAGCGACCGATCTTGGTATTTTGACAAACGGAGGTTGTCCGGTTACCCCAAATATCTCAGTAGGCAAAAGGTAATAATCCATCCCTTGCTGAAGATCTTCGCGAACTTCCAGTTCCAATGCGTTTTTTGAAGGGTTATAGACTTTGGTTTCTACCAATACCTTTGCAACACCCTTATCCAGAAGATTTTGGGGGATATACCAGGTTGTTCCTAATCTGCCATTATCAGGAAAATAAAGCGTTCCGGGATACATTCCTCCCTTGGGGTCATTTGGTGCCCTGACCACATAATTCGTCAGGGTATCTCCATTCAGCTGTATCTGATTATAACCTCCAAGATTCACCAGCCTTACCGTCGAATTTTTACGGGCATCCGTTACTTTACGATTGTCAGATTGAAAATCTGTTTTATCCTTCTTACAAGCTACAATAGCCAGTAAAAAAACAAACAGCATATATTTTTTTAGTGCTTTCATCATTAAAACAAATTATAAGTGAAACCCATCATAAATTCGCTGCCACGTTTATAGCCACGGTTCAGGTATTCGTTTCCATACCAGGTACCACCTGTTCCCGGATTCGCATATACCGTTCTGATAGATGGGTTCAGCAGGTTTTTCATGTAACCTTTAAAAATCACGTTCTTAAAAATCCGCTGACTGAATACAAAATCAAGGACTGGAACCGGACGGGTATACAGGTCAGGCTCACCTGTCAGGTTGATCTGTACCAGACGCTCCCCTACCATGTTAAATGTTCCGGTAAGACTTGTTCCGGAGCGTTTGTTATTATAGTTCAACCATCCGTTAAGGGAATACGGTGCTTGTTCAAACAGCGGACTATTGCTTGGCGTATGTCTGTCCAGGGAACGGTTTGCTTCCAAACGCTCCGGTGATTTTTTAATCTGACTTTGGGCAAGCAGCAGGTTGGTACCGACAAAGAAATTCTGAAGCGGGTCCCAGATTCTGCCCAGGTCCTTTACAATTTCCAGCTCCAATCCCCATACTTTACCAATGTTGGGATCATTTTCGAACCTGATGGTTGGATATTCCGGATAGGTCGCTGCCAGACCACTCGTTTGCAGACTAAATACTTTATACAATTGGTTTTGAATCCGCTTTCCGAATAGAGATACGGCAACCACTTCGCCGTTGTTCGGGAAATACTCCCAACGGAAATCCAGGTTTTGTGTGTACTGGTTGATCAGGTTTGGATTTCCTACTACCAATCCCATTTGGAAAGCATCAAATTCGAATACGTTGGTGATCTCTCTAAGCTCAGGTCTGGCCAATGTGGTATTGTATCCAGCTCTGAAATTCATTTTATCTTTAAAATTGTAGGTCGCGTTTAAGGAATAGTAAGGCTTGTATCCTGTCTTATAAACAGAGTTAGGACTCGTTAAAGACAATGGAATCCTTGTCCCACCTGCTCCCGGAGCAGTTAGTGCAGGATCTAAAAATACACCTGCCGTATCTACTGCCGATTGAATATTGGTAGATTCAAAACGTACACCTCCGGTTAACCTCAGGTCTTTTGTGACTTTCAGGTCGACCATTGCATAGGCTGCCTTGGTTTCAAAGAAACCAGTATAATTGTTCGGGGATTTCTGACTATTGTATAAAAATCCACCCACCGGAGCTGCACCTTCTCCGGTCCCTGGGGCCATCGGACGAATCCCGATCACCTCCGGGCTTACCAAACGGTCCAAATTTCCTTCTACCCTATATAATGGCAATGCGCCTAAAGAAGAGAAGTTAGAGCCTGGAAGAAACAACACATTCTCTGTGAAATCACGGTCGCGATTCAGGTAATTGACCCCGGTTTTAAATTCCTGCTTCTCCCCAAAGAGTTTAAAAGGAATGCTGATGTCTGCTTTATAGTTATAATTCTTCTCATCCAGATTTCTGTAACGTCGTCCGTTAGGCTCTGCCTGGATAATGCCATACGCACCAAATCCATTTACATAACCAGACGACAATGCATATAAATGATCTGAGCTCACCTGGTCATTGACCCCGCTATTGGGACCTGTCGTTGGTTTGCCATAATAAGCATCCCCTTTAGGCATATAGTCTGCCAGGGTTACAAAGCGATAATCCGGATCATTTTGACCTGCTCTCGAGGAAGCAATGTTATAACTTAGCCTTGGCGCATACTCACCGGTCAGGAATTTATGCTCTCCCTGAAGGTTAAAAGTATTGAGCTTACGGTAAGATTGTTTAAGCGAGTAGATCGTACTGCGGACATCACCAGGCAGTCCGGTGTACTCATAGCCCCCAAACATATTGGTCGCCTGTGTTTCACCACCCCAGCTGCCCAGGTATTGCATGCTGATTTCATGCTGCGGGCTAAAACGGTAAGTTAAACCCAATAAAGTTCCATAATTCAGGGTTTCTGTTCCTGTATTCTCTTTATAGGTTTGATATTTACCCATATATAAGCTATTTGGGGTAATGTAGTTGGGTATATTCCTTGGGCTGCTCACCTGTGGATTACCTGTTACTACTCCCTGATAGATACTATACTGCTGGATGTCACCCCCAGAAATATCTGTGGTACGGCGGTAATAATTCCCACCTGCAATTACCCCTAGTTTATGTTTTTTAAACAGGGTATAGCTATTTCCGAAAGTAGCCGAGTACAACTGATTTAGAGGACTTTGTTTGTAACGCGTGGTCATTACCGGATCAAAACCCTGCATAATTCCATTGATCCTTTTCACTTCCTGTTTCATCTCCGGACTGTATCCGCTGTTGGCGATCATGCTCTGGATTTGCGGAAGTCCGCCTTTGTATTGTGTGGCCAGATTTAAGAAATCGGAGGATAAGTTTTTCTTGTTGATTTTATCGCCTAAGAAACCCATATCACTATTGAAAAAGCTATTGTGTTGTCCGCCGATACCAATATTGGAATTGAAACCAGATTGAATAATTACATCAAAGACCATACTGTCTGGTACGGATTTCGTTTTTAGCTCT
The DNA here is from genome assembly GCF_038446955.1 of Pedobacter sp. FW305-3-2-15-E-R2A2. Taxonomy (NCBI): domain Bacteria; kingdom Pseudomonadati; phylum Bacteroidota; class Sphingobacteriia; order Sphingobacteriales; family Sphingobacteriaceae; genus Pedobacter; species Pedobacter sp. FW305-3-2-15-E-R2A2. The sequence goes on from NZ_CP151803.1 coordinate 6,041,728, forward strand.
ACAATTCCGGCAGCAGCATCTGCAGGTTTATCCGGGGTCACCGTTTTATAAATCGTGATGTTGTCTAAAAGTGAGGCCGGAACCAGGTCCAAAGGAATGGAACTGCGGTCCGGATCAGAAGAAGCCAGACGGACACCATTTAATTGTCCGATCACACTTCTATCTCCCAAACCACGAATCGCCACATATTTATCATCTGTGATGGTCACTCCTGAAACCCTTTGTAAAGCCTGAGTGGTGGTAATACTTCCGGTACGTTCTATCTGAACCGCTGAAATCGCATCCTGTACAACGGCCGATTTTTTACGTTCGTCCAATACAGCAACTTCGGTATTCGTTTTTCTTCTGGCCTGAACGGTTACTTCACTGAGTTGAGTAGAAGAAGCAATAAGATTGATATTCAGCTCTTTTGTCGCCGCATCCACTTTAATTTCCCTGCTTTGGTATCCCATGTAAGAAACGACAAGAATGCCTCCGCCTTCGGGAACTGAGATTTTGAATTTACCGTTCACATCGGTAGATGCTGCGGTATTCGTTCCTTTCAGTTTTACACTTACGCCGATCAGGGTTTCCCTGGTTTTTGCGTCGCTCACTGTTCCGGTAATGACAATAGGAACAGGTTTGCTGTCAATCACCACATAACCTTCCACCAGTTTATATTGCAAACCGGTATTGGCCAGTAGCTTATTGATGGCTTCCCTGACACTGATCTGTGCGGCAACAAGCGTAACATTCTTCTTTTCCCTTTGCATAGATTGCTCTCTCAGAGAAAACCGGATGTTTCCTACCTTCCCGATTGCAGACAATCCCTGTGCGATGGTCACATTTTCTAACCGCAGGCTTATTTTATGATCAAGATCCTGACTCTTTACATTACTGGCCATCAGGACACTTATAAAAGTAAGCTGGGCCGCAATGAGGATAAAAGAGCATTTCATAATAAATCGAATTGAAGGATATAGTTTTAATCCTTTTTGCATATTTTTGAACATTACTGGTTTATTCGCTGCGAGGCGATGATCTGTTAAAATTCCGTAGCTGTTTACAGGTACGGGTTGCTTTAAACCGTTAGGACGTCGAAATCATACGGTTTATGGACATTAAATTCGTTCCCTGCCCTTCCAGGCGGGGAATGTTTGTTTGTAGACAACCTTACATAGCTTTCCTTTCCTGTTTTGTAGTATTAATTAATGGAGACATTGCGAGCGCTGATGTGATATTTAAAATGGCCTGTTGCTGCCAGTATTTTCATGATTTTGTTGAGGGGAACATCGGCCTGCAGTACGACGGAGATCTTTTCTTTTGCTTTTCCTTTATGCTCAAAGCTGATGTCTACATTGTACCAGCGCTCCAGTTCAGTCGTGATCTCTTTGAGGGATTGATTGTGAAAGACCAAACGCGCAGCTTTCCATCCGCTGATCTCATCGATTTCTGTATTTGCAGTTTTAATCATCCCCTGATCGTAGGTTATTTTTTGTCCGGGAGTTAGAATGGCCAGTGATTTACTACGCTGTTCTATATATTCATCCACCCTTACTTTTCCCGTCGCCACTGCTACGGTTAGCGGACGATTTTTGAAAGCATCTATTTTAAAGGAAGTTCCAAGGACTCTGGTCTGCACTTTTCCGGTATGGACAATGAAAGGTTTCTTTGGATCTTTTGTCACTTCAAAAAAAGCTTCACCTTCCAGTTCTATCTCGCGGGAACTTGCTTCAAACTGTTCCCGAAAAGTGATCCTGCTTCCCGCTCCCAGATAAACAGCAGAGCTGTCTGGCAACACCACCCTTGAGCGTTGTCCGCGGGGATTCTGAATCTCACGCATAGCGATCTGCTCCACTACCGGAGTTTTTTTAAATTGGAGCATTCCATAAGTACCCAGGCCAAGGAAGATGACGGCTAAAACCGCAGCGTAGCGTAAATAGGTTCTCTGTTTTATAACGCGGACTATATTCTCGTTTTCTTCATTTTGATGAAAACGCTGCGCCTCTTCCCCTTCCAGTTTTTTATAAAACTGTTGCAGCTTTTCCTGCAGGTGTGGCTGATCTGTATTTTCTTCTGCTTCCAGCCCTGTCCAGCTTTCCGACAGCAGCTCGTCAAAAATTTGTTGTGTACCTGGAACCAACATCAATCTCTTTACTTCCTTCATCTCTTCGGGCGTACAATTGTGATTGAGGTATTTTCTAATCAGGGTTTTATCTTTATGCTCTGGCTCCATTCTTATTGTCCTTCATGATGTAAAACACAATTATCAGAGGACACCACCTATGCAGGATAAAAAAAATAACATTTATTCTTATATGGAAAGTAGCGTTGGGCAAAGCCGATGGGAATCAGTTATTCCACGTTTAAGGCAAAGACAGAAGGGGCCGACCTGCCCCTCTAATTACTTATTTGAAAAATGGAGACGTAGAAGCCAACTAACCCAGCAATAAGCTGATCAACAGGATCAGCGTAAAGTCGGCGTGTTCCTTCAATTGTTTGCGAAAAAAATTCAAAGAAGCAACCATGTAGTTTTCTACCGTGTTAACAGATAGATCAAGATTTCTGGCAATCTCTGAATAGGTCATGTTCTCTTCTCTGCTCATTTCATAAACCTTTCTGCGCTGGGGGCTCAACTGGTTTAACTTCTGGCGGTAAACTTGTTCCAGTTCTTTGCTGTCCAGTTCATGATCGGCAGATCTCGACGTATGATTTGAATCTTCGGAGATCAATTCCAGGGACACGGTATTTAATATCTTTTTGCGGTAATGGTTATAGATGGCATTCTTTACAGAACGATAGAGGTAGGCTTTAAGGTTATCCTCGATGGATACTGCTCCTTTAGTTTTCCAGAGGCCAAGCATGACATCCATCGTAAGCTCTTCAGCAATCTCTGCTTCTTTTACGTTTTTTAAAGCATAGCCATAAAGCGGGTCATAATAACGCTTAAAAAGAACATTATAGGCGGAAGTATTCCCCTGACTATATTTTTCCAATAAAATTTTATCCCCTAGTGATGTAATTGATTCTGACATGCTTGTATCAAAGAAACTCTTTGACGCAAAAATAGGAGCTGAAATCCGTGGGTATATTAAGGGAACATTAACTTATAAAGAAGTGCTCGTAACAACAATAGGAGAATAAACACATCTATATATTTAAAATGAACAACGCTATATATTTAATATTTACCTTCCGGCTTTAAAACATCAGCCAAATGTCACCGGTCTTCCTTGAGCTCCTATTTATACATAGTATCTGTATCCCAATTGTAGGTGTATTAACTTATGGGTGGATTGAAATGACAGATATGGATAGAAATATACAAAATGAATTAACCGGACGGCCAAATCTCATGACAAACACTACCGCCCGGCTGGTCTGCTAAAGAAGAAAGCAAGACCATATGGAGGAACAAAATATCCAGCTAAAATCTAGTTCGCCACATTGACACTCATATTGGCGAAAATGGTGGGACCAAAATCAGTTTCTCCGATAAGGTAAATAAACTGCTGACCGGTTGCTCCAAAATCTGCTCCGCTAAGTGTGATGGAAGTTTTACCATTCACAGGCGCAGAGGCATAAAACTCCAGTCGTGGGTTTCCCATTACGACCCACCTGAGATCCGTCGCAGTACCCGTACCAAATGCAACGTTTGCAGTATACTCATAAGGGCCACCACTCAGACTAACATTGCGGGGTCCGGTCATGTTAAGCAACACTTTACTTTTTTTAATTAAGGTCTTTGTGGATACTGTTTTTCCTTTTGAACCCGTGTCATTATTTGCATTAACACTTAATGAACCAATCAAAATAAATAGCGACAAGCTTAAAATTACAGTCTTTTTCATTGTTTTTAATATTTAAGGGTTGATTAATAACTATTAACATACAATTTAGTTAAAATTATTATAATAAAACAAATAGATATAAAAATATTATTCTTCAGAAAAATAAAAACGTTTCACGTTAATACCCATTATCAACGAATCCCCTACCTGAACTCTTTAAAGGTATTTTAACAGGAAAAATCAGTTTTTATGTTCATCATGCTCAGTCAGCAGCAAATAAATCAACCTGTTTTTCCCATAAAACAATAGAAGTCCGCAGAGAAAAAATAAACCTATCTACCTATAAATGAGAAAGAAACAACAGCAACACAACTCAAAAAAGAAAAGTTCAGGTCAACATGTTTTTTTCAAAGAGATAATGACATCAAAATACATTTACATATTCACATCCAGATATCTATATATAAATAAATCCAAAACAAATCACATACATAGACATATTAACATCTAGACATCAATATATAATAGATGTATTGATATACTTATACATTGACACACACAGACCAGACCTAAGTACAAAACACCCTCTTAAAGCATCTATATCGCAATTTTAATCTGCTATATATTAATCACATATAGAATATATCCAGATATATTGAACCAAAGAAACATCCATATCAATATATCTTAGTATCATTGTGTTCTTGTATAAAGATATATTGATATGAAGATTATTGCTATAATAAACCATAAAGGTGGTACAGGGAAAACAACCTCCACCCTAAATATTGGCGCTGGATTAGCGCGTATAAAGAAGAAAACCTTACTGGTTGATATTGACCCTCAGTCGAACCTAACGGAGGGCTTAGGATTCAGGGATGTGAAAGTTTCGATTTACGACAGCATCAAAGACGATGTAGCACTTCCAATAGCATCCGTTTCAGAATACCTGGACATCATCCCCTCTTCTCTTGATTTATTAGGAGCAGAAATTGAACTGGTTTCCAGACTAGGAAGAGAAACCATCCTTAAAAGACTGTTAAAAAGTGTAGAAGGAAAATATGATTATGTATTGATTGATTGCGCACCAGCTTTAGGAATGCTAACGGTTAACGCATTAGTCGCAGCCGATACCGTAATGATTCCTTTAGAAGCGGAATATTTTGCCTACAGAGGAATTGACCGTTTGATCTCTATCATTTCTGACGTCCGGACACATTACAATGAAAACCTGACCATTGGCGGAGTATTCATTACTAAGATCAACCCAAGACGTGTCATCACAGAACAAATCACGGAAAGCATCAAGAAATACTTCAGCGACAAACTATTCGAAACTTCGATCAGGGTTAACGTTGCACTGGTAGAAGCGCAGCTCAAAGGAGTAGATGTATTTGAATACGCTCCCATATCAAATGCAGCAGTCGATTACGCAAATCTGACTGATGAAATTGTAGAAAAAATATAAAGATTATGGCAAAAAAGAACTTAGGTGATATAGAGGATAACAACAAGAACTTAGGAGGTGTATCTGCCTTATTCAATTCTCCCTCAAAAGAGATCCCTGCTACCAAAGCCGGCAGACCGGAACCACTCGCTGAAGAGGAAACCGTTACTTACCCATTGAGACTTAAAAAGAGCTCCTTAAAAGCTTTAAAAATACTCGCGGCACAGCGGGGCGTTACGGTGAAAGAATTGATTCTTTCTGTAGTAGACAAAGCCTACGAACTGTAAATCCAGCAAAGAAAAGCGCTGATGTGTAGATATATTGATTTCTATACATCAGCGCTTTTAATAAAAAAGGCCCCGAGAACTGTGGTTTCCGAGGCTTTAGTATTGAGAGAGCATTAGGGATCGATTTTGTTATCAGAATCGTCTGGGGGGATATATAGATTGACTCTAATTTCTTGTTATGGCAATGGAGGAATATTCCTTACTAACATTGTATACTTATATATTTAAATAATTGAACTTTGCATCTTTTAATTAACACAACAAATGTAAAGAAGAAAGGGCCGAATAAATATTTCAGCCTATTTCAACGATTGGATGAAAGCAAAAAAAAATTCACAAACACCTATAAATCCTACAATAAACCCCCAAAAAAGTAATTTCCGGGGGTTCAATATATTCCAGTAAAGAATAAAAAAAATAGCTTATGGACAGGTTAAAGGATAAGCCGGACCTGTACCATTATACCTCGATAAAGCACGTGCATCGGAATAACTTTCAGGATTTGGTTTCGTTGGAAATTGAAGGAAAATATCATTCACTTCAAGCTTTTCCCATGCTCCACGCTCCGCATTCCAAATGGAATTTCCTTCTACCACCTCATCAAAACGGATGTTAAACGCCCATGGATTTTTGAACGAAACAAATTCATCTCTAATTACAGAGTTTTCCGTTCCTACAGGAGAAATCGTCCTGTTTTTTTCAGTAAGGAATTCCAGATATCCTGGATTAATCCAGCAGAACGAAATCATGCCCATCACGATCGCACCAAATCCAAGAAAGGATTCATCACCACCGGCACCCAGATCATCCTCAATATTATTCTCCATCGCGGCATTGTAATCTGCCTTATTCAGGCTGAAAGTTTTGTAGTTTGTCGCCATGATCTCTTCCACATTCGCATGGGAACAAGGAATAGCACCTCCCGTATCGGTCACTTCATAGCCATTGCCAAATAAAGAAGTAAAAAGGGAGTAATAAGCAGCCAATGCTGCTGGTCTTTCTTCCGGAGCAGGCGCAGCAGGAATTTTGATCACAAAAAGATCCGAACCACCTAACCAGCCATTGTTAGAATTGGGATCGTAAGGAGAATATACGGATATTGGCGTTGGCGGCTGGCCTTCATGTTTCTCCACATTTTCAATGATAAACACATTCGCTCTCCAGTTGAGCTTCTGCTCTTTTGGGAGAAACCCTTTAAACACTTCATTTTCAAGGATGTTTGTCCATTTAACATTAGGTACACTGATGAATTCTTTCAAAAATTCATCATCTTTCCAGCCACGGGCGATACTTTGTAAGTAGGCTGTACGAAAAGCCATTAATTCGGAGGTTAAATTCATTGTTTGGTTTTTTTATGTTAAAGAAATAATTCTTGCTTATTTAATTCTGATTCTGACAACTTCGCCGCCTGCCAGGAGAGCTGTACCGGAAGATCAAACAAACGGCTGTTCCCCAATTCCGGCCAGATGAAAATTAAGCCGGGAATAATGACTTTGACGGTATTTAAAAGTGCAGCTGACCTTGTCGTGTTGACCACAAAAAGATCAAATCCTAATCTTGCTGTTTGCGCCATACAGTATTCCACATCTTCCTTAATGTCTGTGCGGACTACAACAGGGTAATCCTCAAAGACTTTCTGACGAATGTTTGTGGCCGGATACAAAAAGGACTCGTTTGCTATCTGACTAAACTTAAAAGCGGTCTTGTGCTGTTTATTAATCACAACGATCTGATACAACTCTGTTAATGCCCTCGTACAAGCAATCCCAATCTCCGGATGAGCACCAAAGCCCAGGCGGAATTCATGGCTCATTTTATTCTTTCCAACAGCAACAACAACAGGAATTCCAAAATCATGGGTCAGATCGAGGATCCAATAATCCCAATGTTCATCCAGGGCATTTTTGATTTTACCCAGCGCATCCACATTCAACTCCTCTAAACAAACAGCTGGTCTGGAGACGCGGTTATACCACCATATCGCTACTGCATCCCTTTCTATCAACTCTAAAAAACCCTGCAGGACAGCCTCTTCAAGTGTATTTCCCGCTGCACATCCATTAGAATCAAAACGCATATACACCTCATCGGGATAAGGTGTATTGCTATAACAAAACGTAAATGGGAACCAGGCTTTTTCCTGATTCAATAAAGAATATGCAGGTGTCCAGTGTAATTCCGCATCGTCTGGCATCTCCTTTACCGCTTGCCGCCCGCTCAAATCTTGAGCAAACCGCAGCAGCTGATCCGGACTATAACGCTTTAATGCCCCCGGAAAAAACACTTTTGCATCCAACTGATCCCCCCTACCGTACACGCATTCTTCCGTACCATCATACATGGCATTATACCTTTCTATCGCTTCCGATAAGGCACTTATTTTTGACTGTTCTTTTGAAATCCCTTTTCCTAAGGAATACTGAATAAAATCATCACTTTTCAGTAAACCTTTCTTTTGAGGCACTTTAAAGAAAACCGTAGCGTAAACACTTAATGCATCCTCATCACCCGTCAGACAATTAACCGGATGTACAATTCCTGTGACCGAACTGATAACAGATTCCAGATTTTTAATGGACTGTGCAGGACTAACCGTGCGATAGCCACCATCATTCGTCTTTGTTTTAAGCCCAGAGCTGAATATAAGGGCTGACTGCTGCTTTTCCTGTGGCTCATTACATTGCCTGCAACGATGTTGAGGACTGACCGGATGCACTGCAATTTCGCCAGTCAAAGCATCTATCGTTGTCAGCCTGGACAGATTTCCCTCCATGATCCCCTTTAATGTATCCACAAGAAGATTCCGGTGAAGAAGGAAATGATCAACAGAAAAAACAACAGGAATTGCCATTGGCCATAACTTGTGCCCAGTACCCCATTTACGGACTGGTTGATTTCTCCAGAGCTGCAGGGAAAGGCAATCATAACAGGCAATTGACGAAGATAAATGCTTAAACAAAGGCCCCAGCATTAATTGCGTTCCACTCAGTTTAATGATCACCCACTGCGTCATATCCTTTAAAAACTCTGCCTGTACCCTACCTAACCGTGGATCCAGATAATCATCAGTAAAGACAAAAAGTGTAGGAATGTCTACTGAAATCTCTTTAACGAAGTCCGACAACAGTGAGGTTTCGGGAATATCAGTCAGCAGTAGTACACTGTGTTTTCCAACAAGCACCTCTTTTGGATTCGAAGTGTAATCAGGCACAAAGACCAGTTCTTCCGGCTCTTTATCCAGCAATAGTCCGGCATCCTGAAATAAATTCACACCATACACCGCAAAAACCTCATCCTGAAGGCTATTGAACAATTTATTTCCGTTCAACAGGAAAGAAACCGTTGCCTCATACTCCTGCTGCGAACAAATAAAGTGATCAGTTTCGGCTAAAAAAAGATAATTTCCATTGCCGGCCGACTGCTGGCTGTACCTTTTATTCCAAAATAAAGGTTTACCAAAATAATCAAAATTCTTTTTCTTCTCTTCCCCTTTCCCTTCAAAAGCCAGCAGGACGATTTCGTAAGGCACTTCCCCGTTATTTTCATTTTTAAAATCTGCTTCAGCACTGGCATACGCCGGAGAACTGCCTGCTAAAGTATTGTAACGGCCGATAATTTCAATCCCTGAAACAAGGCCCGTCATTGCATTGGTATTTTTAAACCCTGCCTGAAAATGTACTTTCTTCGCGCTTCTGTTATTGATAATCGTCCCGTCGTAAGAATAATCAGGATGGCAATAATCAAATAAGATGCTCACTTTTGCAGCCTGCTGCCTTGCTTTCTGACCAATATTATAAAGTAATTTTTCTAGTTTTTCCTGCGTTAAATAAGGAGACACACCCTCCATAATCAGCAATACAGGCCGAGCATCTTGGTTCCACAGTTCGTCCAGCCAATTTGCATTTTCTATGTCATCACAAGCTTTATTGCTGATATTCGATTGTTCCTCATAAAGTACATTTCTAACCTCAACAACATGCTTCAGATCAATGTTAATCCATTGATAACCGCTTCCTTTTATGGGCAATCTGTTCGCACGGGAACAAAGACCACAACCCAAATTCAGCACAATTGCTTCCCGGTTTTTCGACAGGAATGCGCTCGTGACCCGATCAAATATTTTTGCCCGTTCTGTAATGGAAAAGATGAAATCCTTATCTTCTTTATCAATCGGAACGGCCGCTTTAACCTCATTTTTTATCGCGACCGCATACGGATCAGAAAACTGAAATTCCGGATAATACAAGGTAGCTAAAGCCCTTGCTTCCAAAGTATACATCATAGAATAAGACATCGATTCCAACAGTTCTATTTTATTGGAAAGGATGGAAGGAGCGCTCTTAGTCAAGTTATTTTGATTTTATAAACATTGATTTTGTATTTAGTAATTCTTCTTTATAGAAGTATTCTTTATTTTCTTCACAAAGTGCAAGACACCGATCTATCCGTACCATTGCCTGCTCCTGAAATCCATTCTCAAACTCCCAAACGGCAGGTAATGCCTGGTAATAAGTTAATCCTAATTTACAACCCATGCCATCCAGCTGTGCGATGATCTGATCTATCGAGTGTACATCGTCGATGGCCCAGCAGTTTAATGCGGCTGCGTAAGCAGAGAAGGCAACAAGGCCATATTCTTTAGCCAGAGTCAAAATTTCGGTGGTCAGCGCTGCCGTCTTTTCTTTTTCTCCTTCAAACTGGTGTATTGCACTGCGATACATCAAGGTAAGACAAAGGGAAGGAATATGGCTGATCTTTCTGGACCGTTCAATTGCCCAATCTGCCCGTTCTTTTCCTTCTTCCTTTTGACCATTTAACCACATCACCTGCCCCAGCATGGAAGAAGCATAACAAAGATTATCGATCCCGATCGTCAATTCATTTGGCTGGTCAACATCATGATTTAAAGCATTCATGATCGTCTCCAGAATGAGAATAGAGGCATCAAATTCCCCATCAACATACAGGTGAATTCCTTTTAAAATTCCCGCAGATGTCTCCAATGTGGGATCGTTCAACTCCTTTGCAAGCTGTATCAGATGCTGTGTGATCTCCTTTACTTTGTCGCGCTCACTCGCCACATGGTAATACGTAATCAATGCCCAGTAAGAGGAAACGGAATTCATTAACGAAACATTGCTTTCTCCAGGATTCTGCACCAGTTTAAAGGCCGTTTGCACACTGTCCTTCACCTCTTTGGCAGACCAGCCATACTTTGCCATCAGGGCATTGGTTTGAATGCAATAAATCGTCAATTCATCATCTTTACTCTTCAGTTCTTCCTCCTGACAACCCAGCCAGCCAATGACCTGTTTTGCATAGGCCAATGCCTCGCTGTTTAAAGACCTGTCTAAAGATTGTTTGGCCGCCCGAATTCCATAATGTACGGCTTTCGGATGCGCTGCAGCTTCGGCAAGATGTCTTGCGATCTCAAAGGGATTTTCCTTAACGATCGCAGGGAAATCGACCTCTAAGACTTCTGCAATTCTTTCATGCGTCTCTCTTCGATGCGCGTTGAGCATTCCGTCATAAGCTGCATCCCGGATCAGCGCATGGCGAAAAATATAGCTTTCTCCCTGTACATTTCGTTGCAGGTAGATCAGGTCTTTCTTCAGCAATTGCTCAATATCAGCCTGCACCACCGCTTCTTCCGATAAGGAAGATTTAACCAAAAGATCATAACTAAACTCCCTTCCGATAACAGCCGCAAGCTGCGCTGTTTCTTTTGAAAACTTCAATTTATCCAGTCGCGCGTTTAGCAGGTCCTGAAGTGTCGTTGGAATACTTTCCGTTGAAATGGTGTCCCTCAGCTGATAGGTCTCCTCCTCTAAAATCAAATGCCCCTGATCAACCAGCATCAGGGTAAACTCCTCAATAAACAATGGAACACCATCTGTTTTTTGAATCATATACTCAAGCGCAATATCTGAAATAAATTTACCACCCAAAACACCTTCGATCAATGCTCTGGTTGAATTTACCGCAAAGGGTTGTAATGTAATTTCTATTGGTTGTATTTGCGACCAGCGATGTGCATACTCCAGACGTGCAGTCAGCAGGATCATCACCTTTCCCTGTCCGGATTGGCTTATAAATTCAATAAATTCCTCACTGGTTGGGTCAGACCAATGCAAGTCCTCCACCAGGAGCAGGAAGGAGCAACCTTTATCTATCGCAAAAAAACACTTTACTAAAGTGTCAAATAGTATTTTCTTTTGCTCTTCCGGAGAAACCTGACTAATGCTCAGGTCATCGGGCACAGGAATTGCCAGCCAGGAACAAAGTATCGGAAAGCTTCGTTCCAGATCGCATCCTGCTTCAGTTAAAGCGCGCTTCAACCTTGCTGATTTTTCTTTATTATCCGTTGAACTATTGATTCCCCACTGACTGTAGAACATCGTCAGGAAAGGATAAAGCGCATTATTCTGATGTTCAGGAAGGCACTGGGCTACTTTGACCAGCCCTGCTCTTGTGCGAATACCTTTGACCACCTCATAGCTTAACTTGGACTTGCCGATACCAGCCTGACCAGTTAGCAAGACCACCTTATTTTCCGGGGAGTCTTCGAATTTCCATTCATTTAGAATCTGCTCCAGCTCCGTCGCCCTCCCTATCATTTTACGCCCGGTACTCCAGGGCCTTAAAAAGGAAAGCGCTTCTGCCTCACATTCCCCTTTCAATAAAAAGGCAGACGTAACCTGATTGGCGGCAGGATCTGCGGGAAGGGAATCAAATTCAAGAAAAGACTGCAACAATTTACGGGAACTTTCGCTCGCCAGAATTTGCCCTGGTTTGGCCTGATACATCAGGTCAAAAGCAGTATTGGCAACCAGTCCTTCGGGAAGTTGGTGGTCAAATACCATAACATTCCCCGTATTTATTCCCATTTGAATTTCCAGCCTCACCCCATGCTGCTGATATAGCGCCGCACTTCTTCGCCGCACCTCACTCAGCAATTCCAGTGCAGTTCTGCCTGCCCTCCGGGCATCCGTATCATTCACTTCAGGAAAACCAAAATAAACAACGATATGATTGGTGATGCTTCCTGCGATCGTACCTCCAAATTGTATCGCGGTATTCCGGCACAGGTTAAGCTGATCTTTTTGGAGTGCTTCCCTGATTTCCAAGTCTGACTTTGTCTTTTCTGTGATCTCTAAATTCAACTTGAGACACAATACCGTCATTTGCTTTTTCTCGGTGAACGCATTTTTTTTCAAAATGAAATTAGCGACGGTTAACGCATCGTCTTCCTCATTCAGTTCTTCTGAATCCCTGTCACTGAGGTCACCTACGATCGTATTGAAGTTGATTCCTGCATATTCTTCAAACACCGCCTTCGCATCCCCCATTCGCTTATGCTGACTTTTATCCAAAACACGTCTCAGCAAATCTGCCAATGGGTGTCCTGCGATAAAAGATGGCAGAGGAACATTCAAAGCGTTGAGCTGGTTATGAAATACTTCAGCAACAGATCCACCTTCAATGGCAGGCCGTCCCTTTAAACATTCTATCAAAATCAAACCCCAGGCATATAAATCTGACTTCAGCGTTGGATATTCTCCACGTAATTGTTCAGGAGCGCTGTAGGTTGGTGTTCCCAAAGCCTCCGTAATCAGGGTCAGATCCCTGGTGTCGTTGGTTTGATTATTTTTGGTAAAGGCCCCGATTCCAAAATCCAGGATCTTCGCATGAGGCTTCGATCCTGTTTGTGTGACCATGATGTTGGCCGGCTTTAGATCCCGGTGTACAATCCCAAGAGAATGGGCACATGCCAATGCATCTAAAACCTGACCCATCAGTTCTTTTGTAGCGATGGCCGACAAGCCACGATTGGTATGTATCAGTTCTTTCAGAGAACATCCGGAGATGTATTCAAATACCGCAAAGGGTTCTCCTTCGGCACCATAACCCCTGTCCAGCAATTTAACAATATTAGGATGGTTCATTTCAGCACAGAGCTGGGTTTCCCGCTCAAAACGCAAAATCTGACGTTTCAGATACTGCTCTCCTTTTTCCTTCTGGAGTTTCAGCATTTTTATAGCGACCGTTTGTCCAGTACTGATCTGCTTCGCTTTGTAAACTAACCCGTAGCCTCCTTCTCCTATTTTTTCATCGAGGGTATAGTTATCGTGAAGTAGAAAATCCTTTTCTTTATTGTCCATTGTATATGACATGAGATTTGTTTTTTGTATAAGGTGTTTTTTCAGAACGAACTTTATTTAATTCAAACTACCAATGGCATTTTCTTTATTTATCCGAAAGTTATTATGCTCAAACCGCAACTCTCCATTTCGCCTTTCGATAACATTTGAAAGGAGATGACCAAAAGGGTTCAACTCCATTAAGCGCTTCCTCAATCGATGAATTTGTAAATTCACGTAATAGTTATCAATTTCTTTCAGCAGTTCTTTGCCCAGAAGAAAGGTTAATTTTTCCATCGAAATCCATCCCAGTTCTGTTTCCTGGCAACCTTTTTCTAAATCTGCCTGCCTTTTTCTGGCCAAAGCAAGTAAGACCTGATTATAGGTATGCTGCCCCAGGTCCAGTTCTAGATTGTTAATCTTAATCTTTATGGCCACCTCTTCTTCATCTACACTCAAAGAGAATAAAAAGCAGGTTTCAACTGAAATTTCCGGAATACACAAGGTTTGATCGAGTACTTCATTTTCATAAAAGCACCATTCTTTATCCGCGAAAAAAAGACTTTGACCATGCGTCAATGCAATGGTTTGAAGGCCATTATCTACATGCCACCGGTTATCCGCAGTCCTATAGAAAGAGACCTCAGGAGACTCCTCATTTGGATAGGCACTATAAGTTGAAAGCTCAATAATTTCTTTATTTTCAGATAATGATTCCAGAAAGCAGATTGGAGGATTGACATTTAATACCAGCCAAATGGTGTCCTGCTCCTGTCCGAATTGGATTTGATTACCGGCAGCCAGCTTCATACTCAAATGATTGATCCGTTTCCCCTTAAACAGGGTTCCATTACTGCTTTGATCTGCCAAATACCAGGCATTGTCGACAAAACTAACAACCGCATGTGATTTTGAAATGTCATTCCCCGGAACAACGGTCCGGTTGTGTTTTCCCCGTCCAAAATTATGCTCAGAAAAAAGAACCACTATTTCTTCCGTTTGCAAATTCTTAATTATTGCCATATCGTATCTGTGTAAGTAAGCGCTAATGTTGGTTCAGCATTTATACTTCGAACTTATGTGCTTTTAACCGGACAAAAACGGCTAAAAATACCATTTTTTTAACACATATATGCCTGAATATTGACTATTTATAAAATCAAAAAAGACACTTTATAGTTTATAAAATGTCTTCCTTTGTAATTTAAAATTATCTCAACGAATTCCCCTCTTATTCCTAAAGAACCAAGCGTAAGTCATCAATCAATGTCCAAATCATATTTATTTAGTCAAATTCCTACTGGAAATATAGGGAACGATCGGATAAATGTAATCATCGGCCTTTACGCCTAATTTTTCGGGCGAAGAGCCCACAAAAACAGTTTTCTTACCCTGAATGGTAATTCTGCCCTTATGATCAATTTCAATCATTGCCCAGAGCGGGTCCTGGTATGGAACCGTATATTTGATATTCGGACGTGCTTTATCCACTGCATCAGAATAACGTATTTCCTTAAAATCATCCCCCAACCATTGATACGAGGCACTATTGATCTGCACATAGTGAATGTCGTTGATCCGGTTATAATAATCCTGATGATGGTGACCACTCAAGACCAGGATCACTTTCTTCCAGCCCGCCTTTTGATTGGCCTGTTCCAGCGTATAACGCAGCAAAGTACCATTTTCAAGTCCTCCTGAGTCATTGTCCAGCCCTTGATGACAACAAATCACCGAAGGCAGGGAACTCGCTTCCAGATCCTTTCTCAGCCAGTCCAGTTGTGTGGCAGAAATGAACCTTGCATAGCCTTCAGGCCGGGACTTACTTTCATTATGCTCATTTCCATTGAGTACCACAAAATGAAAGCCATTGCGATCAAAAGAATAATACTTTCCCTCCGCTTTCCAGAAATCAACCACTTCATCCGGTTTAAAGCCTCCATCGGTATCATGGTTACCGATCACATGGTATTTAGCTCCTTTAAATTGATTCCAGACTTCCATTAGCGGAGCATTTGTTTTCTTTGGCATACAGAAATCTCCCATCTGGATGATAAAATCCGGAGTTTTTTGATTCATGTCATTGATGAACGCCGATAACCGTTCGATTCCATCATGCATAATGTCATGGTGCAAATCTGCAATCACACCAAAGCGAACCTTTTTATCCGCTGGCTGAAGTTCAGGATAACGTGCCAAGAGGAAGGTACCTCCTGCAAGTCCTGTTTTTGTGAGAAACTCTTTTCTGTTCATTTGTGTTGATGATTAACCTTAATTTTTAAGCTTCATATTTGATGTATTCATGATCAAAACTTCCGTCATTGTAAAGATTGAGCAGGGTATATCCGGGTACGGTCTGTTTATAAGCACTTTTCCCATCATCCCCCGGCTCCCACCAGAAACCACTTGTTGCCCCGTTACAGAGATAGGTGACGTCGTTATACCAGACCTTATCCAGCAAATGAATGTGTCCGCTTAAGCAAAGCTTCACATTTTTATTTTTGTTGAACACTTCAATAAATTTCATCACATCAAGGTGGTTATAGCTTCCACTTATTTTAAAAGGCCCGGTTGCATCCGGCTTACTATCCGTAATCCCTGTACAGCTGAGCAGCGGATAATGAGACATGATGAGAATCGGTTTACCCTGACTATTTTTTTCCACATCATTTACAAACCAGTTCCATTGGATTTCATCAAGCATTCCCGGACTGGTAGGATGGTTGCTGTCCAGCATAATAAAATGCCAGCCGTTCCGGTCAAAGCTGTAATAATTGTGCGGCATGCCCAGCATTTTCAGCACCCCTGGTTTGCCATACATTTCGTCGCCTTTCCCCTGCCACCACATGTCGTGATTTCCCAAAACATGGTGCATTGGAATACCAGTTACCATTTTAACGCTGTCCTTCCAACAGGCCCACTGTTCCAGTACGCGTTCTTTTTTGATGTGGTCATAATCTGCGGCGTAGATGGAATCGCCACCGTTCAGAATCAGATCCACCTGATCTTTTTTTATTTTTTCCAGACAATTCTTAAACCGGTTTACGGCATTATACTCTGGTCTGATGTGCACATCGGTGAGGTGTGCGATTTTTAAAACTCTTTTCTTTTTTGGAGCTGAGGCAAGCGCAGCAGTACCCGTCATACCACTTAGCGCAAGCGTTCCGCCAGCAAGTCCTAACTTTTTAATTAAATCTCTTCTTTTCATAATTGACATCAGGCAAGCGTTCCTGGGTATGGAGACGAATGACCTCATTAAACGAATGGTTTATATTGGTTCTGTTTACTTTCCAATTGGTTCATTTGCAATATCCCGCCTACAAGAACCATTAAGCCTCATTAGCAGAAATGATTACAAATACTAAACAAATTTTAATTTAAATGTAGTTGTTTTTATCAAAAAAAAGAAAAAAGAATGAAAAAATAACGAACAGTTGAGCACCCAAAAAAATGCGTCACACCAACAATAAAATGATCAAAACTAAACAAATCAGTATTTCAGCCTCTTCTTCCGGCTGTTAAAACATGCTAAATCCGCACCGTCACTCAATTCTTTAAAAAAGAACAAATACTAAACAAAACTCAATTTAGCCCTCAACAAAACTAACCCTGATTAGCTTACTTAGCACAGCAAGACAACCAGGGTTAAGGGTATTATCTATTTGTGACCAGTTACAAAACTACAGGCTCAGCTTTACGCCTACTTGTCCTCGAACTCCATAACTTTCTACTTGCGAAGGACGTTCCGGTACTCCGAAATAATATCGGTATTCTGTATTTAGTAAATTATTCGCTTCTGCGAACAACATTAGCTTCGAACTGATGCGACAAGAAAGGTTGGCATCCATCGAGGTATTTTTACCAAAGTATTCATCCCCGTTTGAAGTACTGCCATGCGCTACAATATTGCTCCCTTTATGATTTAAGGCAACTCTTGCCTGCAGTGCTTTGTTTTCATAAAATAAGGCCAGGTTAAACAGGTTATTCGCTTGTCCGGGGATGCGTACTTTCTCTGTTCTGTCAGGAATAGACATCCTGGAACGGATAAAAGTATAATTGGCATTGATTCCCAGGCCCCCAAGTATACCTGGAAGGAAATCCAGCTTTTTGCTCAGGCCCAATTCAAATCCGGCAACGCTTGCATCTGCTCCATTCTGATCCTGAACCACCCTTGCATCCTGTTTACCATTAAATTCCGCATAAAACTTAGCATCAGAAAAGATCGGATCCTTCACATTCTTATAAAAAGCACCTGCGGTGATGGCACCTACATTTCCGAAATAATACTCCGTCATCAGGTCCAGATTATAAGACTTAACCGGCTTAATCGCAGGATTTCCATAAATGAACTTATTATCCTGCGGAGTATACGTACCTCCGGCAACCAATGAACCAAAATCTGGTCTTGCAAATGTCTTCGTTGCCGCAATCCGAACATTTACATGATCATTTGGAGTATATTTCAAATGAAGCATCGGCAACAGTACCGTATAATTATTCGTTTTAGTTTGAGGGGTCAGTTTGCCTCTGTAATTCGGTTGTCCCACTACCGCTTCATATAACCAGCCATCCACCCTAAGCTCCGTATTTTCAACCCTTAGTCCGCCGATTACTGTCAGCTCTTCAGAAGCTTTCCATGTACCCATGGCATATCCTGCACTTTGCTTTTCATACACATCAAAATTAGATCCGGTTTGCACCCCATTTGCCAGCAATGCAGAACCCGCTGAATCGACTTTCAGGTTAGCCTGGTATTTGTTAAAGAAGTTATCCGTCTCTGAGATAGACATGAACTTAGGGAAGATTCCTGTAAACTGATTACCAAATTCCTTTGCATAATCATTGGCATAAGGCTTATTCACCAGGTTAAAATCGGTGTAAGCCGGCGGAGGCATCGTTCCTCCCTTATTATCCCAGGTCCAGGTTGGCAGTTCATACCTTTCGGTACGCAATTTATCCCTGTATTTCAATCCCGCTTTGAATTCAAAATCCCGGCTGATTTTATTTTTAAAGTTTACCTGAGCCACTACACGATCTGTTTCGTTGATGTGATGAAGCTCCATCTGTACCGAGCTAAAAGTATATTTACTGGCATCATTAATGGCATTCGGATCTGGAAGGTGCGTTTGTGGAGAGTTGGGATCAATATCACCTCCGTCCACCTGATAAGCCGCGTACTTACCTCCGATCAGATTGGTATAGCCTACTTTGTTCTGATCGTATTGAACGATATAATACGAAGGGAAGTCTTTGTTCGGGATGTCTCCATAGTTAAAATCATTGTTATAATGGGAGATTTTAAAATCCAAAGTTGAGTTTGTCCCCAAGCTGAAATCACCACCTACATCACCACCAAATAACCTTGTTTTTAGGATATTATGGATATTCTGAGCTTCAGCACGGTCTTTTTCATAACGCAAACGCAGTTTATAGTGCTTTTCGTTGTCATTTAAGGAGCCATACATTCCTCTCACATAGATTTTAGAGTTTTTACCCACTTTATAATCTGCAGCCCCATTAAAACCCATGGTACGACGACGGCCGTAATAATCCCTCAATTCCATGCGCGCGATGTTCTGACCAGCAAAACGAGGTTCATAATTGTCTGTTGCCCATTGTCTGTTCCAGATGGAACCATTGATCAGGAAGCCAAACTTATCATCCTTACTGCGGTTGCCATAAAGCACATTTCCACTAAAGGCGCCTCCATTTGCTTTTGCATTATAACCACCACCCAGCGAAATGTCGAAAGTTTCCTTATCCGGAGAAGTCCGGGTAATAAAATTAACATTTCCACCCAGCGCATCACCTTCCATATCCGGAGTCAATGCTTTAGAGATTTCCACAAATTGAATCAGTTCTGTAGGAAAAAAATCGAAGGCAGTAGAACGTGAATTCGTTTGTTCCTCTGCGGTTGGGATCCTGTCGCCATTAATGCTCGAAGAACTCCATTCTGCAGGCAATCCTCTTAGAGAAATGAACCTTCCTTCGCCCTGGTCTCTTTCCAGAACTACACCGGCAACCCTTTGAACTGCTTCACCAGCGTTACGGTCCGGTAATTTTCCAATCCCCTCGGCCGCAATCACATTCACAATTCTCGGGCTTTCTTTTTGCATATTTAATGCCCTGGCTTCACTTCCTCTTCTGGAAGAGGAGCCGTTTACCCGAACTTCAGTCAGGGTATTTTCATTCGAGCTGAGCGATAATGTACCGAGATTGGTAATTTCTCCTGCCTTCACCGTCACCTCTTTTTCCAATGGCTTATAGCCAATAAATTTCACAAATAAAGTATAGTTTCCGGCCGCCACATTCGACATCCGGAATTCTCCTTTCACATCAGAACTACTTCCTGAACCATTCCCTTTCAGGAAGATGGAAGCACCGGGAAGTGGCCCTGTGTTATCGGTAATTTTACCGGTTAATGCTCCTTTCTGAGCAGATGCGATACTGCTCAGCAATACCAGCGTAAAAGAGAGTAAAAGTTTTAGTTTCATCAGGCTTTTTTTTCGTTGTTAATCGATAGTACAAACCTAAGTTGATGTTTAGCATTAATTACTATTGTATACAAATAGTAAACAAACGATAACAATGTCTTAACACAAAAAACGCGCATAAGAGACCCTGAAAACGAGCCAATTACCGTTTTAAAAAGACTAAAAAACTAGTATTAACCAAGAAAAAATACAGATTAGACTAAGAAACATCTGATGCAACACCCTGGACTTCGGCAGGATTATGTTGTTAGACAAAGGAAGGGTATTTACACAGCCAGAAGATCCGAATCTGAGCTGAATTTTATAAAAAGCACCGGGCAAAGCATTCTATTAAGCGTTCCAGAATCCGCTAAAATCATCAGTTTTTTTTCTTTCGTACGCTTTATGGTTCACCACAAACTTACATTCCGGCGGTAAAGCAGCTTCAATGTTTGACAAGAATTCCTCCTCTCCTTCCGAAGCGGAAATCAGGAGTAGTTTTAAATTCTTCAAACAGCCGATTTTCTCTAATCCATCCGGGATGATTCCGGTTCCTCCTAAATGAAGCAGCTCTAAACTTTGCATTTCACACAGGAAATCAATACAGCCATTGTCTATCGCCCTGCACTCTTTAAGCCTCAGCTCTTTCAGGCTCTCCAATTGGGTTAAATAGCGAATCCCCGCGTTAGTGATATCCGTTCCATCCAGGTCCAACTGTACGATAGACCGCACATAACCAACCATTCTTAACAGCCCTTCGTCGTCTACATTGTAAAGCCTGAAATTAACGCGTTTAAAAAAAGTAGGAATTTCATTGACACCATCAGGGAGGTTGAAATAACAGAAATCCGACCAGAATTGTGCTTCCTTTAATTTTTGCAGTTTTTTCCTTCTCATCAGTTGCCAGTTTGTGGATCAATCGCATTTCCACTCATTTTGGAAATCAGGTTGGCCACATTTTTAGTGCCCAGCTTTTTTCCTATATTCTTTCGGTGTGTTTTAATGGTCAGCTCCGCCACAAATAGCGCTTCTGCAATTTCCTTACTTGTTTTGCCGATGGCGATGAGTGAGATGATCTCTTTTTCCCGTTTTGTTAACCTCAGATGCTGCGTGAAAGCATCTTCAAAAGTATGCGCCACAATGATGTTTGGGTCAAGATATAAGACTCCTTTCTTCATCCCCTCAAGTGCTTCTTCCAGAATGTTTTTTCCTGATATTTTCAGGACATAGGCATCCCCTTTAAAATTAGCCAGATTCAAACCAATATCTGAAGGCTGATACATCGACAAAATCATGATTTTAAGACCTCTGTATTCTTCTTTTATTTTGGTCAGCAATTCCAATCCGTTATAAGGGGGCAAGTTGATGTCAAGCAATAAAAAATCAATCGGGTGCTGTCTCAATAAACTAAACATTTCCGGAACAGAAGCCGCCACAAAGCTCAGTTGCAGGTCAGAACTGCCGGAAATGATGTTGCTCAGGCCTTCTGCAAACAATACGTGATCGTCGGTGATGCCAATA
Source organism: Pedobacter sp. FW305-3-2-15-E-R2A2 (assembly GCF_038446955.1). Classification (NCBI taxonomy): domain Bacteria; kingdom Pseudomonadati; phylum Bacteroidota; class Sphingobacteriia; order Sphingobacteriales; family Sphingobacteriaceae; genus Pedobacter; species Pedobacter sp. FW305-3-2-15-E-R2A2. The sequence goes on from NZ_CP151803.1 coordinate 6,063,367, forward strand.
TTATAGGTGCTCATTATTGTGCTGATTAAATTCAATAGAAATACTAAAACCTTTATCTTCACCGCTGTCTATGCTAAAATTACCCTTTAGCAGTTTGACCAGATCTTCCAAACTTTTTAAACCCACACCGTCGCTCACTTTATCCTGCGCTAAACCAACGCCATTGTCTTCCGCGTAGATGGAGACCAGATCCTGCTCCACCATCACCTGTAAAAATCCGGAGCTTGCTTTGGAATGTTTCAGCAGATTTTGCAGTATTTCCTGCACCATCCTATAGATAATAATCTCGTATTGTACGGAGATCCTGTCTTTATTCCCCAGCCATTCAAACTGCAAATCGATCTTACCATTATTGATAATTAACTTCACCATTTCGGCAATGGACAGATATAGTCCTTTATCCTGCAGGACCAGGGGAGAGAACCCATGACTCATCGTCCTCACCTCCTGCCCCAACCTGGTAATGGCCCCGGCTATTTTATCCCGTCCCTCTTCTGTTAGGGACATATTATCCGTTTCCAATCTTAAAAATCCGAGGTTCGCCCCTACCGTATCGTGCAAAAGTGACGACATGCGTTGCATTTCTTTTTGCTGATAGATGGCGGTTTCATTAAAAATATTTTCCTGTTGAAGCTGAGTTTCCTTCAATAGCCTTTCTGAATCATCTTTATAGGATTTGAAACGCAGGGCCAGAGCAAAGGCCATCACCATACCTTCAAAAAACAGGCCCCAATAGACCGCGGAAGAAGTAAAATTATTCCTTGGCAGAATTTCATTTTGCTGAAGGACATAGATCAATGAGGAAGCAAAAATAATCAGCAGGGAGACCACAGAATATCCAGCGTAGCGGATGCCCTTTTTAAGGCAATAAATACCTTCCACAAGGATTACCATCAACACCAAAGGATAAACGACCCTGTTGGTATGCACCCAATATCCCTGAATCTTATAATTCCCTGAAGCAGAAGTAGCAACTGCAAGGATAAATAAAATGCCAAAGACCAGCAGCAGCCGCTTATTGAAAAGGTAGATTCTGGGCATTTTCACTGGAAGATTCATCAGGTTATTGAAGAAATTTACCTGAGGTATAAAACTAAGTGCAAAAACAGCAGGCCTGATGATATCATTCATAAAAGGATAATCAGGATAAAAATACATGAACAGATGTCCCATGCTCGTTCCCAGGTAAAAGGCAATCATCAAAATGTAAATGCTGTACCATAAATACATATTCTGCCTGATGCTGATAAACAGATAAAAATTAAAAACAAAAAGAAACAGGGTGATTCCAAGAAATAAACCAAAGAGCAGATTTTTAGACTGACTCTCATACAGGTAATGTGATTCTGTATAAAAGTTAACCGGAAGATCGAGTTTGGTATATCTTTTATCTGTGGCAATTACAAAATCACAGTCTTTATAGTCCTGACCATTGATATGATAAATGAAGGAGGCCGTAGGCAAGGGCCTGGTAGAAAAATTCATGTTATCCCCACTGCGCTCAAATGCCTTTACAATACTGTCTTTTCTAATGATCCAGCACCTTAGAAAATTAATATGAGGATTGTTGATGTCAATAAAATCGAAATCCCCGTACCGCAGCAAGGTCCGGATCGGAATTTTAAGCCAAACACAATGTGGAGCGTTACTAATGGGTATTTTACCGGTACTGAGCACTTTCCAATCCTTCATTTTTAAAAAGGTCGAATCGCTAAAATCATTGCCCGGACTAAATGCATACTGAATGCGGGCACCCGCGTAGTCAATCTGGCGACCATTACTGGTGATTTCCAGTTGCGCCCATGCAGCTGGAGCTGTAAAAAGCAACAAAATATAAATCAGCAGTTTCCCTGGCATCTCATAAAAGTAAACAATACAATTTCGAAATGAATACAATGGCGCTAAAATACTCCTTTGTAGGTATTGTTTTAAAATTGCCTCTTTTTCATTTTTGAGTAGCAAACGGAAACTCCGCTGGACAATAGAGAAATCAATTTATGCCCTCAAAGACCTGATCAGATGATTGGGTCTTTTTTTCTTTCAGATAAGCGAGTAACAATGCTTTTAAATCCTTTGGCTTGAGGTAACCAAAGAAACTATATTGCAGCTTATAGTGCTCGTCCAGGATGAACCACATCGGATAAGCAATGTCTTTATTGCCTTTTCCCAGAGCCAATGCCAGTTCATGAACTCCGGTAGACGGCCCATTCGGCTGAAAATGATACTGTTCATGATTAAAAAATATGGTTTCCTTATTTTCTGCATTCAGCCTGAGGTAATACATCTCCTTACCTAACAGCGCAGCAAGTTCTGCAGACTTCTTTATCCCATTTTCCTGCATCATACAATAGGTACACCAATCTGTATACACGTTAATAATGATCGGTTTTGGGTGTTTGGCTAAGCTATCGGGCAAGGCCCCGAAAGAAATCGCAACATCGCTCTTTTGCGCAAAGCCTATAAAAGGGAATACACCCAGGAGCAGGCACCAGTAAAATTTAGTCAAGATCATATGCTCCTTTTCTTTGATGATGGTCTTTTACAACTTTTAATGCCTGTTTCAATTTTGAGATTTCTTTAAGCAATTCTGTCGCCTTTTTCCGATCCTTAAACATCAGGTTCTCTCTGCTGATCAACACTTTTCTATTCGATATTTCTGTCTGGAGTACTTTTATTGCAATTTCCATAATTCATAATTTAATTAAATAAGCGCCTGCAAATGCAGGCGCTCAAAAGGAAACCTATGGCTTTTACCTGCGTTACAGATGAGTTTCCTAAACTTTATTTAGACAAATCTAAATAAAATACAAATACAACTAACAACAAAAGTTAGATAAACCTAAATATTGACAGAATATTGCTTTTTACGTACTTTACAAAACATTAAAAAACATCAGCATTATGGGATATGACATCAGCTATCACCCGATAAATGAAACAGAGATTAAAGCCTGGTATTTTGACGTACTTAACGATCCGGAATTAATTTCCGGCATCACAGCGCAACATCAGGTAGACGATTTCTATAAAGAGAAATATCAGCAAGTAATCAGCATTGGATCAGGAACAAAGCCTGATGATTCTTTTGAACGTTCCCACGGTTATTACCTCGCAGTTGTACAAGGCTTTCTCCGTAAGTATTACTATACCCGAGGTTCTGCATTTTCATTTTTACTGGAAGAAAGACCCTATTTTGAAAGATACACCAAAGATTTTAAAACGATAGTCCCTGAAAGCATCAGCAATCCGATCAGCAATAGAATTGCTCAGAATTACAGTTCAGGTGTATTTATTCCAGCCGAGCAGGTAACTCAGTTACTGGAAGATTATGCAAATGATGCAGCGCTGAGGGCAGATCTTGACGGTTTTTTTTCTGATGGCAGAATCGGGGTTTTCCTAAAGGCATTGGAAGATGCAAAACAACAAGAACTTGGTTTACTGGAGGCTACGGAAGTTATAGAACCCAACCCATTAAACCTCAATGATTCCGCCTGTTATTCCAATTTATTTAATTGTGATCAGGAAGGCGCCTACCTTTTCAAACAGGCTGCAATGGAGCAAATGAAAGCGATGGAAGAACAAAATAACCTTCAGCCCGGAGAAATCACAAACAATGTAGGGCGCACAGTGATAAATATGGAAGAAGTCGAAGAAAAGGAAAAGAAAGGATTTTGGAAAAAGCTATTCGGATAGCTGCTGTCCTTTATCATTTCTCTAAAGTCATATCTTTTCTATTTACGCGTGATCCTTGCATAGGTCTTACAGATTAACCCGATATTTGTCTTTTCGATGAAAATCTGTTTATCCTATGCAAAATCTAAGTTCCAATACATTCGTCAATAATTTTACCGAAAGCTTCGATGGAGATCAAAGTGGCAGTCTGCAGCCAAGACAAACTCCCGGAGTTTTATACAGCAAAGTGATGCCAAGTCCGGTTAGAAAACCTCAGTTACTGGCCTGGACAGAAGATCTTGCTGCGGCGTTGGGAATAAACACACCGGATGAGAAGGATGTAGAACTACTTGGAGGAAACTTTGTTAATCCAACAATGCAACCCTATGCTGCCTGTTATGCAGGGCATCAGTTTGGTAACTGGGCAGGACAATTGGGCGACGGCAGGGCAATTACCCTGGGAGAATGGCCACAGTCATCGGGTAATTCCTGGGAACTCCAGCTGAAAGGTGCAGGGATGACTCCTTACTCCCGCAGGGCTGATGGAAGAGCAGTACTTCGTTCTTCTGTCAGAGAATACCTGATGAGTGAAGCCATGTATCACCTGGGGGTTCCAACCACAAGGGCTTTGAGTTTAGTCGCTACAGGCGATCCGGTGAGACGTGATATGTTTTATGATGGAAGACCGGCAAATGAACCAGGGGCTATAGTGATGCGCGCAGCGCCCAGCTTTTTGCGCTTTGGGAACTTCGAAATGCTGGCGGCAAGAAAGGAATATGATCATTTAAGACAACTTGCCGACTGGACAATTGAAAACTTTTACCCTCATATAAAAGGGGAAGACAAGACTTTAACCTGGTTTAAAGAAGTCCTGGAAAAGACGGCAACGATGGTCGTAGAATGGCTTCGTGTAGGTTTTGTCCATGGCGTGATGAATACCGACAATATGTCGATCCTCGGACTGACCATCGATTACGGGCCTTTTTCATTCCTGGATGCTTATGATCCGAACTTTAGTCCGAATACCACTGACCACCCGGGGCTCCGTTATGCCTTTGGCAAGCAACATTCTATTGCTTACTGGAACCTGGGTTGCCTGGCCAATGCCATCGCTCCTCTTTTTGAAGATACTGCCGAACTTGTTAAAGCCCTGGAGAACTTCGCTCCTGTTTTCTACGAAAAATATTATGCAATGAAGGCCGGAAAAATGGGATTAGATGAGGTCAAAGGAAATGATATTGAACTGATTGATCAGTTCGAAAATCTATTGGCGACACTACAACCCGACATGACCATTTTTTATCAGTTACTGATTGAATTGCCGGAAGATTTGCAGGATGAACAAGCAATTACAACTTATTTTACCCCTGCATTATATGATCAGCCAAGCAGCAGCGAACGCGAACTTCTGAGCAAGAATATCAAAAATTATCAGGCAAGGTTAGCATTGAATAAGACCTCAAGAGTAAATGCTCAATCACAGATGAGGGCCAACAATCCAAGGTTCATTCTAAGGAATTTCTTGCTGTATCAGGCTATACAGGAATTGGAAAAAGGAGAAGATGGACTTTTCAAAAGACTACAAGCTGCGCTACAAGATCCATATGCTAAAACTCATGATGAGTTCTTTGTACTGAGGCCGGAATGGGCAAACGAGCAGCCAGGCAGCGCCACACTATCCTGCAGTTCATAGCTCAATGAAAAAGCAATGCTTTTTCATTGAGCTATGAAGACAATAATCCGATTACAATAAGTCCCCAAAGTATGAGGCCTATTACAACCAATATGATTTGTCTGGTACTTAATCCGTCATCTTCATAGGAACGTACCTCAGAAGATTCTTGTAAACCATAATTTAAAGCGCTCACACTAGGCAGGAAAAACAAACAGCTCGAAAGACTAAGCAGAAAAAAAGGAGGAGGAAAAAAAGAGCACATGCTAACTCCAATGATTAAAATATAACTAATTACCGGGAAATTGCTCCCTTTATATCCTTCCTGTATGGCAAACTGCCGAATTCTAGTTAACAAAGCCAGCATAAAAAAGAGATTAAATAGGACTCTGATTGCCGGATTAGCATTAGATCCTTCCTTCTGAATAAAAAAGACCCAGGCCTTATAAATCCACCAAATTGGATACAACCCAAAGGTTAAGAAACTTAACAATAGGAATTTAGATTCTTTAATTAGATACTGAGGTTCGATTTCATCATTATAGAAAATCGGTTGACCGAGATCATCTGTTTGGTCCTGAGGCGTCATTTAATTAAGATTTTAGTCAAATGTAAATATAAAACATAGATCGATCAGATGAATTCCATTTTAATTCGCACGATCGAGAGAAATGAGTTTTGGCGCGTTATAATAATCTATATCACGCCAAAACCCTATAAAAAAAGGTAGTTTTGGCGTGATATAAGAAGTTATATCGCGCCAAAACTCATAAATTACATCAAAATTCACTCCGTCCAGGGTTCAAGAAATTGGATTACACCATTCACAATTTTATAAGGCAGAAAGCAGGCTATTGATGAATCAGCACTTTGGCTTTAGAATTTAGCGATAGTCAGGTCTATAGGTTCTTTATATTTCACTTCTTGTAATCCAATAAATACTTATATAACCAACGCTCTTACTGGTTTTACCAAAATGTTTATTTAATTTCACCAAATATCAAATTTGCTCCATATGGACAGAAAGAAGAAGAAACAGGCGGCGATTAAATCTGCAGCTAATGTAGAACAGGTACGTAAGGCTTTAAAAGAGCGGTTCATGGACCGCATCAAGAAAATCATCACACTGATTGGCGGTCCGGAATTGCTAGCCAAATTTCCTCCCATCTTTATATATCACTTATACGAAGTCCGATATCCGGTACTGAAAGCAAAAGCTGCACCAGGGTCAGAGATGTCCAAAACACGGATCGTTCAGTTCAACAAACTGATGTATCAGCTCATGGAGGGTATAGACATCGAACTCGATAATGGAAATACCATCCCTTTAACCTGGTACCTTTCTGAAGGATTAACATTGATAGACTGTGTGGGTGAGATTGATGTAGCTGTTGATCCTGATTTATCAGACCTCAAAACACATTTTCTCCCTTACTTACACGACAGCAAAACACATAGGGAGCTTCAGGATGGACTGGTTAACCTGGTTACCCATACCTGTCGGCTTTTAGCCGACTATAACGATCAGATTTATAGTGCCGATCTTTCCATGACACCCTATTTTGCCCGTTTTAATCCGCAGAATGACATCATCATTCATCCCTTCAAACCAGAAAAACACCAAATCATGGTAAAAGATAGTTTCCGGAGTGCCATACGCCTCAGCTGGGCTTCTCCGGATCAGGTTATGGAATACTTTAATGTAAAACCATCTTTACTAGGATTTAAGACAGCCGGACTGGATATTCCCTTACCATTATACATTACGATTCATGCACTGGACAGGCTTAGGGAAAGGATCAACATCACACCGGGAATCATGCATGAAATCCTGTTGCTTACCTTTCTACAAAATAAGATTCCACACCGCTGGTCTGGGAATGAGAGTCAGGTAGATTTCTGTATAGCGGACCAGAAAGTAGGGTATTTTGCAGTAAAATTACATGGCGACAAGCTCGTGGTTCGTACGTTTCTATTCCTAACCAATAACGACACATTCGAAGGAGAAAAACTTAGCCGATTATTAAATATCAACAAAATTGATAAAGAATACCTGGCGATTGACACGCTTCCGGCATTCAATTCTTACCATATTGACCAAAATGAAAAACTGAGCAAATTATTCAAAGATGCAGGATGTGGCTCTTTATTGGGATTGGGTTATCTGCAGGAATTCACCGCTAACCAGGTCAAAGATAAAGATCCTGAATCCATATTACAGTATCTCGCTGATGCTCCATATTTTAACAGGCAGTTACAAACAGACACCCCGTATGAGCATGACGGTCTGAGTATTGATTAGCAAGCTCACAAATCTTTTTTACTTTTACACTATGAAAAAATACACCTTTACAATTATAATTCTGCTATTCGTTTCTGTTTCTTCTTATGCACAAAAATATATCCTCCCAAATGAGGAGGTTATTTTATCATTCACGACAAAAAACAACAAGCGTGTAGTATTGGCAAAAGACAAAGCCAATGCCTATATGATATATCGTTTTGGAACTGCTCAAAAGATTGAATTTGAATTCCCTGAAAAAACAAAAGAGAGCTGGTCAAAATTCACCTACTCTTTTTACTTCAGAGGTGGCGGTGCTAAAAATGAAGGAATGGACCTGAATTATATTCATTTCAATAATAAAGGCTATAAGTATACGGTTTATGATAAAACACCGGAAACAGGTATCACCATTACCAATATGAAGACAAACAAAGAGACCGAGATAGAAGGAAAACCGAAAACAAGAAAAGGTAATTTACTCGATTTCAGAAACAATGGATTACTGAAAATCACAGAATAAGTGGTTTTGGCGAGCTATCAAAACCGATAGCTTGCCAAAATCACTAAAAAAATATACTTTTGAATACGAAATAGACAAGTAATCTTATCCTGCACTCCACTAAATCAACGCTGTTTTGGAGGAAACTCAATTCCTGCCTCCTGAATTAACTCATAACCATATTTCATAATGGTTTCAATAACCGGAATTGCCTTTAATCCTTTTTCAGTAATGCGATACTCCACTTTTGGAGGCACAACAGGGTAAACTTTTCGTTCGATCAAGCCCTTTTCTTCCAGATCTCTCAATTGGGTTGTCAGCATCTTGTCCGTGATATGTGGAATGTCTTTTTTCAACTCCCCATACCTTAGCGTATTCTTTTGCAAACGCCAGAGAATGGGCATTTTCCATGTCCCACCAATATGATTTAAAGCAAATTCAATCGGGGTATAATACAGTTTTTTATCATGAAAAAATTCTGGCATAAGGTGAGTTTTGGCTTTATACTTTCCTAAAAGTAAGTATCATACCTAAAGGTGTGTACGATAAATCAGGTTAGCTTATTCGGCAAATTTGCACAAAAAACAACAGCTACAAAAATTTTATGAAACGAACACTTTATGTACTTGCTCTTGGCATTTTCGGCATTGCCACCACCGAATTTGGCGTCATCGGAATTTTACCACAACTCTCCTCCGCTTTTCATGTCAGCATTGATAAAGCGGGCTGGCTCTTGAGTGCGTTTGCTTTAATTATTGCCTTATTTGGCCCATTTATGATGATGCTGGTATCTGGTTTTGATCGCAAGAAAATACTGGCGTTGGTACTGGCAATCTTTGCGGTATCCAATATAATAGCTGCATTTTCCCCCAGCTTCAATGTCTTGTTAATCGCAAGGATTTTACCGGCATTTCTCCATCCCGTATTTTGGTCGATCGGCCTGGCAACAGCGGCCAATTCGGTACCGCCTGAGCAATCCCCCAAAGCCGTAAGTATCGTGTTCGCAGGATTTACCATTGCAAGTGTTTTCGGAATTCCTCTGGCTACTTTTATGGCTGATATTTTTAACTGGCAAGCCTCTTTTATATTATCAGCATTAATAAACACCCTATCTTTTGCGGGCTTATTGTGGCTCCTACCGCCTATTCCTACGCCAGAGAAAAATAAAGCAGTGGGTCAGGCAAAGATTTTCAAAAAGAAAATACTATGGATCAACCTGATGCTGGCCTGTCTAATGATTTCAGCTATGTACTCAACCTACGGCTATATGGCGGTATATTTAGCACAAATTACCAAAATGAAAGGCGGAGAAATTAGCCTGATGCTGTTACTTTTTGGCATCGCAGGTGTAGCCGGAAATTGGCTGGCAGGAAAATATTTAAGCAAAAACATCGACACCACAACATTGGTATTTATTGTCCTGCTGGCCATTGTTCACCTGCTGTTATTTTTCTTCGGATCTTATTTTATTCCGATGATTGTGATGGTCTTTTTTTGGGGATTGGTGCATACCGGTGGCTTTTTGATCAGCAATGTAAATGTAACTTCGTCGGCTGCTGAAGCGCCCGAATTTGTAAACAGCATTTTTACTTCCTGTGGAAATTTAGCCGTTACAATAGGATCTACAGTTGGTGGCCTGACCATCACAAAAGCCGGAATTCATCAGATACCTTTTACCAGTATCGTCCTTCTTGCGCTGTCGTTGGGCATATTGTTAATGAAAAACATCAGGAAAACCAGCGAATCCCCGATGAAGCTTGAAGCTTAAACAAGTTCAGGTATTCATCTTACCGCAATATTATCCTCCTATTTAAATGGCTTTAATTTCTTTATTACCGGACAAAAGCAAGTTTCAGAACCACAAGATACAAACAAGCTCATTACACGATACTTACTCGGTGCACACTCGGTCTGAAGCGTCTTATTATCGTGTAACCACCGTTTAAATTTCCAATAAATATCAAATAATTCCCAAATAAATCTTTTATTTATCCTTATATTGCTATCAGATTAATTTTTAAATAATTAAGATGGCCTCAATTAAAAATGGAATATTGGGTGGTTTTACTGGTAAAATAGGTAATGTTGTCGGCTATAGCACCTATGGCGTAGACAGGATGAGATCTCTATCTGACCGTACCGCGCCTGCTACAGCAGCAGAACTCAGAAACAGAAAACAGTTTAAACTGGTGCAGGACACCTTAAACTGCATTAAAGAATTAATAAAAATTGGATTCAAAAACTACTGGACCAAGACAGGAGGCACCAGAGGTGCGATTTCCTATAACAAAACCAAGGCCGTTCAGCTAAATGGCGATGACTGTGCGATCGACCCAGAGCGCTTCAGGTTTAGCGGTGGTGTACTTCCCGGATTAAACAACGTGGAATTTGAACTGGAACGTGATGACTTGCTAAGGTTTAACTGGAATTCAGCGCTTGCATACGGCGCTTCTCCAAAAGATCAGGTAATGCTATTGGCAATTGATCTGGAAGAAAAAAATGCATGCTACGAATGTCTGGGCAATTTTAGAGGTTCAGGTACGGATATTTTGAGGCTTTCAAACGATTTAAAAGGTAAAAATCTGGACATCTATATCGCTGTTGTGGCTAAGGACAGGTCAAAGCAGTCTGACAGCCAGTATTTAGGCAGGATCAATATTCCTGATCCGGATGATGATAAAACGCACAAAGAAGACGCAAATACTCCTCTGCAAGTCGTAGAGACGCTTCTTTCCGAACCAGAACAAGACCATGCGGATTCAGTCAAAGAATCCAGGGAGCTGCCGACCATTGCAGGGAATGAGGAAGCTTTTAAACAACCATTAATTCATAAAACAATAGCAGTCGTCAAGGCAAGAAATTCGGAAACCGATATCCGGCTTTATATCAAAAACCCCGAAAATCAGGGAATTTTGGGGCCAGAAACACCATCGAATGAACTTCCCGCGTTTATTTGTAAAGCCGATACCACAAGTTTTAAACACCTGCAGCTTCCGGCCAGGCTTCAAAATCATGCTGCTATTATTGTATCAGACCTGAATCAAAAATTGATCACCAACCATTACCAGATGGCGCAGAAAAATCATCTTCTGATCATCTGCTCTTTATTCCTGAACAGCATTACTTTTGCACAAAATCAACCGCAAAAAAACATGATTGATGCCGATAAGTTGTCAGAATTGCAATTAGCGCACATGGACCGTTTTGCTCCAGGAAATGGCTGGGTCCAGATGACATCGCCCTTTTATTCCGCAGCACTTAGCTCATAGAAGGAAAAGAAATCCCTTTAATCTTTCTGAAAAGCTCTACTGCATAGATATCGGTCATCCCGGATATGAAGTCCAGTACGCTTTGAATTTTAGAATAAGCATCTGTTTCTTTGGTCAGGAACTGTTTGGGAATTAGTTCTACCAGTTTTTTGTGGTATTTCGACTCATTTAGCAAATACGCAGGAATAAACTCTTCCAGCAAACCACCCATTACCTGGTAACCTGCCACCTCTATCTGTACCACAGAAGAATAGTTATAGATCTTTTTATAAGAAATCCTTTCAATCTCTTTCATTACAGAAAGGAAAGGTTCGTCAATTGCATCCATCAGGCTGATGTTGAAATCACCATTCAGGATTGCTTCCTGTTCTTTAAAAAATACGGTAGAGCATTGCCAGATTAGGGTACTGATAGACTTTGCCCTCATCAGGGTAATTTTGGCATCATTGTCTTCCATTTCCGCCAATCTTGCAGGCAATTTAGGATCATTACACAAAGGCAATAACAAGGTTTGCACCTCTTCATAAGAAAGTATCTTCAGGCGATGTGCATCTTCCAGGTCAATGATATTATAGCAAATATCATCCGCAGCTTCCACCAGGTAAACCAATGGATGACGTTTGTAGACCAGAGGTTCGTCCTGAACCTTAATCAGGTCCATTTCTATTGCAATCTTCTCAAAACCACTTTCCTCCGACTGGAAGAATCCATATTTCTTGGTATAAATGTTCTTTTTGTTGTGTCCGGCAAGTGAAGCACAAGGGTATTTCGCAATAGAAGCCAATGTAGCATAAGTTAAGGCAAAACCTCCTGTCCCCTTTCCGGCAAACTGATGGGTTAGGATTCTCAAGGCATTTGCATTTCCTTCAAAATGAATCAGGTCTTCCCATTGTCCGGGAGTTACCTGTGATTCGTACTGACGGCCATCACCATCGGTAAAGTAATGAGAGATTGCCGATTCTCCGGAATGTCCGAAAGCAGGGTTTCCAAGATCATGTGCCAGGCAGGCAGAGGCAATAATGTTTCCTATCTCACAAAGTAAAGGACAAGTCTCATCGATATTTGCATCACTTTCCTTGATCTTATTGTAAAAGATCGTCCCCAATGAACGGCCAACACTAGCTACTTCTAAGCTATGGGTTAAGCGGTTATGAACAAACACACTTCCCGGCAAAGGAAATACCTGCGTTTTATTTTGCAGTCTCCTAAACGGTGAAGAGAAAATGATCCTGTCGTAATCCCTTTGAAACTCTGACCTCGCTTCTTTCTGATTCCCTGCAAACCTATCCTCATTCCCCCAGCGTTTCGCCGATAGTAACTTTTCCCAATTCATATAATGGCTTAAAATTTTTGGCCGCAATATACAAATCTCTTGTTTGCGGATCCAATAGAATGCAAAAAGCCACCGTAAGGGATTCGTGACGATCACCGCATTTCATTTTGACATTGTTATATTTACGCTCAATTTAATTTCCAATGACACACACAACGAAACTAGTTTTAGCACTATTGCTTACCGTGACCCTTTCCTGCAAAACAAAAAAAGCAGTGGTTACCACACCAACACCTGTAGAGAAAACAACTGATACAGAGCTGGATAAAATCAAAAAAGACTTACCACAGGATCAGGTAGAAAGAACAGAAGCGGGCATTAAGTTCACCTTTAGCTCAGAGATCTTATTCCCTACCAACTCTTCTATATTAAATCAGGAGTCTAAAAAGAGAATTACGGATGTTGCTAAAGTCATCGGACAAAAAGACAAATCAAGAGCCATTCTTATTGAGGGGCATTCTGATAAAACCGGAGAGGCAAAATACAATCAATGGCTTTCTGAGAAACGTGCAGTTTCCGTTAAAACCTATCTGGTTAGCCTTGGAATCAATGCAGACAGAATTACAACTGCGGGTCTTGGCGACAGCAAACCGATCGATGACAACAAAACCAAAGAAGGCAGATTAAAAAACAGACGAGTGGAAATCACCCTGTTAAAATAAATTAAAAGGAAAACTCATTACCGACTTTCCGGAAAGGGCTGTTTTTAGAAATAAAGACAGCCCTTTTTCTATACCCTTACTTTTAATTCCTGAATCCTTAAGTTTACAAGAATTAACAGTGGTTTTTCAATTTTCAAACGTTTTGTTAAAACATTTGGAAAATTGAAAATATGTTTATAGTTTTAAGGAAGGGATATGAGTAAAAAAGAACTGGTAAAGGAAAAGATAGGAAGATCAGCCATGCAGTGTTTTGCAAAGTTTGGTCTTGATAAAACTACCCTTGATGACATTGCCCAGGCCGTTGGCCTGAATAAAGCATCGTTATACTATTACTATAAGAATAAGGAAGACATATTTATCGAGGTGGCGCTCAAAGAAGGCGAAGATTTTATCAATTCCCTTCAGGAAACCACCTTGCTTAAAGAGGGAATAGAAAACAGGACTGCATTTTATCTGGAGTCGAGGTTCAATTATTATAAAAACGTGCTCAATATGAACCGGGTGTCCGTAGATACCCTGAACAAGATTCTGCCTCGTTTTTTTGAATTGTACAATGCACTGATGAAAAGGGAGAAAATCTTCTTAACACAGCTGCTGGAAAAAGCGGCAAAGGAGGAAAACCTGATGATGACTGATCCGGAAAATACGGCATCCGTGCTCATCAACCTTACAGATGCTTTAAAACATAGTGTAGAACAGCAGGCGATCCTGAAAGGGGAAACTGAAATTGATTACACACAAAGTCTTCAGGACATTAAATTTTTGGTGTCACTGATCTTTACAGGAATAAGAAAATAGCGGTACTCTCGTAGTTTCATGACGGTTAAAGGGGTTTAAGCTATTTTATTATTTAAAATTTTGTTGCCAACCTAAACCAAACCAAATATGAACAAAGTCATGTTACTTAGCCTGATTCTTTATTTCTGTATGCCCGATTCCCTCAGGGCGCAAAATCTAATCAAAGGAAACATTAAGAACAACGCCACGCAGGAAGCTGCATACGCGGTCTCCGTAAAGGTAAAAAACGGGACAGAAGGCACTTACTCTGATGACCGCGGCAGGTTTCAGTTGAAAACATCAAAGAAACTCCCGCTTACCCTGATCATTTCCTCCATCGGCTACGAATCTAAAGAAGTAGCGGTTCAAAGTTTTTCCGGCATCCTGGAAATCGGATTAGAACCCGCATCTGTACTTGGACAGGAAGTGGTCGTGTCTGCCAGCAGGACGGTACAAAAAAAGCTGGCCTCCCCCGTCACCATCGAACAGATCAGCAGTAAGGAGATCAGCAATTCGCCGCAGTTGAACTACATCGACATGATTCAGGGTTTAAAAGGCGTGGATGTGACGGTTTCCAGCATCGGTTTTACCAGTATCTCTACCAGGGGATTTAATACGAGTGGAAATACCAATTTCACGCAGATTGTAGACGGAATGGACAACCAGGCACCCGGGCTTAACTTCCCCCTCGGATCGGCCATCAGTTTAACACAACTTGATGTAGACAACATAGAAATGCTTTCCGGGGCCTCGTCGGCACTTTACGGCTCCAGAGGTTTGAATGGAACGATGATCATGTCTGGCAAAGATCCTTTTAAATATCAGGGTTTAAGCGTACTCGTCACTCAGGGGGCGAACCACCTGAACAATAAGAACCACAATGATCCCGTAGCCCCTTCCGCTTATTACGACTGGACCATTCGTTACGCGAAACAGATCAATGAGAAATTCGCCTTTAAAATCAATTCCCAATATACCCAGGCAAAAGACTGGGTGGCGAATGATGCCAGCAATAAAAACGGAACAGGAACCGCCCTTACTGATCCGAATTACAATGGAGCAAACTATTATGGAGGCGCAACTTCTGTTGACATCTCGCCATTTCTACAGGCAGCACTCGCCGGAGATCCCGCACTGGCCCCAATTATCGATCCATTGCTCACTAAGTCGAATTATGTAGCAAGGACCGGTTACCCTGAATTTGGTTACCTGGACAATAAAGCAAGGCTCTTCAAAGTCAATGCAGAGCTCCGCTATAAGATCAATCCAAAACTTGAAGCCCTGATCTCCGGAACTTATGGAACAGGAAATATTGTGTATACCAATGATACACGATACCAGCTGAAAGGCTTTAAAGTAGGTCAGTACAGAATGGAACTTAAAAGCGACAAATGGTTTATCCGCGGTTATACCACTCAGGAGAATTCCGGACGGACCATCGTTGCCGGACCTACAGCACAGTACATCAATGAGTCCTGGAAAACAAGTTATGACGGCAATACCGGAGGATGGTATCCGGAATATACTTACGGCCTGATCAATGCGCTGGCGGGAGGATCAGGACTAAACGAAGCACATTTAGCTGCCCGTGCATTTGCTGATCAGGGACGGGCAGAACTGGGAAGTCCTCTCTTTAACCGATTGAAGGACAGCATCACCAACACCCCTATTTCTGATGGAGGCACGCTCTTCCTCGACCGCAGTAAGTTATACAATGCAGAAGCGCAGTATAATTTTACCGATCTGGTGAAGTTCATGAGTGTCATTGCAGGGGTAAACTGGCGACTGTACAGTCTGAACAGTAAAAACACGCTTTTTCCGGATAAGAACAAACCCATCAATGTAAAAGAATACAGTGCCTATATCCAGTTGGCGAAGAAAGTTGCAGACGATAAACTCAGCATCAGCACTTCCTTCCGCTATGATAAAAACACGTTGTTCTCCTCACCGAAAGTCACGTCGAGGGCTTCATTGGTTTTTGAAGCAGTAAAAGAAAACTTCATCAGGTTCTCTTATCAGAATGCTTATAGTTTCCCTTCTAATATCCAGGCTTTACAAAACACATTGAGCGGTTACAACAGCTTTTCTTCCGGCGGTTCTTCCCTCCTGCTCAATGACAATTATCAGTTTAACAAATTTCCACCTTATACCCTGGAAAGTGTGACCAAATATCAGCAGACAGGTGATGCCGGTGTGCTTCAGAAATTCCAGTACAATGACATCAAACCTCAGTCGGTCAATGCATTTGAACTCGGTTATGCCGCCCTGATCGGAAAACGGGTGATCTTCGATGTGCTGGGTTATTTCTCTACCTGGAAAAACTTTATTGGCTATGCAAATGTTGCCAATACACCAGGAACGAATGATGTGACTGCCTTTAAAGACCATAGCACCTATATCCAATACAACATTGCCTTCAATGGCGGGCAAATGGTAAATACCTATGGCTATGCCGCCAGTGTCAGCGTAGACCTCGGCCATAATTTCCTGACCAAGGTCAATTACTTTTCAGACCATATCAGGAATAAAAATAATTCTCAGATCAATAACTTCAATACCCCGAGTTACCACATCAATATGGAATTTGGAAACAGTGGTTTCGGTAAAAAACAAGAATGGTCATTCAGTACCAGCCTACGCTATAAACCGGGTTATTTCTATGTCGTTTCCGGTGGCCTTGCTGCTGGACAGGTACCAAGTTCAGCAGTGATCGATGCACAGATCAGCTACAAGCTCATCAAAGCACGCTCGGGAATCAGACTGGGTGCCACCAATATCACCAACCAATACTATACCACAGGGGTTGCCAATCCGAATATCGGGGCAGTCTACTATGTGACTTATGCTTACAATATCTTTTAATCAAACCCACAAAAACTAACCAAATATGAAACATTCCATCACTACAACACTCCTCTTACTACTGATTACCGGTATTTTGGGCTCCTGTAACAGCAAATCAGATCAAAAAGATACTTACACCACTATCCTAAGTTTTAAACCCGGTGAAGAAGCTAAAATTGCGGAAGCCTTTCTCTCTTTAAAAGACAGCACGAGTATCCTGCTGAAAGCAGGGAACTATAAATTTGACAACCTCAGCATTGCCCAGGTCAACCATATCCTGATTCAGGGGGAAGGCCATGACAAGACCGTTCTTGATTTTTCCGGACAGACGCAGGGTGGCGAAGGCATCCGGGTAACTGATGTGAAAGGCTTTACCATTGATGCCATGACCATCCGGGACTCCAAAGGAGATTTGTTAAAGATCAATAAAAGCAGCAACGTAACCGTAACCAATCTGCATGCGGTATGGAGCAAGGCTGATTCTACCAGTGGCGGTTATGCCATTTATCCGGTATTGTGCAAAAATGTGCTCATTGAAAACTGCTATACAGAGGGTTCTTCGGATGCCGGAATTTATGTTGGCCAGACCGACAGCGCCATTGTCAGGAAATGTAAAGCTGCTAAAAATGTGGCTGGCTGTGAAATTGAAAATACTTCCAATGCAGAGGTCTACGACAATGAGTTTTACAACAATACCGCAGGTTTCTTGATTTTTGACCTTCCCGATCTTTCAAAAAGAGGGGGTCATGTGAAGGTTTATAATAATAACATCCACGACAACAACTTTAGAAATTTCGCTAAAGCAGGTAGTTTCGGTACCACCTGGGGTGTTGGAAATGCCTCGCCGGGAAGCGGGATCATCATCCTCGCAGCCTCAGACATTGAGATCTATAACAATAAAATTATCAACAACAACACTTCTTCCATCACCATTGCTTCCGGCTTTGCCGTAGATGAGAAAGCTGGCGAGAAGATCAATGCCAATTATTCGCCTATTCCGAAAAACATCAGGATTCACGACAACACCATAGAGATGGGACCTGCTTTTCCTAAGCCTGCTTATGAACACCGGATCGGGCAATTGTTGGTGGCAACAGAAGCGCAGCTGAACAGACTGGATCCTGCCCGCAAAAACAAACGGATTCCATGGATCATGTATGATGGAATTACCAGCAATATCCTGACCAAAGGAACCGCAGCAAATCCGGATTCTATTTGTATCAAACAGCCCGGCGACAATGTCTTCGTGAATGCCGATTTCCTCAACATTTCAAAACCTGAAAACTGGAAACCCAATACAAATATTAGCCCATACCAATGCAAATAAAGATGCGTAAAACTTATCTTTTTAGCACCTTGCTCCTCTTTAGCACTACATTTTCGGTGTTGATGGAGCAGGGCTGCAAAAATAAAACCAAGCCTGTAAATCAAGGCGATTTTCAATTTAAAGAAAAGCTTTCTGATTATGGATTTTTCAAAGGAAAACTCAAAGACCTGAATCCTGCAGATGGGATTTTTAACTATGAATTGAGTACCCCTTTGTTTACCGACTATGCCATTAAAGACCGGTTTATTGTTTTACCGGCTGGCAAGGCGATAAAATATACCGAAAATGGGGCTTTAGACTTTCCTGATTCCAGCATCATCATTAAAAATTTCGCATATACCAATGTCGAACATCAAAAAGTGATGATTGAAACCCGCTTGCTCGTAAAAGATCCAAAGGATAAAAAATGGAAAGTGATGAACTACCTCTGGAACAAGGAGCAAACGGAGGCCCTGAAACACATTACCGGGGCCAGGGTTCCGATTACCTTACTTGATGAGGAAGGAAAAAAATATTTTACCAATTATCAGGTTCCCAATACCAACGACTGTAAAAGGTGTCACATCAAGGATGGGATCCTGACCCCGATCGGGCCTAAAGCAAGAAACCTCAACTTTACCCTTAGCGGACAAACGGTAAATCAATTGAGCCAATGGGCAGCCAAAGCCAGGATTACTGGATTGCCTGAGCTGAGCAAAGTGCATCAGCTCCCGGTCTGGACGGACAAAAAACACTATAGTCTGGAACAAAGGGCCAGGGCATATATGGATATAAATTGTGCACATTGTCATACTAAAGGTGGCGATGCCTACAATACCGGATTATTTTTAGATTATCAGGAAACAAACCCAGATCATTTGGGGATGAGAAAAGCACCGGTTTCTGCGGGTGGAGGCGCCGGAGGATTAGATTATGACATCGTTCCGGGGCTACCTGAACAATCCATACTCTTGTACAGAATGAACAGTACAGAACCGGGAACGGCCATGCCGGAACTGGCACGAACCATTATTCATAAAGAGGGTGTGGAACTGATCAGAGAATGGATTAAAAGTTTACCAAAACAGAAATAGCTTTCAGAAATAAGATCAGCAGGATTTATGAATATCATATTATTCTAATGCCAGATTCATAAATCCTGCTTTAAATTCAAGCCAAATCATCTGTTTAATTGCCAAGCAAAGTGCCTATATTTTTGTTAAAAACGATTCCCTTATCACAATTGGTAAAAAACACGTAACCATTTTTATTCGCTTTATTGATCTTGAACCCGGATTGAGCGTCTCCGTTATTTCCGCCATGTTCATATATTACCCCATAACTTACAGGTCGGATTGCAATTCCAAGCCCCCATGCCGTATCTCCATTGACCAGATAATGTGGCGTACTTTTATCGAGCTGTACCTGTTCTCTGAACAGCTCATCCCCACTCTTTTTTGACAGCCCCTTACCCCTCATCAGTGCAATCAAAAAGGTCGAATAATCTACGGCCTCTGTATGTAATCCTCCTGCAGGTTCAAACCAGGTGGAATCCTGCTCCGGAAAGGCAATTGGCCAGGGTTTGCCGGTCGGTTTTCCGCCGGCATGCCCTTTCACCCTATGTTTTGTGATGTAGTCATTTCCACTAAACCAGGAGTTTTTGAGCTGAAGCGGCTTAGCTGCCTCTGATTGAAAATACGGATCCAGCGTCTGTAAAGTCAAGTGATTTAAATGCGCAATAACTCTGGCAAGATAAGAATACCCTTCACCTGAGTAGGCAAATTGCGTTCCCGGAGTAAACTTGATATATAATTCACCGTATTTATAACGGTTTTCATCACGCTTATCGAAGTAACGCCAGTTTGGGAAGCCAGTGGTATGAGACAAGACCATTCGTGCCGTGATCAGCTTGTAGCATTCATCTTTGGCAATATCCGGATAAGGCAAATACCTGTACAAAGGAGTATCCAGGTTCAGCACTTTCTGATCAACCAACTTCAATACGAAATAGCTGAACAGGGGCTTTGACAAGGACGCCGCTTCAAAAAGGGAATTCGCATCCAGCTTTTTCTTAGTCACGATATCTGAAACTCCAAGGGAGCGGCGGTAAACCACTTTTCCATTGTTGATCAGCGCAAACGATAAACCAGGGAGCCCCAGAGAATCCATCTGTTTTTTAATAAATTCGTCTAATTGTTCTACACTCAGCTTACTTCCTTTGAGGGTTTGTAATTGCGCAGTGCTTTTAAAACTAAGGAACAGCAGGATGATCAATACACCTACAGGAAGGTTGATTTTACTCATATTCAGAAATGGTTAAGGTCGTGCATGGTAAGCGTTACCTACATTAGAGCATACCGATGTATTAAAGTTACAGATCCGGATTGGTTATAAAAGACAAAAGCCACGACATCCATCGGGGCTCCTGTATCAACTAAACCTAAACTATAAATACTAACCAAATATTTATGGCGCAAAACTAAGGTTGCATTGTAAAATTCAGGTTAAGTGTATATGATTTATAAGGTTCAGAAAAAAATAGTTTTCTGAGGGTTTACAAAAGAAAAAATCAGGTATATGGCTTCGCTTTATACCTGATTCATTAGGCCTTCCGGCTATTTCTTAACAGGAATTTCCTGTAAAACTTTCAATAAATAACTCCAGTATTTCTGTACCGAAGAGATTTTCACGCATTCATCGGGAGAATGTGCCCCATGAATGGTAGGACCAAAAGAGATCATATCCATTCCCGGAAGGTGAGCACCTAAGATACCACACTCTAAACCAGCATGACAAGCATTTACATTTGGCTCTGCATTAAAGGTTGTTTTATACAACGTAGTCATCAATCTTAAAATATCAGAATCTGCATTTGGTTTCCATCCCGGATAATCTCCACTGCGGGAAACATCACAGCCCATATTTGCCAATGCTGCGCCTACTGCATTTGCCACATCGTCTTTAGTGCTTTCTACACTGCTGCGTTGCAGGGATTGCGTAATAAACTCGCCACCTTTGATGATAACCCTGGCCAGGTTTGAAGATGCTTCAACCAGGTCGGCAATATCAGGGCTCATTCGGAATACCCCATTTGGAATCGCATAAATTGCATTTACAATTTTTTGGAAATCGACTTTATCCATTCCATGTTCAGGAAGGGCGGTTTCTTCAGCATTGATACTTAAACCAGCTTCGATGCTTTGGTATTCTTCTTTTAGAATCGCCGAAAAATCAGCGATAAAAGTAAGAAAAGCATCTTTTTGACTTGCAGGAACACTAACGACTGCTTTAGATTCACGTGGAATTGCGTTTCTTAAACTTCCACCATCTACCGTACTTAATTGTAAGTCCACTGATTTAAGTCCAGCGTAAAACAGGCGGTTCATCAATTTATTGGCATTTGCTCTTCCTTTGTGGATGTCCATTCCGGAATGGCCGCCAACAAGGCCTTTGATCGTAATCTGGTAAGCCAGCTGATCTTTAGCGATTGGTATTTGTTTATAGTGATAAATGCTGTTCGTATCTATCCCACCGGCACAGCCAATGGTCAATTCATCATCTTCTTCTGTATCCAGGTTTAACAGGATAGTTCCCGATAGATTGGCAGGATCAAGTTCTTTAGCACCCGTCATTCCGGTTTCTTCATCGATGGTAAATAAAGCTTCGATGGCAGGATGAACAATGGTAGAGGAAGCGAGGATGGCCATGATGGTCGCCACACCGATTCCGTTATCTGCTCCAAGTGTAGTTCCCTTTGCACGTACCCAATCGCCATCTACAAACATCTCTATTCCTTGTGTTGCAAAGTCGAAATTACTGTCGCCGTTTTTCTGATGAACCATATCCAGGTGTGATTGCATGATCACCGTCTGTCTGTTTTCCATACCGGCAGTAGCTGCTTTCCTGATCACGACATTGCCTGTCTTATCCTGAATGGTTTCCAGACCAAGGCTGTTGCCATAGTTAACCATGAACTCAATCACCTGTTCTTCTTTTTTTGAAGCTCGTGGTACTGCGTTGAGGTTTGCAAAATTATTCCAAAGTTCCTGAGGTTCTAAATTTTTGACTTCCATTACTATCTCTTTGTTGTTTCAAACAAAGCTAGAAAAACCATCAGGATATTCTTTAGGGAAAGGAGATAATATCCATAAAAAAAGACCGTACCGGTGTGTGAGCCGGTACGGTCGATAGATATCAAAAAAGCGAGAGATTGCGGTTAATAGCCTGGGTTTTGTTTCAATTCTTTGTTTTTGTTGATCTCATCACGACTAAAAGGCCTGAAATAGATCTTATCATTCCAGGAACGGTCTTCCTGGGCGGTCTCTGTGGTAGGCGTATACGTATAATCGTAAATAGAAGGATCATATTTGTACTTATCTGCCAGTGTCTTTCCAGCCTTAAACTTACCTGTCACCTTGATATAAGTGGTTTTCCGGCCAAGTGTTTCTTTGGCAATCATCCATCGGCGGGCATCGTGATAACGTTGCTCTTCGTACACCATTTCTATGCGGCGCTCATGTCGGTAGATCTCTCTGAGTTGATCTTGTCCCATCTGTGTTATGGCCGGCATTCCTGAACGGAAGCGAATCCGGTTTAACCAAAGCAGCGCCTCGCTTACCTGACCAACTTCAATACTTGCTTCGATATAATTCATCACCGCTTCCGTATACCTGAAGAATGGCCAAGGCACAAACTGAGGCATAGAAGCATCCACAATATTCGGATCCGGATCAATAAATTTATGGGTATAATAACCTGTCCAGCTTCCATTCCAGCTTTCAATAGGTCCCGAACGGGTATCTAATCCTTTAGCAGTGATCAGCTTTCCTTCTACCATCAGGTCGTACTCCCCGGTTTGAATCTGGCTTGCGGGATCTACATTTCCAGATACCTTATCTCTCGGTTTCCATCCCGCACCATCATACAGCACAGTGGCATAAAACCGGGGATCTCTGTTTTGGTAAGGGGCTGCTTTTTTTTCAGGATCAGCCCAGCTGAACTTTGTGCCATCGGCCATTTCATAATCATCAACCAGTAAACCTACAGGGGTATTACCTGCCCAGTTGCGGTATCCATTCGGACCATTTGCACGTGCATAACGCATGTCGCTACGGTCGATAAAATACCTGGCCAGGATGAGTTCTGAACCTGCCGCTCCATCAATACCGGGCGCTTTACTTCCGCCACCCATGGCCAGACTTTTGTAATTATTGCGTCCTTCTTCCGGAGAAACTTTAGCAGAAAGGTCCAGTTTATATCCTCGTCCCGGTGCATCCATTACCGCTTTAGCGGCAAGCTGTGCGTCTCTCCAGCGTTGCTGCTGATCGCCATCCGTATACACCAATGGTGCCAGTTGTTCTGCATTTAAACCTGCAAGCAAAGTAGATTTCGCTTTTGCTTTGGTCTGGTCGTGTAAATCGCTGGCAGCATAGAGTAAAACTCTCGATTTTAAAGCCAGCGCAGCCAATGCCGGAGCCCTTCCTTTTCCAATAGTTTTACCCGTTAGCAATCTATTCGCGTCTTCGCAATCCTTAAGGATAAAATCAACGCATTCTTTATAGGTTCCGCGTTTTGCATTGTAGTCATCATTCAAAACATAGACCTTTGTAATCAGCGGAACACCGCCATAGTACCTTAACAGCTGGTGGTAAAAATAGGCACGAAGGAAATGAGCTTCTCCCAGGAGTCTGTCTTTCAGCGTCTGATCAGTAATGCCATTCTCTGTTCCTGATAATTTCTCTATCGTGATGTTACAAGTCCGGATGCGGTTATACATTTTCGCATATCCCCAGGTATCGTCTACCCAACCCAGTGTAGAAGGGTTAATTGTACTGGAATTGACCAGATCTATTCCTCTGTTTGGATGGGTAAAAAGCGATTCATCCGATACCGACGACAACATCTGTTCCGAGAAACCGCCTACACTCAGGCCGTTGTAAATCTCCAGTACAAAAGCGTCTGCCAGACCTCCATCCTGCCAGATCAGTTCTGTAGGAATAGTGGTTGGCGGTTTTTCAGAAAGAAAGTCTTTTTTGCAACCCGTTGCCAGCAAAGCCATTGCAGCAATTGCCCATATATATGTATTCTTGATTGTTAATTTCATCTTCTATATTTTTTAGTTTCAGTGGTCCTGGTTTGACTTAAAAAGTAGCTTTGATTCCGGTGTTGATCACCCGGGCCTGCGGATAGTACTGAGCGCTGGAATTGGTAGATTCCGGATCCCAGATTTTGATTTTATCCAGTGTAAACAGGTTCAGTCCGCTTACATAAACCCTCAAAGCAGTTAGTCCCATCTTTTTACTCAAAGTACCCGATAAAGAATAACCCAACTCCACGTTCTTTAATCTGATATAGTTGTTGCTGCGAATCCAGTAAGTATTTCTGGCAGCATTGTTCATGTCGGTGTAATAGGTTTTTCCGCGGTTAGAAAGGCGTGGATTTTCGGAGCTTGGATTGTCTATCGTCCATCGGTTTTTATAAGACCACTCCAGGAAATTTCCGATATCACCCGATTCCGTTAAGCCGATGATCTGTACCCCACCAGTAGCACCCTGAACCAATACAGACAGGTCGAAGTTTTTATACTGAAGGTTTAAGTTTAATCCGCCTGTAAAGGTTGGCGTACTTGTTTTATCCAGCCTGATCTGGTCGTCGGCATTGATCTTTCCATCTCCGTTGGTGTCCTGAAACTTCATGTCTCCGGGCAATAACTTCGGCGTAATCGAACTATAGTCGATCGTGTTTGCCTCAATTTCGGCCCGGTCTCTGAAAACCCCTGCAAACTGATAAGCCAGTTCTGTTTTGGTAGGCATGCCTGTAGAGCGTTGCCATTCCGGTGCACCTGGAGTTTCATCCCAGAAAACAATCTTATTTTTTGCATATCCTCCATTTACGCTGATGCCATAGCCAAACTCTCCGGCCCGGTCATTATAGCTCAGTTTAAATTCATATCCGCTGTTGTTCACTTTCCCCAGGTTTACCGGAGGCAGTTTGTCTATAATTCCTGAACTTTCAGGAACGGAATTACCTCTGCTGATGAGGATATTTGTTCTTTTATTAGAGAAATAGTCAAACTCCAGCGACAGCTTATTGTCCAGAAAGGACGCATCTAAACCGATATTAGTATTGTTCGCTACTTCCCAGCTAAAATTCGGATTGGGAACACGGTTTTCAGACAAGGTCTGGCTAAGTTGATCGTTCACGACATAGTTTCCAAAACCTGCGGTACTCAGGTATTGATATTCTGCCAGCGCATCGCCAAAATAGGCTTCGGCTCCCATCTGTCCCCAGGAACCTCTTAGTTTCAGGTTGTTTACAAATTTCACGTTGTCTTTAAAGAAAGGCTCTTCAGACAAGCGCCAGCCCAGGGATACTCCCGGAAAGAAGCCATAACGTTTATCCTCCGGGAAGATGTAAGAACCATCTACCCTCCAAAGGAATTCGGCAAGGTATTTTTCTTTATAGTTGTAACCCAGCCTTCCGAAATAGCTCAGACGTGCTCTGTTAAACAAGTTATTTGGTGCATCTGCAGGGTTGCCTACCGTTTGCTCTTTATCACTTCCTGCAACCAGCTCCTGTAGCGCGGTAGAAAGGAAATAGCGGCGTGAAGCATTGAAGCCATCGTTATTTACCTTTTCACTCGTCATACCTGCCATCAGGCTAAAAGCATGTTCTCCGATTTTCTTATCGTAGTTGGCCATGGTCATCAGGTTGATCGCCAGCTGATCTCCGGCAGTTTCCGTCAGACTGGCATCTTTACGTTCCGAGCTCACCGCTCCAACCAGCTTCGGTGTTACCCCATCGGCTTCAAAAGTCTGTTTATCCCAGCTGTACAAGGTCCATGGCGTTTGCCATCTTTTTTGCCGGCCTGCAAATTTATCAATGGATGCTGTACCCGTTAATTTTAATCCCTCTACGCCGGGAATCTTGATTTCTACTTTACCGGTAGTCTGGAAATAGTCTCTTTTATCTTTGTTATAACCCGTGAGATCTGTGGTCGTCACATAAGGGTTGTAGCCAAATTCAATGGCTGGTCCCGGTAAACCATTGGGCCAGACCTCCACTTCATTCGGTCTTCCGCGCATCAGCATCCTGAAGATATCTCCAGCACCTACCGTAGGGAAATTCCGCAGCTCTTCTCTTGCGGTAACCCCAAGGGTAGTGGTGATGTATTTATTTAATGTCGCTTCAAGGTTAATCCTCATGTCGTACTGCTTATAACCCGTTGCCGACTTTTTATAATAACCATCCTGATCCAGGTAGCCCATTGAGATCAGGTATTTGATATTTTCCGCACCTCCATTGATCTGCAGGTTATGTCTTTGCTGCGGCGACCAGTTTTTAAGGGTCGTCTTGAACCAGTCGGTATTCGGATAGCGGAGCGGATCTGAGCCGTTTCTGAATTTCTCCATTTCATCCGGGCGAAAAGCAGCAGTAATCGTATTCCCATTATCAGTTCTCAGGTAAGAACCTGTATTTTTGAAACCCTGAGAAGCTGCGCTCCATTGGTTGTCCGGCAGATCTGAGCTAAAGATTTTCAACTCATTCAGGATCTCTGCATACTGAACAGAGTTCGACATTTTAGGTGTTCTGGTAGGCTGTTGTAACCCGTAGGAATAATCGTAAGAAAATTGAGGTTTACCTGCTTTACCTTGTTTGGTCGTTACTAAAATTACACCGTTTGCTGCTCTGGATCCGTAGATGGCCGCCGAAGCATCTTTCAATACGGATACGCTTTCTACATCATTCGGGTTCAGACGTTCCAAACCACCGGCCCTGTTAGGCACTCCATCGATCACGATTAAGGCATCACTATTTCCAAGGGAGTTGACACCACGGATACGGATCGAAGAACCATCATACCCCGGCTCTCCGCTCGATTGCATAGCTG
The DNA here is from genome assembly GCF_038446955.1 of Pedobacter sp. FW305-3-2-15-E-R2A2. Classification (NCBI taxonomy): domain Bacteria; kingdom Pseudomonadati; phylum Bacteroidota; class Sphingobacteriia; order Sphingobacteriales; family Sphingobacteriaceae; genus Pedobacter; species Pedobacter sp. FW305-3-2-15-E-R2A2. The sequence goes on from NZ_CP151803.1 coordinate 6,090,575, forward strand.
TTACCCCAGGCATCCTTCCTGCAAGGGAATTGGACAGGTTTGCCGTTGGCGTTTTGGCCAGATCAGTCCCTTTTACAGAGGTTACCGCTCCGGAAACTACCGCCTTTTTTTGCGTACCGTATCCTACAACCACAATCTCCGATAAGTCCTGACTATTTTCCAGTAATTTCACATTGATCGTGCCCTGGCTGTTCACATCGATCTCCTGACTTACGAATCCGATATACGAAAACATCAGGACACCATTATCCGGAACCTTGATGCTGTACTTTCCAACGGCATCAGTTGTGGTCGCGATGCTGCTGCCTTTGAGTTTGACACTTGCTCCTGGAACAGCGACGCCCTTGGCATCGGTTACTGTTCCTTTCACCAATATTTCCGCTGCATCTGCATTTTTTGAGCGGATGACCACCAGGTTATCTTCCAGCGACTGGAATTTTAATCCGGTTCCCTTTAAGAAAATATCCAGTGCATCAGACACGAGAATGTCCTTTTCGATGAGGGTGATGCTTTTGGTTGCAGGAAGGTCTTCCTCGCTATAAAGCAATCTGAAATTACCCTTCTGTCCGAGGATGGTCAGGGCATCTTTTAATTTCACTTTTCTGAGGTCCAGATCCACCTTGGTATTTTGTGAATAGGTCGCTGCCGATACCTGTATGCACAGGAGGAACGAAAAAACAAAGCTCCAGTTTAACATTAGTATTATTTTTTTTCGGGAAAAGCCGGCACATAGAACTTTATTGCACAGTCCTTTTTTTTTCATAGATTTGTGAATTTCAAAGTTAAAAATCTGATAATGGTAGCTTTAGCTACCCTTGAAGGTTTGGAAAAGGGGGAAAATGTTGGCGCATTTACTCCCTTTTTTTTTTAGTAAATAATTACGTCATCTGCTTTAAGTTTAAAGTGAAAAGGTTTGATTAATTGCATCGCCGTTAAGGCTTCTTTGATGTTTTCATTTTTAAAAATTCCGGTGAAACGATAAGATTTAGGTACGTTCGCGGCGATCTCGATTTGAACGTTAAACCAGCGCTCCAGTTTAGGTTTTAATTCCTCAAATGATTCGTTTTTAAAGACCAGGACATCATCTTTCCAGGATGTTTCTTCGATATAATCCTGTCCTGCAATTCGTACAGGGGCTATATTTTCGATTTTTAACGTCAGGTCATCTGAATCCTGAAGCAGGGCTTTTTTATCCTTTGTTTTCTTGTTTTCTGTAAGCGCGAATTTTTCAGATGGTTTTAAAAGAATTTTTTGCTGAGACTTGCTGTTGACCGAAAGTTCTATAGAGCCCCGGAGCAGGGTGGCCTCAGAGACCTGATCCAGGTCATAAGCTTTTACATTGAATGCCGTCCCTAAAACCTTTATGGAAATCTTGTTGGTCTGCACGATGAAAGTGCGGTTTTTCTGATGGGCCACATCAAAGAATGCTTCTCCGATCAGGTACACCAATCGTCTTCCTTTTTCATTGAGTTTACTATCGTAAGAGAGTTTGCTGTCTGCATTGAGCCAAACAAGTGTGCCATCGGGAAGTGTGATCTTTTTACGCATTCCTTTGCCACTCACAATTACTGTATCAAAATCTACCGTTTTTCTATTCAGCTGAAATAAAGCAGCAAGACAAATCAAAAAGAGGCTGCAGGCAATGGCAAAAACGCCTACATATTTCTTATACCAGCTGGAAGGTATTTCTTCCTCCAGGAGTACAGGTTCAAACTCTTCAGAAAATTTTAGTTTATGTTGTTCAAAGATTCGGTTAATGTACAGGTTATGGGAAGGCTTTTCTGCTCCGGAATCGCTCCAGATTTCTTTCAACACCTCCTCATAATGCAGGGAATCAGGATAGATAGCCATGAGTTCATCCAGCTCTTCCAACTCATGCGTTGTAGCTTCATTGGCCATTTTTCGGGCCAATAGTTCCATTATTCTATTGCTATCCATTTGGACGGTTCGTTCTGAAGTTTATATTGGTTGTTTGTATAGGACAATATTTTTCAGGAAACTCCCTAGTCGGATAAGAAAAAAAATGAAAATAATTTACAGGACTCCCAATTTTGGGGATTAAATTATTGATCTACCCTTCATACTTGTGAAATTCGGTGATCGTTAAGTAATATCCGTCCGGATCTCTAAGTGAAAATTCCATTTTCGTTGAATTGGGATTTAAGTGGACATCTTCTTCAATAGGCCAAGCCAGCTTTTCGACATTTTGTCGAATCACAGGCATATTTTCAGTCCTGAAATAAAGGATCAGTCCATTGCCTGGTGTAATATTCGGGTTCATCATGGTTGGATGTTCGTCTTCTCCCCATTGATGAAGGCACATTATAATTTCATTATTTTCAGAAACGAGGATATCAAACTTCTTTCCTCCATGCAAGCTTCTCCAGTTAAAGACCGTTTGATACCATTTAGCACTGGTTTCAACATCTTTTACAGCTATTATAGGGTCCATTTTTGTCATCATATCATTTTTCCTATTGTAAAATATGCAAGGCGTATATTAGCTTTACATCAGGTTAAGTTCCATCTTCAGGATGGCCGTTAATTTCTTTACTGCGGTAACCAGATGGGCATCTACGGTTTTTACAGAGATATTTAAAATGGCCGCCGTTTCTTTGTAACTCAAACCATCTTCTTTAATGAGCTTGAATACCAGCTGGCATTTGCCGGGCAAAGATTGCGTAGCGCGTTCCAGTTTTTTCTTCAGCTCTCCGTTGATTAGCAATTGTTCAGGATTCAAGGCGTCCAGGGCAACTTCAACCTCGATGTCATCAATGGATACCAGTTCTTGCCGGGCGTGTTTGTTCAGGGCATTCAGGGAAAGGTTCCTGGCAATCACAAAAGCATAAACCCTCACATTTTCCACCTCCGGCAGCTTCTGCCTGTTCTTCCATAGCGTAATCATGACATCACTTGCCACCTCCTCCGATAACTCTCTCGACTTTAACAAGCAATAGCTGAACCGATACAAAGAAGGGAACAGTCCCTTAAAAAGTTGTTCATAGGAACTCTGACTGTCATATAAAGCAATGTGACTGATCAGGCTATTTAAGTCGGGTGCATGCTTGGACATAGGAGGTTTAGGTTAGATTAATTCAAATGTATGAATTTAACAATACCATCCAAATCTTTGTATATTTACTTAAGTTCAGAACTTTCTGAGCTTAAAACTGTTAGTAGTGTTAAGCTATAGTGTTATTTGTACATTAACGGGGTTTGAATCAATGTATAAAAAGGCAATCTCATTCTATAAAACAAGCTGGCCTGGGTTAATATTAGTCGTAATATTTTCCTTTACTTTTATTTTTGGCTTTCTGAAAGCGACATTTCCGGAAACTTTTTATGAAAAGGCAAGCGGAAAAATTGATACCGCCATTATTGGAATTGGTTATTATCAGAACAACCATACGGTTGCGCTGAAACTGGATTCCGGCAACCTGACCTTACGTCAAAACTATCCACTATGGTGGTATGCGCCACACCCGAAAGCGGCAGACCTCAAATCCGGGAAACAAGTGTCTGTTTTGATGAAAAAATCTACAGGCAGCTTTTTTGGAATCAAAGCAGAAGGAAAGGTCATTCAACCCGCCTGGTTTGATATTTTAACAGATTATTTCAATTCCCCTTCGGTATTAGTGGTCATGATTGGTTGTTTCCTGCTGATCAGCATTTATCATTATATGGAGGTGATTAAGAATACCTATCTATGGATGCCTTATGCGCTGGGAATCGTGGCATTAACGGTCTTTTGGGGTTACCTGAATGTGATTATATTTACTATCGTTTTTCTCGTAGTGGTCAAATATATCCTGAAGAAAAGAAAAGCACAACAACTCAGCAATCAGCCGGCAATTGACTGATCCTATTTACTTTGATCGGCAGACTATAAGTTGACATGGGGTATAAAACGTACATATGGAAGTATTTGTCTCCCATATGTACATTTACATCAGTTAATGACCATGGCCACCTGCGGCAACCGGATGAAGCTCAAACTTCAAATCCAGGTCATTGGCTCCGGCAAATCTGCTGGCAAAATTGACATCGCTCCAATCAGCAGCAGTGATATTGGCTTTCACCCCAGGGTTAAGGTGGCGCAACACATAGCGAAAAGTAAATCCTTCAGATGCTTTATCAACGGTCAGGTAGCCTGTTACACCTACGTTCACCTTTTTATTGTCTTTATCCCGGTCTGCATAAGCATAGGTTAAGACTCCGGCAGGTGCTCCCAAAATAAAAGCCTGATGAATGTCATGCTTACTTAAAAACTCCTGCTGCATTTCCCGGTTGGCAAAGTCAAAGGATTTCAAGGTTAGTTTATAAGTCTTGCCTGCGGTCAGGTGCATATGCGTTCCTACGGGCGCCAAGCCTTTACTATCGAAAGAAATGGTTTCGGGTTTCGCATCAGCGATGGGATTGTAATGGAAGTGGTCGTTATGGGCTTCACGTTCCACTTCCAGGAAAGTAAGCTCTGCCTTTCCGATTTCTTCTTCCGGTATTTCTGGTTTCGGATCCTTCTTACAGGCGTTAAAAGTTAATGCAATGATTGCAACTAAAACAGCTAATGAGTAATGACGTAATTTGTTCATGTTTGTAATTTATTATTGGTAAGCAATTAAAATTTATAGGCTAAACGAAGGGTAATATTTCTTCCCATATCATGGGTATAATACCGGTAGCGGTTCATGTAATCTTTGTAGGCCGTATTGAAAAGGTTATCGACGGTCAGGTTTAAACCCAATTCCCGGGCAGCAAATTTGAATCGGGCACCTGCTGCCAGTTGAATCAGCTGATAGCCTGGCGGAGGAGCTGCATAATCACTTTCCGGTTCATACCGGGTTTGTCTTCTGACCAGACTATGTCCCAGCTGTAAATACGCCGTGTTTTGTTGATCGGGATTCAGATCAAACTTCAGGGAATGGGTGATTCTGTCGGATGGAATATAAGGCAGGTATTTATCTTCGCTCAGGTCTTTCGCCCGAACAACAGCTGCATTTAGCTGATAAGACAGATGAGCAAGGAAAGTGTATGTTCCTGACAAGTCAGCTCCTGTAAATAAGGCATTGGTTTGCCCGTATCTGAATATCGGATAAGTCCCCGCGATGGTTTGGCGGAAATTGTCATCCGGCCTGGTATAGATATAATTGTGGAGGTATTGGGCGTATACATCCAGATTGAAAAAAAGTTCAGAAGAAATACGTCTGATGGAGCTTACCCATTTATAGCCTTGTTCGGCTTTGATGTCTGCATTTCCGATTTCAAATAAACCGGCACCATGATGTAAGCCGTTACTAAACAACTCATTTGCCGTTGGTGCCCTCCAGGCAAGGCCGATATTGGAAGACAAATGCCATTCTGGATTGATTTTCCATAATGCGCCAACAGATCCCGTTACATTGTGAAAACGACGCTGTCCGCCATAAGATTCGGATTGTTCATACTGATACCTGAACCCTGCAGCTTCAAATGTTTTAAAATCGTAACGTATTCCTGCTTCAAATTCAAAAGTCTTTCCGGCCCAACGCTGCATCAAAAATACACCCGATGTAAAGCTGTCGTAATTTGGAATAAAAGTATTGGCCAGTGTTCCAGGGATATTGTTATTGACCTGAACAGTTCCATTAAATCCAAACAAACGCTTAGATCCGTTTTGCAGCTGTTGTTCGAAATTCAGGTCCATGGTATGCGTACGGAGTACTAGGTCTGTGATCGGTAAAGCCTCCCGGTCTCCACGCCGGAAATCAAACTCTTTTCTATGATTCCGCTGATAACCATAAACCACAGACAGGGATTTTCCTTCCTTAAAATCATAATTGGCTTTTAGCTTCATCAGGTCGTGGAAAATCCGTTGTCTCGGAGCAGTAATGCGATAGGTAAAATCATACGATTCCAAAGGCCGTCCATGGGCTATTCTGGCTTCAATATCTTCCTTTGTGCCCACATGTGCACTGTATAAAATTCCCAGTTCCGTACTGAACCGGCTATAGAAGGCTTCATAACTTGAATTCGCAGTCGTGTATCCCAATGCAGCAGAATAATTCAGTTCGTTGACTCCGGTATTTCCCAGGTAATAATCAGCAGTTCGGATATTTCCAGCTTTCTTTAATGTCCCCTGAACCCTCCAGCCAAATCCAGGTAATTGTTTCAGTCCGCCGTTAAGCATTGCGGAAGCAGTACCGGCCCTTCCATTCGAAGCCCCGCTGAGGTTTATACTTCCGCCAATCCCTTCAGAGACTGGCAAAACAGGCGGTTCTACAATCACCACCCCCGCGAGTGCTTCTGCACCGTACCTGACAGATTCAGCTCCTTTGACCACCTGTATCCGCGTTGCAATTGCCGGATCAATTTCCGGAGCATGTTCTGCCCCCCACTGCTGCCCTTCCAGTCTGATCCCATTATTCAGGATCAGGATGCGGTTGCTGTGTAGTCCATGGATCACTGGTTTAGAAATGGTAGCACCTGATTTCAGCATGCTTACGCCCGAAACAGCAGTTAAGGTCTCCGCCAATGTTCCTCCCTTAGAAAGTTCCAGCTCCCTTTGATTTAGTGTGGTAGAAATACTGGTTTTAGGCCGTTGTTTTTGCCCTCCTTTTACCCCCACCTCTTTCAGCTGAATCACAGCAGGTTTCGACAAGGTATCCGGAGTTTTCTGCGCATAGGAATAACCCGCAGATAAATACAGGGCAAAAGGGATTAAAAATAACCTCTTTAACATAGAAAAAAATTAAAAATGAAATGATGATGCGCTGGATGCAACGCATAGAAAAATAAAAGCCTAAGCTAAAACCGGGGGGCCTCTGTTGATCCGGCCAACGATCGGCAAACGGATTAACCCTTTCTCAGCAGTGGCTTCAAACGTAAGCTGAGCTATATCCAGATGGGCCAGGAAAACTGAAGTGATAGCAATTAAAGGGATGGGATGATGCTTCGTCAGCAGCTGACAAAAATTACATTTGATGTGGTTGGTACTCAATTTATCATGACCATCAGGTCTCAATTCCAAACCTTCGTCGTGATGGTGATGCATCTCCAAAATAGGCATCCCCGAAAAAACAGCAACCATCAGGAAGAGGAGCAATCTTGTTGCTACCCATAAAAACAGTTCTTTTCTTCCTTTTATCACGCAACAAAGTTGCGTTTTATTTCCTTAACTTCATACTCGATCCCAGATTATTTTTGAATCCGGCGCTTACCAAAAGATCTCTGCAACCGTAACTCGCTCATTGTAACAATATAAGCTGATCTCCATCTTAATTAAATAAAAGCTTTATGCCATTAAAAGATCAAAGCCGATATGTTAGATTTTCAACAATTCAAAAAATTATACGCCGGGCACCTTGTCCTTGAAATTGATAAAATGACCATCGATCCCGGGATTTACTGGCTGAAGGGCGCAAACGGATCAGGAAAAAGTACGTTGTTAAAAGCCATAGCCGGACTGCTTTCTTTTGAAGGACAGATCAGCCTCTCTCCTGGTATCGACTTGAAAAAACAAAGTGTAGCCTATCGGAAAGTCGTCAATTTTGCGGAGGCCGAACCGATCTTCCCCGAATTCCTGACGGGAGAGGAAATGATCCAGATGTTTACCAGTGCCAAAGCTGGTCAGCCCGGACAAGCGGGAGATTACCTGGAAAGCATGCAAATGCAGCACTATGTAAAGCAACCCATCAGTACTTATTCCAGCGGAATGCTGAAGAAATTATCACTCGTTCTGGCCTTCATTGGTCAGCCCGAACTGATCTTACTGGATGAACCCTTAATTACCATTGACAGCGACTCTCTCCAGGTCCTTTACTCCTGGATCGTAGAAAAGCATCAAAAAGATGGAACCAGTTTTCTATTGGCTTCTCACCAGGCACTGGAACATGAAAGCCTTTCCAAAGCCCAGGTATTATGGGTAGAAAAGCAGACTTTAAAAGCCATTGCCCAATGACCGGATCTTTAACGCAACTGCTGATCAAAACATTCTCCAGAGGCTTCTTCCGTGTGCATTCGGGAATGTTGCTGTTTTTGTTTGTCGCAGTTTTCAGCTATTGTTTCTTTATCCTGACGGCAGGAACGATCACGCCAGACAAAGCATTGGTATTTAACATTATTTTTCTGCTCAGCTTTGCGAGCGCCCCGATCATGATGATTCTCGTCTTTATCGTCTGGCTGATTTATACCGTAAAAAGCTGGCAATATGTAGCGGCACAACTGCGCATGGATCAATACCAGTTCCTTTTTTACAGCAGTACTGCCCTGAGTAAAAGAAAACAATTTAAAAGCTGGTTTTTCGCGCAACTGTTCATTTCCATTCCCCTCATTGTTTATGGATTATTCAGTCTGGTTGCAGGAGCCATTTATGGACATTACCTCATCCCTGTGCTGATCGTTATTTACCTGCTGTTATTAAATGGCATCAGCGCCTTCCTTTATCTTCAGCTGATGAACCGCATCATGCGAAACGAGGAATCGACCACGCTAAACAAACTGACGAATAGTTGGAAAAAGCCATTCTCCATTTTGTTTCTTTATGACATCATCCACCGGAAGAAACTGGCTTTTTTAATCACTAAAATACTCTGCTGGGCGATTTTATCGGGTATATTTTTGCTTTTTGCAGATTTAAGAAACGATCTCAGGATCGCAGGAATGGCGATATTAGGGGTTGCGGTTGCCCATACTTTCCTGATCTATCAGGGGCAGCGTTTTGAGGTTCAGTATTTAAGCTTTTCTAAAAATTTTCCTTATTCCAGAAACAGGCTTTATGTACAACTCACCCTGTTGTATGTTTTGCTTTTATTGCCTGAAGGAATCTGGCTGTTCATCCGCTTTGATGCGATCACCGCATCAGGTTTATTTCTTCTGATGCTGAGCATTACCTTATTGTTCCGCAGCCTGCTGTATTGGCTGGGACTCCATATGAACAGTTACCTGCCCTGGGTCTTTGGACTTTTTATCCTGTTCTTCTGGATCATTATGTTTCAGTGGATCTGGGTTCTTATTCCGATAAACTTCTTTTTATCCTATGCCTTGTTTTTCAGAAATTATTACCGGTAAAATAGGATTTCAGCAGCAATCAATATTAGCTTAAATAGTCGTAAAGTTCGTAAGCGATGGCACAAAGTAAGCAAAAACCTATTCCAAAAAACAAGAGCCCAGAGACTCTCTTTTTATAGGCAAAGAACAAAATTATTCCTACAGACAGGAGTAATGGTCCACTAAAAAAAACTTGAATATATCCTTGGAAAGGGAAAACTTCCTCTGGCCATATAAAAAATAAAATGATCGGACTAACCAGGAAAACCCCTATGCCGTATATAATTTTTAAACCAGCTCCTTGTATCGTTCTTAACATAAATATTTATGCAAATTATTCTATTTAAATTGAATCATCAAGCCCTGCAACTTATTGATTTGGAAGTGTTTTGCAATTAATGTAATTTTGCAGCCTGCTAAAGGGGAAATAAAAAGCGACACATACATGAGGAGTAGGAAAGAGAAAATGCCTGTATTTATACAGGCGATGTACGGTACTGTGATTGGTTTAAGCTTTTTTCAACTGGCACTTAAAACTCCTGTCCAACCGGATATCATCAGTTCCGCTGCTACTTTAACCAATTTTTTAACCAGTACTTCTTTCTTCCGCTTGTTGTTTTTAGTCTTGACGGTCCTTCTGGTTGCACAGGAATGGGTTGCTCAGGAGCAGACAAAAAAATCAAAACGCCCGCTTTACTGGCACTATATCCCTCAATTCCTAGCCCTGTTCTGTCTCTCTCAGATGTTTACCGCTCTGGAAACACTTCAGCTTAAATACTGGTATGCCAATGCACTCGGCTATACGTTATGTAATGTTTTCGGCTTTTTTCTCCGCAATAAGGAAACCCATAAAACAACCAATATCCTTCAATATTTAAGGTATCTGATCCAGGTATTCCTGCTGGAAATCTTCTTTTTTATGATCCCGGCAGATTTCATCTGGCCTTTCTACCTGATTGCTTTTTTAGTAACGGCGTATGTACTCGTTTTTATCTGGTGGTTATGCAAAGTCCTTACTTTGTATTTTCAGCTAAAGGATAGCCCTTATCAATCCAATCCGTCTTAACATTTACAGGCAATTCCAATAGCCTGGCATTCTTAAACTTCAGGTCGTTGAGCAGCTGAAATGCAGGCCTGATATTCGGACATTTATCCATCGGGCAACAGCCACAATAAACCACCAATGCTGTATTTGCAGGAAGTCCTTTTAATGCTTGTGCGAATTTCTTCAGGTTTTCCTTTTCACTGGCAGCACCCATATTTACCGCTCCTTTAATGTTCTGAACCACGCCAATGTTATAGATCTTAACCTTCTGACCCCCACGGATCATTTTAACCAGGGTTTCAGGTTTCATCAACTGGCTGCTTGTCCAGGTATTTTTCTGTAAAGTAGCGCCCGTAGAAGGAAGTACCTGTGCTTGTGAAAAGCCAAATATGCCGACCATTAACAGGGTCAGCAGCGTGCTGCGAAAGGTGGTATTGTTCATATTCTTTAAATAATGCTGTAGCGGAGCAAGTTAAACATAAGCCGGAAAACTCCGGAAAGATCAATACATTCTTTACACGATCTGGTTTAAGATCAATACCCCTATTAAGCCAATCACCGCTACCAGCGTTTCCATGATAGACCAGGACCGGATCGTATCTTTAATTCCGAGGTTAAAATACTCTTTGAACATCCAGAATCCAGGGTCATTGACATGAGAAAACATTAAACTTCCCGCACCGATGGAAAGTACCATCAGCTCCGGATTTACGTTCGAGTTGATCATTAGCGGCGCAATAATTCCGGCAGCAGTTAAGCCCGCAACAGTTGCAGAACCCAGACAAACGCGGATCACCGCAGCAATCAGCCAGCCCAGGAATAAAGGTTCGATAGACAAACCTGCCAGGACATCCCCGATTTCTTTACTCACCCCACTATCCGAAAGCACCTGTTTTAAAGCACCTGATCCACCAATAATGAGCAGGATCATGGCAATATCTTTGACCGCATCGCCATAGATGGACATCACTTCCTTCATGCTCTTTCCCATCTTTATCCCAAGGGTGAAAGTGGTCAGACATAAAGTAAGAAACATCACAATGGAAGGCTCAGCTAAGAAACCGGCAAAGCCCGTTACCGCAGGGTTGTCTTTAAACAGCAAGACACAGACCGTCGTCAATGCCATTACAATTACCGGCAACAGCGCCGAGATGAAACTATTCCAGGTACCCGGCAATTTCTCTTCAGGTAAATCATCAGACTGAAAAGTTTTAAGCGGTACGGCAACAATATTTTTTAATGTTTTTGAATAAACAGGCCCTGCGATAATGATCGCTGGAATAGCGAGCATGATACCGTAAAACATGGTGAGTCCCATATTGGCATGGAACTGTAATACTAAAGCAGCAGGTGAAGGATGTGGCGGCAGGAAACCATGTGTAACCGATAAAGCAGCCAGCATTGGAAGCCCCAGGTATACTGCAGGTAATTTGTATTTGTAGACCACCGAAAAAATAAGCGGCACCATGAGTACAAAACCAACATTATAGAATAAAGGAATCCCGATGATAAAGCCAGTAGTCATTAATCCCCATTGAATGTATTTACGTCCAAAGATCTTCATCATTACCGCAGCGATTTTCTGTGCAGCTCCACTTGCAGCAACAAGCTTGCCCAGCATGGCTCCAAATACGATCACAATAATCAAGGAACCCAGGATGTCCCCTACTCCTTTTTGTACAGATTTAGTAATGCCCGTTAAGGGAACACCCAATGATAAACCTGCAAGGATAGACACAAAAAGAAAAGCAATAAAGGCATTGATCTTGCCCCAGGTGGTCAGCAAAACAAGCAACAGAATGCAACCGATAACGATAAGTACAGTCATGGATTTTTAGTTTATAATGATTTCATCTGCCATCAGCCAGGCCTTTTCTCCTTCTCCATATCCGCCGACAGGTACTCTGCCGATATTTTCTCCAATTATTCTCAGGTATTGAACTTTTACCAAAGGAAACTTTGCACGGACTTTATTGATGCCATTAAGATCGAAATTTCCTCCGGTATAAACTTCTTTAAATTCCTTTCCATCAACAGACACCAGAAAACTCAGTTTCTTCGGTGCCCACATCCTTTGCCAGGGGTAATGAAGCACATTGATACCAATTTGAGAAACCGGTGTTAAAGCACCTAAATCGATAAGGGCATCCAGGTTCTCCCCACTAAAGCCCAACCATTGTGAATCGTTAAAACGATGGTGTCCTTCCATTCCATTGAGCAGCAGGCCAGCTGGAAAATTGTATTTACCTGCAGGAGCATGAGCCAGGCTGATCTTTTTCTGAATTCCGGAGTGATGCAGGAAGGCCTGATTAAAAGTCCTTCCTGAACGTTTATTTCCAACAAAGAGCCCGGCGTTCAAGGTCATTGAACGGTTCAATAAAACTGGCCCCTGATACCGTTTACTTTTCATATTTGGAGCCGAGCCATCCAGGGTATATCTGATTTGCGCTTTCGGCAAATTTGTTTTTAAGGTCAAAAGAGGATTTCCATTGGCTCCAGATTTCACTTCTGAAGTAATCTCCTCAAAATAAGGATAATAATTAACCTTCATCCGGTTCATGAAATCCCTATGGTCCCTCAATTTCTTCAGAAACCAAGGGTAATTTTTCCCTTTTTTGTCAGACCAGGCGATTTCCGACAAGGCCAATGCACGGGGAAATACCATATATTCCAGGTGTTTCTCCTCCTTCATGTATTCCGTCCAGATGCCACCCTGAACGCCTTTGATGTAAGCGGCCTGCTCAGGGCTTAAAGAATCCGGTACAGGTTCATAACTATAGACCTTCGATAAAGGGGTGTAATTTCCTGCAGCAATGGGCTCATTTTTATCCAGCGACTGATAATAGTCGAAATACAGCATATTCTCCGGGGTCATGATGACTTCATACTTTTCTTTTGCAGCAACAATTCCGCTCTGCTCTCCCCTCCAGTTCATAATCGTGGCATTTTTAGAAACCCCACCTTCCAGTACCTCATCCCAGCCTACAGCCTTTCTGTTTTTACTGTTCAGGTATTTCTCTATCCTTTTCATGAAATAGCCCTGAAGTTCGTGCTCGTCTTTAAGTCCGTTTTCTTTGATCTTTTGCTGGCATTTGGCGCAGTGTTTCCATTTCAGCTTCGGACATTCATCTCCGCCAATATGGACGTAAGCATAAGGAAACAAAGTGACCACCTCATCCAGTACGTCTTCCATAAACTGATAAACTTCCTCATTACCGGCACAGAAAACATCATCAAATACCCCCCAGAACTGAGCGGTTTTGTAAGGACCTCCCGTACAACCCAATTGAGGATAGGCCGCTAGCGCCGCTAAAGCATGTCCGGGCATTTCAATCTCCGGAAGTATATTGACATATTTCGAAGTCGCATAACGCACTACTTCACGGATCTGGTCCTGTGTATAATAACCTCCATATTTCTGACCGTCAAAGGTATGAGGCGCTTCTTTTTTATGACCGATGATCGTGCCATTCCTCCAGGCAGATACCGACTGGAGCTTAGGGTATTTTTTAATTTCTATCCGCCAGCCCTGGTCTTCAGTAAGGTGCCAATGAAAAATATTGAACTTATAGACCGACAGCAAATCGATAAACTTTTTAAGAAAAGCAACGGAATACATATGTCTGCCCACATCCAGGTGCATACCGCGATAATTAAAGCGCGGATAATCCCTGATTTCCCCTTTTTCTATATGTAATGTATTTTTCGCTACGGGCGACCATAATTGCATTAAAGATTGGATGCCATAAAATACACCCGCCTGGTCATGCCCCTTGATCAGAATCTGATCACCTTCCACCAACAAATGATAGCCTTCCTTTTCTTTAACCGCTACTGAATCCAGCTTTAAGATGATCTGATTTGCGCGGGATTTGGCATTTACAGCAAGCAGAACCCCGGTATAAGAGCGGATGGCTTCATTCAGCAATGCTCCGCTGGCCTTTAGTTCATCAGGATAAGTGATCGTTGTAGCAGCATAGATATTGATGCTGCCCTTGCTTTTTTTGAGGTAAACGGGTTCGGGAATGACGGCGAACGATGCTTGCTGAGCATGCAAAGCAGAACCTATAAACAGAAAGGTAATCAGTAAAAACAATCGGACGGTTTTATTCATGGCATTCCGGAAGATCATACAGCTTTGGTTTGTTTGCATATTTTTTGCAATAAATTGCATATTTCAAACATAAGGATTAAAATATTAATTTTCATTGCATGACTAAAATTATTAACAACAAGTTATTTCCTGTTGTAAATTAATTATAATAAAACTACCTTAGGCTACTTTAATATGTAAACATGAGACGATTACTCTTTCAATTACCAATGCTCTTATTGGGACTAATTTCTACTGCACAAGTAAAAAAAGACGCCATAAATGCAAAAAACATTGCAATTAATTGGCAAATAATAGAAAATAGTTATGCTGATGGTGGACAATTCCTGTCCAGTTTGAATGTTCAAAACAATGGCCCTTTGGCATTATCTAACAAAAACTGGAAGCTGTATTTCAACTTTGCCAGGAGGATTGTTCCGGGAACAACGACAGGAAATGTAGAAATTGTACATGTTAACGGAGACTTATACTATATCCGTCCGACAGATAAATTCAAGCCTATTCATAATGGGGCATCGGCTACGACTGAATTTGCCTCCAAAGATTGGGCAGTGAATGCCACGGATGCGCCGGAAGGATTTTACCTGATCTATGATGACGCACCGAAACAGGCAATCCCTATCAGGAATGTGAAGGCCATTCCTTCTACGCGCGCGGCACAATTTGCCAGGAATAAGCAGGACCGTGTTCCTTCCATCACTCCTCAAATCATTTATGAGCAAAATAAAAACAGCATAGACCTTCCTGAGAAAGATTTGCAAAAGATCTTCCCCAGTCCGGCGCAATACGAAGAGAAAGCGGGAGAATTCATCCTGGACCAGGGTGTAAAGTTGAGTGCTGACCCGGCTTTTACATCAGAAAGCACTTTCCTTCGGGAAAGATTAACCCGTGTGCTAAGCACAGGAAAGGGAACTCAGACCGGAAAGACCATTCAGCTAAAACTGGATAAATCGTTAGGAGCGGAAGCTTATCAACTGGAAATCAACAGCAAACAGATCCGGATTACAGCATCAGAGAAAGCAGGTATTTTTTACGGCATTCAATCTTTACTCAGTACTTTTCCTTTGCAAAAAAAGGGACAGAAAGTTGCGGTTATTAAATTACAGAATGCTGTAGTAACTGACCAGCCACGCTTTCCTTTCCGCGGACTTATGATTGATGTTGCGAGAAATTTCCAAACAAAAGAGGAGATCTTAAAAGTACTCGACCTGATGGGGATGTACAAATTAAACGTACTTCATTTTCACTTAAATGACGATGAAGGCTGGAGATTGGAAATTCAGGATTTACCGGAGTTAACTGCGGTGGGTTCCAGAAGGGGACATTTTTCGGATACGACGCTTAGTCACCTGCCTCCTTCTTTTGGTTCGGGTCCTTTCCTAAACGAACATCATGGAACAGGTCATTACAGCAAAGCTGATTTCATTGAAATCTTAAAATATGCCAATGCACGTCATATCCGGGTGATTCCGGAGATAGAAGCGCCGGGACATGCCAGGGCAGCAGTCCGTTCCATGCATGCACGTTACAACAGGCTGATGAAAGAAGGCAAGCCTGAAGAAGCAAAGCGTTACCTGTTACATGACCTCAACGACCGCTCTACTTACCGTTCTGTACAAAACTGGAACGACAATGTGATGGATGTATCTATTCCTTCCACGTATACCTTTATAGAAAAGATCAGCGACGAGATCATCGCCATGTATAAAACCGCAGGCGCACCTTTACAAACCATACATTTTGGAGGAGATGAAGTACCAGATGGCGCATGGGAAGGTTCTCCAAACAGCCTGAAATTCGTTAAAGAACATCCGGAACTAAAAGATGTAAATGGCCTTTGGGCTTACTTCTACAGCAATATAGACCGCATCTTGAAAAGCAGAAACTTATACCTTTCAGGATGGGAGGAAGTGGGCATGCAGCCAGTTGTTGCAGATGGAAAGAAGTCCTATGTGATCAATCCTGCATTGGGCGATAAAAACATCCACCTGAATGTCTGGAACAACATTATAGGCTGGGGTGCAGAAGACCTGGCTTACAGACTGGCCAATACGGGATACAAAGTGATTCTTGGCGGGGTAAGCAATCTATACTTCGACATGGCTTATCAGAAATCATTTGATGAACCAGGCTATTACTGGGGCGAGTATGCGGATATCGATAAGGCTTTTAATTTCATTCCTTTCAATTCCTTTCTCAATTCCAATATGGATAAGTTTGGCAATACCTTAAAACCTGGTTTTTATGATACTAAAGAACGGTTAACCGCAAAAGGGAAAGCAAATATTGTAGGGCTGCAGGGATTATTATGGAGCGAAACGATTAAAGGAGGCAAAGATCTGGAGTACATGATCATGCCGAAACTTTTGGGCCTTGCAGAAAGGGCATGGGCAACAGATCCGGAATGGGCCAATGAACCGGACTCCATCAAAAGAAAAGGAATGTATGATAAAGCCTGGGCCAGATTTGCCAACAGGCTTGGAAAAAAAGAACTGCCGAGGATAGACGCTGCATTTGGAGAACTGAATTACAGGTTACCCCCTGCCG
Organism: Pedobacter sp. FW305-3-2-15-E-R2A2; assembly: GCF_038446955.1. NCBI lineage: Bacteria > Pseudomonadati > Bacteroidota > Sphingobacteriia > Sphingobacteriales > Sphingobacteriaceae > Pedobacter > Pedobacter sp. FW305-3-2-15-E-R2A2. The sequence goes on from NZ_CP151803.1 coordinate 6,107,302, forward strand.
GTGCGGTTGTAAAAGACGGACAGGTACATTTGAACAATCAGTTCCCCGGGATTACCATCCGTTATACCACCGATCAAACGATACCAACAGCAAAGAGCCCGGTATATACCAAACCGATTACCACCAAAGGACTCATCAGGTTCCGTACATTCGACAGCGAGGGACGCGGAGGAAGGTCTACTTCCATCGTAAACGAAGTGGAATGGAACGTGACTCCTAAGGAGTTACCATAAATATAAAATTGTATAGAGTTTTATAATTAAGCCGTATTATTGTAATTATATACTAATTAATGACTACCGATCAACAACCAGCTACCCTAACAAAAGCGCAACGTAAGCAGCTCATTGTTAAAGAGATTAACATCCATACCCGTGCTACATTTGAGCATTTAGCATTGATTGTCAACGTTTCTGAAGACACCATCAGAAGGGACATCAATGAGCTGGAAAAAGAAAATCTGGTGATCAAGGTCAAAGGAGGTGCGATGGCCAGCGCTTACCACCACACTTCCGAACAAAAAGCTTATTCACAAGATGATAAGATTACCATCGCTCAGAAATTACTTCCCCTATTGAGGAAGGACATGTTGTTGCTATTGGGTGGAGGAACAACGATCAGGGAGTTCATCAAACTGATTCCGGGAAACCTAAGGATCACCATTGTGACGGCCAGTGTTTTATCGGCAGTGGAATTATTGGATAAGCCCAATATCAGAACCATCATGCTTGGTGGACAGATTTCTACTTATAGTCAGATGAGCTTTAGCGGGGATGTATTTAACCAGCTCTCGCACCTCAAAACTGACCTTTGCATCCTGGGCACCAATGCATTAGATATTGAAGGAGGTTTTTCTGATTCCGACTGGGATACGGTTCAGGTAAAGAAAGCAATGCTGGCCTCTTCAGAGAAGGTAGCCATTGTTTCCATCTCTGAGAAGTTAAACTCAACGATGAAAATCAAGATTGCCAACTTATCTGAAGTCGATTATATCGTGACCGAGCTTTCGCCTGATGCAGAGCTACTAAGCCCATACAAAAGAGCCAACCCAAATCTGACTTTTCTTTAGATAGAGATCTTTTTGTCTCTGGCTTTAATCTTCCAGCTGGTTTCAATCTGTTTTCCCCTGACTACCTGCGCTTCTTCATAAAGCGCACAGGTTGGGCAAACATGGTAAGGCATTCCATAAATGCGGTCGCCGATCTGATATTTTATAGATTCATTATGCTTTAAGGTCAGGTGTTCTTCAGAATGACCATAGGGGATTAAATCTGTATTCCATGGAAAGAGTACCCGTTTCTCTAAGGGGTTTTCCGAAGAGACCGACTTATAACCCAGGTCTACACAGATCAGGTCATCGGCAGGAAGCGAAATCACCGTACAAATCAGCAATGCAGCAGGCTGAAACTGTAATTCAGGCAAATGCTTCGTGTAATTGTCGTCCCAGAAAACGAAAGTTCCGGGGCTGCATTCCACGCGATCCTGACCAGCATAATAAGTAAAGGTATTGGATCCTCCTGCAACAATCTTCAAATCAGGGAGGCCAAGTTTAGCCAGTTCATCCGCAGCTGCAAATACCTTTTCCAATGCAGGTTTTGCTTTTTCCGCACGGACTGCAGGATCTAAATCATGAAGATGACCATCATAAGCATGCAGGCCTTGTAATTTCAATCCTTTGATCTGACTTAATGCCAAACAGAAGCTGACGAGCTCCCCAGTAACCGGAAAACCTGTTCTGTTCATCCCGGTATTCAAATCCAGATATACAGCAATCTCCAGCTGATGCGCCAGTGCCATCGCCGCAATTTGATCGGCAGCATCCAGGTGATCTACTAAACAGGAAAATGAACATTTCGGAAACGCCATGATCAATTCGATCAGTCTGTTGATTTTAAAGCCTACCGGCTGATAGGCAATCAATACATCGCTCATTCCATTTGCAGCAGCAAGTTCAGCCTCTGCAATCGTTGCACATTTAATCTTACTGATGCCATATCCGGAAAAAAGCTGGATGATCTCACCGATCTTATGCGTTTTAATATGAGGCCTGAACCGGTCTGTATTTCCGGACAGCATGGCCAGCGCGATTTCTATATTAGATTTAATACGCGCTTCGTAGACCACAAATAAGGGGGTATCATACGCATTCAGGTTTGAAATTTCCTGCCAGTTTTCCATACTATAATAAATTAATTAGGAGGTTTCCCTTGTTATCTGTTTATTTTACTCGAGATGCCGCTTTGCATAAAAGCGTCGATCTCCTCTTTATCCGTTAAGGCCCAGTCGCCATGAATACTTTGTTTCAGCACGCCACAGGCTGCGGCCCAGTTGACCATCTTTTGAGGATCAAAACCGGACGATATTCCATATAACAATCCAGCGGTAAAGGCATCTCCTGTTCCAATCTGGTCTGTAACCATGGGAAGGGTATGTACTGTAGAGTAATAAAATTGTCCTTCATGCGCCAATCCGGCAAAATATTCATGATGGAGCCCTTCTACTACCCGGAAGCTCATGGCAAAGGTTTTAAGAAGCGGCATTTTTGTTTTCAAAAAAGAGAAACAGTATTCAAACCGATCCCTTAAAGACATTCCTTCTTTGGTTTTTATGCCGAAATAAATGGCTGCACTATCCAGATCGGCGACCGCTACCTGGCAATAACGCAATAAGCCAGGCATGATCTCCTGCGGCTCCTTTCCATACTTCCATAATTTCTTACGGTAGTTAAAATCCGCCGAAATCATGATTCCTTTTTGGTGGGCGATTTCTATCGCCTCTTTGCACACTTCTGCGGCACTCTCGGAAAGCGCCGCTGCAACGCCAGACCAATGGAATAAGGAAGATGATTTCAGTAACTGCTGCCAGTCGGCCATTCCCGGCTGAAGCTGTGAAAAGGAAGAACCTGAGCGGTCATAGATGACTTGTGTTGGGCGGATATGGTTTCCGTTTTCCACGTAATACGTGCCCAGACGCTCTCCTCCTTTAAGAATTCCTGTCGCATCCACTCCATACTTCCGGAGTTCTGCAATGGCCATATCTGCCAGAGCATTGTTGGGAACTCTGGTGACCATTTTACTGTTCAGACCAAGTCTGGCGAGAAGCACCGCTACATTTGCTTCTGCACCTGCAACATGAACATTAAATGAATTGGACTGCACAAAGCGCAGGCCCAGCTGTGTATTAAAACGCAACAACAGTTCACCAAAACAGGTGATATTAGGAGTAGGATTCATAGGCAATAACCTGTGATATTTGGTTTGATAGGCTAATTTATCAAATATATAACTGTTCAGCTAATATGCGTAAAAATTGCATAAATAGTATGCAAAATATTTGCAGAACAACACATTTGAAGAGGTATATCTCAGGGATCTGTTCGGGTAGTGTTATGGTTGTGTTGTATCGTTCTCTATGTTCTGGCCGAATATGCTGCGATTCTTTGCATTCTTCTTCGACTCCGACTACAACGCAACCATAACACTACCCGAGTGAAGTCCCATGGAATTAAATTGGAATAGAGAATAAAGGAATGTCCAGTCCGGAGGCCATGACTCTTGTTTTACTGCGGTGCACCAATGAGGCCCAGAAACCATATTTATTAGGGATCATGATCAAAAGGTCTGCTTTGAATTCTTTGATTTCTTTTTCGATCTCTTTAATCACCTCATTAGATTTCACATTTTTATAATAATAGCTGACACCGGACAGACCGTTGCCGATTCCATCTTTTGAAGACAATGCAGGATCATCTGCTTTCAGATCTTCGATCGCATTGTTTACATGGAAAACTTCTACTTCAGCATTCAGGCTCGTAGCCAGTTCCTTAATTCGTTTCAAAATCTTTTCAGGCACACCTCTCAGTACATCGCATGCAAACAGGATCTTTTTAATCTCTCCAAACTTAGCTCCTATCGGCACTGCGAGCACAGGAAATTTCAGCTTTTTAATCGCGGCTGTAGTGGTATTTCCCATCAGGTCCTGCTCCAGCGTTCTGGCTTTCATGCCCAATACCAGCAAATCTGCTTTATGCCTGTCGATCAGATCGCTCAACTCATCTTCTACAAATGAAAAGCGGGCTTCGAAACCGACTTTGATGCCATAGGTTTTGGAAAGATAAAGTGCCCTTTCCTGCAATCGGTTTTCGTTTTCATCCATTAGCTTCTGAATACTGGAAGCAGGTAAAATCGTGTTGGCGGCATGAACGGGAAGGACATAAGAATTGAATAAAACCAGTCTTGCATTACCATGTTTTGCAGCTGCTGCAGCATACTCTACTGCATTTTCAGCTACCTCGGAAAAATCTGTTGCGACAATTATAGTTACCATAAGAATTGTGTATTGGTTATCCGTAAATTTAACCAATAGTTTCCCCTGACTGTTGATTTTAATCGTCTCAGAAAATAATTTTACAATAAACAAACTGAAAGGTCAATCTAATATGACAAATCGAATGGCAGAAAAAAAAACGATCTTTGCCTTGCTAACATTTGACCATGAAGAATATAAAAGTAATCGCATTTGACGCGGACGATACGCTTTGGGTGAACGAACCTTATTTTTTAGAAGCGGAGCAGAAGTTCTGCGCCTTACTGGAGGATTACCTTCCCCATCACAGTGTTTCTCAGGAGCTTTTCAAAACGGAAATGCAAAACCTTTCCTTGTACGGATATGGGGTAAAAAGCTTTATGCTTTGCATGATAGAAACTGTGCTGAGGGTGACGAACAATACCGCAAACCCGGAGATCTTACATAAAACCATTCAGTACGGACAAGAATTACTCAATAAGCCTATTGAACTGCTGGACGATGTGAAAGAAGTTTTAGAAGCCTTAAAAGGAAAATACCGCCTGGTGGTTGCGACCAAAGGCGATCTTCTGGATCAGGAACGGAAACTGGCCAAGTCGGGATTATCCTCCTATTTCCATCACATTGAAATCATGAGTGATAAAAAAGAGAAAGATTATGAGAAACTGCTGAAACACCTGGATTGTAAACCGGAACACTTTCTGATGCTGGGCAATTCCTTAAAATCAGATGTGATGCCCGTTCTTGAAATCGGGGGACATGCCGTACATATTCCATATCATACTACCTGGGCACATGAGCAGATTGACCATACCCTGGAACATGATAACTTTTATCAGGTCAAAGCATTGGCCGAGATTTTACCACAATTATTATAATGAAACAAATTTTAGATTTAAACGGCTGGGCAAGAAAAGAACATTTTCATTTCTTTAAACAATTTGATGAACCTTTTTTTGGTGTCACCGTAAATATAGATTGTACCCTCGCTTATGCTTCAGCAAAGGCAAAAGGGATTCCATTTTTCTTGTATTACCTACATAAATCGTTGACTGCAGCAAACCAAATCGCTGCTTTCCGATACCGGATTGTGGAAGATCAGGTTTGGATTTACGATAAAGTGGATGTATCGTCTACGGTAGACCGTCCGGATGGAACTTTTGGCTTTTCATAACAAATGGAAGCGTTCTGGCAATACATCAAAAGCTATACCGCAATTTCTGAGGCTGCGCAAAATGCCTGGCAGCAGCTATTACAGGAAAAGACCATCAGTAAAGGAGAATACTTCCTGATGGAAGGGAGTATTCCTAAAAGGATCGCTTTTGTAAAAAAAGGGCTTTTCTCTTATTACTACACCGACCAAGACGGCGCAACCGTGATCAAAAAGTTCTTTCCTGAGCAAACATTGGTTGCCTCCACCAGTGCGATGTTACTGCAGCAGCCCAGCTTATTTACCATACAGGCGCTGGAAGAAACGGAAATTATCAGTTATGGTTTTGAGGGATTCCGGGAGTTGACACTGGAATACCCCGATATTGCAGGTTTTTACATTCATTATATGGAGCAGCATTGGATCATCGAAAAGGAAATCGGTGAGATCAGCCTTAAATATCAAACTGCCAAACAAAGGTATCTGGATTTCAAGGAAAATAATGCAGCGTTGTTTGCCCGCCTAAAGCAACACCATATGGCTTCTTATTTGGGGGTTACCCCAACACAGCTGAGCCGAATCAGGGCAGTATTATAAATTATATCAACATAGGTAAAGGGGAAGCTCATAAATATGAGCTTTCTTTGCGGCGGAATGAAAAACAATATTATCAAAGGAAGTATTCTGGTTGCCTTGGGATCATCCAGCTATGGCATGCTGGCCACGTTTGTGAAAATGGCTTATAAAGAACATTACACCACCGCCGAAGTCACCATTTCTCAATTCACCTTAGGCGTAATTGGTCTGTTGCTATTGAGCATGTTTTCAAAAAAGACGCCTCAGGTGATAACTGCAGTTCCCAAATGGAAAAGCATTACCAAACTGATGGCAGCCGGAACCTCGATGGGATTAACCAGTGTTTTTTATTACCTGTCTGTACAATATATTCCCGTAAGTGTAGGTATTGTTTTGTTAATGCAAACGGTCTGGATGGGTGTCATTCTGGAGATGATCATGCATAAGAAGCTTCCCGGGACACGGAAGGTCATTGCTGTGCTGATCATTCTGGCAGGAACCGTCCTGGCGACCAATCTTTGGGGCGCAGAGATTGCCATAGACTGGCGTGGAATTGGTTGGGGTATGCTGGCTGCAATGGCTTATACGGTGGCAGTGTATGCTTCCAATGGAATCGCCCTGCATTTACCTTCTATCAGGAGAAGCCTATACCTTGTTCTCGGCGGATTGATCGTCATTCTATGTATTTTCCATTCTTCTCTGACCGCAGATTTCGGCTTTAGCATCTTTTGGCGATGGGCGATTGTGCTTTCTTTATTTGGCACCATTTTACCCCCACTGCTATTCACGATGGGAATGCCACTCACCGGAGTGGGATTAGGTACCATTATTGCCGCAGTAGAGATTCCGGTATCTGTAATGATGGCGCACCTCCTCTTAAAGGAACCTGTTAACGTGTTCCAATGGCTGGGAATTGCACTCATTCTGGCTGCAGTGGTGCTCATGAATATCGAGAAACCAAAGCAGGCAGAAATAGCGGTATAGGTTATCTGTTTTTCTTTAACTGATCCAGGCGGGTCTTTTGTTCATTAATTCTGTTTTCCAGGTATTGACGTCTTTCTTCATCATGGGTTTCATCGGTTGAAGGATGTTCATCTACCCAGATCTGATATTGTTGTTCCTGGTGGTCTGTATGAATTTTCAGTTTATTTTCCAGGGCCGCCCTTTTGGCCTTCAGATCAGCAAGCGTCACTACCCAATCCTGTTTTTCCGAAGCGCTTGCTGATTCGACACTGATTTCTGCCATTTTAATATCCGCATTTAGCCTATCGAGCTCTGTCTTTGCAGGAACAAAGACCTTTTCCTCTAAACTAAACCGCTTCAGGTCTGTACTGAGTGGTAACAAAACCGTATCCACAGGTGTTTCCCAATTCTCCCAAACATGGGCAATCAAGACTGATTTGCCGTTAGGAATATTTGCAGAAACCTGATCCAGATAATCTGACACCCCTTCGGCTTTTAGTGTTTCTCCTGCAGAGCCCGCAATCATTCCTCCTGCCAGTCCGACAATAAAGCCCAATGGTCCTGCTAAAAGGCCAACCAGTCCGCCAATCAATCCTCCGCCAATCACCCTCGCTCCTTCTGATTCATTTTTGGCTGACCGGATATTCACCTTCCCATCTCCATCTCGGGTCAAAACATAAGTTTCTCCTACAGAAACATCTTTTGTAAGGTGAAGTTCCTGTAATGCCTGTAGTCCTTTGAATGCCTCCACTTCAGAATTGAATAAGGCCTGAATCATTTTTTCCATGAGTATCGTTTTTGATCTTGTACTTTTCTATACTACAAACCAGCAGATATTTTGTTTTCAGTAACCAGGGCGATCATTTTAGGAACAGCAATTTTAAGAGTCCGCTTTTATCGATATTAAACTTATTTGTTCCTGGTGTGTTTATACTTCAGATCAATTTAAATCGTATAGCTATGAAAAGTCCAGGAAATAAAACGGAACAAAAAGAACTTAAGGAAGTCACAAAGAAAGCAAAGGGCGCTGAACCGGAAAATGCAACTTCCGCAAAAGATGCGAAGAAAGTGGTTACCCATAAAAAGAAAAGCGCAAAATAAGACAAAATATTCATCGGAAAATATGCTTCCGGAAGAGGTCGGGTTCGCAGGCAGACAGGGTTATTGGTCTGCCTGCTTCATTACCAGTACTTTCGATTTAGATTTTCTTACATTTCGTATTGTTTCTATCACAATCTTTCTTAAATTGACTAAAATTTTCATTAAAGCTCTTAGTAAGATTATTTATTTTTTTAACGATGGATATAGACCCTGTAGACAATATTGTCAATTATAAAGTGGGAATCATTTATTGGAATCCCGCAGATTCAAGATTAATCGTACCCAAACGCGAAAGGTCAATGGGTTACACTTTAAATTTTGCCCATAGACTTAACATTCTGATATTAGTGGTCATTACGGCGCTTGTAATTTATACGGCGATGTATCTCCAATAGACAGGAAATGAAAATCATTCAGTCCAGCACAATTAATCCGGTTCAGAAGAAAGCGATCCATGATCTGTGGAATAAAGAATATCCCGCCAAACTAAAACACGGAGAATTAAAAGAGCTGGATGATTACCTGAGCGGTCTTGCCGATGTGGAGTATCACCTGCTGACTGGTCCTTCCGAAGAAGTAGTGGGCTGGGCTCTACGGTTCACGAGAAATAACCAACCCTGGTTTGCGATTGTAGTAGACAGCAATTTACATGGACAAGGTCATGGCCGTCGTCTGCTGGAAGAAATGAAGAAGAACACAGCCGAACTGAATGGCTGGGTGATCGATCATAACAAAGACCTGAAAGAAAACGGAGAATACTACCGGTCTCCATTAGGCTTTTACCTGAAAAATGAATTCATCATTCTTCCGGAAACCAGACTTGAACTGGAAAAAATGTCGGCGGTAGCCATCCGCTGGATCAATAAAAAATAATCAGGCTCTGGTTTCTTCAAAGAAATAGATGATCAGCATCATTGCTTTATCTTTCCCTATATTCCTTGGCGTATGAGAAAGGCGTCCATCAAAAAGAAGGGAATCTCCTGCCGACAATTCGATCTCCTGATCGTCAAAGATATATTTGATATTTCCAGCCAGAATATATTTGTACTCGAAGGCTTCGGTAGTCACCATTGGTCTGGTCGCGTCAGGTTCCAGTTCCAGCAGGACAATATCTACGGTAGAATTCTTGATCGACTTGGTCAGAATCCGCTGGTATAGAAATCCCAGTGCCTGTTCTTTTTCAAAAGACTCATATTCTGCTTTTCTTTTCACCACCACCGGGGCTTTGTTCGAACTCGCAGAGATGTCTTTAAAAAACTGGTTCAGGTCAACGTCAAGGGATTTGATAATGTCTATCAGCACCATCAAAGAAGGTACAGTACGGTTGTTTTCAATTTGTGAAATCAGACCTTTACTTACGCCTGCCCGATCCGCCAATTCCTGAATGGTGATGCCTCTTTCTTTTCTTATTTCTTTTATCCGGTAACTGATCTTCAGGATTACATCCTCTTCCATAGTTTTTTTTCTTGTCCAAAAATAATCAATTTACAGCCGCATCACCATTCTATTTAAACTAATTTGTGTTAACAGAGCCCGGTTCCTTTTGTTTTGTCAGATAATAAACAGGAATCCCGGCCAGCATGATCACTACACCCCATCCACAGGTGCTGATTCGCGTGATCAGCAGAGACACACAGAATACAGTTGCGAAGATGATGTATAACAATGGCAATATTGGGTATCCAAAAGCTTTATATGGACGTTCGGCATTCGGCATTTTCTTTCTCAGGATAAAAATTCCGACAATCGTCAGGATATAGAAAATCATCACAATGATCATCACAAAATCCAGTAAAGCACCATATTTTCCGGTAAGACATAGGGCTGAGGCCCAGAAACACTGAATCCATAAGGCCCAGGCCGGTACACTTGCTTTGTTTAAATTGGCCGCTTTCTTAAAGAAAAGACCATCTTTTGCCATGGTATAATATACCCTTGCCCCTGCCATGATCAATCCGTTATTACAGGCGAAAGTAGAGATCATGATCATAACCGCAATGATAATCGTTCCTGCATTTCCGAAAATATGTTGGGCAGCAACTACCGCAACACGGTCAGACTTTGCCGTAGCTATGTCGTTTAAAGGAATCACGGCAACATACATTAAGTTCGCAAGGATGTAGATAACACTTACAATAAAGGTTCCCAGGAACAGGCTAAGCCCTACGTTACGTTCCGGTTTTTTGATTTCCCCGGCAATGAAGGTTACGCCATTCCAGGCATCACTGGAAAATAAAGAGCCCACAAGGGAGGCAGAAACGGCTGCGAAAAGTACAGAACCTCCAACCGTCATCCAGGAGCCGCTTTCTACGTTAAAAGATCTGGTGCTCCAGGCATCTGCCCAGTTGGCATTCCAGATTTCTGATTTGGCACCCAGGGTAAAGCCAAATATGATCAGTCCGAAAAGAGATAAAATTTTGATAATGGTTAGAAAAGTCTGCAAGGTTTTGCTGTCTTTCACCCCACGGCTATTGATGTAACTCAGCAGGATAATGGTCAGAATAGACACAATTTGTGCCGCGCTTAAAGAGAAAAATTCCGGTGCTCCGGCTGCATCCGTCCCGATCTTTAGCTGCCAAAGGATGTTTGTTTCACTCAGGGGTTCATAAAGGTAAGCTGCAAATTTAGAGAAGGCCACGCCTACCGCGGCGATGGTCCCGGTTTGAATGACGGCGAAAAAACTCCATCCATAGAGAAAAGCAATCAACTTGTTATAAGATTCTTTCAGGTATACGTATTGACCGCCTGCTTTGGGAAACATAGCACTCAATTCCCCATAACTTACCGCTGCAATTACGGTAACCAGTCCGGTGATGACCCAGATTAAAATCAGCCAGCCTGCCGATCCTACCTGCCTGGTGATATCGGCACTGACAATAAAGATTCCGGAGCCGATCATAGAACCTACGACCAGCATTGTACCATCTAATAAGCCAAGTTCTCTCTTGAAAGAGCCATCTTGATTTTCTTTTTCCATTTAGTTTGTTTTAGTTTTTAGCCCTGAATCTTTCAATTGTTGCATTTGTGGTTCCTGCAATACCTGAAACATTCATAGACTTGGTTTTGGTTTTTCAAAATGAAACGATCCTGTCAGCACTGATCTGCACAATTAATTGTGGTTCAATTTGATGGTTTCATTTTGTTTGGTTAGTTTGTGCTAATATATTTAAAATAATTAAAATCAGATTGCCCTGATTGGCATTCGGAATATTAAATTAATATTTCTCGAAAAAAGCTTAACAATCAATTCATTAAAAATTTGCTTTTTAAAAGAACACCCTTATTTTTACGTTGCTCTACCTTCATAATCAACGCTCTAACCACTCATGATAATGAAGGGGCCGCAATTAACCGCAAAAACCAAATAAAGAACCAAATAAACAGAAATTAAGTATGGAGTTTTTACAAAACAATCTAATCTATTTTATTCCCGTCCTGGGATTAATTGGCATTATCGTCATGGCTATTAAAAGTGCCTGGGTAAACAAGCAGGATCCTGGTGATGCAAACATGCAAGAGTTGGCCGGCTATATTGCCGACGGGGCGATGGCCTTTTTAAAAGCAGAATGGAAAGTATTGAGCATTTTCGTGGTCTTCACCGCAGCTTTACTGGCCTATTCCGGAACCGTTCACGAAGTCAACGGAGTGGAATTGCATTCCAGCTGGATCATTGCTGTCGCTTTTGTGATTGGTGCTGTATTTTCTGCTACTGCAGGATATATCGGGATGAAAGCCGCTACAAAAGCCAACGTACGTACTACCCAGGCTGCAAGAACGAGTTTATCCAAAGCTTTAAAAGTTTCCTTCACGGGAGGAACAGTAATGGGACTGGGTGTAGCAGGACTGGCAATCTTGGGATTAGGAGGTTTGTTTATTGTCTTCATGCAGGTATTTAATGTCGTAGAAGCCAACAGTACAGAAATGAAAACAGCAATAGAAGTGCTGACAGGTTTCTCCCTGGGTGCAGAGTCTATCGCCTTATTTGCCCGTGTTGGCGGCGGTATTTATACCAAAGCAGCCGATGTAGGTGCCGATCTGGTAGGTAAAGTAGAAGCCGGAATTCCGGAAGATGATGTAAGAAATCCGGCGACAATTGCCGATAACGTAGGTGATAATGTGGGGGATGTGGCTGGAATGGGTGCCGATTTATTCGGTTCTTATGTAGCAACGATACTCGCAACCATGGTGTTGGGACAAGAAATCGTGGTAGATAAATTAAATGGTGTAGCGGTCGATAACCTGAATGGTTTCTCGCCGGTATTGCTGCCAATGGTAATTTGCGGACTGGGAATTTTGTTCTCCATCGTAGGAACCTGGTTCGTTCGCATTAAAGGAGAAGATTCCAATGTACAAACTGCCCTGAACTTAGGAAACTGGAGCTCTATCGTACTTACCGCTATCGCTTCTTATTTTATTGTGATGTTCATGCTTCCTGCTCAGCTGCATTTACGTGGCGTTAACTTTACCAGTCTGGATGTATTTTTTGCCATCATTGTTGGGTTAATCGTGGGTACTTTGATGAGTATCATTACAGAATATTATACCGCTATGGGCAAAGGCCCGGTGAATTCGATCATTCAGCAATCAGGAACCGGCCATGCCACAAATATTATCGGTGGTTTATCTGTAGGGATGAAATCTACCGTAGCCCCGATTCTGGTACTGGCAGCCGGAATTATCTTTTCTTATGCCTTTGCAGGTTTATATGGTGTGGCCATTGCCGCAGCAGGAATGATGGCCACAACGGCGATGCAACTGGCCATTGACGCTTTCGGTCCTATTGCAGATAATGCAGGTGGAATTGCCGAAATGAGCCAGCTTCCACCAGAAGTTCGGGAACGTACAGACAATTTAGATGCAGTAGGAAACACTACAGCGGCTACGGGTAAGGGTTTCGCCATTGCTTCTGCAGCCTTAACCTCACTGGCTTTATTTGCGGCCTTTGTTGGCGTTGCAGGAATTGATGCCATCGATATTTATAAGGCCCCTGTTTTGGCGGGCTTATTTGTAGGAGCGATGATTCCTTTTATCTTCTCTGCTTTATGTATTGCTGCTGTTGGTAAGGCCGCAATGGACATGGTTCAGGAGGTTCGTCGTCAGTTCCGTGAGATTCCGGGAATTATGGAATATAAAGCGAAACCGGAATACGAGAAATGTGTGGCGATCTCTACAGAAGCTTCTATCCGCGAAATGATGTTACCAGGGGCAATCGCTTTACTGGTTCCGATCATCGTTGGCTTTGGGCTTAAAGGTGTATTTCCTTCGGTAAGTTCTGCGGAGATCTTAGGTGGTCTGCTTGCTGGTGTTACCGTATCAGGTGTATTGATGGGGATTTTCCAGAGCAATGCCGGTGGTGCCTGGGACAATGCAAAAAAATCATTTGAAAAAGGGGTATCGATCAATGGAGAAATGTTCTATAAAAAATCGGAACCACATAAAGCTTCAGTGACTGGTGATACCGTCGGTGATCCCTTCAAAGATACTTCAGGTCCATCGATGAATATCCTGATCAAACTGATGTCTATCGTTTCTCTGGTGATCGCTCCGTACATTGCCGTTGGAGTGATGACAGAAACAAAACAGGAGATCAAAAAAGAGATCAGGGTCATTAAAACGGTCGATTCTCTGGGAAAAGAAACAATGGATACGGTAAAAAATACCATTGACACCTTGACCGTCAAGCCATAATATTATAATTGTTACTGCTAAAAGGGATTTTGAATAAGAATCCCTTTTATTTTTAAACATATTTTATTTAGGTTTGACAATCAGATTACAAACCAAAGACTATAGAAAACTATTACTAAATCTTAAATTATGAATTTTAGAAAGTCAATCGACTTACTTACAAAAGAAGCTGCTGAGAGCGGAGAGGGCACCCTGAAGCGGACCCTTGGCCCCGTTAACCTGGTAGCTTTGGGTATTGGAGCCATTATTGGTGCTGGACTATTTTCCATCACCGGTTCTGCAGCCGCCAATAATGCCGGCCCGGCCATCACCATTTCCTTTATCATTGCAGCAATTGGTTGCGGATTTGCAGGCTTATGCTATGCAGAGTTTGCTTCCATGATTCCTGTTGCAGGAAGTGCTTACACCTATTCTTATGCCACCATGGGCGAATTAGTTGCCTGGATTATTGGTTGGGATTTAGTGTTGGAATATGCGCTTGGTGCGGCCACGGTTTCCATCAGCTGGAGCCGGTATCTCGTTAAGTTTCTTGCTTATTACGACGTCCACCTCCCTGCGGAAGTGACGATGTCACCTTTTGAGACTGCACAATTGCTTGACGGAACAACCGTTCATGGAATGTTCAACCTTCCGGCGGTATTTATCATATGTCTGATGTCATTGGTATTAATGAGAGGCACTCAGGAGTCTGCTTTTATCAATGGTTTGATTGTAGCGATTAAAGTAGTTATCGTATTCATATTTATTTTCTTAGGTTGGAAATACATCAACGCAGACAACTATTCTCCATATTTTATTCCTGCAGATAAGCCAGGTCATGACAGCTTCTTTACCAATGGATGGGGAGGTGTCATTCGGGCCGCGGGAATTGTGTTCTTTGCTTATATTGGTTTTGATGCCGTTTCTACTGCAGCACAGGAAGCTAAGAATCCAAAGAAAGATATGCCAATCGGGATTCTCGTTTCCCTGTTTGTATGTACCGTTCTTTACATCTTATTCGCACACGTAATGACAGGTGTTGCCAACTATGACATGTTTAAAGGTCAGGATGGTATTGCGCCGGTTGCTGTTGCTATTGATAATATGGGAGTTAAAAATGCGGCCGGTGTGGTTACGCCTGCGTTCCCATGGTTAAATAAATTGATCATCCTTGCGATTTTAGGTGGTTATGCTTCTGTAATCCTGGTGATGTTACTGGGACAATCAAGGGTATTCTTCTCG
Source organism: Pedobacter sp. FW305-3-2-15-E-R2A2 (assembly GCF_038446955.1). Classification (NCBI taxonomy): domain Bacteria; kingdom Pseudomonadati; phylum Bacteroidota; class Sphingobacteriia; order Sphingobacteriales; family Sphingobacteriaceae; genus Pedobacter; species Pedobacter sp. FW305-3-2-15-E-R2A2. The sequence goes on from NZ_CP151803.1 coordinate 6,122,306, forward strand.
ATGAGTAAAGATGGTTTATTGCCTAAAGTATTCTCCAGTGTTCATCCTAAATTCAGTACTCCTGTGAAAAGCAATTTACTTTTCATGGTGTTTGTGAGTTTATTTGCTGCATTTGTTCCGGCAGGCGTAGTTGGTGAGATGACCAGTATCGGTACCTTACTTGCATTTATCCTGGTATGTATCGGAATTGTGATTCTTAGAAAACGCATGCCAGATCTTCCAAGAGCATTTAAAGTGCCATTGGTGCCACTAATCCCGATCTTAGGTGTGGTGGTATGTTTAGGAATGATGGTATTCCTTCCTTTAGATACCTGGGTTCGTTTATTGGTATGGATGATCCTTGGTATGGATGTTTACCTGTTCTATGGTATCAAAAACAGTTTATTATCTGACAATAACCCGGTAACACTGGCAAGAAGCAATAAAGTAGTTTCCTTAATCGGACTGGCTTTGGCTGCACTATTGGTTGCTGTTGCCTTCATTCACCATAGCATCACAGACGGAAAAGATACAGGCTTGTATTATTTCTCTCTGGTTTATGCTGCGGTACATTTACTATTATACGCCTATCGTCTTTCCACTTCTAAAAACGTGAAAGCCAAGATAAACTAACAACCGTTTAAAGGATTTCTATTCTTTATTACGTGATAAGGCCTGATGTTAATCCTAACATCAGGCCTTGTTATTTCCTTATATTCTGCACTCAACAGTAAAACTGTCTCATTTTTATTACAATTTAATTTACCTTTGCAGCATAAATTAACTGCTATGGAATTCAATTTCAGTCAAATCTTGTCGTGTTCGATGGTTATTTTTGCCATCATCGATATCCTGGGCTCCATCCCTGTGGTGATAGAACTCAGAAAAAAAGCCGGTCATATTCAGTCTGAAAAAGCGACCATAGTAGCAACAGTGCTAATGATTATCTTCCTTTTTGCGGGAGAAACCCTGTTAAAAGTCATTGGTCTTGATGTGGAATCTTTCGCCATTGCAGGTTCCTTTGTAATCTTCTTTATTGCAATGGAGATGATCCTCGGCTTAACCATATTTAAAGAAGAAGTTCCTGAAACCGTATCCATTGTACCTCTGGCCTTCCCTTTAATTGCAGGTGCAGGAACAATGACCACCCTCTTATCGTTAAAAACAGAATATGCCACTCAAAATATCATTGTGGGCATCCTGATCAATATGAGTTTTGTATACTTTGTACTGAAGAATACAAACAGACTGGAAAGACTTTTTGGAAAGTCCGGGTTGAATGTATTAAGAAAGGCATTTGGAATCATATTACTTGCGATTGCCATCAAACTCTTCCGTAACAATACCGGACTGTAACATATCTGCTTCGGGCGCGTCTTATATTAAGAAACCAATATAAGAAGATGAATAACTTCGAGCAATTTACCCTCATCATTGGCGCTTTGGCCATTTTCTTTGAAGCCCTAAGGCATGCAAAGGAAAAGATCAGGCATTGGTTTAGTACGCAAAAGCACTAAACCTTAGTCAAGCGGGCTACAAACATGGTATCCGCTTTGTCTTTATAACCTTTGATCACTTCCATTTTCTCCAGTTTCAGCGAAAGGTTTTCTTCCAGATAGCTGACCACCTCCTCATTCTCCTGCTTAAAAACAGAGCAGGTGATGTAGATGAGCGGTTTTCCCGGTTTCAGGTATTTCACAACATTCGATGCAATGGCCTTTTGTAATCTGGTATAATTGCTGATTTTATGTTCATCAAAGAAATACAGCATTTCCGGTGTACGTCCCCAGGTTCCTGAACCGGAGCAAGGTGCATCCAGAATAATCCCATCAAATTCATAATGGTGTAAATCCTGATCATTGTTTTGCAGCAGATCCAGGACTTTCTTTTGATACTTTTTAATTCCCGCCTCGTGAAAACGATCATCGAGGTTGTTTAAGCTATTTTCTCTAACATCACTCACCAACAGCTGCACGCTAGGCTCAAGATCGTGCAGAAGCAGGGATTTGCCGCCTGAGGCAGCACAGCAATCCCACCAGTAATCCCAGGTTTTGGGCTCAAAGAACATCCCTGTCTTTTGAGAAGAAAGATCCTGCACCTGATAGAACTTCTGATTGGGGAATACATTTTCCAGCTTTGTACCATTCGGCAAGGCCAGTGTGGTCTCGCTCAGCTCCTGAACAGGCACTTCATGCGCTTTCAAAGCTTCCAGTAATGATTTTAAATGACCAGTAGTGATTCTTAAAAATAAGTCTGGTTGTGTAAAGAAGGATTCAAAGAAATCTTCCTTCTCTACCGCTGCTGAAAGGTTTTGATGAAAAGAAAAGACATCCGCCAATTTAAAATCGGCAAATGCCTGTTGTACCAGTTCCAGTTTGGCTTTTACCGGCAGTTCCATCTTCGCTGCCAAAGCAGGCAAATGCGTCTCTACCACAAGACTTGGCGTAGTATTACATAAGAAATCAGCTACCGCAAGGCGAAGCACCTGCTGCTCTTTGATCAGGGCCTTTCCAAGCCTAAAAAAGCTATAGATATAGCGGCTGGACCATCTTCTGTCGGAAGAGCCCATCTTTTTATTCTGCTTGAAATAGATAAACAAAAACCGATGCAAAGGCAATAAGCCATCATAGTTTTTAAAGATCTGCTCAAAAGCCCTGATTTGATGTTCTATTCTCATTCTATAACGTTTAGCGCAAAGTTCTTATAACGTAAAAGCATTAAACTGGTATTGATATAGCCCAGTTTCTCATTATGATAGAACGTAAAGGAATTATGCAGCCCTTTATATCTTTCTTTGGTCAGGTATTTCAGGTAATTGGCTCCATGTTCTGCAAACAATTTACCAAAATAGAAACCAATATCAAAGCCTTTAAAAGAATATTCACCAGGTTCAAAATTGAACTTAGTCCGGTATTTCTTAATGAAGGTGATCGTTTCTCCATTTTGGTAATCGACTTTGTAAGAAGAAGTAATGCTGGTATTTAAGGCCTGAAGCCTGTCGATATTATAATTTTGTTTTACCCAATCCGGATGACCGAACAGGTTTACATTAAACCCTTTGTTTTTGATCTTCACCAATCTGTCCAGCGTAGGCACTACAAACTTACGGTCAGAAGAAGTCACAATCACCACGTATTGCTTGTTCTTTGCCATTTTAGTTTCGAAACTGAATACCGAAGGGTATTCCTGCAGCAGATAGACCTTTTTATTATAATGAAAAAACTGACGCAAAGGTGCAGCCATAATCTCATCACTGGTTGTCTTTGGATTGATCAGCACGATCACTGTATTGTCCGGATTGTAATTCTTAATGATATAATTGCCAATTTTCTCTGCATGAAGGTCAATGTTATTGACAATAGAGATCAGATTAGGATTGGAGAACTCTTCCGGATGTGAAGCTGCCAAAGGCGATACCACAGGAATATTTTTCGCAATAGAATATTGCGTAATATACTTTACACCCTGCGGAAATACCGGACCAACAATCAGGTTACTGGACAGTAGACCGCCATTATTGATCAGTCCTTCCAATTGTGAGTTATTATCACGGGTATCGTAAACGTTGACTTTAAAATTCAGGCCTAAAGACGCCGCAGAGTCTATCCCAAGCTTAAAGCCCTGATAAAAATCAATGGCCATAGCAGATTTCTCTACTTCGGCTTTGGTTGCCGTCTTTAACTTGATTTCGTTTAAACGAAAAGGGATGAGTAAGGAAATATTGGCTTCGCTGAAGCGTTCGACCGGTTTCTCTACTTCTTTTTCTTTTGGGGGAGTATCAGGTTTTTTATTTGTATTGGGCCGTGTTTTCGGCGAACACGCCGAAAACAACAAGCCAATACAAAGGATCAGCCAATATTTATTCCCACTCAATTGTAGCTGGGGGTTTTGAGCTGATATCATATACAACGCGGTTTATTCCTTTTACTTTGTTAATAATTTCATTAGAAATTTTGGCGAGTACATTGTACGGTAAATGACACCAATCTGCTGTCATTCCATCTACAGATTCTACTGCACGAAGGCAAATGGCATTCTCGTAAGTCCGCTCATCACCCATTACTCCTACGGATTGCACAGGAAGGAAGATGGCACCTGCCTGCCATACTTTATCGTATAGTCCTGCTTCTTTTAAATTGTTGATGTAAATGGCATCCGCTTCCTGTAAGATCGCTACTTTCTCCGGAGTCACTTCACCAAGAATCCTGATCGCTAAACCTGGTCCCGGGAAAGGGTGACGGCCAATAATGAAATGCTCCAATCCTAATGAAGTACCTACTCTTCTCACTTCGTCTTTAAACAAGGTATTTAATGGCTCTACTACCTGTAACTTCATGAAGTCAGGTAATCCACCTACATTATGGTGTGATTTAATGGTTGCTGACGGACCGTTTACAGAGATGGATTCAATTACATCCGGGTAAATTGTTCCTTGTGCAAGCCATTTCACATCTTGTACCTGGTGTGCTTCATCGTCGAAAACTTCGATAAATACCCGACCGATCGCCTTACGTTTCAATTCAGGATCCGTAACACCGGCAAGCTGACTTAAGAAACGTTCTTTAGCATCCACCCCCTTGATGTTTAATCCAAGGTGTTTATATTGTTCTAATACCCCTTCATATTCGTCTTTACGAAGTAAACCATTGTCCACAAAAATACAATGAAGGTTTGTGCCGATTGCTTTATGTAAAAGGATGGCAGCAACACTGGAATCTACTCCTCCTGAAAGGGCCAGAACCACTTTATCGTCACCTAATTTTGCTTGTAAATCTGCAATAGTCGTTTCTACAAAAGCTTCAGAAGTCCATGACTGGCTACATCCGCAGATGTCTACCAGGAAGTTTTCCAAAAGCTGTTTTCCATCGGTACTGTGAGTCACCTCAGGGTGAAACTGAATGGCATAAGTTTCGGTATCTTTAATCTGATAAGCAGCAACTTTTACGCTGTCTGTACTTGCAATCAGTTCAAAATTTTCAGGGATTTTAGTGATGGTATCTCCATGAGACATCCATACCTGAGAATCCAGGTTGATATTTTTAAATAATTTATTTCCGCTAGCAACGAAATTCAGGTTAGCCCTGCCGTATTCACGTGTCGAAGAGGCCTGAACTTCACCTCCTAATTGTTGAGCCATATATTGCGCACCATAACAAACTCCTAAAACCGGAAATTTAAGGTGGAATTTGGTTAAGTCTATCTGAGGAGCATCTTCCTGACGAACTGAATATGGACTTCCTGAAAAGATGACACCTTTCACATCAGATGAGATTTCAGGAATGTTGTTGAATGGATGAATTTCGCAATACACATTTAGTTCGCGTACCCTGCGGGCAATTAGCTGTGTGTATTGGGAACCAAAATCGAGAATAATGATTTTTTCTAGCATGGCCAAAGTTAAGAAAACTTAGCTGCTGCTACAAGACAGATTATCAATTAACCTCGATTTGATACTTATTCACTTCTACACCGAACCTGCGCAGAAAATCAACCCCTTCATCACTCGGTAATCCTTTGTATTCCGCATAAGAATCCATGTACAGCACTTTCTTTATTCCCGATGACAAGATCAGCCTTGCGCAGGCAATGCAAGGAGAAAGTGTGGTATATAAAGTCGATCCCTCGATCTTAGATCCGTTTTTTGAAGCGTATAATATGGCATTTTCTTCTGCATGCAAAGCTAAGGAACAGCTTCCTCTGGAATCTCTTTCGCAACCTGTCTCCGGCCATTCCTCATCACAATTGTGTGTTCCCGGCGGCGGTCCGTTATAACCAATGGAAATAATCCTGGTATCTTTTGTCAGCACCGCTCCTACCTGTGCCCTTACACAATGTGATCGTGCGGCCAGATCGGCGGCCAGGTGCATATAAATATGATCAAAACTTTTCTTACTCATTATCGATATAAATTAAAAAGCTTCTCATTAAATAAATGAGAAGCTTTTTCTGTTTTTTAATAGGATTAATGGCCTCCTGAAATCTTCTTATCGAAAGAGATGCCCTGAGCCCTAAGAATTCCACTCACTTTCCAGGCATAAAATACCAGGTATGCAAAACAAAGAATTCCGACAATATAACTATTTTGAATGCCAATAAATTCTGATACATAGCCCTGAACCCAGCTCATGATACCACCGCCCATGATCATCATGATCAGGAAGCTACTTCCCTGACTGGTATTTTTACCCAGTCCGCTCACCGCAAGGGTAAAGATACAAGGCCATAATGTGCTACAGAACAAACCTACACTGGTGATGGCGTAAACGCTGACCATGCCTGTTGTAAACATACCGATCAATAAAGCAATGATACCAATAGTAGCAAAGATCAGCAACATACGTGCAGGATTTCCTTTACTCAGCATATCAGCAGCAATTAACACAAGAATGATCCAGCCATATACATAAAAAGGAGCTAAATCATGTTTTGCAATCGCATTAACGCCTAAGAAAATACCAAAAGCTAAATAAGGGGCCACAAATCTCAGGATCTTCTGAACCTGTACATTATCAGTAAATGCTTCTACCGCACCTGTCCAGCGACCAATCATCATACTCGCCCAGTATAGAGAAATGTATGGGGCTACATCTTTCAAGGCAAAACCCAATTCTTTTTCCATATAAGCAGGCAGGTTACTTGCTGTAGACACCTCAACACCTACATAAACAAAGATGGCAATCATACCCAACACCAACTGAGGGTATTTAAGTGCAGAACTTCTGGACGCTCCGGCATCATCCGCCGACTCTTCTACCAAAGCTGGTCTGTCCGGAAGTGGGGATAATTTTAAGAAGATCGCCACTGCGAGGAAGGCTACACCCAGGATCAGATAAGGTATTTTAACACTTTCAATGCTGATGTCGCTGCTGCCTGCAGATCCAAAAATTGCAAAACTTACAATTAGCGGTCCGATGGTCGTTCCAAAGTTATTGATCCCACCAGCAAGCGTTAAACGCTGAGATCCTGTTTTAATAGGACCTAAGGCAATGGCCAGGGGATTTGCTACCGTTTGCTGTAAGGAAAATCCCAATGCAACAATAAACAAACCAGACAGCATTAATGGAAATGAACCATAATTTGCCGCGGGATAAAACAATAAGGTTCCAACTGCAGAAATACATAAGCCCAATGCAAGACCATTTTTGTATCCGATTTTATTGACAAGATCTTTTTTGATTAAAATAGAGACGCCCATATAGATCAATGACCCCACGGTATAAGCGATATAAAAAGCTAAGGATACCCATTGACTTTGACTTTGTGTTAAATGGAAAGCTTTTTGAAATACTGGAATCAGGATATCATTACTCGCCGCTACAAAGCCCCAAAAAAAGAACACGGTAACTAAAGGAATGAACTGTCCCCACTTTGTTTGAGAATTTTCTGCAATCATATTTATAATTGGTTTATACTGGGGTTAAACATAAATAAAAAAAACTGCTTTGTAAAGTGTATAATTTACACAATGATGTTCCGTCATTTCCAAATTGGTATGGTCATCGCAGACACAAATTTGAGAATCAGCGATAAACAAAATTAAAGCTGGCCTTGTAATTGAAGTCACCTGTAAAATAAACTAATTATAATAGGGTCAATTTTATTCATAAAATTGCATATTAGCGTAATTTTATATGTTTAGGTGAATGTTTGAAGCAATATTACAAGGAATAGGTGCAGGTATTTTATTCTCCTTTTTAACGGGACCTGTTTTCTTTTCCATGATAAAAACCAGCATTGAGAAAGGTTTTAAAGCGGGATTTTCGCTTGCTGTGGGGGTGATTTTTAGTGACATCATATTTATTACGCTCACCATCTTCAGTGCGCAGTTTGTAGATTATAAATCGGAGTATTTTCAATATATAGGCATCGTTGGAGGTCTTTTCTTATTTGGGATAGGGGTGTACTACCTTTTCAATAAAGTAAAAGTGAGTTACGATATCTCTGAGATCGCCAAAGTCAGAAAACGCGGTTATATTCTAAAAGGTTTTTTAATGTGCCTCTTATCTCCTACTACCCTTATGTTTTGGGTAATGGTTGGAGGGATCATATCCGTACAGCTTCATTATACGATGGCAGAAAAGATTGTATTCTTTATTATTGCCATGGCCACCCAGCTTTCTGTAGATGGGATAAAGACTTATTATGCGGCCAAGTTAAGGTATAGAATCAAAGAGAAGACCATTCAGAACCTGAACAGAATCGCCGGTGCGGTGATCATCATCTTTGCAATCAGGTTATTTGTAGAGGTCATCCTCAAGCATTACAAGTAGTCATCAGATCTTTAAACAAAAATCCCCGCTATAGCCTTTACTATAGCGGGGATTATATTTTATAAGCTTTATTCTAGTAAGCTCTCTGGTTGTTTCCTTCTTTCCAGTTTACAAAAGCCTTGATGACAACTTTGTTTCCACCTGGGGTTGGGTAGTTTCCGGAGAAATACCAATCGCCGGTATGATCCGGACAAGCCACATGTAAGTTATCTAAAGTCTGGTAAATTACCTCTACTTCTGCGTTAATGTTTGCAGGAGTAATGATTTTGGTAATCTGAGCAGAGATCTCTTCCTGAGTAAAAGGTCTGTAAATGTCTTTCACGTGATTTACAATCTGTTCTTTAGGCAACAACAGGGAAGCTTTACATTTCTGGTAAACTTCTTCAATGATGTGTTCCATTCCGCGTTCCTTTAACAATTGGATGGCCGCTTCAAAAGCAACAAACTGTCCCATTTTAGACATATCAATACCATAGCAATCCGGGTAACGGATCTGAGGAGCAGAAGAAACAATAATGATCTTCTTAGGATGCAACCTGTCAATGATCTTAATGATACTTTGCTTTAAAGTTGTTCCCCTTACGATAGAATCATCTATCGCCACTAAGGTATCTGTATTGTTCTTGATGATACCATAAGTAGTGTCATAAACATGCGCTACCATATCCTGCCTGTCGGCATCCTGGGTAATGAATGTTCTTAATTTCACATCTTTAATAGCCAGCTTTTCTACTCTTGGGTTCATAGAAAGCAATTCATCCAGCTCCTGATCGTTCAGTTGTTCTTTACGGTTCAGTAAGGTATCTTTTTGAACCCCTCTGATATAGCTGTGCAATCCTTCCACCATTCCGTAGAAAGATACTTCAGCAGTATTCGGGATAAAAGAGAATACGGTATTTTTAAGGTCTGCACTGACTGCTTTCAGGATCTGATCGCACAATAAGGCACCTAACTGTTTTCTTTCTTTATAAATATCAGCATCACTTCCTCTGGAGAAGTAAATGCGTTCAAATGAGCAAGCTCTTTTTTCCTGAGGATCTCTGAATACTTCCTGAGTAACTTTACCGCTTTTCTTAACGATTAAAGCATGTCCCGGTTCGATTTCTTTAACATCTTTGAATGGAATGTTGAAGGCCGTCTGAATTGCTGGTCTTTCTGAAGCAGCAACTACGATTTCATCATCAGCATAGTAAAATGCAGGACGTATTCCCGAAGGATCACGAAGTACAAAAGCATCACCATTACCAACGATTCCGGAGATTGCATATCCACCATCCCAGTTTTTCGCTGAGCGACGTAAGATCTTGGCGATGTCTAAACCTTCAGAGATTTTATGGGTAATTTCTACGTTATCCAGTCCTTCTTTCTTGTAAGCATCAAAAAGTTCCTGATTTTCATCGTCAAGGAAATGACCAATTTTTTCAAGGACAGTAACCGTATCTGCTTTTTCTTTTGGATGTTGTCCAAGCTCATACAATTGCTCCAGCAGCTCTTCCACATTCGTCATGTTGAAGTTACCTGCAATCACCAGGTTACGGGTCATCCAGTTGTTCTGGCGCAAAAATGGGTGGCAGTTTTCAATACTGTTCTGACCATGGGTACCATATCGAAGGTGACCTAATAAAACTTCCCCGATAAAACTAACATTGGATTTTAGCCATTCAGCATCCTGCATTAATTCAGGTGTTTCATTCTGGATGTCTACAAATTTGCTTTGTACATATCCAAAAATGTCTGCAACTGCATTTTGTGCCATAGACCTGTACCTGCTGATGTAGCGGTGTCCTGGTTTAACATCAAGTTTAATGGTGGCAATACCGGCTCCATCCTGTCCGCGGTTGTGTTGCTTTTCCATCAAAAGATAAAGCTTATTCAGTCCCCAGAGTGCTGTACCGTATTTTTCCTGGTAGTATGAGAGAGGTTTTAAAAGACGGATAAAGGCTATTCCGCATTCATGCTTGATCGAGTCGCTCATTGGTGTGTGATTTGAGCCGCAAATTTACCGTTAATAATAATTAGAACCTAGAAAGAAATGGAATCTTTCATAAAGATTATATTCAAATGTTCAAACATCATTTAAACCGTTTAGCAGTATAAAAACAGACAATTAAACACAAAAAACCGCACATCTGGATGAGCGGTTTCTTGCGGAAAGGATTTTTGTTCCTTCCTTATCGATGGCTTGGTGTCTTTTATAGTTTGGCAATTACAAAATCATTCAGGTTTAATTTAGAAACATCATTTCTAACCAGGTTGTGTTCTGCAGATGAACCGCTTAATTTCAAATCTGACTGGTCTTTCATGTCGGTATAAAGGCTACCAACTTTTGCATTTACATTTGCTTTAGCACCATCTTTTAAAAAGATCTGAAGAACGGCAAGGTCAAAGTTACCATTGGTTTTTACCTCAGCTGTGTTGGCAGCGTCAATTCTTTGCAGGTCTTTTACAGAGATATAGATCGTTGCAGGACTTTGCTCAGTAGAGTTGATGTACAAAGTATATCCTTTTTGTTGAACGGTAGTATTTGCAGTCAGCTCTTCATTCGTAGTGATGCTTTCTGATTTTGCCTGTACCAATACCACTTTGGCATTTCCGGTTACCACTACTTTATTGAATTTTACTTTAGCAGATGCGCTTACAGGTGTGGTGTCTTTAGCGAAAGTACTGAAGGCTGAAGAAGTTAAAACGATAGCAGTTAAAGCTGAAGCGAATAGGGTTTTGATGGCAGTTTTCATATCTTTTATATTTTAAGTTTTTAATTATTTATTTGTTGTTTTGTAGATAAGACGCCATCCCACAGGAAACGTTTCAGCGTTTTTTGGCACATTAGACCATGCCGCAGTAACAGTCGACCAACTGCCATTACTATTCGACCAACAGACAAAAAATAATAGCGCAAAAAAAAGCCCCTGGACAGGGGCTGGTAAGTATTTAGATTTGAAGGTGCATCTGTTCAGATTCGATTTCCGCTCCAAAGAAGATGGAAGCATGCTGATCAAAGACCTGCCGGTCGCCAGAAGTATAGAAGTGTTTTTCTCCGCCATGCGCAATCTTTATCGCGATCTCCGGATGTTTTTTTAAATAGGTATCCAGGCTATCGGCAACAATATCTGCCTGCCCCAATAATTGAATGCCCTCTGGAAGCATGGCTTTAAGCTTTGGAATCAGCAGTGGATAGTGCGTACAAGCCAACAGAATACAATCAATATCGGCATCCTTTTCCAACAGTTCTTTCAGGTACTTATCTACAAAATAATCGGCTCCCGGATTCAGGTGTTCATTATTCTCAATCAAAGGCACCCACATCGGACAACTTTGCTGCAAGACTTTCAATTCCGGAAAAAACTTAGCAATCTCCATGGGGTAAGACAAAGAATTGACCGTTCCCCTGGTCCCCATTACACCAATAGTTTTGCTCCTGCTAAAGTCCCCCACTACTTCTGCCGTTGGCCTGATTACGCCCAGCACCCGATGATTCGGATACTTTACCGGGAGCACCTTCTGCTGGATGCTGCGTAAAGCCTTTGCGGAAGCCGTATTACAGGCAAGAATCACCAGGGGACAACCCTGAGCAAAAAGCCATTCCACACAGTCTAGTGTATACTGATAAATCGTTTCGTAAGAATGATCTCCATAGGGAGACCGGGCGTTATCGCCCAGATAGATATAATTGTATTGAGGTAACTTTTCAGCAATAGATTTAAACACTGTTAAACCACCATAACCAGAATCAAAAACGCCAATAGATTGTCCAATATTCATTATAAAAAAAAGCGGGATTGAGTTTTATCACTCAATCCCGCAATTTAAATATTTTAATTCTAATTATTTCTTAGGAGCTGCAGTTGCAGTGATGCCCAATTTAGTTTTAACGGCTGCAGTGATGTCATCACCACCATCCCAATATACTAAAGCCTGGTTTGCAGTATCAAATACATAAGCAAAACCTTTTTCTTTAGAAACCGCTTTAATTGCAGCATCAGCTTTTACCTGGATAGGATTAAACAATTCTGCATTTTTAGCTTCCATTTCCTGTTGAGCTTTAGCTCTTGCATCTTCGATACGTTTTTGAAGATCCTGCAAGTCAGCACCCATAGCTTGTAACTCTTTACCTACAGTTTCTTTGTTTGCTTCACTCAACGACTTTTGTTTATCTTCTGCTGCTTTCAGTTTAACCTGGTACTCAGAGATCATTTTCTCAACATCAGCTTGTTTGGTTTTTCCAAAAGCTTCCAATGCTGTTCTTGCTGCTTTAACTTCCGGCATTGCTTCAATAATCACTGCTGAATTTAAATGTGCGAATTTTTGTTGTGCATTTGCAATGTTGGCAGTAAACAATAACCCCGCTGCTACAAAAAATGCGTTAATTGACTTTCTCATTTCTATTTATCTTAATAATTGTTTTTACTTATTTGTATATGTTATTTTAAAGTTGAACCTGGTTTAAATCCAAGTAGCCTGATCACGTCATTACTTACATCATAATTACTGCTGGCATAAATCATCATGGTCGACTCACTACTTTTATCGAAGATGAAATCAAAAAGTTTAGCTTTAGCAACTTCACTGATGGTCTTTGTTACTTTTTCCTGAATCGGGTTCAATAGTTTAGTGCGCGATTTGAAAAGCTCTCCATCAGGACCAAAGATATTACGTTGAAAATCTTTCGCCGCTTTCTCTTTTTCGATGATATCGTTTTCTCTTCTTTTGCGCATGTCTGCGGTTAATAAAACCTGATCAGCCTGATAAGCTTTGTACATCTTGTCGATCTCTACAAAGTTTTGATCCACCTGTCCCTGCCATTGATTAGATAAGGCAGTGAGCTGAGTTAAAGCTGATTTATATTCCGGAAGATGTTTCAAGATATATTCAGTATCCACGTAGGCAAATTTCTGAGCAAAGGCTCCCATGCAGGTAAAACTCAGGAAGCATATTAAAAGATATTTTTTCATTCGTCTGTTTTTAATTAGTTAAATCCACCTAACTGCTGTGCGATACTGAAAGTAAAGTTTTGCTTTCCTCCATTCTCAACTCCAGGAATCTTATCAAAAGGAATCGCGTAATCAATTCCCAATAAACCAAATATCGGTAAAAATATCTTTGCACCAAAACCGGCAGAGCGTCTAACGTTAAAAGGATTATATTCAGAGAACTTGTTCCAGGTATTACCACCTTCAGCAAATGCCACAAGGAAGGCCGTAGCCGACTGACTGGCAATAACCGGGTATCTTAATTCCAACATATACTTGGTGAAGATCGGACTTCCTGATTGTTGTGCAATCCTTACATTCGAACCATTAGGAATCACCGCACTGTTAGAGTAACCACGCATGGCAATCAACTCAGATCCCTGAAGGAAGTCAAATCCCTGCATACCATCACCACCTAGTTTGAAACGCTCAAATGCCGGATCTCCTACTGCTTTGTTATATGACCCAAGGAAACCAAACTGTGCCTGTGCTTTTACAACAAACTTGCCCGCTAATCTATGGAACCATTGAGATTCAAATTTCCATTTGTGGTATTCCGTGAATTTATAGAATTCTTTATCTGGTGCAGTAGCATAGTTCAACTTATTCAACAAGGAATAAGGAGGCGTTGCCTGAATCGTAAATTTAAAGAATGAACCACCAGTAGGGAAGATTGGGGAATCTCTTGAATCCCTGCTCAACTCCTGTGCTAAACTGATGTTGTAAGAAGTACCTGTACTAAATTTATATCCGGAATAGTTGTTCAAAACATATTGCTGGAAACTTAAAGCATGGCTCAACTGGAAATAGTTATCCGGGAAGTTCAACTTTCTACCCAAACTTACTGTTACCCCGTTTAAGCGAATTCTTTGTTGTTGTCCGCGGCTGTCATTTTCTTTTAGTCCGTTAGACTGTAATGAGGTGAATGCACTCACTCCAAAACTAACTGGCTTTTTACCACCTAACCATGGCTCAGAGAAAGAGAAACTATAAGACTGATAGTATTTACCGTTTGTCTGTCCACGTAAGCTTAGCTTCTGTCCGTCACCTTTTGGCAATGGTTTATAAGCACTCCCGTTAAACAGGTTTTTCAAAGAGAAGTTATTGAAAGTAAGACCTAAAGTACCGATGATGTTACCACCACCAAAACCACCTGACAATTCAATCTGATCTGAAGGTTTTTCTTCTACGGCGTATTCAATATCCACTGTTCCATCTGCCGGATTTGGCTTAGGCGTAGGTACTGTTTTAGACTCATCAAAGTTACCCATTTGTCCGATCTCACGAACGGTACGGATCAATAGATCTTTAGAGAATTTATCTCCCGGTTTAGTACGTACATCACGCAATACAACTCTATCGTTTGTGATGGTATTTCCTTTAACCGTAATCCTGTTATTGGTATACTGAGGCCCCTCATAGATGCGCACTTCCACATCAACTGTATCACCATAGATTTTAGTCTGAACCGGATCAACGTTAAAAGTCAAATAACCATCATTCAGGTATAAACTGGAAACGTCATCACTGTTAGGGCTGCCTCTTAATTTCTTCTCAAGTTTTTCCTCGCTGAATACCTCTCCTTTTTCAAGGCCGAGGATTCGTTCCAAATCTTTTCCTGCATACTTTGCATTACCTGCCCAGGTGATATTTCCGAAATAATATTTAGGTCCTTCGAACAGGTCCAGCTTAATGCCAACCGCTTTTTCGCTATACTGATACACGCTGTCTTTCAGAATTACCGCATCACGGTAACCTTTATCCTGCATTTTGGCAATCAGCGTTTTTTTATCTTCTTCGTATTTTTCTTTATTGAATTTACCCGAACCAAAGATTTTATAGAATGCCTGTTGCTTTGTCTTTTTTAAGAACTTACGCAGTTTCGCATCAGAAAATGCCTGATTTCCGGTAAAGTTAATTTCATGAACTTTTACCTTACGGCCTTTGTCTACATTAACTTCCAGGATGACGTGATTTTCCTGATTGGGATCAACCTTTGTTTTATACGTTACTGCAGTAAAGAAATACCCCTTTTCCAATAAGTACTTTTTAATGGTACTTGTAGTGGTATTGTACAGGTTATCATTGATGATCGTCTTGGTCGCTTTTGCATTCAGCTTCTCCAAAATATCTGTTCTTTGAGATTTACTGACTCCCTGAATATCAAAAGAGCTCAAACGCGGACGTTCCACCACTTCAATATCGAAGAAAACGGAATCGCCTTCAATTTTAACAATATCCAACTGGACATCATCAAACAGACCTTGTTCCCAAAGAATTTTAATGGCATTGGCAGTGGCTTCACCAGGAAGAACAATACGTTCGCCTTTGATCAGTTTGGAAAGGGTAATGATCACATCTTTGTCTAAAAATTTCGCTCCCGTAAGCGTCACATCAGCGATCGTATACTCTTTGGGATTAAAATAATCCAGATCCAGGCCATTAACTTTTAATGTAGGAGTTGCAGGATTGGACTGGGGACGGATCTGTGCCATTGTTGGTAAACCAATCAATAACAACAATATGAGTTGATATATTCTTTTCATTTAAATCTAAAAATCGATGCTAAGTTAATTTAAACACATGTTAAAAAGTGTTAAAAGTAAAATTAGTTCAACTGTTCACTAATTTTACCGAAGCGGCGTTCGCGCTTTTGGTAGTCTACAATTGCTTCAAAAAGGTCTTCCCTTCTAAAGTCAGGCCACAAAGTATCGGTAAAATACAGTTCGGTATAAGCCATCTGCCACAACAGAAAATTGCTGATCCTATGTTCGCCACTCGTCCTGATCATGAGTTCAGGATCGGGAATATTGGTCGTCGTCAGCTGGGCTGAAAAAGTATTTTCATTGATTTCATCAATATTAATTTCCTGATCTTTAATTTTTTGAGCCAATTTCTTTGCCGCTTCAATGATTTCCCATTTCGCGCTATAGCTCAAAGCAAGTGTCAGGGTACAACGCGTATTTTTTGCAGTGTTATCCATCGCACTTTTCAGGTCGTCAATACATTTTTGTGGAAGAGAAGAGATATCCCCGATGGCGTTAAGTCTGATGTTATTCTTATTAAGCGTTGCGGTTTCCTGATTAATGGTCGAGATCAGCAGCTCCATCAAAGCATTTACTTCCTCTATGGGCCTATTCCAGTTTTCGGTAGAAAAAGCATATACAGTCAAGTATTTAATCCCTATATCTGCGCAACCTTCTACGATATCTTTTACAGATAACACCCCACTTTCATGGCCAAAGTGCCTGAATTTGCCTTGATTTTTTGCCCATCTCCCATTTCCATCCATGATGATTGCGATGTGCTCAGGCAGGCGTGTAACGTCAATTTGTTCTTTAAATCCCATTTATAATTGCAAATATGCTTAAAATGTATAACATTTTTGGGACACAAAGGTATAAGATATGCCAATACCTACAAACATATAGGTATCTCTTTTTCTAAAATCGCCTCTTTGGGTCCCTGAAAGAGTTCTTGGGGGAGTGCCTGATGCTAAGGGACCTCTGTTGGGATCTGAAAGCGTTAACCCTCTGTTTCCATCAGCAGGCGGATGATCAATACCTGGATATTTTCCACTTACATCATCCAGATAATCGCTGAATGCTGTTCTATAGCCAATCTGCGAAAACAACCCCCAGTTTTCCTTTAATCTTGTTTTAAAACCGATCCCATAAGGAACCGTCAGCGCGTAATTTTTATAAGGTTCGGTTTGCCCCTCTGTTCTGTAAAATCTCAGGTTATACTCCTGATCGCCCAACTCGGCAACATGCGGATAATATCCTTTTGGGCTAAAGAAAACCCCTCCTATTCCCGTGAATATATAAGGCGTAAACCTTTTCGTTCCTCCGCCGGCAAAATACTCTAAGAAGTTAAAATCAACCTGCAGGCTGATTTCATTCAGAGAAGTCTTAAAATTAAGACCCCTATCTCTAAATTGAGCATTGTCAGAACTCAGGTCATTTGCTTTGATTTTACCGAAATTGTAATGGATACCAAGGGCCCAGTAAGGATCAAAATTCATCTTTACATAAGCTCCGGCAGACATTCCGCTAATTTTTAAAGGTTTTGTCTGGTTCAGGTCGCCCATATATCCTGCAGCTCCACCGACCACGCCGAGCTCCATTGTTTGAGCAGCAGCGTTAAGTCCAATGAAAGAGATCGCAAAAAAACAGAAAAGCCTTGTTCCGTATCGCATCTTAATAATTGCGGGTATCAATACCCCAAAGTAGTTTATTTCTTAACGTGGTGAGGTAACTTTCATTGTTCAGCCTGATCAGATTTACATGAAAGGCGGCTTTATTTAAGGTCAACTTTACAGAACGGTCTACCGTTTCTGTTCTTGAATCGCAGGAAACCAGGAATTTTGCACTTCTGGCCTCCACTTCAAATGTAAGCGAAACATCATCAGGAATGATGACTGGCCTTACATTCAGGTTATGTGGTGCAATTGGGGTGATCACAAAATTTTGCGAACTCGGATAGATGATCGGGCCACCGCAGCTTAAAGAATAAGCCGTTGAGCCCGTAGGTGTAGCAATGATCAAACCATCTGCCCAATAAGAATTCACAAATTCATTATTCATGTAAGCATGAATGATCATCATCGCTGACTTATCTCTTCTATGAATCGTAATGTCATTTAAAGCGAAGTTTTCCTCACCAAAAAGGTCAAATTTTGATTCCAGACTCAGTAAAGTCCTTTTATCCAGAGAATATTCTTTATTGCGAAGTGCTTCGATCGCGATTCTGATCTCATCTTTATTGATACTTGCTAAAAATCCCAGTCGGCCAAAGTTAATTCCGATCACAGGGATTCCCGAATCGCGGATCAGCGATAGCGTATCCAGTAACGTTCCGTCCCCACCCAGGCTAATCAGGACGTCTGCCTGACCGACCAATTCGGTATGGTTACTAAAAACAACAATGCCTTCAGGCAACTTGATTTTATCTTTTATGAAGTCGAGGTAATCTTTGGAAACAAGAATGGGCGTTTTTGATTCGCCCAGAACATTGAATACTTCCTGTACATATGGTAAAACGCTATTATTGAACTCTCTACCGTAAATTGCAGTTCTCATTTATGGGTTTTATACGTTTAAATAATTCATGAATGAATTATATCTGTCTTCGGTACCATTATCTGAAATGGTGCTGTTAAACACAGCTTTTACCTGGTAATTATACCGCTCAAAAGAGGCTATAATTCCCGACAATTCAGTTTTATTGATTTTTAGAGTGACTTCCAATTTTGTAGAATCGGGAAAAGACTGCACATAAGAAGAAAGGATCTGCGCATTATCGGCTTCCACAATCTGCGCCATGTGAGAAAGGGAATTGTTGCGGTTACTGATTTCCAGTACAATAATCCCCCCCGGTTCTTTTACCGCGTAAATATCGGCAGTATAATCTAACAGATTATTTATAGCAATTAATCCTAAATAGTTTTTTTTATAGTCCAGAACAGGAACTACCGATAAGTGCAATTGATGAAAAAGTCTGATGATGTCGTAGATGTGTGCATCTTCATAAACAAAAGGATTTAAAATAGACAAAGGCAAACTGCCGATTGCCTGTTCTGTATCCCTTACCTCAATCAACTCTTCTTCTGCCAGCAGCCCCAGAAACTGGGTTTCATTTACAATGGGTAAATGGTATAGCTTGAACTCAGTCATCCGCTCCAAAGCTTTCTGAACTGAGTCAGAAGTCTTTAGCGGGGGAATTGAATTTGATATGAGTTCAGATGCAAACATTATTTAAGTAATATTCTATTTAAAAATTTTTCCAGGTATTCATTAAATGCTTCCGGACGCTCCATCATCGGTGCATGTCCGCATTTATCCACCCAATTCAATTCCGAATTAGGTAATAGTTCGTGAAATTCTTCCGCAACCTCAGGAGGGGTTACCTTATCCTGTTTCCCCCAGATTAAAGAAACGGGGATCGTAATCCTGGACAGGTCTTTCGACATGTTGTGGCGGATAGCCGACTTGGCTAAAGCCAGAATCCGGATTACCCTGGAACGGTCATTCACACTTTTATAAACATCATCTACCAACTCCTTGGTAGCAACTGCAGGGTCATAGAAAGTAAACTCTACCTTTTCCCTAATATAATCATAACTTTCTCTTCTTGGAAATGATCCGCCAAAAGCATTTTCATATAAGCCCGAGCTTCCTGTCAATACCAGTGCTTTTACGTTTTCCTGGTGGGAAGTCGTAAATACAAGCCCCACGTGTCCGCCCAATGAATTGCCAATTAAAACGACCTGACTAAGTTTCTTATATTTTAAAAATCTGTTTACATATTTTGATAAGCTCTTTACACCTAAAGTAAGTATAGGGAGCTCATAAATTGGTAAAATAGGCACCAAAACATGGTAATTGCCTTTAAAATGATCAATTACCTGTTCCCAGTTGCTCAACTCTCCCATTAAACCATGAAGTAATACCAGGGGTTCTCCTTTTCCAGCCTCAATATATTTAAACCCGTCTTCGTCTATTACTTCGTATTTCATATTTTGTGTTAAGTAAGGTAATGCTACTAAGTTAGTAGAGTAAATTAAATTTAATGTAATTTAAAAGATTAATTTTTTGAAAAAAGGTTTAAACACATAAATTTTCAAGCATATTTTATGCCAATTGCGCTTTCACGATCTCAGCGATCAGTTTTCCGTCCGCTTTACCTGCAAGTTCCTTGTTTGCAAGGCCAATTACTTTACCCATTTCTTTCACTGAAGCTGCACCAGAATCTTTGATAATCTGAGCAATGATACTTTCAATTTCCGCCTGTTCCAATTGCTTAGGCATAAAGCGGCTGATCACTTCAATTTCTTCTTCTTCGATCACGCTCAGGTCTTCACGCCCCTGTTGCTTATAGATGTCGGCAGATTCACGACGTTGTTTCACCAGCTTCTGTAAGATCTTTGATTCCGCTTCTTCTGTGATCTCTTCGCTTGATCCTTTTTCTGTTTTAGCCAGCAACAAAGCTGCCTTGATCGCTCTTAAACCTCGTAATTGCGCCTGATCTTTAGCCAGCATCGCTTTTTTAATCTCCTGATCTATTGTAGTTGATATCATATCTGTTTCGATTAATATTTTAGTTTCTTTTAATAATGGCACCTGTAGCCTGGGCAGTAGGCATGATCAGCATGTCGTTGATATTTACATGTGCAGGCCTGCTTACGGCAAACCAAATCGCCTCTGCAATATCATTGGCAACCAATGGCTCCAAGCCATCATACACCTTCTTTGCTCTACCTTCATCTCCTTTAAAACGAACTTTAGAAAACTCTGTTTCTACCATTCCCGGATTGATGGCCGTTACTTTTATTCCATGAGGCAACAAATCTATGCGCATACCTTTATTCAGGGCATCGACTGCATGTTTTGTAGCACAGTAAACATTTCCGTTAGGATATACTTCTTGTCCGGCGATAGAACCGATATTAATGATATGACCTGACTTTTGGCTGATCATCCAGTTAGAAACGATCTTGGTCACATAAAGCAATCCTTTAACATTGGTATCAATCATGGTATCCCAATCAGAAATATTTCCTTTGTCAATAGGATCTAAGCCCTGACTTAGTCCCGCGTTATTGATCAGCACATCCACCTGTTTCCATCGGGCAGGTAAAGTTTCCAATGCATAAGATAGATCATCGTGAATCCTTACATCGGCAACAAGCGTTTTTGTTTCAATGGCATATTTATCTTCCAGGCGTTTGGCCACCTCTTTTAATAAATTTTCTCTTCTTGCCACTAAAATTAAGTGATACCCCTGTGCAGCAAATAAGTCTGCGCAGGCTTCTCCGATTCCTGAAGTTGCTCCTGTAATTAATGCCGTTTTCATCTGTGTATATTTATTTTTTATCGGTTATGAAACCATTATCAAACTGTGGTTTCACTGGTACTATGATTATTCCTTTTTAAGATGGGTATTGTCTTAACAAAACTAAAACTTTTTTTCAAGTCACATCATTCAAAAAATAAACTGAATGTCACATGTCGCAACATGAGCTTATCAATCGGAGTGGAAAACACATGCAGTGCTTCGTTTTTCTTCACACTATCAAAAGAATAAGACAATTTGACTTCCGGTGACATTTTGAAATATTCAAAGTACAGGTCCATTCCTAGTCCGGCTTCGTAAGAAAAGAAGTTACGGCGGTTATTCACAAACTTTTCCATGGGGTCGGTAACGTTATTGTTATCGGATTTTTTCCTGGAAGATATATCTGATGTATACTTAACCCCTCCCATCATATAGGCCCGGAAGTTGTTTCTTCTATTGGACTTGATCTTCAAACTCAACGGAAAGTCTACAAAAGTGGTTTCCAGTTTTCTCTGCACATCCATAGGTGCCTGCCCGGAACCAGTACCTGGTGGCTCTTCAAAACGGTAATTTAAAATCCTGTCGTTAAAGACTAAAATCGGTGTTAAGCGGACATCTACATTTTCATGTATCTTTTGGTTGATGACAAATCCAATTCCAAATCCTGGGGATGGTTTTGAAGAAATAGCACTCAACCCTTTAGGAACATTCGTATTAAGCCCCCATTGATCGACATCAACATCCTTCCAATCCACTTTCTTCAAAATCTTATATTCCGAAGAAACATACTGAAAAGTAAATCCAAAATGGAGGTTATTGTCATCGATCCCGCCACCCCAATTCTGAGCCCTTACTGTTGTAACAGTTAGCAGACACATCAAAGGAAGGAGCAGTTTCATGTTCATATAGATGACTGAGCAATTTCGCCCGTTATTTTAAATTTTATTTTGTTCCCGTATAAATCGCACAGATGCCAAACGTCAACCTGATGTCTTTTGCGTTTTTAAAACCAACCTTTGTCAACATCGCATTAAACGTATCTCCATCAGGAAAGGCGGCAACAGACTCTGGTAAATAAGTATAGGCGCTGGCATCTTTAGAAAAGGCCTTCCCAAAGAACGGTGTTACATAATTAAAGTAAAAGTTATACCCTTGTTTAACAGGGAACTTCCTTGGTTTTGAAAACTCAAGAATAACTATTTTTCCACCTGGTTTAAGTACGCGGTACATATCTTTTATCCCTTTTTCCAGATTTTCATAATTCCTGACCCCAAAGGCCACCGTTACTGCATCAAAATGATTGTCGTCGAAATGTAAACCTTCTGAATCTCCCATTTGAACAGAGAAAACAGGGTGTAAATTCCGGTCATTAATCTTTTTACGGGCCACTTCCAGCATTCCTTCAGAAATATCTACTCCGATTACTTTCTCAGGATTAAGAATTTTGATCGCCTCAAAAGCAAAATCTCCGGTTCCTGTTGCGACATCAAGCATCAAACGCGGTTTGATGGACTTGAGCTCAGCAATTGCCCTTTTACGCCATAGGATATCAATTCCGAGCGACATAAAGTGGTTTAAAAAATCATAAGTTCCTGATATCTTATCAAACATTGAGGCTACTTGTTCCTTTTTAGGAGCCGTTGCAGAGTGGGAGGTGGAGATCTTTTCGTTCATAGTAAGGCGCAAAGATAAGTATTGTTGAAAACTAATTTTCTACCTTTGTCAAATGATTATAAAATCAGCAACATTTATTTGTAGTAATACAAAGGTTTCAGCTTTGCCTGTAGCCAATATGCCCGAATACGCATTCATCGGACGTTCCAACGTTGGAAAGTCTTCCTTAATTAATATGCTGGTAAACCAGCATGGTTTAGCAAAAACATCTCAAAGACCGGGGAAAACCCAGTTGATCAACCATTTTCTAATCAACGAAAAATGGTACATCGTAGATTTACCCGGATATGGATATGCGAAAGTTTCTAAAAACAGCAGAGAAAACTGGGAGAAATTCATCCGTAATTACATTACAAAAAGAGAAAGCTTACAATGCGTTTTTGTATTGATAGATAGCCGTTTAGAGCCTCAAAAAATAGATCTTGAGTTTTGCTGCTGGATGGGAGAAATTCAGATTCCTTTCGTATTGGCTTTCACGAAAGCAGATAAGCAGTCGACAGCAAAAACAAATCAAAACGTTGCGGCCTTTAAAAAAGCATTGGGCGGATGGTTTGAAGAGATTCCTCCATGCTTTGTGACCTCCTCAGAAAAAAACCTGGGAAGGGAAGAGATCCTAAAGTTTGTAGATCAGACAAACCTTGACTTTGCCATGCCTATTTTAACACCGGATACAGATTTTTAATATCCTTTTCATGAAGAAGTATTTTTCACTGGTGCTCTTTGCCCATTCTATCTTTGCACTTCCTTTCGCAATGATTGGATTTTTCCTGGGAGTAACGACAACTGATAATCCTTTCAACTGGGTGTTATTGGTAGCGGTCCTGTTGTGTATGGTCTTTGCCCGCAATGCTGCAATGGCATTTAACAGGTATCTGGACAGAAATATTGATGCAAAGAATCCACGTACTCAGATGCGTGACATTCCCGCAGGAAAGGTTTCTGCAAATGAAGCCCTGATCTTTGTCATCATTAACTGTATTCTATTTATTGCAACCACTGCATTTATCAACTCGCTTTGTTTTTATCTGTCGCCTGTTGCCTTATTTGTCGTTTTGTTCTATAGTTATACCAAAAGGTTTACAGCATTGTGCCATCTGGTACTCGGCCTGGGTCTGTCTCTGGCTCCCATTGGTGCATACATCGCGGTAACCGGAGCATTCAGCATCGTTCCCGTATTGTATTCCTTTGCGGTATTGTTTTGGGTAAGTGGTTTCGACATCATCTATGCCCTGCAGGATGAAGATTTTGACCGGGAAGAGAAATTACACTCCATCCCTGCCGCTTTAGGAATTAAAAATGCATTGAGACTTTCTGTGGTATTGCATGTTTTCTCCGCGCTATGTGTGATCCTGCCGATTTTCTTTACGCCGCATAATTTCAGCTGGTTCTACTACATAGGTGTCGCATTTTTCTGCTTTATGTTGATTTATCAGCATTTACTGGTAAAACCAAACGACATCAGTAAAGTCAATAAGGCTTTTGCAACCACCAACGGTTTTGCGTCTGTCGTGTTTGCCGTCTGCTTTCTGGCAGATGTACTTTTCAGGACAATATTGCATTAATATATTATGATCTAAGGGGCCCGTTTTCAACTTTAAGCTGAAAACGGGCTCTTTATGCTTCCAATGGAAACCCATCGCTTTTCCGCTCGTTAAAATCAATTGTCTTTTCCGATTGCTGACGACCTCCCCGTTCCTTATATTTGCTTTACCTTAATTTTTAAAAATCTATGATCAATCTCAATATACCTGCAAAACAAAGAGCTTATATCCCCCAAGACCTGGAAATGAAATGGGACAACCTGGAGCCTATTCTAAATGAATTACTCGCACGTCCGATAGCGGATGTTTCCGGTCTGGAGCAATGGCTGAAAGACAAGAGCGAGCTTGAAGCTGCACTTGAGGAGGATTTTGCATGGAGATACATCAAAATGAGCTGCGATACGGCAAATGAAGAATTGCTACAATCTTTTCAATATTTTGCCACAGAGATCGAACCAAAGATCTCCCCTATTGCGAATCAGCTGAACCAAAAATTCAACGACAGCCCCTTTATTGATGAACTGGATCAGGAGAAATATTTCGTTTACATCAGGGCCATCAGAAAAGCGATAGAAATCTATCGGGAAGAAAATGTAGAGCTGCTGACCAAATTACAGGTTACCCAGCAGAAATATCAGGGTGTCACGGGAGCGATGAGTGTAGAGATCGGCGGACAGGAATATACATTGGAACAAGCGGCAAATTTCATAAAAGATACAGATAGAAGCGTCAGACAACAGGCTTGGGAAACCATTCAGCAACGTCGCCTGGTAGACAAAGACGATTTAAACATGTTGTTTGATGAACTTGTAGCCATGCGTCATCAGGTTGCTTTAAATGCCGGCTTTGAGAATTACAGAGATTATATGTTCCAGGCACTGGGCAGATTTGATTATACCCCTCAGGATTGTTATCATTTCCATGAAGCAATTGAAAAACAAGTCGTTCCAATCTTAAAGGAACAAGCTCAAAAACGTGCAGATGCTTTAGGAATCGAAATCCTTAAACCCTGGGATACAGAAGTGAGTACAACCGGAAAAGCTGCTTTAAAACCATTTAAAAATGGAGCAGAACTAATCGATAAAAGTATTGAATGCTTTAATGCCATTGATCCGAAACTAGGTCAAATGCTGGCCACAATGAAGGCAAATAATCTGTTTGATGTGGAAAGCAGAAAAGGGAAGGCACCTGGTGGCTACAACTACCCGCTTGCAGAAACCGGAGCGCCTTTTATTTTCATGAACTCCGCCAATTCTCTTAGAGATTTAACGACGATGGTTCATGAAGGTGGTCATGCGATCCATACCTTCCTTACAGCCCATCTGGAACTGAACGATTTCAAACACTGTCCTTCTGAGGTTGCTGAACTCGCTTCAATGAGCATGGAGCTCATCTCTATGGACAACTGGAACATCTATTTTGACAACGAGGAAGACCTTCTTCGTGCAAAAAGAGAACAATTACAGGATGTCTTAAAAACCCTTCCATGGGTAGCGGTGATCGACCAGTTTCAACATTGGATCTATACCAACCCAAGTCATAATGCTGCCGATAGAGAAGAGACGTTCAAGCAAATATATGCCCGTTTCGGTGCCGGATTCTCCAATTGGGAAGGACAGGAAGCCGAATTTGGCAACCTTTGGCAAAAACAGCTTCATCTATTTGAAGTTCCTTTTTATTATATAGAATACGCGATCGCGCAATTGGGTGCCATTGCCATTTGGAAGAACTACAAAGAGCATCCACAAAAGGCAATGGAACAATATCTGGCGGCACTTTCTCTGGGCTATACGAAACCGATCAATGAAATTTATGAGACGGCAGGGATTAAATTTGACTTCAGTTTAAGCTATATTGAAGAGTTGGCCTCTTTTGTAAAAGACGAATTACAGAAATTAGGTTAATAGTTTAGAAGTAAATTTATAAGTTTGAATAATACAAACTAAACTAACCAATATTCTATGTTTGAAAAACTCTTCAGAAAGAAATCTATTACCAAAATATTAGAAGATGCAGAAAAAGGCTATGGAGAACATGGAACTTCTTTACATAAAACACTAGGAGTAAGAGACCTTACCGCCTTTGGAATTGCCGCAATTATTGGTGCAGGAATTTTCAGTACCATTGGAAAGGCCAGTGCCGATGGCGGTCCTGCGGTTATATTCCTATTCATTTTTACTGCTATTGCCTGTAGCTTTGCGGCCTTTGCTTACGCAGAATTCGCCTCAATGGTTCCGGTTTCGGGTAGCGCTTACACCTACTCTTATGTCGCATTCGGCGAATTGGTGGCCTGGATTATTGGATGGTCACTCATTATGGAATATTCTATTGGAAATATTACGGTAGCTATTTCCTGGTCGGATTATTTTACGGGACTCCTCTCTTCCATAAATATTCCCGCCCTAGGCATTAAAGGCATTCATGTTCCCGATTGGGCAACTATGGATTACCTTTCTGCTTACAATGGACACAAACATGCAGAAGCATTGGTGAATGCAGGAAAGAGCTTTGCCAATCTTGATGATGCCACCAGAATTGCCAATAATGCCTGGATAACAGCTCCTAAAATCGGAGGTTTTCATATTGTAGCCGACTTGCCGGCGCTGGCAATCATCATCTTTATCACCTGGCTAATCTACAGAGGAATGAAAGAATCCAGAAATGCGAGTAATGCCATGGTAGTTGTAAAGCTTGCCGTGATTTTGCTGGTACTGGCCGTAGGTATTTTCTATGTAGATACTGCCAACTGGAATCCTTTTGCACCTAATGGCGTTTCAGGAGTTCTAAAGGGAGTTTCTGCGGTATTCTTTGCTTACATCGGATTTGATGCCATCTCTACTACTGCAGAAGAGTGTAAGAATCCGCAGCGCGATCTTCCAAGGGGAATGATGTGGGCAATTATTATCTGTACGATCTTATATGTAGCGATAGCGCTGGTCCTTACCGGTATCGTAAATTATAGCCTTTTAGCCGTGGGAGATCCCTTGGCATTTGTCTTTGATCACATCAATCTCAAGCTGATGAGTGGAATCATTGCAGTGAGTGCGGTATTTGCAATGGCAAGTGTATTGTTGGTTTTCCAAATGGGACAACCTAGAATCTGGATGAGCATGAGCCGTGATGGCTTATTGCCGAAATCATTTTCTAAAATCCACCCTAAATACCAAACTCCTTCCTTTGCAACTATAGTGGTTGGTTTTGTCGTAGCCATTCCTTCTTTATTTATGAACCTCACTATCGTAACCGACCTTTGTTCTATAGGAACATTGTTCGCCTTCGTATTGGTATGTGCAGGAGTTTTGGTATTGCAAAACAAACCAAACATTCAAAGAGGGAAGTTCAAAACCCCTTATGTCAATTCGAAATACATTGTTCCTATCGTTTTTATAGGAATGCTGATTGTCGGGTTTACAGAGTATAAAAAAGAAACAAATGCTTTTATCTTCAATACGCCTAGGGTATATGAGCCTGTACATTTTATTACTTCACTGAATGCTTCTGAACTCGAGTTGGTTAAAGGCGAAATTAAAAACTCATCAGTAAAAATAAATACGGCAGAAAATCAGGATGCTGCAGCTTACCTTAATGACCTGTCCGAAGACCAGTACCAAAGCTTTATGGACCAGTCTACGGTGAGCATAGAGAAAAAATACGAATCAGGATGGGGCTTATTTAAGCATAAAATCCCAATGTGGATTTTCCTGATCATCTGTCTGGTGATTATCTATTATTGCATTACCAAAAACCTGTCTCTGATTCCGGTACTTGGTTTAATCAGCTGTTTATACATGATGTGTGAACTTGGTATTTCCAACTGGATTGGTTTTGGCATCTGGCTGATTATTGGTCTTGTAGTTTACTTCCTTTATGGTTACAGACATAGCAAGCTGGGGAAACAACCTGTCCCATCTGTTTAGCACAAAAAGATCGACTATACTAAAGCCTCTGATTTTGATCAGGGGCTTTTATTTTCTCAAAGCCATCTTATTGCTGTGACGGTCGAAGAAGCTACGAACAACAACCGAACAAATCGCTCGCGATTGAACCTTTAGATTCCATTCATTATCGCCTACTCCTACTTAATCAGAAAGCCTGACTCCTTTCCGGAAAAACCTTATTTTCAAATCATATTCGAGAATATTTCTCAATATATTATTTTTTTAGAAAATATATTTATACATTAGACTTATTAGAAATAATAAGATTAAAACGATGTCCCACAAAATCGACAATAAAGACACTGGACATCCCTGAATTGCCCTCCTATAATTATCCCTATAATTGCCTGGTTAGATGACCAGCAATAAAGGCTCCTCCCCGGAGCCTTTTTTATTTGATCAGAATCCTACAAACACCACAAGCCTTAACTTTACTAAAGAGAACGCTCTGAAGCAGAAATTTAATTAAACCCGCCAAGTTGTTGGGCAATACTGAAGGAAAATTTTTTTTGTCCGTTATTTGGAAGTCCTGGTATCTTGTCAAGGGGAAAAGCATAATCGACGCCCAGCAATCCAAATATTGGAAGAAATATTTTTGCACCAATGCCCACAGAACGCTTCACATTGAAAGGATTGAATTCAGAAAATTTATTCCAGGTATTTCCACCCTCCGCAAATGCCACAAGGAAAGCAGTAGCAGAGGGACTGGCAATAACAGGGTATCTGAGTTCTAACATGTATTTTGTAAAAATTGGACTTCCTGATTTTTGCGCGTTATCTACATTCGCCCCCATGGGGACAACAGCACTATTTTCATAACCACGCATAGCGATCAGCTCTGATCCCTGAAGGAAATCAAATCCCTGCATACCATCACCACCCAGTTTAAAACGCTCAAATGCCGGATCTCCTACTGCTTTGTTATATGACCCAAGAAAACCAAACTGTGCCTGTGCCTTTAGTACCAACTTACCAGCCACCTTACGAAACCATTGAGATTCAAACTTCCATTTGTGGTATTCTGTGAACTTATAAAACTGCTTATCTGATGCGGTAGCATAATTCAATTTATTTAATAAGGAATATGGAGGCGTTGCCTGAATCGTAAATTTAAAGAAAGAGCCTCCTGTAGGAAAGACTGGATGGTCCCGGGAATCCCTGCTCAACTCCTGCGATAAACTGATGTTATAGGCTGTACCTGTGTTAAACTTATATCCGGGATAATTGTTCAAAACATATTGCTGAAAACTAAGGGCATGTGTTAACTGGAAATAGTTATCCGGGAAGTTTAACTTCCTACCCAAACTTACCGTCACTCCATTTAAACGGATTTTACCTGGTATTGCATTGGGCACAGAGCTGTAAATCGACTGCATAGAAGTAAAACCACTGAGTCCGAAGCTGATTGGCTTTTTACCGCCTAACCATGGTTCAGAGAAAGAGAAGCTATACGATTGGTAATATTTGCCATTTGTCTGTCCACGTAAACTTAGCTTCTGTCCGTCGCCCCTGGGCAATGGTTGAAAACCAGTTCCGTTTAAGAGGTTTTTCAAAGAGAAGTTATTGAAAGTAAGACCTAAAGTACCGATGATGTTACCGCCACCAAAACCACCTGACAATTCAATCTGATCTGAAGGTTTTTCTTCTACTGCATATTCAATATCCACTGTTCCATCTGCCGCATTTGGTTTAGTGACTGGCATTGTTTTAGACTCGTCAAAATTCCCCATCTGCCCAATCTCACGCAAGGTGCGAACCACCTGTTCCTTAGAGAATTTTTCTCCCGGTTTGGTACGTATCTCACGCAATACCACCTTGTCGCTGGTGATGGTGTTTCCTTTAACCGTAATCCGGTTATTGGTATATTGAGGACCTTCAAAGATGCGCACTTCCACATCGACCGTATCACCATAGACTTTCGTCTGAACAGGATCTATGTTAAAAGTTAAATAACCATCGTTCAGGTATAAACTGGAAACGTCATCACTGTTAGGGCTGCCTCTTAATTTCCTTTCCAGTTTTTCCTCGCTGAATACCTCCCCTTTTTCAAGGCCAAGGATTTGCTCCAGCTGTTTTTTTGTATACTTTGCGTTACCAGCCCAGGTAATATTTCCGAAGTAGTATTTAGGCCCTTCAAAAAGATCCAGCTTAATGTTTACTGCTTTATCGCTATACTGATATATGCTGTCTTTCAGAATTACCGCATCACGGTAACCTTTATCCTGCATTTTGGCAATCAGTGTTTTTTTATCTTCTTCGTATTTTTCTTTATTGAATTTACCCGAACCAAAGATTTTATAGAATGCCTGTTGCTTTGTCTTTTTTAAGAACTTACGCAGCTTCGCATCAGAAAATGCCTGATTTCCGGTAAAGTTAATTTCATGAACTTTTACCTTACGGCCTTTGTTTATTTCAACTTCCAAAATCATGTGGTTTTCCTGATTGGGATCAACCTTGGTTTTATACGTTACTGCAGTAAAGAAATACCCCTTTTCCAATAAGTACTTTTTAATGGTACTTGTAGTGGTATTGTACAGGTTATCATTGATGATCGTCTTGGTCGCTTTTGCATTCAGCTTCTCCAGAATGTCCGTTCTTTGAGATTTGCTGAGCCCCTGAATATCAAAGAAACTTAAACGCGGACGTTCCAGCACTTCAATATCAAAGAAAACGGAATCGCCTTCAATTTTAACAATATCCAACTGGACATCATCAAACAGACCTTGTTCCCAAAGAATTTTAAGGGCATTGGCAGTGGCTTCACCAGGAAGAACAATACGTTCGCCTTTGATCAGTTTGGAAAGGGTAATGATCACATCTTTGTCTAAAAATTTCGCTCCCGTAAGCGTCACATCAGCGATCGTATACTCTTTGGGATTAAAATAATCCAGATCCAGGCCATTAACTTTTAAGGTAGGAGTTGCAGGATTGGACTGGGGACGGATCTGTGCCATTGCTGGTAAACCAATCAATAACAAGAATGGTAACAGTTGATATATATTTTTCATTTACGGTCTTAAAATCGATCGCAAATTAGTTTTAACATATGTTAAATTAATTTAAAATATGTTAAATAAGCCTAAAAAACGTTAAGGAATGTTAAGAGGGAATTGCAACTCATCGCTAAGAGACAAATACAGTTTATTCATAAAAAGGCGGCAAAAAAAGATTTTAACAGGCATTACCGAATCCGATTTTCATCCTAAGACAGCAACAACTCAAACCTGATTATTTTCCCTAAAGTAAACCAATAAGAAAAAATCCATAAAATATAAAAGGGCCCCTTGATGGGGCCCTTTAGATTCAATTTTAATAATTTTAAATGGCCTTATACCGGAAGCCTGGTCAATTCAATATCATCTGGAGTGACAAAGATCAATGGAACTTTTTCTACATCCACATAACTGGAATCCAGACCAAAACTTCTCTCCTCAGAAAGACTGAAACGTTTCAGAATAAAGTAGTAGTCCATTACGCTACGCTCATAAAAGCTCAGTTTCGAGAACTTAGACAAATGCTTTTCTAAAAGCACAAATCTGAAATCTCCTGCAATTTTATGTTTATTAAGTGAGGTATACTGACTGGTAATATCGACTTCTCCATTCTTTACCAGGTCTTCGATTACCTTTCTATACAACAGATTTACGCTCTGCTCTACCCGGAATCCCAGTTTGAAGTCAATCCGGATCAGTTTTCCTGGAATCAGGAATTCTACTTTGTACTCTCTTGTATAAGGTTCATCCACTACATCAACGTGAACTAACCAGTAGATGTCTGCCCGCTTAGGTTCCTTTTGAATAATAGAGTAAATAATTTTTGATTCAATCTCCGTTTTAAAGTTTGCACTGGTCAGATAAACCAGTTGAGAAGAATATTTAGGAACGGATTCATCCACACTCAGTTCAGAAATGATCTGATAGTAGTCTTCAATCTCCACATATTTAACAAATCTATTTTTGATTTTCCTGGCGACATACCAGCTCCACATTACAGTAAATAGTGCTGAGCCGATCAATACGGTCATCCAGCCACCATGGAAAAATTTAGCAAGGTTACCGATCAGGAAGGTAGATTCAATCACACCATAGATCGCCAGAAATATCAGAATCACATATAGCGGCACTTTTTTACGCTTCATATAAGCCGCTACCAATATGGTGGTCGACAGGAAGGTCAGGTTGATGGCCAATCCATAAGCCCCTTCCATTGCTCCCGATTTTTTAAAGATCAATACAATAGCCACACAACCGATCCAAAGTAGCCAGTTGATCGAAGGTACATAAATCTGTCCCTTTTGGTTACTTGGGTAATTGATACGAACTTTAGGCCATAAGTTTAACCTTACCGCTTCAGAGATCAGGGTAAATGAACCCGTTATCATCGCCTGACTGGCAATAACCGCAGCTAATGTGGCCAAGGCAACCATAAACAGCAAATAAGCAGGAGGTACAATTTCAAAGAAAGGATTTAGCTCTACTTCATAATGAGGTCTGTGTAATACCCAAACTCCCTGTCCGAGGTAATTCAGAATCAACATCGTTTTTACAAAAACCCAGCTCACCCTGATGTTATTCTTTCCGCAATGCCCCATATCAGAATACAAAGCCTCCGCTCCGGTAGTACATAAAAAAACACCACCTAAAATGAGTAACGCCGCAGGATTATTAATTAATAAAGTGACGGCATAATAAGGATTTAATGCCTTTAAGATACTGAAATCCTGAACAACGAATAGAATCCCTAATACTCCTAAAGCAGTGAACCATAAAAACATCACCGGACCAAAAAGTTTCCCGACGAGATTCGTTCCAAACTGCTGAATGATAAACAAAATGGAAATGATAATGATGACGATCGGGATGACCGGAACATCAGGAAACTTTAGTTGTAATCCTTCAATCGCGGTAGTTACCGTAATACTGGGAGTAATGATTCCATCGGCGAGCATCGCACAGCCGCCTATAACAGCAGGAATGACGAGCCATTTGGCGTTCTTTCGGACCAGGGAATACAGCGAAAAAATTCCTCCCTCCCCTTTATTATCCGCTTTAAGTGTAATGACCACGTACTTAATGGTCGTCTGTAAAGTCAGTGTCCAAATGATACAGGAAATTGCGCCAAGCACCAACTCCGGGGTAACTGCCTGTCCGGCGCCCTTTACCACTGTAAAAATTGCCTTTAATGTATAGAGTGGTGAAGTACCAATATCCCCGTAAACAATTCCAAGACTAATGAGTAACCCTCCGGCACTGAGCGCATTTAAATTTTTTTGATTTGACACTTTCTTCTAATTATGCGGTAAAATTACAGTAAATAAACAAATTTACAATCCCATAAAATGCAGGAGGCTCTCCTTTTTCTATAAAATGCCAAATGTAAGGAACGACGTAAGTTGTTAAATATTGTTAAATATTTAATAAGTAAACAAAATCATTGATTTTTTTGTTTTATTATTTATATTTTTGGCATCATCCAAACATGAATAGAAAACTACGAATAGCGCTGCTCTTAAACATTTTATGCATTTTATGCATGAGTGTCTTCTGTAGCCTTAATGTTTTCGCTCAGCGTTCAGACAGTACCATCTCCAATGTAAGGGCAAAAAAGATTTATAAAACGCCTCAGATCAAAGCAAATATTCCTACTTATAAGCCCCGATCTACTTTTGGATACATTCCTTACAATGAGGTTGCCAATACAAAGACTACTTCCAATATTAAGCAGGACAAAATCCTTACGGTATTAAAAGTATATCCGAATCCGGTAAGTGACCAGATCAACTTGATCCTCAGGTTAGACCGCGAATCGAATCTTTCGGTAAAAATAATGGACCTTCTGGGCAATGAAGTGGTAACCCTCTCCAATGAACGTATCCCCTCGGGTGAACAAACAAA
Source organism: Pedobacter sp. FW305-3-2-15-E-R2A2 (assembly GCF_038446955.1). Classification (NCBI taxonomy): domain Bacteria; kingdom Pseudomonadati; phylum Bacteroidota; class Sphingobacteriia; order Sphingobacteriales; family Sphingobacteriaceae; genus Pedobacter; species Pedobacter sp. FW305-3-2-15-E-R2A2. Next base: position 6,156,408 of record NZ_CP151803.1, read on the forward strand.
AAGTTATACGATCCCCAACCGCTTAAACAGTGGTATTTATTTCTTAAAGATTGTTTCCGGATCTGAAACTGTGGTAAAACGTATATCCGTTCTATAATTCCTCCTATTCTTTAGTATTTTTGGCCTTGAGGAAACTTTCAGGATTTTATCTTGTTAGCTACATAATTATTAAACACAAATCTGAAGATGAAGATAATTGCCATTGGCCGCAACTATGTCGCGCATGCCAACGAGTTGAACAATCCCGTTCCGGTAAGCCCGGTTATATTTCTTAAACCGGATACTGCCGCTTTAAAAGACAACAAACCTTTCTATATCCCTGATTTCTCGTCAGACATTCACTATGAACTGGAAGTCGTGCTGAAGATCTGTAAAGAAGGAAAACACATTTCGGAAAAGTTCGCTCCGAACTATTATGAAGAGCTGGGACTCGGGATCGATTTTACAGCAAGAGACATTCAGGCCATCCATAAAGAAAAAGGATTGCCTTGGGAACTCGCTAAAGCATTTGACCATAGTGCAGCTTTCAGCAGCTTTGTTCCAAAAACAGAAATTGAGGACATTTACAACCTCCCTTTTGAACTTAAAATCAATGGGGCATCCAGACAAAATGGAAATACGAAAAATATGATCTTCTCTTATGAGCACATTATTTCCTTTGTCTCCAAATACATTACCTTAAAAAAAGGAGACCTTATTTTTACAGGCACCCCTGAAGGTGTGGGCCAGGTTCATCAGGGCGACAAACTGGAGGCCTGGATGGCCGGACAGCAATTACTTAATTTCGATATAAAATAGCTTCAATGATTAAAGCAAAATTCCTACTTCTTTCGCTGGTATTTCTGAGCGGCTTTGCTCAGGCTCAGCAGATTTTCAGCAATAACAAATACCCGCTGGTAGATTTCAGATCACCTCTGGACATTGTTCCTCCGGCACTGGCAGGTTCATTCGGGGAACTCAGACCTAACCATTTCCATTCCGGAATGGATTATCGAACCAATCAACGCGAAGGATATCCTGTATATGCGATCGCGGACGGCTATATCTCCCGCCTAAGAGTAGAGAATAGTGGTTTTGGACTTGCACTATACATCAATCATCCAAATGGTTACACTTCAGTATATGGCCATTTACAGCGATTTAACCCAAAAATCGCAACACAGGTAAAGGCGATACAGTATCAAAAGAAATCTTATGAAATAGATGAGTTTCCCAATTCCATACAAATTCCGGTGCGTAAAGGAGAGGTGATCGCCTATACGGGAAATACAGGAAGCTCAGGAGGTCCGCATTTACACTTTGAAGTCAGGGACACCAAGACTGAAGCGACTATCAACCCTCAGTTGTTTGGCTTCGAGATTCCGGATAATATTCCTCCGGTGATCTATTCGATGTATGTATACCGGCTGAATAAAAAAAGCTTTAATGAATTTACACCAAAGCAATATTTTCAGGTGATTGGTGGGTCAGGCAATTATAAGCTAAACAAAGTAAACACCATCAACCTCAGCGGAGAAGTAGGTTTTGGAATCATCACAACCGATAAACACAATGGTGCATCAGGTACTAATGGCGTTTATTCTATAGAACTGGAACTGGATGGCAAGACCGTCTTCACTTCCTCTTTAGAGAAATTTAAATTTGAAAACAGTAAAGCCATAAATTCTCATATTGATTATCCTACGTTTATCAATACCAGAAAGAGCATTCAAAAAAGCTTCGTGGACCCTGGAAATCCATTAACCATTTACAGCAATCTGATCAATAACGGAAGAATTGACTTCTCAGATGGAAAGCTTCACGAGTTAAAATACATCATTACAGATTCAAAAGGCAATAAGAGCATCCTTCCATTTAATGTTCAGGCAGATAGCAAATCGACCATCAATACCCCGGAGCAGAACCCTGGAACACTTTACTCCTATGCTAATCAAAATGAATTCAACAATGGAGAAGTAAAAGTAATTTTCCCTAAAGGAACGCTATATAATGACCTGAATTTCCATTACAAAACTTTACCAAAACCGGCCGGAAATGCCTACTCTGCTGTTCATCAGATTCAGAATAGCCTGACTCCGCTTCATACCGGGTTTGAAATCTGGATTAAAGCAGACAGTAGCCTGAGTAAATATAAAGAAAAGGCATTGATCGTAAATACAGGCAGATCTTCTCAGGGTGGTTACTTTGAGAATGGATATGTAAAAGCCAAGCCCCGGAATTTTGGTGCCTTTTTTATCGCCATAGATACCCTCCCTCCTACACTCACACCGATCAACATCAGCGATGGGAAAAATATGGCAGGGATCAGCAAGATGTCCTTCAAGTTAAGGGACAACTTATCCGGCATTAAAAGTTTCAATGGCTTTATTGACGGCAAGTGGATCTTAATGGAATTCGACACCAAGTCGGCCAGCCTATGGCATACCTTTGATGACAGGACAACTCCGGGAAAACATACCCTGGAAGTAATTGTTACTGATATGAAAGACAACAACAGAAACTATTCAATCACGTTTTATAAATAACATTATGAGTGAATTAAAAGAAGGTCAGGCAGCTCCTGACTTTACCGCAACAGATCAGGATGGAAATGCCATTTCTTTAAATCAATTTAAAGGAAAGAAAGTGGTCCTTTATTTCTATCCAAAAGATGATACCCCGGGATGTACTGCCGAAGCCTGCGACTTTAGAGACAATTACCAGGGTTTAACCGCAAAGGGAATTGTGGTATTGGGTGTAAGTGTGGACGACGAAAAATCTCATCAGAAATTTGCGACGAAGCATAGTCTTCCTTTTACCCTTATAGCAGATACAGATAAAAAGATCGTGGAAGCTTATGGCGTTTGGGGAGAAAAGAATATGTATGGCAAGAAATACATGGGAACAAACAGGAAAACATTCCTGATTGATGAAGAAGGAAACATCTCACATATTATCAGTAAGGTAGACACCAAAAACTCAACAGCACAAGTATTGGAGCTGTTAAAATAAAAAAAAGGACATGGCGACGGCAATTGATAAAGCCGCCGTCATGACTCTCTATAGCCCCCCGGCTGTGCTGCCTACCAGCGTTTCTATCTTTTGATACAGTTCTGTGGAATCAAAAGGTTTGGAGATATAATCGTTCATTCCAATATCAGCACATTTTTCCAATTCTCCTTTTATCGTATGGGCAGTCATGGCTACAATAGGAATATCGCCCTTATTTCCAGGCATCTTTCTAATGATCCGCGTAGCTTCATAACCATCCAGCTCGGGCATTTGCAGGTCCATTAAGATAATGTCAAAATCTCCATTTCGATATTCTTCCAGGGCAACACTGCCATTTTCGGCAACCGTAGTCTCGTAACCTCTCTTATCCAGTAATTTGATCACCAAAAGCTGATTAATCGGATTATCTTCTACCACCAGAATCCGAACACCTTTACCTGTTTCCAGAACGGTTTCCGGCAATTTTAACAATAGATGCTGTGTTTCTTTGCTGACTTCATCACTTACTTTCCCAAAAGGCAATCTGAAATAAAAATCAGAGCCCTGTCCGACAATACTGTCTAGAAACACCTTCCCCCCTTGTAATTCTACCAATCGTTTCACAATACTTAACCCAAGTCCTGTTCCGGCATACCTTCTGGAAGTATCATTGGTGACCTGCTCAAAGAAATCAAACACTTTTTGATGTTTATCATTAGGAATCCCAATTCCAGTATCCTTTACCCGAAATTCTATGATTACCCTTTCTTCCAGATTTTCAACCAACTGCAGGGAAATCCAGACCTCTCCATGCTCGGTGAACTTTATCGCATTGGAGGTGAGGTTCAAAAGAATCTGTCCTAAACGCACTGCATCTCCACTAAGGACCATCGGCAGCTCTTCAGGAATCAAATAACTGAAATTCAAACCTTTAAGCTTTGCTGCAGGTTCCATTAACCGATATATGGAACGCACGGTATCTTTAAGTTCGAATGGCTGGTTAACGAAATTGATGTCGCCCGACTCTAACCTGGAAAAGTCGAGAATATCATTAAGTATGGCCATAAGCTGGTCGGCAGATTTAATAATCATTTGAAGGGATTCCCGATGATCCTCATCCACCAGTGATTCTTCCAGTAGCTTTGCAAATCCCAAAACACCGTTCATTGGTGTCCGGATCTCATGACTAATATTTACCAGAAAAATTTGCTTGGCCTTCTCTGAAGCTTCTCTCTTTCCCTGCTCCCGGATGATCTTCTGCTCTGCTAACTCCAGAGAACTTCCTTGATGGCTAAGTGCTTCCCTTAGTTCCTGATAAGATGGCAATACCGGCTCGACAATGGCCTCAGGCTGGTCAAAATAACTTTTAACACGTTTTACTAAAATAAAACATAAAACGAGAACCATTCCTCCTGCAAATAAGGACAAACCAATCATTAACGGACTTTTATCGGAAAACAGTAATGTACCATATCCGATGAGCGTAGAGAGGATGATAAGCAATATCAACAGATATAACTTTCCTGAAATAGAAATATTATTCAGCCTCTTTCTTAAGGTGGAAATGAGCATATAAAAACGTTAAAGCGTGAGCGGCCCCCCTATCGGATGATATATAAAAATACTATTTTACACCTGAATTTGTTTTTAAAATGTCCGTTCATTTTGTTCAGTATTAAACAGATAACCTAATTTAGAACAGAAGAGATAGAAAATAAAACAGGGGAAGCTGAATGCTTCCCCTGTTTTATTTTAAGATTTAGTTCTGATCTTATGCCCACGAGCAGCAAAAAACCAGATGTATAAATAACAAGGCAATACGCTGACAAAAAACGCCAGCTGGAAATGCATATGTGCATAATCTTTTAAATAACCATAAATCAGCGGCCAGATCGCTCCACCGGCAATACCCATAATCATGATTGCAGATCCTGTTTTTGTAAATTTACCCAGGTCTTTAATTCCCAGAGGAAAAATCGCCGGCCACATCAGTGAATTTGCCAATCCTAATAAGCCTACAAATACAACCGAAGTATAACCTGTGGTCAGGTAGGCTGCAGTGATAAAAATCACACCCAAAATAGCACAGATCTTTAAAGCCGCTTGTTGGGTAATGTATTTAGGGATCACAATAATTCCAATCACATAACCAACCAACATACTCGCCAGTGTCAACGTAGTAAAGTATTTACTGATATCAGCACTGATTCCAAGAGATTTACCATAAACTCCGATAATATCACCTGCCATTACTTCTGCAGCTACATAAACAAAGATACAGAAGGCCCCAAGGAACAAATGCGGAAACTGGAAAATAGAGGTTTTAGTTACACGAACCTCATTGTCTGCCAGAACCTCTTCTTTATCTACATCCACTTCCGGAAGATTCGAATATTTGATAAACAAAGCAAAAGCAGAGAAAACGATCGCCAATACAATATATGGAGCATGAACACGACCCAATACTTCTTGTAATAAAGCTTCACGTTCCAACACAGTCGTCGCCGCATCAGCGATTTTTGTTTCAATAGCAGAAGCGTTCTTAAGGAAAATAGTTCCCATGATAATTGGTACAATCAGACCCGCAAACTTATTACACAGTCCCATAATACTGATCCGTTTCGCTGCGCTTTCTATTGGGCCAATGATACTGATGTATGGGTTAGAGGCAGTCTGCAATAAGGATAAAGCCGCACCCTGAATGAAAATACCAGTCAGAAATAAACCAAAGCTTCTGGTATTCGCTGCCGGAATAAAAATCAGCGAGCCAAATGCCAAAATAAGTAAACCTATAATAATCCCGTTCTTAAAGCCAAGTTTTCTTAAAATCCAGGAAGAAGGAAGTGCAAGAAAGAAATAGGCGATATAGGAAGCAAATGTTACCAGAAAAGCCTCGAAATCGGTCTTAAGACCACAAGCTAATTTGAGAAAGGGAATTAAGGTACTATTGGCCCAGGTTACAAAGCCAAAAATGAAGAACAAAGCCCCAATGGTTACAATGGGAGAAATTACTGATTTTTGTGTTTGGTTTGTCATGATTTGGTTTAAGTATTTTTAGTTTTCAATTTTGCGGTGTTTGGTTAGTTTTTTTATGAAAATCGAAGATATCAGTCCCTAAAAATATAGAATTCTATGGAATATCAAGCTTATCTTGCAAAAAGCGTAGCAAAATAAACAAATATCCCTACCTTTTGGCCTGATACCAAACTTTACCTTAACATGTTACGTCCAAAGTATTTTTAATTACATTTGTCATATTAATCAATAACCCCAATTAATGAAACATACAATCAATGAATTAGAAGATATCGCTTCTCAAGTAAGAAGAGATATTGTTAGAATGGTGCACGGTTGCCAGTCAGGCCACCCGGGAGGATCATTAGGATGTGCAGACTTCATGACTGCCTTGTATTTTGACGTCATGAACCACTCTACTGATTTCACAATGGATGGAATCGGAGAAGATCTATTTTTCCTTTCTAACGGACACATTTCACCGGTTTTCTATAGTGTATTGGCAAGATCAGGTTACTTTGAGGTGAGCGAACTTGCAACCTTCAGAAAATTGAATTCAAGATTACAGGGACACCCAACCACTCATGAGCACCTTCCGGGAATCAGAATTGCTTCCGGATCTTTAGGTCAGGGCATGTCTGTAGCAATTGGGGCGGCACAAGCTAAAAAATTAAATAAAGATAAGTCCATCGTATATTCCTTACATGGAGATGGTGAATTACAGGAAGGTCAGAATTGGGAAGCCATCATGTATGCACCTTTTAATAAAGTAGACAACCTGATTTCTACCATTGATTACAATGGTCAGCAGATCGATGGTCCTACAGAAAAAGTACTTTCATTGGAAAGTCTGCAAGCTAAATTTGAAGCTTTCGGATGGCATGTAATTACCTCTAATGGTAATGATATGGACGATATCGTTAAAGCATTGCACTATGCTAAATCTTTAACCGGTAAAGGCAAACCAATTTTAAACTTAATGAGTACAATCATGGGTAATGGTGTAGATTTCATGATGGGATCTCACAAATGGCATGGTGTTGCTCCAAATGATGAGCAGCTTGCAACAGCCTTAGCACAATTAAACACGACCCTAAAAGACTACTAAGATCATGAAAAAGTACACATATACTGAAAAGAAAGATACCCGTTCCGGTTTTGGAGCAGGATTACTTGAAGCCGGAAAAAAGAATCCCGAAGTGGTTGCACTTTGTGCCGACTTAGTGGGATCTTTGAAAATGGACGCCTTTATTAAAGAATTTCCAGAGCGCTTTTTCCAAATCGGCATTGCCGAAGCAAATATGATCGGCATCGCTGCAGGTCTGACTATCGGTGGAAAAATTCCTTTTACAGGAACTTTCGCCAACTTCTCTACAGGACGGGTTTATGACCAGATCAGACAATCCGTTGCTTATTCCAATAAAAATGTAAAAATCTGTGCTTCGCACGCCGGATTAACCTTAGGTGAAGATGGGGCAACTCACCAGATCCTGGAAGATATAGGTTTGATGAAAATGCTTCCGGGCATGACCGTGATCAATACTTGTGATTATAACCAAACCAAAGCGGCAACGATTGCAATCGCAGAATTTGAAGGCCCTGTTTACTTACGTTTCGGACGCCCGGTAATTCCTGTATTTACTGATCCTGATCAAAAATTTGAAATTGGTAAAGCATGGATGGTAAATGAAGGTACTGATGTAACCATCGTCGCTACCGGACACATGGTATGGAAAGCAATTGAAGCCGGAGAGAAATTAGCAGAAATGGGCATTGATGCAGAAATCATCAATATTCATACCATCAAACCTCTGGACGAAGCAGCTATCCTGAAATCTATCAAAAAAACAGGTTGTGTGGTTACGGCTGAAGAACACAATAAATTTGGTGGTCTTGGCGAAAGTGTCGCCAGATTACTTTCTACAGAGCTTCCATCACCTCAGGAATTTGTTGCAGTAAATGACAGTTTCGGAGAAAGTGGAACACCTGATCAATTGATGACTAAATATGGTCTGGATACCATTAACATCATCGAAGCAGTTCAGAAAGTCATGAAAAGAGCAAACAAATAAGAACCGTAATGGTTCTGGTATCTGTATAAAACTCACAGATAAAAGACAATAAATGAAGCAGGTTGAAGATTCAGAAATCTTAGAGAAATTTTCCAACGAAAAAACTCGGCATGAAGGCTTTAACCTGCTTCTTAGTAAATATCAGCAAAAGATCTATTGGCACATCCGCCGTTTAGTCATCGATCACGACGATACCGACGATCTGGTTCAGGAAACCTTCGTTAAAGTCTGGAAAAACCTGGATAAGTTTCGCAGCGATTCCAAATTATATACCTGGGTGTACCGCATCGCCACCAATGAATCAATTACCTTCCTGAATAAAAAGAAACAACGGAACAATACCCCGCTGGATGAAGTTTCTGAAGAACTTGCAGAAACCCTCGTCGCCTCCTCCTATTTTAATGGAGATAAAATTCAGATGAAATTACAGCAAGCCTTGCTGACTTTACCCGAAAAACAACGCCTGATTTTTAACATGAAATACTTTGACGACCTCAAATATGAAGAAATATCTGAGATCACAGGAACGAGCGTAGGAGCGCTTAAAGCCTCTTTTCACATTGCAGTAAAGAAAGTTGAAGTTTTTATGCTAAATGAAGACATTACCTTTTAAACCTTTTGCCCCGGATTGTATCAATATAGTAGTGATGGAAAATGATTTAGAAAATAGCGATTGGAAAAACGAAGCCCCCTACCTGGCCGGGCTTGGTGTGAAATCTCTTTTTGCGGTTCCTGAAGGCTATTTCGAAAAACTTCCTGAGCATATTCATCAGTCCATATATCTGGAAAATCTTAAGGCAGAACTTTCGGAAGATGGTTTTAAAGTTCCGGAAAATTATTTCGATGAGCTCAGTGCAGGAATTGAAGCTAAGCTTGCCGCCGGGCGATTAAAAGAAATGGTGCCGAATGAGGGTTTTGCCCTTCCGGGAGATTATTTTAACCAGTTACAGGCTAAGATTTCCGAAAAAACAAAGAATAAAGAAACCAAAATCATTCGCCTTTGGCATTCTAAATTATTAAAGTATGCTTCTGCAGCTTGCTTCGTATTAATCAGTACCACAGCAATTTACCTGTACCCAGGGACTTCCGACCGACAGGCGGCCTCCGTGGAACTGGCGAATGAACAAATGCTTTACGATATCGACGAAAATACCATTATAGAACACATTCAATCCAATAGTCTGAAAGCGGAAAGCCCTGCTGTAGCAGACGCCGATTTAGAAAACTACATTCTCAGCAATTATAGCCAGAATGATATTGCTTCAGATTTATAATTATTACCAAAATGAAAAACAGAGTCATTGTCGCCTTTCTTTTGATGTTACCATTCTTTGCTTCCGCACAAAGAGGAGAAAGATCTCCGGAAATAGAAGCATTCAGAATTAGTTATTTAACACAAAAAATGGATCTTTCTGAGGACGAAGCCAAAGTCTTCTGGCCAATATTTAATGAATTTCAGAAAGAACAGACCGCTTTAAATAAAGAAAGAAATCAGAACATGATCAGTTTCAGGAAGATCCCTGAGATTGACAACCTTTCCGACACAGAAGTGCAAACCCTGATTGTAAATGAGCTGAATTTTAAACAAAGAAACTTGGCCATTGAAAAGAAATACTATTACAAACTCAAATCCAATTTACCCATAAAAGTAATCGGAAAATACTACCGTGCACAGGAAACTTTCAAAAGAGAACTGCTCTCCAGATACAAAAAAGGAGGACCTGACCGAAATTAATTTGTATTTTTGTGCATGCTTACACAACGTCAATTATTTCTTCAACATAACGCCCAAACCACACTAGAGCCTCTTCTTTTAGAATTCACCAAAGCCAGCGGGATGTATCTTTATGATACAACAGGAAAAAAGCACCTGGATCTGATTGCGGGTATTGGGGTAAGCAATGTTGGCCATTGTCATCCGGCCGTAGTCAATGCAGTAAAAGAACAGGTAGAAACCTATATGCACATTATGGTGTACGGTGAATTTGTTCAAAGTCCACAAGTAAATTTCGCAAAAGCACTGGCTGACGTTCTTCCGGAAAATCTAAACTGTACTTATTTCGTCAACTCCGGAGCAGAAGCAGTGGAAGGTGCGATGAAACTGGCAAAGAGATATACCGGAAGATCAGAAATCATTTCCTGCCATAACTCTTATCACGGAAGCACTCAGGGTGCACTTAGCTTAATGGGCAATGAGGCATTCAAACAGGCCTACAGGCCCCTCCTTCCCGACATCACTTTCGTCAACTATGCCAGTTTACCAGATCTGGACCAAATCACGGACCGAACTGCTGCAGTTTTTATAGAAACGATACAGGGTGAAGCAGGGATCAGAATTGCAGATAAAGCCTATTTTGAAGCCCTTAGAAGCAAATGTACTGCAACAGGCACCTTACTAGTCCTCGACGAGATTCAATGCGGTTTCGGACGTACAGGAAAGCTTTTCGGTTTTGAGCATTACGGAATTACACCTGACATTCTGCTCCTGGCCAAAGGAATTGGCGGTGGTATGCCGATTGGTGCCTTTATCAGCTCTACAGCAATCATGATGGCTTTGGCAACGAATCCGATCTTAGGTCACCTGACTACTTTTGGTGGTCATCCGGTAAGTTGTGCAGCTGGACTCGCCACCCTTCAAACGATCCTTAATGAAAATATCGTTGACGGAGTAGAGGAAAAAGGAGAATTGTTCAAAAAACTATTGGTTCATCCTGCCATTAAAGAAGTACGTGGAAAAGGCCTGATGATAGCGATAGAATTTGAAAACTTTGAGATCAATAAAAAGATCATTGATGCTTGTATTGCCGATGGGGTAATCAGCGACTGGTTTTTGCATTGCAGCAATTCTATGCGTGTAGCTCCCCCATTGATCATCACAACAGAAGAAATTCATGAAGCTTGCGAGATCATTCTAAGAAATGTAATTGCAATTGCCGGAAATTAATTCCTTAACTCATTTTTTGCCGCTTAATCAGATAAGCTTGTAAAACAGAATGAAAGCCAGCAGCAATGTCGGCATCAATCATGTCGATCTTATACTGACTGCATTTCAGATCGATGGCCTTTCTGTAACTGCTCATCCGGGAAAGGTAATCTTCCTTGACGTTTGATGCATGTGCTTTAATAACTGCTCCTGTTTCCATATCGACAAATTCATAAGGGCGGTTTTCAAACTGAAAATCGACCTCCTTAGATTTGTCCGTTACATTAAAAATAATCACCTCGTGTTTATTGAATTTCAAATGTTGAAGTGCAGAGAATAAGGCTTCAATATGATCATCTCCATGAAATGTATTCAGCATATCACTAAAAATCACTACCAATGAACGCTTGTGAATCAAATCCGCAATCTGATGTAAAGCCTGGGCCACATCGGTCTTCACATTCATCTGCTCCGAAACCAGGAGCTGCTCCAAACGATTAAACAGGTATTTCTGATGCGTAGTCGTTGATTTGGCAGGAGTATTCAATAACAAATGATCGGTAAACAAACTAAGCCCAAAAGCATCTCTTTGTCTTTTGAGCAGATAAATCAACGAAGCAACAGCCTGTACAGAAAAATTGAGTTTATTATATTCCTTCGCGGGGAAATACATAGAAGAGGAAACATCAACAATAAACTGACACCTTAGATTGGTCTCTTCCTCGTACCGCTTGCTAAATAACTTATCGGTCCTGGCAAAAAGCTTCCAGTCAATGTTCTTTACACTGTCTCCTACATTGTATAAACGGTGCTCCGCAAACTCCACAGAAAATCCATGGAAGGGACTTTTATGGAGCCCGGTAATAAAACCTTCAACCACTTGTCTGGCTAATAATTCCAGGTTACCGTTGAAATGGAGTGTTTGTTCATCAATCGCTGACTGCATAGCGTAAATATAAAAAAAGCGTTCATAGTTTATGAACGCTTTTTTGAATCCGTATATATGGAGTTGATTATAATAATTGCTTATCTAATTTTTGTGCCAATACTGATTTTGGAACTGCACCAACCTGCTTATCTACTACTTCTCCGTTTTTGAAGAATAATAGGGCCGGGATGTTGCGGATACCGAATTGAGTCGAAATTTGAGGGTTGTTATCCACATTCACTTTACCTACGATTGCTTTTCCATCGTATTCCTTTGAGATTTCGTCTACGATTGGTCCTACCATGCGACATGGACCACACCATTCTGCCCAAAAATCAACCAAAACGGGTTTATCTGATTTTAATACAACTTCCTCGAAGTTTGCATCTGTAATTTCCAAAGCCATAATTCTTATTTTTATTTTATTAGTTTTTTTATCTTCTACTTGCCTGAATACTTAGGCATTGCCTTCGTACCCAAACCAGAGTACAAAGATATAATCAATTGTAATGCCATCAGCCTGACAATGCCAAAATGACATTAGTTCAACTTAGGATTAACGTTTAAGGCAGTTAATTGCTCTAAAAAATTATTGTTGGGATTAATCTTCAATGATTTCGAGGGCAATTTAACATTTACATTTTGTTCCTGATCATAAACGTCAAATAATAACTGACAATTCTGGTGATCCGTATTCGCTTTGTTCTCTTCCAGAATGGCATGGATCTTACTCATAAAGTCATCCGTAATCTTCTCTATAGGTACCTGAATGGTTACACTCTTGGCCAGTTTATCCCGCAGTTCGGATAACAGGTTGATCGAAGTGATCTTAAACTCCCAGTCGCCCTCTTTTCTAAAACGCTCACCAACCCTTCCACGAATCTGAAGGAAATATCCGTCTGTAAGGAATTGTTTGAACTTAATGAAATCATCACCAAACAATGCAAGCTCACAGGTATCGTCGTAATCTTCAAAGACAATCGTTCCGAAAGGTTTCCCGGTTTTAGTCATCCTTTGCGCGGCAATAACCACCAATCCACCAACCACCAGCTCCCGGTTTTTGATTCCCTCAAATTCAGCAAGCACCTCCTCATTAGAATCCCCGGTCCTGATCTTATTTACCAACGACAAGTGTTTCACTTTATGCTGACAGAATTCTTTCAGCTCCAGTTTATAATTATCCAGCGGGTGACCACTCAAAAAGATCCCAATCGCATCTTTCTCGAATTTCAACCTGTCGATCAAACTCCATTCCGGAGCAACCGGCAGGCTTGGCTCATAAATCATGTCTGCAACAGAGCCTCCAAATAAGGACGACTGAGCAGAAGATTCATTGTTTTGGAAATCATTGGCAAACTTGATCATCTTCTCGATGCCGTTCATCTTATCATTGATCCCTACAAAGAAATATTGCGCCCTGTGGTAGCCAAATCCATCAAAAGCACCGCTATAGACAAAACTCTCGTAAGCTTTCTTATTTACTGTACGCGTATTTGAACGCTTAGCGAAATCATATACACTCCTGTACTGACCACCCTCGTTGCGTTCCAGAATAATGCTTTCTACCGCCTTTTCTCCCACACCTTTGATTCCCGATAAACCAAAACGAACCTGTCCGCTAATATTTACGGAGAACTTCGTTCCAGACTCATTTACATCCGGACCAAGTACAGAAACCCCCATCTGCTTACACTCTTCCATAAAGAATGCCACCTGTTTAATGTCACTCATGTTGTTGGAAAGTACCGCCGCCATATATTCAGCAGGATAATGTGCTTTTAAATAGGCCGTCTGATAGGCAATCCAGGCGTAACAGGTAGAGTGGGATTTGTTAAAGGCATAAGAGGCGAAGGCTTCCCAATCTTTCCAGATTTTCTCCAGAACAGTGGCATCATGACCTTTCTCCGCAGCCTGAGCCACAAATTTAGGCTTCATCTTATCCAAAACATCCTTTTGCTTCTTACCCATCGCCTTACGCAAAACGTCGGCCTCACCTTTCGTAAATCCGGCAAGTTTCTGGGACAAGAGCATCACCTGCTCCTGATATACGGTAATCCCGTAGGTTTCTTTTAAATATTCTTCACAGGCATCAAGGTCATATTTGATCTCTTCCTCTCCGTTCTTTCTGCGAACAAAGCTGGGAATATACTCCAACGGTCCCGGACGATACAAAGCGTTCATGGCAATTAAATCCCCGAATACGGTTGGCTTCAATTCCTTCATGTATTTCTGCATCCCGTTCGACTCATACTGAAAGATACCGATCGTTTCCCCGCGCTGAAAGAGCTCATAGGTCTTTGCATCGTCAATTGGGAAATTATCCGGATCAAGGTCAATATTATGTCGGAACTTCACGAGCTTCACCGTATCCTTAATCAGGGTTAACGTTTTTAACCCCAAAAAGTCCATTTTCAATAACCCTGCACTCTCTACCACGGAGTTGTCAAACTGCGTAACATAAAGATCTGAATCCTTTGCTGTAGCAACTGGTACGAAATTCGTAATGTCGCTAGGTGTGATGATTACCCCGCAGGCATGGATTCCGGTATTTCTTAGGGAACCTTCCAGAATCTGAGCCTGTTCAAGGGTCTTGGCACCAAGATCATTGGCATTTGCCAGTCCCTTTAGTTCTAAGACCTTCTCATATTCATCTGCCCGAAGCGCCCCTTTCAGACTCTTCTCGTCGAGCGTAAATATCTTGGCCAGCTTCATGTTTGGAATCAACTTGGCAATCTTCTCCGCCTCGTATAAAGGAAGGTCAAGTACTCTTGCCGTATCTTTTACCGACGACTTTGCCGCCATCGTACCGTAGGTGATGATCTGTGCCACCTGGTTGGCTCCGTATTTATTAATTACGTAGTCCATTACCCTTCCACGGCCCTCATCATCAAAATCGATATCGATATCGGGCATGGAAACCCGGTCTGGATTCAGGAAACGCTCAAATAGCAAATCGTATTTGATGGGGTCAATATTCGTAATCCCAAGACAATAAGCTACTGCAGATCCTGCAGCAGATCCCCTGCCCGGCCCCACAGAAACATCCAGTTCCCTTGCTTTTGCAATAAAATCCTGAACAATCAAAAAGTATCCTGGATATCCGGTCTTCTCAATGGTTTGTAGCTCAAAATCCAAACGTTCTGTAATCGATTCGGTAATTTCACCGTATCTTTTTTTCGCCCCTACATAGGTCAGGTGACGTAAAAATTTATTTTCTCCCCGCTTGCCGCCATCTTCCTCATCTTCCTTTACCAGGAATTCTTCAGAAATATCGAACTTAGGTAAAAGTACCTCGCGGGCAAGTTTATAAATCTCAATCTTATCGATTACGGATTGAATGTTGAGAATTGCCTCCGGCACATCCGCAAACAGGTTTTTCATCTCCTCAGGAGTTTTGAAATAATACTCCTGGTTCGGCAAACCAAAGCGGTATCCCCTGCCTCTTCCTATCGGTGTAGCTTGTTTCTCTCCCTCCTTTACACACAATAAAATATCATGCGCGTTCGCATCCTTTTTGTTGATGTAATAGGTATTATTGGTCGCAATCAACTTCACATCGTGCTTCTTTGCCAGCGCAATGAGGGAGATATTGACAATGTCTTCATCTTCCTGACTATGGCGCATTAACTCTATGTAAAAGTCTTCACCAAATTGAGATTTCCACCACAACAAAGCCTCTTCCGCTTGTTTCTCGCCAAGGTTTAACAATTTACTGGAGATCTCTCCGTATAAGTTACCGGAAAGTACGATGATGTCATCTTTATACTGTTCTATAACCGCTTTATCTATCCTTGGAATATAATAGAATCCTTTTGTATAGGCAATTGACGACATCTTTGCCAGGTTATGGTAACCGGCCTTATTCTTGGCCAATAGCACAACCTGATATCCGTCATCTTTTCTTTTCTTATCCTCATGGTTCTCACAAACAAAGAATTCACAACCTACAATAGGTTTAATGATCACCTCGTCCGGTGTTTCCCCTTTTTCGATCGCTGCCTGATTTCTGGCTTCCACTCCTTTATTATGGTTCAGAATCTGAGCCACAAAATGAAATGCCCCCATCATATTGGCATGGTCAGTCATTGCTACCGCAGGCATTTTATAGGCTGCTGTCGCTTTGATCAGCGAAGGGATGTTGATGGTAGATTGCAGTACCGAAAACTGCGTATGGTTGTGTAAGTGAACATAGGTAGCTGAAGCCAGCTCCAGCTTGTTCTCTTCCAGTGTTTTTTTAGAGACTTTGGGCCCCTCTGCTTTTAGCAAACGTTTTCTGATTTCATCAGAAGCCGCTTTTAAATTCAGGTGGTTTAATCCAACGCGCTGGATTACTCCTGGATTACGTTCTTTGTAAGACTGTATGTACGCAACGTTAGCTTGAAGCTGATCGAGTGTAAATACCTCTAGTTTTATCAATTGAAGAAAGCAACGCGTGGTCGCTTCCACGTCAGCAGTCGCATTGTGTGCTTCCGCGAAGGGCTCCCCAAAAAGATATTGGTGTAATTCTGTTAAAGTAGGCAATTTAAATTTACCACCACGTCCACCTGGTAAGCGCAAAAGCTCCGCCGTGGTTTCCGTACAGGTATCCAAAACCGGCATCTGGCTCATCGGGCTTTCTACGCCAAGACGATGAAACTCACAGCCCATAATGTTCACATCGAAACCGATATTCTGTCCGACAACAAATTTAGATTTTGCCAGGGCAACGTTGAATTTCTCCAACACCTCCGACAAAGGAATTCCCTGTTCTTCTGCAAGCTCTGTAGAAATCCCGTGAATCCGCTCTGCATCGTAAGGAATATTGAAACCATCAGGTCTGACTAAATAATCCTGGTGTTCGATAAGATTTCCAAACTCATCATGTAACTGCCATGCAATCTGGATACATCTCGGCCAATTATCCGTGTCGGTAATAGGCGCATTCCAATTGCGTGGCAACCCCGTCGTTTCGGTATCAAAAATCAAATACATAGCTAGGTAATTAGAAAATCGTCTTTTTTAGAAATCAATATGATTGATCAAAAATACGGATTTTTTCAGTTCTCCCTCTAATCGCACCAGATAATTTTACACAGAATGCACCTCAGGAATTGGCAAGGATGATTTATGTTCCTGTGAAACTAATTTAGAAGTATCATAACCCTTTTTATGACAGCGGTCTATGATTTCTGCCAGCAATTCTTTGGCAAGGTTCGGTTTTCTGGCCATGATAAAGAGGTATTTAAATTTCGGATGACCGACCACTACATAAGAGTAATCTTCAGCAAGTTCTATCACCCAGTAATCCGCCTTTATTGGCCATATAAATTGAGCTTTGAACCTCGCATTCCTACTCCCCCGGATCACAAAAAGTTTAGAGCGGAAGTATTTCTGTTTGTCCTGCCCCAGCACTTTATATCCGGTAAAAACAGCATAGTAACCATCAGGATGGATCACATACGTCTCCACCGTTTGGCGCCAATGTTTGTCCATGAAAGTAGGTATGGAATACAAAGAATACCACTTTCCGGCATACGACATAATATCAACTTTTTCTACCGGTACATTATCCATAACAGGGTCCATCATTTTACGACTATTAAGCAAATGTAAATTCTTTATCATAAAACCAGCAAGGTTAAAGAAAGTTTTAAAAAGCGTTTTTTAAACTGACCTAAATTTCTAACTTCGGCTTGAGACATTCCTCAACATGGTTTGCTTCAAATATTAATTATAGCCTAAATTTATAGTCATAGATCAGCATTTAAAACAATAGATTTAAACCAGGAGGAAAACCTTTAAAATAAAATTAGATTCATTATGAAAATAACGGTTGTAGGTGCCGGCGCAGTAGGCGCCACTTGTGCAGATAATATTGCCAGAAAAGAATTAGCAGAAGAGCTCGTTTTATTAGACATCAAAGAAGGTTTTGCAGAAGGCAAAGCAATTGACATGATGCAAACCGCCACTTTATTAGGCTTTGATACAAAAATTACAGGTGTAACTAACGATTACAGTAAAACAGCAGGTTCTACAGTGGCTGTGATTACCTCCGGACTTCCGCGCAAACCGGGGATGACCCGTGAAGAACTGATCGGAATTAATGCCGGAATCGTAAAAGGTGTAGCAGAAAACATTTTAAAATATTCTCCTGATGCCATCATTATCGTGATCAGTAACCCAATGGACACGATGACATACCTGGCATTAAAATCCCTTGGATTACCTAAAAACAGGATCATAGGAATGGGCGGAACATTAGACAGTGCCCGTTTCAAATATTATTTAAGCGTTGCATTAAACTGCAATTCCAATGATTTGCAGGGTTTTGTAATCGGTGGCCATGGTGATACCACCATGATCCCTTTAACACGTTACGCGACTTATCAGAGCTTACCAGTGTCCGATCTTTTGGATAAAGCAACCTTAGATAAAGTTGCAGCAGATACCATGGTTGGTGGAGCTACATTAACAGGCCTCCTTGGAACCTCTGCATGGTATGCACCAGGTGCTGCAGGTGCTGCATTAGTAGAAAGCATTGTCCGCGATGAGAAAAAATTATTTACCTGCTGCGTATCCCTTGACGGAGAATATGGTCAGAAAGACATCTGCCTGGGCGTTCCCGTAATCGTTGGACGTAACGGATGGGAAAAAATAATCGATTATAAATTAAATGAAGAAGAACAAGCTGCATTTAATAAAAGTGCTGATGCCGTACGTGCCATGAACAGCGTATTGCAGGAGATGAAATTAGTTTAAAATTAATGAGAACCATTTCTGTTCCTTTAACCTTGATAAATTTACAAGATGATGGTTTCCACCTATTGGTGGAAATTGTCATTTTTGGGAAGAAATCTTTTGCAGTATTGGATACCGGTGCTTCCAGGTCCGTATTTGATATGACATTGATCAAAGCAAATATCTCTGAACTGGAACACAGTGAAGAAACTCATGCCACGACCCTCTTTGCGACATCAACCACCCTTCAGGCGACCATCCCTAAATTAAAAATCGGAAGATTAGTCATCAATGATTATGATACCGTCGCACTTGATTTAGATACAGTTAACCAGGCATACGAACAAATGGGCCACCCAAAAGTCATCGGGATCATTGGAAGCGATATCCTGCTGAGGTATTATGCCAATATAAATTACAGAAAATTAAGGTTATTCCTTTACGCAGATTAATTCCTTAAAAGGACCTTTACCAACAAGATCATACTTCCCGGACAAGGTCCTTTATACGCCTTTTAGTTAACAACTACGGTATGCGTCCCATCAGGATTTACAATAATAGAGGTTGCTCCGTTATTGATGACCGTAGAATGTGTACCGTTAGGATTCACTATCAAACCGGTAGCGCCATTGTCGATAAAAGTGGAATGAGTCCCATCGGCATTCACAATAATGCTGATATTGCCGGTTTTCATCATTGTGGAATGTAACCCTTCCGGACTGACAAACAAAACACTATTCCCATTTTTGATGAGTGTACTATGCTTTCCTGTCGCATCCACAAGCGTAGTGATGTTTCCTACCTCCAGCTTACTGACAATTGTTACTTCCCGGTTTAGCGGGCTAAGGAAGCCCGGCGGACAGGCATTCGTTTTTTGTTGCTGCGCCTTCAATCCATAACAGACCGGAAAAACCAGCAGGAATAAAATTAATCTTTTCATAATCAATCATTTGTGTGTAATACAATATACACAATCAAAAAATTAAAGACAAAAAAAGGAGCGATTTTTCAATCGCTCCTTTTTGTAAGCTAACACGCTTTTAATTAAGCGTCAATCTTAGCATATTTTGCATTTCTTTCGATGAAATCTCTTCTTGGACCAACCTCATCACCCATTAACATGGAGAAAGTATGGTCGCATTCCGCTGCATTTTCAATCGTTGCCTGTAATAACGTACGTGTTGAAGGGTTAAGGGTAGTATCCCATAACTGTTCCGCATTCATCTCTCCAAGACCTTTATAGCGTTGAATATGTACACTTTCTTCTTTACCAGCACCTTTCAAACGTTGCACTGCTGCATCACGTTGTTGGTCATTCCAGCAATATTCAAAATCTTTTCCCTTTTTAACCTGATACAAAGGTGGCGCAGCGATGTACACATAACCAGCTTCGATTAAGGATTTCATATACCTGAAGAAGAAAGTAAGAATCAAGGTTGTGATGTGGGATCCATCGATATCCGCATCCGTCATGATCACGACTTTATGGTAACGCAGCTTTGTTAGATTTAAAGCTTTATCATCTTCCGGTGTTCCGATACTTACACCAAGTGCAGTAAACATGTTCTTGATCTCGTCGTTCTCGTAGATTTTATGCTCCATCGCTTTTTCCACATTCAGGATCTTACCTTTTAAAGGAAGAATCGCCTGGAAATTACGGTCCCTGCCTTGCTTGGCAGTTCCACCCGCGGAGTCTCCCTCCACCAGGTATATCTCACATTTTTCCGGATCACTGTCAGAACAATCGGCAAGTTTACCTGGAAGGCCTGAACCACCCATTACACTCTTACGTTGAACCATCTCACGAGCCTTACGGGCTGCAGCACGCGCTGTAGCAGCAAGGATCACTTTATTTACGATCAGCTTCGCTTCCCTTGGATATTCTTCCAGGTAGTTACTTAACGCTTCACCAACGGCCACATCAACTGCACCCATTACCTCAGAGTTACCCAACTTTGTTTTCGTCTGACCTTCAAACTGAGGCTCCTGAACTTTAACAGAAACGACAGCAGTTAAGCCTTCTCTAAAGTCATCACCCGTAATCTCAAATTTCACATTTTTAAGCAATCCTGATTTATCAGCATAAGCTTTTAATGTTCTGGTTAAACCTCTTCTGAAACCGGCAATATGTGTACCTCCCTCATGGGTGTTAATGTTATTCACATAAGAGTGTACATTTTCTGCGTAGCTATCGTTGTATTGTAAAGCAAGCTCTACAGGAATTCCGTTTTTAATTCCCTCTACATAAATCGGTTCTGCAATCAGTGAAGGACGACCTCCATCTAAAAACTGAACAAATTCTTTTAATCCACCTTCTGAATGAAAAAGCTCGGAAATCGGATTCCCCTGGTCATCAAGCTCGCGCTCATCAGTAAGGGTTAACTTAATTCCTTTATTCAGGAAGGACAGCTCTCTCAGCCTGCTGGCCAAAGTATCATAACGGTACTCTGTAGTTTGGGTAAAGATTTCCGGATCCGGAGTAAAGGTAATTACCGTCCCTCTTTTATCCGTTTCTCCCACAACTTTAACATCATACTGAGGTTTCCCTTTCTCGTAATCCTGCTCCCATAATTGTCCGTCACGGTGAACCTGCGCTTTTAAATGTGTAGATAATGCGTTCACGCAACTTACCCCCACACCATGCAAACCACCGGAAACTTTATAAGTGTCCTTATCAAATTTACCACCAGCGTGTAATACAGTCATTACAATTTCCAGAGCTGACTTTTGCTCCTTCTGCATAATTCCCGTAGGAATACCACGCCCGTTATCTTCAACCCTGATCGAGTTGTCTTTAAGAATATTTACATATATCGTGTCAGCATGACCTGCCAACGCCTCATCGATAGAGTTATCTACTACTTCGTAAACTAAATGATGTAATCCTTTTACTCCGGTGTCTCCTATATACATCGAAGGGCGCTTACGCACCGCTTCTAAACCTTCTAATACCTGTATATTATCTGCCGAATAATTTGACTTTGGATCCTTTTCTTCGCTCATATTTTTAATAAAACAATTAGACTCAAAGATAACCATTTTAGGCCAATTAACCGCAAATGTGGATAACTATCTACCCATAAAAGGCCCAAAAAACACGCTAAAAATCACAGTTCTTTAGGATACTAATTTTGAAATTTTATATTTGTTGAAATTTATCCGCCAAAAATGGAAGGGGCATCCTAAAAAACAGGTCTTAAACCGACTGGAAGGATGATGGGAACCAAAAATTAAAATAAAATATCAATTATAATCATTAGATGAAAAGATCAACATTAAAACTTAGCAGCATTGCTACTGCAGTTGCATTAGTTTCCGTAATGGCTTCTTGCCAAAACAAAGAAAACACCACTGCACCTGCTACAAAATCTGAGTCGGCTACGGTGACTAGCGCAGAGAAAATCGTCTATGTGAATTCTGATTCCCTGTTAACAAAATATCAGTATTTCAAAGACTTAAAAACGAAACTTGATGCGAAGTCAAAAACTGCTCAAACAGATCTTGCTTCTAAACAACAGGCATTCCAACGTGAAGTAGCACAATATCAGCAACAACAAAACACTTTACCTGCTGATCAACGCGCTTCTACAGAAGAAAGACTTGCCCGTAAACAACAGGAATTACAAGCTTATTCACAAAATGCAGGCGCTGCCCTTCAAAATGAGCAAGCTACAGAAAATGAAAAGCTATACGATAAAGTTGCACAATACCTGAAAACTTATGCCAAAGGAAAAGGTTTCAAAATGGTGTTGACTTACTCTAAAGGAAACAGTGCAATCCTTTTTGCTGATGAATCATTAGACGTAACCAGCGAAGTAATCGTAGGATTAAACGAAGCTTACAAAGCAGACAAAAAATAGTTCTTCCTGCTAAGAATTTAAATGCCCTGATTATTCGGGGCATTTTTTTTGTGCTGTAAAATCAAGATTATGCTACAATAGCATAGCAACAACGAATAAAAACACCATTATGCCAGCTAAAGAAAACAATCCACACGAAAAATTTATGAAAATTGCCATCGCTCTATCTGAAAAGAATGTAACCGGAGGTCTTGGCGGCCCTTTTGGAGCAGTAGTTGTAAAAGACGGCAAAATTATAGCAAAAAGTGGCAATAAGGTAACCACAACAAATGATCCGACTGCCCATGCAGAAGTTTCAGCGATTCGTTTGGCCTGTAAAAAACTAAAAACATTTGACCTTAGCGGATGCGTGGTTTATACCAGCTGTGAACCATGCCCGATGTGCCTCAGCGCTATTTATTGGGCAAGAATTGAGACCATCTACTATGCCAACACCAAGGTAGATGCAGCAAACATCGGCTTCGACGACAAGTTCATTTACGATGAAATTGAAAAGCCAATGGCAAAACGTACCTTACCCATCCACCAGATGATGAGAACAGAAGCGCAGCAGGCATTCCAGCTCTGGGACCAATCCTCCATGAAAATAGACTATTAAAAATGGACAAGTATCAGGAAAATATCCGGATAGAACTGGAGTTCTGGAAACGGGAAATGATGGAAAAACCTTCCTTTCTGAATAAAATGACAAACAATATTCAGAAAAAAATCAACAGTTACATTCCTAAGAAAGTCCATACCGCGATTACAGTGACCATTAAGAAAATGGTCCAGGCCGTGCTTTATGGTTCCACCTACACCACTTCAATGGTCCCTGCAGTAGAAATAAGTATCCTGCACAGAGAAGCCCTCGTGAAACAAAAAATTGATAACTATTGTAAGACCGGAGCCGCAGAAGGCGGAATTACCGGCGCTGGTGGATTCCTGATGAGCATGGCTGATTTTCCGGTATTGATCGGCATAAAGATGAAAATGCTTTTTGAAATTGCAGCACTTTATGGCTTCGATGTTAAAGACTATAAAGAACGCTTATACATTCTGTACATCTTCCAGCTTGCCTTTTCCAGTCAACATGGGCGCACGAAAGTCTTTATGCATATGGAGAACTGGGATCAGAAACGCCATATCCTTCCTGAAAATTCCGAAAACTTCGATTGGAGGACCTTTCAGCAGGAATACAGAGATTACATCGACCTCGCCAAAATGGCACAGCTCCTTCCCGTTGTTGGTGCAGCAGTGGGTGCTGTTGCCAATTACCAATTGATAAAAAAACTAGGGAAAACTGCCATGCAGGCCTACCGGATGAGAATCATCGACCAAGCATTATCTATTCCTCTTCCTTAAAAAGATCGTCAGTAAGGGCATCAGTCTCGCGGCGGTCTTTCTTTGTTGGCCTTCCTGTTCCACGGTCCCTTTTCAGTGTAGGGGCATGAAACATACTTTTAAAGCCATAAGTTTCTTCTTCAGGAGTGATGTCTTTATACTTCGTCACTGCAATTTTCGCTTCTACCCTATTGTATAAAAGTTCCACCACTTCGATCACTTTCTTTTCTATTCCCTTGGATACCTGGTACACATCCCCAGGTTTTACTACCGCTGAAGCTTTCAGATTCTGACCATTCAACTTAATCCGACCGGCCTTACAAGCCTCTGTCGCCAAGCTCCTGGTCTTAAATAATCTGATCGCCCATAAGTACTTATCTATCCTTAATTTTTCCTGCTCTGCCATAAAAAATCAAAAATACATTATAGAAAACAATGGTCTATACATAAAATTGATTTATTTTGTCAAAAAATAACTTACAACATGATAGCACAATTAAAAAAGTTAGTAGAAGCCGCTTGGGAAGACAGAACTTTATTAGAATATAGTGAATATTGCGAAGCAATAGAAACGGTAATTATGCAGTTAGATAAAGGTGAAATGCGCGTTGCTGAGCCTGTACTTAACTCATGGGGAGTGAATGAGTGGATTAAAAAGGCAGTAATCCTTTATTTTCCAATCAGAGAGATGAAAGAAATTGAAGTTGGTCCTTTTGTATTTCATGATAAAATGAAATTGAAAACCAATTATAAAGAATTAGGCGTAAGGGTTGTTCCTCACGGTATCGCACGTTATGGCGCTTATTTGGCCAAAGGTGTAATCATGATGCCTTCTTATGTAAATATAGGTGCTTATGTAGACGAAGGTACAATGGTCGATACCTGGGCTACTGTAGGTTCATGTGCACAAATCGGAAAACATGTTCACTTAAGTGGTGGTGTAGGTATTGGTGGCGTTTTGGAACCAATTCAAGCTGCTCCGGTAATCATCGAAGACAACTGTTTCCTGGGTTCAAGAGCGATTGTTGTAGAAGGTGTACGTGTAGAAAGAGAAGCTGTTCTTGGTGCAAACGTGGTATTAACTGCCTCTACAAAAATCATTGATGTAACCGGAAGTACGCCAATAGAATATAAAGGAATCGTTCCTGCACGCTCTGTGGTAATTCCTGGTAGCTATGCGAAGAAATTCCCCGCCGGAGAATTCCAGGTTCCATGTGCATTGATCATCGGTCAACGTAAA
Organism: Pedobacter sp. FW305-3-2-15-E-R2A2; assembly: GCF_038446955.1. Classification (NCBI taxonomy): domain Bacteria; kingdom Pseudomonadati; phylum Bacteroidota; class Sphingobacteriia; order Sphingobacteriales; family Sphingobacteriaceae; genus Pedobacter; species Pedobacter sp. FW305-3-2-15-E-R2A2. The sequence continues at coordinate 6,181,456 of NZ_CP151803.1, forward strand.
GAATCTACAGATAAAAAGACTTCCCTTAATGATGCATTAAGAGAAAACAATGTAGCGGTATAATATAATGAAGATTGGTTTTGACGGAAAAAGAGCAACAAACAATTTAACAGGACTGGGAAATTACAGCAGATCATTAATTGCCCAGCTCGCTGAATTTTTCCCTCAAAACCAATACTTTGTATACAGCCCCAAAATAAAAGAACATGCACAGATCAGGCATTTCTTAACAGCCAAAGGCATTGAGTCCAGGCTTCCTGATCAACCTGGATTATTCTGGAGAACTTCCGGAATAAAAAAACAGCTGCTAAAAGACAATATCGACTTGTTTCATGGCTTGAGTCATGAAATTCCAGTACAGATCCAAAACTCCGGTATCCGTAGCGTCGTCACCATTCATGACCTGATCTTTTTAAAGTTCCCCCAATATTTTGGGCGGATCGACCGGTTTATCTATAAACTGAAAGCCCGTTATTCCTGCAGGCATGCCGACAAGATCGTCGCCATCAGTGAGTGTACTAAAAGAGACATTATTGATTTTTTTCATACGGATCCTGATAAGATCGAGGTCATTTATCAAAGCTGCGACGATAGCTTCAAATCTCCTTCATCAGCGCAAACAAAACAGAAAGTACGGATTAAACATAATTTACCATCCAAATACATCCTGAATGTAGGAACAATAGAAACCAGAAAAAACCTGCTAACCCTCATCAAAGCACTCCCACAGATTCATGCGGAATATAAATTGGTAGTGGTAGGAAAACAGACCGCCTACGCGGATTCCGTTCATCAGGAAATCGCGAACCTGGGTTTAAAAGACAGGGTTCACTTTCTTCAGAACGTTCCCTTTGATGAACTCCCTTCCATCTATCAGATGGCCGGGTCATTTGTATATCCATCCCTTTATGAAGGTTTCGGAATCCCAATCATTGAGGCGCTTTATTCCGGCATTCCGGTGATCGCCGCGACGGGTTCCTGCCTGGAAGAAGCAGGTGGCGAAAATAGTCTCTACGTCTCTCCATTTGACCATGCGGCTTTATCAGCTGCCATCAACAAAGTATTGAATGATCCCGCCCTTGCCGAACAAATGAAAACAAGGGGACTGGAATACGTTCAGAAATTTAATACCCGGGTCATCGCCGGAGCACTGATGAAAGTTTACACCCAGGTGCTTTCCAGTCACCAGAAATAACAGTTTTATGCTTAGAACAGAAATTGAAAAGGCCCTTAACGTTTTAAAAGATGGAGGGGTTATCCTTTATCCAACCGATACCGTATGGGGATTAGGTTGCGATGCGACCAATGAGGCTGCAGCAGCCAAAATAAATGCAATTAAAGAACGTAGCGCAGATAAAAGTTTCATTATCCTCCTGGACAACGATTCCAAGCTGCAAAGTTATGTAACAGAAATACCTGACGTGGCTTACGATCTGATTGAGTATGCAGAAAATCCACTGACCATCATATTTTCAGGCGCAAAAAATCTGGCTAAAAATGTCATCAATGAAGATGGTAGTGTAGGCATCAGAATTGTGAAACATGATTTCTGTCAGCAACTCATCCAAAGGTTCAGAAAGCCCATTACATCTACCTCTGCCAATAAATCAGGATCCCCTTCTCCTCTTATATTCGATGAAATTGAGGAAGAAATTAAAGCTGCTGTAGATTACGTAGTCGATTGGGAACAAGAGCTTCAAATCCCTAAAAAACCATCTACCATAATGAAATTAGCTCCGGGAGGGCAATTTTCCTTTATTAGAAAGTAAGTTTTATTACTTTTGTAACTCATTAATGGAAAAACATTTACAACAGTCAGTATTTAAAGTCCTTGCCGATATAGCTCAAACACATCAGATTGAAGCATATGTGATAGGTGGATATGTGCGCGATATTTTCTTAGAAAGACCATCCAAAGACATTGACATTGTGGTACTGGGAAATGGTATAGAATTCGCGGAACTTGCGGGTAAAGTACTAAAAACCAAGGTTGCAGTATTCAAAAACTTTGGCACTGCCATGTTAAAAACCAAAGATCTGGAGATCGAGTTTGTGGGCGCAAGAAAAGAATCTTACCGCTCAGATTCCCGGAAACCGATTGTAGAAAACGGGACCATCAAAGATGACCAGCTGAGAAGAGATTTCACTATCAATGCCCTGGCCATCTCCCTGAATAAAGAAAATTACGGACAGCTGGTAGATCCTTTCGGTGGCACCACTGACCTGGAAAATAAACTTATCAAAACACCCCTTGATCCTGAGATTACCTTTTCAGACGATCCTTTGAGAATGATGAGGGCTATTCGCTTTGCCACCCAACTGGGTTTCAGCATCGATGAGAGTGCCATCAATGCCATTAAAAAGCAGAAAGAAAGAATTTCCATTGTTTCCAAAGAGCGCATTACCGATGAGCTCAATAAGATCATTCTTTCAAAAACCCCTTCCATTGGTTTTAAATATCTTTTTGATACTGGTCTTTTACACCTCATCTTTCCACAAATGTCCAACCTCTATGGGGTAGATTTTATTAATGGGAAGGGACATAAAGACAATTTTTATCATACTTTACAGGTATTGGACAATATTTGTATCGCTACCGACGATCTTTGGCTCCGCTGGGCGGCCATTCTTCATGACATTGCCAAGCCGGCAACAAAGCGTTTTGAAGAAGGACATGGCTGGACGTTTCACGGGCATGAAGACAAAGGAGCACGCATGGTGCCCCAGATCTTTAACCAGTTGAAACTTCCCCTGAACGAGAAAATGAAACTCGTGCAAAAGCTGGTACAACTTCACCTTCGCCCTATTGTGCTGGCTCAGGAAGTGGTTACAGACTCCGCAGTGAGAAGGCTTTTGTTTGACGCAGGAGAAGACATTGAAAGCCTCATGATGCTATGCAATGCAGATGTAACGACCAAAAACGAGTACAAAGTAAAAAAATACCGCAATAACTTTGAGCTGGTAAAACAAAAACTCAAAGATGTAGAGGAACGTGATAAAATCAGAAACTGGCAACCTCCAATTACCGGCAATGACATCATGCAGGTATTCGGTCTGGGGGCAGGAAAAGAAGTAGGTCTGATTAAAAATGCCATCCGGGAAGCAATTCTTGAAGGTGAAATCAAAAATACCTACGAAGAAGCGTTACAGTTCATGCTGGAAAAAGCAAAGGAATTTGGCCTTCTACCTGTAAAGCAGTAATACAGCCCTAAGGCAGTAACACAAATTATAGATAATATTTTTTAATTTTATAGCTAGAAAAAAAGCTCAGATGGCAATTTATAGATTTAGAATAAGTTTTGAAGATTTCGATGAAGTAGTTAGGGAAATCGATATAAAATCAAACCAGACATTTGAAGATTTACATCGCGCGGTACATCGCTCAACAGGATATTCTGCTGAAAAATCTTCTTCCTTTTATGTGAGTACCGATCACTGGATCAAAGGAGATGAAATTGCTTACCTGCCTACCCAACGTAAAACGGATAGAGGGGTTACCTTAATGGAAAAGGCAAAGTTGAGTAGTTTTATCGAAGATCCCCATCAGAAGTTTTACTATATCTACAACTTTGACCGTCCTTTCGACTTTCACGTAGAACTGATCAAAATCATTCTGGAAACTGATCCTAAGCTGGAATACCCTGTGCTGGTTAAAAGTATCGGAGAAGCGCCGAAAATCATCGACAAGGATAATTTTGGTGCGGTAGCAGTATCTTCAAACCCGGAATCAACAGAATTTGATTTTCTGAATGAGATGGACTTTGTTCCTGAAGATACAGAAGAAATTGAAGCCATGGGCGGAAGAGGAATCAATACGGAAGAAAAAACGATTGATGATGATGCCGAAGAAGATGGAGATGATGCAGACGAATTCGGAAGTGACGATAGCTACGAAGACGAAGAATACGATAACAAAGAAGACTATTAGTGCCCGGATATGGCATTGAATAAAACCTTAGTTGTAATTGTCGGCCCTACCGGAATAGGAAAGACTGCACTGGCCATCGCATTGGCCAGACACTTTTCTACAGAGATCATTTCGGCAGATTCCCGTCAGTTCTTTAAGGAGATGGAAATAGGAACGGCAAAACCTTCCCCGGAAGAGTTGGCAGCCGCGCCTCATCATTTTATCGATTCGCATAGTATTGAAACCCTTTTCAGTACCGGCGACTTTGAAATACAAGCCCTTCAGCTCCTGGAGGAGCTTTTTAAAAAACAGGATCTGCTGATTATGGTCGGCGGATCCGGTTTATACATTGATGCCGTATGCAACGGCCTTGATGACCTTCCGGATACGGATCTTAACATCCGCGAAAAACTCAAAGAACAATTGGAAAAAGAGGGCATAGCGTCTATCAAGGAACAATTGAAAACCCATGATCCGGAGTATTATGAAAAAGTGGATCAGGCTAATCCTCAACGAATGGTCAGGGGACTGGAATTCTTCCTCTCCACAGGCGAAAAGCTCTCCTCCTATCAAACCAACAGTAAGAAACAACGTCCGTTCAACATCATTAAAATAGGCTTAAATATGGACCGTTCGGCCTTGTATCAGCAGATTAACCATAGGGTTGATAAAATGATGGAAGCAGGACTTCTGAAGGAGGTAAAAGGGCTTCAGGATTACCGGAAATACAATGCCCTGAATACAGTCGGCTATTCCGAATTATTCGATTACCTGGATGGTAATATCACGCTGGAAACAGCGATAGATAAGATCAAACAAAATACAAGACGTTTTGCCAAACGCCAGCTTACCTGGTTTAGAAGAGATGACAGCATTGCCTGGTTTGAACCTACTGAAAGCAAAGCGGTCATCCTTCATATTGATAAAATCTTAAATTCTTAGGCCTGAGCTGTTGGTCCGCCAAAGTTCATCGGAAATCCTGGAGGCTCTTCCTGTGTTTTAATTCTTCCGTGTGCAGCTTCATATTTTTCCAGGTTGTCCTGCATCGCCACCATTAATCTTTTGGCATGTTCAGGGGTCAGGATAATCCTTGACTTCACTCTTGCTTTAGGTACTCCAGGCATTACCCTGATGAAATCCAGAACAAATTCTGTATTAGAATGTGTAATAATAGCAAGGTTTGAAAAGATCCCTTCTGCAACTTCTTCAGAAAGTTCTATGTTTAGCTGGTTATCGTTGTGCTGTTCTTCCATAACACAAAACTACCGCTTTAAAATCATTACAACCAAAAAAAATCCCCCAACTTTAACAGAAGGGGGATTTTTTTAAAAGATATTTAAATATTAAGCATCTACTTCTTCTTGTTTCGAAGCTAATAATTTATCGTATTCTTCCTGAGAACCTACAATGATACGCTCATATCCACGTACACCTGTACCTGAAGGAATTAAGTGTCCAACAATTACGTTTTCTTTTAATCCAAGCATGTTATCACGTTTACCAGCAATTGCTGCTTCGTTTAACACTTTTGTAGTTTCCTGGAATGACGCTGCAGAGATGAACGATTTCGTTCCTAATGAAGCACGTGTAATACCTTGTAACATTGAACTCGCAGTTGCAGGTCTTGCATCACGAACTTCAATTTGTTTCAAATCTTTACGTTTCAATTGAGAATTTTCATCTCTTAGTTTACGTAGAGAAAGAATCTGTCCAGGTTTCACCGCGTTTGAATCACCAGCATCAACAACAACTTTTTTGTCATAGATCTCATCATTCTCGATCATGAAGTCCCAACGATCTGCAGAGTTGTTCTCTAAGAAAGTGGTATCTCCCGGATCTTCAATGTGAACTTTCTGCATCATCTGGTGTACAATCACCTCAAAGTGTTTATCATTGATTTTTACACCTTGTAAACGATAAACCTCCTGGATACCATTCACCAGGTATTCTTGTACAGCCGCAGGGCCTTTAATCGCTAAGATATCCGCAGGAGAGATAGAACCATCAGATAGAGGCATACCAGCTTTCACAAAGTCATTATCCTGAACAAGGATGTGTTTAGACAATGGAACAAGGTATTTTTTAACTTCTCCGTCTTTAGATTCGATAGTCATCTCACGATTACCACGTTTAACACCACCTAAAGTTACCACACCATCAATCTCTGTTACTACAGCAGGGTTTGAAGGGTTACGTGCTTCGAAAAGCTCCGTTACACGTGGTAAACCACCCGTGATATCTCTTGTTTTACCAGTTGCACGAGGAATCTTAACCAGGATCTGACCAGTTTTAACTGCATCACCTTCATCAATTGCGATGTGGGCACCTACAGGGATGTTATATCCTCTGATCAATTCACCTTTTTTATCCACAACCCGTACAGAAGGGTTTTTAGTTTTATCACGTGTATCGATAATTACTTTCTCACGGTGACCGGTTTGCTCATCAGACTCTTCACGGAAGGTTACCCCCTCTACGATAGCGTCAAATTCGATTTTACCGGCAAACTCTGAGATAATTACCGCATTATATGGATCCCATGAACAAATCCTATCACCTTTAGTGATTTTAGCACCATCCTCAACGTACAAGAATGCACCATAAGGAATGTTATTGGTCATGATCACTTTATTTGTACCAGGCTCAACAATTTTGAACTCTCCTGAACGACCTAAAACAATTTGTTTTACACCTTCTTCAGTATCATTCTCTACTGTACGAACATTTTCAAATTCAATGATACCATCAAATTTAGCTGTCAATTGAGACTCTGCAGCGATGTTCGATGCAGTACCCCCAACGTGGAACGTACGTAGTGTTAACTGTGTACCCGGCTCACCGATTGACTGTGCAGCAATTACACCGACAGCTTCACCTTTTTGAACACGTTTACCAGTAGCTAAGTTACGTCCGTAGCATAGTGCACAAACACCACGTTTGTTTTCGCAGGTTAATACCGAACGAATTTCAACGCCTTCTAATGGAGACTCTTCAATTGCTTTAGCAATATCTTCATCAATATCCTGACCAGCAGCTACCAACAATGCACCATCCAAAGGATTGAATACATCATGTAGAGAGATACGGCCTAATAACCTGTCGTATAACGGCTCAACGATGTCTTCATTATCTTTCAATGCAGTCGTGTACATACCTCTTAAAGTACCGCAATCTTCTGCATTAACGATCATATCCTGGGCCACATCATGTAAACGACGTGTTAAGTAACCCGCATCAGCTGTTTTTAACGCCGTATCCGCCAAACCTTTACGCGCACCGTGGGTAGAGATAAAGTACTCTAATACCGACAATCCTTCTTTAAAGTTCGAAAGAATCGGGTTTTCGATAATCTCACCACCTGAACCTGATTTCTGAGGCTTAGCCATCAAACCACGCATACCGCATAACTGACGAATCTGCTCTTTCGAACCACGGGCTCCAGAGTCCAACATCATATAAACAGAGTTGAAACCTTGGTTATCGCTTGATAACTGAGTCATCACGAATGATGTTAAACGGTTATTGATACGAGTCCAGATATCGATAATTTGGTTGTAACGCTCGTTGTTGGTAATGAATCCCATGTTATAGTTATTCCTTACCTCATCTACCTCGGCAGAAGCCTGCTCTAATAGCGCCTGTTTCTCCACAGGAATGTTTACATCTTGTAAATTAAATGATAAACCTCCTCTGAATGCCATTTGGAAACCAAGTTCTTTGATATCATCAAGGAACCTTGCAGCACGGGCCATACCAGTAATTTTCACTACTGTACCAATGATATCTCTAAGAGATTTCTTAGTCAGCAATTCATTGATATACCCTACTTCTACCGGAACCATTTGATTAAATAGTACACGACCTACCGTAGTTTCCAACAATTTATTAACGATTGATCCATCTTCCAGTTTCACATTTACCTTAACCTTGATAAATGCATGAAGATCGATTTCTTTTTCATTGTAAGCAATGATCACTTCTTCCGGAGAGTAGAAAGAGAAATCTTGTCCCTTAACTACACGCTGAGCGTCAGTTCTACGACCTTTAGTAATGTAATAAAGACCCAAAACCATATCCTGTGAAGGTACAGTGATCGGAGTTCCGTTTGCCGGGTTTAGAATGTTGTGTGCAGCAAGCATTAATACCTGTGCTTCTAAAATTGCGGCGTGCCCTAATGGTAAATGTACTGCCATCTGGTCACCGTCAAAATCCGCGTTGAAGGCGGTACATACTAATGGGTGTAACTGGATTGCTTTACCCTCTACCAATTTCGGCTGGAACGACTGGATACCCAATCTGTGCAACGTAGGCGCACGATTCAGTAATACCGGGTGTCCTTTTAAAACATTCTCCAGAATATCCCAAACTAATGGATCTTTTCTGTCTACAATTTTCTTTGCAGATTTTACTGTTTTAACGATACCCCTTTCAATCATCTTGCGAATGATAAACGGTTTGAATAGCTCAGCCGCCATATCTTTCGGTAAACCGCATTCATGTAATTTAAGGTTTGGACCTACAACAATTACCGAACGGGCAGAATAATCCACACGTTTACCTAATAAATTCTGACGGAAACGACCTTGTTTACCTTTCAGGATATCTGAAAGAGATTTCAAAGCACGGTTACCTTCAGTTTTAACCGCATTTACTTTACGTGAGTTATCGAACAACGAATCTACCGCTTCCTGTAACATACGTTTTTCGTTACGTAAGATTACTTCCGGCGCTTTGATCTCGATCAAACGTTTCAAACGGTTGTTACGGATAATCACACGACGATACAAATCATTTAGATCTGAAGTCGCAAAACGACCACCTTCCAATGGAACCAACGGACGCAATTCCGGTGGAATAACTGGAACAATCTTAATGATCATCCACTCTGGGTTATTCTCAATACGGGTTCTTGCACCACGGAAAGCTTCCACTACCTGTAAACGTTTCAAAGCTTCGTTTTTACGTTGCTGAGAAGTCTCGTTTGCAGCCTGGTGACGTAAGTTATAGGATAGAGTATCTAAATCAATACGTTTCAATAAATCCTCTAATGCTTCAGCACCCATTTTGGCGATGAATTTATTAGGATCTTTATCGTCTAAATACTGGTTTTCTTTAGGCAACTTATCAAGAATATCAAGATATTCCTCTTCAGTTAAGAAATCCATATACTGAATACCTTCTTCTGCCATGAAACCAGGCTGAATTACTACATAACGCTCGTAGTAAATGATCAGGTCTAATCTCTTTGTAGGCAATCCTAACAGGTATCCAATTTTATTTGGCAGGGAGCGGAAATACCAGATATGCGCAACAGGAACCACCAAATTGATGTGTCCCATACGCTCTCTACGTACTTTCTTTTCCGTTACCTCAACACCACAACGGTCACAAACGATACCTTTATAACGGATACGTTTATATTTACCGCAATGACATTCGTAATCTTTTACCGGACCAAAAATACGCTCGCAAAACAAACCATCACGCTCAGGTTTGTAAGTACGGTAATTGATAGTCTCAGGTTTTAACACCTCACCACTAGAGCGCTCTAAAATAGCCTCCGGCGATGCCAAACTAATGGTGATCGAGGTGAAATTGCTTTTTAATTTATTATCCTTTTTGTAAGACATAGCTCTTTTGTTTGAAAGTTGAAAAATTTAAAAAGCCGGGATGCTTTTCAGGCGAGGCCTTAGCGGCATCCCGGCAAAATAACTTTCAACATTAGTCTAACGTAATATCTAGACCTAATCCACGTAACTCATGTACCAATACGTTAAACGATTCTGGTACACCCGGCGTAGGAAGGTTTTCGCCTTTTACAATCGCCTCATAAGTTTTGGCTCTACCGATCACATCATCTGACTTAACAGTTAAGATCTCCTGTAGGATATTAGCAGCACCGAATGCCTCTAATGCCCAAACCTCCATCTCACCAAAACGCTGACCCCCGAATTGAGCTTTACCACCCAATGGTTGTTGTGTAATTAATGAGTATGGTCCGATTGAACGGGCGTGCATCTTATCATCAACCATGTGTCCTAATTTCAACATGTAGATAATACCTACAGTTGTTGGCTGGTCAAATTTCTCACCCGTTAAACCATTATGTAAGTAAGTTCTACCAGAAGCTGGTACACCGGCTTTAGCAATCCACTCTTCTACCTCGTCATGTTTAGCACCATCAAAGATCGGAGTTGCGAATTTCACACCCAGTTCTTTACCGGCCCATGCCAATACAGTTTCGTAGATCTGACCCAAGTTCATACGTGAAGGTACACCCAGTGGGTTCAACACGATATCAACAGGTGTTCCATCTTCTAAGAATGGCATATCTTCATCACGAACAATACGGGCTACAATACCCTTATTACCGTGACGACCAGCCATCTTATCACCTACTTTTAATTTACGTTTTTTAGCTACATAAACCTTAGCCATCTGTACAATACCTGAAGGCAATTCATCACCAACACTGATGGCGAATTTATCACGTTTGTACGCACCCAATTCTTCGTTCACACGAATACCATAGTTGTGCAACAGCAATTTAATCTGGTCATTTTTATCATCATCAGTAGTCCATTTGTATGGGTTGATGTGTGCATATTCCAGATCAGCTAAACTTTTCTGAGTGAACTTAGCTCCTTTAGGGAATAACAGCTCCTTGTAAACGTTGAATACACCCTGAGATGTTTTACCATTCACAATCTGGAACAATTTATCTACCAGTTCATTTTTCAAATTCGTTGTAGCAAGGTCATATCTCTTGTCTAATTTTTCTATCGCTGCTTTTTCTTCAGCTTTAGTAGTTTTCTTAGCTCTTGAGAATAACTTGGTATCAATTACCACACCTTTGATAGATGGAGGTGTTTTCAAGGATGCATCTTTCACATCACCTGCTTTATCTCCAAAGATCGCACGCAGTAATTTCTCTTCCGGTGAAGGATCAGATTCTCCTTTAGGAGTGATTTTACCAATAAGGATGTCTCCTTCTTTAACTTCAGCACCTACACGGATGATACCGTTTTCATCTAAATCTTTAGTAGCTTCTTCAGAAACGTTAGGGATATCTGGTGTTAATTCCTCTTCTCCACGCTTTGTATCACGTACTTCTAATTCAAACTCTTCAATGTGTAATGAAGTAAAGATATCTTCACGAACAATACGCTCGTTGATTACGATCGCATCCTCAAAGTTATACCCTTGCCAAGGCATGAAAGCAACTTTTAAGTTTCTTCCTAATGCCAGCTCACCATTTTCTGTTGCATAACCTTCACATAGTACTTGTCCTTTAACCACTTTCTGACCTCTCTTAACGATTGGTTTTAAGTTGATACAAGTATTCTGGTTGGTTTTCTTGAATTTGATTAATTTATAAGTTTTGCTATCACCTTCGAATGAAACCAAACGATCTGAATCGTTACGTACATATTTAATGGTGATCTCATTTGCATCTACATATTCTACTACACCGTCACCTTCAGCATTGATCAGTGTTCTTGAATCGCGGGCTACGCGACCTTCTAAACCTGTACCAACAATTGGTGCCTCAGGACGTAACAATGGTACGGCCTGACGTTGCATGTTGGATCCCATCAGGGCCCTGTTCGCATCATCATGCTCCAGGAAAGGAATCAACGAAGCAGCGATCGAAGTAATCTGATTAGGTGCCACGTCCATTAAGTCTAATTTCTCAGGCTCAATAACCGGAAAGTCACCCTCATAACGTGCTTTAACACGTGTAGTGGTGAAATTACCTTGATCATCATAAGCAGCATTCGCTTGTGCAATAGTTTTACCGTCTTCATCCTCTGCAGACAGGTAAATCACGTCCTCATCAACCTGAACGATACCGTCTTTAACTTTTTTGTAAGGGGTTTCAATGAAACCTAAGTTATTGATCTTCGCGTGAACGCAAAGAGACGAGATCAAACCAATGTTTGGTCCCTCAGGAGTTTCAATCGTACAAAGACGACCGTAGTGAGTGTAGTGAACGTCACGCACCTCGAAACCGGCACGTTCACGTGAAAGACCACCTGGGCCTAAGGCTGAAAGACGACGCTTGTGCGTAATCTCTGCCAGAGGATTCGTCTGGTCCATGAACTGCGACAACTGGTTTGTTCCAAAGAAGGAATTAATAACCGACGATAAAGTACGTGCATTAATTAAATCCGTTGGTGTAAACACCTCGTTATCACGAATGTTCATACGCTCACGAATGGTACGGGCCATACGTGCTAAACCAACACCAAATTGAGCGTACAATTGCTCACCTACTGTACGAACACGACGGTTCGACAAGTGATCAATATCATCCACTTCTTCTTTAGAGTTGATCAGTTTGATCAAATATTTAACAATCGCAATGATATCTGCTTTTGTCAATACTTTTACATGATCAGGAGTATCCATTTTCAACTTACGGTTGATGCGGTATCTACCTACATCTCCCAAGTCATAACGTTTATCCGAGAAGAACAAACGCTCAATGATACCTCTTGCAGTTTCCTCATCAGGTGGTTCTGCGTTACGCAAAGCACGATAGATGTTTTCAACAGCCTCTTTTTCAGAGTTTGAAGTATCTTTTTGTAAAGTATTATAGATAATCGTATAATCAGCCTGACTGGCACCATCATCTTTAGATAAGATGATCGTTTTAACGCCTGCGTCAATGATCATATCAATATGGTCATCTTCTAAAACAGTATCCCTGTCTAAGATTACTTCGTTACGATCTATGGAAACTACCTCACCGGTATCTTCATCCACAAAATCTTCAACCCATTTTCTTAATACTCTTGCAGCAAGTTTACGTCCGATGAATTTCTTTAAACCTGATTTGCTAACTTTTACTTCATCAGCAAGATCAAACAATTCAAGGATGTCTTTATCAGAATCATAACCGATCGCACGCAATAAAGTGGTTACCGGGAATTTTTTCTTACGGTCGATATACGCATACATGACGTTATTTACGTCAGTTGCAAACTCGATCCATGAACCTTTGAAAGGAATCACACGGGCAGAATAAAGCTTAGTTCCATTTGTGTGACGGCTTTGGCCGAAGAACACACCTGGCGACCTGTGTAATTGAGAAACAATTACGCGCTCTGCACCGTTGATCACGAAGGTACCTTTAGGCGTCATATATGGTATGGTTCCCAGGTACACATCTTGAATGATGGTTTCAAAATCTTCGTGTTCTGCATCATTACAAGAAAGTTTCAGCTTCGCTTTTAATGGAACACTATACGTTAACCCACGGTCAATACACTCAGGTATATCATAACGAGGTGGATCAATAAAATAATCTAGGAATTCAAGAACAAAGATGTTTCTTGAATCTGTGATTGGGAAGTTTTCAGCAAACACCTTAAATAGACCCTCTGTGTGACGGTTATCTGAAGTGGTTTCGATCTGAAAAAATTCTCTGAATGATTGCAACTGTACATCTAGAAAATCCGGGTAATCTATGATGTGCTTACTACGTGCAAAATTTACTCTTTGGTCGACTTTATTTGCCAATGGACTAAAGTTAATTTAGTTTAAGAATAAACTATTTGTTTGGTTTGCCGTTAAACGTATTCACCAACCAAACAAGATGAAATGTTTATAAACAGGTATAGACTCCGACTATACAGTCGGAGTCTATGGTTAAAGTTATATTAAAATTAAGTTATTACTTAATTTCAACTACAGCTCCAGCTTCTTCTAATTGAGTTTTCAAAGCAGTAGCTTCGTCTTTAGAAACACCAGCTTTTAATTCTTTTGGTGCACCGTCAACTAGATCTTTAGCTTCTTTCAAACCTAAACCAGTTAAGTCTTTTACCAGTTTTACAACTGCTAATTTAGAACCACCAGCTTCTTTCAATATTACATCAAAAGTAGTTTTTTCTTCAGCTGCAGGAGCAGCATCACCAGCAGGACCTGCAATCGCAACTGCAGCAGCAGCTGGTTCGATACCATACTCGTCTTTTAAGATTTGAGCTAATTCGTTAACTTCTTTAACTGTTAAGTTTACCAATTGCTCAGCAAACGCTTTTAAATCTGCCATTTTTATAGATTTTAAAAATTTACGTAAAATAATTTATTATAATATGAACTTATAAGGTGTTCCTTAACCTTCTCTCTCTTGAAGAGTTTTAACAATTCCTGCAATTGTATTGCCACCTGACTGTAAAGCCGAAATAACGTTTTTAGCTGGTGATTGTAATAGACCAATGATGTCTCCGATAAGCTCTTCTCTTGATTTCAAGCTTACTAAAGTATCTAATTGGTTGTCACCGATAAATACCGTTGAATCGATATATGCTGCTTTAAGTTGAGGTTTATCAGATCCTTTTCTCAAGGCTTTGATCAGCTTAGCTGGACCATTACCTACTGTAGAGAATAATAATGCTGATTGACCTTTTAGGGCAACAAAGATCTCAGATGCATCGCCTTCTAATCCTTCAATCGCTTTTCTGATTAAAGTATTTTTAGCTACCTGCATTTCGATCCCGCTTTCGAAACATTTGCGACGGATATTGTTTACTTTCTCAACAGATAGACTTGATGTATCGGCAATATAAAAATTACCGAATTCCTGCATCTTCGCTTGAAGAGCCGAAACGACTTCGTGTTTTTCTTCTCTGTTCATAATTAAATACCCGCTACTGATTTAGTTTCGATTGCAATTCCAGGGCTCATAGTAGAAGAAACATGAATGCTCTTAAAATAAGTTCCTTTTGCAGCAGATGGTTTTAGCTTAGAAATTACCTGAAGTACTTCTAATGCGTTTTCATATATTTTTTCTGCTGGGAATGATACTTTTCCTACTGAAGCGTGAATGATACCACTTTTGTCAACTTTAAAATCAATCTTTCCGCCTTTTACATCAGTAACTGCTTTACCAACTTCGTTGGTTACAGTTCCTGACTTAGGGTTTGGCATAAGGTTACGTGGACCTAAAACGCGGCCCAGTTTACCTACTTTTGCCATACAAGCAGGAGTAGTGATAATAATGTCAACATCAGTCCATCCACCTTCAATCTTGGCTACATATTCGTCTAAACCTACAAAATCTGCACCTGCCGCTTTAGCCTCTTCTTCCTTATCAGGAGTACAAAGAACTAATACACGTACAGTTTTACCTGTACCGTGTGGTAAAGTAGCAATACCACGTACCATTTGATTGGCCTTACGTGGATCTACACCTAAAGCTACATCGATATCTACCGATGCATCAAATTTAGTTGTAGTAATCTCTTTTACCAAAGCAGCCGCATCCTGTAAAGAATACGTTTTACCAGATTCTAGTTTAGCATGTGCCTTTTTTTGATTTTTTGTTAATTTAGCCACTGTTGTAAACTGTTTTTTGTTAATTAATTTGTCCAAGGTGCATCACCGCTAACGGTGATTCCCATACTGCGTGCTGTACCTGCAACCATACTCATTGCAGATTCGATAGTGAAAGCATTTAAATCAGTCATTTTATCTTCAGCAATTGACTTAACCTGATCCCAAGTCACCGAACCAACTTTCTTACGGTTGGGCTCAGCAGAACCACTCGTTAATTTAGTAGCATCCTTTAACTGGATAGCAACCGGAGGGGTTTTGATGATAAATTCGAAAGACTTGTCAGCATAAACAGTAATTACAACTGGTAATACTTTACCGGGCTTATCTTGGGTACGAGCATTGAATTGTTTGCAAAACTCCATGATGTTCACCCCTTTAGCACCTAACGCAGGTCCTACTGGTGGCGATGGATTTGCAGCTCCACCCTTGATCTGTAACTTAACAAGTGCACTGACTTCTTTTGCCATTTTCTGTTTTGTTAATTTTAATACTCAATGTTATAATGTTGGAAGCAAGTAACATTTAAGATCTTATATGAATTGAATTCTATTCTTTTTCTACTTGCATATAGTTAAGCTCCAATGGAGTTTTTCTTCCGAAAATCTTAACCATAACTTTTAGTTTTTTCTTCTCTTCGTTTACCTCTTCGATCACACCGGTGAAACCGTTAAATGGTCCATCCATTACTTTGATGTTCTCTCCGACATAGTAAGCTACGTTCATGGTTTCACCTTGCTGGCTCATCTCATCAACTTTACCTAAAATACGGTTAACCTCTGCCTGACGCATAGGAACCGGGTTTCCTCCTTTATCCCCTAAAAAACCAATCACACTATTAACGTTCTTAATAATGTGTTCAAGTTCTCCATCCAAATTCGCTTCAATTAAAACATATCCGGGATAGAAGTTACGCTCTTTTGCAATTTTTTTTCCCTCTTTCATCTGGTAGTATTTCTCCATTGGGATTAATACCTGAGGCACAAGATGAGAAAAACCTAAACGGCTAATTTCAGAATCGATATACTGTTTTACCTTCTTCTCTTTTCCGCTAACAGCCCTAACTACATACCATTTTAACTGATCGTCCATTTAGCTATATTAATTAGAAAGTGATTTATAAAAAGTATCTAAAACAAAAGTAGATCCCTTATCCATTGCAAAAACAACTAATGCAATGATAAACGAAGCTACCAGAACCAGCACTGCAGAATTTTGCAATTCTCCCCATGTAGGCCAAGTAACCTTCTGGGTCATTTCTTCATACGATTCTTTAATAAATTGAACTACTTTAGCCATAATTAATTTTTTGCACGGGAACAAGGATTCGAACCCTGATCAAAGGTTTTGGAGACCTCTATTCTACCGTTGAACTATTCCCGTGTATAAGCTATTTTCTTTCCAGAATTTAGCAGCTTCTTTAGAAACAAAGTACTCAGGCGGTTTAAAAGCCTAAGTACTTTGCTTTATTGTTGTTTCTTACCCCTAAGGATAAAATACTATTTTAAAATTTCAGTTACCTGACCAGCACCTACTGTTCTACCACCCTCACGGATTGCGAAACGTAGACCTTTTTCCATTGCGATTGCGTTGATCAATTTAACTGTGATCGTAACGTTATCACCTGGCATAACCATTTCAGTTCCTTCAGCTAGTGAGATCTCACCAGTAACGTCTGTGGTACGGAAATAGAATTGTGGACGGTATTTGTTAAAGAATGGAGTGTGACGTCCACCTTCTGCTTTTGATAATACATAGATCTCAGCTTTGAAATCTGTGTGAGGAGTTACTGAACCTGGTTTACAGATAACCATACCACGACGGATATCAGTTTTCTCAATACCACGTAACAATAGACCTACGTTATCACCTGCTTCACCATAATCAAGGATCTTACGGAACATCTCAACACCTGTTACAGTTGATTTAAGATTTTCAGCACCCATACCCAAGATCTCAACTGGATCTCCAGAGTTGATTACACCACGCTCAATACGACCAGTTGCAACAGTACCACGACCAGTGATCGAGAATACATCTTCAACAGGCATTAAGAATGGAAGTTCAGTTAAACGTGGAGGAATTGGAATGTAGCTATCTACAGCATCCATAAGCTCCATGATTTTTCCAACCCATTTCGGATCTCCGTTCAAGCCACCAAGAGCTGAACCTTGAATCACAGGGATATCATCACCAGGGAATTCATAGAAAGATAACAATTCACGAACTTCCATCTCTACTAATTCTAGTAATTCAGGATCGTCAACCATATCCACTTTATTCATGAATACTACCAATGAAGGAACACCAACCTGACGAGCCAATAGAATGTGCTCACGAGTTTGTGGCATCGGACCATCTGTAGCAGCTACAACGATGATAGCTCCATCCATTTGTGCAGCACCAGTAACCATGTTCTTTACATAATCCGCGTGACCTGGACAGTCAACGTGTGCATAGTGACGGTTAGCTGTTGAATACTCAACGTGTGCTGTATTGATAGTGATACCTCTTTCTTTTTCCTCTGGAGCAGAGTCAATAGAATCAAATGAACGCGCCTCAGATAAACCAGCATCAGATAACACTTTAGTGATAGCTGCTGTTAAGGTTGTTTTACCGTGGTCAACGTGACCGATTGTGCCGATGTTTAAGTGCGGCTTGCTGCGGTCAAACTTTTCTTTTGCCATGTTTTTATACTTATTAGTAGTTTATAACTTTTTATTAATTAATTGTTTTGATACAAATTCAACACAAAAAACCTTGTTCAACTGCCATAATTACAGATTCAACAAAGCTTGTTTTTATCTTGAGCCAAAGATGGGACTTGAACCCACGACCTCTTCCTTACCAAGGAAGTGCTCTACCGCTGAGCTACTTCGGCTTTTTAATCTCAGCTTGCAATCTAAGTTAATTAAGTAGTTTAATTGGTATTCTAATTAAACTACTTAATTCTATGCCGATTTCCCAGCTTTTCCAATTTGAGCGAAAGACGAGGTTCGAACTCGCGACCTATAGCTTGGAAGGCTATCGCTCTACCAACTGAGCTACTTTCGCTTTTGTATTGTGGGGGGAGAAGGATTCGAACCTTCGAAGTCTTGCGACAACAGAGTTACAGTCTGTCCCATTTGGCCACTCTGGTATCCCCCCGCTTTTATCTTGCCAATACTTTACAGTACCGAAGTTAAAAGAGCCTCCTATCGGGATCGAACCAATGACCTACTGATTACAAGTCAGTTGCTCTACCAGCTGAGCTAAGGAGGCTTATATCATTCATTGCTGATGGTTGAGCAATGATTTTTATAATGTTTAATCTTTCACAGAACTTTCCGAATCTTTTAAGAGAAACGCCCTCTCTGATTGGGATTGCAAATGTACACGAATTTTAATACGATCCAAAATTATTTTCAAAAAAAATTGGCGGGTTTTAGTCCCGCCAACCTTTTTATCAAAAACGCTTAAAATATCCTCCTAATAATCAGATACTTCGTTAGCATTTAAAATTGCTTTATGTTCACTTAATTTTTCTCTCGTCTTGTCTTTATGTTTGGTGATTTGTTTTCTCAGGGACTCAATTGCCAAATCCGTCGCCTCTTCAAAAGTTTTACATTGCTCCTTTGCGAACATTGTAACACCCGGAACGATCAGTTTGATCTCACTTATTTTATTTGCCTCATCATCTACATTCTCTAATTTCAAATAGACCTCCCCACTAATAATCTGGTCGAAGAACTGATCTAACTTATCCACTTTCTTCTGAATAAACTCTAACAACTTCTGGTCTGCATTGAAATGGATCGATTGAACTGTAATTTTCATTGTTTCCTCCTTTTTTATGCCTTTGGATGGGCTTGTTTATATATTGATTTTAATCTTTCTACGGAGTTATGGGTATATACCTGGGTTGCCGCCAGGCTGGCATGTCCCAATAACTCTTTTATTGCATTTAAATCTGCACCCCTGTTCAACAGGCTTGTTGCGTAGGAATGACGCAATACGTGCGGACTTTTCTTATCCTGTGTGGATACATTTGTCAAATAACTGGTCACTATTCTATAGATGAGCTTGGTATAAGCAGGAGCTCCTTTATCTGTAACGATTAAGACCCCAGTTTTGTTATTAAAATTCTGTAACGTTTTCAACTCAATATAAGCTTTCATCTGATCTCCAAGGACTTTGCCTATCGGAATAATTCTTTCTTTATTCCTTTTTCCCAAAACCCGAACCGTAGCCCCATAAAAATCAATATCCGATTCTTTCAGCGACAGCAGTTCCGCCAAACGCATACCGGTCCCAAATAAGGTTTCGATCACCACCTTATCACGTACAGAAGGAAAAGTATCGTCGAAAAATTCACCAGAGTCCAGCAGGACATCCAGCTTTTGATCGTCTACAAATACAGGAAGTCGTTTGGGTACTTTAGGCGCCTTTACAAGCGTCATCGGATTTGGAGAAATCAAACCCTCACGGGAAAGGTGTTTATAGAAACTGCGAAGCGTAGAGAGCTTCCTTCCTACAGAATTCTCAGAAACATGATCCTCCAGAAGGGCCACCATGAAATTTCTTACATGAATATGCCCTACTTCAGTAAGGGGCAATTCAAATGTTTTCAGCATATATTCACTAAACTGCAACAAGTCCGTTTTGTAAGACTGAATGGTATGTGGAGAATAACGCTTCTCGTGCTGGAGATATGTCAGGAATTGAGCAATGATCATAAAGACTATTTGTATGACACGATGAAGTGAATATACAAAACATAGCTCAGCTAATTGTTTTTATTTTAACATAAAAAATAAAAAAGCGCTACCGGGTTTACCGACAGCGCTTTAATATCATTTAAACTTTTCAGAAACTATACCGTTCCTTCAAGTTGCATGTTTTGCTTGTAAATAGCATGTTTAACTAGTGTACGACGAGCTACAGATTTTTTCTCATAAGCTTGGCGGCTACGTAATTCTCTTAACACACCTGTTTTCTCGAATTTCTTCTTGAAACGTTTTAAGGCTTTATCTAGTGATTCGCCGTCTTTAATATTAATGATAATCATAACGTAATATACCCCCTTTCGTTGTTTTTAGGACCGCAAAGATAGGGCTTTGTTTTGAGAATCAAAACAATAAGTGTAATTTTATTAAAAACAAACCTCCTGTATATAATGTATATGTTTAGGACTTATTTAATTCAGCTATGAAATCAAAAAAAACGCTTTTTATCATCCTTGGAGTGCTAATTCTTATTCTTGCAGGATTCTTTTACTTCCGTTACAACTTCGTCCTGGGAGAAGGCGTTAAGGCCGGAGAGCTCAACTACGTAGTAAAGAAAGGATATATCTTTAAAACCTATGAAGGAAAGTTAATCCAATCCGGAATCCGTTCCAAACAAACCGGCAACATTCAATCCAACGAATTCGAGTTCTCCGTTGAGGACAAAGCAATCGCAGAAAAAATGATGCTCAACAGTGGTAAAGTTTTTGAACTGCGTTATAAGGAATATATCGGAGCACTACCATGGAGAGGATACAGCCCTTTTGTGGTCTATGAGATCATTTCCATAAAGTAATACTTAAAAAATCCGGTGATCATCTCTGGTCACCGGATTCCGTTTTTGGTTATATTTGGTTAGAATATGCTTTTTGGAATAGTAAGGTACGAATTAATCTTTTAAAACTTCCCTTGCAATCACAATTTTTTGTATTTCTGATGTTCCCTCTCCAATCGTACACAATTTACTGTCCCTGTAATACTTCTCTACCGGAAAATCTTTAGTGTATCCGTACCCACCGAAGATCTGAACTGCCTCTGTGGCACACCTTACAGAAACCTCTGATGCGAAATATTTAGCCATTGCTGATTCCTTGGTCATAGGTAATCCGCGATTCTTTAAATCTGCTGCCTGACGGATCAGCAAATCTGCGGCTTCAATCTCCGTTGCCATATCTGCCAGTTTAAAACTTATTCCCTGAAAGTTTGCAATCGGCTGTCCAAACTGATGACGTTCTTTTGCATACTGAAGCGCAGCTTCATAAGCACCTTTAGCAATTCCCAAAGATAAAGCCGCAATAGAGATTCTTCCTCCATCCAATACTTTCATCGCTTGTTTAAACCCTTCGCCAACATTTCCAAGCAAGTTTTCTTTAGGCACCCTGCAATTGTCGAAAATCATTTCTGTAGTCTCCGAAGCACGCATGCCCAGTTTATTCTCTTTTTTACCGGCAGAAAAACCAGGAGTACCGCGCTCTACTACGATCGCAGATATTCCTTTTGAACTGCCTTTCTCTCCGGTACGAACCATTACGACAGCAATATCGCCTGACTTACCATGGGTAATCCAGTTTTTTGCGCCATTGATCACATATTCATCTCCATCAAGTGTAGCGGTTGTCATCATGCGTAAAGCGTCAGAACCAGTATTCGCCTCTGTCAGCCCCCATGCACCAATCCATTCCGCAGTCGCCAATTTAGGCAACCATCTATGTTTTTGTTCTTCATTCGCAAAAGCTAAAATATGACCGGTACATAAGGAATTGTGTGCTGCCAGAGATAGACCGATAGAACCACAAACCTTAGCTACTTCCACAATCACATCTACATACTCCTGATATCCAAAGCCAGAACCACCATAAATTTCAGGGACCAGTACGCCCATCAATCCCAGCTCCCCTAATTTCTTAAAAATCTCAACCGGAAAATGTTGAGCTTCATCCCATTCCATTACATTGGCACGAATATTCTTTTCAGCAAAATCTTTTACCATCTTCCTGATCATCTCCTGATTTTCTGAGATACTGAAGTTGTATCCTACAGAACTATCCATCATTTCTAACATATCTTATTGTTTGAATTTGGGCAATTATAATGATTTAAAACCAGAGCAACAGCAGTTGAAAATTCGCCTGATGATAGAACGAAACGGTATTTAGTTCATTAACCGTACCGCTTCATTTTTAAGGAAAACAAATGAGCCGGTAAAGTTTTTTTATTTTTTTATTTTATTTTTGAAAAATATCTGAAAAGAAGCGCAATCATGAGATTTATTACCAGAAAAGATGTCCTTTTACAAATAAAAAGGGACCTTATTGGAAAAGATGCTTACCGTGGGGTAACGTTAACCTATTCCTGGATGGCCAATCAGTTCGGACATTTTTCCCTCGGTTTTATCCCCACCTTTATCTTATATAAGATTTTAACGTCAAAAACAGAAATGACGCAGGTGGAAGTTTGGTCTCCGCTGATCATCTGGGGATGCTGGATTTTGTTCGAGCTGTATAACTTTCTTGGCCCACTCCTGCTCAACGTTCCCATCAAAAAAACAACTTCCGGAAAAAAGACCTATATCTTTAACCCCGAATGGGCGAATGTCACTTTCGATACCCTTACCGACCTTTGTTTCTTTGGCATTGGCGCCCTCGCCTGCAGCCTGATCTGTCTCTATTCTCTACCCATCATGATCGGATTTGTCATTTTATGCCTGCTATCCCTTTACCCTTCTTATTATTGGTACTCCACAAAGATGCACCTGCAAAATGCCGGCTATCCTTTCCAACTCCGGCTAAGCCAATGGAATTTCAATATGCAGGACCAGCACAAAAAAATGATCAGTGATTTTTTAAATTGTAAAGAAAGAGGAAAGCACCTATTACTGTTCGGCTCTAAAGGCAGTGGAAAGACCTCTCTTTCCGTAGGAATTGCTACAGAAATGTCCATCCGAAACAATCGCTGCAGCTACGTAACGGCTACAAAGTTATTGTCTATGTTTTTTGAACAAAGTGACAACAGCACACTCTCTCCGGGTTCATGGACATGGCATGATTCTTCTCTTCTGGTAATTGACGACATCAATCCCGGCGGACTCATCAAGAAGGATATTTTAAGGGCGACTTTATTTTACGAATTGCTCAACAATCCTCACTACGGCCCTTTTAACATCCAACACATTAAAGCAATGAACATCATCTGGGTAATGGGAAATGAGGAACCTTCGGAAAAGGTAGAAGATACCTGGGAACACCTGCTCGGACTGATAGGTGTACCGGAGTCAGACATCATTACTGTAAATCTCGGAGGCGCTTAGTTAAGGTAAAATGTAATTGTCGTAGGCAAAGCTGACCAGATGGGTCAGACTTTTCACATTGAAACGTTTATACAATGGAATAATCCTTTTCTCTATTGCAGAATGGGAAACTTTAAGCGCATGGGCAATTTCTTTAAAAGAATAGCCTTTCGCCACCAGTTCTAATGCTTCCTTTTCTTTGTTAGAGATGGCCAGGTAACTAAAAAGAATTTTATTCAGCTCTTCTTCAAACTTTTCTTTTTCCGGTCCATAAGCGGCATAACGCATCACCTTTCCAAAGATCAGGCTTCTGTTCACCTGAAAACGACCAATGATCGATTCGATCTTTCCATTTTCAGAACTGAAAACCCCTACCCTCGCAGAAATAGGAACTTGCGTTCCATTTTTATGGATTTTTTTCAGCTCAATAGTAAAGCTATATTTTTCAAGATCCTTTGTCTTATGATGAATAAATTTTAAGGCTTTATCGTTCAGCTCATGAGAAAAATGGGCAAATTCCGGTGCAGACATGTTGACAATAGCCAGCATATTGATTTCATCATCTTTATATCCTAAAACATCTTCCCAACCACTGGCATAGATCATCCGGTTTTGCTTAAAGGAGTAAATATATACCGCTTCATCCGCAAACTTCGGTATGCGCTCATCAAAAAACAACGCCTCCTCACTTTTCAGATCCGCAGGAACAGCTGTAATAAAAGTCTTAGAATAATCACCAAAAGTCTCTTTCTCTTGCATTTTCATCAGTATATATATTTTTTCAGCGTTATGCTTATGATGGTTTCATTAGGTCTTCGACAAATTAAACAATCAAAACTGCGTGTTTTCGCAGTTGATACTCCCCATGTAGTCCTGTAATTTTACGGCAAAATAGAAAAGTAACATAGCTTATCCAAAGTATTAATGGAGAAATAAAATTATTCATTCTAAATATAATCACAATGTATCTCAAAAATGTCAACAAATCGTATGTGACCCGGTATTCGATTCTCATACTAAAGGTCATTGCAGTAGCACTTTTTATATTTTGCTTCTACCAGGCTGCAAAAATTAGCTCCTAATATATCTCCCCCCCTATATTTATGAACATGCAATCCTAACTAGTTTAGGGTTGCATTCATACAAATCTCTAAAAAAGATTAATAGGAAGCTAACGAGCAAACCTTAACTGCGTAAGGACTTAATCGCGTTCTCCCATTTAAAAAATCCAGACTAATGATAAACGAATAGGCAGCTACCTCTGCCCCTAGTTGCATCACGAGTTTGGAGGCTGCCACAACGGTTCCTCCTGTAGCCAACAGATCATCGTGGATCAGGACCCGTTGACCGGCAACCAAAGCATCCTCATGAACTTCAATCGTTGCAGTACCATATTCCAGATCGTAACTTTGCTGTATGGTTTTGTAAGGCAATTTCCCGGCCTTACGGATGGGAATAAAGGGTACATTTAAAAGCTGTGCCAATGCCGGTCCGAATAAGAATCCTCTGCTTTCAATTCCTGCAACCACATCAATCTCTATACCTTTCAATTGTGCAGCTAAAGCTTCAGCGATCTGTAAACACAGCTTAGGATCTTTCAGGATTGGCGTAATGTCTTTAAAAATAATTCCCGGTTTTGGGAAATCGTTCACATCGCGGACGGTCTGCTTAATTTTTTCTTCAATCATCTTTAAAAAGTAAGATAAGGGGCCAGCCTCCCTATAATTTCAGGCGTTAAAATGGCGACCTTATTTAAGTCGGCAATATTACTATAATTTCCGTGTTGTTTTCTATATTGTATCAGTGCATTTACTTGTTTATAACGGATATAGGGATGGAACTTAAAATCTGCAAGCTCTGCGGTATTGATATTGATCTTTTTCAGCTTAGCTGGATCTACACTCACCTGAGTTTTAACCTCATTGTACTTAAGGGAATCGATCCCAAACACCTCCATCAGCTGTTCCTTTTTATGGAATCCACCTATCCTTTCCCTATAAGCGACAATCCTTCTAGCGAAGACCTTACCTATTCCTTTAATCTGATCCAACTCCAGGGTATCTGCTCCATTCAGTTCTATCAGCTTCAATTCTTTAGGGTTGGAAACCTGCGTCCCTGGGCTGACTTCGGTTCTTTGTGATATCTGCTGTTCAGTAGTTCCTGCAATTTGCACATAAGGTTCAAGCATACGATACAACTGAGGACTAATAGTATACATCTTTTGTAAATCAGCTTTCTTACGAAACACCCCTCCTTTCAGCCGGTAATTTAAAATCGCCTGGGCCTGTTTTTCCGATAAGCCCAGCTTTTGCCAGTCGTCGATGTCAATGACGTTGGGATCAAAATAAAACAATACAGATTTTCTTTTTTCGGGATAACCCTTTGCAGAAAAAATTCGGGACTCCGGCTTCTTGTGTTCTTCCGGCTGATTGGCCATGGCAAATTTCAGCACGGCCAGTTGCTCTTCCGCTGTGGGAAGCTCCTGAGGCCTTAATGCCTGATAAACCGTAGGAAATACAAAAACCACAGCCAGGAGAATCAACAAAACCATCAGGCCATTAAATTCCTTTCTGGAAAATTCAAAGTAGTTATTTAGCCATTTTCTCATCACCTGTCTAATCTACTTACTGTTATTTAAAAATATAAATCTTATTTTTGAAATTGCTTTATTATTCACAAACAAAATTAAATGAAGATCATAACCACCAAAGAGTTTGCAAAGGCCACTAAGATAGATAAGTTAGGTGTGCCTGGCCTGGCCGCCTTACTTATGGAGATGATGAAATTGAATGATATCAACAAGGTTTTTTCCCAGAATGAACATTTTAACGGTTTAGAGTTTGTTGATAAAATCCTGGAAACTATTGGTGTAAGTATCGATTTTGATGAGGACGATTTAAAAAGTATTCCAAAGACAGGAGGATTCATCGCGATAGCCAATCACCCTTACGGTGGAATAGAAGGCCTGGCACTGGTAAAACTGTTATGTACAGTAAGACCGGAGTCCAAGGTAATGGTGAACTTTATCCTTAAAAAGATCCCCAACCTGAGTGAATTCTTCGTTGCGGTAAATCCCTTCGAAAATGTACAACATACTTCCAGCATCAGCGGACTCAAAGCGACTTTTGACTTGCTTCAAAGCGGCACCCCTATCGGGATATTCCCTGCAGGTGAGGTTTCGACCTTCAGCCTGGACAAACAGGAAATCACCGACAGGTTATGGCACCCTGTAGTAGGTAAACTGATTGCACGAGCAAAACTACCGGTTGTTCCTATTTATTTCCATGGCAACAACGGCGTGCTGTTTAACATCCTTAGTTTCATTCACCCTACCTTAAGAACCGCTAAGCTTCCCTCAGAATTCCTGAACAAGCAGGGGCTTAAAATTAAGGTCAGAATAGGTAAGCCTATTCATATTGAAGACATCTCGTACAGAAACAACACCAATAAATTACTTGATTTCTTACGCGCCCGCACCTATGCATTAGGAACAGGCCTTGATGAGGAAAAGAAATTATTCAACCCCATCAACCTCTTCAAGATCAAGAAAAAGCCAGAACCTGTTATTGAAGAAACTGAGCGTTCACTGATCGTAGCGGAAATTGAGGACCTGGAGAGCTTCAGGGTATGGCAGGAGAAGAACTATGAGGTATACATCACTCCAACTGCCATCATTCCAAATATCCTAAGAGAGATTGGCCGTTTACGCGAAATCACCTTTAGAGAAGTCGGCGAAGGAACGAATAAGAAAATCGATCTGGACAATTACGATATCTACTACCACCACTTGTTCATCTGGGACAAGGACCAGCAGAACATTGTAGGTGCCTACCGGATCGGTAAAGGAGATGAGATTCTAAATACGATGGGCAGAAGAGGTTTTTACCTTTCGGAGCTCTTCAAAATTAAAGAGCCTTTTTATCCTTTGCTGAGAAAAGGAATAGAACTGGGCAGGTCCTGGATCCGCAAGGAATACCAGCTGAAACCTCTGCCACTCTTTTTACTGTGGAAAGGAATTCTAAAATATTTACTGGACAATCCGCAGTACCGTTACATGTTTGGTCCGGTAAGCATCAGTAATAACTTCTCTAAGTTCTCCAAATCACTTATTGTAGATTATATTACCAAGAATCACTTTGACTATGAACTGGCGGCTTATGTGAAGCCTAAGAACAAATTTAAAGCAGATCTGTCTGCCATAGATAAAAACCTTTTGATTGAAAGCAGCGAGTCTTTAAAAGACTTGGACAGCTTGATCTCAGATATTGAAAACTCGCATATTAAAATTCCGGTATTGTTAAGACAGTATATGAACCTAAACGCGAAGATCATTTGTTTCAATATAGATCCTAAGTTCTCCGATTGCCTCGATGGATTCCTGGTGGTGGATATGCAGAATATCCCTTCAGAAATGCTGGAGAAAATTGGTAAGAATTTCTAAAAAGCAAAGAGCCACGACATCCATCGTGGCTCTTTGTTATCAACTAAACCTAAACTTATAAATACTAACCAAATATTTATGACGCAAAGGTAATGTCAGTATGTTAAGGGCTTGTTAATTGTCCATTACGATAAACATTCTTAACATTTAGCGTTTTGGCCCTACAGGTAGCTACTCTAATCCTGCGAGAAATAGAACATTTTAGTCAAATCATTAATTGCTGGATTGCTATCAGAAATTATCTTAAGCTGTACCCCTTTTTTTGTAAATCCACCTTCAACGCGAGACGAATAATCTACACTATAAGATCCATTATTAGGAATATTTTGAGCAATAAGACCTTTGCTCTGCCCAAACTGCAATAATTCTATTGAAACCGTTCCTGTACTAACCAAACTTGTATTCCACTGTATTACTGGAGGGATGTCGTTATTGTATATTACAAAATAACCCACATCATTTATCCATTTATCATATGTGGTATAAGGATACAAGGTTTTGGCTGCAACAATATCAAATGTTGAGAATGATGACCAGTTGGGCACACCAGAAAAAGCACTTGCGGAATTCATAATTGACGAAGCATCCGAAGAGGGGGTTCCAGGTATAAGAACACTACCATATGGAAGCTGTGATTCCCCATCACTGCTCCAGTTAGTATGCCTGAATCCTAAACAGTGACCAAGCTCATGAGTTAGTAAAAAGACCTTTTGTGATTCAGATAAAGAAGCTGTTAAACTCGTTGTATTAATACGAATTCTGTAACCTGCTGAAAAATCACTATTCGGGAATTCTGCAGCAGCGTATGCTGGCAGGCCATCAATTCCGGCGACAATAGTAATAGAATTTTCAGCATTTAAGGGGGCTGGTTGATAGTCGTTATAAAAGCTAATTTTACAATCAGGAATATTCTCCCAGTTTTTCAATGCTGTAATCCATGCCGATCCCCATAAAGAATTAAAGCCGGAGGGATAATCATAATAGACCCTTATATTTTCAACTTTTATAGAGGAAATATAATTTGTTGACCGCCATTGTGATAGTTGATTTCCTTGCAAAACCGACAACTTTCCTTTTGCTCCAGTACTTGAAGAACTGGCCTCTGGCAATACTATCGAATTGTTTTTCGATATAAAATAGTCATTAACTTTATTAATGTCGGTTTTGTGTTTCTTAAACAACATATCTCCTTCCACTAAATAATACTCAGCGCTTTCTTTAATGTGTTCAGCTTTAATGCCATTCATAAGTAAGGCATTATAGAGCTTTTCATCTTTTTGAGGATTATTGGCGTTTGGATCAGCTGATTCTTTTTTACAAGAAGAGGTGATTAAGACTGAAAGTAAGATCAGATAGAATAATTTCCCATAGGAGAAATTATTAGATTTTAGGTTTTTCATAGCGTTAATTTTACTAAAAATAACACTACACCATAAACAATACATTAATTAAATATTAATTAATGCCTCAAAAAAATAATGGATCCGATAAACATCAGATCCATTATTTTAAAAACTCAGTAATTTACCTTTTATTATCCGCTTTTTATCATTCAAAAAAAACAGGCCTTTAGAAACTATATCTTAAACCAAACTGCATCTGATATCTAGAGGCAAAGAAATCCTTTGAATAAGTACTTGTATTGTTCTGGTCGAAGGTATATGTTGGATAAGTACTTGCAGAACCTGCAGCTCCCGGCTTCAACCCTACACTAGCCATAGAGTTGTAAGTATTAGGAGAAAAATACTGCACTCCCCAATTTTTATTCAACAAATTGGTCAGGTTAACAATATCATAGGTAAAAGTCAAGGTATGCTTACGGCTTCCATTCTCTGAAACAATCAGGTCCTGAGAGAAGCGAAAATCTGCCTGAACATTCCAAGGTGTACGAGCTCCGTTACGCTCAGTGAAATTACCTCTTCTTGTTTTTAGATACCGATCTCCATCGATGAATGCATCAAATGCTGCTGCCTGTTTTATCCCTTCGGGAGTTTTCGCAAAGAACTGAGGTGTTTCTCCAGCTTTCGGAACATATACCAGACTCACATTTTGCCCTGTGCCATTGATGGTGGTGTTCAGGAAGCCATAAGAATAAGGAGATCCTGATTGTGCACTGAAGAACAGGGAAAAGTTGGCGATATATCTATTGTTCTGATCCCAGGCATGTTTAAAGTTCACCGTAGATACAATCCTGTTTCTGATATCAAAATTAGAATATGCAAGCCCCGGGTTATTCGGATTTAAAGACTGGTTCAACTGCCAGTTAGACTCCATAGAATTCCTGATTCCATTGGTCAAATCCTTAGATTGTCCGTAGGTATAAGCAGCCATCACATCCAGCCCAAAAGGAAATGATTTACTCACTTGTCCGGTCAAACTATAACGATACCCCTGACTGGTATTAGACAACAAATAAGCATTACTATATTTTGAGTTGATCTTATTGTTGGTATTCGGGTAAATAGGTTGTTGTTTTTCCGTATCATATACATAATAAGTCGGATTGTCCGTAAAATTCACCTGTTGGAATTTCAGGTCATGAATTACCTTAGTATAAATCCCTTCTACTGTAAATTTCCATTGATCATCTGTTTTATAGTCGAATGCCAGACTGGTCCGCCAGGTTTTAGGCATTTTAAAGTTGTTATCGATTAAGTCGACCTGTGTAGCACCATTGGCATCATTCACATTGACCCCTTGTTTTGAAACATAGCCGGCTTCTCCGTTACCATTGAGTGCATCCCTAATTGGATCGCTACCCGCTACCTGTGAAACAAGTGGTGGCTTGGCGGGATCATAGTTATACTTTTTATCAAAAGCCCCATAAGTGACTCCATTGTTGTAATAAGCATAACCTAACCAGGCAAAGGGAACTCTTCCTGTGAATAAACCACTTCCTCCCCTTAGCACCATTGTTTGATCGCCATTAATGTCATAGTTAAACCCAATTCTCGGGGATACCTGAACCTGACCTAAGAAGTCATTCTTAATGTTTTTTGGTAATGTATAGTTAAAAGTATTGCCATAATTTGGATCAACAGGTGCATTAGTCGTCTTGTCACTTAAGGGCTGTTTATTCGTCAAATCAGCAAGGTCAAACCGAACACCGTAAGTCAGCTTGAAACGGTCAGTCAACTGAAACTGATCTTCTCCGTATAAACTGTACATATTCAATTTAAATTCTGCAGGAGGATTATTTAAAATATTATCCCTTGTATTGTCGGCATAATTGTAATTCGTCCGTACACGACTTGGAAGGTTATTTAAGAAATCGTTCACACTCCCATAAGCCACACGACCATTCCAGGCATTTACAAAACCGTAAGTAATGTTATAAAGCTCATTATGCGTACCAAAAGTAAAAGTATGCTTCCCCTTAGTAAAGGTAAAGTTGTCCGTAAACTCGAAAGTCTTTTGTTTCATATTAAAGATACTCGCCTCCCGGTCTGTTCCGAGAAAAATCGTTCCTCCACGGGAACTAATTTCAATCTGTGGCAAGGCAGGATTACTTGTGGGGTCTCTAAAATCATGAATACTGGAATAGCCAATCACCAGGCTATTAGAAGCCGTATTGGAAAGTCCGCTTTTTAGTTCGGCAACAGTAGAATTCTGGTTATTTGTTTGTTTAAAATCAATTCCACCAAACCTGAAGTTGGCCTGATCGCGCTCCAGATTTGTTGCGGTAGACTTTATTGTGTTATTTCGGATCGTCAATTGGTTATGATCATCGATATTCCAATCCAGGCGGTTAAAGAACTTATTTGATTTAGCATAAATGTTATAATCCCCTGACGAGCCCGGATCAATACCATATTTATTGATCATGTTATTTGTAATTGCAGTCGCTTCATCAGCGGTGATGATCTTCATATCTTTGGACCCTGCACCTAAAATTACCGGATCTTGCCGGCGGGTAAGCTCTTCATTCGTAAAAAAGAACAACTTATCTTTGATGATGGGAAAGCCAAGCCTTACTCCTGTTTGATAATCATGAAACGATGAAGGTTCTTTAGAATTGTCGCCAATCTTGTTCCTGCCTATCAGCGCTGCGTTACGTCCATATCCATATACCGAACCTGTAACCTCATTAGTTCCTGATCGTGTAACGGCATTCACACTGCCACCCGTAAAGTTGCCAATCTTCACATCGTATGGTGCCAGCAGAACCTGTACATCCTGAATAGCATCTAAAGAAACAGGATTAGTTCTGGTACTACTTCCAGGCATGCCTGAACTACCACTTTGTCCACCTAAGGAAGGACTAAAACCGATTGCATCATTATTGATTGCTCCATCTATCGTTACGTTATTATACCGGAAGTTCGTTCCTACAAAGGAATTGTCTTTGCTTCCCTGTGGCGTTAAACGGGTCAGGTCTGTCAGGCTTCTGCTTACGGTCGGAAGGGTCTTAATTTGCTCCTCCCCGATCTTTGTACCTGTTCCAGTCTTCTGTCCTCCCCGTGTACCCGAAACGATGACTTCGCTGAGCAACTGACCTTCATCAGCCAATACAAAATCCTGTCGCTGATCTACTCCAAGATTTAGACTGGCCTGAATCCTTTCCTGTTTACTATATCCAATATAACTTACTGTAATTTTGTAAGGTCCACCCGGGTTTAAGTTATTTACCCGATAAGATCCATCGCCGCCTGTTACCACACCATATTTAGTACCGGTGGGTTGGTGTACAATCAATACACTTGCGCCAGGAATCCCTTCCCCTTTGGCATCCCTAATCTTTCCGCTAATGCTTGAGGTGGTTACCTGTGCCATGGAATCAGCTCCTATAAAGAGTAGCAATACCATAAGCAAGTACGAGCAATAATTGTTGAGTTGTTTTTTCATTTGTTCCCTATAATTTTTATTCAAAACTATAGCAGCAAAATGAAGTTAATATTAAATTAACATGAATACCATATGGAATTAATATGGGATTAAAACCAGATTAAAACGGGATTAAAATCCGGCTCCCCATATTCATTTTAGCCGACGAAAAAAAAAGGCCGACAAGTAAAAAAAGTAAAACCTCTGTGCATCAGGTTAATCTGATGTTATGATTATGTTAAGCGTTAAAAACAAATCCCAATAAAATGCAGAAAGCTATATATAACAGAAAAAGCCGGTAAGCTATAGCTTACCGGCTTTTTCTGTTATATATAAATGTAATTAGTATTTTGTGTTCTGAGCATCCCAGTTAGTCCAACCTTTAGTCCAGTCAGTATTACCAAAAGCACCACGGTAAGTAACTGCAGTAGCACCAGTTGTAGCTGCCCATGTTCCGCTCAATGCCGGTGAACCAGCAGCAGGTAAGAAATCAGGAGCAGTCAATGAGAACGGGTTAGTTAATTTAACACTTGTATTTCCATCAGCAAAAACAACGCCTCCATCCAATAATACTTTAGCCTGCATGTCAGCAGCAGTAAGAATCAATGCATTAGCATTTGTAAGGAAAGGAGCTGTATAAGCAGCTACGATGTTATTTTTAAACTGTGAATCGCCATTTTTGTAAAAAGTCGCTGATTTATCCGATTCGATATTTAATCCTCCTTTTTGCGCTCCAAGAATGATGGAGTTGTTAAAGATAAACTTAGCACCTCTTCTCCAACGGTTTCCATAGGCATGTCTTGCAGCAGTGTTGGCAGCATTATTAGGACCAACTAAGGTAAGGTTAGATAATCTAGGCATGGTGATAGGGGCAGCATCTGTACCATCTTTATCATTATCACACTCGATACCATTACCATCATCAGCAGCATCAACAAATTTCGGGTCTCTGATTGAAACAGCAAACTGCACGCTACCATTGAATCCAAAATCAAAATCGAAATCATCATCCGCAGTACCATAAGCAACTAAATTTTTGCAATTAACAGTACCACCAAAGAATTCGAAAGCATCATCGTTAGCATAAACTGTTTGAACATTTTCGATGATGGTCTTGTTACCAACTGCATAAAATGTTAAAGCGTTTATTTCACTATCATTAACACCGATACCAGCGTATTCAATACGTACATATCTCAATGTTCCTGAGTTATCATCATCAATTTTATCTGTACCATAAGTAAGCGCTACTCCACCTTCTACAGGCACAGGAGTTGTTCTGTTTGTCGTTGCGCGACCTACTAAGATAATTCCACCCCAATCACCCGGAGTTCTGCTACCTGCCTCTTTACCGGAAGTAAAAACGATAGGTTTAGCGGCAGTACCATCAGCCATTAGCTTGGCGCCCTTGTCGATTACAAGCGCTGCTTTAGTTCCTACTTTTGCTCTGATCACCGTACCTGGTTCAACAGTTAAGATTGCACCGCTTCTTACAAATACAGTTCCATCTAATATCCATTGTCTATCTGATGTTAAGGTCTTGCTGGCTGTGATATCACCTGTGATTGATTCAGGAGTTTTTGCAGGTAATTCGCCATTATCATTATTATCAGATTTTCTGCAGGATGCAAAAGCCATTGCTGCTGCTAAAAAAAGAATTGACAGTCTTTGTGTTTTCATTGTCTTGTTTGCTATATAAGTTTTGTTCAAAAATATCAGCTTAACATTGCCAATAGATTAAGCTATGTTTAAGATTTGATGATCAATACATTACCTGAATGTTAACAGGTCGATTATTTTTTATTCAATCCAAAGTTATAAGTGAAGGTTAAATTAGCTCCGTATCCTACACGGGCAGTATTCATAATGTTATCTCCCTTTTGATAGGTTTTATTATTATCAGTATTCTGATAGAACATGATCTTCTCGTTCAGTATGTCAGAAAGGTTTAATCTAAGCTCTCCTCTGGTTTTCATGATTTTTTTAGAAATCTGAAAATCCACCATATTTCTTCCCTTTTCATAAATGTCACTATACCCTTGATATCCTACTTCCGAGATACGTTCACCAATTCGGTTATAAAGAACATTAAAAGATAAGTTGGTAATAGGATCATTATACAATAGTCCAGCATTAATTAAGTAAGGAGATTGTCCTTGTAATGCTCTGTTTGTAATCTCAGAAACCAGGCTATTCAGATTAACTGTAGAAAATATAAGCGCTGAATTGGCATATGCCGTTAAATTCTGAAGGAAACTTCCTTCCTGAATGAAGCCCAGGTTCTTTCGTACTTCTAATTCCACACCATATGTAGTAGCTGAATTTGCATTCTGGAAGGTTACATTTTTCACACTTCCGGATGAAACCACCTGCTCAATAGGATTCTTGAAATATTTGTAATAACCAGAGACTGAAACAACCTGCCCTGCTCCTGGAAATAACTCATACTTGATATCGATATTTGTATTTTGACTTCTCTTTAAATCCGGATTACCGATCAAAACTCTTTTAGAGATATAATCAAAAAATCCAAAGTTAGAAAGCTCTCTTAGTTCCGGACGTGTAACTGTATTCGACACAGAGAAACGAAGGTTAGATTGCTCAGATACGTTATAGGTAGCATTCAATGAAGGAAGAATGTCCAGGAACTGGTTGGTTACTTTCAATTTATTACCTGAGTTGTCGGCGGTATTAATATGTTGGTAAGAATCTTCTACTCTTGCTCCAAAGGAAACACGGAATTTTTTCCCGAAACGGGTATCCAACATGACATAACCAGCGTTCAGATCCGAGGTTGCATCATATCTATCTGTCGCTTCAGTTCCCTCATCAAGAATAAATCCGTTATCATTAAGGTTATTTTGGCTGAAGATCTGATTAACCGGTAAACTAAGCAGGTTTTGATTAAACTCTCCGGTAGAAAAAGATTTGATGTAACCAAATTTACGTGCGCTGAAATCTCTGACCTTATATTGTTTTAATGCACCTACTTTTAATGCACTTTTCTCTTTCAGAAACATGAAAGGTAAGGTTACGTTTAGGCCTCCATTATAACTATCTTCAAATAAGTCTGAGAAGAAACGGCTGGCATCAGTTCTGGATGCAGTTCCATTAGGTACGACTGCCTGATACGTAGTTTCTCCCTCCTTCAAATCGTAGTTGACTGATTTAAGATCCGGTTGCAGACGGTCAGAATAAGAATATCCTAAATTCCAGTTGATCTTCAAGTCTTTCCATGATAATTTATGCTCACCTTCCAATTGGCTATTCAATAATGATTTGCTTACCAAATCAAATGAATATCCTTTTCGTTGAATTTTATCGATGATCAGAGAACCTTCACGCTCAGTATACATATTGTCTAACGAGATATTGTAAATGTTCTTGAATGCGATCTTATTATTTCCCTTGATATAGGCGATATTTGCCAGCGCACCAACAGAAGAACTAAATTTATAAGTGTTGTCATTGAAATCATATTCAGTCTTATCCTGATTGTATTCAAATCTTTCACTTTTAGTCATGCTTTCTCCGCTTCTATAGTTAAGCGATAGAATTGCACCGATACTTGCTTCATTCTTCAGTGTCTTACGCAACCCTGTACTTAACTGATAGGCTTGCGAAGGAGAAGCCGAATTATGATGATTAACGTTGAATGAATTTAGAAAAAGTTTACCTGAGGCAATTTTATCACGATCAGACAACTGCTGATATCTGCTGGTGGAAACGATTCCCTTAGGTATGTTTCTGCTGCTATTTACATATCCAAAGTTCTCTACACCTGATTTATCTCCTAAAAGAAAATCTTTGAAAGTAGATTGCGAATTATAACCTGCTCCAGCAGACACAAAAATATAGTTTTCAGAAGGAATATCTTTTGTTAAAACCTGCACCACACCTCCCGAGAAGTCACCAGGAAGATCCGGAGAAGCCGTTTTGTTAATGACGATATTATCCACCATGTTAGAAGGTATGATATCGAATGAAAATGCTTTTCTATCAGGCTCAGAACTTGGCAGAATAGCATTATTCAATAAAGTAGCATTGTACCTGTCACTTAATCCCCTTACAATAATGAATTTATTATCCTGGATACTAGTTCCACTTACACGCTTCAGAACCTCGGATGTATTTCTATCCGGGGAACGTCTGATCTGATCAGCTGATATACCATCAGAAATACTAACGTTTGTTCTTTGTCGGTTATATAAAGTATTAACGGACTCTTGTTTTACAGTAGCCGTAATCACGACTTCATTTAGCTTTTGAGAGCCGGATTCTTCCATTACAATATCAACCGGAGCTGAAGAATTGTTCTTCACTTCAACTTCCGTTATATTCTTAGTAGAATAACCAACATAAGATGCTTCCAAAGTGTACTTGCCAGGAGTTAGTCCTCCAATGATGTATCTACCCTCCACATCGGTAGACATGCCTTTGGCTGTACCTTTAATCTTAACCGTAACACCAATCAGTGTTTCACCAGTTTTCTTATCAGATACTTTACCAGAAATTTTGCCGGTTTGAGCAAATACGGTTACGCCAATAATTACGAATAAAACTGTAATTAATGCCTTTTTGAGATTTAGTTGTGATTTCAATTTTTCCCTGTTTTTTATTTCAGGCAAAGCTATTACCACAATGTTAGCCCTATGTTACTCAGACATTACCATTCCTTTATCACAATGTTAACCTAATATTAAATGGGGTTTGGCTCAATATTTTAAGCCCACTTTTCGGCATATAAAGTGCAATAACCAAATAGGGCCGATTAACAAAAACTTAACATCTTCTAAAAATGAAGGTTTCTTTCCTTCGATTTTATGACCGATAAATTGTCCGATCCAGGCGGCTACAAAAATCACCGCACAAACCAGCCATAATGCCGGTCCGCCAGCCAGTTGCCACTTTTCAAGCTGTACAATTCCCATAGACATCACGAAAATCAGCAAGAGCATCAGATAAGACATGACCGGAGAAAGTTTATAATAGTAATAAACCGAGAAAGCGATCAGGAACGAAGCCCAGTTCAGGTAGCCGTTGTACTTCCCAAGGAAGGCAAGATGAGGAAAGGGGATGGCCCAAACCAATCCCAGTAAGCTAAAAACAATTAATGGAACACATACCCAATGGATCAGTTCATTGGAATGATTTTGATGGCTTTCTGCATACTTGTCAAAAAGAACATCTACCGCGCTTTTCTCTACTGGTTTCATCTTCATATCGCTTTTTGTTGTCTCTGCTCACGAAAGAACAGGAATCCGGTAAAAATAAAGAAAGCGATAGAATTATCTATCGCTTTCAGGCAAAATTCACCTTTATATTTTATTTTGCAAAAGAAACAGATCTGGTTTCCCTGATTACTGTTACTTTGATCTGACCAGGATAGGTCATTTCTGTCTGAATACGGTTAGAGATGTCAGCTGCCAATAGTTCTGCCTGCTGATCGGTTACCCTTTCACTCTCTACCACTACCCTTAGCTCTCTACCTGCCTGAATCGCAAAGGTTTTCTCTACACCAGGATAAGAAAGCGCCAGTTCTTCCAGTTCTTTCAATCGTTTAATATAGCTTTCCACCACCTCACGACGGGCACCTGGGCGCGCACCGGAGATGGCATCACAAGCCTGCACGATTGGTGAAATCATGGAAGTCATCTCGATCTCGTCATGGTGAGCACCAATGGCATTACAGATTTCCGGATGTTCCTTATATTTCTCTGCCAGTTGCATTCCTAAGATTGCGTGAGGCAATTCCGGGTTATCATCAGGCACTTTACCTATATCGTGTAATAATCCTGCACGTTTCGCCATTTTAGCATTCAAGCCAAGCTCTGCAGCCATCGTTGCGCAGAAGTTAGCCACCTCGCGTGAGTGATGTAATAAGTTCTGTCCGTAAGAAGAACGGTAACGCATACGTCCAACCATTCTGATCAACTCAGGGTGTAAACCATGAATTCCAAGGTCAATTACGGTACGCTCTCCAATCTCTACGATCTCGTCTTCGATTTGTTTTTTAGTTTTAGCTACGACCTCTTCGATACGTGCAGGGTGAATCCTGCCATCCGTTACCAAACGGTGTAATGCCAAACGGGCAATCTCTCTTCTTACCGGGTCAAAACCTGACAAGATGATGGCTTCCGGGGTATCATCTACAATGATCTCAATTCCGGTAGCGGCTTCTAAAGCACGGATGTTACGTCCTTCTCTACCAATTACACGACCTTTGATCTCATCACTTTCGATATGGAAGATAGAGACTGTATTTTCAATCGCCGCTTCTACAGCAGTACGCTGTATCGTCTGAATCACGACCTTTTTAGCTTCTTTGGTGGCAGTAAGTTTCGCCTCATCTACAATGTCCTTTACCTGGATCATCGCCTGAGTACGGGCTTCCTGTTTCATATTTTCTACCAGCTGATTCTTTGCTTCTTCCGCACTTAATCCCGCGATGGTTTCCAACTGCTTCACATGTTGATTTTTCAACAGGTCTACTTCTTCCTGTTTCTTAATCGCAACATCTGTCTGTTTTTCCAGGTTCTTTTTATGATTGTCAAGCTCCTGTTCCTTACGGTTCATGTTTTCCAAACGCTGATTTACAGATTGTTCTTTCTGTTTCATCGCGTTTTCACGTTGGTTGATCTGGTTGTTTTTTGTATTTACTTCCTGCTCATGCTCAGATTTCATCTGTAAAAACTTCTCTTTGGCTTCCAGCAATCTGTCTTTCTTTAAAATATCAGCTTTGCTTTCTGCATCTTTGAGCATCTTTTTTACCTTGGTCTGTGCCGCAATCTCCTGCTTTTTAAGCAGTCCTCGCAGCAGGTATCTGCCTACTAAAACGCCAACCACCAGGCCGGCAAGTACATATCCAATTATTCCTACTATTTCCATTTTTAGTTCATCTGTATTTATATATTTCCTTTGTCCCTCAGATGCAGTTTAAATGATCGCGTACATTTCCCCCTCAGGATATCTTTAAATCATGTTTATAAAAAAACCGCAACTAATCAATAAGTCTCAACTATTCAAAACCTCAACGAGTTATAATTAGAATTTAAGTCATTTTCAGGTACATAAATGTAAATGAAATACACCCTCTTAATTCTATAAATATTGAAGTGTTAAGTTTTAAAATTTGTGAAACTCAAAAATTTAGCTGCGGCTATATCATTGTGCTAATCTTAACTTATATAAAGAACGCTCCTATTTGGAGAAAAAATCATTTAATAAACTATCCAGTTCCTCTACCTTTTCGGCTACAGCAGTATCCTGATCCTGAACTTTGTTTTCAACACGTAATACTGCCGTTGCATAATGCAGTACCGCCATTGAAAGCAAATCCTGTTTATCCCTGACCGCATAATTTTCCTGATAGTCCTTTATGCGCTCATTAATAATCTTCGCTGCCCGCCTCACAATTTCTTCCTCTTCTGTATTTACCTTTAAGGGATAGATACGGTCGGAAATAGTTATTTTTATCGAGATTTCTCCCATTTCTTAGCTTTGTTTCACTTTTTCTGTTTTCCTTACTTCTTCAGTAAGACCACGCACTTATCTATTTCACGCACAAAATCGTTAATTTTTTGCTTTATATCAAGTGTCTTTTCACTTGTACCTTCAATACTCTTTGCTAATTTCAACACCCTAAGCTTTTCATCCAGGTCTGCATTCTTATTTTTAGAGTGATCCAGCGCAACTTTTATAGATTGATTTTCCTGCTTCAATAAATCGTTTTCTTCCTGTAAGGCATTACAGAGCTCTATTATGCGAGCTGTTTTCTGCAATACGGAGTTTAATTGATCGGCAACCGAAGACATGTTATTAAAGTTTGTTTACTAATCTAAATATTTTTTAAACGCAATAAATTATTTTCTTATTTCCGCTTTTGCTGTTTGCGCTAAGTTAGAAATAATCTTTTGCATCACCGCATCAATTTGCTTATCGGTTAAGGTCTGCTCCTCGTCTTGCAGAGTGAAGTTCAAGGCATAAGATTTCTTGCCTTCCGGCAGCTTCTCTCCAACATACACATCGAACACTTGTACGCTCTTAATCAGCTTCTTCTCTGTTTTAAAAGCAATAGTTTTCAACTGATCAAAGGTCACATCCGTATCTACCAGCATCGATAAATCCCTTCTTACCGCAGGATATTTCGACACTTCTTTATTCACAATTTTATTCTTTCTGACAATGTCGAGTAATAAAGCCCAGTCAAAATCGGCGTAAAACACCTCTTTATCCACATCCGCTTTCTTCCGGTCTGCAGTGGTAACCGCGCCGAATGTAACGATCGCTTTATCGCCTCTGAAATACTTCAGTCCGTAAGCAAAATTATCATCGCTCACATCCGCCGACTGGTAATTACTGATTCCCAAACGGCTGATCACTGCATCTACAGCAGCTTTCAAATGGTAGAAACTTACCGGAGACACTTTATGGTTCCATTGCTCCGACTGATTTGATCCGGAGATCAGGATCAGCAGGCGCGGACGCTCCACATATTTTTCATTGATCAGATGGTAAGTTTTACCGAATTCATAAAACTTAATGTCTGCTGTTTTTCTGTTCTGGTTGTAAGCAACGCTTTCCAATGCCGGCATTAACAAGCCCTGACGCATCACATTCAAATCAGAACTCAAAGGATTCAGGATCTGAACGGCTTCTTCAGGGTTCTTAGAATAAGCACCTTTGGTTAGAGAGTTACACCAGATCTCCAAAAATCCATTGGCAGTCAGCATATCCGCAATCACATGCTGCGTCTGCTCTACATCTGGTTTAGAAGTATTGGATAAAGAAGCATTGATTTTACTTGGAATCGCAATCCTGTTATAACCATAGATCCGAAGTACTTCTTCTGTAATGTCACACTCACGCGTTACATCCACTCTATAGGCAGGTACTTTTAAGGACAAACCTTCTGCGGTCTCCGCCACTACTCCAATACTTAAAGCAGTAATGATCTCCTTGATTTCTGCATGAGGGATCTCAGCACCAATCAGTTTATTGATGTTATGGTAATTTACCTCCACATCGAAAGGAGCGATCGGAGCCGGATAAACATCAGATACTACAGAAGAGATTTCTCCACCTGCAAGTTCCTGAATCAATAAGGCTGCACGTTTTAGCGCGAAGATCGTCATTTCAGGATCTGTACCACGCTCATACCTGAAAGAAGCATCAGTCTTCAGACCATGTCTTTTAGCCGTCTTACGTACTGTTTTAGCATCAAAATAAGCGCTTTCCAGGAATACCTTTGTGGTGTTTTCATTTACACCGGAGTTCTTACCACCAAATACACCGGCAATACACATCGGCTCTTCTGCATTACAAATCATCAGGTCCTCTGCAGACAACTTACGTTCTACCCCATCAAGCGTTACAAAAGGAGTTCCTTCTGCACATTTCTTAACGATGATTTGTCCGCCTTTAAGGCTATCCGCATCAAAAGCATGAAGCGGTTGCCCTAACTCATGCAATACGTAATTGGTAATGTCAACAATATTATTGATCGGACGAATGCCGATTACTTTTAATTTATCCTGCAACCAGTCTGGCGAAGTTTTAACCGTAATTCCAGAAATGGAAACACTGCTATATCTTGGACATGCCTCAGTATCTTCCACACTTACTGCAATGTTCAACTGCTCATTTGCAGTTTTAAAAGCTGTAACATCAGGCATTGTTAATGGCGTACGTAAATAAGCGGCCAAATCTCTGGCCACCCCTAAATGCGAAGCTGCATCTGCCCTGTTAGGCGTTAATCCGATTTCGTATAGGTAATCATCTTCCAGATTGAAATAAGATTTAGCGCTGAGCCCGATCTGCGTATCTTCAGGAAGCACCAAAATACCATCATGAGAAACACCCAATCCGATTTCATCTTCCGCACAGATCATTCCTTCAGAAACTTCACCCCTGATTTTAGACTTATTGATCTTAAATGGTTCCCCTTCATTCGGGTAAACAGTAGTACCGACGGTAGCCACTACCACCTTCTGACCAGCAGCCACATTAGGTGCACCGCAAACGATCTGGATGTTTTCCGCTCCGCCTACATTTACCGTAGTCACGCGTAAACGATCCGCATTAGGATGTTGTACACAGCTCAATACATGACCAATCACCAATCCTTCCAATCCGCCAGCAACGGCTTGTACCGTTTCCAGACTTTCAACTTCCAAACCGATGTCGGTCAGGATAAGCGAAAGTTCTGCAGGAGTTTTATCAGTTGTCAGGAATTGTGTCAGCCACTTATATGATATCTTCATGTTGTATGTTCAGTATAAAATGCAAAGATATAAAATAATGCCGTCGGTGTAAATGTCTTAGAAAGATAAACGGGCAATAATTGGTAAGTGGTCTGAAGGATAACGTAAATCCTTGCTATCCGACAACACCCCAAACTTTTGAACCTTAAAACCTTTGTTCACAAAGATGTAATCAATTTTATCCTTCAGGGGGCTGTCAAATTTAAAAGCATTAAAAGTACCCACCGGACCATAAGCAGGTTCTACAGAAGCTTCTTTCGCATCAATAAGGAAAGATTTAATGGTGGCAATTGCTTCAGTTTCCGGAGTGACATTCAAATCACCGGTAAATACGACCGGCAGCTTTGGTGCGATCTCCTGTATTTTCCTTTTGAGGAGTTTTGCAGATTCTATTCTGGCCTGTACGCCGATATGATCGT
Source organism: Pedobacter sp. FW305-3-2-15-E-R2A2 (assembly GCF_038446955.1). Classification (NCBI taxonomy): domain Bacteria; kingdom Pseudomonadati; phylum Bacteroidota; class Sphingobacteriia; order Sphingobacteriales; family Sphingobacteriaceae; genus Pedobacter; species Pedobacter sp. FW305-3-2-15-E-R2A2. The sequence goes on from NZ_CP151803.1 coordinate 6,224,695, forward strand.
AATGGGTATTAAAGACCAAAAACTCTTTTTTATTCTTTTTATCAAAGAGTCTGACCCAGGAACAAACCCTGTTCAGAGCCGCATCCCATCCTTTAGAAGGTTTTTCAGGAGTTTCTGATAACCAGAAGGTGCCTCCGTCTTTTCTGATAAATCTGGATTTATCGAAATAGATCGCAGAAAATTCCCCTGCACGCTTTCCGTCGTCACGGCCCACACCTTCCATCGCATAATTGGTGTTTTCGAGCAATTCATCTACTTGTAGAGGCAAAGCTTCCTGGACACAGAGAATATCTGCGTCATGAAAACGCACCAATGCCTTCACGTTATCTTTACGTTTTGGCCAGGCATTTTCGCCATCAGAAGCTACATTTAAACGGATGTTATAGGAAATGATGTTAATTACATTTTCCCTTTGTGCATTAGCCATTGACACTATCAACAGCAATACTAGACTTAACTGGATTACCTTTCTCATAAGAAGGGCAAATTACTTAATACAGGTTAAATTAACCCCTCATCATTGAAACTAAGATAAGAATTGTTTGTAATAATTAAGTGATCAAGCACATTCAGATCCAGAAGTTTTCCTGCAGTGATCAGCTTTCTGGTGAGTATCAAATCCTCCTGACTGGGCTTTAAATTTCCGGAAGGATGGTTGTGCGCTAAAATCAGGTAAGCAGCATCATGGTCCATCGCTATTTTAAAGATCACCTTGGGATCAGCTACAGTTCCGGACAATCCACCCTTACTGATCTGGTGTTTACTGATGACATGATTTGCCCGGTTCAGCAACAATACCCAGAACTCTTCATGGGGCAAATCCGTAAGCACGGGATAAAACTGCTCATAGCTATCTTTAGCATCTTTAATCTGAACAAATTTGAGCTCCGTAACCTCCTCTTTTCTCCGGCGTCCAAGCTCCAGGCCAGCAACAATGGCAATTGCTTTTGCTACGCCTATCCCCCGAAAAACGGAAAGCTCCTTAACCGTTGCCCTCCCGAGTTTATTCAGGTCATTTTTGTAGGCTGCAAGGATCCGTTTACTCAGGTCAACAGAAGTTTCATCCAGATTACCCGAACCAATCAATACGGCAATCAATTCTGCATCGGTCAGGTGTCTCCTTCCGTACTGCATCAATTTCTCCCGGGGCCTGTCGGCCTCAGCCCATTGCTTGATTCCTATTTTCCGTTTGTATTTAGCCATAAATAAAAAACGGGATATGCAATTAAGCATATCCCGTCTATAATATTGTAAAGCTATATTTAATTTAAGCCATTAACAAATTTAGTTAACTTCGATTTGTTGTTAGCTGCTTTGTTCTTGTGAATAACATTTTTCTTAGCCAAACGATCTAACATAGAAATTACTTTCGGTAATAATTCTTGTCCAGTTTTCTTGTCTTCAGCAGCACGTAACCTTTTGATAAAAGTACGGGTTGTTTTAGCTTGATATCTGTTACGTAAACGTTTAGTTGCGTTTGCTCTAATTCTTTTTAATGAAGATTTATGATTTGCCATTTTTCAATATTATAATATTCCTTTTAAAGCTTTCAAGACTATTGGGTACAATCCCAACCGCTACCAGCCTTTTGTTTTTCCATTTTTTTCGGACTGCAAATATAGAATTAATGTTTTTAATATGCAAAATGAAGTCGCAAATATTTTTAATAAATCTTAAATATTGATTTAGAGTGCTTTAATAAACGAGGACTACCCTAGCCCAGCCCCGCTGCAGAACTGCCTGCCTTGCATTCATAACAAACAAAATAATTCTTTTTAACCGGGCTTCCCGGGAAGATCATCCAATTTCTTTTTGAGGACCTCATATTCCTTTTCGAGATGCCGGAAGGCCTTAGTACCCATATGCGCGCCCCGATCCAAATGCATTAACCTTAAATAATCTGCCTCTATCTGATCAAATCTTACTTTTACCTCCAGATACTTCCTCTTTTTAGACTTTTCTTCCGGACTTTCTATTTCACCATTAAGATTTCCCACATAAACACTATCGGAAATGCGCTTACCGTTAGCTGATTTAAAGCACAAATATGCTTCTATGGGTTCCTCCAGCCATTCTTTATCAATTTCAATAAAACGACTCCCCTCTTCTCTTCTGGCAGCATTAAGAAAAGACGTCTCCTTTTTTCTTAGCGGGTGATACAACATGATCATCACACTGTCGTCGGGCCCGTAATCAAAATCCAGACGGCTCGGATCCCAGCTAATCAAGACACCTGTATCTGCTTTACTCAACTGAATGTCCTTTGCAACCGGCAAATCACCCTTACTCAGTACCACTTTACTATAATTCACACTGATGTTTGGATATTCGCCCTGGAGCGCGCCTTTCTTATTATAGGAAGTAGCCAGATTAAAAGCATTTTTAACCGTACCAGCAGCTTCCAACTCAAAACCTACAGTGATAAATTCTTTCATACGCTTTAAAAACGCCATCGTCACTGCCATAGACTGCTGATTTCCCAATTGATTTCTGCTCGGTTTACCCGGATCACCAATCGTACGGCTTACATTCTGACCGTTTAATACATAAAAAACAATATTTCCAATTTTTCCATTCGGATGACCATAAAGGCCGTTTTTAGAAGTCGCCATAGCTAATCAGTTAATCAATTGACTACCAATATATAATTAAATAACTAATAAAGCAATAACAAACCATATAAAGTGGGAGAAAACTTAGGGAAGAGTTTTGTATTATCTAAAATTTGACAATAGATTATAAATAGATTAATATAACGTTTAAAGGTCAAATAGCCCTAACAAGGACCTACCAACCTATACTCAATATCGAAGCAATATTCCAACAATTCAAAACTTAATACGGAGGCTAACAGACCTTCATTCCTCTTTTATATCTCCTATCATGCGGAGAATGCCGAAATCGATACCATTCCTCGCAATTCAAAGCCATACCTCCTTATTAAATGATACAAAAAGCAATAAAAATCTTCCGATGATTGCTTAAAATGCTATTTTTGACAAAAATCACCGGTTCGTAAAAGCCAGTGGAACCAGCTTGAGTTCATAAATCAACCAGCACAGATGAAAAAACGTATCGCCATATTTGCTTCAGGTTCAGGCTCCAATGCCCAAAAACTGATGGAACATTTTAAACGTAGTCCTGAAGTAGAGATCGCCCTGGTGCTGACCAACAATCCGGATGCGTACGTTTTGCAACGTGCAGATAACTTCGAAATCCCTTCTCATATTTTCGACAGGAACGAATTTTACCATACTGATCACGTCATCGACCTGCTCAAAAATCTGGAAGTAGACCTCATCGTACTTGCGGGCTTTTTATGGCTTATCCCTAAAAAGCTGATTCACGAATATCCTGGACGCATCATCAATATCCATCCCGCCATTCTTCCCAAGTTTGGAGGAAAAGGAATGTATGGAGACCATGTGCATAAAGCAGTGATGGAAGCAAAGGAAACCGAAGGAGGAATTACAATTCACTATGTGAACGAAAATTACGACGAAGGAGAGTACATCTATCAGGCTAAATACCGCATTGATAAAGACGACAATCTGGAGTTGATTAAATTCAAAGGACAGCAACTGGAACACCAGCACTACCCTCGTATTGTAGAAACGATCATCAAAAAGATAAAGAAATAAAACCGGATTTATCTGCTCCAGTGGCCAGAATAGCCTGCTGAAATCAACAAAAAACAAAGCCTTTTTATCCTTCAAAAAAGCGGACAATTAAAGGGATGATAATCCTCGTTTAATATACTGCAAATAAGCATTTGACATTAAAAGAAAAATGGGTACTTTTGCGGCTCAAAATTTTTCTCTAATGAGTCAATCGATAAAGATCAAAAACGCTTTAATTTCAGTTTATTACAAGGATGGTTTAGAACCTTTAGTTCGCCTGTTAGCTAAGCAGGGTGTCCAGTTATTCTCTACTGGTGGTACCGAACAATTTATAAAAGACCTAAACCTACCGGTTACAGCGGTCGAAGACCTTACAGGTTATCCTTCAATTTTAGGTGGAAGGGTAAAAACATTACACCCTAAAGTTTTTGGTGGTATTTTAAACAGAAGAGGCTTAGCTTCAGATCAGCAACAGATCAATGAATATGAGATCCCTGAAATCGACCTGGTTATCGTCGACCTGTATCCGTTTGAAGAAACCCTGAAAGCAGGTGGTACTGAAGAAGAAATCATCGAAAAGATTGACATCGGTGGTATCTCCCTGATCAGAGCAGCTGCAAAGAACTTCAACGACGTAGTCATTCTTGCTTCAAAAGACGACTACAGCAACTTACAACAACAATTAGAAGAACAAAACGGAGAAACTACTTTAGCACAGCGTAAAGCATATGCTAAAAAAGCATTCCATACTTCTTCACACTACGATACAGCCATCTTCAACTATTTCAATACGGAAGAACCACTTAATGTATTCAAACAGAGCTTAAACACTGCGCAAACATTAAGATATGGCGAAAACCCACACCAGCAAGGTGTATTTTATGGTGATTTAAATGCCATGTTTACTAAGCTGAATGGTAAAGAACTTTCTTACAACAACCTGGTTGATGTAGATGCTGCTGTAGCTTTAATCGATGAATTCGAAGAGCCAACTTTTGCCATCTTAAAACATACCAATGCCTGTGGTGTTGCTTCCAGAACAACGATCAAAGAAGCCTGGGATATCGCCCTTGCCTGTGATCCTGTTTCTGCATTCGGTGGCGTGTTAATCGCTAACCGCGAAATTGACCTGGCTACTGCTACAGAAATCAACAAACTGTTTTTCGAAGTATTGATCGCTCCTTCTTATCAGCCGGAAGCTGTGGAATTGTTCCGCGCTAAGAAGAATAGGGTCATCTTACAGAGAAACGAGGTAGAGCTGAGCAAAAAACAATTCAAGACCTTATTAAACGGTGTTATCGAGCAAGATAAAGACCTGATCATTGAAAATACTGACGAGATGGTGACCGTTACGGAGAAAACACCTACAGCAGAAGAATTGAAAGATCTTTTCTTCGCGAATAAGATCGTTAAGCATACTAAATCTAATACCATTGTATTTGTTAAGAACAACCAGTTGCTGTCAAGCGGTGTTGGTCAGACGTCAAGAGTAGACGCTTTGAAACAAGCCATCGTTAAAGCAAACGCGTTCAACTTTGCACTGGAGGGTTCAGTAATGGCATCTGATGCTTTCTTCCCATTCCCTGACTGTGTAGAAATTGCCGCTGAAGCGGGTATCACTGCTGTTTTACAACCAGGTGGTTCCATTAAAGATGCAGACTCCATCAATATGGCAAATGAGAAAGGCATCGCCATGGTTACCACGGGTATTAGACATTTTAAGCACTAATTTATTTAACTGCGAATACAATAAAAAGACGTAGTTTTACATTACTATAGTATACAGAATTTTTAATACTTAAATTATCACCTATAAATGGGTTTATTTAATTGGTTTACACAAGAGGTAGCTATCGACTTAGGTACGGCTAACACTCTGATTATACATAATGACAAAGTAGTGGTAGATGAACCTTCCATCGTTGCTTTTGACAGACAAACAAACAAAATTATCGCTATTGGCCGACAAGCCATGCAAATGGAAGGTAAGACGCACGATAACATCCGAACGGTAAGACCATTGAAAGATGGGGTAATTGCTGATTTCAATGCCGCAGAAGCGATGATCAAAGGTATGATCCGCATGCTTAACGGTGGTAAAGGATGGATGTTCCCGTCTTTGAGAATGGTAATTTGTATCCCTTCCGGAATCACTGAGGTAGAGAAACGTGCAGTAAGAGATTCAGCGGAAATCGCGGGAGCTAAAGAAGTTTATCTGATTCATGAGCCAATGGCAGCAGCTGTAGGAATCGGAATCGACGTAGAAGAACCAATGGGTAACATGATCATCGATATAGGTGGTGGTACGACTGAGATTGCTGTAATCGCTTTATCAGGTATCGTATGTGACCAGTCTATCCGTGTAGCGGGAGATAACTTCGACTCAGACATCGTAAATTACATCCGTCGCCAGCACAACATCATGATCGGTGACCGTACTGCGGAGAAAATCAAGATCGAAGTTGGTGCAGCATTGCCTGAGTTAACTGATCCACCTGCAGACTTTGCGGTTCAGGGAAGAGATCTGATGACTGGTGTTCCAAAACAAATCACCGTTTCCTATACTGAAATTGCACACTGCTTAGATAAATCCATTTCAAAAATCGAAGAGGCCATCCTTAAAGCGTTAGAGATTACGCCACCGGAACTTTCTGCGGATATTTACCAGACAGGTATCTATTTAACAGGTGGTGGTGCCTTACTTCGCGGTTTAGATAAACGTGTAGCTGCAAAAACAAAACTTCCTGTACATGTTGCCGAAGATCCACTTCGTGCAGTAGTACGCGGAACCGGAATCGCTTTAAAGAACATTGGCGGTTATAAATTCTTAATGCAATAAGCGTCCTGAGTTTGGGTTTTAAATGTTAAGTTCCGACCTTCGGCTTTAAGTAATACTTAGAATAACATTTAAAACCTAAATCAGAAAACAAATCGAAAAGTATGCGTAACCTTTGGATTTTCATAAACAGATATAACGCATTTTTCTTTTTTATCATTTTCTTTACTATTGGGCTTTATCTCACGGTAAGTAACAACTCCTACCAGCGCAGTGTGGCCGTAAATTCTACCAATGAGGTAGTTGGAAAGGCATACACCAATCTGAATGTACTGAAGAAGTACCTTAATCTGGGTGATGTAAATGATAGTCTTGCCTCAGAAAATGCGAAGCTAAAGACAGAAGTGCTGGCACTTAAAAAAATCGACAGCGCTAAAAATGTGGTGGTCAAAGACAGCCTCAGCCATTCACAATACACTTATCTTGCCGCCAGGGTAATCAAGAATTCCATTACCTTAAGAAACAACATCATCACCATCAACCGCGGAAAAGCCGATGGCCTCGCCAGTGGAATGGCCGTGATCTCTCCGGGAAAAGGCGTAGTGGGTTATATCCGGGATGTTTCAGACCACCTGGCCACCATCTCTTCTTTATTACATAAGGATACCAAGGTGAGTGTGACCATGAAAAAAAATAATGCCCTGGGTACTTTGGTATGGGGAACAAAAAATGCTGATTTTAGAAAGGCCTACATCAAAGATGTGCCCAACCATTTTAAGATCGCCTTAAAAGACACCGTCGTTACTTCGGGATTCTCTTCTTTCCCTCCGGGCATTCCGGTAGGACGGGTGAGCAATACCGGTATCGCCACAGGAGATAATTTCCTGACGATAGAAATCGAACTTTTCAATGATTTTAGTACCTTACAGTACGTGTATGTCATTAAAGACAAATTAGCAGAGGAACAAAAAAGCTTAGAATCAAAATTGCCAAATGAACAGTAAAATAATATTGGTAAACATCTTCAGATGGTTCTTACTACTTTTTATTCAAATCATACTCCTTAGGAACCTGAGCTTTTACAGCCTGGCCACTCCTTTTGTCTATGTTCTTTTCCTACTCTTACTTCCTTTTAAAATCCCAAACCTGCTGTTGTACCTGATTGCATTTGTAACGGGTTTAACACTGGATGCTTTCTACGATACAATGGGTGTGCATACCGCCGCCTGTGTGACATTAACCTTCGTCAGGATCTCATTTATTGCCGTAACGGTAAACAAAGATAATTTTGATGAGCCAGAGCCTACATTGGGAAACATGGGTTTCAAATGGTTTAGCATTTATGCGGCACTGTGCATTTCTGCGCATCATCTTGTCCTTTTCTTTCTGGAGACATTCCGCTTAACAGAGTTCTCTTATACTTTACTGAGGTGCCTTTTCAGCACATTATTTACTTTGTTTTTAATCATCTTAATAGAATTCGTATTCTATAACAGGAAGGCACGCTAATGGACAATCTGTTTAACCGAAAATATATCATACAGGGTTTATTTATCGCGATTGCCTTAATTTTGTTGGGCACCCTGTTTTATATCCAGGTAGCGAGCGACAAATACTTCCTCTCCGCAGAAAGTAATGTGCTGCGCAAGCTTTATACCTTCCCGGCCAGAGGGGTGATCCTCGACAGGAATGAAAAAGTCCTGGTTCAGAATGAACCGGTATATGACTTAATGGTGATTCCAAATCAGGTTAAAGAATTTGATACCCTGGCCCTTTGTCACATTGTGGGCATCGACATGAAGCGCTTTAAGAAAAGTCTGAACAAAGCAACTGTTCAATCCAGGTATCAGCCCAACATCTTTGAGAAACAACTTTCGATACAGGTCTATGCGGCCTTATCTGAACAACTTTCCCGTTTCCCGGGTTTCTTTGTACAAAGCAGAACGGTAAGGTATTATCCCGACAGTGCAGCAGGCCATTTCTTTGGTTATGTAAAAGAGGTATCCCCGAAAGATATTGAAGAAAGCGATGGTTATTACCGCCCCGGAGATTACATCGGTAAAGCGGGGGTGGAAAAACAATATAATGATGTCCTCAGAGGAGAAAAAGGGATCATCAACATGTTATATGATGTGCACAATGTACCGAAAGGAAGTTATGCAGAAGGTAAATTTGATACCCTTGCCAAATCAGGAGAAAAAGTAGTGTCTTCTCTGGATTTCCGGATTCAGAAACTGGGCGAAGAGCTCATGAAAAACAAGGTCGGCAGTATTGTGGCTATTGAGCCCGCTACAGGTGAGATCCTGGCCTTTGTGAGCAGTCCGGGTTACGATCCCAACTTAATGGTAGGACGGCAGCAGGGAAACAATTACATGGATTTAATCAACCAGGAGAAAAATCCGAACAGGGTTTTCACAGTGCGGCCAATACAAGGCTATTATTCGCCGGGTTCTTCATTTAAACCTTTAGATGCTTTGTTAGGTTTACAGGAAGGAGTGATTGACCCAAATACTACCTTCAACTGCCCGGGTTACTTTATGGCCGGAAATCACAGGGTGAAATGTGAGCACGTGGATGGAAATATTGCCTTACGTAAAGGTCTTGCCAGATCCTGTAACACCTATGCGCTTTATGTGTTTCAAAAGCTGATGTTGCAAAAGAAATATGCCAATCAGCGAATAGCTTATGATGCATGGCAGCAAAAGGTAAAGAAATTTGGTCTTGGAGATAAGCTTGGTGTCGACCTGCCTTCGGAACGGACCGGAAGATTATATGCTTCAGATTATTACAACAAGAAATACGGTAAGTCCTGGGGTTATACTACAGTCATCTCATTGGGAATCGGGCAAGGGGAGATGGATGCTACCCCATTGCAAATGGCCAACATTATGGCCATCATCGCCAATCGCGGATTTTATGTCAAACCCCACTTGATCAAAGCCATTGGAGAGAACAAGGTGATCAAAAAGGAATATGCCCGGAAAAATTATGTAGATGTAGATGCCAGGCACTTTGAGCCGGTAATTGATGGGATGCAGGATGCAGTAAGTGCACCATGGGGTACAGCCAGACAATCCATGATCGATAACATCATCATGTGTGGTAAGACGGGTACGGTACAAAATCCACGTGGAAAGAACCACTCTGTGTTTATCGGCTTTGCACCTAGAGACAATCCTAAAATCGCCATTGCAGTAGTGGTAGAAAATGCAGGTTATGGTAGTTCCTATGCTGCGCCAATTGCGAGTTACATTACAGAAAAATACCTGAAAGACAGCATTGCGGTCAACAAAAGAGCAAGTGTGGAATGGATGAAAAAACAGGTGATTTTACCAGTACCACCAAAACCTAAAGTAAAATTAAAACCATTGCTGACGGATTCTGCTAAAAAAGATTCTACCTTAAAAAGTACACAGAAGCCGAAAACATTAGGTACGCCTCCTGTTCCTGCTAAACCAATTCAAACTGTTAAACCGATTCAAACAGCTAAACCAATTCAAACGACAAAATGAGTAATCAACAGGGAAATCGGTTTTTCTTTAATGTAGACTGGATCACGATCCTGCTCTACGTTGCTTTATGTTCGATTGGTGTGGTCAACATCTATGCTTCGATCTTTAACGGATCAACAGGCAGTGAATTCGATTTTGCCACCAGCTACGGCAAACAACTGATATATGTCATTACAGGACTGATCCTTGGCTTCTCTATTCTGTTACTGGATGCAAAATTCTTCAGCATCTTCTCTCCCATTGTCTATGGGATAACGATGTTGCTGCTGGTACTCGTACTCGTTGTGGGAAGAAAAGTAGGCGGAAACCAGGCCTGGATTCCTCTGGGAAGCTTTAGGCTGCAACCCTCAGAGCTTGCAAAATTTGGTACCGCACTGCTGCTGGCCCGTTATATCAGTACGTTCAGTCCAAAGTTAAGGGATGTAAAGTCTATATTTTTTGCGGCTGTAATCATTGTAATTCCATTGTTTCTGATCATGTTACAACCGGATTTGGGTTCCGGACTGGTCTTTTTATCTTTCATGTTTCCTTTATACAGAGAAGGCTTATCAGGGTATTTCCTATTGATTTTCCTGGGAATGATCGTGCTTTTCATTGCCGACTTCCTCGTTCCAATAGAGATCTTGTTGCCGATAGTTTTGGCTATAGGAGGTTTATTTATCTACCAGAACAGGAGAAAGCAAAAGATCATGTTCTCGAGTATCATTGTTACAGTAGTGGCGGTACTTTACCTGTTTACGGTAAAGCTGGCTTATGAGAAGCTTTTAGAACCACATCAGAAGACAAGGATCGAAATCATGCTTGGCCTCAAAACAGACCCTAAAGGTGCAGGATATAACGTAATACAGTCCAAAATTGCCATTGGTTCCGGGCAGTTAACCGGACGTGGGTTTTTACAGGGCACACAAACGAAATATGGCTATGTCCCGGAACAAAGTACAGACTTTATCTTCTCCACCATCGGAGAGGAATGGGGATTTGCAGGTTGCTTCACGGTAATCGCCTTATATATTTTCATGCTGCTCAGGGTCATCAACCTTGCCGAACGGCAGCGTTCTACCTTTTCCAGAGTTTACGGATATTGTGTAGCCAGTATTATCTTTTTCCACGTATTCATCAACATAGGAATGACAATAGGCATTATCCCTGTGATCGGGATTCCTTTGCCTTTCATCAGCTATGGTGGTTCTTCCCTCTGGAGTTTTACGGTATTGCTGTTTATCTTCCTTAAACTGGATTCGAACAGAATGGGCTTTATTTAAGCAGAATAACGATCTGAGCCTGCTTAACTATTCGCCGGAAAACGCTGATTTAACAATTCATAGAATTTATCAACAGTTCCTTGTCTGGATGCCCAGTTGTTCTTTAAAGCATAATTGTTCTGTAAAAAAGAATCTGCAGTTTTAAAATCGGGCATCTTGTTTAATAGGTCGATTACCTCGGCATAAGCCAGGTTATATCCGTTAAACAGGTCTTTTATATACAGCATCTTATCGTTCAGATTGATGCCTTGTTTAAGATCTGTGATGTTGTTTCTGCTGTTGTCGGTGTTGACATTGCTATTTCCGTTCTGACGGGCAAGAAGTTCATTTAAAGTAGGTCTGGCAGTCTCTTCTGTTTTTGGAGTTTCTGTTTTAGGCACTTCGGTTATAATCGCTTCGACTTTAGGTTCTTCTGCTTTATAAGCAATAACGGGAGCTTCTTCCACAATCACTTCCTCTTTAAAGGCATGAACTTCTTTTCTTTCAAAATCATCCAAAACCAACTGAGTACTCGCAGCGGGAATAACATCCTCCTCTTTTGCGACAAGGAAGGGCTCTGGCCCAAGCTCATCATCTGTTTCCGTTTCTACTTTTACCTGAGCTTCCTGATCTCTGATTCTTTGCTTCTGCGCGATGACTTCCTCTTCTTCCTTACTCAGAGGCCTGTCAAAAATTTCATCTACAGATTTTTCTTCAAACTCGAATTGATCGGTAGCACCAATGTCTTTCAATATAAACTCAAATGTCGAGGGTTCCTTATCTAGTTTAAACAAATCTCTTTCTATTGGTTCACGCTCTATTGGTGATTCAACAAACGTTTCTTTAATCTGGTGTTGTTCCATCTCTTCGACCACTGCAACCGCTGCAGTTTCCTCGGCAACAATTTCGTTGCTATTCGGCTCTTCTGCTATTTCTTCGGGAATCACGTTAGCCTGATGTGACCATTCTTCCGGATGAACCGATGCTTCCGTTATCTTTTCTTCCACAGGTTCAGGAGCTGCGGAGGTATGTTCCGGGATTTCCTTAAGTACCTTTACACTGTTTAATTTTCTTACAATCTGAACATGATCTGATAAAAAGTTAGCGTTAGCCATAAACAACTCGAGTTCTAACTCATTGAGTTGCTTTGGATTTTGCGCCAAATACGCGTACTGGTCCTGAAGTTCGTCTAAGATCAGGCCTATCTTTTTAAAAATATCTTCTTGGTTCATCATAATTTAATAACGACAGAATGAATGTTTTATGTTGGTAACTTGGTACTCAAAAATACTACAAAATTTCGATATTAGTCGGCTATAAAGATCAAACCATAGATGTTATTCAGCGAACAAAATTACAGAAGAGGAGAGTTTTGCGGCAGTATAGAGGTAATTTGCGGCTCTATGTTTTCAGGTAAAACGGAGGAATTGTTGCGAAGGTTAAAGCGCGCTCAAATCGCTAAACTGAATGTAGAGATCTTCAAGCCTGCAACGGATACCAGATATGATGAGACCGCAATTGTATCTCATGATAGAAATTCCATTCAGTCTACTCCTGTCGAAAATTCATCGGCCATCTTATTATTGGACACCAATGTACAGGTAGTTGGAATTGACGAAGCTCAGTTTTTTGATGAGAACCTTCCCGAGGTTTGCAATATACTGGCACAAAAAGGAATTCGCGTAATTGTTGCCGGTTTAGATATGGATTTTAGTGGTAAACCTTTCGGTCCAATGCCAGCACTAATGGCAATAGCCGAACTGGTAACTAAAGTAAATGCTGTATGTGTTCGTTGCGGAAGCCCCGCTGTTTATTCTTATAGAACGGTAGCAAATGAATCAAAAATCCTTTTAGGAGAGAAAGACAGTTACGAACCAAGGTGCAGACCTTGTTTCCATGCCAGGGATTAATATTCCACATCAATTATAGCTACAATCAGGAAAATAGATCGTCTCGAATATAGCGATAGGTTTCAAATGCATCGGTATATTCGAGATGCGAACTATCGTTCACCCTTCCAGGTTATTCTCTTCATCTTTTGGTTCCCAAAGCTCAATAGCGTTTCCTTCCGGATCCAGAATATGAACAAATTTTCCAAATTCAGAATCCACAATCTCATCAATAATGGTGACGTTATCCTTTTTCAGTTCTTTCACCAGCGCAACAATATTATCCACCCGGTAATTGATCATAAATGGCTTATCTGAAGGATTGAAATATTTGGTATCCTTCGGAAAGGTACACCAGGCAGTAGATCCTGTTTTTGTCGGATCATCGGCCTGCCGCCAATCAAACGTTGCTCCCCAGTCACTGGTAGCCAATCCAAGATTTTTGGCATACCACTCGTTCATGCCTTTCGGATTGTCGCATTTAAAAAATACGCCACCAAGGCCCGTTACTTTTTTCATATTTAAATGTGTTTTACGATTAAAAACTGATGTAAAAACGGAAGAAAGAATTGTTCCTATTTGACGCTGGTTAAATGTCTTTTCAGGCACAATCTTTAAAGTAATTTCGATCTATTTTTGGACATTACCAAATCTGTTTTATCAATATTGTATTCCGGCAGATGGCAATTTTAAGCTGATTCAAAAAAGATTATTTTTAACAGCACAAAAAGTTGTCACACATGGATTAGCCATTTTCTTTGGAAGTCACAAACTGTGACATCCTATTGCGAAGCCTCAATTTTCCTTGCCTGTGTTGCCGGAGTATATTTAACCTGACTGGCATATTGCCGCATTAAACCAGCGTTGATTCCCGCTCTTTGGGCAACTTTTCCAATATTCAGAAAATCAACCTCTTGAAATAAGGCATAAATGTCGTAGAAATATTCAAAAACTACCATTTCAGGCTCAACATTTTCAAATTCAAACAAGAGTAGTTTTAGCTTTTCTTCAAGATCATGTACGTTACCTGCCTCATCCACGATTAAAGAATCGTTGCAGATTACTCTACCTGCCAAATCACGTTCACCTCGCTCTATGATTAAATCTAGTTTTAGCTTATTAATTTTATTAAGAGAAAGTATTAACGGCTGGGCTATTTAAGCCCAACCTACTTCAAAATTGAATTAAGGGTACCTCTCGGTTATCTCCCCGTGCACAGGTATGGTAACTTCACCAGGCTTCGAAGGATGCATTAACTGCAGATGGCTACCTTTTTGAGATTTCTCCTCCCAAACATCCTCTTTTAGCAGCTTAAGCATTTCCTTAAAGTTCATTGGAAAAGGTAGCAATTTTGCTATTTTTAAACCAATAATAATATCATAAAAGAGTCAATAGGTAATCTGATCAGTCTTAAATTGGCTTATCACTTTATAATTCCCGACCTTTGTGCCGGAAAGGAATATAATGAATATAGCTATTGATAAAAAAGACGTTAAAGAAGTTTATGAGACCTCAATTATTCAACAGACGGCATTCTGGTCGGAAGTAAAAACCCAGCAAGGTCTCCAATCTAAAGCATTTGACTTTAAAGTGAAAAATGAAGACATCTTCCATGATGCTTTAAAAAATAAGTTTACCCAAGCTGATTTTCTGGTATTACTGCAGCCCCTGGACAGTGAATATAGCATTGCCTACGTCCCTTATGGACCGGAAATTGAACCCAATGAAGAATATCAGGGAAAGTTCCTGGAAGAATTGTCGGAAAATCTCCGCTCCCACCTTCCCTCAAAATGTATCCTCATCAGATACGACCTGGCCTGGGAATCCCATTGGGCAAAAGAGGAAGACCATTTTGACGATTCCGGAAACTGGTCCGGCCCGCCTGAAAAGAAATATCAGGAGTTCCGTTTTAACTTCAATACCGACAATTGGAACCTCAAAAAAACCAATTCTGACATCTTACCTTCAAACACCATATTTCTCGATCTGCAAAAGGAAGAAGATGAGCTGCTAGCTTCCATGAAAGCAAAGACCAGATACAACATCAACCTATCCTATAGAAAAGGCGTTACAGTAAGCAGAGTAGGAATGGAAAATTTAAACATCTGGTATGCTTTATATCAGGAAACAGCACTACGGAACCGCATTCACATCAACGAAATCGATTATTTCAGAACCGTGCTTTCTGCACGTGCAGAAGATACTTCCTCGCCTGCTGAGGTTGAGCTGCTGCTTGCCGAAACAGAAGGGCGACCTTTGGCTGCCATGTTTCTGGTCATCTCAGGCCAAAGAGGAACTTATCTCTATGGTGCTTCTTCCTCCAGTAACAGAAATTATATGGCCACTTATGCCTTGCAATGGGAAGCCATGAAGATTGCAAAAAACCGGGGCTGTATAGAATATGATATGTTTGGTGTAGCGCCAAACTCTGATCCCTCTCATCCACTTCATGGACTGTATAAATTTAAAACCGGCTTTGGTGGTGAGCTTTATCACAGAATGGGTTGCTGGGATTATCCGCTGGATATGGAGCAATACCAGCGTTTCATCGCTACTGAGATGCAAAGTCAGGGTTATCATCTTTAGACGAGTAACGCTTCTATATTATTGACTAGTCATATTTCAAATAACGGAGAATAAGCATATTCCATCTGTTTTGAAGTGTTCTAATCAAAAAAGGGTCGGAATAATTCCGACCCTTTCGTAAACATACAGTTGGTTAATAAAACCTATTGAATCACTTTACCATCTTCTCCAATTTTGATGGAAGCAGTTTCTGCTTCTTTTTTCACATCAATCTGGTAAAATTTAGTTTTATCTGCGTTAGTTACCAGGAAAGCTGCAACCGGAGTCCATGCTTTAACGGGTTCACTTTGCAATGTTGTTTTTACTGCTTCTGGAAGATCTTTCAATTCAACCGGAGCTTTTGTAACACTATCTTGTTTAACGGTAATTGCTACCGGAGTTTTTACTTCACTTGCGTTTACTGCTGAGATTCCTGCGAAAGCTAAAAATGCTGCTGATAAAATGATCTTTTTCATATTCTTTGTATTTCAGTTAATATTCTTGTTAATTACGTTTAGGGTAGGTTTAATAATGATGCCAGAACAGCTTTCTTTTGGCACTACAACTGATAAACAACACTTTACATAATTAAAGCTAAATTTAACTGTGGAGACGCTCCACACTTTGTAGCTTAAGGGAGCAGGATAATGCAAAAGGGCTGCACTATTACCATGATACAGCCCTATGAAAAGCAAAAGATCTTTTCGGTTATTGCAAGGTCCAAACGCAATGATCACTGAGTTCTTTCCCCTTATGCTTCGTTTTTACCAGAATCTCATTGTTTCCTTTGCTTAGTTGTACGTTTTCCCAGATCATCGTATTCAGTCCATTTTTTGCTTTCTTTCCAATCCGTTTTCCGTTTACCCAAAGTTCCGCAGCCGCTGCATTGCTATATACTTTCAACGCAATGCTGGCTTTTGTCCTATTCGTATTTCTTCGCTCTGCGATATAGACCATTGGTTCCGGGTTCCAGTTTGCTTTATAGAAATAGAAAGCATCTTTCTTGATTTTCCTGTCGTAGGTAACCAATCCTTTATCATTGATTCCATTCGCATCTCCTTCCGTTCTGATCGCAGAACCAAAATCGGCCAATACCCAAATGAACTTACCCCATAAGAAAGGACGTTTTTTTAATTCCTCCCAATGTTTCTCATGAAAAGCAGTTTGCCATTCTTCCGGATGGAAATTGCCTTTTGCTTCCGGTCGGATCAGTCCTTCCGTATGCTTAAAAGGGCTCCCTCCTGCTCCGTATTCACTGATAGAGATCGGTTTACCCGGCACCGCAGCATGTGTTTCATCTGCCCATGCCCCCACCTGTTCAAACTTCCCGCCATACCAGCCAAAGTATTGATTCCAGCCCATCAGATCTGTAAGATCCGTAAATGAGCTATTTCCCAGATTGGAGGCCAACGTAGTTAAACGGCTTGGGTCCTCCTGTTTGGCCAGCGCATTCAGTTCTTTGATAAAGGGTTGTGGATCGTCGTAATTTAATTTCAATTCGTTAAACAGTCCCCAGAAGCACACCGAAGGATGGTTGTAATTCTGACGAATCAGCTCTTTCAGCATTTGCCTGATATTGGCTTCCAGTTCAGCATCCTTCACATAGCCTGTTCCCGTATATCCTCCCGGGCCAACAAAAGGGATCTCCGACCATAGCACGATACCATTCTTGTCGCAGAGTTCATAAAAATGTTTGCTATGCGGATAATGTGTTAACCGGGCAGCAGTTGCACCCAGCTCTTTCATGAGTTCCATATCGCGGTCATGGTCTTCATCAGTTAACGCAGATCCTTTTCCCGACACGTCTTCATGCCTTCCTGCTCCATAAAGGTCCAGGTATTTACCATTCAGAAAAAAGCCTTTGTCCGGGTCTACACTAAAATAACGTAAACCCAGAGGCTGAGAGAGCTGATCAATGACCTGTCCGTTTTGCAGGAGTTCTATACGAACCTCATATAAATAAGGATCAGCTTTCCCATTCCACAAATGTGGGTTTGAAAGTTTTATCGATTGGCTGAGTTGCCGACTGTTTTCTTTATCAATGTTACTGGTTAAGGTAGAAAGCACTTTCTTATTCCCATCCAGAAGGGTACTTCTCAGGCTAAGCGACTGATCATCAGACAAGGAAAGTTTGGTTAACACCTCAATCTCTGCGGAAGCTTTAGAAACCTGTTTTTGCTTTAAGTAAACACCAGGAGAACCATAGTCCAGCGGACTGATGCAATTCTTCTCTGTCAGGATTAAAGAAACCGGGCGGTGAATACCTCCATAAATGTTAAAATCTCCATGTAAAGGCAGTACGTCCAGGCGATAAGCATTGCTCACCTGTACGGTGATGGCATTCTCTCCCGGTTTAACCGCATCGGTAATTTCGATTGCAAAGGCGGTATATCCGCCTTTATGTGTTCCCACCGACTTATTATTTACAAACACCGTTGCTACGCTATTTGCCCCTTCAAAGTACAGGAACAGCCGTTTACCCGCCCATGCCGGGAGCACATGGAGTTTATTCTCATAAATCGCCGAGGTCCTGTTGTAATCGGGAACGCCTTTCAGCACTTCCATTGCATTCCAGGAATGGGGCAGGTTAACGGTTTCTTTTTTTATGCCTTGTTCAAAGTTATAAGCAAAATAAAATTGCCAGTCCTTATTAAATGGAATCGTTTCCCGGCCGTTTGCCGCATGATTAAAAGGTTTTGCTGTACTATCAGCCAGTTGAAATAAAAGGAAAAGAATGGTGACAATGATGTTTCTCTTATAATGCATTATATTAATTTTTGTAAAGTCCTATTTCGGCGAATTGTGCGAACTGCTCTCCATCCCAGCTGGATTTAGCCAGAACTTTGAAGTATCGGAAGGTTAAGGGCGCTGCGAAAGCAAAGTTTTGTATATAGCCCAGTTTTGGGATCACATAAGTGGCCTGAGGGAGAAAGTTAACCCCATCAACGCTATATAGAATGTCTACATCTTTTATGGCACGTCGGTCTGCATTCAAAATGGTAAATCCATCTGCAGTTTGTTGCTGTCCTAAATCTACCGTAATGAAATGCGGATAAGATGCCGCTGGTGCTACTGACCACTGACTGTGCCATCCGGTGCTCAGATTTTTATCGATCACATTGGCTACCGGAGCAGTGGTTTGCTGAGAGCTGTAAGCAGCAATCGTCCACCCTGTTTTACTGATCTCATTTTTTGAACCGAAGCTCAGTACCGGTAAACCATCCACAAACTTATAGGTATAAATCGTTTCTTTGACTGTTCCGTTTTCGGCAACGAGTTTCACCTTCATCTCGTAGGGACTGGCGTCTTTATATTTAAATTCGGAGATCGGCATCTCTACATAAAAGCTATCCGTTCCGATCGTTTTTGACTCCCAGGTCGTGGCGTTATAATCTTTATTCGTACCTGTTCCTTCGTTGTTTACATTCGGATCGTTGTAATAAACGACACTGTTTATTTTGGTGTCACTGGTAAATTTCCCGGAAACCACAATGGTACTTTTATCTGCCGAATAATCCGCATAGATCTTATTAATCGATGAAACTACAGGCCCATAATAGGCTTTAGCATCATTATTAAAAATTTGGTTTACATTTAAAATTGCGCAATCCGTGGCGGTAAGAAAGGTTTTAGATTTTCCTAAAGTTCCATTTCCTGCCCACATTAATGCCATTCCCAGGGTGGCATTTTCAGAGACCTTCTGACAATTATGGGGTAAGTTCAGGCCATGTCCAAGTTCATGAACCATTCCTCCAAACCAAACGCTGAAACGGTTTCCTTCAGTATCTGTTTTTCCCATATTTTTGATGTCCATCCCTTCATAATCCAATGCAAAACACCATTTGCCTAAACCATAGAACGGACCACCACTTGGGGTTCCATCCGCTTTAAAGGAATAACGGGGTAAAATAACCAGGGTATGCTCACTTGTTTTCTCCGTAGGATTTGCCGTGAAATAAGCATTGATCTCCGCCTGTACATTTCCTGCACCGCCGCTGTAAGCATAATCACTTTTCGGCTTTGTTCCTCTGATCGTGATGATCTTAACGCGGTTAATCCTCGAATCTGCAAAGAGGCCAAAGGTTTTCTCTCCATAACCATTGCGCTGCATCTCTCCTTTAACAAAGTTTTGTGTCCATAGCATCAGTTCGCTCAGGCGTTTCTCATAAGCAGGAAGCGTATCAAGGTCGTTGGGGACAAAGTAAATTAAGTTGAGGTTTCTGGTCTGCGGACTGGTATACACCGTATCGGTAATGGGCGTTTCCAGCGGAAGGGTATCTCCCTCCACTGCAGATTTTTTACATGCAAGAAAGCAGGTTGCCGCTAAAAGGCAAAGGGTTAACAGTTTGTTTTTCATAGATTTTGTTTAGGGTTGATTGATTTTGTTTTATTTCTTAAGGTTCATCTTTCGCTCTGTTTCTTTTAAATAGTTCCATGGGAATTTATTCCCTTTTTTCTGAGGTGGTACTTTCTCTTCAATTACATTCTGCAACTTCTCCTTACCCTGGATATTGCCTTTAAAAGTATTGCCAATCCACTTTAAAGCATTGTATTGTTTATCCGATTTGTTAAAAATGCCCAGGGAAGTTCCGGCATAATGAAAAGTATTGTTTTCAAATACCACGTTTTTAGGAACGCCATGTTCAATATCTATTAATTCCATTTTCACCGAATCAGTAGTACGGTTATAAAAATGATTTCCGCTGATATAAGTAGAATCGGTAACCAACGCAAAGTTGAAAAGACGCTTCCGCTTATTTCCATCGTTCACACTCAGGTTATTTCGGATGATGCTTCCTGTGGTCATTTTGCTTTTCTCATTGATGGCATCGGAGATCACCAGCATAAAGCCACCTTCGTTGTCATGACTGTAATTGTTTTGAATGATAGTATTGGTACAATTCCCATCGATATCGAACGACTGGCCGTCGTTAGACCAGTCCTGGTTTTTGGTATAAGCTACCTCATTGTATTGAATAAGGGTATTGTCGCTGCTGTGTGGCCAGATGCCAACTGCATTGTCTTTAGCCCTTGTTCTGATATAAAACAACTTGTTATGTTCCACAATGGAACCATCAAATGCTTTCACCACGATTCCATCCCCACCGATGTCTTCGAGTGTACACCCCCGGATGATCAGGTTCTTATTGGGAAACCAGTTTGTCCTGAAACCAAAAGTCCCGTTTCCGCGAATGCCGTTACGGTCTACCCGCAGCAGCTTACAGTTTTCAATCAGCAGGTTTTCAATATTACTCGGCGTAGGTCCCTGGCAATCCCAGAAAATGCCATTCCCTTCGTTGCTTCCTTTTTTATTGTCGCCATTAATGTCGTGGATGTACAAGCCAGACAAACGAATATTTTTGATCGTACCTATATTTTCTGCAAGAATGCGAACACCTGCAGGACCTGTTTTTTGTTCTTTAACGAGGGTATCCTGATTGGAAATGTCGAAGTACTCCAAAGCAATATTGCTCAAGTTCTTTAACAACACGGCATCTTTGAATTTCCCCTTTGCTGCAATAACTGGCAAAGCGCCTTTTCCATAAGCAGTAAAAATGATGGGTTGCCTGGTTGTTCCTGATCCTTGTGGCAAGAGTTGCCCCTCCCATTGTCCGCCTCTTTTAAAGAAAATCTTGTCGCCGGGATTAAAGACTTGTGCATTTACCTTTGCCAGTGATTTCCAGGCCTGTTTTTCGGACTTCCCGATACCGTTATCGTTTCCATTATCACTGTCTACGTAATAATTACCTGCTCCTACAACATTCCTTTCCTGGCCATTAACGGTACTGAAAACTCCTAAGAAAGCCAGCAATAAGGCGGATAAAATAAACTGCTTTTTCAACATATTCTTTTATTAAATTTCACATTAAAATTCGCTTTAGCAGATGCTAAAGCGAATTCAAAGGACGGTATATTATTACCAGCCCGGGTTTTGTTTTAAATTGGGATTCATTTCAATTTCGGTCTGAGGAATCGGCCATGTGGTTACATAATCACCTTTCCATACATAGGGAACAGTAATTCCTCCCCACACCTGATTGACACCTCCATTGGCCGTAAACACTTTTTCTTTTAACGTTCCCCAGCGAATTTCATCAAAATAATTAATCCCTTCGCAGGCCAGCTCTACCCGACGTTCGTTACGGATACGCTCTCTCAGATCTTCTTGTCCCACTACTGTTGTTGCAGCAGAAGAGTTTAATGCACCGATACCCGCTCTTGCCCTTACTTCGTTCACTTTATTGATCGCTTCTCCGGTTTGTTGTAATTCATTCAGCGCCTCTGCCCACATCAGCAATACATCGGCATACCTGATAATCGGGAAATCAATGGCCCCATACTGACGGTTAATAATTTCGGTAGAGCCTTCATAAACAAATTTACGGTACAAATAGAAAAACTGATTTCTGGAATCGCTAAATAGGTCCAATACAGGAGGTTGTTCATTGTTTGCCGGCCAGCGCATGGTGTAGGTCTGATCTGATCCAAACTGAGGCCGCCCAAGGTAGGTACCATAAGGCACAATAACCGTTGCATTTAAGCGGGAATCTCTATTGGCATAAGCCGCTTTAACGCGCTCCTCATTACCCGTAGGTAAATAAAGAGACATATCAAGTCCTTTATTCGTAAAAGTGGTGATTTCCGCTGGGCTGAGGTTATTTCTCAAATAGAAAACCTCGCGCTTATTTGCTGGCATTGCATTGTAACCAGGGATAAGATCATCCCAGTTGAACTTACTTCCATCTGTTTTTTCATAGAGATCAACGAGTGCTGGAGACACATAATAACTATTCCAGGCAGAGCCTAATGAAGATCTTGAACCCAGGTACCATTGAGTCGTTGATCCATATCCGTCTACGGCAATATTCTGCATAGAGAAAATCATTTCATCAGCCTGTTCATTGGCTTCTTTGAACAACGCTTTATAACCACCGGTAAAAAGCGTATATCCGGCTTCTTTTACTTTGCTGAAATCTGCCGCTGCTTCTGCCCATTTCTTCTGGTATAGATACGCTTTTCCACGCAATGCATAAGCAGCACCTTTTGTCACGTGTCCGTATTGACTGGCACCTTTTGAATATTTCTGTGGCAAATTAGGCTCGTTAATGGCATCATTAAGGTCGTTGATGATCACTTCCCACACCTTGGCTTCAGATTCCCGCCCGTTGGTCAGTTCAGTGATCGGCGGACGCTTAAGGTAAACCGGTACTCCTTTGAACAGCTGATTCAATCTTAAATAGAAATAGGCCCGGAGAAATTTACATTCTGCGATATACCTTGCTTTTTTTTCAGGAGCCGAGGGCGATAGTAACGCGATATTTTCAATGGCATCATTTGCCCGGTGAACTCCTTCGTATAATTCTTTCCAGGTATTACTGAACCTTCCACCGGAAGAGGTCGCTGTTCCCGTCATAAGGTCATTACCTCCACGTGCCATAGAAGTGAAACCAAGGCCATCCATCTGATAAAGTTCTCTATCGGAAGCCCCACCCGTCTGAATACCAAGTCTCAATGCCTGATAAACACCCGTCACCCCCAAATCAGTCAGGTTGTCTGTGGTCCACATGGTAGCAGAACTGACTGAGCTGTATGGATTGGTATCTAATAAGCTTTTTTTACAGCTGCTGATGCTCAATCCTGCCACCAGGAGCAACACCATTTTTTCAGCATTAAATATGTTCTGTTTCATCGTCATTTGTGTTAAAAAGTTGCTATTAAACCTGTAGCAAATTGCTTCATGGTTGGATAAGAAAGATTGGCACCTACCTCTGGGTCAAGTCCGGGATATTTGGTAATCATCAGCAGGTTTTCTCCTGACACGTATATCCTCAGTCTGTTCAATCCAATTTTTTTGATTAAGCCATCAGAGAAGGAGTAACCTACCTGAACATTTTTAAGCTTTACATAAGAGGCATTATAAAGCCAGAAATCACTTGGGATATTGGTCTGGTTATCAGAAGAACCCCATTTAAGCCTTGGCAAACCTGCGGTAATATTATTGGCCGGATCATTTGGATTAGCATCATTATAATAGTAATGATCGTCTGCGATTCTGGTACCGATTGCGTTTCCAAGATTGGTCCTGGTACTGTTGATTCCAGACTGATTGTATAAATACTTCATTCCTGTACTTGCAGACCAAAGCATAGAAAAGTCAAATCCTTTCCAGGCTATGGCGAAATTCAGACCTAAAGTATATTTAGGGATACTTGACGCATTGGTAAACTGCTTATCAAAGTTATTTCCATAAACCCCATCGCCATTGGCATCCGCATAGATCAGGTCTCCGTAATAAAGCTGGCCTTTTGCTACGGTACCTACCGGATTGAATTTATATCCTGCTGCGATCATGGATTTCACCCAATCCAGGTCTTCAGGAGTTCGGATCATTCCATCTTTTGGTCCACCATTGATATTGGGGCTGCCATCAGAATTTTTATAAGACCCGTTTCCATTGTACACTTGCAACAGGTATAACTCATTAATGGTATGGTCTTCCAGAATCTTGGTATTGTCTCCCGATCCTACTTGTCCGATATTCGAGCTGTAAACCCGGTTGCCATTGGCATCAACAGTGTATCCTTCCGCTAATTTTCCTTTGTATTTGGTCACACGGTTAAAGTTGTACGCAAAATTACCTACTACAGAATAGTCTACTTCTCCGATCTTATCTTTCCATCCCAAAGTAAATTCCAGCCCTTTATTGCTCATAGACGCCGTATTTTGCGTAGGCGCAGCAGCTGTACCTGCAGTAAGATAAATGGGAGGAGTAGTTAAAATATCATCTGTTTTTTTCTGATACACATCTACTTCCAGGTTCATTTTACCGCCAAAAGTTGTCAGATCCAGGCCAAGATTGGCTACTGTGGTAGATTCCCAGCGTAAGGTTTTGTTTCCAAATTTGGTAATCGCCAAACCGGTATTAGAAGCATTATTATAAGAATAGTTTACCTTATCATAACCGGCAAGATAATCGTAATTCCCCAGGTCGTCGTTCACACTCATAATGTTATTTCCAACCTTACCCCAGGAAGCACGTACTTTCAGGTTCTGAATTTTATCGGCAATACCTTTCATGAATGCTTCTTCAGAAACCCTCCAGCCTGCTGAAAAGGAAGGAAACACACCAAATCTATTCTCCGTGGCAAATTTAGAGGAACCGTCATAACGCAATACTGCTTCAAAGAGGTACTTTGATTTATAGGCATAATTTACACGGCCAAACCAGGAACGCATTCCCCTGTCGTACTCCCTTCCTCCCGAAGTGTTGGCGATATCCGTTGCGGAACCCAAAGTGGTATTGCCATAATCAATAAGTCCTTTTTTAGAGGTTCTTACATCATAAAAGTTATAGTAGAATTGGTTATAACCCACCAATGCACTTAGATCATGATTTCCAATGGAGGTTTGATAGCGAAGCACATTATCAAAAGTAAGGGTGTAATTTTTATTGAACTCATAGCTTGTACTCAGGTCAGCACCAGGTGACAATGGCACTTTCAAAGTATTGGTAGAAAAGTCCCATCTTTCTATCGGCATTGCAAAACTGCTTTGCTCACGATACCGGTCCTGATAATTCACCTTAGACTCGAGTGTTAAGCCTTTATAAAGATTAAAAATCGCATATAGTGTGGAGTTGATCCGTGTTTCCTTGTCCTTACCACCTGTTCCGTTCAGATAGGTTAAAATGTTATTGTTGGTTACAGGTTCTTCTATCGCTGGTGCGAAGCCATATTTCCCTTCATAAAAAGGATAAATCCCCGGATTGGTCTGCCACATGTAATTAAAAGCATTTTCTGTATTTGCCTTTCCAACCGACTGAGTAGAGAGGAAGGTTTGCGTACCCAAAGTCAGTACCTTATTAATTTTAGATTCTACATTGGCACGGATCTGGTACTTCTGTAAACCGGTATTTTTCATGATTCCTCCATTGTCAAGATATCCTGCAGAAAGGTTATAACTTACTTTATCGGTTCCTCCGGTTACGGCAATATTATGGTTTTGCACCAATTGGTTTTTACCAAAGACCCAATCTGCCCAATCTGTATTGGGATAAGCAACATAGTTAGGAACACCACTGGCGCTGATGCCGTTGGGATTTTTGTTGGCTTCCTCCCATTTCTGAATGGTATTGGCGGCATACACTTCTGAAACCCCCATATTGCGGTTACTTTCGTTGGTTAAACGCATAAACCGGGCATAATCTGATATAAAATCAGGTAAGCGACTCGGTCTGGCAAATGAAACGAGACCAGAATAAGTCACATTATTACGTCCGGCAGCACCCTTTTTGGTAGTGATCAGAATCACCCCATTTGCAGATAATGAACCATAAATAGCTCCTGCAGCCGCATCTTTAAGTACAGAGATATTTTCGATGTCGTTGGGATTTACAGCATCCATCGTTCCGACAATCCCATCAATTACCAAAAGTGGATTGTTGTTATTCAGTGTTCCTGTTCCCCTGATACGGATCGTTGCTCCATCTGAACCAGGCTTACCACTTCCCTGCTGTACAGAGACACCCGGCGCCAGTCCGGCAAGGGCAGAAGATACGTTGGTAATTGGCCTTGAATTTAATTCTTTGGAATTAATGGAAGCAACAGATCCGGTGAGGTTTACCTTTTTCTGGGTACCGTATCCAACCACTACGACCTCATCCAGACCTTTTGAGTCTACTTCCAGCATAATGTTTACGTTGCTGTTGCCTGCAACATTGACTTCCTGGGTTTGATATCCAATATTTCTGATGATCAGGACCTGACTGCTGCCCTTTAAAGTAATTTTGAAATTTCCGTTTGCATCGGTAAGCGTTGCGTTAGCGGGCATTCCCTTTTCTGTAATACCGGCTCCTGGTAAGGCACCCTCTTTTTCTTTTACCGTTCCGGTGATCACTTTTGTCTGGGCATTAAGCATGCCTGGCAAGAAGCAAATCACCATACTAATAATGGTCAATAATTTTCTCATAAAACAGGTTTGTATTTGGTTAAGATTAGTTTCTTTGCATTCCGCTTAGCAGGGAAAATGCAATGGATTGTTTTTGATCACGAAAGGATCATCAGGAATGCTCAAGTAAAGTTTAGTCATACAATTTGGTTTAGGATTATTTTGTCCTGGTAGACAAATTATCATTTGGTCAGTTGTAAAGTTGAGCGCAATCGTCCGGAATGAGGGGTGAAATTTGATTGTAAATGGTGGGAATATTGCGTTTAATTGTAAATTTAACGACCAGCGGGAGTTCGATTCTGATTCAGTTATTACAGGGGATATGTTAAAGCAACTGTTTTTTTTCATTTTAATGATATTTCTGCAGTTGCCTGTAGCAGGGCAGGAATTGAGTTTCAATCAACTGATGACTAAAAATGGTTTGTCCCAAAACTCCATATTCGCCATCGCTCAGGATAGTCAGGGTTTCATGTGGTTCGGTTCCAGATATGGGCTAAACCGATACGATGGTAACCGTTTCAAACTCTATAAAAGTACCACAGCTGATACCACTACCCTTTCAGATGATTACATCAACGCTTTATACAGTGATAGTAGAAAAGACCTCTGGATTGGAACATCCAATGGACTGAACAGGTTTGATCCGAAAAAGAATACTTTTGAAAGGATATACCTTAGTGAAGGACAAAAGAATAAATCCAATACCCCAATCATTTCCATTTATGAGGACCGAAAAGGGAACCTTTGGATTGCGGCGAGAAATGGACTTTATCTGTTGGCCGACCGGAAAACTAAAAAATTCATTCCTGCCAGCCTGCTGGGGCTTAGCAAAAGAACAGCAATTGCTGAAATACAAACCTTATATGAAGATGCAAAAGGAAATTTATGGCTGGGGACCAATAAAGGACTGAGTCGCTTCCATTTTGCGAATAACAGGATAAAAGAACTGCAATTCTTTACCCATTCTGCCGGACAGCCAGCAAGTCTGAGCGACAACTCGGTGACGGCCATTACAGAAGACCTGCAACAAAACATTTGGGTGGCCACAGAAAATGGCGGAATAAATCTTTTTCAGCCAGGCACCAATACTTTTTCCCGGTTCCTACATCAGGAAGGACAAAAAAATGGCTTGGTTCATAATGCCGTTCGCAGGATGATCAGAAGCAACAACGGTAAACTATACATTGGTACACAGGAAGGGCTGAGCGTGTTTGATCCCCTGAACAAAACATTCCAGACTTATCAGCACCGTACAGATGTTGCAAGAAGCCTGAACCAGAATTCCATCTACAGCCTTTATGAAGATCAGAGTGGGTCCCTGTGGATTGGGACTTATTACGGCGGAGTAAATGTGGCCTATGCCCATGCTACTAATTTTAAAACGCTGCAATACAAAGAAAAATTAAGTGGGATCAGTCATAATGTAGTGAGTTCCATTATCGCAGATAAAAATGAAAACCTTTGGATAGGAACTGAGGGAGGAGGGCTCAATTATCTTAATCCGCGTAATCAACAGGTAACCACCTACAGGGTAAAGACATCAGATCCTTCAAGCCTTGGCTCAGACCTGGTAAAAATCGTTTATAAGGATAAATCTGATCATATATGGGTAGGTACCCATGGCGGTGGGCTTAACCTTTTTGATCCGGCCACTCAGGGTTTCAAACGTTTTCTGGTGACAGGGAATGACATCAACACCACACGTTCCGAAATTGTTGCCTTACTGGAAGATGAGCATGGGGCTTTCTGGATCGGCAGTCAGAGTGGCATCCTGATTTTTAAGAAGAATGGATTAAACCTCAGCCCATATCCGGAAATCGCTTCCATCAACAGCATCAAAGACCATAATATTAAAGCCCTGTTTGAAGATTCCAGAAAGAACATCTGGATTGCTGCAACAACAGGTTTGTATCTGCTTGATTCCAACCGGCAAAGGCTGCAACTGTTTACCCTTCCTAAAGGGAGCAATAGTGTAAACAACAATGCGAACTATATCAATTGCATTCAGGAAGATTCGGCCGGGAATATCTGGATCGGCCTTTATTATGGTGGTCTGAGTAAGTACGACTTAAAAAAGAAAACATTCAGCAGAACCTATACCAATAAGGATGGCCTGGCCAACAATAATGTCGTAGGAATTCTGGAAGACGAAAAAAGGCAACTCTGGATCAGCACCTCCAATGGTTTATCAAGATTTAACCCAAAAAAGGAGGTCTTTCAGACTTACACGACCAGTGATGGCCTGGCTGGTGATGAGTTCAATTACAATTCTTTTTTTAAATCGGCGAATGGCGAAATGTTCTTTGGAGGTTATAATGGCCTGACACATTTTTCCCCCAGGGATATAGAAAAAAATGAGAAACAAGCTTTAATGGCATTTACGGGGATCAAACTTTTCAATGAACCGGTAAAACTTAACGATGTTGATGGCCTATTGAAACAAGATATCGGATTTACTGATAAACTGGTCTTTCATTATGGCCAGAACAACTTTACGGTTGAATTTGCTTTGCTCAATTACATCAAATCAAATAAGAACAAATATGCTTATAAGCTGGAGGGGATCAACGCAGAATGGATGGAGAGCCGCAGCCCCCTGGCTACATTTACGAACCTCCCTTCGGGGGATTATAACTTATTGGTAAAAGGAGCAAATAACGATGGCATCTGGAGTAAACCTATCCGGATGAATATAGAAATCCTCCCCCCTTTTTGGAAAACATGGTGGGCATACCTGCTTTATACTGCCTTGCTGGCACTCGTCCTATTTTTCGTCACCCGTTTTTTCTACCTCAGAGGACTACTTTTAAAAGATGAAGAACTCCACCAGATCAAGCTGAACTTTTTTACCAATATTTCTCATGAAATCAGGACACACCTGACACTGATCATGGCTCCTGTGGAAAAACTGCTGGAAGGACAACCGTCTGGTTCTGCAATCGGGCAACAATTAAAAGGGGTAAAGACCAATGCCGACCGCCTCTTAAAACTGGTGAGCGAACTGATGGACTTCAGAAAAGCCGATACAAAGCACCTAAAACTGCGCGTATCAGGTCATGACCTCATCCCTTTCCTACAGGAGATTTACATTTCTTTCGAAGCCTTATCACTGAAGAAACACATCCGGTTTTCTCTGGATTATGATCAGGAATCTCTGCAACTGTACTTTGACAGAGAACAAATGGAAAAAGTATTTTTCAACCTGCTTTCCAATGCCTTTAAATTTACTCCGGACCAGGGAAATATCGCAGTGAATGTTCAGACCAGCAAAGACCGGGTACTAATCAGCATCAGCGATACCGGAAAAGGAGTTGCGCCCCAATATCTGGAGCAATTGTTTGTAAATTATTTCCAGGTAGAGGAACATAGCGTTCAAAATACAGGTTATGGAATCGGATTGGCCCTGGCTAAAAATATTCTAGAGCTCCATAAAGGAGAAATCAAAGTAAGTAGCCGGCCTGAAACTGATCAGGAACCGGGTTTTACCCGGTTTGAATTGAGTCTGCTACGTGGAAACGCTCATTTTTCCCCGCGCCAATTATCAATGCAGGCAGTGATCCAGCCGCTTCAAACCCCACAGGAACCGGATGAAATCCTGGAAAACACGTCAATTATCCCTCAAATCAGACAAAATGGAGGGCCGAAAAGACCCACCATCCTGATCGTCGAAGACAATGCAGAATTGCGCGGATTGATCAAGGGAACACTAGACGCCGACTATGAAGTCTTTCTTGCCGGAAATGGACTCGAAGGATGGGACATCGCGATAGTCGAAATCCCAGATCTTATCATCAGCGATGTTATGATGCCAGAAATGGATGGTTTTACGCTCTGTAATCAATTAAAATCAGACGAGCGGACTAGTCACGTCCCCGTGATACTTTTAACGGCTAAGAGCAGCCAAACAGATCAGATCAGCGGACTGACTCAGGGAGCAGACAGTTACCTGACCAAACCCTTTAGTACCAAAATTCTGGAGCTCCAGGTACGCAATCTGCTGGAAGCAAGAGAAAAAATGCGGAAGAAATACAGCAGAGAGCTGGTTCTGGAACCGGGTCCCCTGCCTGTTAATCCACTAAATGAACAGTTTATTTCCAGGCTGATCGGCATCATTGAAGACAATATGGAAAATGAGGAGCTTGGTGTAGAACTACTCTCCGCACAAATAGGAATGAGTCAGTCTGTATTGTATAAAAAGCTAAAAGCGCTGACGGATCTTTCCGTAAATGATTTCTCCAAGTCTATCCGTTTAAAAAAGGCCGCACAGCTACTCCTGCAAAGGCAATACACCGTATATGAAATTGGTTATATGGTTGGTTTTTCGGACCGTAAGTATTTCAGCAGGGAGTTTAAAAAACAATTTGGAAAGACACCCTCCGAATATATTTCAGATCAATCACAACAAGAAGGCAGCTCAGCTAAATAATTTAACCAATTGTTTTGTCAAGCGAACTCCGGATATCTTTTCCAATTTCGAAGTGGAGAAATAAAACCACCTTATGAAAATTTTAAAAATACTTATTGGCAGACCCGCGAAAAGTGTAAAGCATGTGATGCTTTAGAAGATGAAAGGCTCGTTCTTTATGGCATTGAAGGAAGATGCACAATTCTTACCGACTAACCAAACGGACAATTTCTACAACGCTTGCCTCTCAGAAATTTCTCACAGCAGTTCTTTTTCTTCTTGTCCTTTTTCTCCTGCTTCGATTTCTTTTTATCTTTTCCCTTCTTTGACATCGCTACGTTTATTCAGAAAACAAAAATAGCACATACTGATGGGTTTTCCATCAATATGTGCTATAATAAAAAAGCTTTAAGGCTTTTAATCAGAAGACTATCCCTCGTTATATACGATTTGGCCTACATTTTTATCGATCTGCCATCTTCCTGTTCCTTCTTCACCAATCACATCGAATAGTTCCAGCGCACGTCTGGCTTTGTATTCTTCTTCACGTTGTTCTTTGAAGAACCAGTTTAAGAACTCTAAGGTTACATAATCCTGTTCTTTATGGCAACGTGCAGCGATATTTTTAATGGATTGGGTTACACTGATCTCCTGATCTAATGCTTCTTCAAACACCTCACGGAAAGAGTTATATTCAAGCTTGATATTGGTTACTTCAGGCGAGATCGCCATTCCACCCATATCAAGAACATATTTATAAAATTTTAACTGATGAACGCGTTCTTCTTCAGCTTGCTTAAAGAAGTAATCTGAGGAGAAATCGTATCCATTGCGGCCACACCATGAAGCCATGGACAGGTAGATTGAGGAAGAAAGTGCTTCTTTTTTAATCTGTTGGTTTAAAAGCGTCTCAACATCTGTGGAGAGTAAACTTTTTACGCGAATGATATCTTTCATATTACTGTTGATTTAATTCCTAATTACTAAGACAAAAATAAGGGTATAAATCAACAATATTGCATTTAAAGGCAATTCGGAAAGATTCTAAGTCTAATTAGATCAAACGACTAAGCGGAAAAGGCGGTCCTGAATAATGTGGTTTAAATCCAGCATTACGAAGGTTCCCTGCAATAATTCTTTCAGGGCAATGATCTGGAGTAAAGACAAAACATAACAATGATCACAGGCACAGATGAAGATGATCTCCACATCGGCGGATTTATCACTTGTCAACAGGATGTTTTCGATATCAATGTTGTATACTGCTTTCTTTAATTTTAAAAGATTGCGGTAATCAAAACGGGCCAGCTTTCCGGCAAAATCTATATACCAGCAGTTTTCACTGTCTGATTGATAAATTGAACCTTTTTTGGTACTAAATACCTCTTCAAAATGTATTGGAGATGCTATAGCTGTGTTTTGCATTGATTAAATCCTGTTGGTACTGCAAAGGTTGTTATTATTTAGATTTATTCCAAATCAATTGCCTAAAAAAGTTAAATATCTATTTTTTACTGGTTTGCGATAAGAAAGTACTCTCAAAGATTTTATCCGCATTTCCCGCTTCAAAACCTTCTCTTCTATGGGTATTGTTCAGTTCGCTGGCAGGAAGTCCGGCAAATTCAGGTAACACCTTTCGTTCTGCAAACTCTACGTAAGAACCGGCAATGACTTTCTTTTTGCCTGCTGCAAAGCTGGCTTCCACCAATTCGGCAACCGTCGAGCTTTGCAGCAGTGCCCCATCGCTGCTCGTCTTGATCTCTCCACCGGCATCGTTCAGCTTAAATCCGTTTTTCAATAAGAACTGATCAAATGCTTCCAGGTTGTTATACCCTTCTTTCAGATTATGGATACTGATGGTAAAATGGTTCAGGTAATAGCGGTTGTAAATCGTCCATGCGGCATATTCACTTTCTGCCATTAACTCCGTATAATCTTCCACCGTTGGCGTTTCCCAAAGCGGACTGTGCAGAAACTCATCTACCGCGGTTGCATCATTCAGGTCCAGTGCATCTACAGGATCAGCGGTAATCGCATCTGTATATTTATGAATGAGTTCCTGTGCCCTCGCAGACAATTGCGTAACGATCAGTTCACTGATGAAAATACGTGGGAATTCCGGAGATGGTGGGGCATACCAATACGCATCCAGCTTCTTCTCCGAAAAATGGTAAGGGCTCTTTTTCTCATAACCATAAGCCAGAAATACTTTTTCCAGAGAGGCGATCCCTAAATAAGGAACCCCTAAAGTACGGAAGGCCACATGGTCGTTTTCTATCTCTTCAAAATTGCTGATGATTCCTTCGGCAATCATCGCATTGATAATTCCCGCTACATCAGGAACACGTTCTTTATATCGGGTTAAGAGTCCGTTTAATACTCCTTTAAGGGTTTTATGCGCCATTATTTATTTAATTTTATACAATACCTCATCCAGATGGGCCACCAGATCATCCGCATTCTCTTTGGAGAATACCAAAGGCGGTTTGATCTTGATCACATTGTGCAAAGGCCCGTCCGTGCTCAACAAAAATCCACGGTTTCTCATCTCTTCCACAATCCAGTCGATCTCAGGAACGGCAGGTTCAAGTGTTTCCTTGTTTCTCACCAGCTCTACCCCCACAAAAAGACCATGACCTCTCACCTCTCCAATCAGCGGGTGTTTTTCCATCAGCTCTGTCAGGCCCACCATCAGGTGATTCCCTGTTTCCAGGGCCTGTTTTTGCAGCTCCTCTTCCTGTATGACCTTCATCACTGCAATTCCTGTTTCCATAGAAACCGGATTCCCTCCAAAAGTATTGAAATATTCCATTCCGTTGTTAAAAGAAGCAGCAATTTCGGCAGTGACCACTACCGCAGCCATAGGATGCCCGTTTCCGATGGGTTTACCAAGGACCACAATATCCGGAATCACATCCTGCAACTCAAATCCCCAGAAATGATCTCCGATTCTTCCAAAGCCCACCTGTACTTCATCTGCAATGCAAAGCCCACCGGCCGCCCTGACATGACGGTATACTTCTTTAAGGTAATCCGGAGGCAAAGGAATTTGTCCGCCTACGCCAAGCAAGGTCTCACAGATGAAGGCAGCAACACCTTTATCTGATGTTTTAAGCTCCGATATCAGCCGTTCTACATCTGCAGCATACTTTGTCCCCGCCTGCGCATCTCCGTAGCGGTAAACGCCGCGGTACAGATCCGGATTCATCGCCTTGTGAATATGGGAGGGTTGTCCGCCCCCACCTGGCCCGTCGAACTTATAAGGGCTCAGTTCCATGGCGACCGTAGAAGTACCATGATAGGCATGGTCCAGTACAATCACATCTTTCTGTCGGGTAAAATGCCTGCTGATGCGGATAGCCAGGTCATTGGCTTCACTTCCGGAATTGGTAAAATAACAAACGCTCAATGGTGCAGGCAGGCTATCAGTCAGGAGTTTTGCATACTCCAACAGGCTGTCGTGCAGGTATCTGGTATTGGTGTTTAATTTCGCAGCCTGCTGCTGGATCGCCCGCACCACGGTAGGATGACAATGGCCAACATGGCTCACGTTATTGACGCAGTCGATAAAAGTATCGCCCTGATCGTCGTACAAGTATTGAAATGCGCCTTTAACGATTTTCAAAGGTGTTTTATAGCTGATGCTCAGGTTGGCCCCGATCCGCTCTTTTCTTGTTTTTAACAAAGTCCCGATCGCTTCCTTTTCCGGGCTTACTTTTGGAAAGCCGCAGGCGAGGTTAAACTCATTCTGCGCAAGGACAGGGTTGATCTTCAGCAATTGGTACAATAGTTTCCAGGCATCGTTCTCCGATACAAAATGGTGTGCATTATCGCCCTGCGCTCTTTTGCTGGCAGATTGTGTTACGCTTAAACTCAATCTTGCCCCGATCAGGTAATACAAGACAGACAATTCCTGCTCCGTTAAATTATATTCCTGATGATAGGCTTTTAATACGGTCACCGCTGCTTTCAGGGGTTCTTCCTGACGGAACATGACATAAGTCAGAGTAATGGCAATGTTGTGAATCAGCTGGGTTTTGGCAATATCTCCAAAGTCGATGAAGCCGGTAATTTTATCCTCATTGGCCAGTACATTCAGGTCATGGGCATCATTGTGGACCACTGCTGTTCTCAATTGATACATCAAGGGAAGGACTTCCATCTCATATTGAAGCAGAAAATAGGCGGCAATCCTTCTCTTTTCATGGTCTTTGATAAAGTGCAGGTTCTCTTTTGAAGCCAGGACATAGGCCAGGTCCCATTCGTTGTAACGGTAAACGGCAGGGTGACTAAAGCTCCGCAGTGCCTGATCCATTTTTGCCAGCGTACTCCCCAGATCGGTTAACAGTCCGGTACTCAGTACCGGTAGATCCGCCAGGAAAGTCCCTTCCAGAAAAGACAAGATCCGGATGCAGTAATGGTGTCCGTTTACTTCAGTTTTGGTGATGGCCTGTCCGTCCAGATTGAGTTTTAAGGAAGGTACTTTAGCTGCCAGCGGTGTTGCTGATAGAAATTGTAAGGCCTTCAGCTGGGCGTCCAGGTAAGGTTCATCATAAGGCGCAGGATTTACTTTACAAATCAACCGCAGCCCTTCTTTAGTGTTCAGCAGGAAATTTTGTTCTTCATAACCGGCAATTTTCTTTACCTCGGCATCTAGCTTGTAAAATGTGTTCAGGGTTTCTTTAAGGTCTTTCTCAGAAAGTATCATGTGTATTTTCTTTAAGTATAATTAACAAGTGTGCTGCTGACCAGCTGAAATTCTTAGCATTTAATCCCTTACCGGTAAGGGGGTGGTAATTCTCGCGGATGGCTCCCTGTCCCTGAAGTCCTTCTGCGTTTTTCAATAATTTATTCAAAAAGTAGTTTGCTTCTTCTTTTTTGCCGTATCGCAGCAAAGCGGAATAGCCAAAGTAGAACTGATCCAGCCAGACCGGGCCTCTCCAATACCCCTTTAATGGATCAAAACCGGGATGATCAGCGGCCAGTGTAGCCAGGGGAACGGATGTATCAAACTTATTTGTTTTTTTTATCATTTTCAGCACAGAATTGAACTGTTGTTTATCCGCTAAGCCGCACCATAAAGGAAGCCATCCTTCAGGTCCATCTACATCAATCCATTGTCCTTCCAGGCTCTTATCATAATAGAAACCTTTATCTTCCCGAAAGAAAGTCTGATTGATTTTTTGCTTTAACGGGTCAAGCTGGCTTTTCCATTCCTGATGCGCTTTGCTGTTTCCCATCGCTAACGCAATTTTTGCCAGGTACCCTTTTTCGGCATACAGATAGGCATTCAGGTCTACAGATTCCTGGTTTAAGGACCAGGCGTTCGCATTATTTTTCAACAAAACTGCTTTGTCAAACCTAACCGCATTGTCCATTCCACTTTCCCATGCTGCGGCAATGCGTGTTCCATCTGTTGAACCAAACTCACAAAGCCCATTTTGGTTGTGATCCCGGTTTTTATACCACCATTCGTGGTATTTAACCAGCTTAGGGTAGATCGTATTCAGAAAAGAAACATCTTTTGATTGCCCGTAGATTTTCCAGACTGCCCATGCCGCAAGCGGAGGTTTAGTATCCCGCCAGTTGTTTTCTTTTTTATCTGTATAAATACAATCGGCCACCATCCCATGTTCATCCTGGTAATCAAACATGGCCAACATGTTTTCTTTTGCCAGAGCTGGATTAAAATAGCTCAGTCCTACTGCCTGCTTCCAGCTGTCCCAGCTCCAAAAACCATAAAAACCCTGATAGTTCAGAGAAGGGAAAACTCCGCCATGTAGCAGGTCTTTTGATTTACTTCTCCAATTGGTTTGCAGGGTTACAATTGACTTTACTGCGAGCTTTTGTTGCGCCACACTGCTCAGCTGTAGTCCCGGAGCATTGAAATAATCGTTCAGGTATTTATCCCAGCGTCTTTGGTTTGCACGGAATTCCTTATTGAAATTAAACGCTGTGGCTGTTGTAGCTTGTTCTTCGGCCGCATTCAGGTAATAACTCTGGGTCTGTCCGATACTAAAGTGTCCATCCGGCTGAATCCTGATTTCTTCCAGATCGGCCTGATACCCATTGCCGGAAACCTGAATATTCATTTCATGTGGACTATTGAATTGCTGGGTAAACCGATGTTCATTGTCTTTGAAGCTGATGTCGATCCCCTTATCTGCTTTTTTTATCTGAACTCCGGTTAACAGGCTTTCCCCTGTCCAGGACAGTTGTAGTTTCCGCTCCTTTCCCGCCAGATTATACACCCTCGTATTGATCATTGCTGATCTGTTGGAAACAAAGATCAGCTGCAGCTCTACCTTCAGGTCATTGATCCGCATTTCCTGAATCAGTAAACCAGGATAATATTTAAGTTCGGTTTTAGCGCCGGAAAGGTCTATCACCTTTCCAGCTTCTTTGAGCTGGAGTTTGGAGATGGTGTTGCCCAGCCATTCTCCTTTAAGATCCATAAGGAGCGGGCCAATAAAGGCACCATGGTCCTTAGCCGAAGCAGGTTGGGTATAAGCATGCCACGCCCCCAGGTCGGAGAACACATTCGTTTCAATTCTCTCCGGGTTCTGTACCTCAAAGCCCATCGTCAGTACATCCGGAAAATCTGTGCGTGCAGCATCCGAATTCTTTGTTTCGTTTACCATCGCCAATAGTACAAAACCGTATAAACAGCAACTGCGTATAAAAGACATCATTATTTAAAGTTTTTGATTTCGCTGGTCTTGTTAAAAACCGGACGAAGCGTGAAAGAATAACTATAATCACGGTAAGGCAGCCGGTATTGCGGATGCGCCTCAGCACCCCAACTGTTGTCTCCACCTACACCTGTTTGTTTGGCATCAATGTTCCACCAGATTAGCGGTTCATTCGTCATCGACCCACCGTGTACATTGAGCTTTGCGTCTTTATCAAAATCCAGGTGTTTCATGTCAAAATGTAATACCCCTGTGCTGATTTCAGGAGCACCTGTTGCAGAAAGCCCCAAACCTTGCTGATTGGCCAGGGTCATCCACCTCACCCCTGTGCGGTAACCACTTTCCTGTGCC
Source organism: Pedobacter sp. FW305-3-2-15-E-R2A2 (assembly GCF_038446955.1). Taxonomy (NCBI): domain Bacteria; kingdom Pseudomonadati; phylum Bacteroidota; class Sphingobacteriia; order Sphingobacteriales; family Sphingobacteriaceae; genus Pedobacter; species Pedobacter sp. FW305-3-2-15-E-R2A2. The sequence continues at coordinate 6,262,693 of NZ_CP151803.1, forward strand.
CTGGGATAAGGATGGAACAGGGAATCTGCCCGCATATGGTAAAGGTCGATATGCGCCGCATAGTTACGGTCTGCATAATTGTCAAAAGGGCCCCTGCCAAACCAAGTCACCTGATCAAATTCCGGATTCAGGATTACCCTCATGCCTATTCTTGGAATTTCAGGTAGGCCAAGGTCACCTGCTTTAAGCTGATAATTGACATTGATGCTGCCATCTCCCTTGATCGTGTATACCGTAGTTATGTTTAGTTTCAATTTTGGAAGGGTATGAACGGTTTTCAGTATTCTCGTTTCTTTTGAGGCCTCTTTATCTTCAAAAACGGTCAATTCTGCCTGATCGAAGGCCGTCTGCCAGACTTTAGACCTGATCTGCATGCTGTTTCCGATGTCATTATCTGTTGCTGCCCTCCAGAAATGAGGCACCAGTGCCGCTTTAATCAACTCTTTTCCAGCAATCACATAGCTTTCCAGTAATCCTGTTTTTTTATTAAAGCCAATGTTTACCGCATCGGTATAAAAGCTGATGTTTGCTGAAGTTTCTTTGGTTTTCAACTCGATGGTACGCGCATCGGAAACCATCTCTTTGGCCTTTAAGGGCAATAAAAATTGTGCTTTTGCCACCTTAAATCCTGCTGGCAGCAATTCCGTTGCCTTTGTACTAAAGACCTCAAAGCTGATCAGGTATTCCAATCCGCTTGTAAGCTCAAAGGCTGGGATTTTAAGACTGATTTCTTTTGCAGACTGCGGGGCAAGAGAAAGGTTTTCTATCGTCCCGGAAGCAACAAACGTTCCACCACCTTTGATGTGCCATTTGAAAGTATAATCTTCCAGATTGCTAAAGTCGAACCTGTTCCTTACGCTAAACACATAACGTTGAAGGTCAACTGGCTCAAAATTCACATTCTGATATACTTTCTGCAGCTCATAAGCCTGAGGATGCCAGGAACGGTCTGCAGCAACCAATCCGTCTGCGCAGAAACTCGTATCGCTCGTTAGCCCAACAGTTCCCATATCCCGGCCATAGGCCCAGATGTCATTTCCTTTATCGTCCTTTTTACTAAAAGTCTGATCGGAGAAATCCCAGATAAAACCGCCTTGCAACTGTTCGTGTTTATAGATCAGGTCCCAATCGTCCTGTAGGTTCCCTCCGCTATTGCCCATCATGTGGGCATATTCACATTGAATCAAAGGCCTTTTTTTCCAGGTCTTCACATAGTTTTCCATTACGGTGATGGATTTATACATCGGGCAGAAAATATCTGAATACCTTTCCTCTTTGGTTGCTTCATATTGAACTGGGCGGGAAGTATCTCTCGCTTTCAGCCAATCGTATCCAGCCATCAGGTTTTCCCCAAAGCCACTTTCATTCCCCAAAGACCAGGTGATGATGCTGGTAAAATTCTTATCCCTTTCAAACATTCTGCGGATCCGGTCCAGGTAAGCGGCTTTCCATTCGGGTTTATCAGATAAGGTTTTCAAAGGTGTGAAGCTCATCCCATCGCATTCGATATTCGCTTCGTCTACCACATAGAGGCCATACTGGTCGCATAGCGCATACCATCGCTCCGTATTGGGATAATGACTTGCCCTTACTGCATTGATATTGAGTTCTTTCATCACCTTGATGTCCTTGATCATCCCCTCTTCGGTTACAATCTTTCCATTGATCCGGTCGTGTTCATGGCGGTTCACCCCTTTGATCTTGATCGCTTTCCCATTGACCAGGAAAAGTCCGTTTTTAACTTCTACGGACCTGAATCCGATATGATGACGGATGATTTCTATCGGTTTTCCTTTCTGATCCAGGTGGCTGATTTGTAAGACATACAAATTAGGATGTTCGGCATTCCAGCTTTTTATATCCTTAAAAATGGTGTTGAAGTTTAAGGTATCTGTAATGTCCTTTTGTGTTTTATAAAGCAGTATGGAAGGGTTTTTCGGATCAAATACTTTGAGTTCGACTGTTCCCTTGTCCCTTTTTTCAGGCGCTTTATTGAAAGCAAGGTCGAGATTGAACTTCCCGTTTTTATAGCTTTCGTCCAACGTCGCCCTCAGTTCAAAGTCAGACAGGTGAAATTTTGGTCTCGCGATCAGAAAAACGCTTCTTTCTATACCACTCAGCTTCCACATGTCCTGTCCTTCCAGATAAGTGGCATCACTAAACCGGAATACCTGCAAAGAAATCGTGTTCTTTCCTTTCTTCAGGAATTTGGTAATGTCGAATTCGGTGGGTGTTTTACTGTCCTTACTAAACCCAATGTATGCTCCGTTAATCCAGAGATAAAAGAAAGAATTTACAGCCCCAAGGTGAACGAAGACCTGTTTTCCGTTCCAGTTGGGATCAATTGTAAATTCCCTTTGGTACTGTCCTACCGGATTATCGTCCTTAGGCACGAATGGTGGTGTAGCAGGGATCGGGTATTCCACATCGGTAAATATAAATTTAGCATATCCCTGTGTTTGCCAATGACCAGGCACCTTAATTGTGCCCCAGTCTTTGGTTTCTGCCAGGTTTTTATAAAAAGTATGGGATCTTTCGGAAGGGTTCTTCAGCAGCTTAAACTTCCAGATACCATCCAATGATTTCAGAAAAGGGCTCGATTGCTGATTCATCGCCTGTTGATCCGGATAAGGGATAAACCAGGCATGAGGTTTAACTGCATTCTGAGAAGGGATTAAAGGGTTTTCCCAATCTGCCGGAGCTTGGGCAACCACTGAACCTGCAAAACCCAGGCAGAGCATTAAACAAAAAAAATAGGGTTTGATTAGATTCATGAACAAGGAAATAAAGCATCGTCATGCAGGCATTGCTGCATGACGAATGTGTTAAGTAATCAGAGCGCTCGTGGGTCCATTATGGTGTTGATGGGTTATTGGTCGTTTCTTTCAGTGGCATTGGATAAAACGCTTTATCCGCACTGAACTTTCTGCCCGCTGCCTGCATCTTTTGTGTCAGTAAGCCCCATCTCCTCAGGTCGTAAAAGCGGCTCCCCTCCAGTGTAAACTCCATTACACGCTCGTGAATGATCTGTTCAAAGACAGGTGCTTTACCACTCAGACTAACCTCTGGTAAGCCTGCTCTGCCCCGAACCTTATTGATCCAGGTTACCGCATCTCCTGATTTCTGTTGTTCATTCAGCACTTCTGCATACATCAATAAGACATCTGCATACCGCATTAATGGCACATTGATCGCATTTGAAAAACCAATCCGGTCTGGTCCCGCAGGGATCCATTTCCGGAAAGCAATGGTTTTAGCATTTGCACCGAAAATTTCATTATAAGTACTTCCATATACCCTTGGCGTAGCTGCATCGTTAAAATAAGCGTCGTTAAAATACATGGTCTGGTACACCCTGGCGTCGTAATTACCATTGGCTACCTTGCCTTCTTTTAGCATTTCGGCCAACAGTGCCTGGGTGCCATAGATCTCTCCATAACCTCCCAGTTCTGATGCCGCCACCCAATCACTTAAATAAGATCTGTATACCGCTCCGCTGCTTGCATCTGAAGTTTGCTGCAATTCGAAAATTGATTCTGTACTGTTTTTTGTCGTACCGTTAAACATACCCAGGAAATTATTGTCCAGCTGGTACTCGTTAGACAGGATCACTTTATCCAGCCATTTTGCGGCTTCCGTATAATAAGCAGCGGCATTTGCCTGGTCATCACTTACCCGGTATAAGTTCACTTTTCCAAGGTAAGCCTGCGCTGCACCTTTCGTAACACGTCCTAATTCCGTTGCCGGACGGGCGGACCTCAATGGCAAATCTGGTTCAGCTTCCTGAAGGTCTTTAAGGATAAAGCCATAAACTTCCGCTCTTTCCGCAAAACCTTTGGAAAGATCGGCCTCAGAAGTAGGGACTTTATCCCTGATGATGATCTTACTATAATTGGTCAATAGTTTAAAATGATAATAGGCCCTCAGGAACTTTGCTTCCGCAAGAATCTGCTTTCTACTGGCATCATCAATGGCAGTTGCACTCATCTTACCCACATTTTCAAGCACCTGATTGGCAAAATTGATCCCTCTGTAATTTTCTCTCCAAAGCAGGTCAACGGCATAGTTTCCGGAAGTAAATTCAAAATTATAATGTTCGGTCCACCATGGATAATTGAAAGCATCGGCGCCAGGAACTACGTAATCTTCCCGGTAAAATTCTCTTACAGAGCGTGCTTCTACGTAGTTGTCCCAGCTCACAAAGCCTTCCAGCTGAGAATAAGCTGCCGACAATCCAGACAATGCCCGGTCTTTATTGATCCAAAAGTTATCTACTGTAAGCTGATCCGGCACACTCTGTTCCAGCTCAGATTTTTTGCAACCCATTACTGCCATTAGCAGGAACAAGCCTATATATAGTTTATTCGTTTTCATTTTTCGTTTTTTTATGGTGATTAAAATGTCAACTGTAGTCCCATGAGCCATCTTTTGTTCTGAGGATACATCAAACGGTCTACACCGTTGTTCAGGACATTAAAATTTCCTACCTCCGGATCCAGTCCGCTGTATTTACTGAAGGTGACCAGGTTTTGTCCGCTGACATAGATCCTGAGTTTCGAAACTTTCAGGCGTTCCAGTACAGATTTAGGAAGGCTATACCCCAGTTGAACCAATTTTAAGCGCAGGTAAGATCCGCTTTCCAGGAAACGCGTAGATTCACGTGCATTTTGATTGGGATCTCCGAGCACGGCTCTTGGCATATCTGTTCCCGTATTTTGTGGAGTCCAGGCATTGAGGGTGCTGGCCAGGAAATTTCTTCCGGCTTCCATTCCTTCCAGTTCAAAACGGTTCCCGTTATAAATCTTATTTCCTGCTACACCCTGCCAGAACAAGGAAAGATCGAAGTTTTTATAATTGGCCGCAAGGTTCAGGCTATATTCGTACTTCGCGAAACCCGAGCCCTGATAAGTTTTGTCTTTTTCATCGATCGTACCATCACCATTGGTATCTCTGAATCGGATGTCCCCGGCTTTCGCATTTGGCTGCAAGACATCACCAGCGTTGTTTTTATAACCTGCAGCTTCTGCATCGGATTGAAAAATACCGTCAGCCTCATATAAATAAAAAGCACCGATTTCTTTTCCTACCATCGTTTGTGTTGGAATATGGTCTGTCCCAAACCGCAGTCCTGTACCATATAAAATCTGGTCTTTATTGGCCAATGTCAGGACCTCATTTTTCAATAAACTGATGGCGCCACCGATGTCAAACTGCCAATCATTGTGATCGAAGTGATAATTGGTTTCCAGTTCCAGTCCTTTATTGGCAATCTTGCCCACATTCAGGATCGGATTGTCGACACCTGCTGAAGGCGGTACTTCTTTAGTGATCAGTAAGCCATCAGTGATGTTGTTAAAATAGTTGATGGCACCCGATAGTTTGTTGTCAAAAAGTCCAAAATCAAGACCAATGTTCTTAGATTTAATCGTTTCCCATTGCAGGTCCAGGTTTTGAAGCGTGTAGGCAGCAGAACCCGGCCATGGCGTCGCACCGGAGCCCTGTACAGAACCACCGGACCAGTTGTTACGGGTAGTCATGAGGGCCTGATGGTCGTAATATCCCAAAGCACCTTCATTTCCAAGTTCTCCATAACTCGCACGAAGTTTCAGGTTATTCAGCCATTTGACCTCATTCAGAAAAGATTCCTTGTGGATATTCCAGCCCAGGGAAACTGAAGGGAATACGCCATATCTTCTGTTTTCTCCAAATACAGAAGAACCATCTCTTCTGACAGAAACTTGTAAAAGATATTTATTGTCATAGGCATAGTTTAACCTTGCCAGCGTAGAAAGGCGGACATATTTATTGTTTGTTCCAGAAGCATTGAATGTTCCGCCAAGACCGGCAGAAATGGTGTTGAAATCCGGATTGGTAAATCCTCCCGGAACTTCTGTTTCTACAATTTTTCCGTTTACGACAGTCCTTACAATAGTTTTTCCATCCGCAGTTACGCTGATAAAACGGTTTGTTTTTTCCTGCGCGGTATAACCTGCAAGAAGTTTCAAGCTGTGTTTACCGATATTCAGGTCGTAATTCAGCAAATGTTCCATTAAGCGTTCCTTGTAAAGAGAGTTCCTGTTGAATACCCTTGTATAGGAAACCAGAGGATCATTCGCATTGGCGCGATATGGTGGATTGAAAGCATACTCATCCGTCCTTGCATTGATGTAATTCAGGTTGGCAGTATATTTTAATCCCTTGATGATGTCCAGTCCGAAGCGGATATTCCCGCCCAGATAATTGGTTTTAGAATTGGCATCCAGAAAATGATCTGCAGCAATAGGGTTCTGAAATTTCGGCAATCCGTTTTCCGTTAACCCATAGCCGTATTTTTCCTTCTCATCAAATACAGGAAGTAATGGCGATTGGAAATAACTATCTTTCTGATCAAATTTGGCGGCTTCAGATCTGGTTTCCGAATAGATAATGTTACTTTCTACCGTTAACCGCCCTTTTTTAAACTCATTTCTGGACCTTACTGATTTTTTATTGAACTCAGAGCCGATAAAGGTTCCTCGGTCGTCGGTCAGGTCACCGCTTAAAGAGTAGGTCAGGTATTCCCCTCCACCTTTAAGGTTGACATTGTAATTCTGTGAAATGCCTTTGCGGTTAATTAAATCCTGCCAATCTGTATTTATACCTGTATTTTTAGACAGGTAAGCCGGTAAAGCCGGAGCAGAAGGACCTGCATTGGTGTACATCATGGTATGCAGCTTTTTATAACCCTCGGCATCCAGGAATTTAAATTGCTCTGTTGGCCTTACGATGCTGTAGAAGGAAGAAAAATCGATCACAGGGGCACCTTGTTTTCCTTTTTTGGTCGTGATGAGGATCACCCCGTTGGCACTGTTGGAACCGTAGATCGATGCCGCAGCACCGTCTTTAAGGACTTCAATAGAGGCAATGTCACCATTACTGAGGTAATAAGGATTCCCGGGTGTACCATCGATAATATACAGCGGCTGATGTGCACCAAAGGTGCCGATCCCCCGCAACCTGACATCCGAAGATTGGCCTGGATTTCCGCCGGGACTGCTGATGGATAATCCGGCAACCCTCCCCTGAAGCGCGTTGATGGGATTGCTGGCCGCCACCTGTTCCAGCTTTGTGCCACTTACCGAACTTACGGCACTGGTCAGGTTACTCCGTTGCTGGGTTCCGTACCCTATTACCACCACTTCGTCGAGTCCTTTCATGTCCATCAATAGTTTTACCAGGATGTCTTTTCCGGGAATGACCGGAATTTCCTGTGCCACATAACCTACCGCAGAAAAAACCAGGATGTCTTTTTCCAAAGCGGAAATCCGGAACTTTCCTTCAGAGTCTGAAGTAGTTCCCGTTTTGGTTCCTTTAACTTTAATGGTAATTCCCGGAAGGGGCTGGTCTATTTCATTAAGGACCTGACCTTTTATGGTACCGGTCTGAGCAAATACACTGTTGCCGGCGAGCGCCGAGAACAGGCAGAAAGCAAGCATGAGCCAAGCGAATTTACTGCTCCATAAATTGCTTATTGGCAATCGTAAATCTTTAATCATAATATTTGGTTTGAGTTGATTGATTCAATCAAACTTAATATGAGCATGATCCGAAAAACGAATTCTGTACCCCTACATGTATGCTGTCTTACCCCTACAAGACCTCTACATAAGTTAAAAACATTGCAAGAATGTGCTTTAAAACGACTTTAGGTAATCGTTAAGGTTATCGTTCTGCTGCAAGCCAAAATGCTTCCGCAAGCGGTACCTCGCCATTTCCGCAGACTTCACGGAGATGTTGTTCAGCGTCGCAATCTCTTTAATGGAAAGATTTAATCTGATCTGGGCGCAAAGTCTTCGTTCATTCTGACTGAGGTGAGGAAACTTCTGCTGCAGGTTATAAAAAAAGTCCTGGTATTGGGTTTCTACCTTGAGGTTAAAATCTTCCACATACTTCTCCAGATTGATGTCGTACTTAAACTTATTGACCAGCTTATGCAACTGATGAGGGATCTCTACCGGTTCGGTTCTATCCAGCCCACCAAGCTCTTCAATGAACTTTACAATCAGGTCATTCCTGTGCGCAATATATAAAGCGTAATTCTTCAGTTCAATATGGTTAAAGTCCAGCCGTTCATTCAGGGCCTTCTTATCCAGAACAGTATGTTCCAATTCCCTTTCAATTTCCTGTTGTTTAATCGCGGCCAGCTCGGCTTTTTTCCTTTGCCTGTTTCTCAGCTTGCCATACAGGAGCACGCCAATGACAATTAACAATACCACAATAATGGCAAGAGCATTCCGCTGAAAGGATTTGAGACTTTCCTTCACGGAAAGCGCCTCCAGCTGTCGCTCTTTCTCCTGCGCCTCACGCTTCAGGGTAAGGGTGAGTAAAGCATTTACTTTGTTTTTAGACAGAAATTCTTCTCTAACGGCATTATAACGATTGGTGTTCTCAAAAGCTTGCCGGTAATCGCCCATGCGTTGATACAAGAGAGAAAATACCTTATAGTTGTCCAACAGGTTTTCTTTTTTGGAGTTCGAACTACTTTGATCAATAAATGTCCTTGCTTTTTTTAAGGCAGCCAAAGCCTCCCCGTTTCTCCCGAGGTTAATCAGGGAGTAAGCCATCTGGTTGTTCAATTCTGCAAGTGAAAGCAATTGTTTGGTAGAGTACTGCAGGGCGAGGTTAAAATAAACAATGGCCTGTTTGTAATTCTTATTGTTGTTGCTGCAAATGCCCAGGTTATTGTAAGCGGCGCTGATCAGGGCTCTTTTATTATGTTTCTCGGCCATGACGAGTGCTTGTTTAAAAAAGCCTTCGGCCTTTCCATATTCATTTTTAAGCTGATAAATTAAACCGATGGCATTTAATGACAGCCCCGTTTCATCTGGATTCTGATGTGTTTTATAATACTCGTAGGCCATGGTATGGTACTTCAGGGAAAACTCCGCATTTTCCACATCGTAATAAATCCACCCCAATAAGGTATAGGTGGCGCCCATTTTAGCCGGTTTATCCAGATCTTTATAGATTTCCAGCGCATCAAAGGAATATTCGAGGGCAAGATCATAAATATCATTGTACAAATAACCCTCCGATAAGATGACGAGGGCATCGGCTTCCAGTTCTTTGTATTTGTTTTCGTAAGCTAAGAGGTAGGCTTCGTAAGCCGAGGCAATGGCCTGATTGGTAGAATCCCTGTTTAAGCTTTTCGCCCGTTTATTTAAGGCGGTAATTCTGGCTTTAACGACGCTTTCAGTACTCCCGGAACTTAAAGGTTTATCCCCCTGTCGGTTTGCCTCACAGCTCATCAACAGTTGAAGCATCAAAAAACAGAACAAGGCAAACAGTTTCTTTTGGTTAGTGTGGTTCATCATTTGTTGGGCACAAACCAAATATAGCTTTTTCTGCTGCGTTAAAAAAGGCAATATCTAAAGAAAGATTACCGGAAGCGCGATTTATCCTTCAACGGATTCTGTTGAATTGTCAAGATGTACAATATTTTTGACAACAGGGGCCAACTGGAGACATCAGGCGCAGATCTATTGTAATCTTAATTCAATAATTTAAAATAGGGTAGACTAACTTCGTTTTTTTTTCTACATTTGTTCTTGAGAGCGTTAATTTAAACGGGGGTAAGTCTTCTGACTTATGCCCGTTTTCTTTTTACAGACAATTTTTATACGCTTCATAAATCCAAACTCATTCGGAATTTACAAACAGGGGACTTTAACAGATGTCTTTTTCCGGTTTCAGAAAAAACGGCCAAACCATTATCATAAATCAGGAAATTCTCATTTTGCAGGCCCATTCCAGGCTATGTACCTCGTCCTCAAATTGTAATCTTAATTCAATAATTTAAAATTACGTGTTTTGACATTGAATTTATTTTTACATTTGTCCTTGAGAGCGTTAATTTAAACGGGGGTAAGTCGGAGGATTTACTCCCGTTTTCCTTTAAAAAAAAATCCCCGCCGAAGCAGGGATTTAAAATAGAGCGTTTGTAAAAATTAGTTTTTATCCCACCACACTCTGGAGGTTAATAAATCTCCACCGGGAACACTGGCCACTGCAGCATTATAATTTACGGTGTTTGTACCCGCTTCCACTACAGGATAAGGGAAACGACGTGGAATGGTTCCATTGGTTGCATTGCCAGGATAAACTACCGGAGTTAATACCGGAAATCCCGTTCTTCTCCAGTTTGCCCAGGATTCATAAAAATCAAGTTTTGTATTGTTGAGCGCCCAATACTGCGTATTGATCATATTTAAACCATTCGCCGGATTATAAGGATGTGCATCTGCATAAGCTGCCGCCGCTACGGCTGTAATGGTTGCTGCAGCACCATACTGGGAAAGATAGGTCATTGATGCAATTAGTCCTTCACGATAATGTTGTGCCGCACTTCCGGCGATGCCGAAACGCTCCGCTGCATCTGCCAGTAGCAATTCCGTTTCTGCATAAGTTAACACAAATGTTGGTCCGTCTTTCTTAATGAGTACAGGACTTGGAGAAGAGTAATCCGTAAAAGTAGTAAAACCAGGATCCAGCTTAATTCCCTGTCCGGCGATCAAACTCAGGTCTTTACCATTAGGCATTCCTTTTTGCGCGGCAGGATTTGCATTTGCATTAGGATTTTGAGCCTTGGTATCTTCATTCACATATAAATTCGTTACTGCAATCACACCTAAACGGGGGTCATTGGTGCTTTTAAGAAAATCAATAAAGGTTTTTGACCACCTTGTATAGAAGTTTTCCTGGCCACCGCCACCCAGAAGAATCTGGCTATTCCTGTTAATGGTAATCCGGTTTCCGCTTTCTGAACCCAGGATAAACGCATTATCGTCATTACTCAACATGGTGTTCCCAACAACTTTCTGCACATAACTCTGTGCTGTTGCAGCATCTACTTTACTAAGACGCATGGCCATCCTAAGGATTAAGCTATTTCCGAAACGTTTCCATTTGGTAGGATCACCATTATAAAAAGCATCTCCACCAGGTTTATCGCCATTAACATCCAATGCCGCTACAGCTTCGCTCACTTCCTTAAGCATATCGGTGTAAATGTCCTTTTGTTTGTCGTACACCGGGAAATAATTCTTCCCAAGAAAACCGATCCCAGCTTGCGAATAAGGAACATCGCCATACAGATCGGTAATGCGCTGAAAGATCAGCGCCCTCATGATTCTGGTGATCTGGTGTAAATTCTGGTATTCTTTTTTCCCTTTGGTAAAGGCCAGTAAGTCTACAATCAGTCTTACCTGTTCCGGATAGGCACCATCACCACTGGTAATGGAATTAGACGAGAATCCCCAGTAAGCAGCAGTATAGGTAGGATTCGAAATGTACTTATCCCCTGCCCAGTAGCCGATCACAGAGGAAAGGCCCTGCATCATCGTAGAACAATAGATTAAATTTGCACGCCAGGTATCATAACTAAAATCAACGCTCCCTGAATAGCTCAGTTGCGCACTTGTTAAGATAAAGTTAGGATTAAAATTTGCCGGGTTATAGGTGGAAGGATCAGTATTGATCTCCTCATAATGCTTTCTGCAACCTGTAGCAACCGTCAGGCAGAGGGCTGCCATTATGCTATATTTATATATCTTTTTCATTGGAATATATTTGTCTTTAGTGATGAAGCGATCATAAAAATGATGGTTTCATTGGAATCTAATTGATTTTAAAATTTGCTTTTGTAACCCTGATGTTTAGAACTTCACGCTCAGATTTAATCCGTACGTTCTGCTTGCCGGCACACCACCCAACTCTAATCCTTTAGCATTATTACTATAGTCAGATTCAGGATCTATGTTTGTGGTCTTTCTGCTGATGTAAAAGAGGTTACGGCCAACGAAGCTAAGCGTAGCACCATTGATCACATTATTAAACATTTTACCAGGGAAAGTATAACCCAGCATCACCTGACGGAATTTGATAAAATCGGCATTCTGAACAAAGATTCCGGATACATTACCGGCCATTGTGCCGTAGTAATTTGCAGCTGCAGCACCCAGTTCTTCACGTTTTTCCAAAGTACCTTTATGCAATCCTAAAGTATAAGCATAAGATTCTGTTGCAGAATAGATCTTACCACCAAATTTACTATCGATCATGAAGGAGAAATTGATTCCTTTATAAGAGAACTCATTGTTCCAGCCAGCCACATATTTAGCATAAGCAGATCCATAAGGTCTTAACAAGCCTTGTTTTGGGATACCATTCGATTCCAACTCAATATTACCGTTGGCATCGCGTTTATAATCAAAAGCCATAATCTGACCGAAAGGCAGACCCACAATCTGCTGGGTAAAAGCATTACCGGTACGGGAAGTTGCACCTGGCAATGAGGTTTGTCCCGGAGAAAGTGAAATCACTTTATTGTTATTGATGGAACCATTCACAGAGGTCGTCCAGCGGAAATCCTTCGTTTGCACAGGAATACCTGTGATCAAAGCCTCAATACCCCTGTTTTGTAACTCTCCGATATTCAGGATCGCGCCACCATAACCGGAAGTTACTGAAGCTGGTGCCCTTACGATCTCATCTTTAGATCTTTTGTTATACCAGGTCAGGTCAAGATTTAAACGGCTGCTAAATAAACGAATCTCCGTACCAATTTCAAACTCAGAAGCCACAGATGCCACGAGGCTTTCATTGGGAACAAAGAAGTTAGAGATCAATCCCAAAGGTCTGCCATTCAGGACTGCACTGTTAAAGCCATAAGCTAGTTGTGTCTGATAAGGATCTGTTGCCTGCCCTACCTGAGCAAAACCTGCACGGATCTTACCAAAACTCAGCCATTCCTTTTTCAGTATTTCTGAGAACACAAATGAACCATTTACAGAAGGATAAATTACGTTCAGTTTATTGTTCTTACCAGGTGTGGCAAGGGTAGAGAACCAATCATTACGAATGGATCCGCTTAAATAAAGGTAATTTTTATAGCTCAGGTCTAGCGTACCATAAACAGAAGCAACTTCACTTTCACTTGGTCTGTAAACCGGCGCATTCTGAAGATTGGCATTGGTAATTACATATCTGTAAGGGATAGAAAAATCATTTCCCGCAAGCGTAAACGCTTCTGATTTTGTCCTTCTGTAACTTCCTCCAATGTTTGGTGTAATGGTAAAATCATCTACCTTAAAGCTCTTACCCGTCAACACATCGGTATTGATATCAGAGAATTTAGTCGTTGCTTCAGACATAGAGCCCAACAAACGGTAAGCCGTTCCGGTTGGCACGACAGAAGTATAACGGTCGTTATAAGCATCGCGTCCTGCACGGGCCTGGATAAAGGCACCATTATCAAAATTATAACGCAGGCTAATGGAAGAAATCAGACGTTCCCTTTTGGTATCATTGATGAATTTATTGGCAGCGAACCAAGGGTTAGTTGCAAATGTATTGGCAGAATAACCATATTCAGAACCATCAGGTTTAGTGGTTTGTTTTAAAGTCATCACATCCAGACTCGTAGGAAGCAAAGTGACGTTATAGCTGGAATTACCGGCCCCATCACTTAAAAAAGGTCTGTTTTTAGCTTGTTCCAGGATATAATTTGCACGTGCATCTACTGTCAGGTGTTTATTGATGTTGTAATTTCCATTCAGATTAAAGGATTGTCTGTTTAATCCTGATCCTGGAGTAACCGCCTTGCTGGTCAGGTCACTTGCAGAGAAGCGGATCGAACCACCATCAAAACTTTTGTTAAAAGCCAGTGTATTCGTTGCTGTAGCTCCTGTGCGGAAGAAATTCTCAATGTTATTTTTTTGTGCAGCATAAGGACGGGACACGCCGTCAAACTGAACCACACTGCTGCCGTCTAATTTGGCTCCCCAGCTCGACTGACCAGTTTGAAAAGCACCTGCTGCATCTGCCGGCTTTACACCATTGGCACCATTTCCATAAACATATTGCCAGTCTGTCTGATCGATTACTTTTTCCAGTACGTAATTGGAATTGAACTCAATAGAGTTACCCTTTCCACTTTTAGTAGTAATTAAAATTACCCCTGCTTTACCGCGTGAACCATATAATGCGGAAGCTGCGGCGCCTTTCAGTACGGAAATCGTTTCAATATCATCAGGATTAATGTTTCCAATTGCGTCTCCAAGATCAGGAACGTTATCGTACTGATCACCCGGAGCACTGTTCCCTCTGTTTTCCATAGGAATACCATTGACCACATATAGTGGCTGATTGGTCTGAGAAATACTCGAAATACCACGTATGATCACATTCGAAGAGGCTCCCACTCCACCAGCAATAGAGTTGACGTTCAAACCGGCAACTTTACCCACCAGAGAGTTGATCACGTTATTTTCCCTGGCCTGGGTCAGTTCATCACCTTTCACTTCTGTAACAGAATATCCAAGTGCTTTTCTTTCTTTTTTAATTCCCAATGCAGTCACGACGACTTCACTCAGGAGCTTAGAATCTTCATCCAATAAAATATTAAGTGGTGAAGGTGTAGTAATGGTCACTTGTTTGGTGATATACCCCAAATAACTCACTACCAATACATCCCCAATATTTGCGTCAATCACAAACTGTCCGTTGGAATTGGTACTGGCACCTACCTGTGTTCCTTTTACCTGCACGCTTACCCCGATTAAAGGTTGTCCTGTAGCATCTCTGACCACACCGTTGATTTTTATGCGGTTGTTATTGGCTGCGGAAGACAGGCTAAGGTTAGGCATGCTGGCTGCATTTTCTGCCACGCCAATATAATTGCCCACCATTCTGAATTCCAGTGCCGTTTTTTCGCGAAGTCTTTTTAAAACTTCCGAAAGCTGTTCATTTTTGAAATTAAGTGTAAGGTTTGGTAAACTCCCCAAGACCTCTTCATCGTAGACGAAAGTCACATTAGCCTGTTGTTCTATCTTTTTAAAGATTTGTTTGACACTTGCTTTAACTACTTTAAAGCTCATTTCCTGAGCCTTGATGTGCTTAGCCATCAGGAGTGTGGAAAAACACACTTGTATGCCAATAATAATTGTAGAAATGCGCATGCATTTTCGGAATATAGGCAATGCTTTGCCGTAAAAATTCATCATATTTGTTTTGGTTTAATTTTTTAAACTGAAGCCTACTGTCTATGGGTCTCAAGCATGTATACAGTGGCTATCCTTAACTCCGGGGGCAGGTTCTGTTCCCGGTTTTTTCTTTCTTAGCTGCTAAGAAAGAAGATCTATTTGATGATTATGTTGTCATTGGCCATTTGGTATTTAAAATGTTTGGTAAAGCTTAGGATGTCCATTGTCACGGCTAAATTCTGATCACCAAGGGTGATGGAGATTCTTTCGTCGAGCAGTGCCGGGTTTTCGGTGTTGATTTTAATATGATGTTTTTTCTCCAGGACGGAGAATACGTTTCTTAAGGTTTCCTGCTCAAATACCAATTTACTGTTACACCAGGCGTTTACGGCAATCTCAGGAGCAACGGCTTTAATCAGGTGATTTTTGATATTGGTTAACACGACCTGCTCTTTAGGAAGTAACATCACAGCAGGCTTTTTAACTGCATCTTTCATCGTAATCCCCACTTTCCCGGTCACCACACTTACTTTTGTGGTGCCTTCATTTTTATACGCCCTCACATCAAAGGAAGTTCCCAGAACCACGACATTCAGGCTATTGGTTTTCACAATAAAGGGATGTTTGCTTCTATGTTTCACTTCGAAAAAGGCACGGCCTTCGATCAATTCTACCGTGCGGTTTTTGTCATTAAATTTTTTAGGATATTTAAATACGGAGCCAGCATTGAGCCATACTTTTGAGCTATCTGGCAAGGTGATTTCTATGATCTTATTGCCAGGAACGCTGACCAGTTTTTTTTCTGCAGCTCCAAAGCGGGAGTTGCTAAACTGCCATCCAAAAAAGATCAGGGTCAACACCGCAGCAGCCGCTGTAATTTTTAACAGAAGCCTTCTCATAGAAACGCTGCGTCCAGAGTTTTCGCTCATTTCTTCCATTTTCAGGAAGCCTTTATTTTTCAGGTTATCAAAGATCCGTTGCCTGACCTGTTCTTCAGTTTCCGGTTTTTTGGTATGAACATTTTCTACCCAGCCCTCCTCAGAAGTATCGTACCATTGGTTGAGCAGTGCTTTTTCTTGTTCACTAGCTGTTCCTTCAAGGTATTTTTGTGCCAGTCTTTTGAGTTCGTTCCTATCCATTTTGAATTTTAATGACCCTGTTTTCTCTTATAGAGTCATGTGGAAACAAAACACCCTTAGTGCAAAACAAAAGTTTTTTATTTTAATTTCCCATCCTTGTTTTCAGGTGGGGTCATTATGGGAACAAGCAGGCTTTTTAGTGAAACAATTCGGTTTAAAGGAACTATTTGATGGTATACAAGACTATTAATAAGTTCAGTACATCTCCAACATTAGCGCGAATGATGCGCAATGCCTTAGTCAGGTGTGCTTCGGCTGTTTTCTGAGAAATGTTCAGTTGGGCGGCCACCTCGGAGAGGGATTGGTCCTGTAATTTATTATATTGAAATACCAGGCGGCATTTTTCAGGGAGTTTATTAGACAGCTCGGTGATGATTTCCAACAGGATTTTATGGTCTATCTCGATTTCTGAGGTAGCATTGGCCGTTAAAAGGCCAACAATATTTTCCTGCTGTCTGGAACGTTTCTCCTTAGAAAGGTAGCGGAATACCGCATAACGGGTCATTGCAGCAAGGTAAGATGGGATACACTGAATGTGGAGGCTTTCTCTTTTTTTCCAGAGGACCAGGAACACTTCCTGAACAATTCCTTCGGCAGCATCGGGGTCTTTTAAAAGCTTATGGGCGATATAATATAGTTTATCCCAATATTGGTTGTATATTTCTGTAAAAGCTAATTCGTCGCCCTGCCTGAGGAGCAAGATGAGTTCATCGTCCGGAGTTAAATGATTAGCGTTCACAAGTTTGGTTAGAAAGTTTAAAACGAAGCTAATACAAAAATAACAAAAAGTGTAATTTAAAATCTTATAAATAAAATCGCGGGAATGATTCTCAAAAGAATGGGCTATTCCCGCGATGTTTTTATTGCTTTATATTTTTTGTCCGTCTTTCCATTCCTCCGTTCCTTTTTTCAGCACCTGATCAGCGATGTTTAAATCAGCAAATACTTCCATAAGTTCTCCCTTACGAATGCCAACAACGACAGGAACCTTTTTTAGGTGCTGTCCTTCCAGCCTGATAATGAATACGCCCGACTGCGCCTGGACAATACTCGTTGCCGGCAACCAAAATGTCGCTTCCGGACGGCGCATATCGAGTTTTACCTGTGCATACTCGCCTCCCCCTAAAACCAGGTCTTTATTGATCACATCGAATTCTGTGGTAACCGACCTTAGTTTCTGTTGCAGGAATGCACCATTTCTGGAAAGGAGCGCGTGAAATGTTTTGCCAGGCAGGGCGCTGACCGTAAAAGAGGCCTTCGTATTTTTTGAGACCGACTGGCTGTGTTTCTCCGGAATGGCCACCGTTAACCTCAGCTTGTCGTTCTGCACGATAGAGAATAACGGGGTCGTATTATTTTCTCCTACCAGCGCACCTACGGAAACATTTTTATCCATTACTGTTCCATCAAAAGGAGCCCTGATGCTCAGGTACTGCTGCAACTGGTCGGATACCAGGGTGTTGGATTTTACCGCAGCATAAGCCGCACTGTCGCTTTTCAGTTTACTCAGTGCCTTGTCCAGCTCTATTGCTGCAACGGCCCCGGTCTTTATTGCTGCCTTTTTAAGTCTTTCATAAGATTGCCGGCTGTAGCGGTAATCTTCATAAAACTTCCGCTCGTCGGACTTTGCAGACACATAACGCTGGGCTACTTCAGGGGCTTCCAATACCGCCAGCAGTTGTCCTTTTTTCACTTTACTTCCCCTGTCTACAAATATTTTTTTCAGGAATCCTTTAACTTTAGGATAGATCATCACCTCTTCATAAGGCCTCAGCTCTCCCGGCAAGGAAAGCTGATAGACTGGTTGTTCCAATACGGGTTTTACGAATTGTGGCTTTGGCAGTTCCGTTTTCGGTGCCGCCTGTTGTCCGCTCTTCGGCTGTTCAGAAGCGCATCCGGCCAATGCCAGTGGAAGGCATAACAAGAAGGTATATTTTTCGATGTGTATTTTTTTTAATAGTCTCATTTTCGGATTATATATGGGGAATTAATAGGTTTTTATTCATTGGATCATCAGGATCAAGGCTGAGGCTATCTCTTTTCTTGTTTTTCATGATCAGTACAAAGAGCTGTGGTAAAACCAGCAGCGCAGTCAGAGTAGATAGAAGGAGTCCTCCGATAACGGCCTGTCCCAATGGAGCAATTTGTTCGCCACCTTCTCCCATCCCTATTGCCATCGGAACCATCCCTGCAATCATCGCCATGGTGGTCATAATGATGGGACGTAAACGCGATGAAACGGCCAGAAGAGCGGCCTGTCTTACAGGCAACCCATGTTTCAGGCGGTTCACTTCCGCCTGATTGATCATCAGCACTGCATTAGAAACAGAGACGCCTACCGACATGATGATGCCCATATACGATTGCAGGTTCAAGGTACTTCCGGAAATCAACAGCATCAACAGGCTTCCTCCGATCACGGCCGGAACCACAGAAAGGATTAATCCGGATAAGGCAAAAGATTGGTAATAGGCGGTCAGCATCAGGAAAATCACGACTATCGCAACTGCCAGTCCGGTTTGTAATCCGGAAAGGGTTTCTTCGAGCAATTGCATCAGCCCTTCTGAAGAAACCAGCAGTCCTCTGGGCGGTTCACCTACCTCCTTAAGGACCTTTTGTACCGCTGTTGAAGCGGCGCCCAGATCTGACTGATGAACATTGGCCAATACCGTTACGTACCGGTTTGGTCCCTGCCGGTTCACCTGTGCAGGTAATTTGACCATCTGAAGTATCGCGACATCTTCCAGAACCGGCCTTGACTGTCCCGATTTCAGGGGCAATGAACGTAGCCTATCCAACGATTGCATGTCTGGTTCCGGAACCTGGACTTGCACCTGAAAAACAAGACCTGACTTAGGATCTATCCAAAGATTTTTATTGGTAAAACGGGTAGATGAAGTGGCCATAGTCAGCGCTTTACTGACATCATCCATGGTCAATCCAAACTGGGCCGCCTGTTCCCTGTTTACATTAATCTGTACACTTGGATAATTGAGGGGTTCCGCGATCCGTACATCACGAAGAAAAGGGACTTTCTTTAATCCGGCTTCAATCTTCATGGCAAACTTCTCTGCACCCTTCAGTTGTCCTGCGGCCACTTTAATCTGAACGGGGTTCATTGCCCCCTGGCTCATGATTTTCTCCACCAACTCCATCGGTTCAAAACTGATCCTGAGTTCAGGCATTTGTTTATCTACTTCTTTACGAATTTGTTCTTTAAGACCTGAAATTGATTTATCGAATTTTTTCTGATCTATGGACAACTGTAAAACGGCTTCATGAGAAGCACTCGTAAAGAGGAAAATGGGATTGATGGCAGTTGCAGAAGGTTGTAAGCCAACAAATGCAGAGCTGATTTTAACCGAGCCTTCCGGCATCTGTGCGGTAATCACGCGGGTTAACCGTTCGAGATAAGCTTCTGTTTTTTCCAGTCTGCTTCCTTCGGGGGCCAACATCCGGACTTGAATGTCGCCACTGTTACTGGCAGGAAGGATATCTGTTCCAATCGTTAATCCTGCTGCAAGAATCATACTGAGCACAAGGACAACATAAAGCCCGATCACCCTCCCTGTTTTTTGCTGACCTGCACGAATCAGCATCAGGTAACGCCGCTTAAATTTTTCAAACCGCGTCAGCTCTTTTCTATGCAGGCTAATCTTATGGTGCTGGAAAAGTTCCGGTTTCATCAGCCAGTTGGCGAGAATGGGAACAAATGTTTGTGATGCGATAAAGGAGGCGATCATGGCAAAGGCCACAGCCAGTGATAAAGGCATAAACATATCTCTGGGAATGCCAGTCATCATGAAAGAAGGAATCAATACTGCCAGGATACAGAACAGGATCAGAATTTTGGGAATAGAAATTTCCAGTAATGCATCCAGGATGGCCCTTTGTTTCGGTTTTTCCATTTCAAAATGCTGGTGGATATTTTCTATCGTTACCGTTGCTTCATCCACGAGAATACCTATGGCCAGTGCCAGTCCACTGAGGGTCATAACATTGATGGTCTGACCAAACATATACAACATAATCACTGCCGAAAGGATGGCAATGGGAATGGTAAGCACCACAATCAAGGCTCCCCTGGAATCTCCGAGAAAAAGAAACACCATTAATCCTGTTAAGATCGCGCCAAGCAGCCCTTCATGAATCAGGTTTTCAAGCGAGCGTTCTATGTATCCGCTTTGGTCAAATACATATTTCACATCCACATCTTCGGGCAATGCGGCCTTCAGCTTTGGAATAGAGGCTTTCAGATTTTCCACCACCTTGAGCGTAGAAGCATCCGCCTTTTTGATCACCGGAAGGTAAACGGAACGTTTGCCATTGATGATCGCATATCCCGTCGTTACATCGGCGGCATCCTCTACACTGGCAATGTCTTTTACAAAAACATTCGTTCCTGAGCCATTCCTGATGGGAATATTCAGGAATTCTTCCGGGCCATTGGCCATAGAATTAACCGGGCTCATCAGGTTCTGATCACCGATCCGAATGTTTCCTGCCGGAGCAGGGAAGTTATTTTTGGCAATGGCAGTGGTCACTTCTTCTGCGGATAAACCATAAGAAAGCATCAGTTCCGGATTCACTTTAACCACCATTGTTCTTACATTTCCCCCAAAAGGCGCCGGTGCGGTTACTCCGGGAATCGTCACAAACATCGGTCTGATTTTGGTCAGGGCAAGGGTTTGTAATTCTGTAATGGATTTTTCCGCACTTTCAAATACCAACTGTCCAATGGGAAGAGAACTTCCATCAAAACGGACTACCTGTGGAGGTACTGCGCCCGGAGGCAGGAAGCCCATCGCACGGGACACCTGTGCCGAGAGCTCTCCCGAGGCCTGTGCCATATCTGTTCCGGGATAAAAAGTAAGCTTCATCAAGGTAAATCCCTGAACACTCTTAAAATCTATGTCCTTTACTCCGCTGACAAAAATGAGTACCTTTTGAAACTCATTGGCCATAAAGCCATCCATATAAGCCGGGGTCAATCCTCCATAAGGCATGGCAATATAGATGACCGGCAGTTCCACCTTTGGAAAGATATCTACATTGATGTTTCTAATGGCGGTAAAAGAAAAATAGGCAATCGCCAGGATGGCCACCATTATTGTTAAAGGCTTTTTTAATGCAAACCTGATCATATTCATAATGTCTTATTTTAAATTGTTGAACAGATAGCTGTAATCACCGGAAAGCTCGGCCTTGGTATTCAGCTGGTTCCAAAGCTCCTGACATAGTTCGAGATCGCTGTTCTCCACTTGCTGTAACAGCGCCTGAATCTGAAGGAGTTCTGTCAGGTTGATCAGTCCGGCTTCATATCTCGACAAGTACAAGTCATAGGCATTTAAGGTTTTCTTCAGTGCGGTTTTCGTTTTCGCCACTTGTTTAACCTGTGCGGCGATTCGCGAAGAGATGGCCTGCAAAGCGGTATTCATCTGAAGCTTTTGCAACTGATATTGAGATTGTACTACATCGACCTGTTTCTGAGCACGTTTTTTTTCCAACGAACCAGTGTACAGGCCCGTAAGATTCCAGCTGAGCCCCAACCCGATCAGGTAATTACGGGAACTGTTGTCAAATCCGGAAGCAAAATCCTGATGTACACGCCCATCCCTGCTGATCCCCGTTCCCCGCGCAGAAAGACCAGCAAGCAAAGCGATGGAGGGCAATTGCTTTCTTGCCAAAACCTTTTTCTGGCTCTGTTGATATTTGAAGCGCTGATCCAGAACCTGTAGAAATGGATGGCTTGCGGACACAGAATCCAGACTTTGATCCGGCAGTCTGATGTTCCTGTAAATTTCCAGCGCAAGAATAGGCATTCCGCTCAGTCCGGGTACAAATTCCTTCAGGTTATCCTGACCTTCGGCATATTTGCCCTTCCACTCTTCTTGCAGCGACATCGCCTGGAGGTAAGCAGCAGCCGCAAGAGCGGTATCTGCGCCAGGCTTCAATCCCGCTTCGGCCAGGCTTGAAGAAAGGTCAAAAATTTCCTTTACACGTGACACATTTTTATCCGCCCAGCTTAAACCTGACTGGGCATAAAGTACATTCAGGTAAGTCCTTGTCATTTTAGCACGGAGTGAGAGCAAGGAAGCCTCATAATTACTTTGCGCTTCCCGGACTTCAAATCCCGCAGCTTCCACCATCTTTTGTTGTTTGCCAAACTGAGAGATCTTCCAATCCAGCAAGACCGAGCCAAAAGTATTCATCGTGTTGCCCGAAGCACCAGGCTTCTTTTCCACATTGCCATTCACATTGAATACACCTGGAATTGGAAAGAATGCGCCATTTGTACCTGCAAAAGTGCCAAAGGAGTTTTGTAATTGTAACTGAACCTGCGGAAGAGCTGCAGTTTTCAACTCTTTCTTCCGATATTCAAATTCTTCGATCCTCGCCTGCTTTTCAGTCAGCATAGGATATTTGTCGCCCATCAATTCCCATAAATAGGAAAGTGAGCCTTCTTTAGGTCCCTGAGAGTAGGCGCAAACACTGTATAGCATCAGCAGCATACCCGTCAGATAAAGAGGTAGTTTCTTCATCATCAAAAATTAAAATTGTAGCAATACGTGATTAGCATGTTGTTCTTTCGGAACGACATGAACGGATTAAACAGCAGCGCCGTTTAATTTAATGGAAGAAGAGCTGCTATATCAATAAAAGCCTGTTTTTGATAAACAGGGGAACCGGAGAACCGGAAAGGTCCGGATTTGAGGGCACTGCCAGGTATTTGTCTTTTTTAAAGAAAAATGCGGACAGCATAAAATCCGGTAAAAGAAAAAACAGAATCAGGGCTGATGCCGACATCTGGGTCACATTCTGTTTAAAAAGAATTCCGTCTGCGGAGTTCAATGTCGTCGTGCAAATCTTACTGACTTTGATGTTAGTTACGGCGACAGGGCTGACTTCCGCAAAAAAGGATTGGATTCCTTTTCTAACAGAACATGCAGAAAGTACAAAGCAGCCCATCAATACAAATAACAGCAGCGGTTTTAAGCGGCCGGCATTTTCATTTCGCATGGGATTTGAGATTTTATACATGTCTTGCAAACATAGCTTTTTTAAAACGGACATGAAAACTTTAAGGATGAACAACTGCCCAGCCCTGTTGCTGGCGAATGATAATTTCCCCATTTCCGCTGGGAACGAAACTGATGAAATCGAACAATTCAGATTTATCAATTTTCCTTTCCTTCAGGGTGTTCTCACATTGGGCCAGGATCACACCTTTCGACTGTAACAATTTTAAAGCAGCTTCGTAATTGCTGTTCTTTTGGTAAACTGCCACCCCATCACCAAAGACAATCAGTTCTAATTCCAGTTTGCCTTTAAGGCGGGGATCTTCCAATGCATTTTTGATGTTCCGTAAAGTGCCATTGATCTTTTTCTCCTCTCCGCTATTGAGCACATATAGCGCTTTGTAGTGTTTCATGGTCGCTTTGGCACCTGTAAAACCGGCTTTTTCCTGCGCCATCAGTGGTTTTAAAAAAGCAGAAAAAAGGAACATGCAGAGGATAAAGGTTAGATTTTTCATAGTTTCATCTTCATTTAAATTGGGGATCAGCATGCAATATATGTTTTTTAACAAGGTGCATCAAAATCTAAAAAGAAAGAGATTTTATACCTTTGAACGATCATAAGGTTAATCAAAAGATGAGAACAGCTAAAATAAATATCCTTGCCATTTCCGGAAGCACCAGAAAAACCTCTTCAAATATTAACCTGATTAAGGCCATTGCCCTATTGGCCACAGAAATTTTTTCGATCACTATTTTTGAAGGGCTCACAGAATTGCCTCATTTTAATCCGGATCTGGATTATGGACAAGTGGCAGAAGATGAAAAGGTGGCAAGCTTCAGAAAGCAGCTCAGGGATGCTGATGCGGTTTTAATCTGTACCCCCGAGTATGCCGTTGGCGTTCCCGGTACTTTAAAAAACGCCATTGACTGGACTGTTTCTACGATGGAATTCTCCAAAAAACCGGTAGCTTTGATTACGGCATCCACCTCGGGAAGCAGGGCACATCAATCTTTACTTGGAACCTTATTAATTATTGAATCCAAAATCAGTTCCGCTACACAACTCCTGATTTCTGCGATTCAAACAAAGTTGAATTCAGATCTTCAGATTACAGATGAGGAGACGCTAAACAAGGTTAGTCAGCTGATACGGTCTTTAACGGAAATTGTAAACGGAGAATTCCCAGAGTCCGGGCTTTTGCCTGCGCCGCTTTTAAATTAGCCCGGCGCGCCCCTCTCCCAACAGTAGGTTTACCGATACAGACTCAGAACAGGAGATATTTAATCAGCACCGGAGACATTTAGCAAGTGTAAAAACAAAGATCTTTGAATAACTTTAGGACGATCATGACTCATAAATCAATAATTAAGCTATTTCTAATCCTGTTCATCTTTAGTTCCTGCAGTAATAAAGAGAAAGACAAATATCCGGAAATTAAAAATTTCCCTGAATTTAACAGCACTTCGAAAAACATTTACCTGGAACAGTTGGGTACTGATGAGGAAGATATCTGTCGGGTGTATCCTTCAAGAGATCAGAAAAGACTCGTTGTGATCAGCAGACTGATCAGGGAAGATGCGCATAAGCAATATCGTTTACAGGTTTATGATACCGCGCTAAACGTCCTGAAAAAGATCGATGCTCCTGAGCTGGACGGCTTATTTGGAACAGATGATCTGGAAAATATCTATGCAGGCAAAGGTTATTTTGAACACCATTCTTATCAATATCGCCCAATACAACAAATGACAGTAACTGATCAGCCTTCCAGGTCAGGAAAGTCGCTGGAAATTGATCGAAAAGCCTTGTTTGAGATGCCACAAAGAGGAGATACATTGCTCAGTTTTCAGCGTAAAGATTATCATGGACTCTTTTATTATATGAAGCATTCGGGAAAAGTTTACCAGATCTTTTTCAAGAACTGTGCGTATTGTGAGAGCAAATTCAATGCAGATTGGTCTATTTCAGAATATCGGGCAGCAGATAACGGGACAAACCAGATAATCGGCCCTTACGACAGGCTTCCTAAGGGATGGTTTAAGGACAATTCGATCTATTACTACCGAATAGAATTTGCCGGAGCAGCAATCGATTTTAAAATCAGATATATGGACGAAAGTCAGGGCAGCCTTCTGAAAAAGATAGATTTTGCAGGCCAGACCTTTCTTTTTCATAAAGAAACGGGACAGCAAAACCGCAAGTTGTATTTCTTCAAAAAAGGATAAGCCCCGGGTATCTGTTCATCAGATCTTCGGGCCTTATCCTTTTTCTTTTAATCACGTAGCCAAAAATAGGGCGGTTCGATTCCCAGGGACCTCAGGTAGACCGTTGCCTGTGCACGGTGGTGAATTTCATTGTCGATCCAATATAAGACGAAAGAATAAATTGGTCCTTCATATTCACCATAGGCAAGATCAATTTCATGAAAACGGCTTAAAGGAATCTTGGGCCATCCGATCTCTATGTCGACCGTTAACTCATCCCATAACTTCAGTATTTCTGATTTCGTTGTAGGTTTTGAGTCATTGGTATGATGAGACAGTGTACCCACTTTATCCCATTCTCCGGTCAGGACACCATTCATTCCTGATGATGCCAACCCGATCATTTCCAGCACCATTTCCGAGAAAGGGCGCATCCCGCCAATACTATAATTAAAGAACTCCTTTTCCGGAAAAGCTTCAATCGCTCTTCGTGTAAGCCGGCGGTGTCCCTGCCAGTGAACCAGCAGGTCTTCCGTGGCAATTACAAAAGGGGAGGCATAAATTTTTTGTACGTCTGCAATATGATTTTCCATGTTTTAAGGTTTTATAGGGTCTTTGTATGTATTTACAACACAAAGAAAACATGGACCACTGACAACCCTATGGCAGCCTGTTTTAATAACGAAATTATTCATCAGGTAAACGATCTTTGTCTTCTTTTTTTCTATTGAACCTGTAAACAACTGTTGCCGAAACCAACCTGCCAACCCTCCTGGATTCAGATTCCAGATGATAGGTCTCTGTATTGGTCATCCGTTTATCGACCATCGAATCGAAGACATTGATCACGCCAAGGGTAAAAGACATCTTATCCTTTAAAAAGTCTTTGCTCACTGCAATATCTACCCTGTATTGTGCTTTATTGATCGTTTGTATGTCTTGTTTTTTACCGATATAGTTGAAGCTTGATTCTATAGAGAGATTTTTGGAAAATTTCATCTTCGAACCAATTCTTGTAAACCAGGTCTGATCTTCAGCGCTATAATTTCTCCCTTCATACGCCCCCTGCTGCTTATACTTATAATAGTTAAAATCCCCTGATAAACGCCACCATCCAAATGGATTGTAACTACTGGAAAGCTCCAGGCCATAACGGTTTTCAAAATCAAGATTAACCGGAGTACTCACAAAATAGCCATCGGCTGTTTGCTCGATGACATACTGGAAATAATTGGTTGTATGTTTATAGTAAATGGAAGGATTAATGTTCAGTTTCCCCAACCTCTTAATCAAAGAGAATTCAAATGAATTGGTATAGGTAGGGTCCAGGTCTGGATTTCCGACAGTCAGATTTCGGGTATCAGATAATCCGGAGAAAGGATTAAGCTGCCAGAATTGAGGCCTGTTGATCCTTCGGCTATAGCTCAGCTGAAACTCCGCACTTTCGGGAAGCTGATAAGTCAGATGAACCGTTGGAAACAGGTTCAGGTAATTCTTGTCGTTATTGAATGTTCCTGCCTGATCTGAGATTCCGATCTCAGACAATTCTGCCCTTAGCCCAAGGAGATAACTAAACTTATTGATCTTATTTCCGTATTGCAGGTAAGCGCTATACAGGTTTTCATCATACTTTAGTTTATTGTTATATTTTTCCAGTAAAACCTCATCTGCTGTTGCCCGGTAGTCGCTCCTGATGGCACGAAGGTCTGTTCTGATTCCGGCTTCAAAGCGGGAATCCTTAGAAAAGGCCGTAACAAAATCACTTTGGATATAGATGTCATCACTACTTTCGATATTCCGGGAAGTAAGTCTGGAGATCGCTTTGGACATTGGGAAACGCTTTTGCTGACTGATATTCTGGTTTTCGTCGTCATTCCAGAAATCATACTGCAGGTTAGTGGTCCATTTCTGATCTTTATTATCAAAGGTTTTTACATAATTCAATTCCAACTGGTTATATCGTTGCGGTTCCCTGTAGTTTTCGAAACGCGTAATTGCGCTATCCAGGGTATTGCCTCCGTTATAATAGGAATATCCGAAATTGGTCGTATCTCTGTTGAACAAGGTACTGTGATAGAAACTACCCGTCATCGTGTTTTTTGCATTGATATAATAATCCCCGCCAACATAAATATTGTAAGTATCGTCATTCCTTTTCTGCTTATTCTGCTGACGCAAGATGTTTGTCAATCCATCTTTTGCAGTCGTTTGAAAGCGTTTCTCCTCTGCATAAAAATCTCTGGACCGGCCACCCACGTTGGAAAAAAGGTTAAATTGCTCTGTTTTATAGCTCAGGTTTAGGTTGCCATGGTAATTGATCGGATCTCCAAGTCCGGCCTGAACAGATCCGTTTAATCCGCCCTGCGTATTTTTCTTCAGTACAATATTGATGATCCCTCCTCCGCCTTGCGCCTCGTATTTTGCTGAAGGATTAGTAATCACTTCTACTTTTTCTATATTGCTTGCAGGAATCTGCTCCAGACCGTTATTGGCGGTAAGCATCGAAGGTTTTCCATTAATTAATACACGGACACTGCCATTGCCTCTTAAACTAACGCCACCATTGGCATCGACACTTACAGAAGGTACATTATTCAAAATATCATTTGCAGAACCTCCTTTCGAGATCAGGTCTTTTCCTACATTAAAAACCTTTTTGTCGAGGTTCAGCTCCACCGTCGATTTCTCTCCAACCACATTTACCGATTTTAACAATTTAACATCCTCCTGTAGCAGGATGCTACCCAGGTTTGTGGCTTCCTTGATTTGCTTATTTTCCAGTAGAACCGGTTTATAAGAAATGAATTCTATTTTCAGGTGATACTGTCCCGGAGTGATAAGCAGGGAAAATTCTCCTTTTTTATCCGTTACTACGCTCTTCAGAATTTTATTTCCTGTAAGCGACAACAGGGTTATTCCTGCATATTCTAATGGTTGTTGTGTGGTGTTATCCAGCACTTTTCCTCTGACATTTACCTCTGCAGCTTGCTGTCCGGAACTTTGCAAGCTGCAAAACATCAGGAAGGCCAGGATTAACTTTTCGATATTATTCATCGTTTGATTGGATTTTTTCCGAAAATGATCAAATACAAGACACCAAAAAAAGTGTAATGCTACACAATGCACATAAGGGGATCAACAAGTTAAATACAAAGACAAAGCGACTCTATGGGCCAATTCCACATTTCCATCTGCGTTTCAGACACATTCGTCGACAAAAGGGCTTGATTTCTCCCACGAATTATATATTTGAGATGAATATGTCACTATTTGAGAAAATTGTAAACTACAGCACGGTATATAGAATACCTAGCCATATCCTTTTTTGGGTGATGGTTTTTTTGTTGTCGGTTACGAAGCCGGAAGGGCATACATCTGTATCTGAGGAATTAAGAACGGAATTGATTACAGAAGGATTTGCGCTTTTGCTATCCATGATTCCTACTTATTTCGTAGCATACCTCGTCATTCCAAAACTATTAAATGTAAAGAATTATTATTTTGTCATCTTCTATTTCCTGATCGGCAGCTACCTGATCTGTGTATTTTCAAGAACGGTAATTATTTATGTCGTAGAGCCCCTGGTAAGAATCCCACCTTTTGGCCAGGAATCCTTTCTGGAAATATTAACAGATATTCCCAAGCTCGCGGGTTCTTATTTTCTTCATGATTTCTCCACAGCATGGGTTTTTACCTTTCTAAAATTACTCAAGGATCAATATCTCGTTCAAAAGCGTGCACTTCAGCTGGAAAAAGAGAAAGCAGAAGCAGAGCTAAAAATTTTAAAGACCCAGCTGAATCCTCATTTTCTTTTCAATACCCTAAATAACATCTACTCGTTATCCCTCATGAATTCATCTGTAACCTCAAGATCTATTGCCGGTTTATCTGAAATTCTGGATCATGTACTTTATCGTTGTGATGGGACCTATGTACCTTTATCGGCTGAGATAACCCTTTTACAGAATTACATTGAACTGGAAAAGCTAAGGTATGATGACCGTTTGCAGGTGAATTTTCAGCAAACGGTAGATGAAAACGCAGAAATAGCTCCACTGATTTTACTATCCTTAGTAGAGAATGCTTTTAAATACGGTGCGGGAGAGGATATTGGAAACCCAGTGATCAACATTCACCTAAGGCTTCAGAACAACCATTTTGAATTTATGGTCTCAAATTCTTTTATGCCGAGGGAGCACAAAAACAAAAATGAACAAATCGGATTAAACAACATCAGGAAACAGCTGGATCTAATTTATCCCGAAAATTATGAGCTGAATTTGTCTCAGCATGAAGAGACTTTTGTAGCTTTATTAACGATTAACCTACACCATCCCGCAGTGTAAAATATTAATTCCATGAAAGTAAAATGTCTCCTGGTAGACGATGAACCGCTGGCCATTCAACTGATCCAAAAACACATTGATCAACTCGATTCTTTTGAGGTGGTAGGTACCTGTGGGAATGCCGTTAAGGCCCTGGAAGTACTAAGAGAGAGACAGGTGGACTTGTTGTTTCTGGATATTAAAATGCCCCAGATTTCGGGAATAGATTTCTTAAAGACGTTAAAAAATCCTCCGGCAGTGATCATTACCACGGCCTACCGGGAGTTTGCCATTGAGGGTTACGACCTGGACCTCATTGATTACCTCTTAAAGCCCATTACCTTTGACCGCTTCTTTAAAGCAATTGAACGATATTTAAGGTTAAATAACCAAAGCAGTCCTACCCTCCTTCCCCCCGGTGATCAACAATTTATGTACCTTAAATCGGGAGGTAAGTTTCATAAATTAAATATTGACGAGGTCTTATATATAGAAAGTCTGAAAGACTATATAGTTGCCCATTGTATTGGCAACAAGATCACAGCAAAATACAAAATCAGTGATCTGGAAGCGGAATTACAAGGCAAAGGTTTTCTGCGCATCCACCGGTCTTACCTCATCAATATGAAAAGGATAACTGCTTTTACCGCCTATGATATCGAGATTGGAAACACTGAAATTCCCATCGGGGCCAGTTATAAAGAATATGTGTTTAAAGCTTTACAGCGTCCGGCACTCTAACTTAATTGAAAAACTCATCCTAATTTGATTTTTAAGACTCCATTTCAGCAAAAAGAGAAAGCTCCAGCTTGCGCTGGAGCTTTCCGGCCCACATGGGTCAAAGGGTAACCTTAAAAAATTAAAAGCATTTTTAGTTTAATGGTGCTGCAGTTGTACTTAGTTTAACTATCGGCCATATTCCAGGGACAGGGTAACTCACGCCTTTATTGTCGCCACGCTTGGTATCTTGTCCGAAATAATACAACGGCCAACCTTTATAGGTCAATTGCTTTCTGCCAAACACCGTGATCTGTCCGACAAACTCTGCTTTAATCACTGAAGGAAGACTTTTCACATCTGACTCATAAAGCGGCCAAAGGTCATTATTACTGAAATCAGCCTTGGTATAGGTGTTTTTGTTGGCTTTATCCGGAGCGAAAGCATACAGCGTTCTTCCATTTCCATCGGTAAAGTATTGCGTGATTCCTGGTCCTTCAACAAGTGTTTCAGTGTACTGTTTAGTATTTTCACCAACAAGTTGGCTGTTTACCAACATGATGGAATAATCGGTTTTCCCAACAAACCAGATTCCACCAACCCCATCGCCATTGATATCACCGGCTGCAACATCATTTTTGTAATAGTATAACGGCCAGCCTTTATACGTGTTTTGTTGTTTTCCATCGGCCCTGGTGATCACACCTACATCAGCAGCATTGATACCGGCATTATCGCTAAGCTCGGCAGAGTAATAGACTGGCCATATTGCCTCACAACCACCGGTACATCCTGAGGTACCATTGGCATCCATAGCGAAAAAATAAAGTGTCTTTCCCGCATTGTCCGTAAGAACAGCACCAAATTTAGTGCTCGCAGTTAGCTGTAAACCTTTTTTCGTAGTGACAGGATCTTTAACATCATCCTTCTTGGAGCAGGCGAAAAAGCTGGTTAACAAACACAGGACAATCAGTAATCTTGTTTTCGAATCGTTTATCATAGATCAGATTTTAGGGGGTTAATTAATAGTTCTATACTCCTATTACGAATGTTTTCCCCTGAGCGTTGCCTAATCAAAAAATAAACTTGTCAAACTTATCCGTATATATTCGATTTTTACCAGTTAAGAAACAATCATAATTATGTCACTTACAAAAAACAGTGAACATGCTTATGATCGTTTCATCTATAAAAATTTTCTTTTTGTTTATTCGATTCTATCAAGTGGTGGAACATTGGATTCAAATCCGCTGTATCCTTTATTCTGGTTCACACGACCATTGGCATTAAATCGTTGTACACTTGCAGGAACCGGCCACAAAACATGATACGGTGCAATTCTATATTTCACGCCCTGCAAGGTTGGAACTTCATTTTTGTAAAAATCATTTTTCTCCATGATGCGGTCATAGAAGAAATTGTTCTCAGAGAAGCTCGCCACAGCATATGATTTACCATTATATGCCGTCTTACCTGTTGAAGCAAAGATGTAGGCAATCCGCGTTAATTCTGTCTTTCTGGGTTCTTCCCAATACAGCTCTCTGGCACGTTCGTCCAGAATGGTTCCGATGGTGATTTTACTGATATCTGTCAACGGTGCTGCATTGGCACGCGCTCTCACCTTATTGATATCGTCCATTGCAAGACTCAGCTCTCCTTTCCAATAGTAGGCTTCCGCTCTTAGCAGGTAAGTTTCCGCAACTCTAAAAACATACCAGTCTGTATTTGTACCACGCGGTGGGCTCCAATACGGATCATTGGCCAATGCATTGGTCGAGTTAATGAATACTTTATAATGTGGCCATCCAAACCAATGGCGGATGGTATCCAATGCTCCATTTTCAAAACGTGCAGCAACATTACTGCTGTTGTATTCCAGTAATGGCTTACCATATAAGTCACGGTCTGCCTGAATTTTTGAAGTTTTTAATGCCGGGTTGTTATACACCAAGTCCGTCATGTCCATCCACATTCCCTTGGCATGTCTGTAATCGGTATGGTCTGTCCAGATATATTTTGTGCTATACGGTGTACCGCGATAACGGCCTATTCCACGCCCATACATTCTGGTTAGCGGGATTTCCGCGTTGGCGGCATCGGTTAAAGCCGTCGCACCGGAAGGGGTTTTTACGTTTGCAAAGTGCCAGGCAGGAACCGTGTTACGCATCAATTGAGAACCCAGGGCGGTAAAACCACCCGCTAAGCTTTCTCTGTCAACCACCAGGAACAACGTTTCCTTATTGTTTGGCAATGCTTTATTGTCCATCCGATGTAAGTCCCATACTACATTTTTAGTCGCATCACTCGCCGTACTTCCAAAGCGGCTGGTCATTAAGCCATATTTACTGCCATTCAACACGTTCCCGGCCGCAGCAATGGCATCATCAAATTTCCCAAGTGCAAGGTTAACTTTTGTGAGCAAATGACTCACGGCTCCTTTTGTCACCTCTCCTCTGTTCGCATTGTCGGGCACATTGGTTTGCGCAAATTCAAGATCTGCTTTCATTTTTTCCAGAATCACTTCCCGTTTCGTAGAGAAAAAATTATCACGTGGAGCATCCAGATCTTTTAACATCAAAGGCACATCCCCAAACTGGTGTACCAGTCTGTAGTAATGATAAGCACGATAAAAATAAGCAGCGCCTAAAATGCTGTTTCTTTCTGCCGGCGAACTATACACAGGTCGGTCGATATTACTGATCACTGTATTTGCATACCTGACCCCTTTGAATTCTTCTTCCCAGTACCAACCGATTTTATTGAAATCGGCGCTGTTCAGATTGGCGTCCGGTGTGATGCGGGCAACCAGATCCTGTGCCGGGGTGCTTTTGTCTGTTGTACCTTCAACGGCCACATCAGAAAAGATGGATTCCGTCAGCATAGGCGCAGAGTCACCAAAGTATTCCTGGCGGACATTTGCACCCAGTGCATTTAGTGCCCCCCTTAATGCGGCAACATTACTTAAAGAGGTTTCCGGAGAATATTGAGATAACTGATCAGAATCCAGAAAGCTTTTCTTACATCCTCCCGCTGCAAGCAGTAAGACAGAGGCGACGTATATGGCGAGTTTTGTATTTGTTGTTTTCATTAGTGTTCTTGTTTTTATTACAATGAAAGATTAAGACCTACCGTATAATATCTTGGCGTAGGGCCATCATTTTCCGGATCCCAATAATTCCAGTCCGGACTATACACCGCAGCATTGTTTACGTTCATGTATACTTTAGCTCCTTTTACCCCTACCTTCTCCAGTAGATTTTTTGGAATGGTATAAGCAAGTGCAATCGTATTCAGTCTGATAAAAGAATTTTTTCTGTAAACCGCAAAGCTGGTTCCGCTTAATCCTGAGGCAAGCCTTGCATAATCGTTAATTGGATTGGAAGGTGTCCAGTAAGGAGTTACATAGGAGTTCATCCGGGAGAAACCTACACTACCTGGTTGGTTCTTAGGCTGATCATTTCTTTTGTATTGTCCCCAGTTGGATACCAGCTGGAAGGAGAAATCAAAGTTTTTATAAATGTTAAACTCATTTCTGATGGCCCAGTTAAAGCGTGGGCTTTTATAACCCAGAAACTGTTTGTCCTTATCGTCATAGCTATAACTTCCATCTACATCCTGCAATTTGAAATCACCCGGCTTAATTCCCTTATTGAATTTATTGGCCTCCGCAACTTCATTCTCCTGCCATACGCCAAGAATTTTGTAATCCCAGATCACGTCAATGTCTTTCCCAATGAACCATCCATTTCCAGGGTCGTCAGCTGGTGTAGCCAGTTTGATGATCTTGTTTCTGTTCATGAAGAAATTGAAGCTCGTACTCCAGGTGATGTTTCCGCCGGTAATATTTTTGGTATTCAGGTTCAGTTCTATTCCTTTATTGTTCACCTGAGCAAGGTTGGAATAGACATTCACGTAACCGCCAACCGAAGAAAGCGATGGCCTTACCAGCAAATCCGTTGTTTTTTTAGTGTACACATCTACGGAACCGCTGATGCGTTCTTTAAGGATAGAGAAATCAAGTCCCGCATTGAAAGAAGCCGTCTGTTCCCATTTCAGTTTTGGATTTGACATTCTGTTGCCAATCACTACTGTGTTCACTTCCGAAGCCGTTCCACTTCCATCTACCGTCTGATATTTATCAATCACCAGTTGCGATAAAGCCGCGTATGGATCTACCGTATTGTTATCCGGATTGCGTAAATCACGGTTACCATTGATACCATAAGAGAAACGTAATTTTCCGTAGTTCAACCAGGTCTGCGATTTGAGAAAAGATTCTTCCGTAAAAGTCCAGGCAAAAGCTGCTGCCGGAAAAGTTGCTCTTTTAGATTGTACGCCAAAAACGGAATAACCATCTCTGCGGACCGATAGCGTCAGGTTATAGCGTTGCATCAGGCTATAGCCCAATCTCGCCATCAAGGCATCACCGGTATAGACTTTATCTTCACTGTTGACCGATGGTTTCACACCACTGGCTACATTATGATACCCTAAAACATCAGTTGGAATCAGGCCTTGATTTCCTGCCTGCGTCCACCAGGTTTGGTATTTCTCTCCATTTGCCAGTAAAGTCACATCAAAATTATGGATCTCCGCTATCGTTTTGTTCCATTTTAACAAATGATCCACCTGCCAGTTGTACCTTGTTTCCTGCGCACGGGTAACGATACCTCCTGGTGTGGTCACATCAGGATTTTTGGAAGAACTATGGTTAAAAAGGCGGAAATTATCCAGACTTGGGCTAAAGTTTAGCTGATAAGTAATTCCAAAAGGAAGTTTTACCCTGGTAAACAAACTGGCAAACAATGTCGTTTGCTTATCCATTCTGCTGTTATAGGTCATACTCAGAAAGGGGTTCCTTGCATTCGATCCATTATCATCGGTTGGAATTCTTCTTAAAGTCCCGTCTGCATTATATTGATCTCCATAAGGGGAAAGGTTCACCAGTTGATTCCAGTTGGCTTCGATGGAACCTTCATCCCGGTCTGCAAACTGCAGGTTCATCCCAACGGTTAAAAATTTGGCAGCTTGTCCTTCTATATTTAAACGGCTTCTGAAGGTACTGAACTGTCCGCCTTTGATCAGATTTTCATTCTTCTGATAGCCCAGGGACATGTAATAACTGATTTCTTCTTTTTTTCCGCCCATGCTCAAAGTATGGTCCTGACGCAATCCTCTTCTGAAAACTTCATTGTACCAGTCGACCGTTTTACCTTCCAGGTAATTCGCCTTTTCGTTGGCCAGAAGGCCGAGTCTGTTGAGCCAAAGATCTAAAGGATCTCCATTTTGCCCGTTTAGCCATTGCGTAAGGGTCACTCCTTCCGGAAGGGCTCTTGGGTCATTGTATAAATACTCAGGCGTTGCGGCCCCGCTACGTTTCGCATCAGCGCGCCAATCCAGAAAAGCCTGCCCCTGATAAATCTTCATATCCTGAGCCAGTTCTGCGATCCCGAAATTGGTATTGAACGTGATGGTTGGTTTCTCACTTTTTCCTTTTTTAGTCGTAATTGCGACTACACCCGTCGCCGCTTTTGCACCAAAAACAGCAAGAGAACTTGCATCCTTTAGTACATCAACAGCTTCAATATCATTTGGATTGATGTCTGACAACTGTCCATTATAGATCACACCGTCGAGCACAATTAAAGGGGCTGTACCAGCGCTCAGTGTGGTTTTTCCTCTTACCAGGAGGTCACCACCACCCTTTGCACTGCTATTTAGCTTTACGCTTAATCCGGCAATATTTCCCCTTAAAATATCAGAAACACTCTGAGGGTTTTCATTTTCCAGCTGAGTGGCCTTTATGCTGGATATTGCTCCTGTTACATCCTTCTTATTTGCGGTTCCGTAACCGACCACAACGATCTCCGAAAGTCCTTTTGATTCCTCAACAAGCACAACGTTAACTTGTGTTCGGCTGTTGATGGGAACTTCCACCGTGGTATAACCGATCGCGGAAAAGATCAATATGGCATTGCCGGGAACAGCAATCCCATAGCTCCCATCTCCTCCTGAAGATGTACCACTCTTTGAATTTTTTAACTTGATGGATACACCAGGAATTGGCGTACCCTGTTTGTCCTGAACGACGCCTTTAATCGTACGGTCCTGAGCGAAGGACAGCACACAGCTCATCAGTACAAAGACAATAAGAAGAGTAATTCTTTTTTTCATGTTTGTTTGGTTAGAATTTATAATTGGTTTGCTAAAACTATTTGAATTTAATTGCAATACCAAGAAAAATAAAGTCATAAAACATTGATAAACAATAACTTACAACAAAAACAATACGGTTTAATTACAAGAAAAAAATGAGCTTTATCCTTGATTAAGATCAGATTAGCCCCATTGTGATTTTTTGCCCGATACGGTTAAAAAGCATTGAAAATTTGTGTAAAAAAGGGAAAACAGGGTCTAAAAAGCGCCCATAAAACACTTTAAATGCTGTTTTTAGAAAAATGACGATGTCCATTATATCCCAAAAGATGATATATTTGGTTAAGAACTCCTAAAGACCCGCCCAAACCATGAACTTATTCCTTAAAATCAAGCCCTGGCTGCTGTCATTCCTACTTCTTTTCAGCACAGCTGTAATGGCTCAGCCTATCCCAAAATTTAAAGTGATTGCTTTTTACACGGCAAAGAATGACCAGGCACACATCAGCTATGTTCGTGAGGCGAACAAATGGTTTCCCAAGATGGCGGCGCAATACAATTTCCGATACGATACGACTGCGAACTGGAACAATATGAACGAAAAGTTTCTGTCGCAATATCAGGTCGTGTTGTTCCTGGATACCAGGCCGGAAGATGCTGCTCAGCGAGCTGCTTTCCAAAGGTATATGGAAAAAGGAGGGGCATGGATGGGGTTTCACTTCGCCGCATTTTCATTGGCAGACTCTGCTTTCCCCGACAACTGGAACTGGTATCATCAGCAATTCCTGGGTTCAGGTGCCTATGGCAGTAATACCTGGCGACCAACACCGGCGATATTAAGGATAGAAAACCAGAACCATCCGGCAACGCAGCAATTGCCGCAGCGCTTCAAATCATCGCCAAATGAATGGTATCGCTGGGAACATGATTTAAGAAAGAATCCTGATATTGACATCTTACTGGCAGTGGATAGCAGTAGCTTCCCCCTGGGTACGGGACCTAAGGCTCATGAGATCTGGCATAGCGGTTATTATCCTGTAGCCTGGAGCAATAAAAAATATAAAATGATCTATGTGAACATGGGGCACAATGACATCGACTATGAGCACCATACCAACAAAGAACTCTCGCTGACTTTCGACAATCCCATTCAGAACAAATTCATTATGAACGGGCTATTGTGGCTCGGCAACCGAAAAAACAGGTCAGGATTCAAGCACTAGCTTACTCCAGCCCCCTTCTCCCGCATTCCGAAGCTCCTTTTTACGCTCTTCCAGCATCTTCTGCATTTTACTGTTGTAAGCCCAGCAGGTACTTTGCCGGATCAGCAGGATCTCTGATAATTTGTGAGAAGAAATTTTTCCTTTCGTGGAATATACCAGAAAGAGCATGTAAAAAGCTTTATTAATCGGGATTCTACTGTTCTGAAAAATGGTATTGGCAATCACAGACTCATCATACCCACATTTGGTGCACCTCCGGCTATAGGGAAGAAAACCGGAAAGGAAATGTGCATTTGCGCACTTGCGACACTGATATCCCTTTGCCCATTTTAACTCAGACAAATACTTAAAACAGGTTTCCCGATCCGGGTAAATCTTGCTGAACTCCGCAAAATCCACTTCATCCGACATGACCCTGGCTCTCGTGACTTTTTCGATATTCTGGTGAAGTTCCTGATTGTCTTTTTCCAACATCGCATTCATGAGGGAAATTTCTTCATTCTGCTTTTCGATGATCGCCGCTTTATCCCTCACCTCCCGGGTTCTGACCTCTACCAATGAGCTCAGTTCTTTATTGAGGGTTTCCTGTAACCGTTCATTGATTTGAAGTTGTGTGATGATCCTTTTCTGCGCTTTATCTTTTTTCTTTCTGAGCGTCCTGATGCTCTCGCCTATGGCAAAGGAAACCAGGATCATTTCAATGACGAAGCAAAAGCTCAAACTGTAATAAGTGATTGGCCCATAAGGAAGCCAGCTTACATTTAACAACAAGAGTATTTTTATGGCGAAACCAAGCAGCAAAAAACTATAACCGATCACAAAGAACCGCGCCGGCTTATACCGGTTCTTGAGGATATAAATCCCCGTTCCCCAGGCAACCAGCAAGGGAATCAGTTCAATTAGCTTATAACTGAAAAGGTGTTTATTAAAAAGACATAAAATGAAAAAAGCTGTTCTCAGGATAATGACCGCAACAATTAAGGTATACAGTCTTGGTGCTTTCGCCTTTACATATAGAAAGTTAAGGGTAAACATCAATCCGAAAACGCTGCTCAGGAACAGGGCAAAACCAAAACCATATTCATTCCACCAGGGGGCATTGGGCCAAAGGTATTGGAATGCGATACCGTCACTGCTCATTTCATATAAGCCAATACTCAGGTTGTACAATACATAATACAGATATTGCCTTTGCCTCACCGCAAAAAACATCAGGAGGTTGTACAAGCTAAATACGATGACCATCCCGTAGAATAAGCCAAAGATGAGGTACTCATTAAGTGCGTACTTAATGAACCAATGCACATCACGGAGCACAATGATGGCCCCTACAGATTGAGAAGATTTCAGCTTTACGTAATAAGTAAGCGCCAGATCAGAATCGTTTTTCAGGTCGTAGGTAAAATTCTTATGCCCGTATTCCCTTTTATTAAAGACATATTCTGTTCCAAAATAATGCGCATGATACTGTTCTGCAGTATCTGGAACAAATAAACTGACATGGTGAATAGACTGATCAAAGAATTCAAGGATCCAATGCTTTGAGGAAGCTTTGCTGTGTTTGATGGTGAACCGATACCAATAAGAAGAGCCGGTATGGTAATTTTTAGGCGTATAGTTTTTATTGGATTGAAACCTGGAATTGATACCGGGTTTTAAAATATCCGCAAATGTCAGGCTATTGGTTTTATCTTCCAGGTATTGAATCTCTCCGTAAGAGAAGATATGGTGTGGAATCTGATCCTTAATTTCTACGACCTGCTGGGCTTTAGTCCATTGCGTTACTGAGGCCAATAAGATGAATGTAAGCAAAATGCTTTTAACCCAGAGTCCGGGTAAAGAAGTGGCATGCTGTTTTCTCATTTAGTTTCAGGCTAAAGCGGCTGTTTGGTTGCTGTAAAATTAAAAGAGTTTTTGAAACAAACAACAAGAAAAACACACAAAACACTGAATATCAAATTATTGATATAAAATTGATACGCTTTGATCTCAAAACCAAAAGCACTAAAACTCAGGTTAAAGGCCAGTTAGAAAACACCATATATGGCATATGATACGCTTCAGATACAATCAAACTGATAGATTGATTAGGTATCTGAAGCGTCAATTTAGATTCCCTTAAAGACTTCTGACAGCAACTGATAGGATTTTAAACGTGCCTGATGGTCAAAAATATGTGAGGTTGTCATCAGTTCATCGACCTGAGTCTGGTCCAGAAACTGCTGCAGGTCCTTACTCAGCGTTTCTTTATTTCCGGTAAAAGTACAGGCCAGCATTTGTCCTGCCTGCTCTTCTTCATATTCCGTCCAGATCCCCTCCATCGTTTCTACCGGTGGCTGGAGCAGGGAACGTTTACCTGTTACGATTCCTCGGAACAACTGATACAGAGAAGTCGCCAGTTTATCGGCTTCCGCATCTGTATCTGCGGCAACGATATTGACACAAGCCAATACATAAGGTTCTTTTAAATGATCGGAAGGTTTAAAATTCTGTCTGTAAATATTGATCGCTGTAAGGAATTGTGCCGGTGCGAAATGACTTGCAAAAGCATAAGGAAGGCCTAATGCCGCAGCCAATCGGGCACTGTCGGTGCTCGAACCCAGAATCCAGATTGGAATATCCAGACCTTCTCCCGGAATTGCCCTAACGCTACTCGTACTGTTTTCTGCAGAGAAATAGGCCTGAAGCTTCAGTACATCCTGAGGGAAACTATTGGCGGCATTCATCCGCTCTCCTCTGATCGCCATGGCGGTCAGCTGGTCTGTCCCGGGTGCTCTTCCGAGCCCAAGGTCAATTCTGCCTGGAAACAGGGACTCCAAAGTTCCAAACTGTTCAGCGATAACTAAAGGGGAATGATTTGGCAACATGATTCCTCCGGACCCCACCCTGATCGATTTAGTCCCACCCGCGATATGTCCGATCACAACTGAAGTTGCAGAACTTGCCACGCTGATCATGTTGTGGTGTTCTGCCAGCCAATAACGGTGATAGCCCCAGTCTTCTGCCTGTTGTGCGAGATTCAAACTATTTTTAAAAGTATCTGCAGGCTTTTTTCCTTCAATAACAGTAGCCAGATCCAATACGGAATAAGGAATGGAAGTCAGTTGTTTCTTCATGTGAATAAAATAAAATCAAAAATACAATCAAAACAGCTCCCCGATAAGGGCAAATGACTGATATGACTTTCAATTCACATGATTTCAATTATTTAGACATCAGTCAAACAATTGGGATCCCCTGACTAGGATAAAACCTTCTTCAAGGTAGAGCCACGCTCAATCAGATTTGATGGGATTTGCAGTTTCATTTCATTCGCATCTTTACTTTCTTCATCCCGTATTTGGGACAACAGCATATCTATGGCCAGTTTTGCAATTTGATAAACAGGTTGTTGAATCGTCGTAATTCCCGGAGGAAAAAGACTAAAAATCTCACTCTCATCAAAACTGATCATGGCGATATCTGAGGGGATATTTAAGCCCAGCTCTTTGACACTTCTTAAGCCCATAATGCCCAGGTAATTTGTGGTAAAAAGAATGGCATCCATCTCCGGGTGTGCTTTGATAAAGCTTTTGATCTCGGCTATACTTTGATCTTTATCCATCTGATAAGGCAATCTCAGCGTTAGCTCTTTTTCTTCCTTCAGGCCATTCATCTTCAAAGCCGCTTTATACCCCATCAGCCTGTCCTGTAACTGGATCAGGTCAAGGTCAGAAGTCACAAAACCGATCTTTTTATAGCCCCCCTCAATGAAACAATTCATCGCTTTACTGACGCTATTGTAATTATCGACCAGCACATGCGGAATATTCAATCCCGGGAAGTAGCCATCGATGAGCACCACGGGTTTCCCCTGATCCACCAATTTCTGAACATCTTCTTCCAGCCCTTTTAAAGGGGTAATGATATACCCGTCAACCAATTGTTGGGTCAGCATTCGGATAACATCCTTTCCTTTACTAATGCTGTTGTCTGTGCTGCAATAAAGAATCCGGTAGCCCAGCTTATCCGCTTCCTGTTCGATGACTTTACTCATCTCTCCAAAAAAGGGTCCGCCGATATTTTCCACCACCAGGCCAATCACTTTAGAGACCCCGGTACGCAAACCAATGGCCATGCGATTGGGTTCATATCCGATTTCCTGTGCTTTCTCGAGTACCTTTTTAATGATCTCTTTACTAATGTGTCCTTTCCCATTTAATACGAAGGAAACGGTCGTAATAGAGGTATTGGTAAGTCTTGCAATATCTTTGATAGAGACTTTTTTATTCATCATCTGTATGGATCATTTAGTATGAGGGCCAAAAATATAGACAATTTATTAAAAAAACCTTACAATCCCGATGAATCAGCTGAGCGGGAGCTGCTTACTGCGCTAAATTCTGATACACCAAGCTGGATACCGGAGATGCTGATCAGGTACCAGAAGAATACCGTAAACACAGGAGCCGCCAGAACATCTACCGTATAATGGACATGCTGAATTAACAACAGGATCCCCATCAGGAGTGCCATTCCAAATCCGATCAGTTTTCTCTGCCTGTTTTGCTGACACAAGGCCAGCAAACATAAAATAGAAGTATGTCCGGAAAAGAACAAGTCTTTGGTTATGGTTTTGGTATGGTAAAAGAAGATGGACAACGGATCCCACATTTCCACCAATCCCACTGGCGGATCTAAAGGGACCAGACTAATGGTGACAATACGGCTTATGCATAAAAATATATAAGCCCAAAGTACGGTAAGGAAAACCAGGGGATTCCGGATCACATCCCTGATCAGCCACAAGATCCCTCCGTAAAGGACGATAAAGATCGTTATAGAAACATCATAGGAAGGAATTATTTTCAACAATTCATCGCCCAGCACCATTCCATCTCTTTGCTCGATCTCGGCAAAGAAAACCGGCAGAAAAACAGCCAGCAATCCCATTATAAAAATACCTAAGAACAATTTGGCTTTAAAGGCTCCATTATTCCAGGCTTGTCGCCATGTCATTGTCGATATTTGAATTTTCATACGATTAGAAGTCTACATTAATTTTTGCGCGAATTCCCCATGGACTTACGCCAGGATTATTCAAATGCGTAAAGCGTTTCACAAAATCCACCCTCAGAAATTTAAACACATTAGAAACCCCCACACTTCCCTCTATATAAGGCACGTTTCCAATCGCAAAAGAGCGTGGCTTTTGCTGCTCATCGAAAGGAAAGCGATACAACTGAGGGTTCTTTGCCGGATCATTTCCAGCACCGATACTACCGGTTAAAACTTTGACCGAGATCACCTCTCTCCATTGCAGTTTTTTGATGAGGGGTACTTTATTCAGGAAAAAACCATTAAATGAATGCTGCAGGTTCAGGCTCGCATAACGATCACTCATGAATTCCATAAAATTCATCAGGTTATAAGAAGTCAGCTGGTAAGCATAGGTCTGGTTGGCGCGGTGGATGCTCAATAAAGGATAAGGGACTTTGCCAAATACAGCCCCTCC
Organism: Pedobacter sp. FW305-3-2-15-E-R2A2; assembly: GCF_038446955.1. Lineage (NCBI taxonomy): Bacteria > Pseudomonadati > Bacteroidota > Sphingobacteriia > Sphingobacteriales > Sphingobacteriaceae > Pedobacter > Pedobacter sp. FW305-3-2-15-E-R2A2. The sequence goes on from NZ_CP151803.1 coordinate 6,305,991, forward strand.
TTCCAACACCACATCCGAGAATCCAAACTGAGAAAAGAAGAAACGTTTGGCCACGTTCAAGGTCAGGCTTTGATAATTATAATCTCCAGCTAAAAAGTCTTTCATGCCAATGCTTCCTCTTAAAGTAAATACAGGATGACCATTGTTGATCGGCCTTCTGAACCTTTTCCCCTGATAGAACTTCTCATGAGGTGCCCAGCGTAGCTCGGCGGAGAACTCTGAAGTACGGAGTTCCCGGATCGCCGGGGAAGGAATCGCCGTTTGCGGAACAAACAAAAGTCCGCCTGCAGGGTTTAAAGCCTGATTTTTATAGGTTAACCGCAGGGAAATGTGTTGCTCCGTTTCGTGCAGGTATTCTGCCATCCACTTTCTGTTGTACAACCATTTATCATTTACTCCCCTTTTGAAAGAGAGCAGAAAATTATCATCTTCCAGGAAATTGAGTTCCTGACCTGGAATCTGCGTTTCAAAGCTATGCCTTACCGTCAAAGACCTGACCGGGAACTGATAGATGGAGCGGTCTGTTAATGAATAAATGGCACCCAGGCTGTACTTCCATTTTTGATCTTTTGTTCCATAGGCGGTATGGCCATCAAAGACCAGTTTTTTACTAAATTCATCAGTCGTACGTCCACCAAAGCGAAACCTTGCCCCTTCTACAGGGTTAAAGCTAAAAAAGGAATTAAATGGTCCGATCTCCACTGGTCCTTTGGTCAGATAACCAGATAGCAAAAGCGCGGCCACCGCCATTTTTCGTTTGAAGGGCTTTGAGCTTTTAAGGCTATCAATATTGGTATACGCCATCTGCTCTGTTAAGGATAGCCTTTCATGTCTTGCTTTTTCCCAGAAATCTTCAGGTTGGTGGTTTATTTTCCGATCGGCAATCACATTTGGTCCTATCTTTTTCTGCAAAGCTTGCGGGCCAAAAACAAAATCATTGATCATGATTGTCCTTTCCCCAAAAACACTGGTTCCTTCTTTAAATATCCCCAGGTCCATACTCATCACGCTTTTTCCAAGGTGGTAATGACCAGAAGAATCCTGACGATAGTCCAATGTGATCTGCAAATCTCTCACCCAATTGAGGTTGATCTGGTTATTTACAGAAAGTGTAGCCCTTTGCACCGCATAATGCCCATCCAGACTCACATATAAATACCCCATAAAGAGGACGTCCTGTTTATTCTTTGGGGAAACCATCACCTTAAGCTGCCATGGAGCAATATCTTTAAGGGTATCCAGAATAAAATATTTATAAAACTGAGGTGCCATATCGGCGATAGGGCTTAGAAAACGTTGGTTTCCCATACCGATGTCATGGTCATAGAGGTCTGCACGCTGGTAAACTTTTTCCAGGTATTCGTTAATTCCATCCTCATCGATATACTGGTCTATCCTCGATTGTTTCTCTCCAAGAACCAAGATCGAATCCTGGCCCTGACCTGAGTGTTTATACCGGCTTAATTTTTCCTGCATGAATACCGGAATCAAATGTTTCCCCGGTTTTCTTAATGAATCGGAGTTTTTGATTAGAAAAGGAAGCTTTTTGAGCAGTGAAGACTTTTTAGCCTTCTCGCTGCTGATGCTCAAAGACATGTTCAGCTTTTCATATTGCTCGAAAACCACCTCTTTATGGAACTTTGAACTGTTTCGTTCCTTATGCTCCATAACCTTTCGGATCAGCTCTACAGCAGGATTATTTTTGTTCCTGTATCTGGGTTGTTTGGCAGCCACCACGCTGACTTCAGAAAGGTCTTGTGTGAGGGGTTCCATGCTGATATTGAACTCCTGAATCTCCGATTTACCAATCGTCCTGACCTGCTTTTTATAGCCGACGCCAGAGTAACTAACCTCTTTAACCTTTGCATTGGTACTGATGGTATATTTTCCATCGGCATCACTACGTGATTTAACGTTAGCATTTGAAAATCCAATATTGATATGAGATAAGGGTAACCCTGTGGACTGATCGATGATCTTTCCTTTTATTTGAACAGACTGTGCGCGGACCCCGGAAATGATAAAAAAGAAGAATAACGACGTAAAATATTTCATAAATGTGTTCGATCTGCGGCTATAAAAAAGCGCATACGATCAGGTGTTTTCCTTTAAGACAACCGCATTGTCAAAAAGTCTTAGAGCAGAAATGAAATATTTTAAGATTTAATTTCCCATCAGTTCTTTAATGGATTTTGTTTGCACCTCTACATCGATGGCATAAAAGAAACCGTTTGCATTACCGGAAATATTACCTTTTACATTTCCGGGGACAGAAGACAATAAGCCTTTCCAATCTGTTTCCTGGAACACGCTATACAGGTAAATGCTATAGTCGTCCGAAATAGAATACTTATAAATGACCAGGTTATCATTTATACCGGAATCGACAATTCTTGCTCTTTGAATTAATGGATGTAAGGCATTAGGTGTACCATAAACATGAGAATAACTATAAGGATAACTCTCATTGAATTTTCCCGGATCCCAGGTTTTTCCTTCCGGTAAGATCAGCCATTGCTGTGCATTTTTAGTCCCAAAGGTATGCTTGGGAATGGTCAGTCTGACTCCTCCTGTCTGCGCCTTTTTGATAGAGAGTGGAATATAGTTCGCATCGATAGGAAATACCGGAATCAACCTGTCGACCGCCTTATATTCTTTATGATCATACTTAATGGTTAGCGTATAATCGGCAAAATAGTTGTCGTTATTCTCCATAACAGCGGTATAAATCCCTGTTCCCGGAATTTCAGTGAAAGGAACATCATGAACACCATCATTTACACTCAGCACGGCATTACTGATAGGCTTCAGGTTTAGCGAGGCTTCTTCATCCGCAAAACCCACCGGTTTAATCAGGCGGATATACTGATGTTTACTATACGTATTGATTCCTCCTTCCACGATCAGATCATACATCGGAGATGGAAAAGGCTCTTCCTGTTTTTTACATCCCATTAATAACAGAAGCAGACCAAACGTCCATAAACCGGTTCTTAATTTCATTTGCTAAAATTTAAAATTATAACTGAAGGCCAGCGTCCTTCCGGAAAAGATCTGTTCGTCAAACTGTAAATCCTCCGGATTGTCCTGATTGATTCTGTATACCAATGGATTTTTCCGCCCATAAACATTATAAAGACCAATATTAAAACTACTGATCCAGCGTTTTTTGGTTTTATTGCCAAGGGAAGGTTCCCATTTCATGCTAATGTCCAGGCGGTGAAAATCAGGCATCCGGGCAGAATTCCGCTCCGGATAGATCGGCACCTTCACATCCTTTTGCAGAAAATATCCAATGGGAAATGTCACTGGTCTTCCATTGTTGTAGGTAAAAAGGGAATTCACAGAGATCTGGTCGGAAAACTGATAGCCCATGGCAAGCTTCAGGACATGGGGGATATCATACCCTGCAGGATATTTTTTACCCTGATTGATCTGATCCATCTGACGAAAGACCCGGGACCAGGTATAGAAAAGGCTTCCTTTAAAGCGGCCAACATCTTTAGAGAACATGAATTCCAGACCATAAGCTTTCGATGTGCCCGGGCGGAGAAACATTTCCACGGCAGGATTTGAAATCAGCTGTGCATGGTCGATCAGCTCCAGCTGATTCTGCATCTTCTTATAATAACCACTCAAAGAGAAACTTCCAAAAGAGACACGTTTCTTATACTCCAGGGAAAACATATCCGATTGCTGTGGAGCCAGATTAGGACTGGAAGGAATCCAGCTTTCCAACGATGAAAATGCCAGCTCGTCATTCTGTACGAGTTGTAAATACTGGTAATTCCGGTTATAATTTAATTGCAGATAGCTTGAAGGTTGCAGCATGTATTGGAATGAAAAACGGGGTTCAAGCCTTAAAAATCTTTTATACCCTCCCCTCACATCTTCCTCATAGTTGACCGGTTCATAGAATTCATCAAAATAAAAGAGTCTGGGAGTCGAAATATTCTGAAACATGCTCATCCTCAATCCATATAAAAACCTCATTTTTTCACCGATCAATAAGCGGTGGGAAGCATATACCGCAGATTCCGCAGCCCTTGCCCGGGGAATGCTGTTCGGGTCTTCCTGATTGATTTCGCCGGGAATAAAAAGATGAAGAATACTGCTGAAGCCAAACTGAAACTGACTTTGAGGTTTATGATAAAAAATAAAATCCCCCTTTACAGTAGCATCTTTAATGCCCGTGATCCACTTGTCCATCCCCGTTGGAGAATCTGCATTGATAAACAGCTGATTTTTATAATTGCTATAGATTGCCGATAAGTTTAAAAATAGCCTCGGTGTAAAGATATGGTTCCAGCGCAAAGTAGCCGTTTGGTTTCCCCAGCGGTTAAAATATCCGTTTTGCGACCTTACCTTGTCCCTTCCAATATAGGAGGAGAAAAAGATCCGGTCCCGGGAATTAAACCGGTAATTGGCCTTAAAATTGAAATCATGATACGCCGGTTTCAAGTCAAACAATTCCAGATCCCTGCTGAGCACATTACTCAGGCTTCTGCGGGCGGCAAACAAAAAAGATCCTTTTTCCTTAACCAGAGGTCCTTCCAGTGAAACTCTTGCCGCCAATAAACTAATACCTCCTTTAATGTGGAAATTTTTATCATCCCCATCGGCCATCCGGGCATCAATCACAGAAGATAAACGTCCCCCAAAATTGGCGGGTATCGCATCTGTATAAGTCTGAATATTTTTTAAAGCATCCGGATTAAAAATAGAGGTGAGTCCGAATAAATGTGCCGGATTATAGACAATGGCTTCATCCAGTAAGATCAGGTTCTGATCTTTATTTCCTCCCCGGATAAACATCTGGCTGCTGCCTTCCGTTAAACCGACAATGCCATTTTGCATTTGAAGTGCCTTGATGACATCTGCCTCACCTCTATAATAGGGTGCATTTCTCAGCGCCTCCCAATTCAGGGATTGGCCTGGATTTTTAGCCGCAATAGAATCCGGACTCTGGACCACCTTTACCACGATCTCTTCCAGTTTATTGACTTGCTTCCTGAGACGGATCATTTGAAGATGGTTGGGGAATTGTAAGGAGAACTTCAGCCTTTGTGAGGAGTATCCCACGTGGCTGACCAGGATTTCATAATCTTCGGTAGGAACCGTCAGGGAATAAAAACCATAGTTATTACTGCTTACGCCTTGTTTCAGGCTTTCGATATAAAAGCTGGCACCAATCAGATCTTCTCCGGTCTCTGCATCTACAATACGGCCATTCAGGGTGGTTTTATTCTCTTCCATGGGAAGGATGATCACTTCTCTGAAAAGGAATTTGTAAGAAAGGCCCGTTTCAGCCAGCAGGAATTCCAAAATCAAGGCAAGGGGTGTATCGGAAAAAGACCGGTTAAATTTCTTCCCGGAAGGGATAATTGCCGGATCAAAGGACAGCGGGGTAGTATGGTCTGCATTCAACAGGTTTAAGGCCTCTTCCAGGGTGACATTAGAGAAGCGAACGGTCATTTTTTTTCTTAAAGGAATATGCTGAGCTTTTGCAACCTGCCCTGGCATTAAAACAAGAAAAACCATGGCCATAAACTTAATGACCATGGATTGTCGAATGCAGAAGACCTTCATTCAGAAATGAGGAAGAAAAGAAATCATACTCGCAATTATATTGTAATGATGGTTAAAATGTATAATTTAAAAATAGGCTTCAGGTTTAATTAGATAAAATAAAGGTTCCAGCTCTTTTCGTTACTTTTAACCTTAGTGTTTCGCCGATGCTATTCATAATTTCGGCTTCGGTCTTATCCTTAAAGTAAGCACTTAATGTTCTTTCCTTTAACGCAGCATCCTGAAAAATAATGTGTGTTCCATATAATTCTTTCAGGTCCCCGGAAACTTCAGTTAATGATGCTTTCTCATAATGTAAGGTTTTGTCATGCCATGCCTTATAATTGAGGTCATTGTTTTTAGCAAAGCTCATTTCCTTCGTCTCTTTGTTAAAGGTTCCTCTGTCCTGGGGAGAAAGGAGAATTTTTTCTGCATCCTTACCTTTTTCCAAAGAAACTTTCCCGGAATTTACCACCACCACGACCTGCTTAGGTTCTACTTTCAGGTTGAAACTCGTTCCAAGATCATTTACACTGAGGTCACCTACCTTGATAGAGAAAGGGTTTTTCTCGTCGTGAGTGACATTGAAATAAGCCTCTCCTTCTTCCAGTTCCACATTTCTTGCTTTCAAGAACCCACGTTTATGATAGGAAACTGTCGTGTTGGCATTCATAAATATTTCCGTTCCATCGGGCAAGGTTAATTGCTGCCGCTCATTTTTCCCGGTGCTGATGGTCTGACTTCCAATCCATCCGCCCTGATTTGCCAGCAGCAACGCTCCTGAAATCACCATGACTACAGCAACAGCCCATTTCAAAAAGAACAATCCGTTTTTCTTTTCCGGATGAAGACGAACAATTTTTGCTGCTGCAGGAATCGAGGGCTTAAACTTTTGCCAGGCCAGTTCCGGATCCGCCTCCTGGTATGCCGTTAGCAACGCTGCATGATCGGCGATATCAACAATTTCCTGGTAGCTACGCAAATGCGCCGGATCGGCTGCTTTCCAGCTTTCCAACTCCTGAAGATCGGCCGCTGAAATTTTCCCTTCCATTTCATCCATGATCAGATGGTAAGGGATTTGATTGGGGTGATTAATTTCTTCCATGATAGTTATAAGACAATGTTTAAGTGCAGAAGTCTTAATTCAACTGCGAATAAAAGAAATAGAAAGAAAAACAGCACCTGTTCTTTTGAGAGCATTACTCTGATTTTTTCGTACCCATTGGTCAGGTGGCTTTTCACTGTTTTAACTGAAATATTTAAGGCATCTGCGATTTCCTGCTGCTTACACTTATCAAACTTGCTCATCATGATGACTTTCTTACACTGCGGTGGAAGACTGTCCAATGCCTTCTCCAGTCTGATCAGTTTATTTTCCAGTATTTGAGCTTCGTCATTTTCCATTTCAGATTCCTCGTACGCCGACAGAAATTTTTCCTGATGAAAAGCCTTCCGGTTTTCCTTTTTTATGCTGTTTAGCGCCGTATTGATAATGCACCTGGACAAGTAGGAACCCAGGGATTGCCTGATATTCAATTGCTCCGCATCGTTCCAAAGCTTTAAGAAGACATCATTTACCAGCTCCTCAGCCATTTCCGGCTGACGTACATACTGAAATGCCAGTATGTATAATTTTTTATAATACCCTTTATAAAGCAACTCAAAACTTCGTTTATCCTTTCGGCAAATCCCCTCTATGAGCTCAGTATCCTGATCAGTCATAAGTATTCCTTAGTCTATATATACATGATGACAACCTAAAGTCATTTAAGTCCTACTGAAATCTTCCTGTTTTTTAAAAAAAATAAAGGACTAAGACTTTTAAAAACAAGGGGTGTCTTAGTAACAAAAAACAAATTTAATTTTTATGTCAATGAAAACACTCCGCTATTCAAAAGGAATTTCCTTCAGAAAACCAATTTTAATGCTCAGCACGATTTGCTGTACACTCGCCCTGTTCAGCGCCTGCAAGAAAAAAACGCAGCGTCCGGCGGATAAAAAAGAAATCGAGTACAACATTACTTCTGTCGTGAATGCGACCAATACCGGAACCGGTTCTACAGCAACAGCTATATTTTCTGCTACTTACCTAAAATCAAACAAAACACTAAGATATAACCTACGCTTTAGCAACATCGATCCGGAAAGTGCCAACCTTCATCTTGGAACAGCGACAGAGTTGGGAGCATTGGTCGTCAACCTGAAGAAAGAAGGAGCCAAATATACACTTCCCTCTATCGGTTCTGTCGTATTAAATGAGACCGGAGAAAAAGCCTTACTGGAGGACAAGCTGTACCTTAACCTCAGTTCAACAAAATTCCCTGCCGGTGAAATCAGGGGACAATTACTCGTTAAAAAATAGAGAGATGAACCGCATATTTTTAGCAGCCCTAACGATGACCATAGTCCTGATTGGTTCCTGTACTGAAAAGCAGAGATTAAATAAAGGCCATACAAAAATTGAGATTATAGATGCCAAACCGATCCGTTCTGATCTGGCAGACCTGGCCGCTTATACCGGCAGGTATCCCAATGACGTTGCATTGTTGAAAAATGTAAGGCTGAAACCAAGGCTTCAGCAGTTACTGGGCGAAGATTACGACCTCATGATTAAATATTGGAATACAGAAACTCCAATCAGCGTTGAAAACAACATCATATCGACCACGGGTTGTGAGCAACACAATTGTGCCAATAACGATTATACATTGAGTATCGATTTGGCAAATGATAAAATCAGCGTTTTCCATACCAAAAACGGGAAGGTAAAAAAGTACGCTGAACAATAAAACACCTTAAAACAACAATTAAATCATTATGAAAAGCAATTTAAACATCCAGTCCATTTTAAAAGGTTCCATTCTTGCAGCTATCTTCTGTGCAGTAATGCCCATTGGCATGAGTGCGATGGCACAAAACAGACCGAAACAAGCTCCGGCTAAAAAAGACACAGTTAAAAAAGAGGTTCCGGCAAAAGATACCAAATCTCAGCGTAAAGCAGACAAAGGTCAGAAACCAGCAGCTCCTGCACCACTGAAACCATCAAAAAAGAGTTAAGACCCGCTCCCCTAATGAAAAAGACCCGGACGATAAATCATCCGGGTCTTTTTTAAGTGTTACTGTTTTTATTTCATAGAATAGACATCGCCTATTTTCAAAGTCTGTGGAATATCTTTAGCAATGAAACTATATTGGTTATGATCATCATCCTGTCCGCTGAGCAGACAATATCCATTCATCAGCGGACTGATGGCATGAACCCTGAACTGGGAATCGGGCCTCGACATTCGCTCAGAATGCAGTTCTTTCAATGCCGTACAGGAACTGAATAAAAACAACGCCAGGAATAACGAATAGATTTTCCTCATAAACTTATGACAACAAGCGTATAAAAAAGTCTTAAACCAATTAATAATTACCTGAATTATTGATTCCGGTTTTGAGCAATACATATCCGGTTGCAGTATCATTATGATATACGCCACCGCCCGCAGCATTAAAATCAGCGACATTAATGGCCGATCCGGCGGCATAAATTGTTCCGTTAGGCAGCAGGTTGTCGGAAATATTAATTGAGTATTCGGAATGAATGGTATTGTCTCGGTAATACCCAATTCCATGATACATATCGGCTGCGGCACCGGCAATGTTAATGGTATTGTTGGCAACGACTACATACTTTAAATAAGGAAAAGAGGGGTTGTTGGAATATTCATAAAGAAGGATTCCCGAATCATTAAGGGTATTGCCTGAAATATTCAGGTTTTGTCCATTCCTGGCTTTAATACTTCCACCACTTGCATTTGCCGGCCATCCGGAAACCGTATTGTTCGAAATCGTTAACCCGTTAAAACTATGCGCATACATTCCATGATCCGTGAGGCTGTCGACCAGACTTAGGCCCGGATTTCTGCTCAGCGTATTCCCGTCGATTAAGGAATTGCTCTGGCTATTGTCATTAATAGCAGTCACAAAATATCCCGTAGTCCCCCCATTACCAAATGTATTGTTGATAATTTTGGAATTCGTAGTGTTTTTCAACCAGACTCCCCTGCCCGGATCTGCGGCCCTGTGACAAAACACGCAGTTGCTCACAAGACTCAGGTCTGCATCCCTGAATTCCAGGTAAGCATCTTTTAGGTTATTCGTTTTATTGGTATTCATGGCACGTTTTCCATAATCAAAAATGCAGTATTTAAAAGAAGTACCTGCTGCTCCGATCATAGAAAACCTAACGTTCCAGAAGGTAATCCCGGAAATCAGGCAATTGCTAATGTCGGTGGTATAACTCATCGTCAAAATGACGGCTGAAGCACTTGCGTCGAAAATGGGGTTGGTACTTGTTTGTTTGGCTAATGACACTCCTGCTTTCATCACAATTTTACCGGTAATCGAATAGGTACCCGGCTGTACCAACACCGTTTCTCCGGAACTGGCGCCTGCGATCACTGCGTTAATTTGTGATAAACTCATTCCTGTTTCAATGACATGATCTGCCACAGAAATAAGGGTTGTTGTTTTCATCGCTTTTAGCGGAGCAGCATTCATTTCATCCAGACTGGAATCTCTCTTGCAGGCAAAAGAAAAGGATACGACAAAGAGCATTGCCCTAAGCAGGTAATTGGAGGTAGTTTTCATCATATTTGGTTTTTAAGGTTTAGCAGCCAGTGCAGGGATATGATCCCCGCTTAATAAAATTGCGTATGAATTCCATAAAGAAGGGGGCTCCAATTCAGGTATATAAGGGTAGTAATCAGTTCTTCTTTTCCTCCTTCTAACTTTTCGGAAGGTCCATGAAACATTTCATTTCAGCTTTTTCAGCTGAGCACAGGATTTACCCGCATAAACTCATTAATCCAAAAAAACAGCGCGAATACACCTTAAAGCAACAAAAAGCCTCATTTAAGGAAAAGAAGTAGTGGGAGTTAAAGGGAAAAAATAAAGCTTATTTAAAAAAAGTCTAAATAACGTAGGGGAAACTGCCGACTTGTGATAATTATTAGTTAAAAAGGGCCATACAGTTCGCAGCTGTATGACCCAATCCCTGAAAAGGGTTACTCTTAAATCGAAACATCTAAAAGTAATGCAAATTAAAAAAATCTTGCTAACAGGCGTGCTATGCGTCTGTATATTTTGTGTGCAAGCGCAGAAATTAATCAAAAGCAGCATCAAAGGGCAGGTCTCCGATGAGCAAAGAGAAGGCCTTCCATTCGCGACGATCAGGCTGCTTCCTGTTAACAAAACGGTCGCTACCGACCAGCAAGGGAATTACCAGTTTCTGGATTTATCACCCGGGTCTTATACCATTCAGATCAGCGTTGTAGGCTTCAAAAAGATGGAGCAGAAGGTTGTACTTAAAGAATCGGAAGCCAGGTCCCTAAATTTTTCCTTAAAGGGGAGTCAAAACGAATTAAAGGATGTAGCGATTAACGGCAAGACCAAAGCGGCGAAGATTAAAGAATCCGGGTATGCGGTCAACGTGATCGAGACGAAACAATATGCCAATACCAATTCCGATATCAATCAGGTTCTAAGCCGAAGTACAGGGGTTAAAATCCGCGAACAGGGTGGATTAGGCTCTGATTATTCCTTTTCCATTAATGGACTTTCAGGCAACCATGTCAAATTTTTTATCGATGGAATTCCTTTGGAATCTTATGGAAGCGGAATGTCTTTCAATAACATTCCGATCAACATTGCAGAACGCATAGAGGTATATAAAGGCGTAGTCCCTCCTTATCTGGGTTCGGATGCGCTGGGTGGAGCAGTGAACATCGTCACGAATCGTGATCGTGGAAAATCCCTGGATGTAAGTTACAGTTACGGTTCTTTCAACACCCACCGTACCGCTGTTAGCGGAAGCTATACTTACCCAAAAAGTGGTATAAAGGTTAACGTAAACTCCTATTATAACTATTCCGACAACAGTTATAAAATGAGGAGCTATCCAAAAGCCAATGTGTATCTGCAGGTTCCCAGCAAAGACAAATCAGGTTTCGATACCCTGTCATCGGCTAAAAGGTTCCATAACGATTACCAGTCTTATATGGGGCAGGTGGAACTGGGCGTTGCGGATAAAAAATGGGCAGATATCGCCGTATTTGGCTTAACTTATAACAACGTAAAGAATGAACGTCAAACAGGTGCCACACAAGAGAAAATATATGGAAATGTGGATGCCAACAGCCACAGTATTGTTCCGAGTTTCCGCTACCGTAAAAACAGGATCTTAGTAGATGGCTTGTCGGCTACCGTTTTCGCAAATATGTCGATCAGCAAAGAGGTGCGAACAGATACCAGCTCCTTTTTCTCTTACCGATGGGACGGTAAACCAGATGAATTGCCAAATCCAAAATATCCCAATAGAGGTGAAATGGGCAATAAATCTATCCTGCACTACAATAACAACAATGCCTTGGTTCAGTTAAATCTGAATTATCAGCTTTCTGAACAACACCTTTTCAATCTGAACTATAACCTGAACAGTGCTACCCGTGAAGGTTACGATGAGATAGACCCTTACAACCAGACTTACAACAAAACCAATCGTGTCAACAAAACAGTCCTAGGCTTAAATTATCAGCAAAACTTCTTTAACAACAAACTGACCAATTCATTTTTTGGTAAATACTTTGGGTTCAGTGGCCGACCGGACGCAAATAAACCTGCTGAAACAGCAGCATACTATGGATACGGCCTGGCTTCAACTTATAAAATAACAGAAGAATTGGGCATCAAAGCCTCTTATGAACATGCTTACAGACTCCCTGGTATGGTTGAATTGTTCGGAAATGGCCTGGACGTGATCGGTAACAGTGAGCTTAAGCCTGAAAACAGCGATAATTTTAACCTGGGTCTTTTCTTTGGTAAAACAATTGGCAAGCACCGTTTTAGCGCTGATGGATCCGTGTTTTATAGAAACGCAAAAGACTACATCATTTCAAGACCATACACCAATTCTCAGGGAGCCTATTCCGAATCAGCAAATGAAGGCGGAATAAAAATAAAAGGGGCTGATTTTGAGCTAAAATACACTTATGGCGATTTATTATCCGCGTTGGTAAACATGAGCTATTATGACGCAGTGGATCGTGAAAGATATGTTAAAGGAACTAACCGGGAAAAGATAACCTATGGCAGCCGTACTCCGAACGAACCATGGTTGTATGGAAATACCGATGTAAGCGTAGGAAAAAGCAATGTATTTGGTAAAAAAGGCAACCGTCTTCAGTTTAACTGGTATATGCAGTTTGTGAACGATTATTCCTTAAGCTGGTCAAAATTAGGGGATGCGAAAACTAAAGATTACATCCCGGCCCAGTGGGTACAAAACATCGCGCTTACTTACTCCCTAAAGAATGGCCGCTACAACATCACCGGAGAGGCCCGCAACCTGACCGACCAAATTGCCTATGATGTATTCAAACAGCAAAAACCTGGAAGGGCATTCTTTTTAAAGCTCCGATATAACATTAATTCATTTTAATAAATCAATATAAGTATGTTTAATAAAACCAAGAACCGCAGTCTGCTTGTTGCAGGTGCATTATTTGTTGCTGCATCAATTACTGCCTGCAGCAAATCTAAAGGAGGAGACACTGGCCCCACTCCGGAAGGCAAACCAGAATTTGCCATACATTACAGTACATCTAAAGGTTCATACCTCCTGCCGATCCATGATTTAATGTCGGGTGTAATTACCCCTGTAGGAAAAGGAACTGATGTAACCAATATTTTTACCTGGGGTGAGAACATCATCCAGCAAGGAAAATATTTCTATACCGTTGAGCCAAACAGCGGCAAATTTGGGAAATACAACTTCGAAAACGGAGTATTACAAACCATAAAAGAGATTCCATTTTCAGCGATGTCTTATCTATACCTTGGATGGCATACCTGGGTAGACAATAAAACCCTGATGATCGGTGGACGTGGCAACAGCGAATATGCAGTAATCGATGTAGACAACATGACCATCGTAAAAAGTGGTGTATTTGATACCGGAAAAGAATTACCAAAAGACCATACCTTATCTGTAAACTCCATTACTCCGCAAGGTGGGAAAGTATTCCTGACTTTTATGGTAAGAAACGAAGTGACCGAACTTACTTACGATACCGCTTACACCGCATCTGTTGACTATCCAAGCCTGACTAATTTTAAGATTACAGGAAAGGATACGCGTTCTGCTCCTCCAGGTGCTTTACGTAATGGATATTTCCACAAATTCAGTGATCAGGGGAATACCTATATACTGACCCATCCTATGCCAATGCTAGGCGGAAACAAACCTAATATGCCTACCGGTTTTTACCGTGTTAAGGATGGTTCTACAGTTTTAGATCCAGGATATTTCTTTAACATCAGTGCGCTTAGTCAAGGTGACAATCAGCTTGGTGTAGAATACCTTGGAAACGGAAAGGCATTATTGATCAATGCCCGTGATGCCAAAAATGTAGTTAAAGAGAAAAATGACTGGTGGTATAAACCAATGTGGGAATACATTGTGGTTGATGTAAATACACAACAAATCGTAAAAAAACTTGACTTTCCAGGCTTGTTGAATTCCCGCTCAGCGATCGTTAAAAATGGAAAAGCCTATATCGCTGTAAACGATGCTAAAGCAGATGCAATTTACATCTGGGAATATGATCCTGGTACCGATAAACTAACAAAAGGAGCAAAAATTGAAGGTGGCGATGGAGATACCCCAGTGCTTTATAAGTTAAGATAATAACTACCAATAAATCACGGCAGAGCAGCCTCAACGGTTGCTCTGCCGTTTATTTTAAGAGATGAAATCCAAACTATCCGCAATAAACGCATGGTTACACCTTTGGCTGGGATTAGCTTCAGGAATTGTAGTCGTTATTCTCAGCATCACCGGATGCGTCCTGGTATTTGAACAGGAAATCAAAAGCCTTGCCTATCCATGGCTTCATGCCGAACGACCTAAAGATGCTAAAGTATTAGCCCCTTCAGTATTACACCGTGCAGTGGAGCAGGCATTGCCTGGAAAACATATTGAATCAGTATGGTATCATGGAGAAAACCGTACCGCACATTTCAGCGTCCATGAATCAGATTCAATGGTCTATGTAAATCCATATACTGCAGAAGTCATTGCCATGGTTGATCATGAAGATTTCTTTCATTTCATGGATGAGGGGCACCGGCACCTCTGGATTGAAGGTAAACTGGGCAAACAAATTGTAGGCTGGTCTACTTTCGTCTTCTTTCTGTTGCTGATTAGCGGGATCATTTTATGGTGGCCAAAAAAATGGACCAAATCTACCCGCGACCAAAGTTTTAAAATCAAGTGGAAAGCACGTTTTAAACGGGTAAACTATGATCTTCACAACGTATTGGGCTTCTATTCTCTCTTACTGGCCGTACTAATGGCAGTTACCGGCCTGGTAATGAGCTTCTCCTGGTTCGGTAAAGGCGTTTACTGGCTAACAGGAGGTGAAAATGGTTCAAGGCCAAGAAGGCAGAAAGTAGAAGTCTCCGGTCCTTCAGTGAAGAGCTCCTTACAAAATGCAGACTTGATTTATAATAAAGTAGTCAATGAAATTGCTTTATATAACAAAGACCAGGTCATTATACATTTCGCAGAAGAGCCCGATGAGGCCATCTATGCCTGTACGGATATGACCATGGGCTTCTGGAGGGACCTTAATTTTGATCCCCTGACCCTGGAGCTTCTGCCAAATTCTACCAAAAGACTTGGGGACCTTAAATTCCCCGATCAGGTGCGTAAGCTCAATTATGCGATACATGTAGGTGCGATTGGTGGATTAACCACCAAAATTCTATACTTCTTAGCCAGCCTGATCTGTGCCAGTTTACCGATTACCGGATTCTATATCTGGTGGGGGAAAAAGAAAAAGAGTAAAAAGAAGCCAAAGCAAGTATTGGTAGCTGCATAAAACACAAAATCTAAGAAAAAATAAAGGGGATAATTCGGACTGAGAAAGCCCTGTTTATCCCCTTTTGATGTATCAGTCTATTAGCGCCTGCAATGTCTCCATATTAAGCTGAGGCAATTGGAGAAAGAAAACTTTATTGAACTGATCTCTTTGGATCAAATTGATTTCCATACCTATCGGAAAAACTTTCTTTATCAAAACCTGTGAACAGAAAAACACCTTTTGCTCTCAACTTTAAATTATTAGTAAATTTACTCCGTGTGTAATCCCCATTTAGCACCTGCCGGCCCTCCGGATCATAAATACCTTCGGGCGTTGCAAAATAATGGCCACCAATGCCTCTCAGGTTCGAATATTTAAAAGGCACCACGATTTTACCTTTGACATCTATCACACCGTAACATTTATTCTTATCAAATGCGATTAAATAACCATTGCTGTCGTTCATATAGGTATATTCGTAATGACGTAAGACTTGTCCGTTTTTATTTAATAAATAATAGCTCCCGCCTTTTTGGCCCAAATAAAACTCCCCAATTTGGCTGAGCTTGTCATAGCTTAAGGGAACGACAAGCTTATTTTGGTAGTTCAGCAATCCATATTGATACTTACCCGATGCTGATCCGCTTTGCTTATTTCCTACCCCAATTAAGCCATTTGCCGGCTCTACCCATAATTTATCATATAGGCTCCCAACCAAAATTTTACCATTTTTATCCATCAGGCCTGTTTTACCGCCTTTTTCAAGATACATATAACCAGTTTCCGATGAAGTTTCTACACGATCATAAACAGGCTCCAGGATGACCTCGCCACGGCTGTTTACCAATCCAAACTTTTGGGTTTCCGGGACATACGCTTTGATAAAGTCCATTCCTTCGACTTTGACCATCTCTGTATACTGAGGTTCAAAAAGAATTTTCCCGGTCTTACTGATCAATCCCCAACGTAACTCCCCCTTGACTGAGTTGATTGTAAATAATACATCATATACTGCAAAAGGATCAATTTTTTGGTATTTGGGAGGGAATAAAGCTTTGCCTTTTCTGTCGACCAAAGTAAACTTCCCACCTTTTAATGCGATAAAGAAGTTGATTCCACTGGAGTCTGCCATACATGGATCAACAATATCATATGCTGGTTTTATAAATACATTTCCCAGAGTATCAGCTGCGCCATACTGGCCATTTTGCTTAATAATGATAAAATTGGCCAGCGAGACATCCAGTGATTGGTATTCAGTTTTCAGAATTGTTTTGCCATCAGACTTTCTGATTAGTCCATACAAATCACCCGTCTTCACTTTTTCATATCGTGGATCTGCGCGCGTGAGGGCATGGAATTTCATTTTTGCATCCTCATAAGGTTTTCGTAATGCCTGCTCCCGGGCTTTGATCATTGCAGGTATCTCATTGTAATAAGGAAATTCCTGACCTTCCAGATCTATATGAAAAGCGACATTTGCCTTAAATACGGTCGCTAATATTTTAGGCTGTTGCTCAACGATTACGGTATCAAACGCGGAAACGATTTGATAATTCCGCTGTTTGATCAGTTCATGAAATGCCGGATCAGCCACGTAACCGTAACGATCAGTTTTGAATTTCTGTGCCTGAAGATCGTTTGTCAGGGCGATCAAAAGGAAGACAAAAAGTAGTTTAAAAAGTGTTTTTTTTGCCATGTAAGCTATGGTTTAAAGCGAAGTCTTTGTATTTGGGTTTTCCTTATTTTGATAACGCTCCAGTTCTTCGGGAGTAGTGATAATCGTATTTACCGAGAGGTGCCTTTTTGAGTAAACAATCGGAATTTCCTGATCCTGATGAAGCCGGTTAAAAAATGATTTAGGGATCGAGATACTCGTATACCCTGGCTGACCATTTTCAAGTGTAAAAGCCACTTCAATATGACTAAGGTCTAATTTCCGGGCAGAGAAGGAACTGCCATCTACAATTTTTGCAAACGTAAAAACACCATTTTTCTCCAATTCTTCTTTTACAAGATTGGTTTCACGTACAAGGCATTGATAGCCCCCGCCAAAAAGACAGATCAGAAAAACTGCGGTCATTAAATACCCTTCATAACCAGAGTCCTCTTTGTTCTCGTTTTCTTTCTTTTTGCCTCCATCGGTTCTTATATAATCAGTGATCAGCAAGTAGAGCGCAAGCACACAGATCCCGATAGCCAAAGGCCCTGCGATGGCAATGAGATAAAGTAGGGATTGATAAATATGAGCTGGTATAAGAAAATAAACCAGTGCGATCAGGAACACCGTTAAGCTTGCCCAAAGAATAATCTTTTTCATGAAGGAGTGCGTTAATAAAGTTTTATATGGAAGCCAAGTTAATATTTATCCATCACGATACAAGGAACCGAACCAAAATATGCAGGACTAAATTATAGGAATTGGGTTAAAACAAGAAAGCTCCAGATTTCTCTGAAGCTTTTGAAGTGGTGTGGGCCGGGATCGAACCGGCGACACAAGGATTTTCAGTCCTTTGCTCTACCGACTGAGCTACCGCACCGTTTTTTATTTCTTGTCCCGTTGTTTGGGATTGCAAATGTAGGCTCTTTTTTCTAAAAACAAAATCTTTTTTGAAAATAATTTAAAATACTGATTTTGTTTCGCTAATCTTCCAGAATTGCCGAACCGAAAGGGTTGTCTACCAGCCACAACCAGATTCCGGCTTCATTTCTCTTTAAAATGCAGGAAGTATGTCCATTCATCTCCAAAGGGTGACCATCCGGGGTTTTACCAGTCATGGTCCATTTATCCAGCCACATGGCGAGGTCCTCCACAATTGAAACATGTGCCGCTGATCCGACGATTGAAGGCTTCAGTATGCACAAACTTTTCATCGCCATTTCAATTTGCTGCAAACCCTTCATTTCTTTACCACTGCGGTCTATATACAGTCCCTGACTATCGAAACAACTTAATGCGTCTTCCACATTTCCGTTTTTCAGACAATTTCTAAAATACCCTACCGCGCCAGCTGGTATTTTTCTATCAAATTCTTCCATTGTATTTTTAGAGATCATTTCTCAGGATAAACCAGACACCTTATTAAGTTGTGTTAAGTAAAAAAACTTCTTAAAAGAGAACTAAGCAAGCCTTGACCCCGCCACAAAACTCTGCAGAACTGCAGATATAAAAAATAACAATTGTTAGGAAAATGAACCTTAGCTTCTGATGCGGCTTAAAGATTCTGGTTTCATTCCCAGATAAGAAGCAAGGTGCTGAACCGGAATATGCTGCACAAAATCCGGTTTTTCTTTGATTAATCTGGCATAACGTGCTTTACCTTTTAGCTTTCCGAAGGTCAGGATTCTTTCTTCTTTTTTTAACAAAGCTGTCTTCAGGCATTTCATTCCAAACTGAATCCACCTGGGATCTTTTAAAGCTAAGGCCTCAAAGGAAGATTCTGCAATCTTCACGACCAGGCAATCCGTAAGGCATTGAATATTTTCAAAAGAAGCTGCTCCTTTTAATATGCTGTACATTGACGCTGCAAACTCTCCTTTTCCTAAAAGTTCAATCGTTACCTCCGTTCCATTTTCCGACAGGTAAAACGTACGTACATAACCATCCAGGATCAAAAAATAGTCCTTTGACAAAGTGCCTTCCCGCAGCAGGAAATCCTTTTTCTTCTTTTTATAGAAAACAAAATGTGTTTTAATCTCTGAAAACTCCTCCAGGGGGAAATCAAAATTATCTTTAAGACATTTCAGGAGCAATTCAATCATGCATTTATTTTATTCAAAGATAGTTTTTCAATTGGCTCATTGTCCTAGTTTCCGGTCAGGCCGGGCATGGATAATGTTTTTCCTGTCGCTTTTATTACCGGCATTGGGGCTTCCCATTCCTTGAGCTGAGTTCCCAGTTGCGCAGCCATAGTCCGCACCTTTTCGGGATAAGCCGGGGCTTCATTCTTCTGCTCGCCGATGTCTTCTTTCAGGTTGTAAAGTTCGGTACTCCCATCACGCATGTTATAAATGAGCTTCCAGTCTCCTACTCTGATGGCGCTTTTATAATTAATTCCAGGACCATCTTCCGGGATCCATTTGTTTGGAAAATGCCAGTATAAAGCCCGCTGATTGTCCGTATAATTCGCATTCTTCAGAATCGGCACAAAGCTTTTTCCATCAATCTCCTGATGGGTTTTATAATTTTTGATGCCCGCCATTTCCAGTATCGTTGGAAAGAAATCTTCAATAATGACATATTGTTTGGCTACGCTGGAAGGCTTTGTCAGCCCTGGCCATTTCACAATCATGGGCTCCCGGATCCCGCCTTCATTCAGCGAACCCTTGCCTGCCTTTAAGGGCAGATTTTGAGAATGTGCAATTCCGGCTCTTGGCGGCACCAGACTCAAGCCCCCATTGTCGCTCATGAAGATAATCACCGTATTCTGGTCTGCCTTTTTTGCTTTCAGATAATCCATGATATCGCCCAGACTTTTATCCATTCCCTCAATTAAAGAAGCATATTTTGCTTCTATAGGGGCCAATCCTGCAGCTATATATTTTTGATAGAACCGTTCATCCGCCTGAATCGGCGTATGAATGGCATAGTGGGCCATATTCAGGTAGAAAGGCTGTTTGTTCTTTATCGGGGCATCCAGTGCTTTCAGCGCTTCAAGAGTTAGGGCTTCGGTTAAAAACGTTTCTGTACCATAATACTCTTCCAGATCAGGTACCGATTGCAGGGTATTTTTGCCGGGCTTATTCCCATAAAAATCCTGTCCGTAATAACTTTGGGGATGTCCGGCGGCATGTCCCCCAATATTTACCATAAAGCCAAGGTTATAGGGATTCGCACCCGGACTGCCGATGGATGCCCAATGTGCTTTCCCCACGTGTATGGTAAAATACCCTGCTTCCTTTAAGAGCTGAGGATAAGGAGTTGCATAAATCGTATTGGGAATGCCGGGTTTCGGGCTCAGACCGCTATAATTCCAGGTTGCCGGCAAGAATTGTTCATCGTCGTTATCGGAAGAAACGTTATGTTGTGGTGATGTCCAGTTGGTCACTTTATGATGTGCTGCATTCATCCCGCTGATCAGGCTGATTCTGGTTGGTGTACATACCGGTGTGGCATAAGCGTTCGTAAATTTCATACCTTCTTTTGCCAGGCGTTCCATATTTGGGGTATGGTAACGTTTATTTAAGGGTGTGGTTTGCGTCCAGAAAGGCAGGGAAGTATCTTGCCAGCCCATATCATCCACCAGGAAAACAATCACATTAGGTTTTTGCTGCGTATACCCGGGTACACTAAAAAGCAAGGTCATGAATAAAATAAGGACAAATTCCTTCCCCTGGTGCTTCATAAACTGAGATCTGATCATGTTAAAATTGGAAGGTACAAAAATTTAAATTCCGCGGGTCTGAACAAAGGGAAAATTTAAGGGGGCAACTGAAGAAATGAAGAAGATGATGGGAAAATTAATGGTGGGGGGAGAAGGATTCGAACCTTCGAAGTCTTGCGACAACAGAGTTACAGTCTGTCCCATTTGGCCACTCTGGTATCCCCCCATTTTCCATGAATTAAAACAAGAAAGCTTCAGATTGCGCTGAAGCTTTTTGAAGTGGTGTGGGCCGGGATCGAACCGGCGACACAAGGATTTTCAGTCCTTTGCTCTACCGACTGAGCTACCGCACCATTTAACCTTGTCCCCTCGTTTGGGATTGCAAATGTAGTGTCTTTTTTCAAAAAACAAATTAATTCTTAATATTTTATTTAAAACCCGTCTAAATTTAAATTTTATGCATGCATAGTAATTTGTTTTACCGGATTTGTTTTAACTTAGCAACACTATAACAGATCTTCAAAAAAATGGTGTTACAAATCCTATTTATAGCAATTGCATTGGCAGGGGTCGCCTTGTTCAGTTATAACTTAAAGAAAGTTATCCGCAACATTCGAATTGGAAGGGCGGCAAACAGAACCGATCAACCGCAAAAAAGAATGATGACCATGGTCAAAGTTGCGCTTGGACAGACGAAAATGTTCTTTCGTCCTATCCCAGCCTTTCTGCATTTGATTGTTTATGCCGGCTTTGTCATCATCAATATCGAAGTATTGGAGATCATGATCGACGGTATTTTCGGCACTCACCGTGTTTTCGGTGGCTTGGGTGCTTTGTATAATTTCCTTATTGCTTCTTTTGAAATCCTTGCCCTTGGCGTATGGCTCGGTTGTGCCATCTTCCTGGTGAGGAGAAATATCATTAAACTGAAAAGGTTTAGCGGCGTAGAGATGACCAGCTGGCCGAAATCTGATGCCAATTACATCCTGATTACCGAGATCTTATTGATGACGGCTTTCTTAGTGATGAATGCTGCAGATGCAAAACTACAGGCCATGGGTGCCGCACATTATACTGCAGTAGGATCTTTCCCGGTGAGTCAGTTTCTGATGAACCTGTTGCCAGGTACTGAAGGCGCTTTAATTGCAATTGAAAGAGGCTGCTGGTGGTTCCACATTATCGGGATATTTGGTTTCTTAAACTACCTTCCTTATTCCAAACATTTCCACATCATGTTTGCCTTTCCCAATACTTATTTCTCTAATCTGGAGCCTAAAGGGGAGTTCAGCAATATGCAGAGTGTTACGAATGAAGTAAAGGCCATGTTAGACCCTTCCTTTAGCCCTCCTGAGCCCGACGGAAGCAAGTTTGGAGCTAAAGATGTGAATGACCTGACCTGGGTAAACCTGATGAACGCCTATACCTGCACAGAATGCGGAAGGTGTACTTCTGTATGTCCGGCAAACATTACCGGAAAACTGCTTTCTCCACGTAAAATCATGATGGATACCCGCGACAGGCTGGAGGAAGTCGGAAAAAATATTGATAAAACCGGAAACGGCTTTGATGATGGAAAGTCTTTAATAGACACTTACATCAGCAGGGAAGAAATATGGGCATGTACCAGTTGCAATGCCTGCACACAGGCCTGCCCGATCAACATTGATCCTTTGGCGATCATTACTGAGCTGAGAAGATATGCCGTAATGGAAGAATCGCAGGCTCCGGCCAGTATCAATGCCATGCTGGGTAACATTGAGAACAATGGTGCTCCATGGAAATATTCTCCGGCAGACCGGTTGAACTGGGCCAAAGAAAGTTAATCAAAATATTAAATCTGATATTAGAGCTAAGATGAGCGAGCAACTAAATTTTGAAGTGCCAACAATGGCAGAACTGTTAGCCAAAGGCGAAGAACCTGAAATCCTGTTTTGGGTAGGTTGTGCCGGAAGTTATGATGAAAGGGCGCAGAAAACCACTCGTGATATCTGTAAGATCCTACACCATGTAGGCATGAAATATGCAGTTCTTGGAACGGAAGAAAGCTGTACCGGAGACCCTGCAAAAAGGGCAGGAAATGAATTCCTGTTCCAGATGCAGGCCATGACCAATATCGAAGTACTCAACGCCTATAACATCAAAAAGATCGTTACCGGATGTCCGCATTGTTTCAATACGATCAAAAACGAATATCCCGGACTTGGCGGAACCTATGAAGTGATTCATCATACTCAGCTCATCCAGGACCTGATCAATGATGGCAAGCTAAAAGCTGAAGGCGGAGAGAGTTTCAAAGGTAAAAAGATCACTTACCATGACCCTTGCTATCTGGGCCGCGGAAACGGAGTGTATGAAGCACCACGCAAAGCGCTTGAAGTACTGGATGCCCAGCTGGTAGAAATGAAACGCTGTAAATCCAACGGTTTATGCTGTGGTGCCGGTGGTGCCCAGATGTTTAAAGAACCGGAAAAAGGGAATAAAGACATCAATATTGAAAGAATTGAAGAGGCTTTGGAAACTCAGCCACAGGTAATTGCGGCCTCCTGCCCTTTCTGTATGACCATGCTTCGCGATGGGGTTAAACTGAAAGATCAGGACCAGAACGTACAGGTATTGGATATTGCAGAAATTACAGCCAGAGCAAATGGCTTGTAATACCCTCTTCATCGCTTCCCTGAATTCGGGCAGCAACGGCAATTGCTACTATGTCGGAAACGATAAAGAAGCCGTACTGATCGATGCCGGTATCTCCTGCAGGGAAACAGAAAAGAGAATGTTAAGACTGGGCCTGAACATGGATAAGGTGAAGGCCATCTTTATTTCTCACGAACATACCGACCATATTAAGGGGCTTGCTGTCCTGTCTGCTAAATTCAATTTACCAGTTTACATCACTCCCGGTACTTTGAGCGGCTGCAGGTTTAACCTGAGAACAGATTTAGTCCGGACACTTTTAAGTCATCAAAGCGTACAGGTAGGAGACCTGAACATCAGCAGTTTCCTGAAGTTACACGATGCTGCTGAACCACATAGCTTCCTGGTTTCCTGCGGAGACACTAAAGTAGGTATATTTACAGACCTTGGAGCAGTATGCGGGGAGCTGACCAGCCATTTCCAGCAGTGTCATGCTGCATTTCTGGAGACCAATTATGATGATGACCTTTTAAGTAAAAGTGCTTACCCTTATTTCCTGAAGAAACGCATCAGCGGAGGAATGGGTCACTTGTCCAATAAACAGGCCCTGGATCTTTTTATCGCACACAAGCCTTCCTTTATGAGCCACCTGCTCTTATCGCATCTTTCCAAAGACAACAACTGTCCGGAGCTCGCAGCAAACTTATTCAGGGAACATGCCAATGGAACAGAGATCATTGTGGCTTCCAGATATGAAGAAACGGCTGTTTATACTATTTTTGAACCGGTAGCAGTGCATTCATTTTAACCAGCCGCTCGGAAAGATCAGACAAATCCTGAGTTTTCATATTTTTCACCGGAATGGTCATAAAGCAAGCCATGCTGTCTACATCTCCGCCTATCTTATCATTATAGGTCTGTACAATTACATCTTCTCCTTTTGTACGCAGAAAAAGATCACCGCTTTCGCCAGTTTCATCGGTCCCCTGATAGTCCAATCCTTTGAATTTGATCAGGTTAAAAGAGAAATATTCTACTTTCCCACTGGAGAAGTAACGCTTGTACCGGCAGAAGCCACTGTTGGTAACATTTAATTCGTAGCGCTTAATTTCCTTTTCCTCCCTACTGCTGTCATAATGTTCAGACAGTATTTTTTGAAGGTAGGCAATCTCTTCATCCAGAGCCATTTTAGCAGAAAAAGCCGTAAATATAACGCATGACAATGCGCAAAGGCATATTGTTAAGTTTAATGTAAACTTTTTCATCACGTTCCTATTTTAGAAAAATCAATTTAAATATTTTACTAAATTTGGAGTATGAGTTTTTCTCCACAATCAAAAGTTTGGGTATACCAAAGTAACCGTGCGTTTACTGACAACGAAGTAACGTCAATTCAGCAAAAGCTGAACGATTTTGCCGCGCAATGGAAAGCGCATGGCCATCAGCTGAATGCTAAAGCCGAAGTATTACATCATTTTTTCATTGTATTTACCGTGGATGAAGCCAGTGCCGGCGTGACCGGATGCTCTATAGATGCTTCTGTGAGAATCATAAAAGAAATAGAGCAGGAATATAAAGTGGACCTTTTCGACAGGTTCAATATGGCCTACAAGGTAGATGACAAAGTGATTGTAACCAATAAGGAAGATTTCGAAACCCTGGTGAGCATCAAAAAGGTAGGCCCGAAGACGGTTGTATTTAACAACCTTGTTCAGACACTGGACGAATTCCAGAACAAATGGGAAGTTCCTTTTGAACAAAGCTGGCACAGCAAAGTGTTTGCACACCTGCTGTAACCGGGCTTTGTAACTTTTACTTCGTATAAAAAGTATCTCCTTCTGTATACAGGCTAAACTGCAAGCCCTCCATTTTCAGGTGTTGTGATTTCGTGACCTTTAATTTCAGAGGATTGGCGATTCTCAGTACCTGACTCTCTCCGGCTACCCTGATCTTTTTCTGTTTAACGATGATGGCGGTGCCCTCATCAATACCGATACAATCAAAACCGGGATGTGCCGCCAAAGCAGAGATCAATCGGTTATACCGGCTCCGCTTTACAAAGTGCTGGTCGATGATCACGGAATCCAATAAGCCAAGACCTTCCTGAAATTCCACATTGCCAAAGCGCAGCTGATCAAATGTGGCTTTATAAGCCGTATCACCAAGAAGCTGTTCTCCCGTAATCATGTACTTGCTCATCACTGCAGCTCCGGCACTTGTACCGGCCACCGTTGCACCATTCTGATAAGCCTGATGAATCGCTTTGTAAACCGGGGTATTCAATACCACCTTCATAAAACGGTTCTGATCGCCTCCGGTAATGTAAATTAAACGCGCTCCGGTTAAAGAATCCAGCCATTTCCGGTCATTTACCGTTGAAGCATCAAAATTAAAACAAGCAATGTGATTGTGGGTGGCTACTGACAATTCCTGTTGAATCGCTTCAAAAGAACGTTCAGGAAAACCACTGGACATCGGCAAAACTACCACATAGTCTTTTGCCTTCATATCAGCCGTTTTAATGAGCTCCTGAATTAATTCAGGGGATTTATCCCCACCACCAATAATAAACAGACTGCCCTTCGCTGCAGGCCGCTGCTGGGCAATAGCCAACAAGGAGGTAAGTACCCATACACAAGCCAGCAAAGGCTTTATAAATAAAAATTTCATGAGGAAGCCTTATTTGTAGATCAATACTTCTATTTTTCCGGCTGCTGTTACCGTTCCCCTGTACATTCCTTCCGTATTGAAAGGCATGGCCACATGTCCTTGTTTGTCCATGGCAATTAAACCACCATCGCCACCCATTTTCCCAACCTTCTCCAATACCGCTTTTGAAGCATCGGCCACTGACATCTTTTTATATTCCATCATTGCAGAAATGTCATGAGCCACTACATTACGGATATAAAATTCTCCCCATCCGGTGCAGGAGATTCCTGCAGTCGCATTGTTGGCATAAGTACCTGCACCAATGATCGGTGCATCTCCTACCCTTCCATATCTTTTATTCGTCATGCCTCCGGTAGAGGTTCCCGCAGCAAGGTTCCCGGATTTATCAAGTGCCACAGCACCTACCGTTCCGAATTTATAATCCTTATTGACCGTACCCAGTTTCATTGATTTTTTACTGCCATGGTCCAGTACGGTTTTTACGGAATCTTCCTTAATCGCCTTCTGTAAGCCATCCCAGCGTTCCTTGGTGTAGAAATACGAAGGGTCGACGATTTCCAGTTTAGATTGTTTGGCAAAAGCCTCTGCACCTGCACCCACCATCATGACATGTTCAGATTTTTCCATCACTGCCCTTGCAGCGCTGATGGGATTGCGAATCACGGTTACACCAGCCACGGAACCCGCAGACAAGGTCTTCCCATCCATTACCGCTGCATCCATTTCATTTTTTCCATCGTGCGTAAAAACGGAACCTTTCCCTGCATTGAATAAGGGAGAATCTTCCATCACATGGATCGCTGCCTCGACCGCATCCAGGCTGGTTTTCCCGGCCTGGAGCGCCTCATATCCCTTTTGCAATGCTTTTGTTAAATCGGCAATATAGGCTGCTTCCTTTTCCGGAGTCATGTTTTTCTTAAGAATCGTCCCGGCACCGCCATGGATGACCATCACATATTTCTTTTGCCCATAAACTGCCATGCAGGTGAAGATCATCAGGCACAAAAGAGAATAGTTTAATTTAAATTTCATGTGGTTATTTTTTTGGTTGTTTAATACAATGGGTTTTGTTTCACGTTTGAGTTGGCACGAATCTCTGCGTTTGGTACAGGATATGCATATTGTTTGTTTGCTGAAGTTAAAGTTACAGAACCTAAAGCATTTATTGCATCCGCAGGCTCTCTTGTTACCGGCAATCCATTTCTGCGCAGGTCAAAAAACCTGTGCCCTTCAAAAGCCAGTTCTTTATACCTTTCCAAAACAATGGCATTCAACAATACTGCCTGATCTGCAAAAGTAACATCCGTATATCCACTGATCCTTGCAGCGCGAAGTGCATTCAAATCTGCTCCTGCCAGGGATAGATTTTGTTTCTGCGCATAGGCTTCAGCCCTGATCAGGTACATTTCCCCTGTTCTGTATAATTTAACATCGCAAAGGTTTGTCCGGCCTGCATTTCCTTCCAGATACTTATTCACACTATAATTCGAAGTACCTACTCCTCTGGTATCGTCAAATTTAACATAAGCACCATACCTCACATCATTGCCGGCATCAAAGGAATTGATCAGTTCAAATGCAGGAGCATACAATACCACATCATCTGTATCGTAATAGAAATCCCCCAAACGGCTGTCTCCGCTTACTCTTTTCAATTTCCAGATCACCTCATCTTCTGCCTTATCTTTCCAGATCAAAGGAAACTGATCGCGGTCAGCCAGTGCAGCAGCTTCAATTACTTCCGTACTGTATTTCAAGGCATCATCCCAGTTCTTCTCATACAAGGCTACTCTTGCCTGCATGGCGGAAACAGCGATCAGGGTAATTCTCGTCTTGTTTTCAAATGAAGCAGGGATTAATCCTTTGGCAGCCAGTAAATCTGTTTTTATCTTTTGTATTGTCGCTCCGAAACTTAACCTCGAAGGGCGGGATACCGTGGACACTTCCATATAAGGAACCCCCATTCCATTGCTTTCATAACTGGAAGCAAAATTTCTGAGCAGCTCAAAATGACAATAAGCCCTCATGGCCAGCATTTCACCCTTATATTGTTTTTTAAGTATTTCTTCTGCAGGCTTGGATTTCACTTTGTCCACATAATTCAAGGCCCTGTTCAGCATATCAATGCTTTTGTAATTACTTGCCCAGCCGGCGGTAATCGTACCACCTGAACCATCGTATTGCCATCTGTAGGTCCCTATCCCACGTCCTGTTGAGTTTTCCTTCGGCAGGTTGCATTCGTCGGAAGTAAGGGAAGTATTCGTGATGACATCCGTTTCTAAAGAAGCATAAGCTCCGATTAGTCCGCCATTTAAGTCCTCTACGGTATTGAAAGCCCTGCTGTCATCAAAACTATCTGAAGGAACAAGGTCCAGTTCTTTACTGCAGGAATTCAGGAGCATTAGGCTGCAGCATAAAGTATAGAAGAAAATTCTGTTGCTATAATATTTTAACATGATCATACGATTAGAAATTAACATTTAAACCAAAAGTGTAAGTCCTGGAACTTGGATAGTCAAACTTGGCCTCTCCATCACTATCTTCCGGATCAAAACCTTTCCACTTTGTCCAGGTCAGCAGATTACTGCCTTGCACAAATACATTTACCCCGCTGATAAACTTAGTACCGGCAAGCAAGGACTTAGGAAGTGCATAACTCAGGTTTACATTCCTCAGACGAAGGTAAGATGCATTCTGGATGTCTTTGGAAGAGAAGCTTCTTGCTGCGTTATACCTTGGCAGGATGGCATTGTCGCCCTCCTTTTTCCAACGGTTATTCAACATTCTGACCGATTGGCCGCTGGTACCGAAATCAGGATTCTCGTTGTAATAATCTTCATTATTATACCTGAATACATTATTGGCAAAACTAAACAATGCCGATAAATTGAATCCTTTATAATTCAGCGAGGTATTGAACCCACCAGTAAATGGCGGATAGAGGCTTCCAAATTCAGCGACACTCATCGTGGCTGCGTTGTAATTGGTACTTATATTTCCATTTTGGTCATAATACAATGGGTCTCCATTTTTTGGGTCCACCCCTGCCCATTTGGGCGCATAATGAGAACCATAAGGCAGGCCTTCTCTAACGATTTCAGAATCTCCCTGCTCAAAACCTTCAGAGCCGGCCAGTGAGAGGACTTTATTTTGATTATAGGCAAAATTTAAACCTACATTCCATTTCAAGTCCTCAGTTCTGATCACATCTACACCCAAAGCCACCTCAACCCCTCTGTTTCTCATCGAACCCGCATTTAAAGACAGCACTGGTACACCCGCGGTCAGGGAAACCGGAAGGTCAAGGAACAGGTTTTCCGTTTTTTTATAATATACATCGGTTACCAGGTGTATTCTATTGTCTAAGAAATCAAGGTCAAAACCGATATTTAGATCTTTTGCATACTCCCAATCGTAATTCACACTTCCATAAGCTGTAGGATAGATTCCGCTTTGTCCTCCATAAGAAGTGGTCGAATAAGCTGAAAGATAGGTGAAATTGCCAGGAAAAGGGCTCGCCGTTGTACCATAGCTAACCCGAAGTTTCAGGTCATTGATCAGTTCTGAACCGGCAAGGAAATTTTCTTTTTTCACATTCCAGGCTGCACCGACCGAATAAAACCCATGCCATCTGTTTTTCTTTGGTAAAGTAGAAGAACCATCATAGCGATAACTGGCGTTTAAGGTGTAACGGTCGTTAAAGGTATAACGCCCCAATGCGATATAAGAGATCAAAGCATTTTTTGTTCTTCTTCCGCTAAATTCCGGGATAAAAGAATTTTCTGCAGACCCCGGTGTCCCTCCAGCCGGTGTTTCCGGCAACCGGGGATCAATTCCAAAGGCTTTATACCCAAAACCTCTGCGGTGTTGTTTGGTGATCTCATAAAGTCCCGTTAACTCAAAGCTGTGTTTATCCAGCACCTTTGAGTAGGTTAATCCAGAAGTAGAGATCATCGAAAAATTTCTTTGCAGATTTTCCCCAAAGCTTCCTTTTTCTCCGTTCTCCTGAGCTCCTGAATAAGAATCCGGCCGCACAAAATTTTCTGAGGTCGTTTCTCTGAAATCAATTCCAAACCTGGTCTTTGCCGTCAGATCCGCGGTAATTTTATAACTCAAAGCACCGCTGAGAATCGTTTTGTACTGGTTGTCTTTATTGGTTGTATTTAACAACCGCTCTAATGCTTTACTTCCTTCGCGCTGATCATAAATTTCATATTCATCCGAATTACCGTTATGAATCAATGTCCCGTCGGGGGCATAAGGATACTCATAGGGCAAGGCATAATAGACGGCAGACAAAGGATTTTTACCGCTCGACTGGCCTTCATTTTCAATCATGCTCGATTCCGAATATCCGAGACTGGTATTGATACTTCCTGAAAGTTTCCCGGCATTAAAATCTACGTTATTCCGCAATGAGTAGCGCTCTAAACCGGAACGTTTGGCAATCCCATCCTGTTTATAATAGTTTAAGGAACTATAAAAACGAACATTATCATTTCCGCCACTGGCATCAACCTGTTGTTCCGTAAACTTTCCTGTTCTGAAAAAGATGTCTTTCCAATTCGCATTGATCTTTCCAATACTATCCAGGATGGCATCAGCCCTGCGCTGTTCCTGCGGTGTTTTGCTTGCATAATCCGGGTTCTTTTTGGAAAACTCCCAACCCGGACCAATCTCTGAGCCTGTTTCAAGACCGATCTCTTCTTCAAACTGTAAGCGCTGGGTAGTATTCATCATATTAAACTTCGGGGAAGTCAGCTTCGACAATCCATACTGCGACTTATAATTGAACTGTACCTTACCTGATTTCCCCTTTTTTGTCGTGATGACAATCACCCCGTTCGCTCCCTTTGCACCATATTGTGCTTTTGAAGTGGCGTCCTTTAACACCGTTACACTTTCGAAATCGGAAGGATTGAGTGTTTGAAAATAAGCATCTTCCACAGGAATACCGTCCAAGACGTATAAAGGGGCTGTATTCCCGCTGATCGTTCCGATCCCCCTCAGGATTACTTTGGAACTTGAACCAGGTTGCCCCGAGCCTGAAGAAACCTGTAAACCGGAAACCCGGCCCTGCAATACCTGATCGAAGGTAGACAATGAAGTTTGTGCCAGGTCTTTTCCGCTTACTACCGCAGAAGAACTTGCCGACTGCTGCCTGTTATAACTCGTATATCCGGTTACCGTAACTTCCTGCAAGTTCTGACTGTCAGATTTCAGTTCGATATTAAGCGAGGTTCTGCCAGCGAGATTAACAATCTGCCTGGCATAGCCAATAAACGAAAATTCCAGGCTGGCATTTCCATCAGGCACCCTGATGGAATAGGCCCCATTTGCATCGGTGATCGTTGCAATGGCCAGGCCTGTTACTTTTACCGAAACACCCGGCAAAGGCAGCCCCGCATCATCCAGTACCTTTCCGGTAATGACGATGTCTTTTTTACCCGCCATAGTGGCATCAGGGTACACCACCACCAGGTTGTTTTCTTTCAATGCATAAGTCAGCTGGCTATTTTTCAGAATCAGGCGCATCGCCTCCTCCAATGAGGCCTCCCTGATATCGAGCGCATTCCGCTGAGCCGACATTGCCGTATTGCTATATACAAATCGATAGTCCGTTTGTCGTTCCACCGCCTTCAACAGCTCCTTAATACTGCTTTCTTTTATCTTAATGCTGATCCTCTGCTGTGCAAAACCTGCGGCAGAGACCTGCATACACAGGAGCAGCAGCACAAAACCTGTAATTTTCATACTTAGTAATACTCTTCTCATATCTGTTTAGTTTGGTGGTTTAGTTCATCTGTTTGACCCCAGATCAGGGTTATTTTTTGATATAAATTTGATCTCCCCGGACTTCAAAATGAAAGGGATACGAAAGCTGCAGGGCCTCAAGTGTTTTCAAAATGGTTTCATTTTCAAAAACTCCCGAATACCTGTAATTTTTAACCTCTTCTCCGGTAATGATGATCTCTATGCCATACCAGTCCTGAAGCCTTTGGGCAATGACAGCAAGCGGCAGATTATCGATGTCCAGACGTTTCCGCACCCAGGCAATCTCCTCAGGTACCGGAGCAGCAGCGTTCTGCTTCAACTCAGAGATGCGGTATTCGGCATCAGGTTTTGAAAGGGATGCTTTTGCCGGGGAGTGGAGACTCAGCAGTTTCTGATTAGGTTTCAGCACGACAAAATAACCCGGATACTTTTTGGAGGCTACCTGGACGCTGCCCTGAATCAAGGTAGTTTCCATCATGCTGGAATCTGCATAAGCTTTCACATTAAAGGTGGTTCCCAAAACTTTAATGTCATTAAAAGTAGTATGCACTACGAAAGGATGGGCTGCATCATGTTTTATATCAAAGAAGGCAGCTCCGTCGAGCCATATTTCTCTCTTCGCAGCATTAAAACCTTCCCCTAAGCGAATGGAGCTCTCTTTTCCCAGTGTAACCACAGAGCCATCTTGCAGGATGACCGTTTTGCGCAAGGCTTTACCCGAAGAAAACCAGGTCAATGCCGGCTCTTTTTTAGCCTCAAAAAAAGCAGGTCTGTAAAAGTATAAAAAGGTGATCGCGATCAGAATGGCTGCTGCGCTGCTACCAAAGTAAAAATACCAGCGCGGTCTTCTCGCTTTAAGACTACGCTCCAGAGGTTCTTCTTTGAAGGGGATCTCCGATTTGAAAGAGATGGCCGACTGGAAAGCCTCTTGCTGCGTTAGCCCGGACCTTAATGCCTTCAATTGTTCTATTCTGCTGCCTTGTTTTACATTCAGAATGGCAACTATTCTTTCGGCCTCTGCAATATCTTCCTTTCTATCCGGAAATTTTGCCATCCATTCCTTCCAAAGGATTTGATGTTCCAGGCTGGTGCCCAGACAATATTCCTGAAATGATTCATTGCAAATCAATTCTTCTACGTCAAAATCATTGCCAGGCATCTGTATCATAAGGAGCTTTTAATATACAGACGGAGAAATGCCCTCCTTTTCCTAAGAAAATTTAAAGTTTATTTCCCGCCCCGTTATTTCAGCAACTTCCGAAGCACTTTGATCGCATCATAAATCGTATTATATGCCGTTTTCACGCTCTGCGCCGTTCTTTCTGAAATCTGTTCATAACTTAGCCCTTCAAAAAATTTAAGCTGAATCAATTCCATTTGACGGGGAGTTAACTGGCGGATGGCAATTTTAAGTTTTTCTTTCAGGTCGTCGTCCTGTTGAATGTTAATCAGTACCTGTTCATAAGAAAGCTCATTCCATTCTTCTTCAGCAAGCATTTTGCTCAGCGCTGCGTTTGTCTTATTGAGGTACGACAACTGGTCCAGCATACAATGGCGAAGGGAAGTCATCAGATAAGCCCTGACGTTTTCTACCGGATGCAGGCGTTCCCGCTTATCCCAGATATTTAAAAAAATCTGATTGACACAATCTTTAACGAGTTCATCATCGGCATTGATCTTCATGCCGGAGCGGATAAGCTGGAAATACTGGCGGTTATATAGCTCAAATAGAGCCTGTTTATCCCCAAGGCGCATTTGTTCCCAATAATTGTGATCATCTTCGCCTAGGCCCATATTCAGGGATGAATATAGGAATTTCCGGAGAAAAAGGGATTAAAAATCCAAAGGTCCCAGACGTCTCATGTTCTTCATGATCAGGTATTGGCGGTGACGGATATAAGGTGTTGCATTTTTTGGCGACCACCTTCTTGGGTTAGGGAAGCAGGAAGCAATCAGCGCGGCCTGTGCCCGGCTTAACTTCTTACAGGATTTACCATAATAGGCCTGTGAAGCCGCTTCCGCACCATAAATTCCGTCGCCCATCTCAATTACATTGAGGTAAACCTCCAGGATCCGTTCTTTACTCCAGAAGATTTCTATCAGCAATGTAAAATAGGCTTCAAAACCTTTACGGATCCAGGAGCGTCCCGGCCATAGAAATACGTTTTTAGCTGTTTGCTGGGAGATGGTACTTCCCCCTTTTATCTTTTTACCCTTTTTATTCGTCTCAAAAGCCTTTTCTATGGCTTTCACATCAAAACCTATATGTTTCAGGAAGAGCTGATCTTCGGCAGATACTGCAGCCCGTTTCATATTATCGGACATATCATCGAAGTCCACCCATTTCTTCTCCATCTTTGAGGGCTTATCCTCTGAACTCCGTTCGATGTTCCTTTGGATCATCAGCAGGGTGATGGGTGGATTTACAAAACGATAAAACAAAACCCAAAGCACGGTCACCATCAAAAACCAAAGAAAGACCTTAGTCAGGATACCAGTGATTTTTTTAAGTAAAGGAGATTTTGCTTTAGCGGGTTTGCGTCGTTTTGTTGCCATTGCCCCAAAGGTAAGAAGATTGCGGAATACCCGATTGCGGCACTGGCAAAAAAAGCAATAAAAAAAGGGCTCTGATGAATCAGAACCCTTTTTTATGTCATGTAAAAAGATTACTCAGCTACAACTTCGAAAGGAACTTTAACTTTCACTTCTTTGTGCAAGTTTAAGTTGGCTACGTATTCACCAACAAATTTAGGTTCAGTTTCGAAAGTGATACGGCGACGGTCAACATCAAAACCTTGTTGTTTTAATGCCTCAGAAATCATAATGGTATTTACAGCACCAAAAATCTTTCCTGTTTCACCAGCTTTAGCACCGATAGTTAACTTCACATCTACTAAACGTGCAGCGATACCATCAGCATCTTTCTTAATTTTATCTTGTTTAAAAGCAGCTTGTTTCAAGTTTTCTGCTAATACTTTTTTCGCTGAAGGAGTAGCCAACTGACCGAATCCTTGTGGGATTAAGTAGTTACGACCGTATCCTGGCTTTACATTAACGATATCATCTTTTTCCCCTAGGGATTTGATATCTTGTTTTAAAATAATTTCCATTTTTCAGCTCCTATTTTAATTGGTCAGCAACGAAAGGTAACAAACCAATGTGACGTGAGCGTTTTACCGCCTGAGCCACTTTGCGTTGGAATTTCAATGAAGTACCGGTTAGACGGCGAGGTAAAATTTTACCTTGATCATTGATGAACTTTAACAAAAAGTTTGCGTCTTTGTAATCAATATATTTAATACCATTCTTTTTGAAACGGCAATATTTTTTTCTGTTATCGTCCACTTTTGGAGCGGTAACATATTGTATTTGATCTTTAGCCATTATCCTGCAACCTCCTCTTTCTTAGGTTTTTTGTTAAAAGCACCACTGCGTTTCTTCTCATTATACGCAACCGCATGACGATCTAATCTAATGGTAAGGAAACGTAGAACACGCTCATCACGTTTTAGTTCTAATTCCAATTTACTTACTAATTCACCTGAAGATTTATACTCTGTAAGGTGGAAGAATCCGCTTGCTTTTTTCTCAATCGGATACGCTAATTTTCTCAAACCCCAATTGTCCTCTTGAACAATTTCGGCTCCGCTATCAGTGATGATTTTGCTGAATTTGGCTAATGCCTCTTTCGCAACCTCTTCTGATAACAACGGGGTTAGAACGATAACAGTTTCGTACTGATTCATTGTTATGATTAATTTATGTTTATTTACCGCACAAAATGCGGGGCTGCAAATGTAGCAATAAAATATTAAAAATCAAATGATTTAGTGTTTACCAAACAGATAGTTAACCCCAAGTCTGAATTGTTGCTTATCTGCATTGAATAATGCATAATTTGTAATGGCTGTAGCCATGCTATAACCAATAGAAAGTTCTATCTTTTTATTCAGTACCACTCCGGCGGTTACCGGGAAGCTCGCATAAAAAGTCTCCAGATCTACCAGATCATTGGGATTATTGGTCTCTACGGTCTCCACGCCTGTATAAAAACTCTTCGAATACCGGGTGGATTTTTGATTGCTGTAACTCGACAAATTGAGGCCAATTCCTCCGCCAATAAATACTTTAAAATCAGCCGCATTATACAGGTGATAAATCACCTGTGGATTGATCGCTGCCCCTAGCTGGTCAAACGATTGCATAGCGGTCGGGCTGGAAATTTTATTTTTACTCATCATTAACGACAATTCCACCCTAAACAACAACCTGCGGATGGCAGGATTTGCAAAGAAATCTAATCCCGTGGCAATTGTGGGTCCGAAAGACAATTTTGAACTGGCATCCGATCCGGCCAGCACATGTGCTCCGCTGAAGCCTAGTAAGGCCGCATTGATACCCGCTCCGGCAAAAAACCTTGATTTTGGAAATTTAGATTCCTCCAGCTGCTGATCATTAATCAACACTACAATTTTCGACAGCTCGTCCCTTGTATACTTTAACCGGCCTAAGCGGTTTTCCAGGCTTTCCGAATATTTACCGTACTTTCTTAAAATCGCCATTAGCTGACGGGCATATCTGACATTCGTGAGCATCTTTCCAGGATTGTCAGTTTGTATGTAAAGCTGTCTGATTAACTCCTGAGGTTCCTGATCTCCTTTATCCAGAATATAGTATCTTCTTTTAACCTGATCTTCATACTGAAAAAAAGTCACGCGTTGTCCCTCCTGAATCACCTGGAGAAACACGGGTTCTCGTTTAGAACTGGTATCTACCACTTCGGTAAGTTTAGACATGTCGTCGGGACCCAGACTGATATTTACGACATGTCTTTGGTAACTGACCATATCATTGATCCCATAACCTGCACAGTCTTTCAGGGTATATGTTTTTGGACTGGCATTCCCGTCCTCTTTAAAAACAACAGCTACAGGATTATTTTTTTCTTCTCTATAATCAAGATATCCTTTTAAAGTATCTTTTGAATTTGTCAAAACATATCCTTTATGGAAATTGGATTGGGCAAAACCGAACATTGGCAAAGTCAAAAACAGACCAGTTAGAAAGCGCTTCATAAAATGAGTTTATATTTATGCGCAAATCTAAACTTAATTATCAGTTTTGGAAAAGTATAAAAAACCCCGGTTCCAGGCCAGTTCATTTTATTTTCCAACAAATCCCCTCAGCTCCATAAAAAATTTATAATTTCGTTGCCGAATGGAGAATTTTATAGTATCAGCCCGTAAATACCGTCCGGCAACGTTTGAAACCGTTGTTGGTCAACACCACATCACGGGTACGTTAAAAAATGCCATTAAAAATAATCAATTGGCCCAGGCTTTTTTATTCTGTGGACCAAGAGGTGTCGGTAAAACTACCTGTGCAAGGATTCTCGCAAAGACGATCAATTGTACCAGTTTAACCGCAGAACAGGAAGCTTGCGGAACCTGCGACTCCTGTGTTTCTTTTCAAACCGGCCATTCTTTCAATTTTCATGAATTAGATGCGGCATCGAACAATTCTGTTGATGACATCCGCAGTTTGATTGAGCAGGTTCGGATCCCGCCACAGGCAGGAAAATATAAGATCTATATCATTGATGAGGTGCACATGCTTTCGGCGAACGCATTTAATGCTTTTCTGAAAACATTGGAAGAACCACCTTCTTATGCCATATTTATATTAGCGACAACGGAAAAACATAAAATCCTGCCAACGATCCTATCCCGTTGTCAGATTTTTGACTTCAACCGGATTCAGGTAGACGACATTTCCGGTCTCCTGAACAAGATTGCGATACGGGAAAACATCAATGTAGAGGCAGATGGATTACACATCATCGCTCAAAAGGCAGATGGTGGATTGAGGGATGCCCTTTCCATGTTTGACCAGATTGTTAGTTATACCAATAAAAACTTAACCTATAAATCCGTAATCGATAACCTGAACATTCTGGATTATGATTACTACTTCAGGCTCACCCAATACCTGACCACTGCTGATGTCAGCAATGCCTTGATTTTATTTGATGAGGTGCTGAACAATGGCTTTGACGGGAACAACTTCATCAACGGACTGGCAAGTCACCTGAGAAATCTTCTTGTGGCCAAGGATCCACAGACGACAAAGTTATTGGAGGTGAGTGAAAACATCAAACAAAAATACATTAGTCAAAGTCAGCAGACGGCAGTTTCCTTTGTACTCACTGCATTAAACCTGGCCAATCAGTGTGACCTGATCTATAAGAACAGCAAGAACCAGCGGCTCCAGGTGGAGCTGGCTCTGATCAAGATGTGCCACATTCCTTCGGTACTACAACTCGCCCAGCAGCCTACTCACTCCTCCGCAACTGACCAAGATCAGATTAAAAAAAAAACTAATGTAAGTCCGGCGCCGGCTCAAAATACAGCTCCGGTTGCTACTGCCTATAAATCAGACGAAAAGGCTCCTGCGGTGGTAGAACCCGCTCCAAAACCCATTCCTGCACCTGCGGTAAGCGCTCCGGTAAAGACGGCAACCAGTCCTGCTCCTACGGCAAAGATTGCTTTAAATCAAAAGATCAACCTTAGTGGCAGCAATACCGGAACCTTTATTCCTTCTTTAACAGACCTGAACCGAAGTTCGGCGGGAGAAGACGATGGCGAGCCGAAATACATCAGTGGTGATGACCGGGAAGTATTCACGTTAGCCCAGCTTTTAGTGTATTGGAACGAATATTCGGAAAGCGCAAAGACTTCCGGGAAGATCAATATCTATACCTTGATGTCCGGAGCTGACCCACAGCTGGAGGGAACAGAAACCATCATTGTAAAAGTAGAACACAAACTTCAGGAAAGCCTGCTACAGGAAGAAATGGTAGACCTGATGAATTTTTTAAGGCCGAGGCTAAAAAACTTCAATGTTTCGATCAGGACCATACAAATGGCCCGGGAAGTGGTCAACAGGCTTTACACCAGTACTGAGAAGTACCAGTATCTGGTAGAAAAAAACCCTAAACTGGATGAGTTCCGCCGCAAGTTCAATCTGGACGTAAATCCTTAAAATTTCTTTCTGATGGCCGGGGAATCATTAATCGGATAACCCTCTTCATCCAGGTCCTCCCGTTCATCTTCTGCAGTTCTTCCCAGCAGTTCATCTTCAGGATCCAGTTCCACACTTTGCCCGTTATCGATATGCATTCCAGCTTCTTCTAAATTTTCGCCGATTTGCTCTGCATCATTGTATTCAGTCCCATTATAAGGATTGGCTTCATCATAAGTAGAAATGCTGTCCTCTCCATTGGGAGCGGAAGTATCATAAGGTAAAGGGTGATCGTACTCTTTTTCTGTGCCTTTTACATCAAACACAAAACTATTTTTATCCTTATCGTAAGACAGATTGTCAAAATCTTTGGTTTCGCCCAGATCGGTAGGATGAAGCTTATCTTTTTTTTCGATACTCATAATGGTAAGTTTATATCATCATAACGTTATAAAATCTTTAATTGTTTTTGGATTTTGTCAGAAAATGAGGCTATAAACTCAAAATTTATATCTTTGTTTTTTCAACAATTAAAATTATATCCACTAATATGTCTGTACAAAAAATTAAAGTAACCCAACCCGTTGTAGAGTTAGATGGTGATGAAATGACCCGCATCATTTGGAAATTCATTAAAGATAAACTAATCCTTCCTTATCTGGAGCTTGACATCAAGTATTATGATTTAGGTGTAGAGTATCGTGATGAAACCAATGACCAGGTAACAATTGATGCAGCTGAGGCGATCAAGAAATATGGTGTAGGTATCAAATGCGCAACCATCACTCCTGATGAAGACCGTGTGAAGGAATTTAATTTGAAACAAATGTGGAAATCACCAAACGGAACCATCCGTAATATTTTAGATGGAACCGTTTTCCGTGAGCCGATTGTGATGAGCAATGTTCCCCGTTTAGTACCAAACTGGACTGCCCCGATCTGTATCGGTCGTCATGCTTTTGGTGATCAATACCGTGCTACTGATTTAGTGACTAAAGGAAAAGGTAAATTAACCTTAACCTTCACCCCTGAAGATGGCAGCGAGGTTCAATCATTTGATGTGTATAACTTCAAAGGTGATGGTGTTGCATTAGCGATGTACAATACTGACGAAAGTATCCGCGGTTTCGCCAATGCATGTTTTAACCAGGCATTGAGCAAAAAATGGCCTTTATACCTATCTACAAAAAACACCATTCTTAAAAAATATGATGGACGTTTCAAAGACATCTTCCAGGAGATCTATGAAAACGACTTTAAAGCAAGGTTTGATGCTGCAGGAATTACTTATGAGCACCGTTTGATCGATGACATGGTTGCTTCTGCCTTAAAATGGAATGGGAACTTCGTTTGGGCTTGTAAAAACTATGACGGCGACGTTCAGTCTGATACTGTAGCTCAAGGATTTGGTTCATTAGGACTAATGACTTCTGTATTGATCACACCAGATGGAAAAACAATGGAAGCGGAAGCGGCACATGGTACCGTTACCCGCCACTATCGTGATCACCAGGCTGGAAAACCAACTTCTACGAACCCGATTGCTTCCATCTTTGCATGGACAAGAGGTTTAGAGTTCCGTGGTATTTTAGACAACAACCAGGAATTGGTTAAATTCTGTCAGGCTTTAGAGCAGGTTTGTATTGAAACTGTAGAAAGCGGAAAAATGACTAAAGATTTAGCCGTTTGTATCCATGGTAACAAAGTTGAGCATGGCAAACATTACCTATATACTGAAGAGTTCTTAGCTGCTATTGATGAGAACCTACAAGCAAAATTAGCTTAATCTTTTTCCAGGATTGGAAAAAACCTGTTGGCTTTGCCAACAGGTTTTTTTGTTAAAAAGCAGCTGATATCCTGAACCCGGTGCTGCTTCTATTGTTGTAATTAAAGTTCTTTACGAAATTCAATCTCAGACCAAATCGCTGAACACCTACATAAGCTTCGGTATAATTCTTAATTACATCAGAGCTCAGGTAATTCACACCTATCACCTCTTCCAGCTTCAATTTTTTAAACAAGGGAATCTTACTCAAAAACAGACCTCCAAAATTGTGTTCAAAATGAGCCTCCAGGAACTGCTTTCCGGTACTGAATTCATAAGGACTAAGCAGCAGGAAGCCATCCGTGAATTGGGTATAGACAAAAATATCGCTCCCCGCAAAATGTTTGAAGTCCATATAATACAGCTTTTTTCTATTCAGGAACTTCCCTGCAGCGACGCTATACCTGAAAGCACCAAGGATTCCAAGCTTTTTGTTGGAGTCAAAAATACGGGCTCCTACATAATCAAAATCTACCTCTGAATTAAATACTCCCTTGATCCCTTTACGATAGTCCAGCTGAAGCTTCGGGTACACAGATCCTTGTCTGATGTTAAAATCAGGGCGTTCAATATAGGTTTGTGCAAAGGCAATATTTACTGTTATCCCCATGGTAAGTGCCTTATGTGCCGTAAAAGCATAGTCGTTGCCAGATGAAGGATATGGATTATTCGCTGTAAATTCCTTATCCGGGAAACGGCTTGCTGTTCTGAAAGAAGTATTGATTAAAGGAGTCCTGCTGGCATACTCCAGGTTACCCGAGAGGTATAATCCATTACTCAGCTCCCTTCCGGAAATGACATTTACAAAATCCTTTTTATACAGTTTGAGAATATTCTCTTTCGAGAACAAGGTACTTATGGTATTAAACAGCGGAGGGATTGCCGAATAATTGCTGTTAAAGTCAGTATAAGCTGTTCCTCCACTCAGGCCGACATAACCATTGTGTTTACGATCATAAACATAACCCAGACTGGCATTTGCAGTCAGCTTTTTATTTTCAAACCCGTAACGGCCATTGATCTTTGCGATCAGTACGGTACTATCTTTCAGCGTCTTTCTATAAGTCAGTCCGGGGTTGTACACCCAGCCCTCTACCGTATTATAGTTGATGTTAAAAAGTGGCCCGCTGATTCTCCATGACTCCTTTTCCTTGGTATTCTGGTGTGCATAACCCAAGGTCAACACTTTCAGCAGTTTAAACTTATTTGCTTTTCTATCGATTGAATCCCGGTATTTATCGGAACTCCTCCACAATTTAATGCTGTCCTT
The DNA here is from genome assembly GCF_038446955.1 of Pedobacter sp. FW305-3-2-15-E-R2A2. NCBI lineage: Bacteria > Pseudomonadati > Bacteroidota > Sphingobacteriia > Sphingobacteriales > Sphingobacteriaceae > Pedobacter > Pedobacter sp. FW305-3-2-15-E-R2A2. The sequence goes on from NZ_CP151803.1 coordinate 6,347,991, forward strand.
TTTTACATAATCCCTGCGCTCTTCCGGGGTTAACAACATCGGACGGATTCCTGCCCAATAGGTCGAGTCTCTCTTGTTTGCATCTGCATTCACCTTCAAGACCCTGTTGGTAAAGAACTTTGGCGGAAAATTGGGTTCTATATCGTAGTTGCTGAACACACCGGTATAACTGCCCAGGAATTTGAAGCTGAAGATCCCACCTGAATAGTCATACTGTTGACTGGCCAGCATCCATTTGCCATTTTTCACAGGAATAAACTGCTGTTTGATCTTCAGTGTGTCAATCCCTTCGATCATCGAATTGTTCGTAATCTCCAGGTCTGTGCTGTGAATCCTCCAGCTGTCGTCAATGATATAGATGTAACCATTAAAGACCTGATCGTACTTCCGTCTGGAGATGACCTGTATTTTATTGATCCAGTCGTTGCCTTCCCTGAAAGTACCCATGAATTTATAGCGATAAAACAACATGGCATTGTCGGCGATTGGGGAAACAAAACCGACACGGCTCAGGTCGCTGATCTCGACGGTATTTTTATAAAAGCTGATCAGAAAATCAGTCGCCTGATTAAAACTAAAACCATTACTATTCCCACTCACCTTTGAAGAAATCATTTCCTCATTAATTTTATTTGGCTGCTGGAAGTTAAACTTAGAAATGGATTCAGACAGGTAAAGGATTCCTCTTTTACCAGAGTCCAGCCCCATATCTTTCAACTCTCCCTGGACTTCTCTACCCAGAAATTTCTTAGGTGCGTTTTTAAGTTTAGTCACCCCTTTTATGTAGGTATCACAAGAATAAGCTTTTACCTCCGTTAAATGTTCCTTACGTTTTCTGATCGCATTCCTGATCATTTCGTATGCCGGATCTTCGGCATTGGCCTTAATCACGACATCTTTTAACTGATAGGCCTCCGCTTCCATCGCTACAGATAACTCCGTATCCTTGCTGATGTTTACCTCCCTGATCAGTTGTTTATACCCTACTGCCCTGAACATCAAGCTGTATTTTCCTTTTTCAAGTCTGAGTTGAAATTCTCCGTTTGTATTGGCTGAAGTCCCTGTACTTGTCCCCTGAATATAAATACTCGTAAAGGGGAGTATACTCTTTTCATGATCGTAGGTAATCCCTTTTAGGGTGAATTGTTGGGAAAAGGCCATACCTCCGGATAACAGGCACAGCAACAGGAACAAGAGCTTCTTCATACATTTTATATTATGAAGTAAAGTTGAAATAATTTGCGGATACTATTACGCATTAAAAGGTTAAAAAAAGTTAAAAAGATTAATAAAATGTCAAACGAAAAAAAACAAAGATTCAAAACCGGCTATCCGTTGATTTTCCGAATGAGTTGAAGATATCCGGATCAACTTTTTTTCAAGGAAGGAACTGCTGGCAGAAACACTCATTTTAACCTCAATTTATAGTCGTTGCTTACCCGCCTTTAACACGCTTCTGACCGAGTTAGCACCGAGTATAGACCGAGCTTAGAGCGAAGTTAAACCTAGCTTGGGTAAAACCAGGTATTAACCTGTCTTATGCGTGTCACATCCTAAATAAACTATACCTATTAATGACTTAATTTGAGCCAGGTTATACACTTTGTCCTATACTGAAAAATGTTTACTGTTTCCCGTCCCTGTCTTTTAATGATCTCAAACCAATTAAATAAAGGCCAAAATCCCTGACAAAATAGCCAGCTAAAGACGCGTTTCTTTGGCCATAAATTTTAGCTTTGTTAAAGATGAAAACACTTTTAGGCACTTCGTTATTATTGCTTTCCTTTTCCACATTTGCACAACAGCAACAGGATACCACAAAGCGGTTAAAAGAGGTTCAGATCCGGCCCTATTTTTCTACGCAGCCATTATTGAGATCCACAGGTTCTATAGGTCTCCTCAATGCTTCTTTACTGGAAAAGCAACCAGGCGGATCTTTTGTTTCTGCCATGAATACCATCTCCGGATTGAGAATGGAAGAGCGTTCACCGGGAAGCTACCGTTTATCCATACGCGGAAGTTTATTGCGTTCTCCGTTCGGCGTCAGAAATGTGAAAATCTATTTTGACGATTTCCCCTTAACCGATGCCGGAGGAAACAGTTACCTCAATGCGCTTGAAGTTGCCGGAGCAAGTCAGATTCAGATCCTGAAAGGACCACAAGGAAGCATTTTTGGTGCAAATTCAGGTGGGGTGGTGTTGATTCAGCCTCAGGAAAACAATATTGGCGATCCATTAGCCAGTCTGAAGATCGAAGCAGGGGCCTATGGCAGCTTCCGGCAGCAGCTCAGCCTCGGACAACAATTTAACAAATACAGCCTGAATATTACTCAGGCTTATCAGCGCAGTGACGGATACCGGGACCATAGCGGGATGAGTAAAAAATATGTTCAGGCCCTTCAAAAATACAACTATGCGAAAGACAGAAGCCTTAAAGCACTGATCTTTTATTCTGATCTTCAGTACCAGACGCCAGGTGGATTAACGGAGGTACAATATCAGGAAAACCCAAAAGGATCGAGACCTGCGGACGGCGCCCTCAAAGGTGCCATACAGCAAAATGCGGGAATCCTTAGTAAAACTATATTTGGAGGCATTTCCCATGATTGGCAGATCAATAAGCAGCTGAAGCATGTTGTCTCTGTTTTTTCTTCTTATACCGACTTCAAAAATCCGTTTATCACCAACTATGAGAAAAGGAAAGAGTTCACTTTAGGGCTCCGCTCCTATCTGGAATATTACCGTCAAACGGAAATGCTGAATTACAGGTTCAACCTGGGACTGGAAAGCATGCAAACTGCCTCTGACATCAACAACTACGGCAATGACCAGGGGAACGCCACCGCATTGAAAGTAGGCGATAAACTGAAAGCTGCTTCCAATGTGGCTTTTGCACAGTTAACCATTGATTTGCAGGAAAAGTGGTTATTGGAGTTATCCGCCAGTACAAACTGGTACCAATATGCCTATAACAGCACTTTCCCTGTTGCGACAAACAGAAAAACCAACCGCTTTGACCTTCAGTTCATGCCTAGAGTCGCATTGTCTTATTTAATTGCTCCCAGCTTATCCTTACGGGGCGCCATTAGCAAAGGATACTCTCCACCTACCATCGCCGAGGTAAGGGCATCGGATAATGTCATCAATACCGACCTTCAACCGGAGTCCGGATGGAATTATGAAAGCGGAATCAGGTTTCAGGATCCTAAAGGCAGAATTCAGGCTGATCTTACCGGTTTCTATTACCGGTTGCAGCAGGCCATTGTCAGGCGCCTGAATACCGGCGGTTCCGAATATTTTATCAATGCAGGAGGTACAAAGCAATGGGGCCTGGAAACTTCCATCTCCGGCTGGCTTATTCCGGTTAATGCTTCAAAATTTATCCGGGGAGTACAACTGCGTAATGCTTATACCTTGAGTCAATTCAAATTTAACCGTTACAGTGATAAAACTTCCGACTATTCCGGCAACCAGCTTACCGGTGTTCCGAAACACATGCTGATTAGCAGTGCAGATGTTCAATTTGCCGGAACATGGTCTTTATTTGCCCAGCACAATTACACTTCCAGCCTGCCCCTCAACGATGCCAATACCGTTTATGCCAGAAAGTATCATTTGATCCAGACGAGATTGAGCTGGAAATACCGATCAGCCAGTAAGTCTCCACTGGAGTTCTTTGCCGGAGCAGACAACCTGTTAAATGAAAAATACAGTCTTGGAAATGATTTAAATGCCGCTGCAGGAAGGTATTTTAATGCAGCAGCGGGAAGAAATTTTTACGCCGGATTAAGCCTTCAGTTTAAGAGGAAATAACTACATCATTGTTGGTATGTTTGGAACACACCAACAATGATGTGCCCGGCTAGGCCTCCGTTTTCTCTGCTACTTCCAGGTGGTTCACAAAGATCTCGGTCGTCAGACGCTGTTCTCCTTTTTTATCGGTATAGCTTTGTACATTCAAACTTCCTTCAATACTGACTTCCGCTCCCTTTTTTATCATTTGTAAGGCAAGGTCTGCTTTCTTATTCCAGAAAACCAGATTGAACCATTGTGTCTGACACACGGCCTCACCTGCACCATTTTTAAAAAACTCATTAATTGCCAGGCTTACTCTGGCCACTTTTTTCTCATCGGAGAAGTTCACTACAATTGGATCTGTTCCTGCAAGTCCTGTTAAATACACACTGTTTCTGAAATTTTTCATCTCTTTAAATGATTAGGTTATCTATGGTTTAACGAACAGCAACCGCCCTGATTGCCGACGATACAAACCTCTGCATTCCTCAAATAATCCTCCTTATTTTAAGCGCTTATAATCGGTTATAAACGCTTATAAACGTTTAATCAGGAAATTTTATTAACTTAAACTTGTTTTAACCGAAATCCAGGAGAAATGGAAAGATCTTGTTTAGATTGTGAGCTGCCTTTGAAAGGTCGGGCAGATCAGAAATTCTGCAGTCAGCACTGCCGGAACAATTACAATAATGAGCACAAACACCCCGGGCAAGATCCCCTGAAGGTCATTAATAAAATCCTCAGGAAAAACAGGGACATCCTGAAACGGCTAAATCCGGATGGAAAAATAAAAATCAGCAGGCAACAACTGCTGGCTACCGGATTCAGGCTCGACTATTTTACCCACCTCTATCAAAACAAAAAGGGGAACACCTATCATTTCTGCTACGAATACGGTTATCTTTCTTTAGAAAATGACGAATATTTACTCGTTACCGAATATAAAGGATTAATGATATCTTTATGATTTAAACCCATCAACATGCTTAAATCATACACCTTTCTATTGCTGACCTTCTCCATGATGCTCTCCTTTAACAGCGACAGTTTCGCGAAGAAAAAAAAGATTCTGATCTTTTCCAAAACTGCCGGATTTCACCATAGCTCTATCCCCGCCGGAATTATGGCCATCCAACGTCTGGCGATGGAAAATAAGTTCATAGCAGACAGCACTACCGACGCGACAAAAATAAACACAACCAACCTTAAACAATATGCGGCGGTTGTCTTTCTCAATACTACCGGTGACATTTTTAATGAACAACAAGAAAAGGCATTTGAACAATACATCAAATCAGGAGGAGGTTTTGTGGGCGTACATGCAGCTACTGATACGGAGTTCGACTGGCCCTGGTATGGAAGACTTGCAGGTGCCTATTTTGTAAAACATCCGGCACAACAAGTTGCGGAACTGAATGTCCTTAACCGCAAAACGATTTCCACAGCACATTTACCAGAGGTCTGGAAAAGAAAAGACGAATGGTACAATTTCAAAGACATTTCCACCGATCTGAAGGTCCTCATCAGCATCGATGAAAACAGCTATCAGGGAGGAAGCAACGGGGCAAACCACCCTATGGCCTGGTATCATGATTTTGATGGTGGAAGGGCTTTCTATACCGGACTCGGGCATACGGAAGAATCTTATACTGATCCTCTTTTTTTACAACACCTGCTTGGAGGAATTCAATATGCAATGGGCGTAAAGCGAATGGAAAACTAAAAAACTTAGTGGATTCTTCTTCGCTTAAAAATCGGTTTGGCAGGATATTTCCGATGACGCATATTGTTAAATACCAGGGCAACCATAAATAAAATCAAGACACCGGTAAATACCGGGGAGAGGACATAAAGGTATCCCATTGCTTTGATTTTTGCTCCTCCGGTCACCGCAATTAAGGCAGTAGCCCCACCTGGTGGATGCAAAGTCTTCGTAATCTGCATGGCTACAATTGACAGCGAAACCGCCAATGCTCCTGCAAACCAGAGTTCAGAAGGAAAAAGCTTCAGGATGGTTACGCCAATGATGGCAGAGATGACATGCCCCCCGATCAGGTTCCGGGGTTGCGCCAAAGGACTGTTAATGATGCCATAAATCAATACCGAAGAAGCACCAAATGAGCCGATCAGGAATAAATTATCATTGGCAACCAGGTATTGGCTGTTGAGTAAACCAATCAAACCGATTCCAACAAAAGAACCGATAAAGGTTAAGACATGCTCCTTTGCATCAATTAAAGTCTCCCGGTACAGTACGTACCTTGCTCTGCGGTAATGTTTTCTAATGATCTTTCCTGGCATCCGAATCTATATTCGCCGCAAAAGTAACACAATATCTAGTGAAACACTAGTCTTTATCCGAATTTTATACCAAATGGAAAGGTGTTCCGCAGCTCTTGTTCCGGAACACCTTTCTGATTCCCTGCTTAATAAGCAGCTGTAAATCTTTGCTTTGGGTGTTTGTTGTTTTCCAGTTCATCGGCAATCACCACCGCTAAATCCTGCACCGAAAGGATGCTTCTGCCTTCTTCATTGAAAACCGGGCTGTTCGCACCTAAACGGTATTGACCCGTGCGTCCGGCAGTAATGCCAGGATGCATTTCTATGGCAGGGCTAAAGAAAGTCCATTCCAGTTCTTCTTCTTTTTTGATGGTATTCAGGTAATCTCTGGCAGCAGTAGCACCTGCTTTATATTCGGCAGGAAAATCTGGTCCGTCAACCAATTGATTTCCGTTGATTTCTAAACTTCCGGCACCACCAATTACAATCAGGCGGTTTACATCTGAGGCTTTAACTGCTTTTTGAATGGCTTCTGAACCGGCCACAAAATCATCGTAAAGATTTGGATTGGTCCAACCTGCGTTATATGCGCTGATTACCGCATCGGCGCCTTCAATCGCTGCTGCCAATGCTTCCGTATTTAATACATCTACTTCTTTTACATCCAGATGCGCATTGCTTTGTTTTACTTTCGCTGCATCTCTTACAATTCCCGTAACCTCATGACCACGGTTTAACAGCTCTTCTAAAATGTTTGACCCTACGAAGCCACTTGCTCCAATTAATGATACTTTCATGTTTTCTATTTTTTAGTTATATTGTAATGTTATTTGTTACAGTTATGGTTAAAAAAAATCAATCAAACTGATCACTGAAATCAGCTAATGTTTTTTTAGACAATTCGTTAACTAATACCTTTTCTGTATTGTCATATAATGTTTTTAAATGCTGACTTACCTGCTTACCCACTGCACAATGTGGATTGGGTTCATTTTTAGAAGTACCCAACAAGTTATTTTGTCTTACTGCAATGTAAACCTGATCTAAAGTGATTGTGTTTGCAGGTTTAGCCAGAAAACTCCCTCCGTTTTTACCTTCTTTACTCCCCACAAAGCCGTGGTTTCTTAAAGTGATCAGCTCCTTTCTTACCAGAACAGGGTTGATGTTGACACTCCCCGCGATATAGTCGGAAGACATCAACTCCCCTTTTGCTTTTTCAAGCAATGTCAGGATGTGTAAAGAAATAGCAAATCTTGCGTTGTTCATTCTGTAATTATTTTTATTACAGTACAAAGGTAATGCTATAATTGTTATTTCCAAAAAATATTTAAGATCGGCGAAGAAGTTTAACTTTGTCTGCTTATTGAGTTGCTTCCCCATGATGATGATCCCAGGTTCTTTTTTACACCGTCTTTTTTTAGCCTGCCTCCTGCTCCTATTTGCCCTCTCCTCCTGTAAAAGGGAAAGCAAAGCTGATGCTGCATTTTATTATTGGAAGCAAACCTTAACCTTAAATAAAGCACAACATCAGGTATTGGATGAAGTTGCCGCCGGCAAACTTTACCTGCGCTTCTTCGATATCAAATGGAATACCTATGCCGGAAAAGCGCATCCTGAAGCGATCATCAGTTTTAAGGAACCGGTAAAAACAACAAAGCTGACCCCCGTAGTCTTCATTACCAATCAGACCTTTGAAAAATTAAGCGTTGCTGGCGTGGATAGCCTCGCCATGCAAAGTAATACCTTATTACAGCACCTTGCACAAGCGCAAAAGATCAGTTATCAAAGTGTACAATTTGATTGCGACTGGAGCCTGGGAACGAAAGATAAATACTTTCAGTTTCTGAAAACCTTTAAGGCCATCAGCAAAAAACAACTGGAAGCAACCATCAGGCTCCACCAGGTAAAATACCAGGTCAGAACCGGCATTCCTCCTGTAGACAGAGGAATCCTCATGTTTTACAACATGGGAAAACTCTCTGCAAAGCCCGAAGATCCAAATTCCATCTATAATCCCAAAGATGCGGCAACTTATATCAGCTATCTTCCGAAATACGGCTTACCTTTGGACATTGCCTTACCGCTATTTTCCTGGTCAATTCACATCCGGAATGGCGAAATCATCCAGGTATATGGAAAAATCGGAAAGAAAGAACTGAGTAACCCGGAAAATTTTCAGCCTACTGCACATAAAAACGTGTATAAAGCGTTAAGGAGTTTCTTTACCGGAGGGATTTACGTGAAAACCGATGATCTTTTCAAGCTGGAAGAAACAGATAAAGCATTATTAGAACAGGCCACCATACAACTGGCCGAACATTTGAATAAAAAAGAACAAAAAACCATCATCTATTATGAAATTGGCAACCTCAACATTTCAACATTTAAAACAAAAGATTTCGAAGAAATTTCTGCTCATTTTTAGCCTTAGCACACTCTCTGTGGGTGGAGTGGTCTGGGCTTGCGCAGACTATGGCTATTCCGATGACTTTTCCAGCTTTAGCCCTGAAGCCTTTGTGGCTAAGGAATATACCCCATTCTTTTACAGCGATTTTTCGACCTATTACACCAAAGATTACACGTATAGAGATGACAATACCAACACCCGCTACAACGATCAGATTGTAAAAGAATGGTACGATTACTTTGGACAACAACTGAGTAAAAAAGACCTGGAATACCTCTTGCTAAAGACCAGTGCTAAAGGAATTGATTCTGTATATCAAAATTTCCAGGGCAAAATTAAAGTCCTGCCCGACAGCATGCCTCAGCTAAAAACATTGAAACTGGACAAGAAACAGGTCAACTCCTTTTTTGATTACCTCACACTGGCCAAATCTGCTGAAGAATTTTCCGCAAAATATCAGGAATATTATGGCTGGGATGAGAAACCAAATTATGCTGCGCCAAAATCAATGGAACAGTCCTTGTTGACTGCATTTCAAAAAACCAAGGATACCTTTATCAAGCAACGCCTCTGGTTCCAGCTGGTTCGCTATTATTATTTTCTGGAAAGAAGCACAGGGGTTAAACCTGTTAAAGATTCACAGCTGATCAAAGCATTTGATACCTATAAAGATACTTTCCCGAAAAACATGATCTATTACAGAACCCTGGGTTATGTTGCAGGAAGACATTACCTGGCGAAAGATTATGCAACTTCCAACTACCTTTTCAGCCTTTGCTACGATTATGCTTCAGAGATGAAAATTCCTGCAAAATGGGCTTTTCATCCAAACGAGGAAGCCGATTGGAAGCAGAGTCTGGCGATGGCCAAAACCAAGGAAGAGAAAATCACGCTCTGGCATTTACTGGGCATCTATTTTGATACAGAGCGGGCCATTCCGGAGATTGTAGCTTTAGATCCAAAATCAGAAAAATTAGACCTGCTCTTGAGCAGGGTGGTCAATATCACCGAAAGCAGTCGTTCTGGTTACTGGGGAGGAAAAGAGGATTCGACAAAAACCTTAAGGGCAAATACAGCCCTGGTGAGTGGTATCGCTTTGAAAAACAATACCTCCAAACCGTATTTCTGGAACCTTGCCGCAGGGTACCTGAACTTCATGAGTAAGAACTATACTCAGGCCGCGAAATTTTATCAGGCTGCAAAAACACAACTTCCTAAAGACAATGCGCTGATCATGGCTCAGTACAAGATTCTGGACTGGGGTTTATACATCAGACAACTGAAAAAGATCGACGCAAAGGCCGAGGCTAAAATGGTAGAGCCTTTAAACTGGTTTGCCAGACTTAAAGAGGGAAAAGACACCATCCCTGACCTTAGGTTCTATCAGTCTCTGAACGAAAGTCTGGTGGTGATCTCTAACCTTTATAAAAAACAAGGCGATCCTGTAAAAGCCAATATCTTCAGCAATTACAATGAATTTTACACGAACAACCAAAATATTGAAAGCCTGAAAACTCTGATGCAGAAAAGCAATCAGACTCCTTTTGAAAAGGCCATGTTACATTACTACCCTTACAAACTGGAAGATCTTTATTTCTTCCAGGCCACGGTATTGGTGTATCAGGAAAGACTGGATGAGGCGATTACATTTTTAGCAAAAAGCAACAGGGCAGATAGGTTGCTTTTAGGAAATCCTTTCAACATGCGTATCAACGATTGTCATGATTGCGACCATCAGATGGCACAGTCTAAAAAATTCAGTTCGATGAGCATGCTCAAGATGATGAAAAACCTGAAAGATGAGCTTACTGCCGGCAGAAACGTTTATAACAATGCAAACCTGCTTGCCAATGCCTATTACAACATTACCCATTATGGAAATGCAAGGGCATTTTACGAATCAGAACTTACCGATTCTTACAGCAGTTATGCCATGGGTATTCCCGCACCCTTCCGCCCGATGTTGCTTTCCGGAAAAATTGCAGAGAAGTATTACCTCATTGCAAGGGAGGCGACAAAGAGCAAAGAACAAAAGGCAAGGTGCACTTTCATGGCCAGCAAATGTGAGCGAAATGAAAGCTATAACCGTTCGTATGAGCTTCCGGAAAACAAGAACGCAGGTTACTGGAGTGTAAAGACAGATCCGGTTTATTTCGGCAGGTACTTTTCTGTCATGAGGCAACAGTATGCAGATACCAGATTCTACCAGGAAGTCTTAAATGAATGCGGGTATTTCAGGAAATATGTGAGCAAGGCCCGATAACCTATTTAAAAAGCAACATCGATGAAACCAGTTGTAGAACTGATTACGGCCTGGGCCGATTATGAAAGCAAAAATCCCGCTGCTTCGGTGGCGGAATTTTGCAGTCATTATTTGCTGAACAGCAAAGGCCTGACCGACGATACTCCGGTTGAAGTCCCGGCTTCAGACTCCGACGCCCAACTGGCCAGTCTCATTAACCAGCTTAACGCCATTCATGTCATTTATGCCAAAGCGCTATTAAAAGAAATCCCCGGAATAGAGTTGGAATGGTTTTATTTCATGAAAGAAATAGATCAGCAGAAAGAAGCCAGAAAATCTGACATTGTAAGCGCGGTATTTTTTGAACAATCAACCGGGATCGACATTCTCAACAGGATCAAAAAAGCAGGCTTGATCCAGGAAAGGAATGATCCAATGGATAAAAGAGCCAGGCTCGTAAAACTCAGTCCACAAGGAGAAAAGATACTTATTAATCTTCGTGACCTCCTCTCTAAAGCAGATCATATGTTGTATCAGGACCTTGCCGGATCCAATAAAAAGATGCTGATTAACCTCTTGTCCGATACCGGGAAAAAACACAACACCCTAATCTCAGAAAACCGCCATAAACACCTGGAAGAATTGATTACAGGGCATCAGCAGGAAAAGAAATAGCGCAAGTTTCGGGTTTTATCTCCTTGCTGCTTAGCGTAGTTTTGAATTGTAAATTTCGAAACATGGAAACATTAAATCAAATTGATTACCACAGAATTGAAAAAGCGATTGATTATTTAAAGGTCAACTTTAAACAACAACCTTCATTAGAGGATGTCGCCGCTCATGTATATCTGAGCCCCTTTCATTTTCAACGGATGTTTAAGGAATGGGCAGGTGTTACGCCAAAGAAATTTCTTCAATACCTGAGTATAGAGTATGCTAAAGGAATTCTGAAAGACCAGCAAAGTACCTTATTTGACGCCGCTTACGAAACCGGATTGTCAGGGACCAGCAGGCTTCATGATCTTTTCATCAAAATTGAGGGTATGACTCCCGGCGAGTATAAAAACGGTGGCGCGCAGCTTCAGATCAATTATAGTTTTGCGGAGAGTCCTTTTGGCTCGCTCATCGTTGCAGCAACGCCTAAGGGCATTTGTTATATGGCTTTTGCAGATGATCCGGACCTTGCCTTTCAGGAACTCCAGCAGCTCTTTCCCAACGCTAAATACCGTCAGGTTCTGGACATGATGCAGCAAAATGCGCTATATATTTTCGGGAAAGACTGGAGCAGGCTACAGGAACTGAAACTCCATCTGAAAGGGACAGATTTTCAAATTAAAGTTTGGGAAACCTTACTTAAAGTACCAGTCGGTGAATTGTCAACCTATTCGGCGATAGCGTCTGCGATTGACCACCCTAAAGCATCCAGAGCAGTCGGTTCGGCAGTGGGCGATAATCCCGTCGCATTTCTGATTCCTTGTCACAGGGTGATCAAATCTACAGGAGAATTGGGTCAATACCATTGGGGTAGTCCGCGGAAGACCGCCATGATTGGTTGGGAAGCGGCACAAACAGATTTAAGCCTCTGATCGTTTGGACAGCGATCTCCAAAGGTAGAAAACAAGGTAGCTCTCCCATGTGGGATAAGCAGAAAAGAAATTCTGGATTTCCAGGGCTTGTTTTTTATCCGCAATGATGCCATGCATCAGCAAAGCATTTAATAATCCTGCGTCTCCGAAGGGGATGCAGGTTCTTTCTTTCAAACATTTCATCAGGGTATAATTGGCAGTCCATAGCCCTACCCCTTTGATGTCCATCAGGGCCTTTTGTCTTGAAGCAAGGTCAGGCAGCTGCAGCAGTCCTTGTTTACTAAGCTGCTTGCTGGCAAAAGCCCCGGCAATGAGGGTCAGGTAAAGCGCTTTGCTTTTGGAAAATTGCATCCCCTGCAATTCTTCCACACTGGCTTCGGCCAATACCGCAGCATCTGGGAACAGGTAATAAGCATCGCCTTGATGGTCTAGTCGCCGGCCATATCGTTCTACCAGTCTTCTTTTTAATTTATAGGCGAAGGTAAGGTTGATCTGTTGTCCGATAATCGCCCAGCAAATGGCTTCGAACATATCCGGAATTCCGACCAGCCGAAGACCATGGTAGGCATTTGCCATAAAGGCCAATCGAGAGTCTTTGGCGAGTAGTGTATAAAAAGGACTCAGGTCGAGCCCCATATCAAACCAATCTTCTATATATTTTTTTAGAGCCGGTTCCTCATCGACCGACAGCTCCCCCTGCAAGACAGAGATCAGCAGTTGATCTGCATCGGCTTTGATGTTCAGCAGAACCACACTTTCATTCAGCAACAGGGCTTTGCTCAGGCCATCCCTGTTTACTTTCAGCATACAATCGTCGAAATCACGGTCTAAAAACCACAGACATTCTCCAAAGCTAAAATCAGGAGGTATTGATATGCTAAGTATGCGTTTACCCATTTTCAAAAATAGGCAATTGAACATAGAATTAAATCTGATTCTTGCTAAAATGCCATTTGGATAAGATTCGGACCTACAGATCGAAGAAGAATAAAAATTCTTCCGATCTTTGTCCGCATCCATTACCCTTAGTTTCGCCGTAGCCGCATGTCATCAAAATTCTTATTCCACTGTAAAGTAGTATTCCTGATTCTTTTCCTGCTAACGAGTAAACATTCAGAAGCGCAGGAAGCGGTCACTATAAGCGATCAGATTGACCAGCATATTTTCTCCTTTAAACAGATTGAAATGCTACATGATCCGGAGAATAAGCTCAGTTTTGAACAGATTCACAGTAAAGCATACGACAAAAACTTTGTAGCCAGTAAACGGAGTACCCCACAGACCATTCAGCTGAATTCTCCTTATTGGTTCAGGATTAAGATAAAACACAACAGCAAGGCGGAGAAATATTTTCTCCTGGAATTTTTTGACCAGACCTTAGACCATGTGACCGCCTATATTCCACAGCAGGATGGAAGTTACAAGATCAGGGAGTTTGGCGACCGCTTTAATTTTGAGGAGCGCAGGTTACAGCATAAGAATTTTGAGTTTTACCTCTCCAACAATAGTGATGAAGTGCAGACCTATTATTTCAAGATTCAGTCTTCACAGATTGGTGATGCCATCATTGTACTTCGTTCTGTAGATTGGTTTATCTCTTATGCGGTAGACGAGTACTTCTATTTCGGCATTTTCTATGGGATGATCCTGGTATTTAGTTTTTACAACCTGATCATGTTTATCGCCATGCGCCAAAAGCAATACCTGTATTACGTGCTTTACAACCTGAGTGTTGGCTTTTTTGAGATGAGCACAGATGGGATTGCCTATCAGTATCTCTGGCCTAACCACCCGGTCTGGAATCAGACGGCTTATGCTTTCTCCCTTTATGCCGTCAGCATTTTTGCCTTGCTCTTTACCCGGGAACTGTTGTTTGTCAAGTCCAAAGCGCCGAAGCTCAATCAGCTGATTCTGATCGTTATTGCCATCCGGACGATTTGGTTTTTATATTGTCTGGCATTCAACCAGAACCTGTTCAACTATAAGTTCATTGATGCCATTCCCCTTGCCGTTGCCTTTTTTACAGGAATATACATTTACAAACAGGGTTATCTCCCTGCCCGTTTCTTTGTTTTGGGATATAGCTTCCTCTTTGCAGGTTTTCTCCTTAAATTTCTCATCATGCTGGGCTTTGACACCTTGAATTTTGGGGTCATCAGCTATTACAGCCTCAGCTTCTGTTTCATCCTGGAAATGGTCTTTCTTTCTTTTGCGATCGGCGATAAGGTCAGTATTCTTAAAAAGAAGAAAGATAAAGTACAACGGCAGATGATCCGTCAGATGGCGCTGAATGCGAAGTTAAAAGACAGCCTGAATGAAGAACTGGAAAGTCAGGTTCAGGAGCGAACCAGAGAGGTTTTCCATAAATCATTGATCATTGAAGCCAAAAATGGGGAACTGCAGAAGGCCAATGATCTGTTGAAACAACAGGCAGAAGAGATTTCCAGAATGAACACCTTACTGGAACAGGACAATCAGGAACTGCAGACCAATGTGGAGAAAGTTACCCGCGACCGGGTGATGTCGGCCGATGTGGATTTCGAAGAGTTCAGTAAGATTTACCCGGATAAAGAAAGCTGTAATTTATTCCTTTCCGAGCTCAAATGGAAAGATGGTTACACCTGCAGGAAGTGTAAGAACGACCATTATTATAACGGCCATATTGCCTATAGCCGACGTTGCAGCAAATGCAGTTATGAAGAATCGGTGACCACCTATACCATTTTCCACAATACCCGGATTCCAATCGTGAAAGCTTTTTATATGATCTTCCTGATCTTCTCTTCGAAAGGTAAGATCTCCTCCCATAAATTAGCGGAGATCTTAGGCATCCGGCAAAGCACTTGCTGGACCTATGGTTCCAGAATAAAACAGGTGATGGAAGAGCGAAAAACCCAACTTAAAAAAGCAAATAAAAACGGCTGGAGCCTCCTCGTGCTCGACTAATAAAGCATCGAAAGCGCTCAAACGCGCAATTTTATTGTACTTTTTGACCTGTCTGCATTTTTTTTGACACGATAAAGACAAGGGTACCTAAGCGTATCAACACCAGCATCTGTTCCCGGCCTACTCCTACCTCTAAGCACTGTATATCAGCACTTAGGCCGATTCTCACCTATGGTACCAAAGCGTATCAAAACACACACAACAATCTAATTATCAGATATTTACGCAAAATAAATTAGTTCATTCACTAGGAATTAACATTAAAGGAACCTTAACTTTATCACATCAAATTCAATTAAACAAAAGCAAAAATTATGAGAAAAAAGTTTACTCTTTTCATCTTCTGTCTGTTCTGTGGGATCTCCATCAGTATGGCACAGGAGCTCAACATCAAAGGAGCGGTAAAGGACCATCAGGGTTTGCCACTTCCGGGGGTTTCTGTTAAAGTAAAGGGAACCAGTAAAGGAGCGATGACCAACGCTGACGGAAGTTATTCCCTTAGTGCTCCTGCAAATGCAACCTTAACCTTTTCTTTCATCGGTTATAAAACGATCGAAGAGGTTATTGGCAACAGAACCCAGCTAAACATCAATCTCAGTGAAGACAACAACCAACTCAATGAAGTCATTGTAGTCGGCTATGGAACACAAACCAAGAAAGACCTGACTACGGCAGTCACCACCATTACTTCAAAAGACCTTAAAAACCAACCGATCACGAGCCCTTTACAGGCTGTTCAAGGTAAAGCGGCGGGTGTACAGGTCAGCTCACAGTCTGGTAAACCAGGTTCAGATATTACCATTAGTATTCGTGGAAACACCTCTATTACTGCATCTAACAGTCCTTTATACGTAATTGACGGAATCACCTCCAGAACTGCTGGTTTCCTCAATCCCAATGACATTGAGTCTCTAACCATCTTAAAAGATGCTTCCGCAGCTGCCATTTATGGATCAAGCGGTGCGAATGGTGTGGTATTGATCACGACCAAGAAAGGGACTTCCGGAAAAGTGAAAGTAGACTTTAATGCTTTTACCGGATTTTCCAACTTCTGGCGCAAGCAAAAAGTATTGAACAATGAGCAATACATTACGCTGCAGAAAGAACTGGGTTATACCACGTTTGGTGGCGACAGCAATACCGACTGGCAAAAAGAAACCTTTGGTACGGGAACACAAAACCAGTATCAGGTGGCGATTTCCGGTGGCGGCAAGGGAGGTCAGTATTACCTGTCTTCGGGCTATCAGCAGGACAAAGGTGTGGTTGCTCCGGCTAAATTAGACCGGTATACCTTCAATTTCAACGGATCTCAAAAGGCGACCTCATGGCTGAAATTCACAGCAAATGCGGCATTGACTTCCAGAAATTCGATTGATGTATCTGACAACAATGGCGTGGCCAATGGAGGTGTGATCTTATCCGCCCTGAATACGCCTTCCACCATAGGAATTTACAATCCTGATGGCACCTATACTACACTGCCAAATGCAGGAGGATGGGACAATCCTATAGCCCTGGCCTTTGGTGCAAAAAACAAAACCCGCAATTTCAGGTTTATCGGTGCATTTAGCGGAGAGCTGAACTTTACAAAAGACCTCTCTTTTAAATCTACCATCAGTACCAATTTAAACAAGAATTTCTATGATTATTCCCTGGACGCCTTCAAGACTACTTATGGACGTCAGGAACGCGGAATATACAGAAACAACCATACCCGTGATCATGTCTGGCTAAATGAGAATATCCTGAACTATAAAAAAGATTTCGGAAAAAATGCTTTCGGCGCAACCGCAGGTTACACCATTCAGGAATCCGATTATAAATACCGTGATTACCAGGAGACGAGATTCTTTGACCTGACCGGCACCATTCCACAAAAACCTTCGGTATCGCCAACGATTCCAAAGAGAGCACAGTGGGCCAAACAATCTTATCTGGCGAGAGTTACTTATGCTTACGACAGCAAATATTTATTCAGCACCAATTTCAGAGCGGATGGTTCCTCACGCTTTAGCAAAAACAATCAGTTTGGGTACTTCCCCTCAGCTTCTGCAGGCTGGAGAATTTCCGGAGAGAATTTCCTGAAAGACAGCAAAACCATTAACGATTTAAAAATCAGAGGAAGCTGGGGTAAAGTGGGTAATGACGAAGGAATCGGCGATTATTCTTATATGAAATTGTATGAGATCAATGCCCAAAACACCTATACATTGAAAAATCCGGAGAACAAAGACCTTGCCTGGGAAACGACGACTCAGACAAATATTGGTTTGGATTTAACGATGTTTAACAATAGGGTGACCTTTACCGCAGATGCTTATTTAAAGAAAACGGACGACTTGTTGATTAATGTACAACTTCCACTTTCTTCAGGCTTCGTAGAACAGGCATTTAACATCGGCTCTATGGAAAACAAGGGATTGGAGTTTAGCTTATCCACCAAAAACTTCGACCGCAAGAAATTTACCTGGTCAACAGATTTGAACATTTCATTCAATAAAAATAAGGTAACGAGCCTTGGAGAAACGACAGCTTCACTCGATTTCGCACCAATTGCCAGACGGACCTCTGCCGTACGCGTGGTAGAAGGAATGCCATTGGGAAGCTTTTATGGTTACAAATTTACCGGAGTTAATCCTGAAACCGGAATGGCCACTTACGAGGACCTAAACGACGATAAAAAAATTGATGCGAACGACAGAACCTTTATTGGTTCCGCACAACCGGATTTCACTTATGGTATCACCAACAACCTGACTTATGGAAATTTTGGATTAAATATTTTCTTCCAGGGAGTACAAGGCAATCAGTTGTTCAATGCTTCAGGAATTGACCTCGAGGGAATGATTGACGCTAAAAACCAATCTGACAGGGTATTAAACAGGTGGACGCCTTCCAATACAAATACCAATATCCCTAAAGCAGTAAAAGATGATGTCAACAATTCATTAACCTCCAGCAGATTTGTAGAAAATGCTTCTTATCTCCGTCTGAAAACAGCCACACTTTCTTACAATTTTGGGGCAACAGCACTAGGCAGGTTGAAAATGAGTAAACTCACCTTGTTTGCTACAGGATACAATATCCTCACCTTCACCAAATACAAGGGACTGGATCCTGAAGTGAACCAGTACAGTTCAAATGGTCCTCAGATGGGCGTCGATTATGGAACCTATCCGCAAAGCAGAAGCTTTCTGTTTGGTGTAAACGTTGGATTTTAAATATTAGAACATCATGAAACTTAAATTATATTCAATCATCACGGCAGCAGCGATTACCATTAGTCTGCAGACTGCCTGTAAAAAAGATTTCCTCGATAAAAAACCTTTCAATCAGGTTACCGGAGATGTGGCCTTTGTGGATCTGGCCGGAGCAGAAAAATTACTTGCCGGTGCTTACGGAAGCATGTACAACGATGCCAATATCTGGGATTTTATGATCAACGGAGACGTGAGTGCAGACAATGCTTACTCAGGAGGAGACAATGCCAACATCAATGACCTGGATCTTTTCAAAAGCATTTCTACCAATGAAATTGTAGAAAGAGACTGGAGGGGCTTTTATAGCAATATTAAAGACGCGAATGAAGTGTTGGAAAATGTACCGAATATCAAAGATCCGGAGCTTGATAAGGGCGACAGACGCAATCAGATTCTTGGAGAGGCTTCCGGCCTGAGGGCTTACTATTACTTCCATCTTGTCCGCCTTTGGGGTCCGGTGCCATTGGTACTGAAATCGGCTACAAATCTGGCAGAGATGCAGGCTCCGAAATCAAGCGTAGATCAGGTATATGCGCAGATCATTAAAGATCTTGAATTCGCCCTGGCCAATACCAGGACTACTGCCCCTCACAAAGGGATCATTACCAAGGGTGTTGCCAATGCTTTACTCGCTAAAGTATATGCGACGAAACCAAATCCCGACTGGAACAAAGTGAACCAATATGCCGATGCAACCATTAACGGGGGTTATAGCCTGTTTGGTAGTTTTGACGGATTGTTCAGTGGTGCCAACAAAAACAATTCCGAAGCGATCTGGGAAATGCAGTACGATGGATGGGGTGGTCCTCAGGGACGTGGAAACTGGATGCCCGGCTTGCTGATTGGCTCAGGATGGAAAAGGTTCTGCACCCCAACAAATGACCTGGTAAAGGCATTTGAAGACGAAGGTGATGTGGTTCGTAAAAATTCCAGTATTACCTTTAAAAATGTGGCAACGGAAGGCTGGGCAGATATTTACTGGTCAAAAAACAATTACCCCTTTATTAACAAATATAGGCTGGACGATAAAACAAACACTTATATCCTTCGTTTGGCAGATATTATCCTCCTCAAAGCTGAAGCACTAAACGAGATCAGTGCCGGAGGATGGGCGCAATCCAAAGTACTGGTAGATCAGATCAGAGGCCGCGTTAACCTTTTGGGAACTCCTGCTGCAAATCAGGCTGACATGCGTTTGGCTATTGAAAAAGAACGTCGCCTGGAGCTGGCATTTGAAGGTCACAGGTGGTTCGACCTCATCCGTACCAACAGAGCTGTAGCGGTGATGAACGCACAAAAAGATGGTACAGGGGCATCACTCAACTATAACATTACGAATGCAAATCTTCAACTGCCGATTCCTCAGAAAGAAATCGACAGAAATCCGAATATCAATAAATAAAATTCCGGGGGGAGCGCTTCAATTCCGGCGCTCCTCTTTTTTAAGCACACAACATGAAATTAAAAAGAACCCTTTCTTTATTGCTCCTATCCGGCTGCTTAGGTACAGCCAATGCCCAAACCAATAACCAGGCAAAAGTGGAAAGCCTGCTGAAAAAGATGAGTCTCGAAGAGAAAGTCGGACAAATGGCTCAAATTACCCTGGATGTAATTGGCAAAGGAAAAGGACGTTTTGAAAGCGACGAGCCCTTTGGTTTAGACGAAAAAGAATTGCAAAGAGTCCTGGTAAAATACCATGTAGGCTCGGTCCTGAATACGTCGAATAACAGGGCAAGAACACCGCAGGTCTGGTATAACATCATCAGCAAGATCCAGCATGTGGCGATGAAACAAACACCCAATAAGATTCCTGTAATCTATGGCGTGGATGAAATCCATGGTGCCACCTATACCGTTGGTGCCACCATGTTCCCGCAGCAAATCGGACAGGCAGCTACCTTTAACCGTTCATTGGTTAAAAATGGCGCTTCGATTACGGCTTATGAAACCCGTGCAAGTTCTATTCCATGGAACTTTGCTCCTTTGCTTGATCTTGGTGCAGACCCACGCTTCCCACGTCAATGGGAAAGCTTTGGTGAAGACCCTTATCTGATCAAAGAACTGGGCGTTGCGGCAGTGAAAGGTTATGAAGGAGAAGACGGAAGCGTTGCACATCCGGAAAAAGTAGCTTCTTCGATCAAACACTTCCTGGGTTATCAGGTTTCCGTTTCAGGGAAAGACAGAACTCCGGCATTTATCTCAGACCAGGCTTTAAGAGAATATCACCTGCCTCCTTTTAAAGCGGCAATTGACGCTGGTGCAAAAACCATTATGATCAATTCAGGAATCATCAACGGTGTTCCTGTTCATGCAAACTATCATATCCTTACAGAACTGTTGAAAGAAGAACTGAACTTCAAAGGTCTGGTAGTAACGGATTGGGGAGATATCGAAAATCTTTACAAAAGAGACCGCATTGCCAAAGACGATAAAGAAGCGATCATGATTGCCATCAATGCCGGAATCGACATGTCTATGATTGCTTACAATTACGAGACCTTCTGCGATAACCTGATTGCATTGGTGAAAGAAGGAAAAGTAAAAGAATCACGTATTGATGATGCGGTGAGAAGAATCCTATGGGTAAAATATGAATTGAATCTTTTTGAAAAACCAACCACCAATCCTAAAGATTATCCAAAATTCGGAAGTAAAGAATTTGAGCAGGCTGCTTATCAAACTGCAGCAGAATCAATCACTTTGTTGAAAAACACAGATCAGATCCTTCCATTGGCCAAAGGAACAAAAATCCTCGTAACCGGCCCCAATGCCAATTCCATGAGAACCCTGAACGGGGCATGGACCTATTCATGGCAGGGAGAAAAAGTAGAAGAATTTGCAGCGAAGTACAACACCATTCTGGAAGCATTGCAACATAAAGCAGGAAAAGAAAATGTAAGCTACCTGCCTGGCGTAAGCTATAAGATGGATGGCAAATATTACGACGAATATGCAGATCAAATGGAAGAAACCATCGCCGCAGCAAAAAATGCAGATGTGATTGTTTTGTGTCTTGGAGAAAACTCGTATACAGAATCACCGGGAAACATGAACGATTTATACCTGTCGGACCTGCAAACAGAGCTGGCTCAGAAACTGGCTGCTACGGGTAAAAAAGTGATCCTGGTGTTGAATGAAGGAAGACCCCGTGTGATCAGCAAATTTGAGAAGAAAATGAATGCGATTGTGCAGACCTACCTTCCGGGTAACTTTGGTGGTGATGCCCTTGCGGATGTTTTATATGGTGAGGTTAACCCTTCCGGAAAACTTCCTTACACCTATCCACAGTTTCCTAACGCCTTGTTTACTTATTAC
Source organism: Pedobacter sp. FW305-3-2-15-E-R2A2 (assembly GCF_038446955.1). Lineage (NCBI taxonomy): Bacteria > Pseudomonadati > Bacteroidota > Sphingobacteriia > Sphingobacteriales > Sphingobacteriaceae > Pedobacter > Pedobacter sp. FW305-3-2-15-E-R2A2. Next base: position 6,369,821 of record NZ_CP151803.1, read on the forward strand.
CATAAACCTTCAGAATCTAAAGGAACTACAGAAGGTGTTTACAACTATGATTCGGATTATAACCCTCAATATGTTTTCGGTCATGGCTTAAGTTATACGACGTTTAAATACGACCAGCTGAAATTGAGCAGCAATACCCTTAAAAAAGGAGAAAACCTGAACATCACGGTCAATGTGAGCAATACCGGTAAAGTGGATGGAAAAGAGACGGTCCTGTTATTTACGTCTGATTTAGTGGCTACTTTGATTACTCCTGATGTGAAACGTCTGAGAGGATTTGAAAAGATCGAATTGAAAGCAGGTGAGACAAAAACAGTAACTTTTAAAATCGATGCATCAGATATTGGTTTCATCAATACCGAGAATAAGCTGGTTACCGAAGCAGGAGAATTTAGCCTACAGATCGGAGACCAGAAAGTAACCTTTAATTATATCCCTTAATTCAGCAGCATAAAACCTTATGAAATTACTTAATATAAGCGTACTGATTGCCCTTGCCCTAAGTTCATGTGCCACAAAAAAAGGTGCTGAAAATGGCGGCGACAACAGTAAATCCGAAAAACCAGTAAACACACAAGTGGAATTCTGGCTAACGAACGGTGATAAATCAGCCTTGCTACAGCGACAAAATGTGCCGATGTTCTTTAATACCGCCATGAAAACCGGAACGACAGTCGTGGTGGATGATACCAAAACTTTTCAAACGATTGATGGCTTTGGCTATACCTTAACAGGTGGCAGCGCCAGCCTGATCAACGGGCTTCCCAAAGCTGAAAAGGCGGCTTTACTAAAAGAGCTCTTCTCTACCACAGGCAATGGAATTGGCATCAGTTACCTCAGGTTAAGTATTGGTGCTTCCGATCTCAGTGCGGAGACCTTCACTTATGATGAAATGCCGGCAGGGCAGACTGATCCTGAATTGAAACAGTTTTCTATCGCAAAGGAAATGACAGACCTTGTTCCTGTTTTGAAACAGATCATCGCCATCAATCCAAAAATTAAGATCATGGGTTCTCCATGGACGGCGCCGACCTGGATGAAAGACAATCAAGGGTATCGTGGCGGAAGTTTAAAGCCGGAATATTATCAGGCCTATGCCAGATACTTCGTCAAGTATATTGAGGCAATGAAGGCACAAGGGATCGTCATAGACGCCATAACTATTCAAAATGAGCCCTTGCATCCGGGAAACAATCCGAGCATGTATATGACCGCCGGAGATCAAACCAATTTCATCAAAAATGCCTTGGGTCCGGTATTTGAATCCGCAGGCATCAAAACGAAAATCATTATTTATGACCACAATGCCGACCGTCCTGATTATCCGATTACGGTGCTGAACGATCCGGCAGCAAATAAATATATTGACGGTTCTGCTTTTCACCTTTATGGAGGAAACATCTCTGCATTGTCAAAAGTACAGGAAGCACACCCTGACAAAAACCTGTACTTCACCGAACAATGGGTAGGTGGTCCCGGAAATTTCGCTGAAGACTTAAAATGGCATGTTTCGACTTTAGTTGTTGGGGCAACCCGCAACTGGAGTAAAACTGTACTGGAATGGAATTTAGCCGCAGATCCGCAGTATCGTCCATTTACTCCGGATGGCGGATGTACCAGCTGCCTGGGCGCCATTACGATCGGTAAAGAGGTCAGCAGAAATGTGGCCTATTATGTGATCGGTCATGCTTCAAAATTTGTGGGCGCAGGTTCCCTCCGCGTTTCTTCTAACCAGCAGGACAACATTCAGAATGTGGCTTTTAAGACTCCTGAAGGAAAGATTGTCCTGATTGCAATGAACACGAGCGGAAGTCCTCAGACTTTCCATATCAAATACAATGGAATGCTGGTTAGCACTACCCTTCCTGCAGGTTCCGCCGGAACCTATACCTGGAAAAGTAACACACGATCCAACTAATACCAGAGCCCTGCACAGCGCAGGGCTTTTTTTATTTCTGCTTTTTGGCAAGGCTATTGCAGCATTTTCAGAAATAAAACTTTAGTAATGATGAAAAAAGCTTTTTTCTTAGTTGCAGGACTGACTGCAATGTTGGCCTCCTGTACCAGTAACAATGCAGAAAAGAAGGCAAAAGATACCACCGGAATGATTGCACTGGATACGACTTTCAGCCCAACCAATCCGGCTCCTGAAAACAGCAGCAGTTGCTATTTATACGTTAACAAAAAGGACACTGCTTCCATAAAGCTCCAGCTCAAAGGAGAAGAACTGACCGGAACGCTTCATTATAACATCTTCCAAAAGGATCAGAACCATGGAACAATTGCAGGAGAAATGAAGGGAGATACCATCATTGCAGATTACACTTTCGATTCGGAAGGATTGAGGTCAGTAAGACAGGTGGTCTTCCTGAAAAAAGAAGGAAAACTCTATGAGGGATATGGGGAGATGAAAGAGCAAAACGGCAAATTCACTTTTGTAAATCGTGCCCGCTTAAAGTTTGACGATCACTTTACTTTTAATCCGGTAGACTGTAAATAAAAAAGAAAGGGTTTCTCCGATAAGGGAGAACCCTTTCTTTTTTTAAAGAACCCCGATCGGACCGTTCTTCCAGTATTTGATGTTTTTCCAACGGGTTTCTGAACGGTTACCTTCAATGTTATAGGTACCACATTTGAAGTAATGGGTGGCCTGTCCACGGTCGTCAAAAGTGCCCACATGTGCATTATCCAAATACACATAGATTTTACCATTGTCGGCATCATGCTGTACATTTACATGGATCCATCTGCTGTACACATTGGTCATTAGTGTCTGACTGCCATAACGTTTCAAGGTGCCATTATTTGCAGAGAATACTTTCATCATAAAAGACGTGGCATTGGTAACTCCTCCAAAAACCTGCATGACATCTGTTCCTGTTGAACCGGGAACGATGTATACATCTCCTTCAAACTGGTGTTTCCCCAGGAGGTAGTCATTTTTCATCCTGAACTCAGACCTTGGTCCGGTATTGCTCGTTGGCGTATGCGGGCTGTCGTCAGGATAAATCCAGAACGTATGCTGTCCACCTGAATAGGTATAACGGTCGGACTGCGGCAGGTCGTGAGGGGTCTGGATATTATAAGTATACGGTGTTAGCGTCCATCCGGTAGTCAGAGCACTAATTCCGACCTCCTGGCCAGACATCTGTGTCTTTGCAGCAATCTGCTCCTGCGGGAGTATCGGGTTTTCATTCTTTTTGCAGGACAATTGAAAAAAAGACAAGAGTACTGCTGCGCTGAATAATGGCATTAATTTCATAATCGTTTAATAATTTGGTTTACAATAGGTTAATTAACTAAAATTAAACAATCACAAACGAGATTAATTCAGCCGTATACTCCTAATAATCAAGCAGATTGTCGAAATAAAAAATAAAAAAATTTCAAAGCAAAATACGTGTGTATTTCCTCCATCCTTACCTTTCCCGAGCATGCTTAAAATCTTAGTTTAAATGATGCTGTGCAAGAAAAAGGAAGAAAATTCACATTTCATACAGAGAAAAATTAGTCAACTTAGTGTAACATTAATATATATACTTTCAGTATTATTTAAAAAAACAGTCTATTAACAATATTTTTTATTGAAAAGATATTCTTATATTAGATTATTACGATCTAACTAACCTCATCCCTATTATGATCAAAAATCTAAAAAACATCGCTTGTATTGCAATGGTTGCATTAGCGATCTCATCGTGCTCTAAAACCAAAGACGCACCCGCTGCTCAGGAAGCAGTAGTAAAAAAAGACAAAGTCTACAATTACATTACCAGTCTGGGATTCCCTTCCAGCAGTATTGTTGACCTTGGAACGGAATACATGGTAGAAGGAGACATCAGTTTCCCTAAAAACATGGAAGTTCCGGTTACGGACGGCAGTCCCAAATTAGAGCAATATTATACCGGTACTTTAGTAAGCCCTGCAAATGCAGTTGCAATTAGAGTGTTTGCAGATGCAACTATGACCAGTATGAATGCAGAAATTGCTTCTGCTGTTGCGCAGTGGAACGCTGTAGCCGGTTCAGCGTTAAAGTTTAAAATAGTAACCGCGGCTCCTTATGATATCCGCATTACAGATGTGAATCTTGGAAATGGTGTTTGTGGTGCCGGTACTTTTCCTTCAGGAGGACTTGCCGGTAACCTGATCAGAATTAACAAGGCTTATATCGCTACAAATAGTTTTGCTCAGCGTGCCAGAACCATTTGTCATGAATTAGGACATAACATCTCTTTCAGACATACCAATTGGGCAGCTCTCGGAGAAAGTGCGGCCATCAATGTACCTGGAGTAGGCGGAACTGATGCGCTTTCATTAATGAACGGGGGTCAATGTGGATCAGGCGCTGCAGTATTGTCTGCAAGAGACAAAGCAGCAACTGCCGCATTGTACTAATCACCCAACTTAATTAACCAATTAAATTATAAACGCCCTTAGATCGTAGTCCCATTCAGGATAGATACTCTTCAAAAAGTATTTATCCTGAATTACGGTTCTTACATGTTCTCGAACTTTTCCCAAAAACCGTCTACCGGAAGTTTGGCAAAAATATTTACAGGTTCTTTTTTTACAGGGTGGATAAATTGTAGTCGGCGGGCATGTAAACAAATACTTCCCTTTCTGCTTCCCCTTGGATAACCATATTTATTGTCTCCCACAATCGGACAACCTAAAGTTGAAAGCTGTACCCGGATCTGATGTGACCTGCCGGTAAGCGGATCTACTTCAATCAGGTAATAACCATTCAGCTCTCCGATTAACCGATAACTCAATTCCGAACGCTGACTTCCCTCTACTTCCACATTATGTGGCGTAACGACGTTTTTCTGTGGGTTTTTAACCAACCAGTGCACCAAAGTACCGGAAGCTTTCGCAGGTTTATTTCTCACGACTGCCCAATAGGTTTTCTTTACCTCCCTGTTTTTGAAAACGGCATTCATCCTTTCCAGTGCTTTACTGGTCTTGGCAAATAGAATCACGCCACTGACCGGTCTGTCCAGACGGTGAACCACTCCCAGGAAAGCACTGTTTGGTTTGTTATAGGTTTTGGCCAGGTATTTTTTAACCATTTCGTCCAGAGGTTCATCCCCTGTCTCATCTACCTGGACAATATCACCTGCCCGCTTACAGACCGCGATCAGGTGATTGTCTTCATAAAGTATATCTTTTGCTGTTATTGGCATCTTTGTAGGTGGAGCAATTTTAAGCTCTGATTAATATTGCTCTTTTTCGTTAGGGAAATCATTTGATTTCACATCTTTAATATAAGACTGTGCTGCATTTAAAATGCCATCGTACAGGTTTACATACTGACGTAAGAACCGTGGTTTGAATCCTTTTGTTAAACCAATCATGTCATTTACAACCAATACCTGGCCATCGCAATCCGGGCCTGCACCAATTCCTATAGTAGGAATATCAAGGAATTCGGAAACTTCCTTACCCAGTTTTGCCGGAATCTTTTCCAATACGACTGCAAAACATCCTGCTTCCTGTAATGCTTTTGCGTCAGTTTTTAGTTTATCAGCTTCAGCTTCGTCTTTTGCCCTTACGGTATACGTTCCGAATTTATAAATAGACTGAGGAGTCAGGCCCAGATGTCCCATAACAGGAATTCCGGCAGTGATGATTCTTTGTACAGATTCCACGATTTCTGTTCCACCTTCCATTTTCACCGCATGTGCTCCGGATTCTTTCATGATGCGGATTGCAGAGTTCAATGCTTCTTTAGAGTTTCCCTGGTACGATCCGAAAGGAAGGTCAACTACGACTAAAGCACGGGAAGCCCCCCTTACCACAGATTGTGCATGATAGATCATTTGATCCAGCGTGATCGGCAAGGTCGTTTCATGTCCCGCCATAACATTGGAAGCGGAGTCTCCAACCAATAATACATCTAAGCCGGCATCATCAAGGATGGTGGCCATAGAATAGTCATAAGCAGTTAGCATCGCGATCTTTTCACCACGTTGCTTCATTGCTTGCAAAATATGGGTAGTTATCCGTTTTACTTCTTTATTTACAGACATGTTTTTATATTTTAGTTTGGGCAAAATTAGTTTTTACATCCGAAATAAAGCGAGTTTTATTCTTTTTGTGACAGAATCCGGTCCGGCTTCTTCCCCTACTCGGGAATGTATTCCTTAGTCTCTTACAGAATGTAAAAAAAAGTCTTGATTTAAATCATCAAAAACGTATCTTTGTATCCCGAAATGAAGGGGTTACTTAACAGCACATTTGTTAACTACAGAAGTGATATCAAAATCACACATAAACCATCATTTTTCTCTTTTTTCACCATAATTTCTCATTTTTATACACACAATGACTAACTACACCAAGTTACCTGCAATCTTGTTATTGGCTGATGGCACCGTTTACTACGGAAAAGCTGCGGGAAAAATCGGCACAACTACCGGAGAGATCTGTTTCAACACCGGAATGACAGGATATCAGGAAATTTTCACTGATCCTTCTTACTTCGGACAGATCATGGTCACCACCAATGCACATATTGGGAATTATGGAATCCATAGAGAAGAAATAGAATCTGACAGCATCAAAATTGCAGGTCTGGTTTGTAAAAATTACAACATCGGATTTAGCCGTAAAGAAGCTTCTGAATCTATTCAGGACTATTTTCAAAATGAAAACATTGTAGGAATTTCTGACATTGACACCCGTGCTTTGGTGCGTCATATCAGACATAAAGGAGCAATGAATGCCATTATCTCTTCCGAAATCACTGATCTTGAAGAACTGAAAGCTAAATTAGCAGAAGTTCCATCTATGGACGGGCTGGAATTGTCTTCTCAGGTATCTACAAAAGCCGCTTATTTCTATGGTTCTCCTGATGCAACTTATAAAATTGCAGCTTTAGACCTTGGAATTAAAAAGAACATCCTTCGCAACTTCGACGACAGAGACATCTATGTACAGGTATTCCCGGCTAAAACAAGCTTTGAAGAAATGGACAAATGGGGTGCTGACGGTTACTTTATCTCTAATGGCCCCGGTGATCCATCGGCAATGCCTTATGCAATTGAGACGGTTAAACAAGTCTTGGCTGCGGATAAACCATTGTTTGGAATTTGCTTAGGTCACCAGTTACTGGCAGAAGCGAACGGTATTGGAACGATGAAAATGTTTAACGGACACAGAGGTTTAAACCATCCGGTAAAAAACATCATCAAAGATCACTGCGAAGTAACTTCACAAAACCACGGTTTTGGTGTTGTTCCGGAAGAAGTAAGAAGTTCTGACAAAGTAGAGATTACCCACATCAACCTGAATGACCAAAGTATTGAGGGCATCAGGGTAAAAGGTAAAAAAGCATTCTCTGTACAATATCACCCGGAGTCTTCTCCAGGCCCACACGATTCACGTTACCTGTTTGATGATTTCATTGAGATGATCAAAGGCGAACTCGCCTGGTAATTAGGAGTTAAACATCATTTTACCGACATATTCGAAGGTTTAGCAAGGATTAGGTTTTCTATTCTTCTAAACCTTCTTACATTTATACCATGGACAAACCCAATGCCATTATCAGTGTAAGGAACCTCGTTAAAAAATACGACGACTTTACCGCAGTACAAGGCATCAGCTTTGATGTATATCAAAACGAAATCTTCGGCCTCCTTGGCCCGAACGGAGCAGGAAAAACCACCACTTTAGAAATCATTGAAACCCTTCGTGAGAAAACCTCCGGAGAGATTATTGTAGATGGACATTCCGTAGATAAAGATGCCAGCAAAATCAAAAGAATCATCGGTGTACAGCTTCAGGCAGCAGGTTATTACCCAAACCTCAACCTGGTAGAGCTGATGGAATTGTTCTCCGGCCTGTATGGCGTAGACATCAAGCCGATGGAAATGCTGGAAAAAGTAAACCTTCAGGACAAGGCCAAAGCGAAATATAAAGCCCTTTCCGGCGGACAAAAACAACGTTTCTCCATCGCCACCACCCTTATCAATTCTCCAAAGATCATTTTCCTGGATGAACCGACTACCGGACTTGATCCGCAGGCACGCCGGAACCTGTGGGACCTGATCATCGACATCAGAAATAACGGAACAACAGTAGTGCTCACTACCCACTATATGGATGAGGCAGAGCAGCTATGTGACCGCGTTGCCTTTGTGGAACGTGGAGAAATCATTGCACTGGACACTCCGGATAATTTAATCGACAAGCTGATCAGCAGCGGTTTCGAGCGGAAGAAAGAAGTTAAGAAAGCCAATCTGGAAGATGTTTTCATCAACCTGACTGGAAAAGAGTGGAGAGAAGACAATTAAAAAAGATACATGAGTAAACCTTACAATAATACTAAAGCTACCCTGGCCCTTGCGAAAGCAAGTTTCCGTTCGATTATGCGTAGCCCTTCGGCAGTGGTGTTTACCCTTGCCTTTCCTTTGGTCTTCATCCTGGTTTTCGGATTTCTGGGTGGCGGAGGAGTGAAAGTAGACCTGGCCATTGCTCCGGGATCTGACCTTCAAAACCCAATCATCAAAGCATTGGAAGCAAATTCAGTTGTCCATATCCTTAAAGATAAGGATGCTGAAGATATCAAAACAGGGCTGGAAAAAGGTCATATCGACGCCTTAATTGATGTGCAAAAGAATCCTGCCGGAAAACCGGCCTACCTGGCTGATATTAAATATACCTCGGCCTCTATGGATAAAGGTAATATCCTGAAATCTGTAGTTCATAACCTGATGTATACTTTGAACACCAAAGATGTAATGCCTACCGTAGCACAGCTTAATGAAAGCACGGTACAAGGAAGAATTTACCGCACTATAGATTTCATCCTGCCCGGGCAATTGGGGTTCTCCCTGTTGAGCACAGGTGTCTTTGGTACTGCATTCGTATTCTTCAGTTTACGTCAGACGCTGGTAATCAAACGTTTCTTTGCCACTCCGGTAAGAAAATCAAGTATTGTCTTTGGAGAAGGAATCGCCAGAATAGGTTTTGCCTTACTGGGCGCCGTATTCATTATCCTGATTGGTCATTTCTTTTTCCATTTTACATTGATCAATGGAGCAGTCACGGTATTAAACATGCTGCTGCTGTCCATCATCGGACTGATCGTCTTTATGGGCTTCGGTTTTGTGGTTTCCGGAATCGCTAAAAGTGAAAGCACCATCCCTCCCATTTCCAATATCATTACCTTGCCTCAGTTCTTGCTGTCAGGCACGTTTTTCTCTATAGATGCTTTCCCGAACTGGCTTCAGCCAATCAGCAGGGCATTACCTTTAACTTATTTGAATGATGCCATGAGAAAGGTAGCCTTTGAGGGTGCCGGATTATGGGATGTGAAACATCAGATCCTGATCATGGTGATCTGGGGGATCGGAATTTATGCGGTTGCGGTGAAGGTTTTTAAATGGGAGTAAGCTGCTTCTTAAATACCCTCATCAGCCCTAAATCAGACAGGCAGATCGCCCGGTAATGACCATCTGCCTGTCTGAATACAATACATATCATTTGATATCTGCGATTTTTCAGGATAAGATCTTTTAATCCTGAAAATTATTAAAGTAATTACTAAAAGCAAAGCTCCCTGTTGTTAAGGAGATTATTTTAACCCTGTACTCCCCCTGGAAGTTATTCGGATAATTGTCGCTATTTATACCATTAACTAACAAACCATTATTCGGAGTTGCTTGTGTAATGACCCCAAAAAGAAGATCGGGACCTGAATAATTACGTTGATAGAGTTCAATTTTTACGAAATCGTCTTGAAAATATGGTGCGTTCCATCTGATATCTTCCCGGTATCCATAATTAATCGTAACAGTACCTGTCAGGTTGTAGATAACTCCGCAGCTGAATTGATTCGCATAGGCCTGTCCCCTGGAGTTTAGAGCACTTAATGCCTGTGCATTAGCATCAGCCTGACTGACAGTAGATTGAAACTCGGCCGGGCTTATACTATAAAATACTTTATTTTGTTGCGGAATAAAATTTGACGGGCAATCATTTTTAGAAAAGTAACCGGAAAGTCCTTTGCTAAAATAGGTAACTGGTATTCCTGTTTTTTCTAAAATCCAAGGCGCGAAATATGAGATTCTGGCGTAGCCTTTCGCTCCGATATTACAGTTTCCCCAACCATTTACAATACCAATTAATACATGTTCTTTACCATCGTATTTTAAGGATGTGGCTAAAGGGCCTCCGCTATCACCAAAGCAAGGTCCTTGTTGTATGCTGTTGTCGTATGGCTGGGTATAAAGTAGTTTTTGTTCAACATTCGATAAGAAAACGCCTACACCAAATAATACATTTGTTCTTGTATCAGGATTGGAACCAGGATTGTCCGCAATTACTCCCCAACCGGAAACATAAGCACCTGTAGTGTTTGTGATGTCAATATTTTCGTTTGTGGCGTATGCTATTGAGGCTGTACTCTCGTTTAGTGTTAAAGGTGCTGAGAGATGTATTAAAGCAATATCGTTAAGCGTTCCTGAAGGAGAATAATCATTGTGAATAATAATCTGGTCTGCTGTCCGCTCTTGCCGGCCTGCCGAATTAAGCGTAACATCTGTCGTTCCGGAGACTACATTTACCTGAGATGCGGATAATCCATAAACTACATGGGCCGCAGTGACTATCCAGTCTTTGCTTAAAATTACCCCTCCACCGGAAGCATTTGGAATATTTATCCTTACCTGGTATGGAACTCTTGTAATAGGAATAGGGTTTCCACCTATTATCGCTTCCTTTTTCTTTTTGATTTGGACTTTTTCATCCGTTTCGTCTGCCTTTTTACAGGAGTAAACAAAAACCGTAGTTACTATCCCTAGCAGGAAGAACTTAATGAGCTGTTTAGCGTTAATTTTGTATTTCATGAAATATTTTTTTGATTATCATAAACATACATACGAAAGATTACCTGGCAATTGATTTAATGTTAAATAATTTCTCATTTCAGGTTTATTCGCAATCTTAATAAGATCGATTGGTCAATAAAAATATCTCCATTAGGAATATTAAATATTTGTTACTAACTTTTCACTAATAAACATCTATCAAACACTCATCATAAACAATGTAGAAAAATGAAAAAACTTGTAGCAGAATTTATCGGAACATTTTGGCTGGTTCTTGGCGGTTGCGGAAGCGCTGTTCTGGCTTGTAATTATCCCGGAGCAGGAATCGGCTTTGCCGGAGTAGCCCTTGCATTTGGATTAACAGTAGTCACCATCGCGTATGCATTGGGACACATCTCAGGCGCGCATCTTAACCCAGCCGTTTCAATTGGGTTATGGATTGGCGGACGTTTCGACGGAAAAGAACTGATTCCTTACATCATATCACAGGTTTTGGGCGGAATTGCTGCTGCAGGTGTACTATATGTCATCGCAACCGGTAACGGAAGTTCCATTGGCGGATTTGCCACGAACGGCTACGGCGACCTCTCCCCTGGTAAATACAGCATGACCGCAGCTTTAGTAACAGAAGTAGTCATGACCTTTATTTTTCTGTTGATCATTTTAGGCGCTACAGACGAAAGAGCACCGAAAGGCTTTGCAGGTTTAGCTATCGGCTTAGGATTAACATTGATCCACCTGATCAGTATTCCGGTAACCAATACTTCTGTGAACCCTGCAAGAAGCACAAGTCAGGCTTTATTTGTTGGTGGCGATGCAGTAGGCCAGTTATGGCTGTTCTGGGTTGCCCCGATCGCCGGTGCAATTTTAGCAGGATTGGTATATAAAGCAGTTTTTGCCGCTAAACCACAGACCGCATAGATTTTAAATCATTAAAACATAGGCTCATACCCACAAAAAAGTCGTAATTAAATTAATTACGACTTTTTTGTGTTTAATTTTTAACTTTGGATATCGCCGTAGTAATTGTAATATTTACACTAAGGCTGATTAACAAATAAAATCCGATAAAAATGAGTTTAATAATTGATGTTCACGCCAGACAAATCCTTGATTCAAGAGGAAACCCTACTATTGAAGTAGATGTAATGACAGAAAATGGTGTTCTTGGTCGTGCTGCTGTGCCTTCCGGCGCTTCAACAGGTATCCATGAGGCTGTAGAGCTTCGTGATAATGATAAATCTGTATACATGGGTAAAGGTGTCTTAAAGGCCGTTGCCAATGTAAATGATAAAATTGCAGATGAATTGAGAGGTATTGATGTATTTGAACAAAATGCAATTGATAGCTTACTGATCAAGCTTGACGGAACAGAAAATAAAGGAAACCTTGGTGCCAATGCAATATTAGGTGTTTCTTTAGCCGTTGCTAAAGCTGCAGCTCAGGAAAGCCGTCAGCCTTTATACCGTTATATCGGAGGTGTTAATGCAAACATCCTTCCTATCCCGATGATGAACATTGTAAACGGTGGCTCTCACTCTGATGCGCCTATCGCTTTCCAGGAATTCATGATCATGCCGGTTGGTGCTTCTTCTTTCTCTGAAGCATTAAGATGGGGAACAGAAGTATTCCATAACCTGAAAGCTATTTTACACAGCAGAGGCCTTTCTACTGCTGTAGGCGATGAAGGTGGTTTTGCGCCAAATTTTGAAGGTACAGAAGATGCAGTGGAAACCATCATTCAGGCGATTGAAAAAGCAGGTTACAAAGCAGGTGAGCAAATCTATATTGCATTTGACTGTGCTGCGTCTGAGTTCTACAAAGACGGTAAATATGATTACACTAAATTTGAAGGCGACAAAGGTGCGATCCGTACCAGCGAAGAACAAGCAGAATACCTTGCTCAATTGTCGGCAAAATATCCAATCATCTCTATTGAAGATGGTATGGGCGAAGATGACTGGGCTGGCTGGAAATTGTTAACTGAGAAAATCGGTGACCATGTTCAGTTGGTTGGTGATGATTTATTCGTAACTAATGTAAAACGTCTGCAAAGAGGTATTGATACCGACACTGCAAACTCCATCTTAGTAAAAGTAAATCAGATCGGTTCATTAACTGAGACCATTAACGCAGTAAGTTTGGCACAAAATAACGGCTATACTTCTGTAATGAGCCACAGAAGTGGAGAAACTGAAGATACTACGATTGCAGATTTAGCAGTAGCTTTAAACTGCGGTCAGATCAAAACAGGTTCAGCTTCACGTTCTGACAGGATCGCGAAATACAACCAATTGTTACGTATTGAAGAAGAACTAGGTTCTGCAGCACGTTTTATTGGTAAAGATTTCAAATTTTTGAAGAAAAAATAATATTGCTTAAAAAGGAATGTTGCTTTTCGTCCTCAAATCTTTTGAAAGAAAGATTTGCATGTCCTCAAAACAACATTTCTTTTTTTGTTAATATGTGGAAAATACTACATTGGAAAACATCCGGAGATTTAGAACCTTCGGATGTTTTTTTATAACACAATTTTTTAGGACCTTAAATCCACTGATGATCAGGGTTATTTCTTAGATTAGCTTATCAGGGTTTATTTATATCTTTGTACTATGGAACGTTTGCTGGAACTGATACGCAATAAATACTTTCTGTCTGTGGCAGCCTTCATCGTATGGATGTTGTTTTTTGATAAGAATGATATGCTGTCTCAATACGAATTCCGCTCTGAGGTGAATAAACTTCAGGAAGAAAAGGATTTTTATGAAAGGGAAACGGCTACCGTAAAAAAGGATTTAAACGAGCTGAACACCAATCTGAATACGGCAGAGAAATTTGCCCGTGAAAAGTATTTCATGAAAAGAGACAATGAGGACGTTTTCGTGATCATTAAAGAGGCTCCTAAAGACTAATATCCGAATTTAGGAAGCGTCAGCTTATATTTTACCACGACTATTCTGAAAACAAAAATGAAAGCGATGACCGAGATATTGGCCACATCTTCTTTTAGGTTGAAATGTTTAAGTGTAAAATAGAGAATTCCTCCCAGGATGCAGGCAGTGGCATATATCTCCTTTCTAAAAATCAATGGGATCGTGTTTAAGAACGTATCTCTGATGACCCCACCGAAACATCCGGTAATCGTACCAAGTGCCACACAGATGCCCGGACTAAGTCCAAACATAATTCCCTTCTGAATTCCCAACATGGTAAATAAGCCCAACCCCGCGGAGTCAAACAGAAATAGGGTGACTTTAAATTTTTTGATATGAGTTTTAAAGAATATCGTGGCCAGAGAGGTGAGCAGGATGAGCAAACAATAATTTACATCCCGCATCCAGGCTACCGGGGTATCTCCGATGAGCAAATCCCTTACCGTCCCCCCGCCAATGGAAGTCACAAATGCAATGATCAGAACCCCAAAAGGATCCAGTCTTCTTTGCATAGCAGCAAATGAGCCCGAGATCGAGAAGGCAACCGTCCCTAATGTTTCAATGGTTTGCATGGTGCTGATTTCCATATCCTGTGCAGATTAAATTTCGCCGTTTCTCTTTCTGAAAAACCACTCCAAGCTAAGCAATAAGATGATCATGGCAAATAGCCACTTGAAGTTTATCAATTCCTCGTACCTGCGGTCTTCGTAACTCAGCGTTTTGATGTCTTCATTTTTGGAGATATCAGTCAATATGTTTAACAGGTTTTGAGGCATATACATTTTGCCATTGGTCTGTACCGACATATTGTTCAGCAATTGGTGGTTGGCTATGGTTTGCTGATACTCGGCAATCATCGCGTTTACATAAAAAGCACCCTGTGCAATCTGCTTTTTACCTCCCAGACTGGTGCTGGCACTGAAGGTATAGTTTCCGGCAGGAAGCATTCCTGCATCCAGCTGATAAGCGGATTCTGTTCTGGAGAAAAGAAAATTATACAGTTTTCCTTCCTGATTTTTGATTTGGATATTGACATCCGGCGTATTGATCGCCACATAGCTGTCATTGTACAATACCGCATTGATCAGCACATTTTCATTTTCGTCGAAAGTATTCTTGGCAGGATACGCCTTGAATTTACGTTTATCATCCTTTACCGAAAGGTATTGAACCGTTTTTGAGATTAAGCCATTTACTACGGAACTGGTTAGCCCATCCTTGCTTTCAGATAACTTCCATCTCCATAATCCCTCCCCAATCAGGTATCCTGCTTTCTTTCCGTTTTCATTCAGGAAAAACAATTGTGCTGAGGGGGTTTTAATTTTTCCTATTCGCTGGTTCAGGGCAATTAAACCATTTCCATTGATGGTAATTTTTCCGAAAGGGGCCAATAACGGATCAAAATCATCGATATGCTTTGCAGACGCCGCATCGATATCAAAAGTGGTAAAGTCAGGATTTGAATAAGAAAAAGCCTCTTGAATGGTACTGTTGCTGCCGTTAAAACTAACGGATTTTTGCAGCTGGTTAAATTTGCTTACGTCACTTTGTGCACCAAGAATATACCATACCGGAATATTGGCCTGCTGCAACCTGACAAGGAAGGAAGCCCCGTGATTCTGAACATCGGGCAACTGGTATAAAATGATCAGGCCATAATCGGTCACATTTACAGCGTTTAACTCTTCTCCCAATGCAACTTTTAAATCGTAGTTCTTATTTCCGCTAATGGCCTGTTTTATCGTAGCGATATCCGGATGAGCCGCTCCTGCAGCAATCAACACCTTCTGACGGGCGTCGATGACTTCTACAAAAATGCTTTGCGCATTGTTCTTCTCTGAGACCTCATTGCTTAAAGGACTGAGCTGTACAGTATACTTTTGCAAGCCCATCTTTGAGGCCTTTAACTTTACAGGAACCGTCTTCGCAAAAGCATTACTTCCAATCTGAAGCTTACTCTCCTGCACCATTTTTCCATTTTCAGAAACCGTCAGTTTTGTTTCCTCGCCCTTACTTTCAAATGCCTCCACCTGCACTTCAATTGTAAATTCATTGTTCAGGTAGACCAGGTTATTATGGTTCACATTTGCAACCATTAAATCTCTTTTGGGAATGGTATCCCCCAGTGCAATTGTATACACCGGTGCTTTAAGTTTATTTAAATCATACAGCGGACTGCCCCCACGGTTAAATATTCCGTCTGAAGCCAAAATAACAGCACCAATATTACGATTTAAATATTCGTCGTTCAGGCGGTTAAACAATACCGTTGCATTACTGAGTTTACCTTTATTGGAAAAATCAAAGCCAGCCTTAATGCTGTCACTGAAATGGTAAATCTTCAGTTCATATTTTGCAGACAATTTATCCGCCAGTGCCTGAAGATCTTTTTCATACTGCCGTTTATTAAAACCTGCAGGTTGAATATGCCCGACAGATAAAGAATTATCCTGACCAATAATGATCAGTGGTTTTTCGAGGTTATAACTGACCCGCTTTACCAGAGGAAAAAACAGCAGTCCGCAGATCAGGGCAACCAGGGCTGCCCTTAATGCGGCAAGTCCAATCCGGAGTTTTCTTTCCAGATGTGCCGTTTTCCCGTAGGATACATATGCGAACAGGAGTCCCAGCAGAAGACATCCCATTAAAGCCATTATTGTATATAAATTGAAAGAATCGCCCATATGTATTTGGGTAAAGATGCTAAATTTTAAAAAAATAAGATTAATTTGTTTTCATAAAAACCAGACCAATTAAGAAACAATGATACGCTCCGCATCAAACCATACGAAAACCTTATTTCAGGTGATACTTTTTTTCACGATGACCAGCTCAGTAAACGCACAATTGACATTTAAACAACAACAACTTACTTTTCCAAGGGTGAGGGCTGCTTATGACGATAGCTGGAGCAGCTTACAGAATCAATTGAAAACAGCAAAGTTCGATGGTCCTTTTCAACTGTACCTCGCCGCCTATAAAACTGAAGGGGTGCTGGAAGTCTGGGCGAAAAAACTAAAGGATAAAGAATATCGCTTATTTAAGACCTATAAGTTTTGTCAGCATTCCGGTACACTCGGACCAAAAGTACAGGAAGGAGATTATCAAACACCCGAAGGGATTTACCATATCAACGTATTCAATCCGATGAGCAATTTCCACTTGTCGCTCGGTGTAAATTATCCCAATGGAGTGGATAAAAAAAGAAGTGGTACCAAACGTACCGGTGGAGATATCTACATTCATGGAAACTGTGTTACCGTGGGTTGCATTCCACTTACAGATGAGAAGATCAAGGAAGTTTATGTGCTGGCAGTAGAAGCCCAAAATAGCGGGCAGTCCAGAATACCGGTTCACATCTTTCCGTTTAAGATGAATAAAGCGAACCTGGATAAATTTGCAGTCCAATTCCCTCAGCAAAAAACATTCTGGACCGGACTTCAACCCGCGTACCAGCTTTTTGAGCAGCATAAAACGATTCCGCTGTCCTCAGAAAAAGGGGGGAAATATACTTTCAAATAGTCTATAAAACAGGTATAAAAAAAACGCAGAATCTCTTCTGCGTTTTTTTTATTTAAGAACCCTTTATCAGGGTTAAGCAATTTATTTACAACATTCCTCCGCAAACAGACAATACCTGCCCGGTTACATAAGCACTCATGTCTGAAGCTAAAAACACGCAAACATTTGCCACATCTTCAGGCTCTCCTGCTCTTTTCAATGGAATACCCTCTTCCCAGCCTTTAACTACTTTAGGATCCAGTACATCAGTCATTTCAGTACGGATAAATCCTGGAGCAACTACATTGGTACGAATATTACGGGAACCCAATTCTTTAGCTAAAGATTTAGAGAAACCGATAATTCCTGCTTTTGAAGCCGCATAGTTTGCCTGACCAGCATTACCCTGAACACCAACTACAGAGCTCATATTAATGATCGATCCTTTACGGGCCTTCATCATTACTTTAGAAGCTGCTTTAGAAACGTTAAATACAGATTTAAGGTTTACATTGATCACCTCATCCCAGTTCTCTTCGCTCATGCGCATCAATAAACCGTCTTTAGTGATTCCTGCGTTGTTCACCACAATGTCTAAAGCGCCAAAGTCAGCAACGATATCATTGATTAGTTTTTCCGCCTCATCAAATTTAGAAGCATCTGAACGGTATCCTTTAACCTGAGTACCGAAGCTTTGCAGCTCCTGCTCTAAGGCCTGACCTTTTTCTACTGAGGACAGATAAGTAAAAGCAACGTTTGCACCCTGCTCCGCAAATTTCTCGGCAATCTTGCGGCCTATTCCTTTAGAAGCACCGGTGATTAATGCTGTTTTTCCTTCTAGTAATTTCATCGTAAATATGTTTGGTTATGAAAATATTTTGTTTCTGTTTTGTTGTTTGTAATACTTAAATAGCAGGCTCCTGCTGACTCAGACAGTGAAAACTACCCAGTCCCCAGATAATATCCGTAGAATCGATGCCCACTACTTTTCTATCCGGGAAAACATCCTGAATAATCTTCAACGCTTTCTCATCATTCACATCTCTGAATGTAGGCACAATCACCGAAGTATTGGCAATATAGAAGTTAGCATAAGAAGCAGGTAAACGGGTATCCTCATGAATCACTGGTGAAGGCATAGGAAGTTTGACAATGTTCAATGGTTTACCATTTAACAAACGCATCTCTTTCAATGCCGCTAAGTTCTCCTGTAAGAGAATATAATTCTCATCCAGAGGATTACTCTCCACTACAGTTAAAACGGTGTCTTCGTTTACAAAACGGGTAATATCATCAATATGTCCGTCTGTATCATCTCCAACAATTCCGTCTCCCAGCCAAAGTACCTGCTCTGCACCATAAAACTCGAGTAAGTATTGTTCAATCACTTCTTTTGTCAGGTGTGGATTTCTATTCTTGTTCAATAAACAAGCCGTAGTGGTCAGGATGGTTCCAGCACCATTGAATTCAACAGATCCACCTTCCATTACGATTTCAGGAAGATAAAGCGGGTAACCAAAATGATTGGCGATTTTAGTAGGAATCACATCATCCAGATCGAATGGCGGATATTTACCACCCCATGCATTGTAACCCCAGTCTACCACAGCTTTCTGATCCTTGGCTTCATTTAATAAAAATGCAGGTCCATGATCCCTGCACCAGGCATCATTGGTTGGATTCAGGTAAAACTCGATCTGACTAAGGTCTGCGCCTACCTTTTCCAATTCGGAAATGGCAAAAGCTTTGGTCTCTTCATCATTAACGTTGATTCTTACTTTCTCTCCTTCTGCTACAATTTTGATAAACTGGCAATAAGGAGTATATATCGTTTCCAGTTTTCCCGGCCAGGATTCTTCCTTATGCGGCCAGCTTAACCAAGTGGCTTCGTGCTTTACCCATTCCGCAGGAAAACGGTATCCTGCCTTTTTAGGGCTATCATTAAATAGATTCGTCATCTATATATCTTTTGGTGATTTGTGAATAACTATCGATGCGTCTGTCACGTAAAAACGGCCAGTGCGTCCTGTAGCTGTCAGATTTTGACAGGTCCAGCTCAACTACTTTTAATTCTTCTTTACTATGGTCTGCCTGATACAATATCGTTCCGAATGGATTAGATACGAATGATCCTCCCCAGAAAGCAACTCCTGCTTCTTCACCTACCCTATTGATGCTCACTACCGGAACACCATTTGCGATAGAATGAGAACGCTGGATGGTTTGCCATGCATTATATTGTTCCACATTGGTCGCTTCATCCTGAGTGGTTGCCCAGCCAATAGCAGTTGGATAAACCAGGAAGTCGGCACCCATTAAAGCAGTTAAACGTGCCGCTTCAGGATACCACTGATCCCAACAGATCAGGACACCTATTTTAGCAAATTTGGTTTTAAATACTTTGTAACCTAAATCACCGGGCGTGAAATAGAACTTCTCATAAAAACCAGGATCATCAGGGATATGCATCTTGCGGTATTTACCCAGGTAAGCACCATCAGCATCCAATACAGCAGTAGTATTATGGTATAAGCCTTCTGCTCTTTTCTCAAATAAAGAAGCAACAATGACCACATTCAACTCAGCCGCTACCTTCGACAACACATCAGTTGATGGGCCGGGAATAGATTCTGCCAGTTTGAAGTTTTCATAATTCTCTTCATCGCAGAAATACAATGAAGTAAATAGTTCCTGTAGACACACCACCTGTGCACCCATAGCGGCAATCTCTCTGATCTTAACGATCGCCTTATCTAAATTCTCTTGTTTATTACCAGTGCAACTCATCTGCACCAATCCAACCTGTACTTTAGCCATTCTATGAAATTTTGTGAGACAAAGTTAGCAGAAAATAATTTCTTTTCAGGAGGCCACCATTTCCTTATACTCTCCCTGAAGCTCAAATAAGCATTTAGCACACAGACAACCATCATAAAGCTCGCTGATGTATTGCACTTCGTTAAGATTGAGCTGAACCACACTACACTGACATTTGGTGTAGGAGTTGGCCTTACACTCTATTGGTGTACCGCAACGCTCGCAGGGAATGATTTCGTGTTTGGCCATTATTTTACAAAGATACGAGATCCTGATTTAAGGTGGAGATGCGTTAATAAAAATGACAAAGTGCTTATTTTCAATAAAAAAGGGTGTGGATAACTCTGTTGGGAACCTGTTTACAACCTGTGAACAAGCTGTTTGTAACCTGTTTATAAGCTGTGGGTAACTCCAAACACCTGTGGAAAACCGTTAATACAGGAATATTCCTTCTATTTTTTGGCTTAAATTCATCGGCTAATTTTTCATAAAATCAGAAGGCCAATTACAGCTGCTTTAATTCACATTCACTTTATCGGGTATTTTTTCTGTATTTAAGCTTATTCTTCGAGAAGAAATAAGCCTGTGAATAAGCCTATAGAAAAGTTAGTAAAAAACATAAATAGCTTATATACAGGAAACAACGATGTTGATAACCCTGTGGGTAACCTGTTAACAAGCTGTGGGGAAGCTGTGAATAGTATGTTTGTAAGCTGTGAGTAACCTATATAGCGCTTGTGGGAAATCTGTGAGCAACTTTTCAGAGCCGTGGAGAACTAATAATTTGGGGTGGAAAACATGTGAATAAGCAACAAGTATCCAACATAAAGCATGTGGATAACTATGTGGGAAACCATATTTACCCTGTGGGGAACGCGTTAAGAACCTGTTGGGAAACTATGAAAAATCGTTAATAAGCGTGAATAATCAAGTTTTAAATGTGCAGAAACAACAGACGCTATGTTTACAAGCTGTTCACAAACCTATTCTGGAATGTGGATAACTCATGTACAAAAAAAGGGGCAAGATGAAATCTTACCCCTTTATATATTAATTGTTAGAAGGAATTAACCTGAACAGCTGATACAGCCTTCTTCCATTGAACAAACCGGTCCATCAGTGATTTCTTCCACTACCTGCTCGATATGTTCCGGAATTACCGGCTCCATGTTTTTACCAGCCTGATTCTCTACAGTAAATTTAACTGCCTGAGAAGCCGCTTGTGTACGTAAATAATACATACCGGTTTTCAATCCTTTCTTCCATGCATAGAAGTGCATTGAAGTCAGTTTCGAAGTATTCGGTGCATTGATAAACAAGTTTAGGGATTGCGACTGACAGATATAAGCACCTCTGTCGGCAGCCATATCAATAATGCTGCGCATTTTAATTTCCCAAACTGTTTTGTACAGCTCTTTGATATAATCAGGGATCTCAGCGATGTCCTGGATAGATCCATTCGCTAAAATGATTCTGTCTTTCATTGCAGGAGTCCAAAGACCCAAAGCAACAAGATCTTTCAACAAGTGTTTGTTTACTACGATAAACTCTCCGCTCAATACCCTTCTCGTATAGATGTTAGAAGTATACGGCTCAAAGCACTCATTGTTACCTAAAATCTGAGAAGTAGAAGCAGTAGGCATTGGTGCCACTAAAAGAGAGTTATATACCCCATCTTTTACTACTTTCTTGCGTAGACTTTCCCAATCCCAACGGTTACTGCTTGGTTTTACATCCCAAAGGTCAAACTGGAATTTACCTTTCGATAAAGGAGACCCTTTAAAGGTCTGATAAGGGCCATTGATTACCGCAAGGTCATGTGAAGCAGTCATTGCTGCAAAATAGATCGTTTCGAAGATTTCTTTATTCAATTCACGTGCACCTTCACTTTCGAAAGGCAAACGCATTAAGATAAAGGCATCTGCTAAGCCCTGTACACCTAAACCAATTGGTCTGTGACGCATGTTAGAGTTTTTAGCCTCTTCAACAGGGTAATAGTTATAATCGATGATTTTATTCAGGTTTAAAGTCGCCTGATAAGTCACATCATATAATCTCTGGTGATCGAACTCACCATTGATCACGTATCTTGGTAAAGCCAGAGAAGCTAAGTTACATACTGCAACTTCATCTTTAGAGGTATACTCGATGATCTCTGTACAAAGGTTGGAACTTTTGATCGTACCCAGGTTTTGCTGGTTTGATTTGCTGTTGGCAGCATCTTTATACAACAAGTAAGGCGTACCGGTTTCGATCTGTGAATCCAGGATGGCGAACCATAATTCCTGAGCTTTGATCGTCTTACGTGCTCTTCCTTCTTTTTCGTAACGTTCGTATAAATCTTCGAATTCTTTACCGAAGCAATCGGCTAGTCCCGGTGCTTCATGCGGACAGAATAAACTCCAGTCTGCATTTTCTTCTACACGTTTCATGAATAAGTCACAAACCCAAAGTGCATAGAATAAATCACGGGCACGAAGTTCTTCCTTACCATGGTTTTTACGCAGGTCAAGAAAACTGAATACATCTGCATGCCAAGGCTCTAAGTAAATTGCAAAGGCACCTTTACGTTTACCTCCACCCTGATCTACATAACGCGCAGTATCATTGAACACTTTTAACATTGGAACGATACCGTTACTGGTTCCATTGGTACCACCAATATAAGAACCCGTTGCACGGATATTGTGAATGCTCAATCCAATACCACCTGCACTTTGTGAAATTTTAGCCGTTTGTTTTAACGTATCATAAATTCCTTCAATACTATCATCCTGCATTGTTAATAAGAAACAAGAAGACATTTGAGGTTTTGGTGTAGCAGCATTAAATAAAGTTGGAGTCGCATGTGTAAACCAACGTTCACTCATCAGGTTGTAAGTTTTGATTACGCTGTCGATATCACCTTTGTGAATACCTACAGAAACCCTCATGAATAAATGCTGAGGACGCTCTACGATCTGACCTTCAATTTTCAACAGGTATGATTTCTCTAATGTTTTGAAACCGAAGTAGTCAAAACCAAAATCTCTGTCGTAAATGATGGTACTATCAAGAATATCTGCATTCTCTTTAATCACTTCCCATACATCATCAGCAATTAATGAAGCATTTTTATCTGTTTTGGAATCTACATACAGGTACAACATTTCCATCGTTTTTGAGAACGACTTCGTGGTGTTTTTATGTAGATTGGAAACCGCAATACGGGAAGCCAGCAATGCATAGTCAGGATGCTTTGTGGTTAAAGAAGCTGCCGTTTCAGCGGCAAGGTTATCCAGTTCTGAAGTAGTTACCCCATCATATAAACCTTCGATTACCTTTTTAGCCACATCGATCGGATCCACCAGTTCGACGTTAAAGCCATAACATAACTTTTCGATACGAGCGGTGATCTTATCGAATCTTACCGCTTCTTTACGGCCATCTCTTTTTATTACAAACATATTTTTCAGGTATTTAAAGGTGCATATTGGCTTGTGATGAGCGAGCCAGCATCGGCACCAAATTTCTAATTATTTAAAAGTCGTCGTCTAAGGAGAATGCTGCAGCTTTATCTTCTGTTGAAGTCAGCACGCCACTCTTCTGGTAATCCCCTACTCTTTTCTCAAAGAAGTTGGTTTTTCCCTGAAGGGAGATCATCTCCATAAAATCAAACGGATTTGTCGCATGATATATTTTGGTATAGCCCAATTCCTGCAACCATCTGTCGGCCACAAACTCAATGTACTGAGACATCAACTTCGCGTTCATTCCGATCAGCGCAACCGGTAGTGCATCCGTCACGAATTCTTTTTCGATTTCAACCGCATCGCGGATGATGCCATGAACCTGCTCTTCGCTCAGTTTATTTTTAAGCATGCCGTACAACAGACAGGCAAATTCACAGTGTGAACCCTCATCTCTTGAGATGAGCTCATTACTGAAAGTTAATCCCGGCATTAATCCACGTTTCTTCAACCAGAAGATGGAGCAGAAGCTACCACTGAAGAAGATTCCTTCTACCGCAGCAAACGCAACCAAACGTTCGGCAAAATTTCCGTTGTCGATCCAGCGCAAAGCCCATTCGGCTTTCCTCTTTACACAAGGAACAGTTTCTATGGCATGGAATAACCTGTCTTTTTCGTCAGGATCTTTGATATACGTATCGATCAGTAAGGCATAAGTCTCAGAGTGGATATTCTCCATCATGATTTGAAACCCATAGAAGCAACGTGCTTCCGGAAGCTGAACTTCACTCATAAAGTTCACTGCAAGGTTTTCATTTACAATTCCGTCGCTGGCAGAGAAGAAGGCTAAAATATGAGAAATAAAGTGTCTTTCACCATCATTAAGATTGTCCCAATGCTTTTGATCATCCGAAAGGTCGATTTCCTCTGCTGTCCAAAAACTTGCTTCACTCTTCTTATACATTTCCCAGATTTCAGGATATTTAATCGGCAAAAGAACAAAACGATCTTTGTTTTCTTTTAATAATACTTCTTCTTCTTGCATAAGCATCTTTTTAATAGGTAAATGTATAGGATAGTTAAAAAGTCTTTAAAAATTCCAGCAGCCGTGCAATCCGTACTTAGTTTTAAAAAGATGAAAAGAAATCGAATCTTACAACAGCCTTAAGCAACTAAATATTAAACCTTTAACTAAAAATCTGGATGTGATTTATTAAAGAACTTTGTAATAACAAATATAAAGTCTGAGACCTTGATTCGTGTACATAAGTTGTTAACAAGCGGTCATATTTATCAACACGTTGAACAGAATTTGACATACCAGTTACCTTGAAAATTGGTATTTATTTCTTTTTTTCAAGTCCGGAACTTTGGCCGCAATGTTAATAAATATAGGGAAACTGACTATAGCCGCTTTAAAGTTAAAAAAGCTATTCTCTGTGAAGCTGGTAGCTGATCTCTACCTTTGAATGTCCCATCCTGTAGAAGCCCAGTTTTTTTGCTGCGCCAGCGGAAAGATCGATGATGTATTTTTTGCTGTGTGGACCTCTGTCATTCACCTTCACATCGACAGATTTACCATTAGATAAATTGGTTACTTTTACTACAGTTCCGAAAGGTAATGTCAAATGTGCGGCAGTCATTTTGCTGGCACGGTATCTCACCCCACTCGTTGTTTTGCGTCCTTCAAATTTCCGGGCATAATAAGTAGCATATCCTGTTTTTGTACGAACAGTGGAGTCTGCTTCTGTCTCTTGCTTCCTGAAATTTTCCCGGGCAGAGATGCCCGCGAAAGACAACATAAAACATAAAAATAAACAATACTTCATATTTACAATTGTTGGTGAAAGGACAAACATAAGCAAACTCCCCCCGGATAAACAAGAAATGCCCGACAAGTTATCATCGGGCATCATAGCAATATCATTATAAAACAAACTATTTCTTATCTGGCACAAAACTCATGGAGACCGAGTTCACACAGTTGCGTGTATTTTTAGCAGTGAAACCTTCTCCAATAAATACATGGCCCAGGTGAGCCTTACAATTTGCACATACAATTTCCGTTCGCATGCCATCTGCATCAGCAATTCTTTCCACCGCACCTTTGATCTCATCGTCAAAACTTGGCCATCCGCATTCCGACTCAAATTTCGACTCAGAACGGTACAATGGCGCATTACAACGTCTGCAGATATAGGTGCCCTTTTCCTTATTATTCAACAGCTTTCCTGTACCCGGATATTCTGTACCCTTACGTACGATTACATCCTCTTCTTCTTTGGTTAACTTATTCCACTCCATATTCCTGGTTATTTTTTTTGAATCTTCTTTTTTTTGCTTCTGGGCGCAAGCCGTCAGGCTGGTTAAAATTAACAAACCTGCCAGTATAAATGTTTTGTTGATCAAGGTCTTCATGTGTATCTCCTCTATTTTATACAATATACGGCTAAACTCTTTTTATAGTTTTAATGCTCTGCCATAATTTGGTCATCCTTATTCCATAAAAAAAGCTCCGATGAAAATTCACCAGAGCTTTTGATTTATACAAGAAGATCTTCTTATTTCTTCAACAGTTCAGCCATTGCATCACCGATTTCAGCAGGACTTTCTACTACACGGATACCGCATTCAGCCATAATTTTCATTTTTGCCGCAGCAGTATCATCAGCACCACCAACGATTGCACCTGCGTGGCCCATTCTACGTCCCGGAGGCGCAGTTTGTCCGGCGATGAATCCTACAACTGGTTTAGTTCCATGTTCTTTGATCCAAAGCGCTGCTTCGGCTTCCATACCACCACCGATTTCACCGATCATGATGATGCCTTCAGTTTCAGGATCATTCATCAACAATTCAACCGCTTCTTTAGTAGTTGTACCAATGATTGGGTCACCACCGATACCGATAGCTGTAGTAATTCCCAAACCTGCCTTAACTACCTGATCAACTGCTTCATAAGTCAAAGTACCTGATTTAGAGACTACACCAACTGTACCTTTTTTGAAGATAAAACCTGGCATAATACCAATTTTAGCCTCATCAGCAGTGATGATACCCGGGCAGTTTGGACCGATTAAACGACAATCTCTGTCAGAAATATATTCTTTTACCTGAATCATATCCTTTGTAGGGATACCTTCAGTAATACAAACGATAACTTTAATTCCTGCCTCAGCAGCTTCCATAATGGCATCTGCAGCAAAAGCCGGAGGAACGAAAATGATAGATACATTGGCACCGGCTTTATCAACCGCATCTTTTACCGTATTAAATACGGGCCTGTCTAAATGAGTCTGGCCACCTTTGCCTGGCGTTACACCACCAACAACGTTAGTTCCGTAATCTATCATTTGAGAGGCATGATAAGTACCCTCATTTCCAGTAAAACCCTGAACAATAACTTTTGAATCCTTATTTACTAAAACACTCATGTATCTATTTTTTTTTGTGCAAATCTAAGCTAATTGAAATGGATTGTCAAATGCATTACCATTTTTATTACAATCGATTTTTTTTCTACAAAAAGAGCAATCCCTGCGGGTTCAGGCCTTAACGTTTGACATTTACTCAAATATTTTCGCCGGGAAATGCAAATACTTCTTTCTTTGTATAAAACAAATTCCCGCAATGAAACCACTCAAAATCTTTTTTAAAATTACCAAAACAGGAAACGGAAAATTTCTGGCCACTAAAAATGAAGTGAACAACCTGATTGTAGACCTGATCAACAGAAATCCCAGTCAGTCTTCCAGCGCGCTAAGGGAAATTGCCATTAAGGAACTCAACAGTAGTCCGCCAGCGCAACAGGTCTTGAAAACAAATGAAAACTTCTTTATTGATAGAGTTACAGATATTGAGGTTGTTATTACCTACTTACCACAGGAAAAAACACTTTCAGAACAATTTTATACCCAGTGGAGGTATGTGCAGATCTCCGCTCCTTATCGGTTAGTTCAATATCTGGATGAAACCCGGATTGTTGTATATAGTGAAAAAACAAAAGTATTACACACCATCAAATTAGATAAGACAGTTACTGTAATTGTGGACGAGGTTTAAGAATTCAAGCTCATGGCCTTCCTTTTATGAATCCCCCGCTCAGATAAATAATACTTTTTCATCAATGTATAAAGCGTCAGTTCATGTAACCTTGGCTGGGAAAGAAAAAAGCGGTTCATATACATATGTATATAACTGGAAAGCAAATAAAAACCATCCGCATCGGCTAGAAGGCGTCCATCAAACAAAGCAAGTATCGCCTTAATCGCATCCTTCGTCCCCAACCTCCTTCTGGCAAATTCTGCAGTGGCTTCATCGATCTCATTTTCAATATCCTGCTCTGGATCCAGGAAGCTTCTGATGGACTTACTATGGTTTCTAAACTGGTCATTCAGCGCCACTGTTAATTTTTTATCCCCATTATGTTCCTTAAAAAATGCATCTGATATTTTTTCAAACACAGTGATTTTATCTTCCAATCCGAGTCCAAAGTCGTTCAATAGCTCATCTAGTCCTCTGGCCGCCAAAAGCCACCTGTACGACTCACCGACATCCCCCTCGATCATATTTAAAATCTCGGTGATGGCCACACTATCATGATAAAACAAAGTTTCTGAATTTTCGATGTTAAGCGCTCCATACCGCTCCAATTCCCTCACATAGGTATCCAGCTGAATTTTATACAGTCCATCCTCTTCAAGGTCAGCTTTAAATAAACCATAGAATCCTGAAATCACCTGGCCGACCGCAGTTATTTTCCCCGAATTAATTCTTAGACGTAAACGGATATGATGGTTCGGATCGGTATAGCGGATGAAAAACCATTCTTTAATCAATTCCTGATCAATCAGCGATTTGAGGTATGGTCGAATGGTTTCTACCAATACCTTTTCTGTGGTCTTAGTTCCGCCGTACAGCTTAAAATAAATCCACTCACTTCCAGGAATAAAAACCCGCTGGACTTCTGAATCCCTTGAAATAATTGGCTTAGGATATTTCAACAGGCCTTTCTTATTGGAAAGTGGCAATAGAATTTCATGTGCTACTCCTTCTTTCCCCTCTTTAATAAAACAGTCCTCCGCCCTTGCAAGAAATTCAGTGAGTCTAACCCCTCCTTTTTTATTCAGTTGCTGATAAACAAGAGTTCTTCCTAAATAATTATGGGTATCAATTAAAAGTTCATTATCATGCTCTGTAATACAAACATACCTTGGCACCTTCATTCGTTCTAAATGAGTACTTACAGAGGTAATGTCTTCTTCTATTTTCCCTGTCAGATCATTGAAAGCAAACTTATTTATGGTCCAGGAAGCTTTTGAAAGGATAATATTTTTATAGACTACCCGGGGAAGGAATGGGGAATCACTCAGGTTATCCCAATTCCAGTAGATGCTGTGACAAAGTCCTTCCTGCTGCAAGTCGCAGAGAAAACGGTAAACAGGCAAGCCATCCGTGTAATTATGTGCTGTTGATAACCTTGGGATAACAATTTTATTTAGCCTTACCGATCTTAACACCACCTTTCCTTCTTTTATGGAAACCATGATGTCCTGAATTCTGATCTGGTCTTTCAGTGACTTAGACGACCTCCCCAGGAAAGGAATTTCATAATTCCGAAGGTCAGGTCTGATTAGGATATTTCCGATTCTTGATTCCGGCAAATGGACAATCTCTGCATAAACTTTACCATCATCATCCGCCTCGTCCTCAGAAAGCATTTCTACTATATTCTTATACAATACGGGATCTCCATGACAAAACCGGGATAATATATTGGCCGCTGATGGCCCGGAGCAGGTACCAAGGGAAAACTGATAATTACCGGCATCCAATTCCTTAGCAGAAGGAGCAACAATAGAACCAAAAGCGAATAAGCTGGCTGGGACCTGCTCCTCAAGTCCTTCTTTCGTCCCTAATTCTTCCAGGTCGGCAGCCGTAAGTTCACCGATCCCTGTTCCACTTTCTACCGCTCTTTTAAAAACTTTATTCACCATGACAGTGGATGCAGACCAGGTGATCACTTTTGGCATTTTCTTTACACCCGGAACGATTCCTTCCAGTAATGGCAAATGATCCGATTTCCCTAAACTGCCATAGCCAATGCCAGATTCTCCATCCAGCACTTGCAACAAGGGGATTTCGCGATCCTCATATCTTTCATAAAATTTTTTTTTAAAATCATCCAGATCCTTTGCACTTGCCCTGGTAGACAAACAGTACAATTCAGAAAGTTGGGAAGTGATTTGAGCTGCCGTTTCAGCGTTCAATTGATTTTTTTTATGTTCAAAGAACAGATCCGTTTGAATCAGGTCCTTTGACTGGCACGCACCAAAACAATCATTTATAATCTTATGAACCTGCTCAAATGCACTTATCCCACCTTCATTCAACAGGGAGTTGATTTTCGTAATGTCTTCAATAACCTCAGGAGCAACCTTACCCCTAAGCTTGTCAGCGAGGGTATCCATATATATTTCTCCCGTAATCGTAGGCTCCAGTTCGCTGATCAGAATCTGGCTTTCGATCAGTTCATCAAGAAACGCTTCTGCCTCCTCTTTTTCCACTGTGGTTGCAGCAGCCATTAGTAACCCCAGAAGGTCCTCATAGCTCAACTCTTTATCCGCTGCCTGAATTAGTAAATCCAGGAATTCATTTTTTTTTACGGATGCCAGTGTATAATGCCTTCTTTTATGCGTTATCTTATATTCTATATAGCGATAAAATCCAGCAACAGCATATAAACTCGTATTTACGCTGTACGCCAACTTTCTCTTCAGCTCAGGAATCAGTTGTAAATGGTTAACCAACTCATTTACATAATTCATGTCCAGTCGCGACTCCTTCCTATGCACAGCATCCGCATACGAAATATGAGTATGATCACCAATCACACCTGTCGAGCAGCCTGCAAATAAACCATAAGGTGTACAACGGGTACTCATTCTGGATAAATATTTGTAAAGCGTAAGGATTAACTTTGAGCCCGGTTTTGCTTCTCCATTGATCACTTTACAAAACTCATAATACAGTTCAGGAGAAGCTGTGTAAATCGCTTCCATCAACACCGAATCCTCTTTATATTTATCTAAGAGTGTTTGTTCAAACACTTCATTGTTACTATATACCAGCTCATTGATCTCAAAAAATGTATTGACAGATAGTAGTGGTCGTCTTAGGAGGTAATATTTCGCGTGCGCTAATGAAAGCATGCTTTTCATACAAATAAAATTTTATGTCCTGTTATTTTGTTAAAATACAAACAATTCAGGACTTACATTGCGATACCTCGATTAAATTTATGTTAGAATTCCCCTTTGAAAAAACTGCATTTAACAAGCATGATTTCGATTTTGAAGTTCCAATGTACGTCACACTTGTCTTTTGCAGCTCAGGGATGGTAGATGTCTTTTGTATATATTTTTGTTAATCTTTTCATTCTCATTTCGAAACAAAGTAGCATCAAAAAAAAGTTAATGGGAAACTATTTAGATGAATGTCACCACTTTTTAGACGTTTATACAAATGGCGTCGACTAAACAACTTCATGGATAATTCCAGCACATCCGCCTTATTCGTCTAAGCAGATAGGATATTAGTCGAAAAAACGGCCAATTCACCCGTTAACGAAGCCATAAATATGAGCAGTGGAATCCATTAAAAACTGTTGAATTTGGAATTGAATGGCTAAAAATTTACCTTAGAATGCAATTATATGCCTATATCGCCAAAATATTGTAGATGTCAAGTATTGTTAATCAAACCACAGCCATTCTTCTTGGAACAAACAAAAACAAGATTGTCACTATTGCTACACATCTCATTTTTTGGATATGCATTTTCCAATGGTTCCTCTTTCAGGCACGATGGGTATCGGGAGATCAGCATCCTGAGGCTGCCTATCTCATCGGACTTCACAAATACATAATCATTCTTTCCTGTTTTTATAGCATTTCCTATGTTTTGGGCCGCAAAATATCCGACCTAAAAATTGGTATTTATATCCTGTTAATTTTGGTATTTACACTATTTCTGTACGGAACTACGGTATATTTATTGTACAACTACATAAATCAGGACAAGACCTTGCCCGGTTACTATAGATTCTTTGTGAAAAACATTTCTCAATTTGGAATGTGGACTTTTGTCAAAGAAAATGAGATCCTTTATTTTCATTTCGAGCAGTTGGGGCTCGCCTTGTTTCCGCCGCTAACGATAAAGATTTTCAGGGTAGCTTTCCAATCGAAAATTGAAAAGCTAAAGCTTGAAAAAAACAATCTGGAACTGGAACTCAATTTTTTAAGGTCGCAGATCAATCCGCATTTTTTATTTAACACTCTGAATAGTGTTTATTCGCTCATAGAAGATAAGGATGAGGTTGCCGCCTCGATTGTTTTTTCTTTATCTAATATGATGCGTTACGCACTTTATGATTCCAATACCTCAGAAGTTGAAGTCAACAAAGAATTAAATTTCATAAAAAGTTATATCGACATCCAGAACATAAGACATAGCAAAAGGTTATCCATAGAGATGGATTTTACGAATATGTACGACTTCAAAATCCCCCCTTTGCTGCTGATCAATTTTGTGGAAAATGCATTTAAACACGGAGTAGATAAGATTGCTAAAGATTCCTGGATCAGGATCAAGGCTTCAATTGACAATGGAAATGGATTCTGCTTCCAGATTAGTAACTTGAAACCGGCCAATGGCAGCCCCAAAAGTATTGGAGGAATCGGCTTTTCCAATACAAAAAGAAGACTAAATATTCTATACCCTCAACGTCACCTCCTGGAAGTCAAGGAAGATGAACTAACTTACAACCTCCTTTTAAAAATCTGGTAAAAATGGAAAACAGCATTTCGTGTATGATTATTGACGATGAACATCTGGGGCAAGAATTAATCGAAAAATACGTGAAACGTATTCCTTCATTAAATCTTTTAGCAAAATGCGAGAACGCCATTGAGGCACTGGAGCGGGTATCGACCTTACGGCCAAACCTGATCTTTCTGGATGTTAATATGCCCGAAATGACAGGTATTGAGTTTATAAAAACCTTCAGCACCTATAAACCGATTATTGTATTGACTACGGCCTACCCTGAATATGCAATTGACGGGTATGATCTGGATGTACTGGACTTTATTTTAAAACCCATTACTTTTGACCGCTTCGTTAAGGCCATTAACAAAGTTAGAGAAAAGCTGGCATATGGAAATTTCAGCACCCAATCCCAGATCCCCGAAATCCAGGTCAATGACCTGGAGAAAACAACCTCAAATGAAGCCCAGCTTAAAAACCGGCAGATTCTCTTTAAAGAAAACAAAAAATATGTGAATGTATCCATTGATGAGATTCACTTTGTGGAAGGCATGAAAGATTATTTAAAAATCCATACCACTTCCAAAATGCTCATCACTCATATGACCATGACCAGGATTGAACAACTCCTTCCCAGCACTGAATTTCTGAGGGTAAACCGCTCCTTTATAGTAAGAAAACTTTCGGTAAAAGCCATCAAAGGAAACACCATAGAACTCACCACAAACCGCGAAGTGCCAATCGGTACCCGCTATAAAGAAGTGATTAAAGAACTGCTGGACGGGGGAGCCCTTTAACATCCGTCGATTAGTCGAAAGAGGTTGTCAATTCGTCGAAATAAATCGCACTTTTACGTATCCTTTTGTTTATTTGGTTTCACCTTATTATAAAAAACCATGAAAAAACTAAACAAAACTACCAAAACTTTAAACCTAAAAAAAGCAACAGTTTCTAACCTGACTGCGCGTACAGTTAAAAATGAGGAAGCTTCATTCATAACCACTACCAGACTTTGCTGGGAAACGACTAGCGCAGTATCTCTCTAGGGTTCTCAGAAAACGCAAGAATTGACATTTATAAAAGCTGAAGTCATTAATGGAAGGGACAAAATATTATACCTGCGGAATTATAGAGGACGAAGCGCTCGCTTATTCCCTATTGGAAAAATACATTCTAAGAATGGGCCTAATAGAAATTAAATGGTCTACGCCCTCTGTAGATGATGTTTTAGCTGATGCTCATGAAAAAGTTGATATTGTTTTCCTCGATCTCATTAATAGTCCCTTATCCATTTACACAAAGATTGATCATGAGATCAATCAATACGGTAATATCATCATTACTACTGCCCATAACGAAAAATATGTAAACACATTGGGGATTGACTACCTTCAATTGTTAAATAAGCCTTTCTCCTATAAAATTTTCGAAGAAACCATTAATGAGGTTATGATCCAGCTTCAATCTGTGAGTAAGATCGCATAAACCGAAAAATAAATTATTGGATTGTCCTGTAATTTTTTCCATCATTGATCCCTTTAGGGAAAAATTTTATAGAAGAAATGCAAGAAGGGGTAGATGAAGAAGACATCAAACAACGCTGTTCGCATGGGGATAGAGCGGCTTATGCACTATTGTATACCTTTTATTTTAAGCCGCTTTACCGCCATGTCTTTTTATTCCCGAAATCAAAGAAAGAGACTGAGGAGATTACTTGTTCCTCGATCATCTGAGAAGACTGCAAACCCAAAATAAAGTCATCAGAATAGCTAGTCCGCAGACAGCACCTCAAATCAGATCAACCACAAAGATTACATTGCCCAGTATCAATGTCAGAAATGAAACGCTAGAAGAATCCTTGACTGCTTAATTAAAGATCAGCCTTTTACATATAAAATTGTTCAGAACACAGTCGCCCTGACTAAGAAGGAGCAAACACTTATAGACAGGTTATCCACATACTTTTCCACAATAGATGTAAAAGCAGAATCACAGATGAAATGGGAAGCCTGCTTGTTGGCGCCATAATTAGTATTGTCACCAGTGAAGGCGACAACGACAAAAAACGGGCGACTATTTTCTCACTTTAAAGGGAGGGAATGCTGCAGCAATCAGCGATAAAAACGGAGAGTTTTTCCTTAAAAATGTAGATGAGAAAGCGGCATTACTCATCTCATTCCTCAGATATAAGACTCAACCAGTGAAAGTTGCAAAAGAAATCGGTGTAATTAAGATGATTCTCGATGCAGGTAATCTACAGGAAGTATTGGTAATGGTGAACACCGGATAGCACTCTATTGCAAGAGAGAGAAGTGCCGGAGCGATTGACAAGCCGGATATGGATATCTTAACGAACCGCTCCGGCTCTATGGGTGTAATTCAACGCCCGACGGACTGATTCCAGGATTAGTTATTAACAATTCCACAAGCCCTAACGGAAATCTTATCAATGGAAAAAGAAGCTCATCCGTAATGATCAGAGGACTTACTACGATCAGTGATTTCAACAATCGCGACCCTCTGTTTGTAGTCAATGGTGTTCAAGTAACAGATATCAATTCCGTAAATCCTAATTGATGTGAAGACATTACCATATTAAAAGACGCTACAGTCGCATCAATCTGGGGTTCAAAAGCTGCCAATGGTGTCATTGTCATCATTACAGATAAAAGAGCAAACAATAGGGAGTTAAAGGTAAACTACTGTAAGCATCTTTCCTATATGGTGTCCCACCATCTGCGCATGACTTCCTCCATCTTCAGAAGAATATAACTTAGGGCCACCAAAAACTTCTGCCACAAAATGAGCTCCATGGCTTACATGCTCCGGAGACCTATTTTCAAAGACTTCAGCAAGTAAATCATCTTTTAAAACCTTATCATAAAACCTGCTGAACAACAATTCGAAAGTTTGCATATCTCCCGCCCATTCGTATAAAGTTGGTATATCCTTCATGAGATTAACATTTGCTATGGTTGTAGCATTGAAGATAACAACAAAAAATATTAAAAATCGTAGACCGTTATTAAAATATCCCGGCTTGCAATAGCTGAATTTAGCAAGGGTTCGATTTGATCCCAGATACCACCGGCAAGACCACAACCTATTCTTGGCATGTGCACCGTGGCGTTATTTTCTACAGCAAATACGCCGATTTTATCTAACCCGGCTAATACCGCTTCATATCGGATAGGCGAATTTCCCCGCTCGTCTTTATTGATTTTGTGCTGTCCAATCAGGTTGGCTACCCATATGTCTGTTTCCACCTGAACAAATTGAACCGCTCCAAGGGAAAAGTTCTCTTTCGATTTATACCAGTTCCGATAGCTTTGTTCTGGTAACCTCCAGCGTTTAGAGACCGCCATGACAAAGCCTTTGCCCCAGCCACCGATATCGTTACAGATGTGAACGATAATTTTGTTGCCCCCTGCTTTTGGATTTGTCGCATCTCCTTTGAGGTATATGATCTCTTTCAATTGCTTAGCTTTTTAAATATTTCGAAGGTACGTGCTCGGTAAGCCAAACCTCATTCTCTGATAAAAAAAACTCGTAATTGTCCCGGTACATTTGTCCGGACAATACCTCAAACACAAATGGCTTTCCATGTCGCTGTCCGACATTAATCGCAGTTTCTTTATGCTGGCTCAAATGAACATGATGCCTGCTTTGTTTCTCCAGACCAGAACTTTTGATCAAATCTACAAACCTGATCCCTGTTCCATGATACAATACTTCTGGTGGCTCTTGTGGACTATACCCCAAATCGACCGCTACTGAATGCCCTTGATTAGCCCTGATCTTATCCCGTTGTTCATTAAAGCTAAATCTCTTTTTGGCATTGGTATCCACGATATACTTCAGCATTTCGAAATCTAATCCAGGCTCTGTTTTTCCAGATTTCTGAATCAGCAAGGACACATCAGTCCATCCATTCCCATCCAATTCAATACCAATCAATTCCGGATGGTGTCTTAATACAAAACTTAGAAACTTGCTAATTCTTTTATTTTCTTTTTCACTTATCATATTTCAATGGTATGTTCTCAGCTTTAGGAATATTGGTTCACATTATAAACAATAGATTTTTTTGGGTCATAAAAAGCAAAGACATTATTCCCCTCCACTCCATACTGGTATAACCAACAGGCCCCCAGCGGAATTGTGTTGATCAGATTCGCCGGAAATGAGTAATATTTTTCATTAATAATCAGTTCTTCTCCCCCTGCAATAAAATCTTTGGTGTTAAAAGCGGAAAATAGCTTTTTAGCATTATGGTTCTTTTGCTTCAACTTTTCAATTCCATAATTGAAAAACGTATTGATATAATACGTGCTGTCAAATGAACCGAATTCTTTAGTATAATGTGCTGTAATATGAGCTTCATACTCCTCTTCCGCTATGCCTTTACTCAAATATTCAGCGCCCGAACGCTCAAAATCCTCTTTAAGAAAGCGGTAAAGGTCTGGAATATAAGTATGCCCTTTAAAGGATTTGAAATCCCCTTTAAAATCATACTTTCCGTCTTTAAGCTCAAAAACAGAAAATCCTTCATTTAATTCAGCAGATTCCTGCGTTTCATCCAACCAAAGTCCATTATAAGAAACCAGGTGAAAAATCTGTTTTTTATTCTCTTCTTTTGTTGAGAAGCTCAGAGAGCATAAAGGATAGAAAAATCCTTCCAACTTCTGATCAAAGAAGACATCTTTAAAATCAGGATAATGAACAACTTGTAGACTTTCTATTTTAAAAGGATGTTTTCCTTTGCTGCAAGATTGCTTCCAGGCCTCAGCTACCGGTTTTGTTGCGGACATGCTGCAGCGCAGACAAATGCGTTCCCCCTCCCGACTTGATAAGACTGTTGCTTCTTTGCCACAATTGTCGCAGGTCTCTTTCTTAATACCATTGGCACATAACATGCACACTCCATCATTTTTTTGATATGTTGCCGGCAGAATAAGTGCCCCGCATCCTTTACAAGGTAATTTCTCCATTATATATTTATTCCATCCTGAATGAGGTTGTTAGTTTGATTTTACCGTTATTAATAATTCGCTCTTATAAATGCTTTCCGGTGAAATCACCGTTTCATTCATTGGGATTTTTTTGCCATACCGGGCATTCATTTTTTCCTTTACGGCAAGACTGGTCAAATCAAAGCTTTTTAACTTTTCAAGTTTCCCCAGTTCCAAACCTGTAGCTTCCTTATAGACTTTCCAAATGAGTTCTGAGCAATAGACTCTGTCGTCTGTCCATTCAAAATAGAGGTCGTAATGCTTCCCTTTAAACCGGTCTCCAACTGTTTTCATCTTGCTCAAGACCAAAGGTGTTAATATTTTATCCTCATTTTTCAACCTCTTGATTACAAAATGGCCTCCAAATCCACGGGCAATCCATTTGTTCAAAGGTGTTAGAGAAACAGGCTCTACAGCTTCATAAACGAAATAGTTCTCCCCATTCTTATACACAATTCCACAATGGCTGTACTTAGAATGTGTAGCCAGCTGAATCGCTTTGCTTTGTCCAGATACCGAGGTCTGGAAAATAATATCTCCATTTTTTATTTCTGTTGTACCAGCGCTCTCCTTACTCTTTTTATCGGACTTATTCACTTGATGTAGCGGCCCAAAAATCTCATTTCTGGCATAGGTACCTGCAATAATCAACAATATTAAAACCAGGATTGTGCTGACTCGTCTTCTCATTTTATTTTCAAATGCTATAAAGAAACACAATTCTTCCGGTTTCAACCCATCAGCGAATTGACATTTTTTATTCAATTTATTAAATAACGCATCTTCCATCAACATTCTTATTCCGCATTTTATTTAAGTTTACAAAACTTCAAGTCAGGAAAGCTATGAAATGGTATAATAAACCACTTAAATCAGTTGAAAATGCAAACTCAATAACCATGACTGTAGATCCGGGAACTGATTACTGGAGAATTACCCATTATGATTTCATCAGAGATAACGGTCCTTTCTACTATACAGAACTAGCCGGCGACCTTGAAGCGAGTGTAAAAATTACCGGAGAATTAACAAATATCAGTATTCATAGCAAGGAAAGAAAAGACTACTCCAAACTTGATCTGGAAATGTTAAGAGTGATACAGTTACTTCCAAAACGGAAGCCAGGAAGATGTCAGGGACGAGAAGTTCCGGTTCGCTTCATCTCACCTTTTATCTATTAACCTCTTCCTAAAAACTATTTTCATTGCGGATTAGAAAAAGTAACATCAAATTTATTTCCTTTTGATTTCCTTTTCAATTGCTTTCCATGTTAATTAATTTTCAATTGATCATCAATAGGAGGTTGATAGGTCCTTGATTGGTTTTACTGACCTTTTAACGATGTTTTCGAGGCCAACGGACCATTAATATTACGTAAACACATATGAACATCATAAAGAGGGACAGCTGATTCTATGCGATAACGAATCGTTAAAAATGGAAGTCTACGACTATCTCGATAAAGTCCTGGATTACTTATCCTTTATCATTGATGCCGAAGGTGAGCTAAAAACCTTAAATTTATAAGAAAAAAGAGTGATACAAGCGCTGAACAGGAATCATCAGGCAGAGACAATCCCACCGGAATTGAATTGAAGATCATATAATCTTTTGTAATATCCATCCAGCTTTAACAGTTCCTGGTGGGTTCCCATTTCTTTGATCTCCCCTTTATCCAGAACCAATATTTTATCTGCTTTCTGGATCGTAGACAAGCGATGTGCAATAACGATGGAAGTTCTACCTTTCATCAGGTTCTCTATGGCCCGTTGGATCAGCATTTCTGTTTCGGTATCTACTGAAGAGGTGGCCTCATCCAATACCAGAATCGACGGATTATAGACCAATGCCCGGATAAAGGAAATCAATTGCGCCTGTCCTGCCGAAAGTGTTGCACCACGTTCCATTACATTATATTGATAACCGCCAGGCAGTCTTTCGATAAAATCGTGGGCGCCAACTTTTTTCGCTGCATCCACCACTTCTTCCATGGTAATGTCTGGATTATTTAAAGTGACATTGTTAAATATCGTATCTGAAAACAGGAAGACATCTTGTAAAACTGTCGCAATATTGCGCCTCAGGTAGTTTAGCTGATAATCCTGGATTTTAACGCCATCCACCTTGATCTCCCCCTTCTGTATCTCATAGAACCTATTCAGGATATTAATCGTAGAAGACTTACCTGCACCGGTAGCACCTACCAAAGCAATCGTCTTTCCAGCCTGCACTTCAAAAGAAATGTCTTTCAATACATAATTTTCTTCATTATAAGCAAACCAGACCTTATCAAATGAAATCGAACCTGCCATCTTTTCAGGAGCAAAGGTTCCTTTATCTTCTGTCACCTCGTCGGTATCTAAAACCTTAAACACCCGTTCTGCTCCTACCATCCCCATCTGAAGGGTATTGAACTTATCAGCAAGTTCCCTGATCGGGCGGAAAAGCATTCCGATATATAGAATAAATTCAGCGATTGTCCCCGGAGTTACGTCGAGTGGCTTAGCAAGGATACTTCTCGAGCCATACCATACCAGCAAGCCTAATGACATCGCCGAAATGATCTCTACTACCGGAAAAAAGATGGAATAATACCAGTTAGAACGGATATTTGCATCTCTGTAACGTGCATTGATCTTTATAAACTTTTTATACTCCTGCTGTTCCCTCGCAAAATATTGGATAATAGAAACTCCGGAGATGTGTTCCTGCAGATAAGTATTCAGATTAGAAACCTCTGTTCTGATTTCCTGAAATGCTGATTTAATGGCCTTCTGAAAAACGGAAGTCGCCAGCATTAACAAAGGCATAGGCAATAATACGACAAAGGTCAATGCCCAATCCCGGTAGATCATCACTCCGATAATCACAATCACCATCAGAATATCACCAATGATGACAATCAAGCCCTCGGAAAAAATTTCTGCTATCGTTTCCAGATCGGAAACTGTCCGGGTAATCAGCTGCCCGATAGGTGTATTGTCAAAATATTTTAGTCTGAGCTTGGTAATGTGGTTAAAAACATTGATCCTCAGGTCCCGGATAGCCGATTGCCCAAGCGTATTTGTCAGCAGGGTATGACTAAACTGAATTCCCGCCTGCAGCACGAGCAGGATCAGCATCACGATGGTCATCTGTAACAAGCCTCCGTGCTGGTCTTTCATGATGTAATTATCCAGGGTATATTGGATCAGGAAAGGCCGTACGGGTGCAATTAAAGCGAGTAATATGGTCAACACGATTGCCCAGATAAAGATCCTGCGGTAAGGTTTTACATATTGAAAAACTCTTCTCAATAAGCCAACATTCAACGCATCACCAGTTATTTTAGACATATCAATAGTTTACAAAGGGATAAACAACATTCACTAAATATAAACCACATGCCGGAACGGACTGCCCTGCGTTACTACGGTTTTTACTTTCAATAATTTCTCTAAGCTGTACTAAGTTAATTTCTTTTTTTCCAATCCTAATCAGGGTACCTACAATGGCGCGCACCATATTTCTCAGAAAACGGTCTGCACGGATGGTAAATTGTAAGCCACCATCTTTTAGCTCAAAATAAGCTTCGGTGACCTTACAGTTGTTGGTAAATGTTTGGGTATTGGATTTACTGAAGCAGGAAAAATCAGTGTATTCAAGAATAATTTTAGCTGCGTCATTCATGGCTTCCACATCCAGCTCCCCTTTAAACAGCCAGGACCGCTCTAATTTAAAAGGATCTTTATGAAAATGAAGGTGGTAATGGTAAGCCCTTTCTATGGCATCGAAACGGGCATGTGCATCGGCGGCGACTGGAAAAACACGCTTAACTGCAATCTGGTAGGGCAACAAAGAGTTGATCCCGGCAATGGAACGTTCTGCATTAACTGGTTTTTCTTCAGAAATCTCCAGGTCAAAATGGGCAAAGAATTCCGTAGCATGAACGCCGGCATCTGTCCGCCCGCAACCCAGCGTAACGACAGGCTGACGGAAATAAACAGACAATGCCTTATCCAGACATTCCTGCACGGTCATGGCATTTGGCTGTATTTGCCAGCCATGATAATCTGTGCCATTATAAGACAATTCAATAAAATATCGCTGTATGTTCGGTTTCAATAGGACAAATTTAATCTTTTGGATCAAGATATTGATTGGTTAGTAGGGGCCTTTTAATATATTTGTTGAAATTATTGAACTGATATGATACAAAGAGTACAATCTATCTGGCTTCTACTAGCAGGCCTGACCATATTACTTTTAATGTTTATCCCGATTGTAAGCAGCCAATCTAACGGCTCGGAATACTGGATTTTGGCAACAGGTTTATACCAGAAAACAAACGGAGCAGTTGGAAAAACTGATTATTTCAAACCGTTATTTCTAAATACAGTATGTGTAACCATGCTTTGTATTGCTACTATATTTACTTTTAAAAACAGGACGGGGCAGAAACGTCTGATTATTGTAGCCATCCTCGCGATGATTTCTCTTGGCTTCTGGATCTTCTATTACGCGCAAAATCTTCCGGGTGGAATTGCTGCGGTAAAACCGGGTATAGGTGCTTTTTTACCCGTTGCAGGCATCTTGTTTTGTGCTTTGGCTATCCGTGGAATTCGTAAAGACGAGCAGTTATTGAGGTCGGCAGATCGACTCAGATAATTAATCGTCTCATTTTTATTTAGTTACGCATCTGTGAAATGCCAAATATTAAGCGTACCTTTGCGGCTTAATTAATATATATACATGATAAACCCATTTAGTAAATTGGGGATAAGTGATGACGTTGTTAATGCCGTAAAGGATTTAGGTTTCGAAAATCCAACACCTATTCAGGAGCAAAGTATTCCTGTGCTGTTAGAGGGCAATAACGATTTTGTTGGTTTGGCCCAAACAGGAACAGGAAAAACAGCCGCATTCGGTTTACCTCTGTTAGAATTGATCGATTTTAAAAGCAACAAGCCTCAGGCATTAATTTTATGCCCTACAAGAGAGCTTTGCTTACAGATTACGAGCGACATCAAGAATTTCTCAAAAAACATCTCTGGTGCTAATGTCGTTGCCGTTTACGGTGGCGCAAACATTATGCAGCAATTGCGTGAAATTAGAAACGGTGTACAAATTGTTGTAGCTACACCGGGCCGTATGTTGGACATTATTGGCAGAAAAGCTATTGATTTCACGAATGTGAAATTTGTAGTCTTGGATGAAGCTGATGAGATGTTGAACATGGGTTTCCAGGAAGACATTAACGACATCTTGTCGACTACTCCTGACGACAAAAAAACATGGTTATTCTCCGCTACTATGCCTCCAGAGGTTAGAAGAATAGCTAAAAACTACATGGACTCTCCAGTAGAGTTAACCATGGGTACCAAAAACACAGGTAACGTAAATATCGAGCATGAGTACTATATCGTACGTGCAAGAGATAAATACGCTGCTTTAAAACGTATCGTAGATTTTAACCCTGAAATCTTTGCGGTAGTATTCTGTAAAACCAAAATGGATACACAGGACGTTGCTGAACACTTGATTAAAGATGGTTATAATGCGGATGCTTTACACGGAGATTTATCTCAGCAACAACGTGATAAAGTAATGCAGCGTTTCCGTGACCGCAACATGCAATTATTAATTGCTACAGATGTTGCAGCACGTGGTATTGATGTGAACAACGTAACTCACGTTGTAAATTATTCACTACCTGACGAAATTGAAAGTTATACCCACCGTAGCGGTCGTACCGGCCGTGCAGGTAAAACAGGTATTTCTATTTGTATCGTTAACTCTAAAGAACTTGGAAAAATCCGTCAGATCGAAAGAATCATTGGTAAACAATTTACTAAAGCTTCTTTACCTACAGGTTTTGACGTTTGTGAGAAACAATTGTTTGCTTTGGTTCACAAGGTTCACAATGTAGAAGTTAACGAAGCACAAATTGAGCAATACATCCCTCGTATTATGGATGAGTTTGCTGAATTGAGCAAGGAAGAAGTGATCA
Organism: Pedobacter sp. FW305-3-2-15-E-R2A2; assembly: GCF_038446955.1. NCBI lineage: Bacteria > Pseudomonadati > Bacteroidota > Sphingobacteriia > Sphingobacteriales > Sphingobacteriaceae > Pedobacter > Pedobacter sp. FW305-3-2-15-E-R2A2. The sequence goes on from NZ_CP151803.1 coordinate 6,413,183, forward strand.
AACGTTTTGCATCTTTAGAGTTTAACCGCTTTTTAGAGTATTACAAAAACGCTCCTGATCTTAATTCTTCGGCTGATGATCGCGGTGAAAGAGGAGAACGTGGTGAGCGCGGTGAAAGAGGCCCTAGAGGTAGCGACGGTTACACCCGTTTGTTTATCAACTTAGGTTCGGTAGATGACTTTACAAGAGGTGACTTGTTATCTTTTGTTTGTAACAACGGTAAAATCAGTGGAAAAAGCATTGGTAAAATCGACTTAAAAGGTGTTTATTCATTCTTTGAAGTAGAAGATGCAACTGTAGATTCTCTATTCAATAATTTCAAAGGTGTTGAATTCAATAACCGTGGCGTTAGAATTGAGAAAACTGCTGATGGTGATGGCGGTAGCGGCGGTGGTCGTAGTCGTGGTGGATTCGGTGGCGGTGGTGGCAGACGCGAAGGCGGAAGCTATAGCGGCGGCGGAAGAAGCGGTGGCGGTGACAGAAGAAGCAGCGGTGGCGGCAGACGTGAAGGCGGAAGCGGCGGCGGTGGTTTCAGAGATTTCTCTGGAAGAAGCCGTGAAGATCGTGGTGGAAACACTGGCGGAAGCGGAAGACGCGAAGGCGGAGCCGGAAGTGGCGACAGAAGACGTAGATCTTAATACAACTCATATTATAAAAAACCTCCGGAGATCCCGGAGGTTTTTTTATGCCCTGAAATTTCGGTCCGACAGGAAAGCTGACATTTTTTATCACTATATTTACAGCCTAATTAACGATATGAATAATTATTTACCAACTATTACCTTCGCATTTCTCCTTTTACTGACAGGATGCAAAAAATCAAAAGAAAGCGAGACCCCACAAGTTATTGATCAAAAACCAGCCACAGAATTAGACAGACCCATTTATGTCTCCGCAACAAAAGGGAAATTTGGAAACAGAATAGTGGTTACCTGGACCCCAATCCCCAAAGCAAAAAAATATCAGCTTTTTAAGTTGAACGAGAGCACGCAGGAATATGTATTAACTAAAGAAACAACCGATACCACATTTACAGACCTTCAAATCACTAAACCCCTGACTAAAGTATATTACAAAGTCATGGTCCGCAACAGCGACACTGAATACAGTAAGTTCAGTGATCTTGATTATGGATACACCTCTGGACAGAATTACGTCCCATTCCTTAGCTTTGGAACTGAAGGAGCAGGTCAGGGACAGTTTAGCTTTGTTAATCACCTAGAAGTTGATAAAGACAACAATATCTATGTAAGTGACGAAGGAAATAATGTAGTCCATAAATTTAATCAGAAAGGTACATTTTTAGAGCGCTTTTATAATGGACAGGGAGCACGGGGCATTGTATTCCTTAACAATGGCAATGTTGTTGTCACACAGGCACAATACAGCAATCCTTATGTTAAGATCATGGACAAACAGAAAAACGTCCTGAAAGGATGGGGTACATACGGTTCAGCCGATAATCAATTCCTCAATATTGAAGAAATCACCACCGACGACGATCAGAATATATATGTCGTAGATGGCTCAAATAATCTGGTGAAAAAGTTTGATCAGAATGGTAATTTCTTACTGAAATTTCCCGGCGCAGTGCGCGCTCCCGGGCAGCAGAACGGGCCTTATCCATTCGGAATCTGCTTTTTCAAAAATAAAATCTTTGTCACTTCGCCAAGAAATGGTCAGGTTAGAGTTTATGATAAAGCAGGAAACTACATCAAAACATGGAATACGGGAGCGTCAGCAAACGCAATCAAAGGAAAAGGAGATCATCTCTATATAGCCTGTGGAGGATCTATTTTGAAAACAGACGAAGACGGATTGGTTAAAGAGGATATTGGAAGAAGTGAAATCGCCGGAGGCCACGTTAGTGGTATTGCAGTAAACAGCGACGGCGACATCATTGCACTCAATGTATCTACACGAAAAGTCATTATCTTCAAACAGCTATAATTCGCAAGCATAAAAAAGGTCGGCTCCGTTATGGAAGCCGACCTTTTTGTTTTAGCAAGGAATCTCTAATCCCCGCAAACTATTTATCTTTCTTTGCAGGACGGGTCTTGATCTGAGATTCTTTCAGATAAACCTTCCCTCCTTTTTTATTGATGTAATATTTCTTGTTTTTTCCGTTGATGTAAACATCGGACCCATCAGGAGCCATTTTGCCTTTGTAGGTCTGATCAGCAACTTTAGCCGTTCCCTTCACTGCGACTTCTGCAGTCTTGTTACCTACCTTTTTAGCCGTTTTGCTAATCGCCTGGCCAACACTTTCTTTTTTCTCCTGAGCGTTAGAGGTTAAGGCCAATGTGCTAAGGAACGCAAGGGCTAAACCCCCAAATAGATATTTTCTTTTCATGGTGAGATGTTTTTAGCTAATAACAAAATACCATAAAATTTGTTTGATTACTTAGTTCAGTTGTTCTGTCAGCAGACGCATTTCGATATGCGGAGAATGTTGTTCATAAAGAACCGCATATACCGCTCTGCTGATGGGCATATCTACTTTATATTTCTTATTGATATGGTGCATACATTTCACCGCATAATAGCCCTCAGCCACCATATTCATCTCCAGTTGCGCTGATTTCACCGTATATCCTTTACCGATCATATTTCCAAAAGTCCGGTTCCGGCTAAATTGAGAATAAGCAGTAACAAGTAAGTCTCCAAGATAAGCTGATTCTTTAATGTCCCTGGAAATCGGATGTACCGCATCCACAAAACGTTTAATTTCGCGAATTGCATTGGAGATTAAAACCGCTTGAAAGTTATCTCCATACCCTACCCCATGACAAATTCCGCTGGCTACGGCATAAATGTTTTTCAACACCGCAGCATACTCCGTTCCGAAAATATCGTCTGAAACATTTGTCTTGATATATCTGGCGCTCAATAAATTTGCAAAGATAGTTGCCAGGTCTAAATCCAGAGAGGCAATGGTCAGATAAGACAATTTTTCCAGAGCCACTTCTTCCGCATGACAAGGGCCGCTGATCACGACGATATCCTCCAAAGAAACTCCGTATTTTTGATTCAGAAACTCCCCTATGATCTGATTCTCGTCGGGCACAATCCCTTTGATCGCAGAGATCATTTTCTTGCCCTTTAACATCGCCGGGGTAACATCCTTTAAGGTTTCCTTTAAAAAGGCCGCAGGGACATTTAAAATCACGTATTCAGCCTGCTCAATAATGCTGACGATATCGCTGGAAATATGTGTTTCAGGAATTCTGATCTCCACAGAGCTCAGGTAATTTGGATTGTGCTTATATTTTTGCAAATGTGTAATCGCTTCCGCATTACGCATCCACCAATAAATCTCTTTTGCAGTCGTATTGTCTGAAAGCATTTTTACAATAGCAGTAGCCCAACTACCCCCACCAATCATTGCAACTTTAGGTATCATACAGTATTAAATAAAAAACCCCGGTTATTGTTTTAACCGGGGCAATTTACTCATTTAAAAATGATTGATAAAGTTTACTTTTTATCAGGATTGACAAACAATTGATCTTTAGTTGTTTTCTCTACTTTCATTCCATCTTTCAGTTTGTTCTGAATCGCAGAGTAAGGTCCGGATACCACTTCCTGTCCAGCTTTAAGGCCGCTTTTAATGATGATAAACTGATCGTTCTGAATTCCTGTAGTTACTTCTACCTGTTTAACTGTTCCTGCATTGAAAACATACACATATTGCTTCACCGTTTTGTCGGCCAGCTTTGTTTTCTGTTTATCTGCATTCTCATCATTACCTGCAGTTTTAGCATCTTTATTTTTATCGCTGGTAAATACCGACTGAATTGGAATGGCCAATCCTTTTACCGATTCGCTCTCGATATCCACTGTTGCCGATAAACCTGGTCTGAAAGGAGAAGGAAGGTCTTTTGCACCACCTTTAACTCCTTGATAAGAATCTGCAATGATCCTTACTTTAACCACGAAGTTCGTTACCTGATCTACTGAGGTCGTTACTGAACCGATGTCTTTGGAAGAACTTGCGATTTCAGTAACCACTCCTTTGAATTTTTTATCAGCAAAAGCATCTACTTCGATTTTCGCACTATCACCAACATTTACCCTGTTGATGTCGTTCTCGTTTACGTCTACGTTTACTTCCATGGTAGTCAGGTTGGAAATCCTCATGATCTCTGTTCCTGCCATCTGTGCCGTACCCAGGATACGGTCACCAAGCTCTACAGACAATTTAGAGATTACCCCATCTACCGGCGCATAAATCGTTGCTTTAGCCAAGTTGGCATTTGCCTCTTGTACATTGGCTCCAAATTGCTCCAGCTGGAACTTGGCAGCCACATAATCTTCTTTAGATTTAGCGACATTGGTTTTCGCAGTTAAGAAGGCCGCTTTTGCAGCATCAAACTCTGATGCAGAGATCACCTTTTTACCAACTAACTCCACATTACGTTTGTAAGTTGCTTCTGCATTTACGAAGTTTCCTTCACTTTGTTTCATCATTTGCAAAGCAGAAGCCACTCCTGCTTTCTGAGAGCTATAGGAGGCCACTGCCCTGTCATAACCCGACTTTAATACATCAGGACGAACTTTGATCAGCAACTGGCCTTTTTTAACCACATCGCCTTCTTTTACTAAAAGTTCAGTCACCTCTCCGGAAACCTCAGAGCTTAATTTCACTTCTGTTTCCGGTTGTACCTTTCCACTGGCAGTAACCGTTTCTATTACTTTTCTGTCTGCAGCTTTATCAATGGTCACTTTTTCAATTTTTTCACCACCGATAAGGCCCGTAAGCTTTGCTACAACCAGTAAAGCAATGACTACGCCTAATGTAATTAATATGGGTTTTAGTTTCATTTGTTGTTGTTTATTTATTTTATATCAAATCGAGCCTTATAATGCTTTAAAAGATGATTTGCTTGCCCAGGTAATAATCGATAACTTTTGCCCTGAAGAGTAAATCATATTTTGCCTGAATCATATCGACTTCAGCTTTATTCATGTTGGATTGGGAAGTACTGTAATCTAAGGAGTTTACCAGTCCTACCGCATAACGTTGTTCAATCACGTTGAATGCATCTTTTTGTGCCTGGAAAGTATTTGTAGTCGATTCATAACGGCTTTCCGCAGCTTTCAAATCGGCAACAGCCTGATAGATTACTTTATTCAAATTGTTTTTAGCCAACTGTTCATCAGTCTGGCTGCGTAAATAACTGATCTTAGCTTTTCTCACACTGGATCTGGCAGAAAAACCATTGAAAATAGGAATCTGAAGAGATAGTCCTACGTACTGACCAAAGTTATCACTGATCTGATCTTTAAAACGATAACTTTCAGTTACGGCAAGGGCACTTGGAGCCATTACAGCTGCATTAGTTCCTTCAACTCTTCCAATCTCTTTAAAGCCATTTGGAAGGAATCCAATCGTTGATTTTCTCCCACTTGAGTAATTCGTACTTAAACCGGCAGCAAAAGATAAAGTTGGATAATAACTACCTCTGGCGACCTCAATTCCTCTTTTTGCGGCTTCCGTACGCAAAGCAGCTAATTTAATATCCGGAAACAGCTCAGTGGCTGCATTGTAAACATCTCCTGCATTCTGATTGACTGAAGGCTTATTAAAGCTGGACAATAAGGGTGCCTGCACTTCATATTCCGTAGAAGACGGGATATCCATCAGTTGCGCAAGGGTTAGATAAGAAATGGTTAAAGTATTCTGCGCATTCGTTACATTCAGATCAGCAGTAGCCAATTGAGATTTGGCCTGAGAAAGATCTGCCAGCGTCTTATTTCCCACATCTAACAATTGCTGCTCACGAGCCAGCGTTTGCTTAGCCACCGACTGTTGTTGCTTAGATGCAGACAAAAGATCTCTGTTATACAAGATTTGAAGATAAGAGGTCACTACCTGCAAAATCAGATCGTTTTTCACTTTATCCGTATTCGTTTTATCTGCATCAAGCAAAAGTTTATTTTGTTTGATCTGGTTAAGCTTCTGAAAACCCTGAAAGATATTCACTCCTGTTGACACTCCCCCATTAAATGAGGAGAACTTTGAGCTGTTAAACTCATTGGTGGATGGATCGACACTACGTCCGAAATTGATATTGTAACTTCCATTACTGTTTAAAGTCGGAAGCAACGCATACTTGGATTGGCTTAAGTTTTCTTCAGATAAACTCTCGCTCAATTTCGATTGTTTCACCTGAAGGTTATTATTTAAAGTTTTATCTATCGCATCCTGAATAGTAATTACTTCCTGTGCCGCGGAGTTCTGCACAAAACCTGTAATCAATGCTAATGACAAAACTAAGCTGAGCTTGGGTAACGCATTAAAACTGGTAAACTTTCTCATAATTTTAATTTCACAATAATAATATAAACAACTAACTGATTTTGTAAATTTTCAGGTACAACAAAGTATTTTATTACTTTTGGACATGTACCTAGTTAAATCTCCGCTTTTACTGAAATGGTATTACCCATCTCTCATCTGGAACAAAACCCGAGCTCAAAGAGTCATTTATTTAACCTTTGACGACGGACCTATACCGGATGTTACAGACTTCGTACTAAAAACTTTAAAAAGCTTTAATGCGAAAGCCACCTTTTTTTGCATTGGCGATAATATACAAAAGCATCCCGATGTATTCGGCAGGCTAAAGTCTGAAGGGCACCGGATCGGAAACCATACTTTTAATCACTTAAAAGGTTGGAAAACGGAAGACCAGGTTTACCTTCAAAATTTCCGGCAATGCCAGGAACTGACCAACACTAATTTATTTCGTCCGCCTTACGGCAGAATTAAAAAATCACAGATTTCGAGTCTGCGCACCGAACTTCCTGAGCTACAAATTGTCATGTGGGATGTACTTAGCGGCGATTTCGACCTCAAACTCGCCCCACAAAAATGTTATGAACAGGTGATTAAACATACCGAAAACGGTTCGATCATCGTCTTTCACGACAGCCTTAAAGCTTTCGACAGGCTAAAATATGCTTTACCAAGGGCTTTACAATATTTCAGTGAACAGGGTTTCCGATTCGAAACCCTTTAATGTTCAGAGCTGTTTTAAGCTAAGCTCAGGCCAAGAATAGAAAATCACCGCAAAAAACTATCTATCAGCATTTTACAACTGAACATTCTTTTACAACTGTTCATAAACGAACAACAATGTTCGCAAACGACCAGTGTTATTCTTTTCATTCAGTTTCCAGATCTCCTGTTTATATTATTTAGAATATTTATAAATAATACAATGATCTACAGATGATGTCCTGCACCTGTTTTTTTTCGTAAATTCGCTACAAATAATTAAGAATAACTTACCCTTTTAACACATATTATCAATGGCTTTTGATATAGAAATGATCAAAAAGGTGTATGCAAACTTTGGCCCCCGTGTAGAGGCGGCCCGTAAATTAGTAGGCAGACCTTTAACACTTTCAGAAAAAATTCTTTACACCCACCTTTGGGATGGAAATACAAATACTTCTTACGTAAGAGGTACTGATTACGTAGATTTTGCTCCTGACCGTGTGGCCATGCAAGATGCAACTGCGCAAATGGCGTTACTGCAATTTATGCAGGCTGGAAGACCTCAGGCAGCTGTTCCTTCAACAGTTCATTGTGATCACCTGATCACTGCAAAATATGGTGCTGAGATTGATTTACCGGCAGCAAACACCGAAAGTAAAGAAGTTTTTGATTTCCTTGCTTCAGTTTCAAACAAATATGGTATCGGTTTCTGGAAACCAGGTGCAGGTATCATTCACCAGGTGGTATTGGAAAACTATGCTTTCCCGGGTGGTATGATGATCGGAACCGATTCTCACACTGTAAACGCAGGTGGTTTAGGTATGGTTGCCATCGGAGTAGGTGGTGCTGATGCCTGTGATGTAATGGCAGGTTTACCATGGGAGCTTAAATTCCCTAAACTGATCGGTATCAAATTAACCGGAAAATTAAACGGATGGACTTCTGCTAAAGATGTAATTCTTAAAGTTGCCGGTATCCTGACTGTAAAAGGTGGTACTGGTGCGATTGTAGAATATTTCGGTGAAGGTGCCAACAACATGAGCTGTACTGGTAAAGGAACCATTTGTAATATGGGTGCTGAAATCGGTGCAACAACTTCAACCTTCGGTTATGATGAGAGCATGGAGCGTTATTTACGTGCAACCAACAGAGCTGATGTGGCTGATGCAGCAAACGCAATTAAAGAACACTTAACAGGTGATGCAGAAGTATATGCAGAACCGGAAAAATATTTTGATCAGATCATTGAAATCAATCTTTCAGAGCTTGAGCCTTATTTGAACGGTCCTTTCACTCCGGATTTGGCTACGCCAATCTCTAAAATGAAAGAAGTTGCCGCAGCAAACGGATGGCCAATGAAAATTGATGTTGGTTTGATCGGTTCATGTACCAACTCTTCTTATGAAGACATCTCCCGTGCGGTAAGTATCGCTAAACAGGTTTCGGAAAAAGGCTTAACGGCAAAATCTGAATACTGTATCAACCCGGGATCTGAGCAGATCCGTTTCACGATTCAACGTGACGGTTTTTTAGATGTATTCGAGAAAATTGGTGCTAAAGTATTCACCAATGCCTGCGGACCATGTATTGGTATGTGGGACAGGGTTGGTTCTGAAAAACAAGAGAAAAACACCATCGTTCACTCTTTCAACAGAAACTTCGCGAAACGTGCAGATGGAAACCCGAACACCTTTGCTTTTGTAGGTTCTCCGGAACTGGTAACTGCATTGGCAATCGCTGGTGACCTAAGCTTTAACCCGCTTACAGATACCTTAACAAATGCAAATGGTGAACAGGTAAAACTGGATGCCCCATCAGGATTTGAATTGCCTCCAAGAGGTTTTGACGTAGATGATGCAGGATATCAGCAACCGGCTGCCGATGGTAGTGCTGTACAGGTATTGGTATCTCCAACTTCACACAGGCTGCAATTGCTTGATCCGTTTACACCTTGGGAAGGCACAGACCTTAAAGGTTTAAAATTACTGATCAAAGCAAAAGGAAAATGTACTACGGATCACATCTCTATGGCTGGTCCATGGTTGAAATTCCGTGGTCACCTGGACAACATCTCTAACAATATGTTGATCGGTGCAGTAAACTATTTCAATGATAAAACCGATAACGTTAAGAATGAATTAACAGGCGAATATGGTCCTGTTCCTGCAACTCAACGTGCTTATAAAGCAGAAGGAATCGGTTCTATTGTAGTTGGTGATGAAAACTATGGTGAAGGATCAAGTCGTGAGCACGCTGCGATGGAACCTCGTCACTTAGGTGTTCGCGCGGTATTGGTAAAATCTTTTGCCCGTATTCACGAAACCAACCTGAAGAAACAAGGAATGCTTGGTTTAACATTTGTCAACAAAGATGACTATGAAAAAATCCAGGAAGACGATACCATCGACATCATTGGTTTAACCACCTTTACTCCTGATGTTCCATTGACATTGGTATTGAACCATATCGATGGCACTAAAGAAGAGATTTCTGTTAACCATAGCTACAATGCACAACAGATTGAATGGTTCAAAGCAGGTGGTGCACTAAACATCATCCGCAGAGAAGCAGCATTGAAAAACGCATAGTTCAGGCTAAAAGATAATGACTAAAAGCTGTTCCTTTCCGGAGCAGCTTTTTTTATGCCTTTAGAAATTGTTGCCACCAGTACCCTGAATCTTTTATCGTACGTTTCTGCGTTTTAAAATCGTTGTACACCAGACCGAAGCGCGCATTAAACCCTTCCGCCCATTCAAAATTATCCATCAGTGTCCAGGCCATGTATCCGGTGATGTTCAATCCTTCATTTTTCGCTTTTAATAAAGCCGCCAGGTATTCCTGAAAGTAAGCGATTCTTTCTGCGTCATGAACTTTCCCTTCGTTCAGTTTATCGTGGTAAGCCGCACCATTCTCCGTGATCATTAAACTTTTGATCTTAGGGTAAGCAGCAAACTGTTTGATCACATTGTAAAAGCTGTTTCCATTGATTTCCCACCCCATGGTCGTATGGGGAACTTTCCGACTTTTAGCCTTCACTTCCCAAGCCTGAATCACCGGGATAAAGGCATTGTATTTAATCGTAAGCGGGAAATAGTTCTGAATTCCTATAAAGTCAAAATCAAAGGTTAAGCGTTCGGTATGACGCCAGGTAGAATGTTGAATAGAGAACTTCTCCATCACTTCCCAATCCGTCCCCGGATAACCCATTCCCAGGGAGGGTTCTATGAATAACCTGTTCATCAGGCAATCTACGCGTTGCGCGGCCAGCAGATCGGATTCACGCTGTGTGTAGGGAATGATTTCTGAGCAGGAAAAGCTCGTTCCGATATTTGCCTGACTCACTTCTGCCCTCAAAATGCGACCGCCATCTGCCTGTGCAATCGCCGCATGATGCACTGCCGAGAAGAAGTTCGTTAAACCTGTATTTCCCGGCGCATGGATGCCCAGCATATACCCCAGAGAGGTAAAGCCGAAAGGTTCATTCAGCACGATCCAGTTCTTTACTTTATCACCATAGGTTTTGGCACAGATAGACACAAAGGCATTAAAGATAGTGTTGATTCCAAAAGCCGTCCAGCCACCCTCCTGCTCCAAAGCTTCAGGCAGGTCCCAATGGTATAAAGTAATGTAAGGAACCAATCCATTCTCCAGACATTCATCGATTACCTGATGGTAAAAGCGAATCCCCTCTTCGTTTACGGTTCCCTCTCCATAGGGCATGATCCTTGGCCAGGAAATGGAAAAACGAAACACAGAAAAACCAAGCAGTTTGACTAAAGCAATATCTTCTTTATACTTATGATAAAAATCACAGGCGATGGTCGGGTGGTGCCCTTTTTTAATCTTGCCCGACCTGTTGGCATACGTATCCCAAATGGAAGGACCTTTTCCATAAAGATCTGCTGCCCCTTCAATCTGGGCTGCAGCGGTGGCTACTCCCCAGGAAAAATCACTCCCAAAATCTGATGCTTTAATCATATCTCTTGAATATAACAGCCAAGATGGGAATAAGGTGTTAATTTAACGTTAAGCCAATCTCCTTTAAAAGTAAAGCGGCATTAAAGGTGGTGCAGGGGCCATGTTTTAGTTTATAATCGAAGTTCATTTCTCCCTCATTGATCTGAATGTCAAAATGATAGTTCCTTACCTGCTCCGGATAATCAGCAATCATTTCTGACAGCTGCAAATCGTGGGTAGCAAATAAAGCAGGGGTCTGCTGATCGATCAGTTTCTCGATAAAGACCTTTGAGCCCAGGTATTTATCGCGGCTATTTGTTCCTCTCAGCATCTCATCAATAAGAACAAGAGAATTAGAAGAGGTCTTAATCGAATCCAGGATCATTTTCAGTCGGTTTAATTCCGCTTTAAAGGTCGAAGTCTGGTCGTTCAAAGAATCCTTGATCCGCATATAGGAAAGCACTTTAAAGATCGAAACAGACATTTCTTTCGCACAAACAGGAGCACCAGCAAAAGCCAGGACCATATTGATCCCTACTGTTCGCAGAAAAGTACTTTTTCCGGCCATATTAGAGCCTGTTACAATATCTACTGTTGGATGTGGGTTTAAAGCAAAATCGTTCAGCACACGCGTTCTCTGAGGAATCAGCGGATGTCCGAGTTCAGATGTCCGGAGATGGAACGTATCTTCTATAGACGGCAGATTCCAATCCGGCTGGTTATGGGTCAGGGTAGCAAAAGAAATCAGCTCCTCAAACTTACAGACCCGGTCTAAGCCCTCCAATACTTCATTTGCATATTTGCTATGCCAATCGGCAAGATTTACAGAACATTTAAGGTCCCACAATAAAAACAGGTTTAAAAATGCACTCAGAATGATATTCAATCTTGCGTCAAAGGCCTGAATGATCTTCGTCAGCTGTCTGATCTGATGGCTCACCTGAAGTCCTTCCTGTTGTGCAGGAAAGAGATTTTTAATATAAAGGCTGCTCCATTTCACTTCTTCCGTCCAATTGATCGTTCCGGAGAAGGCATTTAAAAGATTGGAACTGCCGGAGAAACCATAATAAACCTGATTGATGTCTTTCAGGTTAAAAAAGGTAAGCCCCATATTAAACACTGCCGCCAGACCAAAGATCTGCCATGCCGCGCCGCCGAAGATCATGCCTGCTATGAGCAAAGCCAACATCAAAAATGGCACTGCCTTTATATATAATTTCAAAAAGCGCTTATTGGTAAACAGCAACTGCTCCGGCAATTGATATTTCAGTTTATTCTGAATGACCGTCAGTTGTTCCGGTTTATGGTTTTGCAGCTCTGCACGAAAATGAAAGGTTTGGTCGATATGAGTATAGAGTTCCCTGATTGCTTCCTGCCTGTCCAGAATGGTCTTTTTATCATTCGGCCGACTAAAACTATCCGCCAGTAAGTCCATTCCCTTTTGTGTATTACAACGGTTGGTAAACGCATATAAAGAACCTGCACCAAAGATATCCAGGTCTGAAGCATAAGGATGCTGCTCATCCTGATAGGCCTCACCATTGTGATAGCCATTTTTACCAAAAAGCAACTGATCTGCTTCATTCTGATAAATCCATAACAACTGTCCGGCATAGGTTAACTCGTTCTGCACCGCACTTTGCTTTTTTACCAGCAGCATAAACAGTAAAAGAGGAACAACCAGCAAACCTGTAAGAACTGGATTAAAACCAATATTGATGATGAGGGCAATGATCAGAATTTCGGCGATAAACAGCCCTAAACGGGAAAAGGAGATCTTATTTAACTTCTTTTTAAGATCTATAATGCGGCTTTCCTGTGTTTTAATGTTATTTTGGTAGTCGTTTAAAATACTATCTTTTGTTTTTACCATTATCTTTGGATGTGCTCTAAATGGGTAAATATAGGGATTAGAATATACACTTAATGAAAATTACATTACTGGTTGTTGGAAAAACCGAAGATAAATACCTGATCGAAGGGATTGATAAATATTTAAAGCGGCTAAAGCACTATATCGGGTTTAACCTGGTGGTAATTCCAGATGTCAAGAATACTAAAAACCTGACGGAAGCCCAGCAGAAAACAAAGGAAGCGGAGCTGATTTTAAAGCAGGTCAGTAATTTGGATACGGTCATCCTTATGGATGAGAAAGGAAAGAAATACACTTCTGTCTTATTCTCCAATTACCTGAATAAACAAATGATCGGCAGTGTGCAGCACCTTGTCTTTATCATTGGTGGTCCTTATGGTTTTGATGAAACAGTATACCAAAGGGCAAATGGGAGCATGTCTTTGTCTGACATGACCTTTTCTCACCAAATGGTGCGTTTATTCTTTGTGGAGCAACTTTACCGGGCATTCAGTATTTTAAAAGGCGAACCTTATCACCACGAATAAAATGTACTGGGTTTGTGGAAAACCAATACAAACATCATCATCTATAAAAAAGGAGTTATTATGCAATTGCCAAGTGATTTTAAAAGAGAGTACAAATTTAGAAGCGACAAGAAACGGGACCGCCTGAGTTATATTATTGCTATAGTAGTGTCCATCATTGCCTTCATTCTGATCTGGTTTTTTCTCTAAATAAAAAGCCGGACCTCAGGAGATCCGGCTTTTATATACCTGATGAAGTTTCTAAACTCCTTTTTTGCTGGTCATATTGGCTTTCTTAGCCGGCTGAGCAGTTTTGCTTGGCGCTTTTGCATTAGATGGCTTTGGAGTTGCTTTAGGCTTCTTCTCTACCTTATCTTCTGCTTTTACACCTTCATGATCTACCGCTTCTTTAGGTGCCTCTTCACTGAAAAGTGGCATATCTTTTAACAAATGGTACCATGAAACGATTTTCTTCATATCCGAAGTATATACTTTCTCCTGGTCGTGACCCGGAGCAACTTCTAAGAAAAACGCTTTCAATTCTTTTACATCAGCTTTTGCATCAGGAACGTTTCCTTTAGCCGCAACGATATTGGCTAAAACATCCAATAGCTTCAAATCGTCGTCCTCGCCATATACGGTAATATCTTCTAATGACGCAAGTTTAGTTGTAGTAATATTAGCTACAATTTTAACCTTTTGAGCATCCAGACTTTCTAAAACGTATCCGCCTTTGTTTTGCCCTACAAGCTTAAATAGACCTGGTCTTCCAGATACTGCAACGATTCCTCTTAAATTCATATAAATTGTCTTTTTTTGAGAAGTAAGAAACTAGTCTTCTATTACTTCTATCCCTATAATCTTATCTCCTTGTTTGATATCGTCAACAATATCAACATTTTCTATTACTTTTCCGAAACAAGTATGATTCCTGTCTAAATGAGCAGTATTAGTCCTGCTGTGGCATACAAAGAATTGTGAACCACCAGTATTTCTACCTGCATGTGCCATAGACAACACACCACGATCATGGAATTGGTTCTCACCGGTCAATTCGCAATCAATTTTGTATCCCGGACCACCAGTACCTGCTAAATGTGCTTTAGCCGGGTCTTTAGAGTTAGGACATCCACCCTGAATAACGAAGTCAGCAATCACCCTGTGGAAAGTAATGCCATCATAAAATCCTTCTGAAGCTAATTTCTTAAAGTTAGCAACGGTATTTGGCGCATCCTGATCATAGAACTGAACGGTCATATTGCCTTTATCTGTTTTTATTATTGCTTTGCTCATGATAATTTTTTGTAAATGCCAAATTTAGTAAATTGAAATGATTACTGAATAGTAAATTAATAGTAAAAAAGCAGAGATACTGATTATCGTCTATAAACGTTTATTAAGCACAATAATTTTATTATAGGTTTATAAAAAATTACATTCGCATATACCCGATTAAAGTATGGCCCTTAAAAAAACTTACCTCCTGTTTTTTCTCTTGATTTTTAGCCTCGGTCTGAAGGCCTCTTCTATCTTGATTTTTATGGATGAAGATCAGAAGAACCACCTAAAAGCATATGGCATTGCCTATTGGAGCATCAAGCAAAAGGCTGATGTAAGCTGGCTTTTAAACTATAGAGGAGGCAGTTTTTTAATTCAGTACCATAAGGGTATAGAGGAAGAATGTAAAACCAGGGGCGTTTCTTATCAGGTGTTGGCGGATGGAAAGGTCACGGCCATATTAAATGAAATCAGTGACCCGGAGGTGAATATGGAAGTGGTAAAGCTAGAGAAATCGCCTAAAATTGCGGTCTACTCTCCCAAAAGTAAACTTCCATGGGATGATGCCGTGACCATGGTGCTGACCTATGCGGAGATTCCTTATGAGGTGGTTTATGATGATGAGGTCTTGAAAGACAAACTTTCCGGTTACGACTGGTTACACCTGCACCATGAGGATTTTACCGGACAATACGGACGTTTTTGGAGCGCTTTCAGAAATGCGACCTGGTATCGGGAAGATGTCAAAAATCAGGAAGCAACGGCAAAGAGAAACGGCTTCAATAAAGTTTCTGAGATGAAGTTGGCGGTAGCGAAAAGAATCAAAGAATTCTGTGCCGGAGGAGGCTTCCTATTCGCTATGTGCTCCGGAACAGACAGTTTTGACATCGCACTAAGTGCCGATGGCGTAGACATTTGCGAAAGCATGTTCGATGGAGATAGCGCAGATCCGCAGGCACAGGCAAAGCTGAATTTCAATAAAACCTTTGCATTCAAAGATTTCAGGCTTGATGTAAACCCTAATAATTATGAATTTTCTGATATTGATGTCACCCAGACCAGGACATTAACACAGTCCAATGATTACTTTACGCTATTTGATTTCTCTGCAAAATGGGACCTTGTACCCACCATGCTGACCCAAAACCACGAGAAAGTGATCAAAGGTTTTATGGGCCAGACTACCGCTTTTAAGAAGTCGCTGGTAAAACCAAACATTACTGTATTGGGAGAAAATAAAGGAGCGGAAGAAGTGCGGTACCTGAACGGGGAAATCGGAAAAGGACAGTTTACCTTTTACGGTGGTCATGATCCGGAAGATTATCAACATGCCGTAGGTGATCCGCCAACGGACCTGAACCTGCATCCCAACTCTCCCGGCTATAGACTGATCTTAAATAATGTGTTATTTCCTGCGGCCAAAAAGAAACCGCAGAAAACTTAATCGTAGAAACTCCAGCTCACACCGAACTTAAACAGTACACGGTCCATCATTGGATAACGGTTCACAGAATAGTAGCCTTTGGAGAGCAGCCCCTGATTCGCATAATCTGTTTTCACAAACAGGTTCGCTTTTCTCAGACTTGCTTTCACCCAAACATCTACAATTGGATAAGAATCAAAGGTCCTTCCCTCCCCTACATAAAACTGTCCTGCAGGAGCAGAATAAGAATAGTTTTTATAAGGGGTATTGTACCTGACATCAAGACCCACATTTGTTTTCAAGGTCTTAAAGAAAGTATGATCCAGATAAATACTCGCAAAGGCATACACCTCGGGAGTTCTCAGGATATTGGGATTGTCTGTTTTCTGATAAACCAGGTAACTGTCCACATTAAACTTACCGAAGTTGAGTTTCTTACCCAGCGTGATTTTTAACAGGTTTAAACTTCCCTGTTGTGCGGGGGCAATTTTATTGGCATTCTTTTTATAAAAATCTTCTTCCGACATAGTCGGAACACCATCTTTCAGGGGTATTGCAGGCATGGTAAAATACAGATAATCGTTAATCAAATAGTATTCAGCAGCAGCTTCAAACTTCAACTTATCATGGTAGTATTTAAAAGACAGATTAATGGTTTTTGTTCTGTTAAAAGATTCCAGCCAATTGTAATGATTTCCAAAATACCGATTATATACCTCTTCGGGAGATTTATTCTGAAAATATCCACCCAATACAATTCTGCCCACCGACTTACTCAATAATACATTACTCTTTGCCTCATAGAGAAAATCTCCGCTATTTCTTCCCTGAAAAATCTGCTGTACATCTACATTCAGGTCAATGCGGCTACTGAACCTGTAACCCGCTGAACCCAATAGCGTCACATTCTGAAAAGTAGACCTAAAGTCGTAATAAGGACTTTTCCTGTCCGCATAATACACTCCCTGGTTATACTTATAAAAATCATGTCTGATCCCTGCATCCAGCTTCAGCTCATTCTTAATGATTGAATTTCCTTTTGCCCGCAGAAAAAAGCTATACATAAACTCATTCTGTACGTTCATATATCGGGTACTGTCATAGGTAAAAGAGACATCTGCAATACCTGTAGGAATTGCAGTGCCATCATCGCTGGTTCCTTTATGGAAAGTATAGGAGTTTTGACTGTATTTAAAAGTATAGGCAATTTTATTCGTAGGCAGGATCTTTTGGCTGATTTCCTGCGCGAGGCTATCGATACGTCCTACAAAATAAGTTTGCTTGATCATGAAGGTATTTCCTCTATAGATGTGTCCCGCATCCGACAAACGGACATTCTCAGACAAATGGGCCAGCCCTAAAGTCGGCGATTTACTGGTGTAAATCTCATCATTATACACCGAACCATTTTCGCGCGCCTTGAGCGTGTTAAAAATGGCACTCACCCATAAATTATATCGTTTATTAGGACTTTGATACCAGTTAAAAAGGTCCGCATTTAAGTGATCTCCACGCTGGCGGGTATAGTATCCATTCGCACCGATCCTATTAAAATTGGCACCGATATTCCAGTTTGGCTTAATATTTTGGGAATGGGTCACCCTAAATATCGCTTCAGTTTCCCCCGCAGAAGCGAAATAAAGATTGGTAAAGGGGGTCCTAGCCTGATAGTATTTAATGTCGTCATGTCCGATAGCATAAAAATCCAGGGAGTGGAATCCGGCATCAAATCCAATGGTCTTCAAAGGTTCAAAAAGCATGGGCATAGCTGCCAGTCCGAGGTTACCCGTTCCGATAGTAGGTCTTCTTGGCTGGGCAATCATACTGAAATTCTGAAAGCCGTTTAAGCTGGTGTCCAGCGCTAGAGTCTGAATGCTGTCTTTGGTCAGCTTCAGTGTCGTATAACGAATAAAACGGGAAGTAAAAATAACAGAGTCTAATCCATTTTCTTCTTTCTTTCTCAAAGAGTCCAGTAGTTTATTATCGTTCACCTTGGTCTTTAGATCCTGGGCAAACAAAGCCCCTGTCCCCAAGATGAGAAAGCAAAAAACAAATAAAGCAATGCTTTTATACATTATAAAGTTGAGATTAATTGGCTCAGTATTTTTGTCAT
The DNA here is from genome assembly GCF_038446955.1 of Pedobacter sp. FW305-3-2-15-E-R2A2. NCBI lineage: Bacteria > Pseudomonadati > Bacteroidota > Sphingobacteriia > Sphingobacteriales > Sphingobacteriaceae > Pedobacter > Pedobacter sp. FW305-3-2-15-E-R2A2. The sequence continues at coordinate 6,431,339 of NZ_CP151803.1, forward strand.
TTTAGGTTCCGCGATTCTTGCGGTTTCAATAATCTCTTCCAGGCTTACCGGTTGTAATACCTCAGTAAATCCTTCATCAGTTAACACGGAAATGGCAAACACAGGAATTCCCATATGGTTGGCCACAATGACTTCCGGAACGGTACTCATCCCCACCGCATCGCCACCTATGATTCTCAGGTAATTGTACTCTGCTTTTGTTTCCAGGTTTGGGCCGGTCACGGCAATATATACGCCCTGGTGACAACTAATCTCATTTTCTTTGGCAATTTCCAATGCCTGTTTCACCAAAGAGCGCTGATAAGGCTGGCTCATATCCGGGAAGCGAGGTCCCATATCTGTATCATTCCTACCACGTAAAGGACTCTCCGGCTGTAGGTTGATATGGTCATTGATCACCATCAGGTCGCCTTTTTTAAAATCTTTATTCAGGGAACCCGCAGCATTGGACACAAAGAGATGAGCAATACCCAAAGCCTTCATCACACGGATTGGAAAGGTGATCTGCTGCATGCTGTATCCTTCATAATAATGTAAGCGGCCTTGCATGGCCACCACACGTTTTCCATTCAGGATTCCGAATATCAGTTTACCGGAATGAAACTCCAGAGTAGAAATAGGAAAATTAGGGATGTTGGAATACATCAGCTGATGCTTAACCTCGATCTCGCTAACCAGTCCGCCAAGGCCTGTTCCTAAGACAATGCCGATCTCCGGTTGGAAATCTTCTGTTTTACGCTTTAAATATTCAACGGTTTCGTGTATGACTTGAAACATAATCTAAAATCTTTTGATCAAATGTAGTTTTATCTTTTGCTCTTATCCCTATCTGAATAGGTAAATAAAAGAGCGGTAAATTTAACAGTAATTCTTTTAAAGTATCACCTAATAAACGTTGCGCATCCTTTTCTGTTGTGATGATGATTTTTTCTGCAGAAGGATCCTGCTCAAAAGCATGGATCAGCTCCATAATGTCCTTTTCTTTGAAGCGGTAATGATCCGGATAATCATGGTGACGAATGTCTTCAGTATATTGCCCTAAATGCGACAAAAGCGGTTTTGGATTTGCAATCCCCGTCAACAGGAAGATGGTTGTTTTCTCCGAAAGAGAAGAACAGCTGCGTTGTTCTCCGGCAATCAAAGGAATAAGGTCCTGATAAACGAGAGAAGAAAATACAGTCTGCTCTTTCCATTGCCCACCGAACTTAGCCAGACATTTTGCTTCCTGCGCCGGGCTTATCGTTTCGGGTGTCTTGGTGATCAGGATGGAATCGGCTCTCTTATATCCCGAAAAGATTTCCCTCAGGTTCCCTGCAGGCAGCAGGAATTGCGGATGCCGTAATTTTTCAAATTCAAATAACAGGATACTAAACCCGGGACGGATGGCCCGGTGCTGATAGGCATCATCCAGAATGATGAGGTCGTGCTGAGCTTCCAAGAGCCGGACTCCTGTTACCCGGTCTTCACACACTGCCACGGTGACTTCCGGAAATTTCCGGTAAAACTGCATGGGCTCATCGCCAATCCTTTCGGCGGTTGCCCTTTCATCTGCCAGGATAAACCCTTTCGTCTTCCGGCCGTAGCCCCTGCTCAGAATCGCAATGCGATGACCTGGAAAAAGACGAACAAGATATTCTGTCACAGGACTTTTACCGGAGCCCCCAACGACGAGATTCCCCACACAAATGACTGGAATATCAAAGCCTTCGGACGAAAAAATCCGTGCATCATATAGCTTGTTTCTCACAAAAACCACAATCCCATAAAGGATGGAAAAAGGAAATAACAGTAACCGTAGGTATTTAATCATGCTGAGCTTCAAAAATAAGAATTATAGCGCGCATTGTATGAAGTTAATACATATTCAGGGCTACCAGCCAACAAAATAAAAGGCTATCTTTGTGCAAACAATATTTTATATCATGCTTAAAGGATTTTTTAACGTACCCACTCCGACCAATGAGCCGATTTTAGGCTATGCTCCCGGAAGTAAAGAACGTGAACTTTTGAAGGCTGCAATAGCCGATGCCCGCTCTAAAAAAATTGACATCCCAATGTACATTGACGGGAAGGAAGTGCATACGGAAAATAAAGGAAAAGCAACTCCTCCACACGACCATCAGCACATTCTTGCTGAATACAGTAAGGGGAATAAAGACCATGTAAAACAAGCTATTGATGCCGCTCTGGCCGCAAAAGCAAACTGGGAAAATCTGGCATGGGAACATCGTGCAGCGATCTTCTTAAAAGCAGCCGATCTTATTGCCGGACCATACCGTTATAAACTGAATGCAGCAACCATGTTGGGACAGTCGAAAAATGCCTATCAGGCAGAGATTGATTCGGCATGTGAGCTGATCGACTTCCTTCGTTTTAACGTAAGTTATATGTCGGAAATCTATAAACAACAACCTCCGGTTTCCCCTAAAGGATCATGGAACAGGGTAGAACAACGTCCTTTAGAAGGATTCGTATTCGCTTTAACCCCATTCAACTTTACGGCAATCGCTGGAAACCTGCCAACATCCGCAGCAATGATGGGAAATGTGGTAGTTTGGAAACCCGCAAATACACAAATCTATTCTGCAAATGTATTGATGCAGATCTTCAGAGAAGCAGGATTGCCTGATGGCGTAATCAACCTGGTTTATGTTTCCGGACCGGAAGCAGGTGAAGTGATCTTCAACCATCCTGACTTTGCAGGTATTCACTTTACAGGATCTACAGGCGTATTCCAGGACATCTGGAAAACAATTGGAAATAACATTCATAAATTTAAAACTTACCCACGTATCGTTGGTGAAACAGGTGGTAAAGATTTTATCCTTGTTCATGGTTCAGCAGAAGCAGAATCATCCAGCACAGCGATCATCCGCGGTTCATTTGAATACCAGGGACAAAAATGTTCTGCTGCTTCACGTGTTTATGTAGCAAAAAGCATCTGGCCTAAGGTCAAAGAATTTATGTTGCGCGACTTAGCGACCTTCAAAATGGGCGGAACAGAAGATTTTGGCAATTTCATCAATGCAGTAATCGATGGCAACTCTTTCGATAAACTGACAAAATATATCGATGAGGCTAAAAACGATAAATCTGTAGAGGTCATTGCAGGTGGTAACTACGATAAATCTAAAGGATACTTCATTGAACCTACAGTATTGGTAGTTCAGGATCCTAAGTATGTGACCATGTGCGAAGAGTTATTCGGACCAGTATTGACATTATATGTTTATGACGATGAAGAGTTCGATCAGATCCTAGATATCGTAGACAGCACTTCTATCTATGCCTTAACTGGTGCAGTGATTGCTCAGGATCGTTATGCGATTGAAAAAGCAACACACCGTTTGAGAAATGCAGCAGGTAACTTCTACATCAATGATAAATGTACAGGTGCCGTTGTTGGTCAGCAGCCATTTGGTGGTGCCAGAGGTTCAGGTACGAATGATAAAGCAGGATCAATGATCAACCTTTTACGTTGGGTTTCTCCACGTACGATCAAAGAAACTTTCGATCCACCAAAAGATTACCGTTACCCGTTCTTGTCTAACGACTAGAATTTTTAAGCATAAAAAAAGGAGGATTCTGTAAAAGAATCCTCCTTTTTTTATGGAAGGCTGAATCTGAGATTCAGCCTTTTTTAGGTTATTTTGCTTTCTCTATACCATCCATACGAAATACAGATTTCATATGGCTGTTGTTCTCACAGGTAACTCCAAGATCTGTGATCAAACCACTGGCCAGGCTGTAAGCCCATCCATGTAAGCTTAACTTTTTACCATTGGACCATCTGTTCTGAACGATAGATGTTTTACTCAGGTTGAAAACCCCTTCGATTACGTTTAATTCTACCAATCTCGCTGCTCTCTTTTTATGATCAGAGATCATATCCAGCTCATGATAGTGTAATCTGTAAGTGTCTTTAATATTTCTCAACCAGTTGTCGATAATGCCCACCTGTTTGTTGCCCATCGCAGCTTCTACCCCACCGCAACCATAATGACCGCATACAATCACATGCTCTACTTCCAATACATTTACAGCATAATCCAGTACGCTCAACATGTTCATATCGGTATGCACCACCACATTGGCAATGTTACGGTGAACAAAGATATCACCCGGAGCAGTATTCGTGATCTGATTTGCAGGAACACGGCTGTCAGAACAACCGATCCATAAGATCGGTGGTTTTTGTCCGGCAGATAAGCGTTCAAAATATTTAGGATCCTCCGCCAGAGTGGCAGCCACCCAGTCTTTGTTCCCTTGTAATAATCCTTCGTATGTAATTTGTTTTGTTTCTGGTGTCTCTAATTTTGCGCACATAATAATTCTAATTATTAATTTCTTCTATGATTTTACTGTTCAACTTTGGAACAGTGTATTGTGTTTTAATATTCTCTAAACTTACTATAATCCCCTTAGTATAAGCGTTGTGCTTATAATTAAAGATGGTCTCTAAAACATCGGGATCGATATATCTGGAATTCGTTCCATCAATGATCACATTTGTTTCTTTAGGGATATTTGTCAGCACCACCTGAATGGCCGCCTTATTTAAAAATGATACCTCTTCGGCAAGTTTTATCCGTAGGTTTTTCTTGTTGCCTTCTTCCTGTATTTTGTAAAAGAATGGGTTCCGCATATTGGTACGCAGCAGGTAGAAGATCGAGAACAACATCCCTATGGCCACACCTTTTAACAAGTCGGTTAACAACACGGCGATGATCGTGATGACAAACGGTATAAACTGGTCCCAACCTTTATGATACATATGTTTGAACAATGCGACACGTGTTAATTTATAACCCGTTACCAATAGAATCGCAGCCAGACAGGCCAGAGGAATCATATTGATGATACCGGGAATAAATAATAAGGATAAAAGTAACCAAACTCCGTGAAATATTGCAGACATTTTAGTTCTTCCGCCGGCATTTACGTTGGCAGAACTTCTCACAATCACCGATGTCATTGGCAAACCGCCCAACATACCACTCACCATATTTCCCGCACCCTGAGCCATCAACTCTCTGTTGGTTGGGGAGACCCTTTTAATCGGATCAATTTTATCAACCGCTTCAATACTTAACAAAGTCTCCAGACTCGCTACTACTGCAATTGTTGCCGCAACGACCCATACCTTAGAATCCGTGATTGCCGAAAAATTCGGAACAGCAAACAAGGCTGTAAATTCCGACCATCCGCTAACCACAGGAATTTCTACCATTTGTTTGGCTTGCAAGGCATATCCAGTATTCTGGAATACAAAAGTTAAGGCAATACCCAATACCACTACAAGTAATGGTGCAGGAATAACCGCCAATTTCTTGAACTTAGGCCAAAAGAGCAAAACCGCAATAGACAATCCACTGATCACAATTGCCGCTAAGCTAAAATGACTAAAGGCATTTCCAATGGCAGAGAAGGTATTTTCATTGTCTTTCTGGAAGAAGCTTTCATCACCAAAAAAATCTGAATCTATACCTAAAGCATGAGGAAGTTGTTTAAGGATCAGCGTTAAACCAATGGCGGCAAGCATTCCTTCAATTACGCTTGAAGGGAAATAATTACCTATTGTACCCCCTTTTAATAAACCAAGGATCAGCTGCATTACTCCGGCAAGCACAACAGCTAATAAAAAGATGTCATATGCACCTAGCTGAGCTATTGCTCCTAAAACTATGGCTGTTAAACCGGCAGCCGGGCCGCTGACACTCAATTGAGATCCACTTAGCGTGGATACCACAATACCCCCCACAATACCGGTTACAAGACCGGCAAATAAAGGTGCACCTGAGGCTAAGGCGATGCCCAGGCACAGGGGCAGGGCCACCAGGAACACGACAATACTCGAGGGCAAATCGTGTTTTAAATTCTTTTTTAATATATACTTTTTCACTTCCAATCTTGAGAAGATTGAGTTACCATTCTGCATAAAACTACGTTTTAATTCTAATAAACTAATTCAAAAAAATGCATAGCTATCCCATTAAGGGTTAGTTATACGGATAAATTAGCACCAGTTTGGTGGCGGCGTAGGTACGGAGGGATGGAATGGATCGACATGCCGTTTAAAGTGATCGATATAGCTATTGCTGATACCAAAGTGGCTAAGTATGGCCATAAAACTTACGGCATAATGAACGTCGATCATTTTAGAATCGCAGAGGTTCACTTTGACTTTACCACTATCACCATCAGCACTATGCTCTACTTCGATCTGCATGATCACAGAGTTGATGCTATCTTTATGGAAATTGCTAAAAAACACTGGAGCACCGGAAATCACCATCTTTACGCAAAAGATGCCCAAAAAGGTAATGATGATTAAAAGACGGTACTTCCTTAGGAACATGCTGATCTATAATTTTTTCTTCAAGCCTTCAAAAATAGCTCCAAAACAGTCTTTTTACCAAATTGTCATGTAATAAAAATGTAATTTAGTGATGACAGTCGCAAAAAACAGGCGCTGATTTTTTAAAATCCCCCTGCTTCCCATCGAAAAACGAAGCATTAAGTGTAATTTAGGCAGTTCAAAATATTGCTTACCATTCATGAGAAAATTATTACTATTCATTGCCATTTTAAGCCCCTTTTCGCTCTTGGCACAAAGCAATAACGCTCCCTCTTCTTATGACCCGCATGAAATTGCCATCACCGGGTATCTTCAAACTCAATATCAACGTGCACAGTCGGGAGGAATCAGTTCCTTTTCCGGAGGAGATTTTGCAAAGAACTCCAAAGACCGTTTTATGATCCGCAGGGGAAGGTTAAAAATAGATAGGGCAGATAAATACTCCAGTATTGTTTTTCAGATAGATGCGACACAAAATGGCGTTCAGCTAATGGATGCTTTTATTCAGCTTCATCAACCGAACACCAAACAATTTTTGTTTACCGCCGGACTGTTCAACCGTCCATTTGGTCACTCCATTGTGTATTCTTCAGGGTACCGGGACTTTCCGGAACGTGCAAGGGTATTTCAAACGCTAATGCCAAGAGAGCGTGACTTGGGTGCCATGATCACTTTCAGACCTGACAACAAGGCGTTTCATTTCCTGACTGCCGAAGTAGCCGTAATTAATGGCAGTGGACACAGCTCCCGGGATTACGATTCTAAAAAAGACATCGTAGGAAATCTGGGATTTAAGTTTGACAGTCTCGCGAACGGGAAATTACACCTGGGCTTTGGGGGCTCAATTTATAAAGGATATGTGCGCAGCAATACAGATACATTATTGAGGAGCAATGGAAATGGTTTTGTTAAAGATGCCAGTACCAGCTACACTGATTCTTATGCCAAACGTGATTATTATGGCGCCAACCTGCAATTGCAATATGACAACCCTTTAGGAAGCACATCATTTAAGGCAGAATATATCGGAGGTAAACAGCCTGGAGTTGCCGGCTCTTCGAAATTGGCCGGCCCATTGGCCAGTCAGAGTTTCTCTATACAACCGGAAACCAATCTGTACCTGCGTGAGTTTTCCGGCTATTATCTATGGTTCAGCCACCGGATCGCAAAAACAAAACTTACCGCATTGGCGGCCTATGATGTATATGATCCCAACGACCAGATCAAAGAAAATGAAATCGGAGCGGCAAACAGCAATACCACTTCCGGAGATATCAAATTCAGTACACTTGGCTATGGGATGACCTACCTGATCAACGGCCGTTTAAAGTTAACCCTTTACAATGAGCATGTGGTAAACGACAAAACACAACTACCACAATACCAGGACGACATTAAAGACGATGTATTTACGGCCAGACTACAATACCGCTGGTAATGCCATCGTCTCATTAACTATTGCCATTTTACAAAATCATCCGGTCTGATCCACAATTTGCAAAAACCGGATGTTCAGATCAACATTGAACCAAATATATTCGAATGAAACCATCGTTAGCATACCGCTTAAAAATTGCAATAGATATGCTGATGACAAGTTCATAACCGCTAAAAAAACATATTCCAATGAAAACCAAAATAGATTTACTTCAGGATAAAGTTAAACAAGCTCAAACCGGTGGTGGAGCAGCAAGAATCGAAAGTCAGCATAAAAAAGGAAAACTGACCGCAAGGGAAAGAATTCATTTCCTGATGGATGAAAATACTTTTGAAGAAATTGGAATGATGGTGACTCACAGAAGTACCGATTTTGGAATGGAAAGAGAAAAATATCTGGGTGATGGTGTCGTGACCGGATATGGAAATATCAATGGTAGGCTGGTCTATGTGTTTTCACAGGATTTTACCGTTTTCGGAGGCTCTTTATCAGAAACCCATGCCGAGAAGATCTGTAAGATCATGGATATGGCCATGAAAAATGGTGCTCCGGTTATTGGATTAAACGACAGTGGCGGTGCCAGGATCCAGGAAGGTGTAGTTTCCCTTGGCGGTTACGCGGATATCTTTTACAGGAATGTACAGGCTTCAGGAGTGATCCCACAGTTGTCGGCCATCATGGGCCCTTGTGCCGGTGGCGCAGTATACTCTCCTGCAATTACCGACTTTATATTGATGGTGGAAAACACGTCGTATATGTTTGTCACAGGACCTAATGTCGTGAAAACAGTAACCCATGAGGAAGTAACCTCTGAAGAGCTGGGTGGCGCATCAACACATGCCACCAAGTCGGGCGTTACCCATTTTGCCTGTGCCAATGAACTGGATGCCATCAACCATGTGAAAAGATTGCTGAGCTATATGCCTCAGAACTGTGAGGAAACGCCAACAGCGCTACCCTACACTGCTGCAGAGGAAAGTCGCCCGGGATTAAATACCCTGATGCCTGCCAATAACAATCAGCCTTACGACATCAGAACTATTGTTGCTGAAGTGATGGATACAGACAGTTTTCTGGAAGTACATCGTGAATATGCAGAAAATATCGTGGTTGGCTTTGCGCGCCTTGCTGGCAGAAGCATTGGTATTGTGGCCAATCAGCCGGCCTATCTTGCCGGAGTACTCGACAACCATGCCTCAACGAAAGCCGCACGTTTTGTACGATTCTGTGATTGTTTCAACATTCCGCTATTGGTTTTTGAAGATGTTCCGGGATTCCTTCCGGGTACAGATCAGGAATGGAATGGCATTATCAACAATGGGGCAAAACTATTGTATGCTTTCAGTGAAGCGACGGTTCCCCGCATTACGGTCATCACCCGCAAAGCTTATGGTGGTGCCTATGATGTAATGAATTCTAAACACATTGGTGCAGATATGAACTATGCCTGGCCAACTGCCGAAATCGCCGTAATGGGTGCCAAGGGAGCTGCCGAAATCATCTTCAAAAAAGAGATCAGCACTGCCGAAAACCCGGAAGAGAAATGGCTGGAAAAAGAGAAATTATACTCTGATACTTTCGCCAATCCTTATCGTGCAGCAGAACGCGGTTTTGTGGATGAAGTGATTGAGCCAAGCCAAACAAGAATTAAATTGATCAAGGCATTTAAGATGCTGGAAAATAAAGTTGTCAACCGTCCCCGCAGAAAACACGGGAACATCCCATTATAGAAAATAAATGAAGCTTAGTCGTACTGACGTTTTGCTGATGGCCTTTTGTACAGGTCTTATCGTAGCTAATATCTATTATTGCCAGCCCCTGGTAATCCTTGTCGCTCAGGAGTTTGGACTCAGCGAAAGTCATGCCGGCAAAATCACTTACCTTACCCAGGCCGGTTACGCCCTGGGTTTGTTTTTAATTGTTCCGCTGGGCGATATGTTTGAACGCCGTAAGCAGATTTTAATGATTACAGGTGTGGCAGTAGCCGCTTTATTGCTTGCCGCACTCTCCCACTCTTTCCTGTTGCTGCAAATTGCCAGTGTATTGATCGGGGCCAGTTCCATTGTACCACAACTCATTTTGCCTATGGCAGCCAACCTCAGTTCTGATGAGAAAAGAGGGGAAACCATTGGCATCATCATGAGTGGCCTGTTGGTAGGTATCCTTGCCTCAAGGGCGATCAGTGGAAGCATCGGCTTTCTCTGGGGCTGGAGAACGATGTATTTTATCGCTGCCGGAATCTGCTCGTTGTTATTGATCCTGATGGCCAAACGTTTTCCATTGAGCATGCCTTCTTTTAAAGGCACTTATAAAGAATTGATGTCGTCCATGTGGCATTATGTGAAAACACAACCGGTATTAAGGGAAGCTTCGATCATCAATTTCCTTGCTTTCTCTATTCTGAGTGCCTTCTGGACAACCATGGTTTTATTCCTGGCCAATCCTCCTTTCAGCTTTCAAACCTTACAAATAGGTTTATTTGGAATTGCCGGAGCTGCCGGAGCCCTGGCTGCCCCATTGGTAGGCAAGCTGAGCAGTGGCACGAATCCACGGAGAAACCTGCTGACGGGGCTGATCTTACAACTGCTGAGTATCGTTGCTTTTTACTTTACCGGAACCCATTTGTACCTCTTTATTGCAGGAATCATTCTGATCGATATCGGTCAGCAAGCGATCCACGTGACCAACCAAACGCGGATTTACGCATTGCTTCCTGAAGCACGCAACCGCCTCAATACCGTATTTATGTCGGTGAGTTTCGTTGGCGCCTCTTTTGGGTCTGCTTTAGGTTTATGGTTATGGGATAAAGGTCAATGGCCCTTATTTTGCCTGGGAACCACTGCAGTCATCTTGCTGAATATTTGTATCTATAAATTTTACAGCGGAAAGCTGAAAAACTAATCTCCCCGCCAATGGAAAAAATACAGATTGAACAAATCAGACCTGACCTTACCTGGCGCATCAGACATGAGGCAATGTATCCGGATGAGCCATATGATACCATAAAACTAAAAGATGATCCCAATGGGATTCACTTCGGATTGTTCGCCGATGATCAGCTCGTTACAGTCATCTCTATCTTTGAAGTGGGTGCAATTTATCAGTTCCGCAAATTTGCAACCCTTCCTGCTGCACAGGGAAAAGGATATGGAAGCCAGATGCTCCAACACGTCATTACCTATGTGAGCAGTATCGGGGGAACCCAACTGTGGTGTAATGCCAGGACATCGGCCTCGCCTTTCTATCTGAAATTCGGCTTTTCAGAAACCGATCAGCGCTTCAGCAAACCTGGATTGGAATTTGTCATCATGCAGTTACAACTCAACAATTAACTTGTTGCTTAAGCCCTAGTTTATATATTTGTTCAGCTTAAGCATAAATCCGCTTAAAAACACGTTTTAAAGAAAACATTATAATGGCAAAAAAGAAAGACGATAAACAGAAACATGTTTCTGTAGTTACTAAGAAATCACTCCAATTTTTTGAAGAATATATTAATAACCCATCTCCTACTGGTTTTGAATACCCTGGTCAGAAGTTATGGCTGGACTATTTAAAACCTTATATCGATGAAAGTTTTATCGATAACTATGGTACGGCAGTGGGTGTCATCAACCCAAAAGCAGAATACAGGGTGGTGATTGAGGCACATGCCGATGAGATCTCCTGGTTTGTGAATTACATTACTGCTGATGGTTTAATTTATGTGATCCGCAATGGTGGTTCAGATCACCAGATTGCGCCTTCAAAACGTGTAAATATCCATACCGATAAAGGGATGGTGAAAGCTGTTTTCGGATGGCCTGCCATTCACACCAGAAGCGGTGAAAAAGAAGAAGCTCCTGCCTTAAAAAACATTTTCCTTGATTGTGGATGTACCAGCAAAGAAGAAGTGGAAAAACTGGGTATCCACGTAGGTTGTGTCATCACTTATGAAGATGAATTCATGGTGCTGAATGACCGTTATTATGTTGGCCGTGCGCTAGACAACAGAGCCGGTGGGTTCATGATTGCGGAAGTAGCCCGTTTACTGAAAGAAAACAAACAAAAACTTCCTTTTGGATTGTACATTGTAAACTCCGTACAGGAAGAAATCGGTTTACGTGGTGCAGAAATGATTGCCGACAGGATTAAACCTCATGTAGCAATTGTGACCGATGTAACTCACGATACGAGTACCCCAATGATCAACAAGATCACACAGGGTGATTTGGCATGTGGCAAAGGTCCTGTAGTTTCTTATGCGCCTGCGGTACAAACCAACCTGAATAAATTATTGATTGAAACGGCAGAAAAAAACGACATTCCTTTCCAGCGTCAGGCCTCATCAAGGTCTACAGGTACAGATACTGATGCTTTTGCTTACTCTAACGGTGGTGTTCCTTCAGCATTGATCTCTCTTCCATTGCGTTATATGCACACTACGGTAGAAATGATCCATAAAGAAGATGTAGACAACGTGATCAGCTTAATTTATCACGCTTTATTGAACATCAAAAACAACCACGATTTCAAATATTCTAAATAAAACCTGCAATCAGGTATTGATAAAAGCGTGTCTGGCGAAAGCCATTCACGCTTTTATTTTTAATTCCCTATTTTTAGAAAAGCATGTCAATGAAAAACTATACCCTCTTATGAGTGATCAAACCCAACAGTTTATAGAAAAAGTTAAAGCAGCTTATCAACCTAAAGGTTCCTATATCTATCTAGGTGCCGGAATTTTGGAAGGCGAAGTCCTGGCAGAAGCAGAAGTAAACCTCTATTTACACATGATGAACCGTCATGGATTGGTTGCCGGCGCTACCGGTACAGGAAAAACCAGAACCCTGCAACTGCTTGCCGAACAACTCTCCGATGCGGGCGTTCCCGTGTTTATGCTCGATGTAAAAGGAGATCTTTCCGGTTTATATCAGGCAGGGGAAAGCAATCCTAAAATTGAGGAAAGGGCAAAACTATTGAACAAAGCCTTTACCCCTTCCGGATATCCGATAGAGCCCTATTCCCTTTCGGGGAAATTAGGTGCACAAATGAGGGCAACCATTCTGGAGTTCGGTCCAACCCTACTCGCTAAAATCCTGGATCTTAATGATACGCAAACCGGAGTATTGTCTGTCATCTTCAAATATGCGGACGACAATAAGCTTCCGCTAATCGATCTGAATGACCTTAAAAAACTGGTTTCTTACCTTTCAGACGGCCCTGGAAAAGAAGAAATAAAAAGTGATTATGGCTCCATTTCCCCTGCCACCTCCGGGACGATCTTAAGAAAGATCATCACGATAGAACAACAGGGTCTGGGCCCGATGTTTGGAGAACGCTCTTTTGATATTGAAGATCTTTTTGGGAGAACCGATGGTAAGGGAACGATTTCTCTGTTAAACATCTCGGATGTTCAAAATCAACCGAAACTCTATTCCACCTATCTGCTGAGTTTACTGGCAGAATTGTATTATAATTTACCTGAAGTGGGAGATCTTGACAAACCCAAACTGGTCTTCTTCTTTGATGAGGCACACCTGCTGTTTAAAGACTCTTCCAAGGCTTTTATGGAACAGATTGAAACCATCATCCGGCTGATCAGATCTAAGGGCATAGGCGTCTTCTTTTGCACGCAATCCCCTACAGATGTTCCGGAGAGTGTACTCTCTCAATTGGGCAACCGGATTCAGCATGCATTAAGGGTGTTTACACCCAACGATGCCGATGCTTTAAAGAAAACGGTAAATACCTATCCCACTTCTACTTTCTACAAGATCGATAAAGTACTTACCTCACTGGGAACCGGGCAGGCACTCATCACGGTTTTGAACGATAAAGGGATTCCAACAGAGGTGACTGCAACCATGCTCACTCCTCCAAAATCAGTGATGGGACCCATGAATGCCTCAGATTATGGAAAATTAGTCCAATCCAGCCCCATGAACCAAAAGTATCAGGAAACCATAGATCCGGAAAGCGCCTATGAAATCCTGACCAAACGAATTAACGACAAACTGGCTGTAGAAGCCCCGGAAGAAGAAATTGTGCCTAAAAAGGAGGGTAAAAGCATCATAGAACAAGTCATGGGTGCCACGATTACCAGGCAGATTGGCAAGGAAATTGTACGTGGGCTGTTCGGAATGTTAACGGGCAAAAAAACACGCAGTAGCGGAGGAAAAGGAATCTTTGGTTTTTAAATCAGCGAATCACTCCCTATTAGTGGTTAAATTATAAATAAACCCGTATTTTTTACCTTGAATATAAACTTAATAATTATTTTAGTCCCATGAAACCAACCTTACTAATACTAGCTGCTGGGATGGCAAGTCGCTACGGCAGCATGAAACAAATTGACGGATTCGGCCCGAATAACGAGACCATTATTGATTACTCTATATATGATGCGATTAAAGCCGGCTTCGGTAAGGTTGTCTTTATTATTAAAGAGGAGTTTTTAAAAGATTTCAAAGAGATTTTCGAAGCGAAGCTAAACGGAAAAATCGAAACGGACTACGTATTCCAAAACTTTGACATCAAACAATTCGGTGTAGATATCGATATTGAAAGAGCAAAGCCATGGGGTACTGCTCATGCGATCCTTTCCGGAAGAACGGCCATCAATGAGCCTTTCTGCGTGATCAATGCGGATGATTTCTATGGATTGGATGCTTACCAGAAAATGGTAAAATTCCTGACTACTGAAGTGAGCGACAGCAATTACTCCATGATCGGATATGAGATTGGCAAAACGTTGTCAGACTATGGTTCGGTATCAAGAGGTGTTTGCAAAGTAAACGAGAACGGTATACTGGAAGACATCAATGAGCGCACAAAGGTGCTAAGAGACGGTGACGCGATCGTTTTCGAAGAAGACGACAAACAATACCCATTAGCAGTAGATACGCGTGTATCGATGAATTTCTGGGGCTTTACACCTGCTGTTTTCCAAATCACAGAAGAGCTGTTCAGAGATTTCGCTGTACAAAATAAAGAAAACCCTAAAGCAGAGTTTTTCATTCCATTGGTAGCAGAATACCTGGTAAAATCAAGAAAAGCAGATTTCAAAGTAGTCCCTACTGACAGCCAGTGGTTCGGCGTAACTTATAAAGAAGATAAACCAATCGTTAAAGCAAGTATTGATCAGTTGATCAAAGACGGAGCTTATCCGGATAACCTTTGGAACTAATTACAAAACAAACTGATAAAAAACGGGGATTCACGATGTGAATCCCCGTTTTTGTTTGATCACTATCTTAGGAATTAAACAAAAAAGGGTGTGTTGAACGAACAACACACCCTTTTCTTATGATCGTATGAACGACTATTTTTTATCGTCTTTTACTTCTTCAAAATCTACATCGGTAACGTCGTCACCACCTGCAGGCTGACCTTCTTGCTGAGCACCAGCAGCACCTTCTGGTTGTGCACCATCTTGTCCTGCTTTGTACATCTCTTCAGAAGCTGCATTCCATGCATTCTGTAATTCTTCCTGAGCAGCATCAATATCAGCAAAGTTTCTTGCAGCATGCGCATCTTTCAGTTTTTTCAAACCTTCTTCGATAGGTGCTTTTTTATCTGCAGAGATTTTCTCGCCAAATTCTTTCAATTGTTTCTCAGTAGAGAAGATTAAAGCATCAGCGCTGTTGATTTTTTCAGCTTCTTCTTTAGCTGCTTTATCAGCATCAGCATTTTGCTCTGCTTCTTCTTTCATCCTTTTGATCTCTTCATCAGTTAAGCCTGAAGAAGCTTCAATACGGATTTTTTGCTCTTTACCAGTAGCTTTATCTTTAGCACTTACATGTAAGATACCATTTGCATCAATATCAAATGCTACTTCTACCTGAGGAACTCCACGTGGAGCTGGCGGAATACCATCTAAGATGAAACGACCAATCGTACGGTTCTGAGCTGCCATAGGGCGCTCTCCCTGTAAGATGTGGATTTCTACTGAAGGCTGGTTATCAGCTGCTGTAGAGAAAGTTTCTGCTTTTTTAGAAGGAATAGTAGTGTTTGCTTCGATTAGTTTTGTCATTACACCACCCATAGTCTCGATACCTAAAGAAAGAGGGGTAACATCTAATAACAATACATCTTTAACTTCACCTGTTAATACACCACCTTGAATTGCAGCACCGATAGCTACTACTTCATCAGGGTTAACACCTTTAGAAGGCTCTTTACCGAAGAAAGCTTTAACTGCATCCTGGATTGCAGGGATACGTGTAGAACCACCAACTAAGATAATTTCATCGATATCAGATGTTTTTAAACCTGCATTTTTCAATGCTGATTTACAAGGATCAATGGTACGTTTGATCAGATCAGCTGCCAATTGCTCAAATTTAGCACGGCTTAAAGTTCTAACCAAGTGTTTAGGACCTGTTGCATCAGCAGTAATGTAAGGAAGGTTGATCTCTGTAGAAGTAGTGCTTGAAAGCTCAATTTTAGCTTTCTCAGCAGCTTCTTTCAAACGTTGTAACGCCATTGGATCCTGGTGAAGGTCCATGCCATACTCAATTTTGAATTCACCTGCCAACCATTCGATAATGATATGGTCAAAGTCATCACCACCTAAGTGTGTATCACCATCAGTAGATTTTACTTCAAATACACCGTCACCTAATTCTAATACGGAAACGTCATGAGTACCACCACCACAGTCAAACACAACAATTTTCATGTCTTTATGTGCTTTATCCAAACCGTAAGCTAAGGCAGCTGCAGTTGGCTCGTTGATGATACGTTTCACTGTTAAACCAGCAATTTCACCAGCTTCTTTAGTGGCCTGACGTTGTGCATCATTAAAGTAAGCAGGAACAGTAATAACTGCTTCAGTTACCTCATGACCCAAAAAGTCTTCAGCTGTTTTTTTCATTTTCTGCAAGATCATTGCAGAAAGCTCTTGTGGCGTATATTTACGGTCGTCAATTTCTACACGTGGTGTATTGTTGTCGCCTTTAACTACTTTATAAGGTACACGACCAGCTTCTTTAGTTACCTCAGCAAAGCTGCTGCCCATAAAGCGTTTGATCGAAGAAATTGTTTTTGTTGGGTTAGTAATCGCCTGGCGTTTTGCCGGCTCACCTACTTTACGTTCTCCATTTTCTGCAAAAGCAACAATGGATGGCGTAGTACGTTTACCCTCACTGTTGGCTATAACTACAGGTTCGTTACCTTCCATTACGGCTACGCAAGAGTTTGTTGTTCCTAAGTCTATACCAATAATTTTTGACATGCTATTTATCTCTGTTTATGTTATGAAATCTTTTTATTTACATCTGTTTAACAAGCAATGTGCCAATCAGATTTTGGCAGAAAATCTTCCGGATATCTAATCATTAAAGAATTTTATGTCCGAAACCTGTTACAAAAATGTGACAGGATGACAGAATTTTACTTAAACTTGTTTATCCAGGCCCAGAATTCGTTCCAAATGATGGTAGCCGATTCCGAAATAAGCCTTCGATTCTGCAATCTTCTGCTTGATCTCTGCTCTTTTTTCTTCCTGCACTTTGCCGGCCTGTCCCGGGCTGGAGGTTTTAATACCTACGACCAATACATTTTTAGGGGTATGGGCATCAGAAATGAATTCAAAGACCTTGGTTTTATAGCCACAGTACTCCAGGATCAAAGCCCTGATTCCGTCTGTCACCATTTCCGCCTGACGCTCCATGAAAATTCCGTATTTGGTTAAAAAGGCAAGTTCGTTTTTCGCTTTGTTTTTCTCCATCTCTCTCCTGATCTGCTTATGGCAGCAAGGTGCCACCACGATCAATCCGGCATTTGCCATGATCCCTTTGTAGATCGCGTCGTCAGTAGCCGTATCGCAGGCGTGAAGCGCAATCAGCAGGTCGATCGACTCCACAGCATAGCTTTCGATCGTTCCTGGTACAAAGCTAAGTTTGTCAAAACCCGAACTTCCGGCAATCCCATTACATAAAGTCACCAGGTCTTCCCGGTACTCCACTCCAGTCACTTTAGTATCCAGTTTTAATACATTGTGCAAATAGTCATACAATGCAAAAGTCAGGTATCCCTTACCCGAACCCATATCGACCACATTGTTAATATTATTGGCCGGAAGTTCTTTAATTAAGGAACTCAGGATCTCTACATATTGGTTAATCTGACGGTATTTATCCTGCGCATTTTTGAATACATTCCCTTCTGCGTCACTGATCTTCAACTCCTGCAAATAAGTCTTTCCCGTAGGATGAATGATGCGTTTCTTTTCTTTATTATGAGTCAGTGTGGGTTGAACAGCCGTTTTCACCACATGCTCCCTTACAGAGATCAGTTGCTTTTTACCATGTTCAAGAATCACTTCTTTTGCTGTCGTAAAAAGGGTGCAGACTTTGAAATCATTACTGATGAAATTAGCGATCAGATGAATGCCTTCCGGAATTGGAAGGTTCTTGATAATGTCTCTCGTTTTATGACGGTAAGTAAAAGAAAGCATATCTGTTCTTTTGATCTTTACCCTGCGGACATAAACATTCTTTAGTTCCTTTTCATTTCCCTGATAATTACCAAGAGAAACTTTCAGAAATGTATTGGATGAAATACTTTCAGCGATCTGCTGTTGAAACTGCTGTAGATGGAGTTGGTTGGACATGAAATTGGATTACGCTGCAAAGATAACCTTTTGAAAAGGAAAGAAGAATAACGTTATTTTTAAAATACTAATAATTTTAGTAATTTAGTAAGATGGAAGATTTATATTTAGTAGCAATCCTTCCGCCAGCCGGACTAAAGGAAAGGATCGAGGAGATCAGGAAAGAAATTTCTTTGGAGCATGGGGTGTACAGTGCGCTGAAACCGCCGGTACACATTACGCTTGCGGCCCCCTTTAAATTGAAAGCAGCGATGGAACAACAGCTCATCCAAAAGCTAAAATCAGCTTGCCACTTTGATCCTTTTGTCCAAAAGCTGGAAGACTTTAATGGTTTCCCGGAACATACTGTTTTTATTAAAGCCTTAAAGAATCCAGGAATTTCCACACTCTATAAAAGTCTGAAAGCAGCTTTGAAACCTTATGTCGAAGGTTCCAAAAATCCATTTACTCCACACCTCACGATCGCTTACAGAGATGCGAAAGAAGCCTATCCACAAATCATGGAGCAATATCAGAACAGAAGGTTCAGGGAAGAATTTTTAGCAGATCATTTCACCTTACTAAAACACGATGGAAAACGTTGGAACATCCATAGTGAGTACCATCCGGTTCCAAGCGTTACGCAATTGAAAATGTTCTGATAAACAAAAAACCCTGTCCGAATCGAACAGGGTTTCCTTATGTTGATGAGGGAATAAATTATTCGCCTTTATCTTCAGATTTTGCTTCAGCTGCAGGTGCTGCTTCTTCAGTAGCCGGAGCTTCTTCTGCAACAACTTCAGCTTTCTCAGCTTTAGGAGCATCAGCTTTTTTAGCTTTGGTTCTACCACGACGTGTAGTTTTCTTCTCAGCAGATTCAGCTTCTTTACCGTAAACTTCATTGTAATCAACCAATTCAATTAAAGCCATCTCCGCGTTATCACCAAGACGATTGTTTAATTTAATGATCCTTGTGTAACCACCCGGACGGTTAGCAATTTTAGCTGCAACATCACGGAACAATTCAGTAACAGTTTCTTTATCTTGTAAGTAACCGAAAACGATACGACGTGAGTGAGTAGTATCAGTTTTAGATTTAGTCAAAAGAGGCTCAACATACATACGTAAAGCTTTTGCTTTAGCTAAAGTAGTTGAAATTCTTTTGTGTTTAATTAACGATGAAGCCATGTTAGCCAACATCGCCTTACGATGTGAATCTGTTCTTCCTAAGTGGTTTACTTTTTTACCGTGTCTCATTTTTGATTTTATTCAGTGTATACCGTCTCTTTGATGTTTATCTGAGGGAATTATACACTATTAACAATATTGTTATTTAATGTTTGGCTGGTTACTCTTCGTCTAATTTAAATTTCGATAAGTTCATACCGAAAGATAAGCTTTTAGATTTCACCAATTCCTGAATCTCTGTCAGTGATTTTTTACCGAAGTTTCTGAATTTTAACATATCAGCAACATCGTAAGAAACCAGGTCAGCTAAAGTACGGATATCGGCTGCTTTTAAGCAGTTTAATGCACGTACAGAAAGATCTAAATCAACCAATTCAGTTTTAAGGATCTTACGCATATGCAAGATTTCCTCGTCTACTTCTTTAGTTTCTTCTTTAGCTTGAGATTCCAATACTAAATTCTCATCAGAGAACAACATAAAGTGCTGGATTAAGATCTTCGCAGCTTCTTTTAGTGCTTCTTCAGGATGGATTGAACCATCTGTAGAGATATCTAATATTAATTTTTCATAATCTGTCTTTTGTTCAACACGATAATTTTCAATCGAGTATTTTACATTTTTCATTGGTGTAAAGATCGAATCGATTGCGATCACGCCAACTACAGCATCATTAATTTTATTTTCTTCAGCTGGAACATAACCGCGTCCTTTATTGATAGTTAATTCTACCTCTAAAGTCACTGTTTTTTCCATGTTACAAATAACGAAATCAGGGTTAAGAACCTCGAAGTTGTTAGAGAATTTTGTAATATCTCCAGCAGTAAACTGATCTTGACCGTTTACTAAAATGAAAACTTTTTCAGAATCACCAGAATCACCAACTTTTTTAAAACGTACTTGTTTTAAGTTAAGGATGATTTCCGTCAAATCTTCTACAACACCTTTCATTGTAGAAAACTCGTGAGATACGCCAGAAAAACGAATACTTGTAATGGCATAACCTTCTAATGAAGAAAGTAAAATTCTTCTTAGGGCGTTACCAATTGTTACACCGAAACCGGGCTCTAAAGGACGAAATTCAAATATACCATCGAAATCTGTTGATTTCTGCATGATTACCTTATCGGGTTTCTGAAATGCTAAAATTGCCATTTATAATGTTTTTAGATCGTTATTAAAATTATGTAATGAAATAAAGTGAATTGCCCAGAAGGCAATTCACTAAATATATTACTTAGAGTATAACTCTACTATAAGGTTCTCTTTGATATTTTCTGGGATCTCATCACGGTTAGGATAAGTTAAGAACTTACCTGTCAATTCACTTGCATTCCAGTCTAACCAATTGAATTTATTGATTACTCTGCCTGCTACTGAATTTGTAATCGCTTCTAAAGTCTTAGACTTTTCGCGAACTGCAACAACATCACCAGCTTTTAATTGATATGAAGGGATATTTACTACTTCACCGTTAACTGTTACGTGTTTATGGCTAACTAACTGACGGGCAGCTGAACGTGTTGTAGCAATACCTAATCTGTATACTGTGTTATCTAAACGAGCTTCTAATAATTGCAGTAAGTTGTCACCAGTGATACCTTCACGTGAAGATGCTTTTGTGAACAAATTACGGAACTGACGTTCTAATACACCATAAGTATATTTAACTTTCTGTTTTTCCATTAACTGTACTGCGTACTCGGATTGTTTTCCTCTTCTTTTGGAAGCACCGTGCTGTCCAGGAGGATAATTTTTTCTATCTAAAACCTTATCAGGGCCGAAAATTGGCTCTCTGAATTTACGGGCTATTTTGGACTTTGGTCCTGTATATCTTGCCATTGCTTTTTGTTTTAAAGTATCATACAGCCTTAAACTGCAGACTCTTAGCTTTAAAAGTTAATTATTAAACTCTTCTCTTCTTAGGAGGACGACATCCGTTGTGCGGAAGCGGGGTGATATCTTTGATAGAGGTTACTTCGATACCTGAGATTTGCAATGTTCTAATTGCAGACTCACGACCTGAACCTGGACCTTTAACAAAAACTTCTACTTTACGCAGACCTAAATCAAATGCTACTTTACCGCAATCTGATGCAGCCTGACCTGCTGCATAAGGAGTGTTCTTTTTAGAACCCTTGAATCCCATTTTACCTGCAGAAGACCATGAAATAGTTTGACCGTTGTTATTTGTTAAAGTAACAATGATATTGTTAAAAGTAGCATTGATGTGCGCCTGACCAACAGGCTCAATAACAACAATACGCTTTTTGGTAACTTTTTTACTCTTAGCCATAATTCTTATTCAGTACTAATTTTATTTAGTAGCTTTTTTCTTGTTAGCAACTGTTTTTCTCTTGCCTTTACGTGTACGAGAGTTGTTTTTAGTACGTTGTCCACGTACCGGCAAACCTTTTCTGTGACGTAATCCACGGTAACAACCGATATCCATTAAACGTTTAATGTTCAACTGAACTTCTGAACGTAAAGCACCTTCTACTTTTACGCCGTCGTTGATGATGGTACGGATCGCTGATAACTCATCATCAGACCAGTCCTGTACTTTCTTGTTAAAATCGATACCTGCTTCCGTTAAAATACGTTGAGCAGTTGATCTTCCTACTCCGAAGATGTAAGTAAGACCAATTTCGCCTCTTTTGTTTCTTGGTAAATCAATACCTGATATCCTTGCCATATTTGTACTAATGTTTGATTAACTGAATGAACGAGATTGAGTATCTTGTACATTCAATCTACATCAAATTCAATAATTTCTTAACCTTGACGTTGCTTGTATTTTGGATTTTTCTTGTTAATCACGAAAAGTTTACCTTTACGACGAATAATCTTGCAATCAGCGCTACGTTTTTTAATTGATGACCTAACTTTCATTTTATTTATATCTATAAGTAATCCTGCCCTTTGATAAATCGTAAGGCGACATCTCTAATTTGACTTTGTCTCCAGGAAGAATCTTGATGTAGTGCATCCTCATCTTACCTGAAATATGAGCAATTATCTCATGACCATTCTCTAGTTCCACCCGGAACATGGCATTGGATAATGCTTCCCTTATTACACCGTCTTGCTCAATTGAGGCTTGTTTAGCCATATAATATTGATTTTTACTTAATTAGCTGTTACTAAACAGGGTTGCAAAATTAAATAAAAAAATTTAATTATTTACTTTTTTTTATTTAAAACTTCTTCAATTACTGAAAAGGTCGATAAAACGTCTGCATTACCCTTTTTAACTGCCACTGTATGCTCAAAATGAGCAGATGGCCTATTGTCCTTACTGGTTACTGTCCAGCCGTCAGACCAGAACTTTACACCAGCTGTACCTGCATTGATCATTGGCTCAATAGCGATCACCATTCCCTCCTCCAGTTTAATTCCACTCCCGCGTTTACCATAATTTGGCACCTCAGGTTTTTCATGTAACTGGACTCCGACTCCGTGACCCACTAATTCTTTCACCACACCAAATCCATTCGCCTCCGCATGCGCCTGTACAGCATAGCCTACGTCTCCGATCCTTGAACCTACAACGGCCTTCTCAATCGCAAGCCTTAAGCATTCTTTTGTCACGTCAACCAGTTTCTGTTTCTCCGCAGATATCTCTCCAATGGAGAACGTATATGCGGAGTCACCGAAGAACTTGTTTAGAATGACCCCACAGTCTACAGAGATTAAATCCCCGTCCTGTATCACATACTCACCAGGAAAGCCATGAACAACCTGCTCATTAGGCGAAATACACAGTGAATACGGGAAGCCGTTATAGTTTAAAAAAGCAGGGATTGCTCCGTGGTCTTTAATAAACGTTTCAGCCAGGTCATTCAGTTTTTTTGTCGTGATGCCCGGACCAATTACTTTAGCTACTTCAGCTAAGGTTTTAGATACGAGTAAAGAACTCTCTCTGATTAACTCGATCTCCTCCGGAGATTTGTAATAGATCTTAGACATGCAATATATTAGATCACCGCATTGCTACCACTTGCTGCAGCAGGAATTCCTGTGCGGCCGGTAACCCTGCCTGTTTTCATTAAACCATCATAATGACGCATTAACAAATAACTTTCGATTTGTTGCAAAGTATCCAATACTACACCTACCAGGATCAATAAGGAAGTTCCACCATAGAAATGGGCAAACTCCGACTTGATACCGAATTTAACCGCTATAGAAGGAAGGATCGCAATGATGGCCAGGAAGACAGCACCTGGGAAGGTGATCTTCGAAATTACATCATCTATGAAGCTTGAGGTAGCAAGACCCGGTTTGATACCAGGAATGAAACCACCATTCTTCTTCATGTCGTCCGACATCTGAGTAGGGTTAACAGTAATTGCAGTATAAAAGAATGTAAATGCAATGATTAAAAAGCCAAATGTTAAGCTATACGCTAATGAAGTATAGTCACTGAACTGAACCAACCAGGTATTTTGCAGGGAAGGAAAGAACTGAGGAATAAACCCTGGAATAAACATCAATGCCTGAGCAAAGATGATCGGCATTACACCGGCAGCATTCACCTTTAAAGGGATGTACTGTCTTACTCCACCAAACTGTCTGTTACCAACAATCCTTTTCGCATATTGAACAGGTACTTTACGTACACCCTGAACAATCATGATGGTAAACATCACTACTGCAAATAAGGCAACAATTTCCACGACAAGGGCTATTAAGCCTGCGCCAACAAATCTTGAAGTAATCTCCTGGTATAAAGCGATTGGCAATCTGGCGATAATACCAACCATGATGATCAGTGAAATACCATTTCCAATACCTTTATCGGTGATTTTCTCACCTAACCACATCACAAACAATGTTCCTGCTGCCAACACGAATGTTGCCATTACATAGAACAAAGCATGATCAATAACGATTGCTTCTGCTGGAACCTGTGTTTTAACGTAACCTACAGCCTGAACAGCTGTGATGGCTACCGTCAGGTAACGCGTAATTTGATTTAGTTTCTTCCTGCCACTTTCACCCTCCTTTTGCATTTTCTGGAAGGAAGGAACAGCAATACCTAATAGCTGAACTACAATTGAGGCAGAAATATAAGGCATAACACCCAAGGCAAGGATAGATACCCGTGAAAACGAACCTCCGGCAAACATATCCAAGAGACCCAAAAGTCCAGACTTCTCATTATTGCCTAAAAGAGTTGCATCAACACCTGGAAGAACCACATGAGATACAAACCTATAAACCAAAAGAATCATGAGCGTAAATACAATACGCTCTTTCAATTCTTGAATTTTCCAAATATTACTTAAAGTAGTAAACAGCTTCTTCATTAATTACAATTTTTCGATTGAGCCTCCAACAGCCTCAATAGCTTTTTGTGCGGTTGCAGAAAAAGCATGTGCTTTAACTTCTAACTTAGTTTTAACTTCACCACGACCAAGAATTTTAACAAGGTCATTTTTATGAGCTAAACCGTGATCCTGCAATGTAGCAAAATCAATTGTAGTTAAGCTAAATTTCTCTGCTAATCCTTGTAATACGTCTAAGTTAACGCTTACATATTCAACGCGGTTAATAGGTTTGAAACCTACCTTAGGTACACGACGTTGCAATGGCATTTGTCCACCCTCAAAACCGATTTTAGTTTTGTGACCTGAACGTGATCCAGCACCTTTGTGTCCACGTGTAGATGTTCCACCGCGTCCGGAACCGGTACCACGACCAATTCTCTTGTTGTTTTTTGTTGAACCTGCTGCAGGTTTAAGATTACTTAAGTTCATTTTTTGAAACTTGTGCTGCCCTTCGCTTTCACTAATCAGGGCAACGGTTAAACATATTTAAAGGTTGCAAATGTAATTATATAAACCACATTTACAACCTTTAAAAATTTATATACTCTCTATAGCAACTAAGTGATTCACTTTTCTCACCATTCCGATGATGGCAGCGTTAGCTTCCACTTCAACACTTTGGTTCATTTTAGTTAAACCTAATGCTTTCATCGTTCTTTTTTGGCGTTCGCTTCTATCGATAATGCTTTTTACCTGGGTTATTTTGATCTTAGCCATAATATTATCCGTTAAAAACTTTATTTAAATCGACACCACGTTGCTGAGCGACAGTATAAGCATCGCGCATTTTAGTTAAAGCATCAACAGTTGCTTTTACCACGTTGTGAGGATTTGATGAACCTTTAGACTTTGCAAGTACGTTATGTACTCCTGCACTCTCTAATACCGCACGCATTGCACCACCAGCAATAACACCTGTACCTACCGCTGCTGGTTTGATTAATACAAAACCACCAGAGAATTTACCGATTTGCTCATGAGGAACAGTACCGTTTAACAGAGGAACTTTTACCAAGTTCTTTTTAGCATCATCGATACCTTTAGCGATTGCTTCAGTTACCTCTTTTGCTTTACCTAAACCGTAACCTACGATTCCGTTTTCATCTCCAACAACCACGATGGCTGAGAAGCTGAAAGTACGTCCACCTTTAGTTACTTTGGCAACACGTTGTATGCTAACTAAACGATCTTTTAATTCGATCTCGCTAGTCTTAACTCTTTTTATATTGATAGTTGACATTCTTATCCTATTTTCAGATTAAAATACTAAACCAGCTTCGCGAGCACCTTCTGCCAACGATTTAACACGTCCATGGTACAAATAGCCATTTCTATCGAAAACTACTTCTTTAACACCAGCTGCAAGTGCTTTTTCAGCTACTAACTTACCCACTGCTACTGATTGTTCAGATTTGTTTCCAGTTCCAGAAAAGTCTTTTGATAAAGACGAAGCTGATACAATTGTATTACCGGTTACGTCGTTAATGATTTGAGCATAAATTCCTTTATTGCTTCTATATACCGATAGACGTGGACGGCTTTCAGAACCTGTTAATCTTTTTCTGATTCCTTTTTTTATACGATCTCTACGAG
Organism: Pedobacter sp. FW305-3-2-15-E-R2A2; assembly: GCF_038446955.1. Lineage (NCBI taxonomy): Bacteria > Pseudomonadati > Bacteroidota > Sphingobacteriia > Sphingobacteriales > Sphingobacteriaceae > Pedobacter > Pedobacter sp. FW305-3-2-15-E-R2A2. The sequence continues at coordinate 6,457,823 of NZ_CP151803.1, forward strand.
ATAATTTTTTTCCTGCCATTTTGATTATTTTTTAGAAGCTGATTTACCTGCTTTTCTTCTTAACACTTCACCTACAAACTTGATACCTTTACCTTTATATGGCTCAGGAGTACGTAACGAGCGGATTTTCGCTGCTACTTGTCCGATCAATTGTTTGTCAATACTTTCTAAAATGATTTTAGGAGTCTGACCTTTTTCAGATGTTGTTGTTACTTTAATTTCTTCCGGCAATTGGAATACATAGTGGTGAGAATAACCCAGAACTAAGTCTAATGTGTTTCCTGTGTTTGTAGCACGGTAACCAACACCTACTAATTCCTGAGAAATTTTGTATCCTTCTGTTACACCAATAACCATATTGTTTAACAATGAACGGTATAAACCGTGCAATGCTTTGTGTCTTTTCTGCTCTGAGGGACGGGTTACAGTTAATACTCCGTCTTCCTGACTTACAGTGATATCAGAATCAACTGCTTGAGTCAATTCTCCTTTAGGTCCTTTTACAGTTACTAAGTTATCTTTAGCTACGGTAATCGTTACACCTGCGGGTACATTAATTGGGGCTTTTCCTATTCTTGACATTTTGCTATCCTCCTTTAATTAATAAACGTGACACAAAACCTCGCCACCAATGTTCAGTTTGGCTGCTTCTTTATCTGTCATCACACCTTTAGATGTAGACAAGATGGCGATACCTAAACCGTTTAATACTCTTGGCATATTTTCTACGCCGGCATATTGCCTTAAACCTGGTTTGCTGATACGGGTCAATGTACGGATTGCAGGGATCTTAGTGATCGCATTGTATTTCAAAGCGATTTTGATCGTTCCTTGAGCCGTAGTGTCCTCAAACTTGTAATTAGCAATGTAACCTTTGTCAAAAAGAACTTTAGTGATTTCTTTTTTAAGGTTTGATGCAGGAATTTCTACAATTCTGTGATTTGCCTTGATGGCATTTCTTACTCTTGTAAGATAATCTGCTATTGGATCTGTATTCATTTTTATATAATTGTGACGGTGGTTTCCTTCCTATCCTATTCGGGACGACCTTCCATCGGTTAATATTCGTTGTTCTCTGCCTTGGGAAAATCCCTTAGCATAAAGAAAGCTGTTTTACCAGCTTGCTTTTCTTACTCCAGGGATTTTACCTGCTAAAGCCATATCACGGAACAATACCCTTGATATACCGAAAGTACGCATGTAACCACGAGGACGTCCAGTTAATTTACAACGGTTGTGTAAACGTACTGCAGATGAGTTTTTTGGTAACTTATCTAATCCTTCATAATCACCAGCAGCTTTAAGTTCTGCACGTTTATCAGCATATTTAGCCACCAATTTTTGGCGCTTAATTTCGCGAGCTTTTACACCTTCTTTTGCCATTATGAATTTGTGTTATTTTGGTTTTTAAATGGTAATCCAAATTGTTTTAATAATTCCAATGCTTCAACATCAGTAGTAGCGCTGGTTACAAACGTAATATCCATACCTAAAATCTTGCTGATTTTGTCGATGTTGATCTCTGGGAAGATGATTTGTTCAGTAACTCCTAATGTGTAGTTACCTTTTCCATCAAATCCTTTATCATTGATACCTTTGAAATCACGGATACGAGGTAAAGCTACGGAAATTAAACGATCTAAAAACTCATACATGTTGTTATCGCGCAAAGTTACACGTACACCAACCGGCATACCTTTACGTAATTTAAAGTTTGAGATATCTTTTTTAGATTTCGCTCCAACTGCTTGTTGACCTGCGATTGTAGTCATCTCTAAAATAGAGCTGTCCATAATCTTTTTGTCAGTTACAGAGAAACGACCAACACCCTGGTTGATTGAGATTTTCTCTAACTTAGGAACCTGCATAACGCTTTTGTAATTGAACTTATCTTTAAGTGCAGTTACAATTTCCTCTTTATATTTACTTTTTAATCTTGGTACGTAAGTCATTATTTGATCTCCTCTCCTGATTTTTTACTAACCCTAACTAATTTCCCATCAGCATTAAGCTTTCTGCCAACGCGAGTAGTTGCACCTGTTTTAGGATCAACTAATGCTACGTTAGAAATATGAAGAGCAGCCTCTTTTTTAATGATACCTCCGTTTGGAGTAGCAGCATTAGGTTTTGTATGTTTTGATACAAGGTTAACACCTTCTACAAGGATTCTGCTTTTTGTAATTAATACAGAAAGTACTGTTCCTTGTTGGCCTTTTGAATCGCCAGCGATTACCTTAACTAAATCTCCTTTACGGATTTTTATCTTTGGTGTAGTTACTTTATTTTTCATTTTATAATACCTCCGGTGCTAATGATACAATTTTCATGAATTGTTTTTCACGCAGTTCTCTTGCTACCGGGCCGAAAATACGTGTACCACGCGGCTCATCTTGTGCATTTAATAATACTGCTGCATTGTCGTCGAAACGAATGTAAGAACCATCTTTACGTCTGATTTCTTTTCTTGTTCTTACAACCACTGCTTTAGAAACGGTTCCTTTTTTGATGTTACCAGAAGGCAATGCACTTTTAACGGTAACAACGATTTTGTCACCAATAGAAGCATATCTTTTTCCAGTACCACCAAGTACACGGATAACCAATACTTCTTTTGCGCCGCTATTGTCGGCTACGTTTAATCTTGATTCCTGTTGTACCATGTTATTTAGCCCTTTCTAAAATTTCAACTAATCTCCAGTTCTTGTTTTTACTCAGCGGACGAGTCTCCATGATCAGTACTGTATCACCAATACCGCAATCGTTTTTCTCGTCATGAGCCATAAATTTGGTAGTTTTCTTAACAAACTTACCATAGATCGGGTGTTTCACTTTACGTTCTACCGCTACAACAACAGACTTATCCATTTTGTTGCTTACTACCAACCCGGTTCTTGTTTTTCTTAATTGTCTTTCCATTTCGACTCTAAAGTTATTTAGTTTCAGTAGCAGACTGAGCTTTACGCTTAGTCACTTCAGTGTTTAATCGGGCAATATCCCTTCTTACCTTTTTGATACGGGTAGGATTCTCTATAGCCGAAATTGTATGTGCAAATCTTAACTTTACTAAGTTTTCAGTTTCTTCTGCAATCCTGGCTACTAGTTCTTCTTGTGAAAGCCCTGTGATTTCTGAGTTCTTCATTTTATTAATTTTTATGCCTTGGGTCTAGCGGTTATAATAACAAGTTACTTACAACATTCAACCCAAGAGCTTTTTTTATGCTTCTACGTAATCTCTACGTACTACAAATTTTGTTTGGATCGGCAATTTTTGGGCCGCTAATCTCATTGCTTCTTTAGCAACTTCTAAAGGAACACCTTCGGCTTCAAAAATAATACGTCCGGGTCTAACAACGGCAACCCAGTATTCTGGAGCACCCTTACCTTTACCCATACGTACCTCAGCTGGTTTCTTAGTTACCGGTTTGTCCGGGAATATTCTAATCCACACCTGGCCTTCACGTTTCATGAAACGAGTTACCGCAATACGGGCTGCCTCTATCTGACGACTTGTGATCCAAGTCGACTCTAAAGACTTGATCCCGAAGGATCCGAATGATAATTCAGCACCACGAGTTGCTAAACCTTTCATTCTGCCTTTTTGCATCTTTCTGAACTTCGTTCTTTTTGGCTGTAACATCTTATTCTAATATTATCGTTAAACGATCTGTTAACTAATTATTTACGAGGACCTCTGTTAGGAGTATTTCCGCCTCTATTATCTCTTCCTGCACCAGGACCGCCTTGACCTGGACCTCTTCCGCCACGACCTTTATTGTCGTTTCTTCTGTCGCCACCGCCACGGTTATCTCTGTCTCTTCCACCACCGAAAGCACCTTCTGGTCTGCCACCTTTACCTGGAGCATTGCTCACTGCACCGATGTTAGGAGAAAGATCACGTTTACCGTAAACTTCACCTTTACAGATCCATACTTTAACACCTATTTTACCATAAGTAGTTAAAGCTTCTGCTAAAGCATAGTCAATGTCAGCACGGAAAGTATGCAAAGGAATTCTTCCTTCTTTATACTGTTCGCTACGAGCCATCTCAGCACCACCTAAACGACCAGAGGTCATAATTTTGATACCTTCAGCACCCATACGCATTGTTGATGCGATAGTAGATTTCATTGCTCTACGGAATGAGATCCTTGCTTCTAATTGTTTTGCAACACCTTCTGCAACTAATTGTGCATCAAGCTCAGGACGTTTGATCTCAAAAATGTTGATTTGAATTTCCTTTTTAGTCAATTTCTTCAACTCTTCTTTGATCTTATCCACCTCAGCTCCTGCTTTACCGATCACAATACCCGGACGAGCTGTGTGGATAGTTACCGTGATACGTTTTAACGTACGCTCGATTACCACTTTAGCTACACCGCCTTTTGCGATACGTGCAGAAAGGTATTTTCTTATTTTTTCGTCCTCAACTAATTTATCAGCATAGTTGTTGCCACCGAACCAGTTAGAATCCCAACCTTTGATGATCCCTAACCTGTTTCCTATTGGATGTGCTTTTTGTCCCATTTCTGTTAATTAGTTTGAGTTTCAACGTTTTTACTATCTACTACCAAAGTTACATGGTTTGAACGCTTACGAATTCTGTAACCACGTCCTTGAGGTGCTGGTCTAAGTCTTTTTAATTGACGACCACCGCCTACCATTATCGTTTTCACGTATAACTGGTTTTCTTCAGGGCGAGAACCTTCATTTTTAGTTTCCCAGTTTTTGATCGCTGACAATAATAGTTTCTCCACTCTTATTGCTGCATCTTTATTGGTAAACTTTAAAATATGTAAAGCTTTCTCAACACGCTCACCTCTGATAAGATCTACAACCAAACGCATTTTACGTGGTGAGGTTGGACAATTGTTTAATTTCGCTACTGCTTCCATCTCTTAATTATTTTTTCTTTTCAGAGTGACCCCTAAATGTTCTGGTTGGAGCAAACTCTCCCAGCTTGTGACCAACCATGTTTTCTGTTACGTATACCGGTATAAATTTATTACCGTTATGCACTGCAAATGTATGACCCACAAAATCTGGTGAAATCATTGATCTGCGAGACCAAGTTTTAATTACAGACCTTTTGCCTGAATCATTCATAGATACTACTTTCTTCTCTACGTTATGGTCAATATAAGGTCCTTTTTTTATCGAACGAGCCATTATTTCTTCCTTTTCTCTATGATGAAACGATTTGAGTATTTTTTAAGTGAACGGGTTTTGAAGCCTTTAGCATACATACCGTTTCTTGAGCGAGGCTGACCTCCCGATGAGCGACCCTCACCACCACCCATTGGGTGATCGACTGGGTTCATCGCTACCGGACGTGTTCTAGGACGACGTCCTAACCAACGTTTACGACCTGCTTTACCTAATACTTCATTTGCATGATCCGAGTTAGAAACTGCACCGATAGTTGCTAAACAGGTAACTAAGATAGATCTTACTTCACCTGATGGCATTTTAACAGTTGCATACTTTCCGTCACGTGCTGCCAATTGAGCATAAGCACCAGCACTACGTGCCATTTGTGCGCCACGTCCTGGTTGGATTTCAATGTTATGTACAATTGAACCCAATGGAATGTTAGCTAATTTCAATGTATTTCCTACTTCTGGAGTAGCTGTATCACCCGAAACTACTGTTTGTCCTACTTGCAATCCTTCCGGTGCAATAATGTAACGCTTCTCACCATCTACGTAATGCAAAAGTGCAATACGAGCTGTACGGTTTGGATCGTACTCAACAGTAGCTACTGTTGCAGGAATATCAAACTTATCACGTTTAAAGTCAATTAAACGGTAAGATTTTTTGTGACCACCACCCATGTAGCGCATAGTCATCTTTCCTGTATTGTTACGTCCTCCCGATTTTTTAGAAGATACAACCAATGATTTTTCGGGCTTGGTTGCTGTAATCTCCGTAAAGCTGGCACCTACTCTAAAGCGGGTTCCCGGAGTGACTGGTTTAAATTTTCTTAAGCCCATAGTTATAAATTATTCAATTCTTATTAAATATTCGCGTAATAATCAATTGTCTCGCCTGCTGCCAGTGTAACAATCGCTTTCTTGTATTTTGGGCTACGACCCGTAACTAAACCACCTTTAGTGTTTCTGGACTTCATTTTACCATTAACAATCATGGTATTGATTGCTAAGATGTTAACGTTGTACATTTTCTCTATGGCTTGCTTAATCTGCAATTTATTTGCTTTGTGTTCTACTCTAAAAGTAAAGCGGTTAGACTTTTCTGTTAATGCAGAAGCTTTTTCTGTTAATATTGGTTTCCTTAAAAATTCCATATTACTTGGCAAATGCCTCCTCCAATGTTTTAAGAGAATCAGCCGTTAACAAAAGCTTGCCACAGTTTAATACATCATAGGTATTCAACTGATCTGCAGTAATCACTTTCGCTTTCTGGATGTTTCTGCTTGATAAATAGATATTGTTATTTTGTGAAGGTAAAACCAACAATGTCTTTTCGCCAGCTAAATTTAAAGCGCTAACTAAATTGATGTAGTTTTTAGTTTTGATTGAATCAAAAGCAAAGTCTTCTAAAACAACAACGTTGTTATCCTGAGCTTTGTAAGTCAATGCTGATCTACGAGCCAGTTGCTTTAATTTTTTATTCAATTTGAAACTATAATCACGTGGCTGAGGACCAAACACGCGACCACCACCATTGAACAATGGAGATTTAATACTTCCGGCACGAGCACCACCAGTACCTTTTTGTTTGTATAGTTTACGGGTTGAACCAGCAATTTCGTTACGTTGTTTAGACTTGTGAGTACCTTGACGTTGATTAGCCAAATACTGTTTTACATCTAAATAGATTGCGTGGTCAACAGGCGTAATGCCAAATACTGACTCAGGAAGTTGCACCTTGGCACCTGTCTCTTTTCCTGAAATGTTTAATACTTTAACTTCCATCTGCTTACTTATCTAAGATTACGTAAGAACCCTTAGCTCCTGGAATGGAACCACTAACTACAACAAGGTTTTGATCAGCATAAACTTTCAAAACTTGTAAGTTCTGAACTTTTACTCTGTCACCACCCATTCTACCCGCCATACGCATACCTTTAAATACACGTGCAGGATAAGATGCAGCACCTAATGAACCTGGCGCACGCATTCTGTTATGCTGTCCGTGAGTTTGTCCACCAACACCGGCGAAACCATGGCGTTTTACAACACCCTGGAAACCTTTACCTTTAGAAGTACCAACAACGTCCACAAAATCGCCTTCATTGAAAATACTTACCGTTACCGTATCACCTAAGTTCAACGATTCTTCAAACGGCTCAAATTCAACCAATTTACGTTTTGGGGTAGTGTTTGCTTTCGCAAAGTGGCCTTTAAGAGGCATGGTAGTGTTCTTTTCTTTGGCTTCATCGAAACCTAACTGAACTGAAACGTAACCGTCTTTCTCTTCGGTCTTTACCTGTGTTACTACACAAGGCCCAGCTTCGATCACCGTACATGGAATGTTTCTTCCATCGGCGTCGAAAATGCTGGTCATTCCTACTTTTTTTCCAATAATACCTGACATTTTCTTTTTTTAAATTAACACCCATCGAAGCAGTAGGGCTTCGTTCAAGGTGGATACAATTCCCGTTAAGGGAGGGCAAAAATACGAAAGAAATCTTAATTTTCAAATAGTTAGCTAATTATTTTTTCAAATAAGCCCTATTTTTTTTCGCGAAGGGGAATCCGTTGAGATAAGTAACTTTTTAACCAACTAACTTGTCACTCAGGCTGTACAAGATAATTGATAAAACGAACAAACCGATCAAAACGTATAAATAATCACGCTCAATCAGGAAACTAAATATAGAAAAAACGACCCTTGCCACAGGGGTAAAAATCAGCAACAACGTCCCAAACTGAATGATCGCTTTGGCATCCAGGTCTTTCAGTCCGATCAGAATTGCATGAATAGAAGAGAAGCCGGATTTATTCGGGTTAAAATTACGGTAATCGATCAGCATGGCATGATCAGAAAACAGGTAAAGCAGCCCTCCTATCAGCACCACAGACATCGAAGCGATCACGCCTACCCGCAGTAGAGTACCAAGGATGACCTGAATATCACGGTCTGCAAAGAAATTTTTCTTCTCTGAACTCATAATTTACCTGATAAACCGTTATAAATCATTTGCAATGCGAGGAAGGTCACCACTACTGCAAACACCACTTTCAACTTATCTGTCTTGGTTCTCACCAGGATCTTTGAGCCTAATGTCGCCCCGCAAAGCACCCCAATCGTTACCGGCATGGCAATCCCCGGATCAATTTGTCCGCGGTGAAGGTATACGATTGCGCTTGCAGCAGCCGTCACTCCCATCATGAAATTACTCGTTGTGGTGGATACTTTAAAAGGAATCCGCATGATGTTATCCATCGCAATCACCTTTAATGCACCAGAACCTATTCCCAGCAAACCCGAAATGATCCCCGCAAAAAACATCATCACAAATCCGCCAAGCACCCGGTGAACCGCATATTTCTTCATTCCTCCCTCTGTCGGATACGTCCCGTTCAGTTTTAAAAAAACCGCCAGTTTTCCGGAAGTATCATTATCTGAGCGATCTACCTTCTTCACTACCATCATTGCGGCAGAGAATAAGAGGATCAAACCAAAGATCACTGCAATATAGCTCGGGTCCAGATAGACGGTCACCACGGCGCCGATAATGGCACTGATCGTTGTGGCCATTTCCAGAAACATTCCGATCCTGATATTGGTAATCCCCTCTTTCACATAAGCCGCGGCAGATCCGGAAGAGGTGGCAATCACAGATACGATAGAAGCGCCGATGGCATAATGAATGTCGACACCAAGGACCAATGTCAGCAGTGGAATGATCACTACCCCACCCCCTAAACCAGTCAGAGAACCGACCAATCCAGCTAAAAAAGCTCCTGCTAAAACTATAATTGTAAATAGTAATACCGACATTGCTGCAAATATACTATCTACAGCCAGAACACAATAAAATTAGAATATGAATGTTAAATTAAATACCATGCCGCCATCATGAGTCTTCAAACACCACAAAATCCATTCAATTACCTTTAAAAACAGAAACATCCTATTAAAAAAACAGCAATTATGAAAAAACTGATATTCGCAATTATAGCCGTTCTCCTCTTAAATTTAAATGCACAATCACAAATTCCAGCAGACAGTGCGAAAGCTGCCCCTGGTCTTCGGGGCCAATACGAGTTTATGCTGTCGAAGTCTAAAACCATTAATGGTTACAAGCTCATTAATCCGGGCAGGCTTGCCGGACTGTGGAAAAGTGTAGCGGATTCACTCAATACCAACCGCAAACAACTTGGCGCTGTAAAACTGAAACTTGCAGAACAAGAAAAAACAATTGCGACATTAAAGGGACAAATTTCCGGAACAGAAAGCTCTTTAGCAACTTCTAATGCCAAATTAAATGAGATCAGCTTTCTTGGGATCTCTTTTACCAAAAGCAATTATAACGTGATCGTATGGAGCCTGATCCTGGTATTAGCAGCCGCCTTAGCGATTGTCATCCTGAGATCAGCTAAACATATTCATGAAGCAAAATACAGAAGCTCCTTGTATGAAGAAATTTCACAAGAGTACCAGAGTTATAAAACGAAGGCCAATGACAAAGAGAAGAAACTGGCAAGGGAACTGCAGGACGAGCGCAACAAACTTGATGAATTAAAAAACAGGGGCAGACAATAATTCCCTGATACGAAAAAAGCCTTCCTGAAAACTCAGGAAGGCTTTTTTTGTTAACCGTCTATATAGTTAAACTTTGATTTCAACTTCAACACCGCTAGGTAATTCAAGTTTCATTAAAGCGTCAACTGTTTTAGAGTTAGAGCTGTAAATGTCTAACAAACGTTTGTAAGCACATAATTGAAACTGCTCACGTGCTTTTTTGTTCACGTGTGGTGAACGTAAAACAGTGAAGATTTTCTTTTCTGTAGGCAATGGAATTGGTCCACTCACTACTGCACCCGTAGGTTTAACAGTCTTAACGATTTTCTCAGCAGATTTATCTACCAAGTTGTAATCGTAAGATTTTAATTTGATTCTGATTCTTTGGCTCATCTTATTTATGTATTAAGGCTGCCGGTTAGAGCTATTAATAACCGGCTGCCGATTTTTTATTATTCTGCGGACTTAATTCTGCCTTTTGATTTAGCAACTACTTCATCCTGAACGTTTCTTGGTGCTGGTTCGTAGTGATCAAACTCCATAGTTGAAGTTGCACGACCAGAAGTAATGGTACGTAACTGAGTTACATAACCAAACATTTCAGAAAGTGGTACAGTTGCTTTAATTACCTGAGCACCATTACGGGTGTCCATACCTAAAAGCTGACCACGACGACGGTTCATGTCACCGATAACATCACCCATGTTTTCTTCAGGGGTTAAGATTTCGATTTTCATGATTGGCTCCATCAATACAGGGTTACATTTAGGCAATGCCTCACGGTAAGCCATTTTAGCAGCAAGTTCGAATGACAAAGCATCTGAATCGACTGCGTGGAATGAACCATCAATTAAGCGAACTTTCATGTCTGGAAGTGGATATCCAGCCAATACTCCGTTAGCCATCGATGCTGCAAATCCTTTCTCTACAGAAGGGATAAACTCACGAGGGATTGAACCACCAGTAATTTCGTTTACAAATTGTAATCCACCTTTTTCAAAGTCTGCATCGATTGGAGAAATCACAACCTGGATATCCGCGAATTTACCACGACCACCTGATTGTTTTTTGTAAGTCTCACGATGTTGAACAGATCCGTGAATTGCCTCTTTATAAGCAACTTGTGGCGCTCCTTGATTCACCTCTACTTTAAACTCACGTCTTAAGCGGTCAATCAGGATGTCTAAGTGAAGCTCACCCATACCAGAGATTACAGTCTGACCAGTTTCCTCGTCAGTTTGAACTCTAAATGTAGGATCTTCTTCAGCTAATTTAGATAAACCGATACCTAATTTATCGATATCAGCTTGAGTTTTAGGCTCAATAGCTAAACCAATAACCGGCTCAGGGAAATCCATAGATTCCAGAATGATCGGGTGTTTCTCATCACAAAGTGTATCACCTGTTTTGATATCTTTAAATCCTACTACTGCAGCAATATCACCAGCACCTACATTAGGGATTGGGTTTTGCTTGTTCGCATGCATCTGGAAGATACGGGAGATACGTTCTTTGTTCTCAGAACGTGCGTTATAAACGTAAGAACCAGCTTCTAAGTTACCTGAGTAAACACGGATAAAGCACAAACGACCTACGAAAGGATCGGTTGCGATTTTAAACGCTAAAGCTGCAAATGGCTCTTTTACATCTGGTTGACGGGTTACTTCTTCACCTGTGTCCGGGTTGGTACCAGTGATACCATCCACATCCATTGGCGAAGGCAATAATTCCATTACCAAATCCAACATGGTTTGAACACCTTTGTTTTTGAAAGATGAACCACAAACCATAGGAACGATTTTAGCATCTAAAGTTGCTTTACGCAATGCGTCAAGAATCTCACGCTCAGTGATTGAGTTAGGATCATCAAAGAATTTCTCCATTAATGACTCATCATAATCAGCAACAGCTTCTAATAAGTTCTCTCTCCATTCCGCAACTTCATCAACCATGTCAGCAGGAATTGGCACTTCAGTAAAGGTCATCCCTTTATCGTGCTCATTCCAAACGATACCACGGTTATTGATTAAATCAACAACACCAGTAAAGCTATCTTCTGCACCAATTGGCAATTGCAAAGGAACTGCATGGCTACCCAGCATATCTCTTACCTGCTTAACAACTTTTAAGAAATCAGCTCCTGAACGGTCCATTTTGTTAACGAAACCAATACGTGGAACTGCATAGTTGTTAGCTAAACGCCAGTTAGTTTCAGATTGAGGCTCAACACCATCAACAGCTGAAAATAAGAATACCAATCCATCCAAAACACGAAGTGAACGGTTTACCTCTACGGTAAAATCCACGTGTCCAGGAGTATCGATAACGTTTACCTGATATTTTTCACCACGGTAAGGCCAGAAAACTGTTGTAGCAGCAGAGGTGATTGTTATCCCACGTTCCGCTTCCTGTACCATCCAGTCCATCGTAGACGCACCTTCGTGTACCTCACCAATTTTGTGATTTACTCCGGCGTAATAAAGGATACGCTCAGTTGTTGTGGTTTTACCCGCATCAATGTGAGCCGCGATTCCAATATTTCTTGTAAATTTTAAATCTCTTGACATTTTATGATTCTGTATAATTAGAAACGGAAATGAGAGAACGCTTTGTTAGCCTCAGCCATTTTATGCGTATCTTCTTTTTTCTTCACTGCTGCACCTTCACCTTTAGCTGCTGAAACGATTTCACCTGCTAATTTCTCTTTCATTGTTTTTTCTCCACGTTTACGAGCGTAAGAAATTAACCATTTCATGCCTAAAGCAATTTTACGGTCAGGTCTTACCTCTGTAGGTACCTGGAAATTTGCACCACCCACACGACGAGATTTAACCTCTACTGCAGGCATTACATTTGTTAAAGCACGTTTCCATACTTCTAATCCGTTCTCACCAGCTTTTTTCTCAGCTAGTTCTACAGCATCATAAAAAATATCATATGCAATGGATTTTTTTCCATCATACATCATATTGTTTACAAACCTTGTCACCTGAACATCGTTAAATTTTGGATCAGGAAGGATAATTCTCTTTTTTGGTTTTGACTTTCTCATTTGTTTTTCCTCCTAATTATTTCTTTTTACCTTTTGTTGGTGCCGCAGCTACTTGTCCTGGCTTAGGACGTTTAGTACCATATTTTGAACGACGTTGGTTACGACCAGCAACTCCTGAAGTATCTAGTGCTCCACGGATGATGTGATAACGTACACCTGGCAAATCTTTAACACGACCACCACGGATCAATACAATGGAGTGCTCCTGTAAATTGTGACCTTCACCTGGAATATAGGCATTCACCTCTTTACCATTGGTTAAACGTACACGGGCAACTTTACGCATTGCTGAGTTTGGTTTTTTAGGGGTAGTGGTATATACACGTGTACATACACCTCTTCGCTGTGGACAGCTGTCCAACGCTGGAGACTTACTCTTGAACTCCAGTGCTACTCTACCTTTTCTAACTAATTGTTGAATGGTTGGCATTGTTCTTTTTTTGTTTTCTATTAATATTTAAAAACTTTACCCCTATAATAAGGGACTGCAAAGGTAAGACAATACATTTTATAAATCAAGGGGTTAACATAAAAATAATTCAGCGGAAACCTGACATCAGGCAGGGTAGATCACTAATCCGGGATTATCGCTACAGACTTCGGGAATCCTTCACGCAGTGTCTGCCTTTGGGAGGCAGCTGACTGGCAGGATACTATAAAAATGCAATGTAGAAACAGGTTCGAAACTGCTTCCAATGAACCCCGGATAGAACAGGGACAAAATCCGTGTTTCATCCGGGTGTTATCCGCAATTGATACGGCTTTTATTCCTCGCTTTTCCGAAGCAATTCCCAACCCCTCCCTTTTCTCCTCAGGTAAGGCAGATCATCACAAAAAACAGTCCCGCAAAACAAGCAGCAGATTTACATTGAGCCACTATGGAGTTAATAATATACCCAGTCCTAAATAATCCGCTTCCGTTTTATGGAGGTAAACTTTTGTCTGCACTGCGGCCCAGTCCATCACATAATACTTCAACCCTGCCGTCCAGTACGTCTTAACCTCTTCGGACGATTTAGAAAAATGATTATAATGCAGATAATATCCATACTTAGCCATGACAGCCAGGCGGTCCATCCAAAAATCAGGGCCAATAGCCAACCCCACCCTCCAGCGGTCCAATGAGGTTGCCAATGACTGGTCAGTCTGAAGATTATTTTGATAAACAGTATGGTAATAGACCGCATCTATGCCCGAGCTACAACCCAAAAGTGGATTTAACCGATAATTATACCCCGCATAAAGGCCCGTCTTATACAAGCCTTCCCGACTTCTCACTACTCCCCTGCGGCCAATGTTAACCCCAAAGTCAAACTGATGCCGGCTCAATCCCAGACGGTCCTTTCTCTCTGTTGTATCCCTTTTCGGCTGTCCTGATGAACGCAGCATCTGAAGAACTCCAAAGCTTAAACTACTAATGTTTATCCCATAATTAGGTGTTCTTATTGCTGCATTAGAAAAATGCAGCACATCCATTCCCGCGGATAATCGCGTGTAAGGCGCAACTTTAGCCGCTACTTTCAGTGCCATTCTGGAAGCAAAATTGAGGTGGCTTCCAATCAATATATTCCGGTTTGTGAAATAAGTCTGCCCCAGATACCCTATCCCCAAGCCCGGCGCAACCCATAACTCCGCATACTTAGATTTTAGCAACGTGAAGTTCAACGCCGCAACAATGGCATAGGCATCTCCAAATAAATTAGGTCTTGGATCTGAACTCAGTGTTACCTTTTCCATGTTCTTATAATTAAACACAAGGTCAACGCTGTTTAGACGAAGCATACGCATCCAGGGTCTTGGATGGTTGTTCTTCTGAATATGATAAGTCAATTCTCCACCAAAAGCAGAGCCGCGGAGCTTATTTCCAGCAGTAAAAAGCGCTAAAGAAATCTGGGGAGAGAACTCAAGACTGTTCCAGTGGTCCGACTTCTGTCGGCCATAACAATGGCTCGCCAATATTAATAGGCATAAAAATAATATGGCGCAAGAACAACGAACACCCCCTATGTAGTTCATTACGCAGCATATATAAAGAAAATAAACCTATTTAATGGAATGTATTCAAATAAAGTTTTTCAACTTTTTTTCTTGCCCAATCTGTTTTACGCAAAAACTTTAAACTGGACTTCAGGCTGGGGTTATTCTGAAAGCAGTCGATGCGAATCAATACACCCAATTCTGGCCAGCCATAATGCCATACCAGTTGTTTAACAATAAACTCCAGTGTTTTACCGTGCAATGGGTTATTTGGCTGTCCTGCTTCCGTCATGCGACAAAATTAAAAAGAATTTCCGGCTCTAATGACTAAATTTGTTGTAATCAGTTTTATTTAATCCATAACAGATGCAATTTAAATTAGGAGATTTTGTTCGTTTTGTAGACGAAAACATAGAAGGGTACATTACCAGAATCATAGATAAAGACACGATAGGCGTAACCGATTCCAATGATTTTGAAATTCCTGTCCAAGCGACAAAAGTTACCCTGGTACATGGAGAAATTCCCGACAACGACATTGTTTCGAATCGTCCGGCGGTAGTCGTACCTGAAGCACAATTTATTAAAGAAGGAATTTATCTGGGCCTGATCACAGATCAACACAGTAGTTCAGTGGCCCATTTTCACCTGGTTAATGAAAGTTCCTTTCAGCTTCTGGCCAGCCTGACCACAGAAAAAGGCGATCACTACAAAGGTGAGTTTGCAGCAATAGTTCCGGCACATTCGACAAAGAAAATCTATTCTGCCCAACTTGGAGACATCCAGATCTGGCCGAAATTTAAACTGGAGATCTTATTTCATACACCGGCAAATGTGGAGCCTAAAGATGCCATCATTTATCATGAACGCATCAAAGGAAAAGATCTTTCTGTAGCTAAAGAAGAAATCGCCCTGCTCAAACAAAAAGGCTGGCTGATCCGTCTTGATGCTGCCGAAGCCTTAATTGACGCAGAAAAACTTAAAGAAAGCTTTTTTAAAGCACGATAACACAAAAACCCAACGTAATGAAAAATCTATCCCCCCTCTTCGCGATTCTTTTTTGTATTCCATTAATGGCAGTCACCTGTAACCGCCCAATGGAAAAAGCCGATGAGCCCCGGCTGAAGGACATCAAATTACCTGATGGATTCAAGATAGCAGTTTATGCTAAGGTTGACAATGCCCGGTCTATGGCTCTTGGCAGCAATGGAACCGTTTTCGTAGGCAATCGCGATGGCGATAAAGTCTATGCCCTGGTAGATGCAGATAAGGATGGGGTGGCAGAAAAAACATACGTTATTGCCCAGGGATTAAAAGACATGCCAAATGGAATTGCCTTTAAAGATGGCAGTTTATACGTGGCGGAGGTCAGCAAAATCTGGCGCTTTGATCAGATAGAAGATCACCTGGCCAATCCGCCAAAGCCCATATTGCTGTACGATAAACTTCCTAAGGATACCCACCATGGATGGAAATATCTGGGTTTTGGACCAGACGGGAAGCTTTACTTTCCAATCGGGGCTCCCTGCAATATTTGCGACAACACAGATAAAGACAAGAGATATGCCTCCATCCTGCGGATGAATCCGGACGGAACAGGTCTGGAGATTTTTGCCAATGGGGTCAGAAATTCTGTTGGTTTCGACTGGAATCCCCTGACCAAAGATTTGTGGTTTACCGACAATGGAAGAGATATGCTTGGCGAAGACATTCCTGGAGATGAGCTGAACCGTGCCGATAAACCGGGCATGCATTTCGGTTATCCTTTTGTCCATGCCGGAGACCTCTTAGATCCGGAATTTGGGAAAGGAAAAGACCCTAAAAACTTTAGTGCCCCCCAGAGAAAGCTAGATGCACATGTCGCTGCTTTGGGAATGAAATTTTATACAGGAGACCAATTTCCAAAAAGCTATAAAAATCAGATCTTAATCCCGGAACACGGCTCATGGAACCGCAAAATCCCATCGGGTTATCGCCTGATGCTGGTTAAACTGGATGGGAATAAAGTATTGAGTTATGAACCATTTGCCACAGGTTGGTTAAAAGAAGGAAAAGCCTGGGGAAGACCGGTAGACATCCTGCAGTTACCCGATGGCTCCATCCTGGTTTCCGACGATTTCGCCAATCTGGTCTACAGAATCTCTTATAAAGACTAATATTTTAGATCAGAATATTGTCTTTCCAATTATTTTTTTGTAATCTGTTGCCCTAGTTAAAATAACAATAAATGAGCGCAACAGATTACAATTTTGACTTCCAAACCATTGGCAAAAAAACGCATGACCTTCTGATCAAATGGGGAGTCTCAGATAGCATTGCCGACTATATTAACCTGCTTGGACTATCACTGGTCCTTGCCATTGCAGTTTATCTCCTGCATTATGTCCTCAGACGTTTATTAAGGATCACCCTAATCCGCATTACAAAACGCACCAAGATTGATTTTTTCCATCATTTACTGGAAAATCGATTTTCTCATTTTGTAGCACTGACTACGGCTGTTGCGCTGGTAAAAAGTTCCATTCCGGTGGTATTTTATTCCTTCCCAAGTCTAATCGCCCCTTTAAATAAACTGACAGAAGTATACCTGGTCATCATCATCATTTGGCTGATCATCTCTCTCATCCGCTCCGGTGCAGACTCCCTAAGAAAAAAGTCTGCCTTCAAATCGAAGCCTATAGAAAGCTATATGCAGGTGATCAGAATCATCTTGTTTTTTATTGGCGCCGTGATCATCTTCTCCAACCTGACCGGAAAATCTCCACTTACTTTCTTTACGGCTATGGGAGCGATCTCGGCAGTATTGCTATTGATGTTCAAAGATACCATTATGGGGTTTGTGGCCAGCATACAAGTGAGTACCAATGATACTGTCCGTATCGGCGATTGGATTACCATGGCAAAATATGGTGCCGACGGTGATGTGGTAGAAATTAACCTGACCACGGTGAAAGTGCAGAACTTTGATAAAACCATTACCACCATCCCAACCTATTCCCTGATTTCGGATTCCTTTCAAAATTGGCGTGGCATGACACAATCCGGAGGAAGAAGAATAAAAAGAGCCATCTTTATCAGACAATCCACCATTCGTTTTCTTACTTATGAAGAAATTGAACAATTCAGAAGAATTCAATCCCTGACCTCTTATATCGACCACCGCCAAAAAGACATCGATAAACATAACGAACGTATTGGAGCAGATAAAAGCCTGTTGATTAACGGCAGAAACCTAACCAACGCAGGACTATACAGGAAGTATATCGACAACTACATTTCAAACCATACCGGTTTACATAAAAAGATGACGATGATGGTCAGGCAATTGGCCCCTACTCCTAGCGGCCTGCCACTGGAGATCTATGCTTTTACAGGCACTACCAAATGGGTTGACTACGAATACATCATGGCAGATATATTTGACCATCTGCTCGCTTCTGCCAGTTATTTCGATCTGAAGGTCCATGAAATGGACATCATCTCTCCTGATCAATAAAAAATCCCCTTGCGCAAATGCACAAGGGGATTTTTTTTATTCGATTTGAAAACTATTTAGTCCAGCTGTTATTTGCAGCATTGCTGTCGGGCAGTACCCGCTCCGGATCAAGTGTCACTGAAATTACTTCCTCTGTGGTCGGATAATTAACCGTCCACTTCGTGTTACGCATCCAGACATCTACCGGAAGCTTAATGATATCAGTCTTTCCACTCTTTGTTTTGATTTCAATAATCACTGGCATTGGCATTTTTTCCAAATTTGCAACCACGATATCATAACCCGTTCTTGCACCATCTTTGGTCAGTTCCTTCACCTCAGAAATGGCCTGATCTGTTTTCCAGTTTTCCATAAACCAGCCTCTCCAGAACCAGGAAAGATCCTCTCCTGCGCCATTCTCCATTGCACGGAAAAAGTCGAAAGGACTGGGGTGTTTATAGGCCCAGTTTTCAATATATTTTTTAAAGGCATAATCAAAACGATCGGCACCTAAAACATGATTTCTTAATACGTTCAAGCCCCAAGACGGTTTATAGTAAAGGTTTACCCCAATATTGGCCTCCTTCATCGCATCAGGACTTAACATCACATATTCTAAGGCGTCATTACTTAAATACTTAGCAATACCCTGCATATTTTCAGGTTTGCTCTTATACTCTCCATTATTGAATGCTGCTTTAGACAAACCATTGATAAAGGTGTTAAAGCCTTCGTCCATCCAGCCGAATTTACGCTCATTACTTCCTACAATCATTGGGAACCAGGTATGTCCGAATTCATGATCAATTACCCCCCAGGCGCTTCCATTTTTTGCATTCCAGCCACAAAACACAATTCCCGGATATTCCATCCCCCCAACATTACTGGCTACATTTACCGCCATTGGATAAGGGTATTCAAACCATTTGTTGGAATAATACTCTATGGAAGATTTCACATACTCTACACCCCGGCCATAACTATCTTTACCATTACTCTCTACCGGATGTGCAGAAACCGCAAGCGACTTCTTCCCACTTGGCAGGTTAATCCTGGCGGCATCTAAAACAAATGCTTTTGAAGAAGCCCAGGCAACATCGCGGGTGTTTTTAATTTTAAATTTCCAGGTTAATGTCCCTTTTGCAGGGCGGGATTTTGGATCCGTTACTTCCGACTCAGATCGGATCGCAATGGTTTTATCACTCAGCTTAGCGGCATTCCAGCGCGCCAACTGTTCGGCAGTAAATACTTCCTGTGGATTTAACAGTTCACCAGAGCCCATCACAATGTGATTTGCAGGTGCGGTAACAGAGAAATCTACATCTCCGTATTCACAATAAAACTCGCCTGCTCCCCAATACGGTAAAGTATTCCATCCCAGAATATCATCATACACACTCATTCTTGGAAACCATTGTGCAATGGCAAAGATCTCTCCGTTTTTGGTGACCAGGTGTCCCATGCGGTCCGAACCATTGATAGGGATCACAAATGAAAAATCCATTTTAATAGTGATCGTCTCCCCGTTCGCCGCCAAAGGCTCATTCAGACGGATTTGCATCCTGGTGTCTTCTGTCAGGGAAGTGAATTTTACAGGCTTCGCTTTTTGAGACACACTTAAGCCTTCAATTTTATAACCGCCTTCTACTTTCTCCCCTCTTGCACCATACCTGCTGCCTGCAGCAATCAGGGAATTTCCTCTTGACTGCTCCGCGAATAGATTCTGGTCGAGCTGTAACCATAAAAATGGCAGCTTATCGGGACTATTATTTTTATAAGTAATGGTCACAGATCCTGTGACGCTGTTTTTTGCTTCATCCAGCTTTGCCGTAATGTGATAATCTGCACGGTTCTGCCAGTATTTAGCACCGGGATATCCATTTGCGGATCGGTATTCATTGCCATTTTGTGTGTAAAAAAGCGGATTGAATGCAACGTGAGGGTCATAGTTCCCTGTGGTTTGTTGCCCCATGGAACTGAAACCGAATGCGCATAACAAGGCCAGTAATAGGGTGGGCTTATTCATGATGTTTAGTTGTTGGTTTTAGATTCGAACTAAAGGTATAAAATGAAATGTTATACCTGACCATTGTAACGGTTTTATTAGTTCGCCTTCAATTTAGGCATCGGATAGACCTTTCGTTGTCCGGCAGGAAGTTTAAGCCAGCTATGGTAAGCCTTAACAATATAATAGGTATAGTTAAAAGGGCGCTCGTCCCTGATCAGTGCTTCTGTTGGCCGGTATATGGCCATAAAGTCCTTGAGGTCCTCCCCCTTTAGCTTCACGAGCTTAGTGATCGTCTCTTCATTAAAATTCTCCCTGATTTCCGTTTCATACACATCCCGCTCTTCCAGCCTTCTTTCCTTCTCCCGCTCCCGCTTCATTTTGCCATAGCCCAGGTTAAACATCATCCCTCCGGCCCTGTCGTTATTTCCTTTGCCCCTTAGTCCATCCGAGCCAAATCGTTTTGATTCTTTTGCATCCGGGTCCCGGTATAACACGGAAGGATTTACTTTTGCACTTAAAATTTCCACCTCTTTTAAGGTTTTCGAATTTCCGGGCAGGAAAATGGTCTTTGGTTTCAGGTCTATCAGAAAAAGTGTATCTGTATGATAACCAACAAAAGAAAACTCAAGCAGATCCCCTATTTTAGCGGGAATGGTAAACTGGCCGGCAGCCTTCGTTCTTGACAATTCTTTACTGTTCAGGTTCCGCACAATGACATCCTGAATAGGAAAAGTTTTATTATCGTAATCATACACCGTACCAGATACAGAAGTTTGTGCCCAGACGCCGAAAGGGGCAATACAGATGAACAACAAGAATAAATACTTAACCATATTCAAATGTAACGCTGTTTTTACGCCTTGATTATATTTTAACAAAATTTAACAACAGCGTGTCAATTACTTCAAAAGGCTTTGGTAACTGTCTTCCTCAAAACCGATGAGTACCGCTTTCTGATCAAGCTCAACAACGGGCCTTTTGATCGCACTGGTATTTTGCAATAAAACCTGAACTGCCGATGCCTGATCAACAACCGCATCCTGCTGTTCCTTAGTCAGCTTTTTCCAGGTCGTTCCTTTTTTATTCAAAACCTTTTCCCAGCCAAAAGCTACACACCATTCATTCAGCTTTTCAGCGGTAATGCCACTCTTTTTGA
This sequence comes from Pedobacter sp. FW305-3-2-15-E-R2A2, assembly GCF_038446955.1. Lineage (NCBI taxonomy): Bacteria > Pseudomonadati > Bacteroidota > Sphingobacteriia > Sphingobacteriales > Sphingobacteriaceae > Pedobacter > Pedobacter sp. FW305-3-2-15-E-R2A2. Next base: position 6,479,202 of record NZ_CP151803.1, read on the forward strand.
AGTCGTGGAACTCGGGATTAAATCCATTCTCTGCCAACCAGGTCCTGGCTTTCTTTACTGTATTACAATTTGGTATTCCGTATATGATCATATCAGCAAAAATAAAATTTATTATCATTAATATTGTTGTTGATTTTATCTCTCTCTGTGGGGGGCGACTTGAAATTGCAAAAGAGGTAACCAAAAACCAAGTTCAGTACAGGACAGCACCGAATTTAAACCCTTTTGTGGAACACTTTAATTTCAATCCTAATTCACAATTTTAGATAAGTTCTTAACATCTAATTGTTCATGTCTATGCTTAAGCTAACTTTTAAACAACAAGTATTAACAGGTTTTACTGTTTCCTTATTGTTTGTCCTCGTATCTGCCATCACTTCTTACTTCGGTGTGGAGAAACTGAATGAAGATACAAAATGGCAAAGCCATACTTACGAGGTCATTGACCTGATCAAGACGGTAGAAACTCAGGTTCTGAACTCAGAAAGCGCCTTACGTGGATTTATTTTGTCGCAGAAAAGTTTGTACCTAAAGCCCTACAATAGAAATGCCCCCCTGATACTCGAGACGGTCCAGAATTTAAAGAAACTGATCAGTGACAATCCTGAACAAGAAGAAAGGGCCGATTCTTTGGATTCCTACGCGCATAAAAAAGTGGCAGAAATGCAGGAAGTGATCCGGATTTACGACAGTAAGGGACAGGCAGGAGCTACAGACCGCGTACTAAACGGAGGTGGGCAACATTATAAGGACCAGATGCTGCTCATCAGCAAAAAAATGATTGAGACAGAATTTCGCCTGTTGGCAGAACGGAAAGCGAATACCGCAAGCAGCAGTCAGAGAAGTACCTGGATCATTTTACTCAGCTCTTTAATTATATTTTCTCTGATTCTCTTTCTCTTTACCTATATCAAAAGAACATTTGATCAGCAGAAATTAACAGAAGTTCATATCAGAGAATCAAATCTCCAGCTGGAAAAACTTTCTGTTGAAAATGAACAGAAAAACTGGCTTTTATCAGGCGTAACAACCGTAAATGAGGCGATGCGTGGAGAACAGGAGATCGAGGAGCTTTCGGTCAATATCATTACGAGGGTCAGCAATTACATCAATGCCCCTATCGGTGCTTTCTTTCTGATCAACAGCGCAAAAAAGACTTTCAAATTTACCGGAGGATATGCCTATCAGCCTAAAAAAGGAGAAACAAGCCAGTACCCTATCGGAGAAGGGCTCATAGGTCAGGTTGCCTCAGAGAAACGGGTTAAACTACTCAACAATATCCCTTTGGATTACCTGAAAATCAGTTCAGGTTTGGGAAATACCTCGCCAAAATGTATTTACCTTGTTCCTATTGTATTTGAAGATGAGACCCTGGCCGTGATTGAGCTCGGCCTTCAGGAGAACCCTGATGAGAAAACAATATTATTCCTGAACAGCATTAGCGAAAGTGTTGGTGTTGCAGTAAACAGTGCAATCGCAAGAGTAAAACTCAGAGCGTTGTTCGAACAAACCCAGCAACAGGCCGAAGAACTGGAGAGCCAACAGGAAGAACTGCGGACCACCAATGAGGAGCTGATGTACAAAACAGACCAGCTTCAGTCGTCGGAAGAAGAATTGAGGGTACAACAGGAAGAATTACGCCAGACCAATGCGGAGTTGGAGGAGAAAGCACAACAACTGGAAGAACGCAACATTTCGATCAACCAGGCCAGAGAAGCGATTAGCTTAAAAGCTGAAGAACTGGAGATTTCCAGCAAATATAAATCGGAATTCCTGGCCAATATGAGTCATGAATTAAGAACACCATTGAATAGTATTCTGATCCTGGCAAGGATCTTAAAAGAAAACAGGCCTGAAAACCTGAATGAAGATCAAATTAAGTATGCCGGCGTTATTCATAATGCAGGAAATGATTTACTCAGTCTCATCAACGACATTCTGGATTTATCAAAAATAGAATCCGGAAAGGTAGACCTAAGCATAGAAACGGTAAAACCAGATGCCATTAAACATGGGATGGAATCCCTGTTTACCGAGCTTGCCAGAAGTAAGAAGATCCAGTTCAACACCATCATCGAAGATGACCTGCCGGACTATATTTTTACCGATCAGGCCAGACTGGAACAGATTGTTAAAAACTTACTCTCCAATGCCTTCAAATTCACACCGGAATACGGTCAGATCACACTCAGCATCAGCAGACCATCCAGAGGAACCCGCTTTTTCTCTGACCGCTTAAGGAATACAACAGAAGAAATTATCGGCATCACGGTAAAAGATTCGGGCATCGGCATTCCCGAAGACAAGCAAAAACTGATCTTCGAGGCCTTCCAGCAAGCTGACGGATCTACGAGCAGGAAATTTGGCGGAACAGGACTTGGCCTTTCCATCAGTAAAGAACTGGCGTACATTCTTGGCGGAGAAATCCAGGTGAACAGTAAACCTAATGAAGGAAGTACCTTTACTTTATTTGTACCAAGAAATAATTCCTTCCAGCTTCCCGAGCACCTGAACAATTCTCCTGCAGAAGAAGCAGTCATCATTCCGTTTGTTCCGGAAATGGCAGTCAGCCCGGCAAAACAAGCGGATGATCCTCAGACTTTACTGATTATTGAAGACGATGTGGTTTTCGCAGATGTATTAAATGACTATGCACTGGAAAAAGGATTTCAGCCAATTCTCGCACATAGTGGCGATACCGGCCTGGAAATGGCCTTTTCTCATTTACCGGACGCCATCGTCCTGGACATTATGTTGCCGGTAATGGACGGCTGGACCATTCTGAAAAAGTTAAAGGCTGATCCAAGAACCAAACACATCCCGGTACATATGATGTCGGCGGGAAATGAAAAAGCCAGCAAAGCTAAAAAAGAAGGCGCCATAGGCTTCCTGAAGAAACCAGTTGAAAAAGAACAGCTGGATGAAGCTTTTAACCTCCTTAGTGCCGCTTACCTGAAATACAATTTCAAAAGCGTGTTAGTGATCGAAGATCAGGAGTTACAAAGCAGGGAACTGACCCAACAGCTGACTGAAAAAGGGGTAGATGTCAAACAGGCATTCACAGGAAAAGAAGCATTGGACCTTCTGGACGATCAGGTCTTTGATTGTATTATTCTGGATTTGAAGCTTCCCGACATTTCCGGATTTGATTTGCTCGACCAGATCAAATCGCAGGCCCTGCATGCACATATTCCCGTGATCATTAACACTGCGATGGAGCTGGACCAGGAAAAAATGGCCCATATCATGAAGTATACCGATGCCATGGTACTGAAATCAAACAAATCCAACGATCGCTTAATCGATGAGGTCAGCTTATTTATCAATAAACTTAAACAGGATGGCCCCTCTGCGCCTGCAAAACCAGGAGCAGTGAAAGGCAAAAGCGTTTCTACGATGGAGAAGGTCCTGAAAGACAAAACCATTTTAATCACTGATGATGACATGCGGAACATCTTCGCCCTTTCCAGTGCATTACAGCTTTATGACCTGAAGATCGTGATCGCCAACAACGGCAGAGAAGCCCTGGAAAGACTGGAAGATTCAGAGCAGATTGACCTGGTACTGATGGACATTATGATGCCTGAAATGGATGGTTATGAAGCCATGAAAGCCATCAGAACGGAAAAACGTTTCGCCAAACTACCGATCATTGCATTAACGGCAAAAGCCATGAAAAATGATCGTGAAAAATGTATCGAAGCCGGAGCAAATGATTATATTTCTAAACCGGTTGATATGGATAAACTATTGTCAATGTTAAGGGTGTGGTTAAGTTAGTATGCATAAGGAGGAGGATTACATCAGCTATGATCAATTATCAGAACTAATTGATTTTATAAAAAACATTCATGGCTTTGATTTTAGTGACTACTCTGCAGCCTCTCTGAAAAGAAGGGTGACGAGGATCATGCAACTGCAAAAACTAAGCTTATTTGACTTACGTACCTTATTGACAAACGACCATGATTATTTCGAATCCTTTTTGATCGAGATCACCGTTAACGTGACAGAAATGTTCCGGGACCCTGCGTTTTACAGGTCGGTGAAGGAAAACATCATTCCCTACCTCCGCTCCTATCAAAGGATTAAAGTTTGGAATGCAGGTTGCTCTACGGGAGAAGAATTGTACTCGTATGCGATCATGTTTGCCGAAGAAGAGTTGTATGACCGGAGTTTCTTTTACGGAACCGATATCAATAATGATGTACTGGATTTCGCCAAAGATGGGATCTATGATTTACAAAAGATGAAGCAGTATTCTGAAAATTATCAAAAGACAGGAACCATGCATACGCTTTCTGATTTCTATACCGCACGCTATGAAGCAGCATCAATCAACCATTCCCTTAAAAAAAATCTGTTGTTCTCGGCACATAACCTGGCTTCGGATGGCGTATTTAACGAATTTCAAGTCATCTCCTGCCGCAATGTATTGATCTATTTCAATACAGATCTGCAAAAGAAGGTGATTGAGTTATTCTATAATAGTTTAGCTAATTTTGGGTTCCTGTGTTTAGGGGCCAAAGAAACTTTAAGAAGTACAGAAACCGGTCGTTTTAAAATTATTGACAAGAAAAATAACATTTACCAAAAAATAGCCTAGGGGCCATTCAAAACCATCCCCGAAACACTACCTCATACCTGAGACCTATGGAAAAGATTAATATCTTAATTGTTGATGACAGACCTGAAAATATCATTGCCCTTGAGGCATTGCTTCAGCGTGATGACATCAATATTATTACCACCACTAATCCCAATGAAGCGTTAAGAATATCCTGGGAAATGGATATCGCCATCGCTCTGGTGGATGTTCAAATGCCGGAGATGGATGGGTTTGAGCTGGTAGAAATTTTAAAAAGTAACCCCAGAACCAAAGGGATCCTCATCATATTTGTGACCGCTATTTCCAAAGAAACAAAATATGCCGTAAAGGGGTTAAATACCGGGGCAGTAGATTACCTGTACAAGCCACTTGACCCATATGTCACCTCTGCTAAAGTAGATTCTTTTATCCAGCTGGTGAGAAATGAAAGAGAGATCAAAAAGAAAAACCATGAACTGGAAGCATACCAGAAAGAGCTGATCAAGGCGAAGGAACAGGCGGAACAGGGGAAAAGGATTAAGGAGAATTTCCTGGCCAATATGAGCCATGAAATCCGTACCCCGATCAATGGCATTATCGGCCTGGCCAACCTCCTGGGAAGAACGAATTTAACACCGGAACAGAAAGAGATGATCAACCTTTTAGAGATCTCCTCAGACTCTCTGCTCGGGGTCATCAACGACATTCTGGACCTTTCAAAGATTGAATCCGGGAAGTTTAAAATTAACCGCTCAGAGACTGATATTGTAAAAATCTGTAATTCGGTAGTGAACCTGCTGCGCATCCGTGCCATAGAAAAGGAGCTTGACCTGATCACGGAGTTTGATGCGGAATTGCCAAAGCTGGTCCTGGCAGATTCCCTTCGCCTGAACCAAATTCTGATGAACCTGATTGGAAATGCCATTAAGTTTACCATTCAGGGGAGTGTCACTTTGAAAACGGAAATTCTCGATAGAAAAGGAAACAACCTGCAGATCAAATTTTCAGTGATAGATACCGGCATCGGCATTGCCAAAAACAATATTGATAAGATCTTTGAAACCTTTGAACAGGCGGATGAACAAACAACCGTAAAGTTTGGGGGCACGGGGTTAGGCCTGTCTATCGTTAGAAACCTCGCAAAGTTAAAAGGTGGGGTTCTGGAAGTGATCAGTGAAGAAGGTGTAGGCAGCACCTTCTGTTTCACCAATTGGTATGAAGTGTTAAAAGATACAGTAGTCGTTAAAAAAATGAACAAACCTCATTTAGGCCCTTTTAAAGGATTAAGGGTTCTTGTTGCAGAAGACAATCCCATCAACAAATTTCTGATTGTAAAAATACTAAAGGACTGGGAAGTGAACCCGGATGTGGTAGAAAATGGTAAGGATGCGCTGGATAAACTCAGAGATGCAGACTATGACCTCATCCTGATGGACACTTTTATGCCCGTTATGAACGGACTTGATGCCATTAAACTCATCCGTGAAGGATTTATTAAAGGCAAGGAAAGCATTCCGATCATCACCTTCTCTGCGGCTGTTTTAGAAACAGATAAGCAGACGGCCATCGATGCCGGTGCAAATGATGTGGTCAGTAAACCTTTCGAATTAGAGGTCCTTCACGAGAAAATAACAAAGTATTCCGGGATAGAAGATACTACTTATTAAAAGCAGTCATGGTAAGCGCCGGACCTATGGTCACAAAACTTTTGATCAGGTCCACGCTTTTATCAATCAATGCCGGAAGCTCCGGGAGTTCATCTTTGTCGAAAGGGCCCAGCACATAATCCGCTTGTCTGCCTTTGGCAAAGTTATCACTGATTCCGAAACGCAAACGTGGATAACCTTGTCCGCCACAAAGACCTTCAATACTTTTCAGCCCGTTATGTCCTGCACTGCTGCCCTGCATTTTTAGCCTCAGTTTACCCAATGGCAAAGCCAGGTCATCTACGATCACCAATACGTTCTCCAATGGGATTCTCAGCTCCTGCATATAATAGTTGACTGATTTACCGCTCAGATTCATATAGGTGGTTGGCTTGATCACATGTAGTTTTTTCCCTTTAAAAGACACCTCCGCATAATAAGCCAGGCGGACGTTCGAAAATGATCCTCCCAGGTCTTTCACCAACTCATCAGCGATATTAAAACCGATATTGTGTCGCGTATCCATATATTCAGGACCGATATTCCCTAAACCAACGATTAAGTATTTCATGTGCTGCAAATATAATAGTTTAGATGAGAACAAGCATTTACCATAAATCTATTCCACAAAAAAAGCAGCACCGTTGCCGATGCTGCTTTTTTGAATGAGCTGAAAGAAATTATTTCTTGTTAGCTTCGTTTTCTGCTTGTTTTAAAGCTCTTGACATTCCTACAGATACGATCGTATCTTCTGGAGTGTTTGTGATCACGTAGTCAGCTTTTGCAAGGTCACGTACGCGGAACAAGTTTCCAACTTCTAATTTAGCAATGCTCACTTCAACTGTTTGAGGCATATCTTTAGGGAATGCTTTAACACGAAGTTTACGTAATTTCTGTACTAATTTACCACCCATTTTAACACCTGGAGAAGTACCGGTTAATTTAACAGGGATTTCCATTAAGATCTCTTTGTCATCAAATAACTGAAGAAAATCTACGTGTAATAATAGGTCTGTAAGCGGGTGAAATTGTAATTCTTTAATGATAGCTTTAGTTTTAGTACCATTAATGTCAATTTCAACAAAGTTTGCTTCAGGAGTATAAATAGCATCCTTTAATTCAGTTGTAATTACAGCAAAATGTTTTTGCTCTTTACCACCATACAATACTGCAGGAACTTTACCTTCATAGCGAAGCTCTTTAGCATCGCGTTTCCCTACGTTCTCTCTTGGAGAACCGCTAATTGCGATTGTTTTCATTTTTTATTGATTATATATGTTGTATTAAAATATTAAACTTTAAAAAGGTCACTGATAGAACCGTGTTCATTTACATTGGCAATTGCTTTTGCAAATAATTCAGCGGTACTCAATACCCTTATTTTATCACTCTGACGTTTCAGCGGGATGGTATCTGTAACGATCAGTTCTGCCAACATGGAGTTCTCAATCGTTTCATAAGCGTTCCCCGACAGCACCGCGTGTGTACAAACTGCTCTCACACTTTTCGCTCCTTTTTCCATGATCAGCGCTGCTGCTTTAGACAAAGTTCCTGCGGTGTCGCAAATGTCGTCAATTAAAACGATATCCTGACCAACTACATCTCCAATGATAGACATCGATTCGATTTCATTGGCACGTTTACGTCTCTTATCACAAATCACCACCTCTGCATTGAAGAACTTTGCAAACGTACGTGCCCTGTAAGAACCGCCCATATCCGGAGAAGCAATGGTTAAATTCTCCAGGCCTAAGCTTTTGATATAAGGAACGAAGATCACTGAACCATCTAAGTGGTCTACAGGGATATCGAAGAAACCTTGTATCTGAGCAGCGTGAAGGTCCATTGTCATGATCCTGTGGATACCTGCAGACTTTAATAAGTTCGCTACCAATTTTGCTCCGATAGCCACACGTGGTTTATCTTTCCTGTCTTGTCTGGCCAGACCATAATAAGGAACAACAGCAGTAATGTAATGAGCAGATGCACGTTTTGCGGCATCAATCATTAACAAAAGCTCCATTAAGTTGTCGTTAGGCTGGTAAGTAGAATTGATTAGGAAGACATCACAACCGCGTACTGTTTCATCGTAAGAAGGTTGAAATTCACCGTCACTAAACCGGTTTAAAGTGACGTTGCCTAGAGGCTTGCCGTAGCTTTCGGCAATTTTGATTGCTAATTCTTTTGTACCGGTTCCGGCAAAAAGCTTAACTGGGTTAAACTGCAATGGCATGATTGAAGGTGTATCAATGCTGGTTAAAAAAAATCGGATTGTGAGTAAAACCACAATCCGAATATGTTTTGTTGCCCGACCAGGATTCGAACCTAGACAAACGGTACCAAAAACCGTTGTACTACCTTTATACTATCGGGCAATCTTTCCTTTTTAAAGCGTGATAGGCTTGCTTTGTAAGGGAATGCAAATGTACGCACATTTTTGATTTTTGCAAGGGCTCGCACAAAAAAAATTAAAATAATTTAAGCCCTCCGCTTTGCAGGGCAAATAAATTATTTAAAATCAGGAAGTTGTAGATGATCTTTTTTTTAAACTTTTTTAAAAAAAAATTGAAGAAGAGAATTCATGTCTTCAAAAAGACCGCGTTCTCCAGGTAAGTTTTCTAAAAATAATCGGCCCTGCTTATGGTAACATATAAGTGATACTGTAATAAGGCGCCCCTAATCCTTCGTTAAATTTGTTAAACTCCCCATTACTTTGTGCGTTTATCAATCTTATTCTTTATTTTCGGCTGCATTTTATTCGCTCGACTTTAATAACTATTCAATACAAAAAATGAATTATTCAAAAATCAACAACCTTACCGGCTGGATTTGTTTTCTGATAGCTACAGTAACCTATGTCCTGACATTAGAACCCTCAGTGAGTTTCTGGGATTGCGGTGAGTTTATCGCCTCTGCCTTAAAAATGCAGGTAGTCCATCAACCAGGTGCCCCTTTGTTCCTGATGATCCAGCGGTTCTTTTCACTCTTCGCTTTTGGTGATGTCACTAAAGTAGCTTATTTCATGAACGTAGGTTCTGCGGTTGCCAGTGGCGCAACGATCTTATTCTTATTCTGGACCATTACCGCATTGGCGAAAAAAGTCCTGGTAAAAGAGAACGAAGAAGTCAGCAAATCTAACCTGATCTCTATCATGGGTGCAGGTATCGTAGGTGCGCTTGCTTACACCTTCTCCGACAGTTTCTGGTTTTCTGCTGTAGAGTCTGAAGTATATGCACTTTCTTCCTTATTCACCGCTATTGTATTCTGGGGAATCTTGAAATGGGAAGCCAATGCCAATGAACCCCGTGCAGACAGGTGGTTGTTGTTTATCGCTTATATCATGGGTTTATCCATCGGGATTCACTTATTGAACTTATTGACCATTCCGGCAATTGCCTTTGTATATTATTTCAAGAAAACAAAAAATCCAACTACTGCAGGAACCATTAAAGCAGGAATTGTAGGGATTCTGATTCTTGCGGTGATCCAGTATGGAATCATACAATACCTGGTTTCATTTGGTGCATATTTCGACTTGTTCTTTGTCAACACCTTAGGAATGGGCTTTGGCACCGGGGTAATTTTCTTTGCCATCCTATTGATCGCAGGTCTTACCTGGGGAATCAGATATTCCATTAAACACGAGAAAAAGATCCTTAACCTGGCCTTATTGTCTACGGTATTGATCATTTTTGGTTATGGCTCATTTGCGATGATCATTATCCGTGCAAAAGCAAACCCGAACCTGAACAACAGTTCTCCTGACAATGCCTTCTCTTTCTTAGGATACCTGAACAGGGAGCAATATGGCGACAGGCCTTTATTATTCGGTCCTAACTATAATTCTCAGGGTGTAAATGTAATAGAAGGAAAAACACTTTATAGAAAAGGTGCTGAAAAATATGAAGTAGCCGGTAAAAAGACCGAATACGAATATGACAGAACAACTCCTTTCCCTCGTATGTATAGCGAAGACCCAGGTCACGTAGCGTACTATAAAGACATGATGGGCTTTAGTGACGACCACTTCCCAAGCCTGATCGACAATATCGGATTCCTGATGTCTTACCAGGTTGGACAGATGTACATGAGGTACTTTATGTGGAACTTTGTTGGCAGACAGAATGACGACCAGGGACAAGGCAGTATCTATGAAGGCCAATGGCTGAGTGGAATCAAGCCTATCGATGGCATCATGCTTGGAGATCAGAAAAACCTGCCTCCTTCCATCACAGAAAGCAATGCTTACAACAGATTTTTCTTCCTTCCTTTAATTATGGGATTGTTAGGTGCGATATGGCATTTCAAACGCAATCAGAAAGATGCCGGAATTGTTGGCCTTTTATTCTTCTTTACCGGTATTGCCATTGTATTGTACCTGAATCAGAAACCAATGGAACCAAGGGAACGTGATTACGCTTACGCAGGATCATTCTATGCCTTTGCCATCTGGGTCGGATTTGGTGTCCTTGCCCTAAGGGAATGGATCTTTAAAAAGATGACCCCTGCCACCGGAGGAATCCTTGCAACGGTAGCAGGTTTATTCGCTGCGCCGATCATTATGGCTGCTCAGGGATGGGATGACCATGACCGTTCTACGAAAATGGTTGCTCATGATATTGCAGTCGACTACCTGCAGTCCTGCGCTCCGAATGCCATCCTCTTTACTTATGGAGATAATGATACGTATCCCCTATGGTATGCACAGGAAGTGGAAAACATCAGACCAGATATCCGTTTGGTTAACCTGAGCTTATTCGATACCGATTGGTACATCAATGGAATGAAACGCAAACAAAATGAATCTGCGCCACTTCCGATTACCATGAAAGAATCTCAATATGTTCAGGGAGAAAGAGATGTGATGTACTATCAGGATAAAGATATTGCAGGAAATGTAGAGTTAAAAACCATTGTGGAACTCCTTCTTTCTGAAAATAATGAGGATAAAGTTCCATTGAACGACGGAAGAAAAGTAAACTTCATTCCAACAAAGAACTTTAAACTAACGATCAATAAAGCAGATGCCATCAAAAACGGTGCTGCCACGGCAGCGGATTCTGCAAGGATCGCTCCTGCATTGGAATGGACCTTTAATAAAGGTTATGTAACTAAAGGAACGTTGGCGATGTTCGACATCCTGGTACATAACGACTGGAAGAGACCAATTTACTTCGCAAGCACAGTTCCTTCTGATCAGTACAATGGATTAGATAAATATCTGTATAATGAAGGTCTGGCTTTACGTCTGATGCCTTTCAAACCGGATACTGCAGCCGCTAAAAATGAGCAGCTTAATATTGCACCACTATACAACAATGTGATGAACAAGTTTGTATGGGGGAATGTTAAAAATGCAAAATACCTGGATACACAATCAGCTGATGACATTTCGATCTTCACGAATGTATTCAACAATACCGTTTCAGGATTGCTTAAAGAAGGTAAAACAGAAGATGCTAAAAAGGTAGTGAATCGTTATTTCGAAGTGATGCCGGAGAAATTCTATGGCATGCGTTCTATGATGGGTGCTTATTTTATGGCAGAAAATCTATATCTGCTGAATGATCAGAAAAGAGCAAATACACTGATTGAAAGATCAGCCACCTATATTGAAAAAGAACTGACTTACCTTGCCGATGTTTCTCAAAGCAAGAAGAAGTTTGTAGGCGGACAAAACGTTCAGTTGGGCATGTCCTTCCTGAACCAGATGGCAAGAACTGCTGCTGAATACAAACAAACGAAACTCAGCAAAGACCTGAATGATAAGTTTGCGATGTTAGAAGCGAGATTCTCTGCTTTCTTTCCACCGCAACAATAAGATTTAAAATCCATAAAAAAAGGGCATTCCGTATGGGATGCCCTTTTTTTATGCCTGTTTTTTTATTTACGCTATTTAGGATAGGTAAAAGGTACTCCTGATAAGTAACGGCTGATCTTACGATAGGGATAATCTCCAGCTCCTTTAAGGGCCAACTGAACGATAATGGTATGCGTTAAGGGATCGACATATAAACGTTGTCCACGCATCCCTTCTGCGGCAAAATCACCATTGATCCCTTCCTGGGGAAGCCACCACAAATAGTTTTGCCGCGTCTTCTGCCAGCCTTTTACAGGAACAGCAGGATCAGCATTTGCATGAACAGAATGGGTAACCCATTCTTCAGGAACCACCTGATGCCCGTTGTAATTACCTTTGTTCAGGTACAACCTTCCAATTTTAGCCAGATCTATGGCGGTTGCCTGAAACCTGCTCGCGGTATTCGCCAATCCATTAATATGATCCAGTCCCCAGCTTGCCGGATGTGCAGCTCCTATTTTTTTCCAGATGTTATCCTGGAAATAGCTGGCAGTATTTTTCCCCGTCGCCTGTTCCAATGCCCAGCTGAGCAACAGTACATCTACACTTTTATATTTCCAGACCTTTCCCGGAGGATGATCAGCCCTAAGCTTCGATAGCTCTTTTTTAAGGTCTTCCGTATAATAGTATTTGGCTTCATCCGATAAAAATGCCGCAACCAATCCACCTTCAAGACCGCTGAACTCCAGGCCTGATTTCATCTCCATCAGGTTCCTTAAAGTGATCCGCTCAAATGCCGGGTTCTTTTTTAATTCAGGAACATAGACCAACAGGCGGTCGTCCAGGCTTTTAATCTTTCCTTCTTCAATTGCCTGTCCCAGCATCATAGAAACCATCGACTTAGCTACTGAAAAAAGGGTGGTTAAGCTGGTATCACTGTAACCTGGCTTAAACTTTTGATAAATCACTGTATCATTCCTGATCACCATAAAAAGGTTGACCTTTCCCGCTTCCAGGTAATCTTTGAAAGGCATACTTTTATTATCCCGGTCAAAGACCATGATCGTATCCAGGTCTTCCCTCATCCGTTCCGCTTTTACGAAATGAAAAGGAGTATCTGCCGGATTTACCAACGATTGTGGATATATCTTATAGGTTTCTGCAGCAGGGGTCTGGTAGCGTAAAACGCGAATCAGCTCCGGCCGCCGGATGAAGAGCATACAAAGGACCAATACAAAAAGGGAGAGCAACAAGGCAAGGCCATATCCGATTTTCTTTATCATAGGCTTTTATGGAAAAATATTAAAAAAAGAAAAGGCCGCAGTGTGAGTTGCAGCCTTTTCCTTTGATTTCTTTATAATGATTTATTCGTTTACCACGCCCATTGCGCAGAATTTATCAATTCTTTGGGTGATCATGACATCCGTTTTTAATTTTTTAAGTACTGCCAGGTCTTTTAAGATCTGTTCTTTTACTGTTTCCCCCATTGCCTCCGGATTCTGGTGTGCACCTCCCAGTGGCTCTTTAATGATGCCATCAATCAATTGATTTTTGTACATATCATCGGAAGTCAGTTTCAGACACTCTGCGGCTCTTTCTTTATAATCCCAGCTGCGCCATAAAATAGAAGAGCAGGATTCCGGAGAAATTACAGAGTACCAGGTATGCTCCAACATATAGACACGGTCGCCGATTCCGATTCCCAATGCACCGCCGGAAGCGCCTTCACCTACTACAAAACATAGGATCGGTACTTTCAGCACAGACATTTCTAACAGGTTACGTGCAATTGCTTCTCCCTGTCCGCGTTCTTCCGCTTCCAGCCCGGGATAAGCACCCATCGTATCAATAAAAGAAATAACTGGTTTATTGAATTTCTCTGCAAGACGCATTAAGCGCAATGCTTTTCTATATCCTTCAGGATTAGCCATTCCGAAATTGCGGTACTGACGCTCTTTCGTGTTTTTACCTTTCTGGTGTCCGATCACCATTACCGTCTGGCCAGCAATACTTGCAAAACCGCCAATAATAGCTTTGTCGTCCTTTACAGTCCTGTCGCCATGCATTTCTATGAAATCATCGCAGATCATGCTGATGTAATCCAGGGTTTGAGGCCTTTCAGGATGACGTGACATCTGAACTTTCTGCCATCCGTTAAGGTGGCTGTAAAGCGTTTGCTGAGTATCAGCCAACTTAGCTTCCAGTTCAGTTAATGTCGCAGACATATCTACTTTGGTTTTATCGGCAACCTGTTTAACCTTTTCAATTTGCTGCGCCAATTCAGCTAAAGGTTTTTCGAAATCAAATGATGTTTTTATCTGTTCCATAAGTGGGCTGTAAAAATAGACATTTTATTTAAAACTTCGCAGGCACCCCGGGTTTAGGTAAAGATTTTAATATAAATTCACGGATATGACGGTTTCCTTTAGAGAGATCTTCCTTCCTTAAATACATCATATGACCGCTTTCATAGCCCTCAAAGCTTAATCTGTCTTTTAATCTGCCTCCCGGATCTAATTGCCACATGCTATATTTTGCGTTAAAATAATCGCATGCGCCATCAAAATATCCCGACTGCACCATGACATTCAGATATGGATTTTGTGCCATTGCCTGTCGTAGGTTCTCTCCGGTCCTGTCATTACTATTGTCCCATGGCCTTACCGAACCGAACATATTGTACTTCAGGTCAGTTTTATAATTCAGCTCATTTCTAAGGTACATATTGATGGCAGGGGTGAAAGAGTGCAACCAGGAAGTCAGTTCGGCATTGTAATCAGGGCGTTCTCCCCCATCACTTTTATCGATCCCTTTATACCTGGAATCTAATCTGCCAACGGTAAAACCTTTATCCCGCAGCAGCTCTTTCCAGAAAAAGTTCGTAGAAACATCGAGGTTATACTGTAAGATCACCTTTTCCGAAATTCCAGAATAGCGCGCCATCTTTGCCGCAATTTCTTTCTTTTTTTGTTCCGTCAGGAAATTACCCCTCGCCATTGCCGGCAACAGCTCATTGATGGTAAATTCTTCCACTTCCGGTAAAAATGCTTCCAGTTTTTTCGACTGTAAATCTGCAGGAAGGGCCTTGTGGTACCAGGCCGTAGCCGCATAATACGGCCAGCGTAAAGCTGCTTCTACAGGTCCGCTGCGTTCGATTCCCAGTTCTGTAGGAGAGACCAGAATCACGCCGTTTAAATACATCCATTGCGAATTCTGAAGCTCCAGGGCCAGTCCCGAAACGCGGGTAGTTCCATAGCTCTCCCCGATCAGGAATTTAGGAGATGCCCATCGGTTGCTCCTGGTCACAAAAGTATTGATCCATTCTGCGAGGTATTTGATATCGGCATTGACGCCAAAAAACTTAGCGCCCGGAACATCTTTATTTGTTGGTCGCGAGTAACCTGTATTAACCGGGTCGATATAAATGATATCTGCAACATCAAGGATGGAATTCGGATTTTCTTTATACCCATAAGGTTGTACCGGATATCCTTCATCGTCTATTTTTAAGACTACTGGTCCGGTATAAGCGATGTGCATCCATACGGAAGCAGAACCCGGGCCTCCGTTAAAGGAGATCACCAATGGCCTGCTGTCCCGGTTTTGAACATCGGAACGTTCATAATAAGTGTAAAACAGACCTGCAATTGCTTTTCCCTCTTCATCCCATACCGGAAGGGTTCCGGCAGTTGCTTTATAGGCAATGCGCTGTCCGTTGATGGTGGCCTGATGTTGGGTAACGACTGAACTTTCAGGAACGATGGTTCTCGAAGGGCTTACCGGTTCGGTCTTTGCAGCTGTTTCAGCTTTAGCTGAAGGCGCTTTTTGTGCATATGATATGCTAAAACAGCATACACAAGCCAATGCAAGGGTCAATACTTTTGTTCTCATTAGTGGTTTAGGTTGGTTTATGAATATAAATATCAAACTAAACCCAATCAATGCATCCTATGCTTTAAAATTGTTACTCTTTTTATCTGAGATACAAGGGCTTCCTGCTATAGATATGGTATTCACCGGGGCTCAGTGTTTTGGTATAGGTATTTCCGCTGAGGCTCATCGTGTTTCCTCCCGGCCATTCCAGCCATTGTCCGGATTGCCCGAAGTCAACGCTAAGTATTTGTTCCTTTACATCAAAATTACCAAGCACCACCACCGTATTGTCCGTATTCGTTAACTTCAGGTATTTAGCAGGCCCGCTAAGATTATATGTTGGAATACCCGTTTTGAAAATGGAATTGTTCGTTTTATAATTGATCAGATTGGCATAGGTTGTCTTCAATGAGAAACGTGCCGCCTGTCCGAGATAGTCCCAGTGGATTGGTTTTTCTCCTGTTCTTCCGTTTTGTTCTATTGAGACCTCATAGCCCAATTCCCCAAACTGCCACAACATCTTCGGCCCCGGAACAGAAAAGAAAAATGCTGCTGCCATCTCCTGACGCTTCAATGCGGTAGCCAGGTTTTTCACACTATAACTTCCCGAAGCATTGCCATAAGCCAGGTTTTTAAACATGAGCCGTTCTTCATCATGGCTCTCCATATAGCTGACCAGATTTTCCGATCTGCTAAAACCATGCGTTCCGGAGAAAGCGCGGGAGAAATCAGAGTTTTCCTGATAACCCATCGTTGCCTGGTTAAAACTTGTATTGACATTGTTCCAGAACATCATCCCTTGCTCAGAAAGTTCTTTTTCTTCTGCATCTGCAGCAAAATGTTCCAGAATGACGTAGAAGTTATCCGGGTTATTGGTTTTGATAAATGAATTATAGTCTTTCCAGATCGCTACCCTATCTGGATCATAAGCGCTCCATGCAGAAACACCTGCATCAGTAGTTCCGGAGTTCTTTTGAGTGAAACCCTTGGAAAGGTCAAATCTAAAGCCGTCTATCTGATAGGTATCCATCCAGAACTTCAGCACATTCCTGACAAAGCTTTTCGTTGCCGGGCTTTCATGGTTAAAGTCGTACCCGACATTAAAAGGATGGGTGGGCGTTGCATTAAACCAGGGACTATTTGTGGCCGGTTTCCCTGAGGCTTCATCAAAATACAATTGTACCATCGGCGACTGCCCAAAGGAATGGTTCAGCACCATATCCATGATCACCGCAATCCCGCGGCCATGGCACTCGTCTATGAATTGTTGTAATGCGACCTTTGTTCCATAATATTTATCAGGAGCAAAATAGAAGGAAGGGTTATATCCCCAACTGGAATTCCCTTCAAATTCATTGACCGGCATCAGTTCAATGGCATTCACATGAAGCTTAGCAAGGTAGTCCAGTGTATCCCTCAGGGTATTGTAATTTGCATTTTTAAGAAAATCGCGAAGGTGGAGTTCGTAGATCACCAAATCGTTCTTTTCCGGTCTTTTAAAGTTTTTGTACTTCCAGGAATAAGCAGTTTGACTGCTCTGCATTACGCTCAGGATGCCCGAAGTCTTTCCCATTGGATAAGGCATGATGGAAGGATAACTCAAAAATGGGATTGCCCCGTCATACTGGGGATCGATCACCTTTTCTGTATAAGGATCGGCAATTCTTAATTTGCCATCTACTAAATATTGATACGCATATTCCTTACCAGGTTGTAAATTATCAATCTGAACCCACCATTTGTTACCATCAGGTGTCCTTTTCATGAAATAAGGAAGACCAGACTGCCAGTCGTTAAAATCGCCAATGGCATAAACATATTGTTTGAAAGGGGCATATAGCGTAAGAATTGCTGATTTTCCACCATTGATAAAGACGACTCCTTCTTTTGCCCCTGCCGGCAATTCAGCCGTCTCCACAGTTCCGTTTAAAAGGAAAGTAAAAGACCGTTCTATGGTGGTCGTACCGTCGGTTCCGCTTAGTTTCAGCTCATGTCTTCCCGCAGCGTTCACTTTGACCTTCCCATTGATCTCTTTTGCATTTGTTGCCGATGCAAAACCAACGCCATCCAGAGAAAGGTTCAATGTAGCCGCTTTAGAGGCTGCGGCACTAATGCTCAGTTCCTCTCCGATCATTTGAATACTGATCACCGGCACGGGATTGAAAGTAGGTTCAAATTCAGGGAGTTTAAATCTTATGCCAAGTTGATTGGCCTCATAAATCGGCAGGTATAAATCACTTTGATCTTTGTTTCGCCCAACAATCTTTCCATCAGCGGTACGGAACAACATCACCAGCTGGAGGATCTTCTCTCCCAACGGAACACCATAAAAACTACGGGGACTTAAACTGATCTGAAATTTTCCGTTTCCAATGGGAGTCATCCTGGCCGCGGGATCCGGGCTGCTGAAAGAAGCACTTTTAACATACTTCCAGTCGGCAGCTCCAGTACTTTTGTTGGTGATGACTCCGGTATAAATGTAGACATCCGCAGAAGTATTTTGTAAAGCAGCATTTCCTTTGGCGGCGTCAAAAGTAAGGGTAAAAGTTTCTTCCGCCGTCGGGAAATCGGTGGAAGTGGTCAGTAAGCCGGTCTGTGGAACGACTATCGGTGGCTCTGTTCCAGGTTCTTTAATTATTGGATCCGACTTCCTGCATGCTGCAGCGAATACCATAAAAATCAATAAGAGGCTGTATATTTTTCTCATGGTATTCGTTTCAGCTTTTAGTGTTTTACAATTCTTTTTTATTTCGGATATACAGGACGGAGATGGCTCCGAGGAGCATAAATACCCCAGCCATTACAATGGCATAAATGGCTTTGCCATCGTAGAACTTTTCGACGATCATTCCACCGAAGAAACCATTAACGATTTGTGGCATCGTGATAAAGAAATTAAAAATCCCCATATAGACGCCCATTTTACGTGCAGGGATTGAGCTCGATAAGATGGCATAAGGCATAGACAGGATACTTCCCCAGGCCAGGCCAATTCCAATCATAGAGAAGATCAGGTATTGTGGATTACTGATGAAATAAATAGACAGCAAACCGATCCCTCCTGCCGTTAAAGAGAAAGCATGTGCGATCTTCTTGCTGGTTATTTTGGCAATGGAGGGTAATAATAAAGCGTAGATGGCAGACACGCCATTGTAAATTCCAAAAAGGATTCCCACCCAGTTTCCTGCATCTGCAAATTTCACAGAAGAGGTATCACCGGGAGCTACTTTATAAATATGTTGTGCAATTGCCGGAGTCGTAAAGACCCACATTGAGAATAAGGCGAACCAGGAGAAAAACTGTACCAGTCCCAATTGTTTCATCGTTAGCGGCATTTTGGAGAAATCTGTAAAAATAGACATGATCCCTTTATTTTCCCCTTCAGAAGACTCACCATGGTAGCGTTCCATCTCTTCCGGCGGATATTCTTTTGTCGTGATGACGGTCCACAAGATGGTGAACACCAATACCGCAGCACCTACATAAAAGGAATAGATCACATTGTTCGGGATGTGTCCTTGCGCGGCCACCTTCGATACACCTAAATACTCAGAAAGAATATAAGGCAGCCAGGAACCGGCAATCGCTCCGGCACCAATCAGAAAGGTCTGCACGGAAAAGCCAAAACTCCTTTGCTCCTCGGGAAGCTTATCTCCCACCAGTGCGCGAAAAGGTTCCATTGCCACGTTAATAGAAGCATCCATGATCATCAGCATTCCTGCACCAATGATGATTGGCGGTAAAAGACTAGCCATCACGGCCGAATTGGGCATGAGGATTAAAGCAAGGGCCGTTAATACCGCGCCGATCAGAAAGTAAGGTCTTCTCCTTCCGAACCTGTTCCAGGTCCGGTCACTGTAATAACCAATAATCGGTTGAACGATCATCCCTGTGAGCGGTGCTGCCAGCCAAAACAGAGAAAGATGTTCTACATCCGCTCCGTAGGTTTGCAGGATCCTGGAGGCATTTCCATTCTGTAAGGCAAATCCAAACTGAATCCCGAAGAATCCCGCGCTCAGGTTAAATATTTGTAACGATGATAGTCTTGGTTTACTTACAGCAATTTTCTTTTCCATCGGGCAATTTTTTTAAAATTCTATGATTTGTGCCGTTCCCGGCAAGACCTTTAAAGATATAGATAGATTGGTATGGGCATTCACCGTTCCTGTTAATAAATCAACGGCCTGAGTAATGTTACGTCCCTTCAGCAGGTTTTCGGGAACATTGAGCTCCTGGATGACCGATTGATTCCGGTCAAAATTGGCGACAACCAGCAGGCGTTGATTGCCGGAATAACGGATAAACGCATAGGCCCTTTCTGTTTGCAGTGGAACCTCCAGGATATCGCCTTTCAGCACGGCTTCCGCAGTACCTGAAACTTTCATCAGTTGCTGATAGAAAGCCCTTAGTTTTTGTTGTTCCGGATTTAGAAGTCCACCGTCAAAAGCCCCTTTGTTCATCCATTTCTGATGTTCTGGAACACCCCAGTAATCAAAGATGGTCGTTCTGTTATCCTCGCCACCAAAACCTTCAACTCCTTTGCCGGGTTCTCCAACTTCCTGTCCGAAATAAAGCATCACCGGACCGGCAGATAACGTCGCCGAAACCACCATCGCCGGAATGGCATAAGCTGCATTTCCCGCGAAACCTGCAGAAGCAATTCTTTCTTCATCATGGTTTTCCAGAAAGCGAAGCATCTTGTCGCCAAAGCCGGCGCTTTCTACCTGCCACACCTTACTAATGTCTTTAACACTTGCTCCGGGCTCATTCCTGATTAATTTTTTTAAGCCGTCATATAATCCGACTTTATCATATAAGTAATCAAAATGACCCGTGTACAGGTATTCTTTATACACTGCCGGGTTGTAAGCTTCTCCTATAAAGATCAGGTTAGGGTATTGTTTTTTAACCTCTGGAATTACCCATACCCAAAAGGCTACGGGAACCATTTCGGCCATATCACAACGAAATCCATCTACGCCTTTTCCGGCCCAGTAAACCAGGATATCACGCATCTTTGTCCATACTGGAGGAATGGGCTCAAAATATTTCTTTTCTCCATTCCCATAATCGACACCATAGTTCAGTTTTACTGTTTCATACCAATCGCCATTTGAAGGGCTTTGAGAAAACACATTGTTTCCCGTTGCTTTAGCTGGGTTCTCCTCAAACTGACCATCTTTCAACGCCGTTAAGGCGTTTGGCTGACCTTCATTTGCCGGAACGACAAAGGGTTTTCCGGGAACATAATAATAATCATTTGCAGGACTGAAGCTTTTATTTACATCATCACGAAAGCCGAAGTCTTCTACTCCCGCGGGTTTCGCCAGGGAATGGTAATGACGGGCCACATGATTGGGCACAAAATCAATGAGAACTTTAAGCTCCTTTTGATGTGTACGGGAGATCAGGGCTTCAAACTCTGCCATTCGGTTTTTAACATCTACCGCCAGATCAGGATCTACATCATAATAATCTCTGATGGCATAAGGCGAGCCGGCCCGTCCTTTCACCACATCTGCATCATCAGGTTTAATGCCAAAAGCACTGTAATCCGTCAGACTTGCATGGGCAACGACCCCGGTATACCAAACGTGAGTAACGCTCAATTCTTTCAGTCCATCCAAAGCTTTAAAACTGATGTCGTTAAACTTGCCTGTTCCATTCTGTTCGATGGTCCCGTAGGCGATGTTCTTGCTTTGCTGATTGCCGAATAAACGGGGCAGCAACTGATAAATGATGGGTTTGCTTTGTGCCATGCTCATATCGGAAGATCCTATATACATCAATACGATCAAAGTAATATTTCTGAAACTTTTGCTCATGCCAGGGCTCCTTTATAGGAAATCACTTTTTCTCCATGAGGGACAGGATAAGCCTGATTAAAGACCACAATCTGTAATTCCTGATCTGAATTGTTCCGGATGCTGATCTGATCTGCGGTTATGCTCACTTTTAACTGCACTCCTCTAAAGCCAATGCTGAAAGAAAAGGCATTCCAGTTTTTAGGTAAAAACGGTTGAAATACCAATTGTCCGTTACGCACGCGCATTCCAGCAAAACCTTCTACCACGCTCATCCAGGTACCAGCCATAGAAGTAATGTGTAATCCATCTTCTGTATCGTTATTATAATCGTCGAGATCCAGGCGGGCAGTACGCAGGTAAAATTCATAAGCTTTCTCTTCATCATTCAGCTTTGCGGCTAAAATGCTGTGTACACAAGGTGATAATGAACTCTCATGCACCGTTCTGCTTTCATAGAAATTGAAATTCTTACGAAGCGTTTCCAGGTCATATTCCTCTTCAAAGAAGTACATACCCTGTAATACATCCGCTTGTTTGATAAAGCAGGAACGTAAGATCCTATCCCAGCTCCACTTCTGGTTTAGCGGGCGCTCTGCCGCCGGCAAGTCTTTAACTAAAATTTGGTCCTTGTCCAGGAAGCCATCCTGCTGTAGGAAAACTCCAGTTTTCTCATCAAAAGGATAATACATTTGTTCGGCTACTGAAGTCCAGTCCTGAAACTCCTGTGCTTCCTGAAGACCAGTTTTTTGGAGGATCTTCAGGTATTGCTCCGGGGCCTGTTCTTTTACTTTCGCCGCAGCGGCAATCGTATATTTTAAACACCAGGCCGCCAATTTGTTGGTATACCAGTTGTTGTTAATGTTGTTCTCATACTCATTTGGGCCGGTTACACCGAGCATCACAAATTTGTTCTTATCTGCACTCCAGTTCACCCTTTGTTTCCAGAAACGGGCAATGCCGATCAGGACTTCCAGTCCATATTGTGCCAGGTAACTCTCCTCACCGGTATATCTGATATAGTTAAAAATGGCAAAAGCGATGGCTCCGTTTCTATGAATTTCTTCAAAGGTGATTTCCCATTCATTATGGCATTCTTCGCCATTCATAGTCACCATTGGATAAAGGGCAGCCCCATCTTTAAATCCTAGTTTAGCTGCATTTTCTATCGCTTTATCCAGGTGCTTGTAGCGGTAAACCAATAGGTTTTTAGCCACTTCTTCCGGAGCTACAGACAGGTAAAAAGGAATACAATAAGCTTCCGTATCCCAATACGTAGAACCTCCGTATTTTTCGCCGGTAAAGCCTTTAGGTCCGATATTTAAACGGGCATCTTTTCCGGTATAGGTTTGGTTCAGCTGGAAAATATTAAAACGGATGGCCTGTTGAGCTGCAACATCACCTTCAATAATGATGTCGCCTTCCTCCCATTTCTTTGCCCATGCTTCCGCTTGTTCTTTCCACAATTGTGAGAAACCTTTAGCCGATGCCATGTCGATCCTCAGTTTTGCTTCATTTAGCAATTGTTCTTTATCATAATTCTCGGAAGAAAGGTTCGCCACAATTTTATAAAGGTCGATGTGCCCGCCTTGTGTCAGGTTGGAGGTTGCAGTTTGTCCCAGATATTTTTCTTTGCTGACCTGTTTTAATTCCTGCGATGCTCCGTTGTTCAATAGGGTAGTCCGGCTCACCGTACAAACTTCAAAGGCTGTTTTTTTAGTCCGCAATACCAGATAATCGGTATTTTCCTCTTGCTTTTGACTCACCTGGTCCCAGAACTTTTCATCGTAATTGGAATCCTGATTTTTCACATCTCCATCCAGGAAGGAAGTCAGCTGAACAGCTGCGTCAAAATTGATGGCAGAAAGACGGTAATGTAAAGCCCCAACCTCATCATCGGCAATGCTGCAAAAACGAATGGCTTCTACGGCTATGATTTTTCCGCTTTTCAGTTCTGCTCTGAAACTCCGGCTCAATGTTCCTTCTTTCATGTTTAGGATCCGTTTAAATTCGGTTACCTTACAGGTATTCAGGTCTAAGATTTCGTCTCCAATCCGAATATGAATTCCAATCCAGTTGGTGGCATTCAGGACTTTCGCAAAATACTCCGGATAGCCATTTTTCCACCAGCCTACTCTTGTTTTGTCCGGATAATATACGCCGGCTACATAGTTCCCCTGCAAAGTTTCTCCGGAATAGCTTTCTTCAAAATTGGCACGTTGCCCCATGCGGCCATTGCCAATACTAAATAAACTCTCTGATATCTTATTCAAATGAGGATCAAAACCTTCCTCAATAATATTCCACTCGTCTGCTTTTATGTAATTCTTCATCTTATATACTGCTCTGGTATTCCGGGGGTGATTGAACCGGTTTACGTTATCCTTTATCTGTGCTCAGACTTTTCAGTCTTTCAATTTCTGTTACGGTAATTTCTGATAGGTCTTTGATGACGATATCTGATCCGGGAAGGTTTTCTATGGTCCCTATTCCTACCACTTTCATTCCTGCGGCAATTGCGGCCTGTACTCCGGCAGCAGCATCTTCAAAAACCACGCAATCTGCCTCCGCTGCATTCAACAATTCCGCAGCTTTCAGGAAAACCTCCGGGTCTGGTTTGGAAGTCGTCACGGAATTTCCATCTACAATGGCATCAAAGAAATGGGTCAATGCTGTGCGTTCCAGAATGAGGGAAGAGTTCTTGCTGGCAGATCCTAGGGCAATCCTTACGCCCTTCAATTTAAGCTCCTGCAGAAGCTGCAGCGAACCTGGCAATAGTTCTGCTTCGGTCATTTTGCTGATCATGGCCACATACCATTCGTTTTTTCTGGCTGCCAGCACTTCCTTTTCTTCGGCAGACCGCTCTACTCCTCCCCATTGGAGGATCATGTCTAATGAACGCATCCGGTTTACGCCCTTCAGCTGCTCATTTTGGTGTTCTGTGAAGTCGAAGCCCATGGAATTGGCCAGTTGTTTCCAGGCCTTGTAATGATAAACTGCAGTGTCTACCAGTACCCCATCCAGGTCAAATATGCAGGCGATATGTTGTTTGATTTCTTGCATTTAGTTTAATTCAAGTACCAATGTGCCTTTTGCAGGCACAGCAATGGTTTTTAAGGTATTCAATTGTTCTTTTGTAATGATATTGATGGCAGTCGTTGCGCCAGACATACGCTCGGCAAACCTTGCTGTTTCCAGGCTTTTGGCCTGATCATCTCCGTTGACGATGACCATTACGGTCTTGCCACCTCCAGGCAGATACCTGAAATAAGTATACACGCCATTTTCAGGTACGTATTGCATCATTTTACCGTTTTGTAATGCAGGACTATTTTTTCTATAATTTGCGAGGGTACGGAAATAGTTCCAGGCTTCATTTTCCTGTGGAGTACGCCCTGCTGCAGTAAACTTATCAGATTTATCACCCGCCCATCCGCCAGGGAAATCGGAACGGACCAGTCCGTCAGGATTGGAATAATTTTTCATCAGGATTTCTGTTCCATAATAGACCTGAGGGATTCCGCGAAGGGTAAGTAAGAGGGCCATTCCTGATTTGTATTTATTCAGGTCTTCGTTGACCATAGAATAAAAGCGGCTCATGTCATGGTTGTCCAGGAAGATGACATTACGATCTGCATCCTGGTAAAGGAAATCCTGGGCAATGGTCGTGTACAAGCGGAATACGCCATCTGTCCAACCTGACTTGCCATTCAAAGCTTCATAGATCGCATTCTTCATCACCGCATCAGTAACACCGGGTAATTCGGTATCAAAACCTCTGCTCACCGTGTTTCCTCCGGTAAAATAAGCCTGTGCTGCAGCAGAGTTGACCAATGTTTCTCCAAAGATGGATAGCGTCGGAAATTCTGCCTTTATTTTGTTGGCCCAGTCTTTCATATATTCCGGATCATTGTAGGGATAGGTATCCAGTCTGAGTCCGTCAATACCGGCATATTCTACCCACCAGATGTGATTTTGAGTGATGTAATTCTGTACGTAAGGATTTCTCTGGTTAAAATCCGGCATGGTGGGTACGAACCAGCCATCCAGCATTTTCTTTTGATCTGCTTTTGAAGCATGAGGGTCCATTACGGGCTCATCGCGATAGCTGGTCTGGGTAAACACCGGCCATTCGTTGACCCAATTTTTCATTGGCATATCTTTGAAGAACCAATGTTCGGTTCCCATATGGTTGTGTACAATATCCTTTACGATCTTCATCCCCTTTTCATGCAGTTGATCTACCAGTGTTTTGTAGAGCGCTAAGCTGCCGTACCTTGGGTCTATTTTATAATGGTCCGTAGCGGCATATCCATGATAGGATGCCAATGACATGTCGTTTTCAATTTCCGGAGTCATCCATAGGGTAGTTATCCCAAGGTCTTTCAGGTAATCCAACTTGTTGATCACGCCCTGTAAATCGCCACCATGGCGGTAATACATAGAATCACGGTTCAACTTCGTCTCTTTCATCCCCTTTACGATGTCGTTCTTCGGATCTCCGTTAGAGAAACGATCCGGCATCAGTAAATAGATCAGGTCTTTATTGGTTACTGCCTGAATCCTGTTGGCATTTTGAATCCTTTCTTTTAATTCATAGCTATTTTCAAATCTTTTCTTTCCATTGAGAAAAAAGCCAATGGTCATTTTACCTGCTTTCGCGGCTGCAGAAATCTCAAGATCTGCAAACAGGTAATTTGGGTTTTCTACTTTATGTACTTCCAGTAGTTTTACGCCAGGATAATTAATCCGGACCTCATATGCTGCAATTTGATTTCCATGAATCAGGAGCTGAAGTTTAGGATTGTGCATCCCCACCCACCAGTTCATTGGTTCGATGCGTTCTAATTTGGATTGCGCAAAAACAGTGCTGGAAAGAAGTAAAAAGAAAATAAATGAAAATCGTCTCATGCTTAAAAAAATCAGGAAGGAATTGAGGAGACCGGATTTACCGGTCTCCATAACTATTTAGTTTTTTACTACAGTATATTTTTTGTTAACCTCATCGAGGGTAATGGTATACATGGCTGTTTCAGAAATGGAGATGTTATCACCACCAAGGTCACTGCCATTAGGAGAACCTCCATAATTTACATCCCAGCTTCCTTTCTTAGGGATAAACTTAAAACCTCCTGGCTTCAGTTCCAGAGTAATCGACCATTTCCCCTCTCCCAAAGCCGTCATTTCAGGAATAGAAGCGTTGCCTGTGGAATTGTCCCAACCTCCAGGTGTCGCATCACCGATCAGATACATGGTCAGTTTTGTTCCACGCTTAATCACGATGTCATTTGAATAGTCAGCAAACTTTTTAAAAGCTCCTGAATTTGCCTCTACGTTCCATTTCAAACTGTCAAGATGAGTCCGGTCTGTTAGTCCTGCTGCTTTCATCGCTATATCAAGATCGCTATAGCTGATAGAAAGTGTACTGTCAGCACCATTATTCGCTGCAGTAAACTCCATTAAAGGACTGTTAAAATCACCACCATTCTTAATGAATTTTACTTTATAAGTGATGTTGCCAGCAGGTTTACCAGCAAAAGATTTCTGCCATTTGAACTTCAAAAATTCAGCCGAGGAAAGAGATTCTATAGAGATCACATCAAATGATGATGCCGGGCTATAGAGTGCAAAGTTGGATGCGCCATCTCCAAAACGGGTGATGGAAAGGTTAAATGTTTCTGCGGCGCGAATGCTGACACTTCCGTTCTTTGCAACAATGGTCCAGATCAAGTCTGTTTTTAGCCCTTCTGCAATACCTTTTGCTTTTAATGCATCATCCAATGCTTTCTGACTAATGGTCAGTTTATTGGTCAATCCTTTATTGTCTGAAGGAATTTCCAGTAATGGAGCATCAAGGGATCCCGTTTTAAGCGCTGCGATCCAGGTATAGGTTGGTGCTGTATTTACACCAGGCAAGGCTGCAGTCCAGTCGATCACAACCTGTTGATCAGGTGTGGCAGAATTCAGGATCAGCATTGCATTTTTTTCAGGAGCTTTCAGGCTAAAGTTCCCCAGGGCCTCCCCCTTTATCGTATTGTCAAATTCGTTTCTTTTACACCCTGTAATTGCAATTACGGCAATGATGACCAGGCTTAGTATTTTCTTCATGATTGCGTGTTATTTAAGATCCAGAAATACAACCTCAGCCTCTTCGGTAGTATAAGGAACCGTTGAGCCATTCACATCTTTTACAGTTCCGGTAAAACTGTATACTGCTTTATTTACAACCTTCCCTTCGGGAATACCGAACAATATTTCCGGTAAGAAAGTATAGCCAAAAGAGCCGTCTTTTTGTTTAACGATCGGCAGTCCTTTCTTTTCTGGTCCGACAAGCTGTCCAGCCGCGTCCAGTATTCTGATATTGATACTGGTTGGAGAAAAACGTTGGTTATTCGGACTTGCAGTATAGCGTTGATCCAGATAAAGACTCAAAGCATCATACTGACTGGTGCGTAGCGGGAAGTTTCTGAACAATGTAGGTACAAAC
Source organism: Pedobacter sp. FW305-3-2-15-E-R2A2 (assembly GCF_038446955.1). Lineage (NCBI taxonomy): Bacteria > Pseudomonadati > Bacteroidota > Sphingobacteriia > Sphingobacteriales > Sphingobacteriaceae > Pedobacter > Pedobacter sp. FW305-3-2-15-E-R2A2. Next base: position 6,507,400 of record NZ_CP151803.1, read on the forward strand.
AGAATCGGGGAAAACTTCGTAGGTGTATAATCTTCAGATTGGATTCCTCCATCTTTTGTTTTCACCAGAAAGCTAAAAGGCTTGCCGATGATGTCTGATGCTCCCTTATTATAAAACGTAGTTCCGACAAATATGTATTTCCATTTATCATCAGCCACTTTAGTAAACTTCGCGATATCCGGAGAACTCGTCCAGCTGGTATTCGTGATGGCATCTCCAGGACCGAAAGCCCAGATATAAGGTTCCTTTCCTGCCAGGGAAGAGCCGGCAAGATCAATCTCAAGGACCACTTCATCTTCCGGTGTAAAGACACCGGGAGTAACCGTATATTTTATCTGCGCCTTCTGCGCTTGCGCAGTAATGCCAATCAAACAGAAAAAGGCAATCAGCGATAATTTGTAAATTCTTTTCATTTTATAACTGTTTAATTGGCTTTTTTGAAATAGTAGTTATTAGATAAAACGAGTGTCCTCTCGCCCTTGCTGCCTACCTGATACTTTTTAACACTCAGTAACAACTGTCCCTGATCCAGTAATCCGTATTTCCCGATGGTGATCTGGTCAGTAGTTGTTCCACTGGTCAGCGTCATCGTTTTAGGCGCATCGTTATTGTCTACCGTCCAGTTTCCCTGAGTCAGTTTAAGAAACTTAGGGGAATTGCCAAACGAGATGCTGAAAGTACTCGGTTTATGATCTTCAGTGGTATTCAGGGTTAACTTGGCTTCACGGTAAGGATATAGATCAGTAAGCTCCACTGTAGTAAATGGGAACTGTTTATCTTTAGCATATTCATCTACCTGAATTACAGAATTCAAGCTCCAGTTCCCTTTCATAGCACTGATTACCTGGCGTGCCGGGCCTATGTCTTTCAGCTCATCCTGCTTACATGAGGCAGCACCTAGAACTACCAGCAGGAAAATGATATATTTTAACTTTTTCATATCTGTATATTTTTAATTACATCCACCTTCTGGATTTTTAACGAACAAAGGATTCAGGTTAAATTCAGTACCTGGGAACTGCAGGATCATTCCGTTACAATTCCAGACTACACCGCGACTGAAAGAAATTTCTCCTTTCGCTCCGATTCTCTTGATCTGTTGCGCACGGTCACCTTCCCCAATCATTTCTTTTTCACGTTGTGTCCGTACCTGGTCTTTCAATAGAGAAGCACTGGCATTCCCTGGCAAAAGGGCTGCAGCTGTACCATAAGCACGGGATTTGATGTCATTCAGATCTGCAATCCCTACCGGTAGGTTTAAGCCTGTTTCGGCTGCTGATTCTGCCCTGATCAGTTTCATTTCTGTAAAGTGGATCAAGGTTGTGGTGAAGTTTTGTACATCAAATTTCTTCAGCATCTTCCAATCCGACGATGTTCCGGCAACATACCAGGCAGCACCTCGTTTGTCATTTGCATCCCCTGTGTTCGCCGTATAAAAGCTGTTCATCACTTTCATATCCGGGTTGCCTCCTTCTGATTTATAAAGGTCTCGGTAGCTGTTGGAACGGCCAGACAAACCGGCCTCATTCACCACTTCGAAAATAGATTCTTTAGAACCGGCTACAGAGAATCGGTCAGCATAAGCCAAATCTGTATACCCGATCTGTGCATAACTCTGTCCTCTCACACTCAAACCATTGGCCAGTACATCATTTGCATAGGTATAGGCTTCTGTGAATTTATTCATCTGAAAATAAACGCGCGCCAATAAAGCTTTCGCAGCCCATTTTGTGGGATAAATTCCATTTTGGGAAGGCAATTTAGCTTCAGCATCTTTAAGATCCAGAATGATCTGATCATAAACTTGTTTTACTGTAGCCCTGGCAACTGCACTTTCTACGCTGACCGTCAACTGTAAGATAATTCCCGGATGCGCATTGTCAGTGTTGGTATTATAAGGCTGTGCAAATAATTTCACCAGGTCAAAATGTCCCAATGCTCTGGCAAATTTAGCCTGACCTTCGGCATTGTCTTTAAATCCGGCAGAAACGATACCGATGTTATCCAATACCTGATTGGAACGCTGAATGGCATAATAAGGTTCTTTGTGAAGCCCCTTAATATCATCGTTAAAAACGCTGGTATTGCGGTTATAAATTTCTCCTTTAGTAGAGCCCAGCTGTGCGCCAAAAAACTCATCACCCAACAAATCGTTAAATTGTTGAACCCGTCCATTTGACCATTTGTCTGAGCCAATAACCGTATAGATGGAGTTCAGTAAAGATTTGATGTTCGCTTCAGAACTGAAGACTTCTTCTTTCTCAATTCCTCCTAATGGATCTAATTCCAGTGCTTTTTCACATCCCTGGAAACCCAGCACTGCTGTAGCGGTCAGAAAGGTGAATATATATCTGTTTAATGTTTTCATCTCTAGTTGTGCTTAAAAATTTAGAAATTAAGGTTTACACCCAATATGAATGATTTTTGCTGCGGCGGGGTAAGGTAAGTGACATTTGCACTCAGGTTACGGTCCGTTGCATTTTCATAATCACGGGCTACCTCAGGATCTCCACCTGGATATTTTGTAAATGTCAGCAGGTTGACACCTGTCAGATAAAACTTCACATTGCTCAGTTTTAACTTCCTCATTGCTTCTGCAGGAAGGGTATAAGCAATCGTTGCCTGTTTAAGTTTGATGTAAGACCCATCGTACAGGAACATATTAGAGTTGAATAAATATTGAGCAGTCACACCCGGGTATCCATTTGCTGTATTATAATAAGAACGTGGATATTTAGCAATATCTCCGGGTTTACGCCAGCGGTCAAAGAAATCTTCCCTCACTACCCAGTTTTGAGTAGAAGCACCCTGGAACTGGAATTTCGCAGAGTTGTCCCATAAATCCTGTCCTTTTACAAAGGTGAATAAGGTAGAGAATTCAAAACCTTTATAGTTAAAGGTATTGGTTAATCCTCCGGAAAAATCAGGGGTTACTTTACCCGCTGCAACACGGTTATCCGGGCTATAAGTCTTCGTCTGATTGCCATCTTTATCCAACCAGATCGGGTTTCCATCCGCTGGATCAACTCCGGCATAACGAACCAGGAAGTTTGTTCCGATAGGGTAACCAACAATCACACGGGTATCATTTGTTCCACCCTGAATGGCTTCGGAAGGTAGACCACCAACTTCAAGAATTTTGTTGTTATTGGTTGCAATATTGAAATTTGTAGTCCAGCTAAAGTCTTTGGTAACGATGTTCTTGGTATTTAAACTGAGTTCAAACCCTTGATTTCTAATTTTACCCAGGTTTCTGTACTGACTTTCATAACCCACATGATCCGGTAGGTTAACACTTAGTAAAGCATCTGTGGTCTTTTTATTATAATAAGAAATCTCACCGGTAATTCTGTTGTTTAAGAATCCATATTCCAGTGCTAAATCAATGCTGCGGATGTCTTCCCATTTCAAGTCAGGGTTAGCCAGCTGTGAAGGATAGATAATCGGTTCGTTTCCATATTTATTTTCATCCACTTTATAATAAGAGCGCCATTTGTCGGAAGGGATATTCGCATTTCCGGTAATTCCGTATCCTGCTCTGAATTTCAACAGGGAAACCCATTCCAAAGATTTAACAAAATCTTCCTGACTGGCAATCCACGCTCCTGAAATGGCAGGAAAGAAACCGTATTTATTGTTCGGGCCGAAACGGGAAGAACCATCTGTACGTGCCAATGCCTGAATAACAAACTTGTCGTTATAAGTATAGTTTAACCTCGCGAATACGGAAGCGAACGCCCAACGTCCGTCCGGAGCGATTAATCCTCCTTTATCATTTACATAATATTTGGTGGCCTGATCCAATAGATCCGGGTTTTTATAAAAAACGCCGGTTGCATTCGGGCCAAATAATTCGATGCGGCTGTATTGTTTGGTCACGGATCTTTGATATTCAACCCCGGCCAATGCGGTAAACTTATGCTTATCAGTGAACTTAAAGTTGTAAGTGGCCGTCGCATTGGTATTATAATTGGTTACCCATACCGGAAAGCGAAGCGATTGTCCATTTACTGGCTTTGCTCCATCAATAAGGTATTTACTTTGGTAACGGTCTTGCTGTGTATCGTTATAATCCAGGGAACCTCCAACACGAATGGTCAGGTCTTTAATTGGAGTATAATTCAGATAAACATTGGAAATCCAACGGGTATCCAATGTTCTCCAATCTGTATTCTCTTCAGATCTTACCGGGTTTGCTCCGTTAAAGAAATAAGGATTTCCATCGTTGGTTGCCGGATCTTTATAGACTGGGAAAATAGGCAAGGCGGAAGACATGGCATCTCCGATCCCTCCTGCCCAGGCAGCCAATACACGTTGGTTATCACCCTGTGCCCAGCTGGACGATAGGTTGACACTTAGTTTATCATTAAAAGTATAATCAAGATTTCCTCTTGTACTCAGTCTTTTATAACTGTTGCCTACAATATAGGAAGGGTTATCATTCCAGGCTCCGCTTAAAAATGTTTTAAGCTTCTTCCCTCCTCCGCTTACAGAAAGACTGTAATCCTGAGAAACAGCATCTCTGGTAGTCAGGTCCCACCAATCGGTATTGGTATTTTTCGCATCTTCCCAGGTAATGTTTGCTGGTAAAGGGGCTAATCCGGTATTGCCATCATTTTCCCATGCTTCCTGACGAAGCTGTAACCATTGCTCGCTATTGGTATAGTGAGGTCTGTTGGAGGCACTTGACAATCCAACTTTAGAAGAGAAACTAAATTTCGGTGCTCCTGTCTTACCACGTTTTGTGGTGATCAGAATTACCCCATTCGCTCCTCTTGAGCCATAAATACCAGCTGCACCGGCATCTTTCAGGATGTCTACAGATTCAATGTCGTTCGGATTCAGGGTAGCCAGGGGATTCTGATTAAAACCAGCACGTACTCTGGAGTCGCCGTTTGCGCCTGCACCCGAGAAAATATCGGAGGTCATTGGAATTCCATCAATCACATATAGTGGCTCTCCACCACCGGAGATGGAGCCAATTCCACGGATTCTGATTTGCGCTGAAGAACCGGCTATCCCGGATCCTGTGGTCACCTGTACACCGGCAGCCCTACCTGCCAAAGCAGATTCAAATGAAGGTGCAGGGGTTGAAGCAATCTGATCGCCGGTAACTTTAGCAATAGAACCCGTAATCTCTCTTCTGGTTTGCGTACCATAACCAACTACGACTACCTCATTAAGGCTTTCCGCACTTGGCTTTAAATTAAAATTAAGGGTGGTGTTCCCTTTGATGCTGACTTCCTGGCTGTGCGATTGATAGCCAATATAGCTTACGGTAACCGTTACAGTCCCGTTGCTTAATCCGCCTAACTGGTAGGCACCATCGCCTGTAGTGGTGGTACTTTTCTGGAGATTTTTGATCTGAACAGATGCTCCGGGCAGCGGTTGTCCGGTCTCGTCAAGTACCTTTCCAGCTAAGGAACTGGTTTGCGCATTTGCCGTCAATGTGATTAGCGCTAACCACACCAAAAGACTATGCTTCATCAGGTAAAATACTTTCATATTTGGGCTCTTTTTTAATGTAAATATTTGGTTAATGTTAAGTGTATGTAACACTTATGGTAAATTTACAAGCCCACCTGAGAAATCAAAATTTTATATTAAATTTTTTTTTAACACCATATTTTATACTCCAAAAAGTAAAAAATATGGATATAAATTTGCAAGTCCATTTTTGATAAAATTAGGAGTAAAAACAATTACAAACTCATTATCAGATAATTACAAACATTTTTCAACTTAATTAGTGTATTTTTTACACTTATGATATTTTGGACGCTTTTCCGGGAACGATACCGGGAACGTTCCCGTAATTATTCACACATTTTTCAAAGCCTGCTCTAAAATCCCAGGTGAATTCTGCGTGAAATCGGAAAATCGTTATTATTTTTTTCAAAAAACAGGGATTTTGTATGGCAAAAAAATGGCCTTTTAGCAGGAGGAAAAGAGAAGAAAAATGAGGCCGGATTTCCATGTTTTACGGAGGCTTTTTGAAAGCTGAAAAACGGGAGAATCCGGCTAAAAAAAGGGGGCTTAAGCCCGATCGGTAGACCTTCTTTTAATCAGTTTAGAATTCAGTATAATTTTTTCGCTGGGATTGACTGCTCCCGGTGTTTCCAACATCTTAAATAAAAGATCGGCAGCTGCGATTCCAATTTTGGTTGCCGGCTGTGTAATCGTCGTTAAAGATGGATTTAATAAAGGGGCGATCTCCAGACTCGAGAAGCCGATGACCTTCAAGTCATCAGGAATAGAGATGTTAAGATCATAACAGGCATAATAAGTCGCAAATGCCAGTCTTTCCACGGAAGTAAAGACCCCATCAGGCTTAATCTCCAGAAGTAAGCGTTTTAAGATCGCATCGTTCTTGGCATAACTATTTGTACAATCCACAACCAGACGGTCGTCAAAAGGAATGCGGTGTTTTTCCAGGGCGTCAAGATAGCCCTGCATCCTAAACTTTCCGATAGATAGATTTTTGTTGATCACGAGGTAAGCAATTTCCTTACACCCTTGCTTGATCAGGTGCTGTGTAGCAGCAAAACTGCTGTCGTAATCATTGGTAATCACCCTTGGGGTAACGATGTCTTCGTAAACACGATCAAAGAAAACCAGGGGAAGGCGGTTTTGACTCAGTTCATTCAGATAAGTATGGTCATTGGCTTCTCCTGATACGGACATAATGATGCCATCGGCCCGTCCGTTATGAAGGTGTCTGATAAAGGATACTTCTTTCTCATAATCATCCTCTGTTGCATAAATCAGAATATGGTAACCTTTATCTCTGGCAATGCGTTCGATCCCGCGAATGGCTTGCGAGAAAAAATTATTGGCCAGCTCAGGAACAATTACCGCAATGGTTTTACTTTTTTGCTCTCTCAGATTACTGGCGTAATGATTGGGCTGATAATTTAATTCCTTTGCTTTGGAAAGTATCTTCTCCTTCGTTTCCTTACTGATGTCACTGTTATCTCTGAAAGCCCTGGACACCGTTGAAGTGGATAAATTCAGTGCTTTAGCTAATTGCTTGATATTTACGCTCTCCATCTATGTTTCAATAATGATTGATATAGAACCATTAATTTATGGTAAATATAGATGAAAATCTAAACTGCCGGCAGTTTCGTAACTAAATAATAATATAAGAAAGCATTATGTACCTATTTAATTATAGTACATTAGCCAAAATTACACGGGGAGCAAGCGATTCATTTTTAGGGGAAAACACATTTATGACGAGAAAAGTCAAATTCACTAATGCCAATAAGTCAACATTTTATATTACAGTACGGAAGAGGGTTGATGCCTACTTTATTGAAAATAATATTTCAACGCATGCCAATGCTGCCATGTGGTTCAAGGTTTTTTTCTTTATTACCGGACTAACCGGCATCTATCTCCTATTGCTGTTAGGCAACCTAAGCTTACCTGTTATGCTTTTACTGTCCATCCTTTTGGGGATGTTCGGTGCTTTTGTAGGCTTTAATGTTTGCCATGATGCCATCCACAAAGCCTTATCACCCAATCCTACAGTTAATAAAATATTCAGTTTTGTCTTTAACCTGATTGGTGCCAGCCCTTATGTCTGGAACATTTGCCACAACATCGTTCACCATACCTATACCAATATTGCCGGGCATGACGAAGACATTGACGTTGCCCCCGGCCTGATCCGTTTCTCTACCTCTGAAACCGTCAACAGGGTACAACAATATCAGCATTTTTATGCTTTTGCATTATATAGCCTGGCCATGCTTTCCTGGGTATTCAGAAAAGACTATAAAAAGTTCTTTCAGAAAAAGATCGGCGAGCATGTATTGAGCCATCCTAAAATTGAATATTTTAATCTCTTTTTCTATAAAGGAATTTATTATTTCCTGTTTATTGTACTTCCCCTTCTGGTAATGAACGTGACCTGGTGGCAGTTTATCATTGGCTTTCTGGTTATGCAATTTGCACAAGGTTTAGTTCTTGGCCTGGTGTTCCAGCTTGCACATGTGGTAGAATCAACAGAATTTCCTTTCCCTAACGAAGCTGGTAATATTGAAGAGGCATGGGCAGCGCATCAACTGCAGACAACGGCTAATTTCGCGGTAGAAAGCCAATTGGCAGCCTTCTTATGCGGAGGATTAAACAGACAGGTAGAGCACCACCTTTTCCCTAAAATCTGCCATATCCATTACCCTGCTATTGGAGTAATCGTTAAGCAAACAGCCGCAGAATTCGACTTGCCTTATAATGAATGTATCACCTTTGGTGATGCCTTGAAATCTCATTACCGGATGCTTAGGAAATTAGGCAAGGAAACCTATAAAGAGAACAGGTATGTCAACAGAGCAGTAGATTTGGTCATTTATACGGCACCCATCTCCTGATTGAGATCTGTTTTACGTTGAATCAGCGCTTTATTGAAATTGATTAAGGTATTGAATTCTTTCAGCAGGGTATCACACTTCATCAACTGGTAAAACTCATCATCTGTCAGGTCTTTCTTCATTTTCAGGGAAACCTTTAAACGAATGACGATATCTGCCAGTCTGCAGGATTCCGACAAATGAAACTCACAGACCTCAATCGTATCCTCCAGCTGCTGATAAGGCAACTTTTCCAGTTCCGACTTAATCCGGTTAAATTCTTTTTGCAAAAAACTTCCTTTTAAACCATGGTCTCTTCCCACCATACCAGCACTCAGATTCCCGATTAAGCGCGCTAAAACTACCAATTGATTTTCCATTAAAAAGCCCCTGATTCCTGATTATAATCTAATGTGATGAACGTTATAAATAGCTAAACAGATTCTATTTTAAATAATTACCTGCTTTAAGCAGGTTTGCCCATTCCTGATATCCTATAGCATTCAGGTGTAAACCATCAGAACTGAGGTTTCCCCTGAGTCTGTTTTCTGCGTCAATAAAATGAGGATAGAGATCAATAATGGTCACTCTTTTACTTTTCAGCTTCCTGATTTCCTTATTTAGTGCGGTAATGTGTTCATTCCTATCCCTTTGTTTATCACCAGGATAATTAACCGGTAAGAGGGTATTAAAGTAAATTTTCGACTTTGAACCTTTCTGAATACGACTAATCATCCGCTTATAATTCCGCAGAATGAGACTGTCGGGAATGCCCTTAGAAATGTCGTTGATTCCGATGAGTATAAATATTTTTCGAGGGTTCGCCTCAATGATTTCTGACAGGCGGTCAAGCACACCAAAAGTAATGTCGCCGGAAATCCCTCTGTTCTTTGCCACAGGCAAATCCAGCAAGGTTGGCCAGTTGGCTCCTGCGGTAATGCTATTCCCTAAAAACACAAAATCCTGCTCCGAAATCGGATCGGATTTAAATTTCGACAGTTTTTCGGTATAGTACTTCGCTCTGGAAATGGTATCCCATTTTGCAGTCTGGGCACTTAACTTAAAAGGGGCTAAAAGAAAGATCAGGCAAATTCCTGTAATCAGGTAGCAGCATACTTTTTTCATACAGAACTAAACTACGACTTTAGCTGATCTTTCTATAGTGTCAATGCACAAAACTCATTAACAAATATGTTACTTAATGAACCAGTAGATCAGGATAATCGGAGATGATTCCATCTACATTTAAAGCTTTGAGCTCCGTTATTTCCTTAGGGGTATTCACTGTCCATGGAATTACTTTTATTTGTTGTTCATGGCACTTTTTAACAAGTTCAGCATTCACCATTTGGTACATCGGACTCAGGATAAAGGGCTTAAAGCCCAGATCGGCAATATTTTCTTCGAAACTCTTTTTATTGGCCACCAGATAGGAAGTTTTCACTTTTGGGTATTTCTTGTGCAATACCTGCAAAGTCCTTTTGTCAAAAGACTGGATGACGACAAATGGTTGAATTCCTTTTTTCTCGATCACCTCCATCAACAGCTTGACAAAAGTTTCGGGATCCGGATTCAGGAAGCCATCTCCTTCCGGACTGCATTTCGTTTCTATATTATAAAAGACCTGTTTTTTACCGGTTTCCTTCAAATATTGCTGAACGGCTTCTATCAATTCTCCCAGGCGGGGAATATAACTTTTCATCTTTTTCTGCTGAGGAAATGCGTCATAATATTTAGATCCCAGGTCGAATTGTTTCAGTGCGGCATAGTCCATTTGAAAAACAGCATATTTCCGGGCATCGGATTTTGGGATCTCCTGACCCTGTGGATCGAGCATAAAAGCAGGGCTCAGGTAATCATCGTGGGTAACAGCCACTTCCTGATCTTTGGTGATGTGGGTATCCATTTCCAGTGTAGTCATCCCGAGGTCTATGGCATATTGCATTGCAGGAATGGTATTCTCAGGCATTAAACCCCGCCCACCCCGATGGCCTTCGTTACTAAAAGCAGGAAATTGAGCAGTAGTAGTCATAGGCTGTTGTATGGTCTTACACGAAGATAGGCCTATTGCGGCTATACAGAGTAGAAACGTAGTATTTTTCATGGTCATGTCTTGATGATTTAGGACAAATCTCCCGGTTTCCTTATTAAGCAGGTATTATAGATCTGTTAAACTAAAAAACAAATGGAATAATTTATTTTTCACTTAAGTTTGTTGCATCTTTAATTTCAAATCAGGTACCCGAACCACAATCAACACCCTCGATGATCAATATAGCAGAAAGACACCAATATATTCTCAATAAAATTCAGACTGATGGATCAGTAGATGTTCAGGCTTTATGTAAAGAGCTGGACGTTTCCTCTGTAACGATCAGAAAAGACCTGAAACTACTCGAAGATAAAAATCTTTTGTTCAGAACCCATGGAGGGGCAACATTAAACAATCCGTATACCGTAGATAAGCCGGTAAATGAAAAAGAACAACTGCAATCTACAGAAAAGATGAGAATTGGTGCCCTTGCTGCGGATCTGGTAGAAGATAATGACTCGATCATCATTGCATCAGGTACTACAGTGCTGGCATTAGCCAGGTGTATCCGGCCAAAAGGCAACCTTACGGTCATCACTTCCGCATTAAATGTAGCCCTGGAACTCGTTCACCATAGCAATATTGAAGTGATTCAGTTGGGCGGATTACTTAGAAAAAGTTCTTCCTCCGTGACCGGCCCTTATTCCGACAATATCCTGGGTAATGTTTTTTGCAGCAAGCTCTTTCTCGGCGTCGATGGCATAGACCTTGAGTTCGGACTAACCACCACCAATGCTTTTGAAGCACACCTCAACCGTCAAATGATCGATTCCTCGCAAAAAATAATAGTCCTCGCCGATTCTACGAAATTCGGAAAAAGAGGATTTGGCAAGATCTGCGGCATCGACGAAGTGGACCATATCATTACAGATAGCGGTATTTCCCCCCAAACGGTAAAAAATCTGGAGAGTATGGGCATAAAGGTATCCATCATTTGATAGCCATCAGATAGCAAAAACTTCATCCTGGGTTAATATTACGATCGATATTTTTGAGTTATATCATCTGTAATATGAATAGCTTTTTCAAAGTCTTTAGCCCTAAGGATAAAAAATTCCAGCCCCTCTTCGAAGAATGTGGTGGAAATCTGGTCAGTATCTCAGAAGCACTCCTGCTTACCTTGAGTACGACCGATATGGAAAAACGAAAAATACACATCAAGGAAATTGAGCGCATGGAGCATATCGGCGAACTCATCCGGACCAGGGTCTTCCTGAAACTCAGCACAAGTCTCATTACCCCATTCAGCAGGGAAGACATCCATTCCCTGATCAGCTCGCTATATGACATTGCCGACCATATGCATACCGCAGCCATTAACATTGATCTATACCATGTAGTTGATCTCAACAAGCCCATGATCAAAATGGCCCAGCTGCTGATCGAAATGTGTAAAGACCTCGAAATCGCACTTAAAGAGCTCAAAACTTTTAAAAATACCGGACTCATCAGCGATGTCTGTCTGAGGATTTACAAAGGTGAAAGCAAGGCAGATTCGCTCTGTAACCATGCACTGGCTGGCTTATTCGAGTCGGAAACCAATGCCATTGAACTCATTAAACAAAAAGAGATTCTTCAAACACTGGAAATGGCTACAGACAAATGCGACGATGTCGCGAATGTATTGGAGAGCATTCTGGTGAAAAACGCCTAATACAAATCCCCCCTTTTTTTTTATTGAATTTGCAATACACTATTGCAAGTTCAATTTTTAATACTTTACTTTGCAACACAAAGTACTTTTATGGAAGAGAAAGAAATTTATACCGAACTCAATTCTATCAGGAACCTGATGGAACGTTCTGCCAAATTCATATCCTTAAGCGGATTGTCAGGAATTATGGCTGGAGTTTATGCACTGATCGGTGCAGGTTATGCTTACTATCTTGTGTATGGTCCCTATGGTGGTCTTCAATACAGAGACTATTATATCAGTGACCAACAGGTACTTTGGAAATTATTTTTTATTGCCCTGATCGTATTGATCCTTTCCTTAGGAACAGGAATTTTACTGACGCTAAGAAAAGCAGCGAAGAAAAATCAGAATGTATGGAACCCAAGTAGCAGAAAACTGATGATCAATATGGCTATTCCTTTATTTACAGGGGGGTTGTTTATCCTGATTTTAATCGCAAGAGGCCATTATGCCGTTGTTGCTCCTGCAAGCTTAATATTTTATGGCCTGGCCCTTGTTGCCGCAAGTCATTATACTTTTGAAGATGTAAAATGGCTGGGTATTCTGGAAATTATTCTTGGTTTATTTGCGACTTTACTTCCTGGGTATGGCCTTATTTTCTGGTCCGTAGGTTTCGGAGTACTACACATCATTTACGGTTCTATCATGCATTTTAAATACGACAGGTGAGATCAGCATTAGAACATTTCGATAAAGCCTTTGAGAACAGGATACGCCTGCAGGTCATGAGCATCCTGGTGGCCAATGAGAATTACGACTTTAATTCCCTGAAGGAATTACTGGAGGTAACTGATGGTAACCTGGCCTCTCACCTGAAGGCACTGGAGAAAGAAGAATATATCATTATCTATAAATCCTTTCTGGGCAGAAAACCCAATACCAGTTATGCAGCCTCTGAAAAAGGGAGAGCCGCATTTCTGAAACACCTGCAATCCCTTGAAAATTTAATTAAACAACAAAAACGTTAATTTTTTTTATTCAACTACTTTGAAATACAAAGTACTTTTAAAAATCAAAATCATGGAACCATTTCAATTGCCCCCACAAAAATCAGTCTTCACTCAACTACAGGAATCTGTTGGTGCCAAGCTCTTCTTAATTGGCATGCTTACCGTATTGCTACTCCTTCCCTCCTCCTGGATTCAATCGCTGATTACGGAACGTGAACAACGTCAGAATGAAGCGATCACAGAAATTGCAGAAAAATGGTCCGGTAAGCAATTGATCGAAAGCCCTGTGATGCAGCTACCTTACAAAACCTTCGTCAAAGTGACAGATGCAGCTGGCAAAACGAGCTTAAAAGACGGTCTCTCCGTAGTATATATCCTACCTGAAGACCTGAGCATTCAAAGCCAGGTAAGCCCTGAAATTTTACATCGTGGTATTTTTGATGCTGTCGTATACAATACCAAACTGAAAATTCAAGGCCGCTTCAGCGAACTGGAATTAAAAAAGTCAGGCATTAACCCAGAGCTGATCTTATGGGATAAGGTTAAAGTGATTGCCGGATTAAGTGATCTAAAAGGGTTAAAAAATAACCCAATCATAAAACTTGAGGACCTGGCCTATACCGCAGAACCTGATTTCTCCCCGGAACACCTGTTCAACAATAGTCTCGCGGTACAGGCCAACCTTAGTGCTGGTAAAAGCACGGCAATTCGCTTTAACTACGATATTGACCTCCGCGGAAGCGGAGAATTAGATTTCCTCCATCTGGGAAAAAACACTTCTGTGAGCGTCACAGGAAATTGGAGCAATCCGAGCTTTACCGGCAACTACCTACCCGAGACCAGATCAATCACGGATAAACAATTTAGCAGCAACTGGAAAATGTCCAATTTCAACCGGCCTTTTCCGCAGCAATGGCTGGGCAGCAATGATGCGCTAAACGAACAAAATAAAGCTAAAGCGACCTTCGGTGTCAAATTCCTCCTTCCTGTGGATCAATATCAGAAGACCACACGCTCAGCAAAATATTCCGTGCTGATCATTTTATTGAGCTTTATCTCTCTTTTCTTCATTGAACTGCTCAACAAAATAAAGGTCAATCTGCTTCAGTACGTGTTAATTGGCGCGGCAATGATCATCTACTATAGCCTGTTGCTGTCTTTCACGGAACAGATTGGCTTTGCACTCGCTTACTTAATTGCTTCCATAGCTACCATTACCCTGGTGAGCGTCTTTATCGGAACATTTTTGAGAAACAAGAAAGCGGCATTTGTGTTTGCCATTATCCTGAGCATATTTTATAGTTTCATTTATGTGATCATTCAATTGCAGGACATGGCCCTCCTTTTTGGAAGTATCGGTTTATTTATCACCGTCGCCTGTCTGATGTATTTCTCCGTTAAAATCAACTGGAATAAAAATCAACCTGCAATTGCTTAAATCATGAAAAGCATAAAATCCATTCTTTTAGAAGACAAATTCCGCCTGAGCGGAATTGTCTCTATTCTTATTTCAACAGCGGTATTTGTGATTTCAGGTTTTCTCAGAGAAGACACGGCATTTTTTCTTTTTATCCTTTGCTACGGATTTTCGGCCATCTTTGCGCTGCTGTTTTTATACAAAATCGCTTTCTTGTACAAAAGAAAAGCGGGTCAGGCTAAAATTGAATATACGGCCCTTGTACTTGTCCTTTGGTTCATCAGTGCATTCTCTCTGAACAGAGTCATGAATATTTTTAACAGTTCCGGCACCTGGCTCTCTGTATACATTTGTATCGCATGCCTGGCCATGGTATTGAGCACAATACAAGAGGCATTCGGTCTGTTCGCTAAACATATACTGACATTCCTATTGGCCGCATCAAGCCTGCTGTTCATCTATTATGCCATTTATCTGATTCCATTTTATGCACTTAGTGCCTTGGCAGCTATATTTTTAGGCTTATCTATTCATTCTTTTATTCCACTCTTTCTGGCCATCATTTCCATTTCGTTTCTGGTGATTTTTGTTAAAAAAATCCCTGTGCTAAAATATTCCATTGCTGCCGGTTTTACGATTCCGGTACTTATTGCCGCCTGGTTTACCTTTGAGTGGAGTCAGCTGAATAAAAGTGTCCGTTTATCTCAAAATCACAATTCATTAAATGAAAGCCCGCTTCCTGAATGGGCAGTCATTGCAGCTCAACTCCCAAAATCACTAATTACGGAAAAATACCTGAAAGCCGACCTGGTATATACCACTCCAAATGAAAACAGAAATTGGTTTTGGGGAGATGTCAGATCTTCCTTTGCAGAACCTAAAAAGCATGATCCTCTGATTGTATTCGCCAGTTTGTGGTCGGGTAAACCTAATCTGAGTGACGAAAACCGGATTAAGATCCTCAAATCCATTTATGATTCCAGACACCTTGCTGAGGAAAGACTTTGGTCTGGTGATGACCTGGAAACGCAAAGTGTAACCAGCAATATCAAAGTGTATCCCGAATACCGCATGGCATACACAGAAAAAACATTAAGCATTCGCAACAATAGCCAAAGGCCATGGAGCATGAACCAGGAGGCTATTTATACCTTTCACCTCCCTGAAGGGTCGGTCATCAGTTCACTTTCTTTATGGATCAACGGGATAGAGGAAAAGGCACGCCTGACGACAAAAGGGAAAGCAGATTCTGCTTACAAAACGATTGTCGGAGTCGAATCCCGCGATCCTTCTGTGGTTCACTGGCAGGAAGGCAATACAGTAAGTGTTCGCGTCTTTCCATGCACCAGCGAAGAAAACAGGAAATTTAAGATCGGCATCAGCAGTCCCCTGAAAAAAGAGAACAATCAACTCATCTATGAAAACACCTGGTTTGATGGCCCTACGGCAAAAAATGCGGAAGAAAGCGTTCAGCTTGATTTTTCGGTCTCTCCAAAGGAACTCCACACGGACTTCAACCTTCAGAAAAACGGAAAATACACTTCAGACCGCCAGTACAAAGACAAATGGACATTAAGTCTTGGTAAAACCGAGTTATCTGCTCAGCTCTTTTCATTTGGAGGCAACAGTTATCAGCTGAAAGACGCGAGGGCTATCCCTACACCATTCAAACCAACAGTCATTTATCTGGACCTCAATCGTTCCTGGTCTGAACAAGAACTGAAAAAACTCTGGCTAAAAATAAGTCAGCAAAACGTATATGTTTTTAAGGGAAAACTGATCAAAGTAACTACTGAGAATTTAAGTTCGGTTTACAACGATTTTAGTGAACTGAACTTTAGCCTGTTTCCGTTCTATGAAATCTCAGATCCCGAAAACGCGCTGGTCATTAGCAAAAGTAGTGGAAATGAACCTAACCTTAGAGATCTGGAAAATAGTAGATTCCAGAAAAAGACCAGTACTTTCTTTGCTAAAGCCAGACCATTTCACTTATATCAGCTAGGCGGACAAAGCAGTCCTTACCTAAAAACATTAAAGGAATTTGGTCTCTTCCACTATAATGAAGGAGATCTAGACCTACTCATTAGCCAATTGCAGACCAATCAATTTAAAACCTTCGAAGCGCAGGAAAATTCCCTGATGATTCCCAATGCAACGATGAAAGTAGAAAAGATAAAAGGCAGTGTAAATACGAATGCTCCGGATCATTTACTTCGTTTGTTTGCCTACAATGACATTCTTAAAAAAGTAGGGGCTACCTATTTTGAGAAAGATTATGTTCGGCCTGAGCTGCTGGCCACAGCCGATCAGGCCTTCATTGTTTCTCCGGTGTCCAGTATGATCATTTTAGAAAGCCAGAAGGACTATGATCGTTTTGGAATAGAAGAGAGCAAGAACAGCCTGAAAAATGCCTCTATTCAATCTTCGGGTGCCGCTCCGGAACCACATGAATGGATGCTCATCATGCTGTGTGCAACTGTGATGATTTATTTCAGTTATCAGTCCGGACATTTTAACAGATTGAGCCAATTATGGAAATAGCAGGATTGAGAAAGCCATTGACGCTTCTTTTGCCGGTCATAATGTGTCTCTGTTATACATTGATCTCTTTTAGGTTGCTTTCGGGATACCTGATCTGGGACATCACCGTATACATCGGAATAGCCATTATTCCTTATGTATGCCGCATAGAAAGTGGAAGCAGGTCATTGCGCTTTCTTATTCCTGCCTTGCTTTTCATTTTGCTTGCCGTTTTTATTCCGGCAAAATCAACCCTGTTTTTTACACTGGTATTTACGATATTGTTGCTATTTGAAAATTTCATGGGGAAGATTAGCCTGAACTTTTTTTTCGTCCTGGTACTGCTGTCCCCACTTTTTAAATTCTTTAGCGACACGCTCAGCTTCCCCCTTCGGTTATGGTTAAGCAATACAGTTGCTCAAACCATAACCCTGGCAGGAATACATGCCAAGGCGACTGGAAACATCATTACCATTGATGGTTACGATTTTTACATTGATCAGGCCTGCGCCGGATTAAACATGCTCAGTATCTCTTTGCTGATCTGCCTCTTTATCCTCAGTTACCACCAGAGGAAGAACGAAGGATCTCTTCCTTTTTATAGCCTGCTGGCGATGCTGATCCTGACATTCCTGCTGAATATTATTTCCAACTTTTTCAGGATCATGATGATTGTCATTTTCAAGATTATGCCTGGAACAACAATGCATGACCTCGTTGGGATGTGTACACTGATCGTTTACGTCATTTTACCCTTGATAGCACTAAGTGGCTCTTTTGTGAAACGATTTGGTAAAATAAACCCGAAAATGGAAGATCAATCAAAAGCAACAGCACATTTTTTAAAGTACCCGCTCTTACACTTTATGTTCTTTGGTGTTATCATTTTTATCTCCATCCATTCATCTGAAAATGTGCCTGCAGCGCACAAAAACAGCAAGTACATTGCATTAAAAGGATATCAGAAAACTTTTCTTCAAAACAATGTATTAAAGTTTGAGAACAAAGAAGCATTGATCTATATGAAGCCAACTTCCTTTTACGCCCCGGAACACAATCCCATGATCTGTTGGACTGGGAGTGGTTATGAGTTTCAATTGATAAAAAAAGAAATGATCAACGGAACCGAAATTTATACGGGCACTCTGGTTAAGGGCAAGGATAAGATCTATGCCTCCTGGTGGTTTGACAATGGAAAAATGAAAACCATTGACCAGTTCCAATGGAGGTGGAATGCGGCCAGGGAAAATCAGGATTTTTACCTTGTTAACGTCAATGCCACCAAAAGCGAGGATCTTAAAAGAATTACTGAAACACTTTTACCATCGCCATTCGCCGGCAATCCTTAACGGAACTTCCAGTTCATTATCCTGAAGGAAGACTTTCAAAGCTTCTTCAGTTTGCTTAACCACAGGGATGGTCGGCGTATTGGCAAGTGCATAAGCCAGCATAGCACTATACCTTACGGTGTTTTTCAAACCTTGCTCATCTACCAATTTAAACACATCTCCATCAGAATGGTAATAAGGGCCGGAATTATTAGGTAATTTACCTCCTGCACCACCACCCGTAGGTACGCCTTGCAATAAAAACGGCTGATGATCACTATGCAACCCTGCACCGGAGTAAAAAACATTCTTGAAACCAGTATCGAGTTTACTGATCTGCCCACCCCAATCGGTAAATAAAGTTTTCATTTCCTTTCGGCTGGTAGAAAATCCTTTAGGATCATTGGTCATATCATAGTTTAACATGAACCGCAGCTGATTCAATGTGTTTTCTTTTTTTGCCGCATCTACATAAGCTTTAGATCCCAGTAAGCCTTGTTCTTCGCCCATAAACAGAATGAACTCCAAAGTACGATCTGTGCTTAGGTTCAACTTTTTAAAAGTACGTGCCATATCCATAATGGCAAAAGATCCGATTCCGTTATCTATCGCACCGGTAGCAAGATCCCAGCTATCCAGATGTCCACCTACCACGATCTTCTCCTCCGGATGTGTTTTTCCTTTTATGGTCGCAATTACATTTCGGGCTTTGATCATTCCCGAAAAATTGGTCATGTTTAAACTTGCGAATTGTTTTTTCGTTTTTAAAGCTTCTTTCAGACGCATTCCGTTTTCCAGTCCGATGCAAACAGCAGGAATAGGGATCAGTTTTCCTGTAACAGAGGCCGTACCGGTAAGCAATACTCCACCTTTAACACCATTGATGATGATGATTCCGCTTGCTCCGTATTTAGTCGCAATTGCGGCCTTCTCTGAACGGTGTAATGAGGGCGTATTTGCCGGAGAACCGGGTAAAACCCCCAGATAAACCAAAGCAATCTTTCCTTTTACCTTACCCGCATCTTTCTGATAATCTTCTTCCAATCCATTTCCCAGGTCTACCATTTCCCCAACAACGACTGCTTTAACCGGCGAATGGGCTAAAGTCACTGAACTGATTTTTCTCATTTCATTTTCAGCATCCCCTATTTTAGTTTCATTGGTCAGGCGACTCCAGCTTTCCACTTCGAAAGGCTGATATTTTACATCATAACCATAGGATTTTAAAAGATTGAAAGCATATTCTTCAGCTTTAGCTCCGTTAGCGGAACCCGTCAGACGATGTCCGATACTTTCCGTGGCAAACTTCAAGTTTCCATAAGCGTTGGAATTGGCCTGTACCTCATTGCTGATTTTCTCAAAAACGGGAGTAAAATTGTCTTGCGACTGCGCGGAAAAGGCCATACCACAGATGAGCAAACTAAAGAAAGCTTTCATAAAGATGTTTTTTTGATGAAAATAAGAATTTTGACCGCGATGTCCTACGTTCTTTCTTTTTTGTTCTGCAACAAATCTATTGCGAAAGACTATTTCTTGCGTTCTGTCGTATAGCGCACCAATTGCTCCAGACCTGTTCTCGCTTCTCCAGGTTCAAAGCTGTGAAGGATCTCGAAAGCTTCCTGCTGATATTGCACCATTTTCTCATTCGCATAGCGAACCCCTTCTTTGGCATTCACAAAATCAATGATCTCCTGTATTTTTGCAGGCTCATCCTGATGGTTTTTCACCAGATTGATAATTCTCTTTTTCTCTGCTTTTTCTGATCGGTTTAAAGCATAAATCAAAGGAAGGGTCACTTTCTTTTCTTTAATATCGATCCCTAAAGGTTTTCCGACATCGTCAGTACCGAAATCGAAAGTGTCGTCTTTGATTTGGAAGGCAATACCAACCTTTTCACCGAACAACCTCATTTTTTCTATGGTTTCTTCATCTGCACCGGCTGATGCAGCACCACAGGCACAGCAGGAGGCAATTAAGGAAGCGGTCTTCTGACGGATCACATCGAAATAAAGTTCTTCGCTGATGTCCATTTTCCTTACTTTCTCTATTTGCAATAATTCTCCTTCGCTCATCTGCTTTACCGCTTCAGAAACGATTTGCAGTAAACGGAATTCGCCATTATTCACAGAAAGCAATAAGCCCTTCGCCAATAAATAATCGCCCACCAAAACAGCGATCTTATTTTTCCATAAAGCATTGATGGAAAAGAAGCCTCTTCTTTCATAAGCATTGTCTACCACATCATCATGAACCAGCGTTGCGGTATGTAAAAGCTCTACTAATGCAGCACCTCTATGTGTAGACTCAATGATTCCGCCACAAAGTTTTGCAGCAAAGAAGACGAACATCGGACGAATCTGTTTACCCTTTCTTTTAACAATATAATGGGTAATCCTATCCAGCAATGGTGCATCACTATGCATCGAGGCCTTGAATTTTTCTTCGAAGGCAGCTATGTCGGCGGCTATGGGGAGTTTTATCTGATTTATTCCTGGCATTCAGGTAAAAAAATATGTGTGCAAACATAAATTAAATATCTTTAAAAGCGTACTTTTAGTAAAAAGTTTAAAGTGAAAATAACATTTAAAGTACTTATCGCCGTTATTTTGGTGGCTACCGTAGTATATTTCATGGGTCCGAAGCCTAAGCATCCCGAATATAACACTGAGATTCCCCCTGTTCCTGACCTCAATCAACTGGAAGATTATGTAAAAAAGATCGAATCCCAGCATAAAGTAAAACCGGGTAACGAGGCCGAAATTATCTGGGCGGACTCCGCTTTAAAAAGCCAATCGGAATATGCTGTAGTCTATTTACACGGTTATTCAGCATCTAAGGAAGAAGGAAATCCTGTACACCTTCATTTAGCGAAAGAAATCAAAGCCAACTTATACCTCGCCCGTCTTGCAGACCATGGTGTGGATACGACCGCTGCAATGGAATATTTCACCGCCGACCGTCTCTGGGAAAGCGCCAAACAAGCTATGGAAATTGGAAAGAAACTGGGAAAGAAAATTATTCTTGTCGGCACTTCTACCGGAGGAACCCTGGCTTTAAAACTGGCTGCAACCTATCCGGATCAGATCAACAGCCTGATACTTATTTCTCCAAATATTGAGATCAATGATAAAATGGCTTTCATGCTCAATGCACCATGGGGATTACAGATCGCACGCTTAGCGCTTGGGGGCAAAGAAAGGGTGATCGAAGGAGAGTCTGCCACCTATGAAAAATATTGGTACACCCGTTACCGTCTGGAATCTACGGTGCAACTTCAGGAACTGGTAGAAACCAGCATGAATAAACAAACTTTTGGAAAGGTAAAACAACCCGTTCTCCTGCTTTATTATTATAAAAACGAACAGGAACAGGACCAGACTGTAAAAGTATCTGCAGAACTAAGCATGTTTGATGAGCTCGGTACGCCAAAAGATTTAAAAGTTAAAACGGCGATCCCTAACGGCGCAAGCCATGTATTGGGTTCTCACATTACTTCCAAAGATATTCCGGCAGTAGAGAAGGCTATAGATAGCTTCACACACACCGTATTAAAGATCAATTAGGACTGAGCTGCGATATGGGCAAAGATTTGCTCCGCATGCACCCTACTGTTTTCTATAAACCATTTATGGGTATCCATTCCACCACAAACTACCCCTGCCAGGTATAAGCCTGGCAGATTGCTTTCCATCGTTTCCGGATCATAGAAAGGCTGACTGCCATCACCCATCTCCACACCCAATTTTTTCAGCATGCCAAAATCAGGCTGATAGCCAGTCATGGCGATGACAAAATCATTTTCAATGACCTGTTCCCCTTCCGGAGTTTTAATTCTTACCTGATCTGGCGTAATAGACAGCACTTCTGAATTAAAATAAGCGGTGATCTCTCCTTCTTTAATCCTGTTTTCGATGTCAGGCCTTACCCAATACTTCACATAAGAACCGATCTCTCCGCGACGAATGACCAGAGTTACCTTTGCCCCCTTCCGGTAAGTTTCCAGTGCGGCATCTATGGCAGAATTATTTGCACCGATCACTACCACATTCTGAAAAGCATACAAATGCGGGTCTTTATAATAGTGTGTGACCTTAGGCAGCGTTTCTCCGGGGATATCCATCAACAAAGGGATATCATAGAATCCTGTAGCAATGATGACCTGCTTTGCTTTATAAGTTGTTTTGGAAGTCCCTACATCAAACAGCCCATCTGCCTCTTTCCTTACTTTCTCTACCCTTTCAAACAAATGAATATTTAAAGAAAATTTTTCAGCTACTCTCCTGTAATACTCTACGGCTTCATTGCGGTTTGGTTTCGGATTGATGCTCACAAAAGGAACATCCCCAATTTCCAAACGCTGGGAAGTCGAGAAGAAGGTCATAAAAACCGGATAGTTGTACAGGCTGTTGACTAAGGCTCCTTTTTCCACGATGACATAACTCAGCCCGGCCTTTTTCGCTTCAATAGCACAAGCCATACCTATAGGGCCGGCACCGATAATCAGTACATCATAGTCTTTCATTAATTTTCTTATGTTTTTATGTGCGGTTAAGACTTCATTGCTTTTGAAGGACAGGCAAAGTCTGTGCGTTTCAAACCCGTAGATTTAATCGCTCCATAACCACCCGCAATATCAATTACATTTTCTACGCCACGTGCTTTTAGAATCGAAGCCGCAATCATAGATCGGTAGCCCCCTGCGCAATGGATATAGTAAGTCTCCTTATGGTCAATTTCATTGGTCCAGTCGTTGATATAATCCAATGGACGTGTCAACGTTTGTTCCAGGTGTTCAGCTTCATATTCGCCAGGTTTACGAACATCCAGTGCATGAATATTTTCATTATTACTCAATACCTGTTCAAATTCCGATGCAGAAATAGACGTAATGGTATCCAAGTCTTTGCCTGCAGATTGCCACAGGACAATTCCATCAGATAAGAAGCCTATGGTATTGTCGTACCCTACCCTTGCCAGACGAGTAATGGCCTCTTCTTCTTTTCCTGTTTCACAAACCAATAATAGAGGTTGTTTTAAATCGGTGATCAACGCACCTACCCAAGGGGCAAACTGTCCGTTAAGACCAATATTTACCGAGGAAGGAATAAAGCCTTTAGCGAAAACCTGTGGATCTCTGGTATCGAGGATTACCGCTCCGGTAAGGTTGGCCATGGCTTCAAACTCATCAGGTGATAAAGGAGTCAGGCCTTTCTCATAGACTTCGTCAAAACTTTCATAGCCATGTCTATTCATCGCCGCATTCTTGGCAAAATATTGTGGTGGAGGTAAAATGCCTTCCGTTACTTCTTTTATAAACTGCTCCTTTGTCGCCGCTTTCAACGCATAATTCACCTCTTTTTGATGTCCCAGCGTATCAAACGTCTCTTTACTCATATTTTTACCACAGGCAGAGCCCGCTCCATGAGCAGGATAAACCAGGATATCATCCGGAAGGGTCAAAATCTTATTTTGTAAGGAATCATATAAAGTAGCCGCCATGTCTTCCATCGTCAGCTCTCCTTTTTGGGCCAGATCGGGACGGCCAACATCCCCGATAAACAAGGTATCCCCTGTAAAAATACAATATGCTTTACCATTCTCGTCCGTTAACAGATAGGTCGTAGATTCCGGCGTATGGCCTGGTGTATGTAAAGTGGTAATAATCAGCACGCCGATCTTAAATTGTTCTCCGTCTTTCGCAATCAGCGACCTGAAAGTGGTCTGAGCAGTCGGTCCGTAGACAATCTCAGCTCCTGATTTTTCGGCAAGGTCCACATGTCCGGACACGAAATCAGCATGGAAATGAGTTTCAAAAATATACTTTATTGTTGCATTGTCTTTTTGCGCACGTTTCAGGTAAGGTGCAACCTCACGCAAAGGATCAATGATTGCTGCTTCGCCGTTACTCTCTATGTAATAAGCCGCTTCTGCTAAACAACCTGTATATATCTGCTCTATCTTCATTCTTGTATTTATGCTATTGAAATACAAAATTAAGGTTATAATTGAAGTACCGCAAATATTCCCTTATTAATGACATAACTATAGGGAAAGGAACGGATCATAAAGATCTGGCAAGCCGGAAACCAAGGTCATCAATTTTGAATGAAGTCGGGTGACTACGTCTTCGGTTTGTGGCCAGACACCCCCTTGCCTCATCACACCAACCACCTCCGCGAAAAATACGGTAGGAACCGTAAACCTCTTCATCATAGATATCCGAGCACCATTCCCACACATTCCCCAACATGTCATATAAGCCCCAGGCATTTGGAATTTTTGTACCAACCTCATGAGTGCTATTTTGGGAATTCCCCTTATACCAGGCAATTTCGTCAAGGTCACCATACCTTACTTCCGATGCTCCAGCCTTACAGGCATACTCCCATTCAGCCTCTAACGGAAGCCGATAGCCATTGGCCTTCAAATCAAAACGAATATCATCATCGATGAGGTAACATTCGTTGAGTCCGGATTTTCGGGAAAGCAGGTTGCAGAAAGTAATCGCATCTTTCCAGGTTACTTGTTCCACAGGATTTTTATCCCCCTCAAAGAAAGACGGAGATTCTTTTGTAATGGAGAAATACAGGTCTTGAGTTACCGGATATCTGCCAATCAGGAAAGGATCAATTTTCACTGTCCATTCCCTTTTGATCCTATCGTCCCGCAATACAATTTCCCCGGCGGAAATTGCAACCAGTAAATCCTTATCGATTTCCATCCTAACTGGCCGTCAGCTCTCCTCTTAAAGATTGTTCCATTAAAATGGCAACTTCTTCATTTGGCAAGCCCTGTCCCATCAGGTACATCAATTTAGTAATAGTGGCTTCAAACGTAGTATCATAGCCACTAATGACTCCCATTTGCTGAAGTTTCTTACTCGTTTCATATTTACCTAACTCCACAGAACCTCTTTTGCATTGGGTAATGTCGATGATCAGCTTACCGCTATTAACGGCATCCTGTAAACTGGAAATGAACCATTCGGCAGTTGTTGTATTTCCGGAACCAAACGTTTCGAGCACGATGGCATCTACACCTGATTTGGTAATCGCATGAACCGCCTGAGATGAAATTCCAGGATAAAGCTTTAACACGCCGATATTTGAATTGAAGCTGGTATGTACCTTAAGCGCTTCAGTAGGTTGTTTTGCAATGTAATTTTTAAAGAAAGACAGGTGTACCCCTGCTTCTGCCAGAATCGGATAATTGGGGGAACGGAAGGCTTCAAATTTCTCAGAATTGTATTTAATGGACCTGTTGCCGCGAAACAATTGATAATCGAAATAAATACATACTTCCGGAACCATTGCCTTTCCCTGTTTTTTCATGGCTGCTATTTCCAGCGCCGTAATCAGGTTTTCTTTTGCATCTGTTCTGATTTCCCCTATTGGCAATTGGGATCCGGTAAGGATGACTGGTTTAGAGAGATTTTCCAACATAAAGCTCAATGCAGATGCGGTAAAGGACATGGTGTCTGAACCATGTAGCACTACAAATCCATCAAACTCTTCATATTTATCCTGAATTAGCTTCGCCAATTGCTCCCAAATCAGAGGATCCATATTAGAAGAATCAAGAATGGGATCAAAAGAATACACCGAAAGGTCATAATTTAACCTGGCCAGTTCGGGTACATTTTGTTGAATTTGTTCGAAGTTAAAAGGAATAAGGACACCGGTTTTAGGGTCGTTTACCATCCCTATGGTTCCACCGGTGTAGATGATCAGTATTTTGGTCATTGATTAAATATTAAAGATGCTCCTGGAATTTGCTGTGGTTACTTCAGCAATTTCCTCTATATTGGTCTGGTAAATATCTGCTAATTTCCCGGCAATATGAACAAGATAACTGCTTTCATTTGGTTTCCCGCGGAAGGGAACTGGAGCGAGGTAAGGAGAATCCGTCTCTAAAACCAGGTTTGCCAATGGAATATCTTTCAACACTTCATCAAGGCCTGCTTTTTTATAGGTAACCACGCCACCAATTCCTAGATAAAACCCAAGGTCAATGGCTTTTCTGGCTTGTTCCAGATTACCCGTAAAGCAGTGCAGAATTCCTCTTAACTTATCGTCTTTCTCTTTTTCCAGGATCTCAAAGATCTCGTCAAAAGCCTCACGACAATGGATAACGATGGGTAGATTAAGATCCTTTGCCCATTTAATTTGCTCAGAAAAGGCAATTTGCTGAATCTCTAAAGTGGTTTTATCCCAATGAAGGTCAATGCCGATTTCACCAATGGCATAGATCTCCCGGTCTACAATGCTTTCACAAATCTCGTCCAGCACCAATTCATAATCTTCTTTTACATCGCATGGATGTAAACCCGCCATAGCAAAACAATGACCAGGGTATCTTTTAACCAGGTCATCAATTTTTGCGATCGAAGCAATATCAACGTTGGGTAAGAACAAACGTTCTACTTTGTTATCAAAGCAACGTTGCATCAATAGCTCCAGTTTTTCAGGGTCTGTCTCGTAATAAAGGTGGGTATGGGTATCCGTAAAAAGCATGGACAAAGTTAATAAAAAAACCCTGTCCGGAATATCCGGACAGGGTTGGAATTTTATGGGTAACACCCGGTCATGCTTTCAGACCATGATGTTCCTTTTTATTTTGTTAGTGTTTGTGACCTTCATGTCCTGCTGCTGGTGCAGTTGCCGGAGCTGTGGTTACCGGAGCAATGGTAGCACCTGCTACACCTGCCGGAGCAGCTTTAGGTTTTTTGATGTCAGATAATTCAACTTCAAATACCAATGGAGAGAAAGGACTGATACCGCCTTGTTGCATACCACCTTCACCATAAGCAAGGTTTGAAGGAATGATCAACGTCATTTTTCCACCTTTACCAATTAATTTTAAGCCTTCATCAAATCCTGGGATTGCACGACCTAAAGTGATCGGACGAGGACCGTAAGTAGCCATCGGATTGTGTTTACCTGATTCTTTAGCAATTTTCTCATCACTGGTATCAAACACGTTGTCTTTACCGTTAGATTTTTTAGTCGTTAATTTACCAGTATAGTTTACCATCATGGTATCACCTAAAACAGGTTTTTCTGCATTACCTGGTTTGCTGATCACATATTGTAAACCTGATGCAGTAGTTACTGTTTTAAGGTTGTTATCAGCGATGTATTTTTTGATTTTTCCTGCTTCAGCACCTTTCAATCTTTCGATGTTTGCTTTGTAGTCTTTTTCAAAGAAATCTCTTGCTTTTTTCTGGAAAGTAGAGTCAGCTTCACCTTTACCTTTTTGCAGTACTTTTTCTACTTTAATTGTAAATACAAGGTATTTATCTTTTGTATTTGCTGGTTTTGGTTGTCCTGAATATTTAGCAACAGTATCTAAATCTAATTTGAATGTTGCACTATCGCCTTCTCCAAATAGAGTCAACACATCATTCATATCACCAGCATATACTTTTTTCTGAACAGGGAACACCTGAGGTGCATCCATATCCCAAGTATTAACAGTTACCGAATCTTTTTCCGTTTTCTGGATAAAGTTCAATTTAACGATATCGCCTTCTTTGATTTTATCTTTACCGCCATCTTTGTGGATGGTGTACATCAAACCTCCCGGGCCTTTTTTGTATTGGTTACAAGCAGCTAATCCAAGTGTGGCTGCGAAAAGAATTACTATACCTTTCTTCATGTGGTTTTTAAATTATTTTTTTTCGTTTTATGTTTATTTTTCTTTCAGCGGTACTCAAGAGGGCTCCGCCGTTTTTCGTTTTATGTTTATTTTTCTTTCAGCGGTACTCAAGAGGGCTCCGCCGTTTTTCGTTTTATGTTTATTTGCTACTAAAAGAACGATATCTTTTACTGTAATAACTGCGTTTTATAATCACTTAATAACGCCTTAAATTCTAACACAGTATCTTCCAGATTTTGGTCAGAATATCCACCTGCAGCGTTCCTGTGGCCTCCTCCATTAAAATATTTCTTGCAAATTTCATTGGCAGGAAAATCCCCGGTGGAGCGCAAAGATAATTTAACTTTATCAGTTCTTTCAATAATAAATGCAGCTAGTTTTATCCCATTTACAGACAGGGCATAATTTACAATTCCTTCCGTATCACCCGTTTGAATATTGAATGCTTTTAGCTCTTCTTTCGTCACGGTAATGATCGCAGTCCGGAGATCCCGAAGAATTTCCAGTTTATTGCTCAGACAGTGCCCAAGAAAACGCAGTCGGTTTTCAGTAGCATTGTCGTACACCAGCTGATGAATCCTCCAATGTTCAGCGCCACAGTCGATCAGGTCTGCTGCAATCCGGTAAACGGTAGAATCAGCAGAAGGAAAACGGAAAGATCCGGAATCGGTCATGATTCCTGTATATAAACAGGTCGCAATATCCTTATTCATGAATTCCCCTTCTTTCAGTTCATTTACGATAAAATCATACACCAGCTGAGCTGCCGCACAGGCACTGATACTCCAATGACGATAGTCATCAAAATCTTCAGGATCCAGGTGATGATCGATCATAATCTTATAAGCATCGGATGCCCTTACCAATTCCCCAAGCTCATTAATCCTGCTCAGGCTGTTGAAATCCAGGCAAAAGATCAAAGAGGCTTCTTCCACTAATTTAGCAGATAGTTCCTGTTGCTCTGTGTAAATAATTACATCTGAGTTATTGGGAAGCCAATGTAAAAAGTAGGGATAGTCCGTAGGCGTAATCACCGTTACATGGTGCCCCTTTTGGATCAGATAAGCATATAAGCCCAGAGATGAGCCCATCGCATCACCATCAGGTTTATGATGGGTGGTAATTACAATTTTCTGCGGCGTAGCCAGCAATGATTTTATTTCAGAAACAGATAGCATATTTTTCGTTGCAAAGCTAATGATTAAATGATAAATGGAGCGTATTATATTTGAAGCTTTAATATTAGCAGTATAAAATGTAATTTTGCAAAAAAATTGAAATTAAGATGAGTACAAACAGAACATTTACCATGATTAAGCCGGATGCTGTTGCAAACGGACACATCGGTGCAATAATCAATGACATTACTGCAGCAGGTTTTAAAATCATTGCATTAAAATATACTAAACTAACTGACGAAACTGCTGGTCAGTTCTATGCAGTTCATAAAGAACGTCCTTTCTACGCTGATTTAGTAAGCTTTATGTCTTCAGGACCTATCGTTGCTGCAATCTTAGAAAAAGACAATGCAATCGAAGACTTCAGAAAACTAATCGGTGCGACTAACCCTGCAGATGCTGCAGAAGGTACTATCCGTGCTAAATATGCAAAATCTATTGATGCAAATGCAGTTCACGGTTCTGATTCTGACGAAAATGCACAGATTGAAGGAGATTTCTTCTTTACTGCTGCTGAGCGTTTCTAGTATTCAGTCGACATACGAACATTAACGGTAACCGTTAAAAAAATAAGCACCCCAACAAGGTGCTTATTTTTTTAAGGATACTTTGTACCTTTCCAACCAAATTAAAACCATTGAAACTGATGAAAAGAATTTTTATCACCTTATTACTTCCTTTTTGTACGCTCATCACACTGGCGCAAACAAAAGGAAAAAAGGCAACTGCTACTAAAAAAGCAAGTACACAAAAAGCAACAACGAAAGTTATCTTTAACAGCAGCCTTGATTCTGCCAGTTATGCATTCGGAGCAAACATGGCCAGCAGCATGAAAAATGATGGCTTGGGTGCTTTAAACTACGATCTTCTGGTTAAAGGGCTGAAAGATGCTTTTGAAGGAAAGACCTTGCTCATCAGTAAAGAGCAATCACAATTGCCAATCAGCAATCTCTTTAACGGACTGAGTAAAAAGAAATTTGCAGTCAATATTACCGAAGGAAAAAACTTTCTGGAAAACAATAAGAAACAACCGGGTGTGCAGGTAACTCCAAGCGGACTGCAATACATCGTTATTAAAGCCGGAGAGGGAATCAAACCTAAAGCTACCGATACTGTTTTGGCACATTACAAAGGCACCTTGTTAAACGGCAAACAGTTTGACAGCTCTTACGATAGGAATGAGCCACTTTCTCTTCCTTTAAACAGGGTAATTCCTGGATGGACAGAAGGAATTCAACTGATGCCTGCTGGTTCAAAATATAAATTCTTTATCCCTTACCAACTGGCTTATGGCGAGCGTGGAGCCGGGCAGGATATTCCACCTTACAGCACCTTGATTTTCGAGGTAGAACTCTTAAAGGTTAACGGTAAATAAAGCCATAAAAACCATCTGGAGATTTGTTTGTTAGTCTATAAAGCAAAAACTTATGATGACAAAAAGATATTTCCCACTGGCAATTATTGCATTATTATCAACGACCCTTGCAAGTTGCGAACTTGTTCAAGGCATATTCAAAGCCGGTGTCTGGACCGGCGTTATTGTTGTAGTATTGGTATTAGCCATGATCATCTGGCTGATTAGCCGGATTTTTGGTGGCCGAAGCTAAAATTCTACAGAAAGACGATTTCTATGATTACTTCAGAACCGGCGCGTTCATTTAATTTTTCAATGATCCCGGTTCTGACCATCATCAACTCATTCTTGATCACCGAAGATTCTATCCTCACAAATAATTTCTTTTGGCTGATGTAAATTTGTGTCGTACGGTTCCCGATAGCCACGCCCATCAGTTCCGGCCACAGCGCAATGATGGTGGTCTCATCGAACTTGCCTTTGAGCTTATATACATTGAGCATTTTTCCAATACCTTCTTTTAAGGTGATGTCATTAGGTTTACGCATGATTTACTGCTCCGTTATTTACTTCAAATAAGGTGACTGCAACATCTATTTTATTAAATACCGCCATCACCCGTTCTCTCCCCGTATCGGTAATAAAAATCTGTCCGAAATCCTGATGGGACACCATTTCCATCAATTTATGCATTCTGCTATCGTCCAGTTTATCAAAAATATCGTCAAGCAGCAGCAAAGGCTTAAATCCTTTAAACTTCTGAAGATAAGCATATTGCGCAAGCTTTAAGGCAATTAAAAAAGATTTCTGTTGCCCTTGCGAGCCGAATTTCTTCAAAGGCATTCCGGTAATCGTAAAAATCAGCTCATCCTTATGAATCCCGGTAGTAGTTCTTTCTAAAATCTTATCTTTTTCGATGGATTGTCCAAGCAATTTAAGAAAAGGTGTTTCGCTTAACTGCGACTGGTAAAACAAGCTGACCTCTTCTTTATCTTCCGTCAAAAACTGGTAGTACTTATCAAACAAGGGGATAAAATCTTTCATAAACTGCTCGCGTTTGGCAAAGATTTTATTTCCGGATTGCACGAGCTGCTCATTGTAAATCTCCAGTAAAGTAGGGTCGTAGCTTCTGGTCACCGCAATTTGCTTCAACAGCGCATTTCTGTTTAAAAGATGCCTGTTATATAAAATGAGTTCATCCAGGTAATGTGCATCTGTTTGCGAAATCACATTGTCCATAAAACGGCGGCGCTCTTCACTCCCATCCATAATGATATTGGTATCATAAGGAGAGATCATGACCAAAGGGAACAAACCAATATGGCTGGCCAGCTTATCATACTCTTTCTTATTCCGCTTAAATTGTTTCTTCTGGTTTCTTTTTACACCACAGGTAATCTTCTCATTTTTTTTCTCACGCTCAAAATCCCCCTGGATCATAAACAGATCTTCGGATGTCTTAATTTGCTGGCTGTCTATCGGATTAAAGTACCCTTTACATAAACAGAGGTAATGTATCGCATCCAGTAAATTTGTTTTGCCAGCACCATTATTACCCACAAATGCGTTCACAGTTTTTGAAAAACTGAGACTGGCATCGGCATAGTTCTTAAAGTTGAGGAGTGTAATGTTTTTTAACCACATATTATTATGCTGCAAAGTTACCTTTTATTTCTCTTCTCTTATTCCGTAATATTTCAGTTATTTTAAAGGCTCTCTACTAGAATATTAAACATCAGGCAGTTCTGTTTGGAAGTACCCTTCAATAAAGTTTAATAAATCCGCAAAAAGGGGTTGATACTTTGATGTAAAAATGTATTTTTGCAATCCTTAATTTTTTTAAATAAAATGTCTACAACAGAAAAAGAAGTAAGTCACCCGGTAAAGAAGGGTTCCTTTTTAGAAGAAAACTCAAAAAGCCTTTTGTTCATTGCAGGCGCTGTAGTGTTATTGATTGGAGTTTACCTTTGGTATCAAAACGTATATTTAAAAAACAGAGCATTAGAAGCTTCTGCAAAAATGTACAAATCAGAACAGTATGTTGGAGTCGATTCCCTTGCCAATAAAGCAATCAATGGCGCTGCGGGTTACCCTGGTTTAGAGAAAATTGCGGAAGAGTACGACAATACCAAATCAGCAAACTTAGCCAACCTTTATTTAGGTGGTATCTATTTGCGTAAAGGTGAATACAAAAAAGCAACTGAAGCTTTAGGTAAATACTCAGAAACCGGAAGTCCTGTTGCAGATCCATTGGCCTTAGGTTTATTAGGTGATGCTTATAGTGAGTTGAAAGACTTTAAACAAGCTGCAACTTATTACAAAAAAGCTGCCGATAAAGCCAGCAACAAATTTACTTCTCCTTTGTTCCTTAAAAAACTAGGATTGGTTTATGAACATCTTAAAGATTTCAAATCTGCAGAAGATGCTTACACGAAAATCAAAACTCAATATCCTGAAAGCCAGGAAGCAGCAATGGCAGATGAATTCATCGCCCGCGCTTCAGCGCAGGCAAAATAGATGAGTAAAAAAATATTATGACAAAGGTTAGCCATTACGGCTAGCCTTTTTTTGTACCCTTTACTTATATTTGCAAAATGGCAACACAACTTAAAAATCTATCTGACTTTTCTCATACGACCATTCCTAACGGAAGTCCTTTTAAAATCGCGATCGCCGTTGCAGAATGGAATGCAGAAATTACCGGAAGCCTATATAACGGCGCTTTACAAACCCTGATCAACAATGGAGTATTGGCAGAAAACATCGTTTCTATTGCAGTGCCGGGCACTTTCGAGTTGACTTCTGCTGCAGACATTTTACTACAAAAACACCAAGATCTTGATGCAGTAATCTGCCTGGGATGTGTAATTCAGGGAGAGACCAGACACTTTGACTTTATCTGCGACGCAGTAGCTCAGGGCATCACACAGGTAAGCATAAAATACAGCAAGCCCGTAATCTTCGGCGTGCTGACGACAAATGATCAACAGCAAGCAATAGACCGCGCAGGTGGTAAACATGGCAACAAGGGCGACGAGGCAGCGATTACAGCACTAAAAATGGCAGAGCTGGTGGCTACTATTTAGCAATACCTTGTTTCTTCATATTAAAATCTGTAAATTAGTGGAGAATTTTTATAAAAATTAACCTCATGAAAAAAGTAGCCATATTATTGCTTGGCGTATTCTTAACCATAGCGCTTCTGGAAGCCTGCTCAAACCGACTTTGTCCGGCATACGGCTCTTATCCGGAAAGCAGGAGAAGAAGATAAGCAACAAACATACATTTTAGGAGAATATTGATGCAGTGGAAATTTATAACTGATTTGGCACAAATCAGTGACATACAAAAAGAAACCGGGTACAGCTTAATTTTTAAACATAGCACCCGTTGTTCGGTGAGCATGATGGCAAAAAGACGCTTTGAAATGGACTGGGAAGCCATCCCTACAGATACTTCCTTATACTTTTTAGATTTAATCAGCTATCGTGCGATTTCCGCACAAATAGCTGAGACTTTTCAGGTTCACCATGAATCCCCGCAAATCTTATTGATTAAAGATGGGGAATGCATTCTTGATGCTTCACATAGTGACATTTCTGCAGAGGAAGTTGCCGAAGTAATTAATAATTAAAAGAAACTGTTTTCTTAAGATCCGGATGTAAGCTGAAGGCCACCGGACAAGTATTGGCCGATCTTTCAATGATTTTTTTATCCTTATCAGAATAGTTATTTGCAGGGAATTGGAAGTTGACCACAATTTCCGAAACCCTTCTTGGATTTTCAGCCATGATCTTCGTAATCTCGCAGGTCGCACCATCGATGTTAAATCCATGTTCATTCGCTGCAATCCCAACAATAGTCAACATACAATTTCCCAGTGAAGTCGCCAGCAAATCTGTTGGTGAAAAAGCAGCTCCCTGTCCTTTATTATCTATCGGTGCATCAGTAATGATTTCATTTCCGGAACGTTCATGAACGGATGTGGTTCTTAAACCACCATTATAGGTTATTTTTGAAGTTGCCATCGTTTATATTTTAGATTACAAGATTAACATAATTTTTCAAAGGAGGCAATTCAATTCCGCTTTTCCGACTCCCTAATCTATAGCAATTCAACGCATCCCCCCGGTCCAACGTTTTCACGTTCCGTTCAATTTCCGTTAAAGTTGTGTTTTACTAAAATTGATCGTCAATTGACCTTCAATAGGAGGTTGATAGGTCCATAATTGATCTAATAGGCCTATTAACGACGATACACCAGTCAGTTAGCATTCAATTTTAGTAAAACACAACTTTAACACATCTGAATATCACCGAAAATGGAGAACATTACATCCGGCAAACACTTCATTTTTATAACTATTCAAACCTATTGCTTAACTTTGCAGTATGATCGCACTTCCGGTTGTTTCCGCAAACCCAGTACAACGTAAACCAGATTGGCTTAGAGTTAAGCTTCCTGTAGGTAAAGAATATGCACAAGTACGTAGTCTTGTAGACACACATAAGCTGCACACCATCTGCGAAAGCGGCAATTGCCCGAATATGGGTGAATGCTGGGGAGCAGGTACCGCTACCTTTATGATTCTTGGAAATATCTGTACCCGCTCCTGCTCTTTCTGCGCAGTAGCAACGGGCAGACCATTGGCTGTAGATACTGATGAGCCAAACAGGGTAGCCAACTCTGTAAAGTTAATGCAGGTAAAACATTGCGTGATCACTTCTGTGGATAGAGACGACCTGAAAGATGGTGGTTCAATTATCTGGGCAGAAACATTACAGGCGATCAGAAGAGAAAGTCCGGAAACAACACTGGAAACACTAATCCCTGACTTCAGAGGGATCTGGGATAACCTATACCGTGTATTGGAAGAAAGACCAGAGGTGATGTCGCACAACATTGAAACAGTAAGACGTTTAACCAAACAGGTCCGCATTCAGGCAAAATACGACAGAAGTTTAGAATGTCTTAAACGCATTTCTGACTTTGGCTTAAGAACAAAAACAGGCATTATGCTTGGATTAGGAGAAACCGAAGAAGATGTATACGAAGCCATGGACGATCTTGTTGCCAATGGCGTACACATCCTTACTTTAGGTCAGTATTTACAACCTACCCGTAATCACCACCCGGTATTGGATTGGATTCATCCTGATCAATTTGCAAAATACAAAGAAGTAGGAATGGCAAAAGGATTTAAATATGTAGAGAGTGGTCCATTGGTACGTTCTTCTTACCATGCCGAAAAGCACTTATTCGATTTGTAATTTTTATAACATCAAACAAATTTTATTTTTTCCTGTTGTTGTTTCTGTATATTAGCTGAACTTGACCACAACAAAGAAAATATCCCTCTCCGAAGAAGAACTTGTCCGGGCCCTAAAAAGCCAGGAAACAATTGCTATTAAAGCATTGTACGATATGTATTCGGGAGCATTATTCGGTGTCATATCAAGAATCATCCTTCAACCTGAGGTTGCCGAGGATGTATTACAGGAAACTTTCATAAAAATCTGGAAATCTGCAGACAATTACGATCCGGGTAAAGGCCGTCTATTTACCTGGATGATGAATATTGCCAGGAATTTAGCCATTGACAAACTCCGTTCAAAGGACTTTAAAAACGCCAATAAAAACCAGGACATAGAAAATAACGTAGATTTCATTGACGCTCAAAAAGAGGTTACTTTCAATGCAGATGCAATTGGTTTAAAAGACATGGTTACGTCACTTAAACCAGAGTTTAATCTGGTATTAGATATGGTGTATTTTAAGGGATATACCCATGTGGAAGCAGCAGAAGAATTGGATTTACCTTTGGGTACGGTGAAAACCCGGATTCGAATGGCAATTATGGAACTAAGAAAGAATTTTAATTAAGGTGGAAGAGGGAAAAGCATATATAGAATCAGGCATACTTGAGCTTTATGTTCTCGGCGAGTTAAACGAGCAGGAGCAATATGAAGTGGAAGCGATGGCAGCACAATATCCTGAAGTAAAACAGGAGATTTCTGCGATTGAGCTTGCTATGGAAGAATATGCGATTCAACATTCCGTTCAGCCTTCTATAGGGTTAGAAAATAAAATATTAGAAAGAATAGAAGCGGCAACAGTCGCCACACCTAAAGTTTCTGAAAACTTAACTCCTGCAACTCCACAGGAAGCTAAAGTCCTGCCTTTATATCCTGAAGGTTATGAATCAAAACTAAAAACACTTCGGATTGCCTTGATCGCTTGCGCCGTCCTCCTTATCGTAGCTGGAATTGCGCTTTACTCAGCACATACAGAACTGGATATTGCCAAAGATCAAATCATTGCCCTTAACCAGGATAAACAGAAGTTCGCCAATACAGTGAACTACATGAAAGAAACCAATCAGGAACTACAGACCATTGCCGATATGCCGAATGATCCCGATTGGAAGATTGTTAAACTTGCCGGCACGAAAATGGCCCCTCAGGCTAAAATGATGGTTTACTGGCATACTTCAGGACGCCATGTTATGGTAGACAATTCCAAAATGGGACTTCCTAAAAACGATCAGGCACATCAGTACCAGCTTTGGGCTTTGGTAAACGGAAAACCGGTAGATCTTGGTGTATTTGATGTTAAAGCAGATACCACACACATTCTGCTTAAAATGAAAGAAATCGGATCCGCGCAGGCTTTCGCCGTAACTTTGGAAAAACGTGGCGGCGTAGCTAGCCCAACTATGGATCAGATGATCGTTATGGGTGGCGTATCTATCTAATCTTCCGATTTAAAATCTAAAAACCTTTTTACTGTTTTTGGAATCTCCTGGGCCACCTGTGATGCCGTAACGTTAATGCTATGTGTGGCCAACTCATCTCCTGCTTTTCCATGGAAGAAACAAGCCAGAATTGCAGCAGCTTTAGCACTATACCCCTGTGCCACATAAGCAGCAGTTAAGCCTGTAAGGACATCCCCCATCCCACCCTGTGCCATAGCAGGATTGCCGGTCTGATTGATCATCACATCTCCCTGCTGATCAATAATAAAAGTAAATTGATTTTTCAAGACAATCACTGCGCCTAATTTCTTAGCTTCCATGCGGGCTGTCTGTAACCGTTCCCACCAGTTTTTATGCTTCCCAAACAGGCCGTCAAACTCTTTTAAATGAGGAGTAAGAATCGAATCCTTCGGTAAATGATACAACAGGTCCTGATGTTCAGCCAGAAGACCTAACGCATCGGCATCGGCAATGATTGGCCGCTTTAAAGTAAACAAACCCTCCAGCACCGCCATACCATCCAATAATTTTCCAATTCCGGGACCTATGGCAACCGCATTATACTTCTTTAAAGATTTCATCTTAATGAGCTGTTTTCTTTCCAGAAACATCACCTCTGGCAAGGTAGAATTTAATGCGGTTAACCCACTTTCCGGAATGGAAAGTGTTGTTAAGCCTGCACCGCCATAGAGGCAGCCTTTTGCAGACAACATGGCCGCACCCATTGTCCGGATTTCCCCGGCAATGATTAGCGCATGGCCATATGTTCCTTTATGTGAAAATGGCATTCTAGGCTTCAGCAGTGCCCTGATATCTTCTTCTTCTATTAATTTATAAGGAGAAGCGGATGCTTCTGCACTTTGTTTATTTAATCCCCGATCTACCACCTGTAATTTACTCGATGGATCTGTATCGGGCAGAAAAGTATTCAGGAAGACTGACATAACTTTAAATTTATAAGCCCATTTCTTTCTTCAAAAATTTACCGGTTAAACTTATTGGGTTTTGTACCAATCCTTCTGGAGTTCCTTCAAATATGATTCTACCGCCACCTGCGCCACCTTCTTCACCTAAATCGATTACCCAATCTGCTACTTTTACGACATCAAGGTTGTGCTCAATCACCAATACGGTGTTCCCTTTCTCTACCAACTCGTTCAGCACACCTAATAGAACATTTATATCCTCAAAATGCAGGCCAGTTGTGGGTTCATCCAAAATATAAAATGTTCTGCCCGTATCTTTTTTAGACAATTCAGTAGCCAGTTTAACCCGTTGAGCCTCACCACCCGAAAGCGTTGTAGACGATTGTCCTAGAGTAATATAACCTAAGCCCACATCCTTTAGTGTTTTGATCTTCCGGTAAATTACCGGCATGTTCTCAAAGAAATCACAGGCATCTTCAATACTCATATCGAGTACATCACTAATGGATTTACTCCGGTAACGAACCTCCAGGGTTTCCCTGTTGTATCTCTTTCCACCACACTCTTCACATGGTACCTGAACATCGGGAAGGAAGTTCATTTCTATCACTTTCATTCCGCCCCCCTGACAAGTTTCACACCTTCCGCCTTTTACATTGAAGGAAAAACGACCAGGCTTATAACCCCTGATCTTTGCTTCCGGCAATTGCACAAATAAGTTTCTGATGTCAGAAAATACTCCGGTATAAGTAGAAGGATTCGATCTTGGCGTACGTCCGATAGGTGCCTGATCGATCTCAATTACTTTATCTATTTCTTTAATCCCATTGATCTTCTCATACGGTAAAGGATGTTTCTTCGCCCTAAAAAAATGATGGTTTAATATCGGATATAAAGTTTCCGTAATCAGGCTTGATTTTCCACTTCCGGAAACACCGGTTACCGCGATGAACTTTCCAAGAGGGAAATCCACAGACACGTCTTTCAGGTTATGTCCACTCGCTTTAATAATGGACAACTTGTGCCCGGTTCCTTTTCTACGCTTTTTAGGTACTTCAATTCCCTTTTTACCATTCAGATAAGCCGCAGTCAGTGTATCCGATTTTAAAATCTCTGCCGGCGTTCCCTGGGCAACAATCTGACCACCGCGGACTCCTGCTGCCGGCCCCACATCGATTACGTGATCTGCCTCCAGAATCATGTCTTTATCATGTTCTACCACCAATACCGTGTTACCAAGGTCACGCAGGTTTTTAAGCGCACCAATCAGGCGCTCATTGTCACGCTGATGAAGACCAATACTTGGCTCATCCAGAATGTACATGACATTCATCAGTTGTGATCCGATTTGTGTAGCCAGACGAATCCGCTGTGCCTCCCCTCCAGATAACGTCCGCGCAGTACGATCCAGAGACAGGTAATTCAATCCTACATCGGTCAGGAAGCCTAATCTCGCCCTGATCTCTTTAAGAATCTCTTTAGCAATCGTATTTTGTCTTTCATTTAAACGGCTTTCCACATCAAAATACCAGTTTTTCAGGCTGTTGATGTCCATTTCTGCCAGTTCAAAGATATTTTTTCCGTCAATTTTAAAATGCAGGCTTTCTTTCTTTAACCTTGCGCCATTACATACCGGACAAGTTTTCAGCTTACGGAAAGTCTCCATATCATCGACTGCCCCCTCTCCTTTTTTCTCCTGTTGTTCTTCCAGTAATTTGATGATACCATCAAAGGTAATCTGATAGTTCTGAACATTCCATTTGTTGTATTCCACCGCCACACTCAACAATTCATGCGAACCGTTTAAAATGATACTGATATGTTCTTCACTTAGTTTCTCCAATGGAGTAGACAAAGAAAAATTATATT
Organism: Pedobacter sp. FW305-3-2-15-E-R2A2; assembly: GCF_038446955.1. Taxonomy (NCBI): domain Bacteria; kingdom Pseudomonadati; phylum Bacteroidota; class Sphingobacteriia; order Sphingobacteriales; family Sphingobacteriaceae; genus Pedobacter; species Pedobacter sp. FW305-3-2-15-E-R2A2. The sequence continues at coordinate 6,547,499 of NZ_CP151803.1, forward strand.
TTTTAGCCAATGCTTTCAGCACCTGGAACACCCAGATGTCGCGGTATTCTCCCAGCGGAGCCAATCCGCCGTTCATAATGCTCAACTTCGGATTCGGCATTACCGATTCTTTATCAATAACGAAGATATATCCCAGTCCATCGCAGTTCTCACATGCTCCGTAAGGAGAATTAAAAGAGAAACTATTTGGCTGTGGTTCATCATAAGAGATTCCCGTTGTCGGGCACATTAGAAAACGACTGAAATGGGAAACATTATTGTCCTTATCACTGATTTTAATGATTCCTTTCCCCAGGCGCATCGCCGTTTGAAGGGAGTCTTGTAATCGTTTCTGGTCTTTTCTATCGATTATAAGCCGGTCTACCACAATCTCGATGTCATGGATCTTGTAACGGTCTACCTGCATCTTTGGACTAATATCCTGAATATCCCCATCCACGCGGACTTTTACATAGCCTTGTTTCCGGATTTGTTCGAACAGTTCCCTGTAATGTCCTTTACGCCCTTTTACTACTGGTGCAAGGATATTAACCGGCATATCTTCGAACTTATTGTAGATATTACCGAGGATCTGATCTTCGCTCATACGCTCCATCTTCTCCCCTGTATTGTAGGAGAAAGCATCTGCTGCACGGGCATATAGCAAACGCATGAAATCGTAGATTTCTGTGATTGTTCCCACAGTAGACCTTGGGTTTTTACTGGTGGTTTTTTGCTCAATGGCAATCACCGGGCTTAAACCGGATACTTTATCCACATCCGGGCGCTCCATTCCTCCCATAAACTGACGGGAATACGCACTAAAGGTTTCCATATACCTCCGTTGCCCTTCTGCATAAATGGTATCAAAAGCCAGTGAGGACTTTCCACTGCCACTGAGACCGGTAATGACTACCAGTTTATTCCGTGGAAAGGAAATGTCTATATTTTTAAGGTTATGTACCCTGGCTCCATATACTTCTACATCCTTTTGCTCGCCCAGGTCAACGGTATTTTTGCTCATATTTCTATTAAAACTGTACTGATATCTATATATTTAGGATAACAAATTTTCAGCCACAAAAATGCTAAAAATTTTATCAAAAGAAAAGTTTACGCAAGGCAGACCTGAGATTGTTTACCAAACCAGTGTGGTGCCATTTTCAGTAGGGTGACCAGTGCAAACCAGCACTCTACCTGATGCAATTTCGTCATCCATTAAAACTTCATTATAATCCATTTCCACATGTCCCTTGATACAATTGGCAGTGCAGGTGCTGCAGATGCCAGCATGACAGCTATATGGCAGGTCAATTTTCTGCTCCAGTGCTGCGTCAAGAATACTCTGGTAGTAAGGCACCTCAATTTCATGTACTTTCCCACGGTAGTTCAGAATCACGGAATAAGTATTCGTATCCCTGGCTTTCTTTTCCGTCATGTCGTCTTCATCCGCCTCATCTTCCGGAAGCACAAAAGTCTCTCTTTTTATCTGTGTTCTGTCGAAACCAAGATTCAGCAGAGTGATCCTGCATACGTCCATGTAATCTACTGGTCCGCAGGTGTAAAGCAAGACATCTTGTTTTTCAAATTCCAGCTGCTCCGCCACAATCCGTTCAATCAACTGTCCGTTTAAGCGAGCCATCAATAAATTCTTCGACTGACTGAACAGATAAATCAGTTTAAAACGATCCGGATACTGCGCTTGTAAAGCATTGAGTTCCGCGTAAAACAATGTCCCTTCAGCAGATCTGTTGCTATAGATTAATATGACTTTGCTGTGTTTTTCTCTAAGGAGTGCTGTCTTTAAAATCGAGAATAAAGGGGTGATTCCCACACCTGCCGCAAAAAGGAAAACGGTCCTTCTGATTTCCTGTTCAGGAACATAGCTGAATTTCCCATTGGGATCCAATGCGGTCAAAACATCTCCTACAGCAGTTTTATGATGTAATAGTCTCGAAATTGCTCCATTTTCTACCCTTTTAATGGCGATAGATAAAGGTTCGTCCACATCCGGAGAACTGCATAAAGAATAAGAACGCCTCAGTTCTTTCCCTTTTTCCTCAAAAACCAGGGTCAGGAACTGACCGGCAAGATAGTCAGGTTTCGATCCTTCCAGGGGTTCAAAGCTGATGATTAATGTCTCCCCCGGACAATAAGTCATCGTGGTAATGCGCAGTTTTAACAATCCCATATCGGGTAAAATAGTAAAATTCCAAGAAAAACAAAAAGCCGGAATAAATTCCGGCTTCCCCCATTTGTGTGTCTTTTATCTTTTATTATTCCGCGTTTGCGGTCTTTTCTGTATTATTTGCAGCTTTTTCAGCATTGTATGCCAACAAGGCTCTTGGCGCTTTATAGCCATATCTACCAGGAAATTCCAGAATCTGCTTCATGGAAATCAATTTGTACACATAACCCGCTGTTTCACGGTTTAGCTTCATCTTGAAATAATTGTCCTGTTTTTGCCTGTTGATCTGCCTTTGCATGTGGCCATCACCTACATTATAGGCTGCTGCAACCAATGTCCAGCTATCAAAAATGCCGTAAAGCTCTTTGATATACTTTGCCGCTGCAATTGTTGACTTACGTAAGTTGTTACGCTCGTCTACATTTGAGTTGACTTTCAAACCAAAACTACGGGCTGTACCTGGCATAAATTGCCAAAAGCCTGCAGCACCTTTAGGTGATACGCCTGCCTTTAATCCTGATTCAACTAAAGGGATGTATTTAAAATCCTCTGGAATGCCATAAGCGGCGAGGATTGGTTCTATTACAGGAAACCATTCTGCTGCTTTATTGTGCAAACGATTGGTCTGTAATTTACTGTGACTGAATGCAGCAAGAACTTTTTTCATTTTACGTTCCACCCTGGCATCGCCCAGTGGAAGTGTTTCTGCTGCAAAATTTAACCGGGCAATTACTGCTACCGGTTCTTCGATTTTTGGTGTTAATGTATCTGTATTCTTTGTTGTTTTTTCTTCTTTTAAAAGACTTTTTGCTGCTTGGGGCATGTTGTAAGCAAACACTTTTGCCATAACCAGTAATGCAATTATTACCGTACATGTTATTATGTGTTTCTTTATCATTTTCCTCCTTTTTTTGGTTAATAATTTTAAAACGTTTGCAAACATACAGTATATTATGTTAATTATCAACCTTTTACGAAAACTGTACTGAAAATCAGCGTTTAAACACCCATAGGCTATGATTTTTTACATCTTGTACAAATCCGAAAAATTCAGCTATAAATTGACCGATTTTTACTAAATTTGCAGCCGCATAAATTATGCGGTTATATAGCGTATCATGATCAAAGACAACAACAGGAACAGTCGGGATGACAAGTCCAAACCGGGAAACAGAAGTACAACAGGCAAAAGTCGTAGTGGAACAGACAGTTCTTACAAAGGCAAAGGCAAGTTTGACGACAAAGAGGGGAAGGATAGTAAGTTTGGTGGCCCGAGAGATTTTAAACCAAGAGAAGGCGATAGAAAAGACTTCAAACCAAGAGAGGGAGACAGGAAAGACTTTAAGCCAAGAGAAGGCGGTTCAAGAGATTATAAACCGAGAGAAGGTGGCTCGAGAGATTTCAAACCAAGAGAAGGTGGTTCAAGGGATTACAAACCGAGAGAAGGTGGCTCGAGAGATTTCAAACCAAGAGAAGGTGGTTCAAGGGATTACAAACCGAGAGAGGGAGATTCAAGAAGCTTCAAACCACGGGGAGATAATGAGTCGAGAGACTTCAAGCCAAGAGAAGGTGGCTCAAGAGATTATAAGCCGAGAGAAGGTGGATCGAGAGATTTCAAACCAAGAGAAGGCGGTTCAAGAGATTACAAGCCTAGAGAGGGTGGATCGAGAGATTTCAAACCAAGAGGTGATAATGAGTCAAGGGATTACAAACCAAGACCACATAGTGCAGGAAGCTCAAGAGATGTTCCTCCTACAGACAAAACCCGTAGTTATATAAAGAAAGACAATTTCGGAAGTGGTGATCAACCTTTCAGAAAATTCGATGATAAAAAAGGATCAGCTTCCAGAAGTACGGACAGCAGACCATTCAGAAAAAGAGAAGACGATAATACAAGACCTGGATTTAAGGCACGTGGAGAACGCACTGAACGCGACGATAGCAATACCGTTATGCGTGGCAGAAAAGCGCCAATCCCTAAAGATGACGGACTGATCCGTTTGAACCGTTACATTGCCAATTCAGGCATTTGCTCACGCCGTAAAGCGGATGAGCTGATTGCAGCAGGTGTCGTATCTGTAAATGGAGAAGCAGTTTCGGAACTGGGACATAAAATTGACCCCGCGAAAGATGAAATCCGTTACAACGGAGAATTGTTGAAACGCGAAAAGAAAGTTTACGTTTTATTGAACAAACCAAAAGATTACATCACCACAACTGACGATCCTCAGGAACGTCGTACTGTGATGCAACTGGTAGATAAAGCAAGCAGAGAACGCATTTATCCGGTAGGAAGATTAGACCGCAATACAACAGGTCTATTATTGATGACCAATGATGGAGACCTTGCAGATAAACTATCACACCCTAAAAACGGCATCACTAAGATCTATCATGTGGAATTGAGCAGAAGCTTAAGCCAGGGAGATCTGAACAAAATTCAGTTCGGCCTTGAACTGGAAGATGGAATCATCAAACCAGATAATGTATCTTATGTAACCGGAGGCAGTAAACGTGAGGTTGGTATCCAGATTCACAGTGGTAAAAATAGAATCGTAAGAAGAATATTCGAACACCTGGGTTATGATGTGGTAAAACTAGACCGCGTTGTTTATGGTAACCTGACTAAAAAAGACCTTCCACGTGGAAGATGGCGCTATTTAGAAGAACATGAGTTGATCCAGATTAAACACCTGATCAAATAAAAAATACCTGAAGAACCGGTTACACCAAACGTAACCGGTTCTTTTTATTTATACCCATCCCGATCAAGACATCCCCTGATCGACCTCCTTTACCGCCCTCTCTTTTCAAAAAACAGACAGAATATCTCAACAATCTGAACATATTTCCTATAATTTCAAGTTTAATATGATATTATTGCTAAATAATAAATATTCAAATGAGAGCACTTTTGTTTTTTCCAGTAATACTTCTAGCCATGCAAAGCTATGCACAACAAACAGATTACAACCTGATCATTGGAACCTATACCAACACCGGGAAAAGTGAAGGAATCTATGTTTATGACTTCAATACGAATACCGCTGATTTCAAAGCAAAAAGTATTACCAAAAATGTAGAAAACCCGAGTTATCTGGCTTTAGGAACCGGAAATAAAACCATTTATGCCGTTAATGAAACCGGAGCAAGCAGCGCGGTCAGTGCTTTTCGTTTCGATGCAGCATCCGGCAAGCTGACTTTCTTAAACAAACAGGCAACCGGTGCCGATCCATGCTATGTGATTGCTGATCAAAAGAACGTCATCACAGCCAACTATTCAGGAGGAAGTCTTTCTACGTTCGGCATTAAAAAGGACGGTTCCTTATCTGCGTTAAAACTACTCACACAACATACAGGCAAAAGCATTGTTAAGCCTCAGCAGGACCAGCCACATGTCCACATGGCGCAGTTTACCCCAGACGGCAAATATATTGTGGTGAACGATCTGGGTACGGACAAGATCTTTTTTTACAAATACAACCCAAGCCTGAACGAGAAAGTATTACAAATACAATATAGCATTGATGTAACCCCGGGAACCGGCCCAAGACACCTTGTATTCAGCAAGGATGGTAAATATGCTTACCTCGTTGGGGAAATCAACGCAGGGGTCACCGTATTCAGTTATAGCGATGGTAATTTGAACGAAATTCAACAAACCAAACTCACAGAAGATGGATTTACAGGACAAAATGGTGCAGCAGACATCCACCTTTCTCCTGATGGTAAGTTTTTGTATGCCAGTAACAGGGGATCAGAAAATAAGATCACCATTTTCGCCATTGAAAAAGGAGGCTTGTTAAGTATCAGGGGGCATGCAAGTACACTTGGTAAAGGCCCGAGAAATTTTGTCATTGACCCAAGTGGAAAATACCTGCTGGTAGGACACCAGTACACCAATGACGTAGTTATTTTTGAACGTAACCAGGAAACAGGCGCTTTAAAGGACACCGGAAAAAGGATTGAAGTTGGCGCTCCCGTATGCCTGCTGTTTGCTCCGGTAAAATAACCGTACTTTGAAAATAAAAAGTCCTTTGGATGATCCAAAGGACTTTTTTTATAGCTAAACTACTTTCAGTTTATGCGCTTCTTCTATTACCTGATTATAGTAATCTATATATACTGGCAGGATCTTCTTCAGATCAAAATCCTGAGCCCTGATAAAGGCATTCTCCTTAAATCGTTGTAACACCTCATCATTCTCCAGAATTTGAATTCCCTTGGCAGCCATATCTTCCACATCACCTACATTACTCATAAAGCCACAGAAACCGTCGATATTCAACTCTGGCAAGCCACCTGCATTAGACGTAATGGCAGGAACTTTACAGGCCATAGCTTCTAATGCCGCTAATCCGAAGCTTTCCGATTCTGAAGGCATCAGGAACAAGTCTGATACCGATAGAATCTCTTCTATTGCATCCTGTTTCCCTAAGAAACGAACATGTTCGCAAATTCCCAGTTCACGACAAAGCTGCTCATTATAAGCACGTTCCGGGCCATCTCCTACCATTAATAACTTGGAAGGAATCCTTTGTTGAATCTTCTCAAAGGTTCTGATCACATCACCTGTACGCTTCACTTTTCGGAAGTTAGAGGTATGGATCAGAATTCTTTCATTATTAGGCGCGATGGCTTTCTTGAAATGATCTTTAGGCTTTAAGCTAAACCTGTTGAAATCGATAAAGTTAGGAATCACTTTGATCTCATTGGTGATCTCAAAATGTTTCTCCGTATCTTCTTTCAGGTTTTGCGAAACAGTGGTTACACCATCTGATTTGTTAATCGAAAAGGTAACCACCGGTTTATAGGTTGGATCTTTACCCACCAGGGTGATGTCTGTTCCGTGCAGCGTAGTGACAAATGGGATATATATCCCATAAGTTTCCAGAATTTGCTTGGCCATAAATGCAGCAGAAGCATGTGGAATCGCATAATGTACATGCAGAATGTCCAGCTTTTCAAAGCGCACTACGTCTACCAGTTTACTCGCCAGTGCAGATTCATAGGGAGCATAATCAAATAAAGGATAATCCCTTACAGATACTTCATGATAGAATAAGTTGGCAGAGAAAAAGTCGAGGCGGGCAGGCTGACTATAAGTGATAAAATGGACCTGGTGACCTTCATCAGCAAGTGCTTTACCTAATTCAGTAGCAACTACTCCACTACCTCCAAAAGTTGGGTAACAAACGATACCTATTTTCATTCCAGCGAATTTGTTTTACGATGCAAAGTACAATACTTAAACTGAGCTTTGTGTTAAACAATTGCAATTATTTAAGATTTCATCTGGTCCTTCAGAACAAGATACATCTCATTAGGGCGTTGTGTTCCGATAAAGTACTCAAAACCATCACGATCGGTAAGCACCACCGCATCTTTTCCCGAAGAATAAAAGCGGACACTTCCTTTACGGTGCAGGTTATATACCGGATTATTGAATAAATAATTGCTATATGTATCTTTTCTAACGCTTTTAATGGTATTTAGATCAATCTCGACCTTTCTGGCAGACCATAAACCATCGATCAGGATCTTTTTATCATCAATGATCGTTTTATATTGAATCATGAAAAGGAGAATAATAGAAACGCCGATAATTCCAAAACCCACTACCAAAAACAGGTCCTGAGTATTGTCGCGATCACGCTCATAGACATAAGCAGCAAAACAAAATGCAGCCATAACCAACCGAATACATATTCTGATGTAATCGCGGCCTATATATTGTTTCTCCAAAAATGCGTATCGGTTCCCCATCTATATAATTTTCAATAAAGTTACTTGTTTTTTCCTTTGCTTAGTAAAACAACCTGCTTAAGATTGTTTAGAAATTGTAATATGTAGATTTCTAAAAGTCAATATTGTTACATTTTTCGTCGCTGGACTGATCTTATACCGGTTATCCTGTCTCAGGCCCATGACCCAAATAATTTCTCCATTCCCATTTACCAGGATAGGAATATCATCTTTCCTCGTCACCGGGACTTTTTCATCAATGAAGAAGTCGCTTAGTTTTTTAAAGTTGCTCATCCCGATCGGTTTAAACTTATCACCGTTTTGTCTGTTTCTTAATACTAACGGATAAATCAGCTTTTCTGCATCGAGGTAGGCTTCAAAATGGTCTTTTTTAAAAGAATGCGTTTCTTCAAATTTCGATTTAGAAAGGGTAACCATTGTCAGTTCACCTTCAGGAAGTGCGGTAATCAGATCTTGTGCGTGTATCATCAGGTGCTGTCGGGACATCGCGTCCTTGTTCTTCAAGGCAACTAAAATCAAATCCTCCCGATCCAGTGTCAGCTGATGAGAAGTACTAAAAAATGAAATCCCACTTTGTTTATCCAATGCCTGCAGTACATCGGCTACCAGGTGCTCAGTAAAACCATAAGGCTTCAAGACCTCGAACAACAACAATTTCTGCGGAGACAGGCTTTTAACTTCCGCAATGGAAAGGTGAATTCCATCCTGTTTTTTAATGAGGAGTTTCTGGCTTAAATCTGCCACTACCTTTTGCAGTACCAGTTCCGTATCTGCAAAACGCTGAATGTTGTGCTGAAAGGTGACTTCCAGATTCCCATTGATCTCTTTCAACCTGGGCAATACCTTTAACCTTATTTTATTCCGGGCATAATTGGTACTTAGGTTGGAACTGTCTTCCACATAGTCGAGATGTTCTCTTTCCATCAGTTCATTGATTGCAGTTCTGGAGAGAAACAAAAGGGGCCTGATTAAATGGCCTCTTTTGGGAAGGATGCCATGTAATCCGGCAATCCCTGTACCACGGGTCAGGTTGAGCAAAACAGTTTCAATGGCATCATCCTGATGTTGCGCAAGGGCGATGAATGCATATTCTTCCTTACTTCTCAGCTCTTCAAACCATTGATAACGCAAATCCCTCGCCGCCATCTGTATCGAAACCTTATGTCCGGCGGCATACTCTTTTGTCCGGAAATGCTGTACATAAAAAGGCACATCAAGTGTTGCAGACAACATTTTCACAAAATGTTCATCACGCACAGATTCTTCTCCCCTCAAATTAAAATTACAGTGTGCAATACCAAAATCATATCCGGAGAGTTTAAATAGATGGGCCATTAAAACAGAGTCCCGGCCTCCGCTTACAGCCAGAAGAATCCGGTCATTTACAGTGAAAAGAGCATTTTGGCTGATGTAATCTTTAAAATTCTGAAGAGGTAACATCTTTCAAAAATATTTAATTTAAACCACAATGGGATACCTTAGAAAAAAACAATCATTTAAAGGCTGGTAATCACCCAATGAAACCTATCTGCTCATGATCAGTTCGCAGCCCTTAAACCGAATCTGTGAGTTCGTGGGAACCTTTAAAAATCAATAAATAACGCTAAAAAAACAAATATATTCCGATGGAAATGGTACGCAAAAAACTAACTTTGTAAAGTGCAAAAATTACGTCTTTTTTTAATTCTATTCCTGCTCCCGTTTTCTTTGCTCGCGCAACAGAAAACAAAGATTTTCCTATTAAGTTCCACTGCGACCACGGTAAAGAAGACTCCTTCCGGCTCAGTTTCCTATCTGAGAAATCCTGTGTTCAAACAAGACAACGCCACACTTGCATGCGATAGTGCCGTATTTTACGAAGAAAAAAACATGTTTGATGCTTTTGACCATGTGCACATTAACCAGGCCGACACCATCAACATTTATTCTGACAGACTTACTTATGATGGGAACACTAAAAATGCCCATTTAACAAGTAATGTTAAAATGATTGATAAAGAATCCATATTGACCACCAATATTCTGGATTACAACCTTGGCAGTAAGGTAGGAACTTATGTAACCGGAGGTAAAATTGTGAGTAAGGATGTTACCCTAACCAGTAAAAACGGGTACTATTTTTCCAACAGCCGCGATGCTTACTTCCGTTATAATGTAGTGGTCGTTACTCCTGAATCTACCATTAAATCAGATACCTTAAGATACAACACCCTCACTAACTGGACTTATTTTTACGGCCCCACCAATATTATGGGAAAGGACGATAATCTTTATACCGAAAACGGGGCTTACAATACCAAAACACAATATGCTTACTTCGGAAAGAAAAACCTGTACACTCAGGGCTCCAAATCTTTAAAAGGAGACAGTTTATATTATGATGGAATTGCCGGATATGGCAAGGCAGTAAGAAATATCGTATTTAAAGACACGACCGATAAAACGGTGATGTATGGACAACTGGGGTATTATTACAAAATAGACCAGCGGACCATTGTGACAAAAAATCCTTATATAGGATTAGGCACTTCAGATTCTGTCATGGTCGGCAAAAAGCTTCGTCCCGACAGCTTGTGGATGGGAGCCGATACGCTGGAAACACAGATGGTCCTTTTAAAAACATTGAAACTCATCTCCTCCCCGGTACTTAAAAAGGATAACGAAATGGGCGAAGAGGAAAAAGAGGAGAAAAAAGTTGGAGATAAAAAAGGGATAGCTGCCTCCGCGACAACTGAAAAAGGAGCGAAAAAAGGCGACAAAACTGATAAAAACCCAAAAACAGGGAACAAACCTGTAGCCGGCAGTGACAGTACGAAAGTTAAAATCCCCGGATTAACGGACAGCCTCAAAAAAGACAATATTCCACTGAAAAAAGACAGCATTCCGATTAAGAAAAAAGAAGTCCCCATTGTCAAAAAAGCGACAAAACAGGTTCTCGCCGACAGCACCATTCTGACCGTGCTAAAGGCCGCCGAAGTCATTCAGCCTGCAACGGCAAAAGACTCGGTTAAGCTTGCAAAAACAGATCCTAAAAAGGCCAACGCTACGGATGCCAAAAAGGGTACTGATCCAAAAAAAGCAACCGACCCAAAAAAAGGAGCAGGAGGAAAAACGCCTGTCGCAAAACCGGGCACTAAACCTTCAGTTCAAGACTCACTTCCCTTTAATCCTGCTGATACGATCAGAACCAGGGCAATTAAAGCGTATCACAATGTAAGGGTGTTTAAGTCGAACATGCAGGCAAGGGCAGATTCATTGTTTTATACCAGCTCAGACTCTACCCTACGTTGGTATGGAAGTCCGGTATTATGGGCCGAAGGATCTCAGCAAACCGGGGATACCATTTACCTGAAACTGAAAAATAAACAGCTGAATACGTCACAGGTGCTCAACAATGGTTTCATGGTAAACGTAAACCTCGATTCAGCAAGATACAACCAGGTCAAAGGAAAACTCATTACCGGCTTTTTCATCGATGGCAAACTAAACCGGATGTTTGTGGATGGGAATGCAGAAAGTATCTACTTTAACAAGGAAAAGGACAGTATTTATACTGAAATGAACCAAACGGTGAGCGCCAGGATAAAAATTATTTTTCAAAATAAGGAAATCAAAGACATCATCACCATTAAGGATACTGAAGGAGCGAGAACACCAATAAAAGAGCTCAAAGAAGATGTATTCCTGACCGGATTTACCTGGAAACCGGAACTTAGGCCTTTGTCAAAAAAAGAAGTGATCAATGGAAAACCGAAGCCCAAACCGGGAGCAAAGAAAGCACCGGGACCTAAGGGACCGAAAATGCCGTTGAAACCTAAGGACAAGAATGATCCAACTGCAGTTCCGGAAAAAGGAAATGTGATTCCCAAAGTACCATTGAAACAAACCGAAGGAAAAGGAAGCCTTAAAACAGATTCAATAAAAACAGGTACCATCAAACCCGGAACGATAAAACCAGCGGCAGCTAAAACAGATAGCCTTCCCAAAGTGCCTGTTAAAGCAGATAGTCTTTCTAAAGCACCTGTTAAAGCGGATAGCCTGAAAGGCCTTCCGCTTAAAACCAATGCGATTAAAGCACCGGCTGTTGTTCCTTTAAAAAAGCAATAAGCTTGCGCATGGCGATGGCCCGGTGACTGATCTGATTCTTCTGTTCCATGCTCATCTGTGCAAAACTCTGCTCATATCCATCAGGCACGAAAATAGGATCATATCCAAATCCCTGATCACCGACAGGATTTTCCCGGATATGTCCATTTATTACACCTTCAAAAAAGTAGCTCTTCGCCCCCTGAATCAAGGAGATCACCGTTTTAAAACGGGCCTTTCTATTGCTCAGCCCTTCCATCTTCTGAAGTACCAGCTTTAGGTTCACCTGATCGTCTTTCTGCCCTGAATACCTGGCAGAATAAATCCCCGGCTCATTGTTCAAAGCTTCAATCTCGAGCCCGCTATCGTCTGCAAAGCAATCCAGCTGGTAGTTTTCCACGACATAAGTGCTTTTCAAAAAAGCATTCTCTTCAAAAGTATCACCCGTTTCCGGGATATCTACCGTGCAACCGATATCTGAAAGGTTAAGTACCTTATATTCGTTCAGTAAAAGCTCGCCGACTTCTTCCGTTTTATGTTTATTGTTGGTGGCAAACACCAGTTCTTTTCTCATAATCCTAATTGTTTAAGGCTGCCCCATAATACTTTCTTACCTGTCGAATCTCCCTCCAGCGTTTTCAACTCGGAGGAGAAAATCATTCTGACCCCTTCCTCCAACACAATGCTGTTCTGAGGATATGCCTTCATTTTCAACTGTTCAGGTGTCACCCCAAAAGCAAAGATCAGTACACTGGAAAAATGCTGCTGTAATTGTGCATAACTTGTCCCGGTATAACCGGCATAATTCAGCAGGGCAAAATCATTCGCACTGAGGTTTACTGATTTTACGATCTTACGCAGTAGTTCTCTCCCTTTTTCATCGCTTACCTCATGCTCTGGATCATTCACGAGAATAAGAATATTGCGGCTGTTCTTCCCCAGAAATTTAAAAGACAGGATTTCTTTCGGTTCTTCCACAGCGCGCGGCAACGAAACCACAGGACTAACCGGAGCCTCAGAAACCGGCTTAACCAACTGATCTTCAGAAACAATATCATTGTCCGCTGATAAAATCTCCTCTCCTCTAATCAAATAAATATCATCTGTGAAAAATAAACGTAAAGCGTCCCCGTTAGTTGTAAGTTGACTGGCCATTAATGCTGATTTTATTGGAAATCTTTTTTCTGTTAAAATTAGTTAAATATCTTATTATAGCGCCTTTATTTGTTACTTTTATGCCTTAAAATATATATAGTATATATCTTTCGTGAGAAAAACTTATTGCATTATCATCTTCAGCCTGACCTTTGCCGGCGCATTTGCACAAAATGTGGCGAGTATCAATGGGAAGCCTGTAGGCAGCAAAGAATTTATGTGGGTTTATAAGAAAAACCACTCAGGAACTGCAAATGCAGCGTTTACAGAGCTGGAAGGTTATTTAAATCTTTACCTGAATTTCAAACTTAAAGTACTCGATGCCATAGAAATGGGCTTTGATAAGGATACGGCCTATCTTACAGAAATAAAGAATTATGAGGCCGCTTTACGTACCCGGAAGAAGATCTCTAACACAAAGGCAACGTATTCGATGGTCATGAATGAATATAAGAATGCGGTATTGATGTTTAACATTTCGGAATTAAAAGTTTGGGATAAAGCACAGAATGATGAAGACCAACTCCGCAATTTTTACGAAAGAAACAAGCTCTTTTATAACGATGGTTCGTTTGAAGAGGTCAAAGGAAAAGTCATCAATGATTACCAGGAGGTCCTGGAAAGAGAATGGGTGACCGCATTGAGAAAGAAGTATCCGGTGAAAATATACGAGGCGGAATTAAGAAAACTGGCTAAATTATAATTATACCACCGGAAGATTATTAATATTAAATTTGCAAAAAGAATATAATTGAACGTACATAGAATGAAGAAATTTTTAGCGATTGCAGGCGGATTAATCTGTTTGTTTTTGAACGCACAAGCACAACCAGCAAAGAAAAATATAGATAAAGTGGTTGCAGTATTAGGGAATAATATCATTTTATTATCGGACCTGAACCAGCAATATGCGCAATATCTGAATTCGGGAAACCCGGCTGATGAAAAGGTAAAATGCTATATTTTGCAACAGATGCTTGCTCAGAAACTACTGAAACAACAGGCAGAAATTGACTCTATCACTGTGGAAGAAGCGCAGGTAGACGAAGAAGTGGATAAAAGGATGCGTATGCAGATCCAACGGGCCGGCGGACAAGAACGTCTGGAGCAATTTTTAAACCGTTCTGTTCTCCAATATAAAGATGAGATCAGACCTGATTTAAAGGAACAATTAATCTCTAATAAGATGCAGGCCCACATCACTCAGGATGTAAGCATTACTCCTCTGGAGGTTAAAAAATATTTTGATTCGTACAAAAAAGATAGTCTTCCTGATATTCCTACAGAGTTTGAGGTTGGAGAGATCGTGCTTCACCCAAAACTAACCAAGGCAGAGAAACAAAAATTCTATGATAAAATTGATGCTTTAAGACTTAGGGTAAAAAGTGGTGAAGACTTTGCTTTCCTTGCAAAATCTTACTCTGAAGATCCGGGATCAGCACCTGATGGTGGTGATTTAGGGTTCTTTGACCGGACCAGAATGGTGAAAGAATTTACTGCATGGGCTTTCAAGCTGAAAGCTGGTGAGCTCTCTCCTGTTTTTGAATCAGAGCATGGTTTCCATATCTTACAGGTCATTGAACGTCGTGGTGAACAGGTTCAGGCCCGTCACATTCTGATTCGTCCTCAGACCACGCCAGAGAGTTTAGATCGCGTGAAGCTTCAGGCAGATAGTCTTTACACCAATATCAACACGAAGAAAATCACCTTCTCTACAGCAGCATCTCTATATTCAGACAACAAAGAATCCCAGTACAATGGAGGAATGATCCTTTATGCGGATAACGTTACTGCAAGAACAACTTTTATCCCTGCTGATAAGCTTGATCCTAAAGTATTCCTGGTAGTGGATACCATGAAAGTAGGTGAAATCTCTAAACCGGTACTTTTCACAGGACAGGATGGAAAAGAAGGATATAAAATCCTTTTCCTTAAATCTAAAATTCCACCTCATAAAGGAAACCTGGAACAGGATTATGCCAAGTTCAAAGAAAGAGCGCAACAAGGTAAAATTGACCGTATCCTGAGTGAATGGTTCGAAAAAAGAAGAGAAAATACCTACATCAGAATTGACGAAGATTACAACAAATGTGATGAGTTAAAAATCTGGACTAAAACGGCTAAAAAATAGGTTTATGCAGTTTGATAACGATATAAAAGCCGTAGACGCATTACATCAATCGTACAAGGATATTAAGGCCGAAATCGGCAAAGTGGTCATTGGACAGGATGATGTCGTAAAATCCGTTTTAATATCCATTTTCAGTAATGGTCATTGTTTACTTGTCGGGGTTCCCGGCCTGGCAAAGACCTTACTTGTTCAAACTGTAGCCAATGTACTGGACCTTAATTTTAACAGGATCCAGTTTACTCCCGACTTAATGCCCAGCGATATCATTGGTGCAGAAATTCTTGGGGAAGACAGAAATTTTAAGTTCATTCCCGGACCTATATTTTCGAATATCATCCTTGCGGATGAGATCAACAGAACACCGCCAAAAACACAGGCTGCCTTATTGGAAGCCATGCAGGAAAAAGCGGTAACTGCAGCTGGTCAAAGACATATTTTACCCAATCCATTCTTTGTATTGGCTACACAAAATCCAATTGAGCAGGAAGGTACATACCCTCTTCCTGAAGCGCAGTTAGACCGTTTCATGTTCAATGTACATCTGGACTACCCTTCCTTCGAGGAAGAGCTGACGATCGTTAAAAATACCACGGGTAATCAGGAAATTCAATTGAAAAAAATCATCAATGCACAGCAGATTCAATATTTCCAGAAACTGGTAAGAAACATCCCTGTTGCAGATAATGTAATAGAATACGCGGTAAAACTGGCAACTAAAACCCGTCCTCACACTCCTTCTGCTACTGAAGATATCAATAAATACATCAGCTGGGGTGCAGGACCAAGGGCTTCTCAGTTCCTGGTGATCGGTGCAAAATGTCATGCTGCTATATCAGGTAAATATTCTCCTGATATTGAAGATGTACAGGCTGTTGCCGAGGCGATCCTACGCCACCGTATTGTGCGAAACTACCGCGCTGAAGCGGAAGGCTTAAGCATCGAACAAATCATTAAAAACTTATATTAATCTGTTGTCAGATTAATACAAATTAAAAAGGCCTTGAAAAATTTCAAGGCCTTTTTAATTTTATACAGAAATGCTATTGCTCCAGAAGTTCCGCTTTAAACAAGTTTGGATAATCGGTCACGATACCATCCACACCAAGATCAATCAGGTATTTCATCTGTTTTGTCGAATTAATCGTCCAGGGAATGATTTTAATTCCTGCAGCGTGACAACGGTCTACCAGACCTTTACCTACCAATACAGAATATGGGCTATATACCGTAGGATTAAATCCAAGCTCCTGAATGTTATTCTCAAAATCTTCCTTTTCATCAATCAGTAAAGCTGTTTTGATCTTAGGATAATGTTCATGCAGGTGTTGAAGCGTACGGACATCAAAAGATTGAATCGTAACCCTTTTTTCTATTTTCTTTCTCTTTACCACATCCATAATCAGGTCTACAAATTCTGCAGGTTCAGGCTGGAACTCATTGTCACCTTTAGGAATGGTTTTCGTTTCGATGCTGTAATTCGGTTTTGCCAATCGATTTTCCTTCACGTAGTTCTCCACAGAATCAATCGTTTCTTCTAACAATGGCTTATAAGTTTTGAACTTTTGCTGTCCGGGAAACCGGTTGTGCACCTTACTGCCCACATCATATTTCTTCACATCCGCATAATCCATCTTATAGATGTTATGTTTTTTCTGATCTTTCAAACTGATTTCCTTCCCATCCGGCTTCAGACTGATCTCCGAATTGAAATAAGGCTCCTGAGAAAGGACGACCTGCTTATCCTTCGAGATCACTGCATTCATAATTAAGGTATTTACACCCAGATCCAGCGCCTTTATCATTCCGGGAATGGTGTTCTCAGGCATGATCCCCCTGGCTCCCCTCTGCCCCTGTAAATCGAATTTCTGAGCCTGACTTTGAAAGGCCAACATGATGGCCGCAATGAATAATATATTCTTCTTCATGAATGTCTTTGTTGTGTGTTTATACGGCAATGGCCGGGTTAAAAAACGGATCAAAAAAAAGGTTTCTTAAATTAAATCTTTAAGAAACCTTTTTTATAAGTTATTTTCTTTTGATTAACGTTCAGCAGGTGCAAATACCTGTACAATCAAATTCCAGTTATGGTCTGCCTGACGCTCATAAATAAAAAGATAATTAAAGCTTTCTCTAAGATCTGCTTTATAATCTACAGTAGCCACGCCATAAGTATAAGCAAGGTCACCACCGTCCGCTTTATTGACTTTGGTGGTTTTCAATGTTATATTTTTCACCATTCCATTAAAGAAAGACAATGCTTTTTCTTTTCCTATGATCGGCTCGTATCCTGGAAACAAAACCCTTGCATCAGGATTTAAGAACCCAGCGAAGGCAGCAATCCCGTAAGATTTCAGCATCGTATTCAGCGTTTTTTCGGTTGTTGCAATGATGTCAACTCCTGCAGCCCTTTGTTTATCACCAGCGAACTTAGGCTTATAAAAGTCTTTAGGTTCAATAAATAAAGGTTCTACTTTGTTTAAAGGTTTGTTATGAGTGATTCCTAAATCCATCGCTAACTCCCACTTTCCGTCTTTCGCCTTCCATACTGAAAGGTATTGGCCATAGGTTTTAGTTTCCCCATCAGCAGTAAAAGGACCTGTCGTAAAACCCCAGTCGCCACTTCTTGCTACTTTAGCATAAACAGGGTTCCAGCTCAATCCTTTATCATCTCCCTGCCCCGCATAAAAGGTTTTCGCATTTACCGGGTTGGGTCTGAATACCAGCGCATCATTCGCAGAATAAGTGGTAAATGCAGTTTTTGCACCATGCTTGGCAAGGTCTTCTGCAAATTCCTTTTCTGCTTTTACCAGGGACTTAGTGCTTCCATCCGATTTTTGTGCATATGCACCAAGGGTTATAGAAACCGCTATAATTGTATATATAAATTTATTCATCATGTTTTAGGTATAGTTTGGGCACTAATATAGTCGTTGTATTACTTTTGACCTTTAAAAAGTAATTAACAATTAAACAATGTTAAGCTTTGTTCCAGGTCGTACCTTCTTTACTGTCCTTCAACTGGATGCCCATACTTTGGAGGCCCAGACGGATTTTATCAGATGTGGCATAGTCCTTATTCTCTTTGGCTGTCTTTCTTAGCTCGATTACCATATCCAACACCGAATTCAATTCCAGATTGGAAGTATCTTCCGCTTTTAATCCAAAAATGTCAAACACAAAATCTTTCATCAGCTTTTTCAGCTTATCCAGTTCTGCAGCGGAGATCGTTCCTTTACCATCATACACCGTATTGATAATGCGCACGGCTTCGAACAATTCTGCAATCACCACAGGGCTGTTGAAATCATCATTCATAGCTTTTAAACAGTTGTCTATGATTGGGCCGATCTCAAAATCGCTGCTTTCCGAAGGGCTTAATTTATCCATCAGACTAATGGCATTCATCAATCTTTTGAATCCTTTTTCTGAGGCATCCAATGCTTCATTAGAAAAATCAAGCGTACTGCGGTAATGTGCCTGAAGCATAAAGAATTTAACCGTCATCGGGCTAAAGCCCTTCTCCAGCAATACATGCTCCCCTTTGAACAATTCCTCAGGAAGGAAACCATTTCCTAAGCTTTTAGACATTCTCGTTCCATTCACCGTCAGCATATTGGTATGCATCCAGTACTTGGCCGGTTGTTTATGACTGCAAGCTTCAGACTGTGCAATTTCATTCGTATGATGTGTTGCAGCAAGGTCCATTCCTCCTCCGTGAATGTCGAACTCTTCGCCAAGGTATTTCGCACTCATTGCCGAACATTCAATATGCCAACCCGGAAAACCTTCACCCCATGGAGAAGCCCAGCGCATCAGTGTTTCTGGCTTCGCTTTAATCCAAAGTGCAAAATCCAATCGTCCGCGTTTTTCATCCTGCCCACCCAGTTCCCTGGTATTGGCCAGCATGTCTTCCATGTTTCTGTTGGTAAGAATGGTATAGTTATATTCTTTGCTATATTTTTCTACGTCAAAATAAACCGTTCCGTTCGCTTCGTATGCATATCCGTTGCTGATGATCTCTTTGATCATTTCGATTTGCTCTATGATATGCCCTGTAGCGGTAGGCTCAATGCTTGGCGGCAGGGTATTGAACATTCTCAGGACATCATGAAATCCAAGAGTGTACTTCTGTACAATTTCCATTGGCTCCAGCTGCTCCAGCTTGGCTCTTTTTGCAAATTTATCATCACCCTCATCACGATCACCTTCCAAATGACCGGCATCGGTAATGTTCCGCACATAACGGACTTTATATCCACTATACGTTAAATACCTGAAGATCAAATCGAATGAGATAAACGTACGACAATTCCCCAAATGAACGTCACTGTAAACAGTAGGGCCGCAAACGTACATACCTACATGAGGTGCGTTTAGCGGTTCAAAAATTTCTTTTTTACGCGTAAGGGTATTGTAGAGCTGTAGACCTGTATCCATTTTGCAAAGGTAAAAATTTTAGGGGTTTAATATCAAATCACTGCGAACAGGAAAGTGGTCTGACAATTTCGCCGGGATCACCAGGTGATTCATCACTTTGATGTCTTTTGTAGTGGCAATATAGTCAATCTGAAAGTTGGGAAATTTACCATTATAAGTTCGCCCTAATCCAGTTCCTTGTTCCTGAAACGTGTTGTTTAATGATTTCGTTAATTGGGTTACCGCATAAGATGCGGGTGTATCGTTAAAATCGCCGGCAATCAGGAAAGAACTCTGGCATTTTGCCATGTGTTCCTTCATAATATCTACCTGCTCACTTCGTTTCAGAAAAGCATTCCTGAGCAAAGTCAGAATGCGCTTGGAAGGTTTAATTTCCGCATCCATCTTTTTCTTTACCTTATCAATATAGTTGTAATCCTGCTTATCAAAAGAGATGGACTGTAAATGCAGATTGTACACTCTGAGCTTCTTTTTGTTCACTTCCACATCGATATAGATCGAAGCATTGCCCCCGAAATTCGGGCCGAAAGCAATCGTTCCTTTATCCTGAATCGGGTAACGGGAAAAGATGGCCAGACCTGTAGCTTCGTAATTATTCTCGCTTGAAGGAACAAAATAAAAATACCGGGTATTCAGAATCTTTTTCAAGCTATCCGTAATATCAAAAGATCCTTTCCTGCGGGTAAAGTACTCCTGAAAGCAAATGACATCCGGATTTTCCTTACCAATCAATTCCAGCATCTGTTGTTTCACAGACTCCACATTTTCCTGTCCATAGGGTTTAAAACTATGCACGTTATAAGTCATCATACGCAGCGCCTTGGGATCAGATTTAGGACCTTTCCCTGTTTCTCCGGAGATGCCCATCGTGGCCGTCAGTGCCTGCCATCCCATGAGGATTAAAACCAGGGTAGCTCCGGCAAAGAGCCATCGCTTACGGATGCACCACCAGAGGATCATAAATAGGTTCAGAAACAAAATAAAAGGGTAAGCTAAACCGAAAAAAGCAATCAATTGATACTTTCTGGGATCGAATCTGCCCGCCATAAAGCCCAGCAGTAAAGTCACCGCCAGCAGAACTGCCAGGAAACGAACCAGTTTATCAAGAAATGTCGGTTCAGATTTCTTCATTAATGTTTACTTGCCTTAAATAAAGTTTCTTTTTCTGCCCTGCTTAACTGATCGTATCCCGATTTAGAAATCTTATCTAAGATCGCATCTATCTCCTGCTGATTGACCCCCGTACTTCTTGAGTTGGCAGAAGATTTCGCATGTTCATTTCTAACCACCTTTAATTTAGACTTTCTTTTAAACAGACTGCTCCAGTCTTTTCCGTTTTGTAGCAGTTTAATATAAGCAAATCCCATCACTGCACCACCCAGATGTGAAAAACTTCCTCCTGCGTTTGCAGAAGCAATACCAATCAGGTCCAGGGCAACATAGCCGATCGCCAGGTATTTCAGTTTCACATCCCCAAGAAAAAGCAAGCGAATGCTATAATCGGGAACCAGCGTAGCGGTCGCGACAATGATAGCCGTTACTGATGCAGAAGAACCGATGACTGTAGCTCCAGCGATGCTGCCGGAAAAAACCGGAAAAACATTGTAAGCCAGAATATAAATCAAAGCTCCCGCAACTCCTCCTGCCAGATATACAAAATGAAACTGTCTTGGCTTCAGGAAATCCAGGAAAATTTTCCCCATCCAGAACAGCCAAAGCATATTGAACAACAAGTGCATCACTCCTTCATGGAAGAACTGATAAGTAATGACCGTATAAAACCGGGTTGGCAACTTATCAATCGCTGCCGGAACCCCTGCATACTCCCTAACGAGAAGAGAAAAGTCTTTGAACTCTGTTCCCGACAGGAAAAAAGGAAGCCCTACCAATGCCACCACTAAAAACAGGAGCACATTGATGCCTATATAAAAAAACAAAGGGTTTCCTGATTGGAATACCTTGTACTTCAGGTCCTGGAAAAGATTCTTATTCATAATACTTATAAAATCTGTTGTTATCCTTGTCTTTCCATAATTTCACCAGTATAAAGCCTAACAATGCACCGCCAAGGTGGGCATAATGGGCTATAGAATCGCCTGGAACACGGGCAACTCCTAAAGAGAGCTCCACCAGTATATATACTGGAATAATGTACTTCGCCTTCACCGGAATAGGAATGAACATGATGTACATTTCCGTATTGGGATACAGCATTCCAAAAGCAACCAGCAATCCAAAGATCGCGCCGGAAGCGCCTACCATAGGGAAGCCATAGATTCCAATCAGGGTTTGTTTCCCCATATCTGATATTCCAGATAACGCTATTGCATCCATATTAGCTCCCATAGTTGCTCCAAGATCTACCGTTACAGGATTGTTAATAGCAGATCCTGTGATTTGATAAACTTCATAAGCTTGTACCCCCATTTGGAGTGCCACCGCACCCAGCCCAGTGATCAGGTAGAAGTTAATAAAACGTTTCGCCCCCCACCTGCTTTCCAGAACACCTCCAAACATAAATAAAGCAAACATGTTAAAGAAGATATGTCCAAGATCACCGTGCATAAACATGTAGGTAATCAGCTGCCACACCCTGAAATAGGGTGAATCAAAATAATATACACCCAACATACGACCTAAGTCTATTCCTGATGTACCCAAAAAATATTTCGCAGCAAAAAAAAGCACATTGATAATGAGCAGGTTTTTAACGACTGGCGGTATATGAATGTTATTCATTGTATCTATTTATCAAATTTCTTATCCAATTCTGTCAGGCCAATGGTTTGGATCACTGGCTTTCCACTAATGCTAAAGTTAGGAGTTTGACAGGCAAAAAGTTGCTCAATGAGCGTATTCATTTCCTGTTGCCCCAATGCTGTTCCGCTCTTAATCGCACTATTTCTGGCCATACTTTTTGCCAGGGCATCTCTTCTATCCAGTTTCAATTCCTGCTGTGAATTTTTAAATCCTTCGATCAGGTGTTCAAACAGCTGCGTTTCATTCACGTTGTTACTACCAAGATCTACCGGGATCCCTTCGATGATTAACGTATTTTTACCGAACTCTCTTACTTCAAAGCCCAAACTTTTAATGTCTTCCAATAAACTTTTTGCCAACTCGTAGTCATTCGGACTTAAAGTTACCGTTTGCGGGAAGAGGCTTTGCTGAGAAGCACCTTTCCGGTCCTCCAGGTTTTTGCTGAAACGTTCATAAAGAATGCGTTCATGCGCAGCTTGCTGATCGATTAACATCAACCCCGACTTAATCTGAGAAATGATGTAACGGTTGTGCAGCTGCATCAGTTGTTTTTGTACAGGCACCAATGAATCATCAGGCAAAGGGGCTGTCCCCGGCAAATCTATAGCCGTTTGTTCCGCCTCTGTATGGTTAGCGATCTCATATAATGAGCCCCAGTTTTTTGTACTCGGTGTAATCGCAGCACTTGAATTTCTGGAAAACACCGTCGGTTCCTTTGCCGGACTGGGCTCAGCAAAAGGATTAAAATTCGGATTAAAGCTAATGCTTGGCGGCACAATCTCTTCCGGTGCTTTATGCGTTATCATTCCACTGAAACCGGTTTCCTGATCAAAATCAATCGTCGGGCTGATGTTAAACCTACCGATAGACCGTTTTACCGCCGAATGAAGGATCGCATAAATGGACTTTTCATCCAGGTATTTGATCTCTGTTTTTGTCGGATGTACGTTTACATCGATCTTTGCCGGATCGATGTCAATGAACAACACATACAAAGGAAAATGATCATCCGGCAACAGGTCTTCATACGCCTTATTGACCGCATGGTTTAGATAAGTATCCCTGATGTAGCGATTGTTGACAAAGAAAAACTGTTCCCCTCTGGTTTTCTTGGCAAACTCAGGTTTCCCAATAAATCCTTTCAGGTTGATGATACTCGTTTCTTCCTCTACAGGAATCAGTCGCTGGTTATAATTATTTCCAAATAAATGGACTATTCGTTGTTTTAAAACAGAAGAAGGCAGACGGAAAATCTCTACGCCGTCATGGTGCAGACTGAAGGCAATCGTAGGATTGGCCAACGATACCCGTTGAAATTCTTCCAGTACATGGCGCATTTCTGCAGGATTACTTTTCAGAAAATTTCTTCTTGCCGGCGTATTATAGAAAAGATTTTTGATGCTGATGCTTGTTCCTTCAGCAGTTGCCACCGGTTCCTGTTTCAGAAAAACAGAGCCTTCGATTTCCACCATCGTTCCCAGTTCATCTTCATGCCTGCGGGTTTTCATTTCAATCTGGGAAATCGCAGCGATAGAAGCCATTGCTTCCCCTCTGAAGCCCATCGTACGGATGGCAAACAAATCTTCGGCTTTGCGTACTTTAGAAGTGGCATGGCGTTCAAAACACATACGCGCATCTGTAACACTCATTCCACAGCCATTGTCGATCACCTGGATCAACCCTTTGCCGCCATCTTTTAGAATTAACTGTATCTTGTTTGCACCTGCATCTATCGCATTCTCCAAAAGCTCTTTCACGGCTGATGCCGGTCGTTGCACCACCTCTCCGGCTGCGATCTGGTTGGCAACACTATCCGGTAAAAGTTGTATTATATCTGACATTTATTTCTCGCTGGTAAAGGTGGCTAATTTAAGGAAAATAAGCCTCAATCCTTGTTTTTCATTTGTATATAATTTGTCTTTTTCATTGTTATCAAGCCTTCATCGCTAGTTTTACCCTTCAAAATAGCAAAATTCTTTAGAATCTTCACACAACGATGTACTTCTCGTTTTCATTGTTCCTTTTTCTATCTTTAACACTTGAAACTAACATGATCTCACAGATTGCCCAACAAAAATCTTTCTCAAGATTGGCTCCTATCTGCTAAACCGAGCTTACCAGCTCTTGAGCGCCTTTGAACAGGGCCCTTGAGTTCCTGAGATCATTTAAAAATCAATAGAAAGCCAGAAAAAACCTATAAAAAGTAAAACAAATACCAATGAAAGCCCTCTTCGCGACCCTAACCATCACAAGCTTGCTTTTCAGTAGCTGCAACGCTCAAAAAGCCGATTTAGTTGTCTACAACGGTAAAGTTTATACCGTAAATGAGAAATTTGACACTGCAGAAGCTTTTGCGGTGAAAGATGGCAGGATCATCGGGGTCGGAAGCAGTGCCGAAATCAGAAAACAATTCAGGGCGACGGAAGAAGTCGACGTTGCCGGAAAAAGCGTCTACCCTGGCTTCATTGATGCGCATGCCCATTTTTTTGGTTACGGAGAGAGCTTGCAAACCGCCGACTTGAGGGGCACCAGCAGCTGGGAGGAAGTCACACAGCGCCTGAGTGAGTTTGCAAAGACCCATCCTGAGGGCTGGCTGATTGGCAGAGGCTGGGACCAAAACGACTGGGTGGACAAACAATTTCCAGACAAAGCACAGCTTGACCTCCTCTTTCCTGACCGCCCGGTATTGCTCAGCAGAATCGACGGTCATGCAGCAATAGCCAATCAAAAAGCACTGACCACTGCCGGAATTACCCGGAGTTACACACTTACCGGTGGAGAAATCGTGGAAAACAACGGAAAACTGACCGGACTACTGATCGATAATGCCGTAGACCTGGTCAATCGTAAAATTCCCGGATCAACAGCCTCACAGGCGGAAAAAATATTACTCGATGCACAAGCCAAATGTTTTGCTGCCGGCCTGACCACCATTGACGATTGTGGTGTAGACGCCAGCTTAGTTAGCCTCGTTGAAAAACTCCATGCATCAAAAAGCTTAAAAATGCGTTTATACTTGATGCTATCAGACAGCGAACCAAATTACACTTATTTGTTCAGTCGCGGGGCGATTAAAACCGACCGCCTCAATGTCCGTGCTTTTAAAGTTTACGCAGATGGAGCTTTGGGCTCCAGAGGTGCCTGCCTATTGCATCCATATCATGACCTGCCGAATAAAACAGGCTTCATGCTCAGCAATCCAAAACATTTCGAGGAAGTTGCAGAAAAGATCGCCAAACACGACTTTCAGATGTGTACCCATGCTATCGGCGATTCCGCCAACCGCAGTATCCTGAAAATCTACAACAAAGTCCTGGGTGGAAAAAACGACAAACGCTGGCGGATAGAACACGCACAGGTCGTTGCCCCTGAAGATTTCGGGCTTTTTGGCAGTGCCAACATAATTCCTTCTGTTCAGCCCACCCACGCCACCTCCGACATGTATTGGGCTGGGGACCGTTTAGGCAAAGAACGCTTAAAAGGTGCTTATGCTTACAAACAATTGATGCAACAAAATGGTTGGTTACCTTTGGGTACAGACTTCCCGGTAGAAGACATCAACCCTATCTTCACATTTTATGCGGCAACAGTTAGAAAAGATTCAAAAAATTATCCTGCAGGAGGCTTCCAAATGGAAAATGCATTGAGCAGAGAAGAGGCCCTGAGGGGAATGACCATTTGGGCAGCGAAAGCAAACTTTGAAGAAAAAGAAAAAGGAAGCATTGAAAAAGGGAAATTTGCTGATTTCATCATCCTTGATCAGGATCTGATGAAAAGTAACCCTTCAAAAATATTAAACACACAAGTATTAAAAACCTATGTTAACGGAGAAAAAGTATATGAGAAAAAATAACCTTGCAGGGATCATCGCCACCAGTTTCATTGCCCTATTTACCTTCAATGCCTGCGCGCAGAATCACCAGCAAAACCAACAACAATTATCTCTTCTCCGTACCATCAGCAGCAATACCGTATTGCTGAACAACCAGGAAAACACCATCCCTTTGATCGATCTGGACAAAAAGAACATTGCTTCGGTCAGCCTTGGCTTTGCCTTTCATACCACATTCGACAGCCTGTTGAACAAATACACCAAAGTAAGCAGTTTCTCTTCTGATCAATATTTAAGCTCAACTACACTAAACGACCTGGAAGACGACCTTAAATACTTCAACCTGGTCATCATCTCCCTTCCGGTCTCGGCGGTTAACGACCCCAGAAACACCAGTTTCATCGGCAGCCTGGCGAAAAGTAAAAAAATTATTATTTCCCTATTCGGGGAAACCGGAAGCCTGCTGGCCTTTGACGGACTCACCGTACCCTTGATCTGGGCCAACCAGAATAACGAGGAGGCAGCCCTTACCATTCCTCAAATGATCTTTGGTGGAATCGGCATCAGCAAAAAACTAACGGCCAATTATTCTCCAAAATACACAGCAGGATCGGGAGCCCTAACCAGCCCTACCCGCTTAAAGTACACGCTTCCAGAAGATGCAGGCGTCAACTCAGACAACCTGAAAGAAATTGACAACATCGCCAACGAAGCCATCCGCGCTCAGGCAGCGCCTGGAATCGTGGTACTGGTTGCCAAAGACGGGAAGGTCATTTTCAATAAAGCTTACGGAAACCACACCTATAACAACGGACTCCCTGAAAAAGTAACCGACATCTTTGATCTTGCTTCCTTAACAAAGACCACCGCCACTACCCCAACGGTAATGCGCCTTTTTGAAGAGCACAAACTGAACCTGGATACCAATATCGGAGCCTATATTCCCAAAGCAAGATTATCACCTATGAACAACATTAAGGTTCGTGAAGTGATGTTGCATCAGGCAGGCTTCATTCCCTATATCCCTTTCCACAATTTTGTAAAAGCAGGAGATTACAGCAGGGATTCCAGTGCTGCTTACCCAACTAAAGTCGCCGACTTCTATTACATCAAAAAAGGTTTTTTCAAAGACTTCATGTGGCCGAAAATGCTGAACTCCCCGATTCAAACCCGCGGTAAGTACGTATACAGCGACATCAGTATGTATGTAATGAAAGAAATTTCTGAACGTCTGAGCGGAATTCCCCTCGACACCTATGTCTGGGAAAATTTCTACAAGCCACTTGGCATGCAAACCGCAGGCTTCCTACCCCGCAACCGCTTTACCAAAGATCAGATTGTCCCTACAGAACAGGATACCTATTTCAGGAAAACCTTACTGGAAGGATATGTACATGACCAGGGCGCTGCATTGGCAGGAGGTGTTTCCGGGCATGCAGGTCTATTTGCCAGCGCAAACGACGTGGCCATCATTTACCAGATGCTGCTAAATAAAGGCAGCTATGGTGGCAACCGTTATTTTCAGCCACAGACCGTAGATATGTTCACTCAAAAACAATCCGATGTGAGCAGAAGAGGACTGGGTTTTGACCGTTGGGATCCGGATGCGAGCAAGAAGTATCCTTCAGAACTGGCCTCTCCGCAAACCTACGGGCATACCGGATATACCGGAACCTGTGTATGGGTAGACCCCGCGAAAGGCCTGGTATACGTCTTTTTATCCAACAGGGTAAACCCCTCGGTATCAGAGAAATTAGGCAGCATGAAAATCCGTCCAAGAATTCAGGACGCTATTTACAAAGCGATAGAAAAGGGCAGTGATTAAAGGAAACAAACAGATTTCATTGTAACATTTTTGATAACTTTTATTTTGATACCTTCCGGATTAAAGGTAAATTAGTGAGTACCATACAAAACCAAAAACTAATGAAATGAAAAAGTTAACATTAACTGTTATGGCATTGCTGATGCTTGTCATAACCTGCCGGGTTCAGGCACAGGATGATGCCATGATGAAAGCCTGGCAAGCCTATATGACCCCTGGCGATGTACACAAAATGATGGCTAAGGATAATGGGCAATGGGATGCAGAAGTAACCATGTGGATGGTACCCGGAGCACCCCCGGAAAAAAGTAAAGGAAGCTCAGAAAATTCAATGATTATGGGCGGCCGTTATCAAAAATGTCTTTTCAAAGGAACCATGATGGGAATGCCATTTGAAGGAATGAGCATTATGGGCTATGACAATTCGAAAAAAGCTTTTGTCAGCAGCTGGATAGACAACATGGGTACAGGTATTATGCACATGGATGGCACCTGGGATGACGCCTCTAAGTCGATCAACTTTAAGGGCACCTGTGTAGATCCCATGACCGGGAAAGACACCAACATTCGCCAGGTGATGAAGTTTGTAGATGAGAACAACCAGATCCTGGAAATGTATTGTAACATGGACGGAAAAGAAATGAAAAACATGGAGATCAAATATTCAAGAAAAAAATAAGCTGGAATTCTGTCTGTGAACTTTAATAAAAAAGGGTCCTTAACTTTCATTAAGGACCCTTTTATAATTCATCGAAAATGGATTATTTCTTTAATCCGATTTCTCTTAAACGCTCATCAAGGTATTCTCCGGCAGTCATATCTTCATATACTTTCGGATGTGCCTCATCAATGGTAGATTCCAGGCTGGTTAAATCCATATCTGAACGTGGATGCAAGAAGAAAGGAACAGAAAAACGGGAAGTTTTCATCAGTTCACGCGGTGGATTTACCACTCTATGCGTTGTAGAACGCAATTTATTGTTCGTTAATCGTTGCAACATATCTCCAACATTTACTACGATATCGGTATGACCAGCTTTGATTGGCAGCCATTCGTTACTGCGGGTCAGGACTTCTAATCCGTCGGCACTCGCACCGATCAATAAAGTAATCAGGTTAATGTCTTCATGTGCACCTGCACGAACTGCATCATCAGGTAAAGCATCCGGATTTTCGATCGGGAAATAATGAATTCCTCTTAGGATCGAATTGCCATTATGTACATGTTTATCAAAATAATCAATCGGCAGGGACAGATAAGTAGCAATGGCACGTAAAAGATGTTTACCATTATCTTCCAATCGCTGATAGATTTCACGGGTTACTTCATTGAATTCAGGAAGCTCTTCCAAGACCTCATTATCCGGATATTCTGCTTTGATCACATCGCCATCGGTCACCTCCTGACCAATCTGCCAGAATTCTTTTAAATCGGCAGTTTTAGCACCTTTAGCTGTTTCCTTTCCAGGGCTGGTGTATCCACGCTGACCGGCAAGTTCCACCTTTTCGTATTTCTTTTTCTGCTCCGGGCTCAGTCCGAAAACTGCCTGAATATTTTTATATAGCTTATCAATTAACTCCTGACTTACACCATGATTAGTAATGGTTACAAAACCAGAATCATTGAAGGCCCTGCCCAATTCGTCAGAGAACTTTTTACGCTGTGCTTCATCGCCATCGATGTAAGAGCTCAGATCTAAACTTGGAATATAAGGTGTTGACATATTGATTTATTTATAGGTATTAACAGGATAAATTTAAGAAAGAATTGTTAATAAACGTTAAATAACAATACTTATCTTGCGTAACATTCTGCAAATAACGAGATTAAGTTATGCACATTTTTCTGATTGAAAAATCAAATTATCAGTCAAATGTAATTTAGGTTACGAAGGGTATTCTATAAAAACTATAAAGCCTGCTCTTACGTAATATATCTTGAAAAGTGTTTTTTCAACTTGTTTTTACAATCATGAAGTATTTATCAATTATGGTCCTAGTTTTCTTATCAGCGTTGTCAGCAGACCAAGCTGATGCACAGTCTAAAAAATTACAGAAAGCAACTTTTGGAATGGGATGTTTCTGGTGTTCAGAAGCACTTTTCCAGCGACTTGACGGAGTCAGCAGTGTAAGGTCCGGCTATGAGGGCGGCGAGGTAGCCAACCCTTCATATGAAGATGTCTGTACCGGAACAACCGGACACGCAGAGGTAATTGAGGTTACTTATGACCCTCTTAAAATAAAATATGATGAACTTTTAGAGGTTTTCTGGAAGAGCCATGATCCGACTACTTTAAACCGTCAGGGTGCGGATGTGGGCACTCAGTACCGTTCCGTGGTTTTCTACCATAACGAGGAACAGAAACAAATTGCAGAGAAGTATAAAAAAGAACTGAATGACACTCATGCTTTTGGAAAACCAGTGGTCACTGCGATCAATAAAGCAGCGACCTTTTACGTAGCCGAGAACTATCATCAGGATTACTTCAATAAAAATGGAAGTCAGCCATATTGCCGCATGGTTATCCTTCCTAAACTGGAAAAGCTGGAAAAGGTCTTTAAAGCAAAGCTAAAGCACTAAAATAACCGTTAAGGGCTACGAGCGGTTTGGATGTTAAATCCAAACCGCTTTTTTGTAAAACAAAACGCTTTCCCAGCCGTTAGAAGTAAGACAGCAATAAAGACAAACTCATTACCAATGAAAAAACAAATCTTAACTCTCGCCGCAGCATCCATATTATTATGGAGCTGTACTAATGAAACAAAAAAGACATCTGATGCAGACAGCACTTCAAAAACTGAAAAACTGGACAGCACTGCAAAAACAGAAAATACAGCCATCAACGATGGCCATAATGCCCAGAATTCCCTGGACTGGAATGGCACTTATAAAGGAGTTCTTCCTTGTGCAGATTGTGAAGGCATCCAGACAGAGCTTACCCTTAACCAGGACATGACCTTTGTACTGAAAACAAATTACATGGGCAAAGACACGAAGTTTCCTCAGGATAAAGGAACATTTAAATGGGATAGCACAGGCTCAAAAGTAGAACTCATTGGGTTAAAGGATCAGCCAAATACTTATTTTGTTGGAGAAAATAAACTGATACAACTGGATATGGAGGGAAAAGAAATCACCGGAGCACTGGCAGACAAATACGTCCTTAAGAAATAAATGATAAAGGGCCTATAAAACATTGATGTTTTATAGGCCCTTTATCATTTATGGTTCTAATTAATTCCGTTTATCATTTTCTACCTGCTTAAGATTTAGCAGCGTACTTCACTTCTTCGTAAGGCTGAACTAAAACCCATCCTTCACCCATAAACTCCAGTTGAAAAGATTCTCCACTACCCCTTCCAATAAATGAACCGAATGTTAAATTCGTTTTGATTTTTGGCGTTAGATTTTCAGACCAGGCTACAGTAGCGTTTGGATCGGTAAAAACAGGCTGACCAGGAGTCACCTTTAATAGAATAGGCTCTCCATGAGTAGTAATGGCAATATAGCCAGAACCAGATAGCTTTACCTGAAATAAGCCTCCAGACATCATACCAGCAACACTTTTAAGCATTTTGATTTCATTCTGAATACTTTCCTCCAAGGCCAGAACATCATTGCCATTCACAAAGATGGCTTCGTTTTTCAGCTTAATGATTTTCACCTTTTTACCTTCATCAGCCAGGTATAATTTACCCGTCCCGGTAGCATACATTAACGAAGTACCTTCTCCGGATATTGCTTTCTTAAGCAACCCTCCGAGCCCTTTGCTCATCATACCTTCTCTTTTAAAATCAATATTACCTATATAGGCAACCATTGATCCGGCTTTGGCCATTATCTTTTGATTCTTAAGATTTACCTCCAGTAAAGCCGGCTTTTCCAGTTCAAAGAAATCATTTTCATTCGGATCTTCTGCAGCCTCCAGAATAAATTCATTAAGCGTGTATTCCCTTTTGTTCATGTAAATTCTATTTATTTTAATTTATAAGTTGAATGAATATAGAAACATAAAAGTACATACTCTTAAAAACTGCGTAAAAACGTAGGTTAAATTCAGGCCTGCTGACAACCATTATCTTCAACATAGATTAAGCTGATGTAGAAGCAAGCTCTTGTAAACTAAAAGGCTTGTCCATTCCTAAAAAGGCTATACAAAAAAACAGTGTATGGAAATAACAGAAACAGAATTTATCATTTCAGAAAGAAGGAGTAAAAATCAGCGTTATGACAAGCGATTAATAGCGCATATTGTGGAGCTCGAAGCCCAAGGCGTTCCCCGTAGAGATCTTATGGAAGAATACGGTATGTCAAGCAGCACGCTTGTAGAATGGCTGGGAAACTCGGGTTTATCGGGTTCAAAACGTAAATCCTATACACCGTCAGAAAGACGTTCGGTAATTCGGGCGGTAGAAAACGGTATGAGCATTCGGGAGGCCCAGGTTTCATATAATATTTCCCATCCAAGTATTATAAGACACTGGATCAAGAAAAATAAGGAAGAAAATGTAGAGATTAGCCTTCTCAAACCTCTAGAAGTGGCCAAAAACACGACAACTGATTCCAGTAGTACAGAACTCGAAGCTTTACAAAAAGCTTTGGCAGAGGCCAATTTGAAAATCCAGGCCCTTGATACTCTGATCGATATTGCAGAAGAACAGCTTAAAATCGACATCAGAAAAAAGTCTGGTGCCAGGCAGTCATCAAAATGAAACAGGACTTCCCAAAACTTGGGATCAGGTTGCTGTGCAGACTGTTTGGCAAAACAAGACATGCGTATTACGACCACCAGTGGCGAGTACAGGATGAGGGTTTAAAAGATGAGATCATTTTGCAGCATGTACTGCGTATTCGGGAAAAGCAAAAGCGAATAGGTACGTTGAAACTGCATTTTATGCTGCAGGAAGTGTTGTCAGCGCACGATATTAAAATTGGAAGGGACTATTTATTTCGCCTAATGCGGGAGCATGGCCTCCATATCAGAACACGAAAAAGGAAAGCGGTGACAACTAATTCAAGGCATTGGATGCGAAAATATAATAACCAGATCAAGGAATTGATCATCCACCGTCCCGAACAGGTCTGGGTAAGTGATATTACTTATATTCAGTTGACAAAACAGTGGGGATATCTAAGCCTTATCACAGATGCCTATTCTAAAAAGATCATGGGATGGGCTTTTAGGACTGATTTATCTGCTCAAGGATGTATAGACGCGCTTGATATGGCTGTCAAAACACGTAAACACCCCCAAGATCAGCTCATACATCATTCTGATCGGGGATCACAATATTGTAGTAAAAACTATGTGGACCTGCTTACCGAAAATCAGGTAGCAATAAGCATGACTGAAAATGGAGACCCTTATGAAAATGCAATAGCAGAACGGGTAAATGGAATATTAAAAGCGGAGTTTGATATGCATAGTTCTAAAGCAAGTTTTAAAGAAACAACAAAGAGAATCAGAGAGAATATTCAAACTTATAACCAACTAAGACCGCATGCAAGCTGTGATTATCTCACACCAGAACAGGCGCATCTTAAACGGGGAATCTTTAAGAAAAGATGGAAGCCTAAAAAGTACAAAACAAAGGAAAATCAAACTTGTATAACCCGATCAGGAATAACAAATTTGAGTGTATAGTCAATTTAAAATTAATTCAATAACCTGTATAGCCATACACGGATAAGACAGCTTTCTAATTACCAGCATCCTAAGCGCTTCTCACACGATATTCACTCGGTGCCAACTCGGTCGTAAGCGTTTAAACAGCTTAAAAGAATCGTGTTAGATTATTTTAAAAAGCAACTGATCATAAAATAATACTGTAAAATATTCCTATATTGTTATCTAATTATAGATAAACAAAACATCATGGCTACAATAAAGAATGGAATATTGGGTGGTTTTACCGGAAAAATAGGTAGTGTTGTCGGCTATAGAACCTATGGCGAAGACAGGATGCGATCTGTATCTGAACGGACTGCTCCTGCTACAGCTGCGGAATTAAAAAACAGAAAACAGTTTAAATTGGTACAGGACACCCTAAACTGCATCAAATCCTTAATAAAAATTGGTTTCAAAGATTACTGGACTAAGACCGGAGGCACCAGAGGCGCCATATCATATAATAAAACACATGCTGTTCAAGTAAACGGAGACGACTGTCTGATTGATCCTGAGCGATTTAAATTTAGCGGAGGTGTACTTGCTGGCCTAAATGATACGACTGTAGAATTGGAACGCCCGGACCTGTTGAGGTTTAACTGGAGTACAGCCTCTTCCTACAGTGCTTCCCCTAAGGATCAGGTAATGCTTTTAGCGATAGACCTGGAGGGCAAAAAAGCCTGTTATGAATCGCTCGGTAATTTCAGAGGTTCAGGCACTGATGTTTTAAAGCTTGATCATGATCTGACAGGTAAAGAAGTAGCTATTTATATCGCTGTAGTGGCTAAGGACAGGTCTAAACAATCCGATAGCCAGTATTTAGGCAAGCTGCGTATTCCGGGACCAGCCGATGATCATCAGCATAGCAAAATAGTCCAGAAACCTCATCAATCAACAGAAACGCAAGTTCCTGAACCAACCCCCGGGGAACCTGATTTGATAAATGAGCAAAATGATT
This sequence comes from Pedobacter sp. FW305-3-2-15-E-R2A2, assembly GCF_038446955.1. Classification (NCBI taxonomy): domain Bacteria; kingdom Pseudomonadati; phylum Bacteroidota; class Sphingobacteriia; order Sphingobacteriales; family Sphingobacteriaceae; genus Pedobacter; species Pedobacter sp. FW305-3-2-15-E-R2A2. The sequence goes on from NZ_CP151803.1 coordinate 6,582,285, forward strand.
TCATCACCACTGAACTTAGCGATAGAGAACTGGAACAAACCCTAAGTCATAAGACGATAGAGGCGGTCGAAGCAACCTCATTGAACGGCAATATGCTGACCTATATCCAGAAACTAAAAGATCAGGGGCTTTTAAGGCCTGACATTCCTTTAAATGGACTTTCAGCACTTGTTTATCTGACGGATACTTCCGGTTTTGAACATCTGCGTCTAAAGGATGGGCTTAGCAACCGTTTTGTCGTTGTCGTCACAGATCTATATACTAAGATGGTCAAAGGCCATTACTATACTGCGTTAAAGGAAGGTCATGGGCATAGCAACATGCGGTACAAACCCACAAAAAAGCGGTAGGAGAAATCTGCTATTCGCTTCGACTTCTCCTACCGCTTTAAATAAGGGTTACTGATATAAACTAAGGGAACTTCACCCCTCTGTATTTCGTCACATCTACAATTGGAATAGAAGCGCCATATTTTGCATTGATAGATTTGATAAACTCATTGGCTACGATAGAATATCCCATCGGAGTCAGGTGAATCCCATCTAAGGAGAAGATGTTGCCTGTAATGAAAGCTGCACTTACTCTTACTCCGTTTACATCTTTACCTGCACCGTAATCTTTCAGCAAAGCATAAGCATCTACCAAAGCCAGACCTTTAGCTGCCGCTACGGATTTGATGGTATTGTTATAAGCAGTGGTATAATCCGCAACTACAGCAGCCTCATCTTTATCCAAGACCCATTTGCTTTCGATTGGATTTAGTGGATGTAAACCATAAGGAATTCCTCCTGTAGGTACTCCGATCACCCCTGCAGAAAGCAAAGGAAGTACGAAATAATCCTGAGCCGTTGCTGCTCTGCTTACCCCGGCACCCGTCCTGATATAAATTGCAGTCACTGTAGGTGCAGTTGCCTGTACCGTTGCTAATATTGAAGCCAAAGTAACCGTATTAAAATAAGGTGTACCTAAAACATCAGGAATTGTTGCGACCACCCCTTTAGCGCCATTACCCGTCATCTTGTTCGCGGCCAGATTGTATAAAGCAGTAAAAGTCGCTTTAGGCGTTGGCTGATCTGCAGGATTTGCACCTCCCGAACTGGCATAGCCCAGGATGTCATTGTTCCCCAGCCACATGCTAAAGAAAGTATAAGGCTTAGCCGTTACGAAGTCCAGGTATGGGGTCGTATTTCCAGGAGCATTTCCTGGCAACAACCTTTCATAGAATCCATTCAGGTTACCATATTGAGGAACAGTAATGTGCAATAGTTTAATCCCCGGAACGCCATAGTTGTTAAGATCTCCCGTATACTTCGTAAAAAGCGTTACCGCACCCGATTCTGGTCTTACCGCCAAATTGGTGGTCTGCATTGCGATTTGTGGTAATCCTTTTGCATCGAATCCTTTCAGCACCAAATGTCCCGAACCATCCGCTTCCGAATCTTTAAAAAATGGTGTAGAAAAAGCGCCACCACCTACAGTTTTCATTTGTTCAGCGATCATTCCAGGATAGGAGTTTTTCTGTCCATCCAGAAACAATCCGTTATCCGCATAACCGGAAGTCAGGGAATTTCCTACAGCGATGTATCTTGAAAAATCAGCCGACCCTTTGGTAGGCGTAATGTCTTTTAGCTCTGGTTTGCAGGAAGCCATTCCAAGAATAGCGACCGCAAAAATACTTTTATATATAAAATTTGATTTCATTATGTTTTTTCTGAAAAGGTTAACTACCATTTATAAGAGAAAGAGATGCCTGGGATATACGCTGCAGTTTTAAACTCACCGCTCAAGCCTGTTTCAATATTAGTTTCATTTCTGGCTTTCACATTTTCATATAGGAAAGACAAATCAATAAGGAACCTTTCAGATGCTTTAAATCCAAGACCTGCGCTTAACAGAAGGCGGTCCGCATCCGGAACTTCCGGTGTTACATACCCTTTTCCTACCGGAGTCATCGCATAAGCAATACCTGCACGAAGTGCTAATCTGTTAGTGGTTTGATTTTGAATCCCCACACGGAAGGCCGCAGCATCATGATAATTCCTCGGTGATTTAGTATCAGGAATTCTGGCATTGTTGTCATAATCAAAAGCCAGTTCTTTATATTTATTCCAGTGCACCCAGTTCACATCAACCGCAATAGTGGTTTTATCTGAAGGATAGAAACCCAAACCAATCGACGTTGTTGCCGGCAAAGGAAGTTCTGCATTAAATCTCGTTGGCATACTCGCCTTCAAAGCATCCGGTACATCAAAGATGGCATCGCCATTTTTAACTTTTGCAGTGATCTGTGAACGGTGGGTAACCCCGATAGAAACACCAGACACTGTTTGAACATAGATACCTGCATTCCAGCCAAAATCTTTTGCATCGCCTTTTAGTTTTGCAGTCGAGGCTTCTCCATTTGACTTCGTGATTGGAATGGCTCTTCTCAAGTCAACCTTTCCTAAAGAATACACCAAACCTCCACCGATACCAATATTGTCTGTAATTTTTAAACTTAATGTTGGCTGGATATAAATCGCCTGTAAGTCAAGAGAGGTTACGGTATATTTTCCTGTCCAGTCTTCCTTCCAGTGCATCGCACCACCAAACGGAGTGTAAATACCGATACCAAATCTAAGACGGTTGGCCGGTGAACCGAATACCGCATAGCCCATCACAGGAGTGGCTATTTTATCTTTATTATATTCCGTAATGTTCGATCCATTCTCGCGGAATGCCGTTTTAAGGTACAGCGGACTGATACCGGCCTGAACACCATTTTTCTTTAGGAAGGAGACTGCTCCCGGATTAAAAAACACAGCAGCTTCGTCCAGGGCAAGGCCTGTTCCGGCACCTCCCATGGCGGTTTGCTTTTGGCCTTGAAGGTTTACCTGAAAGGATTGGGAGTAGCCTAAAATAGGCACAGCCAGTAAAAAGCTTAGTAGGATCTTTTTCATATTTAGATAGGGTTAAATTGATATTCGGTTTATCTCAAAGAAACATTTAATGTCGATCTTGTGGTAGATTAACAATTTCAATTTGATTGAGTTTGCTATAAAACAATTATGCTTGCATAACAATAAACGATTTTACGGAATAAAAAAAACTAATCCAAATGTTATCGCATACTTTTTGTCACAATCAAGTATCATCTAAAAGTAAAAAGCAAAAAACAATGGACAAGATATCAGTAACATACCTACATTTGCTAACAGTGTTATTTATTTAGTCGCCATATAACTTACACGCAAAAAAAGAAAAATTTTAGATAAAAAAATAAGAATATGAGCTTAATTGAAGCATTAAAATGGCGTTATGCCACAAAAAAAATGAACGGTGAGAAAGTTCCACAGGATAAAGTTGACCAGATCCTTGCTGCAGCACACCTTGCCCCTACTTCTTCAGGTTTGCAACCTTTCAAGATTATTGTGGTTACCAATCCGGAATTAAAAGAAAAAATCAAAGCTCTTGCTTACGGACAATCTCAGATTACAGATTCTTCACATTTGTTAATTTTTGCTGCATGGGAAAATTACACGGAAGAAAACATCAGAAACGTATTTGCACATGGCAACAGAGAGCGTGGTATGCCTGAAGATTCACACTCAGACTATGTCAACAACCTTGTGGCAACGTATACTGCAAAAACTCCTGAGGAAAACTTTAACCACGCTGCAAAACAAGCATACATTGGTTTTGGTGTTGCCCTGGCTGAAGCCGCTTTATTAAAAGTTGATGCAACCCCAATGGAAGGTTTCAATCCGGCAGCACTGGACGAGTTACTAGGCTTAAAAGAAAAAGGCCTTCGTACCACAACTTTATTACCTCTTGGATACAGAGACGAAAGTGGCGATTGGTTGGTGAACCTGAAAAAGGTACGTACCCCATTAGAAGATTTCATCATTGAATTTAAATAGGCAATAGAAAGCCGCTTTATAACCCGGTATAGCTTCACTATGCCGGGTTAATTATTTTTACCACCTTCTCTTTTTTTTCTATTCTCTAAAGATAATCCTCATTTTATATTCTATTAATAGGATATTCACATCTTTGTAACAGATTTTTCGCTCCAGATTGCTCCTAATGAGAATATTAAAAAAGTTTCTAATCCTCAGCATTTTTTTCCTGCTGTGTCATAAAGCAAGTATATCAAGTCCTATCCCCAGCCTCCAGAACATTTCGGTTAGCCTGTTGACCTGCGAAAAAACCGACCGGTATATTTATGCCCTGTTTGGACATAGCGCGATCCGGATCAGGGATGAAGCTCATCAGCTGGACCTTGTTTACAATTATGGAACCTTTGACACCAATGACCCGGGATTCTATGTCAACTTTCTCCATGGCAGAATGAAATACTTTCTGTCCCAAACAGATTACCAGACCTTTATCCGTTCTTACCTGATGGATGAACAATCCGTTACGGAACAAAAGCTGCACTTGAGCGAAACCGGGAAGAGCAAGCTAATTTCCATTCTACAGACACAAATAAAGCCTGAAAACAGGTCTTATAATTATGATTTCATCAGGCAAAACTGTTCCACTAAAATCATCGACCTCTTATCGGAATCTATAGGTCCTGATTTTGACCAGTCCTTATCGGAAGTCAGCAAGGGAAAAGGGCCTTCCATCCGGGAACTACTGGCCCCCTATCTGAAACACGATAAGTTTGAAATGATTGGCATGAACAGCTTTCTCGGCAAGCAATCCGATACCCTGACCAACAGGACCCTCAGCTTATTTTTGCCCGATACCCTGCGAAAAAGAATTGACGAAATGCAATTCCCGGAACGCAAGTTCTCCGGCCCCATCACTTATTTATATAAGGCTAATCCAAATGCCAGTAGCCACACTTTCCTGTTGAGCACCTTGTATTATGGATTAATTTTACTCCTTTTATTTCCCATCCTGGGCAGACTGCTGATCGACATCCGAAAATATCCTGTATTAAAACGGTCAGCCTCTCTCCTCAGTGGATCTTTTCTCCTTCTCCTGAGTGCTGCCGGCTTGCTCCTTATTTACCTCTCTATCTATTCAGAACTGGATCTGATGCGACATAATTTCAATATTTTATGGTGTCATCCATTTTATCCGGCCTTGTTTTTCAGGAAAACATCAAAGATGGCAGCGATTGTCTTCCTTGCCGGGATACTGACATTTATCTTCTTATATATCAACACTATGCCTTTCCCTGCTTTATTCCCGCTTTTACTGCTGCTGATTTTATGGCTAAGCTTCCATATTTTACCGGGAAAGGAATAAACCGAATGTCAAAAAGTGTTAAACATGCCGGTTAATATGGCTATTCAATTCATAAATGAATATATTAGCCATATTAACCGTATTGAACTATTTTGATGAGATTTATAAACTTCTTTATTGCCCTTATACTGCTATCCGTTACTGCGCATCTTTCGGCCAGTGCACAACAAGACAGTGTCGTCCTAGACAACATCATTAGCAAAACCAAGAAACTTTCGGATGAACATCCCGTAGAAAAGGTCTATGTCCATTTTGATAAACCTTATTACAGCGTTGCCGATACCATTTGGTTTAAGGCTTATCTGACCATGGAGCAAAACATCCCTTCACAGCTCAGTAAGATTGTTTATGTCGATGTGGTGAATGCCAAAGATTCTCTGGTACAAACCATCAAACTGCCTACAGTGAATGCTGTGGCTACCGGAAACATCCCGCTTACACCCGGAACCTATAAACAAGGAAATTATTACATCAGGGCCTATACAGTATGGATGCTCAACTCTAGCGACAAATTCTTTTTCAGCAAGACGATTCCTATTGGAGAAGCAATTGACAAACAACTCATCACTCATTTCAGCTATAAGAATACACAGAGCGATAAAAGTCAGAGCATTGAGGCCATGGTCCAGTTTAAAAACCCGGATAAGGTAGCACAGGCAAATAAAACGGTCAATTGGAAAGTAATCTCTAATTATGATGTCGTTAGTAAAGGAAAGGGAACAACGGATCAGAACGGGATTCTAAAAATAAAGATTGAACCCAGAAAAAACGAGCTCATCACCAATGGTGAACTAATTACGGAACTCAATCTGACAGATAAAGATATCGTCACCAACAGCTTTAATTTAAGACCGGTAGCGACTACACATGACATTCAGTTTTTCCCCGAAGGCGGAGAGATGATCAGCGGGTTGGCCATTCGGGTAAGCTTCAAAGCGGTTACCGCTAAAGGCTTAGGTATAGACCTTAAAGGAACAATTACTGATAATCAAGGAAATACGCTTAGCAATTTTACCTCCAGTCACCTGGGAATGGGCTCTTTTTACCTGAATGTAGAAAGTGACAAAAGCTATAAAGCAAACATTACCTTTAAAGATGGCACAAGCAAAAGCTTTGATTTACCTAAAGCTGTTCCCTCAGGCATCATCAATCAGATCACCAACACAGACCCAGCGGCCTTTAACCTTAAGATCCTGGCCAACGACAGCTATTTTCAGCAAAACAAAGGAAAGACCTTCTTTATTGTAGCAACACAGGGCGGTATCATTTATTATGCTGCAAAAACACGTCTGGCCACACAAGTCAATTCAGCAAAGATCCCTAAAGATAAATTCCCTGCCGGAATAGTTCAGATTACATTATTCTCTGAATCCGGAGAGCCAATTAATGAAAGACTGGCCTTCAACTACCCGATAAATGAAAGTCTGACCTTTAAATCAGACCTTCCATCTTATAAACCAAGACAAAAAGTAAAGCTGACTGTCAGTCCTAAGAATGCCACTCAGCCACTGGAGGGAAATTATTCCATCTCTGTTACTGACGAAACTAAAGTTCCTGTTGACGAAGACACGGAGACAACCATATTGAGTTCCCTTCTGCTGACTTCAGATTTACAGGGATACATTGAAAAACCAAATTACTATTTCACTAAGCCGGATGAGAAAAAACTGGCAGACCTTGATCTCCTGATGTTGACGCAAGGGTACCGCCGTTTTGCGTATAAAGATATCCTGGCCAATAAATTCCCTCCTGTAACCTATTTACCGGAGCAAGACATGCGCATCACCGGAACATTAAGGGACCGGACCGGAATGCCGGTAAGAAAAGGTGCTTTACGTTTAACCGTTCCGGGAACGAACATTTCTTCGGAAGCAGTGACCAGTCCATCTGGTCTTTTCGCTTTTCCTAACTTATCCATTCCGGATTCCTCAGAAGTATTGATCAATGCTAAATATAGCACGAATGGTTCCAACCTGATGATCATGCTGGACGGATCACCTTTGCCTGAGGTTGGTAAAAACCCTTACCCGGCAGAAGAAGTAAGCAATATTGACAGTACCCTATCTGCCTACCTCAGCAACAGCAAACGCCAGTACAACTACCTGCGCACCTTAAAAGAAGTAAAAATCGAAGGGGCGAAAGTTAAAAAACCTAGTCATGCGGACCACTCTGCATTGGCGGGCTTAAGTTCTATTACGGGAACAGTGATCGATGGGGAACGCCTGAAAGATTGTAATTCTATTGCGCTCTGCCTTCAAACCATGGCTATGGGGCTTACCTTTTTTGAAAACAATTTCTATGTAACCCGGGACTATCAGGCCGGAAGCAGGGTTCCTGTACAGATTTTCATCAATGGAATGGCAGTAGATTATCTGGCTTTATTGAGTGTAGTCCCTACGGAAGTAGAATCCGTAGAGGTCTTTACGAAAGATGAACTTGGAACGGTAAACAGAATGTACAATACCAATGGTGTATTGGTAGTAAATACAAAGAAGATCAAGAAAAGCACGATGAGTATTGCCGATCTGAAGAAAATGCTGCCTCAGCAGAACATGTTAAAATTCAATCCAAAAGGCTTCAGCAAACAGAGAGAGTTTTATATGCCAAAATATATCAACCCGGCAAACACTTATAATTTTAATGATTTAAGAACAACCATTTACTGGAACCCAAAAGTAATTACCACCGGAACAACGCCACTAAGCTTAGAGTATTTTAATGCAGATGGCAAAGGAACTTACAGAGCAGTAATTGAAGGGGTAGACAAATTCGGAAATGTTACCCGATCTGTCTACCGCTACACCGTAAAATAGTTATTCGTTGTCTGAATCTTTACGTTCATTCAGACATTTTAAGCCTGTATCTGTCATGATCCACTCTGTGAATTCGGCAGTTCCATCCTCATTACAGTTCCAGTAATTGTACCCATTTAAAAACCATTCCAGATCACGACTGATTTTTAAATGGGTACCTACAGGCACCCTCAGCATCAAATCTACTTCCTGATTTCTCCAACTGGCTTTTTTAGTCAGCTGTAAACGGGAGCTGAAATTCAACAGAGAGTCCTTTTGTACAAATTCATAACGGATGTTCTGTGCTTGTTTTAAAGCAGCTTCAAAAGTTTTCCCCTGTGCACTATAATTTCTAACCAGTTCACTTTTTCCATTCTCACTTTTTTCAATTCTAAGGTTTACATTTCTTGGCTCATCAAAAGGCCCATGGTGATCATTTAAGATTCTGCGTCCATTTTGATGGTAAGACTCAATGTGATAGTTAACACTATCCTCCTTGCTAAAGAAACGCGTTTTATCTACCGTCAGGAAAATGGTTTTATGCGCAACCAATGGCGTAACCTGTGCCAGTTCTGCACGTTCTTTAAACTCAGTCGTGATTTTAGCAATGTAAAATATACTCACGACTACGCCTCCAAGCCAGATGATCAACAGACCAAAGGAAAGGGTTTTATTAATCGCTCTGCCATTGAAAGCAACGCGAACAGAGAACAATACCAAGGCCAGCAATGGAACTGCAAAGACAATAAATACAGCGATCACCAAAGAACTGAGGTAATCCTCATTGACCATGCTCACCGGAAAGTAACTGTACACATCGGAATCCCAGATTCCAAATAAACCGGCAACTGCAACAATCAGAAACAAGAGAAATAAAGAACCGAAAATGATAATTCCTACCGCAATGATTTTAAATAATGTTTTTCCTGCACCCTGAATAAAGCTGCCCAGAAATTCAAAAAATTCAGCAATAAAACCACGTGATTGTTTCATCAAGGGATTCAGGTGGCTATTGGCAAAGCCCCTCAGGTTAGGCGCTTCCCCCCTCATTGTCATCTTTTCCGACTTACTTTCTGCCCTTGGAATAACGATCCACATGATAAGATAAGCGAGTACTCCGGATCCTCCGATAAGCATAGAGATCAAAGCTGCCAAACGGATCCAGCGGGCTTCAATATTCAGATAATGACCGAGACCAACACATACTCCCGCAACCATCGCCTGATCGGTATCCCGGTATAATTTCTTTACGCCATCATACGGTGGGATATGGGCAAGCGGATCTTCAGCTCCTTCGGATTCCTCAGAAGTTTCGAAATCTTTTACAGAACCCATCTGTGCGGTTACTGATTTGACATCTTCTATATTGATGGCCTGTTTTTGCTGGATGGACAAGATCTCGCCAAACATTTCGGCAATCCTGTTTTCAATATCTGTAACGATTTCAAAATCATCTGCATTTTTTGAAAAATGGTGTTTTACTTCGTTCAGGTAAATGGTCAGCATTTCGTAAGCATCCTCTTCGATGTGAACGATGGAGTTACCGATATTTATGTTAAGTGTCTTCTTCATGAGTTGGTTAAATTAGTTTTGGAAGTTTCTATTGCATAAGCCAGCTCCTGCCAGGTATGGTCCAGTTGGCTGAGGATGGCTTTACCCTCGGCCGTTAACAGGTAGTATTTCCGGGGAGGCCCTGACGTGGACTCGACCCAGTTATAACTCAGTAAGCCATTATTTTTTAAGCGGGTAAGTAAGGGGTACAAAGTTCCCTCTACCACCAACAATTTGGCTGTCTTTAATTCTGCGATAATATCAGAAGCATAGATCTCACCTCTGGATATGATCAGGAGCACACAGTATTCCAGTATGCCCTTTCGCATTTGTGTTTGCGTATTTTCTGCTATCATAATACAAAGTTATATGTTTTATATAGTAATATGCAATACATAGTACTATAATAAATAACAAATTTGACATAAACAACTTATTATCAGATAGATAATTTTACATTCTGATTTTATACAAATCAACAATCAAGGAAAAATCGGGAATTTAGAGCCAGGTTCCCGGAATAAATGGAGTTAAAAATTCACCTTTCCGAAATGGCTAAAAAAAGGACAATATGGAGAACTAATGGACAACAACTCATTATAAATGAGGGACAAAAGTCACAAACTAGTCTCAAAATCAAGGAAGAAATGAAAATTATTAACTTTTTCACATTCCACTAATTTTTTGGCTCGCAGTTTGCATTAAATGAATTACTAAAAAACAGCCAACTATGTTAAGTAAACCTTACTCTATTCTTCAGGTTTTTGCAAGGCAAAAAGAGGAAAAAAAAGAAAGACCACTCACTAAAAGTGAATGGATCCAGGTAGACCGTATAGTGATCATCCTGCTGTTTGTGGCGGTAATTGTCGGGGCAATCGTCTTTTCCTGATCCCGAAAATTTAGCCTTTAGATTAATTAATTTTTAATTAAGCGTTCTCCAGGGTACGCTTTTTTTATGCGCATTGGTTCCGCTTTAAATGGCTTATAATAAGAGGGTGTCGATGCGGTGGGCCTGTACCCTCCCCTGACTTTCAGACCAGGTATAAATGGTAAAATGTCCATCCTGAGAAGCAACCAGGGCAGTCGCATCCCTTTGGTCATGCACAAACTGAGCGGCAGAAAGGTGCCTTGTTCCACCAACTTTGGTCGGATGAACCACGATTGCATCTCCCCCTTTAATCGGTTCAGAGAAAGAAAGTTCATCAATATTCTCCTTTCCTTTTGCCCTACCGATTTTAGCACCGAAAGACAGCAGCTCATAATCGCTGCTGATGACCGTCGCACCATCTACAGCCGTCAGACCAGCAAGATGCTCTACTTCACGCTTCAATGCCGTTTGCCAGAAAATCTGACTGGCTTCTTTCCGGTCCTGCTGAAGCAGTTTGGACAAGCCGGTAAATGCCGGCTGAATATAATATTGAATGGGTTTAATGATCGACTGCAACCAGTTGTTTGTTTCTGAGGGTACGACCAGCAATGTCCCCCCCCTTCCATGACTCCTCATAGAAACAGCCAGCTGAATCATTACGTTGACCGAATCATTCCAGTAAGAAGGCGCAGTAAGGTCCAGTAATGAAAGTAACATCGGCGGGCAATCCGCCATATTGGTATTGTTTTCATCTACCATTTTCACCTGATCGCCTTTGAGTACTGCAATATTGGTAAACTTACCGAAACCATAAATCCTGCGGTGTTTAATCACCAGTAAAGCGGGCTCTGATACATCCAATACAAAGCAGAAGTTGGGAATACTAACGGTAGTTCCCCAGATAAACAATTCGTCATCTTCCAGCCAGACTCCTAAATGGATACCTGCCCGTTCTACACCTGGAGCAATCTTGGTCAGAATCCCCGGGCTCAGTGGCAGGCGGTGTTTAAAAAGCAAAGGGTTACCCGCTTGCTGAGGAGGTAAATATGCCAGTGATATTTTCGGGGAATGTCCCTCCTCTTTGCGCAGGCTCGCCCAAAATGTTGCATCAATGATGGCTTCAACCACATTGGCTGTTGGCAATGGTGCAAGATCATCTTCTCCGCTTTCTCTTGCTGCAGAAAGATGTGCTGCAAAAATAGCTTCAACTTTTGGGGCAATAACCCGTGCTGCCTGATAGGTGGACTGGTAGATCATGCCATAAAGTTAAGCTATTCATGTTTATTTTATAGTATACCTAATGCCAAAAAATCCCCGGATATTCTGATTTGGTCCAAAGACATAATTAGGGTCAAAAGTTAAGCCATAAGGATTGCTCTCCGTAGGTTTTACCTTCCCATTGTCGTCATATACCACATTTTTATCAAAGGGATCATTCGCCCCAGCGATGATGAATGGATTTCCTTTGTTTGGTGTCCAGTTGAGCAGGTTTTTTACGCCTCCATAAATTTCAAATTTGTTGAAACCACTATAGGTAAACTGGATATTCTGAATGCTCCAGACCGGAGAAAATTCCCTTCTTGGGTCCAAAGGCCCCAGCAATGGCAAACGCATCGGACTGTAAATGTTCCCCGTATAGTCGATGCCAAGGTCCAGCTTTCTTATTTTATAGGATACCGCCCAGTTTCCTGAGAATTTTTCTGTCAGGATTTGCTGCTTTTTAACACCCTTCTCATAAGTCGCCACATCCTGATAGGTTGCGCCCAATACGAATTTCAGTCCATTATTCAAGGCAATATCGACATTGGCCGTCAAACCTTTACTCACCGCATAACCGTCGAGGTTATTATAAATAATTTTATTAGGATCCGTGTCAAAATCTCCGATAATTCTGTTGTTGAAATAAGTGTAAAATGCAGAAGTCTCTATTCCAAAGAAGGTCCCATCAGCAGCATACATTTTTCTCAGGTAATTCAGGTTCACATTATAGGTTTTCTCTGGTTTCAACTGGTTAGCAATAACCACATCCCTGGCACCTGTTAGTGCAGCATGGTCTTCTGTGAAAATATTCACCACCCTGAATCCTGTACCTGCATTTAAACGGAGGATATTGTTATCATTCAGGTTCCATTTATACGCAAATCTTGGGGTAAAGATATTTCCATGTAAAGAGTTGTAATCATAACGGAAACCTGCCAGGAACTTATGCTTTGGGGCAATTGTGATTTCATCCTGTACAAAGACACCAGGCAACCAGATGTTTTTTGCAGGGTTATTCAGTTCTGTAGCCGGAGTATTGTCGTCATAATAGGTATAGCGCAATGCAGCACCCACCAGTAAATCATGGTTCTTTAGCTTTTTGTCCCAGGTCAGTTGTCCGAAACCAACTTTCTGTGTGGCAATATAGGATTTGATCCCATAACGACTATCCTGATCATGGTTATTGTAAGAAAAAGCAAGGAAAATTTTCTCCTTTACAGGAAGCTGATAGTTTCCGATAAACTCCCACCTCTTGGTATAAATACTTTCTCCATAAACCTGGTCCCCACCGCGGTAAGACTTATTCCAATTCGTTTCCCCACCCCATCTGTCTTCATACAAATAACGTCCGGCTATGGTAAACAAGCGGTTATCTTTGCGTTGAAAATTCCATTTCTGAAAAACAGAGATCCTGTCCTGTAAGGTAACATCAGTAAAATTATCATGGTTATGGTCTACCACATTGCCGAATTTAAAATAATTGACTCCGGTTAATGCGGTGGCAGAACCCACTTTAGTTTTTAAGCCAAGGTCTGCATTGAACTCCTGATACGTTGTTCCAAAGACATCTGCAGAGAATAAGGGTGCATTTTGAGGTTTTTTGGTGATGATATTGATCAGCCCCCCAACGGCTTCACTTCCATAAAGAGAAGAGGCAGGTCCTTTTACCACTTCAATTTGCTCTACCAGGGAATTCGGGATTCCTGAAAGGCCATAGACAGTAGATAAACTACTCACAATGGGCATCCCATCAATCAGGATCATGGTATAAGGTCCTTCTAATCCATTGATGTGTATATCTCCGGTGTTGCAAATATTACAATTCAGCTGTGGCCTTACACCGTTTACGTTTTGTAGGGCTTCAAAAATACTGGGGGTAGGATTTTTTCTAAAAAAGGCAGGCGTATATACTTCTACAGGTACCGGGCTTTCCAGCCGGTTTACTTCCTTTAAAGTCCCGGTTACGACCACTTCATTCAGATCATTCTGAAAATTACTCAAGTCGAAGTCCAATTTAAGCTGTTCTCCTTTTTTCAGGATAATGGTCTTGCTCATTTTTCTGAAACCAACTGCGCTGGCCTGTACTTTATAGGTCCCCGCAGCTATTGCAGCCATTTTATATAGGCCCGCACTATCGGTCATGATGATGGAGTTGGTGCCCTGCAGGCTGATGTTGACCTGAGGAAGCGGGCTGCCTTCAGAAATAACCTTTCCTTCAATGATTCCAGTTTGTGCCCAGGCCGACATTGCAAAAAATATAAATAAGATCGTGGTGGCGGCTCGAATAGAGATAGCTTTCATTAGTATGTTTTGTTTTTTAAAATGTGTGTTGTTATCCGAATATCAGAACTGGCCAGTTCATCTAACTTCCATAATTACATCACAAAACTATAAAAGTTAGATTAGTCTAACAAATATAATTTGACATTTATTGTTTTATATTTGCAGCATGCTATCTTACACGGAAGAAAACTATTTAAAGGCTTTATTGAAACTGAGCTTTCAGAATGAAGATAAACCTGAAGCCGGAACCAATGAAATGGCCGCCTATTTGGGTGTTAAGCCTGCTACGGCTACAGACATGCTTAAAAAGCTGAAGGAAAAGGAATTGGTAACCTATAAGAAATACGGGAAGATTCTGCTCACCGAAACCGGGAAGCAGAATGGAATAGCGATTTTAAGAAAACACCGTTTATGGGAAACTTTTTTGTATGAAAAGCTGGATTTCAGCTGGGATGAGGTCCATGAAGTGGCAGAACAACTGGAACATATCCAGTCGGCCAAGCTGGTAGATAAGCTCGAAGAATTTTTAAATTTCCCGGAGTTTGATCCTCATGGCGATCCCATCCCTAAGGCAAACGGAGAAATCCCCAACATAGATAAGGTTTTACTTTCGGAGCTGAACGAAGATGAATTATGTAAAGTTGTTGCAGTGAAAGATACTTCCACTGTATTTCTTCAATACCTGGAAAAGCTTTCCATCACCATCGGTACCGCAATTAAAGTCCTGGAACGCATTGACTTTGACGGTTCTTTAAGCATACAGATTGCAGATGAAGAACCGCGAAACGTATCTATGAAGTTTGCAGAAAGTTTGTTTGTAAAGAGATAGTCGTAAATTTGTATTCATTCAATTCATCCGGTCCCATTACATTCGAGATATGTCAACAGAAATAAAATGCCCTAATTGTGCACACACTTTTCCTATAGAAGAGGTAATGGCAGAGGAATATAAAAAAGACCTCAGAGAAAAGATGGTCTCTTTTACCAAACAAAAGGACGAAGAATATAATAAAAAACTGAATGAGTTAAGCCAGCAGCAGAAACAGCAGGAGCAGGTATTTGAGCAGCAACACAAGCTCCAGGCCCAGGCATTCGAGCAGAAGCTGGCAGAAGAGAAGAAAGTTCTGCAGACCGCCCTGGAAGAGAGTTTAAGAAAAAGCATTGCCAGTGATTTTGAGAACAAACTTCAAATGATGGACACGGCCAACAAAGAGAGTGAAGAGAAACTGAAGCTTGCCCGCGCCAAAGAGCTGGACTTTCTGATGAAGGAAAAAGCAATGAAGGAAAAGGAAGAAGAAATGGAAATCCAGCTTCAACGCAAACTTCAGGAGCAACGTGCAGAAATGGTCGAGCAGATTAGAAAACAGGAAACAGAAAAGAATAACCTTAAAGATACCGAACACCAGCTCAGGGTAAAGGAACTGGAAAAACAGCTCGATGACCAGAAAAAACTGGCCGAGGAAATGAAGCGTAAGGCCGAACAAGGCTCTATGCAATTGCAGGGCGAAGTTCAGGAGCTGATCCTGGAAGAGCTTTTGCGCAATGCCTTCCCTTTTGATCTCGTTACCGAAGTCGGTAAAGGCGTAAGAGGGGCAGATTGTGTACACCATATCAGAAATCAATTCGGACAGGAATGCGGCAAGATCATTTATGAGAGCAAACGAACCAAGGACTTCTCTATGGAATGGATTGAGAAACTGAAAAAAGACATGCGCAGCATGGGAGTTGACGTGGCGGTAATCGTGACACAAAGCTACCCTAAAGGCATGGATTGTTTTGGAGAAAAAGACGGGGTCTGGATTTGTTCCTTTGAGGAAGTAAGGGCAGTTTCTTATATCCTCAGGGATGGTATTGTCAAATTGTTTGGCGCCATAAAATCCCAGGAAAACCGTGGCGACAAAATGCACATGTTATACGATTACCTGACCAGCAATGAATTTTCAGAACAATGGAAAGCCATCAGAGAAGGTTTCATGAGTATGAAACTCTCTATCCAGAAAGAACGTGATGCGATGGAAAAACTCTGGAAAGCCCGTGAGAAACAACTGGAAAAAGTGATGCTGAACGCAGCGCATATCCGGGGTTCTATCGAAGGCATTGCCGGCACAGATACCATTCAGCTCAGCCTTACTGATGATGAAGATGATGATGCCCTGCTATTAGAATAATAATTTCTGTTGATGATCTACGCAAAGAAGAAAGTCCAAAATACGGCAAACCTGGCTGCTCAGACAGCTAAGATCATTGCCAACGTAAAAGAACTGGAAGAAAAGAACCTGATCCGGCTGGAAGAAAAGGAGATATATTTATATCCTGATATCTGGAAAGATGCTGCTACGGCATTGAACTGGATCAAATGCCTGCATCTTTACTATATGCTTAAAAAACGATTTAAAGAAAGTGATCCCCTGTTGTTCAAACACATGGAAACAGGGGAGTTAATTGGTTCTTTTAAAAATAAAAAAGCGAAAGTAATTTAGGCTACCACCTGTTTTTCCTCCAGCTTGTCTGCTCCTCAGGACTTAGGAAAGTCCAGGCTACAAAACGACTGATCTTCTGACCTTGCGCCATCTCTATCGTTCTGATCTCTACCGGACGTTGCCTTTCCAAAGAACCGTAAATAAAAGGGACATTCATGCTCTTTGAAACCAGCGTGGAGAACCAGAAGCATTGTTTACCCAAGGCGGCACTCTCTTCGATCATCTTCCGGATAAAGCCCACTTCACCACCTTCACACCAGAGCTCGGCCTGCTGTCCGCCAAAATTAAGTACCGTTTCTTTCCCTTTCTGCTTACCCAGATTCCTCACTTTACGCTGGCTTCCCGCCTGTGCCTCTGCTGCAGAAGCATGGAAAGGGGGATTGCACAAAGTAAAATCAAAGACCTCTCCCGGTTTTACCACACCTTTAAAAATATGATTTTTGTTGCTTTGCAGTCTTGGGAATACAGAGGCAGATAATGCCGGGTTTATCGCAGCAATGTTCTTCGCTGATTTAATGGCAGAACTATCTACATCGGAACCGCCGAAGGTCCATCCGTACTCCTGATGGCCAATGATCGGATAAATGCAATTTGCGCCCAGGCCAATATCCAGACCTTTTACATTTTTTCCTCTGGGCACAACGCCATCATTGACGGAAGCCAGTAAATCGGCCAGGTAATGAATATAATCTGCCCTTCCGGGAATTGGCGGACATAGATAACCTTCCGGGATATCCCAATGGTCTATCTGATAGAAATGTTTCAGTAATGCTTTATTCAAGAGCTTCACCGCCACAGGATCCGAAAAATCTATCGATTCATCACCATAGGCATTAAGGGCAACAAAAGGACGCAATTCCGGCAGACTTTTAATCAGCTCCGGAAAATCATACCTGGACCGATGCTTGTTTCTTGGATGTAAGACTTGTTTTTCTATAGACATTACCTTCGACTAAATAATTCGCCAAAGGTAATGTTATTTTAATTTCAGGCCTTCACTAAATAATGTTCCGCTACTTCTGCCGCATGTAACATCATGTTATGAACCTCTGTATTTTTGATTAATGGCTTTAACTGCTCACTGCCAGGTCCAAACATTGCAATCTCTACAAAATCGGCAGCATGGTCCATTCCTGCCCAACCCACAGAGGTATGTGTAAACTGCATCTTTGCCATTTCATAGAAAGGCAGTTTTTCGTCATTATACAATTGTCCTTCCTGAATATCAGAGAAATGAGTCAATAGGTTTTTAGCTTCTGCATCGGTGATCAGCATTCCCTGACCACTTTTGATCAGCTCTATCACCTGTGCAGGGCTGGAAGTCCGGTTCAGTTGGTTCAACACCCACTGATTGCTGTGTTTAAATAACTGAAGGCTATCGAAGTTCTTGTCGGCCTTACTACCAGAGAATAAACCAGGGTTTGCATTTGCATGATCGGTCGTAATGATCACCAATGTTTCTCCGTCCTTTTCGGCAAAATCAATCGCAACGGCTACTGCTTCATCAAAAGCCAATTGGTCGAAAATCAGTCCGCCAATGTCATTTCCATGAGCCGCCCAGTCTACCCTTCCACCTTCTACCTGTAATACAAAACCATCTTTATGGTCTTTCATTAAGGAAATCGCCTTGCTGGTCATTTCTGCCAGCGAAGGAATATCTTTCAGCAGCTGAGGCGTATTTTTACGGTCTATTTCATAAGGCAATCCATCAGGAGCAAAAATGCCCAAAACAGGAGCATTGCCTTTGTAACCCATCATTTCTGCCTTATTTTCGACTACTTTAAATCCCTGTGTTAAATATTTAGGGAGTAAATTCCCATTTTTTCTTTTTGGTCCGAAGTAATCGGCACCACCACCCATCATCACATCAAACTTCAGGTTAAGGTACATTTCTGCAATCTCTTCCATCCCATTGCGACTATTGATGTTCACACAAAATCCTGCAGGAGTAGCATGGGTGATCGGAACAGTGGTTACACAGCCTACTTTTTTACCGGATTCTTTAAATTTCTGAAGGATCGGTTGTGGTTTTTCACCATTCGGCCCTACATTCAGGGAGCCATTGTTAACGCGCATACCACCTCCCCAGGAGGAACTTGCCGCAGCAGAATCAGTCACCATAGAACTGGCAGATGCCGTATCCATTAAACCACGGGTCACTTTACCATCACGGTACAACTGCATCCAGGTACTGGTTTTACCAAAAGCACGCTGTGCATAAAGATCTGCCATATTCAACGTTCCCTGACTCATTCCATCACTGACTAACATAATAATGTTCTTTGCCTTTTTCTTCAGAGAACCTGGTTTCGCCAATACATCGCCCGCAGATAAAAATGGCAAACCCAATCCGGCCAGCAATCCTCCCTTTAATAATGATCTTCTATTCATTCTGTGTGTTTTGAGCAAAAGTATCATCCTAAGGATACTTCAGGCTTAACTCCCCGTTAAGGTATTGTTAACAGTAATCTCAAATCGACGCACAATTAATAATTGGATATGTTAGAAAGCATGACGTACTTTGCATCAGAATAAATCCTCATTTGGACGGCATGATATGGCTAAGTTTATAAAAAGTTTCGGTTATGCATTTTCAGGGATTGTCCATGCCTTTAAAAGCCAGTTTAATTTCAGGTTCCATATTGCAGCATTGTTTGTTGTTGGCCTTGCGGGATGGTATTTTCAATTGTCCGCCGGCGAATGGCTCTGGATTGTTGTTGCTGCCGGAATCGTATTGCTCTCTGAATTGTTCAACACTGCCGTCGAAGTTCTGGTAGACCTGGTTTCTCCGGATATTCATCCGAAGGCAAAGATCATTAAAGATACGGCTGCCGCTGCAGTATTGATCGCAGCCATTACTTCGGTACTCATCGGACTGATCATTTTCATTCCCAAAATAAGCTATGCTGCATAAAACCCGGGGAATTATACTTAAAACTACACTCTACAGTGAAAGTAGTGTCGTGGTACAGATGTTTACCGAGAAATTCGGAATCCAGTCGTACATGATCAACGGGGTTAGAAAGCCAAAAGCCAAAATCAGGATGAACATGCTGCAACCACTTCACCTGGTAGAAATGATTGTTTATCATAAGGTGAATAGCAGTATCCAGCGGATTTCAGAGTTAAGGCCAACGCCTATCTTTCGCAGTATTCCTTATGACATCATAAAAAGCACTATCACCATTTTTCTGAATGAAGTTTTATATAAAAGCATCCGACAGCAAATGGCAGATGAACATTTGTTTGATTTCATCTTCAGTGCTGTATGCTGGTTTGACGAATCAGAAGAAACGAACGTGAATTTCCACCTTGCTTTTTTGCTAAAACTCTCCCGTTATTTAGGTTTTGCACCAAGTACGGAGACAAAAAGCGACCAGAGCTATTTCGATTTGCAGGAAGGGGAGTTCAAATCTCTTCCCCCTGTACACCCCTATTTTATAGATAAAGCCGATGCTGTCCTATTTATTTCACTCTATATTTCTCCTTTTGAAAAAATAAATGAAATTAAATTAGAAAATAAAACAAGACGTTCCATTCTTGATAAAATACTGGTTTACTACACCTTACATACCGCTTCTTTCGGAGAAATCCGCTCACATCAGGTCCTTGAAGATGTGCTCTCATAAAAAAGCTGAAAAAACTTTTGCAAAAATGATTTTAGGGTGTATATTTGCAATCCCAAAACGAAGGGAACTTTGACAAACGAATACGGCTTACTCAGCTGGTTTTAATACAAAAAGAGTAGAATCAAGGGGAGATTAGCTCAGCTGGTTCAGAGCACCTGCCTTACAAGCAGGGGGTCACTGGTTCGAACCCAGTATCTCCCACTAAAAGCCTCAGAGAAATCTAAGGCTTTTTAAATAGCAACCTTACTCGGTTGGATATAAAAAGAGTAGAACCAAAGGGAGATTAGCTCAGCTGGTTCAGAGCACCTGCCTTACAAGCAGGGGGTCACTGGTTCGAACCCAGTATCTCCCACTAAACCTTTCAGATATTCTGGAAGGTTTTTTTTATATGTTCAACTTTTCCTGAAACAGCAATTCGAGGAGATCCCGAATGCTTGTCAAACTCAGGTACAACCGCTATATTTCCAAACATCTAGCCATTAGCTGTATTACTAACGGCTATGCAAACTCTCTGTAAAGTTTCTCCAGGACTAATTCACAGCCGTATTTGTTGATTTTGGCTTTGAAATGCCATCATCCTCCAGCTGAGCTAATCTTCCCGATAAGCTATAATAGGTAAAGTAAGTAAACACCTCCTCATCATTAGTGCAGGCTACAAGCACTTCATCTCCCGACTTATTATTTTTTTTGATATAATAGTTAGCATAACTAACCATGTTGTCTTTAAGACTTTTTTTGATTTCACGGTGGAGGTCACCAGCATCATCCCGCCAATAAGGCTCATAAGTTTTGCTAATGATCTGTGCATTGCCTTCAGGCCTGCCTAAATAATTAACGATCCTGATTGTTCCAAAAATAACAACGATCGTGATGCTTATGATTTGCCATGTTTTATTCATCTTTTTTGTTGATCTGAGCGTTTGCGATCTATGCTACCAGGAGTACTGTCAGATAGATTTATCCGATAATGAGCATTTTCTAAATTAAACAAATATAATAATCTGATCTAAATTATATAAATCATTTTCAGAATTCTATAAGATCTTTTTTAAAGAGAACAGCATCTTTGTTCCTGTTATGAAAAGACTGTTTAGCCTCTTTCTTTGCATTTTGTTCCTGACCGTATCCACCGGATTTACGGCCAGTGCTCATTTTTGCAATGGCATCAAACAGGAGATCCAGTTCTTTCCAGATGATCATCAAAACACAGTATGTCCGGTTTGCGTGATCAAAACCAAACAGAAGACAAAAAAAGACAATTGTTGCAAACACGAAAAAGAACAAATCAAACTCACGGAAAAGGTGGAGAAGATTTCGCAGCAACAAACACTGTTTAAGTTTTCCGGAGAAACCACCCTTTATCATCATCCCCTTCTTCCTTTCGACGAAAGGATCATTTCTACGGAGCTTAATGTTCCTTCGTTTTATTTTTCAACCCCTAAAGAGCGGCCCCCGCTCTATGTATTACATTGCGTATATAGAATATAGACCATCCCCTTTTTGAAACCTGTAGTATGTTTCCATACTAAGTTATCATGATGGTTTAATTTCTAATTATTATACAATGAATATCAGATTCATTGCGTTAGCGGTACTTTGTGGTTTATCGACGCTGTCATATGCCCAAACTTTACAACTGCCAGATGCATTACAACGTTCTATACAGAACTACGAAAAAATTAAAGCAAAAGAAGCCCTGGTCCTGGCTTCCCGTGAAAATACAACTTACCAGAAAAGTCAGCATTTACCTGATTTTACCCTGTTGGTACAGCAAAGTTATGGGACCATCAACGCCCAGAACGGACCGATATATGCTTACGGTGGATTAGGCAGTGCTGCCACCTCTATGCCACTTGCAGAACAAAACTGGAATGCTGCTTTCGGTTCTCTTTACCTGGCCAATATCAACTGGAACCTTTTTACTTTTGGACGGATAAAAAACCAGGTCCAAATCGCAAGGGCAGATGAAAAAGTAGCCCTTGCAGATCTGGAGCAGGAAAAGTTCCAGCACCAGGTAAAAGTTGGCGCCGCTTATTTCAACCTGCTGGCCAGTCAGCGGATCAAATATGTACAAGAGAAAAACCTGGATCGCGCTCAGGTCTTTATGACCACCACGGCAAGCCGTGCAGCAAGCGGACTGATTCCGGGAGTAGACGCTTCTCTTGCAAAGGCAGAAGTTTCCAATGCCCAGTCTGCGAGGATTAAGGCCTATGATATGGAGCTGGAATATTCCAAATTGCTTTCCGTACTCCTTGGTGAACAGTACCAAAGCTTTTCCCTGGATTCCGTTTTTACGAGCAAAACTCCACGTCTGGCAGACAAGGATCCCTCAGGAAACCATCACCCGCTTTTGATATGGCAAAAAAGCAAAGTAGAAAGCAGCGAACAGGCAGAAAAGCTTCATCGTTCGAACAAACTTCCGTCTTTATCCGCTTTTGCTGTACTTCAGGGACGCGGCTCAGGATTTGAATGGAATTATGTACAAGACAACAGTGCTTTCTCCAGGTCTTACGGAAAAGGAGCAGGAATAGACCGTGGCAATTACCTCGCGGGATTAACCCTGAGCTGGAATCTGACCAATCTTTATCGGTTCTCCGCAAAGACAAGGGAACAAAAACACAGGACACAATCCCTTCAAAACGAGTATCAGCTCATCAATGAGGATTTATCTGCACAAACACAACTCGCCAATGCCAAGTTAAAAAATGCAATGGAGAATTTTGAAGAGACGGAAATCCAGATCAAAGCCGCATCCGATGCTTATCGCCAAAACATGGCTTTATACCGGAATGGATTAACGACCATCGTAGACCTGACCCAATCCCTCTATGCACTTAACAGGGCGGAGATTGATTTTGAAATTGCCCGGAATAACATCTGGCAAGCCTTACTCATCAAATCTGCCGCAATGGGGGAATTGTCTATTTTATTAAATGCCATCCAATAATTCCGAACAAACATGAATTTAATACGCTTAGCACTGCGCAAGCCCATTTCCATTATGGTGATGGTACTCGGGCTTTTATTCTTCGGGATTAAAGCTTCTAAGGATATCAAGATTGATATTCTTCCGGAAATGAACCTTCCCGTGGTCTATATTGCCCATTCCTTCAATGGCTATACACCGCAGCAGATGGAAGGTTATTTCACCAAGATGTATGTGAACATGATGCTCTTTACCAGTGGCATCAAAAGTATAGAAACTAAAAACACACAGGGACTCACCCTGATGAAACTCAACTTTTATGAAGGAATAGACATGGGCCAGGCCATCGCAGAGATCAGCGCCTTGTCCAACCGTTCGCAGGTATTCTTACCTCCGGGCGCACCGCCACCCTTCATTATCCGCTTCGATGCTTCTTCACAACCGGTGGGCCAGCTCGTTTTCAGAAGTGAAACCAAGACCAATAATGAGCTACAGGATATCGCCAACTTTACTGCGCGCCCTTTCCTTATTGCCATTCCGGGACTAACCACAGCCCCTCCTTTCGGCGGAAGTCCGAGAACAGTCGAGATCAACATTGACCCCAATAAATTACGGACCCATCAGCTCTCTCCTGATCAGATTGTCGAAGCGATCAGTCGCAATAACATCACCGCCCCATCGGGAAATGTCTATATCAATGACATCAACTACCTGACGCCAACAAATAATACCATTAAAGCGGTAGAAGATTTCGGCAATATCCCGATCTTTAAAGGCAAGGTCGACAACGTCTATATCCGCGATGTGGCAACCGTAAAAGACGGTGCAGACATTACCACGGGTTACGCTTTGATCAATGGGAAGCGTTCTGTATACATCAATATTGCAAAATCCGGAAACGCCTCTACCTGGGATGTTGTGAGTAACCTGAAAAAGGCCATTCCGAATATCCAGAATAACCTGCCCGGCGACATCAAAATTTCTTATGAATTTAACCAGTCGGTCTATGTGATCAATGCCGTAAAAAGCTTAATTGTAGAAGGTGCATTAGGTGCCATACTGACCGGATTGATGGTCTTATTATTCCTTGGAGATCGCCGTTGTGCCATCATCGTGATATTGACCATTCCGATTTCTATTATTTCCGGGGTTCTGTTCCTCAAGCTCTTCGGACAAAGCATCAACATTATGTCCCTATCCGGACTGGCCCTGGCCATCGGGATCCTGGTGGATGAGAGTACGGTAACGATTGAAAACATCCACCAGCATCTGGCCATGGGAAAACCGAAACCACTGGCCATCTGGGATGCCTGTAAGGAAATTGCCTTCCCGAAACTATTGATCTTGTTGTGCATCCTTGCCGTATTTGCACCGGCCTTTATCATGACAGGAATTCCGGGAGCCTTATTTATGCCATTAGCCCTCGCTATCGGTTTCTCCATGATCTTCTCCTTCCTGCTATCTCAAACCTTCGTTCCGATTCTTTGTAACTGGCTGATCAAACCACTTTCGGCAGAAGAACACAATAAAGAAGGTCGTTTTGATCGTTTCCGAAACCGCTTTATTGCCTTTCTGGAAAGCCTGCTCCCTAAACGAAAACCAGTGATCATCATCAGCTTTCTGGCAATTGGGGGCCTGATTTACCTGATGTTCAGCATCACCGGAACAGACGTACTACCGGCAGTAAATTCCAGTCAGTTTCAGGTTCGGGTAAAAGCACCGGAAGGGACGCGGATTGAGAAAACCGAACAAAAGATCAAACAGATGCTGCGTGAACTGGAAACCGTTATCGGAAAAGACCATATCGCAATATCCTCGGTATTTATCGGGCAACACCCTTCATCTTTTGCAGTGAGTCCTATTTATTTATACAACGCAGGGCCTCATGAAGCACTCATGCAGGTGGCACTGAAAGACTATTCGGGAAATACAAATGATTTAAAAGATCAGATCCGGGCACACATGAAGAAGAAAATGCCGGAACTGCACCTTTCTTTTGAGCCGATAGAGCTGACCGAAAAGATTCTGAGTCAGGGCACCAATACGCCGATTGAAGTACGTTTCTCAGGAATGATGAAAAAGAGAAATGTCATGTATGCCAATAAGCTCCTGGCAAAATTAAAGGAGATCGATTACCTGAGAGATCAGCAGATCCCTCAATCCTTAAACTATCCTGCGATGGCGATCAATATAGATCGCGTTCGTGCAGCACAGCTGGGAATTGATGCACAGGATATCGCCCGTTCCCTGATTGCTTCCACTGCCTCTTCCAGGTATACCAGTAAGAACATGTGGGTGGAAGGAATGATGGGGATTGCCTATGATGTACAAGTGCAGACCCCTCAAAACGTACTGAACAGTAAAGATGAACTGGCAAATATCCCCTTGTCCAAAAATTCCGACCGCCCGGTACTGGGAGATGTAGCGACCATTATGCCAACCACTACCCTTGGTGAAAGCTATAACCTGGGAACGATGGCCTATACCACAGTTACCGCTAACCTGCACAATCAGGATCTTGGCAGGGCACAAAAGGATGTCAATGCGGCAATCGCTTCCTTAGGAGAAATTCCTAAAGGACTGAACATTTCCGTCGCTGGCATGTCGCCCGTGCTGGATGAAACGATGGAAAGTCTGATCAACGGCTTATTGATTGCCGTTCTGGTGATCTTCCTGATGCTGACGGCCAATTTCCAATCTTTCAAAGTTTCTTTCGTGGTCCTGACCACCGTTCCTTTTGTGGTCCTGGGCTCCTTGGTTCTCCTTAAAATAACAGGTTCTACACTCAACCTGCAATCTTATATGGGTATTATTATGTCCGTTGGGGTCTCTATTGCCAACGCAGTATTACTGATCAGCAACGCAGAAACCCTACGGTTACAGAATGGAGATGCTTTTGCTTCAGCGATGAAAGCAGCCTCCCTTAGAATCCGTCCAATCATCATGACCTCTATGGCGATGATGGCAGGAATGTTATCCATGGCGATCGGACATGGCGAGGGTGGTGATCAGGTATCGCCGCTGGGTCGTGCAGTGATCGGAGGCTTATTTGCCTCTACCTTCTCTGTGCTGATTTTATTACCTCTGGTATTTGCCTGGGTACAGGGAAAAACGAGCACCATCTCTGCTTCGCTTGATCCGGAAGATGAGAACAGCATCCATTTTATTAAACCAAACCATTAAGAAAAATGAAAAGATTAACTTATATCCTTGCAGGATTGGCGCTGACCTTCAGTGCCTGTAATAATGAGAAGAAAGAAACCGCAAAAACTGCGGCAATGCCGATGATGATGCCAAGTTTCGAGACGGTTTCCATCCAGAAGAGCAACCCCAGGGTATCGTTAAAGCTGGCAGGAGAACTCCTTGCAGATCAGGAAACGGAATTGTACGCCAAGGTAAACAGCTATGTCCAGCAGATCAATGTAGACATTGGCTCAAAAGTAAGTGCAGGGCAGGTACTGATGGTATTGGAAGCTCCGGAAGTCCTCGCCCAACTGGCTACGGCAAAGTCTAAACTACATGCCCAGGAAGCCATCTACATTGCCACGAAAGCAAATTACGACCGGATGTTTGACGCAGATAAAACCGAAGGGGCAATTTCCAAAGACGCCCTGGATCAGATTACTGCAAAAAAACAAGCCGATGAAGCAACGGTAAATGCCGCAAGGTCTGTTTACAATGAGCTAAAAGCCATGAACAATTACCTGGTCATCCGTGCTCCTTTTAGCGGTACCGTGACCGACAGAAGTGTAGATCTGGGTGCTTATGTTGGTCCTATGGGTAAAGCTGCCGATAAGCCTTTGCTTGTCATCCAGAACAACCATAAACTTCGCCTGTCCTTATCCGTTCCTGAATCCAGCACTCCTTACCTCAATGTGGGAGATACGATCCGGTTTAGGGTAAAATCTGTTCCGCAAAAGATGTATGCAGCCAGGATCTCCCGCAAATCAGGCGCTTTGGATCTGAAATTACGGTCTGAAAAGATTGAAGCAGATTTCATGAATGTAGGCCAGGATCTGAAGCCATTAATGGTTGCAGAAACAAACATTCCCTTGCAAGCAGGACAAGCCACTTTCTTTATCCCCAAAACAGCTTTAGTAGATGCAAATCTCGGCATCTACGTGATCCGTGTTGAAAATGGGAAGACAAAGAACATCCCTGTTTCCAAAGGGCGCATGATGCCCGACAAGGTAGAGGTATTTGGCGAACTCAGTGAGGGCGACCATATCCTGCTAAAAGCAACTGAAGAAATCGAAGAAGGAACATCCATAAAAAAATAGAAATCATGAATACATTTAATCAATTATGCTGTACCCTGGCCTTATCCAGTGTACTCTTTGCCGCCTGCAATTCTACTGCTCAACCAGTAAATACCACAACAAATAAAGAAGTCGTAACCACAAAAGCAGCAGCACAAGTGGCTCCCGCAACCCTTACAAAGGGTCCTAAAAAAGGAAGCAGGGTGCTCAATAGTGAGGTCTGCATGGTAAATGACGCCTATATGGGGAAAAAACAAATTGAAGTTCCTTACAAAGGGGATATGTTTTATGGCTGCTGCGAGATGTGCGTAGAGCGTATTCCAAAGGATGAAACGGTCAGGATCGCGACCGATCCGCAAACGGGAGCAAAGGTAAATAAGGCAACCGCCTATATCATCCTGCTCAACGAAGAAGGCAGTGTCGCCTATTTTGCCAATGAGAAAAACTACAAAGATTTTGTAGCCAGTCATCAATAAAAGCGGAATAAGAAGACTTCTTAATTCCCTACCAGACAGGTACTATGTAAGCTGTACCTGTCTGGTCTTTTAATTCCGCTCTCCTGAGATCTCCTTGATCAAGGCATCACATTCCTGAAAAGCCTGATAAATATATTTATTCCGGTGTTTTTCCCCTTGCCCGCTAAAAGAAACCGACTTACGCATCAGACTTTGCATCCATGCTTTGGTTTGCAGACAATAATTAGGATCTTCTGTTTTCAAAAAGTTAAAGGTATTAAATCGGTTGAAACAGATTTTAGTCCCGTTCATTTCTGCCAGATAGGCAATGGTACCTAAAACATCGCAATTGTACCAGTTAAAAGTATGCGCTGCATCTATGGTCTTTTTACTGCTCATGGCATACATGTTCATATCCGTAAGGCAGTAGCGCAATTGTACCACCAGCTCCTCTGCTAAAGCATGATCGCTAATGTATCCCGCTTCATAAGCATACCTGATCTGTTCTAAACTCCCATGAATGCTGTTCTTAGCCCAGATTTCCGTACTCGGAATTTCCAGATAAATACGGCTTAATTCCTGGGCTATTGCCGTAATATTTTCCGTAACAAATGACCTTTCAAATTTCTGAGGGCTACTGCTCAGGCTCTCGAACCAGAAGAACAGCTTAAAGGCCGTAAGCTCCGGATACTTAAAAAGGTGGAACAGGGGAATATCATCTGTCACGATTGTCAGGTGTTTTTCTTTACAAGCATGGATCAGCTTGAGGTTAGTCAAAAGATCAAGAAGGTAATCTTCCATGTTTGGCTCCCCGCCTTCAATTTTTGGATAGCTGAAAGTTACCGTGGGCGTTTCGTCAGGTTGGTATACGATTGGTATCTTAAACGCATCCGCCAATTTCACCATTTGCTGAAGGGTAAGCGCACTCTTATTCCTGATTTTTTTATACGCTTCATTTAAACTGATATTTAAACAGTCGGCAATACTTTGGGCAGGATTCTGATAGGCTGGCAAAGTCAGCTTCAGGCGGTCAATAAAATTCTGTTGCATATTTGATCATCAAAGATTATTATTTAGAGCGATTGACCAGACTATTATTAGCTTTTCAAGCCAACTTCATACTTTAAGGTTATTCATCAAGTGAAACATCTCCTCATCTAAGATAACAATTAATCTTAAAGATTATTAACTAGACTACCGTGATCTTACAAGAATAATTGACCCATTATTTTGCTTCTACATTTGAGTTCACATAAACACGAAATCAAATGAAAATTAACATCATTTTAATCAGCATGGCATTCGGTTTAATCTTTGGAGGTAAAACCTTTGCTCAGGGTTCGGATTCCCTGGAGTTTGAAGAATACAACAACCTTTACATGGGAGCTGAGTTAGGCAAAAACAACAGCAATGTCAATATGTTGCAAGGTGGAATATGGCTGGAGTTGGGGAAAAACTATTATAAGATCAAGATCACTTCAGCAATTGAACCCAAGTATATGAAGAAGAAATATAGGGAAAAAACCATTCCTGAAATTTCAGATGCCAGTTTGATACTGGGAAGAAACTATACTTTTTTCAGGCATCAACGTGTCCATTTTGGAACAGGTGTATCCTTCGTTACACATGTAGTAAAAGGCAATAGCAAGGATCCGGAAACTTCAGATCAGGAAGAAAACTTTAAGCAGCGTTTTGCAATTGGCCTACCTGTGGAGCTCAGGTATAGCTTTAATTTTTCCAGAAACATTGCTTTAAGTTGTTCTGCACACGCAAATGCAAATCCGATCAAAAGCTTTACTGGTCTCTCTGCGGGGATTATGTTTGGCTTATTCTAAGAAAAGCAGCACCATCAGAGAAAAGCTCAGGTTGAGTTTTTCTCTGATTTTTCGGCCTCCCCACCTGCGACCATTGCGCTCAGACTATTTTTTTTCCTGGATGAAATAAACCCTACTGATCAATCCATGGGCAAGTTCATAAATGACTACCACTTCCGTCGCCACCCCTCCTTGATGGGTAATCACCCTTTCCTGGTCTATCACTTTATCATCAAATACAATCCGGTTTAAAATTTCCGCATGGAGGTTTGGCGAGTGGTCAAAAACATTCTGGTACAGTTTTTCTACTCCTGCAATTCCTTTAACCAATGGCTTGCTTTCCGCAAAATCAAAGAGCTGGATGTCATCCGCAAAGAAAGTCATCATTTTAACCAGATTCCGCTCATTATAGGCATTCACCTGAGCCTGAATTATTTCATCAATCCTCATTTATTTTTTATTATCTTAATTCGTTCAATATTATGAACTAAATTAAACTATTATTTACTAAGGAATGCCTGATAGATTAAATAAAATACATCAGTTGATAATCTCAACTTCCTTATGGAATTGGACCAATAACTCCATCTTCTTTTAAAATACAGACTTATGAAAGTTACGCTACGCCTCTCTTTTTTACTCCTCTGCTTTGTTTCCATTTATCAGAGTAGCTTTTCACAACAACCTACGGCAAACAATTATATGAAGGAATTCGATAAAATAGATTCTTTAGCCAGCATGGCCCAGGCCAACAAAGCTTTCCCCATTCTTGAGAAATTGATTAAACAAGCCAGAACGGAAGGCAATTCTCCCATGCTGGTAAAATCTGTGATGTACCGCATGCTATTTCAGAGCTACCTGAAAGAAAATGCTTTTGAGGAAATTCTGAATGACCTGCGGAGCGATATCAAACTGGCAAAGCAACCTGAAAAAAGCATTTTGCAATCCTTGCTTGCTGAAATGTATTGGAAGTATTACCAGGAGAACAGCTATCGCATTGCGAAACGGACCATGGTCCAAACGAAGCTCAGTGACGAGATCGGCACCTGGTCTATCCGACAAATCACTAATGAAACTGCGAAAACATACCTCAGCTCCCTTTCCGAAGCCAGCCTTTTACAAAAAATAAAGGTTGGAGTGTTAAATGATATCCTCATCGGCGACAGCAGTAACCGGGATTTAAGGCCTAGTCTTTATGATCTTCTAGCCCATCGTGCGCTAGACGTATTTATGAATCCCCAAATCGACATGACCAATACAGATATGGAGGGCATCAATTTCGATGATTCCATCTGGTTTGCAGACCATAAGACATTTTCAGCAATAAAGATCCCGCAGGCCGACAGCAGTTATTTCTCGGCAGAGGCGTTAAAACTATTCCAGCAACTGCTTAAAGTTCATGATCAGCCGAACAGTGCCGCAGCCCTGACAGAGATCGAACTTAAAAGATTAAAGTTCATCTATGGAAGAAGTGCTAATGAACAAAAAGACAGTCTGTATTTCCATGCATTGGAATCATTGGGAAAAACAACAGAAAGCAATCCATTATATGCAGATGTACTATTTCAGCAGGCTCAGATTTACAACAATGGAGGACAGCAAGACAGCAGCAAGCAAAATCTGATCAAGGCAATGGCCCTCCTGGAAAAAGCCATCAAAATGTATCCCGAGAGCCAGGGTGCGAAAAATGCGGCCAATTTAATCCGGGTCATCAAGACAGAAACCATAAAAGTCGAAATAAAACAGGCTAACCTTCCGGAACGCCCGATACGTTTTTTACTCAGCTACAAAAATATAGATACCGTACATCTGAAGCTTTATAAAATTTCTGCCACTGACGATGAGTCTTATCTAAATTTCGGTAACAAAGAGGCCTATCAGCTTTTTATTAAAAAAGAAAAGCCTTTCAGGACCTGGTCTGTTCCGGTCCCTTCCTTAAAGGATTATCAGGAGCATCACTTATCTGATCAGATGGAAGCGCTTCCAATGGGTAATTATTTGCTGATCGCCCAAAACACTTTCGATCCCAAAAAAGAGAAATATACCAATAGCCTCAATCAGTTTAGGGTCACTGCACTTGCAGTGGTCAGCAGAGGATTGTCTGAGGACTCACTGCAATATGTCGTTTCCAATAGTCTTAGCGGAAAACGTTTAAAAAACGCAACTGTCCTGGAAAAAAATGAGCGTTACGACAAAGGAGTATCAAAGTCATACAATAGCACTCCAATGAAAACAGATGAAAATGGCGTTGTAATTTCCAAGCCGAATCCGGATGTTCGAAAAGTGCAGATCAGTTATAAGGATGATACCCTGATGACCAATGCTTCAAACCGCTATTATTACTATAGAGAGGAGAGTGAGAAAAAACAGGTCATCCTCTTTACTGATCGCCCTATTTACCGCCCCGGACAGACCTTGTTTTATAAAGGACTTCTCATCGAAAAAGACGACACAAAAAATAGCATTGTAGCAGGACAACAACTCGAAGTCACCTTCGACGACGTAAATGGCGAAGAGCTGGAAGAGGTATCTGTAACCACCAATGAGTATGGTACATTTCAGGGCTCCTTTAGTATTCCTATGGGTAAAATGAATGGCAGCATGGAAATAAGCACCGATTATGGAAGCATTCAAGTACAGGTGGAAGAATACAAACGTCCGAGCTTTGAAGTTCTCTTTGATAAATCCACCCAGAAGTACAAACTGAACGACAGCGTATTGGTTAAGGGAAATGCAACTACCTTTTCCGGTTATGCAGTAGGTGCAGGAAAAGTAAAATATACCGTTTTCAGAAACAGCAGATTTCCTCACTACCTCTATGGCTCCAGAGGAGAATCGCCAAAGCAAATCGCCATAGGCCAAACGGAGACCAAAGCGGATGGTAGTTTTAGCCTTCAGTTCTTTGCAAGCACAGGTCAGCCAAAAGCAGAGCGGTATACCTATTCAGTGAAGGTAGAGGTGACCGATATTAACGGAGAGACCAGAACGGGAACCAAAGATATCAATGCAGGAGACAAAGACTTGCTTTTAGATGTAGCATTACCGCCGCAGCTCTTTTTAAGCTCAAAAGCAGATAGCATCCCATTTAGCATCACCAACCTGAACGGAGAACCCACTAAAGCGAAATTAAAAACAGAATGGTTTTTACTGGAATCTCCGGGAAGAATACCCAACAAAAATCCTTTTACAATTAGCCCGGAAAAATATACACTTTCCAAAACCGAATTTATTAAGGCTTTTCCAAATGAAGCTTATGCAGGAGATGATAACCCTATAAACTGGCCGGCAAAAAAGATCGACTTTACGCAAAACATCAGTGCCGAACAAGGAGAGGGAAACTTTAGCCTGAATGCAAAACAATTGAGCCCTGGTTTTTATAAAGTGAAGTTCAGTGCCATTAATGAAGATAAGGAGCGCATTGATCTGGAGAAAGTACTGCGCATTTACCATCCTGAAGCCAGTCAGATCCTGACAGAACAGGAATGGCTGATCGCAGAAAAAACCCAGATTTCACCAACTGAAAGTGCCATCTTCAGATTGGCAGGAACAACATCCTCCGGAACAGCTTATTACGAGGTCTACTACAAAAATAAAATTGTGGATAAAGTGTGGATAACCGTTTCAACCAAACAAAACATCATTAAAATAAGCCCGAGGGCAGAATTCCAGAACGACTTCGCTGTTCAGTTTACCCTTATTCAAAATGGTATTGTTTATAACTCCTTGCAGACAGTAAATATCATTGATCCCGAAAAAGCATTAGAGATTAATTTTCTAACCTTCCGGAATAAATTACAACCCGGTGAAAAAGAAAGCTGGAAACTACGCATCACGAGCAAAACAGGAGAAAAACAAATGGCAGAACTCGCGGCCACACTTTATGATGCATCGCTCGATGAACTTAATAACATGGACTGGAATGCTCCGCTGATCAATACTTACGACTATCATCGCTACTCCTGGGCATCAGAACGAAACAACCTTAGAACCGGACACAGACTCTGGTTCTTGGGTGACAATGATTATTATTTTTCCGAGATATTCCGAAAATATGAAGACCTGAATCTCTTTGGATATTACTATTACGGTGGCCACAATCCGGGCTACAGCAATTATCTGAATAAAATAAAAATCAGAAATATCTCTGAAGCAGGGTTTAAAAGGCTGGCAGAACTGCAAAAAGGAAACCTCCTCTATGGTGTAGTCACCGATGAAGAAGGCTATAGTTTACCTGGAGTAAGTGTAAAATCCGGTAAAGCAGCAGCGGTTACCGATGTATACGGCATCTATAAAATAAATGCAGCTTCCGGGCAGCAAATAGAATTTAAAGCGCTCGGGTTTAAAGCATTTACCGTAAAAGCAGGTAAATCAAAAAGACTGGATGTGAGCCTAAGGCCGGATGGCTCAGCTTTGAATGAAGTGGTCGTTGTGGGGTATGCAGCCCAAAAGAAACAAATGAAGACTGCCGCTTCCGTTCAGATACGCGGAATGTCTATGTTGAACGGAAAAGTTGCAGGTCTGGTTAGCGAGTCTGCCCCAGCTGCAGTTCAGGCACCAATGCCGGCGGTAGCTGCAGATGCCGGAGGCTATAATGACCCGGCAGCAAGCAAGGATAAAGGTCTGGAAAAGATAATACCGAGAACCAACTTCAATGAAACCGCTTTCTTTTACCCTCAGCTGCATACGGACAAAAACGGAGAGATTCAAATTGATTTCACCATCCCTCAATCTTTAACCCGCTATAAAATGATGGGCTTTGCACATACCAAAGACCTGAAAACAGCCAATATCAGCCGTGAACTCATTACTCAGAAACAACTGGCCATCTCCGCAAATGCCCCGCGCTTCTTCCGCGAGGGGGATACCATCTTGTTTACCGCCAAACTGAATAACCTGAGCGGAAAAGCATTAAAAGGAGAAGCCATGCTGGAATTAAGAGATGCAGTTACTAACAAAGTTATCCACATTACGGCTGCAGATGTTAAAGAAGCACAAAACTTTGAAGTCGCCAACAAAGGTAATGAGGTATTGAGATGGTCATTGCAAATCCCTTCAGGTATTGCAGCCATCACTTATAAAATAATCGCACAATCTGGCAAATATAGCGACGGAGAAGAAATGACCATTCCCGTACTGCCCAATGGTATGCTCCTTACGGAGACCATGCCGCTGAATGTACGTGGAAATACCAGCAAGAGTTTTAACCTGGAGAAACTGCTAAAATCAGGCTCCTCCAAAACCTTAAAAAATCAAAGCTTAGCTTTGGAATTCACCGCAAATCCAGTGTGGTATGCCGTACAGGCGCTTCCCTATTTAATGGAATATCCTTACGAATGTGCAGAACAAACCTTCAGCCATTTTTATGCGAACAGCTTTGCTACAGGAATCATCAACAGCGCTCCCAAAATAAAACAAGTCTTTACCCGCTGGCAACAGGAAAAAGATGAGGCAGCACTATTGTCTAATCTGGAGAAAAATCCGGAACTGAAGTCTATTCTCCTGGAAGAAACCCCATGGGTAAAAGATGCAGGTGAAGAAACCGCACGTAAGAAACGACTGGCCTTACTATTTGACCTGAACCGGATGACTTACGAGTTAAAAGGTAATTTTGAGAAGCTGGAAAACATGCAACATGAAAATGGTGCCTTCGCCTGGTTTAACGGAATGGCCGAAGACCGCTACATCACCCAACATATTGTTTTGGGTATGGGGCAATTAAAGCGGTTGAAGATGATAGATGAGAAAGCCTATCCTGGCTTTCCGAAAATGCTGAATAAAGCGATCATTTACCTGGACGAGAAGCTAAAGGATGATTTCCAGAGGGAAGTGTCGGGAAAAGGAGTGGCCTATCTCCCACTCCACTATTTGTATGCAAGGAGTTATACTGATCATAAGAACAACGATCCTTTCTTTAAAAAGGCAGTTGCTTATTATCTGAACAAACTGAAAAACAGCTGGAAAAGTATGGACGCATACCAACGCGGTCAGGCAGCTCTGGTGTTAGCCAGAAACGGAAATAAACCAGAAGCAATGAACATTGTCCGCTTCCTAAAAGAAAGTGCTCGTAAGAACGAAGAGATGGGCATGTATTGGGAGGACAACCGCAATGGCTGGTGGTGGTATCAAAGTCCGATTGAGACGCAATCATTGCTGATAGAAGTATTTGATGAAGTAGCCAATGATGCAGAATCAGTAGAAGAAATGAAAATATGGTTGTTAAAGAACAAACAGACCAACGACTGGAAAACTACGAAAGCTACTGCGGCCGCTTGCTATTCCTTACTTCTTCGCGGAACAAGTATGCTGGAAGAATCTGCAGCACCTGAAATCTCCATCGGAAATCAAACCCTTGCTCAGTTAGGCCTGGACGATGCGAAGAAAGAAGCAGGAACGGGTTACCAGAAACTGACCATTGCCGGTGAAAATGTAAAACCAGAGATGGGCAAAATTGAGGTTAAAAATAACAACAAAACCATCGCCTGGGGAGGGGTATACTGGCAATATTTTGAACAGCTGGATAAGATCACTTCCGCGGAAACCGGAGTTAAAATTAAAAAAGAACTGTTTTTACAGAAACAATCAGGCAAGGGCGATGTATTGACGCTGCTGAGTCCAACAAATGTATTGACCCCAGGCGACCTGCTCAAGGTCAGGATAGAAATTCGTGCCGACAGAGACATGGAATACATCCATTTAAAGGACATGCGTTCCTCAGGATTTGAACCGGTAAATGTGATTTCCACGTATAAATACCAGGACGGGCTGGGCTATTATGAAAGCACAAAAGACGCTTCCACCAATTTCTTTATCAGTTACCTCAGAAAGGGCGTATATGTGTTTGAATATGCTTTAAGGGTAAGTCATGCGGGGAACTTCTCCAATGGAATTACCAGTTTGCAGTCGATGTATGCTCCGGAATTCAGCAGCCATTCTGCAGGAATAAGGATTACGGTGAAACCTCAGTAAACAAAATATCAGCTGTCTGAATCTATTTCAGACAGCTGATATTTTATTATTGCCCAAATTCAAATTACAGGCTAAGTTCAAAATCCAGGATCTCTTTCTCTTCTCCATTCACAATCACCGACAATTGTTGTAACCCGGGATAAAACGTTCTGGTCGTGATCAATTTAAAACTTTGCTTCCGCGATATCTTTACTTTTTCATTTGCCTGGTAGACTTTCTCGCTGATCTTGAATACCTTTTTTGACAAGCTGCCGTTTTGTCTCCGGTAATACAATCCATACTCTAAGCGGATGGTTTGTTCTTTTTGTTCCTGATTGTGGAGGTAATAAGAGAAATGCAAATCACCCCCAATCGGAGTTACCGGCGTTGAAATCTTAAATTCAGTGATCTGAATGTCTTTACTCTCCAGGCCATAATGTTTTAATATTTCCGGATGTCCTTGCTTCAGCAATGTCCTGGAACCATGCTTGATGATGGCATCCGTTTCTTTATGCAACCCTTTCCATCGTTTTGCCATCTCAATAACAATATCCGGATTATCCTTGGCAATGTCATTGATATGGTTCGCCACACTCCTTCTCACCCATTCTGAAGGATCATTTTTCAGGTTTTCCAACAGTGGTAAAACTGGAGCTGGATTCTTTTTAAGCTCAGGTAAAGCCATCGCCCATGGCAGTCTCGGCCTTGTACCCTCGCTCGACAAACGTCTTACCTTATGGTTTTCATGAAAGGACCATGCCGTCATCTGCGCTAGCATCCGATCACCATATTTCAGAATAAAAGGCCTTACGGAAAACTCACAGCTCACAAACTGGGTAATGAATTCAATCGCTCTCACAGAGTTTTCATAATCATTCATTCCATAGGTCTCTATATAATCCGGAAGAAACATAAATGCCAGTCCGTCTTCTCCGCTGTTGTTTTTCCGTAACCCGGTAATGATATCAAAAAGCAGGTCTACCCTTTTCCCATAGTCTTCCGGAAGAAAGGGATGTAATACCTGAGCCGTATGCTTCATCCTTGCCTTTAGTTCTTTATTTTCAAAATCTTTATCAAAGATCTGACTGATAAATTTCTCTTTATCAAAAGAAGGAACGGTTTGCAGAAGGACATCAGATAATCTATCGTAAAATGCCGGGGAATATATGTCTTTAAGAAGGCTACTCATAATCGTTTTTTTTAATGTCGTTAAGCTGCGGTTACTTTGTTTCTGATTTCGCGCATTCCCCGGTGGTAATACTTTTTCATCATTTTATTCAAATGACTACTATCCGTAAACCCCAGTTCATTTGCGATTTCTTTAAATGAATTGGAGGTTAGTGCTGCACGGGCTTCTGCGATTTTCAACTTCGATCTGAGGATATAATCGCGAAAGCTTTCATTAGCATTTCTTTTAAAATATTTACTAAAATAGGTTTCAGAAATATGGAAACGAGAGGAAATCCCCTCTACACTCACTTTCTCCTGATCCAACAGATTAAAATGAATGAAGTGAAGCATGTTAACAAACCGTTTATCAGAAAAAGACCGTCCATGAAGCAATTGTTTTTCAATATTACTGGAAATGATCACCAAAATAGAAACCAATAGATTCTGCACTAAAAATACCGAACAATTGTTGTCGCTATAATGTTCTGAAACGATAAGTTCCAGGATTTGCTAAAGGTTTATTTTAACTGGTAAGCCATGACCGTCTTTTTATAAAAAGTAGGGATGTAGACGATCTTTTTCACTGGATCATATCCGATATCCGCAGTATTCTTCTTTTCTAAATGAGTATCGAGTAAAAGATCGATTTTCCCATCGGCATAAACATAATATACATATCCTCCCCAGCTGGAACAGAGAAAGTCGCCATTTCCGATCGGCTCCAGACCATCTCCTCCATTTGGCAATTCTGCGATCTTGCTGATCTTCTTGTCTGCATCGGCTTTCAAAAAGCTTTTCCCACCAAGGATATACAGGTCTTCGCCAATTGCTTTTAAGCCATTTACCCCATTGATGCTGTCCAGGTATATGGAAGGAACATCATTCTCAATCTTATAAATTCTTTTAGTTCTGGAATCCGAGACATAAACAATGCCTTTGTCGCTCACCGTAATGTCATTCAGAAATTTGGTGTTTTCTATCGCAATTTTGCGAAGTACTTTTCCTTTGGCAATGTCAATCACCACCACATCGGTCAGGTCCGCAGCATACATCAGGTTGCCAAATGTGGCCAGGCCTTTCGGGGAATTTAGTCCTGAAATCCAGTTGAGGTCGATCACTTTGCCGTCAGGTTTTATTTTTCCAATCCCGCCAATTCCGTCCTTATCATTTGGGTTATTTCCCATAATAGATACATATAGCACTTTACCTTTCAAATCAGGTAAAACAGATTCAGGAAGATTTACAACACTGTCAGTTTCCCAGAGTTTCAACAGGCTATGTTGTGCTTTCAGCTGCAAAGACAGTGTAATGATTAAAATGAGAGAGAAATACTTTTTCATCGGAATATATTTGGTTGTTATTGGTTTTCAAAGGGTATCAAGAGCTCACAGCCCGGTTTAAAGGTTACGAAGCGATCAGGATCTCAATAGTTCATTTTGTACGCTAAACTGTAAGATCATGAAGGTTTCAGCAGCGTGTAATTGTTATTTACAAATTAGGAATCTTTCATCACTTATTGTTTTATCGCTGGCATTACTGCAATTGAATAATTATTGAATTAAAAATACTGTTCCAATTTAGCTAATTAGTAAACCATATTAACAAGAATAGCCGATAATTCTATCAAATCAACAAATTAAGCAGATACTACACCTTTCTCCATTTTCCGAAAATCAAATAAAAGCTAACTTTAAATACCTAAACAGGTAAATATCACCATAGATGTTTATCATCAGACAGCTAAATCCCCATGAATAAAAATATTTTCTTAGGTATAACCGGTCTTATATCTTACTTCTTCTTTTCCGGAACAGGTCTGCTACAGGCCCAGTCAACATCTGCAGATTTAAAAAACTGGCCAAAGAGCAGTTCTCC
Source organism: Pedobacter sp. FW305-3-2-15-E-R2A2 (assembly GCF_038446955.1). NCBI lineage: Bacteria > Pseudomonadati > Bacteroidota > Sphingobacteriia > Sphingobacteriales > Sphingobacteriaceae > Pedobacter > Pedobacter sp. FW305-3-2-15-E-R2A2. The sequence continues at coordinate 6,621,833 of NZ_CP151803.1, forward strand.
GAAAGAGATAGGAACCAGGGTGGCCGATCATTTTGTAGTTACGCCGCATACCAATTTTGGCAAGTCCACACCACCAAGGGTGATCACCTATCCCGAATCCTGTGCCTGGTACGGCGCATTGACCTTCGCTAAAGCCAGTGGAAATAAACAGCTAACGAAGAATCTTGCGGAACGTTTTGAACCCTTATTTGGAGTAGAATCAAAGATGATCCCAGTGCCTGATCATGTGGATTATTGTGTTTTTGGTTCCGTACCTCTGGAATTATATCTCCAGACAAAGGATAAAAAATACCTCGACCTTGGGATTTCTATCGCTGAGAAACAATGGGGACCACCCGAAGGGCCGCGTGTAAAGGAGGAATCGCATGAGTTTTATAAACAGGGTTATACCTGGCAAACGAGGTTGTGGATTGATGATATGTATATGATTACTGCATTACAGGCACAGGCATTCCGCGCAACGGGAAATCAAAAATACATTGATCAGGCAGCAAAAGAAATGGTGTTTTATTTAGATCAGCTTCAAAAACCCAACGGCTTATTTTACCATGCTCCGGATGTTCCTTTCTATTGGGGCAGAGGAGATGGATGGATGGCTGCAGGGATGGCAGAGCTATTGAGTTCCATGCCGAAAAAGAATCCAAACAGGGAGCGGATCATGAAAGGTTATACAGATATGATGGCCTCTCTACTCAAATATCAGGGAAAGAATGGTATGTGGAACCAACTCATTGACGATCCTGAAGCATGGCCGGAAACTTCTGCAACGGGAATGTTTACTTTCGCCATGATTACCGGTGTTAAAAACGGATGGCTGGATAAAGAGGTTTATGGCAAAGCCGCCAGGAATGGCTGGTTAGGGCTCGTTTCTTATATCAACGAAAACGCGGAAGTTACTGACGTATGTGAAGGGACAAATAAGAAGAACGACCGTCAATATTACCTGGACCGGAAGCGCAATACCGGCGACCTACATGGACAAGCGCCAATTCTATGGTGCGCAACGGCATTATTGCGTTAAACCAACCGCAAGCATCTTATAAAATTGACAAGCCAATACTATGATAAAGAAACTAATGATCATTCCGTTACTCAGTGCCGGAATTTTCTGCTCCTTATATGCTTTTAAAAATAATCCTTCCGCAGGCAGACAGATTCATCCGCCAAAAACAGATGCCGATAACGCAGGCTTAAAACTCCCTTCCGGATTTGGAGCCTTAGTGGTGGCCGATAGCATTGGCAAAGCCAGACATATTGTGGTGACCAAAGAAGGGAACCTCTATGTAAAGCTCGCGAAACCTGTTAAAGAGAAAGGCATCATTTACCTGCAGGATAAAAATAACGACGGCCGGATGGACGAGCAAAGTGGCTTTGGAAATTACGGCGGAACCGGCCTTTACCTAAAAGACAACCTATTGTATGCTTCTTCAAATGACGAAGTTTTCAGTTATCAATTGAACGAAAAAAATGAGGTGTTGGATCAGAATAATCCAGCAAAGCTGATCACTAAATTAAAAAAAGGAAGGCAGCATGATACCAAGTCAATTGTTTTAGACAATTCAGGTAATATATATGTCAACATTGGTGCATATTCCAATTCTTGTCAGCATAAAGACCGAACGCCTGGTTCTCCCGGGATTAAGGGTTGCCCGATATTAGATTCTGCCGGAGGGATATGGCAGTTCAAAGCGAACAAGCTCAACCAAAGCTATGGCGATGGCGTTCGTTATGCTACAGGTATAAGAAATGTGGTAGGTTTAGACTGGAATCAACAAAACAACACTTTATTTGTCATGCAACATGGCCGTGATCAGCTCAATGGTCTTTGGCCGGATCTTTATGACGAAAAAACATCCGCCCTGCTTCCTGCAGAATGCCTGTATATGATCAAAAAAGGAGACAATGCCGGATGGCCATATGTCTATTATGACCAGTATCAAAAGAAAAACATACAAGCACCTGAATATGGAGGCGATGGTAAAAAAGAAGGCAGCAAGGAATATATCAATCCGGCATTAGCTTTTCCCGGTCATCTTGCTCCCAACGGACTGCTATTCTATACCGGAAATCAGTTTCCTGAGAAATACAGGAATGGTGCTTTTATCGCTTTTCATGGTTCCTGGAACCGGACTCCCGAAAAACAGGAAGGATTTTACGTCGTCTTTGCCCCATTTAAAGATGGAATACCGACTGGAGAGTGGGAAATATTTGCTGATGGCTTTGCCGGAACAGATCAGATAATGTCGCCCCGGGATGCCAAACATCGCCCTTGCGGACTGGCACAGGGACCAGATGGTTCTCTTTATGTAACTGATGATGTTAAAGGCACGGTATACCGGATTTTATATAACGGAAAATAAGATATCATGAAGAAGTTCCTCCTAACCGTTCTGTTCGTACTTCCTTTCGCTTTATTTACGCAAGCTCAAAAAGTAAAAAAAGCGATATCAACTCCCAATGTTGCAAGAGATCAACTGTTGGAAGGGAAAAAGGTCTATTCGAAATTTTGCGCTTCCTGTCACCAGTCAGATGGTGGAGGTGTACCCAATCTCAACCCTCCTTTAAGTAAAACTATATATGTGCTTGGAGATAAAAGCAGGCTGATCAAAATTATTCTCAATGGTTCCAATGAAAGCCTGGAAATTGATGGGGAAACCTATTCCAATCCCATGCCGCAACTGGACATCCTCAAGGATCAGGAAATTGCAGACGTGCTGACCTATATCCGAAATAGCTTTGGCAATAAAGCCGCTGCGATTACTGCTCCGGAAGTAAAAGCCCTGCGATCAAAGATAAAGTAACTGATTAAAGGATAAATTTGTTCAGGATGGCATCCATAAGTTAATACTGAGGTTATTTTTGATGATTTAATAAAAAAGCCCAGGCTACCGAAGCTATCATCAGTACCTGAGCAATTTTACGGAATGGAATTATCCTTTTACATCTGCCATGGAAGCGCCAAAATTAAGGTGCAATACATTCCCTGATGAGGTAAGCAAAGCCGGCACGGATTTTACGCCTGCTTTTTCAGCTTCTTCAATCCGGTTACTTGTTTCTCCAAGATGAACTACCTCTACTTTGTCTTCGCCAATAAGGGCTATAATTTCCTGCTCTGCACTTAAACATACAGGGCAGCCTGCGTGATAAAAAATTGATTTTGCCATTTTATTAAAGTTTAAATGATAAATCTGCTTATGTTAATAATTAGGACAAAGTTTATAAAAACTGATCTGTCATAAATCATCCAGTTTTTAATAAAACTGATGGTCCAGATATGATCCTTAGAAAGAATACAAGGGAAAATAATCACAACAGGGACAAAACTTAGCTCAGCCTCATTAAACCACATTTCTTCTGCTAAAATCAAGTATAAGATACGCTAATTGCTGTATTGATTCCATCTCTAGTCTACAGTAAGGCCGCGCTGAGTCCAGGTTTTAGCAGTAAAAGCCGGACGTATGCTGTATTGACCCTTGAGTTTGCCTGGATTCAGTTAAATCCTTCCCAATCAATGGTCCAGCTTAACATGAAAAATACACAAGAAAAGGCCGGTTAAAGTAACAAATAGCGTTTTTATATGTTTATTTGTAATTAAATACCAACCTAAACCTGCTTTTTATTGTTATACTGCAGGATAGTCGTTATTTATTAACAAAATCTGCTTTAAACTTAAATTCCTTGACGAACCAACTGGCTTATATCAAGATCATGCGCCCGGCAAATCTGGTGACCTCTGTTGCTGATGTCCTTGCTGGTGTAGCCATTTCAGGTTATTTTTTAACGACAGAATTTGAGATCCAACATCTATTCCCCATTCTGCTGCTTTGTATTTCTACGATAGGTTTATACAGTGGAGGGGTTATTTTTAACGACGTATTCGATGCCGAAAGAGATGTAAAAGACCGGCCAGACCGCCCTATTCCCAGCGGGAGCATCAGCAAAAAAGATGCTGCTGTATTTGGCGGAATCTGTTTTACCATCGGCATTATGACAGCAGCAATGGTTAACCTGACCGCTTTGGCCCTTGCCAGTCTGATTATGATTGCAGCACTCACTTACGATAAATGGTCTAAGCACATGACCGTCACCGGCCCGATCAATATGGGCCTCTGTCGCGGGTTGAACCTGCTTTTAGGGGTAAGCATATTTTCTCGCTACCCGGAAATATGGTGGCTGGTGATTGCAACCATTCCCATCGTATACATTGCCTCGCTGACCATCATCAACAGAAGAAAAGGAAATGAAAAAAGTAAAGGGACACTTTATCTTGCTGCATTCCTTTATGCTTTTGTCATTGCCTGTATCCTCTTCATTGCGCATAGCAAAGGATTCTTCCTGCTTACCATTGTCTTTGTGATTCCTTTCTATCTGATGATTTTCAATCCCCTGTTTAAAACACTCGATGATCCCATTGGAAAGAACATCGGAAAATCGGTAAAAGCAGGAGTAATTGCGCTAATCCTATTGAATGCCGCCTGGGCCAGCGCCTTTGGCATCTGGTACATTGCAGTGATCATTGTCGCTTTACTCCCGCTGTCCTTATGGTTAAACAAAACTTTTACCGTTAATTAACCGGTACCAGTCTATATACAATGCCCGGAGATTCTACCGCAATGTAGATGAAGCCATCTGGTGCCATCCTCACATCTCTGAGCCTTCCGATATTCTTAAAAAGAATTTCTTCTTTCACCACTTTATTATTTTTCAACACACTTCTGTTCAGGTATTCGAAACGTAAAGAACCGGTAAGCAGGTTTCCTTCCCATCCCTTATAACGGCTTCCCGTAACAAAGGCCATCCCACTGGGTCCTATTGAAGGAATCCAATAATGTAAAGGTGCGGTGATCCCCTCTTTTTCGGAAACATTGCTGATGATCTTTCCATTATAATTGATCCCATAAGTCGCGATTGGCCAACCGTAATTTTTACCCGGCTGAATGATATTGATTTCATCTCCTCCTCTTGGACCATGCTCATTCTCCCATATGGCACCCGTTTGAGGGTGAATGGTCATTCCCTGAGGATTGCGGTTTCCATAAGTGAAAATAGAAGGCTCAGCACCGTCGGTTTTTACAAAAGGATTATCGGAAGGAATGCTTCCATCGCTTTTTATCCGGTGGATCTTTCCAAGGTCATTGCCCTTGATCTCCTGAGGATTTTGTTTTTCATTTCCCCGCTCCCCGACAGCAATATACAAATAGCCGTCTTTGCCAAACTGCATTCGGGAACCATAATGATGTTGGGTTCTGGACCAGGGCTTGGCGACAAAAATATCCTGCTGATCCTTTAATTCATTCCCTTCCAGTTTTGCTTTCAGGATTGCAGTCGTGGCCAACACCTTCCCATCTTCGGTTTTAAATTTAGAGTACGACAGGTAAATAAACTTATTGCTGGCAAAAGCAGGATCAAGGACCACATCCATCAACCCTCCCTGCCCTTTTGCCAGGACCTCCGGAACTCCACTGATGGATTGCAAAGACTGATCTTTTTTCACTTTGTAGAATTTGCCATTGCGATCCGTGACCAGCAACTCATCGCCAGGCAGAAAGGCCATTCCCCATGGAATATCCAGCCCTTTTGCAACCGTATCCAGGCGAATGGTCAGTTCTTCTGTTTTAAAAATATTGCTGACAGGTTTCTTTCCTGCACCATACCGGTCGACATTTTTTATTCCTTTAATGATGTAATCTGAAAGTTCTCTGATCTCTTTATCCGTAAATGTCGAATCAAAGGCAGGCATTCCTTCATTCGCATATCCATTCTTTATCGCTTTAAAAAGATCCTCTTTTGTATTTCCATGTTTCCATTGGCGGTCCACAAAAGCATCCATCTTTTCCCCATGACAACCACCGCAATAATTCCGATAGTTCAGTGCTGCTTTTTCTTCCAGGAAATGATTGCCATTAACAGCCATTGGTTTTGACTGCCGTACAGCCGTTTTGTCTTCAGGACTCAAAATTGAAGTCAATACTCCGCCAATGACCAGCGCCCCGCCAAGATACTTTATCATAAGAAATTTAGTTTAGGTGTTTAAAGCTGTAAAATAGCATAAAAATGTGAATAAATCAGGTCAGGATCTACCCGTATGGTTAAGTAATCTGATCAAAAATGTTAAGCGAAGATGATCAATCCGCGTAGGGTAACATCTTAAGCATCATTGCCTTTATTTTCATCTCAAAAAATTATTTTTAATCTTCAATCTTGTTACATTTGAACATACACACAAACCAACACAATGGATTCAAGAAGATCATTTTTAAAAAAGGCAGCCTTGCTATCCGGGGCCGCCGGACTCCCTAATGTTATTCCAATGTCTATCCAAAAGGCGATGGCCATCAGTGCCGACCCGGGATCTACATTTTATGACGCCGAACATGTTGTTTTTCTGATGCAGGAAAACAGGTCTTTTGACCATATGTTTGGAAAGTTAAAGGGTGTCCGTGGCTTTAATGACCCCCGAACCTTTACCCTTCCTGACCAGAACAAGGTATGGCTTCAGAAAGACGCGGAAGGAAAAACATTTGCCCCTTTTCATGTCGACATCAATAAGACTAAAATCACCTGGCAAGGTGGCCTTCCACATTCCTGGTCTGATCAGCTCGCAGCGCGTAACAATGGAAATTACGACAAATGGGTGCCGGTAAAATCACATATGTGCCTCGGTTATTACGACCGTACCGATGTGCCTTTTTACTATGCCATGGCTGATGCCTTCACCATATGTGACCATAACTTTTGCTCTTCCTTAACCGGAACGACCCCTAACCGCTTATTTTTCTGGAGTGGAACAATCCGCCCGGAACAAAACGGGACCTCTGTTGCTGCGGTTAATAACTCTCAGGCAGAATCCCGTGAGAATGCCTATGTAGATTGGGAAACTTTCCCTGAATTGCTGGAGGACAACGATGTCAGCTGGAAAATCTACCAGAACGAGATCTGGACCGCCGATTTAAAGGGAGATACTGTGGACGATTGGTTGGGAAATTATGGCGACAATGCGATCGAATATGTAAAACGCTATAACGTTAAACTCTCTGCATACTTTAGGAAAAACGGAGATCAATCGAGCAAGCCCGCATTAACTGCTGCAGAAGTAACAGAAAAATACAACAAGCTAACAGATCGCGAGAAAAACCTGATCGACAAAGCCTTTGCAACCAATATCAATGCCCCTGAAAATTACCTGGAGCTCGCTCCGTTTTCATTTACTGATGATCAGGGAAAACAGCAAACCATAAACATCCCTAAAAACGATATTTTCCACCAGTTCCGCTCTGATGTAGACAATGGAAAGCTGCCTACCGTATCCTGGCTGGTTGCTCCACAAAGATTCTCTGACCATACGAGCTCTCCATTATACGGCACCTGGTATGTTTCTGAAGCCATAGACATCCTGACCAAAAACCCGGAAGTATGGAAGAAAACGATTTTCATCCTGACTTATGATGAGAATGATGGTTATTTTGACCACATTCCTCCTTATGTCGTTCCTAAGCCCGGAGATGCTTCCACAGGAAAAGTCTCTGATAAGATTGATATTGCGGCTGATTACGAATCGAAAAAAGGCAGTCCAATTGGACTCGGATACCGCGTACCCATGTTGGTCGCTTCTCCATGGAGTAAAGGCGGGTATGTAAATTCCCAGGTATTTGACCATACGTCCTGCCTGATGTTTCTGGAAAATTTCCTGGGTAAAAAGACCGGCAAAAAGATCAAAAGCAGTACGATCAGCAGTTGGAGAAGGAGCATCTGCGGAGACCTGACCTCTGTATTCAGGCCTGCCAAAGCAGATCAGTCCAATCCGGTTAGCCCCTTAAAAAGAGAGGCTGTGATTACGGGAATCCAGAATGCCAAAAACAAACCTGCTCAGGTAAAACCTGATCCTCTAACACCAGAACAGATTAAACAAATCAATACCCATCCGGCTTTTGATCCTAATTCTCCTTCAGCCATGCCGCAGCAGGAAAAAGGAACACGCCCTGCTTGTGCACTTCCTTATCAGCCCTTTGCAGAAGCAGCACTAAATGCTGCAACACAGACCATTCAGGTTGACTTTGAATCTGGAAAAGGAAACTTTGGACAGAAGCTGGTTCCTGTAGGGACTCCATTCCTAATGTACAGTCCTGCGCTTTATCAGGGAAAACCAGGAAAAACATGGTCCTATGCCCTCAGCGCCGGCGATAAGATCGGCGATACGCTGAAACTGGCAGATTTTGAAAAAGAGCATTATCATTTGTGTATCAGTGGTCCGAATGGATTTTTCCGTCAGTTTAAAGGAAACAAAAATGATCCTGCATTGAAAATCCGTTGTGAATATGAAGCTTCGGGAATGCTGACAAAAAAATTAACCGGGAACGTTCAGTTGATCCTTGAAAATGAAGGGACAAAAGAACTACAGCTTACCCTTAAGGACAATACTTACGAAAAGAATAAAACAAAGGACATCACCTTATCTGCCAAAGGTAAGGTGAAGATCATTATTGATTTGCAGAAAAGCGCTTCCTGGTATGACTTTAGCCTTCAGATCAAGGGTTACGAGGCATTTAGTAAACAATATGCAGGCCATGTAGAAACCGGCGAAGAAGGAATCACAGACCCATATATGGGCGGAGTATTATAAAATAACGGAAGATCTGTTCCTTGCGCGGAAGGAAAACATTGCGGTGTTTTTCTTCCGCGTTCTTTTTTTGAAAACACCTGTTATTCTATTGTTCCTTCTTCCTGTTGTTCCGGATCGAGCTCCACATTCCCATCTTTATCTTTTTTAGCAAAGAATACCGGATATAGAAATAGCAATGCCCCGGTTACAAATAAAAGCCCTGCGAATTCCAACATATAAATGCTCGATTCCAGGTGCTTTACATCCATCACTTTATAAGCAATAAGTGCAATGATGCCTAATACAATGGCCATCACCGCTTTCTGAAGTTTCAATACTTTTATCATCACAGGAGGTCATTAAAGGATTAACAATTAAGCAACAAAAACCACTCCAAATCTATTTTTTTTCCTATTTTACGATCCTGATTTATAATAAAATCTGGATTGCAAAGGTCATCGTCAAGATGATGATGATAAGACTACAATTTTTAATTCAAAAAACGTAACTTTGCATCCTTAATTTTTTGGAGATACTTGATTGATGTATAGGGAATTTAAACAACTGGAACTAGCTAAAATAGGAAAAGAGATACTTGATTTTTGGAAAGCGGAAAACATCTTTGAGAAGAGCATTTCTACACGTTCAAAATCGAACCCATTTACTTTTTATGAAGGCCCGCCTTCCGCAAATGGAATGCCTGGGATTCACCACGTAATGGCACGTGCCATTAAAGATATTTTTTGCCGGTATAAAACTTTAAAAGGTTTTCAGGTAAAACGCAAAGGCGGATGGGATACACATGGGTTACCTATCGAGCTGGCAGTAGAGAAAAAGTTAGGCATTACAAAAGAAGATATCGGAAAGAAGATTTCCGTTGAAGAATACAATACAGCCTGTCGTGAGGAGGTAATGAAATACACTGACGTATGGGACGACCTTACGGAGAAAATGGGCTATTGGGTAGATCTGGAGAACCCGTATGTCACTTATGAAAATGAGTACATCGAGTCGTTATGGTCGATCTTAAAGTCGTTTTACAACAAGGGTCTTTTGTACAAAGGTTATACGGTACAGCCTTATTCCCCTGCCGCAGGAACAGGATTGAGCTCTCATGAGCTGAACCAGCCGGGCACGTATAAGATGCTGAAAGATACTTCGATCACTGCTCAGTTTTTTCTTAAAAAGGATCAGGAACATCCATTGATGGGCCAGCTTTTTGAAAATGAAAAAGAAGAAACAGCGATCATCGCCTGGACAACCACACCATGGACCTTACCTTCTAACTGTGCTTTAGCAGTTGGAGATAAGATCACTTATGTGAAAATCAAAACTTTCAACCCTTATACCTTCCTGCCAGTCAGCGTAGTATTGGCGAAAGACCTGGTACCGAAACATTTCAAAGCAGATGCGAAAGACCTTTCTTTTGAAGACTATAAAGGGGGTGACAAATTAATCCCATGGACCGTAGCTGCCGAGTTTAAAGGTAAAGACCTGGTAGGCCTGCACTATCATCAGCTAATGGCTTATGTGACGAATGAGGACCTGGAAAAAAATGCTTTCCGCGTTATTCCTGGTGATTTTGTAACCACAGAAGATGGTACGGGTATCGTGCATACTGCTTCGATCTTTGGTGCAGACGATTTTCGTGTAGCCAAAGAGAACGGTGTTCCTTCGGTATTGGTCAAAGACGAAAATGGTAACGAAGCTCCTTTGGTGGATAAACAAGGGAAATTTGTTACTGAAGTGACTGATTTTGCCGGTCGCTATGTAAAAGAAGAATACTATTCAGACGAAGAGCGCACAGCTGCTGATTTTAAACCTACAGATGTGCTCATCGCCATCAAATTAAAAGAAGACAACAAAGCATTCGACGTTAAAAAATATGAACACAGTTATCCACATTGCTGGAGAACTGATAAGCCGATCCTTTATTATCCTTTAGACAGCTGGTTTATCAAAACCACTGCGGTAAAAGAGAAAATGGTGGCTTTAAACAAAACCATCAACTGGAAACCCGAAGCAACCGGAACAGGACGCTTTGGCAACTGGCTGGAGAACCTGGTAGACTGGAACCTATCCCGTTCCCGCTATTGGGGTACTCCCCTTCCGATCTGGCGTACCGCTGATGGTCAGGAAGAGAAATGTATCGGATCAATTGAAGAACTGAATGCAGAGATTCAAAAATCTGTAACTGCAGGTTTTATGGAAGCCGGTTTTGAGTTGAAAGACATGCACCGTCCTTATGTGGATGATGTGATCTTGACCTCTTCTACGGGAGAAAGAATGATCCGTGAGCTAGATCTGATTGACGTCTGGTTTGACAGTGGTGCGATGCCTTACGCACAATGGCATTTCCCTTTTGAAAATAAAGAGGAGTTTGAAAATGCGTATCCTGCAGATTTCATTGCTGAAGGTGTAGATCAGACCCGTGGCTGGTTCTTTACTTTACATGCCATTGCGGTGATGTTAAGTGAATCCAGCGAGGAGATTAAAGCCATCAATGAAAGAGTGGGCAATCCCGGAGTTGCGTTTAAAAATGTAGTTTCCAATGGATTAGTACTGGATAAGAACGGCAACAAAATGTCTAAACGTTTAGGCAATGGAGTTGATCCTTTTTCTACGATAGATACTTACAGTGCAGATGCCACCCGTTGGTATATGATCAGTAATGCTTCTCCATGGGACAACCTTAAATTTAACCTGGATGGTATCGATGAGGTACGCCGTAAGTTTTTCGGAACGCTTTACAATACCTATTCCTTCTTTGCATTATATGCGAATATCGACAAGTTTGTCATCGACGAACACAATGAAACACCGGTAGCGGAACGCAGTGAACTGGACAGGTGGATCTTGTCTTTATTAGAGACGCTAATCGCAGAGGTAGATGAGAGTTATAAGGCTTATGAGCCAACTAAGGCTTCAAGGGCAATTCAAGCATTCGTAGACGAGCATTTAAGCAACTGGTACATCCGTTTATCCCGCCGCCGTTTCTGGAAGGGAGAGATGACAGCAGATAAAAAAGCAGCTTATGAGACGTTGTATACGTGTCTGACAAGTATCGCACAGATCATGTCACCGGTAGCACCATTCTTTGCGGATTGGTTATTCCAGAATTTATCTGTCGCAGATCATAATAATACGGTTGAATCTGTACATTTAACGTTATGGAAAGAAGCGGATATTTCATTGATCGACAAGGAACTGAATGAGCGTATGGAACTGGCACAAAACATTTCTTCAATGGTGCTTTCTTTACGTAAGAAAAGCAGCATCAATGTTCGTCAGCCATTGGCAAAAATCTTAGTTCCGGTACTGGATCAGAAATTTGCAACGCAGGTGGAACTGGTAAAAGAGCTGATTCTTTCGGAAACCAATATCAAGGATATCGAATATATCACTGATGCTGCGGGATTCATTAAGAAAAAGATCAAACCAAACTTTAAGGCTTTAGGTCCGAAAGTAGGCAAGGATATGAAATTGGTAGCCGAGGTGATCAATAACCTGAGTCAGGAAGAACTTGCGGGATTTGAAGCTGCAGGAGAATATCAGATTCCGGGAACGGCATACGTTGTTCAGCTGGCTGATGTGGAGATCATTGCGGAAGACATTCCGGGATGGCAGGTCACCAATTTAGGAAATCTAACTGTAGCATTGGATGTTACGATTACAGATGAGCTAAAACAGGAAGGTTTATCGCGCGAGCTGATCAATAGAATCCAAAATCTGAGAAAGGAATTGAATTTTGAGGTTACCGATAGGATTACCGTCTCTTTACAAAACGATAATTTGATCGCAAATGCAGTAGCACAAAATAAAACATACATTTGTTCGGAAATCTTAGCGGATAAAATTAATTTAATAGATAATTTAGAGAATGGAAACAAAATCGTAATCGACGATGTTGAACTACATATTTCGATAGCAAAACAATAATTATTATGGAAAAAGCTGCAAAAACAAGGTATTCTGATAGTGAACTTCAAGAGTTTAAAGAATTAATTCAGGAAAAATTACGTATGGCCAGAGAAGAATTTCTTTCTCTAACCAGCTCATTAAGTAGCCCCAACTCTAACGGAACTGAAGATACCTCAGGAACATATAAGACTTTGGAAGATGGTTCTGCTACTTTAGAAAAAGAACAATTGAACCAACTGGCTGCCCGTCAGAAAAAGTTCATTGAGAATCTCGAAGCTGCATTGGTACGTATCGAAAATAAAACTTACGGTATTTGCCGTGAAACAGGTAAACTGATCCAAAAAGAACGTCTTCGTGCAGTTCCGCATGCGACGTTAAGCATGGAAGCTAAAATGAAGCAAAGCTAATGAAGGGATATACAAAACCTTTACTGATTATCTTTTTTGTTTTGCTGGCAGACCAGGTATTAAAGACCTGGATTAAAACCAATATGTACCTTGGTCAGGAGTTTAAGATCATCGGCAATTGGTTTATTATTCATTTCACGGAAAACAATGGAATGGCTTTCGGCCTTGAGTTTGGCGGAGAGTTCGGTAAACTGTCTCTTTCTTTATTCAGAATAGCGGCAGTAGCAGGAATTGGGTATGCATTACATTATCTGATTCAGAAAAAATACCACAGGGGCTTGATCCTGAATGTGGCATTGATTTTTTCCGGTGCAGTGGGCAATATCATTGACTCTGTACTGTATGGAAAGATCTACGGATACGAGAGCTGGTTTCATGGTCGGGTAGTAGACATGTTTTACTTTCCGATCCTGCAGGGTAATTTCCCATCATGGGTACCCATCTGGGGAGGCGAAGATTTTATCTTCTTCAGACCTGTTTTTAACATCGCTGATGCAGCGATCTCTGTTGGGGTGGTCATCATCCTGATCTACCAGAAAACTTACTTTAAGGAAGAGGTAAAAGAAGAGATCGGTCCAAATAACGAGATCGTCGAAGACTAAGGATCACTGAAAAAAACAACAGTCCGTAAAGTGTTTGCTTTGCGGACTTTTTTATTTACAGTCAAAATTTCATAACTATTTTTCGCAGAAAATAACCCTAATAATGAAGCAGTTAAGAAATAATCTGTAAATTGTTATGCCTGGAATATGGAATTGGACTGATATTTACATCTTCTTATCAAATACACAAAAGAAAAATCAACATTATGAAAAAGTTATTTGCCCTTGCCTTTGTTGCCTTATTTAGTTTAAGTGCCATGGCTCAACAAGTAGATCTGAGAAAAAAGATAAGTGTTAGCGGATCTGCAGAAACGGAAGTTACTCCGGATATCATTTATATCAGCATCTCTTTAAAAGAATATTTAAAAGACAACAACAGCAAGAAAAAAGTAGAAATCACTACCCTGGAAAGTCAGCTGTATAAAGCGATTCAGGATGCAGGTATCGCAAAAGAAAACTTAACCATCAACAATGTATCTGGTTATAGCATTGCAGAGAAAAAGAAAAATCCTGACTTCTTAGTAAGCAAACAATACCGCTTAAAAGTAACTGACCTGAACAAATGGAATGAGCTGATCGGTTCAGTAGACCCAAAAGGTGTGGCTTATACCAATATCGATAGCTATGACTACTCTAAGATCGAAGCCTTAAAAAAAGAGCTTAAAATCAAAGCACTTCAGGCAGCGAAAGCAAAAGCAGCTTATTTAGTAGAAGCATTGGGCAATCAATTGGGAAGCATCATCGACATTCAGGAATTAAACAACGAGTCTTACCCTCAGCCAATGTACCGTGCAAACGTAATGATGATGAAAGCGGAAAGTGCAGATGCAATGGGCGGAGCAGCTCCGGAAATTGATTTCAAGAAAATCAAATTGAATTACACAATGAATACTGTGTTTGAGATCAAATAATACTGGCCGTAAGAATATACAGTTTACAGGTTGAACAGTCCTTAAAAGCGAATCAACATCAAAAATATATTCTTCAGTTATACTGCTTAAACATAGCTAAAAAGCGATTATTAGCGCTTTAAGATTGCCTAAAAAAAGCCTACCAATATTTTTTGGTAGGTTTTTTGTTATTTACAAGGAAATCACAAAACCTAATCACATGAAAAAATTCATTTACTCACTGGCCTTAATTTTTATGTTAGGCGTTAGCGCGAACACCGTTCTTGCCGCAGACAAGTCTGAAAAGAATAAAACGGAGATGACTGTTGAACAACAGGCGCAATTAAAAAGAATCACAGAACGGGTAGAAGAAATCAGGTCAATGGATAAATCAGATTTATCCAGAGCAGAGAAAAAAGAACTTCGTAAAGAGCTGAGAGAGTTAAAAAAACAATCTAAAGCATTAGGAGGAGGAGTTTATCTTTCTGTTGGAGCCATCATCATCATCATCCTATTGTTGATCTTAATCTTATAATATTCTCATCTACCGATGAATAAAAAAACCTTCTCCGTAATGGAGAAGGTTTTTTTATGGATGAATAGCTGGTAAGCCCTTAGTCGATATATTCGAATCCGGTATATTTTACCAGAACTTCCGGAATTTTAATTCCTTTATCCGTCTGGTTATTTTCCAGGATAGAAGCCACAATACGTGGTAAAGCCAAAGCACTTCCGTTTAAGGTATGCGCCAGCTGTGTTTTTCCGGTTGCCCCTTTGAACCTTAATTTCAAACGGTTACTTTGGTAAGTCTCGAAGTTGGAAACTGAAGATACTTCTAACCAACGTTGCTGTGCAGCACTCCATACTTCCATATCATAAGTTTTAGCAGATGTGAATCCCATATCACCACCACACAGACTCAAAACTCTGTAATGAAGGCCAAGATCCTTTAATAAGGATTGTACATAGCTGCTCATTTGTTCTAAAACATCATAAGATGTTTCGGGATGAACTACCTGTACCAATTCCACCTTATCAAACTGGTGCAAACGGTTCAAGCCACGTACATGCGCCCCATAAGAACCTGCCTCGCGACGGAAACATGGAGTATATGCGGTGTTTTTAACCGGAAGTTCTTCTTCTTTCAGGATCACATCACGGTATAAATTCGTTACCGGAACTTCAGCTGTAGGAATCAGGTATAAATTGTCTACTCCTGCATGGTACATCTGACCTTCTTTATCCGGTAACTGACCAGTACCAAAGCCTGAAGCTTCATTTACCAGGTGAGGAACCTGCATCTCTCTGTAGCCCGCATCTATTGCGCGATCCAAAAAGAAATTGATCAATGCCCTTTGTAAACGTGCTCCTTTTCCTTTATACACAGGAAAACCTGCGCCGGCAATTTTAGTACCCAGTTCAAAATCTATGATGTCATACTTAGCAGTCAGCTCCCAGTGTGGCACAGCGTTTTCGCCCAATACTGCAGGCTCACCATGTACCAATACCACTTCGTTTTCCTCTGGTGTAGCTCCCGTTGGTACGGATTCATGAGGCAGGTTAGGCAACTGTACAATCAATTGGTGCAATTTATCCTCCGCTTCAGTCAGTACATCAGAAAGGTTTTTGATCTGCTCTTTGTTTGCTGTAGTTTCCGATTTCAATACATCCGCTTCCTCTTTTTTACCATTACGCATCAGCTCACCAATTTGTTTAGCACTGGAATTTGCGATAGCGGAAAGGGAGTCCAAGGAGGTTTGAGCTTGTCTACGCTCTTCATCAATTTTAATAATTTCATCCACCAATTCAGGCTGTTTGAAATTACGGACAGACAGTCGTTCTAAAACTTTCTCTCTATTTTCGCGGATATAGTTAACTTGCAACATTATTTTATTTTTTAAACAAAGATAATAACTTAACTCGTCATTGCGAGCCCCTTTGGCATCGCATCGCGAAAAAAATAACTATGGAAGGCAAACTATTTCTTGTTCCCACGCCAATAGGCAACCTTGAGGATATGACCTTCAGGGCGATAAGAATCTTAAAAGAGGCCGATGTGATTCTGGCTGAAGATACCCGTACCAGTGCCCCGATGCTGAAACATTTCGGCATTGATAAAAAGGCCTATTCACATCATCAGCACAATGAGCATCAGGCAACCTCAGAAATCATTAAGTTTCTAAAAGAAGGAAAAAATGTAGCACTGATCTCCGATGCAGGTACTCCGGCCATTTCTGATCCTGGATTCTTCCTGGTGAGGGAAGCGATCAAGAATGACCTGGCGGTAGAGTGTTTACCAGGGGCAACCGCTTTTGTTCCGGCACTGGTGAACTCCGGACTTCCATCGGATTCCTTTATATTTGAAGGCTTTCTGCCGGTAAAAAAAGGCAGACAAACACGTTTTAAAAAACTGGCAGAGGAAGACCGCACCATTATCTTATATGAAAGTCCACACCGCTTATTGAAAACCCTGGAAGAGTTTGCGGAATATTGCGGAGAAGACCGTCAGGCTTCGGTAAGCAGGGAGCTGACAAAAATGTATGAGGAGACCGTGAGGGGTACATTGCTGGAGATAAAAACACATTTTGAAAACAACATATTAAAAGGAGAATTCGTGATTTGTATTGCGGGAAAAACGGAAGTAAAGAAGTCCAAATACGAAAAAGATAAATAGGTTCAATTTTTGATAGTATTATAAAAAAGCATTAACATGATATTAATAGATAGATTTTTAAGTGACGAACAAGATCCTAAGGCTGTTGAAAAAGTATTGGGAAAACTAAATGATATGCTCAGTGCAAATGAAGAACTGATTTATATGGCGGTACAAAAAAGACCTGCTGTAAATCTGCTTCCAACCTGCATCGCGGTAAGTAACAAACGTATTTTCTATTGTGAACCGGGCAACTTCGGAATCACGATGAACTTTAAAGACATCTCCTGGAAAACAATCAAAGAGATCTCTTTTAAAGAAGAGATTTTTGGTTCTAAATTCATCTGTGTACCTACACATGGAGAAAACATCATCACCGAATACATTCCTAAAGTACAGGCCCGTAAATTATACCAGGCCGCTCATGAACAACTGGAAGAATTTAAAGAACAACAGCGCCAGATCGAGCTGGAAGAAAGACGTTCGTCGACTTCTCCGGTAACTGTAAACACCATTCCTGAGCCTAAGGTAGTGGAAGAGCCGGCAGCGTTCATCCCTCCTGCCCCTTTAGCACCGCCTGCTCCGGTAGAAGAACCTGAAGATGAAACCACCATCAAATTGAGGAAACTGAAAACATTGTACGATAAGCAACTGATTACCCTTGAGGAATACGAGGCTAAAAAAGCAGATGTACTAGACAATTTCTAATTCAAAAAGCAGCACGATAATATCCCCAATGAATTTAAAAAACACGACGCTCCTGGCCCTGTCAAGCGCTTTCTTAATGTGGCTGGCATGGCCACCTATTCCCTATACTGCCCCTCTTTTGCTGATTGGTATGGTTCCTTTACTCATCGCCATCAAACAAACCAGCAGCAGCGAAAAAGAGAAAAAAGGAAAACGTGTTTTTTTAACCGCAGGATTAACATTCCTCGTATGGAATACCGCCTGTATTTATTGGGTTTATAATGCGATCAGTGCTTATAATAACGCATTTGTTGCCTTTCTGATCTCCCTTATTCCTTACGGACTGGGTGCATTGCTGATGACCTTCGCCTTTTGGCTGTATTACCGTTTAAGCCGGTATGCTTCTAAATGGATGGCCTATGCCGGGCTCATCAGCTTCTGGATCAGCATGGAATACCTGCACCAGACCTGGGACCTTGCCTTTCCATGGATGACCTTAGGAAATGGTTTTGCGGCAAGCCATCAATTGATACAATGGTATGAATATACCGGAATTTACGGTGGCTCCTTATGGATTCTAATCAGCAATATCCTCGCCTTTGAAGCTTACCAGGCTTTCAAAATTCAAAAAGGATACCTGAAATTCAGGCCCCTGATTATACTGGGACTGGTGATCTTAATACCAATTACCGCCTCATTGATCAGATATTCCGGTTATGAAGAGAAAGTAGTTCCGGTAAATGTGGTCACCGTACAACCAAACATCGATCCTTATCAGAAACTGGGCGGGATTTCTTCACAGGAACAGATCCGTACCTTAACCCGGCTCTCAGATTCCATCGGACAGCCCAATACAGAATATTTCATCTGGCCGGAAACGGCGATCCCGAACTATAGCGATGAAGAACGTGTGAGAAGTAATCCTGACTTTATACAGCTTCAGGATTTCCTTTCCAAGTATAAAAACGGAACATTGATTACCGGAATTGAGAGCATCAAACGCTACAATGACCTGCAAACCATCAGTGCGAAGTTTGATGAGAACAGCGGGGTCTATTATGATAATTTCAACACCGCCATGCAGGTGGAAAACTCTGCAAACGTACAGTTCTACCATAAATCAAAACTGGTTCCGGGTGTAGAGAAAATGCCTTTCCCGAATGCTTTAGCTTTTTTAAAGCCGGTGTTTGCGCAATTGGGCGGCACGGTTAGTGGATGGGGATGGCAGGAGAACCCAGCGGTCATGTATGCGCAAAGCGGTATCGGTGTGGCTCCTGTAATCTGTTATGAATCGCTATGGGGCGACTGGATCGGTAAATCGGTAAAGGAAGGCGCTCAGTTCATCGCTATCATCACGAATGATGGCTGGTGGGGAAATACGTCAGGAAAAGACCAGCACCTCTTATACGCAAAATTAAGAGCTATAGAAACCAGAAGATGGGTAGTCCGTTCGGCTAACACCGGAATCTCCGGTTTTATCGACCAAAAAGGAGATCTGGTAAAGCAAAGCAAATGGTGGGTACCTACTGCCTTAAAAGCAGACATCAACCTGAACAGTGACCTTACTTTTTACGTAGAAAACGGAGATCTTATTGCGAAATTATTCTCGCTTACAGCCTTGTTATTCGCCCTGATCATTCCTTATAAAAAATGGGTTAAAAAGACGCCCTAAAAATCGCTAACTTTAGGTTGAGGCTTATCTCTTATGAAATACTTCAGCATTACTCCTTCTCCAAAACTTGCCGGACTGGTACGTTGTTTTTGGGTATTGGAAATGGACAGCTTTTCCGGAACACCTTATATTCACCGGACCATGGCGGATGGATGTGTGGAAATGGTTTTTCATTATCAGGGTGTTTTCGATGAACTGCTAAGCAATGATCAGCAAATAACCTCCTTCTCTTCCGGAATATCGGGTCCTTCACAACAATTCAGGCGATTTTCAATTGATCAACGCTTTGGCATATTTGGGGTATACCTCTATCCTTTTGCCATGTCTGAATTGTTCGACATTCCCTGTCTTGCACTGACGAATGAAATGATAGACATGACCACAATTCTCGGTACAGCGGGCAAAGAACTGGAAGAAAAGATGATGCTCGCTTCCGGCAACCAGGCCAGAGTTGCCATCATCAGTCAGTTTCTGGAATCGAAGCTTGCCCGGCGCAAAACAAAGCACCATGGAATTTCGGAAACCATCCGGCAAATCATCGACACTGATGGAAGCAGCAACGTAAAACGCCTGGCAGACGACAGCTTTTTATCCATGCGTCAGTTTCAGCGCAATTTTAAAGAATATGCAGGTTTTAGCCCTAAATTATTTACCAGGATCATCCGGTTTCAAACTGCCTTAAGGAAATATCCCGAGAAGGAATCCCTTTCCTTAACAGACATTGCGTACAACTGCGGCTATTATGACCAATCGCACTTTATCCACGACTTTAAAGAATTCTCCGGGCATCATCCAGGCACTTATTTTTCCGGAAACGCGGAAGGAACAAAATGGATCACCGCATAAAGAATGTCGTGTTTTTCCAATTTACCGCAATGATCTGCACCTAAATTTGTGATATAAACGATTAAAAAACAGCATCATGAACATTCCAAAAACACATCAGGCAGTTATGCCATACCTTATGCTCAACGGCGCTCAGAAGTTTACCGACTTTATTAAAGTGGTGTTTAATGCAGAGATTACCCATCAGCACCCAAGGGAAGACCAGACGGGTTTACTCAGACATGGAGAAGCACAGATTTCAGGAAGTACCATTATGTATTGCGATGCCATGGAACCCTGGGGAACGGCAGTATCAAATCTGTTTGTCTATGTAGACAATGCAGACGAAAGTTTTCACAAAGCCATGGAAGCAGGAGCTTCAATAGTTATGGAGTTATCCGATCAGGATTATGGACGTACCTGTGGCGTTAAAGACACCACAGGCAACGTTTGGTGGATCACCTCAATAAATGCTTAAGAAAGATACTTTCCAACAATCGGCATCCTTCTGCCCATTCCAAATGCTTTGGGAGAAACCCTTAAAATCGGCGGAGTTTGATAACGTTTAAATTCCGCCGTATTGACCATCTTAATGATCCTTCTTACCAATGCTTCTTCATAACCCTGTGCAATAATTGCCGAAGAACTTTGTTTCAGCTCAATGTATTGGAAAAGGATTTTATCCAGAATATCGTAATCCGGTAGTGAATCTGAATCCTTTTGCCCCGGCCTCAGCTCTGCTGAAGGAGGTTTAACAATGGAATTCTCCGGAATCACAATTCCATCTTTATTGATATAGGCTGCCAGCTGATACACCTGTGTTTTATACACATCTCCGATCACGCCTATTGCGCCGCACATATCTCCGTATAAGGTTCCATAACCTACAGCGCACTCACTTTTATTGGAAGTGTTGAGTAAGATATAGCCAAATTTATTCGACATCGCCATCACTATAATCCCTCTGCACCTGGCCTGGATATTTTCTTCGGTCAGGTTAAAAGGCAAACCTTTAAAAGCCGGAGCCATCATTTGATCAAAAGCATCTGCAGCTTCTTTGATCGGAATGATCTCATGCTTACAGCCAATGTTTGCAACCAGGTCCAATGCATCCTGAATGGAATGATCTGAAGAATATTTAGAAGGCATCAATACTGCCATTACATTTTCAGGCCCTAAAGCGCGACAAGCCAATGCACATACAATAGCAGAATCTATTCCACCGGAAAGACCTAATACCGCTTTGCTAAACCCAGATTTTGAAAAATAATCTTTAATCCCCAGAATCAGTGCTTCGTGTATCACTTCAATATCAGGAGCAGGCGTATGTTCAATAGGTGCATAGCCGATGAACTGATCATTCTCCATTTGATAAACACGAAGCTCTTCCTTGAAATAAGGCATTTCATCCAGTAGCTTTCCTTGTTTATCAAACACCATTGAGCCACCATCAAAGATGATTTCTGTCTGTGCACCAACCTGATTCACATACAACAATGGCAATTTGTATTTCTTTGCATTATCCGACAATACAACCACCCTTTCGTCATCATGACAATAAGAAAAAGGAGAAGCCGCGATGTTGATCATGATGTCTGGTTTCTGACGAATCAGTTCATCCATCGGAGAAGAGGCATATAATGGATTGTTATTGATGTTCCAAAGGTCTTCACAAATGGTCAAAGCAATCTTCTTTCCTTTAAAGCTGATGCATTCAAAATGATTGGCAGGTTCGAAATAACGGTATTCATCAAATACATCATAAGTAGGCAGCAATGCTTTCTTTACGATGTCCCTGATTTGCCCATCTTCAATAAAATAGGCAGCATTATATAAGTCCTTTCCGGCAAGCACGTCATTTTTCACCGGAAGCCCGATGATGCAGGCAATCCCATGACAGCTAAGGGCAATCTCTTGTGCCGCAGCTTCACACAATTCAATGAATTCGTCGAACTCCAGAAAGTCCCGTGCCGGATACCCGCAAATTGCAAGCTCTGCAAAGACCACCAGATCTGCACCCCTGGCTTTCGCCAGGTTGATATTGTCGATTATTTTTTTGGTATTGTATTCAAAATTCCCAATGTGATAATTGAGTTGTGCGAGTGCAATATTCATGTCCTATCCTTAAAATTGCCTAAAAGAAAACACCGATATTCAGACCGATATAGCTATTCTTAACTTTTTTTCCATCACCATTCTTTGCAATATTGGTAAAGCCATTGTTAAAAGTCAAGCCTATGGCCAGGCTGGTGCGATTGTCCAAATCGTATTCAGCACCTCCACCAACAATTAATCCGGCACGATAAAAGCGGGTATAATCCGAGATGTTTTTGCCATCTGCAATTTTTTCACCAGCACGTTTCACGTCCTGCTTCGCTCCGATATTGAAATCATTAGAGAGACCAAACTGCCCGTACCACCTCAGATCGCCAATTTTATTGGTTTTCAATTTTAAGGTCAGCGGTACTTCTATATATTGCAGCCGATACCTCAATTCGTGATCCACTGGTTCAGCATTCACCGTATTAGCCATATAACCAAGTTCTGTACTCTTTCCATTGATCGTGGTGATCGTTAATCCCGTGGCGAAAGAATAGTTGTCCGCGAAATTAAAGTCGGCCATTAAACCGTAAGCAAAGCCAAGGGCGATGCCCTCAGTCTTTCCAACCTCGGGTTTCACCCATCCCAAAGTAGGATGTGCCGTTAAGCCTAATCTAAAGCCATAATATGGAGAGCCTGCTTCCTGTGCAAAAAGCTGGCCCGTTAAAAGTAATAAGAATAAAGTAAGGTATCTTTTCATTTTTTGAGCAATAAGTTTATGCAATTTTCCTTATGGATCTGTTTATATTTGCTATAAATGATAAATAACGTAAAATCCAGCCAAATCTATCTATTTTTTCTTTCTATACCGGCTTTTTTTTCATCAAAGGCCAGTAAGTCAGCGCGCAGAATAAGGACATCAGGAACCTTTCATTTGTTATTGTCAGGTAGTTTACTCTTGCTCTTTTCCTGTAAACAAGGCAGCAAACCAGATATAAGCGACATCAAACTGGACATAAAAGTGGCCCGCTTTGATCAGGATCTTTACAATGGAAAAACAAAAGACCTAACGCAAACAGACCAGCAACTACAGCAAAAATACGGGGCATTTTATAACGATTTTGTACACCGCATGGTGGGTGATCCAAGCTACAGCAACACGGAAATCCTTTCCACCTTATACAAAGACCAGGCCTATACCGATTTAAACAGGGAGACCGACAGCATCTTTAAAGACATGCGAGGAATTGAAAAAGACCTCACACAGACCTTCAAATATGTGAAACATTATTACCCAAATGCAAGGATCCCGAAAATGATTTCTTTTATCTCCGGATTTGCCGTTCAGACTCCTATCGGTGATGACTATATGGGTATTGGACTGGATATGTTTCTGGGAAAAAACAGCAAGTTTTACGGCGCCATCGTACAGAGTGTACCCACTTATCTTTCCCGTCGTTTCAGTCCGGAATATGTGGTTCCCAGAATTGCGGAAACCTATGCCCGCGAAGACCTCTTCCCGGAAAGGGATGAAGACCGGACCTTATTGTCAAAAATGGTTCAGAATGGAAAGATCCTTTACTTTATGGACCAGGTGCTGGCGGATGAGGTCCCGGATTCTGTTAAAATCGGATATACACAATCACAGATCGACTGGTGTAAAACTTATGAAAAAGACATCTGGGCTTATTTATTACAAAATAGCCTGTTGTTTGAAACCGACTATCAAAAGATCCAGGTATTTCTGGGTGAAGGACCTTTTACCCCGGGTCTTGGAGAGAAGAATGAATCTGCACCGAAATTAGGGGTATGGGTAGGCTGGCAAATGGTAAAAAGATACATGCAGGAGAACAAAGGGATCAGCCTCCAACAGCTAATGGCTGAAAAAGATCCGCAGAAAATTTTGAACATGTCAAAATATAAGCCTAAATAGCAAAAGAATATAACCTTATGACTAAAGTAGGAATCGTATTATCAGGTGGTGGCATTCGGGGAATCGCACATTTAGGCGTCTTAAAGGCTTTTAAAAACGCCGGTATCACCTTTAGCCACATCAGTGGAACCAGTGCAGGCTCTATTGCCGGTGCCTTTTATGCTTCAGGAATTGATCCTGAAAAAGGATTGGATATTTTTATCAAAGCAAAATTACTGCGCTTCATCAGACCGGCATTGGGATCTTTAGGCCTGATCAATATAGAGCACGTAGAGGAATTGTTAAAAGAACACCTTCCGGAAGACCGGATAGAAAACCTGAAGATACCATTAACCATTGCGGCCACCAATTTTAGTGAAGGGAGACTGGTCTATTTTACCGAAGGACCATTGATCAGGGCAGTATTGGCTTCCAGTTGTATTCCTGGAATTTTTAAACCGATCATGATCAACAATCAGATGTATGTGGATGGCGGAATTCTGAATAATTTTCCCATAGAACCCTTGCTGAGCGATTGCGATTATATCATCGGTTCTTCTTGTAATCATTTAAATGAGGTTGATAAGATCACCAATATTTCTTCCCTGATGAAAAGGGCCGGGGTCATGTCTATCAATAAAGATATGGAGCAAAAGGTATCTTTCTGCAATGCTTTGGTGGAACCCAAAGGAATGGGAGACATCAGTACTTTCGATATGAAAAAAGCAGAAACCATTTACTGGCTTGCTTATGAGCAAACGTTAAAGACCATCAAGTCTAACGAAAGCTTGCAGGAACTGATCCATAATTTTAAGGAACCTAAGCCTTAATTGCTACCAGCGCATCTCCCGACAATACAGGAATGGCCTTACAGATGTTCAGCTGGAGACAGAATTTTACATCTTCTTCGATGTTAAGCTCTGCCAGGCGATGGCTGTGAGAAGATTTATGAAGGTAATTCCTCAGGTCATCCTTTGCCAGCAGGTATAAGTCTTCTGCGGCAACACAGGAATCGTCAAAATGGGCGAAATCTTTGCGCAGTTCATTGACCACTGCTCCGGCAAATAAGGTATCTTCCAGATTGAATTTATCCTTCCAGCCCGCACACAACAACAAGACATTTTTATTTTGAATGCGCAGCCAGTTACACAGGGATTCCAGGTTTAGAAAAGAACCGATCACCACCTGATGTGCCCTTGTTCTTGCCAGATGAAGTGCTTTCGTTCCATTGGTAGTGGTGAGAACCACCGTTTTTCCGGCTACTTTTTCCGGAGTATAAGAAAATGGAGAATTGCCGAAGTCATAGCCTTCAACCACTTCTCCATTTCGCTCTGCAGCTAATAAAAAGCCTTTACCCGCGTAGCTCAGGCAATCTTCTACCTGTGCGACAGGGATGATTGCACTGGCTCCATTATCAATACCATATACAATAGATGATGTTGCTCTTAAAACATCGATGACCACAACAATACTTTCTTCTATAGCATAAAGATCAAGCAGTGCGGGCGTTAAACAAACTTCTATACTTTTTGGCATTGGCAATTAATGGGATGAACAGGTCTTTCTTAGCTTATTTGTTGAAAGGGAATTTAACCACTTTCGCTTTAATTTTGTTGTTACGGATGTTGATATAGATCTCAGTACCTTCTTTAGCCAATGCTTTGTCAAT
This sequence comes from Pedobacter sp. FW305-3-2-15-E-R2A2, assembly GCF_038446955.1. NCBI lineage: Bacteria > Pseudomonadati > Bacteroidota > Sphingobacteriia > Sphingobacteriales > Sphingobacteriaceae > Pedobacter > Pedobacter sp. FW305-3-2-15-E-R2A2. The sequence continues at coordinate 6,647,710 of NZ_CP151803.1, forward strand.
GTATCCCATTCCGATTGCTTTCTGTAAAGATGGTGCCTGAGTTCCAGAAGTTACCCTTCCAGTTACATTTCCTTCTGCATCAACGATTTCATAATCATGACGGGGAATCCCTCTGTCGATCATTTCAAATCCAATCAGTTTACGTGCTACACCAGCTTCTTTTTGTGCCAGTAAAGCCTCAGAATTGGTGAACTTCTTGCTGAATTTAGTGATCCATCCCAATCCTGCTTCAATAGGCGAAGTCGCATCATCGATGTCATTTCCATATAAGCAGAAACCCATTTCTAAACGTAAAGTATCACGTGCACCTAAGCCGATTGGCTTTATGTTGAATGGTTTACCCGCTTCAAAGATGGCATCCCAGATCACATCTGCATGTTCGTTGTCGAAATAGATCTCGAAACCACCAGCACCAGTATAACCTGTAGCAGAAATTACTACATTTTCCACCCCTGCAAAAGTTCCTTTAACGAAGTTATAATACTCCATAGAAGCTAAATCAACGTCTGTTAAGCTCTGAAGTGCTTCAGCTGCTTTAGGACCTTGAATCGCTAAAAGAGAAGTTTTGTCAGAGATGTTGTGCATCTCTACATCTTTATCATTATATTTTTGAATCCAGTTCCAATCTTTCTCAATGTTGGAAGCATTCACGACCAGCATATAAGTTTTTTCGTCGATTCTGTAAACCAACAGATCGTCTACGATACCGCCATCTTCATTTGGCAGACAAGAATACTGCACTTTACCGTCATAAAGTTTCGACGCATCGTTGCTCGTTACCCTTTGAATTAAATCTAAAGCATTTTCGCCTTTCAGGATAAATTCACCCATGTGGCTTACATCAAAAACGCCAACACCACCTCTTACTACCGCATGTTCTGCATTGATTCCTTCATACTGAACCGGCATGTTATATCCTGCGAAAGGTACCATCTTGGCACCCAATGAAATGTGTTTATCTGTTAATGCGGTATTTTTCATGAGTATATATTTGTTTTTTTATGGTTCACGTAGTTAGTTCATTTTAAAAGCCATAAACCGGGAATCATCCCTGATGCAGGCCTGTAAAACGTGGGCAAAAGTACATAAAAATTATACAGTAAGTAATTTTTGGTAGATATTCAACATTCTTTCTGCGATGATCCTGACATCATGGTCACGTTCTACCGTTTTTCTGGCATTTTCTCCAATCTCACGCCATTTTTTAGGATTGGTAATGCACTGCAGGATGGCCCTGTAGAACTCATCTGCAGTATCTGCAATGAGGATATCTTTTCCATTTTCACACCTGATTCCTTCGGCAGCCATGCTGGTTGCAATGATACACTTCCGCATCGCCATGCCTTCGATGATCTTTACCCTCATTCCACTTCCGGACAATAAAGGAACAATCATGATCGCTTTGGAATTGATAAACTCAACCGCATCAAAGACCTCTCCTTCTACCACCAGATTTTCCGAATCATATTCAAAAAACTGCTTCTGCATATTTTTCCCGGCAATATAAAAACGAAGCTCACTGTTCAGTTTTTCAATATCCGGCCAGATCTCATCCAGAAACCATTCCAATCCTTCTTTATTCGGTCGCCAGTCCATGGCGCCCAAATGAAACAAGGTTGGAAAACTTGTTTTGGAGGGGTCTGTCACATATTTCTCAAAGTCCAGCGCTACCGGAAAAACTTCCAGCGCCGTTTCACAACCAAACCTTAAAATGCTTTGCCTGTCCTGCTCACTAATCGCAAAAACCTGATGAAAGCGATTGATCTGCTCGGTTTCGTAAACCTTTAAACGACGTGCTAAAAACTGAAGATAACTCCTTCTGGGGGTGAATTTTTCCGTCAGCGCAATCCGTTCCCAGACATCAAACTCGATATTGTGGGCCCTATAGATTACCTTTGCCTTACTGTTTTCCTTCACAACATCCAGATAGGGTACGACAAAAAGTCCTTCAAACTGAATGATGTCGAACTCGTTTTCCTTTAAAAGGTCGCCGAGTAATTTGGCCGCATCTTCGTCGAAATAGCGCGATACATTATAAGATTGATTGGAGAAAATATTCAGCAAGGCGCCATAAACATTTACCTCCGTATCCAGGTTGAAAGAGTGAAAATTGATTTGTTCAAACAAAGGATCATAGATATCCTCTACATCTACCCGGTATTTATTGGGATTAATACTGAACATAGTAATCTCTACTCCCAGTTTTAACAATCCTTTTATTGTGTTATATACAACGATCGGATAGCCGCTATTGGGCGGAAAAGGTATTCTGTTTGTGAGTATTAATGTTTTCAAATCACGTGAAAATACTAATTATCCTTTAATTTCGGAAAACAGGGCCAGCTGAGGTTGGCTAATTGTAAAAGTTTTACGGTGATATGGCGATAATCCATGCGCTAAAGCCGCGTTTCTATGGTCTACAGTAGGATATCCTTTATTTTTCTTCCATTGATAGATGGGATATTCTTCGGCGATCTTTTCCATGTACTCATCACGATGCGTTTTAGCCAGAATGGAAGCAGCAGCAATATTCAGGTATTTCCCGTCTCCTTTAACAATACAGGCATGAGGAATTTCCGGGTAGGCTTTAAAACGGTTCCCGTCAATGCTCAGGTATTGAGGTCTCAGGCTTAACTTTTCTATCGCCCTGTGCATCGCTAAAAAAGAAGCATTTAAGATATTGATTTTATCAATTTCCAGGTGATCCACCTCGGCTACAGCCCAGGCAATTGCTTCCTTCTCAATGATCAGTCTTAAAACATCCCGCTGTTTATGACTTAACTTTTTTGAATCCGTCAGCATTCCGGGAATAAAATCCGGAGGAAGGATCACTGCGGCGGCAAATACAGGGCCTGCAAGACATCCCCTGCCAGCTTCATCGCAACCAGCCTCGATTAATTCATTCTGATAACTATTTAACAGCATATTACAATTTAATAAATTTTCAACTAAACAGATATATTTTGCGATTTCACATCGAAAGCATCCCTTAATCCAATCGCGAGTAAGTTGAAGGCATATACCGTGATCATGATCGACAAACCGGGCAAAATGGCCAGGTAAGCCGCATCCATAATGATATAACCATAATGTTCCTTGATCATGCTGCCCCAACTGGGCATCGGTGGCTGTGCCCCAAAGCCCAAAAAGCTCAGGCCTGTTTCCAGCAGAATTGCCGAGGCAAAATTTGCAGAAGCCACTACCAGGATAGGTCCGGCAATATTGGGTAATATATGTTTAATAATTGTTCTGGAGGTGGAGAAACCAAGGGCTTTGGAAGCTTCCACAAATTCTACTTGTTTTAAAGCCATCACCTGCCCTCTTACCAGTCTGGATACATCTACCCAGGTAGACAATCCCACCGCAATAAAGATCTGCCAGAATCCTTTCCCTAAGGCGAAAGAAATGGCAATCACCAATAACAGGGAAGGTAAAGACCAGATGACGTTCATGAACCAGCTGATGGCTGCATCGATCTTCCCGCCAAAATAACCAGAAAGTGCACCTAAGCTAATGCCTATAAAAAGAGAAATGAGTACCGCCATCAGTCCTACTGAAAGGGAGACGCGGATGCCAATAATCAACCTGCTCAGCAAATCTCTTCCGTAAATGTCTGTCCCCAGCCAAAAGGTCTGCCGATACCTGTTTTCCTTTTCCAGGAGTGGGTACACTGATTCTTCCGCCTGTTCATCGTCTCCGATATATTCCCTTGCATACACCTTATTTCCTTCCTCACGGTAGGCCGTAACCGGAATACTTTTAAAGTCGGCTTCCTGTCCGAATAACATGCGTTCCAGAAAATTCACTTTTTTGATGTCTTTATTTCTGCTGATGATGAGAAAATCAAAACTCCTTCCCGGCTTTTTATTGCTAAGCTGTAAATGCATGGTATTCGCATAAGGTGTCTGATCCGGTGTGATCAGGTAACCAAGAATACCCATAAGGACCATTAATAGAATGAACAATAGCCCGGCGAAAGCCATCTTATTTTTTCTGAATCGCTTCCATACTTTTCCTGAAGGGCTATTATTGATCTCCATTATTTCACCATTCTGTCTTTCCAGTTATACTTTCCTGAGTTTCCGGCAATGCCGATGTAAACGATATAAACGATGTGCATCAGGTTAAGTATAGGTAATAAAACGAGTAATTTCCTTCTCTTTGCAAAACCTGTGACGTCGTATAAAAATAACAATTCCACGATAATTTTGACCAATAGCTGAGCTAGTGCCAGCTGTAGAAAAAATCCAAAAAATAAACCGATGGCAATGTTTAACAAGATACTCACATTGAATAACCAAATCCCAACACCCAATACGATAATCGACTTATTTTTATAACGCGTGCTTTTAGAAGCCCATCTTTTCCGTTGCTGGATAAACTCCCCTAAAGTCGGCTTTGCATGTGTATAGACTACGGCATCATGGTGCTTTAAAAAGCCAATATTATTGTCAAAACGGGCAGCCATTTTATGCAATAGCAATTCATCATCTCCGGAAGCTAAATCGTCAATCCCCTGAAAACCGCCGACTTCATAAAAAGCCGCCTTTTCGTAGGCAAGGTTAGCCCCATTACAGGTAGAAGGTTTTTTATTCCCTATGGTGGAGGCCCCTAAACCGATCAGGTATAAAAATTCCAATGCCTGTGCACGCTCAAAGAAAGTCTTTTCTTCAAAGTAAGCCACGGGCGATGAGATCATTTTATAGTCCTTCTCTTCATAAAAGCTGACGATCGTTTTAAGCCAGTTTGTTCCCATCCTGCAATCGGCATCGGTAGTGATGATCAATTCGCCGGTAGCCTGCCCTATTGCCGTCTGTATTGCCTTTTTCTTATAGGAATTGAGGGCACGATCTTCATTAAGGCGGATTAGCTTTACCCCTTTTGAGGCATAAGATGCAATGATTTTTGCGGTATCGTCGGTAGAATGATCGTCAATAAAGATGATTTCTGTTAATGCAGCATCGTAAGATTGCGCACACAGATCATCCAGTGTTTTTGAAATGTTGGCGGCTTCATTGCGCGCCGCAACCAATATAGAAACCTTAGTTTTAAAAACTGGTTGTTTGGGTTGATAATAGGTCAGCCTATGCCAGCCTCTGATAAAAGCCAGCACCACCAGGACATACAAGACCGTTAAAAAAGAGGTGATATAGCTAGCTACGCTGAAGATTTCCAAAAAAGTTAAGTTTAAATACGAAATAAGTGCCTAATATAGCAGGAATAATAATATTAATCAGCCAGATGCTGGCAGTACAAGCAATCACAGCGACTTCCTGATCGGTGATCGAGCTGAAAAAATAAGAAGCAGTGGCTGTCCTTACACCAATATCAAAGAGGTCTAAAGAAGGCAAGGTCGACTGCACAAAGAAGAGGATGCTCACCATCATCAGGATTTCAAGGTAATGCAGGTTAGGAATCAGCCAGAAAAACAAAATGAAATATTGCGTACTGAAAACAAGATACCTGGAGAAACACAGCAATAAAATCTTAGACAATTCCCGCTTCTGGTACCTGGCCAGGATACTATAAAACTTCTTATACTTCCTGGTAAAACGCATCGAAACCAGAATCCCATTCAGCCATTTGATATTAAAGTAAAATACAATAAAGAACAGACAGAAAATCAAGGCAAGAAATACCAATCCATAAAATAGTAAGGGATCAATATTCACGAAGCGGTAGATAAAAACACAAAATGCGATGGCACCGAAGACATTGGTCAGCACCATTTGACCGATATTGCCAACCGCCATGGCCACCACTCCGATGATCCTTCTTTTTGGCGATAAGAAGAATACCCGTCCACCATACTCTCCAATCCGGTTGGGTGTAAATACCGCCCAGGTTAAACCACAGAAAACCGATGCCACAGACTTCCAGAGGCTGATGCGCTCTACACTGGAAATTAACCTTTTCCATTTTACAGCTTCCAACCCCCAGTTAACGAGCATCAGGAACAAGACGAAACCCAATACACAAAAAATTTCCCATTGAGGGATTTGTGTCAGGAGGTTTTTGAAATCTTTTAAGTTCTTGTTTGCAGTCAGTTTGCTATAAACAAACCAAAATGCGAAAAAAACAATTCCGGCTTTAAGAAAATATGAAACTATCTTTTTGTATTGTGATGTCAACTTTTTTGCTTTTACTCTGTGCAAATATGCTTAATATTGTTTTATGTTGGTGGAAAAAAAGGAAAGGGTGATCATGGGAATTGATCCAGGCACTTCGATTATGGGCTATGGGGTGATTTTGGAAAAGGGTAGTAAAATCGAAATGATTACCATGGGGATTGTCCGTATGGATCATTTAGACGACCATTTTTTAAAGCTACAGCGGATTTTTGAGAAGACAGTAGTACTGATTGACCAATATAAACCGGATACGATGGCGCTTGAGGCCCCCTTTTATGGGAAAAACATCCAGGTTATGTTAAAATTAGGCCGTGCACAAGGTGTAGCTATGGCGGCAGCCTTATCCAGAAATATCCCAATCACAGAATATGCACCCCGTAAAATCAAACAATCGATTACCGGAAACGGGAGCGCAGGAAAAGAACAGGTGGCAGCCATGTTGCAAAGGTTATTGAATTTTAAGGAGACTCCAGAGTTTCTGGATGCGACAGATGGTTTAGCTGTTGCGGTTTGTCACTCCTTTCAGCGGGTCAGTACTTCAGGTTCCGGGAAATCTTACTCCGGATGGGAGGCTTTTGCCAAAGACAATAAAAAGCGATTAAAATAAAAAAGCCTGATTTGGTTAATGACCAAATCAGGCTCTGCTAAATCAACAGTTTTTTTATGCTGCCAGGGCAGATTTTCTTTTCTTACGATAATAGCGGAAAGCGAAATATCCAGCCAGTACCAAGACCACCAGCATCCATAAATTGGAGATGATCAGGATAAATTCTTTAAAGATGACCCATCCATTCTGGATGTTCAATCCCAATCTTCTAAAAAATCCGGGACGGTAATCCGCCAAATTATCATTTCCAACGACCAGTTTTTTCACCGTATTGTCCTGGTAGAAATTAAGCGTGATGTCGCTGTACTTCACCCTGGAATCTATACTTAAGTTTTCGATCTTCTTATCGATAAAATCGTCTTTTAAGCTGAGTGCCGTCTCTACGTTATTGCTTTTCTTATTCGCATGTTTGTTCAGTTGCGCGACTGCTTCGACACGATTTTGATTTTTTAATTTGTTAGAAAGGTACGAGATACTTTGATCGTCCATTTTCATGGATTGATGGTCCACAAAGACAGCCATTCCTGCTACTTTATTGGTAAAAGCATCCAGTTTCTCTGAAGGAACTTTTGCTACGATTAAGCCTTCCACACGGTAAGAAGTAAGTTCCAGTAAGGAGTCGGCAGAATAGCCGACTTTCTCAAAACGCTCTACGTTACTCTGAATGGAAAACTCCGCGAGGGTCCCTCCTTCGGCTTTGACCAGATCCGCCAGTTTCTCTTTGGTTTCCTGTACCTCTTTGACCCTAAAACGCATGTCGGCAGTCTTGATAATTTTCTCGGTTAAGGTGGTGTCGTTAACTTCCAGGTTCGCGGCCGTGGCATCAGAAGTTGCTTCATAAGATTTATTTTCTTTACTGCAGGCGGAAATTGCTATTGCTGCGACACAATAGATTAAATATTTTTTCATAATATTAATCGATTAAGGTTTTCCCTTAATACGAGATCTTCAATAAGGTAACCTATGAAAATAAAAATGAGGAAAATATGAGCCAAAAAAAATTCCTCATCAGCAAAAGCCAATGAGGAATTTCCAGAATGTACTGCCCTGAATATTAAGCAGCTAATATTTTGAATACACCTTTGCAAGCGATAAAAGCACCTACAAATAAAATTGCCCAGGATACGATAGATAAAGTCATAGAGTCGCCAGCAAAACGCAAATAAACGCCTAAAACGCTAACTAAAATTCCGACAGCCATCAATTTATAGATGGAAACTTCATTAGCTCTCTTCATGCTTTCGGTATTGTGGATTGGTGTCTGTGCCATAGTCTTTTTTTATTTATGGCACAAAAATAATATTAATTAAACAAAAAGAGGTATAACATGGGTATAATTTTCAGTGCATCTTCCAACTTATGGATTATCTTTAATAATTGCATCCATATTAAAAACACAATCCAATGAAAAGAATTTTTTTAACCTTAATTACGGCGTTTAGCATTACCTATAGTTACGCGCAATCCCCTCTTTCCTTTAACAGCCGGCTGGAATCCGTTACCGTATACAGCACAGGTGCAGAACTCAATCATAAAGTAAAAGTCAACATTCCGGCAGGAACCAGTGAAATCATACTGAATAACATGGCCAATGCCGTTGATGAAAGCAGCATTCAGGTCGGAGTTCCTTCAAGTGTAACCATCCTGTCGACCAGCTTCTCCAGGGATTTCTTAAAAACTGAAAACAAAAGTCCGGCTTATATCAAAGTCGAAGACAGCTTACAAATTGTGAAAAGAGAACTGAATAAAGTTCAAAATAAACGAATTGTAGAGGAGAACCTATTGGTCTTACTCGATAAAAATCAGGCGATTGGTGGTGTAAATACGGGAGTAAATGTAGCAGAGTTGATCAAAGTAGCCGATTATTATAAAAGCAAACAGCTGGAATTGAGAAACAACATTTTCAGTTTGAAAGAAGCAGAAGCTAAACAGCAGGAGCGGATAGACAGGATGCAGCAACAGTTGCAGGAATTAAGTATGGATAAAACCGGAACTACCGGTCAGATTGTATTACAGGTGATGGCCACAGCAGCCAGTACCGGAGATTTTAACATCAGCTACCTAAGCCCAAATGCAGCCTGGATTGCCTTTTACGACTTGCGTGCGGAAAACACTTCTTCTCCTTTGAAAATCGTTTACAAAGCCAATGTGACCCAATCTACAGGGCTGGACTGGAAAAAAGTGAAGCTTAGTTTATCTACAGGAAACCCATCTCAGAATGGAACTGCACCGTTATTATCGGCCTGGTTTTTACAATTTGGAGAACCTCAGTATGCCTATGATCGCAAAAAACAGGCCTACCAAAACAGAATCCAGACGATGGAGGCCCGTGTGCCAATAAAAGATGAGCAGATGTTAGCCGCCGAGGTGGTCATGACTAAGCCAATAATTCAGGGACAGGTTGCCGGCGTTGCACTAACTCAGAATGAGAACATGTTAAATGCTTCTTTTGACATTGAAATTCCTTATGATATCGCATCCAACAGTAAACCACATAGCGTGACGCTGAAAGAATTCAGTCAGCCTGCCAATTTCAAATACTATAGCGTTCCTAAAGTCGACGGTGACGCATTTTTAATGGCGGAGATCACGAATTACGATAAATTGAACCTCTTACCAGGCGAAGCCAATATCATCTTTGAGAATAGCTATGTCGGCAAATCTTTCATCGATCCCAATGCGACCACAGATACCCTGAACCTAAGTATGGGAAGGGATAAAAAAATCACGATAAAAAGGGAAAAAGTGGCAGAGCAAACGGGCGTTAAATTTATCGGAAGCAGCAAAAAGCAAACCTTCACTTATGAGGTCCGCTTGCGCAACGGAAAAAAGGAGGCCGTCAATTTATTGCTCAAAGATCAGTATCCGGTCTCTACAGATAAAGACATGGAGGTAGAATTGTTAGCCGCAGAGGGTGCTGCAGTGAACAAAGAAACCGGAGTCCTTACCTGGAAACTGAACCTGAAAGCAGGGGCCACAGAAACAATCCGGATCAGCTATTCCGTAAAGTATCCCAAGGATAAGAACATCTTAAATCTACAGTAACAAAAAAGCCCTTCTCCAAACGGAGAAGGGCTTTTTTAAATTAGATATCAGGTAAATTAACCGTTCAATGCTGCTGCACCACTTACAATCTCTGTAAGCTCTGTAGTAATTGCAGCCTGACGTGCCTGATTGTAAGAAAGCTTTAAGGCTTTCAACAAATCACCAGCATTTTCAGTTGCTTTATCCATTGAAGTCATACGGGCACCATGCTCAGAAGCATGAGAATCCAACACGGCTTTATACAATTGCGTCTTAATAGACTTAGGAATCAATTGCGATACGATTTCTTCCTGAGAAGGCTCAAGAATATAATCCACCAGATGCTCAGATTTTACTGCGTCAGTCGCTTCTGCTTTAGGCAGCGGCAACAATTGCTCAGTAGTAATGATCTGAACAGCGGCATTTTTGAACCTGTTGTACACCAATTCCACTTTATCAAACGTTCCTTTTTCAAAGCCAGCCATGATCGAATCAGTGATCTTGGTTACATTCTCAAAAGTAAGCGCTGCATATACTTCGTTGTTGTTTCCGATGACGTTATAGTTACGTTTTTCGTAGAAATCCTGAGATTTCTTACCGATTGCAACGATACTTACATTACCTTTTTTGTATTGTTCGCTATATTTTTCCGCGATTAAGTTATTGGTTGCTTTAATCACGTTCATGTTAAAGGCACCAGCTAAACCACGGTTAGAAGAAACCACTACAATCAATACCTTATTGGGTTCACGTTCCTGAATAAACGGAGACGATGATCCTTCTAAGCTTGCTGAAAGATTTCCTAAGATCTCTTTTAGCTTTGTAGCATACGGACGTAGCTGAACAATCGCATTGGTCGCACGCTTCAACTTCGCAGCCGAAACCATTTTCATGGCTTTGGTGATCTGCTGTGTAGATTGCACCGATGATATACGAATTCTTACTTCTTTTAAATTAGCCATTCTTTTTTATTCTTCAGTCGAGAGTAATTAGTATTTACTGGAAAGCTCTTTTGCAACAGTTTCCAACACTCCTGTAATTTGGTCATCAAATTTTCCAGCTTTTAAAGCTTTCAAAGTATCAGGATGACGCAATTCCAATTGTTGTAAATACTCAGCTTCAAACTCTTTTACTTTATTTACAGGAACTGAACGCATTAAGTTTTTAGTACCGATATAAATGATTGCTACCTGTTTCTCCACAGTCATTGGAGAGAACTGTCCTTGTTTAAGGATTTCCACGTTACGTGAACCTTTATCAAGTACTGATTTAGTAGCTGCATCAAGGTCAGAACCGAATTTAGAGAAAGCCTCTAATTCACGATATTGAGCCTGATCCAATTTCAATGTACCAGCAACTTTTTTCATCGATTTGATCTGCGCATTACCACCTACACGTGATACCGAGATACCTACGTTAATTGCCGGACGGATACCTGCGTTGAACAAGTTGGTTTCTAAGAAGATCTGTCCGTCAGTAATTGAAATTACGTTCGTAGGGATATACGCAGAAACGTCACCAGCCTGAGTTTCGATAATTGGAAGTGCAGTTAATGAACCACCACCTTTAACGATACCTTTTAATGATTCAGGAAGATCATTCATTGCCTGTGCGATGTCATCGTTAGAGTTGATCTTAGCAGCACGCTCTAATAAACGGCTGTGAAGATAGAACACGTCACCAGGATAAGCCTCACGGCCCGGTGGACGACGTAACAATAGAGACACCTCACGGTAAGCTACAGCTTGTTTAGACAAATCATCATAAACAATTAGTGCTGGTCTACCCGTATCACGGAAGAACTCACCGATCGCTGCACCCGAAAAAGGAGCATAGAACTGTAATGGAGCAGGTTCAGCAGCAGAAGCAGCAACAACAACCGTATATGGCATTGCACCGTTTTCTTCTAACGTACGAACGATGTTCGCTACAGTACTTGCTTTTTGTCCGCAAGCAACATATATACAGAATACAGGGTTACCTGCTTCGTAAAATTCTTTTTGGTTGATGATCGTATCGATACATACCGCAGTTTTACCAATCTGACGGTCACCAATAACCAACTCACGTTGACCACGACCGATTGGAATCATACCATCGATAGCTTTGATACCTGTTTGTAGAGGCTCAGTAACCGGCTGACGATAGATTACCCCAGGAGCTTTACGCTCGATCGGCATTTCATAAGTCTGGCCAATGATTGGTCCTTTACCGTCGATTGGCTCACCCATAGTGTTCACCACGCGACCTAACATACCTTCACCAACTTTGATAGAGGCGATTTTCTTAGTACGTTTAATCGTATCACCTTCTTTGATCGTGTCGGATGGGCCTAATAAAACCACACCAACATTATCTTCTTCAAGGTTCAAAACAATACCTTGTAAGCCGTTTTCAAATTCAACTAACTCACCGGATTGAACTTTAGTTAAACCATAAACACGGGCAATACCATCACCCACCTGCAATACGGTACCAACTTCTTCAAGTTCTGCTTCTGATTTAAAGCCCGCCAATTGTTGCCTGATAATTGCCGATACTTCGTCTGGTCTTACCTCTACCATAATTTTATATTATTTCTTTTGTAAATCAGTATATGTTATCTTCTATTATTAAATACTCAAGTTAAACAATTCCCTGAGCAAATTCTTTTTTAAGTTTATTCAAACCATTGGCGATACTTGCATCAAACTGCTTATCCCCAACCTTTAAAATAAAACCGCCAATCAGTTTGTCATTAACTTTTTCTTTAATCACCACTTCATTAGCGCCTACTTCTTTTTTCACTATCGCTACGATCTCTGCTCTGTTTGCATCAGTCAGTTCTGTAGCTGAAGTTACCTCAGCAGTTACAATTCCTTTAATCGCATTGTATTGCTGAATGAAGGCTTTTGCTGTTCCGAATAAGATTTCAGAACGTCCTTTGTTTACCACCAGTTTTAGGAAGGCTTTGGTTACCGCATTTACTTTGGCACCAAAGACATTGTCTAAAATCCCTGCCTTTTTATCCAAAGGAACGATAGGGTTTTTAAGAATGGCTTCTAATTCCGGATTCTGATCAATTACCTGATCTAAAAGAACCATATCGTTTTTGATTTCTTCCAAAGCATTCTGCTCAGTAGAAAGGTCTATTAACGATTTGGCGTATCTCGATGCTGCTTTATTTTCTAACATTTTTATCTAATTTGGCTAAACAAACTATCAACTAGTTTAATTCAACATCTTTTAAAAGATTAGCAACTAAATCCTGTTGGGTAGCTTTATCCTGTAATTGATTACGCAATACACGTTCTGCGATATCCAATGATAAAGTAGAAACCTGGTTTTTCAATTCTGCCAAAGCAGCTTTCTTTTGGTTTTCAATTTCAATCTTAGCCTTTTCGATTAATTTAGCACCTTCAGTTTGCGCTGAATGTTTAGCTTCATTAACGATACTATCTTTAAGCGTTTTTGCTTCTTTCAAGATCAAATCACGTTCAGCACGGGCAGACTTCATCAACTCCTCATTTTGAGCAGTTAAACGGGTCATTTCTTGTTTCGCCAGTTCAGCTTTATTTAAAGCCTCATCAATCGACTGCTCACGTTCTTTAATTGCTGCTAAAACAGGTTTCCAGGCAAATTTTGCCAATAGGAACATTAGCAATAAGAAAGCAATGGATTGAAAGATAACTAGGCCAAATTCAGGTAATAATAATTCCATCTGATGTATATATTAATATTTTTTTCTTTTTTAACAATAAATGGTACCAGGCATTACACCTGGCACCTTTTAATTTCTAGCCATTACCCATTAGGGCAACTACTACTGCGAAAAGCGCAACAGCCTCAACGAAGGCAGCAGCGATTAACATTGCAGTTTGAATTTTAGAGGCAGCTTCTGGTTGACGAGCAATACCGTCCATAGCTGAACCACCAATGCGTCCGATACCCAGACCAGCGCCAATCGCAGCTAATCCTGCACCAATTGCAGCAATACTTCCTGTAATCATGATTTTATATATTAATTGTTGTTAAAAAATAATTCTTATTAATGGTGTTCTTCAATTGCCATTCCGATAAACAGGGCAGACAAGATGGTAAAGATAAAGGCCTGGATAAAAGCAACCAATAATTCTATGGCGCCAATAAACACAGCAAACGCGATCGATACCGGGGCAATGTATAGGCTGTTGAATACAAACACAAGGCAGATTAATGACAACACCAGGATGTGTCCTGCAGTGATGTTCGCAAACAAACGAATCATTAAGGCAATAGGTTTGGTAAAGATACCGAACAACTCTACCGGAACCATTACAATGTACATCCACCATGGTACATCAGGCATAAAGATGTGTTTCCAGTAGTATTTGTTACCATTGAATACAGTAAGGCAGAACGTAGCAATGGCTAAGATCATCGTTACCGCGATGTTACCTGTTAAGTTGGCACCACCTGGTAAGAATGGGATCAGACCCAGCATGTTGTTAAACCAGATGAAAAAGAATACGGTTAATAAATAAGGCATGAAGCGCTCATATTTATGTCCAAGATTCGGTTTTGCAATATCATCACGTACAAACAGGATGATCGGCTCCATCCAGGATTGTAATCCTTTTGGCGATTTTCCTACACGTTTTTTGTACCCGTTGGCTACATTGATAAATACGACAAGCAGAATGATGATCGATAAGAACAAGGTACAAACGTTTTTCGTAATGGATAAATCCAAAGGACGTTCGTTTAATGCATGATGTTTCTCATCTAAGTTCAGGAACTGTCCATGCTCATTTGCAGCTTCAGATGCATAATAGATCTTTTCGTGCATCTTCACAAAACGTTGTCCGTTTCTTTCCACGATTACTTTACCATCATCATCATGGTTAAAGTCAGCAGAACTGAAGTTTACAAATCCAGCTTTGGTATACAATATCACCGGAAGATCAATATAGGTATGTCCGATTACATGCCAGCTGTGCGAATCCGCAATGTGGTGTAGTGCAAACTTACCAATGTCAAACTTTTCCTTTGCCTCTGGTTGGGCATGGGAATCTTCTGTTACTTGTGCTGTGTCAACCTGAGCAAAAGCTGCGGGTGTAACAGAAAAAAACGCTAAAAACAGCGTAAAAACAACAATTAACCTTTTCACTTTAAACTCAAAAACGTGGCTACAATCCATTTACTCGCAGATTTTTACTTTTTATTTTGGTGGCGCAAGTTACGTAACAAACAGTATATTTCAAAGAAGCTGAACAATAAATATAAAGAAAAAAAATTCAGGACAAAAACAAAGCCGTTTTCCTTGCTCTTCAGGCTGTAAATCAGCACAAAAGCCATAGAAAAAATCATCTTCAATGCAATCGAGCCCATAATTGCCATAATTCCGGTCTCAGGGTTCTTTTTTATGCCCAAATCAGCAAGAATATAAGCGATGAAGGTAATGCTGGCTAAAAAGCCAAAGACTAACCAGAATTTCTGAACCAGGATCAGCTCACCGGGAAAAACAGAAGGAAGGAAATAAGCAATCACAGCCAGAACAAAGCTGTATAATAAATAGTAAAGGGTAAACCGCGTTAAACTCAAATCAGTAATTTTTTACAAAAGTAGGGAATTACCCCGATTTTAAATCATGAGTCGTTATTTTTATTCAGTTGTTTTACAACCTGATACAAAGATATAACGACCCCAACAATACTTAAAATTGCCGTAAAGATCGGCGTCTTACTCTGCCTGTATTCATCGATTTTATATCCTGCAAAGGCAAACAGGCCTATTGTGGCCAGCATTTGAAAACTGATAGAAGAATATTTGGCGAAATTATTTATGTTCTTTTTATTTTCGTTTGGTTCCATCTTAATTAAATCTCCTACAAATAAAACCCATTTTGTTAAGAAGTTATTGCTGAATAAAATACTTTTGCATATATTTTGTTGTTATAAGCTTTTAACTCAATCAGCATTTTTTTGGAAAATTACGCAATCAACTCTCTAAAGATAACGCTATTTATCTTTTGTTCCGGTATCCTATACTCCTGCAGTTCACATAAAGATACTGCCGGAAGCAGGGCTATGCAGAACCTCACCTCCCGTTACAATTACATCTACAATGCAAATGTGATCCTTGCCCAGCATCAGCAGGAACTTACGGAAGGCTATGCAGACAATTACGATGAGATCCTTCCCGTATATGTAAATCCGGAGAAGTACGACATATTTAATAGTCAGCCTTCAGAAAGCTTACCTGCCATGGATGAGATCATCAAGAAAGCAAGGGTAATCCTCCTGGAAAAAAGCTTTGGCAACTATGTAGACGAGTCTTACCTCCTGCTGGGAAAAGCAAACTTCTATAAACAGAACTATTTCAACTCCACGGAATATTTTGACTATACTGCCAAAAACTTCCCCAATAATAAGAAGAGTTATATCCAGGCTTTAGACTGGAAAGCACGAAGTCTGATGCAGCTCAGTAAATACAGTGAAGCAGCATTAGTGCTGGATACTTTATCTATTGCCATTTCCGAACAAAAAAAGAACAAAGCAGATCCATTGGCAACGATTGCACAGATCTATATCCATCAACGGATGCCGCTCGAAGCCATCAATGCCTTAAAAGAAGCGATAAAGTCCAATTCAACCGGTGCCGAACGCGTCCGCTGGACCTATATTCTCGCACAGCTCTCTGAGCAGCTGGAAAACTATCCGGAAGCCTTACTTTATTACCGGAAAGTGGAAAAAAGCAGCGCTCCTTTCGAGATGTACTTTAATGCGAATTTAAACCGCATTAAGCTCAACGCCTTTATGAGTGGCGTAAAATTAAACAAACAAGACCAGTTACTTGCCCTGCTTAAAGACGATAAAAATGAAGATTACCATGACCAGATCTATTATCAGGTAGCAGAAACTTATATCAGAGACGGTGACTTCGATCAGGCCAAAAAATATTATCAGCTGTCTGTGCGCAACAGTACAAAAAACAACTATCAGAAAGGCCTGTCTTATTTAAAAATCGCAGACCTTAATTTCAAACACTTCAGGGATTACAGGGCTGCAAAAGCCTACTACGACAGTACGACAAATACCCTACCTAAATCTTATCCCGGTTATGAGCTTATTCTGAAGAAAAATCAAAACCTGCAATACCTGACCGACCGTTATGGGATAATTTCATCGGAAGACACCCTTCAATCCATTGCAAAACTTCCTGAAGCGGAACGCATGGCGAAAGTCAACCTGATCGCAAACCCGGTGGTGGCCGCTGTCAAAACCACAGAAAGCTTTAATGCCATTCCGCTGGATCCATTCCAGACCGGTAATGATAGCCGATCTAAAAACAAAAACACCAGCAGCAGCTTCTATTTTGCAAATTCCAATGCCATCAGTACCGGTTACAACGATTTCAAAAAGAAATGGGGCAACAGGAAACTGGAAAACAACTGGCGCCAGAGCATCCGCTCTTCTGCTCAGGAAACCATTCAGGACATCAATAAAAATTACAGTACGAACAATGGAAAAGTAGCCGGAAATCCGGATAGCCTCCTTGCTGCAGCACCAGATTCCGCTGCGAGAGTTAAAGCCATCACGGCAACACTGCCACTTACACCGGACCTACTCGCCAAGTCAGATCAGAAGATCATTGATGCCTATCATGAAATTGCCAACTTCTATCTTCAGGAATTAAATGATCCGAAAGAGGCTGCTGAGGTCTATCAGATTCTGCTGGACCGTTTTCCAAACAACAACCGCCTGGCTTCTATTTATTACGGTCTGTTCCTGGTCAACAAAACACTTGATCCGGCCAAAGCCGAAGTCTTCAAGAACAAAGTACTGAAGGATTATGCCTCTTCTACTTATGCAAAGACCATTCTTGATCCTTCCTTCTCTTTGAGACAGTCGGAAATGGAAACCCTTATCAATAAAAAATATAATGACCTTTTTGAGCTGTATGAGAAAAAGGATTTCGGTGCCGTTATCCAGCAGGTGAATGAAATTTTAACGGCAAGCCCTGACAACTATCTGGCTCCACAATTCGCCTATCTGAAAGCCATTGCCGTAGGAAGAACAAACCATGTGGACTACCTGATTAATGAATTTGAAAAGATCAACACCAGCTTTAGAGAAGATAAACTGATCGTTCCACTCGTAAAAGAGCACCTTGGTTACATCAATCAGCATCTGGAAGAGTTCAAAAAGAGGCAAATTGCGCTGATCGACTTTGATCCGAATGAACCCAGGTTCTTTGGACAACAGTTCCCGGCAACAGCAGTAGCAGCAGTGAACCCTCCGGCCAGCAACGCGAAACCTGTACAACAACCAGTCAAAAATACCGCCAGTCCTGTCGTAACACCAGCGGTCGCACCTCCAACAGAAAAGGTGGCCACGGTAGAAAAACCAGTCGCCCCTGTAAAAGTTGCAGGCATTTTTAGTACGGCAGTTTCGACTACCTATTATTATGTCGTTCATGTGGCTGACGGCTCATTAACCCTCAGTTCTTCCCGATTTGGGATCGGACAATTCAACCGCGGAAACTATGCGGAGAACAATCTGCGACATCAATTGAAGGAATTTGACAATGATCAGCTTATATTTGTAGGAAACTTTGGTACTTTCGACGACGCAAAAACATATGCGGAGGGAATCAATCCACAGTTAAAACAAATCATGAAGGTCCCTGCTAACCTTTATAAGAGCTTTATCATTAGCAAAGAAAACTTCGAGAAGCTGAGCAGCAAGGACATTCTGGATAAATACCAGGAATTTTATAAAAACAATTATTAAAAATGAACAAACCACTTTCGCAAGAAGACATCAGAAAGTACAATTTTAGACTTTGGAAAGTATTAATTGCCGGAATCGTTTTATTCGCTCTCTTCATTATTGCCGTAGGTTTTGGCTTGTTCGGTGAACTGCCTTCCTTCAGGGATATTGAACATCCAAAAAGCAATCAAGCCTCTGAAGTGGTTACTGAAGAAGGGAAAGTTCTGGGCACTTATTTCGTTCAGAACCGATCTAATGTTACTTATCCTGCGATCTCGCCGAATGTCATCAACGCATTGATTGCTACGGAAGACATCCGGTTTAAAGAACATTCAGGAATTGATTTCAAGCGAACCTTTACGATATTTCTATATGCCATCATAGGAAAAAAACAAGGTGGAAGTACCATCACACAACAGCTGGCATTGAACCTTTTCTCCGAAGAAGGACGTCAAAAGAACTTTGCCAAGCGCCTTTTACAGAAATTTCAGGAATGGGTAATTGCGGTTAAATTAGAGCGCAACTACACCAAGGAAGAAATCATCGTGATGTATTTAAATACCGTAGACTTCGGAAATCAGGCCTATGGCATCAAATCTGCAGCAAGGGTTTATTTCAACACTACTCCGGATAAGCTGACTGTTGGCCAGGCGGCAACGCTGGTAGGGATCCTGAAAGGGATTTCCAGATATTCCCCTACCCGTAATCCGGACCGTTCCTTAGCCCGTAGAAATACCATTATGGGATTAATGGTCAAAGCAGATTTCCTGACGGATCCTGATTTTGAAAAAGAAAAAGAAAAACCACTGGGCTTACGCTTCAGTGCAGCAACCGTAAATGATGGAATTGCGCCCTATTTCAGAGCAGTCTTAAAAAACGACATCAAGAAAATTTTCCAGGACCGTTCCATTCTTAAATCGGATGGTACGCCATATGACCTGGATAGAGATGGCTTGAGAATCACCACCACCATCAACTACGACATGCAGGTATTTGCCGAAGAGGCGCAAAAAGAATACATGAAAACCTTACAGGTTTCTTTCAATAACAGCTGGAAAGGACGCAATCCTTTTAAAGGTAAAGAAATGCAGATTGAGCAAGGTGTAAAAAGATCTGACCGCTATAAAGCATTGCAGCTGGAAGGAAAATCAGAGGAGGAAATTAAGGCTGATTTCAATACTCCGACCAGATTGAGCATCTTCACCTGGAAAGGAAATGTGGATACTTTGATGAAGCCGATTGACTCTGTAAAATATTACAAGCTGCTTCTGAGAAATGCGATGATGGCAATGGACCCTCAATCCGGGTATGTGAAAGCATGGGTTGGCGGAATCAATTACGAACATTTCAAGTATGACCAGGTAAAAATGGGAACAAGGCAGGTAGGTTCTACCGCCAAGCCTTTTACCTATACCGTAGCCATTGAAAATGGATATTCTCCTTGTTTCAGTGTGCTCAATGAGCCGGTAACGATTGAAGTACCTGGAAGTTCCCCATGGACGCCAAGGTCTTCAGGAACGGTTCCGGGATACCTGACTTTGCAAAAAGCATTGGCCCTGTCACAAAATTATATAGCGGCATTCCTGATGAAACAGGTGGGCCCGATCCCGGTAGCTACTTTAGCTAAAAAGATGGGGATCACCTCAGAAGTTCCCGCTTATCCATCCATTGCACTGGGTTCTTTTGATGCCTCCGTTTATGATATGGTGGGTGCATATAGTGTATTTGCCAATAAAGGCGTTTGGAATAAACCCACTTATATTTTAAAGATAGAAGATAAAAACGGGGTGGTATTGTACAGTGAGAAACCGATTCCGGTTCCGGCAATATCTGAAGAAGTGGCTTATGTGATGACCAGAATGCTTCGTGGTGTAATTACCAATGGAACAGGATGGCGACTCGCGGGTAGATTCGGTGTAAGCGGACCTATCGGCGGTAAAACAGGTACGACCAATGCCAACTCTGATGGATGGTTTATGGCGATTACCCCTCAGCTGGTAGCTGGTGTATGGACCGGTTGCGAAGACCGTGCCTTTCACTTTACCAGTACCGCACAGGGTGATGGCGCAACAACTGCCCTTCCGATCTATGCCGGTTTTATGAAACGCGTATATGCCAGCTCTAAGCTGAACATGAGTAAAGCCGACTTTGAACCGCCTAAAAACGGAGTGTCCATTACTTTCGACTGTAACCAGTACCAACAACAGGAACAGAAAACTGAACTGGACGAGAAATTAGGCTTCTAATCATTTTAACAAATTCCCATGAGTGCTTTTGATTATAAAAAGGTATTGGCCGATATTCCGCATAAGCCTGGTGTTTACCAGTATTGGGATATAGAAGATACCCTGATATATATCGGCAAAGCCAAAGACCTGAGAAATAGGGTTGGTTCTTATTTCAATCAGGACAAACAGCTGAATGGCAAGACCAAGGTCCTGGTTTCCAAGATCAGGAAGATCACCTTCACCATTGTGGATACGGAGATTGATGCCTGGCTGCTGGAAAACAGCCTGATCAAAAAGCATCAGCCCCGATACAACATCATGCTGAAAGATGATAAGACCTATCCATGGATTATCATTAAAAAAGAACCTTTTCCAAGGGTATTCTGGACGAGAAACAGGGTAAAAGATGGTTCTACTTATTTTGGCCCCTATGCTTCGGTGGGCATGATGCACACCATTCTGGACCTGATTAAAGAAACGTATACCCTACGAACCTGTAATCTGCCCCTCACGGAGAAAAATATCAGTGCCGGCAAATTTAAAGTCTGCCTGGAATACCAGATCGGGAACTGTAAAGGCCCTTGTCAGGCTTACCAGGCTGAGGAAGAATACAACAGAAATATTGAAGAAATAAAAGACATCCTGAACGGAAAGATCGGGAATGTCATCAAAGATGTAAAACAGATCATTAAGGACGCAGCGGCAGAACTCAACTTTGAATACGCGCATCAATACCAGAGAAAACTGGTCGTCCTGGAGAAATATCAAAGTAAATCTACGGTCGTGAGCAGCGCCATCACCAATATTGATGTCGTGAGTATTGCTTCCGATGAACGTTATGCTTTTGTAAATTACCTGAAGATCATGAATGGCAGCATCATTCAAACCCAAACCATCGAGATCAAAAAACGACTGGACGAGACTGATGAAGAGCTGTTAACAATTGCCATCACAGAATTCAGGACGAAATTTAACAGCACCTCCAAGGAGATCGTTGTTCCCTTTGAAATCATACTTGAAGATAAAAACATCCGGTTTACCGTTCCCAAACTTGGGGAAAAGAAAAACCTGCTGGAACTATCTCAGAAAAACGTTTTGTTTTTTAAGAAGGAAAAACTGAACCAGTATGAAAAGCTGAATCCGGATTTAAGAACGGACCGCATTTTAACGCAAATGCAAAAGGACCTGAGTTTAACCCAGCTGCCTAAACATATCGAATGTTTTGACAACTCCAACTTCCAGGGCAAGTATCCTGTTTCGGCAATTGTTGTGTTCAAAGATGCCAAGCCTTCCAAAAAGGACTACCGGCATTTTAATGTGAAAACAGTGGAAGGTCCCAACGATTTTGCGACGATGGAAGAGGCCGTTTTAAGGCGATATAAGCGCATGTTGGAGGAAGAGGGGACCTTGCCTCAACTTATCATCATTGATGGTGGTAAAGGCCAGCTATCCTCTGCAATGACGAGCTTAAAAAAACTGGGGATAGACAAGAAAGTCGCCGTGATCGGAATCGCGAAGCGGCTGGAAGAATTGTTCTTCCCCGGAGATCCCTATCCGCTCTACCTCGACAAAAAGTCGGAGACCCTGAAAATCATCCAGCAACTTCGGGATGAAGCCCACCGCTTCGGTATCACCTTCCACCGCAAGAAAAGAGACCAGGGTACGTTAAAAACGGAACTGGAGCAAATAGAAGGCATTGGGAAGACGACCGCCGACAAGCTGCTCCGTCATTTCAAATCCGTGAAAAAGATTGCGGAAGCTAAAGAATCAGAATTACAAACCGTACTCAATAAAGCACAACTCCTCGCTTTAACGAATTATTTCAATAAAGATAAAGCATAAAAAAAACCGGTCCTCTAACAGAAGACCGGTTTTTTTGTATATGATTTTGGAAATTAGTATTCCCAAAGGCTTTGTTCAAAATCTGCGATAGATTTCTTAATCTTCTCTGATTCGTATAATTTCCTCGGATCTTTAGGATCTGTTAAGCCCAGCATATCTGTAATGTTCTTATTGCCTGGATTTGTTTCCTTCACGATATAGCTTGAGAACAAACGTCTTACAAAGAAATCATCAAAGGTCAGAACCGAAGCATCATTACCCGGATTCATCAGCTTTTTCTTGGTTAGCAATTCTCTGGCATCATCATAATAGATCCAAAATACCGGCTGCCAGTTTCCTTCCACCATTTTCATTGGTGCAAGACCGACGATTCTGGGTTCAAAAATAGAGCGTTTGGTATCCAGAATCCAGTCTTCTTTGATTCTGTATTTTTGGAATTCATCCGATCTTAACTTTTTCAAGGTAGGCTCTGCGATCTTTCCGGTAGTGGCATCAGGAGTTCCTTCTGTTACGCCGCGCATATTCTGAAGCGCTTGTTGTGCCGTTAAAGCAATTTTAAAGGAATCGTTGTCTTCCAGAATTTTTCCGGCAACGGTGTCTTTCGAGGAGTAAGCAGTGAGCTCTTCATTGGTAATTGCTTCCATCAGCACATCGATCAGTTTCGCATTTTCAGCTTTCAGAACGGAGTTAATGGTATCTCTAAGATCTATTTCACGCCAAACACGTTTTGAATAGTACACATCCTCTTCCCTAACATCTGCATAAGGAACCATTACGGCACTATCCACATCTTTTCTGGCCGAAAAGCCATCTTTGGGCGGCGTTTTTATCTTTGTTTTTTTCAAGGGTTTTACTGCAGGAGGGATGCTATCCTGTGCAGAAGCTCCGAATCCTAATAACAGTAATAACGCAATACTTAAAATATTTTTCATGTTCCCTCCTATTTTGCACTAAATGTGATGCCGTCTAAAACCTTCTGACGGCCATCAGGCCCTTCACACACAATGTCTTTAAAGATCACCGTTGCTCCTGGCTTGATCGAGTTCAAGGCCCCTTTTACCTGGCCACTAAATCCACCACCACTATTCTGTATCGTCACCGCATCGGATCTCGGATTGATAAATGTTGCCGAGAATCTGATCACTCTGTATTTCACATCAAAAACGAAATCATCCAGTTGAGTATCCATCAGACCGGCACTTTCCAGCCATTCCAGATCCACACTACCACCTGATTTACCTTTTACCAATGCTTTAGGTGTTGGTAAAGCTTTCACTCTGAACCTTTGCGAACCCAGGTTTAAAGTCTTTCCGCCACTTGATGCCGAAACATTGATGTTTAATTCTTTGCCAACCTGGCTACCTGCTACGTTGACCGTGTATTTACCATTTCCGCCAGAGATCGTTCCACCATCCATACTCGCTTTCACACTCTCCAGAGGAAAGCCTGCTGCTGATACAGAAAAAGGATTCGGAATCCCTGCATAAATCACGTTCATTTTATCTGGGGATACTGTTGCAGAAGGTTTAGCAACCTGATAAGTCTGTTCAGGAGTTTTATACTCCATCACTTTACCATCGGTTTGTTTTACACGGATCGTTCCAACCCATTTAAAGACCCCTACACTCCCGGTACCTCCGGTATACACCCCTTTACCATCTTTCACAGACAGTGGGTTTGAGTTTACAGAAATCTCAGGACTGGAACGGGAATCACTTGCCGTTAAAAATACCTGAGCGGTATAAGGCTGTCCCTGAATCACATAAGAACTTGGTGCCACGGCAACTGCATCAAACTGATCCAGGTTAACCAGTGCCTTGTCCATATTCCCGAATAATTTCTTTACGATTTCTGCCTCTGCATTTTTTACGTCAGACTGAAGTTTCGTCAGAATCGTATTTGCAGCAGTTAGCGGCGTTCCTTCGCCGAAGTTGATGTCTGCCCAGTTTTTCTTGCCATTTACAGCTTTCTCGGCATTCTTAGCTTCCAATGAAAAGGTAATTCCTTTACGATCTTCCGGCTTAAGTAAAGCGATTAGTTTTTCGCGGGTTTCATTGATTTTTACCTGCAATTTATCGCCTTCTTTCTGATTGATCATAATTCCCTGAGCAATGTCCATATTAGAGCGCTCGGTTAAATCGCCTGTTTCCGGGTCGATTCCTTTTCCGGCAACCGCAAACTGGTCTTTCAGCTTCTGGATATAATTGTTCAGCTCATCAGCATAAGCTTTCGCCTTATTGGCACTTTCCCAGATCGGCTGTGCCCTTCCAGGTTCATCTTTAAGTTTTGTATTCTGAAATGCTGCAAACAACTGTTCAATGCTGAGATTGACATTTGTTTTTGAAGTCACCAAGCTGTCGTTGATGTTCTTAAAAGCATTAAGGATAGTATCTGATACGTTTAAAGCAAGCATAGCTAACAATACCAAATACATGATATTGATCATCTTCTGCCTTGTCGTTTGTTTTCCTCCGGCCATTATTAATTAGGTCTATGATTAAATGATAACTAATTAAATATGCTTATACGCGTGGCTGATTCATGGCAGACAACATGTTGCCATAGATCGCATTTAATGACGATAGATTTTTAGCAAGTTTGCCCACTTCATCTTTAAACTGTTTAGAATCTTCCATAGACTCATTGAAGTTATTCATCGTCAGGGAAAGGTTCTGATAGAACTTATTCATTGATTTAAGATGCGCACTTGAATCCTGTAATTCCAGTTCGTAGACTGCATTTAAAGCAGAAAGGTTTTTCGCAAGGGCATTCACTTGTGAGTGATAAGCCTGAGAAGCACCTGTACTTTCTCCAATTTCGACCAGTTGAGCTGTTGCTTTAGAGAACGCTCCGTTTAAAGAATCGAAACTTGCAGAAGCAGTTTTCAGCTTGCTTGTAAATTCGTTTGTTGCTGTTGAAGCATCCGCTACATTAGAAATTGCAGCGACTTTATCTCCAAAGGTACGTAGTCCTGTACCCAGACTTTCGATCAGTTCGGGTCCAACTTTGGCATCTGCCAACATTTTATCAAGGGCAGCAGTAGAAGAAAAGGACGCAGCTGGCTGAACAGCAGCTCTTGCTGATGATGTAGGTAATTCCCCATCGTAATCAGCTCTTAATTCCGGGTATACCCTTTCCCACTCTGGTTCCGGTTCAGGCTGAATAAAACCGGTTAAAGCAAATAAAATTGCTTCTACGCCTAATCCAATTCCGATCATGTAATTGCCCCAAACCCCACCTAAGTGAAGGATTTTAAAGAGCGCTCCAAGAATTACTACGCTGGCACCAAGCGATATCGCCAGGTGCATCTTATCGAATTTACGTTTTGCTGCTGCCATTTTCTTTTAAGGATGAAGAGGTGCTATGTGTTGTTTTTAGTTTCTATTCTTGATGTCGGAACCCGGATAAGCAGAAATACACCTGAAGCCAATGTATGACCTCGCCTGATCCTGATATTCATAAGTACCTACAGAGTTTTGAAGGAAGAATCCGATGTCTTTCCATGACCCTCCTCTAACTACTTTACGTTTCAGGTATTTGCTGTCTGAAGCTTTTGCCACGTAAGTAAAGTTGGGGTTAAAATCCAGCAATAAAGGCGCTGCTGATTGATTGTAAGCAGTAACCGTCCATTCTGCTACGTTACCAGCCATATTGTATAATCCGTAATCATTCGGGAAATAAGACTTCACGTTTACGGTATATAAACCGCCATCGTCAGAATAATTTCCACGTCCGACTTTAAAATTAGCTTGCATACATCCTTTGGTATTGCGCACATAAGGGCCGCCCCATGGATATTTTGTTTTCACATTACCACCTCTTGCTGCATATTCAAACTGCGCATCACTTGGCAGCTGATATTCAGGTCTTGAATTCAATGGTTGTTTTCTCGATACCGCAACGGATTCGTAGAAACGGGTGCGCCATACACAAAAAGCAGTGGCTTGTTCCCAGGTTACACCAACCACAGGATAATCGTCGTAAGAAGGGTGATTAAAATAAGTTTTGACCATTGGATCATTCTGTGAGTAAGAATAATCGACTTTCCAAACCAGGGTATCCGGGTAAACGTTTACCGAAGGAAACTGATTTGATTTGGCAGGGTCAGGAAGGTCTGTATAAGTGAGGATAAAATCCTGTCTTTTCTTGGTAGGGTCATTTCTGCCTTCGGCAGCCAGATCAGAACTTTTATAGCTGTAAGCATATTTCAGCTTTCTTACATCAATTTCATTTCTACCTGGTAAGGCATCTGCTCCGCTATAGTACATATCGGTCAGTTTAGCACCAAGACCACCTGATTTGGTGCTCCACAGGTTAGAACCGTTTCCAACTTTCTTCCAGTCGATATAACGTTCGGAAACGGAGGTCGGCTGTCCGGTAGGCGCTTGCTTATAATAGGCGGCAGCACCACTGGGTCCTAATGAGGTAATGGCCACAGAATCTCTTACCCAGTTTACAAATTGCCTGTATTCTGCGTTGGAAATCTCCGTCTGGTCCATGAAGAAAGCGCTAAATGAGGTCATTCGGCTTGGAGAGCTTTGAGAGTTGTTAATGTCTTCGTCAGACATTCCGATCAGTGTCCGTCCGGGAGGTACATATACCATTC
The DNA here is from genome assembly GCF_038446955.1 of Pedobacter sp. FW305-3-2-15-E-R2A2. Lineage (NCBI taxonomy): Bacteria > Pseudomonadati > Bacteroidota > Sphingobacteriia > Sphingobacteriales > Sphingobacteriaceae > Pedobacter > Pedobacter sp. FW305-3-2-15-E-R2A2. Next base: position 6,674,880 of record NZ_CP151803.1, read on the forward strand.
CTAAAGGAACCCGGTTGTTTTTGAACTTCTTATTGTATACTCCAACCAATTCTCCCTGTCCGCCTTTTCCGCAGCTGGCCAATAGTATTGTAGCAATAAATCCAAAAAAGTAGATATTTCTCATCATATAGTCAGACAATTTTATAGCAATTTTATAGATTAAGATTCACATAAACAACTATTAGACTATAAAAATGCGACTAAAAGCAATAATGAACAAAGTTATCCGTTCATTCGTCTATATCAATCCCCTGTCCGAAAGTACTTTCTACTAAAAATTAAAAAGTACTAACCTCCGAAAAAAATATGCAAAATAAAAACTGTAAGCTACAAAAAATATAAGCTAATACTATTTGTTTGATTTTTTGATGTAATTCTCAATAGCCATGATCATAGACGGCGCTTCCGGTGAAGGAGCTGCGATATCTACCATTAGTCCTGCATCCGTTACCGCCTTATGAGTATTTACACCAAAAGCAGCGATACGGGTGTTGTTTTGTTTAAAATCAGGAAAATTGGTAAACAATGACTGGATGCTGGAAGGACTGAAAAATCCGATCACGTCATAGAAAACTTCTGCCAGATCTGAAAGGTCAGACACTACTGTTCTGAACAATACCGCTGGTGTAAAGTCGTATCCATTTTTTTGAAGGAAATTCATGGTATCTTCCGTTGCCATATCAGAGCATGGGTATAGGAATTTCTCATTGGCATGCTTTTTCAACACTTCAGCCAGGTCGGCTGCAGTTTGCTTGCCAAAGAAGATTTTACGTTTTCTGTACTGGATGTATTTTTGTAAATACAGGGCGGTAGACTCTGAAATACAGAAATATTTCAGGTCAGCAGGAACCTCATATCTCATTTCTTCGCAAATTCTGAAGAAATGATCTACTGCATTTCTGCTGGTGAACACTACTGCAGTAAAATCACCCAGTGTGATTTTGTCCTTTCTGAAGTCTCTGGCTGGAACTCCTTCAACATGAATGAATGATCTAAAATCAATTTTCAGGTTGTACTTCTTTGCCAAATCAAAATAAGGAGACTTCTCTGTTTCTGGTTTTGGTAAGGTGATTAATATACTTTTAACCTTACGCAACCTATCTTCTGTCTTTTCTTGCATTTTACCTAATTACCGCTTTAAAATCCTATTGCCTTGATTAATATTAATATAGGGCAAATTTCGAGGGCACAAAAGTACAGAAATAAATAGACTTTAGAAAATCTATAATGAGATAAAATATTAATTCCTGCGCGGATAAACTGGAAAGTAAAAATAATTGCAAGAAGTACAAAAGAAGCTGCCACATAGTAAGGTCCATACCTTAAAGGAGATAAGGCAAAAGCAATTACCAGCGGAATGAATACCAGAGAAAGATTAAAGTAACTTAAATATAATATGGAAACATACTCATTTACGGCTTTCTGCACATCAAAAAGATAGCCCAACATCCGTAAAATGATAATTTTAAAGACATATAAGACCACTATAAGTATCGAAATACTTACATAAAACTGGAATCCGCTGCTCGAAAAAGTGACATGATAATACTGGGAAACCAGGTAAAAAAACATCCCCAATGTAAAACCAAACTGCACAAATAAAAGGAGAAAAGGCCAGGAGGTAAACAGGTTATCTTCCTTATTCAGGTTATTCAAAATCCGGTTACTAAAGAACGATTGAATGATGCTTTGCAATTGCTTGGAAAAGGAGATCCTGAGGGCCGAAAATATCGCCAGTAATACCGCCAAAACCCCAAGAATCCAGATGTCTCCTTTGGGTACTGGTTTCCCTGTCCGGAAAGGGCTGATCTTTTTTATCGTTCCGATTTCCTGATACCGGTTAAAGAGGTTGGTACGTCTGGAAACATTTGCTTTCAGGATGCTGTCTATGATGATGTTCTTATTGATCAGCGAATCAGGCAGAATCCAGGTATGCGTCATGATGGAATCTGTTACATACTGTTTTCTGGCATAATACGCCGCATCCTTCACTATTTTCCTAGGATAAACCGATCGTGCCGGCAAGGTATCCACCGGAACAGGCGGAACCTGGGCATACCCTTCATGAAGGCCTGCAACAAAAATAACCAGGAGCAGCAGGATGATGCGGTTTAAATTCATTGCTGCAAATTTAGTTTTTTATTGTATTAATTCTGAAAAGGTTTTTACTTCCCTAAATTCCCTTTTAATGACAGAAAAATTATCCTTTTTATCACAAAAAAAAACTCAGCGCCAAAGGCTGAGGTCAGAAAGGACAAGCCAGAAACTACTTCGGAAAAAAAAGGAATACAGGTAGAATTAAGCGCGGATCAAATACAGATGAAACCCGGATTTTGTCCCTGTTCTATCCGTGTTCTATCCCTGTTCTATCCCTGTTCTATCCGGGGTTCATCCGAAGCAGTTTCCAACATTGTATGGACAGGTTTTATACATGCGATAAATTTAAAGCACATTCCGGAAATGAGCCCCGTCCTTTTTTAACAACCTGGCTTTTATCGATCCCCATTCTGCATACTTCTTCGCTGCTTCTTTATCATTTTGCTCTACCATCAATCTCGTAGCAGCAGCAAGAACGGAATAAGAAGCATCCATATTAACCACCTTTTCCATCCATTTTACAAACAGCTCTTTTTCCTCAGCATCCACTGTGGGGCCGTTCAGATACATGGACAGGTAACGGATTTTATTGTCGTCATCATTGTAATGCTCCGCAGCATACCTGAAAAATGTTTTATGGTCCTTGTGAATGCTGTAATAATAGGCCTCGGCCATATCCATCTTTGCATATGCCCAGTCTTTATCAGAAAAAAGTGGCCTGATTTCCGTCAGAAAAGCATTAAAGCGGTCATCATTCCGGGCATTGCCCAACGCTTTCAATCTCGCATTCATAATGGCATTCCGTTTTCCCCAGATCAGCTCCTTACCATACTTATCTTCAAATGAGGCATAGTTTACAAGAAAATAATCGTCCCATTTTTTATTGAGGCTTCTGCTGACTAAAAATGGAATTGCAGCAGGCTCCAGCGATGCATCCTTAGTTTGGTCCAGATAAGCAACAAGGGCTTCTGCTTTCATCGGTTGACGTGCTTTGAACATGGCCGTATAAAAATCAGGGTGTGCCACCTGAATTGAAGGGCTAAATCCTCCCAACACCTCTCCTTTTTTAGATTTCAGGATAGATTCTCTCAACAATTTCTGAAATACATCTGCTTCCTGATATCCGGAGAACCTGGAAATCAGCTGTCCTTTCTCATTTAAAATGAGGAAAGTCGGAAAACCTGTAACCGCATATTTCAATTGTAATGCTTTCCCCAGCTCTTCTACCATAAAATCAATTTTTACACTCACAAAGTTGTCCTTCATAAATTTCATGACCTCCGGAAGTGGAAATACTTCATCATCCATTTCTTTACAAGGGTGACAGCCGACAAAATAACTATCGACAAATACCAGTTTATTTTCCTTTTTTGCTTTTGCAAATAAGGCTTCCCAGGAGTCCGTTTTCACAAATTGATTTTCCTGGGCACTCAGCCGGATGCTCGCTATAATCAGCAATAACAATCCGCATATTTTATATATTTTCATAATTGAATCCATTTAAGATGAAGTAACAGCGCGCTAAAAATTATAATTGTTTCGTAATGGTATCTTTAAACACCTGCCCGTTATGAACAGATTCGATCACATAATTTGTCCCCCCAGGCATTGCCAGAAGTTTATCCAGTTGCTTTCGGTCTTTTAACAATTGCTGAGCGGACAGCCCATTCAGAGATTTTAACCGGGCTCCTTGTTTCAGCTTCAGGTCAGGATTTCCCATAGCGGTTAATCCTTGTACCACTAGTGCCCCCTCGCCATCAAAACCAAAAAGATATCCTCCAATGGCAAAGTCATGCGGATAATCATAGCTCTTATTTGCGACAAGGTGAATTTCTTTCTTCTTCAAATTGATCGTAAAATTATACCTGCTGATTAACCTTGCGCCTATGGAGCCGTCAAATCCCGGATTCCAGTCTTCGCTTTGCCCGCCTCCAGCCATTAGCGTAACCGGCATCTCTTTAATCACCGGCATATTCGAGAAAGAAAAAGAAGCGGCTTTACCACTAAAAGTCGGTGTAGTAACGCCCATACTACTGGTACTGCCGTGATATTCCGGCTTAAATCCGCTCACCAACAGTCGGTTCTTTTTAACAAATGGACGAAAACAAATCAGCTGATATGCCGCACCTGTATCAAAGACAAATTCTGCACGATGCGCCTGCCCCGCAGCAATGCTTAAAGTACCGGGAATAATGAACAATCCGGAAGGAATGGTTATCGGAACAACCGTTCCTTTCTCTTCATATTCATAACCTTCAAAATCATATAAAGAAAGTTCCTTTTTATCGAAGTCAACCTTTGTGACATACCTTCTGGCAATGATATTACCGATAATTCCATCCGTCCCTTTATGCAGTTCTTTGAAGATCGCAATGCGCTGATCCGGCAGTTCAAATGAATCCAGCTGTACCACATTTCCCTCCGAAACTGCAATGTCCATGCTCCCTCCTACTACCGATGCTTTTTGCTTTCCCGAGACCTTTAAACCAATCGAATCGGCCAGATCCTGACTCAGGGCCATCCCATCTGCTCCGGTATCAAATAATAACCTCAGCGGCCGCTGACTTCCATTAATTTTAACCTTTAGAATAATTGCGCCATTGTCAGTTTCAAAAGGAATTTTGACTTTCAATGTCGATGTTGAAGCCATTTGCTGCTGAGCCCGGACATACTGATCCGGCAACAATGCCAGCAACATCAAGAGGAGGCATAATTTATATTTATTTTTCATCAGAATATACTTTTTATCGGTTATGAAGCTATCATAAGCATGCTCATTACTGTTTGTAAGCGGCCTACTTATGATGGCTTCATGGAAATTTAAGATAGCAGCGCGCTGTGTTAATACCTTGAAAAAAAACTATTTTGCCAATGTTTTTTCTAATAAAGCTTTGAGCTCCGGACTGGAAGGTCTTGGCGAATCAACCGTCACGATTTTACCTTGTCTGTCGAAGACCATAAAACGCGGAATTCCGGTGATCTTATAATACTGAGCAAGATCTCCCCAACCTGAGGCAAACAACTGAGTACCTCCCAAATGATCATCAGCGATCATTTTAAGCCATTTATCCTTGTCTTTAGCTTCATCTACAGAGATGCTGACGATAGACACATCTGTACCTTTCATTTCCTCTTCCAGCTTTTTCAAATGAGGGATTTCTGCCTTACATGGCCCACACCAGGTTGCCCAGACATCTACCAAAACAACCTTCCCTTTTAAATCATCCATTGTCACTGTTTTCCCCTCTTTATCAGGGTAGGAGAATTTGAAAGCGGCATCACCAGGCTTCAATAAAGCCAAAGGTGCAAGGATATCCATGTTTCTTTTCTTCTGACTTTTGGTGATCACATATTTGCCATAAGTATCGATCAGCTCTTTATAGTCGTTATAACTTTTATACCGCTCTGCATGATCCAGAACCGCATCACCTTTTAAAGTATCATTGGGCAAATAGACAAGGGAATTTTTGAGGCCTGCCAGACCGCCCTCAAATTTTACATTTTGTTGTCTTAAATTGATCATAACAAGAGACGAAAGCATCCGTTTCCCCCATGGATTGCGATACAATGTGCTTGCATTCGTAGAAAAATCCTGCGCTTTAAGTGTACTGTAATAAGGGCTCCATTCTTCCAGTGAAGGATGTGCTGAGCGTGGGGTATTTATAAAATTAGCTGCGTAAAAAGCCATATCAAAGGCCATGTAGGCTTTCATCTGTTGGTCAAACTTTGCATTTCCAGTGGACTTTCCTTTTAAAAAAGATTTGGATTTCGCAGCGATATCTTCCAGTTGAGGGAAGAAATCGACAAAGGTACTCTGCACTTTCATAAAATTAACCGCCTTCTGTTCCAATGGAAAAACAAGGTCATGCCATTGGGTTAACAGGGTATTTTCCCTGGAATTTAGTTTACCGGTCAGTTCATAACCTGATTCCAGAATGGAAAGAGACAATTGCTCCCCGCCCTTAAAATAAAACTTATAATTGTCATTCGCGGCGATTGCAGATCCGGTTCCGATCACATACAATCCTTCATATTCCGGATAGAAGAGGAATCCGAATTTACCCTTCCCTTCAGGCACCGAAGTGGCGATTTCTACCGTTTTACCCTCTGTTACTTTAAACAGCTTAACGGGTGTAATTTTCTCTCTTTTTAATAGCCCGGTCACTTCAACCGGCATTTGTGCCGATGCGGCACTGATGAATAGCGACAGGATTGCTGCGCTACTTATTCTTTTTAGGTTCATTGTTTATAATTTTAGATTTGTGTGTGTGTAAATACAATTGCCGGATAAAGGTTAACGTTCTCTGTAGCTTACGCTAACGATTTTACCAAAGCCGGAGTAACTTTCCCCCAGAGTAAGGTCGCCGTTTAGCGAAGGAACAGTGTAAAGCTCCATTTTCCCATTACGCTCCGCGGGTAATGCAGCATCATAGGAGCAAACCATCAACTGATTTTGTCTGCTTTCATAATACGGGCGGGAACTTCCTGCTTTTGTGAATTTTTGAAACTTAAGCAAGCTTATTTTTTCCGCTCCTTTATCGATCATCAGCTTACTGGTCTTTAAAGACATATCATACTCATACACTTTGCCTCCCGCATTGTAAAACAGGTAACCATATGTTGGATTAATGGCAAATTTTTCTGCGTTACCAATTTCTGCTCCTGTGATTTCCGCGTAATAAGTTTGGATTGCGGTAACCAGGTTAAACCGGGCGAGAAAGATTTTACCATCTCCTCCTTTTAGAATGGCAAATACATCTCCTCCGTTAAAAGGAGAATACTCCATGTAAACAAGGTCTTTTCCAACGTTATTATAGTCAAACAATGCATTGTCCATCGTAGGCATCGTAGTACAGGTAGACTCATTGTTAATGTGTCTGACAAACCTCTTTTTATCCACATCAAACAGCACAGCATTGGGCATCAGGCTTGCACTGGAGAGTGATCTGGCAATAAAGGGTGCTGCTTTAAATGGAACAGCCTCTTCTTTAACCAGGTTAATGGGTACCCCATAATTGATCTGGTATACGTAATAATAGTAATAGACGTTTCCGGCAGAAAACATATAGGAAGTTCCGGCTCCCTGAGGATGCTCCGTTGAAGCCATAAAATCAGCATGAAAATCGTCCGGAACATTAGCGACCATCTCGTATTTAATATTAAGGGTATTCTTCCATTTAAAAGTCTCGGGATCGACCCTATTGGTTCCTTTATCCGTAGAAAGATAAATACCATAATTACTGAAGCTAAATTGATAGCAATGAACATCCAGAGGCTTCCCTTTTAGCGTCAGTTCGGAACCTGTCGAAGTCAGGACATCAGTTACCGGGGTATACACCTCATTAACCTTTGAGACCATGTCCAACCTCGCGGCACCATTTACATCGTTTAATACCATCCAACCTTCATAGATATTTGTTTGCACCGTTAGTTTGAAGGAAGTCCGATACGCAACACCTGTTTTTTTATCGGTCACGATATAGTAAACGTCATAAATACCGGAAGGAATTTTGACCACTATGTCCAGGTTACGCGTCGTTGCCAACTCTTTTCTTATTTCCGAATTCAATGACTCCCCGTTTTTCATGGCGAACCACTGATAAGAATAAGCCTGTTCATCATTGGTATCATCTTTCGTAAATTTCAGCACCGGGCTGACCTTAAATTTTTCGCCAAGCAGGGCATTATAAGCTTTTTCCATTCCTCCAAAATCAACAGCGTTGATCTCTTCATAATTGTAATTACCGAGGTCCTTTCTACAGGAAAAGCTGACAAACAGCATCACAAAGAGTAATGCCTGTTTAAAATATCTATAGTTTAACATCTTTTGATCAAAATTTTAGTTTAAAGAATTACTGAACTGCATCTCCCATTCTCATTTCTTTTCCATCCTCTTCGTATATGGTTTTTCCTGAGGCTTTCATCTCATTCAGGTAGCGTTGCATGAAAGTGCCATAGAACACAATTTTAGAAATAGAGGTCAGGCTAGTATTGTCGAGGTCACCTATATTTTTAATTTCTGCCGTCTCTGCCAAAAGAAACAGCTTTTTTCGGCTGAATGGCCCCAGGTAATAATCAAGCCATGCAGCTGGCTTTTTTAAGATATCATTAAGATGGATTTTGTACTTGATGTAACTGATTTTTCGACCCGTTGCAGCATCCAGAACGCGATCGACCATGGGTGTTTTAAAATTCTCATTACCCTCCAGGTTCAGGATCAGTACATAATCTTTAGTTAACATGTCTTCGGTACGGTGCAGCTTTATACTGACAATAGCAGTTTGCCCGTTTGCAGGGATCGCAAAATTTTTAGTCAGGATCTCATAATGTGTATCGGGGACTGCAGTAGATGCCGGGTCAATGCTCAACTTAAAGTCTTTATCTTTTGTAGAAGTCTGCCCGGTGATCATTACCGGAATCAGAATGACAGAGTCTTTCAACGTACTTTTAGCATAGGAAAAGGAAATAATCGTACTATCTCCGACCGGCTTTTTTTCCCAGGCAAAGACAGAAGGCAAAAAGTAGATCCCTGTTTCTGCTTCAAAAGTTTTCAGGTCTTTCTTACATGCACTGAACAGGCCTCCTATAGCTACCAGTGCAATAACGATGTATATATATTTTTTCATGATGGTCTGGATTAAATTAACGGGGAGTGAGTTCGGACAGCGGTAAGGGGAAGACATACTTAGTCGCGTTCATTGTAATGTTTCCACTCGCCACCAAAGGATTTGGAATAGGACTCAGGTTTCTTCTCTTATAATAATACCAAAGCTGACCTTCGCCAAAGAATTCTTTCTGATACTCTTTCTGCAACTCGGTGGTCAGTGATGCCGTTCCAGGCAAGTTCAATAAGCCTCTATTGTTACGTACAGTGTTCAGATAAGCGACATTCTGTTCGCTTTCTGCAGCAATATAATAGACTTCACTTAGCCTGATCAGGGGAACTGTAAGGCGATAGATCAATTTTTTATCATTGATGTCCGCATACTTAAAAAACGTTTTGTAGCCTTTTCCTCCAATCCCCGTCAGCATCCAGTTTGGATTATAGCGATAGTCATTTTCATTGTTTTCGAATGTGGCTTTCAGACGGCTATCCAGGGGTGCAAGCACGTCCTTATCCTGCAAATCAGGTGCGAAAAAAGCCCTGTAGTTATCGTACAGGTCTAAGCTTTGCAGGCCAAAAAGAATTTCGGTAGAGAATACCCGATCAGGATTTGATTTATCAGACAGGATATTTCCAGAGGTAATCCAGGGAAATTTTGTGGTATGATCAATCACTTCTTTAGCCGCCGCTGCCGCTGAAATTTTATCTCCACGATACAAATATGCACGCGCCTGAAGGCCTTTAACTGCAAAATAATTCATGCGATAGTTGCGGTAGGTCAGATAATTTTTATCAGAGGATTTTACAATTCCCTTTGTTCTGATCGGATCCGCAAGCAATAAACTTTCTGCTTTTTTAAGATCCGTGATGACCTTCTGCATCACTTCGTTTGCAGGCAGAATTGGGTTTACATCTATTCCCGCTGCTGTATAATAAGGGATCGCAGTCTTCAGCGAGTCTGCGGTGCTATACACCGGGCCATACATCCGTAAAAGATCAAATTGTAAAAAAGCCCTTAAAGCATAGGCTTCTCCCCGAAACAAAGAATCTGTCTGGGCATCGAGCACGCCGGGATAGACATCCAGGTTTTTAATGAATTTATTTGCATTCACAACATTGATATAAGCGTTGGTCCAGATGTTGTCGAGCCTCGCCTTTACATCTTTATCATCATAGGTATAGGTTTGGTATTTGGTGAGGGTATGAAGTGCACTCACATTATAACGTTGTGCCAATATATCAAGGATCGTACCCGTTAGGGTTGCACCATAAAGCTTGGATTTACCCATGTCCAGATAGATTCCGTTCAGGGCATCTGAAATTCCCTGAGGTGTCGCAAAAATTTGCTTCTCGGTGAACTTATCTTCAGGTTGTACGTCAAGCCACTTTTTACAGGAGCCCAATAGCATAAGCGAGCTTAAGCCGATGACGATATATATATTTTTAGCTAATCTTTTCATAATCATAATTAAAAAGTGGCATTTAAACTAAAGGAAACAGACCTTGCGAAGGGATATTCTATTCCTCTTTCTCTTTTTACGCTGGAGATCCGAAAAATATCATTCATATAAGCGTTGAGGCGAAGGGAGGAAAGTCCAACCTGCTTTAACCATTTATTCTGTAGGAAATTGTAACCAAAATTCACAGATTCAGCACTCAGCATATTTTCCTTCTGTACAAAACGCGAAGACATTTCCTGTTTGCTGGTCAAAGCAATTGATTTAAATTGTGTCACATCACCAGGTTGTTTCCAACGGTCGTATAATGCGCGCCGGTCCTGGTTATTTGCCAATCCCTGAGCAGAGATGTTTTCTACCTTCTCATACAATGCGGTATTAAAAATATCGCGGCCGAGGATGTAACGGATGCTCATCCCGAAAGTAAAACCTTTATAGCTCAGGTTATTGCTGAATACGCCTTCAATGGTCGGTTGTGCATTTCCCACCCGGACGATATCATTGGCATCATACCTGAAGGTAGATTGGCCATCTTTTCTAAGGAAAACCTCCATACCTGTGGTTGGATCAATCCCCAGAGAAGGAACCGCCCAGATGTCATCAGGACTATATCCATCTTTAAAGCGCTGCAAAGTTTTATTGGTCAGCTGTTTGGTATTCAAAGAAGCCAACCGGTTATTGAATCCGTCATATTTGCTTTTATAGACAGAGCCGGTATACCCCAAAGTCCAGACCACACGTTGATCCGGTTTGTAAATAGGAGAAAACTTTACTGTTGCTTCCAACCCCTTGGTATTTAAAAGACCTGCATTAATCGGGAAAGAGCTAATTCCGGTAGAAGATGGAAGATCAATAGCCACGACCAATGGATCCGTTCTTTTTTGATAAGCGTTGACATTAAAGCTGAGCTTATTACCGAACATGACCAGATCCATTCCAAGATTGGTCTGCACAGAGTTCTGCCATTTCAGGTTCGGATTACCCAAAGAATTTAAGGTTACTCCCTGGCCATATATGTTGATATAAGAATCATAACCATAGGTAGAAATCGAAGAAGTACTGGCAAAATTCTGATTCCCGGTGATTCCGATATTGGCAATCAACCGAAAAGTATTAATCCAGGTTATTGGCTTCATAAAGGCTTCATTATGGATGTTCCAGCCCAAACCGCCACTATAATAAGGAGAATATTTTTTGTTGGAACCAAAGGCTGTGGAACCGTCATACCTGAAAGATGCATCTGCCAGGTAGCGCGCTTTGTAAGCATAATTGGCTGAGGCCAGAATGGAATTCGTCCGGGTTTTACCTACCACCGAAGCAGGCCTGGAATCCGGTTTATAACTATAGGCAAAACTGGGATTCCCATTACTTGAAGAAGGGAAGCCTACCGCCTGAAAGGTTAAATTCTGATTGTCATTCTCTCTGATATCCGCACGCAGGTTGGCTGTTAAAGCATGAGCACCTGCAAACACTTTTCCATAGGTTAGCATCAGATTAGCGTTATAACTGAAGTTATCTGTCCTGCTGTTTTTGTAAGAGCCCCGTTCAAAAATGCTGCTGTCGTCAAAGTCGGTATGCAAAGGAGAAAGAAAATTCAAGTTTGTAGTGATGGCTTTCTGTACCTGTACTGCTCCCCGCAGCATCAGTTCCCGGGTCAGGTCCAGATTCAGCTGGAGGTTATTCTGAATTGCAAAATTTTTGGTGCTGTTGACATTATTGAGTCCGGCATTATATAATGGATTCTCCACATTATATAATCTTCCGACATTGTCTTTACTTTGCTCCAGATACTTCGAGGTACTCTTTCTGTAATATGGATTCGCATTGACAAAATCAGCAAATGAGCCATAAGGGGATTCCTGTCCTGTATAACCATTGATGTAAATCTGATTCGAGAGATTGAATTTTCCCTTGCGATAGGTCAGGTCCACGTTTCCTGCCCAATCCTCTCTGCCGGAACCTTTCATTGCCCCTGTTGTTTTTTTATAGGTCAGCCCTACTCCATATCGCAATGCCTGATCTCCTCCATCCGCATAAAAAGAATGCCGTTGAGAGAATCCCGTACGTACCGGCTCGTTGAGCCAATACGTGTTTACTCCCCTCTTTACTTCTGCCAGCCGAACGGCATACATAGAATCTAAATCCAGCTGAAAATTCGGAGAGCCATCCGCTCCAAGATAGTATATATATCTCCCTGACAAACGTTCAAACTCAAGCTTTTCCTCCGCATTCATCATGTTATAGCCTGTTAAATCGGGAATCTCGACATTCAGGTCTGAGCTATAATTTATACGCATCTGCCCCGGTCTCGGCTTCACAGTTTCAATAACCACTACTCCATTTGAGGCTTTTGAGCCATACATCGCAGTGGAGGCAGCATCTTTCAGAATAACGACAGAAGCAACCCTGTTCATGTTCAGGTCCACGATAGTTCTCAAGGAGGTTTCAAATCCATCTAAGATAAATAGTGGCTGATTTGGATCTGAAGCAAACTGATCCTGAAGTGTGGAGGAAATACTTGTTTTACCGCGGATTTCCAGGTTTGGAAGGACATTGGGATTGGAGCCGAACTTATTATTTTCCAGCTGAATAAAAGAAGGATCTAAAGCTCTCAGTCCCTGGATAATGTTCTGATTTCCCACAGCTTTCAGCTGTTCGCCCGAAAAAGTGGCTGTAGCACCAGTGAAAGTATTCTTGTTTCTGGTAATCCCTGTACCGGTAATGACCACATCTTTCATGTTGTTCTCTGCAATTTCCATGCGAATCAGCAATGGTCCCTGATCTGATTTAAGCTTAATTTCCTGTGTCTTATATCCTACATAAGAAAAGATCAGGATACTTTTATCCGAGGGAACGATGATCTTAAACTCCCCATTTCCATTGCTGACGGTATTTCCGGCACGTGCGTTCTTAATTGTGATGGATGCACCGGGAATAGGCCGATCCGTTTCATCAAGGACCCTTCCCGAAACGACCATTGCCCTGGTTTGGAGCATCCGTGGTTCTACGTACTGGATCACAATTGTTTTCTGTTCAATCCTATAGGTAAAAGACTGGTCTTTAAAACAAAGGTCGAGGACCTCCGGTACCGTGGCATTGATCACGTTGAGGGTGACAGGTTTTGCTTTAAGGAGCATTCCTGCATTATAAAAGAAGTCATAGCCAGTCTGCCTTCTTATTTTCTGTATGATTTGCCCCAGTGGGGCATCCTTTTCTTTAAGTGTAATCTGGGCATAGCCGGTTGCGCTAACCTGCAGAATCACAGTGGTCAAGATTATAAAAGTCAGCTTCAATTTCAATAGTATCCTGGCATAAACAGGGCGGGATTCGCCATATTTAAATGTCCTGTAAAAATTCATACATTTGTTTAGTTTGGGTTTAGGTTCCAATGTTTATAAGTCGATTTATTTAACATCCTGACCCGAACAGTTACTCCAAAAAGAGTACACAGACCAGGGGCGTTGCAACCGCTCCTGGCTCTAATTATTGTTCCGGAAAAGGGTGTGGGAAGTAGAAGTTTATGGCATTACGGTAACCCTCCTTCCTTCTACTTTAAAATGAATTGTTCCAGTGAGCTCCAGCTTGTCAAGGGTCCAGTCCAGGCTTTTATCTCTTGATCCCGAGCCTACAAAAACCGATTCGGCCAGGTCTGGCGGACAGATCACTTCGACATCATACCACCTTGCTATTTTACGCATAATGCTGCCCAGCTTTTCGTTGTTAAAAACAAAAGAATTGTTCTTCCAGGCAATCACATCTTCAGTCATCACTTCTGCTACTTTTAAAGCGTTATTTTCCAATGTGGATTGCTCGCCTGGCTTAAGTATCGCCGAAACATTGCTATGTTGCGTTTTCACCTGCACTTTACCAGTAATCAGCGTTGTTTTCACATCCCCGTCATTTTCGTAAGCGCTGATGTTAAAATGAGTCCCCAGCACCTCCACGGTCTGATCATTGGACTGGACTCTAAATGGCCTGGACTGATCATGTGTGACTTCAAAATATCCTTCTCCCTTCAGGATCACTCTTCGCTCCTGACCGGCAAAAACGGTTGGATATTTCAAAGAAGATCCTGCATTTAGCCAGACCTTGGTTCCATCAGGCAAGATTACCTGGTATTGACCGCCGGCAGGTGTACTGATGGTATTGAAACGCAGCTCGCCTGCTGCCACTCCTGCTGCCGGATCTATTCGATATTCCAACTGACCATCTTTATTCTTGGTAATCACTATTCCCTGCTGACTGGCCAGTTTTCCATTTGCCACATCAGTGAGGGAAATTTCAGATCCATCAGCCAGAGTCAGGACGGCCTTATTTCCACCGGGTAATATCTTTGCAGCCATCTCTCTACTGGTCAACGGCTTTACATGCTGATTCGTTTGGAAGAACCACCAGCCTGCTGCAACGCAAAGAATGATAGCCGCCGCAGCCGCAATCCGGGACCATAAACGGATGGTTTTCCCCTGACGCTGATGTACGGGTAAGCCCGCCCAGACCTCCGTCTTTGCCCTGGTTAATTCTTCGGGGCTTAAATCAGACATTTCGTCTTTATAATTAAGATACCAGCTCTCCAGTAAGGCAATCTCCTCTTCCGAGCAATTCCGTTGTTTGTATTTGGCCAGTAATGCTTTCGCTTCTTTATTTTGCATAAGTTGAAAGGGAATACCCCCTTTTAATGATAGACGGGAAAATATGGGGGGATGGGGTAGAAGAAATTAATATTTTTTTAACCCTGACATTACACACTCACAAAAAGCATCAATCCAAGCTTTAAACGTAAAATTCTCAATGCGTTCTTAACCTGTGTTCTTACCGTTTGCTCCGATAAGTTTAATTGTTCTGCGATCTCCTTATGGCTCATCGCCTGTTTTCTGCTTAGCTCAAAAACCTCCCTCATTTTGGGAGGTAGTTCTGAAATTCCTTTTTCAATCAGCGCAG
The DNA here is from genome assembly GCF_038446955.1 of Pedobacter sp. FW305-3-2-15-E-R2A2. NCBI lineage: Bacteria > Pseudomonadati > Bacteroidota > Sphingobacteriia > Sphingobacteriales > Sphingobacteriaceae > Pedobacter > Pedobacter sp. FW305-3-2-15-E-R2A2. The sequence goes on from NZ_CP151803.1 coordinate 6,689,976, forward strand.
CAAGTTGCCGCTCGCGGACCTGATGATCAGTCACACAATATCCTTCTTCCAGAAAATGCTGTAAAGAGCTGACATACTTAGATTCGACCTGCTGATGTGCAATCACGTCGAGAATTCTATTGCGTACTGCTGTGTAGAGATAGGCCGGTAAGCTCGACTTTAAGACCAGGTCCGCCCGCTTATTCCAAATTGAAGCAAATAATTCGTGGATCACGTCCTGCGCTTCTTCTTTATCCCTTAATCTGCTATAGGCATGGATATAGAGTTCGTTAAAATAACGGTTGTAAACCACTGTATAGGCGGCAGCATCCCCCTCTCTCAGGAGTGCAGTTAATTCTAAATCTGAGAGTAAACTGTAAGTCAACATTTTCGCCCCCCGCTATAAATTGAACTTTAAAAAACAGATTTAATTAATTGCACAAAAAACCAGTCAATTATCTGTGTCATAATTGATTTATCTGCCTAACCAAATAAAATTTTGTGAATTTCAAAAGTAGCATTAAATCGATAAAAATAAAACCCTTCCCCTTCAAAAACCTGGTGTTGCGGATATAAAATTTATAAGGGATGACCAACTTGATTAGCGTAAACGGCGGATATCCGATTTAAAGCCCCGATATAAGATCATCAGCGAGGTTATGATCGCATAACGGAAATTGCTTACTTTAGCTTGAATCTTTGATATCGATCTCCTATGGAAAAAGATTTCCGAAAAAATACCTTCGAGGTTTACGATAAAGTAGCAGATTGGTTTGCTGAAAACCGGGATAAAGGTTTAATGGAAAAAAACTATCTGGATGAAGTCATCAGTCATCTCAATGATGATTCCTGTATTTTAGATCTTGGTTGCGGAACAGGAATTCCCATTCTGGGTTATTTCTTAAGTCGGAAATTAAACATTACCGGCCTTGATGCGAGCTCCAAAATACTCTCCATAGCAAGGAAAAACTTCCCTTCTACCCCATTTATCCAGGCAGATATGCGGGAACTCTCCTTAAATAAAAGGTTCGACGCAATTATTGCCTGGCATAGCTTTTTTCACCTGCCTGCAGAAGATCAACCGGCAATGTTTGCCAAATTCCAAAAGCACCTCAATCCTGGTGGAATTTTACTTTTCACTTCCGGAACCGTACACGGCGAAGCCTGGGGACAAATTGGTGGAGAAAATCTATTTCATGGTTCATTAAGTACTGAAGAATACCAAAAACTTTTAACAGACCATCATTTTACCCTGTTAAAACATCAAACAGATGATCCGGACTGCGGAAATGCGACGGTTTGGATGGCAAAATATACGCCGGCATTCAAAACTGTATAATTGCACTTATCTTTGCCCCCATGTCCGGTATCTACATCCACATTCCATTCTGCAAAAAAGCCTGCACCTATTGCGATTTCCATTTCAGCACTTCTTTAAAGTATGTTGATGAAATGACGGAGGCCATTTGCACAGAAATTATCAGGAAAAAAGATAGAATTGCAGACCATCAGGTAGGCAGTATTTACTTTGGTGGAGGAACACCTTCTGTATTGCCTTCTGCAGCATTTGAAAAAATATTCAATACCATAACAAAGCATTTTTCTGTCGCTTCAGAGGCGGAGATCACTATTGAAGCCAATCCTGACGACCTGGACGCTAAGAAAATCAAAGAGTTAAGGCAATTGCCGGTCAACCGTTTCAGCATTGGAATCCAATCTTTCTTTGATGAAGACCTGATCTGGATGAATCGCGCGCACAATTCCGGCGAAGCGGAAAATTGCATCAAAAGAAGTCAGGATGCAGGATTTGAGAATTTAAGCATCGATCTGATTTATGGCTATCCTTTACTGACCGACCAGAAATGGCTGAGCAATATCAATAAAGCCATTGAATTTGAAACGCCACATATCTCTGCCTATTCTTTAACGGTGGAACCTCGCACAGCCCTGGCCCATGCCATAAAAAGAGGCAAACAGGTTCCGGTAAATGACGAACAAAGCGCAGACCAGTTCATCTCTTTAATTGAGCAGCTTGGAAAAGCAGGTTTTGAGCATTACGAGATTTCGAATTACAGTAAACCCGGCAAATACGCTGTTCATAACACCAATTACTGGCGGGGCATCCCTTATATTGGAATCGGCCCCTCTGCCCATGGTTTTGACGGAGAAACACGCTACCTGAACATCGCAAATAACGCCGCCTACCTGAGCGACATCAGGGAGGGCCGTTTACCGGAAACCATAGAAACGCTCGATCTTTACGACCGGTTCAATGAATACATGATGACTTCCCTGAGAACCATGTGGGGAAGCAGTTTACATAAAATTGAGGCCGACTTTGGCAAGGTATTTCTCCATGACACCCTCAAAAGCATCAAACCTTTTATAGAGCAGAAATGGCTGATGAATGAAAAGGAACACCTAACTTTGACCCTGGATGGGAAACTTTTTGCAGACCATATTGCCTCTGAATTGTTTCTAATCCCGGAAGACCACCATTAATGATCGCATAATGAAAGATAAAGTTGTTTGGATTACCGGAGCATCATCCGGCATCGGAGAAGCATTGGTATATGCCTATAGTCAGCTGGGTGCAAGGCTGATCATTTCTTCGCGTAACCGGGATGAGTTGTTTAGGGTAAAGAACGGATGTAAAAACAAAATCAACGTTCATGTGCTGTCTTTAGATCTTGAAAATACCGCAGCATTGGCAGACAAAGCTGAAGAAGCGATCCGCATCTTTGGTAAAATTGACCTGCTGATCAATAGCGGAGGAATCAGTCAGCGGAGCCTTGCGTTGGAAACAGAGCTGGCAGTAGAACAACGCCTGATGAATGTGAATTTCTGGGGAACCGTAGTCTTGAGTAAAGCGGTACTGCCGCTAATGATCGCGAATGGAGGCGGCCAGATCGTTTGTATCAGCAGTCTGGTTGGGAAGTTCGGGACAAAGCTCCGCTCTGCGTACGCGGCTTCTAAACATGCCCTACATGGATATTTTGATTCTGTACGGTCTGAACTCTTTGACCAGGGCATCCACATCACTATGGTTTGTCCGGGTTTCATCAAAACAAACGTTACCCTGAATGCTTTGACTTCGAATGGAGCCCCGCAAGGAACAATGGACAGCGCACAGGAAAATGGCATGCCGGCTGAGGAATGTGCGAAACTGATTGTCAACGCAGTCAGGCTTCGTAAGGAAGAGATTTATATCGGAGGCAAAGAAGTCAAAGGGATCTGGCTAAAAAGATTTTTCCCTTTGCGCTTCTCTAAATATTTAAGAACGGCAAAGGTTACTTAATCACCTTGCCGTCAATCTTAATACTTTTCCAGTCTTCATCCAGACCTGAACCTTTGATATAACTCACTTTATGTGTGCTTCCTTTTAAATTAGGATGATACACCATATCGAACTCAAAAGTCATCTTCTTATCGGTCTTTTCAATCACTTTGACTTTATAATCGTTCTGCGATTTATCGCCGAGGGTGTAAAACTCGTCGTTTACTTTTGCGTAGAATTTTGCATGGGTATAAACCTTCTTAGGCTGATCCGGATAGGATTCCTGCAAGTCATTATTTTCATCTATTCTCAGATATTTGATATCTGTGGCATCTCCGCCAACTAAGGAATAGAATTTATAATACAACTTATTGTCAATCCTCAAGGTATCCTGAATCTCAGTATAAGTGTGTTCTCCCATTTTCCAGGAATTTCCGATTTGCATAGGCATAAAGGAATCGGCGGGATTAAGTTCTTTTGTAGTCATCACTTTCGGTTGACAGGAAGAGAAAATTATTAGAATAAAAAATGATAATAGCGGGATGTTTTTCATAAGGCTGATTGTTAATTTAGTATAACATACTAAACGTAAGATAAATAAGATTTGCTACAAATTAAAGTTAATTTATTTTATTTGCACTGATGTGCCTTCAGGGCAATTTCTGGATTGATTTTTGACCCTTACAAAACTTAAAAAAAACGACATGAACTTTATTATCACCTTACTCGTCAATGCAGGAATTCTTTTGGGAATGACTTATGTATTGCCAAGCGTTAGAATTAAAAATTACGGAACAGCCATTCTGGTAGCCCTGGTGATTGGCTTATTGAATGCAACGCTGGGTATGTTCCTCAGGTTCCCTATGAATGTAGTCACCCTCGGCCTGATCTCCTTTGTTGTTCATTTGGTGGTTACTGCCATCATGATCAAATTGGCGGATAAGTTTTTTGATGATTTTGAAGTAAAGGGCTTTACTCCGGCACTGATCATTGCCCTGGTTATGGCAGTGGTAGGAATGCTGTTATAAGAGAAGCTGAGCCTCGCTACGGATTCGCGGGCGCAAACGTTTGCGCAGTATTTCTCAACCACCTATAAAGCAAATAGTTAAAAACGAAAACAGGGCTTTTGGATGATGATCCAAAAGCCCTGTTTTTTATAATATCAGCACGTCTTATTTAATTGGTTTGATCCAATACGAATACTGATGTGCTGCAAAAGGCACTCTATATTCCTTTAACGGCATAGAACCCCAGCTGTCTATTCCCTGTAAACCACTCTGGATCAAATCCAGGTGCAGGTAGATTTTATCTCTTTTTACCAACTCGCCGGAATGGTATTGTTTCTTCTCGACTTCAGGATCAAGGTCGTCCATGCTGTATGGCAGTGCAGAAAAATTCAATAAACTATCTGCCATTCCAAAGCTGAGTCCTTTGCCTTTCTTGTCTGTGAAATTCACCCAGCGAACATCAGTTTTGTTTCCGCTCTCCTGAGGACGCGCATAAGGGAAGTACTGCTCATCGATGGTCTGGTGGTATAAGCCGACAAAAGATGCGGTTTTACGGTCCCAATAGTTTTCGCCCGGTCCACGGCCATAGAAGTTAATTTTACTCAACGCAGCGTTCAATTGCAGGTCATTTCCGATACGTTGCATCAACGGATACTTCCCTTTATTGGCTGTAAAATGATTGTCTACCTTTACAATTCCATCAGGTCTGATGGTAAACGTTTGCTCCACTGTTGCTGCTCCGCCGATCAATTCCTTTTTAAAGGTCGCAATCACTTCACCAGAAGCCGCAGTTTCTACCTCTGCAGAAATTAGTTTTCCCTCTGAATAGGCATTTCTCCATTTCCTCAGGCTACGGTTAAATCCTGCACCGATATCGTTGTCTGTTGAGGCACGCCAGAACCCAGGTTGAGGGCCCTCAGACAATAACTGGCTACCTTTTAGGGTATATCCTGTCATCAATCCTTTTTCCAGATCAAAGGCGATAGAAAAATCACTTCCTTTAACTACTGCTTTTCCTGAAGGTTTTTCTATCGTCAATTTTCCATTGGCCGCAGCATAGACCGATGCTTTTGGTGCTCCGCTCCATGCAAACTGCCCGGTAGCAATGGTATATCCTGCAGGAAGGAAAGGTTCTGCGATTTTCAGGTCGTAATATACATTCAGAAAATATTCTGCGCCGGCTTTCGCTTTAGTTTTAATGGCCAGGCTCAGTTCTTTTTCTGTTCTTGGCTCAATTACGGGAAGGTTCTGCGTTCCTTTTTCTACGATTTTACCGTTTTCTAAAAGTTCCCAGTTTAATTTCACATTGTCCAGCCCTTTAAAGAAATAAGAGTTGTTTACTTTGATGGCGTTGTTGCCTTCGTATTTTGTTTTGATGTACTGGTAAATCTTCTTCACCTCTACCGCCATCGGCGTCATGCCACGATAATTCGTCACTACACCTTTCACGCTAAAGTTATTGTCGCTGAAGTCCTCATTAACAGGTCCGCTTAAAGGAAAATCTCCACCATAAGCATTGATATGCTTTCCATTTTTTACGGTATCAATCGCCTGGTCAATCCATTCCCAGATGTAACCACCTTGCAGGTTTGGCTGACTTTCGATCACATCCCAGTATTCTTTGAAGTTACCGAGGCTGTTTCCCATAATGTGGGCAAACTCACTCATGATGAGCGGACGGTCAGGCTTGCTGTTAGCGTATTCTTTCAACCAATTTGGATCAGGATACTGAGGAACAATCATATCTGTATTGTAATCTTCCTCTGCACGTTCATATTGTACGGGACGAATGTCTTTTGCTTTCAGCCAATCATATGCTTCATAAAAATTCCTTCCGTTACCCGCCTCGTTTCCTAAAGACCAGGTCACTACTGAGGAATGGTTTTTATCGCGTTCATACATTCTCTGAATCCGCTCCAAATGAGGAATTCTCCATTGCTTATCATTTCCAAAAGTATAATCAAGATCATAATAACGGCCATGAGATTCAATGTTCGCCTCATCAATTACGTATAAACCATACTCATCGCAAAGTTCCATCCAATAGGGATCAGGAGGATAATGAGAATGCCTTACAGAGTTTACGTTCAGCTTTTTCATCATCTCCATGTCTTTACGCATGTCTGCCCTGGTCAGCGTATGCCCCTGGGTCGCATTGTGCTCATGACGGTTCACGCCTTTAAAAAACACACGTTTCCCGTTCACAAGGAAATTATTGTTAACGAGTTCGACGGTACGGAAACCGATTCGCTGAGGAATCACTTCCAGTACTTCCCCTTTTTTATTTTTCAAAGTAATGAAAAGCGTATACAGGTTAGGGGTTTCTGCAGTCCATACCGCGACGTTTCCAACTTCTGCATGGAACTCCACATTGCTTTTATAATTCCCAAGGACCGTTTTTATTCCTTTTGTTTCGTCCTTATATACAGATTTCCCTTTCGGATCGATCAACTCCAGCTCTACGGCAAAAGTATCCGGCTTGCTATGGTTGGTCTTCCTGTCGATTCTATAGTTGTTGATTTCTGCATCTAATGAAAGGAGTCCGTTCTTATAGGATTTGTCCAGTGTAGCAATAGCTTTGAAATCCCTTACATCGAGTTTTGGTGTGGCATACAGGTACACATCACGTTCAATTCCGGAGATTCTCCACATGTCCTGACATTCAAGGTAGCTGCCATCACTCCAACGGTAAACCTGTAATGCAACCAGGTTTTCACCAGCTTTGACATATTTGGTGATGTCAAATTCTGCGGCAAGTTTACTGTCTTCGCTATAACCAACTTTCTTTCCGTTTACCCAGATAAAAAAGGCCGATTTTACTGCGCCGAGGTGAATAAATACCTGACGGCCATCCCAGTTCTGAGGGAGATTAAATTTCTTTCTGTAAGAACCTACGGGATTGTTGTCTTCAGGAATATCAAAAGGAGGATTCATTCTTGAGCCTGTATTCTTGCGTCCTGCGAATTCATAAGGCTGGTTTACATAGATCGGTAAGCCATAGCCATTGGTTTCCCAGTTGGCAGGAACCTTAAAGTTATCCCATTTTGTATCGTCAAAACTTGTTTTATAGAAGTCCTCCGGGCGTTTACGCGGGTCCTGAACCCAGTTAAATTTCCATTGGCCATTGAGCGTCATAAAGTATTCGGATTTCTCCTTCTCCCGTTTTGCAGCAACCGCCTTGCTTTCAAAAGCAAAAGCTGAGGCCCTCATCGGCATCCGGTTCACTGAAACCACCTCAGGAGTCTGTAGCTCAGCAGGTAATTGCTGGCTCATTACTGCTGATGAGGCCAATAATAATGATAGTGATGTAAAAAGTTTTTTCATTTGTGTGTTTAAATTGTATTGCGCTATCTAACGTAATTATATTTTGCCCAAATCCACAACGCAAACGTTTGACTGAATTTTGATCCTTGTTTTGCCTCTCCTTTTCCTAATTTCATCAAACAATCAACACACAAACCACAAACACACAAATGAACATGAGAAAATTAACCTTTTTCCTTCTTGCTTTTCAGCTACTGCTCCTTCCGGCATCATTCGCCGGAAGCAGGGCTGAAACCGAGCCGGCCACGATCACTATCCCCCTGGGGGGCAATGGATATGTGGAAAAGAACGGCCATGCAAGGATAAAAAACGAAGGCCTGAGCAATTGGAGCAATGCCTCAGATGTCATTGCCATTTACTTTCGTACCGAAGCTGCCGGAGATGCGGAATTGTCACTCAGATTGAGCGTTCCTGAGGGAAACAGCAAAATCAGCCTGACAGTAGCGGGAACAACGCTGACTAAAGAAGTAAGTAACCTGGGCGCCGCTGTTATAAAACTAGGCAATGTTAAAATTGCTGCTCCGGGATATGTAAAAGTAGAACTAAGAGGTCTGAGTAAAACCGGACAGGTATTTGCCGACGTTTCCGACCTGCTGGTTAGTGGAAGCGCACTTGATAACGGAGCAGTATATGTAAAGAACAATGAAGGAAGTTATTTCCACTGGGGCAGAAGAGGCCCTTCTGTGCATTTGAACTATATCATTCCCGCAGCAGCGGAAGACAAAGTAGAATGGTTTTATAATGAGATCATGGTTCCCGAAGGAGAGGATAAACTGGGCACCTATTATATGGCCAATGGATTTAGTGGCGGATATTTTGGAATGCAGGCCAATTCCCCTACAGAACGCAGGGTGCTTTTTTCCATCTGGAGCCCTTTTTCTACGGATGATCCGAAATCTATTCCCGATAGCATGAAAGTGATCCTGCTAAAAAAAGGAAGCAAAACCAAGACCGGTGAGTTTGGCAATGAAGGTTCCGGCGGCCAAAGCTATATGATTTACCCATGGAAAGCAGGTAAGAGCTATGCATTTTTAACTCATGCCAAGCCAAATCCAGCTAAAAAAACCACGGTTTACACGGCTTATTTTAAAGATTTAGAAAAAGGCGACTGGCAATTGGTAGCGAGCTTTGAGCGTCCACAATCGGCGGTTTATCTGAAAGGCATTTATTCTTTCCTTGAAAATTTTTCGCCGGTAACGGGTGATCAGTCCCGTCGGGGCGACTATAAAAACCAATGGGCTATAGATGCCAATGGAAAATGGCATGAGGTTACCGATGCCACATTTACTGCCGATGCAACGGCAAGAATCAATTACCGAAAAGATTATACCGGAGGATCAGACCAAGCCGCTTTCTACTTAAAAAATTGCGGATTCTTTAATGATTTTACCCCCATTAAGACTCCATTTCATAGGAAATCAACAGGAAAAACACATCCTGCAATAGATTTCAACAAGCTGCCCTAGGTAGGCAGCCCATCAGGACTGGATAAAGAATATCATTTGGAAACACACCGGAAGCCGGTATTCTCCAGTCCTGTATCCATAGAAGACTTCATCTTGGAAGTTACGCGATACCCTTTGCAATAGGAAGAATGACACATAAATGAACCTCCGCGGATCACTTTCTTAGGAATCCCAGGCTCGGCAGCATCATAGCTGTCTTTTGGCCCTTTGGGATTAACGGTTTGCCCTTTCAGACTCTGGTAATAATCCTCCCGGTACCAGTCGGCCGTCCATTCCCATACATTTCCTGCCATATCGTATAAACCGTATCCATTTGCAGCAAATGACTTCACAGGAGCCACACTAGAATAGCCATCCGTCTTTTTATCTGAATAAGGAAACTCTCCCTGCCAGGTATTGGCTTTAACCTTCCCTGAAGCAAGATCTTCATCTCCCCATGGATATTTCTTTTCCCTGAGCCCACCTCTTGCTGCATATTCCCATTCCGCTTCGGTAGGCAGACGTTTTCCCGCCCATTTCGCATAAGCTGCGGCATCGATCCAGGAAACCTGGGTCACAGGAAGGTTCTCTTTCCCTTTAATATTGCTTTTCGGTCCTTGCGGATGTTTCCAGCTTGCGCCGGGAGTCCAGCTCCACCATTGTGAAACATCATTGATGTCAACCCTGCCTTTCGGCGGACTAAAAGTAAGTGAGGCCGGCTGTAATTGTTCTTCCGGAGGTTTTGGTGTTCCCGGAGGCAATTGTTTCTTTATTTCTTCCCAATCTGGTTTCTGTTCTGCCTGCGTCACATAGCGGGTAGCTTTCACAAAAGCAGCAAACTGTGCATTGGTGACTTCCGTTTCGTCAATCCAGAAAGCATCCACCTTTACCTCATGGGCAGGATATTCATCTCTTCTGCCTTCTTTATCCGCAGCGCCCATTCTGAAAGAACCTGCAGGAATAAATTTCATGCCCTGATGCGAGGCAAGGCCATCTTTCTCCGTTCCAGCAAGTGTTTCTATTCCGGTAACTGCTCCGTATCGTTTAGGCAGGTTAGAATTACAACAAGCAGAGTCAGTATGGTTTGAATGGTCCACACCGGCGACAGTATCAGCAGTAGTACCTGCCAATCCTTTCTTGTCGCTTTTCTGATTGCAGGCTGTAATGGCCAACACAAAAAACAAATACAAAAGTTCTCTTTTCATAAAAAATCGTGGTCATATTCAGAATCTCTAAAAGCTATTGAGCATGATTCTGAATTCGGAATAATGAAGGGCAAAATAATGATAAAAAGTTAAACTCTTACCTCATCACGCCGATTTTACTTCCATCCCATTCCGGAAACAGCACTTTATCATTGTTAAGATTTAAATGCCTGTCTGCCACTTCACTGAATACGCTTCTAAAATCTGTGGTTACGGCCAGGTCTCTGCCATCCTCCAGATTTTCGACTGCCATTGGCTCTACATTACCATGTACCAACCCTCCACTCACGCCATTGCCTAAAATGAAGTTACAGGAGGCCCTCCCATGATCCGTTCCACCGGTTCCGTTCTGCCTTACCGTACGTCCAAATTCAGTCATGGTCATTACCGTTACATCATCTTGTAACGTGCCCATATCTGTCCAGAAAGCCATGATGCTATTACTCAGGTCATTTACATTCCTCGCAAAAATCCCGGTATCAGTTCCCTGATTAAAATGGGTATCCCAGCCTCCGGACTCTGCAAAGGCGACTTCCATTCCGACATTCATCTTAATCAGCTGTGCGATTTGCTTCAGAGAATTTCCCAATGCCGTATTTGGATATATGGCATTGTTTGAGGGTTTATAATTTTTAGTATCTGTTTTCTGAAGCATTTTTATCGCTTCGAAGCTCTCCTTTCCGGTATCTTTCAACAGTCCGGAGGAGGTCTGATCATAGAGCTCTTCGAAACTCTTAGCCGCCATATTCGCCCCCTTAACATTTCCCCTCATCTGAATGTTGAAATCCTGCAGATTGCTAATGGCTACTGCCGGATGTTCCCCATAGAATGATCTTGGCAAAGAAGAGGTTAAGCTGACTCCCTGGAACGGTGTTGCACTATCATGCCCCAGCAGTCCGACAGCCCTGTTTAACCAACCACTGTCCGTTCCTTTTTTAAATGGGGTTCCCGATTCCATATAATCCTGCGCATCAAAATGAGAGCGGGTATTATTGGGTGATCCGATGCCATGAACGATGCCCATCCTCTTATCCCTGAACACCTGCTCAAAAGCAGCCATAGAGGGATGCAGGCCAAAACGGCCATCCAAATCAATCAGTGGTGTATTTTTGCCTCCTTTAGCAGCAGTCATAAACAAACCTGGTCTTGCTGCCTTCAGGTACTCATCGGTAAATGGCGTGACTGCCATCAAACCATCCATTGCACCCCGTTGAAAAATGCAGACTAAAATTTTCTTCCTGTTAAACAGCCCTAAAGGTTTTGTGCCTGCAACGGCTTCGGCAAGAAAGGCGGGAATTCCCCCCATTCCTATTCCGAATAACGCGAGTCCACCTGCTTTGATAAATCCTCTTCTTGACGTCATGACTTAAGTTTATTTACGTTGAAATTCCGGAGAACCGATGATTACCCCTACTACCTGCGCCAGCATTGCATTGTTATTGACCGCGTTATTTGCAGCGGTTTTTAGGGGAGTATTATCCGTCCCCATCATTGTCTGTTCCTGTTGAGGGTTTGTCTTCTCCGCAGCATTGGCCACCTTAGTTGATAATGAAGGATCATTTAACATCGGCTTCAAGCGCTTTACGGTCTCTGTTAAATTCCGTTCCGGCATGATCATCTTACTATACGTAAGCAAGGCTGCTTCCGCACTTTCAGGCTCATGATGGTTGTTCAATGCAGAAAGGTTGATCTTCACTCCGGGGATCCGTTGTCCTGCAAGCGCCAATCCGAAGTTCATTCTATTCAGCAATGCCCCCGTATTAATCCAATATTGGCCTCTATCCGGAAATCCTGTAGGGGCCTGGTAGTAATACATTTTCTGTCCCATTTTATTGATCCAGTTAAACAGCTGATAAGGTTGCGTAATGTCGGCATCCAGGCTACGGACCGCGCTGATGGCCAACTCAAAGGGAGATTTTGTTTTTTCCCGGAGCGATGCAGGGCTCCAGAATTCAGGAGAAGAAACCATTGTTACCATCACCTGCCGGATATCTCCATCTGTCTTCGTAAAAGTCTTTGCCATCTTATCAACCAGCGTTTGTGCCGGATGGTCATTGACAAACCTCGTCGCTATCTTTTTAGAAATGAACTGTGCTGTAGATGGATGCCGGGCCAGCATGTTCAGTAAAGTCAGCCCTTCTTCATAACCTCCCCCTGCTGCAAAATGCTTACCCAGAACGGTCTTTTCTTCATTGTCATGTCTGTTTGGAACGAACAGAAAATCGCCCTCTTTCACAAAACCACGTTTCTTAAGATTTTCTGCTCCTACATTATCGATGATCTTCTGCATTGCAGCTCCATATCCTTCTTCCCCCATTGGGGCTAAGGTCCATCCGGTCAGTACCCTTGCCGCCTGTGTCACGTCCGACTGTGTATATCCACCATCGACTCCCAGTGTATGCAGTTCCATCACTTCCCTTGCATAGTTTTCATTTAGTCCGCCCTGTTTCCGCTTCGGAGGAACCCTTCTTTTTAGCGGTTTTCCTGCCCCGTTCATCTGCGGCTCCCGGCCATTTTCTAAAACAACAGGCTGTCCCGTACTCGTAAAGTTGTCCAGGTAAATCAGCATCGCCGGAGATTTGGCGGTGGCCAGCAATAGATTTTCAAACTTCCCTGTCACATTAGGTCTGATTACATCCCGTTCATAAGCGGGAACAAAAGAAGCGCATTGATTCTTGGTTAAAGAAACATTGAAATGATTGAACCAAAAATCCGTCAGCAGCTCTCTCAGCTGATTACGTGAATAGGCGGCTCTTAATATCTTTTGATTGATAAACTGTCTGTATAATTCCTGCTCCGGCTTAAACCCTTTCTTCTCCATATAGCTGCGAATCTGCTCCCTATATGCTTTACGATCTCCTTTATCTACTGAATCTTTGTGAATAGATCCATCGGCAATCGCCAGCTTCAGGACCCGGTTTGGTCTTGGGTATTTATTCTCGACCTCTGTATTGCTCAGGTTAATGTCATCAAACCTGCTCAACATCAGGTTTAAAGAATCATCCGAAAGATCTCCATCCAATTGCTGACGAAACCACTTTTCCAGTCCCATTTTGACGACTGCATCCACATCCCCTTCTTTACTGCCATAGGTAAACCTACTCAACAGATGTGCTGCAGCCTGTCGTTCCGTAAGACCTGCCTTTTGATAAGGAAAAGCAGGCTTCTCTTTAAAAGAAGAAAAGAATACCGTAACGAGGAAAAGCAACACAAATGAATAAAGAACCTTTACTGGTGTTTTCATAAGCTGACAATTTGATGAACAACCTTATGACCATTAAAACGTCATAAAGATTAATAACATATAAATTATTATTCCATTTAATATACCCTTCATTAAATCCGGCTTAAAGATTTCTTCGTATCTGCCCATATGAAAACTACCACTATGAAAAGAACCTTTTTAACAGTAATTGCCTTAGTAGCTTTGGCATTTAACACACAGGCACAAAAGAATCCAATGGTCGGAGGCGCAGCGATGTATGCCGATAAAGACATTGTAGACAATGCCGTAAACTCCAAAGATCATACCACACTGGTTGCAGCAGTGAAAGCCGCAGGACTGGTAGAGACTTTGAAATCAGCAGGGCCATTCACTGTTTTCGCACCTACCAATGAAGCCTTCATTAAGCTTCCTGAAGGAACAGTAGAAACAGTCCTCAAACCAGAAAACAAAGCCCTGCTTACAAAAATCCTGACCTACCATGTAGTCGCCGGAAAAATGACCAGTAAAGAAATTGCAAAGGCCATCAAAGCAGGCAATGGCAAAGCTGAGCTAACGACCGTAAGCGGTGGTAAACTATGGGCCTGGATGGAAGGCAGCAAACTGGTATTAAAAGATGAAAAAGGTGGTACGGCAACCGTAACCATTGCGAATGTGCATCAAAAAAATGGGGTCATCCATGTGATAGATTCCGTATTAATGCCAAACTAAAAATACGGGTAAAGCATTATAAATAGGGGAAAGGGAAGTATCCCAGGGGCAGCTCAAATTGAGTTGCCCCTTTTTTATACACTCAATTTCCTACACCCTGCTGTATCCATTCCCATAATATGCATCCTGAAATATACATCCTGCTATATACATCCTGCTATATACACCATGCATATGCATCATGCATATGCATCATGCTACAGAAAAAGTTGTTCCTTTTCGAAGGCCTGCAAATGTTTTCCCTTCAAAACATTTGAGCCTAAGAACAGGATTAACTTTTTCCATTTGTCAGAAGATTTCCATTTTTCCTCCCTCCCCAATCTGTCATTTTACATTTTCATTAATTTTGCTTTTAACAATAAATTAACATGACCTGAGCATGTTTCATGATCTATCAAAAGGGGATTGATTTCGATCATGCGTGCCCATCTGAACAATAAAAAATAAACAGATGAACTTCGACCTTACTCCAATTGATATTGTAAACGACATCTCCAAAGCAGATTTTGAGAAACACTACCTGAATACCCGTCGTCCGTTAATCATTAAAAACATGTCGAAAAACTGGCCTGCTTACGAAAAGTGGGACCTGGACTACATGAAAACTGTAGTTGGCGACAGAACGGTTCCATTATACGATAGCTCAAAAGCAGATCCTTCGAAGCCCATTAATGCTTCCGCTGCGGAGATGAAATTTGCCGACTACATTGAGCTCATTAAAAACACCCCTACAGACCTGCGGATTTTCCTTTTCGATCCCATAAAGCAGGCGCCTGGACTACTGGAAGACTACCGTGCGCCTAAAGAATTGATGGGAGGTTTTCTGGACAGCTATCCGAACATGTTTTTTGGCGGCAAGGGGTCGGTCACTTTCTTACATTATGACATCGACCTTGCGCATATTTTCCATACCCATTTCAACGGCCGAAAGCACGTCATCTTGTTCGAAAACAAATGGAAAGACCGTCTATATCAAATTCCTTATGCGACCTATGCCTTAGAAGATTACGACGTCGAAAAACCAGACTTCAACAAATTCCCGGCACTGGAAGGTGTTAAAGGAATCGAGGCTTTCCTCGAACACGGAGACACGCTATTTATGCCTACCGGATACTGGCATTGGATGAAATACCTGGATGGTTCCTTCTCGATCAGTTTAAGGGCATGGGATAAGTCTTTGCTGATAAAGGCAAAAAGCTTATACAACCTGACAATCCAGCGGAAGTTCGATGATTTTATGAAGGCTAATTTCCGGGACAAGTATATGACATGGAAGGAAAGACTGGCAATTAGAAGGGCAAATAGGGCGCTTGCGAATCAGAAACCCAGATAAATGGTACATTCAGCGTCCCGAATTGGTAAAAAATAATTAATCCTGAATGAACAAGTTTAAATTTTAATTTACACTTTTGTTCTTTAACCTTGATAATTATGAGCTTTATACTGAAGCCGGTAGATACCGTTGAAAATATTAGTCCTGAGGATTTCAAAAAAAATTATTTAGATCCCAGACGTCCTTTAATCATTAAGGGGCTGACTAAATCCTGGCCTGCCAGAGAGAAATGGACGACTGATTATTTAAAACAAATTGGCGGCGACATCAATGTGAGCCTGATGGACAATTCAAAAGCTGATCCCTCAAAGCCGATCAACTCCTCTGTTGCCACGATGCGTTTTGGTGATTACCTGGACCTGATCAAAAGAGAGCCTACAGAACTGCGTATATTTTTCTTCAACCTGTTTAAACATGTTCCTGATCTGATTAAGGACATCACCTTACCTAAAGACCTGATGGGCGGCTTTATCGAAAGCATGCCAGCCATGTTCTTCGGAGGATCGAATTCCGTTACCTTTTTACATTACGACATAGATTTACCTCACCTTTTCCACACCCATTTTGGAGGAAGAAAACACATCATCCTTTTCGATAACAAATGGAAAAAAAGATTGTATTGTATTCCAAATGCAACTTATGCCTTAGAGGATTATGATGTAGCAAACCCTGATTTCGAAAAATTCCCTGCTTTAAAAGGCGTGGAAGGATACGAAGTATTCTTAGAGCATGGGGATACCCTTTTCATGCCTACCGGTATGTGGCATTGGATGAAATACCTGGATGGTTCTTTCTCTTTAAGTTTAAGAGCATGGGACGCGTCTATCACCAGAAAAGCACAAAGTGTATTTAACCTTGCGGTAAAAGGAGGTCTGGACAGTGTATTGAAAATGGCTTTTAAAGCCCCTTATGCAAAATACAGAGAACGCCTGGCGATAAAAAGAGCAGAGAGAGCCTTAGCAAACGGCTCTCCCAAATAAGTTAACTGCTGTGGTCGGATACCACCAGCCATAGTCCTTTGACTTTTCTCAGGATTAAGGTAAAGTATCCCTGCGGTTCGTCTTTTTCTCTTTTCAGATGCCAGCCACCCAATACGGATGCCGCATCTTTTGATAAGAGTTCTACTTTCTTGATATTAAAGGTCAGGGTACCCATTGCACTTTTGTCGGGGTACCCTTTCTTATAATTATCCAGCGTTTGCTGCCATCCATAAGTGGGCCCGCTCTTTCCTACAAAAAGCAAACTGTCATTTTTCCAGTAGCCTTCCATGAATTTTTCCAGGTTTCCCTCATTCCAGGCAAGGCGTTGTTTCTCTAATACGGCGAGTATCGCTTGCTGATCTGCACTTTGTTGGGCCTTTCCACTAAGACCAAATCCTATAAACAGGATTAAAATTAATTTCTTCATATTGATTGATCTGGGTTCAATTGGCAATAAACACATTTTATGACCTGGATATCCCTCCGGAAACCACTAAAAATGTGCTGGTTGCTAAGCTAAATATAGGAAGGTATTTTTACAACTGGATAACATTACTAATACCTCAAACTTTTACCTTCGATATTCCGTTTATATATAAACACATGAGAGGTTTCCATTTTTCTAATTTTCAACCAGATGACTTGCCAAAAGGCGGTTTTGATGAATTGCTAAAGCTATTCACCCAACTGCTCAATTACACTGCCGGTGATGCGGGAGAAACCCTGGCATGGATGAACGAACTGGACAAGCAATACAAGTTCACGAATAACGATTATGGGATGGGCGACTTTATCGAGGATCTAAAAGATAAAGGCTATCTCAAGGAAAACCCTGCCAATGGCGATAGGAGCATCACCGCCAAGACAGAACAAACCATACGGCAGTCTGCGCTGGAAGAAATCTTTGGGAAGCTAAAGAAAGCAGGCAAAGGAAATCACAACAGCAATATCTCCGGTATTGGAGAGGAGAAGAATGCCGATAGAAGAGAGTATACTTTTGGAGACAGCCTCGACCAGATTGACATGACTGCCTCCATCCACAATGCACAGATCAACCATGGCATAGGAAACTTTACGCTTACCGAAAGAGACCTGGAAGTAGAAGAAAAGGATTATAAAACCCTCACCTCTACTGTGCTGATGATTGACATCTCCCACTCCATGATTCTCTATGGAGAAGACAGGATCACTCCTGCTAAAAAGGTAGCAATGGCCCTTGCAGAACTGATTAAAACCCGTTATCCAAAAGATACACTGGATATTGTGGTATTTGGAAACGATGCCTGGCCGATTACAGTAAAAGACCTGCCCTATCTACAGGTAGGCCCCTACCACACCAATACTTTTGCCGGACTGGAGCTGGCAGCAGACCTGTTGCGCCGTCGAAAAACACACAATAAGCAAATCTTTATGATCACCGATGGCAAGCCCACCTGCCTGAAGGAAAACGGACGCTATTATAAAAACAGCATGGGTCTAGACCGGAAAGTGATCAATAAAACACTGAACATGGCGGCACAGTGTAAACGACTGAACATCCCAATCACTACTTTTATGATTGCACAGGATCCCTATCTGCAGCAATTCGTACGGGAGTTTACGCAGATTAACGGCGGAAGGGCCTTCTATAGCTCCCTCACAGGCCTTGGAGAGTATATTTTTGAAGATTACATTAAGAACAGAAGAAAAACGGTTAGATAGACCAGCTCAACACGACGATACAACATGGATCACATCACGATAAAAACACTCGGACAGCTCAAAGCTTCCAACTATAAATCACTAGCCGTAAAGGACGAACTTCGTAAAAATCTGATCACCCAGCTTCGAAGTAATGAAGCAGGTTTTGAAGGCATCTTAGGATACGATGAAACCGTTATCCCTGAGCTTCAAACTGCCATCCTTTCCAGACATAATATTTTACTGCTGGGTTTAAGAGGACAGGCAAAAACACGGATTGCCCGTTTGATGGTCAACCTTTTGGACGAATACATTCCTTATGTTGCAGGAAGCGAAATCTTTGATGATCCATTGAACCCGATCTCCTGGTATGCAAAACATGAAATTTTAATTCATGGCGACGAGACCCCAATTAGCTGGCAGCACCGTAGCGAACGCTATACAGAGAAACTGGCCACACCTGACGTAACGGTTGCCGATTTAATTGGCGACGTAGATCCGATTAAGGCAGCGACACTGAAACTAACGTATAATGATGAAAGGGTAATTCACTTCGGGCTAATCCCAAGGGCACACCGCAGCATCTTCGTGATCAATGAACTTCCGGATCTGCAGGCACGCATCCAGGTTGCCCTGTTCAATATGCTTCAGGAAAAAGACATTCAGATCAGAGGATTTAAACTCCGCCTGCCATTGGATGTACAGTTTGTATTTACAGCAAACCCTGAGGATTATACCAACAGGGGATCTATTGTCACGCCATTAAAAGACAGGATAGAGAGTCAGATTCTGACCCATTACCCTAAAACAATTGCCATTTCCAGAAAAATCACTTTCCAGGAAGCAAAAATAAGCGAGGAGCAAAAAGCAGCTATCGAATCTGATGGATTGTTAAAAGACCTGGTGGAACAAGTGGCATTTGAAGCCCGTCAGAGTGAGTTCATAGATCAAAAGTCCGGAGTTTCCGCAAGGTTAACGATCTCTGCTTATGAAAACCTGATCAGCTCAGCGGAAAGAAGAATGCTCGTAAACAAAGAGAAAAACACCTTTGTAAGGTTGTCAGATCTGGTAGGGATTGTTCCGGCAATTACCGGGAAGATTGAATTGGTTTATGAAGGTGAGCTGGAAGGCCCGGCAAAAGTTGCCCATACCTTAATCGGAAAAGCAATCAAGTCGTTATTTAACCGTTATTTTCCAGATCCTGAAAAAGCAAAAAAGAGCAAATCTGCAAACCCATACCTAATTGTGACAGAATGGTTTACAGAAGGAAATACGCTGGACCTTTCCGACCGGTTAACTTTAGCTGCTTATAAAAAAGAACTGATGCAGGTGGCAGGACTGAATGAGTTGGTAAAACAGTTTCATCCTAAACTAAGTGCAAACCAGACCTTATTGATGATGGAATTTGTACTCCATGGACTGGCAGAATATTCACAGCTAAACAAGAAATATCTGGAGAGTGGCTTCGGCTTTTCAGATCTGTTCGATAGCTTGTTCAGTACCGGACCCGATGAAGAAGAAGATGACCTTGATTTCAGATAGAAAATCTGAGATCTCAAAGTATGATTAATAATAACCTTTAAAACCTGCGAATGGGCCGATTACCCGTCTTTATATTTTTATCTGTTTTACTGTTAGCATTCGATTATTATTGCTACCGTGCCATTCTGAGTGTATTCAAGAACTGGAAACCTCAAACAAGAAAGCTATTTACCCTGATCTGGTGGGGATATACCACTTTGCTGGTGATTGGTGTGTTCACCTCTTTCTATGCCAATTTGTTCCTAAGCATGAAATCAGTGATCCTGGTGGCTTATTTTTTAACGGTTGCCTGTAAGCTGGTAATGCTTCCTTTCTTAATAGTCGACGATCTGAGAAGGTTCATCATTAAGCTTTCCAGATCAGTAAAACCCTCATCCGGTCCGTTGGTTGACCCAACTATGCCGGAAACCATTACTCAGCCCTTACCCGGCGAACCAATCAGTCGTTCTTCATTCCTGGTTAAAGCGGGATTAATTACTGCTGCCATCCCCCTTACTTCTTTAACCTGGGGCATTGCCAAAGGCGCATACGACTATAAAGTAAAACGCCGGACCTTAATCCTACCGAACCTGCCTGCATCCTTTGAAGGAATGAAGCTGGGACAAATCTCAGATATCCATTCGGGAAGCTTCTATAACCCCAGAGCAGTACTTGGTGGTGTAGAAATGCTGCTTGCTGAAAAACCGGACCTGATCTTCTTCACCGGAGATATTGTGAACGACATGGCCACAGAAATGCGGGATTATCAGGATATTTTCAGCAAAGTAAAGGCTCCATTAGGCGTTTATTCTGTTCTTGGAAACCATGATTATGGAGAGTATCATTTCGGTAAAGGGCCATCCGCTGCGAAAGCAAAAAACCTTCAGGATGTCATCAAAACGCATCAGCTGATGGGCTGGGACCTGCTGATGAACGAACATCGCCGATTAAAGATAAATGGAGAAGAGATCGGAATCCTGGGTATCGAAAACTGGGGAACCGGGCGTTTTCCAAAATATGGAAGAATGGACCTGGCCACCAAAGATACAGACGACCTTCCTGTAAAATTATTACTTTCACACGATCCCTCACACTGGAGGGCAGAGGTACTGCCCAAGTATTCACAGATAGATGCGATGTTTAGCGGACACACCCATGGAATGCAGTTCGGAGTAAGAACAGAAGATTTTCAATGGAGTCCGGTACAGTACATTTATAAAGAATGGGCAGGCTTATATCAGGAAAAAAATCAGCAACTTTATGTAAATGTTGGATATGGCTTTCTGGGCTATCCGGGAAGGGTTGGAATTTTACCTGAAATAACGATATTTGAATTGAAACGCGCTTAGCTAATCTTTCTCCGGACATGGTAAAAAGAATACTATTTTCCAGCCTTGATTTTCTACTATTCAGCAATTTATTCATTGCGATCTGTGCAGTTGCCCAGGGGCTCCTGACTTATCATTTATTACAGGTACCGCCGAACAAGAACATTCTTGCGATCTTATTTTTTGGGACATTGGCCATCTATAATTTCAGTATGCTGATGTCTCATCCTAAAGATCCGGGCCACTCTCCTTATATAAGGGTACGCTGGATCTTTTCGCATCACCGGCTGATCATTTCCATCACACTGATCTCAGCGCTCTGCCTGATCCCCCTGGGATTACTATATCTAAGTATAGAAGCAAAGTTGTTGATGCTCTTTACGGGAGCAATAGCCGTTAGCTATAGCATCCCCTTCCTGATCTTAAATCATCAAAAGATCGGATTAAGGAATATACCGGGCATCAAACTCTTTCTGGTGGCGATCGTATGGGCCATCAGCTGCGTTTTATTGCCTATAGTGGAGGTAGAACACAGTTACCCGATCAACATCTCCACAGGCGAGACTTTACTGCTTGTAGGCAAACGTTTTTTATTCATCGCGGCAATCACGATTCCTTTTGATATCCGGGACCTCTTTCAGGACAAGCTATATGAACTGAAAATGATCCCGGTAATGTTCGGCGAAAAGAAAGCCTATATTTTCTGTCAGTTTTTACTTTTAGGCTACCTCGTTCTATTGCTATTGTTCAGCCAAACCGTCAATCTGGATGTCATCGCCCTAACCATTACCATCCTGCTCACAGGATGGCTCATATTTAAGTCCGGCATCCAAAAGAATGAATATTATTATTTCTTCTTCTTAGATGGTATAATGATTTTACAATACCTGCTCCTGTTATTGGTAAGTATTAGGTTTTAAGCAGGATTAAAACGGTACCCAACCCCTCTAACCGTTTGCAATAACTGAGGATTATCCGGATTAAGTTCTATTTTTTTACGCAGGCGTACAATGTGCATGTCCAGCGTCCTGGTATTTACATCTGAATTATATCCCCATACTTCCAGCATCAAAGCATCTCTGTTGATCACTTTATTAGGGTTTCTAAGAAAATAAAGCAAGATTCTGTTTTCCAGAATGGTCAGTTCAATTTTCTTTTCATTCCTGAATAAGGTATGGATATTAGGATGATGTTCCATATTGCCAAAACGGTGAATCTCTGAACGATCATTGTTTAGCAGAAACTTCACTTTATTCTCGAGCATAGCCACCAATACATCCATATTGAAGGGTTTGGTTACATAGTCGGAAACACCAAAGTTATAGGCATCAATCTTATCGATATCCTGCGCTTTTGCAGTCATCATAATGATCAGATTTTCAAATCCCTGTTTTCTCACTTCTTCGCAAACTTCTGAACCTTGTTTACCAGGCAGCATCCAGTCGAGCAATACGATATCCGGTTTTTCGCTTAGGATCAATTTTTCCGCAGCATCTCCATCTCCAGCTTCAATGATTTCATATCCTTCTGCTTTTAAGCGATGTACTACTAGAAACCTTAAGTTCTCATCGTCTTCAACTATTAATATTTTAATTTCCTTAGACATACTTTCTAATCATTATATGGTAGTACAATTTTAAATTCTGTTCCTTTATTCACCCTGCTCTTCACGGTAATCTCGCCCTTCATAAAGTTAACGAGTTCCTTACAGAAAGCCAAGCCAAGTCCAACGCTTCCATTCTGGTTGTATTGATTCTGGATGCGGAAAAACTTCTTAAAGATATTATTAATTTCGGAGGATGGGATTCCGATCCCATGATCCGTAAACCTAAACACCACTCTTCCTTTGATTAAGCGGGCACTGATGTGCAACTTTTTACGCTCCGATGGAGAATATTTATAGGCATTCTCCGCAAGGTTATCAAAAAGGCTTCCGAGAAGCACAGGATCAGTCACAAAAGTACTGAAACCGCTCACCTCATAGGTAAAGTCAAAATCAGGATGCTTCAGACGGTGAGACTCCACGGTACTTTCTATAAAATCTTCTATGTAAATCTCGTCTCTGTTTAATTGAATGGCCTTATTTTCAATCTGGGTGAAGGCCAGCAATTTATTCATTAATCCGTTCAGCTTATCCGCTTCTTCATCCAGGATCTTCCCATACAGCTTCAGCTCCCTGTCGGTAAGAACAGTAGCACTTTTTATGTTATTTCCTGCAATCTTGATGACACTTACGGGCGTCTTAAACTCATGCGTCAGGTTATTCACAAAATCGTATTGCAATTTAAACATCCGTTGATTGATGTTCAGGTTTCTGTAAATCAGAAAGGCAACCAGCACCACAATCCCATAAAAAACCAGGATTGCTAAGGCAATAGGTAAAAAATAACTGAGGATTTCCTTATCTACAAATGATTTGGAGGAGATAAAATAAAGCTTATAATCAGAAAAAGGTCCTGGAAGGGTAATCTCTGTACTGAGATAGGCTTGCGAAGTATCTAAAGGATCATAGGTCAGGGGTTGTATCTTGATAAACTGATACAGGAGGGGCCTGGAATTAATGATCTTAATCTTATAAGGATCCAGGTGGAAACACATCATGTCCTGCTGGTACACTGGCTGCGGATCGAGTACATTCCTCAACATTTTTTTATAAGCCTTCAATTCCTCCATCCTCGGAATATTGAGATAGGTGATCTTATTGGAACGGACATTACTGAAATTGCTGAAAAGTTCATCCTGATCCGGCACTTTAGTGGTATCCAGGCTTTCAATATACGAAGCCAGTTTCAACGCTAATCCGTTAAAATCATCTCCTACAATAAAATTCCTGGTATTCTCCCTGGAGAACAACAGCACGGAATCCTGTGGGATCAAACTTCCAAACTGATAAATATTTTTCGGTCCGAAGGAAAACTTCCCGGTGTTTAATCCGTCGCTTACAGGTGTATTCTTTACCTCGGAATCATAAAACACCACCTTGGAAACAAAGGGATATTCCAGTAATACCGTATCCACGAAGCTGGAGGCCGTAGCAGAATCCAGATAACCGTTATAATAAGAGACCTCTGGCAACTTCTTTTGAAAGAAATCATTATATGGTTTAATGCTTTGCTCCAATACATTGACCTTCTCTGATACAAACTCGTTCTCAATGAATTTTTTGCTGAAATTATAGGCCAGATATAAAGACAGGCAAAACAATACAGACATCAATGCGATGAAAGTAAGGATTAAGGAAAAATTCTTACGATAGCCTGTTTTTTTCTCTGAGATCATGAGATCCGAATTTACCTGTTTTTAAGATTAGTCTCTAAAAATTGTTCCAGGGTAGTATAGAACTGGTGTCTGCTTTCCTGATTTTTAGCCGGAAATACGATGCCTTCATTTTCCAGATAGGTTACATTCACATTTCTCTTTTTAAGATTTTTCACAAATTGCAGGGATTCGCCGGCATTCGTATTCTGATCCTTTACATTCTGACAAATGAATACCGGAATATTGATTCTATCGGTCTGGAATAAGGGGGAAGATTTTCGCATCTGATCCGCATCCGTTAGTGGATTTCCAACAATACCATAATAGAGCTGAAGGCTGGTTTTAAAATAAGGTGGAATAGATTTTAAATAGGCAAATAAGTTAATTACGCCAGAGTTAGAGGCAGCACAAGCATAAATACCAGGGCTCAGATAAGAGCAGTTCAAAGCAACATTACCACCAAATCCTGTTCCATAGATTCCTATTCTCCTCGGGTCTGCAATCTTTTTTTCAATGAGCCAGTTTACCCCATCGTTGATATCATCCTGGATCTTCCCACCCCATTGTTTAAATCCGGCAGACATAAAGGTCTTGCCATACCCTGAAGAACCACGGTAATTGATCTGAAATACAGCATATCCTCTGTTGGCCAAAAACTGAACCTCTGCATTATACCCCCATAAATCCCGGCTTACAGGACCGTCATGCGGCAATACCACAACTGGCAGGCTAACTGCTTTAACATGTAAAGGAAGGGTGAGATAGCCGTTAATTTTAGTTCCGTCTTTCGATTGAAAGCTAACCGCTTTCATTTCACTCATCTCTCCTTCCCGGATTGCGGAATTAAAATCACTTAATTTCTGTAGTTTTCTTTTGTCGGCAAAATAGAGGTAATAGGACCCAGGATTTCTGTCGGTAAAGGTCCTGATGACAAATACATTTTCTGCTTTATCACGGGATAGAATCTGGGTCTCCGTTTTAGGCAAGAGACGATCCAGGTCATCATAGATAATCTTAATAGAATCGTCAAGATAATGCTTCTCTTTCTTCCAGGTTTCGTAGGTCAGAAAAGACATCTTTTGTTTCTTCCTCGAATATTGAGCTTCCGTAATATTAAGGGTGTCATTTCCAAAAAGCACTTTCAACTCTTTCCCTGTATTACAATCCACTTCGACCAATGCACTTTTATCTCTGTTTACACTGGAAATGGCATAAATGATATTAGGACGGTCATGCTTGAAGGCCACAGGTTTAAAAGTAGTGATGAAATTATTGGTCATGATGGGCTTGAAGACCTGTCCTTCCTGCGCCCGGTATAACATCGTGGTCGTCCCACCATCTGTACTCACGGCCAGTCTTAATTTCCCTTCCGAGTCTGTTTTCCAATCTGTAATGTTCCCGGGATTTTTAGCTGCCATTTCCATGCTTCCATTTCTTACATTTAGCCGGTAAACATCAAAAACAGTAGAATCTCTCTTATTGGAAGAGACCAGCAAGAACTTATCATCAATCAACTGATCTTCCAAAACCCTCATTTTCCCCTGCTCATTTCTGCTCAATTGCCTTTCATTTACCCCTTCTTTATTGATGATAAAAATATCTGAACGACGTTTTGCCGCATCAATCTCTTTATAATAGATCAGGTCATTGTTGCTCACCCAGAAATAAAAAATAACGTTTTTGTCTTTCAGGTGGGTAATTTTCCTCGCCTTTCCGGTAGCAATATCCTCAATGTAAAGATTCAGACCTGAATCTTCCAGTTTAAGGTAAGAGATATTCAATCCATCAGGAGAGACACGATAAGTAATTTTATCCTGTGATTTAAAAAAATCATCAAGAGGAATAAGGCGTGCCTCCCCCTCCTTCTGCTGACAGGCAAAAGCAAGAGATATTAAAAACAGGAAAAAGTATCTTTTATATACAATCATATTATTTAATAGCCTGCAAAGCTACACAACGCTGCCTTTCTAAAAAGGCTATACACCAATATTGTTACTTTTATACTCCTTTATGTCTGGCGTATGATGTTGAATATAATTACTTTTTTGTGGTATGGGAATATAAATGAGTAACATTTAAAATACCAGCATGTATTAATCTTGTTCACTTAACACATAAATTAACCTTTAAATCGTTAATTTTAGGTTCCTGTACACTTTATCCCAATGAAACCATCAGCAGCATAGCCCTTGCAAAAAACAATGGACATGCTTAAGATAGCTTCATAACCGTTGAAAAACAATTATATGCTGATGAAAAAATTAATTTTATTCATTTCCTTTTGCCTCTCTGTTTTGTATTCTTCTGCTCAGGAGAGTGTAGACGATGCACTTGCTTATCAGTATTATCAGCAGGGACAGTTTCAGGAAGCTTCCATATTACTGGAAAAGCTCTTTAATAAAACAAACAGTGATACGTACTTTGAACTATATTTCACTTCGTTGTTAAAGATTAAGAAATTTGAGGAAGCAGAGAAACTGGTAAAAAAACTGATCAGACAGCATCCGAAAAAACCAGCATATAGCATCGCCCTTGGTCGTTTTTATCAGGAAAAAGGACAGATAGATGAAGCCAATAAGCAATACCTTCAAGCCATTAATAACCTTCCTGCCGAAGAGTATAAGATCCGGGAGCTGGCCAATAATTTTTATAACTTCCAGGCCTATGACCTGGCCATCACTACCTTTTTACAGGGAAGAAAGCTCATGAATGACACTAAGCCTTTCACCTTTGAGTTGCTGAGTATTTACCGCTATAAAAAAGACAAAAACATGCTGATTCAGGAATACCTGAATGCACTTCCTGAAATGCCTCAACTACTTCCCCAGGCAGAAAGCGTATTGTCTACCGTCTTTGAAGACAATTCCGATTACCAGCTTTTACAGTCTGCATTGCTAAAAAAGATTCAAAAGGAACCACAAACGGAAATCTATACCAAATTATTAATCTGGCAATACCTGCAGCAACAGGAATATGAAATGGCCCTGAGGCAACTGATTGCACAGGACAAACGGATTAAAGACGATGGCGCAATTCTTTATCAGGCTGCCAATACTTTCCTGAGCAACCAGGCTTATCCGGTAGCCATCAAAGCTTATGAATACCTGCTATTAAAAGGAAAAGAAAATGAATATTATCTACCGGCAAAGGTGGAGCTCGTCAATGCTAAATACCAATTGGTAATTACTGGAAAGTTTGAGAAAAATTCCATTACGGAACTGGCAGCAGCTTACCAATCCATCCTGGATGAATATGGCAAAACGCCGCAAACGGTTTTCGCGTTAAAAAAATGGGTAAATCTGCAGGCTTATTATCTGAACGATCTTGAAAAGGCCGAAAAGGGATTGGAAGAAGCACTTAAAATCCCTGGTCTTCCCAATGCAGAAACCGGACAGCTAAAGCTTGACCTGGGAGACATCTACATTTTAACACAACAACCCTGGGAAGCCATCCTGCTCTATGAACAGGTAGCCAAACAATTTGAAAATCAGGCCATCGGAAATGAGGCCAGATACCGCTCGGCAAGACTCTCCTTTTACCAGGGCAACTTTACTTATGCAAAATCACAGGCAGACATCCTGAAGGCCTCAACGTCACAACTGATTGCCAATGATGCTCTGAATCTGAGCCTTCTGATTTCAGACAATCTTCAATCGAGTACAGACAGTAGCGCTTTAAAAATGTATGCCGATGCAGAAATGCTTCAGTTCAGAAATCTTCCGGCGAAAGCCATGGTAAAACTGGACAGTATTCCCATCGCCTTTCCAAACAATAGTCTGCAGGATGACATCCTGATGGCAAAATCAAAGATCTTCATCAAAAATAATGAAATCAGTCAGGCGATTACTGTGTTGAAGGAGCTGACGGAGAAGCAACAGACGAGCATATGGGCAGATGACGCTTTGTTTACGCTTGCCGGACTTTATGAGACTAATCTAAAAGACAATGAGCAGGCAAAGGTATTGTACCAGAAGCTGATCAACGATTATCCAGGCAGCATGTATACCACTGAAGCACGTAAACGTTTTAGGAAACTTCGTGGAGATATTATTGGTACATAGTTCCTATCTTTGCCTCATGTTATTATACAATGTTACTTCAATAATTGAAGATGCCTCTGCCGACCGCTGGTTGCAGTGGATGCAGGAGTCTCACATTCCGGCAGTAATGTCCACAGGGAAATTTGTTTCTCAACGTTTACTTAAGGTACTGGATTCTCCAAATGAAGGGGTTACTTACTGTGCTCAATATGTAGTAGACAATATGGCCGATTACCTGGATTATCAGGCCAATCATGCCCCAGCCCTCCAGGCTGAAACAGCAGCGAACTTTGAAAATCAAGCAGTTTCTTTTCGCACACTGATGGAATATGTAATCTAATCCCTAATATGAATATAACAAAAACACCCATTGAAGGTCTACTGATCATAGAACCTAAAGTGTGGAAAGACAACCGTGGCTATTTTTACGAAAGTTTCAATGCGAAAACACTGGCAGAGGCAGGCATCAATGTCAACTTTGTTCAGGACAATCAATCTTTTTCTCAGAAAGGAGCCTTACGTGGCTTACATGCTCAAAAAGCCCCTTTTGATCAGGGTAAACTGGTCAGAGTGATCCAGGGGAAAGTGATGGACGTAGTAGTCGATATCAGAAAAGGATCTCCTACCTATGGCAATCACTACGATATTGAACTTAGCGGAGAGAACCACAGACAGCTTTGGGTTCCACCAGGATTTGTACATGGTTTTCTAACCCTGGAAGATGAAACCATTTTTACCTATAAAGTAAGCAACTACTACGATAAAGACTCAGAAATCGGGGTGATCTGGAACGATGCGGACCTGAACATTCAATGGAATAAAGTTATTTCTGAAAATGAGTTTATTCTTTCTGATAAGGATCAGATACTTCCCGCTTTTAAAGACTTCAACAGTCCTTTTTTATACGTTATAATAGTAAATTATTGTTTGATCAAATTGTACAGTTCATCCAGTTTAGGAGAAAGTACAATTTCTATTCTCCTGTTTTTGCTTCTGCCATCAGCTCCGGTATTTGGCGCCAGAGGCTGAAATTCACCTTTACCCGTTGCGGTCATACGTACGCCTTCTACTTTGCTCACCTCTGTCAGGTACCGAACTACTGAAGTCGAACGCAATACACTCAGGTCCCAATTGTCTTTAATCTGCCCAAGGTTGGTGATCTTCTGTGAATCTGTATGTCCTTCTACCGCAATATTGATTTCAGGTTGTTCCTTCAAAACACCTGCTAACTGGGCAAGTGCCAGCTTTCCTTTTTCATCGATAATAATACTACCGGAAGGAAACAACAGCTTATCCATAAGAGATACATATACTTTTCCATTTTTTATTTCTACGGTCAAACCACTCTTGGTAAAACCCAGTAAGGCTTGCTGTAGCTTTTCCTTCAACTGATTGGTGGCCTCATCCCGCTTACGCAATACCTCTTCTACTTCTTTTAATCGTTGCTCCCTCTTTTTAAGGTCCTGGGAAAGCTTACTAATCTCCGTAGAGCTATTATCCTTTAGCTTGGCATAGTTTCCATCCATTTCAGAATACTTTCCTCTCAGGTCGTTTAAAGTCGCGCTTAAACCTGTCGTGTCCTTTTTCAATCTTGCAATCAGCCCTTCCAGGTATTCTCCTTTAAGGTGTGCCTGCTCCAGGCCGGAACTCAGCGAATCCTGTTTAGCCAGTAAAGCTTTATACTTTTTGGGAGACAAAACTACACAGGCACTGAAAGCGGTTGCCAGTAATCCGGCAAATAAAAATAAAGCGGTTTTTTTCATCATAACTATTGCGCTACGGCATTTCTCAAAAATAATATAAAGGGATAGACACTTTCAAAAGCAATTTTCAATTGATCAACGATTCCGGCTTTCAGAAAATCTTCATCTTTCAAAGGATAAACGGCAATAAAGCTTTTCAATTTTAAAAGTTCTATCTGAGGATGATCGACTTCATATCCTTTAGGGGCGTTTTTCAGTTTATCATCCTGACTCAGTGTAAACGTATTTTTGAAGCTTTTAGCATTGATGATGTCCAGAAATTCAGAAGTATTGTAATCAATTTCTTCCCTGATCTTTTTAAGGACCGGAGCTTCGGGCATCCAGAAGCCTGCACCAAAAAAACATTGTCCGGGCTGGATATGAAGGTAATATCCTGGATCAGGAATTCCTTTTCCCTTCACATTAAAGGAAATTCCGTAATTGTTCTTGTAAGGGTCTTTGTTCTTGCTAAACCGTACGTCTCTGTAAATGCGAAGTAAACATTTTTTTGCTGGTGTGTCTATAGAAAATTCGGGGTCCACAGCAGCAAGTTTAGGAATTAGCTGATCCACAAAAGCCAATACATCTTCCTTTGCCGTTTCGTATCTGGCTTTATTTTCCGCAAACCATTCGCGGGTATTATTTTGAGCGACGTCGGTTATAAAAACGAGTGTTTCTGGTTTAATCATGGCTTATCGTAATAGGCGTTATACTTAACTTTTGGTGTTAGCCAATGTAATAAAATCACACGGGAATAGCGATAGTTAAATGGAGCCAAAATTAAACATCCCGAAAAAATGACGGTGATGTATAACCAAAAAGATTCAAATTCCAGCCAACCTCCTGATAAGATATAAGCGGCAACACCGAGTGAGATCATCTCTGCACAATTCATCGCATAGCTAACATACATTGCTGCATAAAAATAACCCGGTTCAATCTCAAAGCGAAATGCACAATGACTACAAACTGTATTTGTGCGCTGCAGGTTAAACCCATAGAGACTTCCGGTAAAGATATCGCCCCTGCGGCATTGTGGGCATTTCCCATGCACAAGTGTATACAACTTAGATGTTTTTTGCATATCTATCAAAAACCCGCAAAGAAGCAGGAAGGGTGAATTGAAACTTATTCCGAGATATTAAATACCTGGTCTGTATTTTTCTTACGGAACTTTACATACCATAAAATCCCCATCCCCGTAATTAACAGATAAGGGATGGCCAGAAGGTAGATAATGCCGGTATTAAGGCCCTTTCCTTGTGTATTTCCATTTTTAACACTTTGCTCAGCACTAACAGTACACATGGCGCATTGCGCACTGGCAGATGGCATATTGGAAGTAACCAATACCACCATAAAAAGGAAGACAAAAGCTATCTTTTTCATCCTGCAAATATAAGGAAAGAAGATTAGAGATCAGCGACTTGGTATTGTAAAAAATATCACATAAAAAAAGCCGGAAAACCTAAGTCTGCCGGCCTCAATTAAGGGGGGGAGCGCCAAAAAATATTAGTTCTTTATTAAATTACCTGAGAAATAAAACCCTGGTCTCTCAATGCTTTTAAACTGTCCCAGCCTTACATTGAAATAATCTAAGGTGAATTTATCTGCATTTAAAACATCAAATATTGGTTTTATAAAAGAAACCAGTAAACCTGCATTTCCATTATTTCCTGCAGGGATCTGCTGAAATTTATAGACATTGTTGGCATCCTTTGTATAGCTGAACGGGAAAGTAGCAATAAATGCCCTTCCTTCCTGCAACACAATACAGTCTAAGATCATCGTGTTATTTACAGGTTTGAATTTGAAAGTCATATTGGTTAATGTTAAACCATATGCAGCTTCACACAGTGCTTTAAAGGAATCCACCTTTAGCATAAAATCAGGACTTGCACCTTCCAATGGTACAGAAGTATCAATATCAAGGGTATTAAAACTTACACCCAATAAAGAATTCAGGTTAAACGGAGCGGTAGCGGAATTTTGGAAATCGTATCTTTTTCCTCCGACCTTAACATAAAAAGATTCCTTAACATTATCCCAGAACAATTCATTAAACGCCACGCCATTAAAAGAAACATATTCCTTTAGAAATAAACTGCTGTTCATATATCCGAATTGGGTAATAGGAGCAACAATCGAATTACTGTTGTCTTTATAAATCATTACAAAGCTTTTTGTATTTGGATCTATATTGCACTGAATCTGTTTTCCATCACCTAAATCAAGGTATTTAAAAGTGGGTTGAGAGACGTATTCCTGAGTAGCCTCATCCATTACCTCCAGGCCTTTTGCATTATAAGAGTCGTAATCCTCTTTACTTGCACGAACCAATACCAATGGGCTTTGGTTATATAGACCTGTAAGTTTTATCGTGTCGGTAGTAGCTGAAACGAACTTAAATTCAAAATCGGCATACCAACCTTGTCCCAGCTCCCCTCCTTCACTTAAAGAAGGAGTTGGGTCTTGAAGGATATGCAAATAAGAATAGGTATCAAACAATAAAGTAGGTTGCTGCAGGGCCTTCAGACGATAGCTGCTTTCCAGACTTTTGGTTTGTCCTTCCAGGTTAAAATCAGAGTACATCGTTACTCTGTTTTTATCATCAAATTTAAAGAAATGACCAAAACCGTAACCTTTACTTGGAAATACTACTGCTTTCCAACCATAGGCAGCACCGGCCAATTGAGTCTGATAAGCCGTAAGTGTTTCATTTAAACGTTCATCAACATTGCCCATAATAGGCTTTGTATCATCCTTCCTGCAGGACACAAAAACTGTAGTCAGCAGAAGAAAATATAATAAAAGATTTTTCATTGTGTTCATGTTAAAAAGATTGCAATGTGCCAAATAAGTAAGAAGTCGCATCAGTAGTCTTCACAAATCCTCCATAAAGATTTTTAGATTGAGGAACGATATCATCTACCCAACGAATATTGAACTTTTGATTGTTAAAATACGCAAGTAAAGGGATCACTGCTGCTTGTATAAAAGTTGCATTCCCATTCATTGCAACAGGATTGCTCAAAGTAGTTACTCCGCCAACTGTAGTCGCATCAAATAAGAAATTCCCTAAATACCCTTGGCCTAATGCTGCCGTTGGATCCATTAGATTCACGCTAAGTACAATTTTATCTGGCGCAATAAGCGTAAGAGAAATGTTATCCAGGTAATATCCCATATTTAACAACCCTGTGTTTCCGGCATTAAAAGCAGTCAGGAACTTCGGAGAAAGTCCGGTCAGTTTCTGTGGATTAATATTGATGGAATTCAACTCTTTATCAAATGCAACTACACTCGTCAGATCCGGTGTTGGATAAAGCTTCTCTATCGCTTCCTGAGTTTTTGCTTGCAATTGTGACAACTCGATACCATAAGCATCTTTTAAATAAGAAATTACAATCGCTTGTTTCCTGGTTAGTTTAGATCTGGAGTCATTGTTTCGCTCGTATAATCCTTTTCCATCTCTCTTAATAAAATTACCTGCCATAATGAACTGGTTATTCACCACATCGTTCATTCTTGCCTGTCCGTCAACCAGCATACTTGCCAGCATTTCCACAAAATCATCATCTTTATTAGATCTTGAGTAACTGGTAATAAATCCAAGTGCCTGAGCCTCCGCATCGTCAAAATTAAACCAGGTAGCCGTATAATCACCAGGAGTGATTCTCTGATAATCAGAGGTCACAGCAATGTTCTGATTCAAGATGTGGCCAAACTCATGATGAATGGTATGTAGCATTCTACGTACTTCAGGCTTGTTCTTAATGTCAAACTGATTCAGAACCATCAATACGATTTTTCTACCACCTTCAGCAGTCCCTAAAGTCATCGTTCCATTGCTGTTATAAGAAGGACTTCCCACAAGGAAGAACTGCTTTTGAGCATATTTCTTAAAAAATGCTTCTCCTTTAACCGCAACATAAGGCTCGATCCATACTTTCTTGATCGCGTCCATTACGGGAATCACCTTATCCTCTTTCACCGGAACTACGTCCTTTTCAATCTCTCCCAGTTCTGACCTGTCCCATTTGTATTTTACTTCTATGTTATAAGGTGTGGTATAATTGGTACTTAACCATTCATCCAAAGGCCCTTTAGCCCAGGTATCTCCTCCTAATCCTACCAGAGGAGTACTTAAATCGTCTTTTTTGCTACATGAGGCCAAAACCGCCAATGCAACCCCAAGAACCATTATCTTTCCAAAATTCTTTTTCATGATCATATCTAATTAAAATGATTAACGGGCGTTTTTCTCTAAACCTAAAGCAATCGCTTCCTGTGGCAATTGAATTACCCTTCTTGGATCGTTTGCACCAAGAGTGATCACTTCTCCTCCACTGATATAAGGATGCGTTATCGGTATTTTGAGACGGATGATATCAAACCAGCGAATTCCTTCATGCATATATTCCTGACGTTTAAAGTTCAGGATAGATCCAACCAAGGCATCTTTAACATCCATGCCCGGAAAAAATGCCATTGCTTTCGCTTCTGTGAATTTCATCGCCGTCGCACTGTAATTTACAATACGTTTCGACAGATAAGCATCCATATCGTTCACCGCTGCAGCGTTATCTCCCAACATAACGTTTGCTTCAGCACGGTTAAACAATACTTCTTCAGCGGTCAGCAAGGGGATCATGTTATAAAATTCTCCAAAGGAAGCATTGATCGTTTCCTTTACGATATGATTTCTAAATTTAGGAATGTTCAAGAAAAATTCTGTGCCACCAAATACTTTTGAACTGATTGCCAGCGCTCTTTTTATCGGATTATTTGCCGGATTAAAAATTTTCTGAACTTCTGAACTTAAAGAATAATTGTACTCCGCATAGCTGGTTCCCCAACTCGTTGCAGACTCCTGAATCAATAGATTTGCAGGTTCAGAAGAATTGGTATACAATGCCTGTAACTCGTAATATCCCAAAGCATTATAAGTGGTATTCCAAGGTCTTAGGCTGGCGGCAACGGTAGTTCCCGGAAATACAGCATTGGCATGATCCACTACTTTTAGGTAATCTTTTTTAAACAGGTAGAAACGAGTAGCAAACGCATGTGCGGCCTGAGTGGTAAAATGGTATTTAGGCACACGGTAAGTATTGTTTCTGATCAAAGGAATTCCCTCCTCCAGATCTTTCTCAATTTGCGCATACACCTCGGCAACAGTACCACGACGGTAGCTTCCTTCTACTGTTTTCTGAGGAGTAGTCACGTAAGGAATTCCAGGATCCGAAGCTGCAGTCGCAGGATCATAAGCTTTAGAGAAGAAGGTAACCAACATAAAATGAGAATAAGCCCTCGCAACCAATGCTTCACCTTTACTCGCCATATAGGCTTCTGTATTTCCTCCTTTTTCGATTGCTTCTAAAGCATAATTTGCAGCAGAGATCGCTTTATAGCAAGCATTCCAATAGTAAGGAGGAGTATCTGCCAGCTGTGCATCCACCTGATCTTCATACTTCCATGGCGATTCATTCGTGATGTCAATTGCATTACCCGACCTGTTACCTTTATCACCGGCATTATCACTCATCGCTTCAGCAAAAGGAATATAATTACCATGTGGATAAGCATTAGCCAACAATTCTGCAACTTTTACTGGTGTATTTAATTCTGATCTGTCATCTGGCTGGTGCTCCAGGAACTTCTTACAACCGGATAATGCTACCGTTGCAAGAACTGACATATATATAATTTGATTAATCTTTTTCATTTTCATTCTGGGTTAAATTAGAAACCAACTTTTAAAGAAAGGGTATATTGCTTAGGAATCGGTAAGGCCACACCACCAGAAGCAAAGAACTCAGGATCTTGTCCTTTTAGTTTTTTGTCTGAATAGATCAGCCAGAAATTATTTGCCACAACACCCAGTGAAGCGTTATTGGCACCGATGCTTTTTAACATTTTAGCGGGTAAAGCATAAGTCAGCGATAATTGCTTTAGACGAATGAATCCACCATCCGCAACCCTTGCAGAAGAATAGTTATAACTGTCGTACGGAAAAATACCTGGAAAACCGAGTACCGTAGATACATCAGGTATACCAGGAATATTAGTTCTGGTCTCATCACCTGGCAAAGTCCAACGGTCTTTAAATTCGTTAGGATGCGCATCAAGATCCGAATAAGAAGTAGAGAATGCAGGATTTAGCCTGATCTTGTTTCCGGCAGAAAACGTGAATAAAGAAGATAATGTAAATCCTTTATAACGAACCTGGTTAAAGAAGCCTCCGGTTAATTTCGGATCAGTAGGACCTTCATATTTAAGGTATTTCGTTACATCACTCTGAAGGTATACTTTATTGCTTCTTTCTCCTTTTTCGTTAATAAATTCCGGAACTCCGGTATCATGATTCAAACCAGTAAATTCGAGTGAATACAAACCACGGTACGGGAATCCTTCCTGAGGTCCACCATCGGCACCGATCAACTGAAAAATATTCTGTGGACTTTTTAAGCTGGTTACTTTATTATCATTATAACCAAAATTCAGGTTACTTCTCCATCCCCAGTCTTTGGTATCCACAATCTTTCCAGACAAGGTAAACTCGATACCTTTAGTTCTCATATCCGCATAATTCGCAGTCGTTAAAAACTGCCCGCCAATACCAGAAGTTCTCAATGGACTGATCAGGTCGAAACCATTTCTTTTGTATAAATCTACAGTCAGACTCAGCACATCCTTAAAAAAGCCAAAGTCAACTCCGATATTCGTTTCGTATTGTTTTTCCCAGGTAAGGTCGCGATTCTCAATATAATCGATATTCATCGTAGACTCTGTCTCATTACTATACGGGCGCAATGCAGCTCCATTTTTAAGTACCAAAGCAGAGTTTGTTGCACTACCCAAACTGGCAGTAAGACCATAAGTTGCACGTAAAGTTAAACGGCTGATCGTCTGCTGAGCTTTCATGAAGTCTTCAGTATCCACATTCCATGCTCCTGAAACGTTCCAGGTTGGCAGCCATCTCGCGGTAGCAGAAGTACCCAATTGATTGGAACCATCATATCTACCTGTAGCATTGAATGAATATTTTCCTTTGTAAGAATAAGCAGCTCTTGCCATGAATGCCGCAAAACGGTCATATTTATGACCCATGGTATAGTACGGCAGGTTATTTAAAGTTGCTTGTTTGATGATGTTAGGATCAAGGAAAGGAACCCCTCCTTTATCAAATTGGTAGCCATAACCGATATTACTTCTAAACTGACGATTTGCCATTCTCATTTCCTGGAAAGCGTACACGTTAATCAGGTGATCGTCGTTAATGGTATTGTTATACTCCAGAGAGTTTCTTACCATATAAGCTTTCAGGAAGTCGTCCGTAGTGTTGTAAAAACCACCATATGGCAATACAACAATCGGCTGCAATTCAGGATGCTCCGGATCACGGAAAAGGAAGCGGTTATTGTCCTGAATATAAGAATCGCCATTCGCACGATAGGCATTAGCCATATTCGAATTTTCTCTTACTTTATGCTCATTGCCACTTTTCACGTAACGCATCGAAGCAAGAAAATCATATTTAAAATGTTTGTTAAACTTGTAGCCCAAACCTCCCTGAAGTTTAAAATCAAGCAAACTTAGATCTAAAGTATTGTTGTCAAGCTCATTAAGGATATTGAAATCTGCAAAATTCCTTGTAAAGTTCTCTCTTTTTCCATTCTCATCAAACGCAGTAAGTGTTCTACTGGTATTCAGGGCATAACTGAAAGGATTGATGTCAAAATCACGTGAATACTTGCCTTCTACAGGATTACTCACACGACCAACCGTTCCCGGTGCTTTCTGATCTCTGATGGATCCTGTAGTAATGAAATTCACAGAAAGTTTATCCGATAAGATAAAGTTCGCATTCATATTAGCAGTATAACGCTCTACGCTATTCCCTCTAGCCCAACCATTATCATTCAAATAACTGGCAGAAAAATATAACTGTGATTTTTCAGTACCTGAAGACACACTTAGAGAGTGTTCCTGCAAAAATGAATTCTTAAACAAGGTATCAAACCAATCCGTATTTGCTTGAGCGTAACGCGTTAGAAAGCCATTTCTCGCTTCCGGAGTATTTGCCAGTCCAAACTGATTTGAAGTCGCATCATAAGTATTGATCAATTGATACATTTTAGTGAATACACCACCATCTGCTCTGCGTGAGGCAAGACTATGGTTTAACCATCCTTTACGTGCCATCTCAGAATACACAGACATCTGATCTGCTGAATTCATAATGTTATAGTCATTATAAGTCGGCTTCAAATAGGTAGAAAAGTTACCGGTATAAGAGATCAATGGTTTTCCGATACGTCCTTTTTTAGTCGTAATAACAACCACACCATTCATTGCTCTTGCTCCATATTGAGCAGTTGCAGCTGCATCTTTCAAAATATTAAAACTCTCAATATCATCCGCATTAATACCCGCAACAGAAGATCCGATTAATGTCGTTACATCTCCTGACGACAATTGCTCATTTGAAACATTTACAACATCTTCAAGAATAACTCCATCAACAACCCATAATGGCTTATTCTCACCAGTAATGGAAGTTGCCCCACGAACCCTGATTTTAGGTGCTGCACCAAATGTACCAGAAACGTTCTGAACAGAAACACCGGCTGCGCGACCTTCCAGCATACGACTCACATCGGTTATACCTTCCTGCTTAATGTCTGATCCTTTTAAACTGGTTGCCGCTCCGGTAAATAACTTTTTATTGATATTCTGATATCCTGTCGAAATCGTTACCTCTTTCAACTGGCTGATGTCCTCTTCCAGACTTACATCTATACTTGTCCTGGTTCCAACAGCAATTTCAACTGTTTTATAACCTATAGCAGTAAATACGATCGTTGCACCATCTTTCACCCTGATCTGGTATTCTCCGTTTCCATTTGTCGAAACACCATTAGAAACTCCTTTTTCACGGACACTAACTCCCGGTAACAATTCATTATCCTTAGCTGCCCGTACAGATCCCTTTACAACGACATCTCTGCTGGCTTTGGACTCAATAAGTTTTTTTAAGATTACCTGTTTTCCAACGATATTGTAATTGATTCCTTTTACTTTCAGTGGTTCCAGATCTGTTCTTATAGAAACCAATTTTACAGGAACATCAATACTCATTTCTTTATTGATTTGAGCTGCATCGTAAACGAAACTCACCTGATAAGCGTTTTCTATTGTCTTTAGATAGTTATCTAATCTCTCTGTCTTAATTGCGCTTCCTTGCAGTTCATCAGCCTTGGCAAATGAAAAACAAAAGAACGTGAAGAATAACATAGCCCCAAGGCCATACTTCAATCTCCGCAATTTTCTTTGGTAGTTTTTCTCCATAAATTAATTGTTGATTGGTTTTAAAGTTGATTATAAGCTCTTAATGATGATGGCATTACCATCCTTTTTTATATGTATTGAATAAGTCTCTTTCAGCGCGGTTAATGCTTCATCCAGACTGGTATTTTTAAAATTAGCGTTGAATTTTTTGATGGTGAGCTTCTTGTCATACAGCACAATCCGAACCCCGTAATAATCGCTTAACTGCTCGCAAACTTCATCAAGCGGCATATCCACAAACTTCAGCTCTTTAGTAAACCAGGCTGCATCATTACTGTTCTTCAACCCGAGTATCGTATTGTCAACATATTGATAACTGATTCCCTCGCCGGCTTGTAGAATAGAAGGTTTGCTTTTTTGATTAGGACTGAACATTACCTTTCCTGTACTTACCGACAGGTCTATATTCGTTGCAGAATAATTGATGTTAAAGGAAGTTCCTAAAACTTTAACAACAGAATGACCTATCGTCACTTCAAAAGGTCTTTTTGAATCTTTACTCACCAAAAAGAAAGCTTTACCTTTTTCGAGGGTTACGGGACGCTCTTCATTAGAAAATTCTTCAGGGTAACTCACTGCACTGTTCGCAGCCAGGAAAATCTTTGATCCATCATCCAGCAACACGGAATCAATTTCAGTACTCGTCCTTTTAACAATATAATTTACCGCAGTTTTTTCGCTATAAATCCAGAAACCAACGGTCAGCACGAGAACTGCGGCAGCTGCAACTTTGCTCCAGCTAAAGATTCGTCTAGGTTCCACATAAGTAGCCTCATCGAGGCGTAACCTGAAATTACGTACCGATTTTTGAACATCAAGACCCTGCAGACGTTTTGTTTCGGCAGCATTATCCCATATTCTTTTGGTCTGCTGAAAATAAACTTCATTCTCCTCAGACAAGGTTCTCAAATGGTTTACCTCTGCCGCTAAAATCTCATTTTCTGGTTCGTTGAAATGTTTCAGGATCATATCCTGAAAGGTTAGTTTGTCTTGCAATTCGGTTAGGTTTGTATATAAGACAAACGGGTGACTAAAAACCCCTAGTCATATATGATTAAAAAAATAATATTTATTAAATATCCCCTGAGGGACGAATGCCTTAGTATAAATACATGGCAAGAAGGTAGAAATACTTGAATTTCTTCCTGACAGGACTATTTTCCGCGGCTTTAGAAACGCGGCTTCTCAGAATCTTGAGTGCATTCCCCATATGATTCTCTACCGTTTTTTCAGAAATGTTTAGCTGTGAAGCGATGTCCCGGTATTTCAGGCCGTCCATCCTACTGAGCTTAAAAACCTGCTGGCACTTCTCTGGAAGCAACTCAATTTCGTTGTATAGCAATACAATCAACTCGTTCTCTTCATCATGACGCTCCGCATCATCAGGAGTAATGTGATCTGCAATTTTTAGGTGATGTTTCTCAATATTCTTTTGACGGTTTATAAAATTGATAGAAGCGTTTACCACACTACGATAGAGATAAGCTTTAATAGATTTGATCTCCGATAGCAATTCCTTCTCCTCCCAAATCTTCAAAAAAACATCCTGTACGATTTCTTCGGCGGCGGGAATGCTCTGAACATACTTATCCGAAACCAAAATTAATTTCCTGAAATTATGAGAATAAAAGTCAGTGAATGCATCCTTATTGTTATCCTCAATAAGTAAGAGTAGATCACTCCCTGAAATTACATCTATCGATTTGCTGACACTCATCACACTCCTAACCAATTAGAATAATTTGAACAAAATCGAAATTATTACGTTAATAGCTCTAAAATATGATTTAAGAAGGAATTATTGCTGAAAAAATAAAATATTATTAACTTAAATGGGATAAGTCCACTATTCCGGCAGCATTTTTCCAGAAAAATAAAAAAATCAGCCTAAATAAAGTAACTATCTAATTAGAAATTATAGTAAGGAGAAATCATTAAGTAAACCACAACCCCCGTAACCGCTACATACAACCAAACAGGATAAGACCAGCGAACGATCTTTTTATGAAGCGCTACCTGCATGTTTAAGCCCCTGTAAAAGCTTACCAGGATCAAAGGTAAAACAACCACAGCAAGGATGATATGCGTAGCCAAAATGAAGAAATAGACATATCTTGTGCTTCCCACTGCAGCAAGCTCTGCTACAGATAAGATGCCGTTATGGTCAATATCGCCAAACTTCGTATCCTTTTCATATAGATGAAACAAGATATAAAAAACCAAAAAGATAGCTGAAAGGATAAAGGTGATGATGTTCGTGATTTTATGGGCTTTAATATTCCCTTTTCTGATAAAGACCAAAGAGATGATCAGTAACACAGAACAAGTGGCATTGATACCACCGATAATATGAGGTAAAAGATAAATGAAAGATGGTTTAGTGGTCGGTGGTGGTACTAATTTCAGCGCAATAACAACAGTCAGCACCACAGCTGTAACGATCCATACTAAACGTAAAAAAAACTTATCATTCATCTTATTCAGGTATTATGGGAGGATTTACCTCCCGTCTTTATTATTTCTTAATTCTTCAGTGATCAAAACCTTGATCTCGTCGTCCAGTTTAGATAAAGCTTCCTGACTGGTTGCTTCATAATATCCACGGATGCGACGCTGAGGATCCAGCAATACAAACATATTGCTATATACAAACTTCTGTTCTCCGTTCTGTAACTCCCGGTGCGCGTCAATAAACAATCCTTTGTTAATCAGACCATAAATTGTGGTGCTATCACCGGTCAACAGGTCCCATTTACCCGCCTTAGCACCTAAAACAGCTGCGTAATCAGCCAATACTTTAGGTGTATCTCTGGAAGGATCAATGCTTAAACCAACAAAATTAACCGTTTTGTTATGCGCATAAGTCGCTTCAAAAGCTTTCATGGCTTTATTCGCAAAATTAACAGCATAGGTATTTCCTGTAGTATAAAACAGGTTCAGGACCAGGATCTTTCCTTCATAGCTTTTCCAGTTGACAGTATCTGCCTGTTGGTTGACTAATTTAAAATCAGGCACCAAGTGATAAATCGTATCCGGAATCTTTTTCCCACGAACCGAATGAAAGGTCTTTGCCACTTCCTTAGGGCCAAAAAAAGGCAATGGCTTATAACGGTTTTTACCTTTATCCTGTAGCAAATAATACAAAAATCCTGGTACCGCTAAAATGGTGACCAGGATTAATATTTTTTTTATTTGTGAACTCTTCATTAAACAAGGGGCATGTGAAGATGCAGGTAACCGCCTTCAATCAGCATTAATGTTATAAAGTAAAGAATAAAAATAAACGAGACAGTTAATGACAATTGTAAACCCAGTTTCTCATACTTCAAGTGCATGAAATAAGCTACAATATAAAATGCTTTTAATAAAGTAAGTGCGATGTATAAGAAATTACCAACACCATGGCTCATTAAGCCTTTTGGCAATATCACAAGGGCAATGATAAACTCAATTACTGTGATCAGCAAAAGGATACCAAATACCTGCCATATTTTTTTCTTGGTTAAGCCTGCATGTTCGCCGTGTCCATGCTCTTCTGTATGTGCGTGCTCTGACATAATATTTTTTATTGAATGATTAAACTAAATAGAAGAATGTAAATACAAATACCCATACAAGGTCTACGAAGTGCCAGTATAAACCAACTTTCTCCACCATCAGGTAATGTCCGCGTTTTTCGAACGTACCATTAATGGTCATACATAGGATGATGATATTGATAATTACCCCACTAAATACGTGAAATCCGTGAAATCCGGTAATCGTAAAGAACAGGTTTGAAAACTGTTGTGCAGAAACGGTAGAAACCTCACCTGTAAACAAGTGCTTTAATGTCTCCATTGGAGGAATTTTTCCCCAACCGAATCCTTCGTGGAATAAGTGTGTCCACTCTAAAGCCTGACAACCAAGGAACATGAATCCACCAACGATTGTTGCAACCATCCACCAGATGACCTCTTTCTTCGAACGTCTGTGTCCCGCTTCCACTGCAAGTACCATCGTCACAGAGCTCATGATCAAAATAAAAGTCATGATACCTACGAACACTAATGGCGCACCATGGTCCATAACTCCCGGAATAGATTGAAATACCAAATCCGGATCTGGCCAGGTTAATTTAGTGAAACGTTGAGCTCCATAATAAACCAATAATGAAGAGAATGTGAATGCATCAGAAAGCAAGAAAAACCACATCATTATTTTACCGTACTCTACCGACCACGGTGAGCGACCGCCGCTCCAAGGAGTAGTTTTTACCTGATCTAATTGTGATAATGAATTCATTTTATAAATTGT
This sequence comes from Pedobacter sp. FW305-3-2-15-E-R2A2, assembly GCF_038446955.1. NCBI lineage: Bacteria > Pseudomonadati > Bacteroidota > Sphingobacteriia > Sphingobacteriales > Sphingobacteriaceae > Pedobacter > Pedobacter sp. FW305-3-2-15-E-R2A2. Next base: position 6,733,676 of record NZ_CP151803.1, read on the forward strand.
AATAGTTTGTTAACAAATCTAACTGTTCAAAAGTAAAAAAACATACAGATATATCCATAATATATCTATAAAATGCCAAAATATAGAGGCGATTTCCATCCTGTATTTAGCTTTTGCCACTGGTATTTTACCATAGGCACCAAATAAACAATTCAAGATAAAACAAAGTCCTCCAAAAATGTGCAATAAGTGAAATCCAGAAACAATATAAATTAAAGATATTGCTGCGTTGTTATTCACGAGTGTAGCTCCGGTATGGTATAAAGCACTCCAGGCATCTACCTGAAGGTAACCAAAAACCAGGGCCAGAACCATAGTTCCCCACAACAGGATTTTCTGAGATCCGATATTTCCTGCTTTCAATGCTTTTGCCGCAAGGAAGAGACAGACGCTGCTGCCAATCAGGATTAATGAACTGTACATAAAGGCGTCTGGAAGTACCAATCCATGACCTTTACCTTTTGATGCTGCGAATACGATGTAAAAGCTCGTAAAGCCCCCAAACATGATCGTCGAAGAAACCACAAACAACCAAAGAATAAACTTCTTCGGCTTCGTATTTAACTCCTCACCATATTTTACATCCTGCTCTTTTAACGTATGTACCATATTTAAATTATTAAGCTATAAAATCAAACAATAAAACCAACTGAACGATTGGCAGGTAAAAGAAAGAGCAAAACATCACCTTTCTGGCACTTGCCACGTCCATATTCATCCACATTTTAAACGCCAGCCACGCAAATACGAGCCCGGCAAGGAGGGACACCCCTGCAATATAATATCCACCAAAACCGTAAAAGGTCGGCATTAAGCTTACCGGAATCAATACCAACGTACTGAAAAAGGTAATAAATGCACTCGTCTTATCTCTTTTTGTAGTCGGCAAAAGTCGGAACCCAGCCTTTTTATAATCATCATCCAGCACCCATGCAATCGCCCAGAAATGTGGCAACTGCCATACAAACTGAATCAGAAAAAGAATTACCGCAATCTGATCTATTTTCCCGTGTGCAGCTACATAACCGATTAGTGGAGGTAATGCACCTGGAATTGCACCAACAATGGCTGCAATCGGTGATTTACGTTTTAACGGGGTATAAGCAAATGCATATAAGAAGATCGAGAATACAGAGAGTAAACCCGTTTCTATATTTAGTTTTCCAAGTAACCAGGTACCAAGCATTCCCATCACAAGACCGGAAACTAAACCTTGTCCCGTAGTCATGTGTCCGGCAGGCATCGGACGGTCCTTAGTTCTGGTCATCAATTTATCCAGGTCTACTTCGATCACCTCATTGAAGCAATTTGCCGCAGAGGTTACTAAAAAACCACCTACAATTAAAATCAACCAGTTCATCCAGTTAATATCCGGGCTTACCCCGTTAATCGGTACTTTAGAGCCTATTAAAAAAGTAACTGATGCGGAAAATACAACCAGAAAAGTTAATCTGAATTTAATGAGCTTAGAGAAATCTGCTAAAAACTGTTTCAATTTATATATAATTAATACTACTGATTGTAAGTGTCTGTTCTGTACACCAACAGGTACAGATAATATTGTAAGGTAAATAATACCGTAGAGAACAATATGTGTAATGCCTGAGCGTATGGAGGCAGCGCAAAGTTAGACAATAATAAGCCTGTTAGGAGTTGGATGATCAAAACTATGGCAATTGCATTACCAACTCTTAAAGCAGTTGCTTTTCCATTAAACTTGTCTTTTACGATCTTATAAATCACCAGGTTTACGATCAGCACCAATACGGCCACATCCCGGTGATAAGAAAAGGTCGCCCCTACTTTACTCACCCAGCTGCCCCTGTCATTGTACATCATTCCTTTTGAAATCGCATCAATCGCTTCCCTGACCTCTGTACCCAAAACAATTTGAAGGGTACTCAAAGCCACAGATCCCAGTACCAATACCTTTAGCCAAATAATATTCGACATGATCACCGTCGCCTGTTTCTGCATTTGCAGGGCATAATTATAGGTATACACCAAAATTGCCAGAATCACCAGTGCGAGCAGCATGTGTACCGTTACAATCCAGGGCATCAGGTTTGTCGATACAACGATAGAACCCAACCAAGCCTGGAAACCTACAATAATCACATTCAGAATACTCAATACCAGAATTCTTTTGGCAGCTTTACGATAAGCAAAAGCATAAACCACTAAACCAACCAATAGAAATCCGGTAATCGCGCCCATCAAACGGTTTAAATATTCCGTCCATGTTTTGGCTACGTTAAAAGTCTCAGGTGTTAAGATCGACTCATCATGTCTGATGCTGTCTGCAAGGTGTGCTTTTCCCATTTTCTCCAGCGTCTTTGCGAAACGTTCATTTTTCGCAACCCGCTCCGCTACATACTTTTGCTTATAGTTTGCAGGTAGCTGCGATGCGGAAGTTGGCGGAACATACTGATCGAAACATTTCGGCCAATCCGGACAGCCCATCCCTGAACCCGTACTACGTACGATTCCCCCTGCCAGAATCAGCAATAGGGTGACGATGATGGTGATGAGGTTTAGCCTGATAAATCTCTTTTCAGATTTAGGAACCATGGTATGTGTTTAAGAAAAATGGGGCATCTGTTGTAAGTATTTACCTACTGCAGATACCCCATTGTGTATTTTAGAATACGATGTATTAGTCTAACTTCTCTGTTGCAGGAACATTTTTAGCTTCCCACTCTCTTTGTATACGCTCAGATTCAGTGTTACCTTCAAAATCATGAGGCATGTTTGAAGACATGGTCTGAGAGAAAGGTACAGTCTGAGGAATAAAATCCGCTTCTGAACCTGGTTTACTGTAATCATATGGCCAACGGTATACTGTTGGGATTTCTCCTGGCCAGTTACCATGTAAATGTTCAACCGGTGTAGTCCACTCTAAAGTGTTAGACTCCCATGGATTCTGAGGAGCTTTTTTACCTCTGAAAATGTTATAGAAGAAGTTCCATAAGAATGCTACCTGTGCCAATGCACCGATAATAGCTGCCCAGGTAACAAATACGTTAACTGTTAACCATTTCTGCATAAACTCAAACTCAGTGAATGCATAGTAACGACGAGGTACACCATCTAAACCTAAGAAGTGAAGCGGGAAGAATACCAGGTAAGCAGAGATAAAAGTCAACCAGAAGTGAAGGTATCCCAATTTGCTGCTCATCATTCTACCGAACATTTTAGGATACCAGTGATATACACCTGCAAGCATACCAAAGATCGCAGCAGAACCCATTACCAAGTGGAAGTGGGCAACAACGAAATAAGTATCATGTAAGTTGATATCCAGGGAAGCATTACCTAAGAAGATACCGGTCAAACCACCAGAGATGAAGAAAGATACCAATCCGATAGCAAATAACATTGCCGGCGTAAACTTGATATTACCTCTCCACAAGGTAGCCAGATAGTTGAAAGTCTTAACTGCTGAAGGAACAGCAATAATCAATGTGGTGATCATAAATACCCCACCCAATAACGGGTTCATACCCGTCACAAACATGTGGTGACCCCAAACGATAAATGATAACACGGTGATACCGATCAATGAATAAATCATCGCATGGTAACCGAAGATAGGTTTTCTTGAGTTTACTGAAATTACCTCAGAAGAGATACCCAAAGCTGGCATAATTACAATATATACCTCCGGGTGACCAAGGAACCAGAATAAATGTTGCCATAGGATTGGGGAACCACCTTCATTAGGCAATACCTGTGTACCCATAACAATATCAGAAAGGTAGAAACTTGTTCCGAAACTACGGTCAAAGATCAAGAGTACCACACCCGCAACAAGTACAGGGAAAGATAAGATACCTAAGATCGCAGTTAAAAAGAACGCCCAGATCGTCAATGGCATTTTCCAAAGGTCCATTCCTTTAGTACGCATGTTTAATACGGTACTCACATAGTTGATACCACCCATTAATGAGGAAGCAACAAACATGATCATACTGATCAACCATAAAGTCATACCTAATGCAGAACCTTTAATCGCAGTTGGTAAAGCAGATAACGGAGGATATACTGTCCATCCCGCACTTGCCGGACCTGTCTGAATAAAGAAAGAGCTCATCATCACCACACAAGCTCCAAAGAAGAACCAGTAAGATAACATGTTCAGGAATGGCGAGGCCATATCCCTAGCCCCTATCTGAAGAGGAATTAATAAGTTACTGAATGTACCACTCAGACCGGCAGTCAATACAAAGAATACCATGATGGTACCATGTATCGTTACCAATGCCAGATAGAAATCCGGTTTGATACGTCCGCCTTCTGCCCATGTTCCAAGGAATGTTTCCAGGATAGGGAAGTTTGTATCCGGCCATGCCAGTTGCAAACGGAAGAGGATAGACAAGCCCATCGCAATAACAGCCATAATAATACCTGTTATCAGGAACTGCTTAGCGATCATTTTGTGATCCTGACTAAAGACATACTTCGTTAAGAAGGTCTCTTTGTGATGCCCATGATCATCATGGCTATCGTGGTTATGTGTATCGTGTAATGATATAGTTGACATAATGTGCTATTCCAGTATTATTATTTTTTTAAAGCTAATTGATTTGTTTTAACGGCAGAAGTATCTTTTGCTACACTATCTGCTGGCTTAGCTGCAACTGGTGCAGGTGCTGCAGTTACTGGCAGGCCAAACTCTTTTCTCAAATCGTCAGTTAAATAAGTTCCCTGTTTTTTAACCCAAGCCTCATACTCTGCCTGTGAAACAACCCTTACTTCTTTCTGCATTTTGTAGTGACCTTCACCACAAATCTTAGCACATAAGAATAGGTAAGCAAACTTAGGATCATTGGTTTTCGCTTTCATCTCTTCAGTAGTGATGGTTGGCGTAAACTCAAAGTAAGAAGTCATACCCGGTACTGTATTCAATTGAATTCTGAAGTGAGGCATGTAAAAACTGTGCAATACATCTTTACTCGTTAAAATCAAACGAACAGGTTTGTTCACAGGAATTACCATCTCATCAGCAGTCTGGTCATCTAAAGTGTTTTTGTCTTTAAAATCAATACCCAACTGGTTAACACCGTTGATCAACTTGTAGTTTTTTACCCCTACAATCCCATCAGCTCCCGGATAACGGATCGCCCATGAAAACTGAGATGAAGTGATCTCAATACTTAAAGGCTTGTTGTTAGGATCTTCGATTTTGTAGAAAATTGATCTCCAGGTAAGGAAACCCATCAATACCAATACGGTTAGAACCAATGCCGGAACAATTGTCCAGATACGCTCTAAAGCATTATTATGTGGATAGTAATACGCTTTTCTTTTTCCGGTGTTTTTATAGAAATAAGCAAAAGCAAACAGGATGATGTGCGTCGCGATAAACACGATAGTCGTAATGATCAACGTGATGTTAAACATCTGGTCAATTTTCTTACCATGCTCTGATGCTGCTTCCGGAAGGATCATCTTTCCATGAACCGTATATTCCCAGTATACACCGTACAAACCTACAATAAGGAATAACGCGAACAACGTTCCGTTTACTGCATTCCAGTTGATGCCTTTCGGTTTATCTTGAGCCTCACGGGTCAATTCATATACCTTTAATGCTTTTCCAATGATTGCTATGAATAAGCAAAGCAATAGAAATGCCATGGTATAAAATATAACCGTTTTATAAACCGGACCCATATCAACAGGTTTGGCGACGGTCTCAGCGGCAGCGCCGGCAGCTTGTGCAAATGCGCTTGTGCTTGCAAATGCAGTTAGAATCACTGCTAGTGCCGCTATTGTTTTGTTACTTATAAATTTTCTTAAACTCATTTCCTTAAAAGTAGTAACGCTGTACTTCTATTATACTATTATTTTATTTACTGTATTAAGATCACTTATTACAAGTGATGATTCAAACTTTCCTGTAAGAACGGGTGGTTCTTGGCGATCAAAGGTTGTTTACTTAGTGCTCTTAAAACGGTAAAGGTAAACAATCCTACAAAACCTACGGCTGTTCCGATCTCAATAAAACCAAAAGCATGGTGTTCTTCAACCGTTCCAGGCATAATCATTTGGTAATAATCAACCCAGTGACCACACAATACGATGATACACACCGTTAGCATGATGTTTTCCTGCCTTTTATTATCTCTGTCCATTAATAACAATACCGGAGCTAAGAAATTCAGGATCAGGTTCAGATAGAACCAAAATTCGTAGTGATCGAACCTTTTGTAGAAGTATACAGTCTCTTCCGGCATGTTTGCATAATAGATCAGCATAAACTGAGCAAACCATACATAAGTCCAGAAAATAGAGAAACCGAAGATAAACTGTCCAAGGTTGTGTAAGTGACTATTGTTCACCCAGCTCATGTAACCTGCTTTTCTCAACAGGATAATGATGATGGCAATCGTTGCTAAACTGCTTACCCACATTGCGGCGAAGTTATACCAGCCAAACATAGTAGAGAACCAGTGTGCCTCTAATGACATGATCGTATCAAAAGCAAAGATTGGTGTAGTGAAACCGTAGATTACTAAAAATATACAAGAGTATTTAAAGCTTTTTCTGTAAGAGTTTAATCCTCCGGTTAAATCTTCATTTGTCGATAACTTCGCAAGAAGTACCGCAAAGATGCAATACACACCTAAGAAGATCACCTGACGTGCCATAAAGAAAGGTACGTTAAGGAAAGCCGACTTACCGTCGATTAATTTATCATAGTTAGGACTGTTGATGTCCGTTAAACCCGGAGCATTCCAGTGATGATATAAGTTGTGTGTGTACAAGCCTGCTGCCATTACTGCGATCAGAATAACCACTGCAATTGGTAATGTTTTGGCCATCGCCTGAGGTACACGTAGTATAGAAGCAGACCAACCTGCCTGTGCTACAAATTGAACAGCAAGAAAGAATGCACCTGACATGCAAACACATGCGAAGTAATAAGCCATCAGTAACAAGTTGGCAAAAGTACGCTCATGAAGCTCCTTAGCCGTAAAACCGTAGCCTATAGCTAATACCCCTACGGCAATAGCGACAAAGCTTAAGGTTTTTGCTTTACCTGTAAACTCAAACTGCTCAGTTAAATTATAATTGTGAGTTCCCATTTATTTGTGCTTTTCTATTGTATTTTTTGTAATTGTTGAACATACATCACGACTTTCCATCTCTCTTCAGGAGACAATTGTGAGGCATGTGAACCCATGTTGTTTAGACCATACATAATCGTATGGTAAATTTTTCCTGCGCTCAGGTCTTTCATGTTACCACCACGTGAGGAAGTTGCATCACCATGGTAAGAAGGAATACCACTAACCTTTTCGATTTTTACCAGGTGACCTTGTCCGTCTCCCTTTTCTCCATGACATGGAGCACAAAATACCGTGAAGTAATGCTTTCCTGAAATCAGGTTTTGCTCTGTGGCCGGAACTGGATTCACCAAAGCGGCACCTGCTGCTTCATAACCTTCTTTAGTATTCGGATAATCATATTTATCGAATCCTACAGGAGCGGTATGAGCCGGTGGCGTTTGTGCCGTCTGTCCGTTCTTAAAGTTTTTGTTTGGCTGATCCGGGTTATAAGCAATCGGATCATACATGTTCCTTGCATATTCTAAACCTGTACTCTGCTTATCCTTACATGCTGAAAATATTACAGCACTGGCAAGAATACAAAATGAGGCTAAAACTACTTTATTCTTATTCATAGCTAATGTACTTCCTTTCATTGTGCTTAATTTCTAAAGCACCTGCATCTTTTAATAAACCATCTATCTTACTATGTTCCGCGTTTTCTTTTGCATCAATAGCGATAATAAATCTGTCGTCTGTTGCCCTTAAGTCCATCACTCTTGGTGCTCTTCCAGGGAATAAATGTGTAGAAGCATAATAAGCACCTACCAAACTGAATGCACAGAAAAGGATCGTCACCTCAAACATAATCGGAATAAAATCCGGAAGTGCTAAAGCTGGTTTACCACCGATATTATGTTTCCAGTCTACCACCGAGGTTAAGTAGATCAGTGCAAATGCAGACATAGTTCCTGTAATCCCGCAAAAGAAAGCGAGAATATCTAACCTGGATCTTTTGACCCCTAATTTAGCTTCGATGCCGTGAATAGGCATTGGCGTATAAACATCATGTATCTTAATGTTATTTTCCTGTAACTTCTCGATGCCGTGCATCATTTCGTCAGGATCACCAAAACTGCCTAAAATATATTTGATATTACTCATTGTTATATTTTTGCGTATTCTTCTTGTTTAACACTATCAAATTTCTCCAGAGACTCTACGTATTCCGCAACTTGCTCCTTATCTAAATGACCTTCTTTAATTTGCTCCATTTTAGATTGCTCACTCGCACTCTTCAGCAATAGTTTCACCTCAGCAATCGCGATTGAAGGCAATACCCTTAAGAATAAAAGGAACAAAGTAAAGAACACTCCGATTGATCCTACAAAGACACCCACATCTACCCATGTTGGATAGAACATCGCCCAACTTGAAGGGATGTAATCGCGGTGTAATGAAGTCACGATAATTACGAAACGTTCGAACCACATACCAATGTTCACAACGATAGACAGAATCCAGGTCGCAGGAATGTTAGTACGGATCTTTTTGAACCAAAGTAACTGAGGAGAGATTACGTTACACGTCATCATCATCCAGTATGCCCACCAGTATGGACCAGTTGAACGGTTAATGAAAGCGTATTGCTCGTATTCTGAACCTGAGTACCAGGCAATGAAAAACTCGGTGATATAAGCCACACCTACGATAGATCCTGTTAGAATGATGATCTTATTCATCGATTCAATGTGGAACATGGTGATGTAGTTTTCCAGACCTAATACTTTACGTGCAACCAATAATAAGGTTAACACCATCGCAAATCCGGAGAAGATCGCCCCTGCTACGAAGTATGGAGGGAAGATCGTGGTATGCCATCCCGGAATTACCGAGGTTGCAAAGTCCATGGATACAATCGTGTGTACCGAAAGTACCAGTGGTGTAGAGATACCCGCAAGGATCAAGGACACTGCCTCAAAACGTTGCCATGTTTTTACGTTACCAGACCATCCGAAAGAGAAGATAGAATAGATTTTACGTCTCACACCTGTTGCACGGTCACGGATGGTTGCGATATCAGGTAGTAAACCTGTATACCAGAACAATAGTGATACCGAGAAGTAAGTAGAGATCGCAAACATATCCCAAACTAGTGGTGAGTTAAAGTTAACCCATAATGATCCGAATTGATTCGGCAATGGAAGTACCCAGTAAGCTAACCATGGTCTACCCATGTGAGATACTACATACGTGGCCGCACAGATTACGGCGAAGATCGTCATCGCCTCTGCTGAACGGTTAATCGAGTTCCTCCAGTTCTGACGGAAGAGTAACAGTACCGCAGAGATTAGTGTTCCAGCGTGACCGATACCTACCCACCAAACGAATCCGGTGATGTCCCATGCCCATCCTACTGTTTTATTTAATCCCCAAGCACCGATACCAAACCAGAAGGTATACCCTACAGAAACCAACCAAAGTGTGGCTCCGCAAAGTGCTAGTATAAATCCTATCCACCATGCCTTATTAGGCTTATTCTCAACTGGCATTAAGATATCATTCGTAATTTTTGCATACGTGATATCATTGCCGGTGATTAATGGTTCTCTTAATATTGATTCCTTATGTCCTGACATAATTTATTTTCTTTAATATCAGCTTACGCTTGTACTGTTGTATCTGTGTTTCTAATTTTTGTCATATAACCTATACCCGGCTGTACGTTGATCTCTTCCAAAACATAGTAAATACGCTCACTACGTAATGCTTTAGATACTTCGGATTCAGGATCATTAGCATCACCAAAAATGATGGCATTTGCAGAACATGCTTCCTGACAAGCCATTTTGATATCTCCGTCTTTTAATGGACGTTTCTCAATTTTAGCTTTTAATTTACCGCCCTGGATACGTTGGATACACATCGAACATTTCTCCATTACCCCTCTTGAACGGGTAGTTACATCAGGGTTAAGTACCAGCTGAGTAAATTCGTTGTTCAGGTAGTTATCGAAACGTGAATCATTCCAGTAGTTAAACCAGTTGAAACGACGTACTTTATACGGACAGTTATTCGCGCAGTAACGGGTACCTACACAACGGTTATAAGCCATATGGTTCAAACCATCAGAAGAGTGTACTGTTGCCAATACCGGACAAACCGTTTCGCAAGGTGCGTGATCGCAATGCTGACAAAGCATCGGCTGATGAACTACAGATACGTTATCAAGGTTGTCTAAATGAGCAATTTCTTTCTCTTTAGTTACCGCATTGATGCCATTTCCATGTGCGCCATGTGCCGCTTTCTCACCATGAGCTTCGCCCTCTACATTAAAGCTGTAGTAACGGTCGATACGGATCCAGTGCATTTCTCTGCGCTTACGAACCTCGTCCTTACCTACAACAGGAATGTTATTCTCTACGTTACATGCAACAATACAAGAACCGCAACCAGTACAAGCGTTCAAATCGATCGCCATAACCCAGTTGTTACCTGGTTTCTCATATTTATCCCACATATCGTAGGTTTTATGCTTAGCATGGTCATTACCTGAACCAGCTGCAGGATTCTTTTTGTATTCCGCAAAAGTCGCTTCACGAATGATATTTCTACCTTCGAAAGAGTGGTGCGTTTGTGTTTGCGCCAATTCTTCTCTGCGACCAGTACCAGTTAACTGAACCGTTGTAGCATATTTAGAAGTACCATTGCTAAAGCTTACAAAAGGGAAAGCGTTTTGACCAACGTTATTTCCTGCTTTACCAACTTTCGTACGTCCATATCCTAAAGCGATAGAAGCAGTTCCCTGAGCTTGTCCCGGTTGAATCAACACAGGTAAGTCAACAGTATAACCGTTCGCTGCTTTCACAGATACGATATCGAATTCTTTATAACCTAATTTCTCAGCGAACTTAGGCGCGATAGCGATGTAATTGTCCCAGGTTACTTTCGAAACCGGATCAGGCAATTCCTGTAAAAATGCATTGTTTGCATGTTTACCATCACGCATCGGTACACTTTCGTAAACCTGTAACTCGATGTCTTTTGCTAAAGATTTGCTGTTATTTAAAATAGTAGGAATTACTGCTGCTAATGACAAGCTGAAGTTATACGCTCCTGCTGCTTTCTCTGCAACTGTAAATACACCTGTTTGCAACACTTCTTTCCAGTTCTTTCCAAATAATGGAAGGATACTTTTTTCCCAGTTGTTGCGTACATATTGATAGTAATCTTTAACCGCGTTATCAGACCAGATCAATAAACTCTCTTCTGCCTGACGGGTGTTGAATACCGGATTGATCGTCGGCTGTACGATAGAGTAAGATCCTTCGTAAGCGTTGGCATCACCCCATGACTCTAAATAGTTATGGTTAACTGCAATCACATCACATAGAGTAGAAGTCTCATCCTTACGGTCAGAGAAAGATACTTTTAATGGAACTTTTGCTAAACCATCAGCGAATGCTTTTGCATTTGCCACGTCATAACCAGGGTTGGTATCTAAGAAGAATACTGCTGCAACTTCTCCCCTGCTCATTTCATTAATGAATTCCGCAAATTCTGCATCGTTACCTGCGTAACGTTTGCAAGGATTGTCTAAATCGATCGTTGTGCCGTAGCTACCGATTGCAGAGTTGATCGCATTAACCAAAATCTGAGTAGATACGTCATTTGATCCTGAAACTACCAGTGCTTTTCCTTTATTCTGAGCCAGCTCTTTCGCTACCAACTTAATCGCTTTATCAGCAGTTACGTTATTAGGTAAAGCGCCACCAGCTAAGTTATTACCGGTAATGGTATTATATAAGGTAATTAACGCAGGTCCCTCTTCTGATAATTTCACAGGAACACGCGTATCTGCGTTAGTACCTGTTAAACTCATCCCAGCTTCGAACTGGAAGTGACGTGACATTTTACCAGCCTTTAATGACTTGTGATTTCTGTTCGCAATATACTGGGCAGTAAATTCTTCACCGCTGATCCAGGTACCCAAAAAGTCTGCACCGAAACTTACGATCAGGTCAGCTTTATCGAATCTGTATTTAGGAACTACCGCTTTACCAAAGCTATTCTCATTTGCCTTGATGATACCGGTATATGAAACTGCATCATATTGTACATGCTTGGTGTTAGGATAAGCAGTAGCAAAATCAGCAATTACATTTTTTGTAGAAGGACTGTTTACAGTAGAGGAAACCACGCGGATTTTCTTTCCTGAAGCCTGAGCCTTATTTAACTCTCCTTTTACAAACTCATCAATCTTAGCCCATGTTGCTTTCTCATCATCCTTTAATACAGGACCCTGTAATTTAGAAACATCATAAAGGTCTAAAACCGAAGCTTGTGCCTGTGAATCCGTACCGCAGTTGAATTCTCCTGCATTTGGATTGGCATCAATTTTAATAGGACGTCCCTCTCTGGTCTTCACCAAAATACTCTGACCATTGAAACTTGAAACATAGTAGTTAGGGATACCCGGAACTACCTCCTCAGGTTTAATGACATAAGGAATTGATTTATGAACCGGAGCTGATTGACAAGCTGCAAGCGTTACCGCCCCAAGGCCGAAGCCTAAAGCTTTTAAAAAGTCACGGCGCGGGGTTACCGTACTCAACCCTGCTTCATTTAAAACATCTTCTATTGGAAGGGGCTCAGCAAATTCGTTTTTGTTGTTTTCAACAAAATCGGGAGTGTTTTTATACTCCTCTAAGCCTTTCCAGTATTTTTTATTGCTTTCCATTTAAGCTATATTACTGTTTATCGAACGTTCTTTTATTAAACTCTACTATTAATAGTGGCACTTACCACACTCTAAACCACCCAATAATGCTGGTGTGATTTTCTCACCTTTCTTGATTTTCTCATGGGCTTCAATCACTTTCGTATAGAAAGCATTGTCTTTACCTGAAACCTCAGCGTCTTTATGGCAATTGATACACCATTTCATCGTTAGCGGAGAGAACTGATAGATTTCTTCCATCGTATCAACCGGACCATGACATGCGAAACATACTGGCTCGTTAGGTTTTAAACCTTTTTCTTTTCTGATCGCCTGCTCACCTACTACTACGTGTTGAGAGTGGTTGAAATAAGCAAAGTCAGGAAGGTTGTGTACACGTACCCACTCTACTGGTTTTTCCTTAGTCTTGTCATAAGTCAAGGTTGCAGGATCATAACCGATAGCAGTATAGATCTTCTGAATCTCAGGAGAAATCTCACCGTTGTATTTTTCAGTAGCCTGTACCGATTTGTGACAGTTCATACAAACGTTCACAGATGGGATCGTTGAATTTTTAGATTTAAATGCTCCCGCATGGCAATACTGACAATCAATCTTGTTTGTACCAGCGTGTAATTCGTGAGAGAATTTAATCGGCTGTACCGGTTGGTAACCAGTGTGTACACCTGTATTCCACATGCCCATCCAGCCAAATGAACCTAAGCTCACTACTAAACATAGAATGAAGAAGAATACAAATTTCTTGTTTTTGAATAATCTGCGAACGCCTGTTGCCAGAGAAACGTTTTCTTCTTCTGCAAGAACAACACCTTGTCTCTGTAGAATCAAACGCTCTAACATTTTGATGGCACGTCCCAGTATCACCAATACCGCAATCGATATTAATATAATAGCAACGATACCGGCGATAGAGAAATCAGACACGCCTGTTGAAGCAGCTTCAGCGGTACCACCAGCTGCAGCTTCTTTCTTAGGCTCGCCTGCTTTTGCATACGCGATTACATTTTTAATCTGGTCGTCCGTCAACTGAGGGAACGTAGTCATCTCCGATGGAGAAAACTTAGATGCTTCAATCGCCTGCTTGTCGCCTGCATCAACTAAAGCCTTCCAGTTCTTAACCCACTTGATGGTAAATGCTTCATCCAGCTCGTTAACTTTAGCAGTTAAAGCCGGACCTGTACTGTTACGGTCTAATTGGTGACAAGAAGAACATTTATCTTTAAATATTTTTCTTCCCTCCACTACATCTTGCGCTTGTGTTGCAGAAACGATTAAAACAGATAGGGCCGTTAACATGACTGTCGACTTCCAAACTCTTCTAATGATCAATGAGATATCCCTCATAATGAGTATTTTATGCTATTTTTTAAAAAACTTGTAAACCGCATTTGGTGTTTGAACTTAGGTTCTTCACCAAAACGTCCACAAAAGTAAAATTTATTAACTTACCAATGACAAATAAATGACAGTAAATACAATTTATAATCAATCTAAATAGTTCGTTTTTGGGGCTTTAAACGAGGAAAATCAGCAATTTTTAAAAAATTGCTGATTCCCGACAGCCAACCTCGAATTGGCAATATTTGTAAATTCAATTTACATTTTTAATATCCATGAAAAGATCAGTGGCGCAACGATTGTTGCATCTGATTCAACGATGAACTTAGGCGTGTTGATATCCAGTTTACCCCAGGTGATTTTTTCATTAGGTACCGCGCCGGAATAAGAACCATAAGAAGTGGTCGAATCAGAGATTTGGCAGAAATAGCTCCAGAACGGAATATTCTCCATTTCCATATCCTGATAAAGCATCGGTACCACACAGATCGGGAAGTCACCGGCAATACCTCCACCAATCTGGAAGAATCCAATTCCTTTGCCAGAACTGTTTTTAATATACCAGTCTGCTAAATATCCCATATACTCAATTCCACCTTTCATCGTCGTTGCCGTCAATTCAGATTTCATCACGTAAGAAGCGAAGATATTACCCATCGTAGAATCTTCCCATCCTGGTACCACGATCGGAAGATTTTTCTCTGCCGCTGCAAGCATCCATGAATTTTTAGGATCAATTTCATAGTATTGCTCTAAATCTCCACTCAATAACATCTTATACATAAACTCATGCGGGAAATAACGCTCACCTGCTTTTTCCGCATCTGTCCAGATCTTATGAATGTGCTTTTGTAACCTGCGGAAAGCTTCTTCTTCAGGAATACAAGTATCGGTAACCCTGTTATAATGGTTTTCCAAAAGATCCCACTCGTCCTGAGGGCTCAGGTCACGGTAGTTAGGTACTCTTTTATAATGTGAATGCGCAACAAGGTTCATGATATCTTCCTCCAGGTTGGCACCGGTACAGGAAATGATCGAAACTTTATCCTGACGGATCATTTCGGCTAAGGAGATTCCCAGCTCTGCAGTACTCATCGCACCTGCAAGGGTAATCATCATCTTACCACCTTCATCTAAATGTGTTTCGTATCCTTTAGCCGCATCCATCATAGCTGCCGCATTAAAATGGAGATAATGTTTCTCCATGAATTGCGAGATAGGTCCTCTTGTTGTACTCATCTTTGATTAAATTTTGTTGTTGCGGCAAAAATAGGCAAATAATCCTAAAGGACTAATGATAACAACCGAACTGTTACCAAAAAGAATCTTCGCACTAAAAACAATTCTTTAAAAATAAATCCGTTAGGAATAACTGGCCTCAATCTTGATAAGGGTTCGCGGATAACAGGATAATTTAAATCTTTATACTATTTTAGGCCAATGAAGAAAATTTCGCTTTGCATTACTATACTTATTATTACTGTCGCAGACGTATCAGCGCAAAAGAAATTTATCAAAAGATACCTATCAGATAAAACAGACAGCTCCCGCAGGGCGAGTTTCATGCCGGTTCCTATATTTCGCTATTCCCAGGAAATTGGTGCGGAATTCGGGCTGGGCGCACTCTACTCTACTTATGTCGATAGAAAAGACAGCAGCAACCGGAGCTCCAACTTTTCCGGTGTAGCTACCATATCTACCAAAGGTCAATACAACTTCTCCTTAAAAAGCGACATCTGGACCAAAGGCAACGATTACCATTTGATCACTGAGTTCAGGTTTAAAAGAATGCCTTTTAATTTCTATGGCCTGGGCAACGAAACCCTCGAAGCAAACTCCGACCGGTTGATACAACGTCAATCCAGAGTGATGTTCGAAGCCGAAAAAAGATTATTACCCCATGCTTATACCGGTTTGTCTATCGGTTATGAAAACTACAACTATAAAGATGAAGTCGCAGGAGGAATATTTACAACTGATCAGAACCTGATTCATAAAAGTGGCGGCAATGTGGCTTATATTGGAATCTCTCAAAGTTATGACACCAGAAACTCCAACAATTATCCGACTAAAGGGTTTCTGGGTAGGGTAACTTACCAATACGCACCAGACTTCTGGGGCGGAGAAAGTTTTACCGGAAGTGTGATCAAAGCCAATGTCCGTAATTTCTGGCCACTCTCTAAAAAATTCGTCCTTGGGGTAAATGCCCTGTTCCATAGTGTGCAAGGAAAGAACACCCCATTCTACCTGTTGCCACAGATGGGCAATGACGAAATGATGAGGGGTTATTATACCGGACGTTACCGGGAACGAAACCTGCTCGCCGGGCAGGCAGAATTACGCTACCGCTACAACAACCGTTTCGGAGCCGTAGTCTTTGCGGGAACCGGACAGGTTTTTGACAATGGTGATTTATCCATGAAAAGTTTCAAACCTTCTTTTGGCGCAGGCGGAAGATATTTCTTTGATCCTGAAAAAGGGCTGAGTGTCCGCATGGATTATGCAGTTGGCGAAAAGAGAACAAATGAAAAACGCCAGAGTGGATTCTACATTACCCTGGCAGAAGCATTTTAAAACTTAATTTTAAAATGTTCTTTAGCCTGCCCTTTTTTGAAGTAAACCAATCCGATCCAAAAAAGATCCACCGTAACCGTTACTTCCGGATGGCGCTTGATTTCTTCCCAGGCCTCTTTCATACCTTCACTCCAATAAATATCATCAAAGATCAATAAGGAACCTTCATGCACTTTAGGCAAACACCAGTTAAAGTAATTGATGGTTGCTTCTTTTCTGTGGTTTCCGTCAATGTACACAAAGTCCAGTTTCGGCTCCTGCTCAATAAGGCCCGGAAGTAAGGTATCAAAATTCCCTACCCGCAGCTCTACATTGTCCAGTTCCAGTTCCTGAAAATTACGATAAGCAACTTTCGCAGTTTCCGGACACCCTTCAATTGTAATTACATCCGCCTCCGGACAAGCTTTAGAAAGATAGGCACTGGTAATTCCCAGACAGGTCCCAAGCTCGATAATGCTTTTAGGTTGGTTATCTTTGGCCAAACGATAGATCAGCTGGGCCAGTCTCGGATTTTTTAAGGCATTTTTAGCAATCTGTTTTACCTTTTTAGTCCTGTTCTTATTCAGATGAGAACCGGCTCCCAGATCAGTTACCTGGATTAAAGAATCGTCATTGAAAAGTTTTTTTCTTTGTGCCTCTATGCTTTTGTAGTCACTTTTAGCGTTAAAATCGTAAATTACCTCATCCGTAAGCTTATATACGAAGGGGGAGTGGGTACCATGTCTGCTTTTAGAGGTAAAGCGATGCTTCAGATAGTCACTGATGAAATTGAAAACCATAGCTACAAAAATAAGCAATCATAAGATTCTAAGTTGCATGTTTAATGGAAAATAGTAAAGAAATAAGTGCATTGGTCAAATTGCTTGATGATCCCGATCCGGAGATCTATGAGCATATTGAAAAACGCCTGCTGGAGTATGGTTCAGAAGTGGTTCATTTTTTGGAAAACGCCTGGGAACAGTCGCTGGATTCCCTGCTTCAGGAAAGAATCGAAAATATTGTCCACAAGATCCAATTTTCAAGTGTTAAGGAAGACCTTAACCTTTGGTATCAGAGCGGGGCATTCGATCTCCTTCAGGGTGCTCTAGTGATCAACAGATACCAATACCCGGATCTTGACGAACAAAAAATCATCCTGCAGATTGAAGAAATCAAAAGAGAAATCTGGATGGGCCTGCAATATGAAATGAGTTCCATTGAAAAGATCAAACTCATCAATCATATATTTTATAATGTATACGGTTTTAGCGGAAACACCAAAAATCACCATGATCCGCAGAATTCCTATATTAATCAGGTGCTGGAAAGTAAAAAAGGAAACCAGATTTCCCTGGCCATCATTTATTGCACCATTGCCCAGAAACTGGACATTCCCGTATATGGGGTCAATCTCCCGCAGCATTTCATATTAGGCTATATTGATGAAAGTAAAAGAGAAGAACATGAATTTGGCGTACTCTTTTACATCAACGCCTTTAATAAAGGAGCCATCTTCGGTAAACACGATGTGGATCAATTCCTGAGGCAATTAAACCTGGATCCTCTGCCCGGCTTTTATGCACCCTGCAGCAATGTAGAGATCATCAGAAGAATCATCAGAAACCTGATCTCTGCTTATGAGAACCTGGGGTCAAAAGAAAAAGTAGAAGAACTGAAGGAATTACAGGATATCCTGACCAATACCGATCTTTAAATAATTTGATTGGCTTTCATCCAGTTGACAAGACGATCGAACCACTGATCAGCAGTGGTTTTATTGTTTAAACCAAAACCATGTCCGCCCCCCTGATAAAGGTGCATTTCAGATTTAACCCCCGCTTTTACCAGCGCCTGGTTAAAAACAACACTGTTTTCTACAGGAACGGTTTGATCATCGTTGGCATGCACTAAAAAAGTAAGCGGTGTCTGGGCATTCACATATTTCTCATTAGAGAAGTAATCTTTCTGTGCCTCCGTTGCATTTGGTCCCGCCAGATTCTTTGCTGAACCGGTATGCGGCGATGCTCTGAAAGAGATCACCGGATAAATAAGAACAGAAAAGTCAGGACGAAGGTCCAGCTTTTCTTTATTTTCTATTTTAACATCTCCATAATGAACGGTCAGACTGGCTGCCAGATGACCTCCGGCAGAGAAACCCATAATTCCAATCTTCGACGGATTAATATTCCATTTTGCCGCATGCTTTCTCAATTCATAAATCGCCTGCTGTGCATCCTGTAAAGGACCAAATGATTTATCCAGCATGATGGCATTATCCGGCAAGCGGTATTTAAGGACAAAGGCTGCCACACCAATTTCATTAAATCTCTTCGCCACATCATAACCTTCATGTCCGATAGCAAGAATACCGTAGCCCCCACCCGGACAAATGATCACTGCTGCACCTGTTGCCTTCTCCTTTGCAGGTAAAAAGACACTTAGGGTAGGCTGAGAAACCTTACTGACCCTCAGGATTCCGTCTTTCCCATCTTCAACGACCTCTTTAAAATCAACAGGTGTTGGTTTTGATCCCGGAATTGCTCCGGGATATAAAAGTACATTTTCCTGGGCCCGAAGGCCAGCTACTGAAATAAGACTTGCCATGAGCAGTACAATAAGGTATTTCATTTTTAGAATTCCATTAAATATGCTTTCAAAAATTCGTTTAGCTCTCCATCCAATACCCCCTGTGCATTAGAAGTTTCATAATTGGTCCGTAAATCTTTCACCAGCTTATAAGGATGCAATACATAGTTCCTGATTTGCGATCCCCATTCGATCTTCTTCTTAGACCCTTCAATCGCCGCTGTTGCTTCCATACGCTTGCGCATTTCCGCTTCATATAACTGCGACTTCAATAAGCGCAGTGCATTCTCTTTGTTTTGCAACTGAGAGCGCGACTCCTGGTTTTTGATCACAATACCTGATGGTTTGTGATACAACCTAACAGCAGTCTCCACTTTATTCACATTTTGTCCACCAGCACCACCGGAACGGAAAGTTTCAAACTCAACTTCAGAATCTTTCACTTCAATCTCTATCGTATCATCCACTAAGGGATATACGTAAACAGACGCAAAAGAAGTATGACGCCGCGCATTGGAATCAAATGGCGAAATCCGTACCAACCGGTGTACCCCATTTTCTCCTTTCAGGTAACCATAAGAAAAGTCGCCTGCAAATTGAAGGGTTACGGATTTAATTCCCGTCACCTCCCCTTCCTGAGAATCCTGTTCGGTAACCTTATAGCCATTCTTTTCTCCCCACATGATGTACATCCGCATGAGCATTGCTGCCCAGTCGCAACTTTCCGTACCACCTGCACCTGCTGTGATTTGCATCACGGCCTGCAACTGATCTTCTTTACTGCTCAGCATGTTTTTTAATTCCAGCTCTTCGACCATCAGCAAACACTTATTGTATTGCTCCTGCATCTCTTCTGCTGTGGCATCACCTGCCTGTAAAAAATCAAAAAGAACTTCGGTATCTTCCAGTTCATTACTGACCGCCTGCCATGCATCGGTCCAGACCTTTTTTGAGTTGATTCCTGCAAGATGTTTCTCCGCTTTTTTGGGATCATCCCAGAAATCAGTTTGCAGGGTAAGCTCCTGCTCTATATAAATTTCTTCTAAACGTGTTTCGACGTCAAAGATGCCTCCTCAGCGACGCTACTCTGTCCCTTAAATCCTGTATTTGTTCTTTAGTCATAATCACAAATATATAAAATACAAAAGGCTATTTAAACATTGTTTAAATAGCCTTTGAAAAATACCTGAAAGTATTAATTAAAAAGTCCTTTTAGCTTGTCTACAATTCCGCCTTCGCCTTCTTTCGCTCCTCCTTCTTTGTTGCCATTGAACAATTCTGTCAAATCTGACAACTGAAACTTACCATCGTCACCGGAGATTTTAGTCAGCACATCCTGAATGTTGAAAGAACTATCGTTAGGATCATTTGTCTTATTTATGAATTTACTTACAATTCCGGGAATAACAGACGCTGCAATTGCTTTGGCAGAGTCCAGATTAATCCCCATTCCCGCAAGTTTCTCTACGAACCCCGACGAAGCATCCTGTACCACAGCACTTCCTTCTACGTTTCCACCTTTAAAAGCATCCACAAGACCACCAATATTTCCAGATGATAATTGTTGCTTTAGTGAATCAAAGATAGAACCTGAAGCGGCCTGAATAGCGGCTTCGTTCTGCTCATTAGGGATTGCACTATTATTAACAATCGCTTCCTGAGTACTTTCTTTTACCAATTCATTTAAATTTTCTAACATGGTTGTTGTTTTTCTAGGTGACGTACTATTTTCTTTAATTAAATATAATCAAATAAAATGATGCCAAAATCAAAAACATGTTGTTATTTCTTTAAGTTCATGTAATCAAGTGCCAGATTACTAAGGGCATTCACGCCCAGTGTAAAACCACTTTCATCGATAAAGAAATCAGGGGTATGGTGTGAAGGTGCTTTCAGCGGATCTCCTCCCTTTGGCATCCCACCCAGAAAAATAAACAAGCCAGGGACTTTCTCCTGATAAAAAGAGAAATCTTCTGCACCCGTAACCGGAGGCTTCAACCTGACATGATCTTTACCTGCAGTAGCCTGTAAGCTCGGCAGCATTTTTTCTGTTAAAGGAATATCATTGAAAGTCACCGGATAATGATTGCTATAAGGAATCTGAACCTCTGCCTTTCCGCCGCCTGCTTCTGCTGTTTTCGTGGCAATCGTCTTTACCCTTTCTATAAACATCGCTTCATCTTCCTTTGTGAAGTTCCGGATCGTTCCCAGCATTTCTACTTTTTCAGGAATGATATTAGACCGGACGCCGCCATTGATGGCGCCAATCGTTACTACACCCGGATTTTCCGTCACATTCAGGTTCCTGCTCACAATTGTTTGCAGGTTATTCACAATTTGTGCAGAAATCACCACCGGGTCCACACTGCTCCATGGATAAGCACCATGTGCCTGTCTGCCGGTAACCGTAATTTTCAAGTCGTTTACTGCCGCCATCACGCCACCCGGACGATAGGTAATGTCGCCAACAGGCGTCTGTGAATTGATGTGCAAACCGAAGATGACGGCTACTTTAGGATTTTCCAATACCCCTTCTTTGACCATCAGCTCTGCACCTCCCTCTTCTCCATGCGGAGCACCTTCTTCCGCTGGCTGAAATATAAATTTGACCGTTCCCGGGATGTCTTTTCTAATCGAAGCCAATACTTCAGCCACGCCCATTAAAATCGCCACATGCGTATCATGGCCACAGGCATGCATCACCCCCACTTCCTGACCGTTATAAGTTGTTTTCACTTTAGAAGCAAAAGGCAGGTTCACGCGCTCTGTTACCGGAAGCCCATCCATATCGGCGCGTAAGGCAACAACCGGACCGGGCTTACCTCCTTTTAAGATCCCTACTACACCCGTTTTGGCCACTCCGGTCTGCACCTCAATGCCAAGAGATTCCAGGTGTTTTGCTACAATGCCTGCTGTTCTGACCTCGCTATTTCCCAATTCAGGATGTTCATGAAGATCCCGGCGCCAATCGATCACCTTTTTTTCTATGCTTAATGCTTTTTTTGAAACCTCCATTCTCAAATTCCCTTTTTGAGCGAGAACGTTTGACGAAATCATGACCAATAACACCAAGTAAAATCTTCTCATAAATATCATTTTTACGTTAAATATAAGATTATCAATGCAGATTCATTTCCATTGATAAATATTATTAATGACATTTCAGCAAATAAAATAAACCCCTACATTTACAAAAACACGAATATGATGCTACCAACGATAAACTTTACAGAAACTGAGGCCTACAAGTACCTTACCGATCATTTTATTGACATCAATGAGAAAAGTCTGAAAGATCTTTTTGCTGAAGATGAAACCCGTTTTGAGAAATTCTCCCTGCTCTTT
This sequence comes from Pedobacter sp. FW305-3-2-15-E-R2A2, assembly GCF_038446955.1. NCBI lineage: Bacteria > Pseudomonadati > Bacteroidota > Sphingobacteriia > Sphingobacteriales > Sphingobacteriaceae > Pedobacter > Pedobacter sp. FW305-3-2-15-E-R2A2. Next base: position 6,756,293 of record NZ_CP151803.1, read on the forward strand.
GAAGACATCCTTGTCGACTATTCAAAAAACAGGATTAACGACACCACAATGGCTTTATTGATTCAGCTGGCGAGGGAATGTAAATTGGATGAAGCGATTAAAGCCATGTTTAACGGGGATAAGATCAATCAGACCGAAGGCAGACAGGTATTACATACTGCTTTACGCAACCAGGGCAACAATCCGGTTCTCGTGGATGGCAAAAATGTCATGGAAGAAGTAAACCGTGTCCTGGCAAAAATGGAGAAATTCAGCACAGAGATCATTTCCGGATCATGGAAAGGCTATACCGGAAAAGCCATCACCGACGTAGTCAACATCGGTATCGGCGGTTCTGATTTAGGTCCCGTAATGGTCACCGAAGCCTTAAAAGCCTATAAAAATCATTTGAATATGCATTTCGTCTCTAATATCGACGGAACACATATTGCAGAAACTTTAAAAAACGTAGATCCGGAAACCACGTTGTTCCTGATTGCTTCTAAAACATTCACGACCCAGGAAACCATGACCAATGCCAACAGTGCAAAGGACTGGTTCTTAAATAGTGGTGCAAAACAGGCAGATGTAGCCAAACATTTTGCCGCACTTTCTACCAATGCAAAAGATGTTGCCGCCTTTGGTATCGACACCGAGAACATGTTCGAATTCTGGGACTGGGTAGGCGGAAGATACTCCTTATGGAGTGCCATCGGACTTCCTATTGCCCTGAGCATTGGTTATGACAACTTCAAACAATTACTTGCAGGTGCACATGCCGCTGATGAGCACTTTGAAAATGCAGAATTCGAAATCAATGTTCCTGTGATCCTTGCCTTAATCGGCATCTGGTACATCAATTTCTTTGATGCAGAAACACAGGCAATCCTGCCTTACGATCAGTACATGCACCGTTTTGCAGCCTATTTCCAACAGGGAGATATGGAGAGTAACGGAAAACATGTAGACCGTAATGGAAATGACGTAACGTATGAAACAGGCCCGATCATCTGGGGAGAGCCCGGAACAAACGGACAACATGCTTTTTACCAATTGATTCACCAGGGAACACGCTTAATCCCCTGCGATTTTATCGCTCCGGCACAAAGCTTAAACCCATTGGGTAACCACCATCCTATCCTGCTGTCTAACTTCTTTGCACAAACAGAAGCATTGATGAACGGAAAAACCAAAGAACAGGTTACCGAAGAGCTTAAAAAAGAGGGCAAAACTGCCGAGGAAATTGAAAAACTGGCGCCGTTCAAAGTATTTGAAGGAAACCGACCAACCAATTCCATTCTTTTGAAAAAAGTAACTCCTTCCAGTCTGGGTAGCCTGATTGCGATCTATGAACATAAAATCTTTGTTCAGGGCATCATCTGGAACATCTTTAGTTTCGACCAATGGGGTGTAGAACTGGGCAAGCAACTGGCCAAAAGTATCCTTCCGGAACTGGACAACGATGAAGAGGTATCGACACATGACGGATCTACCAATGGTCTGATCAATCAGTATAAGAGCTGGAGATAGAACCTCCATATAAATCCTTATAAAATAGCGCTTGGAATTAAACCTTTTAAGCGCTATTTTGTTCTAATACAGTAAAATACACAAATATGAAAACATTTAAAAAACTGTTCACCCTGCTGATTCTTTTCAGTGCGGTACAGGCAATGGCCCAGACAGATAAAGAAACCACGACCAAACTGGTGGCAGATCAGCATCTGGTATTCAATGCCACCTCGGCAATGCCTATGGCAAATGCAGACGTAAGCGCTGTATTGAACAAAATGCAAAATGGAAGCGGAGGAGGCATGATTCAGCTTTCCGGCTCTCAATACCAGTTGAAAATCAATAAAGACAGTGTAGAGGCTTATTTGCCTTATTACGGACGTGCATATACCGCCTCTATGAACCCGGACGATGCCGGCATCAAGTTTAAGTCTAAAAAGTTCAGCTATAAAACGACGAAAAAGAAAAAAGGAGGCTGGGTCATCAACATTTCACCTAAGGATGCCAAAGATGTACAAAACATGACTTTAAGTGTATCTGAAAATGGTTATGCCGTACTCAATGTAAACAGCAACAACAGACAAGCCATCTCTTTCAATGGGGTCATTGCAGCACCCAAAGAAGACAAAAAGTAACCCATAAAAAATCGTCATACCTTGTGAAACAAAGTATGACGATTCTGATTACCAAATCCTATTGTTTAGGACTGATTTTTACTTCAAACAGATGCGGCCATTTCTTGCCGGTCACAAACAATCTTTTTCCCGCATTATCCCAGGCAATTCCATTCAGGACATTGTTTGCCTGATCCACTTCATCCTTGTAAAAACCTGCCGGCAAAAGTCCGGTAAAGTCAATTTCCTTTTCTATTACACCAGATTTAGGATCAATCACTACAATCACATTTTTGGTGTATACGTTCGCGTAAATCTTTCCGTCAATGTATTCCAGTTCGTTTAACTTATCTACAGGCCCTATATTGTTGTAAACCTCTATGGAACTTTCTTCTTTATAATTGTCTTTATTCAGGAACCAGATTTTATTCGTTCCATCAGATTTGATCAGTTGTTTTCCGTCAAAGCACAAGCCCCAGCCTTCCATGCTCGACTGATAAGGAAAAGTAGAAAGTTGTTTAAATGATTTCGAGTCAAATACCAGACCCAACCTGTTCTGCCAGGTCAGCATTACCACCTTATCACCAACCAGGCTGGAACCTTCGCCAAAATACTGATCGTCAAGTTTAGTTTGCTGCAACACCTTTCCGGATTTAACATCTACCCATCTTACCGTAGAATGTTCTTCCTGACCCGTACTTTCCAGAAATTTTCCTCCGTGATATTCCAATCCCTGTGTATAGGCAGAGGTATCATGCGGAAATGTATTCACGATCTTATAGGTATATTGAACCGGCTTTACCGAAGATTTCAACTCAATATTGATGGTCAGCGTATCTTTCTTCCCATCGGCTTCTACCACTGCTGTGATCAGCTTATAGCCCAGGCTAAGACCAGCAGTACTTACCGCAACAGGTTCCCCGTTATTTTTTGATCCTACCGCTTTTCCATCCAGGGTATAAGTAGCCGAGGTAATGCTTTTCCCTGCAGGCACATCCAGTGCGATTTTAACTTCATCACCCAGGCCAAATGACTGTCCCTGTTCCGGAAATTTAAATCCCACACTTGCGCCAGAAGAGCCGGTGTCTTTACAGGAAATGATCAGTGAAATGCCTGATAGTACCACTACTGCCAGGACTAACTTAGATAGGTTAATGATTTTTTTAACTTGGCCAGAATGCATCTTCAATATGATTAATTTTATAAAGGTCTTTATTTTCGAAAACAATTGCAATAATATCAAAACGAACCTCTCCCTGATGGTTCTTCATTTCTATGTAGGCAGCAGAAGCAAACTCGAGTTGCTTTTCCTTTTTCCGGTCTACAAAATCTTCCGGGTGTCCGTAATCTGTAGAAGTCCGCGTTTTTACTTCCACAAAGATCAGCTTTCCACCCTGTTCAGCTATAACGTCAACTTCCGCCCTGGCGTATTTCCAGTTTACATTTAAAATGCGGTATCCTGCATTTTCCAGATATTCCCTGGCGATCCCTTCACCACGCTTTCCGAGCTCGTTGTGTACTGCCATTTATTTTAAGATCACCGTTCCCAGGAACTTTGAAATCTCTTTCTCCACACCCTTGATAAAGATAAATCTTTGCATCAGAATCTCCTGATTTACCGGATCTGTTTCTGTTTTAAGCTCTTTGGCAATGTCCATTAACATCCTGGCTACCTTTCCCTTTTTCAGGTGATACAATCCACCAAGAATGGTCGCTTTCAGATTGATACTTTCGTCGCGAACATAGATGTTGTGCTTATTGTACCAGTTCTCACTCAGGGAATAAGGGGAGGTAGAAAGGGTAATCGCAAGCTCTGCAATCTTCCGGTCTTCATTATTGATAAACTGGCTGGCCACCGGCAAATGTCCATTCTCTATTTCATCCCGGTAGGTATCAATGACCTTTTTGCAAAGCTCATCCTGAAAACTCACATCTGCCAGGTTTTGCATGATAAAAGAACCGATATACATGTTATCGATCTTGTCCCAGCTCACCAGTTCATGTCCGTAAGCCAGTAAAAGTCTGATGATCTCCTGCTCCTGCAGCAAGTCATTTTCTTCCGCAACAGGCGCTTCAATAAATTCCGAAGCAGAATCCGGATTTTCAAACAGGTTATCAGGAGGTCCGTCGGGATAAGGCTGATATTGATTTTGTCCCTGGTTCTGTTGCTGAAAGGAAGATGATCCCTGCCCTTGTGAGCCACCAGAAGATTTTTTGAATTTAGCAACCCTGATCTTATTGAGTTCAGAGAGTAAAATCCGCTCTTCTACCTGTAGTAAACCACTGCATTCCCGGATAAAGATCGAAGCCTTAATGTCGTCCGGAATTTTAGCGATACTCTCTACGATATCCCTGATAATGCCAGCCCTTTTGATCGGATCAGAACCTGCTTCTTTCAGCAGAATGCTGGCTTTATACAGGATAAAATCTTTCCGGTTGTTCTCTATGTATTTTTTGAACTCACCTGAACCCACATGGTGCATGTAAGAATCCGGATCATGACCATCCGGAAACAGCACGACCTTAACGTTCAGGCCTTCTTCCAGGATCATGTCCAGTCCACGTAACGAGGCCTTGATTCCCGCAGCATCCCCATCGTAAAGAATGGTTACATTCTGAGAGAAACGACCGATCAGACGGATCTGCTCTGTCGTTAATGAGGTACCCGAAGAGGCTACTACATTTTCAATCCCTGCCTGGTGTACCGCGAGCACATCCGCATATCCTTCTACCAGATAACAGTTATCCGTATCTCTGATTGCCTTTTTAGCGTGAAATAAGCCATAAAGTACATTCGACTTATGGTAGATGTCACTTTCAGGAGAGTTAACGTATTTAGGGACGTTTTTATCCGTTTTCAGGGTCCTTCCGCCAAAACCAATCACCCTGCCGGTGAAGTTATGGATCGGGAACATTACCCGCCCCCTGAATCTGTCGTACAGTTTGCCCTTATCATTTCTGATCGACAAGCCTGTTTTCTCCAGATATTCTTCTTTATGCCCTGCTGCAAGGGCACTTTGAATCAAGGCGTCCCAGACATCCGGGGAATAACCCAGCTGGAATTTCTTAACGATATCTTCCCTGAACCCGCGCTCTTTAAAATAGCTTAAACCGATTGCCCGGCCCTGCTCACCCGCCCACATTTCATTGGCAAAATAACTTGCCGCATATTCTGAAACGATGTAAAGACTTTCTCTTGCATTCTGCGCCTCGATGTTTTGGGGCGACTGCACTGTTTCCTCAACCTCAATATTGTACTTCTGAGCGAGGAACTTTAAAGCTTCCGGATAGGAATACTTTTCATGGTCCATGATAAAATGGACCGAATCACCACCTTTACCACAACCGAAACACTTGTAAATCCCTTTGGCCACAGAAACGTGGAAAGAGGGCGTTTTCTCATTGTGAAAAGGGCAATTCCCAATCAAGCTGGTACCACGTTTTTTTAAAGACACAAAATCACCGACAACCTCCTCAATACGGACGGTTTCCATGATTTTGGTTATGGTATCGTGGTTAATCATTATCTGTTGTTTTATTTTCTCTTTCTCTCATCACCCTGATTAAGACCTTCCTGATCTATGCCAGATTAATTTTTATTTTACAAGTGGCAGTAATGCTTCTGCCAGGGTCTGATTTCCTTTATCGTTCAAATGTACACCATCTGTCGTTAATATCCCTTTGGCGAGATCTTCCGCATTATGTTGCGCTCCGTAAGTTTTAAACAATGTTCTAAGGTCACACAGCGGCAATTTATTTTTAACAGCCAGATCCCTTATTGCGGCAGAATATTTGTCCAGGTCAGCATCCATCTCATTTGCACCATTTTTTTTCTCTCCGATCACAGCTGGGGTGCATAAGACCACCTTTGCCCCACCGCCTTGAATCTTGTTGATCAATGCCTGATAAAAAGAAATAAACTTATCATAATCCGTTCCAGTATGCATGGATTGTTTATGCCATACGTCATTCACCCCGATATAGATCACCACCAGGTCTGGCTTTTTAACCAGCACATCCTGTTCCATTCTTAAATAAAGATCATATACCTTATTTCCACCAATTCCGGCACCAATCACTTCATATTTTGAAGGATCCAGTGCTTTACTGATCAGGTCTACATATCCACCGGGAGCAACCCCCATTTGGGTGATAGAATCACCAAAAAAAATAATCTTTTTAGGCTTCATATTCATTGAAGTAAATAAGATAAGCAGCGCAAATGGCGCCAGCAGAAGGCTTAGTTTTTGAAATGCTTTCATTGTTTTTATTTTTTAACAGACCGTGTGAAATCAAGGTCCTGAAAATCGTAACTAAAATCTGTTGCAGGAGAAACGGCTTCCATTTTTATACCCGAAGCCTTTCCATCTTTACCAAGGGAGAAAATCACAAAAGCATCTGCATGCATGCTTCGGTCCGTCCATTTTGCCACAAAGGTATTCCCCTTATAAAAAGCCATTTGTCCGCCAAGTTTTGGAGAATTTACCGATTGGAAGAAAAGCTTATTTCCCTGATTTTTAATCGTCACCTCTCCAAACCAGGGATCTGTAAAAGAACCTTCATAATTGCTCAGGTCTACTTTCTGCGTACTCTTTTTCATTTCCGCAGTAATATCTGCCCAGATCTGATCGGTTATCTTTTTATCTTCAGCCTCATTGGTTACAACATTCGCTTTATAGGCAGCGATCCGATCTTTCCCTTTAATCCCGAAATAACCATCTTTGATCGTATTCGTGATGGCAGAAAAAGCAGCGCCACTCTCCTGATTGGTCAGTACGATGATCCCTAGTTTTAACTCCGGAATTAAAGTCACCTGTGTAACGATCCCACTCAGGCCTCCGGTATGAGAAACCTGAAGTTTCCCATTTACTAAGTTCAAAAACCAGCCCAGTCCGTAGCTGCTAAAAGAAGACCCTGCTATAATTGTTTGCGGGCTCCACATTTCCTCATGCACTGCTGTACTGAATAGCTTTGTATTTAAATCCTGACCGTATTTACCACCATTCATCTGCATGATTGCCCATTTGCTCATTTCCGTCACATTCGACCAGATTCCACCCGCAGCATTCGAAATCTCCGGAAAGCCTTTACTGATCACCGTTAATTTCCCGTCAATGGAGGTATGTGCATCTATAGAATTGTTTTTATCTTTCAACCTTGGGTAATCGGCAGCACTTTGACTCATTCCAATCGGGCGCATGATTCTGGTTTCCATAAAGTCTTCCCAGCTCATTCCCGATACTTTTGCCAGCACTTCCCCGGCTACAATATACAACAGGTTATCGTAATCAAATTTCGTTCTGAATCCGGAAACTGGTTTCAGGTAACGCATGTTATGAATCAGCTCCGCTTTAGTCACCCGGTTTGAATCCGGAAAAATCATCAGGTCTCCTGCTCCCAGGCTCAATCCACTGCGGTGCGTTAACAGATCCCTTACGGTAAACTCCTGCGTTACATACGGATTATACAACTTAAAGCCGGGAATGATATCCACTACTTTATCGTCCCATTTCAGCTTTCCTTCATCCACCAGTATACCCAAACCCGCGGCGGTAAAAGCCTTGCTATTGGAAGCGATTCCAAAAAAAGTATTTTCATTTACCGGCTCCTTTGTACGCAGCGAACGAAGTCCATATCCTTTAGAATGAATTACTTTTCCATCTTTTACAATGGCTACTGCAATTCCCGGAACATTAAAGGTTTTGAGCGTTTTTTCCACCAGGCTATCCACCTGTTTATCATTGAGGACCTGTGCATTTACGGGAGTTACCCCTACCATCAAAAGCAAACATACCGGAATCAGGAAGCTGAGTTTATTCATGAAAATAAAGTTAACGTTTTTCGCTTTGATAGTCTTTATGAACGATTAAAAAGCTTGCTCGTTCCTCCTTTTTAAAAGGATAATCCCAATTCCCCTGGTAAGAGATCTTGCTGGGTAGTTTCTCCCCCTCAAAATAGCTCATTTCGATATTCATCTGTACATCAAAATCAAACAGCATATTGCTGTATTTCATGTCCACATAGCGGCCCAGAATCTCAAAATTTCTTTTATCAAAAATGGTCGTCAGCTCTTTGATCATCAGGCCATCTTTAGTTCCGTTACTGAGGTCAGGCTTCACCTTCACTTTAAACCAGTATACCGGAATAGAATCCAGATAAGTTCCGCTATAATAGCTGTAATCATAATACTGACGCATATTTGCCGTAAAGATCTGGGTTTTACTTCCTATAAAAGGTAATCCTTTAATCGGTCTGCCCGGGGCAAAGATCAATGTTTTTAGCTTACTCTTATAGCTCTCATTGCTTTCTCCTCCCTTCCCTGTCGTCATTGGTCCTTCCGCAACAAATTCCGAATTGTAAGCATTCATAAAGATGTAATCGAACATCTCTATCGTATACAACTGGTACTTGCCATTTTTTTTATACACCTTTCCCGTATCCTGTTTAACCAGGTATTCCATTTTAACCGGACCAGAAGGGTGATGTTTGATTTTCCGGTAAATCTTACCGTCTACCTTATTTTTCTTGTTATAGGTAAAGATTCTGTTTTCAGCAATAAAACCATACTTCTTCATATTCCGGAACGCCTGATAAAAGCTGTTATCCGTGATGATCGCATTGATGAAGGTCTCCACACCGAATTTCTGGGCAGTGATGTTCACAGCCGAATCCAGCTGAATCGTCTTGATCGTATCCGGATTAAAGCGGACGATTTCCTGACCTGAGTTTTTTAAATAACAGAGGACAAAAACAACCAGTAACCCAATTTTCTTCATTTGAAGCACCCTAATTTCCCAATTGTTTTAACGCGATATAAGCCATTAAGCCTGTTGACAGCTTTAGCGCATCTTCATCAATATCAAAATTTGGTGTATGTACCGAATAACTCGTTCCTTTTTCCTTATTTCCTGTTCCTAACCTGTAGAAACAAGCATCTGTTACCTGAGAATAGTAAGCAAAATCTTCTGCTGCCATCCAGATGTCCAGGTCCAGTACATTCTCTTTACCCAGGTAATCCTCCGCATACAAACGGGCATTGTCGCTTAGTTTTTCTTCGTTGATCAGATATGGATAACCGTTCATGATGTTGAAATCACAACTTCCCCCCATACTCTCCGCAATACCTTCCGCCATTTTCTTCATCAGCTTTTTAGCTTCTTTACGCCAATCCTCATTCAATGTTCTGAAAGTACCTTCCATTTTCACTTCATTCGGAATGATGTTCGTCGCACCATTGGCCTGTACCTTTCCAAAAGAAAGTACCGAAGGTAAACGTGGGTCGGCATTTCTGCTGACAATCTGTTGCAAAGCCACTACAATATGCGCTGCAATCAATACCGGGTCAATATTCTGATGAGGCTGGGCACCATGTCCGCCTTTACCATGTACCGTCACATATAATTCATCTGTAGAAGCCATATAAATACCTGAGCGGAAGCCAACCTTCCCTGCATCGATCAATGGCATCACATGCTGTCCGATGATCGCCTGAGGCTTAGGATTCTCCAAAACCCCTTCTTTGATCATGATACTTGCTCCACCTGGCAATACTTCTTCTCCCGGCTGGAAGATCAGTTTGATCTTTCCGGCAAATTCTGCTTTCATGCTGTTCAGGATATAAGCAGTTCCCAGTAAAGAAGAACTGTGTACATCATGGCCGCAGGCATGCATCACACCCGTATTTTTAGATACATAAGGTTTATCGTTGGCTTCAATGATCGGAAGCGCATCCATATCTGCGCGAAGTGCGACAATCTTATCGGAAGGGATACCTCCTTCGATGAGGCCGACTACACCAGTATTTGCCATCTCCGTATAAGGGATTCCCCATTCTTCCAAATGCTGTTTGATAAAAGCAGAAGTTTCAAACTCTTTAAAGGAAAGTTCAGGATTGGCATGAATGTGCTGACGATAGCCTCTTACCTGTTCAAATATGTCAGCCGAAAGGCTTTGGATCTTATCTTTAATTGTCATTGCTGTAATCTAAGTTAGGGGCATTGATTTTCTCTCTGAAAATAAACAAGGTCGGGAACATTGGTTTCAGTTCATTTAAGAGACGCTGGGCTTCCAGTCTCGTTCTAAAATCACCTACACGCAAATAATAATTCGGTTCCTTATAGGTAATATAAGTATTCAGTGAGGAGTAGCTGGATCTGAAACGTGCCTGTTCAGTAAACACTTTACGTCTGTCTGAGCCATAGAATATCTGCACCCGATATCCCATTTGGGAAACGATGGCCGAAGATGGCTTCCCCGTCGCAATTACGGCGGTAGATTTCGTATTTAAAGCAATACGTTTGGCAATCAGGCTGTCGATCATTGGATCTTTAACAATCTTCACATGACCTTTGTCCTGAGCAAACAGGGCAATGGAAAAACAACAAAATATACCGGTAATTAATATTTTCATGAAATGGCTTAAAAAAAAGAATGCCGAATTTTTTGTTACAAAAATCGGCATTCTATATGTGTATTACAAATTACAATCCCGCACCATGGCAGTTTTTGAATTTCTTACCACTTCCACAAGGACATGGTTCGTTTCTTCCCGTTGTAATTTCTTTACGTATCGGTTGTTGTGGAGCAAGCTCGCGGGTATCCTCCATTGGCATTCCGTCGATACTTCCTTCTGAACCTACAAATTCCGGTTTAGACATTTTTAGTCTACTGGGTGCCGGCCGGTGAGCCTGCGCCTCCCGCACATCATTTGGATCAGTTTGAACAGGAATTCCTCCTTTATACAGGAAGCTTACTACTTCTTTATTTACTGCATTCAACATATTTTTAAACAAGTTGAAGGCTTCCATTTTATAAATGATCAATGGATCTTTCTGCTCATAAACCGCATTCTGAACCGATTGTTTCAACTCATCCATTTCACGCAAATGCTCTTTCCATGATTCATCGATCAAGGCAAGTACAATTGTTTTCTCAAAAGATTTAGTCACCTCACGGCCACCGTTATCAATTGCGGTTTTCAATCCTACCGGAACCTGAATGCTACGGATACCATCTGTAAAAGGAACGATGATTTGTTCGATATGCTCCCCACGTTCTTCATATACCTGGTTCAATACCGGCATTGCCTGCGCAATGATTGCTTCTGATTTTCTTGCATAAAATGCAGTCACTTCCTCAAACAATTTGTCCGTCAGGTGATGAATATTTCTGGAACTGAATTCTGCCTCATCAATTGAAGTATCTGCAGAGAAGTTTTTGATCACTTCCAGTTTGAAACCTTCATAGTTACCTTCTTCTTTATATTCAGTAACGATATCTTCCGCCACATCGAAGGTCATGTTGTTCATGTCTACGTCTAAACGTTCACCAAACAAGGCATTTTTACGTTTAGCATAGATTACCGTCCGTTGTGAGTTCATCACATCATCATACTCCAATAAACGCTTACGGATACCGAAGTTATTTTCTTCTACTTTCTTCTGTGCACGCTCAATAGATTTGGTGATCATCGAATGCTGAATCACTTCACCATCTTCAATTCCCATTTTCACCATGATGTTGGAGATTCTTTCAGAACCGAACAACCTCATTAAGTTATCCTCAAGAGACACAAAGAACTGAGATGAACCCGGATCACCCTGACGACCTGCACGACCACGCAACTGTCTGTCTACACGACGGGACTCATGACGCTCTGTACCTACAATTGCCAAACCTCCGGCTTCTTTAACACCTGCACCCAATTTAATATCCGTACCACGACCCGCCATGTTGGTAGCGATCGTTACCTGTCCGGCCTGACCAGCTTCAGCAACAATATCTGCCTCTTTCTGGTGCATTTTCGCGTTTAACACATTGTGTTTAATTCCGCGAAGTTTCAGCATACGGCTTAGCAATTCTGAAATCTCTACGGAGGTTGTACCTACCAATACCGGGCGGCCTGCCTGTGTCAATTTCACAATCTCTTCCGCTACCGCATTGTATTTCTCACGAACCGTACGATAGACATAATCCTGATGATCTTTTCTCGAAATCACTCTGTTTGTAGGGATTTCCACTACATCCAGTTTATAGATCGACCAGAACTCACCAGCTTCCGTAGTCGCCGTACCCGTCATACCACAAAGTTTGTGGTACATACGGAAGAAGTTTTGCAAGGTCACCGTTGCATAAGTTTGTGAAGCATCTTCTACTTTCACATTTTCTTTTGCTTCGATCGCCTGGTGTAAACCATCAGAATAACGACGGCCATCCATGATACGACCTGTCTGCTCATCTACGATTTTAATCTTTCCTTCATCGATGATGTATTCTACATCAATCTCAAACAAAGTATAAGCTTTCAATAACTGATTTACCGAGTGGATTCTTTCTGCCTTGATCGAATAATCACGCATTAACGCATCTTTCTGAGCAATTTTCTCTTCGCTGCTCAAAGCAGATTTTTCAATATCAGCAATCTCAGTACCTACATCAGGCAAGACGAAGAAATGTGCATCTTCGCCAGATTTGGTGATCAGCTCAATACCTTTTTCAGTAAGCTCTACCTGGTTGTTTTTCTCATCGATATAGAAGAACAATTCCGAATCTACTTTCGGCATGTTCTTCGACTGATCCGCCATATAATGGTTCTCCGTTTTCAATAAGGTTTGTTTTACACTACCCTCACTTAAAAACTTGATCAGCGCTTTATTTTTAGGCAAACCACGGTGCGCACGTAAAAGCGCTAAACCACCTTCTCCTTCTTCGGTTCCGGCTTTACCATCATTAATCAGTTTTTTTGCTTCATTCAAAGCTTTGGTCACATATTCTCTCTGTGCAGCAACCAATCTTTCGATCCTTGGCTTCAGTTCATGAAACTCATGCTGATCACCAAAAGGAACCGGACCGGAAATGATCAAAGGGGTACGGGCATCATCAATTAAAACGGAATCGACCTCATCCACCATTGCAAAATGCAATTTGCGTTGCACCAGCTGATCCGGCGTTTGCGACATATTGTCACGCAGGTAATCAAAACCAAATTCGTTGTTTGTACCATAAGTGATGTCAGCAAGGTAAGCATCCCTACGCTCCTGAGAGTTTGGCTCATGCTTATCAATACAATCTACTTTAATCCCATGGAATTCAAATAAAGGACCATTCCACTCCGAGTCACGTCGTGCCAGGTAATCATTCACGGTTACAATGTGAACCCCTTTTCCAGCCAAAGCATTCAGGTATGCCGGTAATGTACTTACCAAAGTTTTACCCTCACCTGTAGCCATCTCCGCGATTTTACCACTATGTAAAACCATACCACCGATCAACTGTACATCGTAATGTACCATGTTCCACTTCACCTCAGTACCGGCAGCATCCCATGTATTTGCCCAGAAGGCTTTATCACCCTGGATTTTAACATTGTTTCTGCGTGCCGCATAATCTCTGTCATGCTGAGTCGCGGTCACCTCCAGGCTTTCATTTTCAGAAAAACGTCTTGAAGTTTCTTTAACCACCGCAAATGCCTGTGGAAGAATCTCCTGTAAAACAACCTCTAATTCTTTATCACGATCTTTGATCAACTCATCGATCTGATCATATAGTGCAGTTTTTGCTGCCAATGACAAATCCTGACCTTCAGCATCCGTTTTTAAACCACTGATCTTACCGTCAATCTCTGTTAAGGCTTTTGCAATAACATCTTTAAAGTAAACTGTTTTATTACGCAACTCATCATTGCTCAGTACAGAAAGCTTCGAATATTCTTCGTTTATTTTGATAACTATAGGCTGTAATGCCTTAATATCTCTTTCCGATTTGCTTCCAAATACCTTGGTTAAAAATCCTAACATCTTTTATGTTTGTGTTTATTATTTATTACTTATTGAAAAATGACTAAATTACAACAACCAAGCCATATCAAACAATAAGTCAGAATGGCAGTTGTCGGGCGCTAAAATTACAAAATATCCTGTACTTTGCTTTAGTATGCCAATATTATTTAACAATCTTTATCATTTTCCCAAAAGTATTCCCTGTCCCTGGTAAAGCACTCAAAAAGAAAGGGCAAGCAGATTAGCTGTTCTTTAATTCTGCGGCCATGACTTTCAGCTCCTCCAATTCTTTAATGATGACCTTGAAACTCCACCAGGAACGCTCTCCAACGCCCTTTCTCTTCGCAAGAAGGTGAGCAATCACATTCGAGATCACGACTACAATCAATAAACTAAAGGTATCGATCAAACCCCACCACAAGCCCGATTTAGTGATCTTTCTAGACAGAAAGCTCAGCGGGAACAATACAGAAGCAGAAAACATAATCGTGCAAACCAACCACAGCAATAATTTCTGTGTTGTACGGTACTGCTTAATGACATTTTCCAGATAGGTCAGTAAGGATTGTCCCGGAACCTCCAGTTTTTTCATGGCATGGCGTGCGATCAAAAGAATCACAAGAATCAGGATCAAAGCCCCAAGCATAGCATTCAATGGGATTTGATCAAAGTCACGGGTATAATCAAAAGGGTCGCCGATGTTTAACAAGGCAAAGGCCAGGACATAGAAGCAACAAAAATAGATGCCATACAAATAACTTTTCTTTATCGTGGCAACAGTAGAAATGGATCTTTTTCTAATCATGCCAGCGATCACCTGGTCATCAATATCCCTGGTTGATTTGAGCTGATCATCATATGCTGCCCAGGCTCCCTTTAGTTCATCTAAGTTCATAACGATCTGATTTAATAACTTTTTCCAGTTTGATTTTTATCCTGTTGATTTTAACGCCCACATTGGTTTTAGTGATTCCAATGATCTCACTGATCTCCTCATAGCTCTTCTCCTCCAGATACAACAGGATGATCGCCTTTTCAATTTGAGTCAAAGTGTTTATCGCGTGTTTTAACAGCCCCATTTGTTCCTGTTGATCTTCAAATGAATCCATATCAGGGATTTCAAATTCAGCATCAGAAATACTTCTCCGCTCCGGGGCCCTGCTTTCCTTTCTAAAAATGGTGATGGCGGTATTTAAGGCGACCCGATACATCCAGGTGCTACGTTGCGACTCATTCCTAAATGAAGGAAAGGCCTTCCAAAGCTGTAATACGATTTCCTGGAAAAGGTCTTTCTTATACTCCTTTTCCAGACAGTACAGGTTACAGACTTTGTAGATAATCCCCCGATGTTCGTTTATCATTTCGATAAATACTTTTTCCATCTTCTTTTATTTGCGGGGTAAGTCGTAAAGGTTGGACTAAAAATTACAAGTTCCGAAAATTAAACTTCAGCCGAGCCAATATCTATCAAATTTTTGCGCCAACAAGGTCTATCTTATCACTTTATCTCTTAAATTCAAACTTAAACTGTGATAATTTAGCTAAAGCGGTATATTTGCCAATATGAACCGGATATGGTTCTCCATCAAAACAATTCAAACAACAAACCATACATAGATGAATATCTTACTATTAGGTTCTGGCGGCAGGGAAAGTGCTTTAGCCTGGAAAATGAGCCAATCTGCTGAATGTTCCCAATTATTTATTGCTCCGGGTAACGGTGGAACGGGTGCTTATGGCAAAAACATCAACCTAAACCCAAATGATTTTGAAGCCGTAAAAGCTTTTGCCTTAAAAGAAGCCATCGATATGTTGGTGGTTGGCCCTGAAGAACCGCTGGTAAATGGCATTCATGACTTTTTTGTCAATGATGAAGCCTTAGCTCATATCCCTGTGATCGGACCTAAAAAAGAAGGTGCGATACTGGAAGGCAGCAAGGATTTTTCTAAGCAATTTATGGCCCGTCATGGCATTCCTACCCCGGCTTCAAGGTCTTTCACTAATGAGACCCTGGAAGAAGGCTTAAAATACCTGGAATCACATGCATTGCCTATTGTGTTAAAAGCAGATGGACTTGCAGCTGGCAAAGGAGTATTGATCCTGGATAATATTGCGGAAGCACAAGCGGAGCTAAAGCTCATGCTGGGTGGTAAATTCGGTAATGCGGGAAGTACAGTCGTAATAGAAGCATTTTTAAATGGAATCGAACTTTCTGTATTTGTGTTGACTGATGGAGAAAACTATGTGGTTCTTCCGGAAGCAAAAGATTACAAAAAGATCGGACAAGCAGATACGGGTCTGAATACAGGAGGAATGGGTTCTGTATCTCCGGTTCCTTTTGCAGACGAGGCATTCATGACTAAAGTAGAACAGCAGATCATTATCCCGACCATTAATGGCTTAAAAAAAGACAAAATTGATTATACCGGATTCATCTTCTTTGGCTTGTTCAAAGTTGGGGATGAACCATTGATCATCGAATATAACTGCCGCATGGGAGACCCTGAGACAGAAAGCGTGATCCCACGTATAGAAAATGACCTGGTTGAACTTTTTGTAGCAACCACACAGAAGAAACTAAAAGATTATAAGTTAAAAATCAGCCCTAAAAATGCAGCAACCGTAATGATCGTTGCAGGTGGCTATCCCGGAGATTACGAAAAAGGGAAATCTATCACGGGGATTGACAATGTACGCAACTCCCTGGTATTCCAGGCGGGCACGAATTTAGAAGGTGGTGTGGTAAAAACCAATGGCGGAAGAGTATTGGCAGTAACCAGTCTTCAGGACAACCAGTTTGATGCTTTACAATCGGCGACTGGAGATGCCGCACGCATTTATTTTGACGGTAAATATTTTAGAGAAGATATCGGGTTTGATTTGATGTAAACCTGGATCGTTATCCTAAAAAAACTCCCTGCTCTGAATGGAGCAGGGAGTTTTTTTATGCGGGAATTTTTGTCGCTTCCCTTTAAATTTAATCCTCAAAAATTTGCTATACCTAAATCCTTATATATTTCTCTATCAGTTTTAAGTCCATTGTCATTTTATTGCAGGGATTATCCGCTTATCAACAATACATCATACGTTATAACAAAAAAGCGCTAAAATTTAGCGCTTTCCGTTTATTCTTATTTTCTTTTCAGCGACCTGCTTCCAAAGAGATTATACCGCAATCCAAAAGCCTGCTGGCTATCAATCACCCCATCCACAAAGTGGAAAGACAATGCCAGTTTACCTTCCAGGTTTTTATAAATAATAGGTCTCCAGGTCAGGTCCGTTCTGTTATATGTTTTAGAAGTATAAAACTTATCTCCCATAATCAAATGATGGCCTTCTCCCTTATAAAAGAAATTGGTGATCCCAAACCTATGGTACTCCATACTTAGGTCTACCACTAAGCCTTTTGGTGTTTGCCAGCCTCCTTGGGTACGAGTCCGCTCAAAGGACATCATTCCTCCCGCGCTAATCGTCAGGGAGTCCAGGAATGTTTTGTGGGAAAGGTCTACTCCGGCTTTAACCATTGCCGCACCATTGTCCTGAATATGATCATCAGGAATAGGAATTCCCGGACCTGCATTATGCAGCATCATGGCATAGTGAGAAACAAAGAAAGCATCTTTTTTATAACGTCCGGAAAATCCGAAAATAAAGTTTTCTCTTGCTGTTGCCGTTTGTCTGCTGGTCCAGTCGATAAAGATGACTTGCTTCCAGTTTTCATTTTCATACTTTACCAACATCCCCTCCACATTCGGACGGTAGTAATTGAGCGTATCATTTAAAATTGCCCTTGGAAAATCAGAGATCAAACCCTCTCTCGGGAAAGCACCCATATAGAAATTCCAATCCTTTTTAAGGTATTGATAGTAAGCTACGATATCCGCCTTGTTGCTGAATTTCGGAGAGCCAAACTCATGCATCACATTCACACCGAGTCTGATTCGATGAGCACTGTCTATCAGCAATCCTACCGATGGGGTCACCCTCATTCCGAAAATGGTTTCCGAAAACCGTTTCGACCTTGCATATTCTCTGTTGTCTGCGAAACCGTGGAAGTTTAAATTCCCTTCCAGTTCCTGGGCATAAATGTTATTAAAGGCTGTACACAATACAGCAAAAGTCAAGAGTAAGCGAATCCGCATATATTCTATTTATGGTTCAAACCGCTTTGATCAACGGCAGTCAAAAATAATAATATAATCCTTTAGCAGGCTAATTAAATCATCATCCTTTTGTAGCCTTTTTTGCCCATAAAAATCTTCCTCCGTTTCCAGCTTTTCTATGATATTCTTCCCGATAAACTTCCTGCTCCTGGTACCAGAAATGAATTAGCCGGGCTTTCCGGGGAGGTGTTCCAGTTTATTTTTCAGCACCTCATACTCTCTTTCCAGATTTCGAAATGCTTTGCTATTGACGGGATTTCCCCGGTTATCTTTCATTTGCTGCAAATAATCGGCCTCCAGAACGTCAAAACGTTGTTTTACCAGTGCATAATTTTGCTTTTGCCTGATTTCCTCCGGGCTTTCCACTGCTCCGTTCAGGTTGCCGATGTAGGCACTGTCTGAAATGGCCTTACCATTGGCGGATTTGAAGCAGATATAAGCTTCTATCGGTTCCTCAACCCGCTGCTCGTACAAATCGATAAAGTAACTCCCGGCATCTCTCCTGCAGGCATTAATCACAGACATTGCCGTTTTTTCCAGGGGATGATAAAGAAGAATCATCACCGTATCGTTGTGCTGACCACTGGGATCCCAGCTCACCAATACTCCTTTTTCCTTCTTTTCGATTTTCAGGTCATTTGCACCGGGTAAATTGCCATTGCTGAGTATGACCTTGCTGTAATCCACAGAAATATTAGGGTATTCCCCCTTTAAAGCGTGTTTTTTAATATAAGAAGTGGCGAGGTTATGGGCATTTCGAACCGTTCCTCTTGCTTCCAGCTCAAAGCTGACATTGGTAAACTCAGAGATCCTGCTCACCATTTCCATAGTCACTGACATCGCCTGACGGTTAGCCAGCTGATTTCCGCTCGGTTTACCCGGATCGCCAATCGTGCGAACGATCGGTTGTCCATTTAAGACATAGAAAACCAGGTTGTGTAATTTTCCATTTAAAGCCCCCAAAGGCCCATTCGGCGCTTTTGCCATATTCAATAGATTAATCGTTAAATAATAAAAGTTAACATTTTAAATACCAACAATACTAATATAAGCAATTAGTTTTATTAAAGCCAACATCAAACGTATAACATGCTGCCAATTACTTTTAGGTTACTATTAAATTTCAGCGTACAATAATCGGGGTTGACAGGGCTACAGACCCTACAGGGCCCTAGCAACCTACCCTCAAAAAAGAAGCAAAATAGGAGCAATTGGAAGCTTGGTATAGCCCGGGCCTAAGCGAGGATACTGGCTGAACCAAATGAAATGCAGCTTAAACAGTTTCCTGAAGCGGGCTGGTACTGCTAAAACAAAATGGCTGAATTCCCATTTGCTTTGCAAATTAGGTATTCAGCCATTTAGCCAGGGAGTTGTATAACGATCAAATGATCTTCAAAACGGCTCCCTGATGATGTTTAAATAAGAATTTTGAATCTAAGAAACAAGACTATTTAGATTGTCCTGCTCCCAAAATTTCTGCTAATTTCTTTTGTAATTCTTCGCCTCTGATGTTTTTAGCAATAATTTTACCTGTTGGGTCGATCAGGTAATTTGCAGGGATAGACTGAATGCCATAAGCTCTTGCAGCCGCATTGTCCCAGAACTGTAAGTCAGAAACATGTGTCCATGTTAATCCATCTTTTTCTATCGCCTGTAACCAATCTGCCTTTTTACCCGGACGGTCTAAAGAAACACCCAGAACGGTGAAATTTTTATCCTTAAAGTTTTTATAAGCTGTTACTACGTTAGGGTTCTCCTGGCGACAAGGTCCGCACCATGATGCCCAGAAATCAAGCAATACATATTTACCTTTGAAATCAGACAATTTTACGGGTTTATCATTCACATCATTTTGTGTGAAATCCATTGCCATTTGTCCAACCTGAGTTTTCTTAGCAGAAGCGATCATATTGGCGATATTTTTACCAAGATCTGTAGCTTTTACTTCAGCAGAAAATTTGTTGAACTGGGGCTCCACTACATTCACATCGATCTCAGACAAACCGCTTCTAAAAGCAACTAAACTCACATAAGAATTCGGATTGGCTTCAATAAAGGTTTTATTGATCGCTTCCAGTTCTTTTTGATTTTCATCATCACGGCTCATCACCGTTTTCATGTAAGCCTCATCTTTACGTTGCTCTTCAGTTTTACTGCGATACTCACGCATTAAAGCAGCACCTTTTTCATTGACAGCTTTAGTCAGCAATTTATATTTCTCGTTTTCATCGTTTAGTTTAGAACCTTTGATGGTCGCATATTTTATAGAATCCTGAGGCGCAGTAAGCTCTATCGCTTTAGGCTCAAGATAAAAATTGATCACATCTACAGGAACACGTTTTGCCGGATCTACCACTGCATTGTCGTGTTTGATTCTGATTTGTGCCTGAGCAATTCCACTAAGCGGACCCGAGAACGCAAATTTCCCAGCTACAATTGCTGCAGAGTCGGTAACCTGGTTCTGGCCTACCCTATAAGCGATAAAAGCCTTTGCCGGTGCATTTAAGTTTCCTACCTTGCCCTTAACAGTAAATTTACCCTGGGACATTGCTACAACAGGCAATAAGCAAATTGCAGCGATTAAAGTTTTTTTCATGAGTTTATATTGTTTTTTTATGGTGATGAAGGGATCGTGATCTTAACGGTACTGATCTCCTCTTAAACGTTATATTTTAGGTAAAATTACAATAACTTTTGGTACGTCCTCCACCAAAGATCCGGCATTTCTCCATTTACCGCCATCGTATAATCGTCATAACGGCAAGGTACCAAATGGAAGCGTTCATTTTTAGTGATTCCTGAAGGATAAGGCACCTGCATCCACCAGCGGTCGGACTTCTTACTCTTTACAAAGAGCATCTCCCCCGATCCATCATTTAAACTCGCACGGTATACCAGGTACTGGGACTTTGGTGTAAGTGGAAAATCTTTCTTGCGGTTGTAAAAACCATCGATAAAATACCAGACCATTTGTGCCAGCAACATCGCCGTCTGACCATTGTTGTCGAAAGCCGGATTAAACTCATAAAAGCCAATGGAAGTCAGTTTATCGCTCATCCCCGCGTAACGGGTAATCCTGCAGGCCTGTTCTCCATAAAAACCATTTGGCCCCGCATTGGCATTCGCCCTGGCATCAGAAGAACGGATGGCACCAATATCAAAACTGATCATATTCGCGTTCCGTACAATCGGTTCAGTGAGCGTAATGTCATCCATAAATTCACCCAGACGGTGTACATCAAAGTAAAGCTTATTCATTACTTTCAGGCTTTCCTGATTCACAAAATAAGTTTGATAACCGATATTGCTGAAATTAAAGAGGTAATTAGGCTGATGTAACAGGATTTTATTCAAATAGGTATCAGACTTTGCAGCCAGCCCCTCCTGATCTTCTTCATCGAGGTCAAATTTACTATCTATCACAACCAGATCTACCTTTTGATCCAGGCTTTCATAAGCCAGGTATTGTGCGTAGGTCAGGTCTTGTCCACCCCCAATAATAACAGGAAGGATGTTCAGGCTGATTAGCTCGGCCACAACCATCTTGACTGCCACATAGGTATCGGAGATAGAAGCTCCGGGTTTGATGTTTCCCAGGTCAATGATTCTGCTGTTAAAAGCACCCTCATTTAAAGTGTAAAATTGCGCCCTGAAATAGTCCGGCGCCAACGCACAACCCTCATTATTCACTGCCGCACGATCATCAAGTACTCCAAAAATGGCAATATCGTATTGATTTCCCTCCAGTTCCGGAAATTTATCCGTGTAAAAACCTGCCTTTAAACCCAACTGGCTGGTATAGAATCCATGTTTTGGGGCAAATTTGTCAGGGTTGACCGGAGAAAAAAAATCTGATAAAGACATATTGTACTATAAATGTATCTGTCAAATATCTATTTTTGAGAGCATATTTTAATGAACATCCTAAAAAAAATGAAATGATATTGGTTACCGGTGCTACTGGATTTTTAGGAGCAGAATTAATACATCAGCTAACCGGACAGGGAACAAAGCTCAGGGCCTTAAAGCGCGAGCACTCTGTGATTCCGGATTTAATAAAAGACAATCCCCTGATAGAATGGGCGGTTGCAGACATCAACGACCTTTCTACACTGGATACTGCATTTGAAGATATCCATCAGGTGTATCACTGTGCAGCAATGATTTCTTTTGACCCCAAAGACAAAGCAAAATTACTGAAAGTAAATATTGAAGGTACCAGCAATGTCGTGAACCTTTGTGTGGAAAACCAGGCGAGGTTGCTTCATGTCAGTTCTGTTGCCGCTTTGGGAAATGCAAAAAAAGGGCAGCTGATCACAGAAAAAGACTTCTGGGAATACGATTCCAAGGCACATTCTTATGCCATTTCGAAATATGAAGGAGAAATGGAAGTCTGGCGTGGCATTGCCGAAGGCCTGGAAGCCGTCATCGTAAACCCATCGGTCATCATTGGTGGCGCTGCAGGATTTCAGGGTAGCGGAGCGATTTTTAAACTCGTAAAAGAAGGTCTTTCTTTCTATACCAAAGGGGCCACCGGAATTGTTGATGTTCAGGATGTGGCTAAAAGCATGATCGCCCTGATGAACAGCAAGATCACAGAAGAACGCTTCACCATCAGTGCAGAAAATTACCATTACCAGCGTTTCTTTGGAGAGATCGCCAAAGGTTTTGGCGTTAAAGCACCTGCTAAAGAAGCGAAACCATGGATGCTCGGCATTGCATGGAGAGCCGCAAAACTGGCTTCTTTATTTACCGGAAAACCGGCCGCTTTAACAAGTGATGCCGCCAGAAGCAGCCTGAACGAGAGTTTATACAGCAATAAAAAAATAATTGAGACCATTGGAATAACATTTAAGCCGCTGGATCAGACCGTAGCAGAAACCTGTCAGGCCCTGAAACAGCTCCCACTTCCTTAAAATTATGAATCAGAAGAATATTTACATCATTGATTTCGACAGCACCTTTACCCAGGTAGAGGCATTGGATGAGCTGGCCCGTATTTCCCTCAAAAAGCATCCTGAAAAAGAAGCCATCTTCAAGAAAATCGAAGACTATACCAACCTGGCCATGGAAGGAAAATTGTCTTTCGGAGAGAGTCTTGCACAAAGGGTTAAACTTTTGGAAGCTTCGGAAGATCATTTAAAACAGCTGATCACCCGCTTAAAGAAAAAAGTATCTGCTTCTTTCTCCCGCAATGCCGCATTCTTTAAGAAACATGCAGATGAAGTATTGATCGTTTCAGGTGGATTTAAAGAGTTTATCACCCCTGTGGTGAGCCAATACCACATCAAAAAAGAAAACATTTACGCCAACACTTTTGTCACCACCGGCGATGGTAAAATTATAGATTACGACCATGCCAACCCTTTGAGTGAAGAAGGTGGCAAAGTGAAATTAATGCAGCAATTGAACCTGGAGGGAAACCTTTACGGAATCGGTGACGGCTATTCCGATTTCCAGCTCAGGGAAAGTGGAATGATCAAAAAATTCTATGCCTTTACGGAAAATATCTCCAGAGAAAGCATTGTAGAAAAAGCAGACCATGTGACGCCGAGCTTCGACGAGTTCCTATATGTGAACAACCTGCCAAGAGCCATCTCTTATCCTAAGAACAGGATTCTATGCCTGGTCATTGGTGAAGTAGACCCACAGAGCATTGCCTTATTGAAGAAAGATGGTTTTTCCATTCGTCATAAAACCTCATTCGAGGAGAAATATGTGGCAGATGTACACATGCTATTGCTTGCAGAAGGCGAGAAAATAGAATTGGAGAAGCTGAAAAGGGCCGTGAAATTAAAAACATTAGGCTACCTCGGACAGGCAAAGAACAAGGTTGACATTGCCACCTGCACCGAACAGGGTGTCGTAGTTTTTGATGATTTAAAATCGAACCCGAGAAACCTGACCTTCATTCCGAAACGAATGATCGACTTTATGAATACCGGAACGACGCACCTGAGCAATAACTTCCCGAATTTACAGCTGCCAAGGATTGACAAGTCTCACCGACTGATCCATATCCACCAGAATGTTCCGGGAATTATGGCTAAAATCAACACGGTTTTTGCCAAGCACGACATTAACATTGTGGCGCAATTTCTGATGACCAATCAGAACATCGGATATGTGATTACTGACATCAATGCAGAATACGACAAACAACTCTTTAAATCTTTAAAAAAGATTGAACACACCATAAAATTCAGGGTACTGTACTAGCTTTCAAACCATGGAATTAACACCACAAATCAAAGACAAACTGGACAAGCTGCAGGAAAAATATACTGCAATGGGCCAGGACATGTCGGCCTATCTGGATGGCCTCTTGTATGCAGATTTCTTAACCTATTGGGATTACATTCATCTGGATACGCTGTTGAGCCTACAGGCACCAAAAACATCTTTTCCTGATGAAGAGATCTTTATCATGTACCATCAGATTACAGAGCTTTATTTTAAGCTTTCACTGCATGAGTTTAACCAGGTTGCCGCTGCAAGGGAAACCTTAACTGCTACTTTCTTTACCGATCGCGTGAAAAGGATTAACGCCTATTTTAACGCGCTGGTTTCTTCATTCGAAGTGATGGTCAACGGAATGGAAAAAGAACAATTCCTGAAATTCAGAATGTCCTTACTACCGGCAAGCGGGTTTCAGTCAGGACAATACCGAATGATTGAAATCAGTGCTACAGATTTCGGCCGGTTGGTAGATAAAGACAAAAGAGCAGCACTCGCCAATGCCCCTATTGAAGAACAGTTTGAGCATATCTACTGGAAATCAGGTGCAACGGAGCTGGCTACGGGAAAAGAAACACTCACTTTAAAACAGTTTATCAATAAATATGCAAGTCAGTTTTTGCAATTGGTCAAAGACAGAAAAGACAGCAACTTCTCTGCACTTTACCACAAAGTAAAAGACGAAGGACAAGACGTAACCGCTTTAACGGAAGAACTGAGGAAACTTGATCTGTTTGTCAATGTTGAATGGCCACTTTCGCATTATAAATCTGCGGTCAGGTATCTGGAAAGAGATCCCGTTGACATTGCCGCTACTGGTGGAACCAACTGGCAGAAATACCTGCCTCCGCGTTTTCAGAAAAGAATTTTCTACCCTTTCCTTTGGACAGAAGAACAAATGGAAGAATGGGGAAAAGGATGGGTACTGAGCGTTCTGAAAGATCTCAGAAGTTAAATCATATAAAATGGGAACCCGCTTTTGCGTGGTTCCCATTATTTTTAGGGTTATTGTTATTTTAATTTCGCCTTGTTATGCAGGGCTATCGCTTTTGCATAAGCGAGGTATTGACTGCGAACTGTTTTATCCTCCTGCACGAAGATGACGCGGTTGCAGGTATTTTCAGATCCCGGATTGAAGTATATCGTCACGCATTTATACTTTTCATTCAAATCATCAATTCCTGTTACATCTGCCCATTTTACCTGCAGTTTCTTTCCTCCCCCATAGGTAAAGGTCATTTCATCTGCTGCTACAGTTGTTGATGAGGACATAAAATTAAGCCGGTTGCATTGATTGACCATGACCAAATCTGTTTTTTCATTTAACCATGCTACCATGTTTTCGGTAGTTTGTGCGTACGACAAAAATGTAAGGCAGCACAACACAGCAATTAAGTTTAGCTTAAGCATGTCTATTTTTTATCTTTAACAGCCAGGGCAATGATGTCTGTTGCATAAGTGAGGGCAACAAAGTCAAGCTTATCCATATCGGTAATAGGTTTGCCGTTTTCGAAGTCCAGAAAACCTTTATAGACCACCCGACATTGCCTTGTCCCATCTGCACTGGTCCATAAATTGGCATAATTGGCAGGAAAACCGCCCATATATTGCATGTTTTGGCTAAGCTTATATCCATTGCTTTTCAAGGAAGCTTCCATCGCAAGGGCATCCGGTTTTGTCAACTCCTGACAAATCAGGCCAACCACTTTATCTTCCAGGCAGTACAAGGTTAAATCATAATTCTCATACTCGTAATAACGCATCATAAAGGGCCCTTTTTGTTCATCCAGCTCCTTATCATAAACAAAGGGTCCTCCTTTCTTCATTGCCTTCTTGAGGTCTGAAGTTTTGTGACCGAGGTAATAGTTAAACTCCCCAATTGTTTTGGGCCAGCTTTGTGCCTGAACTACAATACTGCTGAGTACAAAAAAACAGAGTAAGACAGTAATTTTCTTTTTCATGATTTAAATTTTAAGATGGAGGATGAGGATGATGACCAAATTTAGAGAAAGGCATTCCGGCAGGAAATACCCACTAAGGAGTATTTTGACCTGCCCGGACAAAGAGGATCTTAGTGTACTTAAGACACTTAACAATCCTGTTCAAAAGCAAAATAAAAAGAAATAAGCAGGGCAATTTTATTAAATTTGCAGGAAGAAATACGAATAGAAATGAACGATACACTGGATATAACCATCACGAAAGCTGAGCAAAGCAGACTAACAGTAACAGACTTTTCTCAACTTCCCTTCGGAAAGGTATTTTCCGATCATATGTTTATTGCCGAATACGAAGATGGCGCCTGGACAAATTTACAGGTATTACCTTATGGCCCGATTCCGATGAGCCCGGCAATTTCTGCCCTGCATTACGGACAGGCAATTTTTGAGGGCATGAAAGCTTACCGTCAGGCTGATGGTAAAATCAGTGTTTTCAGAGCAGACAAAAACTTTGAGCGTTTTAATAAATCAGCACAACGCATGGCGATGCCTGCTATTCCTGAGGATATTTTCAGACAAGGAATCGCGGCATTAATTGATATTGATAAAAACTGGGTTCCGAATCAGGATGGTTATTCTTTATATATCCGCCCGGTGATGTTCGCTACCGATCCTTACCTGGGTGTAAAGGCATCTGATAAATATACCTTTGCTTTACTAACGACTCCTACAGGACCGTATTACAGCAAAGCACTAAAAGTAAAAATTGAAACTGAATTTACACGTGCAGATGAAGGTGGTGTTGGCTATGCTAAAACTGCTGGAAATTACGCCCGTTCTTTACACCCTTTTGCTGAGGCATTAAAAGAAGGTTTTGACCAGTTGATCTGGACTGATGCCGTTTCTCATGAGTTTATCGAGGAAGCAGGAACAGCAAACTTAATCTTTGTGATCGACGGGAAACTGGTTACTCCTTCTGTAAGAAGTACCGTTTTGGATGGGGTAACAAGAGATACCATTATTCAGCTGGCAAAAAAAGCAGGCATTGAAGTGGAAGAAAGAAGGGTAAGTGTAAAAGAAGTAATCGAAGGTATCGAAAATGGTCAGTTAACAGATGCATTCGCAGCAGGTACTGCCGCAACTGTGACGCCAATTGGAGAAATCAGTTATGAAGGTAAGTTATATACTTTAACGGACCCTGCTACACGTACGATTTCTGCGGGTATCGCAAAAACATTAAATGACATCCGTTACGGACTTGCTCCTGACGAGTTCGGATGGAACTGGATCGTGTAAATTTACAGCTACATTGTAAATAATTCTTGTGAGGCGCCTTTGAACCAGGGCGCCTTTTTTATAGCTTCAAATTTTTAAACCAATCAGACAACGAATGAAAACAACAATACTTCTCGGTTTAGCTGCATCCTTTTGTTTTAACCTGACTGCCCAGGCGCAGTTAAAAAGGTTAAGTCAGCAGGAAACCCTTGGAAACCAACCCTCTCTTACCAAACCAATCCCCATGGTGATGGGTTGGAGCGATGACAACCGCTATATCGAAGCTGCTCCCGGAGATCGGGAACTCTATGCTGTAGATCCGAAATCCGGTGCAAAGACACCTTATACCCGGCCTCCGAAAAGCAATGTAAATGTTTTTTTAAAAGGCAATGATGTCTTTATACAATATGGAAAAGAAGCAGCAAAACAACTCACCAGCACCAAAGAAGAAGAAAAGAATCCTACCCTTTCTCCGGATGGGAAATACATTGCCTTTACCCGCGACAACGACTTGTATTCGGTGGAAGTAAGCAGCGGCAAAGAAACCAGGTATACTAATGATGGCACGGATGTGATTTACAACGGCTGGTCGTCATGGGTATATTTTGAAGAAATTTTAGGACGTCCCACTCAGTACAAAGCATTTTGGTGGGCCCCGGACAGCAAGCACATTGCTTTTATGCGTTTTGACGACACTAAAGTTCCGATGTTCCCGATCAACGGGTCAACAGGACAACATGGCTATACCGAGAAAACCCGTTACCCTAAGGCAGGAGACGCCAATCCGGAAGTCAGAGTCGGCTTTGTCCCTGTAACAGGAGGTGCCGTTACCTGGGCTGATTTCAACGAAAAAGACGATCAGTATTTTGGTACGCCTTATTGGAGTTATGATGGCAGCAGCTTAATGGTGCAATGGATGAACCGTGGGCAGGACAACCTAAAGTTCTTTACGGTTAACCCGGGTACAGGAGCTAAAAAAGAGATCTATGATGAAAAACAATCTTCCTGGGTGGACCTGGATTACGATGGCCGCATCGAGTACCTTCAGGACAAGAAACACTATATCCTAAAAAGCGACAAAACCGGATGGGCACATTTTTACCTTTACACTTTAGCAGGAAAGCTGATTAACCCGATTACGAGTGGGAAATGGCAGGTGACCGACCTGGAACATGTGGATGAGAAAAATAAGGTCATTTATTTTACCGCCCGTAAAGAAGCTTCGACCCGGAAAGATTTCTATCGCGTAGACTATAATGGAAAAAACCTGAAACGCCTGACCTTTGGAGACTATACACACCAGGTACAAATCTCTCCAAACGGCCAGTATTTTATTACAACCTATTCTAACGTATCTACTCCACAAAAAAGAACATTGTTAGACAATACCGGTAAAGTGATTAAAGAACTTGCAGACAGCAAATCTGCTGATTTTTCCCAATACAACTTCGGAAAAACAGAAATGATCAGCATCCCTACCGATGATGGCTATCAGTTACCCGCAGTCATCACCTATCCTACCGACTTTGATCAGAACAAAAAATACCCGGTTATCATGAGCATTTATGGTGGTCCTAATGCAGGTACAGTAACCAATACCTGGAAAGGAACCGCAAGCCAATGGTGGGCAAATGAAGGCATCATTCAGATTGCTGTGGATCACCGTGCATCAGGACAGTTTGGAAAAGAGGGCGTTGCACTCATGCACCGGAACCTTGGCAAATGGGAGATGAAAGATTATACTACTGCCGCGAGGTGGTTAAAAGCAAAATCCTGGGTAGACAACAAAAAACTATTGATCACCGGACATAGTTATGGTGGTTATATGACCTGTATGGCCTTAACTATGGGTGCCGATGATTTCGATTTCGGAATTGCAGGTGCACCGGTAACCAGCTGGGAGTTGTACGACAGTCATTATACAGAACGCTTTATGGATACGCCACAGGAAAACCCTGAAGGTTATAAAAATGGTTCCGTACTTACTTATGTAAACAAGTATAAGGGCTTGCTGCGCATTATGCATGGTGATATGGACGACAATGTGCATATGCAGAATACGATCCAGCTGATCGATAAATTACAGAATGCAAACAAGCATTTTGAACTGATGATTTATCCCGGAGGAAGACATGGCTGGGGAGGTTTAAAAACGCCTCATGATAAAGCAGAACGTTACCGTTTTTATTATGAGCATCTGTTGAATAAGCCTGTTCCCGCAACATTACTCAACTAGCGGAACTCCTTCCTGAAACAAATATTTTACAAAGCTCTGAAAGATAAAACTTTCAGGGCTTTTTTGTTGGATTTCTCTTTCAGATTCAGCCTCCAATAACAAGAAATTTCATTTAATCAAAACGACTAAACAGACAGTCATATTGGTCAACATGAGTAAAAAAAAACGGTAAAAAACAATAAACATTCCATAATGGAATAAAAATGTCAGTATTGGCCTATAAAAAAAGCATCAACATACACACAAAAGAGATTAGGATTCCTACTTGTAAATTTAATTGCCTTTTGAATCAATTTAAGCAAGGTCATTTGGCGCAAAAATTTTTATGTGACAAAAAAATTCTACATAATATGACATTATTCATATATTGTATAATTATTAACTAACATCCTAATCAAATTCATTCACATGAAAAAACTTATCCTAAGTTTAATGGCCTTTCTGTGCCTCTTCGGATCGGCGATTGCACAAAATCGGACGATTACCGGCACAGTAACAGGAAAAGAAGACGGGCTTCCAATACCCGGAGTTACCGTAAAAATCGTGGGTTCCCAGGGCGGAACGCTAACCAATGCAGAAGGGAAATATTCACTCAGCGTTCCCCAGGGAGCGAAATCACTAGCCTTCTCCTCCCTTGGTTTTGGGAGCCAGGCGAAAGTCATTCCTACATCAAACGTATTGAACGTAGTTTTGGAAAACGATGATCAATCCTTGTCGGAAGTCGTGATCACTGCACTAGGTATTCAACGTAAAAAAAATGAGCTGCCTTATGCCGCTCAGGAAGTTAAAGGCGAAGACCTCACCAGAACCAGAGATAACAACTTCATCAACGGCTTATCCGGAAAAGTAGCCGGCCTGGACATTAAGCAATCCAATGCTATGGGAGGTTCTACCAACGTAGTCATGAGGGGTATCAAATCAATGACGCAAAATAATCAGGCACTCTTTGTTATAGATGGAGTTCCGGTAAGCAACGTTAATACAAACAGTGCCAACCAAAAAACAGGTAGAGGAGGGTATGATTATGGAAATGCCGCAGCGGATATCAATCCTGATGACATTGCTTCTGTAAACGTACTTAAAGGTGCTGCTGCAACTGCCCTATACGGTTCCAGAGCAGCGAATGGTGTCATTATGATCACCACCAAGAAAGGCAAGAAAAACGCTTTGGGAGTAACCTTAAACAGCGGTGTTACTTTTGGAAATATCGACAAAACAACCTTTGCCAAATATCAGAAAGAGTACGGCGCTGGCTATGCCAATCAATATAGTGGCCAGGGCAAGAATGAATCACCTGATGGTAACTTCTGGTACCGGGATATATTTGGTAAAGGAAACAGCCTAATGACCCCATTTACTGATGATGCATCTTATGGTGGTAAATTTGATCCGAATCTCCTGATCTATCAGTGGAACTCCTTTGATCCGACCTCTCCTTCTTATCAGAAAGCAACGCCATGGGTAGCCTCAGCGAATGATCCATCCACATTTTATAAAACGGCAATCGGCTCTAGTCACAGTGTTGTTTTAGATGGTGGCGGAGAAAGCACTACCTTTAAATTTGGCTATCAAAGAAGTGACGAAACCGGTGTTTTACCAAACAGTAAGATCATCAAAAACGGTTTTAACTTTGCCGCTGACCATGAGATTAACAAAAAACTAAAAATAAGTGCTGCTGCAAATTACACGAATATTGCTGGATTAGGCCGCTACGGTACCGGATATGACGGAAAAAACGTCAATCAGCAGTTCAGACAATGGTGGCAAACCAATGTTGACATAAAAGAACAAAAAGCAGCTTACGAAAGAGAAGAAAAAAACGTCACCTGGAACTGGGCTGACGAAACAGCACAAGGTGCAATCTATTCCAATAACCCTTATTGGACCAGATACAAGAACTTCGAAAATGATAGCAGAGACAGGTACTTCGGAAACGTTGCCCTGACCTGGAAACCATTAGATTGGTTTGATGTCCTTGGTCGCGTAACCTATGATGGCACCAGCGAAATGCAGGAAGAACGTATCGCGATAGGCGGTCCGGATATCCCTGAATACAGAAGAATTAACGGTACAAACTCAGAGGTTAACTTTGACCTGCTCCTTAACTTCAATAAAGAGATTACTCCCGACCTTAAATTCACAGGTTTATTAGGAAGTAACATCAGGAGAGCCAAATTAACTTCCATCAATGCAGTAACAAACGGAGGTCTGGTTGTACCTGAATTATATTCTTTATCCAACTCGGTAAATGCGATCAACGCTCCTCTTGAACGTTATGAGCGCGTAGGAGTAGATGGTTTATTTGCCAGTACTACCCTCGGTTATAAAGAAACTTTTTTCTTGGATGCCAGTATCCGTCGGGATCAATCCACTACCCTTCCACTAAAAAATAACACTTATTGGTATCCATCAGTAGCGGGAAGTTTTCTTTTCTCCAACCTGATGAAAGAATCAACCTGGTTAAGCCATGGTAAATTAAGATTGAATTACGCAGAAGTAGGTAATGATGCAGCAGCACTAAGCTTATATGATGTATACACCATCAACCCAATCTTTGGTGGAAATCTGCTAACCTCAATGCGTACTATCAAAAACAATCTTAATCTTTTACCGGAACGCACCAGAAGTATAGAGGCCGGTCTGGAAATGAATTTCTTACAGGGAAGAGTAGGTTTTGACTTTAGTTGGTACCGCACCAACTCTGTCAACCAGATCATGCCGGTTGATGTTTCTAATACCACCGGTTTTAATCAGAAATGGGTAAATGCGGGTACGATAAGAAATCAGGGTATAGAGATCTCTGCATTCGTCCTTCCTGTCAGGAATGATAATTTTACCTGGACAATGAACATCAATTTTGCAAGAAACAGAAATAAAGTGATTGAACTTTATGAAGGAAATACCAACCTGCAGGTTGGAGATCTTGGCGGTGGTGGCGTATCCCTGAATGCTACATTAGGTGAAGCTTATGGCACCATCCGCGGAGTGGACTTCCAATATATCAACGGACAAAAAGTGGTTAAAGAAAATGGATACTATGCTAAATCTGCTCCAAACCAGGTACTCGGCGACATCAACGCCGATTGGACCGGAGGTATTCAGAATAACTTTAAATACAAAGATATCTCCTTAAGTTTCCTTGTAGATATTAAACACGGCGGAAGCGTATTCTCCTTAGATCAGGCATACGGACAAGCAACAGGTATTTATCCCGAAACTGCAGGGCTAAATGAGCTGGGCAACCCGAAAAGGCTTCCTGTTAGTCAAGGTGGTGGTGTCCTTCTTCCTGGCGTAGATAAAGATGGAAATCCCAATAAGGTCAGGGCAGAAGCCTTCGACGGAACATCTACTCCTTATGGATACATTAACAATCCACCAGCGGCATTCGTATACGATGCCAGTTTTGTTAAACTACGTGAGGCTGCAATTACCTATTCGTTACCTAAAAAATGGATCGGCGAAAAAGTATTTAAGTCTGTTGACGTATCATTGGTGGGACGGAACCTTTGGATCATCCATAAGAACCTTCCTTACTCAGATCCGGAAGCAGGTTTAAGTTCAGGAAATATTCAGGGGTACCAAAGTGGCGCATACCCATCAGTAAGAACCTTTGGTTTTAACTTCAAATTTAGATTATAACCCCGTTTAACGACAACAGATTATGAAAAAATTATTAATATATATATTGCCCCTGATGCTGTTGGTATCATGTGCAAAAAGCCTGGACGATTACAACATCGATCAGAAAAATCCGGATAACGTCTCTGCAGGTTCTCTTTTTGCAAATGCGCTGAAAGAACTGGCCGACAATCAGACCTCTCCAAACGTAAACGTAAATGTTTTCAGGTACTGGGTTCAGCAATGGACCGCAACTTCCTACCAGGATGAACCCAGGTACGACTATATCACCCGCGAGGTTCACACCGCCTATTGGACTCCTATGTATAGTGAGATTCTCCAGGATCTGAAAGAAAGCAGAAGACTTACAGAAGCCGATGCCAAAATAAGCGATGCAGTAAAGAATAACCGAATTGCATTAACAGAGATCGCTTCCGTATATACCTGGTCTGTATTGGTAAATACGTGGGGAGATGTTCCATATTCTCAGGCTTTGGGCGATGTCAATCAACCAAAATATGATAAGTCAGCAGACATCTATGCTGATTTATTGAAACGACTGGATGGAGCAATTGCGCAAATGACTCCAGGATCAAATTTCGGCCCAACGGATTTGCTTTATAATGACAATACTGCAGGCTGGATAAAATTTGCACACAGTTTGAAGCTGAAACTGGCGATTACCCTGGCTGATGTGGATGAAGCGACCGCAAAGAGTGTGATCCAATCTTCCGCAGATAAAGCTTTCACCAGTAATGCTGACAATGCAACCTTTAAATACCTGAAGGAAACGCCTAATAATAATCCTATTTCAACTGATTTGAATAGTGCATTCACTAAAAGGCAGGATTATATTGGTGGAAAAACCATGATAGACATCATGAATAACCTTAACGACCCCAGAAGGCCGCAGTATTTTACCCCTATTAATGGAAATTATATTGGTGGAATCATTGGTATAAATAACACTTTTGCTAACTTTTCACATATCAGTGATAAAATAATTGCACCTGATTTCCCGGCCCTTCTTTTGGATTATCCTGAAGTGGAGCTGATCCTGGCTGAGGCTGCAGCAAGATGGGGAATTGCCGGAACAGCTGTAGACCATTATAATAAAGGGATCACTGCTTCTATCCTCTACTGGGGAGGCAGCGAAGCCGAAGCAACTGCTTATTTAGCTCAACCTAAAGTAGCTTATGCCACTGCCTCTGCAAACATTAAGGAAAAAATAGGCATCCAGAAGTACCTTGCTTTATATAACCGCGGGTATGACACCTGGGTAGAATGGAGACGTCTGGATTTCCCGGTATTGGAACGTGCGATCAGTTCTGTCAGCGTGATTCCTTTACGTATCACCTATCCTGATAATGAAAGAACTTTAAACCAGGCAAATGTTGAAGCTGCCTCTGCCGCAATGGGTGGAGATGCAGTAAGTTCTAAAATTTTCTGGGATAAATTCTAACTCTTTTTATACGCTTTTGAGGGCCGCTTCTATGATTTAGAAGCGGCCCTTTTTTTGCGTTAAGTATTCCAGCCGATTTAACAATTCCTTAATACTGTGCCCTGTAATTTTAAAGGGTGAAAAAAGTATATCCAAGCCGGACCTTCCGGATCCTGTTCTTTCTGCTGTTATACGGCAACCTATCTCCCTTTGCGGCATTCCCCCAGGAAAATATCAAACCCAATTTCCCTGTAATTGATACGCTAATACATCAGGCTCCGGATACCGCCTTTCTAAAGATCAAACAAACCTTAAAAGAGGCTTTGAAAAAGGAGGACTTTATTACCGCCGCACTTTGCTATCAGCAAATCGGAGAACTCTTTTATTATCAGGCAGCCTATTCTCAGGCCATCATTTATTATTATAAAGCTGATCAGATTTTCCGGCAGCAACAGGACCGGAATAACCTGGCAAAAAACCTGCATAAGATTGGGGAAACCTATTATTATGCCCGCCAATACCGCGTTTGTCTGGAGAAATTCCAGGAAGCTTTAAGCCTCTACCAGCAATCCGGTGATCCTAAAGGAATTGCCAGATCTTATGGTCTTATCGGGCAGACCTACGAGAAAAGTCTGGACTATCAGAATGCCATGAAATACCAGCAACTGGCATTAAACGTCTATAAAAAAGAGAAAGACCAGACCGGAATTGAGAAGATCTATGAAAATATCGGAAGCATTTACGAAGACAAACCTCATTTAGATTCTGCACTTAAATATTACACCCTGGCCCTGGAAGGGAATACGGCTTTAAAGAATAACCGTGCACAGATAGAGATCATTAACAACATCGGGGATGTGTACCGGAAGACCGGCCGATATACAGAAGCGCTGGGTTATACCAGAAAAGCAGAAAGCCTGGCCAGGCAAATGAACGATCAATACCAGCTCAGCAGCGCCTACAGAGACCTTTCCAAAAATTTCGACCTCATGAAAAGATACGACAGCGCCTATCATTATAGTGAACTGGGCAGGAACATCTTTCTGAAAATCTTTACGGAGGACAACAATAAACAGCTGGCGCTCCTGCAAACTTTATTCGAGATACAACAAAAAGATGATGCTATTCTTCAATTTGAAAATGAAAAAGACATCAACCGCATTATGGTGATTGCCGCTGTCCTCATTATTGTGCTCCTCATTTCCCTCGCCGCAAGCACCATCAGCCGTCAAAGGCTGAAGATCAGGAATGAACAAAAGGTAAACGAGCAGAACAACAGGTTATACGAAACCCAGAAAACGGCCATCAAAGACGCCCTGGAGTTAAAGAGCAAAGAACTGACCAGCAATACCCTGCACATCATTCAAAGCAATCAGTTCCTGGAGAGCCTCAGGTCACAGATTGAAGAAATGGTGAAAGAAGACAAGCGGGACCAGAAGAAACAATTGCAACAGCTTGTGCAACGGATCAATCAAAGCATCAGTCACGATCAACACTGGAAAGATTTCACAGGAATGTTTGAACAGATTCATCAGACTTTTTTCGATCATCTGAAAGCACATTGTGATGAACTCACCGCAAATGACATCCGGCTGGTCGCCCTGATCAAAATGAATTTAAGCTCCAAAGATATGGCCGCACTTTTTGGAATTTCACAAGACAGTTTGCGGGTAGCACGCTATAGATTAAGGAAGAAACTGAACCTCCCGCAAGGAGAAAACCTCAGCACTTTTATACAGACTTTATAGGCATTTTTTCAAAATCACCGACACTTAACAATAGCATAACATTACGCTAATCAAATGGTAATGGCGTTTTATGTTACCAACAATATACTGTAAATCAATCAATTAAACAAATCATGTTCACGCTGTACGCGTTTTGTATACCCTTCATGTAACGCTGTATACATTTTGTTCACGGCAATAATTTCGAAGCTGATCTGCGAGTGCTCACATTTGACCAACGTTAGCAAACACAAACCAGCAACAACAAATTAATTAAGAAAATGAAGACACTATTACCCGTTCTTTTTTGCCTATTATTTAGCATTACCGCAGCCCGGGCGACCAGCCTGAAGGGCTATGTTTACGACCAGAAAACAGGGGAAGCATTGGTAGGCGCATCTGTTCTTCTGGAAAAGACAGATCGTGCCGTTCTAACCGGGCTCGATGGATCGTTTGTGATCAAACATCCGCCAACAGGAACATTTACCATAAAAGTATCTTACCTGATGTACAAAACCTTTAGCCAACAGATCAGTATCCTTAAAGAAGACAACCCTGTAGTTAAGATTTTTTTGTCCGAAACTAAAGATGCCGAGTTACATGAAGTCATGATCTCTGCAAAAAATGACGGATCAGCAGAGAAAACAGCCAGAAGGATTGAGCAGAAATCCCCCCAACTGGTCAATGTTGTTTCCGGCAGGGCAATGGAAGTCTCTCCCGACCTGACAGTTGCCAATGTCATTCAGCGCGTCTCCGGTGTATCTGTAGAAAGAAGCAG
This sequence comes from Pedobacter sp. FW305-3-2-15-E-R2A2, assembly GCF_038446955.1. Taxonomy (NCBI): domain Bacteria; kingdom Pseudomonadati; phylum Bacteroidota; class Sphingobacteriia; order Sphingobacteriales; family Sphingobacteriaceae; genus Pedobacter; species Pedobacter sp. FW305-3-2-15-E-R2A2. The sequence goes on from NZ_CP151803.1 coordinate 6,793,590, forward strand.
CAGTGGAGATGGACAATATGCCATTCTTCGCGGAATGGATAAAAGGTATAATTACACACTCGTGAATGGCGTGAAAATCCCCAGTCCGGACAATAAATACCGTTATGTGCCCCTGGATATTTTTCCTTCCGAATTATTGGAAAGGTTAGAAGTTTACAAAACGCTCAACTCCAATATGGAAGCTGATGCCGTTGGTGGTGCCATCAACATGGTCATGAAAGATGCTCCCGATAAATTACAGCTGAAAGTAAATCTGGCAACTGGCTATAGCCAGTTATTTCTGGACCGTGGTTTTACCACTTTCCAGACCAATGGCATCCATCGGAAATCCCCTTATGAAATGAATGGAAAGGACTATAAAGCCACACAGCTTGATTTTCCAAAAGGGACCATAGATTACAGTTCAAAACATCCTGCTCCAGGTCTGGTAGGTGGATTATCTATTGGCAGACGCTTTTTGGATAATAAACTCGGTGTACTCCTTGCCGGAAGTTACCAAAATACTTACCGCGGCAGCAACAGTACCTTTTATAATTCCTCCAATGTGGATACCGATCCTTTTGCAACCATTACCTCCAGGGAGGACCGTCAGTATTCGGAGCGGCAACAACGCTATGGCACCCATGCAAAATTAGATTACACCTTTAATCCGCAGCATAAATTAAGTTTATACAATGCTTATGTGAACCTGCAAAGCACGCAACTCCGCGATTCAAAAGAAACTGATTTTTCTTCGGGTTATAACCAGGATTCAGGAAATGCCAAATTAAACTATGAAACCCGTTCCCGCTTTACAGAACAGCAGATTTTCAATACCACCCTTCAGGGTGACCACCAGCTGATTCCGAAACAACTGAAGCTGAACTGGTCTGCGGTATACTCTTCAGCAAAAAACGATGTTCCTGATCAAAGCACCATCAATATCCTTGGAATAAGGGAGAATTTTGCAGAACGGAAAACCGTGGTGCAGTCGATTGGAGACGTATACACCCGTCGTTGGGAACGCAATACGGAAGAAGATAAGGCAGGTTATCTGGACCTGACTTATACGGTACCTATTGCCGGAATGAATGTAGATTTCAGCGCCGGAGGTTTATACCGCGACAAACAACGCAGCAGTTTTTACAACAACTACACCTTGACTCCTGCTACGCAGAACCTGGAATATGGTAAAGATTTCAGCAATTACGGCGACATTTCCTGGACCGTAAAGAACCCTGCCGGAGCAGTAAATAATCCGCTAACTTATGACGCTTCGGAGAAAATCAGCGCAGGATACGGGATGTTTAAACTGAATGCGGAAGACCTTGAGGTGATTGGTGGTTTACGTGTGGAACATACCGACCAGGGATACCGCATGTTATTTCCTGCAGGAGAACTTCGTCCTACAGGCAAGCAGGTTTATACTGACTATCTGCCCAGCATGAACTTAAAGTATAAGCTCAACAAGAAGGAACAGCTTCGTGCCTCCTATTTCAGGTCTCTAAACCGTCCTGGTTTTTATGAACTCATTCCCGGTGGTGGAAACAGGGAAGAATATAAGGAAAGAGGAAATCCGGATCTGAAAAGGGCTTTGGCCGATAACTTTGACTTGCGTTATGAGTTGTTTCCCAATGGGACAGATCAGCTCATGGTGGGTGCATTCTATAAAAACATACAAAACCCTATAGAATATACCTTTCAGGCTGATGCTACCCGCGGACAGGATACTTATTATGTGCCTGGAAATTTCGGAACGGCAAAAAATTATGGATTGGAACTGGATTACATCAAGTTCTTCCATCAGTTCGGCGTGAAGGCCAATTACACTTATACCCATTCAAGGATTACCACCACTAAAACGTATAGAGTACGTGATGCAAACGGAGATCTTCAGCCACTCAGCGCCAACCAAAGCAGGCCTCTGTTTGGACAATCTGCTAACATCGCAAATATATCCCTGCTTTATAAAGACAGCAAAAAAGGTTGGGATGCCCAATTGGCGGCCTCTTATACCGGCGAAAGAATCAATACCATCTCTCAGTTTTTAAATAATGATCTCTGGCAAAAGGGTTTTATCCAAATGGATGCATCGGCAGAGAAGAAATTCAAGAACAACCTGAGCGTATTTGTTAAAGCCGGAAACCTGTTGAATACGCCATTAAAATTATTCATCAAAGGAACGAATGAGAAAAACTTACAAACCACTGCTCAGGAATTTGATGGCAATACCCTCATTCGTAACGATTATTACAAACAAAATTATTTATTAGGCCTTCGCTATAAATTATAAAAGACATGAAAGCAACACAACTATTTATCTGCCTGGCTTTAACCGCAGCACTTTTTGCAGGATGTAAGAAAGCCAATAGTGACGTAGATCCGGATACCGGCAATGGTACCATTTCGGGAGAGGCATCCGGAGTCTGGAAAAAAGGAAGTACCCAGCTGATTAAAGGTGACATCATCATCCCGGAAGGACAATCTTTAACGATTGAAGAAGGTGTTACTGTGCTCATGGATACCCTTGCAAAACCAGAGATCATTGTAAAGGGAAATCTTTATGCACAGGGAACTTCAGAATTTCCAATCCGATTTACGGTAGCAGAAGGGGCCAGAACTAAAGAATTTGGTCGTTTGTGGGGAGGGATTCTTGCAGCCCCAAGTTGTCAGGAGTTATTATTAGACCATACCATTATTGAATATGCCGGAGCAACGACTTCAGATGCTTCCACCTCAGTAAAACAGAACCTGTACAAAGGAAAAGCTGGAGAGAACCTGCCTGCGCTCTGGTTTGCCAATGTCAACGGAAAGCTGGTCGTAACCAATAGCATCTTCAGAAATCTACAGGAAGACTGTACCTATATTGATGGAGGGAAAATCATTTTTTCCAATAATAAATTCTACACAACCGGAGTGTCCGGTGGCGAGGCCATTAACCTGAAATCCGGTTGTGTGGCAGATGTGGCCTATAACCTGATCTATAGTGCAAATACCAATGCCCTGAAGCTTTCGAACAGCGGCGACCGTACGCCACAGGCCTATGTGATGGTGTATAACAATACCATGGTCAATACCGGATGGCGCAGACCCACTGCTAAAGGGGGCTCAATATGGGTAGAAGCAACCGTACGCGTTGAGGTCTTTAACAATCTCTTCGCCAATACCCGCTTCGGCATTAAAAGAGACACTAAAAAAGCAGAAGACAAAAGATCCCTGTTCGGGAATAACCTTTACTATGGAAATAGTCAGGTTACCGTAGACCAGTTTCAGCCTTCTGCTGATATCATTGCAGGAACGAACGACATCATTGGTAAAACGGCAGGATTGAACGATCCTAAATTTGTAAATTACCCTTTAACCACTCTTGTTAACAATGCGACCTTTACTCCGGCATGGGATTTCCACCTTCAGGCAGGATCACCGGCATTGGGCAAAGGAAAAACGGACATCAAACCACACTATGCGGTAAATGGACTCGTGATGAACGGAATCAGCTATACCTCTCCGGCAGCAGCCAGCTATATCGGTGCTTTTGGAACCAACTAATCAATTTTAACCAACTATAAAGAATTTTTTAATGAATAAACCTACATTAACCCTTGGTCTTTCCGCATTATTGCTGACACTAAATATCTCTTGTTCTACCGTACAAAAAGATTCTTCAGCCGTAAAACCCTTATATACTTCAGATCCGGTACAGTTTGATTCTGATGATCCTGCGATCTGGGTAAACCCTTCTGATCCTGCCCAATCTTTGGTAATTGGCACCGACAAAGATGAAAATGGCGGCCTATATGTTTACGACCTTAAAGGAAAAGCGATCAAAGAAAAGACGGTCAAAGGTTTGAAAAGACCCAACAACGTAGACATCGCTTATGGCCTGCTGCTCGGCGGCAAAAAGGTAGACATCGCAGTGGCCACTGAAAGAATGACGCATCAACTTCGCATCTTTTCCTTACCAGACATGAAACCTATCGATAATGGAGGAATACCGGTTTTCGAAGGAGAAGAAAAAGAGATGCACAGAGACTTGATGGGCATTGCCCTATACACAACGCCAAAAGGAGAAATTTACGCCATTGTAGGCCGTAAAACAGGTCCTGCTGATGGTTATTTATGGCAATACCTGCTGGAGGACGATGGCACAGGCAAATTGAAGGCCAGCCTGAAAAGAAAGTTCGGTAAATACAGCGGAAAGAAAGAAATCGAATCGATTGCAGTAGACAATGAGCTGGGTTATATCTATTACTCCGATGAGCAGTTTGGGGTAAGAAAATATTATGCAGATCCTGCCAAAGGAAATGAAGAACTTGCGCTATTTGCAAAAACAGGATTCAAAGAGGACAATGAAGGAATCAGCATTTATAAAACATCCCCTACTACTGGTTATATCCTCGTATCCGATCAGGCGGCAAATCATTTCCAGGTCTTTAACCGCGAAGGAAAGTCCGGTCCTCATGACCATGTTTTACTGACCAGTATTCCCGTTTCTACCAACAACAGTGATGGTTCCGACATTTATTCAGGCCCACTAAACGGAGACTTTAAACATGGGTTATTTGTGGCCATGAGCGATGATAAGACTTTCCAGTTTTACCGTTGGGAAGACCTTGCAGGGAAACAGTTATCCATCAACAAATAGTTATTTTTTTCTAAGGGCTTCTGCTTTTTTCCGCAGGAGCCTTCTTTTTTCTCTCCTGGCCTGTCTGGCTTCTCTATCGATCTTCATTTGTCCAAAACGGGCAATTTGTGTTTTGATCTTTTGCTGTTTCGCTTCAGTTACGCCGACACTATGTTTGATTCCCTGTAAAAGGCTTCTCCAGATAAACTGGAAGAAGGAACCGTTCGTTTTACGGACTTCATGAATTGGTGCGGTAATCAGGATGCCACTGCTGTCGGGATTATTGGGATTAAGAATTATCGCATTGGCCAGAAAAGACATCCAGCCTTGTCGCACCAAACGATTCTCTCCTTCTTCTCTTTTCAGCAGATTTACCGAAAGGTCGTTGTATTGGAATTTCATCATCCCGCTGGCCTTCTGGTCATTGGCATCAATCAGAAACTCGAGTTTCTTCACTGTTCCGCTTTTCACTTCTATCATTCCCAATGGCTTCGTGATTCGGTTTAGCGATCGTCCTTCCATGGCACCCAGAACCCCGGAATAGGAAAAGGCACCATCTTTGGCATTCAGATCGAATTTAAAGTTCACATCCAACTTCCCCTTTCCCATCAGATAGCTCGTTAAACCAGCCGTCATAAATGGGTTTATAGATTTGTACTTCGGGGTATTCGTCACATTGCTAAAACTCCCCGATGTATTTTCAAAGCTAATCGTTCCCTTCTGTCTGCTATCGCGGTCAAATTCAGAATAACTGATATTTACATTGCTCAGGTTAAGTTTACTGATGTTCAGCTTTGCTTCTATCTTTTGCAGCAGCTGATGGGGATACCTTCCAATTTTTTCCGTATTCTTTTTGGCGAGGGAGTTGTTATTGAATACCGCAACGGAGCCATTGGCAATGTTCATTTCTTTGGCAGAAAGCTCCTGTTTAAGAATATACAAAGGCAGATTGATGCCGTCCAGACTAATATCGCTCATTTGAATCTCATACCTGTCTTTCGCATAACCGAGCACCTGACCAAACTTCATCTCATCGTATCTGGGGATCAGGCTAAAGCTTTTAATGTTCAGTTTGCCGGAAGCGGCAGAGAAATCCAGTTGATTCAGGTTGAGGTGGTACAGGCTATCCGGTGTAGCAAAAGTATAATTGTTTAAATTGATCTTCACCTCCTTCAATAAGTACAAGCGGCTTTTGTCTGTTGCAGAATGAGGATCGATCAGGTAATCTTTCAGCGTAATGTTCAGATTTTTCACGGAATCCATTTCCGGTTTTGCCTTGTTATTGTTGATGTATTTAAACCTGATGTTGTTAAAATCGATGGCATGAATCCTGAATTCTTTCAGATAGCCAGAGATATAATCGTAGGGACTTTGGTTGGGACGTGGCGGCTTATCCTCATTGAAGTCGAACTGTTTATTGATCATGACCACATTTGGATTGTCCAGGCGAAGCTGACTGATATCTAGTTTGCGGTGTCTAAGGAACCGGAAGAGGTGAAAATTTCTGATTCCCAATTTCTCCAGTTCCACATAATAGATGTTATTGGGCGCTTTTTTTAAAGCGATCAGTTTTTTGAAAACCTGCGTATCGGGGATGACTTTCACTTCCGTTAAAGAAGCGTTTGCAGTGAGCAGATTAATCCGGATGGAAGAAAATTCTATATGGTACAGGCTGTCCGTAGACCTTAAAACCAGCTCTTTGATCTGTGCCTTTATTAAGGGTTTGAACTTATTGGCAAAATACCTTGAGGTCAGGCTGATGCCCAGTACCAATATTAGTATAATGCCCCCTGTCCATACCAGTATCTTCTTTCTTTTTCTGGATTTTTCAATCATAGGCCTTACGCTGAATATCCTAAGATACTTTTTTTTCGGGCTTCTTTTCCTTTCGCGCTATACTTTTCTCCTTACGTTCCTTTTTCTTATCCCTGATCGCTTCCATTGCTTTTTCCGGAGTTTTTACCGGAACAATGCCAAGGCCAGCTGTTTCGCGCATGCCCACAAACACCCCTTTCCAGAGCAGGTTAAAAAAGGAGGCGGCCGGAGAACGCTGAAAAGTAACGCTGGCCGTTCTTGCTGTTTCTCCCTTTGTGGGATTTGCATCTTTTACGAGCAGATTATTGGCCAGGAAAGACAACAGTCCTTTTTTCTTAGGCGCTTCCCCATTTTTTCCCTCTTTGAGCAATTTTAGCTTCAAATCAGTATAATAAAAATGAACTTTACCAGAAGAGCCATTGCGGTTTGCGCTAAAATTGAAGTCCACTTTCTGCATATTGCCGCTTTCAATTTCGATCAGTCCCAATGGAACGGATACCGGGTTCAGGGCTTTCAAATCCAAGGGCCCTGTAGCACCGGAATAGCTGAACGCGCCGTTTTTGTCGGTCAGGTTAAAATCTATCCGAAGATTAATTTTAGTCTTTTTCATCACTAAAGCATTCAGATTGGCGATGGCATGATTGCTTTTAACCAGGCTTGAGGAGTCGGTGGTAACGTTGCGTATTGTTCCATTCAGGTTTTGAAAATAAACCGTTCCTCTCTTTTGACTAATGGGGTTGTACTCGGTGTAGGCGAGATCGATATTATCGAGTTTTACTGTATCTATAGTCGCAGGCAGGGTGAGTTTTTTCAGGGCCATGTGCGGGAAATTCGCGCCTTTATCCAGGCCCGGGACTGCCGGCATCTCCCGGTTTAAAAATATGCCCACTTTAGACGGGCCGATGGTCAATGCTTTCGCATGAAACGCTTCCTCTTCATTTAAGCGCAGAAAATCTACTCCAGAAAAGCGGATCTCGCTAAAGTTCAGATCATAGCGGTCTTTTCCATATTTGAACATCCGGCTAAAGGCCAGATCAGGATGCAAAGGGATCATTTTGAGTCCCTTGATCCGGATGGTCTTTCCAGTTGCAGAACCCGAAATGGTATCTGCTTTCATCAGGTACATTTTATCTTTAGACTGGTATCCCGTCAATTCAAAACCAATATCTTTAGTATGATAAAAACGGGTGGTATCAAATTGTGACAGAGAATCAATCAGCAAATCTTTCACATTCAGGTTTAGTTTCCTGATTCTGTTTAAAGTTTTCGAGGTTTCTCCTTTTACATAATCAAAATCCGCATTTACGATTCTGATGGCATTGACCTGGATGGATTTTATTCTCCTCGGCAGGAGTTGATATAGGCTGAGGTCTGGCTTCAGGCTGTCTTTTCTTTTGCGGACCTTATAGTGGATCATATTAATGGAAGGCTGATCCAGCACAATACTTTTGATATTGACCTTTTTATTAAAATAAGCATTTAACAGTCCAACATGATTGATTTGCAGCTTTTTGACTTTAACCTGAAACAAGTTTGCCGGTGCCAATCCAGCCATTTTCAACATAGAAAACACCGTGGTGTCCGGAGTCAACACTGCCTCATCTATGGAGGCTGTACCCGTCAGTACATTTAAATGAATGTCTTTAAAATTGAGGGTATATAAGCCTTGAGAGCTATTTACAACCACTTTTTTTATTTTTTCAGAAAGAATCGGTTTCCATTTATGGTAAAGGTAAAGTCCTGATCCAATCCCAATAAGGAGAAGGGTCGCCAAAATTCCACCGACCCATTTCCACCAATTTCTTTTTACTGATTTTTCTTGTGCCATAAGCTCCTGATTGTAATAACGACCTGCAATATCAGGGCCACAAATCAGGGTGCATTACAATGCGCTTGCCTTATACCTCCGGGTATCGACGTCTATCGCATAGAAATAACCCTGCACATTTCCAGATATATTCCCCGTAGCATTGACCGGAACACTGGAAAAAAGGCCACTCCAATCGGTCTCCATAAACACATCATAGAGGTATTTGGCATAACGCTCCGAAAGCGACAGCTTGACGATCGTGATGTAATCCTCTTTGTTCAGGCTAAAAGTTCTTTTTAAATTATTGAGTGGATAAAGCGAATTCGGAGAGCCTAGAAAATGGGTATAACTGTAATATTTGGACTGGTCAAATTTACCGGGATTCCATACCGGGAGATCCAGATAAGAAATCATCCATTTATTAGGATTCAAATAGCCGAAGGTATGTTTAGGAATCGTTCCGCTATACTTTCCGTCGGCGGTCATTTTTGTCGACAACGGCAGGAAATCATCCACGATATTAACCACTTGCCTTAAGGTATCCACGGCAGTATACGATTTGTTGTTGTATTCGATAGTCAAGGTATATGCTCCATTATAATTGGGTTCATTTACCGCCGTCCCTGTATACACTCCCTTTACTGAGGATTCGTTGAATATGATGTCGGATTTCCCATCATTTATTCTGACTATTGCTTTTGAAATGGGTGTAGGATTCTGACCAGGGCTCATGGCTGGCTTGGAAAGCCTGATAGACTGGGTGGTGATCCGGGTATTAAAACCTCCTTCCACAGACAGATCATATTGACGTTTTGGAGTAAGGAACCGATCGTCCAGAGATTTTTTGCATCCTGAAAATCCAAGGATAAGAAGTACCATTAACAGCAGATAGTTCTTCATATTAAATCTTAAAACTGTAAGCGATCCATGGATAAAAACCGAAACCGTATTCAATACTACTCTTTTTTGTTTCAAATGAAGAAGAATTCAAGTGATAATACAATGGATTTTTCCGGTTGTACAAGTTATAGGTACCTATAGAGATGGTACTGGAAATGTGGCGTTTTCCAAATAATCTGGTTTGAAACTGGTATTGGGCGGAGAGGTCCAGGCGACTAAAATCGGGAAACCTGGAGGTATTTCTTTCCTCAAAAATCGGCACATTTAAACCATCATGCTGATAGTAACCAACGGGCAGGGTCAGTGGTCTTCCAGTAGAATAGATAAAAAATCCCTGGAAGGACAGTTGTTTAGTCAGGTCATATCTGGCCGTTATTTTCAATTCGTGCGGGATGTCATAATTTGCGGGAAACCTATTGCCGAAGTTAATGTCGGCGATCTTCCGAAATACCCTGGAATAGCTGTAAGCAATCGTTCCACTAAGCTTTCCTTCTGTTTTGGTCAGTTCGATCTCCAGTCCATACGCATTTGATTTTCCCGCTCTCAGCTGGCTTCTCACTTCCGGATTTTTAATGATTTGCGCATGATCAATCAAATCCAACTGATGGTCCAGATATTTATAATAGGCATTCACTGACAGTGCGAAGTCTGTTGGAGAATAACGATAGCCCATAGAAAAGTAATCAGAGTGCTGAGGCTTAATAGTTTTTGAGGCAGGGATCCAGGGCTCCAATGAAGAAAATGCCAGTGTGCTGTTCTGGATCAGCTGAAGATATTGGTAATTGCGGTTATACGTTAAAAAAAAGCGTTCGGATGAACTCGGCAGGTAACTGAGGTTTAAACGAGGTTCCGGATTAACAAAGACCTTCACATCGTTTACATTTAAGCGGTTTCCCTGGGGATCAAAGACATTGTTACGTGCCTGCACATTTTTAAACAATCCCAGTCTAAGGCCATAGCTCAATTCAAAAGATCTGTTCAGTGTAATTTGCTGCACATAATACAATGCTGCTTCCAGAGATTCATCACGGGAGATGTTAAACTCATCTTTTGGTGACTTATGGATTTCGCCCGGACTAAAGAGGTGGTAGATGCCTGAAGCACCAAACTTAATCTGATTTACCGGACTGTGATAATAGGTATAATCTGCTTTCACAGTAATGTCCCTCACTCCCGTACTCCATTGTGTTTTTTGTGAAAGTGTATCTGCATTCAGATCGAGCAGGTTGCTATAATTGCTGTAAATCACAGAAATGTTCTGGAAAATTTTTGAGTTAAAAATATGGTTCCAGCGCAATGTGGAAGTCAGGTTTCCCCAGTTGTTGGTATAGGAGTTTTCGGATAACAATTTATCCTGACCAGCATAAACAGAATAGAAAATGCTGTTATTTTTATTGAGCCTATAATTGGCCTTGGCATTGAGGTCGTAATAGACGGAATAGGGGCTAAATAACTTGAAGTTATTTTGAAAAACATCCAGCAGGCTTCTCCTGAAAGCGACGATAAAGGAACCTTTCTCTTTTACAATCGGGCCTTCTACAGCCATGCGGGCTGACATGAGGTTTATTCCACCACTAAGGTGGTACTCTTTGTTGTTGCCTTCCGCCATTTTGTTCACCAGCACTGAAGAAAGCCTTCCGCCAAAATTAGCCGGCATATAATCCCTGTAAATCTGTACGTTGTTCACCACATCGGGATTAAACACAGAAACTAAACCATATAAATGCGAAGGATTATAGACAATCGCCTCATCCAGCATGACCAGATTTTGGTCGGTATTGCCCCCTCTGACAAATAAACCGGAGCTTCCCTCCGACATCGATTTGATTCCATTCTGCATTTGCAATCTTTTCACGACATCCGTCTCGCCGGCATAATAAGTCGTATTATTTAATTGCTTAATGCCAAAATTCTGTTCGTTTAACAGAATTGGATTTGGTGCTATAGCAGATTGCTTAATTTCGACTTCTTCCAGGCGATTTGTTTTCTGGCGGAGTTCAATTTCAAGTTCAAGATCTTTATATAAACGGATTTTTTCTTCCTTTGTCTGATAGCCTGTATTAGAAATTTGCACCTGATAATCCCCTTCAGGGATAGAAATTGCATAAAAACCATATTGATTTGTATTGATTCCCACCCCTAGCTCCGGGATATAGAGTGTGGCTCCAATGAGTTCTTCCCCGCTTGAGCCGTCACGGACATGACCGCGGATGGTTCCTACTGTTGGTTTTACAGGGGCAATTACAATATCTGAACCGATGACCTTAAAGCCCAGTTTGGTTCCAAAGAGCAACTGTTCTAAAATCCCGCTTAATGGAGTCTTAGAAAACTGAAAGGCTGCGGTCTTTTTATTCCGCAATTGATCCGGGTCATAAGCAAAACTACATTTAGCCTTTGACTCGAGCAGATTTAACACAAGGATCAGGGAATCGGCAGGTATATTTATGCTTAGCGGCTGATCCAGGATTCGCTTATTCTGAGCGCATAACCTGATGGAACCTGTAAAAAATAAAAGAATGCAAAGGCAGTAAAGCCGCCTGTAAAAAGTCATTAATTGTCAGATAAAGTATAAGTGTTTTCAAATTTTGTCACTTTACATTGTAAAGAAGCAGAGATCACAGCAAGTGCACTATCCAGGGTCTGGTATTTCAGGCTGGCCGTCAGTTTGCGTTTCTTGAGCTGATCACCTTTAATGTCAATTCTGGAATTGTAAGCTTTCTCCAGCTGGCTGGTAACCTCCCCTATAGGAACAGCGGTAAATACAAAATTTTTATCTATCCAGGCTTTATAATTACGATCTGGATTGTCGGTCGCAATCAATTCTTTGGTAGCCAGGTTGTATAGTCCCATTTTACCTGGCGTTAAAAGCACTTCTTTACTACTGCTGTGGTGTCGCAGTGCAACTTTGCCTTCTTCAACAATTACGGCTATTTTATCTTCGTTTTTACTGATGTTAAAACGCGTTCCAATGTCTTTTGCTTCCAGTTCTCCAAGGTCTACTCTAAACTGAACACGCTTATCCTCCACCACCTGTACAAAGGCTTCTCCTTTTAAAAGTTCCAGTCTTCGATCGCTCTTAAAGCTGCTTTTATTGTAGCTGATGGTTGTCGCCGCGTTCAATTTAACCGCCGTTCCATCTGGAAGGACAATATTAGTTACTCCGGTCTGCTGATCTGTACTAATAACCACATCCTGGTTTTTCTGAACAAAATAATACCCTATGGAGCATAGAATCAGTAATGAGGCAGCGATTTTCAACCAGTAATTGCTTTGTTTTTCTTCTTTAAAAAGGGGAAGTTCTTCAGAAGCAGGGGAATTTTCAATTTTTTTATCGAGAGACTCCCAGGACTGCTGGGCATCAATGTCCAGACGTTCTACCAATTTATCAAGGTTCACCTGAACGTTCAGAAATTCCTGATAGGTTTTTTCATTGGCAGGATCAGCTGCTCTCCATTGCTTCAGTAATTCCTTGTTTGCAGGAGTTATAGTTTTGTCCAGATCGTCTATGATCAGTCCAAAAATAAGCGTTTCGTTTGTTTCAAAGTTTTTCATTTGAATATATTTGTTTTTAACGGTTATGAAGCTCTCATGAAATCATGATCGTTTCATTGTAGGGACGAATTAGCATATGATTATTTTTAAGAACAAGATTAAAAAAATAATGACCTGCCCTTGTTTTTCCATATGACTTCTGAGTTTCTGAAAGCCATAGGTCAAATGGTTTTTAACTGTTTTCAGGGAAATCCCCATCTGGTCTGCAATCTCCTGCTGTTTCAATTTACCAAAGCGGCTCAGATACATTACCTGTTTACATTTATCTGGCAGCAATACCAACGCTTCTTCCAGGCTTTTCAATAACGTTTCTTCGTTTTCAGCAACTTCTCCATCTTCTGTAAGTGGTTCCTGTTCCACATGACTTGACTGCCAGGCCAATTGCTTCTGTGCATTTATCTTCTCTTTCCTGACGAAGTTCAGTGAGGAGTTTACAATTGCCCTGAACAAATAACTTTTCATTGAATACTGAATATTTAATTGGTCAGCCTTATTCCATATCGCGATAAACAAATCATGAACAATTTCCTCAGCTGCTTCCGACTGTCCTACATACTGGTAAGCTGTACCAAACAGCTGTTTATAATATTTTTTATAAAAGGCTTCAAACACCTTTTTATCTTTTTTACGGATTGCGCTGATCAGTATTAAATCTTCATTAAGCGGACTAAGTATCGGTTCTTTGCTCATGATACCCTCCTAGTTTTGCTTTAGCGTCAATATCCCTGAAATCTCAGGAGATTTAGCTAATGTATTAATGGCTACAAACCATAATCCTCTTAACAGGTTTCTTTCCTGTAACGGACTTAAAGTAAGCGTGCCGGACAATGGTAAAGGCACTGTTGCTCCTGTATTCTTATAGAGGATTGCAGTCAATGTTCCTTTCGAACCTTTTGTTCCGCTTCTAAGGCTGATTTCTTCCGGCACCAAATCCTTATATTCCAACTTATAGCTTAACAATTTTGTTCCTTCGTCGTACGCTCCTTTTAATATCGCTGTTCCTTCAGAATTTGTATTGGTTCCTTTTTTATCAATTCTTGCTGTTACCAGATAAAACCTTACCGGAGGCTTGATTTTCTGATCTGCTACGGGTGCTTTCTTACAAGTCCACAAACAAAAGATCAAACTGAACAACCCCATTCTCAAAAATATAAGCCCCTGATTTTTAATACCCCACATGTTGTAGTTTTAGCCAGGGACTAAATTACTAACTTTTTTGATTGGTATATTATTGTTTTTTCATTGGCTTTTAAGGTTTAACATTTTAATAAAAAAAGCTGTATTGTAAGGACCATTTAGCATAAAAATGCCGATAAGAACCCAAAAGAGAGAACAACAGATACCTGCCCGTCATTTTATTAACCCATTCCGGCTTATTGTTGATCGCATAAGGGATAATGCCACCCACACTGACATTGATCTGTTCTTCAGCTAAGGAAAGTGCTTTTACATAGGGTTTATAAATATGTTTGATCTGGTTTCTAGTCAGACGGTAAACTTTATGTGTCAGCATATAACTGTTTTTAGAAGAATAGCTGAATCCATGATAATGGTAAAATACAAGGTCAAAATTTTGATTCTCAGACAACTCTTTACACATGGTTTTGCTACCATTATTTTTAAAGGCATACTGTTGTACATTCCATGGAGCAACACCACCACCAAGATGTTTCAGGACATGTACACAGGAAAATCTTTCTGTCCAATCGTCCAGATACTTCTGGTCTCCAAATTTGTGGTCCTCAAATCTGTTGAAACACCAGTCCAGACAGGCATTGACCCACCAGTTTAATACTTCCATGCCTTCTTCATTATTTTTGAAAGTCATGAACTGCACACAGTAGATCCCGCTTTTGGCGGATTGATCATGGACCGGCGTATAGCGATGTTCAGTGATCAGCACCGATTTTTCAGCCATTTCGTCAATGAGCACCTGTGGATTTTTAAAGAACAATAGATCCGCATCTACATAGGTACAATGATCCAGCTGGAAGGTCTCTATGCTATATTTGATCGTCGAAGACGCACAGGTCCAGCAATACTCTTGAGCCGTCCGTCCCGATTTCGCCGTCAGCAAGTCATTATTTTCAAAATCTTTCAGACTCACAATGGTAGCCTGGGAAAGTTTCAGTTTAGACAGGGCCTCAAAGCAATGCTGATCAAAAGCAAAGATATACAGGTGAAAATCTGAACATTGTTGCTCAAGGGAATGATACATGGCCAAACCACGTGATAGGTAAGTCGTGTTAAATAGTGTACAGAAGTTAAGCATGGGTAGATAAGTTAATGAGGTAAAAGCCTTTGTCATATCCTGATTGAATGCCATCAATCAGCATGGTTTCTTCCCCTTTGACATAGGAACTAAATTCAGCTACGTTAGTATACTGTCCCGAAAAATGGTTTAAGAAGTTTTCTTCATTAAAAAACCAGGACGGATAAGAAGCAGGATAAATTTCAGGGGGCACTCTTTGTAAAGTCAGCCGGTCTTTCTCCCCATAATGAAAAGCAGTACGGTCAAACAGTAAGAACTGAAAATTATAAGCAGCCAGTTGCTGCAAAAAGTCATGGGGTCTTTCCAGGTACTGGACGCTTGAAGACAATACCACAAGGTCAATTTTTTTAAGTTCCAGACAGGCATCAATGCTATTATGAAATGTCAGGACATCATCTTGAAAATGTTGATTTCCACATGCAACATAATGTTCCTGCTCCACGACATTCCAGCTGGCACAAACTCCTTTCGTCAGGAATTCCCGAATCTGATAATAAGTACTCCCCAGGGAGCCACCGAAATCCAGTACATGAAGGGCTTCTTTTTTTAAATTTGCACTATTCAGAAGGAAAGTAATTAAGGGAAAAGGATATTCTTTTTTATCGAAGACAACGGAGTCACGTTCATAAACGGCTTCTCCGTTTTTGACCTTTAATATTGCATTTTTTGTTCTTTCCAGAATCACGCCTGCATCATAACCAACAGCCTCTCTGGCAACTTCTGCCCAGGAAGAATAATTGCCAAACCAACCATATGGGTTCCTTCTACGTTTTACAAAGAGGTTTTTGAACATGTCCTGAGTTAATTAGCCTGATTTCATGTCTAAAGACAATGACTTATTAAAAAGGTCCTATATGCTTCTTCTATTTATTTTCCGGCTTAAAGATTCTGCCACTTTGTCATTTATAAATATAAATGTGTATTTTTGAAGCCCAGAAAAATGTTAACCATTTATGATTGATTTACAGCTAACAGATAAGACACACGATGAGGAGCGCCAGGGCGAAGCTTTAGTGATTGATGCCCCAGAGGTACGCAATGGGCGAAAGCTATACATTGAAAGCTATGGGTGTCAAATGAATTTTGCAGATAGTGAGATTGTAGCCTCGATATTAAAAGATCAGGGATTTGAGACTACAGGAGACTATCATGAAGCTGATGTGGTATTTATCAATACTTGTTCTATCCGTGAAAATGCCGAACAGCGCGTACGGAACCGTTTGTCTCAGTTCGGCGCTGAAAAACGCAGAAATCCCAAATTAGTGGTTGGTGTTTTAGGCTGTATGGCGGAACGGTTAAAATCTAAATTCCTGGAAGAAGAAAAGTTAGTGGATATGGTGGTTGGTCCTGATGCCTACCGTGACCTTCCCCAACTGATCAATCAGGTAGAAGATGGACATAAAGCCATCAACGTTTTATTGTCACGCGAGGAGACTTATGCAGACATTAGCCCGGTAAGGCTGAACGGAAATGGCATCACTGCATTTATTTCTATCATGCGTGGTTGCGATAACATGTGTTCTTTTTGCGTTGTTCCTTTTACCAGAGGACGTGAACGGAGCAGAGATCCGCATTCTATCCTCGCGGAAGCTCAGGACTTATTCGACAAGGGTTACAAAGAGGTCACTTTACTGGGACAAAACGTGGATTCCTATAAATGGAAAGGTCCGGATGCTGAGGAAAGTGCTGAGATCGAAGTTAACTTTGCGCAGCTCTTGGAAAAAGTTGCATTAATCAGTCCTGATTTAAGAATCAGGTTTTCAACCTCACATCCCAAAGATATTACTGACGAGGTATTATATGCCATTGCCAAATATGATAACATCTGTAATTACATTCACCTGCCTGTACAATCCGGAAGCAGCAGGGTACTGGAATTGATGAACAGAACTTATACCCGTGAATGGTACATCAACAGGATTGATGCCATCAGACGCATTATTCCAGGTTGCGCCATTTCATCCGATATCATTGCCGGCTTCTGTACAGAAACCGAAGAAGAGCATCAGGAAACGCTGACCATGATGGATTATGTAGGCTATGATTTTGCATTTACCTTTAGTTATTCCGAAAGACCAGGAACACTTGCAGCAAGAAAGCTGGAAGATGACGTTCCGGAAGAAGTAAAAAAACGCAGGTTAGCAGAAATATTACTTAAACAACAGGAAACTTCTTTGTTCCGCCTACAACAATTCGTAGGAAAAACTGTTAGGATTTTAGTGGAGGGTACTTCCAAAAAATCCGACAAGGATCTTTGCGGAAGAAATGATCAGAATGCAATGGTTGTTTTTCCTGCGACAGCAGGAGTTAAGGCGGGTCAGTATGTGAACGTTCATATCGACCGTTGTACATCGGCAACTTTATTAGGAACAATTGCAGTTGAAGTACCCGAAATTGTTTAATTAAAAAAACAAATTACTTTGGACATACAAGACATTAAAAACCGGTTCGGGATCATAGGTGGCTCTCCGCTGTTGAACCGGGCAATAGATATCGCCAGACAAGTTGCACCAACCGACATGTCGGTTTTAATTACCGGAGAAAGCGGTAGTGGTAAAGAAGTTTTCTCTCATATCATTCATCAGATGAGTACCCGTAAACACGGGGCTTTTATTGCCGTAAACTGTGGCGCCATTCCTGAAGGAACGATAGATTCTGAATTGTTCGGACATGAAAAGGGCTCTTTTACAGGAGCTCATGAAGCCCGTAAAGGTTATTTTGAAGTAGCGAATGGCGGAACCATCTTTTTAGATGAGGTGGCAGAATTACCCTTGGGTACACAAGCACGCCTGTTGAGGATTCTGGAGAGTGGGGAATATTTACGTGTAGGTTCTTCCAAAGTACAAAAAACTGATGTGCGGATTATTGCTGCTACAAATGTGGATGTGTATAACCGGGTGAAATCAGGAAAATTCCGGGAGGATTTATATTACCGATTAAATACTGTTCCTTTACGTATTCCTGCACTACACGAAAGAAAGGAAGACATTTATCTATTATTCCGGAAATTTTCTGCCGACTTTAGTGACAAGTACAGAAGCCCGGGCATTCAGCTGGAGCCGGAAGCCATTCAATTACTCAGCAACTACAGCTGGCCGGGAAATGTAAGACAGCTAAAAAATATTGCAGAACAGATCTGCGTATTGGAGAAAGAACGGAATGTAACTCCCGCTGCATTACTAAATTATATTCCAAATGAAAGCGCCACCAATCTGCCCATGGCCATCAATGGCAGTAACAAGGAAGACTATACCGAAAGGGACATTCTTTACAAGGTACTGTTTGACATGAAAAAGGACATGATGGAGCTGAAGAAGTTAGTCGCAGAGATTATTCAGAGCGGAGGAAACACCTCGCATATCATTGCAGACAACCCTCATTACATTAACCAGCTTTATCAGGAAGTAGACCAGACGATTAATGAGCCGACATTTACGATCAAAAAGCCGGTTCAAAATGCGCCGGTAGATTATAATTATACCCAGGAAGCCGAAGAAGTCGAAGAATCGTTATCATTGATCGATAAAGAATCTGACCTGATCAAAAAAGCTTTGAAGAAACACAAGGGGAAACGTAAATTTGCAGCACAGGAACTTGGTATTTCTGAACGCACTTTATATAGAAAAATTAAAGAACTCAATTTAAACTAGCCAGGCTAAAAAATTGATGAATAATATGCAGATGATCACTTCATCACCGATAAAGACAAATATATCCTAATGAAAAAATTATATGTCCCTTTAATTTTAATCGTTATCCTCTTCAACTCCTGTTCCATTAAGTTTAATGGGGCCTCTATTCCTGCGGAGATGAAAACGGTGAACATTATCTTTTTTGAAAACAATGCGCCATTGGTAGTTCCTAATATGTCCAGTAAGTTTACTGAAAATTTGAGGAACAGGATCCGTAACCAGACCAGTCTGAATATGACCACCAATGAGGCCCATGCTATTTTCTCCGGAACCATTACGAATTATGACATCCGCCCAACGACCATGCAGGATGCCAATACCCGCGGAGTAACGGCAGGTGGAACCAACAGGATGAGCATCTCGGTAAGTGTTAAATACACGAATAACCTGAATCAGAAAATGAGCTTCGAAGAAAATTTTGAGCGACATCTGGATTTTCCAACAGCGGGACAAAGCTTTCAGTCCCAGGAACAACGTCTGATAGACCAGGTTCTTGATTTACTTACAGAGGATATTTTTAACCGTGCATTTGCAAATTGGAATTGAGATTTCAATTGTTAACTTAGCGACGTGGAGCAGGAAATAGACATTAGACAAGAACTGGCAGTATTATTAGCGGAACCGGAAAAGGTAAGATCCGAACATGCGCCTATGCTGAAAGACCTGGTATCATCATATCCTTATTTCCAGCCATTGCATCTTTTACTTGCGAAGGCGAGCTTAGGGGATACAGAAAACAACGGCCATCTAGCTACTGCTGCTTTATACACCAACGGACAGTTGCTTCACAACTTCCTTTACGAGCCGGATTACCTGTCAGAGACTGTATTTAATATTGTTTTTTCGCCAACTTTTGATCAGCTGAGTAATCAGCCTGAAGCATTAGACGAAGCCGTTCTTGATGAGGTGCCTTCAGAATCTGATGAAACTTATACCATAGATGCAGTGGAAACCGATGTGGCAGCCGCTACAGAAATCTCGTCAGATCAGGAAAAGACAGCAGATGATTTTGTGCTGGAGAACATCGTTTCTACAGATTTCTTTGCTTTCCAGGAGAACTTTAGTCCGGAGCCTGCACCTGAGGAGTTACCAGAAGAAAGTACAACTTTGGGAGCGTTGCAGGATGCTGAGCAAAAGGAAGAACCGGTGGTCATCAGTAAATATGATGATGATCAGTTGCCATATACCTTTCTCTGGTGGTTACATAAAACAAGAAAAGAATATCAGCAGATCTTCCAGCCATACGTTACACTTAAAAAAGAACCTGCGGTTCAGAGCGGAACGCCAAATGAGTTACAACAGCAGTATGTAGAACACATTTTTCATCTTCAGAGCCCTTTTACAGAGTCAGGAGAAAGTGACTACAGCCCTTCTGGTTTACGGAATGCACACAAAGGAACCGACATTATAGAGAGTTTCCTTAAAAATGACCCACAGATCAGCCCTCCAAATGCGGAGCAGATCAATACGGAGAACAAAGCGAAAAAGAGTGCGGAAGACCATAATGACCTCGTATCTGAAACACTGGCAAAGATCTATATTGAGCAAATGCTTTATGACAAGGCCATAGAGACTTATGAAAAATTAAGTTTGAAGTTTCCAGAAAAAAGCCGTTACTTTGCCGACCTTATCCAATCCATAGAAAAGAAAATTTAACCATATAACCTATTATGCTTTTTTTAATTATTTTATTAATCATTGTCTGCATCGCCTTAGCGCTATTTGTTTTGATACAAAATCCTAAAGGTGGTGGCCTTGCAACAGGTGGATCAGGCAGCAACATGTTTGGCGTTCAACGTACTGGTGACGTTCTTGAAAAAGGCACTTGGGTATTATTAGCATTGATCGTAGTACTTACTTTGTCAATTACTACCATTGCAAAATCAGGTGGCTCTACTTCTGCAGTAGATTCTAAAATTCAGGAGCACCTGGATAAGATCCCTACTCCATCTCCACTTGGAACAACTGCACCTGCTGGTCAGGCACCTGCAACAGCAGCTCCTGCAGCCGGAGACAGCACAAAGAAATAAGTTTTACACAACCATAAAAAAAGGCCATCTGAATGTACATTCAGATGGCCTTTTTTTATGGTATACATTCGGCAGGCATACCGAATGTATAAAATGTAAGAAAGAGGAGAAACAGTTCTGCCACTCTGACACAAAAATAGTTGACTCTAATCTATTAGCTGACAATGCAGTGTAAATTTGGCAAGCAAGCCTCCCTTGGCATAGAAACTGATATACAAGGAGCACGTAATACTTTTACATTAATTTTAAAATTAAAACAACAAATAAGTTATGGCTTTAAACATTAAACCCATTGCAGATAGAGTAGTCATTGAAGCTGCTCCTGCCGAAGAAAAAACAGCTTCGGGTATTTATATTCCTGATACAGCTAAAGAAAAACCTCAGCAAGGAACAGTAGTTGCAGTAGGACCAGGCAAATATGCTGAGTCTACAGGTAATCTAATCCCATTGAGCGT
Organism: Pedobacter sp. FW305-3-2-15-E-R2A2; assembly: GCF_038446955.1. Lineage (NCBI taxonomy): Bacteria > Pseudomonadati > Bacteroidota > Sphingobacteriia > Sphingobacteriales > Sphingobacteriaceae > Pedobacter > Pedobacter sp. FW305-3-2-15-E-R2A2. The sequence continues at coordinate 6,814,719 of NZ_CP151803.1, forward strand.
TAAAGCTGGCGATCAGGTTTTATATGGTAAATACGGTGGTACTGAAATTACTTTTGAAGGTAAAGAGTACCTTATCATGCGTGAGTCTGATCTTTACGCAGTCCTTTAATCGTTGAATTAACCGATTCAACTTTACAACAATCAATTATTAATAACAATATTTTAAAATGGCAAAGCAAGTAAAATATAATGTAGAAGCCCGTGACGCCCTGAAAAGAGGTGTGGATATTTTGGCGAATGCAGTAAAAGTAACTCTAGGTCCTAAAGGACGTAATGTAATTATTGACAAAAAATTTGGTTCACCTGCGATCACTAAAGATGGTGTAACGGTAGCTAAAGAAATTGAATTAAAAGACCCAATTGAAAATATGGGTGCTCAAATGGTTAAAGAAGTGGCTTCTAAAACTGCAGATATCGCAGGTGACGGAACTACAACTGCAACTGTATTGGCACAGGCAATCGTAACTGCTGGTATTAAAAACGTTGCTGCTGGTGCAAATCCTATGGATTTGAAACGTGGTATCGACAAAGCTGTTACTGCAATCGTTGCAAACTTGAAGTCTCAGTCTCAGACTGTAGGTGAAGACAATAACAAAATCAAACAAGTTGCTTCTATCTCAGCAAACAATGATGAAGTTATCGGCTCTCTTATTGCTGAAGCAATGGGTAAAGTAGGTAAAGATGGTGTAATTACTGTAGAAGAAGCAAAAGGTACTGAAACTGAAGTAAAAACAGTGGAAGGTATGCAGTTTGACCGCGGTTACCTGTCTCCATACTTCGTAACTAATGCAGATAAAATGGAAGCGGAATTAGAAAACCCTTACATTTTAATCTATGATAAAAAAATCAGCAACATGAAAGAATTGCTGCCGGTTTTAGAAAAACAAGTACAAACAGGAAAACCATTATTGATCATTGCTGAAGACTTAGATGGTGAAGCATTGGCTACATTGGTAGTAAACAAGATCCGTGGATCTCTGAAAGTTGTTGCTGTTAAAGCACCAGGTTTCGGTGACCGTAGAAAAGCAATGTTAGAAGACATCGCGATCTTAACTGGTGGTACTGTAATTTCTGAAGAAAGAGGTTATAAATTAGAGAATGCTGACCTTAGTTATTTAGGTACTGCTGAGAAAGTGCTTGTTGACAAAGACAACACTACTGTAATCAACGGTGCTGGTAAGTCTGAAGACATCAAAGCTCGTGTTAACCAGATCAAAGCTCAAATCGAGACTACTACATCTGATTATGACAAAGAGAAATTACAAGAGCGTCTGGCTAAATTAGCTGGCGGTGTTGCTGTTCTTTATGTTGGTGCAGCTTCTGAAGTTGAAATGAAAGAGAAAAAAGACCGCGTAGACGATGCATTACATGCAACACGCGCTGCGGTTGAAGAAGGTATTGTTGCCGGTGGTGGTGTTGCTTTCATCCGTGCTATTGAAGCATTAGAAGGAATGAAAGGTAGCAACGATGATGAAACTACCGGTATTGCTATTGTAAAACGTGCGATCGAAGAACCATTACGTCAAATCTGCCAAAATGCGGGTATTGAAGGTTCTATCGTAGTACAAAAAGTTAAAGAAGGTAAAGCTGACTTTGGCTACAATGCACGTACTGATGTATATGAGAACTTAATTGCTGCCGGTGTGATCGATCCAACTAAAGTTGGTCGTGTAGCATTAGAAAACGCAGCTTCTATCGCAGCGATGTTGTTAACAACAGAAGTGGTATTGGCTGATGATCCTGAAGATGCTCCTGCTGGTGCAGGTATGCCTCCAATGGGTGGTGGTGGTATGGGTGGAATGATGTAATCATCTCCCTCTACAATTACAACAAAAGAGACCGTCTTCTAAGTAAAATTAGGAGACGGTTTCTTTTTGTATTTGAAAAAAGAACAAAAGGAACGGAAGTAATACACAATATATTGATTACATTATAAATGTAAACTTATAGAAATGGTAAAACGCTTTGCTTTTTTAACCATTATCGTATTTTTTTGCCAGTTAACGGGGGCCTTTTCTCAAATCATTCTTACTGTTGCTGATCCAGGTCCTTATACCCCTGGCTCCGGTATCACCGCTATGCTTGAACTCCAGGAAGGCAGTTGCTTTAAGCCTGGAAATGTGTTTGAACTTTACCTGTCTGACGCCAATGGGAATTTTAGCGGCAATAATAGAATTGGAACCTACAATGGTTTTTACACAACCTTCGTTAACGGAGTAATTCCCGCAGTACTTCCGGGAATGAATTATCGGCTTCAAGTCAAATCGACCAGTCCCTCCTTTGTTTCTAATCCTTCGGTCCCGTTTGAGATTAAAGCAGGTCCAACTGTTTCCGCAGCAGTCGGCTCATCACCGGAGTTGCCAACTGCAGGCCCGAGTGCAACAAAAGAGGCTTTTGGTCGATGCCCTGGGATTGCCAACGTCGTCTTTGACTTTACCAATACTTCTACGGTGTCAAGCATCGTCACGGCCAGTATTCAAAATGAGCTCAGCAAATTAAATGTAGCCAATCTGACCTTTAGTCCTGAATCACCAATTCAAAGCTTTACCGCTCCATTGGGTCATTATACATTGATCGTCAAGGCAGGTTTAAATGGTACAATGAGCACAAAGGCCTACATGCTCATCAACAACACCACGAACAATAGTTTTGGCACCACTGGAGGAAGTATTGTTTGTTTGCCGGGAGGATATCTCCAGTTTCCGGTAGATCTAACTCAGAACGGAATTAAAAACAATTACCCGGGAACTACCTACCAAATAGACTGGGGAGATTCACAAGGCAGACCTGAAGTATATACCCTTTGCGACCTCCAGTTGGGATACGTACGTCACGAATACCTTTTACCCTCTTGTGGAAGTCCTGTATACAATACAGGAACAGGCCCCAGATATAATGTATTTGGAATAAACATTGCCGCCGTAAGTCCATTCTGTGGCATAACGGGAGGGGAGCTTTCCACCTATGTGAAAGTGGTTAAAAAACCTGAAAATAGTTTCAGTTATCCGGCCACGGGTTGTACCGGCAGCACAATTAATTTTCTAAATACCTCTATGCTGGGAGAAAGCGAAGCCAATAATCCCATCTGTGCAGACAATGATGTGAAATACAACTGGTATGTAGATAATGTTAAAAAAGCAGCTAATTTACCCAGATCAGCTATTTTCCAATATCGTTTTACAAGCCCGGGAATTTATTCCATCAAATTAGAGTCTGTCACCAGTGGGCAATGTAACGGTGAATCTGTTACACGTCAGATTTGCATTCAAAATCCACCCAAACCGGACTTTGATTTCAATGGCATCACCAATACACATTGTGCTCCATTTGAAATTCAGGCACATGACAAGTCCATCCTTGACAATCGCTGTGGCACCAACCATACCTACAATTGGGTGGTGACCAAATCAAACCGTAATGCCAACTCCTCAGAAGTCACTTTTACCAATGGAATTCCGCAACCAACATTTAAATTTTTAAAACAGGGAACCTACGAGATTACCTTAAAAATCAGTAGCGCCGCCTGTGGGGAAGTGAGCACAGCTCCTCCGCAGCGAATCATTATCATTGACAGTACTCCTACTATTACGCTGGCCTCAAAAGTTGACCTTTGCAGACCGGGCCTGTATAAATATGATGACCAGACTACCGGTCCAACCAAGGTCGTGTTTTTCGGAACTGAGCTAGATGTTGCAGACACTTATACCTGGGCAATAACTGCAGCAGATGGAACACCGCTGACCAACGCAGACTTTAGCTTTGAGAACGGGACAAAAGTAAACAGTAAGTTTCCGGACATTCTATTCAAACAATACCTGAGCTATAAAGTAGCTGTGACTCATAAAAACAGTTGTGGATCGATTACCAGGGAGCAGTTGATTACCTTCTATCCTTCCCCTATTGTTAAAATTACAGCAGACAAAAATCCCATCTGTTATGATGCTTCCGTAAACCTGACCGGAGTGGTGTCCAATGGCAATTATATAGCCAGCAGATGGGTCGGAGCAGGCACCTTCTCTAATCAGGTCGACAATCTGAGTAGCAATTATATTCCAACACAACAGGAACGGGACTTACACAAAGCGACCATAAAACTGATCGTCAGTACAAACCTTACCGGGCTTTGTGCGGAGGTGGAAGATGTCATTGAAATTGGAATTTTTCCTAAAAATGCCGGAACAAATGCAGCGCAACAGATCTGCTCGGGCAGCCCTCTTTCTTACGATCCGGCTACGGGTATAAGTCTGCCGGGAAGCAGTTTTAGCTGGACCGCAAAAAATACCGATCTGAATGCCGGAAACTCATTTAGTCCTGCAGGATCAGGAAAAATATTAGATGTTATCCTCAATTCCAGCAGTACTGATAACGCTGTTGTCGTTTATGAAATTACACCTTCACTGAATGGCTGTGCAGGAATTCCATTTACATTTACCGTAACGGTATACCCCAAACCTTCGGCTACCGCAGTGCTTTCAAAACCTGTAATTTGCAGTAGCGGTCTTTCCGGAATTACGTTAACACCAAGTTTTCCTGGCATCAAATACACCTGGACAAGTGTGGCCACCAATGGCGTAACAGGAAACCATGATCAGCTGATACCTACAGCAACTACTGCCATCAATGAAACATTGGTCAATACCGGAGATCGGGCCGGAACTGTCACCTACAAGATCATTCCGGTTTCTGCAACGGGATGCCCAGGTGAAGAAATTACGGTCATCATCACGGTAGATCCGGCTGTCACCGTAGCAACCGCCGGAAGGGATATCAGCATTTGTGAAGCATTAACCTCTAGACTGGATGGAAATCAGCCTAAGTCAACTGAAACAGGGGCCTGGTTGCTGACTTCAGGGCAAACAGGCGTTACATTTTCTGACCTCCATTCTCCAAACGCAGTGGTCAGCGGACTCGTTGCTGGAGAAACCTATACCTTCAGCTGGACAATATCCGGCACAGGAACCTGTAATCCATCCGTTGCCACTGTCCGTATTACCGTTAACCCGCCAACCATAGCAGGAACACTTGCAGGAGACCGAACTACTGTTTGTTACGGCGTAAATACCGGACAGATTACCTTAACCGGACACATCGGGACGATACAACGATGGGAAAGTTCAACTGATGGCAGCAGCTGGCTGATAATCGACAATACGAGCCCTATCTTAAACTTCAGTAACCTAACCCTAACCACCCAATACCGCGCAGTGCTGAAAAATGGTGCTTGCGACGAAAAAACAACGGCAGCAATCCCCATTACCATAATTCCTGCAATCAGTATCGCAGCAGCCGGTGCGGATCAGCAACACTGCAATGTGCTCGTTTTCCAGCTTTCAGGAAATGTGCCAAACACCGGCAACGGAGAAAGCGGCAGATGGTCCATGATACAAGGCGATCCCAATGCCCTGATTACTGACCCCAGAGCTCCGCAAACTACAGTTACAGCAGTTAGTCCCGGGACTTATAAATTCCGATGGACGATTACCGGCTCTGCAATCTGTGATCCTACGGCTGATGAAGTCAGCATTACGAATCTTCCCGGGATTATCAATATCATTGGCAATCCAAGACCCATAGTTTGCTATGGACAGGTCATTAATATTACCAATACTGCTCTTTCAGGCGGAGACAATACTTATATCTATATTTGGGAAAATAGCCGCAATGGAATTGATTGGAACGTCATCCCCGATCAGAACGGAGCAGACTTAAACTTTAACCTTCTGGAAACTTTAAGCTTCAGAAGGATCGTGAAAAGTGGAGCTTGTACGGAGCCCAGCAATGTGATTCGTATTATCGCCTTGCCGCCAATTACCAACAATACCATCAGCGCTCCTCAGACCATTTGTCCCGGATTGACACCCGCAAAACTGGAAGGAACGCTCCCACAAGGAGGAAACGGTAGCAATTACCTTTACCAATGGCAATCCAGTCTGGACGGATCTGCCTGGGCTAATATTCCAGGAGCAAAATTTCAGGACCATCAACCTGCTGTGCTTGGCGTCACGACCCATTTCCGACGTTTAGCAGGTAGTATTGAATGCAGCGGGGCATTGCAAAATGAAAGCAGCCCGATTAAGATTACCGTAAAACCAAATGCGAAGGCTGCGTTCAGCTTTAATACCGATAAAGGGTGTATCCCCTTTAATATTGATGCAGAAAACATAAAGGCCCTCCCCTTTCCTGAAGGAAATAGCACCTATATCTGGTATGCAAATGGCGTTAAAATAGGAGAAGGAATTGTATTTCCAGGATACACCATTTCGACCAGCAATCAATCTGTAGTGATCAAACTCGTGACCAGCAGCAGTCAGAATTGCCTTCCTGATGAATTCAGTCATACCTTCGGTACCCAGCAAAATGTAACCGCCGCTTATACACAAAGTGCAACCGAAGGTTGCGGACCCTTATTGGTAAATTTCGTCAACACCTCTACTTCTCTGACCAATGCAACCTTCAAATGGGATTTTGGAAATGGTACAACTTCCACACAAACCTTAGCCCCTCCGGTCACATTTTTACCTGACCCATCGGGAGATGACATCAGCTATACCGTGACTTTAACTGCAATTACTTCTTGTGGTGAAAACACATTCACTTCTGCTATTTTAGTAAAAGCGAAACCGAAAGCAGTATTCTCTCCGGATAAAGTAGCTGGTTGTTCCCCCATGAAAGTAACGTTCAGCAATACCTCTCCGGGGGCGACAAATACCTTTTACTATGATTTTGGAGATGGCAGCCCGATATTTACCACCAGGGATAAATCCTCCGTTGAGCATATCTATAATACCCTGATCACGCAGGATTTTACCGTAAAAATGATTGCAGAGAATGAATGTGGAACAAATGAGCAAAGTTTTGTCATCAGGGTAGCACCCAATACCATCACACCTGAACTCGTGGTGAATGCCAATGAAAAAGAAGGATGTGCCCCATTCACAGTAAACTTCTACAACAATTCCAAAGGTGCCAATCTATTTAAGTATGATTTTGGGGATGGCGCCACCCTGCTGACCAGAACCGCTCCGGAGGTCGTTCCCCATACCTTCGAAAGACCCGGAATCTATACCGTGAATCTGACCGCCTCCAATGGCTGTTCCGTGGTCAGTACCTCCGAAACCATCACCGTGCTGGAACAACCTTTAACGGCTTTCAGTGCCAACAATACGACCGGTTGTCCGGGAATGGTAGTTAAATTTATCAATACCAGCACCGGTGCTGTTTCCCAGCTCTGGGACTTTGGCGACGGGACCAGCTCCAACGAGTTTGAGCCCTCACATGTTTATTCAGGCCAGGAATCTTTCTATACCGTCACATTAACGACAACAAATGGACTGGGCTGTACCCACCGCCTGATACAACGCAATTTCATTCACATTGTAAGTGCTCCAATTGCACAGTTCAGTGTAAAACCAGGCGTTCAGATCAGCATCCCGAATTACACCTTCAGCTTTGTCGACGAAAGCAACAATACTCCTGATCAATGGAGCTGGGACTTTGGGGACCATACCAGCTCTGCATTAAAGAACCCAAGTCATACCTATCTTGATACCGGATTGTATAAAGTTACCCTTAAAGTAAGCAACCAGCAGGGCTGCTTTACGGAGACCAATAGATTCGTTCGCATTACCGGGGTTCCCGGGTATTTATTTCTGCCAAATTCTTTTATTCCGGGAAGTGAAACAAATGAGTTGCGACGCTTCAGTGCCAAAGGTTCCGGTATCAGATCATGGCAGTTCAGTATCTATGACAAATGGGGTGAAAAGATGTGGGAAACTACCTTACTGGAAGAAGGCCGGCCTGTAGAAGGATGGGATGGTACCTTTAAAGGGCAACCCATGCCACAGGGTGTGTACTACTGGAAAGTTGATGTCCAGATGATCAACGGATCGGAATGGAAAGGCATGACTTATGGCGCCGCTGCACCTAAACGCACAGGGCCAATACACCTAATCAGATAAAAATGAGGACAATCACGAAATATTTGCAGCTAGCACTTCTGATCACCTCTAAGCTATGTGCTTTCGGACAAGACCATAATTATTCGCAGTTCTTCAGTTCCCCGATTTACCTTAACCCGGCACTGACAGGCCAGTTTGAAGGAGATATCCGGATGAACATGTTGTATCGAAACCAGTGGTCCGGACTGAACGGAACCTTAGCTTACTTCACCGCTTCAGCAGACCTTCATATCCCAAGGTTTGCCGGTGGAGTGGGCCTGATGTTTACCAGAAGCAGCGAGGGCACTGCCTATCTGGTTAAAAACAATGCTTCAGCTACTTATTCCTATAGCGTAGGCAGTGACGACTTTATCGCTTCATTTGGCATACAGGCTGGTTTTACCAATCGCGATATCGATTGGAGCAAATTGGTTTTCTCTGATCAGATTGACAGGCGCCTTGGCTATATACCAGGCAGTGTTTCTTCCGCCCAGGCGCCGGAAATCTCCAGCAAATTTTATTTTGATGCCGCAGCAGGTACTAACATTGTTTTCTATAATTTTATGGTTGGGGCCGCCTTTCATCACATCAATCAACCCGACGAGTCCTTTAGCGGAACACAGGCAAAATTACCATTCCGTACCACCATTAATGCCAGTTACCGGATTTCTTTGAGTCCTTACGCATATGATGATCGAGATGAAGGTCCTTATATCATTCCTTCTGCAATATATCATAAACAGGCCAGCGCATCGTCCATGAGTGTAGGTGCACAGTTTAAATACAGAAATTTAAATACCGGATTGTGGTATCGCAGCAGTGGAATGGGAGGGCCCGATGCGCTTGTGGTATCGCTGATATTCGACCTGTTTAAGGGCAGTAAAAATGGGGAAAAACTGCGCTTAGGAGCCAGTCATGATGCGACGATTTCCAAGATCAACTATACCAATACCAGTGGAACTACAGAGATTGGAATTGGGTATGAAAAATATTTTCCCAACAGCCCCAGCTACAATAAATACAATGGATTGCGTTGTTATGATTTCTACTGACAAATTGTAAATTAACGATGAATCTTTGTTATATTGAGCTTGTTAATGTTATGGACAATATCTTAGAAAACAATCATTTTCTCACGCAGACTGAAGTCAACAAATTTCTTCTTGCCACCCTCTTATGTGGCCTGATTGGTGCTGAACGAGAATTCAGAAGCAAACAAGCCGGTCTGAAAACGATGATTATGATTGGACTGGGTTCTACCCTCTTCACGATTTTATCCATCAAGATCGGACTGACAAGTCATGATCGCATTGCCTCAAATATTGTGACGGGAATTGGCTTTTTAGGCGCAGGGGTAATATTCAAAGAAGACAATCAGGTAAAAGGGTTAACCACTGCCTGTGTGATCTGGATTGTTGCTGCAATTGGAATGGCTATCGGCGCAGGATATTACGAACAAGCTACCGGCGTAACCCTCGTTGTCCTCTTTGCTTTACTGACCTTTCCATTTCTTGAAGAAATGGTCGAGCAGCGTTTTACCAAAAGGATCTATCGCATTGTGAAGAAATACGAGAATGAAAGTCTGGAGAAGTACGAAGAAGACATCAAAACTTCTGGATTGAGATTAAACAGGGGGAAGCAGGAACTGGCCAACGGAATCATCAGCGGGACCTGGGTTGCCATCGGAAGCCCCAAAAACCACAAGCGATTTGTAGACCGCATGCTTCAGGATAAAAAGATCATTGCCTTCGATTTTTAGTCGAATTTCTTTCAATTATCTCCTTTCTATCCCTCTCAAAAGCCCAAAATGTCCCAAAACTATATTAGCTTTGTAATATGCATAGGGAACAAATCTCAGTTTTTGATATTTTTAAGATAGGCGTTGGACCATCAAGCTCACATACTTTAGGTCCCTGGCGGGCGGCTCAACAATTTACCGCATCATTAAAAGAAAAGGACCTGTTAGCACAGGTTGATCAGATCAAGATTTTACTGTACGGCTCTTTAGCTAAAACAGGTAAAGGACACGGGACTGATGTGGCCATCCTATTAGGATTGAATGGTGCAGACCCGGTGACCTTCGATGTGAATGCCATTGATTCTACCATTGAAGAGATTAAAACCTATCATGTACTGAACCTGAATGCAGAACGAAACATCGCTTTCAACTATGAAGAAGATCTTGTTTTTCTATTTTTTGAGAGCCTTCCTTTCCACCCCAATGCAGTTACCTTTCAGGCCTTTTTAAACACGGGTAAAGCCATCTCTGAGACTTACTATTCCATCGGTGGTGGTTTTGTGGTAAAAGAAGGAGAAAGCGGTAGTGATAAAGAACAGGTAGACCTTCCTTTCCCGATAGAGAAGGCTGCAGACCTTTTACACTGGTGCTTAACCACGGGACTAAAGGTTTCTGAAGTCGTGATGGAAAATGAACTTGCCTGGCGTACAGAAGTAGAGACCAGAAAGGGCATTATGCAGCACTTCAATGTGATGAAGGACTGTACTTACCGGGGTTGTCATACTGCGGGATTCTTACCCGGAGGATTGAATGTAGGAAGAAGAGCTTGTGCCTTGAACAAGCGCCTCATTGGCAACAGTACCTATACTAATTATGAAAGCTGGATTGAGGCCATCAGAAGTGGCGGAAATGGCTTTAATTACATTCTTGACTGGGTGAGTTGTTTTGCCTTGGCTGTAAATGAGGAAAATGCCTCGTTTGGCCGCGTCGTGACCGCCCCGACCAATGGTGCGGCAGGTGTAATTCCGGCAGTACTTCAATATTACATTGCTTTCTGTGATGGCTATACAGAGGAGAAGATCAGTCAGTTTATTGCCTGTGCTTCAGAAATAGGCAGCATCTTTAAAAAAGGGGCTACCATTTCGGCAGCTATGGGTGGTTGTCAGGCAGAAATCGGCGTATCCTCAGCAATGGCTGCGGCAGCTTTAACCGAGTGTTTAGGCGGCTCACAGCGTCAGGTTCTAATGGCTGCAGAAATTGCCATGGAGCATCATCTTGGCTTAACCTGCGACCCGATTGGGGGTCTGGTACAGATTCCATGTATCGAAAGGAATACCATGGGCGCCATTAAGGCGATCACCGCTAGTCAGCTTGCCTTACAAAGTAACCCAGACAAAGCAAAAGTAAGTCTGGATGCAGTGGTAAATACCATGTGGGAAACAGCACTTGACATGAACTCTAAATATAAAGAAACTTCCGATGGAGGTTTAGCCACCAATATTCCGATCAGCTTACCAGAATGTTAACCAATTAGGTTTTCTGCTGGGCTTTTATGGCCAGATACCGGTTAACAACGTTAATGGTCAGCTTTTCCGGTGGGGTAAGGATACTTAGAATTCCATGTTTAGTCAGCTCTTTGACCATGAGTTTTTTCTCGTGCGCAAACTTTGCCGCAATGGTTTTAATGTAGATCCCTTCCACGTCTTTAGCCGGTTCATCACTCAGCGTTTTCAGCTCTGTATTTTCAAAAAATACAATGAGTAAGAGGTGAAACTTCGCAATCTTCTTTAAAAATGGAAGTTGTCTGTTTAAGGCAGACATGCTTTCAAAATTAGTGAAAAAGACCACCAGACTTCGTTGTTTTAAGACTCCACGAATGCTCAGATACAAGGCCTCCATATTGGTTTCCAGGTAGCGCGTCTTTTCTTTGTAAAGAACTTCCATTATTTTCCCCAGCTGTGCAGGTCTTCGTTCTGCGGGAACCACACTGCCTATCTTTTCCGCAACTGTAATTAGCCCTGCTTTATCTTCCTTCACCAAAGCGACATTGGAAAGTACAAGACTTGTGTTAATGGCATAGTCCAGCAGACTTAATCCCTCAAAGGGCATTTTCATCGTTCTGGATTTGTCAATTACACAATAGACATGCTGTGCCTTCTCATCGGTAAAAGAATTTACCATTAAATCTCCTCTTCTGGCAGTAGCCTTCCAGTTGATGGTTCGGTAATCGTCCCCTTGCACATAAGTTTTTACCTGATCAAATTCCAGGCTATGCCCAATCCTTCTGATCTTTTTAATGCCAATTTCACTGAGTCTGTTGGAAATCGCCATCAGTTCATATTTACGCAACTGCAAAAAAGAGGGATAAACAGCGACCATGGTTTCCTCTCCAAAATTATACCTTCTGGAGAGCAGGCCCAATGGGGATTGCACATATACACGCGTCTGTCCAAAGTGATACTCTCCTCTTTTTGTTGGACGTAACTTATAAGTGATGGTTTTATTTTCTCTGGATTTTAGGCTGCTGTTAAACCAGAGGTCTCTTTTTTGAAACTGAAAAGGGATTTCATCAATAATGCCAATATGAATACCAAAGGAATAAAAATTCTCTACATGAAGCTGAAGCTCATTATCGTCCCCGTTACTCATTCGCTCCGGAAGGTCTCTTCGCAGGAAAACACCTCTTTCTGTTTTGAACAATAAAATCAGGTCCGCAGCGATCAATAGCGTTAACACCCAGAAGCATAGGTACGGTAACGGTCCAAGCCAGGGCAGAAAGAAAGAAAACAGAAACAGGGATACACAGAGCCCAATCCCCGCAAAAAGTCTTTTACGGAGGAAGAGGTCTTTGTAATATTTAGTAATGAAGCTTTTCAATATGCTGCTTTTTATCTTGGAATTTCTATTTTCTGAATGATCTGAGCCACAATATCGCTCGTTGTAAGTCCTTCCATCTCCTTATCCGGTGTCAGCATGATCCGGTGTGCCAATACGGGTGCAGCCACTTTAATGATGTCTTCCGGAGTGACGAAGTCACGCCCCTGCATTGCGGCGAAGGCCTTAGCACCATTCAGCATGGCTAAGGAAGCACGTGGAGAAGCCCCCAGGTACAGCGATTTGTTGCTCCTGGTTTCATGGGTAATCTTTGCCACATATTCAATCAATTTGGGCTCTACATGCAATCCTTTGATGATGGCCCGGCATGACTTCACCTGATCGATACTCAATACCGGCTTTACAGCTTTTAACGCATCGTCCAGACGATGCTGGTGTTGGTTGAGCAAAATGGCTGTTTCTTCCTCAAGGCTTGGATATTTCACTTCGATTTTAAACAAGAAACGATCCAGCTGCGCTTCCGGCAAACGATAGGTTCCCTCCTGCTCAATTGGATTCTGTGTAGCCAGGACCATAAAAGGTTCATCCATCAGGTAAGTATGTCCATCAACCGTAATCTGACGTTCCTCCATCACCTCAAATAAAGCAGACTGTGTCTTTGCCGGGGCACGGTTAATTTCATCCACCAAAATGATATGCCCAAAGATGGGGCCCTTCCGGTATTCAAAAGCCGCATTCCGCGGATCAAATACCGATGTACCCAGTACATCTGAAGGCATCAGATCTGGTGTAAACTGAATCCTCGAAAATGAAGCGTCAATACTTTTTGCCACCAGCTTCGCGCTTAATGTCTTTGCAACACCTGGCACACCTTCTAACAGGATGTGCCCATCAGCCAGCAATCCGGCAATGAGAAAATCTATGGTATCTTTTTGTCCGACAATGATCTTACCCAGTGTTTCCCTGATTTGTTCCACTGCAACATTCAGCTGTGTCAGATCGGTTCTTTTGTTAAACATTTCCGCTTCCATTTCTATTGGGCTTGTTTATAAAATTTTTCTATTAATTTATTCAATGTGATTAACTGATAATCAGTTACCCTTCCAGGCCTGCTGACTTCTTCAATTGTGGCAAATAAGTGCCGGATATCACTTTCATTTCCGCCTGATTTTGAGATAAGGGCAGCCATTAGTTCTTCATCTATCGCATTCGTTTTTAAGCGGTATGTTGCTCTGATAAATTCAAGAAGGTAACTGATTTTTTTAGAGGCAATGTCGCTGTTATCCCGCTGTTGGTAATACACTTTTCCCACCACCCTTACAAAATCTACTGAGGAGTTTCTGAGCTGGGAGATGACTGGAATGATTCTCTGCCTTCGTTTCATTTCAAAAAGCACAAAGATCAATAAACTGACAATGGACAAATAATAAGCCCAGCGCAACTGATCATGTTTAAAAAGCACCCTCAGCAAACTCTCATCACCCATGTTTCCTTTCGTATTGTTCTCATCCCAGATCAGCGTTTCCGCTACCGGCAGATAAGAAAGGGCTTTTGCAGCGTAAGCCGCACCCTCAGGGCTCAGCAATGCATAATTGCTCAACAATTGCGGATTTGGCAAGACATACAGTGCACCTTTGCCAAAGGTATATTTGACAAAGTTAACCTCGCCCTCTTCATTTCTCCCCAGCACTGTCGCCCTGGAGGTATCTACCTTACTAAAATAGAGGTCGCCCAACCCCTTATCAAAAACAAAAGGCTGTTTCTCCTTTATAGAGGGGTTGACAAAATTAATCGGTACACTTTTCTTTTTGCCGTAATTCAACGAAGAATTGATGTCCAGTTTCAAGGTATCTTTCAGATAATCCCCCGTATTAAACGTTGCGATAAAAACATGATTTCCTGCTTTCATGAATTTAACGAGTTCTTTATAATCCAGTTCATCAACATGCAGTGCGCCTGCAACGATCAGATAATTGGTATTTTTCCGCTCTTTATCCTTCAGGGTATTGTAAACCGGAAGTCTGGACACTTCAATTCTGGTTTCCGGAAATATGCTTTGACATTCCTTATTCAACACGAATAAACCAAAGGGAATTTTATCCTCCTTCAGGTAACTCGGGCGCCAATCTGTAGCTTTTGGTTTGTAATATTCTGCTGCGAGGTATAAGATGAGCAAAATACCCGTTCCAAAGAGGTATAATTTCATGCCTTTCATGTGCCCCTCCTGTTAAACGCATCAAAATCCTTCTTTACTTCAGCAAAGCTTTCTTTATCGATGAAAAATTCACCATACCAGATGTATTCAAACTGTGTGGTCAGTTCTCCGAACTGTTTTCTTTTTTCGGGGTCAGTCAGTTCGCCCACATAAGCCTGATTGGTTTTGTCTGGTTGCCAGTTGATCAGCTGACTATCGTTCATCATTTTTAAAGAATGTAAATAAAAGAGCCGGACTGCCAGTCTGTAGTTTCCCGCTGAAATTGCTTTTTCTATTTCTGCCCGGAAATTAATCTCATGAATGTTCTCCAGGGATTCCGAGTAAGGAACCTCTACCGCTTTAGATTTGCCGGCAAATACCTTCAGGTCTAGCCCCATTGCCTTTATAATGATAAAGACCACTAATGCAGCCAGGGCCGTGACGATTCCATATTTGATAAAAGTGCCGGATGTTTTATTCTCCAGAACCCGCGAGAACCAATTCCAGAACCAATGCCAGAAGCGGGCCCATAGGCTATCCTGATCAGGTGGTGTTTCCTTATACCTGAATTCTGACTGCTCCGTATATGCCTTCAGCTTTTCCGCATCAAAATTGCGCAGGATCACTTTGCTGCTGTCATTGCCCACCTGCTTCCGGGCAGGCTTTTGCAACAAGGGGGCAGTAAAGCCACTGACGGTGGCAGTAATGAGCATAAAGATTAGAAAAAGCTTCCGCATATTAATATTCTTCCGGGGTATTGAAAGGTTCTTTTGATACTCCCATCTGACCGATTCGGTCCATTAATCCTGTGCTATCCAGCCTTTCCACGAGGTTAAAATAACAGATAGAAATGCCCACAAGTGGGATAATCATAAATACCTGACACAAATATTGCACCGTGGTAGAGATGATAATTGCGGTATTACTCAAGCCTTTTGCTCCTTCAGTAAATGCACTCAAAAAAGTAAAAATGAGTGCCGGAAGGGAAGCCATTGACTGGCTGGCCAAAGTGATAAAGTAAATGATCAATATCGTTCCAAAAGTAATCCACCACTGTCCTTTAACCAGTTTGAATGCACGCTCAAAGGAATAACCAAAACTGGCATTTTCATAAACCATGACCGGAAAGAACAAGAGCATGGCTGGCATCACATAGATTCCGGGAATCAAAAAGAAAAGAAAACAAAGCACAAAAAAAAGGCTGATTAAAATCCCGCTTCCCAACATTCTGAAGAAATAGAATTTAAAATAAGCCCAGACCTCCTCCAAACTCGGGGCAACATTTCCTTTTTTTATGTAAACGGCAATGAAACTCAGAATGGAAACATTCATCGCCGTATAACTTGCCAGGTTGAAGAGCAGTACGAGAAAATAACTGATACTAAACATCTTTTCCAGCATAGAAAAGACATTATCACTAGACACGAGTGCTCTTTGCATCCCTATTTGTTGATAAATTCCAGCGATGATTGATCCAAGGAGGAAGATTCCACTGAAATAGACAAACACTTTTAACAAAGCTTTAAAGTTCTGTTTGATGAACAAGAACATATCGTTGATGATCTCTCCGAACTCTCTGAGTTTTTTGAATTCCAGGTTTTCAGGCATTTTCTATGGTTTGATGGCGTTTATGAAGTTTTGATGGATATAGGATCACGTACCAGATGATAAAGAACAGAGATCCTGCCAGAATGCTGATGCTCAGTAAAAGCGGCATTCCGGTATGGCGGGTGATGAAACCTTCAAAGAAGGCTGCAACCAATATAATCGGGATCAGTCCTAAAGCGATTTTTGTTCCGTCTTTAGCGCTGTTTTTGAAGGCTTGAAACCGGGTATATGTTTTAGGAAAAAGCAAACCATGACCCAATACCAGTCCGGCGGCACCGGCGATAATGATGCCTGAGATTTCCAATGTTCCATGAATCCAGATGGTCAGCACGGATTCCGCGCCTAAACCTTTACTAAAAAAATAATATTCAAAGGCCCCGATCATCACTCCATTTCTCAACATAAAAAAAACAGGTCCAATGGAGAGGAAGATTCCACTGACAAACATGAGCAGGGACACATAAGTATTGTTTGCGGCAATCATCAGGAACATTTCCAGTTCTCCCTGTCGTTTATATACGCCGAAGGGATCTCCTTTTGCAATATTTTCATTCGTCATATTCACATAACCATCTCCAAGGATCAGCCTCACAAAAGAATCATCATATTTAGCAGAAAGTGCTCCTATTGATGCGGAGAGGAGAAAGAACAGGAAAGAATAGCCCAATTGTTTGCGATAGGTATAGAACAAAACAGGCAGTTCCGTTTTCCAGAAGGTGATGAACCGGTTACTGTCTTCTTTTTTATTTTTATAAATAGACTGGTGTAAAACTGCCGCTAAACCATTAAGGTAAGCTGTAGTTTTTGATTTAGGATAAAAAGTGTTTGCATAAGCCAGGTCATTGGTGATGTCAATGAAGCGCTCCGCCAGTTCATCTGAATTTTCTGTACGCATTTGTTCATAACGCTTCCATTTCTCAGAATTCTGCTTAACAAACAATGCCTCTCTCATAAATGAAGATCAAATTTTCTGTAAAATAGCGACAAAAAACAATTTTACAATAATAATTTGAACATCAATATTATATTTGATCTTATGGAAACAATTAAGGTAAACACCAGCCAGCACGTAGACATTGATTATCCGGTGGCCGGATTAGGGGAAAGAATAGCTGCAAGGCTCATCGATCTGGCTGCCTTTTTTGGATTATATATGTTAGTTATTCTTTTGGCCGTCTTAATCCGAACAGAGACTGTTTTTTTCATACTTCTTATTGCTCTTGGTGCCATTTATGTTTTTTACAACCTTATCTGTGAGGTCTTTATGAATGGGCAGAGTTTAGGGAAAAGGCTGATGAAGATCAAAGTCATCAGCATTGATGGAAGTCAGGCAAGCATTGGACAATATTTTATCCGCTGGCTGTTCCGGTTGGTTGATTTTGCATTGACCGCCCAGATTGGTGGTTTAATAGCGGTAGCGGTCTCAGAAAAAAAGCAAAGAATAGGTGATATGGTGGCCGGAACTACGCTGATTAAGACCGTTCCAAGAACCAGGTTTGACCACATTGCTTTTCATCCGACGGAGGAAGAATACACCCCTGTTTTCAAGAATGCAGATTTGCTGACCGACCGTGATGTAGAGCTCATGCATGAGGTCATCCTCACCTATTATAAAACATCTAATGCAGATCTGATTTATAACATGTCTGCAAAGGTGGCCGAACATTTATCGCTGAACATTCCCCAAGGCATGAATGAACTTAACTTTCTAACCACCGTTATTAAAGATTACAAACATCTAACTTCCCAGTCAGACTAATTATTTCAGTTCTTTAATCAGTGAAGGCGCGAGTTGAACTGCCCATTCATGGTACATTTTTGCAGAAGGATGTAATCCATCTGACGCAACCAACTCTTTATCCGAAGTTACCAGCCGGGAGCCGGGAGTGATGTCCGTATAGCTGATCCCCTGCGCAAGTGTTTCGTCTTTATTGATGGCATTAAAAGCGTCAATATCTGAACTGATGGAGGGAATGTCTCTGCCACTTTCCAGTCCGTAAGGCGTAATGCCCCAGTCAGGAATAGAAACCACAAAGACCCGTGCTTTATTTCCGTTGGCAAAACCGATAGCTGTTTGCAGCAGCTCCTTAAATTCCTTACGATACTTTTCTTTTGATTCGCCCCGGTATTGATTGTTTACACCAATCAACAGGGTAACGATTGTAAACTTCTCGTTCAGATTTGCAGCTTTAATTGCCGCCTGCAGCTCGCTGGTTGTCCATCCGGTTTTAGCGATGATATGAGGCAGACCTACATCAAGGCCATTGTCTTTTAAGATCGTGGTTAACTGATGAGGAAAGCCACCTTCCAAAGGAACTGCTTCTCCAATCGTATAAGAATCACCGATCGCTAAATAAGAAATCTCATTTTTTGGCTTGGTATTCAGGCTAGGGCTGGTATTTGTCGTCATTTTAAAACTATCTTTTTGGCAAGCCAATAATACCACTAATGACAGAATTAAAATAGGAATTTTAATCATAAATACATTTACGCGAAAATGCTTCTTATGGATTTTACGAATCATCTATTCATTTCCCGGACTCAGGAATGCGTGTGAGGAGAAAAAATTTTGAAGAAATAGCTGATTGTGATGATCGATCCTGTAATTAGATACAGTATTTTAATCAACTTGTCGCTGTTTCCTTTGGTCAGGTAATTTGCACTCAGGCCAACAATGAAAGTAATCAATAGGGGAATCGTTGGCGGGTATAAGTGGAAGCTTTCTTCCATGTTGCCCTGAATCAGGGCAAGAAAAGACCGCTGAAAACCGCAGCCAGGGCAATCAAAACCAGTCAGGTATTTAACCGGGCAGGGCAGAAAAAAATTATCCGCCTGATCTAGAAAAGAAGACCAGGCGGATAACAGGTATATCATTAACACCAGCAATTAAGCTTGAGGTGTGGTTGGAGGTTTATTAAACGGATCATTTGTACCGAACGGATTGTTCGTGCCAAATGGGTTATTGGTACCAGGAAAGCCTTGTTGTGCTTCTGCAGCTGCAGGACCTAAATATCTCGCATCTCCAAATCCTAAGATAGGATAGAATACTACAGGTAACAGGATCAATCCTGCGGTAAAGCCTTCGCTTTTACCGAAACTTTTGCTTAAAAGATTCATTGCCCAGATTCCGAAGTAAATATTTACACACGGAATCAACATCCAAAGAATCCAGATCGTTGGTTTGCCAATGATTTCAAGAAGGACAATAATGTTATAGATAGGAATAAGTGATGCCCAACCTGGTTTTCCAGCCTTTGTAAAGACTTTCCATAATGAGGCAATGATAAGCACGATAAGAGCGAGATAAATAATCCCACCAACAGCACCGACTGCTGCTATACCAGCTGATTGTTCTGAAGTGTAATCCATAAGAGTAGTTTGTTTTTCGAGTAAAGATAATATTTACTACAAAAAAACAAAGGAATTATTGCTCTTTTTTTAAGAGGATCAGAACAGGTCCATATGGAACAGACTGGAAATGTGTCCCTTTAGTATTCCCTTCACCTCTTCCATATTTAAAGGCTGCCCCAATTCTCTTTGCATAGAAGTCACATCTTTATCGTCTATCCCGCAGGGAACAATATTTTTAAAATAATTAAGATCGGTATTCACATTGAAGGCAAAACCGTGCATCGTGACCCATCGGCTGCACCTTACACCCATCGCGCATATTTTGCGGGCTTTCTCATTGTCTGCATCCAGCCAGACTCCAGTAAATCCAGGATATCTTCCGGCGGAAATGCCATAATCTTTCAAAGTCAGGATAATCGCGTCCTCCAATGTTCTGAGGTAAAGATGGATATCGGTAAAGAAATTATCGAGGTCAAGAATCGGGTAACCTACAATCTGTCCGGGGCCATGATAGGTAATATCTCCCCCGCGATTGATCTTATAATAGGTCGCATCTTTTTCTACCAGACCTTGTTCATCCAGCAACAGGTTTTCCGGATGGCCGCTTTTCCCTAGTGTATAAACATGTGGATGTTCCACAAAAACCAGGTGGTTGGGTGTTTCCAGAGTGGTATTGTTATTCCTGTTATCGGTTTTAACGGCAATCGTCTGATTAAAAATCAGTTCCTGCCGATCCCAGGCCTCCTGATAATCGGTGAGTCCCCAATCTATGAATTCTACTTTTTTATTCATCATTTGAAAATTAAGCCACTACATATCCCAACATATAACCATCACTGGTTTTGAAGTAGTTGACGTTCAACTCCCGGGTCCCTTCAGGTAAGTCGACCAGGGCAGTCAGGCTTCCTTCAGTTTTCAGTTTAAATGGTTTGATGTGCATGTCCTGTTTAAATTCCAGGCCTTTTCTTCCATTCCATTTATAGATTGCCTCTTTCGCACACCAACAAACGTATAGGCCATTGATATTATCGCCGATTTGCTTTTGTGCAAGCTCAATATCGGAAAGAAACTTGTGCCTGATGCTTTTGATTTTATGCTTAATGAGCTCTATATCTACTCCTACTTTCCTGTTCTTTCCGATAATCACAGCTGCATAATCATAAGAATGACTCAGGGAGATGTGATAATCAAGGTTAGGGAGGAAAGGTTTGCCATGTTCGTCCATCTGACAATCTATATATTCAGAGGTATTGAGCATCGTTCTAAGCAGCACACGCGTGCTTAACCAGTGTAGCAGACGTTTCCCGTTGTTTAAAGAGGAAATGAAATCCAGCTCATGCTGTTTCAGTTGCAGGCCGGAAAGCAATTGCTCTTCAGTCTCTTCGATTTTCCATACTGCAAGTATGGTATTCTCGTCAATATTTTTATTAAAAACTACGGGCATCTCTATTTTAGAAAACTATGCAAAAGTATCTTAAATTAATCATAATTTAGCCCAATACTTGATAAAATGATACTTTCCGACAAACGAATTCTGGAAGAGATAGAGAAGGGCACCATCATTATTGAGCCTTTTAAGGCTGAATGTCTGGGCACAAACTCTTATGACGTCCATTTAGGCAAATACCTCGCTACTTATAAAGATAGAATACTTGATGCAAAAGCGCACAATAAAATAGAGCATTTTGAAATCCCAAAAGATGGATATGTTTTACAGCCCGGTACGCTTTACCTTGGGGTGACGCTGGAATATACAGAAACACATGCACACGTTCCCTTTTTGGAGGGCAAATCGAGTACTGGTCGTTTGGGTATAGACATCCATGCCACTGCCGGAAAAGGCGATGTTGGCTTCTGCAATACCTGGACGCTGGAAATTTCCTGCGCACAACCAGTGAGAATATACGCAGGCATGCCTATTGGTCAGCTGATTTATTTTATCGTAGAAGGCGAGATTGAAACGATGTACAATAGTAAAGACAATGCAAAATACAGCAATAAGACCACTAAACCGGTCGAAAGCATGATGTGGAAAAACAAATTCTAAGTTCGACATCCCTTATCTTTTAAATTTACTTTAAGCCTCAATATTTGTATATTGAGGCTTTATTATTTGCTAAGGTTCATCACTTATGAAACGTAAACTGTTTTATCCTTTGTTATTAATTGCAGGAATCTGCATGGCCTTTGTATCCCAAATGGATGGAGACCCTTTTGAGGCCCTTTTAGAAAGGATGAAGGCATTTAATAAAACATATGCACAGGAAAAGGTGCACCTTCATCTGGATAAGCCCTACTATGCCGTTGGGGATAACATTTGGTTCAAAGCCTATATTATCAATACCGAAAATATGGAGGCCTCAGACATCAGTAAAATTTTATATGTGGAGCTGATCAATGAGAAAGACTCCGTAAAAAAGCAATTGAGACTCCCTGTTGGGGGAGGCATTACCTGGGGTGATTTTAAGCTTCCCGATTCCCTGGCGGAGGGAAATTACCGGATTCGCGCTTATACCCAATGGATGAGAAATGCGGGACCGGAATTTTACTTTGATAAAACGATAAAAGTCGGCAATTCCTGGTCCAATACGGTATTCACCAATACGAGTTATACTTTTAGCAAGGAGAATGCTGCAGAAAAGGTACAAGCCGACATCATTTTTAAAGATAAAAGTGGCAAGCCATATGCCGGAAATGAGGTCCGTTATGAGGTTCAGCTGAATTTCAGGAGCCTTTTTAAAGGCAAAGCCCTAACCAATGAACAAGGCGAGGTATCGCTCAGTTTCTTAAATACCCAACCTTCTTTGTATAAATCCGGAAAGATACTCGCGACCATTACACTCGCCGATCAAAAGAAAATAACGAAGGAAATCCCGATAAAAGCAACCTCAAAAGACGTGGATGTTCAATTTTTCCCCGAAAGCGGAAACCTGGTGGAGGGGCTTCCTAACAAAATTGCCTTTAAAGCGGTGAATGCTTCAGGTTTGGGTGAACAGCTGAGCGGAGTGATTGTAGATCAAAGCGGTTCTGAGATCAACCGTTTTGAAAGCAGGCACCTGGGCATGGGAAACTTTGTGCTTAATCCACAACCCGGAGCAACTTATAGCGCAAAGATTAAATTTTCAGACGGTTCAGAAAAAAATTACAGCTTGCCCGTAGTTCGTCCAAGCGGTTATATTTTAAGTGTAAACAATACCGATAAAGAGAAGTTGAGTGTAAAGATCATAAGATCTGAGGCCCTTATTGACCAAAAGGAGTTGAAACTCGTGGGTCAGCATAGCGGAACGATACAATTCACATCGAAAGTGAGTGCAGATAAACAGGTCAGCAGTATTTCCGTTTCCAAAAAGGAACTGCCAGAAGGGATCCTTCAACTAACTTTGTTCTCCGGAGAGAATGTACCACTTGCCGAACGCCTTGTTTTTATACATAATCCGGCAGATCGTATCCTGACAAAACTGGAAACGGTGAAAACAACCTATGCAAAAAGAGAAAATGTAACCGTTAACCTGAGCAGCAGCTTTGCAGGCCAACCTAACCCCTCTTCTTTCTCGGTATCCGTAACCAATACCTCATCCGTAAAACCCGATCCTGAAAATGAAAGCAATATTTTCAGCACCATGCTACTCAGTTCAGACCTGATCGGTTACATTGAAAAGCCCAATTATTATTTTATCAATGAGGGGCCCGAAGTGGAGCAGAACCTCGACAATCTGATGTTAACCCAGGGATGGCGGAGAATTTTATGGAAAAATGTGATCAATAATGCCCCGCCAATCACGCGGTTTGCAGCAGAAAAATCACAAACCATCAGCGGAACGATTACCAACTATAGTGGAAAGCCAGCGCCAAACAGTAAAGTTTCTCTATTTTCTTCTTCCGGTGGTTTTTTCGCGTTAGACACCCTTACTGACGCGCAAGGGCGATTTAATTTTGATCAGCTGATTTTCCCTGAAGACACCAAGTTCATTATACAGGCACGAACTGCAAAGGATAAAAAAAGAGTAGACATTCACCTGGATATTGTTCCCGGGCAGATCGTAACCAAAAGTAAAAATAGCGGAGATATAGAGATCAACGTAAACGAGGCCTTATCTGCTTATCTGCAACAGAGCAGCAATTATTTTGATGAGCTGAACAAACGCGGGCTATTGGAAAAAACCCTCTTGCTGAAAGAGGTACAGATTACTGAAAAGAAACAACAGGCAAAGAACTCGGCCAACCTAAACGGGGCAGGAAGAGCAGATGCGATCATCACTGCAGAACAACTCAGCACCTGCGTTACCCTGTCTCAATGCTTACAGGGCCGCGTTGCCGGCCTGATGATCATGAATGGCCAGGCTTACCTGAGCCGGAATGGTGGCAGAACACCTATGGCAGTGATACTCGACGGAATGAGCATGGGTTCTGATTTTCTGGACAACATCAACGTAATGGATGTAGAGACCATTGAAGTACTGAAATCCATTGGAAATACGGCCATCTACGGCTCTAATGGCGGAGGCGGTGTCCTCGTCATCACCACCAAACGCGGCGGAGGAAATTACAGCAATACCTTTAGCCCCGGCATTACCACCTATAACCCCAAAGGTTTTTACATTCCAAGAGAATTCTATAGTCCTAAATATGAACCTTCGGTACCTGACCGCAAGCCGGATTTAAGGACAACTGTTTACTGGGCACCTCAGGTTCCGACCAATGAGCAAGGAAAATCGAGCTTCAGCTTTTTTAATACAGATGAAGCCGGAACCTATAGGGTAGTATTGGAAGGAATGGATCATATGGGTCGTCTGGGAAGAGCCGTTTATACCTATGAAGTAAAATAAACTGATATATATGAATACCATTAAAGTCACCATAAAAGACCATTTAGCACTGATTACTTTAGATCGCGGAAGATCTAATGCCCTGAACCGCGAGATGATTACGGAGTTGAATGACATGTTGAACAGCATCGCTTCAGATCAGAATATTGCCGGGGCGATCATTACAGGTAAAGAGAATTTCTTTTCTGCCGGATTGGACCTGATCGAACTGTACAATTATTCGGAAGCAGAGGCTGAGTCTTTCTGGCACCTGTTTCTGGATTTTATCGCCAATATCACCTCTTTTAGAAAGCCATTGGTTGCCGCCATCAACGGGCATAGCCCGGCCGGAGGCTGTGTCATCGCATTGGCCTGTGACTATAGGATCATGGCAGAGGGAAAGGCCATCATCGGCTTAAATGAGGTTCCTGTAGGAATCATTGTTCCAAATTCCATTTTCCACCTTTATTCCTTCTGGATAGGCAATGCGCATGCTTCGAGAAGCCTGCTGGAGGGAAAGCTCTTTACGCCTGAAGAAGCTTTACAGGTTGGCCTGGTAGATGAACTGGTGAATCCGGAAAGCATCCTTACCGCAGCAGAGCGCAGGATCAGAAAGTATATGGGTATGGAAAGAAATACCTGGGAACAGAGCAAGCTGAACATCAGAAAAGACCTGATCGCCGCTACCCGTGCCAATCAGGACGAGGCGCTGGCGCTCATGTTAAAACAATGGTGGGCACCGAGTACAAGAAGTATTTTAAAAACAATTATTGATAACCTGCAAAAGAAATAGCCCATGTACAATCAACCAATGTTAAGGGATGATGCCTTAAAAGGAAAAACAATCGTAGTTACCGGTGGAGGAACCGGTCTTGGAAAAGCAATGGGTACTTATTTCCTGAAGCTGGGTGCAAACCTGGTGATCACCAGTCGCAAGGCAGATGTATTGGAAAAGACTGCTGCCGAGATGGAGAAAGAAACGGGCGGAAGAGTGCTGGCCGTTGCCTGTGATGTACGTGAGTATGAACAAGTGGAAAATGTGCTTGCCGAAACCATCAAAACCTTTGGGAAGGTAGATGGTTTGCTTAACAATGCAGCAGGTAACTTTATATCTCCTACGGAACGCTTGTCGGCCAACGCCTTTTCTACCGTAATCGATATTGTCTTAAAAGGATCAGTAAACTGTACCCTTGCTTTCGGAAAGCACTGGATTAAAGAAAAACAAAGCGCAAGCATTTTAAATATCGTAACCACCTATGCTTTTACCGGTTCTGCCTACGTCGTTCCTTCTGCTTGCGCAAAGGGCGGTGTATTGGCCATGACGCGCTCATTGGCTGTAGAATGGGGTAAATATGGCATCCGGACAAACGCGATTGCTCCGGGACCTTTTCCTACCAAAGGCGCATGGGACCGTTTACTTCCGGGAGATCTGGCCGAGAAGTTCGACTTTAAAAACCGGGTACCCTTAAAACGTGTTGGTGAACACCAGGAGCTGGCGAACCTTGCGGCTTTCCTGATCAGCGATTTCGCCGGTTACATCAATGGAGAAGTGATTAGTATTGACGGTGGAGAATGGTTACAGGGCGCCGGTCAGTTTAACGGACTGGAAGCCATTCCCAATGAGATGTGGGATATGTTTGCACAAATGACAAAATCAGCTAAAGGCAGTTAAACCTTTAGCTGATTTTACAATTACCATCTGATTAAAGCACTGGCCCAGGTAAAACCTGATCCAAAGGCGGCCAGGCATACCAGGTCGCCTTCTTTTATTTTACCCGCTTCCCATGCTTCACATAAAGCAATCGGCACGGAAGCAGCGGTAGTATTTCCGTATTTCTGAATGTTATTAAACACTTTATCATCGGGTAAGCCCAATAATTGCTGTACATACTGACTGATCCTCAGATTGGCCTGGTGCGGCACCAGCATATCGATATCTTCAGGTTGCAGGTTATTTGCCGTTAAGGCTTCTTTAATCACTTCGGGGAACTTCACCACAGCCTTTTTAAATACTGCAGGTCCATCCATATATGGCAGGGAAGCCCCGCTTTCCAACTGCTCTGTGGTCATGAATAAACCACCCAACTCCTGGTCAGGATAACCGGGTTTATCCTTCAGCCATTTATTGGCACTTGCTCCAGGATAATACATCGCCAAAATTTCAGCATCAGCCCCATCACTATGTAAATGCGTACTCATGATGCCTTGTCCTTCTTTCTCTGCAGGTTGTAAAACTACCGCTCCTGCCCCATCCCCAAAGATGACAGAAACATTGCGGCTGCGCGTTTCAAAGTCCATAGCAAAAGAATGTTTTTCGCTGCCTACTACCAGAATATTTTTATACATGCCGGTTTTAATAAACTGATCCGCAACGGATAAAGCATATACAAATCCGGAACATTGATTCCTGATGTCTAAGGCACCAATCTCTTTCATTTTCATTTCACGCTGCAGCAATACGCCACATCCCGGGAAATAATAATCCGGACTGAGGGTTGCAAAAATTATAAAGTCGATTTCCTGGGCGGTTGTTCCTGCTCTTTCAATCGCAATTTTTGCGGCTTCTATCCCCATAGTCGTGGTAGTTTCTTCTAAGCGGTCTGCAAACCTGCGTTCCTTTATGCCGGTACGTTCCTGAATCCATGCATCATTCGTATCCATAAAACGGGACAAATCATCATTGGTATAGACATTTTTAGGCACATAGTAGCCTATTCCGGCAATTTTTGAACGATGCATCATATTTGGGTTTATTACAAATTTTAGGCAAAAATAACTTTAACTGCAACATTATTTTGAAATTAGCTTATTTTTGTACCATGTCAACAGAAACTAAAGAAGAAACTTTTACATTAGAAGAAATCCTGACCTCCTTAAAAACGGTTCACCGGTTGATCCTATGGAACGATGATGTCAACACGTTTGACCACGTCATTCACTGTATGATGAAGTACCTTGATTATTCGGAAAGCCAGGCCGAAAAAATTGCCTGGGAGGTTCATAATAAAGGAAAATGTGCCGTATTGGAAGGTTCTTTTACAGAGATGGAAGTTTACCGTAAGATCTTACAACAAGAAGGTTTAACTGTTTCCGTTGACTAACACCTGTTGAACCAGCGCATTCAATTCTTGCTGCGTAGTTTGCGTTTTATCTTTGGCATACCATCCATGAAGTCTTTCTGCGATGAGCATCATATCTGTACTTTCTTTTTTCCAGCCGGCCAATAACGATTGCAGAATTTGTGGCCTCGGCCCCCATTTGCAAAGGACCTTTCCCTCCTCATCGAGGATCAGCAATACCGGGATTGCCCTTCCACCATTGGTGAGGTGTGCATCAATCAAAGGCAGGTTTTGATCTCTCAATACAAACCGAAGGCTTATTTTATCCGGAAAGCTGCTCGCCATTTTATCAAAAACGGGAACAATCTGTGCCGCATCTCCACACCATCCTTCAGAAATCACCAGGAATCGGTATGTCCCTTTTAAGCCATTTAAGGATTCCAGCAAGTCTGTGTTGAGCTGTACCGTTTTATCTACGCGGTTCATTCGTTGCACATTCATTTTCGTATAGTGAAGCATCGCTTCGCTATCGTCCTCACCGGTAGTTTTTTTCGCGAGCAGCAGCTCATTTATCAAATTACGATAGGCTGAATAACTCATTCCTTCGTTAACAAAAATATTACTGTATCCGATCATAATTAGCTGTAATAAAATAGTTACGCCTGTTCTTTTTAAACCTCCGGCATGTTTCTTTGTCCCTCTTATATAAAAAGCACAAAAACCTAAACACACCAATGAAGAATCTGTTATACAAAGTTCTATTTTTAACCTTTGCCATTTGTACTACAACTGTAAAACTTAATGCACAAACTACCGGAGAAGGTAAGATTATAGCGAAGGTTGTAGATGCCCAAAACAGCGAAACTATTCCATTTGCGACCGCAGTGATTCTCGACAGAAAGACCAAGGCATTGGTAAAAGGAGTACAAACCGATGTGAACGGAAATTTATCCATGACCGGATTGCCCAAAGGTGTTTTCACCTTTAAAGTAAGCTATGTAGGTTACCAAACTATGGTTCGCGATTCCGTTTCGATCTCTGCGATTGTTAAAGAAATCAACCTGGGTACCATAAAAATGAAAACGGCCAAAGGTACCGTATTAAATGAAGTGGCCATTACTGCCCAGAAGAGTACCATTCAACTCGGTGTAGATAAGAAAGTATTTTCTGTAGATCAGAGTTTAGTGAGTGAGGGTGGCTCTGCCTCCGACCTTTTACAGAATGTCCCTTCTGTACAATCCGATATCGACGGAAATGTGAGTCTAAGGGGCTCCACGGGAGTTAAAGTCCTGATTGATGGCAAGCCTTCTCTCATTGCCGGTGGCAATGTAGCGCAGATCTTACAGTCTATTCCGGCGAGTTCGATCGAAAGTGTGGAACTGATCACCAATCCTTCGGCCAAATACGATGCAGAAGGCCAGTCAGGAATCATCAACATCGTATTAAAAAAGAACAAAAAACTGGGACTGAACGGTAATATCGCCTTAACTGCCGGAAACCGGGAGAACTATAATGCCAATACCAGTTTAAGCTTTCAGAACAGTAAAGTGAACCTATACGGTAATTACAGTTACAGGTATGGAAACCGTCTTGGCGGTGGCTATAACAACATCAGTTATTTAGATTCCACGTTTCCAAATGCCTTCGCCAATCAAAATACAGACTCTAAATCTCTGGACAAAGGGCACAACGTGAAAGCAGGTCTTGATTATTACCTGAGCGACAAAGACGTTTTAAGTTTCTCTGGTGGCTTTAATATCCGAGACAACGATAGAAACGAGTTCCTGACTATTGATCAGTTAAACAGTCTTAAAGCCCCCCTGGAACTGAGCAGAAGAAACAATTCCAATCTTGGATCTGGTGGCAGCTACGATCTGAATCTGGATTTCAGCCATAAGTTTAAAAAACCAAAAGAGGAGATTACCTTTAATGCCAGCTTCTCTGAAGGAGACAACGACAACCTTCAAATCTACAATACAGACATTTACAATCTTAACGGTACCGCTGTTGATCAGTTACCGGAAATCATCAGAAATGATGGTACAGGAATCAACAGAAATTATAACATCCAGGCAGATTATACCTTACCTGTTGGAAAATCGGGAAAACTGGAAGCAGGTTACCGCAGCCAGGTGAGAATTGCGGAGAACAATACTTTTTCTGACCGCTTGAACAACCTCACTGGAAATTATGATGTCAACCTCGCGCTGACCAATGATTTCAACAGCAAAGACCAGGTACACGCTCTATATGCCAATTATCAGAACCAGGTTAAAAACTTCGGCTATCAGGTAGGATTAAGGGCAGAAGATGCCACCCTTGATACCCGTTTAGGGATGTACGGTACAAACGGACAGCTCAGCTCCCTTCCGGGGAAAGTGGCTTACACCAGAATATACCCAAGTATCTTTCTAACCCAGAAATTTAAATCCGAACAACAGTTACAATTGAGCTATAGCAGAAGGGTCAACAGACCAAGAGGCTGGGATACCAATCCTTTCATCGATGTTTCGGATCCATTGAACTATCGTCAGGGAAATCCAAACCTTAAACCAGAGGATGTACATGCCTTTGAATTAAGCTACAGCAAATTTTGGCCAAAGGTGACTTTCATCTCCACTGCTTACCTGCGTCAGACCAATGATGTGATTCAAAGGATCAGAACAGAGCCTGACCAAAATGGAATTACCATTACCACTCCTCAGAACTTAACGAAGGAGCTGTCCAGCGGATTGGAGCTGATTGGCCGTTTTGATGTCTCTAAAGCATGGAATTTCACCGCCAATGCCAACTTGTATCAAAGTACAATAGACGGTGTTCCTGCCTTCGGTATCGTGGACAATTCCGGATTTACCTGGAACGCCAATTTAACCAACAACTTCGTGCTTCCCTATAACATCACCTTACAGATTAAAGGAGATTACCGTGCGCGCCAGGTCATGGCACAGGGTACAAGGAATGCGATGTATGGTGTAGACGCAGGTGCCAAATATGATTTTAAAAATAAAAAATCTTCTTTAAGTCTTAACGTACGTGATATTTTCAATACCCGTAACTGGAGTATGACGACCAGCACTCAAAACTCTATCGTCGACTTCAGACGTTACATGCAGGGAACGATGGCCAGTTTAACCTATTCTTATCGTTTCGGAAAGACCAGCTTCAGTCCTAAGAAAGGCAAAAAATCGGATCAGCAGGAAATGCGTTCCGATGAAGAGTCATTTTAGTATATTTGCGTCCATGGAAGAACGCAATCCCTGGACCACTATTGAGAGCCGCAAAATCTATGACAACAACTGGATTGGGCTAACAGAACACCAGGTGATCAACCCATCCGGAGGTAAAGGAATATATGGCGAAGTACATTTCAAGAACTTGGCCATTGGAATTTTACCTTTAGACGAGGAGTTGAACACCTGGTTGGTTGGACAATACCGCTTTCCTTTAAAAGCTTACAGCTGGGAAATTCCGGAAGGCGGAGGTCCCTTGGGTTCCGATCCGCTGGATAGTGCCAAACGAGAACTATTGGAAGAAACCGGGCTTTCGGCAACAGACTGGGTAGAGCTTCAGCGCATGCACCTCTCCAATTCGGTAAGCAATGAACTGGCCATTATTTATATCGCCAGAGGCCTGAGTATGGGCATTGCTGAACCTGAAGAAACCGAAGAGCTCCGGCTCCGTAAACTTCCTTTTCAGGAAGCGTATGAAATGGTCTTAAATGGGGAGATCACTGACAGCATGAGTGTTGCTGCCATTTTAAGAACAAAAATAATCCTTCAGGAATCTCAGCTATAACGAACCTTTTCAGCTATTATGAATAAATTTTTCGGATACATTTTCAGTCCATTGTTTTACCTCTTCTTTGGGCTGACCTTAATTGTTTTTCAGCCCATTCAATGGGTGTGTTATCGCTTGTTCGGTTATCAGGCACATAAAGCCTCAGTAGATGGTTTGAATTTCTTTCTCACCTACTGCGACCTTTTACTGGGCAGTTCTGTTACTTTTATCAATGAACAGGACATCCCCGTTGAGCAGCCCAAAATATTTGTCGCCAACCACCAGAGCATGTATGATATTCCCGGGCTGATCTGGTTTCTAAGAAAACACCACATCAAGTTTATCTCGAAAATAGAGCTGACCAAAGGCATTCCCTCCATTTCCTTCAACCTTAAATATGGAGGGGGGGCTAATATCGACCGTAAAGACAGCAAACAAGCCGTTGGCGAGATCATCCATCTGGGGAACAGAATGAAAGCAAACAACTGGTCTGCGATGATTTTTCCTGAAGGTACACGTTCCAAAGACGGAAACCTGAAGCCCTTTCATGTAGGCGGGATTGCCACACTTTTAAAAAAGGTACCCAATGCATTAATCGTTCCTATCGCGATTGAGAACTCCTGGAAAATGGTACAGTATGGCACTTTCCCCCTCAGTTTCGGTGAAAAGATTCGCTGGACCGTATTAAAGCCAATAGATTCCACCGGCAAAAACCCAGAGGAAGTTACTCAGGAAGCAGAACAGGCAATTCGCCGGAAATTAGGACAGTAAACGCTATTTAAATATTCTTATTGTCGATGTGTTTGAAGAATTCATCGCGGTAGGTATCTCCTATCGGAATGACTTTACCGAAGATGCTGATCCTGCTGCGTTCAATACTTTCAATCTTATCCAAGGCAATGATATAGGATTTATGCACCCTTATAAATTGTCCGTTTGGCAGGGTTTCTTCCATTTTCTTCATGTTCTGAAGTGTAATGATCCTTTCCGCTTTGGTATAGATAGAAATGTAATCCTTTAGCCCTTCAATGTAAAGAATATCATCCAGTTGAATTTTTTGAATCTTATGCTCTGTTTTGACGAAGATAAAGTCCTGAACAGGGTGTACAGCCACTGGTGTTGACATCAACGGTGCAATTACAGGTGGAGGAGCCGGGCTCGGTTCTGCCGCTTTTTGTTGTTGGTTATGTACCTTTTCCACCGCTTTATAGAAACGGTCAAATGCAATTGGTTTCAAGAGGTAATCTGAGACGTTCAGGTCATAACTTTCCAAAGCATATTGTGAATAAGCAGTAGTCAGGATATAATTTGATTTCCCATTAGCAATTTTCAAAAACTGGATTCCGGTAAGTTCAGGCATCTGAATGTCCAGAAAAACCAGATCAATCCCTCCTGCCTGTACCAGCTGTAATGCTTCAATCGCATTTTCTGTCCTTTTGACCAGCTCCAGGAACGGAACTTTTGACACATAATCCTCTATAATATCAAGTGCCAATGGTTCATCATCGACCGCAATACATTTTAACTTTGTCATAAATCTAGCATTAATTCACTGGTGTAATGGGTAGCCGAATTTACAATATTTAATTTATATCTTTCAGGATATAGCAATTGTAACCTTCGTTCTACATTATTGAGACCCACTCCTCCTACTTCATCTTTGTTGTGCTTATTCTTTTTATTGGTCACACTGAAGTGCAGGATCTTTTGATTGGCAATGATATTGATCTTGATCGGATCTTTTGGATCGTTGGCCACACCATGTTTAAAAGCATTCTCCACAAAAGAGATCAGGATGAGTGGTACAATTTGTTGATTCTCGATTTCACCGTTCAGGCTCAGCTCCACCGCTGCTCCATCTCTGAACCTTAATTTCTGGAGTTCAATATAACTTTGAACATATTCAATTTCTTTACTGAGTGAAACCCAGCTGTCGTTACTTTCATAAATCATATAACGCATGATTTCCGAAAGCTTAAGAATTGCATCTGCTGTTTTATCAGACTTCTGATAAGCGAGTGAGTAAATATTATTCAGGGAATTGAAGAGAAAATGCGGGTTTAGCTGGGATTTAAGAAATTGCAGTTCCATTTCTTTCTTTTCGCTTTCCAGGTTTCGCTGCACACGTTCATTCCCGAACCAGTCTACAGCGAATTTGAGCAGAGAACTGGCCACTACAAAAAAGCCACATGTAAATATAGAAACAGCGCCAAAGGTTCCGATAGGGATATAGTCCCGTTTCCCTCCTTCCCAGGTCACCAGGATGACTTCTGGGTTCAGGCTGGCGATAACCGTTTTGATGGCACTCATGACCACGATCAGGAGCAGGATTGACCCTATATATAAACCATATTTCTTCTGCTCTTTGATCAGCATCGGAATGAGAAGCATATAGTTGATATAGAAAATAGAAATATTGATCAGACCGGAGTAGCCATATCTAATTGAAACCGAAGATAGCGTTTGTGCTTCTTTGGCGAATATGATGTTCAAGGAAATAAGGGCTAGTATTAACGACCAGAAAACAACATGTACAATCAGAGGGCCTTTATTTTTCATTTAAACTTTGTTATTGACAAAAACTCCATTGGTCTAAAGTAAATTTTTCCGGCTGTTATGACTAACTGCTTTCGACGAACGGGCATTTTTTTTCTACCAAATTGGCAAATAAACCAATCAATTGCAAAACTAGGATAAATAGGCGTTTATCTAGGATAATATGGCCTTGGTCTAAAAGATTTTAGCAGCGTTTTTTTTATTATTCTATTTGTTTCATCAAATCACAACGAATATGAAAACTGCATCTCTCAATATAAATATTATGAAAAAGTTAGCAAACGTATCGCCATTCTTACTTTTATTAGTCCCTGTATTCATGATGATGGTATTAACCATTGCCAATAACGTAACCCGTTCACAAGACGAGGAAATCGCTGCAAAAGCAACGACTTCAGTAAAAGGGATTGCCAAAGTAAGCACCATTTCGTTTAAATAGGAATGAAAGACCTGATCATTGAAACCCGCGGACTTAACTATTATTTTGGTAACCAAAAAGTAGTTGACGACCTGTCGCTGAAGGTAGAGAAAGGAAGTATTTACGGTTTTCTGGGCCCAAATGGTGCCGGTAAAACGACTTC
Source organism: Pedobacter sp. FW305-3-2-15-E-R2A2 (assembly GCF_038446955.1). Lineage (NCBI taxonomy): Bacteria > Pseudomonadati > Bacteroidota > Sphingobacteriia > Sphingobacteriales > Sphingobacteriaceae > Pedobacter > Pedobacter sp. FW305-3-2-15-E-R2A2. The sequence goes on from NZ_CP151803.1 coordinate 6,849,160, forward strand.
AATAAAAATCCTTTTAAATCTTTTAAAATCACCGGCAGACACCGTGTTTCTTTTTGGTAAGGAAATCAACTCCAATCGAATCGCCAGTTTAAAACGCCTTGGCGCACTCGTAGAACAACCCGCAATTTACGCACACCTTTCCGGCGAGGAAAACTTATACAACAGGTGTATGTTATTGGGCATTAACAGGACTAAAGCGAAAGAGATGCTTCGTCTGGTAGGCCTGGAAGATGCTGCTACTAAAAAAGCAGGAAAATATTCATTGGGCATGAAACAGCGCCTGGGCATTGCCCTTGCCTTGTTATCAGATCCGGAACTGTTACTTTTGGATGAGCCTACAAATGGCCTTGACCCTAATGGGATCATCGAAATCAGAAATCTGATGATCGAGCTCGCCACAAAACACCAAAAAACAATCCTTGTTTCCAGCCATCTGTTGGCGGAGATTGAACGGATCGCCACTCATGTAGGCATTATTAACAAAGGAAAACTACTCTTCCAGGGCACCATCAATGAATTGCATGATTTGAGCAAGCCAATGATTGAACTGGAGTTAAACGATATTGCCAAAGGCCAGGAATTCCTGAAAAACAATGGCTATCAGCTACTAGGCAGCACCGAAAAGAAAATCATTCTTCCTTTCATTTCCACCGAAGAATGCGGCAAGCTAAATACCTTACTGATACAACATGGCTTTACGGTTTACAGTATTTATCAGGTTAGAAAAGATCTGGAGCATTTATTCCTTGACATTACTAAAAACAATTAATCATGCGCTCTTTACTCCTATCCTTACGATCTGAATTTTATAAATCAAGAAAGACGCTTGCTTTTTGGGCTTCGATCCTACTTCCATTGTTGATTTGCGGCCTGATTACTTTTGGATTCCTCAGCAATGCAGAAAAAATCATCAAAATGCATTATCCGCCACAAGTGCTATGGATGAACTTTAGTGGAGGTGCCCTTGGTGTGATGGGCATGTTGATCCTTCCTTTTTATGTGATCTTCATGGCTTTCTCTGTCAACAATATTGAACATAAGAACGACACCTGGAAAACCCTCTTTGCACAACCACTCCATAAGTTTTCAATTTATGCAGCAAAGTATTTATATGCGGTGATACTGATCTTTATTTGTCTGTTCTTATTTGCACTGTTCACCGTCTTATTTGGCCATCTTTTACAAGCATTAAACAGTGGTTTTACGTTCAATGGATATTCGCCCGTCGCCTTTCTGTCAAAATTATATTTCAAGATGTTCCTTTCTTCCCTGGGCATACTCTCCTTACAGTTCATCATTAGCCTGATCTGGTCGGACTTTTTAAAGCCTATGGGGATTGGGTTTGTCGGGATCATTGCCGGAATTATTGTCGCCACCAAAGGATGGGAATATGCCTACCTTGTTCCTTACAGTCATCCTACGCTGGCTTTATCCATGAGCAAGTCTAAAAATATGGATCAACTGTTTAGTCAGGAGATCTACAGCAGCCTTATTTACGCCCTTATCTTCTTTATCGCCGGTTACTTTATCGTCGCCAGGAAGAGCATCAAATAGTTTTTAGTTTTAGTTAATAGTCAGAATGTGGCGGTCGGAGTACCGCCATTTTCTTTTTCCGGGGATTTGTAAATCACCTGAAGGTTTAACTTCCGATGTAAAAATATGATGAGGAAGATACAAGTAATTATCTTTTCATGTAAATTCAGGTATTAGTGAAGCATACCACTTACAAAAAGCAATGAACATGCTGATGATAGCTTCATAGCCATTAAAAAGACAAATATATTCTGATGAAAAAATTGACAATAACGGCATTGGCACTGTGCATCAGTGTTTCCTTATCTGCCCAGGAGAAGGTGGATATGAATATGGTACAAAAAATAAGGCAGGAAGGCCTTGAAAACTCAAAAGTGATGGACATTGCCTTTCAGATCACCGATGTGGCAGGGCCAAGGTTATCCAATTCTCCCGGTTTAAAACGCGCACAGGACTGGGCAGTGCGACAATTTACTTCCTGGGGATTAAAGAATGTACACCTGGAATCCTGGGGACAGTTTGGAAAGGGCTGGCAGATTGATAAATATTATGCGGCAACTACCCTTCCGTATTACCATGCGATCATTGGTGCACCTAAAGCATGGACACCCGGAACCAAAGGTGCGATTAAATCCGAAGTCATCCTCATCAAAGCAGACACCGTAACCGATCTTTTGCCTTACAAAGGGAAACTTGCCGGCAAGATCGTGATCTTCGATCAGGTGACCTTACAACCCTTACAAAACAGTTATAAGCCAGATGCAGTCAGGTATACCGATTCCGTGTTGTCTAAAATGGCAGAGGCAACCGCCTCGCCTCAGACACAACGCCCACGTACCGGAGCAGCCAACAATATGATGGCTCAAATGATGAAAATGCGGGAAGTACGTGCGGCCATGGCGAGCTTTATGCAACAGGAACAAGTTGGCCTGATCCTCAGTTATGCAAGAGGAAACCATGGAACCTTCTTTACCAGCAATGGTGCCTCTTATGCCCTCGATGCAAAACCGGTCTCTCCTGAGCTGGAAATCTCCGCAGAAGATTACCTCCACATGTTGCGCCTCCTACGGGCCGGAGAAAAGGTAGAAGTAGAAGCAGACATCAGGACTTCCTTCTACGATCAGGACCCTAAGGGATATAATGTGATTGCAGAAATTCCGGGAACGGATAAGAAATTAAAAGAAGAAATCGTGATGATCGGCGGACACTATGATTCCTGGCATTCGGCTACTGGTGCGACCGACAATGCTGCCGGAGCAGCAGTGATGATGGAAACCATGAGGATTTTAAAAACCATTAACTTTAAACCTAAACGGACCATCAGAATTGCCCTATGGAGTTCTGAAGAACAGGGTTTGTTTGGATCGAGAGGTTATGTGGCCCAACATTTTGGAGATCCAAAGACCATGATACTGACCAAAGATCATAAAAAGATCAGCGCCTATTATAATCTGGACAACGGAACAGGTGCGATCCGGGGAATTTATTTACAGGGAAACGCAGCAGCAGGACCAATATTCCAGGATTGGCTCAGTCCATTCCATGATCTGGGTGCAAAAACAGTAACACTTAGCAATACCGGAGGGACGGATCACCAGGCATTTGATGCCGTAGGTATTCCCGGCTTCCAGTTTATTCAGGATCCAATGGACTACAATACCCGGACCCACCATAGCAATCAGGATACATTTGACCGCTTAGCGGAAGAAGATTTAAAAAGAGCCGCAACCATCGTTGCCTCTTTCGTTTACCATACTTCCGAACGCAAAGAGCTAATTCCAAGAAAAGAATTGCCAAAGGCGCCTGAGGCACCAAAGCAGTAAGGCAATAACGCATCCTGTAAACAAAGAAACCTCCGCTAATCCGGGGGTTTTTTTGTTTTGGCTGATTTGGTTACATTAAAATATTTTTATTAAAAAACTTTGAAAACTAAAATATTAGTTTTAAGTTTATACTAAGGTTTTAGTTATAGTACTATTGACGAATAGTTATGATCCTTAAACCAATTAAAAAAACCGGTTAATACGATAAAAGATGGACATTAAAGATTTAACAAAAGCAGAAGAACAATTGATGCAGATTCTATGGCAAATAGAAAAGGGATTTGTAAAAGACGTGATGGATTTTCTACCAGAGCCAAAGCCTGCCTATAACACGGTATCTACGATTATCAGGATTCTGGAAGTAAAGGGTTTTATCGGGCACGAGGCTTTCGGAAAATCGCATCAGTACTTTCCGCTCATCAGCAGGGAAGATTACAAACGCCATGCTACGGAAAAGTTGCTAGGCAACTATTTTGAGAATTCTGTGGAAAGCATGTTTTCCTTTTTTGTTAAGGAGGAAAAACTTGACCTGAGCGATGTAGATGAAATTTTAAAAATGATTAACAAAATTAAAAACAGACCGAGATGAGTTGGGCACATTATATCCTGCAGGCCAATATATACCTGGTATTATTCTATGGCTTTTATAAATTATTTTTAGCTAAGGAGACCTATTTTATCCTGAACAGGATATACCTGATCTCTGCGGGAATATGTTCACTATCGATCCCATTTTTAAGGTTCGAATGGTTTGGTAAGCAGGCTGTGGCGACACCCATCTATATCGGTGTTGGTCAGTTAAATGAACTCATCACACAAGTTAGCATCGCATCGGATGCTCCGGAAAAGTTAAGTTCCGGCAACGTCATCGTGATGATCTATTTGACTGGTCTGATGATTTTCGGTCTCCTGTTCCTCTATAAATTGTTCAAGGTCCGACGTTTGCTTAAACAGGAGCACGTGGGAAATGCTTTTTCTTTTTTCAGAAAGAAAAGAATTGATGAAAACCTGCCGGAAGTTCAGACCATCGACAGGCATGAGGAGATTCACATTCGTCAATTGCATACGCTGGACGTGCTGTTCTTTGAATTGTTAGGCATTTTCACCTGGTTCAATCCCATCATTTATTTTTATAAGCATACCATTAAAAACATTCACGAGTACCTGGCAGATGAGGAAGCTGCTAAATTTCAGGGCGACAAAGAGCAATATGCCTTGCTCCTTTTAAGCAGAGCTTTTGGCATTGCCCCAAATAGCCTTACCAATACTTTCTTTAATAAATCACTGATAAAAAAGAGAATATTTATGCTTCATAAACAAAGATCAAAAAAGACCGCTGTACTAAAATACGGCTTGTTTTTACCTCTTTTTGCCATCACGCTGGTCATGTCGTCTGCCACTATCCGCAGCAACGAAAAGATCATAGCAGTAACAGAAGAGATTCCATTAAATACCCCTTTGAACGTCGTGAAAGAAGTCATATCTGCACCTATAGAGATTGCGGTATCGAATTTGAAGAGCAAAGAGGTTAAATCACAAAACGTAACTGACCCAGCCTGGGAAGGTTTTTACAACTACCTTAAACGCGGCATCAGATATCCGGCAGAAGCTTACAACACCGACCTTCAGGGGAACAGTCAGATTAAATTTAGTCTGAAAGACGGGCATATTGGATCGATCAGCGTCGTCAACAAACTGGGTTCAGGATTTGAAACCGAGATCATGAGGATCGTGTTGAGCTACAGGGATTTCAAAAGCAGCCAGGATGGCCACTATGCATTGCCTGTTTCCTTTATCCTATCCGGAGCTACCAGTCCTAAAAGGAATCCGAAATTAAGTCCGGTAAATGGATACAAGAGCCTTAGCAAAATCACGGTTATGGGTTATAAATCTGAGCCGGTAAATGCGAATGCCACTTCTTTGAACCAAATTCAGACAGATCCAAATGATGTTAAAATTTATGACTTTGTTTCCATCGACAAACAACCAGGATTTCCCGGAGGAATGGACAAATTCTATTACTATCTAAAACAGGCCGTCAGTTATCCGGCAGAGGCCCGGGACAAGAACGTGCAGGGTAAAGTGTTTCTATCCTTTACCGTAGAGAAAAACGGTGACCTTGCAGACATTAAGGTAGAAAGGAAGCTTGGGGCAGGAACGGATGAAGAAGCCGTAAGGGTCTTGAAGGAATCACCGAAGTGGATTCCAGGCATTTACCAAGGAAAAACGGTCAGGGTAAAATACAACATTCCAATTAATTTCACCTTAACAAGTGATCCTCCTGCCGGCAATAAAACGGGTAAAGTAATCGGGCTGAGCGTTACAGAGGGTACAGATAAAAAGCTGAAATTTACAGGCCTCGGTACTGGTAAAGATCCATTGGTCATCTTAGATGGTAAGAAATATGAGCTCGACCTAAATCAAATCAATCCAAACAACATCGCCTCCATCGAAATCTTAAAAGACGCATCAGCGACTACGCTTTATGGTACCGCAGCTTTAAACGGTGCCATTTTAATCACCACAAAAACCGCTTTACAAGCGAAACAGAAAGTAGACAAAAAAGACTAAAGACAATACCCCCAAATTCCCCCTAATGCACGAAAGCCCAGCTAAATAGCCGGGCTTTCGTGTTAAATACCCTTGTCTCGTTAGCTAAATTTATTAAATATCTTCCTCAGATACAAATTTTGCAGACAAATAATCTCTATTCATACGTGCAATGTTCTCTAAAGAAATTCCTTTAGGGCATTCCGCTTCACAAGCACCCGTATTGGTACAATTTCCAAATCCTTCCGCATCCATCTGCGCCACCATAGTTTGAACCCTGCGGTAACGTTCAGGCTGTCCCTGAGGCAATTGCGCCAACTGAGAAACTTTTGCAGAAACGAATAACATGGCCGAAGCATTTTTACAGGTTGCCACACAAGCACCGCAACCGATACATGCTGCAGCTTCGAAAGCTGAATCCGCCTGTACTTTTGGAATAGGCAGGTTGTTGGCGTCCTGTGCATTTCCTGTATTCACAGAAATAAAGCCTCCAGCCGCAATAACTCTGTCGAACGCAGACCTATCTACCGTTAAATCTTTAATTACCGGAAAAGCCTTTGCTCTCCATGGTTCCACAACGATGGTATCTCCATCTTTAAAGGAACGCATGTGTAACTGGCAGGTTGTAATTCCTTCTTTTGGTCCGTGAGGTCTGCCGTTGATAAACATCGAACAGGCGCCACAAATCCCCTCTCTACAATCGTGATCAAACACAACCGGCTCATCACCCTTAGAAATTAGCTCTTCGTTCAATACATCAAACATTTCTAAGAAGGACATATCAGGAGAAATGTCTGATAGTTTATAATCCACCAAACCACCTTTGGCTTTTGTATTTTTTTGACGCCAGATTTTCAGCGTTAAATTCATATTTCCTGTACTCATGATATTGAGATTTTAGTACTTAGCTATTATTTATAACTTCTTTGTGCAACCTTGATGTTTTCAAATTTCAGCTCTTCTTTATGCAGCTCAAATTTAACACCTTCTTTGAACTCCCATGCCGCAACGTAAGCATAGTTTTCATCATCGCGCATCGCTTCACCTTCTTCAGTTTGATATTCTTCCCTGAAGTGACCACCGCAAGATTCGTTTCTGTTCAACGCATCGATACACATCAATTCTCCCAGCTCAATAAAGTCGGCCACACGACCTGCTTTTTCCAGCTCAGGATTGAACTCATTGGCTTCTCCCGGTACACGAACATCGCTCCAGAAATCTTTACGCAACTGCTGAATTTCTGCGATCGCTTCGGTTAAGCCTTTTGCATTACGTGCCATTCCACATTTTTCCCACATGATCTTTCCTAATTTCTTATGGAAATAATCAACGGTTTTAGTTCCTTTAACCGCAAAGAATTTATCAATAATTCCTCTCGCACTAGCCTCTGCTTCTACAAACGCCGGGTGATCCTGAGGGATTGGTTTTGTGGCCAGTTCCTTAGATAAGTAAGCACCGATAGTATAAGGGATTACAAAGTAACCATCCGCTAAACCTTGCATTAAAGCAGAAGCTCCTAAACGGTTAGCACCGTGATCAGAGAAGTTTGCCTCTCCTAAAGCGTATAAGCCCGGAACGGTTGTCATTAAGTTATAATCTACCCATAATCCACCCATGGTATAGTGAACCGCAGGATAAATACGCATTGGCAGTTCATAAGGATCTTCTCCCGTGATCTGCGCGTACATATCAAAAAGGTTACCATATTTTTCCTTAATCACCTCACGGCCTAAGCGCATGCAGGTTTCTTTATCAGGGTTATGGATATTCTGAACACTGGCTTCAATACGGCCATAACGCTCTGTATTGGCTTTAAAATCAAGATAAACCGCTAATTTAGATTTACCTACCCCATAACCTGCATCACAACGCTCTTTAGCAGCTCTGGAAGCCACATCACGTGGTACAAGGTTACCGAAAGCAGGATATCTGCGTTCTAAATAATAATCTCTTTCATCTTCAGGAATCTCTGAAGCTTTACGTGTATCATCTTTCTTTTTAGGCACCCAGATTCTTCCGTCATTACGCAACGACTCAGACATCAGGGTTAATTTACTTTGGTGATCACCTGAAACAGGGATACAGGTAGGGTGAATCTGCGTATAGCAAGGGTTACCAAAGAAAGCGCCTTTTTTATGTGCTTTCCAAGCTGCAGTTACGTTACTGCCCATTGCATTTGTAGAAAGGTAGAATACGTTACCGTAACCACCAGTACACAACAATACCGCATGTCCTGAATGACGCTCTAATTCACCTGTCAGCAGGTTACGGGCAATAATACCACGGGCCTTGCCATCCACTACCACTACTTCAAGCATTTCATGGCGGGTAAACATTTCTACCTTACCCATTCCTACCTGACGCTCCAAAGCGCTATATGCACCTAAAAGCAATTGCTGGCCCGTTTGACCGGCAGCATAAAAAGTTCTTTGAACCTGTGTACCACCAAAGGAACGGTTGTCTAATAAACCACCATATTCCCTTGCCAAAGGCACACCTTGTGCCACACACTGATCTATAATATTTGCACTTACTTCTGCCAAACGGTGAACGTTGGCTTCACGTGCGCGGTAATCACCACCTTTTATCGTATCATAGAATAGACGGTAAGTACTGTCACCATCATTCTGATAGTTTTTCGCTGCATTAATCCCACCCTGAGCTGCGATAGAGTGCGCTCTTCTCGGGGAATCCTGAAAGCAAAAACATTTAACTTTATAGCCCATCTCCGCCAGGGTTGCCGCTGCCGAAGCACCTGCCAATCCCGAACCCACTACAATAATTTCGATGCTTCTTTTATTTGCCGGGTTAACCAATGGCATAGAAGACCTTAATTTGGTCCATTTATCCGTTAATTCGCCTTCCGGTATATTTGCATTTAATTCAGCCATTTTATTTAAGCTTTATACGTTCAAAAATTATTTAATAAGACCTGCATAAATTGCTACAGGCATAGCTGCAAATAGTATTGCGATGATAATTGAATACCAGATACCAAATGCTTTGATGAGTGGAGTATATTTTTTGTGATTCCATCCCAGCGTCTGGAAAGCAGAAGCAAAACCATGTAATAAGTGGTAAGCCAGAGAAACCATTGCCAATACATATAAAATCACTACCCAAAGGGTTTGAAATCTTGCCACCATCACTGCAAAAAGATTTTCGTGTCCTGCTGAGTCAACTGTAGGAATTCCTGTAAAACGGGAAACTACCCAGAAATCAGATAAGTGTACAATTAAGAAGATCAATAAGATCGTTCCCAATAGTCCCATTGACCTCGAGTACCATTTGCTGTTTGCAGCACCATTAGTTACCGCATATTTCACCGGACGTGCAGCCTGATTTTGAAAAACCAAACGTAAACCCTGAATAATGTGCGCCAATAAGCCTGCCATCAAGACCACTTCCATGGCTCTGATCAGCCAATTGGTAGCCATAAAATGAGCACCCACATTGAAGGTTAAACCACCGTCATTCACGAAGATCAAAGCATTTATAAAGCAATGAACCGCGAGAAATGAAATAAGAAACAGGCCGGTAATACCCATTATTAGTTTTTTTCCTATAGACGAGGAAAAAGCGTTTCCGAAACTAGCCATTTGATTGTATTTTAGTTCTATTCCTGCAAAAGTATTTAATAAAAGAATTAATTTGTTAATCATTGTCATAAAATAACGACAATCGAGCTATTTAGAAACGTTCTAAATTTTACAGAGCGATGACAAGTGAAAATTCAAAAACCTACCGGACTGAATAAAAAAACGGGAGGCAGTAAAACCGCCTCCCGTTTAAGAATAAAATCGGAATGATACCTTTTTAGAAAGTAAAAGTATAGTTTCCGTTCGGGCCAACACCAGAGATGGTTGTCATTCCATTTTTTGAAGTAGGCAATGCTGCCTCTACATCTTTAGCACTATTTACAGGCTTACCATTTACGGTAGTGACCAATAAACCTTTAGGAAGATCCATAGAATCGAATACTTTTCCTGGCTCAATACTAGTTACGACTACACCGTTCTTTGCACCGTATTTGGCTTTCACCTGTGCAGAAGCCGGCGCAAAAGCAGCGCCTAATTTGCTGATCGTTGTACCCGTTGATTTTGCCGCAGGTGTTGCTTTGGCAAGGTTTACACTGGCATCTCCTTTAAGGGTAACATTTAAGTCCTTTAAAGCACCATTTCTCAATACGGTCAGCTGCACTTTATCACCAGGACTCATACGGCCAATTTTTTCCTGTAAATCCGGAGAATCGTAGATCGTTACACCATCTACTTTTTTAATGATATCTCCTTTTTGGATTCCTGCAGCAGCGCCGCCACCATTAGGCAATACGTCACTTACATACAGTCCGTTTATATCTTTAATTTTCAATTCTTCTGCATAATCCGCATCAAGAGGTCTGAAATTCACACCAATATAACCACGTTTCACCGCGCCATATTTTCTAAAATCTTCCAGGATCTTTTTCGCCAGATTTACCGGAATAGCAAAACCATAACCTTCATTCGTACCTGTCTGAGATGCGATAGCCGCATTAATTCCGATCAGTTCTCCGTTTGCATTTACCAATGCCCCCCCACTGTTTCCAGGGTTAATTGCCGCATCCGTCTGAATGAAAGCTTCAATACTGTTATTGGTGCGTTCAGGTGCTTTACCAGTTCTGCGGTATTCATCATATTCTTCTTCCGTCAGCTGACCTTGTTGTCTGGCCAAGATACCGATGCTTCTTGCTTTTGCACTTACAATTCCTGCAGTTACCGTAGTCTGAAGATCAAGCGGGAAGCCTACTGCCAATACCCATTCCCCGATCTGAACATTGTCTGAATTTCCCATTTTCACGATCGGAAGATTTGTTTCTTCTACTTTGATCAGGGCAAGATCTGTGTTTGGGTCTTTTCCAATTACTTTTGCCATTACCTTACGACGGTCAGACAGGATCACCTCGATTTTATCTGCATTGTCCACCACATGGTTATTTGTTACGATATATCCATCAGGCGTAAGAATTACACCGGATCCTGATGCCGCTCTTGGTGCACGCGGCATTCTACGGCCACCACCACCAAAAAACTCTTCGAACATATCCATTGGTGAGCCACCTCCACCTCTTTCGCTGCCGGAGCTGCTGCCATAAGAAGTCTTAATGTGCACCACTGCCGGCGACACTACGGAAGCCGCCTGTACAAAATCGACCGCTCCTGTAGAAGATATTTTTACGGGATTGTTAGCAAAAAGCACATTTTGTTTCTCCGCTAATGTCATCCCATCGTTGTTGCGCTCTAACAGTTTGTAAGCGCCAATCGCAGCCGCACCACCTATAAATGCGGCTAACACTATCAATCCGATTCTTTTCATTTGTATTTTTCTTTTTTAATTGTTTCAAAAGCAATCCAGGGTGCCTTAACTCCTTAAAGCAAAGCTGGCATGGATTATGATTTATTCGTTTTACTCGTTAAGAACTAATTCTTTTGTTTCAATTACTCAAATTTAATACCATATAAACGATATTTGCATAAGTAACAGGCTGTGAATACTGTTAAAAAATGTTAAATGACAAGCACCAACATCTCATGAAGATCCACTTTTTCAAATACCAGGGCGCAGGCAACGACTTTATCTTAATAGACAATCGTGATCAATCCTTTAAATATACGGGTAATAATACGGTCCTGCAACTCTGTAACAGGCGTTTTGGGATTGGTGCAGATGGATTAATGCTCCTGCAGAACCATAAAGATTACGACTTTGAGATGCTTTATTTCAATGCAGATGGCAACCTCGGCAGTATGTGTGGAAATGGCGGCAGGTGTATCGTTGCCTTTGCCAAACATTTGGGAATAATTGACACAGAAACTAATTTTTTGGCAGTTGATGGCCCTCATTATGCCAAAATTTCAGAAAAAGGCGACTGGGTTGACCTGCAAATGATTGATATTGATCACATTGGAAACGATGGAACTGCTTATGTGTTAAATACCGGATCACCACATTATGTGCAACAGGTAAACGGATTAGCAGCATTGGATGTATACCAGGAAGGTAAGGCCATCCGCAATAACGCGACCTATAAAGCCGAAGGAATTAACGTGAATTTCGTAGAGGAACAGGGAGATCACCTTTTTGTCCGCACTTTTGAACGTGGCGTGGAAGATGAGACTTATGCCTGTGGCACAGGAGTTACTGCTGTGGCCTTATCAATGGCACAACACAAACATCAGCAAGGGCACATTAAAACACCTGTTAAAGTATTAGGTGGAGACCTTCGAATTGAGTTTGACTATGATGGCAGCCAGTTTAGAAATGTATTTCTATGTGGCCCCGCAGCACAGGTTTTCCAGGGAGAGACTGAGGTCTGACTTATTCTCCCTCAGCAAGGTACGCCGCCAGTCCGATCTTGATCTCCCCAAAACTATAGTCTCTGCCCAGGTGTTCCCGGATCGGGTTCATCTGCATCGTCTTTAGTTCCCGGATCGTTTTCATAATTTTATCGAGCTTTTTTGCGCCAATGATGTCTTTGGCTGAAATCTCTTGTTTGGCCACATAATGCGCCAGGTGCCCTTCTATAGTACCGATCACCATTTTGCGGTCTCTCGCAATTTCAGCGATCGTTTTACCTTCTTTGTGCAGCTCCAGAGAGAGTTCTTTGGTATCAACTTTAGGTGCTTTTTCTTTAACAACCGTTGTTTTAGATTTCGTAGACTTTGTTTTCTTGGCTGTAAAGTCCAGCTTACCCGGAACAGCAAAAACCTTTTCCATCACTGCCGCCCGTTCTGCCTGACTCAATAAAGCATTCACATCTTTTTTTGTAAACTCGCTTCCATTGATCGTCGCACTCAGCAAGGCCGTCGCTTTACGTATTTTCTTAAACTGATCGTAAAACAGCGCTTCCATTTCCAGCAATTCGGTGAGATAAGCAGTCACCTGTTTGTCCTGTTTCACCAGCTCCATACGCTCAAAAATGCGTTTGGAAAACCCGACCAATAAGGGATTAAAATAGTTCTCTGCAGCAACGGTCCGTTCCAGCAATGCAGCCATCCCCGCTTCCGTTTTCACCTCGTACATCCTTTGTATCTGAGTTAAAAACTTACTTGCATTTACTTTCACCTCTGTCAGGTCTTTGAGCAACTGCCCGGCCCATTTTACGTGTTTCTGTTTTGCGGATTTATTGATGTCTTTGGTATACGAATGCACATGTTCGTATACATAATTATCCAGTGGAGCAAGGTCAAAACATTGCAACAGGTAAGACCTCAGAAAGACATCGCTTTCTGTTCTGATTTGTGTCGCCAGATTCTCCTGGCTTTCTTTCGTTTTAGAGAAGAAAGAAACATTTTGATCCTGCCGGATGCCAGATCCTGAGATCTGGGAAGTTAAAATCAGTCCATCCAGGGAACGCAAACGGGAAAGGGCTACATAAATCTGTCCCGGTGCAAAAGCACTTCCAATATCAATGATTGCGCGGTCAAAGGTCAGCCCCTGGCTTTTATGCACCGTAATTGCCCAAGCCAGTTTTAAAGGATATTGGGTAAAAGTTCCTACCAGTTCCTCTTCAATTTCGCCGGTTACCTTATCTGTAGTATACTTAATGTTTTTCCAGGTATACTTTTCAAGTACAATCTTTTCTCTCGTCCCTTCGGTCTCTACCTCAATGGTATCGGTTCTCAGTGAGGTAACCACTGCAATCTTTCCATTAAAAAAGCGCTGTTCACCTGTAGGGTCATTTTTTATAAACATCACCTGCGCCCCAACTTTAAGCTCCAGAATCTGTTCAGCAGGATAAGCATATTCACTGAAATCATCTTCAATTTTAGCCACATACAAAAAAGAAGGAGACTTCAATTCCTCCAGACTCTGCCTGTTTAAGGTATCTGCTTTATTATTGTGTGTGGTAAGGGTAATGTATTTATCATTAATGGAGGGTTTAAAATCCGCCTTATAATATTTATCCAGCAGTGCAACATCCTGCGCCGTCACCTCATTATTTCTCAGGTTATTCAGCAGGTTGATGAACACTTCATCGGCCTGTCTGTAGATCTTTTCCAGTTCAATATAAATTGGCGGATTGTTCTGAAGCGCAAGCGCATCAAAGAAATAAGCACTGTTATAAAACTGACCCAACAAATTCCATTCCGTAGATTTTACTACCGGAGGCAGCTGATGTAAATCGCCGATAAACAGCACCTGTACCCCTCCAAAGCTTGCGGTATTGTTTCTCCGGATATAGCGCAACACCATATCAATGGCATCCAGAAGGTCTGCGCGAAGCATACTCACCTCATCAATGATCAGCAATTCCATATCTGTCAGCACCTTTCTTTTGGTTGCTGTCATGTTTAAATGGCGGGCAATAGATTTCGGAGTATTGTATTGCTGGTTATAGTGGTCTCCATCTGCGGCAGGAGCTTTAGGCAGATAAGTTCCAAAAGGAAGCTGGAAAAGAGAATGGATGGTCACTCCTGCTGCGTTGATCGCGGCAATGCCTGTAGGTGCTGCGATGACCGCCTTTTTATGCGTCAGTTCAATTAAATTCCGCAGAAAAGTCGTCTTTCCTGTTCCGGCCTTTCCCGTCAGAAAGATATGCTTAGAAGTATAATTTACGAATTTGGCAGCGAGCTCGGCAGGGTTTTGTTCAGACATATTGTAAGCATCAATTAAAAATAAACCATCTTCAAATTGGTGTTTACAAAGATACTAAGAATGCTGCTAATTAATAAACCCTAATCCTAATTAAAAAACAATCGCAAAAAGAAATGTCAGGTCATTAAAATTAACGAAATTGACCTTTTCATTTGACTTCTGAAGAACGATCTCTTTAATCCTTCAAAGGGCTGATTTCTGCTGTTAAAAGAGAAAATCAGCCCTTTGCAAATCCGGAGGATAAAATTGTTTATTTTTTCCGTTTGATCTGTTCCAGTAGTTCGGACAGTTCTTTTACCCGCTCGGGGTATTTTCCGGCAAGGTTGTTCTTCTCGCCAAGATCTTCTGTCAGCTGATACAATTGTGCGGTCGGCAGATTTCCTGATTCGATGCCTACATCTTTCATAAAAGGAGCACCCTCGCTTGGGCTAATATATTTCCAACCATTTTTCAGGATAGAAAGCGGGCCTCCCTGTTCTACAAATGAAGTTCTTCCTTTTACAGATTTGCCCAAAAAGGCGGGCATCAGATTTTCGCTATCCGGGGCATCTCCCTGAGGCACAGCCCTGCCGATCAAACTGGAGAATGAGGCAATAAAATCCATCTGACTCACCAATGCCGGTGATACCTGAGGTTTGATTTGTCCCGGCCAGCTGACAATAAAAGGCACCCTTGTACCGCCTTCCAATGCACTATATTTACCACCACGCAGCACACCTGCAGGCTGGTGACCATTCTGTTTGGTTACTGCTTCATCCTGATAACCATCATCCAGCACCGGACCATTATCACTGGTAAAGACGATCATTGTATTTTTATCAATTCCCAGGAGTTTCAATTGTTTCATGATCTCTCCTACGGTCCAATCCAACTGTAAGATCGCATCGCCCCGCAATCCCAAGCCACTTTTTCCTTTAAACCTCGTTGCCGGCATCCTTGGCACATGTGGCTCCGTTAAGGCAAAATACAGGAAGAAAGGTTGCTGATGATTTTTCTCGATAAAGCTTTGCGCTGTGGTCAGGAAAGTGGTCGAGACCTCTTCATCTACCCAACGCGCCATTTTACCACCACTCATATAACCGATCCGGCCGATGCCGTTCACAATCGTCTGGTTGTGTCCCTGCCCTGGCGAAGACTGCATTTTCAACAATTCAGGATGGTCTTTTCCCGTTGGATCATCACCCACTTTTTTTGCGTAGTCTACCTCAATAGGATCATTGGCTTCCAGGGCGACCACTTTATGGTTTTCCAAAAATACAGTAGGCACCCGATCCGCTGTTGCAGGAAAAATAAAGGAATAATTAAAGCCAACTTCGTTTGGCCCCGGTTTCAGTTCTCCATTCCAGTCTTTCGCTACGCTTTCTCCAATACCCAGGTGCCATTTTCCGACAATTCCAGTTTGGTATCCTGCTTTTTGAAACAGGTTTGGCAAGGTCGTTTTAGCTGTAGGAATGATGAGTGCTGCATCACCAGGCAAAATACCCGTTCCTTTTTTACGCCATGGATATTCGCCCGTCATTAATGCATAACGTGAAGGTGTACAGGTCGCAGAAGTCGCGTGTCCGTTTGTGAAGCGAATTCCATTTGCAGCAAGGCGGTCTAAGTTAGGCGTTTGGATTTTCGTGGCACCATAGCAACTCAGGTCGCCATAGCCCAGGTCATCCGCAATGATATAAATGACGTTTGGCGGTTTAACTTTTGTCTTCTTCGATTGAGCTCCGGCAGTAAATGCCATCGCTACAGAAAAAAAAATGAACAGGTTCTTCTTCATATTTGTGTGTTTAAGCAGCGCTAAAGATAAAAAACACCTCAGGGCTTTGCATTAAATTTATTTCAAATTCAAACAGATACTGAATTTCCGCTCAATTACGTCTAAAGCTTAAGACCAATCCCTCTAACGACTGTCCTATTATCGGATCGACAAAAAATATTCTTTAACATAATTTAACACACTTTAACATTATTACTAAATCTTTAGTTATATCTTAGATTAACCAAACATTTCCCCCCGAATGAAACATAAAATTTTAGCCCTGATCCTGTTCTGTATAAGTTCAGTCTCTGTATTTGCTCAGAATTCTTACGAAATCAAAGGTTTAGTAACAGACACTGCCGCAAGTTATAAGATGGTCAATTCTACCATCACCCTCCTAAAGGCCAAAGATTCTACGCTTGTTAAATTTACCAGGGCTACTGCCGATGGGTCTTTTACACTCGGGAACCTCTCTCCGGGGAAATTCATCCTGCTGCTCAGTTATCCCGGCTATGCAGATTATGTAGAAGATTTCCAGCTGGATTCGACAAAAAAGACACGGGATTTTGGCCAGATGAACATGACTCTGAAAGCGACCATTCTGAAGGGAGTGATCATCAAAGGAAACATCGCTGCCATAAAAATAAAAGGAGATACGACAGAGTTCAATGCCGCAGCCTATAAGATTCAGCCCAATTCAAAAGTAGAGGACCTGTTGAAGCAGCTTCCCGGGATCACGGTGGATAAAGAAGGAAAAATTACCGCCCAGGGACAGGCCGTAAATAAAGTCCTGGTTGATGGCGAAGAGTTTTTTGGCGATGACCCTACCCTGGTCACTAAGAACCTACGCGGCGATATGGTGGATAAGGTTCAGTTGTACGATAAAAAGAGCGATCAGGCGGCCTTTACCGGTATTGACGATGGGGAAAAAACAAAAACAATTAACATTCAACTCAAGGAAGATAAAAAGAATGGCTATTTCGGCAAGGTAGACGCAGGGGTCGGAACAGAAAAATTCTACCAGAGCCAAGCCATGTTCAATGCCTTTAAAGGCAAGAAGAAGTTCTCTGCTTATGGGACGATTGGAAATACAGGAAAGACCGGATTGGGATGGCGAGACAGCGAAAAATATGGTAGCTCTCAAATGGAAGCGACTGAAGACGGTGGTATCATGTTTTATACCGGTGGAGGTGATGATGGTCTGGATTCTTTCGATGGCAGATATAATGGGCGGGGAATTCCTTTGACAAAAAGTGGCGGCCTTCATTTCGACAATAAATGGAATAAGGACAAAGAAACGATTAACACCAATTATAAAATCGGTTCAATTAACGTGGATGGAACCAACACGACTTTAACCCAGAACAATATACCCGGGCAGACCTATAACACCACAACCGAGGGGAGCTTCAACAACAGGATGTTCCGGCAAAAGCTGGACGGAACCTATTCGATTAACCTGGATTCCAATTCTACCCTGAAAATCGCTATTGATGGGACCTTAAAAGACAGCAACAAAGAAGATGAATCGAATTCTTCCAGCATTAGAGATGATCAGACCAAATTAAACACGAGCAAGAACAATTCCAGTAATGACGGAAACGAAAGGGTTCTAAATGCCAGTGCATTCTATACCCATAAACTTAAGAAAAAAGGACGGACCTTCTCTTTGAGACTGAGTCAGGCATTTAATGACAATAAAAGCACCGGCTATTTATATTCCCACAACCAGTTCTTTGATGAAGAGGGAAACCCATCGAACCGGGAAACCGTCGATCAATACAAAACAAACAACAGCACCAGCAATGCCTTCAACAGTAATTTGACTTATACCGAACCATTCAGTAAAACACTTTCCCTGATCCTGAATTATGGATTGGGCATCAACAATGGCGTTTCAGACAGAAAGTCCTTTAACAAATCTGCCGATGGCAGTTACAGCACGCTGGACCGGGATTTTAGCAACAGTTTTGAACTCAATCAGCTTTCCAATCAGGGAGGGGCGATCTTCAATTTCAAAAAAGACAAATCGGTCCTCACCTTTGGAACTAAAATCAGTGATGTAAAATTTGAACAATTCAACAAGTATACCAACATCACTTACAAGAGAAATTTCACCAACTGGAACCCTCAGGCAAGTTTTAGATATAATTTCTCACAGATGACTTCTTTCCGGATCAATTACAATGGAAACACCAGACAACCAGGCATAGAACAACTTCAGCCATTAAAGGTAAATACAGACCCTTTGAATATTGTGGAGGGAAATCCAGACTTAAAGCCCTCCTTCAATAATGGTATCAATATCGGCTACAACTCCTATAAAGTGATGACTGGGCAGTCGATCTATATTGGCGCAAATTACGGCTTTAACTCCAATGCAATCACCAACAGTATCGTCACAGACGCAACAGGTAAAAGCACCTCCCAATCGATCAATTTGCCCGGAAAGACCCCGACGAATTATGGTTTGTATATCTACGTGGGCCGAAAAATAAAACTCTTTGACATGAATATTGGGTTGAATGGAAATACCAATGGAAGTACGAACTACAGTTTAGTTAATAAGGAATTGAATACCACGAAGTCCAATTCTTACAGCGGGCAAATGAGTTTATCAAAGTATAAAGAGAAAGGATACTCCCTTGCGGTATCCGCGGGTCCGACTTATAACACCAGCGAAGCTTCTTTGCAAAAACAGAGAAGCAACAATGGATGGGGTACCAGAGCCGAAGTAAACTTCAATATCCATCTTCCCGGGAAATTGGAGATTGGCACCGATGGAGATTACGAATACAGGGCTAAAACCCAAACCTTCAGTCAGGAGTTTGAGCGTTTCATCTGGAATGCATCGATCAGCAAAAAATTCTTCAAAGAAGAGAACCTAAAACTGACAGCATCTGCAAATGACTTACTCAATCAAAATGTTGGCTTTGACCGGAGTTCCAATAATAACAGGATCACACAAAGCAACTATACGACTATAAAAAGATATTTCATGTTATCCCTGATCTGGGATTTCAATAAAATGGGTGGATCAGCCCCTAAACCATAAGCACCATGAAACAGCCCCTAATTTTAATTTTCTTCCTATTCGGATATTCCCTTTCACAAGCACAGAATGTGCGGTTTACGACTGACGGCATCATCGAATTTGAAAAGAAAACCAATATGTATGCAGTCATTAAAAAGAGCATTAACAAGGAAAACAGTTCCTTTATGCAATCGGCCTTTGATGTCTATAAAAAAACCCAGCCTCAGTTCAAAGTTTTAAAAAGCACGCTTGCCTTTTCAAAAGACAAGACCCTGTTTACCCCCATTAAAGAGGAGAATAGCAATTCAAAGGGATTTTTCGGCGACGATCCTATCTCTACACAGAACAACACCATTTTCACAGACCTGGGTACTTCCAGCTTTATTGCTCAGAAAAAGGTCTATGAAGAAACTTACCTGGTAAAGGACAGCACCAGAAAGATCAACTGGAAAGTGACAGAAGAGACCAGAGAAATTGCCGGATATGAATGCCGGAGGGCCAATGCAATTGTACTCGATTCTATTTATGTTGTCGCCTTTTATACTGATAAAATTCCGGTTTCCGGTGGTCCGGAATCATTTTCAGGATTACCGGGAATGATTTTGGGTGTCGCCCTGCCACATGAGAATGTATCCTGGTTTGCCACCAGTATCAAAGACCGGCCGGTAACGGAAACGGAGCTAAAAGCACCGGTAAAAGGAAAGCAGATGAACAACAAAGGCTTGATGGAAACCATTCAATCCGCATTAAAAAGCTGGGGATCATACGCTCAGGTTGCACTAAAGGCTTTCAGCCTTTAGTTTACCAATAATTTATATCCTTTTCCATGAACATTCAGGATTTCTACCTTAGGGTCTTCCCTAAGGTACTTCCTTAGTTTACTTAAAAATACATCCATACTGCGCCCGTTAAAGTAATTATCATCATGCCAGATGCTGAGTAATGCTTCTTCACGGGTAAGGACTGCATTCTTCTTTAAACACAGCAACTGTAATAACTCCGCTTCTTTGGTACTGAGTTTTTGTTGCTGTCCTTTAAAATGAATCAGCTGGGTGGTATAATCAAAAGTATAATCACCAATCTGAAAATGTGTTTCCACCGGGCTAACTTCGGCTCCTTCTTTTACAGAAACCCTTTTCAATAAGGCATTGATTCTTAAAAGCAGCTCTTCGATCCGGAAAGGTTTGGTAATGTAATCGTCACCACCAAGATCGTAGGCAGAGGCTTTGTCTTCCATCATTGCTTTGGCTGTGGCAAAAATGATTGGAATGTGTTGGTTGATTTTCCTGATCTCTTTACCCAGGGTAAATCCATCTTTCTTAGGCATCATGACATCCAGAATACACATGTCAAAGTCCTGCTTTCCAAAAGCCTTCAATCCCTCCTCACCATCCACACAGAGGATGACGTCAAATTTACCTTTCAGTTGCAGGTAATCTTGCAAAAGCAAACCCAGATTCGGATCATCTTCTACCAATAGAATTCTTTTCATTAGTTATGGTTTAGCGGTAATATTATTTCAAATACAGTGCCTTTATCTTTTTCGCTATGGACCTTAATTACCCCGTTCATTTGTTCTACAATGTCCTGTACATAGTTCAGCCCCAGTCCGAATCCTTTTACGTCATGTAAGTTTCCTGTCGGCACTCTATAGAACTGATCAAAAACACGTTTTGTCTGTTCCTTGGTCATTCCGATACCTTCATCGGCAACTTCAATGACCAGGCATTTGCCGGTGTTTTTTGTACTTAAGGTAATTTTAGGTGCATTCGCACTATATTTATTGGCATTATCAATCAAGTTATAGATCACATTAGAAAGGTGCAGCTCATCGGCATAAATGAGGTCTTGTGTCGCATCCAGATGCAATTTGATCTCCGCGTTGTTCTTTTGTAATTGCAGGTTCATGCTGTCTACGACAACCAGGATCAGGTCGTTAACGTTTAACTCGGTCTGCTCCAGTTTCAATTCTTTCTTTTCCAGCCGTGCTATACTCAGGACGCGTTCGATATGATTTCCAAGGCGTACATTTTCATCATAAATGATTCCAGCCAGCCGTTTCACCCGGTTCTTATCTGCAGTAATCTCCGGATCTTTCAGTGCTTCACTCGCAATCATAATGGTGGCCACAGGTGTTTTAAACTCATGGGTCATATTGTTGATGAAATCGGTTTTCATCTCCGAGATCTTCTTTTGTTTTAAGATGGCATAAATGGTATAGGCAAAAATAAAGATCAGGACCAGTAATAAACCCGCAGAAGAGCCCATTGTGGCACTTAAATTCCCAAGAATCAGGGAATTTTCATTTGGGAAGTTTACATATAACATTCCCGGATCGCGAAAAATATCATTACTAAACAGCGCCACTTTATGAACATCTGCAGGAACCGGCTCCACATAAGAATTGGAAACCCGCTGATATAAAACAGAATCTTTATTGGCCAGTTTTACCCAAAAATTATAATCCAGCTTAATATTCCGGTTCAACAATTCATTTCTGATCAGCGTATCCAGTACATCCCTTGATACCCTTTCATTAATCGGGATGTTCTCCTGCCTCATTTCTTTGGCCACATCCTCCAGATAATTCAGGCTATTGGTTTTAATAATAACGGTATCGGTAAGCAATTCCTTGAAGGCCTTTTGAAACTTCTGGGCTTCAATTTCATCTTCACTTTTAAATTTAGCGGCCATTTCAGGAGATACCCTTGGTAAGGTAATCAATAGCGGCTTTTTGCTAAAAGGGTTAAAAGCCAGATAGCGAATGCTGTCGGGCAGGCGGTCTGTGGTGACTTTGAAGGTGACCACCTTTTCGGGAATAGGAATATAAGTCTGATTGATATTTGCGGTGATGACATTGCCAGCTTTATCCACACCAAAATTCATATCCACCTGTAGCGGTGATTTTTTGTCGTCATCCAGTGTGGACAGTGATGTGAACTCTTTTTCAGTGATGATCATTGGCCGGAGATAGTTGTTCCTGATCACACTATCCTGCATATTTAAATCTGCGATGATCTTTTTCTGCTGTTCTAATTTTCGAAGTTCCTCTTTCGCTTTATGCTGTTCTTTAAAATCGACCAATAACTGAGCTTTATCCCTCAGCTCGGTTTCCCTTTCTTCTCTTAGCTGATCGTCCTTTTTATTGAGATGACTCGCCGCATACCTTTTCTGAACTTTATTGACAACCGCATTTAAAGCCTGGGTAACATCCTGTTCAAAAAGCTGCGATTTAAGGTTATAGGCCTCCCTTATGTAATACAATTGCATTACAAAGACACCAAGCAAGGCTATGGTCATTAAGGCGGTTATTAACCAAAGGCTTCTTTTCTTCATTACAGGATATTCAAAAATAAATAAGGATTAACAGAAAAGCGCTTATTTAACACTTTTTAACACCGGATTTGACGGAGAGACCGTTACAATTTAATACAAATACCCGGAAAAACGACATTGAAGTAATTCGATTTTACTAATCTATTCAGTGCAAGCGTAAAAATTTTCGGGATCTGACAAAGTGTAAAGTCAACCCCTAAATTCCCGTCCCATTTTTTAGGGAATTAAAGACCTATAAAGCAAGGTGAGCGCGGGGTTAGAAGCAGACTGGAAACTGCTTCTAATGAACCTCGGATAGAACAGGGATCAAACAGGGATAGAACACGGATAGAACAGGGACAAAATGCGTGTTTCATCCGCGTGATATCCGGGTTTGATTCTCCTTTGATTCCTGGCTTTTCCGAAGCTTTTCCAGCTCCTCTCCGGCAGGGTATTTAACAAAAAAAGCAGCGCTGTAAAAAAGGCTGCTTTGGAGAAAATATTTGTTAAAAATAAAGGCTGTCCGAAATGATCGGACAGCCTCGTTTGGTCAATTTGTTTATTTAAAAAAGATCTTTAGAAAGGAAGATCATCTTCCTCGCCCGGAGCACTATTTAAATCAGCTGGTGGCGCATATGCCGGAGTTGCTGCTGCAGCTCCCGGAGTAAGTGCGTTGATACGCCATACCACTAAACTGTTAAAATAAGATGTTTTTCCGGCTTTGTCCGTCCATGGACGACCGCGTAAGTTAAATGAAACTTCTACATCATCACCAGTTTTTAGGCTATCAAATAAAGCGGTTTTATCTTGTAAAGCCTCAAACCTGATGTATTCAGGATAAGTAGGGTTTTCTGCATATTCTATAATCAGGTCACGTTTCTTAAAAGTCTCACTCACCTGTTGTAATGCACCAATTTCATGCACTTTTCCTTTTATTTCCATAACAATTACTGTTTTATTCTCGTACGAAGTTCAAATCTCTATATTTTTATTGATAACTTCGCACAATAAATTATGCAAGTTTTCCACACAAAAAGCAAGGTTATCTTAACCTGCAACAAGCGACTATCGCCATATCTACAGGAAGAGGTTAAATCCCTGGGCTACACTATTGTTAGGGATTTTCCTACAGGGGTAGAGCTGAACATTACCCTCACTGAATGCATTAAGTTAAATTTGAACTTAAGGTGTGCCAGTCAGATTTTATATTGTTTAAAGAGCTTTAAGGCCAATAATCCGGAAGAACTGTACCGGGAGCTCCTGGATATGGAATGGGAAGAGCTGATTGATTTCTCGGGATATTTCTCGGTGACTTCAAATGTGGATAACCCAACGATCACGACTCCGCTTTTTGCCAATTTAAAAGTAAAAGATGCCATTGTTGACCGGATCAAAGAGAAGAAAGGGATTCGTCCGAATTCAGGCTCTGATGCCAACAAAGCGGTGGTCCATCTGTACTGGAAAGACAGTGAAGCAGATATATTTATCGATACTTCCGGAGAAACGCTGGCAAAACATGGCTACCGTAAAATTCCGGGAAAAGCACCAATGCTGGAAGCCCTGGCTTCCGGTGTGATCATGAGCAGTCAGTGGGACCAGAAATCTCCTTTTGTGAATCCGATGTGCGGTTCCGGAACCTTAGCCATTGAGGCGGCATTAATTGCCACCAACCGCAGACCTGGACTGTTCCGTATGAATTACGGCTTTATGCATATCCTTGGATATGATGAAGAAGTATTTTTCGCAGAACGCAGAATCCTGAAAGAGCAGGTCATTAAAAACGTAGACCTTCAGATCATTGCAACCGATCTTTCGGAAGATGCTGTTGATGTGAGCCGTAAAAATGCAAAAACAGCTGGTGTAGATACACTGATTACTTTTGAAGTTTGCGATTTTGCAGATACACAAGTTCCTGAAGGTGGTAAAGGTGTGGTCCTTTTTAACCCGGAATACGGAGAGCGTTTAGGCGTACACTCCAAACTGGAAGCCACTTATAAACGAATGGGCGATTTCATGAAACAGGAATGCAAAGGTTATTTCGGTTATATCTTTACCGGAAACCCTGATCTTGCGAAAAAAATCGGCCTTAAAGCCACCAGAAAATTAGAATTCTATAACGGAAAGCTGGACTGCCGTATGCTCGAATATGAGTTGTACGATGGAACAAGAAGACCGGAGCCCAAAGTACCAGAAGAAGGGATTTAAAATAAAAAAAGTTTTTTTTCTTTTTTGAAATCCGTTCGTGTTTAGTTTTCGTTTATACCTCAGTATAAATGAAAACTAAACTTCCCAACCTATGAAAGAGCGCCTCGAAATTAACGTCAGGGACATTCCCGGCAATATTAAAAAAGTAAGAAAGATCAAAGCCCTCACCCAGGATTTCCTTGCTGCCAAGCTCCACATTTCACAAAACGCCTATAGTAAGATCGAACTGGGGCATAGCAAATTAACCGTAGAGCGTCTATATCAGATTTCCGTCATTCTGGATGTACAAATGAACCAGCTCATCAATTTTAGAGCAGCAGATTTCAACGGCAGGATACAGCTCGTCACGGGATAATTCTCCACATCATCTTTTTTTTAGGATCAATTCAGATACATTTGCTTCAAATGCAAAATCTGATGAACTCCATTATTGACCAAACCATATTGTTTGTTAAAGAAACCTTGTCGGGCGCAGAAGCCGGGCACGACTGGTTTCATATTGAGCGTGTTTTTCGCAACGCCCAACACCTGAATGAAACCGAAAAAGGCGATGAACTTGTAGTCGCCCTCGCCGCTCTGTTACACGACATTGCCGATTCAAAATTCAACAATGGGGATGAAGAAATCGGTCCCAGAATCGCCGGAGACTTTTTAAACAGCCTTGGACTAGCGCCTGCAATCATCACTCATGTACAGCAGATCATTAAAAACCTGAGCTACAAGGCCAGCCTGGGGGAAATCAATTTCCATTCCAAAGAACTGGACATTGTACAGGATGCAGACCGTCTGGATGCGATCGGTGCGATCGGTATTGCGAGGGCATTTACTTATGGAGGTTATAAAAACCGGGTATTATATGATCCTGAAATTGCGCCTAACCTGCATATGAATAAGGAAGAATATAAAAATTCGGCCACTCCGACGATCAATCATTTTTATGAAAAGCTGTTAAAGCTGAAAGACTTAATGAAAACAGAGAGCGGAAAAAAAATTGCCACTGAGCGCCACGACTTTATGCTGCTTTACCTGGATCATTTTTATAAAGAATGGCAGGGAGAAATTTAACCTTGAATTTAAATCTAAATTGTAAATTGCCTGCATGAAGTTAAGCGTCCTCGTCCTCATAGCTGCTTTTGCAGTCGGCCTTTCCATTGGCCTGGTGAATTTCTATTTTCAGCAGAGCTGGTATTTTATGCTGGTTTCTTTTGCGGTGTCCTTCATTACCAGTTTTATTGTTTTTTATTACCTGCTGGAGAAGTATATCTATTCCAAGATTGTACTGATCTATAAGCTCATCCATAATTTAAAACTGGGAAAAGACCTGAAGGATGCTTTAGGAGAATATGTGAGCTCCGATCCGATCAATGACGTAGAACACGAAGTAAAAGAATGGGCAGGCGCAAAAAAACGGGAGATTGACATCCTGAAAAAGCAGGAACAATTCAGAAGAGAATTTCTATCCAATGTTTCCCATGAATTTAAAACTCCGCTGTTTGCCATACAGGGATATATAGAAACCTTACAGGATTGTTTAATTGACGACCCTGAAATGGCGACTAAGTTCCTTAAAAAGGCAGAGAACAATGTAGAACGCCTGAGTTATCTGATCAATGACCTGGATTCGATTTCCAAATTGGAAACCGGGGAAATTCCGATCAATTATGAGAAGTTCGACTTTGTCCTTCTGGCTAAAGAGGTGATGGAAGGGCTGGAAGATAAAGCTAAAACCAAGGAGATCAAGATCTCCTTCAAGGATAAGTATACCCACCCTGCTTATGTGAAAGCCGATCGGGAGAAGATCAGGCAGGTGATGATCAATCTGATTCAAAATTCCATAAAATATGGCAGGGAACATGGTTCTACGGCGATAAAAATCTTTGAATTGCACGACCAGTACCTGGTAGAGGTGACGGATGACGGGATTGGAATTGAAGAAAAACATTTACCCCGCTTATTTGAGCGTTTTTACAGAATAGACTCTCATCGCTCGAGACAGGAAGGTGGCACCGGATTAGGCTTGGCGATCGTAAAACACATCCTGGAAGCCCATCAGCAGATCATCTCGGTAAGGAGCACCCTGCAGATCGGAACCACTTTTGCTTTTACACTCGAAAAGATTGGTTAACAGAAACAAAGCTTTTTCAAAATAACTTAACACTTAACATTAACTTAACATTACACTCATACTTTTGTAGCATATTTTATAAGTAGGATGGGCTAGGCGCCATGCGGGTTTCATCTGACAATTAAAACAAAATATAATATAACAGATGAATAGCATTTTTAAGTTCTTCACTCCAAGAGACAAAAAATTCCAGCCCTTGTTCGAACAGGCAGGCAGCAATGTATTGAAAATTTCTGAAGCCTTATTGCTTGCCCTAAGTGCAACTGACCTGGAAAAAAGAAAAGAATACATCAAAGAAGTGGAGCGTCTTGAGCACGTTGGTGACGACATTACCCATTCAATTTTCTTAGAATTAAGTAAGAATTTTATTACTCCTTTTGACAGGGAAGACATCCATGCATTGGCAAGTGCTGTTGATGATATTGCAGATTACATTCATGCTTCTGCGAGTAACATCGAACTGTACAACATTGTTAACATTGGTGATGCAATGATCAAACTTGCAGAACTTTTGGTAGAGATGTGTACCGATTTGGATAAAGCGATCAAAGAATTAAGAAGCTTCAAAAATATCCGCGTTATCGCTGATGCTTGTGTAAGAATCAACAGCGGTGAAAATCAGGCGGATTATGTAACAAACCTGGCCATCGCCCGTTTGTTTGAATTCGAAACCAACGCCATTGAACTAATTAAACAAAAAGAAGTGCTGCAGACCTTAGAAATGGCTACAGACAAATGTGAAGATGCAGCAAATGTGTTGGAATCTATTTTGGTAAAGAACGCTTAAACCTTCAAAAAATGGTAACTACCTTATTGGTTGTTGTAATTGTCCTGGCAATTGCCTTCGATTATATTAATGGCTTTCATGATGCCGCAAACTCTATTGCAACAATTGTATCAACGAAAGTATTATCCCCATTCCAGGCAGTGTTATGGGCAGCGCTCTTCAATTTTGCTGCATATTTTTATTTTACGGATCATAAAGTAGCCAATACAATTGCTAAAACGGTTGTGGAGAACTTCATTACCCTTGAAGTGATTCTTGCCGGTCTTTTAGCCGCCATCACCTGGAACTTATTTACCTGGTGGTTTGGTATTCCTTCCAGCTCATCGCACACCCTTATCGGTGGTTTTGCGGGTGCAGGTATGGCTAAGGCCGCAACGGTTGGTGCAGGAGTAATGTCGGCGATTAACCTTGCCCCGATCCTTAAGGTGGTGGCCTTTATTGTGCTTGCCCCGGTGATTGGGATGGTAATTTCCGTGATCATATCTATTATTATCCTTCATATTTCTAAAAATGCAAGGCCTTCGGTTGCGGAGAAGTGGTTCAAAAGACTGCAACTGATCTCTTCTGCGGCCTTAAGTTTTACACATGGTGGTAATGATGCCCAGAAAGTAATGGGGATCATCTATGTATCTATGGTGGCGGCAAACGTCCTTCATACAGGCGATGCCATGCCGGAGTGGATTCCAATCTCCTGTTATGCAGCGATTGCATTAGGAACGATGAGTGGCGGTTGGAAAATCGTTAAAACTATGGGTTCAAAAATCACTAAAGTGAATGCTTTCGAAGGTGTAGCTGCAGAAACTGCAGGTGCGGTAACCTTAGGAATCACAGAACATTTTGGTATTCCGGTTTCTACCACCCATACGATCACAGGATCAATTGTTGGCGTAGGTTTATTGAAAAGAGTATCGGCGGTACGCTGGGGAGTAACGGTAAGTTTGCTATGGGCATGGGTATTGACCATTCCTGTTTCAGCAACCCTTGCTGCGCTTGTTTATGCCGTGATTCACTTGTTCTTTTAGACAAGACACGAACAAGAATATAACATAAAAAAACGGGATCAGCTGATCCCGTTTTTTTATGTGAAAGATTTTCTAAAAAGCAATATTAAGATTGACCCGATCGGTTCGGTTAGCAGGGACCTTCCATTTAGGACCTTCCAGGACTAACCTTTTTGCCTCCAGATCATGCGCTTCATCAATCCCATTTAAGACCTTAATGTCTGTTGCCCTTCCATCAGCTCCGATCATAAAACTAAGTTCCACCTGACGGTTGAGGAAAGGCTCCTTATTGAATTTATTGTTCCTGCGGATATATCTGTCCCATTTGTGCCAACCTCCATCAGGAATAGCGGCCATTTCTTTATGATCTGAGATTTCTAATCCTGCAACTTTCCCCGAAAGTACGTTTCCAAGACTTCCTCCTTTGATGCTATCCTTTGCCTTTTTGCTGCGTTGAGCAGCATTGAAGGTCACCACGACCTCAGACAATGCGGTATTATTTTGCGCCAAACGGATGTTCATTGGTTCATTCCATTTCGCAGGAACCACCTTTGAGTCGAACCCTATATAATTTAAGACTATTTTTTCTCCTTTAATACTGCTGTCTGCCGGAATTCTGAACCTTCCTTCTGCATCAGTAACCGCAGATAATTTTGTTCCTTCGACCTTTACATATACACCTGGCATGGGATCACCATTGCTTTCTGAGGTTACTTTACCTGTCAACACTGAGGGACTGGTCTGTATTCCTGGCGCAGCCATTACTCTGGCAGCAACCGCTGGGTTTCCTGAAGCCACTTCCTGCTGGGCAGAGATATTTTGAGCACTCTGCGTTACCGATTTCTTTTGAACCATAGAATAACCGGTTACTACCACTTCATTGAGCGATTGTGGAGCCGCATCAGCAGCAGGCACAGGAGCAGCTTTTGCTTTCCTGTTCGCCG
This sequence comes from Pedobacter sp. FW305-3-2-15-E-R2A2, assembly GCF_038446955.1. NCBI lineage: Bacteria > Pseudomonadati > Bacteroidota > Sphingobacteriia > Sphingobacteriales > Sphingobacteriaceae > Pedobacter > Pedobacter sp. FW305-3-2-15-E-R2A2. The sequence continues at coordinate 6,878,867 of NZ_CP151803.1, forward strand.
CGTAAGCATTGGTTTTGGCCGCAGCTACCGCCCGGTCCATCTCTGCCGCCCGCGGACTCACATCCGCAGTTTCAATTTTATCAACATCATTTTTAGGATCCGTCTTTAGTTTAGCCAATCCATCTGTTGCCACCGGTGAAACAGGTTCTGGAACCACAGGCGCAATCGTTACGTCTACCGATTTCGGCTGTTTGGCCAATTGATTCTGATGTGCCGTTTCCTTCATCCAGAAAACAATACTCACCGCAATAAACATGACTGCTGCCGTGGCAGCAATGCTTAGCCTTTGCCAGGTAATGACCTTTGTTTTTTTAGAAACCTGTTGTTCGGCAATCCGTTCCTGCAATTGCTTTTGAAGCAGGGAAATAGATTGCAGCGAACGCTTCGGCGAGGCGCTTAGTCCTGCCAATGCTTCGGCCACAAAAGGATCTTCCAGTGCCTCGCGCTCCACCCTATTCATGGTTTTTGCGTCCAGCTTACCGTCAAGATAATCTTCTAAAACTCCTATATCTAACCAATCGTTATTCACTGCTGTTTTTTTCTATACAAATTTTCAAGTTCCTTTTTCCATTCTGGATGTAACTCTTCACTTTTACCATTTCATAACCGGTAATATCCGCCACTTCTTTATAACACTTCTCCTCTAAATAGAACAGATTCACACTTACCCGCTGTTCTTCAGGAAGCGTTTCCATACATCTTTCCATAACGGTAAGCTTCTGTTCTTTTGTATCATCCATATCAAGATGCACAAATTCCGTGTTTTCCACAAAAGTATCTTCCAGAGAGAGGGTTGTATTTTTGGAATTTTTACGGATGGCCATTAAACAATGGTTTCTCGACAGTACATGAAGCCAGCTTTTGAAGTTCTGAACTTCATGAATTTTCAGCTTGGTCACCAGTTCTTCAAAGATCTGCATAACGGCATCTTTGCTCTGCTCTTCATCCTTCAGGTAGTTCAGACAGACCCCGAATACCAGGTGCATGTACTTATTGTAAAGCTGACCCAATACCTCCAGATCGCCACTGATTTTATATCGGGCAATTAAAGCAGCATCGTCCTGCTCCTGGATTCTGGTATTATTTTTTATAAACTTCAATGGGTATCCGGGACATAATTCGCTCAAGTATAAAAATATTTTCTGATACTGGTATGGAAATTCTTTAAAGCTTACATCATTCCTAAAAAAAGGAAATTATGAAAAAGCTATTGTTCCCCATCTTCGTTGTCTTATTTCTATTCGGATTTAAAGCGACAACGGTAAAAACAATTCAGGGAATTGTGACCGATAAAAGGGATGGATCGCCACTGCCAGGAGTGCAGGTGAGCATTCCCAAAAGTAAAAAAGGAACGGTTACCGATAGCAAAGGTAAATACGTCATTTCAGTGAATGATACGGATGAAGCGCTGCAGTTTTCATTTGTAGGCTACAAGACACAGGTCCTTAAAATCGGGTCAAAAACACAGATTAACCTTGCTTTAGCCCCAGATAATCAGACTTTAAATGAGGTGGTGGTTAGAAAGGTAGCGGGATTACGCATAGGCAGAGCGGAAAAAAGAATAACAGGCGATGCTTCAGCCAGTATGATACAATATGAGGCTGCTCCGATCTATAGCCAAAACGCAATCCTCTATACCCCAACCAATACAGAAAGCTACGCTAATATCCAGGAAAATGCTTTTCATAACCCTGATCAAACCCCTTTATCCACCTTCTCTATTGACGTAGATGCCGCTTCCTACAGTAACGTTCGCCGTTACCTGAACAATGGTGGGCTACCCCCTAAAGATGCGGTAAGGATTGAAGAAATGATCAATTACTTTGATTATGATTATCCTCAGCCACAAGGAAATGATCCGGTAAATATCATCACCGAAATCTCTACTGCTCCATGGAACAACAAACATAAACTTGTGCAGATTGGCCTTCAGGGAAGAAAAATAAAAACAGAGCAGCTTCCTGCCTCCAACCTGGTTTTTCTGATTGATGTATCAGGTTCCATGGCACAGCCAAATAAATTACCCCTTCTTGTTTCCTCGTTTAAACTCTTAACCAATCAGCTTCGCGAAAAAGATAAAGTAGCCATCGTGGTTTATGCAGGTAATTCCGGGCTCGTACTGCCATCCACCACTGGAGACCATAAAAACACCATTAAAGAAGCGCTCAATAAATTGAGTGCAGGTGGTTCAACGGCAGGTGGAGAAGGAATTGAACTGGCTTACAAAATTGCCAGTCAGCATTTTATTAAAGGAGGCAATAACCGGGTAATCCTTGCCACAGATGGGGACTTTAATGTCGGTGCATCCAGTGATAAAGATATGGAGCAACTGATAGAAGAAAAAAGAAAATCTGGTGTTTTCCTGACCGTTCTTGGTTATGGAATGGGCAATACCAAGGACAGCAAAATGGAAACCTTAGCCGACAAAGGCAATGGCAATTATGCGTATATCGACAACATCACTGAAGCGAGGAAAGTGTTGGTGAATGAATTTGGCGGAACCCTCTTTACCATTGCCAAGGATGTTAAAGTTCAGGTGGAATTTAATCCTGCTAAAGTACAGGCCTACCGCTTAATCGGATATGAAAACAGGCTGTTACAGGATAAAGATTTTAATGACGACCGTAAAGATGCCGGAGATCTGGGCTCAGGTCATACCGTTACTGCATTATACGAAATCATCCCTGTTGGGGTTCAAAGCTCCTTTAGCCCTTCCGTTGATCCCCTGAAATACCAGGAAAACAAAAAAAACACCAGCAAGAACAACAGTCCGGAAATGCTGACGGTGAAGTTGCGGTACAAACAACCTGATGGCAACAGCAGTAAACTGCTTCAAAAATCGGTCATTGATGCTTCAAACATCTTTGAGGGAAGCAGCAACAACTTCAGGTTCGCGGCTGCAGTAGCGGAGTTTGGCATGTTGCTAAGGCAGTCGGACTTTAAACAGAATGCCTCGTTCGCCCAGGTAATCAGCCTTACGGAACAATCCATGGGAAAAGATACAGAGGGCTACCGTTCCGAGTTTTTGAAATTAGTAAAGTCTTCTCAGTTATTGGCCAAAGATTTGCTTACTATTGAAGACACAAAAGACCGTAATGAAAAAAATTAGTATTTATTTGATCGCTACCTGCTTCGTTAGTTTTAGCAGCATCACAGCGCATAGCCAGTCGAAGTTCGAAAAGATCTTAAAAAAAGTAAGCAGCAAGACCGGAAGTAACAGCACAAAAAAAGGCACAACCACCGCAACAGGAACACCAACGACCTCAGAGATGGGCTTTGGAATTAAAGAAGCACTGGAAATAGGAATCTCCAGAGGTACAGACCTGCTTTCTGCAAAAGATGGCTTTTTAGGAAACGCAGCTGTAAAAATCCTGTTCCCTCCTGAGGCACAAAAGGTAGAAAGAACATTGCGCAGCATTGGTATGGGTTCATTGGCCGATAATGTGATCCTGAGCCTGAACAGAGCTGCTGAAGATGCAGCAAAAGAAGCTAAGCCAATATTTGTCTCTGCGATCAAACAAATGACCATCACCGATGTGACCAACATATTACTGGGACAGCAAGATGCAGCAACCAACTATTTTAAAAGAGTAACCACTTCTCAATTGATGGAGAAATTCCAACCGGTAATTACCACGAGTCTGAACAAAGTAGGTGCCGCGAAATACTGGGGTGATGCAGCGGGTCAGTACAATAAGATTCCGTTGGTAAAACCAGTGTCAACAGACCTTTCCAGCTATGTGGCACAAAAGGCAATCGATGGAATGTTTATCCAGGTGGCTCAGGAAGAGCTGAAAATCAGGGGAAGTCTTGGCGCCAGGTCAACACCTCTTTTACAAAAGGTATTCGGCTACGCTGATCAGAAAAAATAAGACCTGCATGGGCTTATAATTTAATAATCAAGCCCATGCAAGTAAAAAACATTATATAAGTAATGAAATAAAAGGTTACTTTTATAGGGTAATACTAACAACATAGAAGTATATTGGATTTCAAAGATTTTAATTTTAACCCCGACTTACTAGAGGGTTTATTAGCGATGGGTTTTCGCAACGCTACGCCCATCCAGCAAGAAGCTATTCCGCTTATCCTAGATAAAAAAGATTTAATTGCCTGTGCACAAACAGGTACGGGAAAAACAGGCGCTTATCTGCTGCCGATCATGAACATGATCAGTCAGACAGAAGACCGTCATAACAATACCCTGATATTAGCGCCAACCCGGGAATTGGCCCAGCAAATTGATTTGCAGGTAGAAGCACTTTCCTATTTCACCAACATCAGCTCTTTAACGGTTTATGGTGGTGGAGACGGCATCGCCTATGAGCAGCAAAAACGCTCTATGCGCGAAGGTGTAGATATCATTATTGCTACTCCGGGACGTTTGATCTCACACCTTTCTTCGGGTTTGCTGAAACTGGATCAGCTTCAGCACCTGGTATTGGATGAGGCAGACAGAATGTTAGATATGGGCTTTTATGATGATATTATGCGCATTGTAAGCTTCCTTCCGGAGAAAAGACAAACGGTATTGTTTTCGGCAACAATGCCTCCTAAAATAAGAACCCTTGCCAGCAGGCTACTTCAGCAGCCTCAAGAAATCAGCATTGCGATTTCTAAACCTGCAGCAGGAATCAACCAACAGGCCTACCTTGTTCATGATGCCCAGAAAGTAAAGTTGCTGACGGAGCTGATGAAGAATGTAGATTTCCCAAGTATCCTGATCTTCGCATCGACAAAGGAAAAAGTGAAAAATCTGGGTAAGGTTTTCCGTGGATTAGGTTTTAAAGCGGAGGCTTTCCATTCTGACCTTGGTCAAAAGGAACGGGAGGCCATTTTGTCTGAATTCAAGAACAAAAGGGTTCCTGTGCTGATTGGAACGGATGTACTGTCCAGAGGAATTGATGTGGAGGGAATCAGTCTGGTGATCAATTTTGATGTGCCTCATGATCCGGAAGATTATATCCACAGGATTGGAAGAACCGCCAGAGCAGCAACCACGGGTACGGCGATCACCTTAGTGAATGATAAAGACAAACGTAAATTTGCGAACATTGAAAAGCTGATCGATAAAAAGATCGACAGAATGCCGCTTCCCGAACATCTTGGAGAAGCACCTGCCGATACTCCGGCCAGTGCCTCAACAGAAAGGAAATACGACAAAAAGAAACCACAGCGTAAATTCTGGAAGAAAAAGCCAAAAACTGCAGGTGCCACAGGCCCCGCTAAAGAATAAACGCTAAAAATAATAGCATTCAGGGAGGGGATTTGCGATTAAGGTATTATCTTTACCTATATGCAAAACCTACCTCCTTTAGCAGAACGTATGCGTCCAAAAAATTTGGATGAATATGTTGGTCAGAAGCACTTAGTAGGTCCTGATGCCGTATTACGTAAAGCAATTCAAAGCGGACAGCTTCCTTCTATGATCTTTTGGGGTCCGCCCGGCGTTGGTAAAACCACACTGGCCTATATCATATCGCAAACACTTGACCGTCCTTTTTTTAACCTCAGTGCCATCAATTCGGGGGTTAAAGACATCAGGGACGTGATCGACAGAGCCGCATTGCTCAAAGACAGCCTGATGGGGCTCCCGATTCTTTTTATTGATGAGATTCACCGTTTCAGCAAATCACAACAGGACAGTTTACTGGGAGCTGTAGAAAGAGGGCTGGTTACTTTAATCGGTGCCACCACAGAAAACCCTTCTTTCGAAGTCATCTCCGCATTACTTTCCCGTTCGCAGGTCTATATCTTAAAATCTCTGGATGAAGAAGAACTTTCCGGATTGCTGCAAACGGCCATTACACAGGATGTCGTCCTGAAGGAAAAGAAAATCACGATCAAAGAGCATGAAGCGCTGATCCGCTTATCCGGTGGAGATGCAAGGAAATTGTTAAATGTACTGGAAATCGCCGTTAATGGCATTGGCGGAGATAAAATTGTGCTCAAAAATGAAAATGTATTGGAGCATGCGCAGCAAAACCTGGCACTATATGATAAGGCAGGAGAGCAACATTACGACATTATTTCAGCTTTTATTAAGTCGATCAGGGGAAGCGATCCCAATGCAGCAGTATATTGGCTGGCAAGGATGATTGAAGGAGGAGAAGATCCGCTGTTCATCGCCCGCCGCCTGTTGATCCTTGCTTCGGAGGATATTGGAAATGCGAATCCCAATGCCTTGCTCCTGGCTAACAATTGCTTTCAGGCAGTGAATGTAATTGGTTATCCTGAGGCAAGGATCATTCTTTCCCAGGCGGTAACCTATATGGCTTCTTCTGTAAAAAGTAACGCTTCTTATGAAGCCATTAATAAAGCACAGGCACTGGTGAAACAAACCGGAAACCTGCCTGTTCCTTTACACATCAGGAATGCACCAACCAAACTGATGAAAAACATCGGCTATGGGAAGGATTATCAATATGCGCATGGTTATGAAGGTAATTTCTCAGAGCAGGAGTATTTCCCGGAAATCCTGTCGGGCACCAAACTATATGACCCTGGGAAAAATCCGGCAGAGGACAAACTGAGAGAGAAGTTGAAACAGAACTGGAAAAATAAATACAATTATTAATATGCTGGGAACTTTTCTGGACCATCAATGGAAAGCCTTCTGGCGTTCAAAAAATAAAGGAGGAACCATTGCCACTCAAATTTTTATAGGGATTGTAGTGGTCTATCTTCTGGGCGTAGCCTTTTTCCTGGGTTTTGGCATGGAGGCTTTTATCACGCAGTTCTTACCCGGAAAAGATATTTTTACGGTATTCAATGGGGTGATACTTTATTATTTTGCAGTCGACTTTCTCATGCGCATGCAATTACAGGAGTTACCCACCTTAACTGTGGTGCCCTACCTGCACCTGAAAATCCCAAAGAAGAAAATCGTAAACTTCCTAAACACAAGGGCTCTGTTTTCTGCTTTTAATATATTACCGCTCTTTTTATTCCTACCCTTTTGCGCAACCGCCATATCGGATGTATATGATCCTTTTACGGCCTTAATGTATGTGGTTTCTATTCTTTCATTAACGATTTTCAACAATTATGCAGCTTTATATATTAAAAGACGAAGCATTCAGAATTTGAAAATCGTTCCATTGGTATTGTTGCTCATCATTGCCTTAGGGCTTCTTGAATATTTTAAAGTCTTCTCTATCTCTGCCATCTCTAACCAGGTATTTGGATTTGTGACCACTTATCCCCTCGCAGGGTTTGGCTTCACGTTTTTTGCAATATTGATGTATCTGCTTAATGCAAGGTATCTCCGAAGGAATCTATATGTAGAGGAATTGAGTAGAAATGAAGCAAAAAAGACAAGTACAGATTACCCTTTTCTGGATCGGTTTGGAGAGATAGGCACCCTGGTCGCACTGGAGCTTAAACTGATCCTCAGAAATAAAAGAAGCCGTTCGGCTGTAACGATGAGCTTATTGTTCCTGTTCTATGGGTTCCTGTTTTATAAAAAGGAACTGCTGGATCAGGACAAACTGGAACTGATGTTATTTGCATCGGTATTTATGACCGGAAATTGTATCAGTATTTACGGACAGTTTATGTTCGGCTGGCAATCTTCCCATTTTGACGGGCTGATGGCCAACAAAATAGACATCAGAAACTTCATCAAAGCAAAGTTCCTGATGTTTACCCTCTTTTCTACTTTTACCACCTTAGTCGCCTGTTTGTATGGATTCCTGAGCTGGAAAATTCTGGTGATTCAGTTTGCTGCGTATTTATACAATATAGGAATAGGAACAGTGATCGTCTTGTATTTTGCCACCAGAAATTACAGATCAATGGACCTGAGTAAGGGATCAACGTTTAATTTTCAGGGAGTGGGTGCGAGTCAGTGGGTACTGGGACTGCCCTATTTCTTAGCTCCTTACGCCATCCTTCTTCCTTTCTCCTTATCGGGAGCTCCATACTGGGGTTTCATCGCATTGGGAGCTTGCGGATTAACGGCCTGCTTAACCCGGGAATTCTGGGTCAGTTTTATCGTAAACGAGTTCAATAAAAGAAAACACAAGATTACCGAAGGCTTTAGAGAGAAATCATGATTTTAGAAATTTCAAAACTACAAAAGACATACAGCAACAGAACCGTTGTAAATATTAGCGATTTACAGATCAACGCAGGCGAAACTGTTGGGATCGTAGGTAATAATGGTGCGGGAAAGACAACTTTGTTTAGAATGTTACTCGACCTGATTCGCCCGGACCAGGGAGAAATCTTATCCAAAGGAGAACAGGTAGCCCATGACGGCCAATGGAAAGATTACACAGCTTCTTATCTTGATGAAGGTTATCTGATCGATTACCTGACTTCAGAAGAGTACTTTGTATTTATCGGAAGCTTACACAAAATGAGTGTCGCCCATGTAATGGACTACCTGAAGCAATTTCAGGAATTCTTTAATGGAGAGATTCTGGATAAAGGGAAATACATCCGGGATTTTTCAAAAGGCAATCAAAATAAAGTAGGTATTGCCGCAGCATTGATGCAGGGCCCCGAATTACTGGTATTAGATGAACCTTTCGCCAATCTGGACCCGACTACGCAAATCCGGTTAAAGACCCTGATCAAGTCATTGAAACAGGAACGAAACATGACAACGCTGATCTCCAGTCATGACCTGAATCATGTGACGGATGTTTGCGACCGGATTATTCTCATGGAAAAAGGGCTGATCATTAAAGATCTCCGTACTAATGAAAATACTTTACAAGAATTGGAAGCCTACTTTTCCGGATAAAACAGGACTCCTGATTTTAAGTTGTACAGAATTGTGGTCAGTATTTGACCGGATATTTCAGTAAAAGTGACCTTTTGACCGACATTTGAGTGTTAAAATATTCACATGACACAATAATTTTACAAAACAATAAGATTGGCATCAGGTTTGATTAAAGCTTCGAGTAAAATAAATAATAAGATTATGATTACTTCAAAATTTAAAATAGCAACATTTAGTATCGCTTTAGCCATGGGTGCCATGACATTTCAAGGTTGCGATAGTTTAACTAAAACCCAAAAAGGAGCCGGTATCGGTGCTGCTGCGGGTGGTGTTCTAGGTGCTATTATAGGCAAAAAAGCAGGTAATACTGCCGTTGGAGCTATCATTGGTGCCGCTGTAGGTGGTACTGCGGGTGGATTTATTGGAAAAAGAATGGACAAACAAGCTGCAGAGATTCAAAATGCAATCCCTAATGCTGAAGTAATCCGTGAAGGAGAAGGTATCATTGTAAAATTTGATAGTGGTATCCTATTTGGTTTTGATAAATCTGACTTAACAGCTGCAGCAAAAACAAACATTCAATCTTTAGCTGGTTCGATCAATCAATATCCGGGAACAGACATTAAAGTAATTGGTCATACTGATAATAAAGGTACAGAGAATTACAACATGAGCCTTTCTGAAAGAAGAGCTGCTGCGGTTAAAGCATATGCAGTTTCTCAGGGAGTTCCGTCTTCACGTTTAATCACGATAGGAAAAGGTTTCTCTGAACCAATTGCAGACAATACTACTGACGCAGGAAGAGCTGCTAACCGTAGGGTTGAAGTAGTTATCGTTGCGAACGATCAATTGAAACAACAAGCCAAACAACAAGGCAAATAACAAGCACATTTACATCTACCTATAAAAACGAAAACCCGTCGTACATCAGTACTTCGGGTTTTTTATTGCTTCTTATTTTTCGCGGGTTCTTATTTTAAGAATAGATGTCCTCAAAATAATGGATCGCCAGAGACTTTAACAGCAGTTCCTGCTCCATCATTGCAAATGAAGGAACGGGTTTTACCAGTTTCCAATGTGGCCATCCATCCTGATCCAGTCCTTCCAGTTCATAGAATCCCATTTCACTTAACAAACGGCAGGTAGCGATGTGCATCAGCTCCTCCTTTTGACGTTTACTGTACTTGCCAGGTCCTTTGCCCAATTCCTGCACACCGATTAAAAATAGCATGACCTTTAAATCGGGGATATCAGAATCGAACTCCTGAGCTATCTTTTGTTGCAAAATTTTCCATTTTGCGTGTATTTCTGCAGGTTTCATGCGACAAAGATACAAATTAGCTTTTGTGCTTTATTACATTAAGATTAAGCATTAAGTAAAGCGTTTTTGCTATTTTTAGCCTAGAAAAAGCAGCAAAAAGATAACTTATGGAAAAAGAAATAATAACAGGGCTGATGGCCTATGGAATGTCAGGAAAAGTCTTTCACGCTCCATTTGTACATGCTCATCCTGGTTTTAAATTACATGCAGTAACAGAGAGAAACCATAAGAATGCAGAAAATGATTACCCTGGAATTATCAGTTATAATAACATTGAAGAATTAATCGGCGATGAAAAGATTGAGCTGATCATCATCAATACTCCAAATAATACGCATTACGACTATGCTAAAAAAGCATTGGCTGCAGGCAAACATATTTTAGTTGAAAAACCTTTCGCTGCCAGCTCTGCGGAAGCAAAAGAAATTTTCAATCTTGCAAAACAGTTGGATAAAAAAGTTCTTTTCTATCAAAACAGAAGATGGGACAGCGATTTCAGGGCAGTACGCGAGGTCATTGAAAGCGGAAAATTAGGGAAACTAAGTGAAGTTCATTTCCGCTACGACAGATACCGTTCTACGATCGGTGTAAAGAGCTTTAAGGAAGAACCCGTTGCCGCGAGTGGCCTCATGTATGATCTTGGACCACATTTGCTGGACCAGGCCCTGAGCATTTTCGGGAAGCCGGATTCTTTTCATAAAATTTTAGGAAAGAATCGTGTAGATACGAAAGTGGATGATTATTTTTCTATTCACCTGAGTTACCCAAATAGTGTCAATGTATTTGTTCATTCCAATATGATGGTGGTAGATCCTCTACCCGCTTTTGTCATCAATGGAACCAATGGATCTTTGCAAAAGGTAAGAGCGGATTCACAGGAAGAGCAATTGCTGAAAGGGATGAAAGTTTCTGATCCTGGTTATGGCATTGAAGCCGCAGGAACCGAAGGAAAACTGACCTTAATTGATGAACAGGGAAACAAAACGAAACAAGACATTCCGTCTTTGAGCGGAAGCTATCTGCCCCTGTTTGAAGCCGTATACCAAAGTCTGGCCCATCAGAAACCCTACCCGGTAACTGAGGAGCAGGTGATTACTCAACTGGAAATCCTCGAAGCTTAATGCAGCCCTTTTTTATCCTTATTCCGATCCTTTTACTGGTGATCTATTTCATCTTTAGAAAAGACAACCATAAAAATTATGTAAGCCTTAGTGAGGCCGATAAACAACTGCTGTTCCAGCACGTGACCTATTACCAGCACCTGACGGTTGATGACCGGATCAGATTTGAGCATAGAATCTCTGCCTTTCTGAGTGGGATACATGTGGAAGGTGTAGGTACCCCCATCACGGTATTGGATAAACTATTAATTGCTTCAAGTGCCGTAATCCCGGTTTTTGGTTTCGAAGACTGGAGATATGACAACCTGACGAACGTGTTGTTGTACCCGGATACGTTTAATAAAGATTTTCAATATGAAGGAGGAGACCGGAATATCCTGGGCATGGTAGGCACTGGTTATATGAACGGGCAAATGATCTTATCCAGATCAGCATTGCTACAGGGCTTCTCTAATGCGGCTGACAAAGAGAATACGGCGATCCATGAATTTGTGCACCTGGTGGATAAATCAGACGGGGCAACAGATGGGGTTCCAGAAAATCTGATGAAACATGAATACACCATCCCATGGATCAAAATGATCCATGAGGAGATGCATAAAATTGAACAGGGAAAATCAGACATTAACCCTTATGCGATTACCAACGAGGCAGAGTTTTTTGCCGTGGTATCCGAGTATTTCTTTGAGAAGCCAGACCAGTTCAAGTCGAAACATCCGGAACTTTATGACAGCTTGTCCATGATGTTTTTACAGGATCTGGCGAAAAAAGACCTATAAACTGCCCAATAAGGCAACGTTGAATTCTGTGGGTATTTCTATATGAGGGATGTGCCCACAGCCTTCAAACTCCACAATCTTAGCGCCTGGAATTTTCGCAGCAGTCTGTTTTCCAAGAAAACGGTATTGTCCATGTAAGGCTTGCTGATCCGGGCTGAGTAACCCCTTCCCAACGATGGTCTTGTCTTCCTTACCGATAAATAAAATGGTGGGAACGCGGACATTGATAAACTCATGTACTACGGGTTGCTCATAGATCATGGTAAAAGTCATCGCAGCAACTTTAGCCCATCTTGGAAAATCAGCACTATTGGTTACCCCTCCGGCAATACGGACCAATTCATCATATTCTGGTTTCCAAACGGTAAAGTAAGAACTCTGGTAGTATTTTTTAGTGCTCTCTGCAGTCGCTTTTAACTCTGTTTTATATTGATCTTCTGTACTTACATAGGGGATAAAACTCCGGTAGTCTTCCAGTCCGATTGGATTTTCCAATAATAATTTCTCCGTATTTTCCGGATATAATAAAGCAAACCGGGTAGCCAGCATTCCTCCCATAGAGTGACCGAGGATACTTGCCTTTTGAATGCCTAAGGTATCAAGCAATGCTTTATTCCAGCGGGCCATCTGGTGGAAACTATAGTGAATGAAAGCTTTTGAAGATTTTCCAAAACCAATCTGATCGGGAACAATCACCCTGAATCCTCTTTCTCTTAATGCTTTAATGGTGCTTGTCCAATAGTACCCGCCAAAGTTCTTCCCGTGAAAGAGTACAACCGTTCTTCCGTTTGGTGCATTTAGTGGTGCAACATCCATATAGGCCATCCGCAAGTCCTGCCCCTCGGTATGGATGGGGAAATATTTTACAGGATAATTGTATTTAACGTTTTCTAAAGTGATGGATAAAGTATCCGTTTGCTGCGCTCTGACAGCGGTAGCGGCAAAAAGTAATAAGAAGTAAAGTGAAATTTTCTGGTAGAACATAGATGAGATTTTAGGAAAAAACAATAAAAGGGATCGAAAGTTCTAAACTTAAGCATTATTTATAATTTTGCAGAAATATAAAAAGTATGAGCACTTACCAAATAGGTTTGGAAAGGTTATCGCTGTCGCAAATCGCAGAGATCATCGCAGAAAAACAAACCCTACAATTATCCGATGCGGCCCTTGCTAAAATAGAAAAATGCAGAAACTATCTGGACGACAAACTTAAACGTCATGATGGCCCTATATATGGAATCAATACCGGATTTGGTTATTTACAGAATGTAGAGATCGAATCTGAAAAGCTTTCTCAATTACAACACAACCTGTTGCTATCGCATGCTTGTGGAACAGGAGAAGAAGTATCCCCTGACATCGTACGCTTAATGCTGCTGTTGAAAATACAGTCTCTCAGCTATGGACATTCTGCAATTGCATTGACGACTGTTCAGCGTCTGGTAGATTTTTACAACAATGATATCCTTCCGGTGATCTATACGCAAGGTTCTTTAGGTGCTTCCGGTGACCTTGCCCCTCTTGCCCATCTGGCATTGCCATTAATTGGCGAAGGTGTAGTGCTTTATAAAGGGGTAAGAACGAGCACTAAAGACCTGTATCAGACTTTAGGATGGGAAGCCTTAAAACTTCAGTCGAAAGAAGGGCTTGCACTGATCAATGGTACTCAGTTTATGAGTTCTTATGGTGTTTTCTGCCTGCTTAAAGCGCAAAGCCTTGCAAAATGGGCAGATGCGATCGCAGCCATTTCTATCGATGGGTTTGATTGCAGAATTGATCCTTTTGATACCTTTAGTCATATCATCAGACCACATGCGGGACAGGTACATACGGCACAAAATATCAGCAAATGGTTGAGCGGAAGTAAGCTGATCAAACGGGAAGGAAAACAAACCCAGGATCCCTATTCTTTCCGTTGTGTACCTCAGGTTCATGGCGCAAGTAAGGACAGCATCAATTATATACAGTCTGTTTTTGAAACAGAAATCAATTCTGTAACAGATAACCCAAATGTATTTCCAGATGAAGACCGCATCATTTCTGCGGGTAATTTTCATGGTCAGCCATTGGCATTAACATTGGATTTTCTATGTATTGCGCTTGCTGAATTCGGATCTATTTCTGAAAGAAGAACCTTCCAGCTGATTTCAGGACAAAGAGGATTACCTCCATTCCTGGTAAAAGATGCAGGACTAAACTCAGGCTTGATGATTACTCAATATACCGCAGCATCTATTGCCAGTGAAAACAAACAACTGTGTACACCGGCATCAGTAGACAGCATTGTTTCCAGCAACGGACAGGAAGATCATGTGAGTATGGGTGCAAATGCGGCAACAAAGTGTTTGAGGGTTGTGAACAACCTGGAAAGAATCTTAGCAATTGAATTGTTAACCGCAGCACAGGCATTGGATTTAAGAAAACCTTTGGCTTCTTCTGAAGCGATTGAAGCATTGGTTGCCAATTACAGAAAAGTAGTTTCTTTCAATGATGCAGATCGCCTGCTGGCCACAGATATTGCAGCTTCTGTAACGTTCCTAAGAACAGAAAAGATTTAATCTTTCCTTAAGAAGATCTTATCCGCTTTTATTATAAAAAAAGAGCCGGTATCATACTTGGTGATACCGGCTCTTTTTGGTTTAAAACCAGGTTCTTTTACATAAAAGGAACATTGATTCCGAAAGTAACATTACGTCCTGTATTATAAATTCCGGCAGGTTTATACCTGCTTAAATGGTTATAATATTTTTTATCAAGCAGGTTTTGTCCTGTCACCCATAGATTCAGTTTACCTTTTTTAGTATTGATAGATGCCCCGATTCCTGCGTCCAGTAAAGTGTAACCATCAGTTTGTGTTTCAAAACTATCAAAACGCGCCTGTTTTAATACATTACTTACCCCAACTTTAACATAGGAACCGGCAAGACCTTTAATACTTGGTTCAAAACGCAATTCATTGTTAATGGATGCCGCAGGAATAAAGGGAAGCGGAGAATCATCAGCACGGTTAATTCCCCTTACATAAGCAAAGGAGTTTTCAAAGTGCAGTGATTTCACGAGGTGAAAGTCCATCGAAGCTTCACCACCAATCAGGTCTGCTTTGGTTTGCACGAAACGGTAAACAGGCAGCGTTTCTATTTCGCCTGATTCGTTGGTTAACTCTTTTGTTTCTTTATTAAAGTTTCCTGGATAGATGTAATTAAAGATTCTGTTTGCATAAGCATTCAATCCAAAAGTGACATATTTAGCTGTATACTCTAATCCAAGGTCAAACTGTAAACTAGTTTCCTGTTTTAACTTGTTATTTCCGATTTCATATCTGAATGTTCCCTCATGACGACCATTTGCGGCAAGTTCTGCAATATTTGGTGCCCTGAATCCCGATCCTGCATTTCCTTTTAATACCAGGTTTTTAGCCACCTCATAAGCAAAGCCTATGGAACCGGAAACATTAGAGAATTTGTTATCAAAACCATTAAACACTTGCTCCCCATCTACAGAAAGGTCCTGACCATTTACTTTTTTGTAGTCATAACGAGCCCCAATATTGAGCGCTCCCTTTTCAAAATTACGTTTCAGGTACACAAAAGCACCAATGTTATTGCTGTTATAATCCGGGATCAGGAATTCATCACCCTTATTGACATTCTTCTGGTACATGCCCTGAACGCCAATTGCAGGTTCCCATTTACCGGCATTAGGAAAGTAATATTTTACGTCGTAGGTATAAGAGTTCAGGTTTAAATTCAAACCAGGCTCAGTAGCACTTTCTTCAAATTCCTTTCTCATATTCCGCTGAAAAGCGAAGGTGGTTTTCAATTGTCCCTTACCAAGGATGAAATTACTATTCAACGCAGCACGATAATGGTTAATGTTCTGAAAAGGTAAACCCAATCTTCTTTGCTGTGCTTCTGCCTTCGTAATTACTTCTCCATCTTCATTCACAAAATTCCCTTCCTCGTTAGGTCCATCTTCAACCAGACCTATATTGGTATGGAAACGGGAAAAAGTCAGGTGAGAGTATCCCCAGCTTTTATTTAGGCCCACCATTCCGTTCAGATTAAACTCGTTAAATCCTGAATTCGGAACCGTCGTATTTTTATAAGCAAAGCCATAGGCATTTTTATAAGATACACGACCGCGGTATACAAATCCGTTGTCATTCCCCTGCAACATCAGTGAAGATGCACTAAGGCCATTATTAGTCCCATAAGAAGTGGTAAAATCTCCATTAAATACTCCTGGAGGAGGAACAAGGTCATCAATGATATTAATCACCCCACCTAAAGCGTCAGATCCATACAGCAAACTGGCAGGTCCTTTTAAAATCTCCACCCTTGCTGCCGAAAACTGATCTACCTCAATTCCATGTTCATCACCCCATTGCTGGGCTTCTTCTCTTGCGCCATCTACCATCGTCAGCACCCTGTTATAGCCTAATCCGCGGATGGTCGGCTTCGAAATCGCACCTCCGGTGCTCACTTGTGAAACGCCTGGAATTCTGGAAATCGCATCTACCAGATTTGTTCCTCCGGCCTGAGCCAGCTTATCTTTTCCAACAGTAACCACAGATAAACTGTTGGTTTTATTATTGGAACTGAAAGGAGATCCGGTAATCACCACTTCGGCACTTTCTATGACAGAGGATTCCATAGCAATACTCAGGGTGTTGATGGTCGCAAGATCGACCATTTGAGAATGGGTTTTATACCCGACAAAGCGGACTTCCATCAGGAACCGTCCCTTTGAAGGAATATTTTTTAAGGTAAACTCCCCCTTACTGTTGGTGGTCGTTACTGCTTTCAAATCGCTGATATATATCGTGGCGCCAACCAAAGGCTCCTGGGTACTGCCATCGGTAATTTTACCTCTAACTTCTGAAAGATCTGCCGCAAAGCTGCTTGCAGAAAAAAAGGTATATAATAGAACGACCAATACAAAGTGTATTTTTTTCATGTGTGTTTTTATTTATCAGCTAAAGCCAATGATTCAATAGATATATAGAATGAAAATTGCCAAATATAAACTTAGCTCCAGGGCCTATAAATGCACCTATTAGGGTACGCGAATTTATATCCTCCGGATAACAATAAAAGAAAATTGATTAGGCTACAGGGGGTCCCCGGAGTGAGGAGCCAATAAGTTCAGTATAAGAACCGCTAACTAAAGCGTAATATTTTGACAGGGTTTTGATTTCGAGGAATACCTGAAAATGAGTGTATTCATGAAGGTAATTTTTTTCGAAATGTGCCGCACAAACCAGACAGGTTTCGGTATGGTTACTAACGTGTAATTTGTGGGTACAGGTCTTCTCGTTTTTTAAACACTGAGGTGCTTCATCGTGGTGATGGAAGGCTCCAAAAGGAGTCAAAGCAATGGCAAACACCCATAGCAAAGCTATAGATATTAACCGGTTGATATGTTGCTGACTCTTTTTCAAATTTAAAGGCTAAAAATACTCAATTTCGTATAAATACATACATTTGTTTTACAACATTGCCCTTATATGACTTCAAATATGGATTTTAGTTTAGATTTAAGTAAAAAACAAACCCCAACAGGAAATACATTAACCTGTAAAGGATGGGTACAGGAAGCGGCGTTACGTATGCTCCTGAATAACCTTGACCCGGAAGTAGCCGAGCGTCCGGAAGACCTGATCGTCTATGGCGGTCGCGGTAAAGCTGCCAGAAACAAGGAGGCTTTAGCACTGATCGTAAAAGCACTACAAAATTTAGAAGATACAGAGACCTTACTTATCCAATCGGGAAAACCGGTGGGTGTATTGCCAACACATAAAGATGCACCAAGAGTATTGATCTCCAATTCTCAACTGGTTCCCAAATGGGCAACTCAACAACATTTTGATGAACTGGAAGATAAAGGACTGATGATGTATGGTCAGATGACCGCAGGATCATGGATCTATATCGGTTCCCAGGGAATTGTACAGGGAACGTATGAAACGTATGCTGCTTTGGCGCGCAAACATTTCAACAGCAACCTGAAAGGCACCTTAAATGTAACGGCCGGACTCGGTGGAATGGGTGGTGCACAACCGCTTGCCATCACCATGAACCAAGGTGTTTGTCTTGCGGCTGATGTAGAAGAATGGCGCATCCAGAAACGCCTGGAGACCCGTTACATTGACGAAATAGAACATGATATCGATACGGCTATTGATAAAGCCTTACAATATAAAGAAGACGGAAAGGCCATCTCCATTGGAGTGGTATGTAATGCGGTGGAATTGTTGCAAAGATTAATCGACCGCAACATTACGCCGGATACGTTAACCGACCAGACTTCTGCTCATGATCCACTGATCGGTTATTTCCCGGAAGGACTTAGCGTTGCTGAAGCCAATAAATTGCGTATTGAAAATGCGGAAGAATATGTGAAACAGTCTTATGCCACAATGGCGAAACATGTGGAGCAAATGCTGGAACTGCAAAAACGTGGTGCCATCACCTTTGATTACGGAAACAACCTTCGTGGAAGGGCATTGGAAGCTGGGGTTAAAAATGCATTTGATTTCCCTGGCTTTGTACCTGCTTATATTCGCCCTTTATTTTGTGAAGGAAAAGGACCTTTCCGTTGGGCTGCCCTGAGTGGAGATCCACAGGATATTTATGAAACGGATAAACTGATTCTGGAACTTTTCCCTGAAAACGAAAGTCTGAAGCAATGGATTACCATGGCACAGGAACGCATTGCATTCCAGGGACTGCCGGCACGCATCTGCTGGCTTGGACAGGGAGAAAGAGAAAAAGCAGGTTTGGCATTCAATAAACTGGTTGCCGATGGTAAAGTAAAAGCACCATTGGTGATTGGTAGAGATCATCTGGACACGGGTTCTGTCGCTTCTCCAAACCGGGAAACTGAAGCCATGCTGGATGGCTCTGATGCTGTAGCCGACTGGCCGATTTTAAATGCTTTGATCAATACTGCCGGTGGCGCAAGCTGGGTTTCTTTACACCATGGAGGAGGCGTTGGAATCGGTTATTCCATCCATGCAGGAATGGTGATCGTTGCCGATGGGACTGAAGATGCAGCCATCAGAATCAAGCGTGTCTTACACAATGACCCTGCTATGGGCGTGATCAGACATGCCGATGCAGGATACGACATCGCAAAAGATACCTTACGTAAACACAGACTAGGTCTTTAAGCCCTTTTTATATCATTGTTTTTTATTACAAAACCATGATGAAATAATGAACTAAATTGAGCGGTCTGCGAAACTAAGCAGACCGCTTTAACGTTTATTAAAATAAAAAGGAATGGCAACGGCTCAGCAAATTAAGAATGCGTACATCGATTATGTACTCATCAATGATGAAAAACCAAAATCAGTATACAGTTTCGTTAAGAAATTAAAGATTACAGAGGCTGATTTCTATGAATTCTACGCTTCTTTTGAAAGCATTGAAAAGAACATCTGGGTAGAACTCACCCTGGAAACGATCAATGCGATTGAGGAACAGGAAGTCTGGAGCCAGTATTCATCCCGCGAGAGAATCCTTGCCTTCTTCTATAGCTATGTGGAAGTCTTGAAGAAACAAAGAAGTTTCATCATCTATACCCTTAAATCTCACATCAGTAAATTCAGTACTCCAGATGCTTTATCGGGTGTAAAGCCAATATTTGAGAACTTTGCCGAAGAAATCATTAATGAAGGATTGGAAAGTGGAGAACTGGCCAACCGTAAATTCTTAAGTAAAAAATATAAAGATGCAGTATGGCTGCAGTTTGGCTTTATTCTCAATTTCTGGATCAATGACAACAGTCCCGGCTTTGAAAAAACAGATGAGGCCATCGAAAAAGGCATCAATGTGACCTTCGACCTTTTTGAGCGCTCTCCACTGGATAACTTGCTGGAATATGGAAAATTTCTTTCCAGAAATGGCAATTTCAAGGAAAAAATGGGACTGTAAACTTATGAAGGAACAAGAAAGTATTCCGGTAACGAAAGGACAAAGATCTGCAAAGTTTGTAAAAACAGGTATTCAGATTGGCGGCAATTACATCAAGCATTATTCAAAAAAATTATTCAACCCTAACCTGAGCAGGGATGAACTGAATGAAGACAATGCAACCGACATTTATAAATCACTCAGTGAGCTTAAAGGAAGTGCTTTAAAGATTGCGCAAATGCTGAGCATGGATAAAAATATCCTGCCTAAATCTTATGTCGACAAGTTTACCCAGTCTCAGTACAATGCACCTCCCCTTTCAGGTCCGCTGATTGTCCGGACTTTTAGTAAGAATTTTGGAAAAACACCCGATCAGATCTACGATAAGTTTAACCTCCATTCCAGTAATGCAGCTTCTATCGGGCAAGTACACCAGGCAGAACTGGATGGCAAAAAACTGGCCATCAAAATCCAATATCCCGGAGTGGGTGATAGCATATCTTCAGATCTGAAACTGGTAAAACCTTTTGCTTTCCGGTTATTGGGAATGAGTGAAAAAGACCTCAATATCTATATTAAAGAGGTAGAAGAAAGGCTGCTGGAAGAGACGGATTATGAACTGGAAGTCAGAAGATCAATTGAATTTTCTGAGGCTTGTAAACACCTGAACAATGTTGTTTTTCCAAATTACTACCCGGCACTATCCGGGAAGCGGATCATTACAATGGACTGGATCGAAGGTTTACACCTGAAAGAATTTTTAAAAACGAATCCTTCTCAGGAACTCCGCAATAAAATTGGTCAGGCTTTATGGGATTTCTATAATTTTCAACAACACGAGCTCAGAGCAGTACATGCGGACCCCCATCCAGGCAATTTTATGATTACTCCTGATGAAAAATTAGGGGTCATTGATTTTGGCTGTATCAAAGAAATGCCTGATGATTTTTACTATCCGTTTTTCTCCCTGATCTCCACAGATGTAATTAAAGATAAGGCAAAAACCATAGCAGCCTTCCGTCAACTGGACATGATTCATAAAGAGGATACGGAAAGCCAGGTTGAATTCTATTATAAAGCATATCTGGAAATGATTGAGTTGTTTGCCCGTCCGTATACAAGCAAAACGTTTGATTTCAGTAAACCTGAATTCTTTGAACAACTCTATACTTATGCGGAGAAGGTGGCCACTATGCCTGAATTCAAACAGGCCAGAGGGGTTAAACACTTCATCTATGTAAATCGTACCAACTTTGGATTATATACGATCCTACAGGAGTTAAAATCGATCGTCAACACAGACACCTTCCAGCCACATCTCCAATGAAAGTATTGCTGACCGGTGCCAATGGTTATATTGGCACCAGACTATTGCCTGTCCTTTTAGAACAGGGGCATGAAGTGGTTTGTATGGTCAGGGATAAAAGACGTTTTGCTCTGGAATCTGACTTTGGAAACCGGGTAAAAATCATTACAGGAGATCTGCTAAGGCCGTTGGAGGAGATCCCTAAAGATATCCAGGCTGCCTATTACCTGGTCCATTCGATGTCTGCGAGCGAAAATGGATTCTCAGATCTGGAACTCCACTCTGCACAAAACTTTGTCAATGCACTTCAAGCGACAGATTGTGGTCAATTGATTTACCTGACAGGGATTGTAAATGATGAAGGACTTTCCAAACACTTAAGCTCAAGGCTGGCAGTAGAAGAAGAACTAAAAAAATCAGGTATTGCTTTTACGATATTGAGAGCAGCCATCATTATTGGATCGGGAAGTGCTTCATTTGAAATTATCAGAGATCTGACCGAGAAATTACCCCTTATGGTTGCCCCGAAATGGGTTCAAACAAAATGTCAGCCTATCGGAATCCGGGATGTGCTCCGTTATTTAAGTGGCGTATTGTCAAATGATAAAGCTTTAGGACAGATATTCGATATCGGAGGACCGGATGTACTCAGTTACAGGGAAATGATGATGCAGTATGCAGAAGTACGCCAGCTAAGAAGAATCATCATTACTCTTCCCTTATTGACGCCGCGTTTATCTTCCCTGTGGCTCAACCTCGTTACTTCAGTTCCTTATGCCCTCGCCAGAAGTCTGGTAGACAGCATGAAGAATGAGGTAATTTGTAAGGAAAACAAAATTACAGCCATTGTCCCAGGCCCTTGCCTCCCTTATCGGGAAACATTAAAGCTTGCATTTGAAAAGATAGAACAAAATTCTATTGTTTCCAGCTGGAAAGATGCCCTGAATAGAGGATACCTGGAAACCAGTTTCATGGACCAGGTTAAGGTCCCACAAAATGGAACACTGGAGTATAAGGTAAAAATGCCGTTTGAGAGAGATCCCAAAGAAGTATTTGAAAATATCTGGGGTATAGGAGGAGACAGAGGCTGGTATTACCTGAACTGGCTATGGAACCTGAGGGGTTTCCTGGACAAACTGTTTGGTGGTGTAGGTACCCGCAGAGGAAGAACAGGTAATTCTAGTTTACAAGCTGGTGATGTCCTGGATTTCTGGCGCGTTTTGCTGGCCGACAAAAACAATAGGCGGTTGTTGCTATTTGCGGAGATGAAAGTACCCGGAGAAGCCTGGCTGGAATTTAAAATAGTTGAACATCATGGTCAGACATTTCTTTCCCAGATTGCGACTTTCAGGCCATCAGGATTGTGGGGCCGCGTTTATTGGTATGCAATGTTTCCTTTCCATCTTTTTCTTTTTAAAGGTATGGCGAGACAGATTACACTTTTTAGATTGCAATAAAAAAGGCACAATCGCCACAATTGCACCTTTTCTCTAACCTAAAACTTATATATAAGACGGTCTTAAATACAAAAGGTTTCATTTTAATTTATATTTTTTTAGATAATCCCCTCATTTGTGCTATAGCAGGATATTTACAAAAATTTGTTTATAAAAATCAAATAATATATGAACAAGCCGATCTTGTTAAATATATTTGTACTCCATAAAACACATCCTGATTTTGGCAAAAAGCTCTAAGATTCACAAAAACATACTTGTCATTGAAGACAATCATGCCATCCTTGATGTCATCACGCTGATTCTTCAAAGCGAGGCTTACAAGGTTACTGGTCTGAATAAAAGCGCAGATATGATGATGCATATCGAACAACTTAAACCTGACCTGGTTATTCTGGATATTATGCTTCCTGATGGAGACGGCAGGGAATTGTTAACTCAGCTTAGGTCTCAGGCTAGCACTGAAGACATTCCGGTGCTCATGATCTCTGCAAGATATACCGAGGAGAATATTCAGCATGGCGCTTTCAAACCGAATGGATTTCTGGCCAAGCCTTTTGATATTGACGATCTTCTGGACAGAATTGAAGGCATCCTTGCAGGAAAAATTTATTAATCCGGATCAACGCTTCCTGTTAAATTCGTATCTTAAACTCAAATTAATGAAACGATATGAATGCCAACGAAGCGCTCATTACCAAATTCTATACTGCTTTTCAAAATAAAGACGTCTCCACGATGCAGGAATGCTACAGCGATCAGGCGACCTTTAGCGATGCAGCCTTTACAGACCTCAACGCCAAAGAAGTTCGCGCCATGTGGGCAATGTTGATTAAAGGTGGAAAAGATATGCGTGTCGAGTTCAGCAATGTCAGGGCTGATGCGCATGGGGCAACAGCACATTGGGATGCTTACTATACTTTTTCGGCAACAGGAAGAAAAGTTTTAAATCAAATCGACGCCCGCTTTGTCATTGAAAACGGCAAGATTGTGAAACATACCGATCATTTCGACTTTTATACCTGGTCAAGACAGGCACTGGGACTTCCCGGACTTTTATTGGGATGGACCTCTTTTCTGAAAAACAAGGTAAGAAAGCAGGCCAGCGCTAAACTGGCTGCTTATATGGCAAGAGAATAATCCTAAGATTAATCTTTAATTCTTTCGATGATGGCCTCCAGGGATAGTTTATCCTGTTGGCCGCTGTGCATATCTTTTAAAGTTAATGCTCCGCTTTGCATTTCATCGCTACCGATCAAAATCACATAAGGGATGTTCTTGGCATCTGCATAGCTCATTTGTTTTTTAAGCTTTGCAGCACTTGGATATAATTCTGCAGCGATATTTGCATTTCTCAATTGCTGAACAATTGGGAGTGCATATAATTCGGCTGCTTCATCAAAATTACTGATCAGGACTTTTGTTCCCGCAGCAACAGACTCCGGGAAAAGATTCAGTTCCAATAATACGTCATAAATGCGGTCTGCACCAAAAGAGATACCAACCCCTGTTAATCCTTTCAGGCCAAACATTCCAGTCAGGTCATCATAACGACCACCCCCACCGATGCTTCCCATAGCAGCTTCATTGGTTTTTACTTCAAAAATACAACCTGTGTAATAGTTTAAACCACGTGCCAATGTAATGTCCAGCTCGAGATCAGGGCTAAGTGCAGGGTTAGATTGTAACAATCCTTTTAAATACCTGAAGACAGTCTCTATCTCCGCAATACCGTTCATCCCTGTAGCAGAACCGGCAAGTACGGTACGCAGGCTATTTAGTTTCTCTTCATTACTTCCCTGTAGTAAAATTACTGGTTTTAATTTCTCCAGATCAGCTTCTGTGAATCCACGTTCCAGCAATTCTTTACTTACACCATCCAAACCGATCTTGTCCAGTTTATCGATCGCCACAGTCATATCGATAATCAGCTCTGGCTTACCAATAATTTCAGCAATTCCAGATAATATTTTACGGTTATTTAATTTGATGGTAAAGTCTTTCAGGCCAAGGTTACTCAGGGCTTCCTGATAGATCAATACAAATTCTGCTTCATTTAATAAGCTATCCGATCCTACAACATCCACATCACACTGATAGAACTCTCTGTAGCGACCTTTCTGTGGCCGGTCGGCTCTCCACACCGGCTGAACCTGAAAGCGCTTAAAAGGCAGAGAAATGTCGTTCTGGTGCATCACCACGTAACGGGCAAAAGGTACTGTTAAATCATATCTCAATGCTTTTTCGCTGATGGATGAAATCAGCTTCTGAGAATTGGCATTAGCCAGTAATTCCGGATTCGCTTTAGAGAGAAAATCTCCGCTGTTTAAAATCTTAAAGATCAGCTTATCTCCTTCATCTCCGTATTTACCTGTTAAAGTACTCAGGTTTTCCATGGTTGGCGTTTGTATTTCCGCATATCCGTATTTCTTAAATACCGTTTTAATGGTATCAAAAATATAATTGCGTTTGACCATTTCCTGAGGTGAAAAATCACGGGTTCCTTTAACTAGAGAAGGTTTAATATTCGACATAGCGACAAAAGTACAAAAAGTAACAGGCATAAAAAAAGCTGCCGAAGCAGCTTTTTAGATTATTTAAATATTTTTAAACCAATAACCTTACTGGTTCTTCTAACAATGCTTTTAGCGTCTGTAGGAAAGCAGATCCTGTTGCACCATCCACTACACGGTGATCGCAACTTAAAGTTACCTTCATTACATTACCAGGGACTACAGCACCATTTTTAACCACAGGAACCTGAGAGATTCCTCCGATTGCAAGAATACAGGCATCTGGTGGGTTAATGATTGCTGTAAATTCATCAATTCCGAACATTCCTAAGTTAGAAATGGTGAATGTTGAACCTTCCCAATCTGCAGGTTGTAATTTCTTCGCTTTAGCACGCTGCGCAAAGTCTTTAACTTCTGCTGAGATATGAGACAATGATTTACCATCTGCAAAACGAACAACAGGAACCAATAAACCATCTTCTACCGCTACGGCTACGCCAATGTTCACATGCTCATTGTAACGGATCTTATCCCCTAACCATGAAGAGTTTACATTAGGGTGTTGTTTTAAAGCAATTGCTACTGCTTTTAACACCATATCGTTGAAAGAGATTTTAACAGGTGCATATTCATTGATTTTAGTACGGGCAGCAATTGCACCATCCATATCAATAGACATCGTTAAATAGAAATGCGGTGCTGTGAATAAGCTTTCAGATAGGCGCTTAGCAATTACTTTACGCATCTGAGTAACCGGTTTCTCTGTATATTTTTCTTCGCCAACAAATACAGGAATGCTTACCTGAGCCTGTTTCTCCGCTGGAGCTGCTGAAGTTGTAGCTGCCGGTGTGGCGGCCACTGCTGCTGCAGGCTTGAAGTTCTCAATATCTTTTTTGATGATACGTCCGCCATCAGCACTACCTGCCACCTGAGCAAGGTCAATACCTTTGTCTTTCGCAATTCTTTTTGCTAAAGGAGATGCTTTTACGCGATCTGAACTTTCAGCAGCAGTTTCTGCCGCTACAGATGAAGTGCTTTCTGCTACCGGAGCATCTGCTTTTTTATCTGCTGCAGGTTTCGCAGGAGCATCGCCTTGCGCAAGGATTCCACTGATGTCTGTTCCTTCAGGACCAACAATAGCAATAATACCATTCACTTTAGCCGCTGCACCTTTTTCTACACCGATATGTAATAAGGTTCCGTCTGCATACCCCATTACTTCCATAGTTGCCTTATCGGTCTCTACGTCAGCAAGGATATCGTCGTTTTTAATTTTATCACCAACTTTTTTATGCCATTCAGCAATTACGCCTTCAGTCATGGTATCACTTAGCAAAGGCATTCTTACCACAGTAACGCCCATTTTCTCTAAATCTGCATCCGTGATTCCTGCCGCAGCAGTTGCTTCTTTTTTATCTTCAGCAGGTTTTTCAGCCAGAGCAGCTTCTGCTGCCGGTTTTGCTTCCGCCGATGGCGTCGCAGCACCTTCAGCATCTAATGCTGCTTTATAATCTTCACCTTCTTTACCTATGACCGCAATAACCGCGTCAACAGGAACAGCTTGACCTTCTTCTACACCAATGTATAATACGGTACCGTCCCAATATGACTCTAAATCCATGGTTGCCTTATCGGTTTCCACTTCGGCCATTACATCGCCACTTTTAACTTTATCGCCAACTTTTTTATGCCACTTCGCCATTACACCTTCGGTCATGGTATCGCTCATTTTGGGCATTCTAACTATTTCAGCCATTCTATATTATTAAATGAAATGCGTTCTAAATTAATCTAGTACGTAAGGATAATCCTGTTGTACATAAACATCTTGATATAATTCTGATTCTTCCGGCCAAGGTGACTCTTCCGCAAATTTAACAGCATCATCGACAATTTGTTTCACTTTAGCTTCAATCTCTTCAATCCATGCCTGATCAGCATATTTTTCCTGAAGGATTGTCTCTCTTACAGCTTCGATAGGATCTTTAGTTTTGTAAGATTCTAATTCGTCTTTAGAACGATATTTAGCAGGATCAGACATTGAGTGACCGCGGTAACGGTAAGTTCTGATCTCCAGGAAGGTTGGTCCGTCACCATTTCTTGCACGTTGAGCAGCTTCGTCCATTGCAGTGTGAACTGCTACAGGATCCATTCCGTCTACCGGTGCACATGGCATATCAAAACCTAAACCTATTTTATATATATCAGTCATGTTGGTGGTACGCTCTACAGAGGTTCCCATTGCATAACCATTATTCTCACAAACAAAGATGACAGGTAGTTTCCATAACATCGCCATATTAAAGGCTTCGTTTAAAGCACCCTGACGAACTGCTCCATCACCCATGTAACAAACATTTACATTTTTAGTGCCTTTATATTTTTCAGCGAAAGCGATACCTGCTCCTAATGGAATTTGTCCACCAACGATACCATGTCCACCATAAAAGTTATGCTCTTTGCTAAACATGTGCATAGAACCACCTTTTCCTTTAGAACATCCGGTAGCTTTACCATACATCTCTGCCATAATGCTATTTGCACTCACACCTTTTGCTAAAGCATGCGCATGATCGCGGTAGGCAGTGATCATAGAATCCTCTGGTTGTAGTGCCGAAATAGCTCCTGCTACCACAGCTTCCTGACCTATATATAGGTGACAAAAACCACGGATTTTCTGTTGTCCGTACAATTGACCTGTTTTCTCTTCGAACTTGCGCATCAGCAACATCGACTCAAACCACTTCAGATAGGTATCTTTATTAATTTCTACTGCACTCATTTTTGGGTATTGGTTTTTATTTACAAGAGCAAATCTACTTTTTTATTGCAACATATAGAAGAAATACATGTAAAATGAACACTAAGGTTACATAAAATGTGGATAACTTTTAGATTTAAACATTTTACATTTGGATAACATTTGTAAAATACATAGTTTTGGCACCGGACAATAAGCCCCAAGTGGTGTACGTTTAAGTGTAAGTGTCTATTACCCAAACTTAATAGTATGATAAAAAAATTTTTGTTTTCTACCCTCATTGTCTCGTGCAGCCTTTCTGCCGTTCACGCACAGACAAAAACAAAAGAAACCAATAAATTAGAAGATCCTGATAATTTAGCTTCACAATATTTTTCTCAGGTAATGGGTGTTGCGGTAGATGCAACCTCTAACATCAAACTCTACAAATTCATTTATGAATGGATTGGCACTCCTTACCGTTTTGGAGGAAATACCAAGAGAGGCATTGATTGTTCCGCTTTCACAAAAGCGATTTACGATAAAGTTTTCAACACCACCATACTCCGCAATTCCCGTGACATCTTTAGCATGGTAGATCCACTGCCAAAAGACGAACTAAAAGAAGGAGATCTGGTATTCTTTAAGATCAAAAGCCGCAGCATTACACATATTGGCATTTACCTTGGAGACAATCGCTTCGCTCATGCCTCCTCCAGTCGTGGAGTCGTGATCAGTAATTTAAACGAACCTTATTATTCCCGGTATTTTTACAAAGGTGGCAGAATTCTTGATCCTGTAAAAAATGACCTGATTGAGGAATAGTCCTCAGCAAATTAAAGATATATTGAGTCCTCCTAATCTCTGGGAGGACTTTTTTTATGACAACGCAGTACCTCTAAATAAATGAAATTCTCCAACACTATTGCCCTTGCACTTTCCTCGGTTATATTTATGTTCAGCTGTCAGAGAAACAGCGCAAGCGTTCCTCAGCAAATTAAAAAAGACAGTATCCAGCTCAGCATAAAAAGAGATACGCTTTCCACTACTGACACCATTTCTATCACTGCTGTCGGCGATATGATGTTGGGATCGGCATTCCCCGACAAAGCGAACCTTCCGGCCGATGATGCCATCAATAGTTTCAAAGAAGTAGATAGCTTTCTAAAAGGAGACATCATTTTCGGAAATCTGGAAGGTTGTTTACTCGACAATGGGAAATCCACTAAGTGCAGCGATCCTAACAGCAACAGCTGCTTCGCTTTCAGAATGCCGGAACGATATGCTGGTATCTTCAAAAAAGCAGGTTTTAACCTCTTCAGCGTGGCCAACAACCATGTGGGAGATTTTGGCAAAAAAGGCCGGACAAGAACCACCGAAATCCTGGATTCTCTTCAGATCAATTACGCAGGTCTTCAATCCCATCCTTTTAAAATTTTCGAAAAAGACAGCGTGAAATATGCATTCTGTGCTTTTGCACCGAATGAAAATACCGTTTCCATCAATAAGATCGATAGTGCAAAAGAATTGGTAGCAAGATTAAAAAAACAGGTAGATATCGTCATTGTCTCCTTTCATGGTGGTGGCGAGGGTGCAAAATTTGAGCATGTACCCCGAAAGAATGAAATTTTTTATAAAGAAAACAGAGGAAACGTTTACCAATTTGCCCATTCCGTAATTGATGCCGGAGCAGATATAGTGATTGGACACGGCCCTCATGTGACGAGAGCCGTAGAAGTTTATAAAAATAAATTTATTGCCTATAGCCTCGGTAATTTCTGCACTTATGGCATGTTCAGCTTAAAAGGCCCCAATGGAATTGCCCCCCTGATGCAGATTAAGCTCAATGGCAAAGGAGATTTTCTATATGCAGATGTCGTATCTGTAAAACAGGATAAATCAACGCGTCTGACTCTGGACGAAAGCTATAGTGCATTCAAAAAAATAAAATTCCTTACAGATACAGATTTTCCAGGTCATCGCCTTGATTTCTCAGAAAACGGACATATTGAATTAAAAAACAATTAAGCCTCGTCTTTTGTATTTTTTACTAATCCTATTCCCGAAACAAAGAAAATAAGACCAATAATAGCCGCTACAATCAGCTCTCTGGTGTGCAGGTTATGTCTAACAAATCCATAGCCCGCATAAATTAGGCCTATAATTCCTAAAATAGTTAGAATAGTTCCAAAAGTCCTTTTAACATTCATTGTATTTTAGTTTAAGTTCAACTCATCTATACAAAATCTATGCCCCATCTTTATTCTCCACCGTTATTCTCCTTATAAAATAATTCTGCCTCCATCATAAGGCAGGAATTCTTCGTATCTTGAAGAAGTTATTTTTAATCAAAAACTCATACTTATGGACTATACATCTTACATTTTCGTATTCATTGTTCTTGTTGTTCTGGTCAGTTCTTTTGTCACGGTAAAACAGGGAACGATCGCCGTGATCACCATCTTTGGTAAATACCGGCGCCTGCTAAGACCGGGACTTAGCTTAAAGATTCCCTTGGTGGAAAACATTCATTCCAGAATTTCGATTCAGAATCGCTCTGTGGAACTTTCTTTCCAGGCCGTAACACAGGATCAGGCAAACGTGTATTTCAAGGCCATGCTGCTTTATTCAGTACTTAACCATGATGAAGAAACCATTAAGAATGTCGCTTTTAAGTTTGTAGACTCTACCAACCTGATGCAGGCCTTGATCCGTACGATTGAAGGATCGATTCGCGCCTATGTAGCGACTCAGCGTCAGGCCAATGTTTTGGCGCAAAGAAATGAAATCGTTGACCATGTAAAGCATCAGATTGATCAGGTACTGGAAAGTTGGGGTTATCACCTTCAGGATTTGCAGTTGAACGACATCACCTTTGATGAGGAGATCATGCGTTCCATGAGCAGAGTGGTGGCCTCAAACAATTTAAAAGCCGCAGCAGAGAATGAAGGTCAGGCCTTATTGATCACTAAAACAAAGGGAGCGGAAGCTGATGGTAATGCCATTAAAATTGCCGCAGCTGCAGAAAGAGAAGCAGCCCAGTTGCGCGGCCAGGGGATTGCCTTATTCCGCGCAGAAGTTGCACACGGCATGACTAAAGCAGCGCAAGAAATGGAGGAAGCGAACCTTGATATTTCCGTGATCCTCTTCACGATGTGGACAGAATCTATTAAACATTTTGCGGAGAACAGCGATGGCAATGTGGTATTCCTTGATGGTTCTACAGAGGGAATGAATAAGACCATGAAAGAAATGATGGCCATGCAAATTCAGAAGAACCGGGACGATAAGCCTGCAAAATAAGCAAATAATAAAGACATAAAAAAAGAGTTCATCAGATGATGAACTCTTTTTTTATGTCTGAACTCCTGCTCAGTCTTGAATTTATTTAGTTAAATCCGCCTTTCACTTTCACCAATTCTGCTTTATTGGGATTGGTAAATCTCATTAAATCTGCCATTATCTGTAAGCTTTCATCTTCAATGAAATCAAAGTTTTCTTCTTTCTTGATCTTATCTCCTTTTTTTACAGGAGCCAAACCTTTAGCTACCCTTAGCTGATTAATTCTGGCAAGAGATTTCATCTCCAGGCTATCACGTTCGGCTTTCAATTTCGTTTCATTTAACGTTACTGATACTTCTCCTTCACGTTTTTTAACATCAGCAATATCTTGTTCCAATGTTTTATAATCTAATGAATTCGCCATTCTTGCCTGATGGAGTTTCATCAATTCCGGTTTCAATGGATTCAGATCCGCTACCACTTTAAAATTAGATCGTTGTACTTCATCCCAAGGCAAGGCCGAAGGCTCGGTATCTTCTCCAATTTTATTCAAAGGGTAAAGCGAAGGGAACTGAATATCAGGCATTACCCCTTTATGTTGCGTACTGCTTCCGGTTACACGATAAAATTTAGCCATCGTTAAGTTGATCTGTCCCAACTGAACAGGCGCACCATTTTTGCCGTCAACGGTTTTAATTGTTGTCTTCGCGTCCTTGCTGACTAAAGCAGCAATTCTTTGTAAAATAGAAGGGTTTACCAGTCTGTTTAGGTCTATTGAGGATTGCACAGTTCCTTTACCATAAGTCTGTGTTCCCATGATTATTCCTCTTCCATAATCCTGAATAGCACCTGCAAAGATCTCAGAAGCAGAAGCACTCAAACGATCTACCATCACTCCAAAAGGACCGCTCCAGGCAACACCTGCGTTGGTATCCTCACTCACCTCAACACTGTTCTTAATATCTTTGACCTGTACTACCGGTCCTTTATCAATAAATAAACCCGTCAGATCGATTGCTTCTACCAATGAACCACCACCATTGGCACGTAAGTCCATTACAATCGCATCTACTTTATCTTTATTCTTTAAGGTATCAATCAGTAGCTTCACATCACGGGTCGTGCTTTTATAGTTGGGATCACCAGCATTGGCTGCTTTAAAATCTGCATAAAAAGCAGGAACTCTAATAATTCCAATTTTATAAGATTTGCCATCCGACTGAATTGTTTTTACCGATTTTTTGGCAGACTGGTCTTCCATCACAATCCGTTCCCTTGTCAATTCTATGATGACAGGCTTAGAAGATAGATCACGCCCTACCGGGATAATTTTCAATCTTACTTTAGTTCCTTTAGGTCCTTTTATCTTAGCAACGGAATTGTCAATTCTCCATCCGATGATGTCTTCAAATTCACCAGCACCTTGCGCTACCCCCACAATCCTGTCGCCGGCACTTAAAAGCTTACTTTTGAAAGCAGGTCCACCCGGAATGATTTCTTCAATTTTAAGAATATCATTCTCTTGTCTCAGTCTTGCACCAATTCCCTCAAATGAACGGGCCATATCTTCATTAAACTGTTGCGCATTTGCCGGATTAAAGTAGTTGGTATGAGGATCAATGGTTTCTGTAAAAGCATCCATAATCGTCTGAAATACATCCTGATTATTTACTTTTGCCGCCTGTGATTTTAAGCTCTCGTATCTTTTAGTTAGCGTTTCCACGTTTTTTGCCGGAGTTGTTCCCGCAATTTTCAGGTTAACAAGGTCGTATTTCACCTTCTTTTTCCAAACATCATTAAGTTCTGCAACAGAGCTGATCCATGGCATTTTCTCCCTGTCAAACACATAAGCATCATCCTGAGTAAAATCATACTTAGTCTTTACCTGTGAAAGTGTATAAGTAAGCCATTCATTATATCGTTTTAGATATACATTAAAAATGTAGAAAGGTGCACTTAGATCACCATTTCTGAAGTCATCATCTAATGAATTTCTAAATTGCTCAAAATCTTTAATATCAGAAGCCAGGAAATAGTACTTGTAAGGATCAAGGTCCTTTATGTATTTATCCAGAATCAATGAAGAAATAGAGTCATTGAGCTTTATTTTTTTATAATTGTAGTTTTCGATCAGTCCCACAACCTCTTTAACTACTAGAGCCTGTCTTTCGTCCGGCACAATATTGCTTACCCCCTTCACTAATTGTTGTGGCTTTGGGGAAGCCTGGCACGCAAGTACAGCCGCAGTAAAGGCCACCAGTAACGTTCTTTTTAACATCTCTTTGAATAATTTAAAATCCATTTTGTAATGCACAACTAATATGATACCAATATCACTAATAAACAGAAAAGAGACAGTAATATTACCGTCTCTTTTCTGTAAACTTATCAAAAGTAATTAAAAATTCTATACAAAAAACAATAGGTCCAGGATAATTTTACAGCCTCTACCTACGACTTCTTAACCGTTAGTTTAGAAGGAATTAA
The DNA here is from genome assembly GCF_038446955.1 of Pedobacter sp. FW305-3-2-15-E-R2A2. Classification (NCBI taxonomy): domain Bacteria; kingdom Pseudomonadati; phylum Bacteroidota; class Sphingobacteriia; order Sphingobacteriales; family Sphingobacteriaceae; genus Pedobacter; species Pedobacter sp. FW305-3-2-15-E-R2A2. The sequence continues at coordinate 6,912,523 of NZ_CP151803.1, forward strand.
GGATTTTACTTCCTTAATTTTATTTTTAAATTGAGTTGTATTTGATGATTTGGCCAATAATTCAGCTCTGTTAATATCTCTTAAAGCAAGGGCGTATTCCTTTTTCTTGATTTTTACCTGAGCGATCCCCAGAACAGATTCAATATAAGCGTTATTGTTATTTACCTGCTTCGCAAGAATGCCTTGCTGCGTATAAAACCATAAGGACTGTGTCAGTTTATTTGCGGCAAAATAAATCCTTCCCAATTGATAGTAAGATTCCATTTGCCCCGTTTTACTTCCGATACGGGAATAGTTCTTTAATGCAACATTCAGGATCACCTGTTCTGCTTCTCCGTAATGGCTCATCAGAAAATGAACATTTCCTAACCTTAACAATGCTTCCCCATAGCGGACAAAAAGTTTAGAGCTGTTATATTCAAATGCTGCTTTACCAAATAAAGTAAGGGCATCGTTCAAATCCCCTCTTTTTTCATTTTTTACGGCCTCAGCGAAATAGGTATTTCCATCTGCTTCTTCCAGACTGGAAGTTACAATATTTATCGCTCCGCCGGTCACCGGAGGCTCTTGCGGTAGAAAAGTATTGGTTTGTGTCATCGCCCTCCCTGAAAATAACAGGCAAATGATTACTAAACAAATTTTGTTCATCCGATAAAGATATAACAAATTTAGTTAAACACCTGTAAACTACCGTCAAAAGAAGCCCAGACCATATATGGATGGGAGTCAGTATGATAAACCTCCCCTTTAGAAGAGATTCCGATTACCCCTGCAAAACCATCAAAAGTTTTTAATTCCGCGAAGGATTTATCACTTGCATCTTTTAATGTAAATCCATCTGTAACACGGGTTACAATCTTTGCAGCAAGCGCCGTACTTACAATATCTTCACCAACTCCGGTACAGGAAATACCTGCATGTTCGTTTGCAAAATTTCCTGCAACTGTAGCGGAATCGCTCACGCGACAAGGAATTTCAAATCCTTTTCCTCCGGTGGAAGTTGCTGCAGCCAGGTTTCCATCCGCATCCAGCGCAACACAGCCAACAGTGCCTATCCTGCTGGACTGAGCCAATTTCTGTTCGTATTCCTGTTGTCTCTGTGGAATAATCGGGTCGAAAAAGTTAAAGTTACGGTCACGCGCAAACTTTAAAGCTCCCTCTCCACTAAGGACTTTATCGTCATAGCTCAGCAGCTGCCCGGCAACCTGAATTGGGTTTCTGACATTTTCAATATTGATTACGCCGCTAAATTTCTGACTTTTACCATCCATCAATGAAGCACTTAGCCGTATCTTCCCATCACTTTGAATCTGAGATCCCAGTCCGGCGTTAAATAATTCATTATCTTCCAGCAGACTAACTGCATAAATAACAGTCTCTAATGCAGTATGTATCTGTAAATAGGCATGAGATTGGCTCACGATTGCCGATAAGGCATCTTGTTTTGCCTTTTTAGTCTCCTGATTGGTTCCGGACTCACTAAAAAATCCACCGTGAATGATTATTTTCATGGGTTTAATCTATTGGAACAACCTTTGGATGATGAATGGTTAGTTTATGTGCCGTAAGGTCATAAATATCGCCATCACACATCACATGAACGGTCATATTGTTAATAGAAACGGGTTGCCCCATATCTACATCAGTAAGGTTCGTATCGGCCATATTTCTGCCATCCACCAGGATCACCATTCCGGAACCTATGGCTTCCATAATGTTACCGTTCGAAATGTACAACCCTGTATCTTCGCCAAGCCCAATCCCAAGAATTCCAGGATTACTTGCCGTAGCATATAAAAGCCGTCCTATCCTACCGCGTTGTACAAAATGGGTATCTACAATCACGCCATCAATAAAGCCCAGCCCACCTGTAATTTTAACTTCCCCTTTGAGCAAAGCGTCCTTACTGCTTCCCTGATAGATCATATTTTTAGAACTGGCAGCAGCCCCGGCAGAAGTCCCGGCAATCACAACCGGTTCATCCTGGTATTTATCCAAAAGAATCTGATGAATAGCGGTACCACCAAATATGGACGACAAACGCAGTTGATCACCACCGGTAAAAACGATGACATCTGCCGCCTTTACACGATCGCTGTTTTCTTCAGAATTCGCCTGCTCACGGCTATTGATATTTAAAACTCCTACATCATGGACATCCAGCTGGGCGAATGCTTTGATATACTCTTCTCCAACCCTTTCCGGAACCAGGGAGGCTGTAGTAATGATCTCGAAACGAGATGCCGTTCCCTTTAATGATTCCGTCGTAATTTTCTTTAAAATACCTCTTTCAAAAAAGTTCATATTCTGGGGCAATCCGAAAGTTGTCTCTGTGAAACTTCCTGTATTAATTGCACCACCTATAATTATTAGTTTACCCTTTGGAGTCATCTTAAATCTTTACATTTCCTATAATTCCAAATATATATGCATTAGCCTAATATCAAGGAATTTTTTATCAATATTATACCCTTATTAACAATTTTCTGCAGAATTATCCCCCCTCAATTCCTTGCTTAAAATATATTCCTAACATTTAATGGGCCAATAGTGGAACTTTCGAAAAATATTTATACTTTAATCTCTCCATTGACCTTATCAAATTAGCTACTAACAAGTTCCCGTAATATGGTCACTACCAACACAAAATAATCAATCTAGAATGAAAATATTAGGCATACAGGTGCTACGCGGACCAAATATATGGTCTATCAACAGAAAAAAGTTAATTCAAATGCGCCTTGACCTGGAGGAGATGGAGCAAAATCCAACCAATGTAATTGATGGATTTGCAGAAAGGATTGAAAAGTTAATACCAAGTCTATATACGCATCGTTGTTCAAAAGGTGCACCCGGAGGATTTCTGATGAGGATACAGGAAGGCACCTGGATGGGACATGTAATCGAACATATCGCATTAGAAATTCAAACCCTTGCAGGAATGGATACCGGCTTTGGCAGGACACGGCAAACGAAAACTGACGGCATTTATAATGTCGTATTCAGCTATCTGGAAGAAAAAGCAGGACTTTATGCCGCCGAAGCTTCGGTAAGGATTGCAGAAGCACTCATCAATGGAACGGATTATGATCTGGAACATGACATTCACCGCATGCGCGAGCTAAGAGAACTGGAGCGCCTTGGTCCAAGTACGGGCTCTATCGTTAATGAAGCCATTTCGAGACACATTCCATGGATCCGGTTGAACAAAAGTTCACTGGTACAACTGGGATATGGAAAGAATCAAGTCCGCTTCCGTGCGACGATGACTGAGAAAACAAATTCAATCGCAGTGGACATTGCCTGCAATAAGGATGAAACAAAGAGACTTTTGCAGGACTCTGCCATCCCCGTTGCAAAAGGCGTAACCATATCCGATCCTAATGACCTTTCCGACGCCATTAAAAAAGTAGGGTATCCACTGGTATTTAAGCCACTTGATGGAAATCATGGAAAAGGAGCGACCATCAATGTAAAAACGGATGAAGCAGCTAAAGAAGCCTTTGAATATGCACAAAACTATTCCCGAAAAGTCATCATTGAACGCTTCATTAACGGCTATGACTTTAGAATCCTGGTAATTGATCATAAAATGGTTGCTGCAGCGCTTCGTGTTCCTGCACATGTGACCGGAAATGGCCAACTGACGATTCAGCAACTCATTGACAAAGAAAATACAGATCCCAGACGAGGCTATGGCCATGAGAACGTATTAACGGAAATCACCGTAGACCGCGACACACTGGATCTTCTGGCAAAAAAAGAATATACACTGGAAACCATCCCTTCGCAAGGGGAGATTGTTTACCTGAAATCTACGGCAAATTTAAGTACCGGAGGGACCTCTATTGATGTAACTGATCTTGTCCATCCACAAAATGTCTTTATCAGTGAGCGGATATCCAGAGTCATCGGACTAGACATCTGTGGTATCGATATCATGGCAGAAAATCTGACGCAGCCCTTAACCGAAAATGGAGGAGTCGTACTCGAAGTAAACGCAGCTCCCGGTTTTAGAATGCACCTGGCCCCAAGTGAAGGCCTTCCAAGAAACGTTGCTGCTCCGGTAATTGACATGCTTTACCCTCCTGGAAAATCTGCGATAATTCCAATTATCGCCGTAACAGGAACCAACGGAAAAACGACCACAACAAGGCTAATCGCCCATATTGTTAAAAGTAACGGAACCAGGGTTGGTTTTACCACATCAGATGGGATCTATGTACAGAATACCATGTTGATGAAAGGGGATACTACCGGTCCTGTGAGTTCAGAATTTATACTAAGAGATCCAACGGTAGAATTTGCCGTTCTGGAAACCGCAAGAGGCGGAATTCTGAGGGCCGGACTCGGCTTTAACAGATGCGATATAGGAGTTATTACTAATATTCAGGCCGACCATCTAGGCATCTCCGACATCCATACGCTTGACGATCTGGCCAGGGTAAAAGGAGTAGTTATTGGGGCGGTGAAAAGAAGTGGCTGGGGCGTTTTAAATGCAGATAATAAATACTGTATTAAAATTGCAGCCAATGCCGATTGTAATGTTGCCTACTTCAGTATGGATGAAAACAATCCTGTAATTGTGGAGCATTGTAAAAAAGGAGGAATAGCCGCCATTTATGAAAACGGCTATATCACGATCAAAAAAGGTGACTGGAAAATCAGGGTAGAGAAAGTAACTCATGTTCCATTGACCTTTGGCGGCAGTGTTGATTTTATGATTCAGAATGTACTGGCGGCAACACTAGCTACTTTCCTTTGGGGCTATAAGATTGAAGATATCCGCATGTCTTTAGAAACATTCATTCCTTCCGCAGCACAAACACCAGGCAGGATGAATACGTTCAAATTTAAGGAATTTCAAATCATGGTCGACTTTGCACATAATCCTGATGGGTATAGTGGCATTAAGTCGTATTTAAAGACTATTGAGGCAACAGAACATGTTGGTGTCATTTCTGCTACGGGCGACAGAAGGGATTCAGACATCAGAGAAACTGCAAAAATTGCCGCTCAAATGTTCAATAAGATTATTATCTGTCAGGAGAAATACCTTCGTGGCCGAAATCAACAAGAGCTAATTGACTTACAGATTGAAGCTATTCGTGAGATTAATCCGGATATGGATATTATCATTAACAATAGCGGAGATGATTGCCTGAAATATATTATTGCGACTGCTCGTTCAGGATCATTTATTACCATTTTAAGTGATACTATAGACCAAGCGATCATTAAGGTCTCCGATTATCTTGATAAAGAATTCGGAATGTAATAAGACACTTATCTTTTGAAATGCCCCCATAAAGTTAAGGGGGTATTTTAATTTTATAAAAGTTACTGTTAAAAAAGAGGCCATTACTATTCAAAGGCTGAAACCTTTGCCCTGAAGGGGGCAAAATTTCTATGCCTTTTCTTAGAACGGCTTCTTTTTTTTAGAAATCAAGGGCCAAATCACAGCTGGTCGTAAAACCGATCACCACAATGATCAAATTAAAAATCCTGCAGGTTTACACCCCCTTTAAGAGCGGTACAAACGTGCAGGATTTTAAAAAAAGAGAAATTTCTTTGAAGACATTCGAATATTTGCCCTTCAGCAAAGATTCGGGGATGAAAAGAGATTTCTCTTTTTTAAAGTCTTATATTTTATTAAATTTCAGATAACCAAGATTGATCTCATCTTTTTGTTGTCCTTCGTGAAGCTCAATCTTCAGGTCATACTGAAGTCTAAGTTCTTCCGAAAGGACATCAACGATTTCAAAAGCATCATCTACATCTACTCCATATTTATCATCAATATGAGAAGCTGCGCCTTCAAAACCAGTATGTTTATAAAATGCCGTTTGTTTTGCCTGCTGAATGGCTGAAGCCTTATCTGTAGCAACAATCAGCATCTTATAATGTGGTTCATCAAACACACCAGGCTTATACCCTCCTAAATTTATAAAGAATAAGTTGTTTGTTTGATTGGAAATGCTTCCTTTAGCTACCACCTGTATTTGGTAACCATTTACTTCGGTCACTTCACGCCAGGCATCTACATGGATTTTCTCCCCCGCCTCAGGCCAGAAATCAAGAATCTCCTGTTTCAAATCCTTTAATGAATCCGCGATTGAAAAAAACATATCGTGTTGTTCAATACGACGGGGTGGCGGTGTACAACCGAGCATCAACATAAATAACTTGGGTGATTGCATGGAATTAGGCATTTTTCTTCTTTAATGATTGGCTTTGATCTCCTCGATTAGTTGTTTACAGCGTTCTTCAATTTGTAGAAATACAGGCTCAAAAAGTCGTTCATCAAAATAAGGGTCAGCAACTTCAAGATCTTCTGGCAGGAACAGAGACACTTTCTCGCGGTGTTCCTGTTCTCCGGCCAGTTTAAGTACATCTTTTAAATTATTCTGATCCATCACCAGAATCAGGTCAAATTCATCAAAATAATTTTTGTTAAAGTGTCTGGCTCTTTGTTTAGAAATATCATAACCGAATTTCCGGGCAACAGAAATACTTCTTTTGTCGGCGGGCTCATTCACATGCCAGTCTCCTGTACCGGCAGAAGCGATCTCCCAACCCAATTCCTGTTCATCAACTAAATGACGCATGATCCCTTCTGCCAATGGAGAGCGGCAGATATTGCCCAAACAAACCATTAGAATTTTCATGTATACTATTTATAGATGTCGTTAATGATATTTGCAAGACATACTCCACCTTTTAACAACTGGGTGTTTAAAAGCTCCAGAAAGTCAAAATTGTACCTATAGCTAAGTTTATCTTCCGGCTTTGTACTCGCATATATTTTATTACATGCTTCGTAAGAACCATAAACGTAATCTTTTAACGAACTGCTTTTCCATTCTGTTAGTTGACCTTCAGAAGGATGATTAATGGCAGTCGTGTATTCCGTATAACTTAATTGCTGGTAATCAATCAGACCTTCGTCCCAAACTTTATGCAGATTAGATTTTTCTCCGAACCAGGTTACATATACTTTATTTCCACCCAGGTCTTCTTTGCGCGCGGTATGCATTGGCTGATTTAAATCGCCAACCAAATGGACAAGCATGCGCATAGCCAGTCTCTTCTGATCTGCAGTACTTTGAGGATTTTTCAGCACAGATACCATTTCAGGAATCTTGTTGTAAACATTTGGACCATGGTCGGTATCCAGGAAGTTGAAAACTCCTTGTTTGTCAAGGTCAGCGGGAAGGTTTACAAAATGCCAGTTGTATAGATAATTGTAGGCGGTATCGGATTTAATGAAATCTCCCCAGGTACTCGCCATGGCCAGACTTTCCGTACCTAAAACTCCTTTAACACCCTTAAGTGCCCTGTTTGTAAGGTGTGCCTCGGCAACCTGTCCAACGATTCTGTGGCCAAGCATTCCCCATGCACTGGCATTTAGTGGAAGGTAGGCCATTACCGCAAGAGTTAAGGCAACCTTTAGTGATTTATTGATTGATTTGATTTTCATAGGAATGTATTTTAAAAGGCTTATAGCGCTTTGGGTTTACAAATAATTTTCTCTTTCAAAACCAGATTGCATTCTCTTTGGTCACTTGCACTTTGAAGGAATAGCTTATTGGGCTCAAAGGACTTAATATAAAAGCTTTTGATATACCTCCCAATCTGATAACAACCGGAAATTTTTTGTTTATAGTTGGCTTTGGTATAAGTTCCTTCCAGAATCAGGCTGTCATTACGAACCTCATAGACTCCTTTGGCATACTCTTTCCAAACGCCGTTATTAAAACAGGAATCAGGATAGTAATTTACTTTAGAATGCGTGGTTAAGTCTACATAGAATGAATCACAGGTAAACTTAAATTTATGCTGCGTATAATTCAGCAACTTCCCGGCATTGGGGATACTATCCTGATTCCAAACACCCTGTAAAAAAGCCTCACCTTTACCCTGTACATTAGGCAGCCTGCTGCACGAAACGAACAGGCCTGAAATGAGTAAAAGGGAACTTATCAATCTCCACATATCGGGGTATTTTTATCAATTATTTTAAACTTCCGACCATATCTTCCGGACGAACCCATTCATCAAACTGTTCGCCAGTCAGTAAACCAAGTTCAACTGCTGCTGCACGTAATGTTTTGTTTTCTTTATGTGCTTTTTTTGCGATTTTCGCTGCGTTCTCGTAACCTACATGAGGATTCAATGCCGTTACTAACATCAGAGAGTTTTCTAAATGTTTCTTAATTTCAGGAAGGTTAGGCAAGATACCTTCAGCACATTTATCATTAAATGACACACAGGCATCTCCAATCAGACGACCTGACTGCAATACATTTGCTGCGATTACCGGTTTGAAAACGTTCAGCTCAAAATGGCCATTGCTTCCACCTATTCCAACAGTAACATCATTACCCATTACCTGAGCACACACCATTGTCAATGCTTCCGGTTGTGTCGGATTAACTTTACCTGGCATAATAGAAGATCCCGGTTCATTGTCAGGAATGATGATTTCACCGATTCCACAACGCGGTCCAGAGCTTAACATTCTCACATCATTAGCCACTTTCATTAGAGAAACTGCAGTGCGTTTATACGCAGCAGACAATTCCACCATCGCATCATGGGCTGCAAGGGCCTCAAATTTATTTGGAGCAGTTACAAAAGGAAGACCTGTTAATTCTGCAATTTTCTGAGCCACGAGTACATCGTATCCTTTTGGGGTATTTAAACCTGTACCTACGGCAGTACCACCAAGAGCCAGTTCACTGATCATGACCAGTGCATTTTTAATCGCTCTGATGCTATTGTCAATTTGCTGAACATATCCGGAAAATTCCTGACCTAAAGTAAGTGGGGTTGCATCCATAAAATGGGTACGTCCTGTTTTAACAATGGTACTGAATTCTGCTACTTTCTTTTCTAAAGTATTGCGTAATTTCTCTAAACCTGGAATGGTAATTTCTACCGCTTGTTTATAAGCCGCAATGTGCATTGCAGTAGGATATGTATCATTGGATGATTGAGATTTATTCACATCATCATTCGGATGTAAGACCTTTTTTTCATCCGAAAGATCCCCGCCATTTAAAACATGTGCACGGTAAGCAATCACTTCATTTGCGTTCATGTTACTTTGCGTTCCTGAGCCCGTCTGCCAGATCACCAAAGGGAATTGCTCATCTAAATCACCTGCAATCACCTCGTCACAGGCTTGTGCAATTAAATCTGCTTTTTCTGCAGTCAATACCCCTAATTCTGTATTGGCTAAGGCCGCTGCTTTTTTAAGGTAACCAAAAGCATGTATAATTTCCTTTGGCATAGATGCCTCAGGCCCTATTTTAAAATTATTACGTGAACGTTCAGTCTGAGCCCCCCAATATTTATCGGCAGGTACCTGCACTTCACCCATGGTATCGTGTTCGGTTCTAAAATTCATAGTGTTAAATATTTTATTTCGCAAATTTAGGCTTTTTATACTTTTAAAATGGGCATTATTGTCAGATGTTTAATACAGTTCAAAAAAAGCAATAAATCTATCCTGCAGCTCTCATTTCTGTTTCTAAACGGACTACAAAAAACGGATCTACAGGATTACATCAGCTAAAAAACAAAACATTCTGAAAACAAAGCTCCTAATCAACAATGTTTAAAACTCTTTTGCGTTTAAAGCCTTAATATTCCTTATTTTTCGGGCGTTTAAAAGTATTTTATTATTCATGACTTATCGTAATATTTTAGCCGTGGCTTCAATGGCCACTTTTTTGTTTTTTGCCTGCTCCAATTCAAAGAAAAACGCAGCCCATACTGTACCTAGTAAGGAACGGACTGCGGAAGACGACAAAGCCGACAGCCTCTTACTGGCTTACAACCCTGCCAAAGGCGATAAATTCATCGCTGATTTTGTAGAGAACCTACATAAGAAATATGGCTTCAATGGGAACATGCTCGTCGCAAAAGATGGTAAAATTCTTTACGAAAGAGCTATAGGATGGGCAGATTATCTGCACCGCGACAGTTTGAAAATAAATTCAGAGTTTGAACTCGCCTCTGTAACCAAAACTTTTACAGGCACTGCAATTATGCAGTTAATAGAGCAGGGAAAGTTACACCTAACAGATGATGTAAAAAAATTCTATCCTAACTTTCCTTACGAGGGCATTAATATTAAGTTACTCCTGACTCACCGAAGTGGCATGATGAACTATGTTTATTTTTCTGATGGCATCTGGAAGGACAAGAAAAAACCGATGAGCAATAATGACGTAATGAACCTCATTGCAGAATATAAGCCAAACCGCTATGCAAAACCTGATACCCGTTTCCATTACAACAATTCCAATTATATGGTGTTGGCTGCGATCATTGAAAAGGTGACCGGTAAACCTTATGCAGATTATATGATGGAGAATATCTTCAAACCATCAGGAATGAAACATACGCACGTATATTCAACAACTGTTTATCCAAAAATCCCTGTGGATGTAGTTGGCCATGACCGGACCTGGAGATATTCAGTCGTACAAAATTTCCTGGATGGTCCTGTTGGTGATAAAGGAATTTACAGTACATTGCATGACTTGGTTTTATATGACAAAGCGTTGAAAAATGGCCGTCTTTTGAAAAAAGAGAGCTTAGATTCCGCATATAAAGGACATAATAAACCCATCAACGGGCATTTTAATTATGGCTACGGGTGGCGCATGTTTGATGGTGAAAACGGCAGAAAAGTGGTGTATCACACCGGTTGGTGGCATGGATTCAGACATATCTATGTACGCGATTTCCAGAAGAACATTGTTGTGATTTTTCTGGGCAATTTAACCAATGGAAGCCTGATGCACTTAGATGATTTATATAAACATCTTGGCATGCCAATTATCAGAAAAGGAGCATATTCCGGTTCAGGATCTCTTCCAGGAAGCGACGAAGATTAAGACAAATTAAGAAATTTTATCGAAGGCGATACCTCTGCTTCTTTTGTTGAGGTATGTTTTCAACAAACTATTTTCAGGGAGTTCCAGCTTTGGATCTCCCTCAAGAATATTGATCACCGTATTTCTTGCTTCCTGCAAGATCAGCTGATCTGTAGCCAGATCTGCCAGTTTCAATTCCAATACCCCACTTTGCTGTGTCCCGGTAATATCCCCAGGGCCCCGCAGTTGCAGGTCGATTTCAGAAATCTCAAAACCATTGTTTGTTTTTACCATAGTATCCAATCTCAGGCGACCATCCGCACTCAATTTGTTTCCAGACATCAGGATACAATAAGACTGCTCTGCTCCTCGCCCTACACGCCCCCTTAACTGGTGCAACTGGGACAGTCCAAACCGTTCCGCATTCTCAATGATCATGATAGAAGCATTAGGAACATTCACCCCAACCTCGATCACAGTTGTGGCAACCATGATTTGGCTCTTCCCCTCTATGAAGCGCTGCATTTCAAACTGTTTGTCGGCATTACTCATTTTTCCATGCACAATACTGATTTGGTAATCAGGCCTCGGAAACTGGTAACTCATTTGCTCTACTCCTGCTTCCAGGTGTAAAAGATCCAGTTTTTCGCTTTCCTTGATTAAGGGATAAACGACATATACCTGGCGTCCTTTCGCAATCTCGTCCTTCATGAATCCAAACATTCTCAACCTTTGTCCTTCGTAAAGGTGTCTGGTTTCAATCGGTTTTCTGCCAACTGGCAATTCATCAATCACCGATACATCCAGATCTCCATATAAGGTCATCGCCAAAGTTCTCGGGATTGGCGTAGCGGTCATCACCAGAATATGTGGAGGCACTGCATTCTTACGCCAAAGTTTAGCCCTTTGTTCTACTCCAAAACGATGTTGCTCATCAATCACAACTAAAGCCAGATTTTTAAACACCACTTTATCTTCAATCAGTGCATGAGTACCGACCAAAATATCAATCTCTCCGGCCTCCAGCTCCTCATGGAGTTTCGTTCTTTGCTTTTTGGTAGTACTACCTGTCAGGATTGCCACTTTAGCCAAACGTCCATTTAATAGCGATGCAATAGATTCATAATGCTGCCGCGCCAGGATTTCCGTCGGCGCCATCATACAAGCCTGGTAACCGTTGTCAATCGCCAGCAACATACTCATCAGTGCTACTACCGTTTTTCCACTTCCAACATCCCCCTGTACGAGTCTATTCATTTGAATCCCTCTTTGGGTATCCATTCTGATTTCCTTGATTACCCGCTTCTGGGCACCGGTGAGTTCAAAGGGAAGTATTTCTTTATAAAATGTATTTACAGCTTCTCCAACAGCATTAAACTGATGTCCTTTGAACTTCCACTCTCTGATTTGCTTATTATGCAGGAGCTGAAGCTGAATAAAGAATAGTTCTTCAAATTTCAATCTTCTTTCTGCCCCCTTTAATGCCTTTACATCCCGGGGGAAATGGATACTCAAAAGCGCTTCCTTTTTGGTTACCATCTGGTATTTATCCAGAATATAGGCAGGCATACTTTCCCTTACCTCCGGCAGAAGTTGTTCGATCACCAGGGTTTGCAACTTCTGAATGCCCTTACTATCGAGAAAGAATTTCTTTAGTTTTTCTGTAGAATTATATACCGGCTGTAGCCTTAGATTCCCTGTAATGGTGGCTGGTCTTGGATAGCTTTCCAATTCGGGATGAGAAATACTGAAAGAACCATTGAAGGCTGCAGGCTTACCAAAGACAATATAAACCTTTCCACGGGAAACATTTTCATCCACCCATTTTAAGCTTTGAAACCACACCAGCTCAATAGATCCCGTTTCATCCGTAAGGCGTGCAACGATTCTCTTTTTATGCTTTTCTCCAATCTGTTCCTTCCCAGTGATCCGTCCAAGAATCTGAACATAGGGAAGATCGGTATCGAGCTCATTAATTTTATAGAATCTTGTCCTGTCTATATACCGGAAAGGAAAATAGTTCAACAGGTCATCATAGGTAAAAATACGCAATTCTTTCTGTAAAAGCTCAGCGCGCTTAGGCCCTACACCTTTAAGATATTCTATGGTGGTATCTAAAGTAGCAGCAAACAAGGCTTTAAATATTTTTTTTCTTAAATGTAAGTATATCTTTTAGTATGCTCCAATTAAATACAATGATAGAGATCAGCAGCAAAAGGTAAGCAAGTAGCTTATTTGAATCCACATGCTCATTGAAGTGCAGAATTGCCACTGTAAAAGCAATGATGGGGTTGGTATAAATGATGATCCCAAGTGTGGAGGAAGGAATACCAATCAGGGCATACAAACTCAAAAACAATGGGATGATGGTAAAAAACACGGCTACGACAATAATATTTCCCCAAAACCAGGAGTCCATCGGGATCGTTGCATGCTGAAAAAGATAAAAAGGCAGCATTAGCAATACCGCAAGACCGATTTGTACCGACAATACATTCAGTTTATCAAGGTGTTGCATTTTACGTTGGATGATCAGGTAGAAGGCATATAGTGAGGCGATGACGACCGACCACATTACTTCCACAAAAGAACCTGTTGCCAGTAGGATAATGCTCAGCAATGCGATGGCAAGAGAAATCAGCTTTAACCGCGATAAATGTTCTTTTAGCAGAATAAACCCACCGAATGCAGTAATCAGTGGACAAACCATATAAGCAAAAGCTGCTGATTGAAGGCTGACATTATTTACGGCATAGATATAAGTATACCAGTTTGAGGTTAATAAGACAGTAGAGGCAACGATCTGTAAGCCGATCATACGTTTCCCTTTCCTGTCTAATCCTGCAAGATAATCAAGATCTTTTCTAATTTGCTTTTTTCTAAAGACCAGAATCGCGATCCAGAGAAAGACCATGGACGTAAAGATTCTGTAATAAAGAATTTCCTGAGAAGGAAAGGCTTTAAGATTTCTAAGCGGGATAGAGAAAAACCCCCATATAGCAAAAGATAAGACCCCTGCAAAGAAGTACCTCAAATTTGATTTCCCCAAAACTTAGCCTTTACAAGCGATCATAGAAATCTCTACATTTACGCCTTTAGGCAAGCCTTTAACGGCAACCGTTTCGCGTGCAGGAAAGTTACTGCTACTTTCAAAATAAGTACCATACACTTCATTTACTTCTGAAAATAAAGCCATATCCGTTAGAAAAATCGTGGTCTTTACAACATCATTAAAACTGTATGAAGCTTCTAACAATACCGCTTTAATATTTCTCATCACCTGATGGGTTTCTTCAGAGATAGATGACTGAGTAAGTTCTCCCGTTTGCGGATTTATAGCAACCTGGCCCGATAAGAACAAGAAACCATTTGCTTTTACGGCCTGACTGTAAGGACCAATTGGTGCCGGCGCATTGTTAGTGTTAAATATCTGCTTCATCTTTATATAGTTTTATTTCGTTCTTAAAATTCAGGGGTTCAGGTAGCTTTCGGTTTTGTTTACTTCAGAAAAATCAAGTCTATTAATTTCCAGAGCACACCAGCTACAAAGACCGTAATCGCAATGGCATTAATCACATGCATGATTTTCAAATTAATATTACTGGGCCTGTTGGGGTCTTTTTTTCTGAATAGATACATACCATTACAAATGTAGGAATAAAAAAAAGAGGGCTTCAAAATTGAAGCCCTCTTTTTTAATATTTACTTAGAAATAATTAGTTTCTAGCAGATTCAACGCGACGGTTTTGGATACGACCTTCTTCAGTATCGTTTGAAGCGATTGGATTAGCTTCACCATGACCTTTAGTTACAACTTGACTAGCGTTAACACCAGAGTTAACTAAGTAAGTTTTAACAGAGTTAGCTCTGTCTTTAGATAATTTCACATTGTATGCAGCAGTACCTTCGCTTGAAGCATAACCGTTTACAGTTACTTTACCACCGTTTTCACGCAATACTGAAGATAATTTATCTAAAGTAGGGTAAGACTCAGTTTTTAAAACTGAACTGTTGAATTCAAATTGGATAGTTTCGAAACCAGTTACGTTACCAGTGTTTGGAGCTACAACTGTCTCTACTTTAGGTAGAGGACATCCTGAACCATCAACTGCTGTTCCTGCTGGAGTACCTGGACATTTATCGAATTGATCAGCAACACCGTCACCATCAGAATCTTTTTTCAAAGCTTCAACAGATTGTTCAACGTTAGATACACGAGTTTTCAAAGCTTCAACTTCCTGACGTAATGAAGGATCTTTCAATTCATCATACATTAAAGCAAGTGGGTTAACCCAGTCAAGGTTTGGTTTAGATTTAGAACCTAGAGAGAATTCTAAACCAGCATATCCGTAAGAGAATTTATCTTTAGTAGTTGCTTTAGCGTACAATCCATCAAAGTTATCTCCGTCGATGAAGTGCATAGTGTAACCTAAGTTAAATGACACACGGTCAGATACTTTAAATTTAACACCAGCTCCAACTGGGATATAAGCTTCTTTAATGAAGTCTTTATCTCCGTCTTCGCCATATTTACCTTTGTTGTCAACACCGTTAAGCTTAGGATTGTAAGCTACTAAACCGTAACCAGCTGTTACGAAGAAGTTTACAGAGTTTTCGCGACGTAAGAAGTCAACAGTTGCTACGTTAACAACACCTCTTAAATCCACTGCATATTGCATTTCAGTTTCAAATTCTTTGATACCTGGAAGAGCACCTGGACCACCATCTTTGTTAGTTCCAGAAACTTTTCCACGGAAAATGTTACCTTCTAAACCGAATGCATGACCTAGTTGTTTTCTCAATGAGATACCATAACCTAAGTTTACGTCTGCATTAGTGAAATCATTAGTACCACCGATTGCAACAAATGGAGATAAAACACCACCATTGATACCGATTGACCATGATCTGTACTGTGCTCTTCCACCAAATACCTTGGCTGAAGATGAAGTCGCTGGAGCATCTTGTGCACTAGCAAGAGTCGTTGCTCCCATTAATGCTACGAAAGAGACTGCAAGACCCTTTTTTAAAGTAGAATAATTCATAATTTTCTTTTTTAAGGTTAAACAAATTTTAATTGTATAATTTTTTTGTGTAGCAAAATTAAACAAATTTTTAAATTCTCACAATAGCTACACAAACTCCGTTCCAAACTTGAAAAGTGTCACTAATTACCTAAATATGCCCTTTAATCAGGGGAATATTATCCAACAGGAGAACATACAAACCAAGACGAACATTTGTTTTAAAAAAACCAAAACACACTGAGGACCAATGCGATAAGACTTTTTCTGAAAGGTTACAATTCCTTAACATAAGGATACTATAATTGTGGTGTAAAAGATACACCCAGCATTCTTAAGCCGGATATTCCGTCACACCATGTCACCATCTGACAGGTGTTGTCCTATTCGATTGGACAAAGAAGTCCTTTTTTCAAGACAATTATATACTTTTGCTAGTTCAGGGGAATCAATATGTTCTCTTTTTTTAATTATCAGCTATATGGCAATTCCGAAAATTATACATCAAACTTTTAAAACATCAAAATTGCCTTTCTTAACGCGTTGGCACATATCCAGATTAAAAAAAAGAAATCCTGAATATTCCTACGAATTTTATGATGATCAACGTGTCGAAAAATTTATCCTTAAGGAATTTGGGGAAGAAGTCTTCAGACTGTACCAAAAAATTAACATAGGGGCTGCAAAAGCAGATTTTTTTCGATATGCTGTTCTTCTAAAAAAAGGAGGGGTTTATCTGGACATCGACTGTCACCTTAAGAGTCGCTTAAAAAGCTTTATCAACGCCGATGACGTTGCCGTATTATCTCCTGAAAAAGATCCAACCTTCTTTGTTCAATGGGCGATGTTCTATGATGCCGGGCATCCATTTCTCCTCAAGACCGTGGAAATGGTTTTAGAGAATATCCGTCAAAACAAATACCCGAATGACGTCCACAAAATGACGGGCCCAACAGTATATTCACTTGCCATCAGACAATGCCTGGAAGCAAACCCAAATATTCCATACCGATCATTCGGGGTGGAATATAACCATCACCTTCGAGATAAGTATAAACTAGCCAAGTTCTTTCTTTATGAAAAGAAATCAGAGCACTGGAAAAAGCTGCAATTGACTTCAACTGTACTCAAGACGGGCCGGCCTTAAGTTGCCGGGTTCAAATAATCATCTACGAACCGGTATAAACTAAAATCCGTCATCTTCATCGCTTCAGCTATATGTTGCCGGAGATCTTGTTTTTCTATATCCTTCATTCTCAGGTTTTGAATCAGCCGGTATGCTTTTTCTGTATATAGGTACAAACGGCGATACTGATCACGATAATTTGCTTTAGTGATCCAGTCCAGCAGTTCATCAATTCCAACATTTTTATCTGCAACAGTTTTTAGAACAGGGATATTTTCATGTCTGTCCCGCACCATTTTTTTTAAATTATTTGCGAAAGTATCTGCACCATCCCTATCTGATTTATTCACGACAAAAGCATCTCCAATTTCCATCAGTCCGGATTTGATGTGCTGAATTTCATCTCCGGCTTCAGGAACCAGCACAACTATCGTAATATCAGCCAATCCGGCTATTTCTATTTCCGACTGGCCTACCCCAACAGTTTCCACAATTACATAATCAAAACCAGCAGATTTTAACACGTCTACTAATTCAATGATTTTTGCAGACAAGCCCCCTACTGAGCCCCTGGTAGCGATGGAACGGATAAATACATTTGGTTTATTAAAGTGCGCCGACATCCGAACTCTATCGCCTAAAAGAGAGCCCAGATTAAAAGGCGAAGTCGGATCTACTGCTATAACCGCAATTCGTTTCCCTTGCTTGCTTAACTGCTCGATCATTGCATTTACCAATGTACTTTTCCCCGCTCCGGGAGGGCCGGTAATCCCGATCACCGGAACAGACTGATCAATAGGAAGGGCTTTTAAAAGCTCATCACTTCCTTTTAAATCATTTTCGACAAGCGTGAGTACTCTCGCCAATGCGTTAAAGTTCTGCTCCTTAATTTTAACCAGAAGAGATAAATGGGAATTCATTCTTTCATATTATTTTCTACAAATAAACGTATTTTATTTGAGCCTTATTCATCCTCTTTGCAGCCAGTTAAACAGGAAATATTGTTTATTTCAATCCGCTTCCTTTACCTATTAACTGTTTAATCATGAATTTACCAATATACTTTTCTCGGCCTTTCATCCATACATTAAGACTTTCGTGTTTAATGCGGATAACAAGAAAATAATGCAAATAATCCTATCGTAATGAAGTCTTTTGATTTTTAACTTATTATCCCCGAAAAGCGACCAGGGTTCATCCTTGTTATAAAACAGCGACTAAATCCGTACCTTTGGTAAATTTCTAAATTTTAATGAAGACTTACTTTAGATTATTATCATTTGCCAAGCCTATAGAGAAGTATGCTATTCCTTATTTCATAGCTACACTACTTGCAATTGTATTCAATACTTTTCTTTTCGCTTTATTAGGCCCCTTACTAGAAACGTTGTTTTCTTCAGGAAGCTCGGCTTCGCAAACAATGATGGCAAAAGCAGCCTCACTAGACTTTATAGGAAAATTCAACGATTATATCAATTATACCATTACTACTTACGGTAAACTATATACCTTAAAAATAGTGTGTGCTATTATTGTTACTTCCGTATTTCTAGCAAATTTTTTCCGTTACCTTTCACAGCGTTTTATGGAAGATTTAAGGGTTCATACCCTATTAAACCTACGTAAAACAGTGTTTAATAATGTTATGGACCTTCACATTGGTTATTTTAGCAATGAGAAAAAAGGTGACATCATCTCAAAAGTTGCATCCGATGTTCAAGTCGTTCAAGGCACAGTTACGAATACGCTTCAGGTTGTATTTAAAGAACCTTTACAACTTCTTTTTTATATCGCTATCCTTCTCTCTATTTCCGTAAAGCTAACATTGTTCTCCCTGCTGGTTATTCCTGTTTCAGGCTTTATCATCAGTAAAATTGTTAAAAGATTAAAAGAACAAGCCAAAGAAGCACATGAAAGTTTTGCAAAAATGATTGGTTTTCTGGATGAAGCTTTGGGCGGCATTAGAATTATTAAAGCATTTAATGCAACCAGAAGAATAAAAGAAAAGTTTCATGAGGAAAATGTCTTTTATTCTAATCTTAACAGAAAAATGGCACGAAGACAGCAATTGGCATCTCCGGTTTCCCAGACTTTGGGGGTATTAGTTGTTGTTTGTATTGTGTTATATGGCGGAACGATGATTTTAAATAATCAAGGAGATCTTAGCCCGTCTAAATTTCTTGTTTATATCGCTACCTTCTCACAAGTAATGCAGCCAATTAAAGCCATAGCAGACTCCTTTTCAGGAATTCATTCTGGAATAGCTGCAGGGGTAAGAGTACTGGATTTGATCGACACCAAGCCACAACTAACTGACAAAGAAGGTGCAATTGAACTCAATGGATTTCAGAATAGCATCCGGTTTGAAAATGTCAATTTTAATTATGGTGAAAAAGAGATATTAAGTAACATCAACCTGACCATTAATAAAGGTCAGACCATTGCTCTTGTTGGCCCTTCCGGGGGTGGAAAAAGTACCCTGGTTGACCTTATTCCAAGATTTTATGACCCCAACACAGGAAATATTTTTATTGATGACATAAATCTTAAAGATGTTTCAATTGATAGCCTCAGGAATCAGATGGGCACAGTTAACCAGCAGTCTATCCTTTTTAACGACACCATACATAACAATATCGCTTTTGCAAAGCCAAATGCCACTAGAGATGAAATCATTCAGGCAGCAAAAATTGCCAATGCACATGACTTTATATTAAATACCACAAACGGATATGAGACTAATATAGGCGATAGTGGCAACAAATTATCTGGTGGACAAAAACAAAGAATCTGCATTGCAAGAGCGGTGTTGGCTAATCCTCCGATCATGCTTTTAGATGAAGCGACTTCAGCGCTGGATACAGAATCTGAAAAGCTTGTACAGGATGCCTTAAATAGATTGATGGAAAACCGTACATCTATTATCATTGCTCACAGGTTAAGCACCATACAACATGCAAACCTTATTGTAGTTATCGAAAAAGGAAGGATAGCAGAAATCGGTACTCATAGTACACTCATAAATCAAAATGGTTTATACAAAAGATTAATAGATATGCAGACTTTTGATGAATAATATTAATTAGATGAAGCCTACGATTTCACTTATTGTTGCTACATATAACTGGCCTGAAGCACTTAAACTTTGCTTATTAAGCATTAAAAGACAAACATCCCTACCCATAGAAGTGATTATCGCAGATGATGGTTCAGATATGCGGACAACTACGCTTATATCGGAAATTCAAAAGAACTTTCCAGTTCCTTTAGTTCGAATATGGCATGAGAATCTGGGATTCAGAAAATCCATCATCTTAAATAAGGCTATAAAAAAGGCTGCAGGAACGTATATCGTTCAGATTGATGGTGATGTGATTTTAGACCCTCATTTTCTGGAAGATCATGACGCTGCCGCACAACCAGGCTTTTTTGTCCGGGGGACCCGGGCGCATATCAGCAAA
This sequence comes from Pedobacter sp. FW305-3-2-15-E-R2A2, assembly GCF_038446955.1. Taxonomy (NCBI): domain Bacteria; kingdom Pseudomonadati; phylum Bacteroidota; class Sphingobacteriia; order Sphingobacteriales; family Sphingobacteriaceae; genus Pedobacter; species Pedobacter sp. FW305-3-2-15-E-R2A2. The sequence goes on from NZ_CP151803.1 coordinate 6,933,023, forward strand.
AAAAGAATTCCCGAAATCTATAAAAAAGAGCTGTTGGATTTTCACTTTTTATCTGCTGGCATAATTAACCGGTTCAATGCGATAAGAGCACCTTTTTTAGCCTTCCTTGTAGAAAAGAAAAGGAACAATTCAAATAGTGTGAGAGGCAGTAACCTTGCCTATTGGAAAGCAGACTTCATACAGGTAAATGGCTATAACAATGACCTGATGGGCTGGGGCCATGAAGATGAAGAGTTAGCTGCCCGATTCATTAACAATGGGATCTGGAAAAAATCGATTAAATTTAAGGCTGTTCAATACCATATTTCGCACGAAACATCATCCAGGGATCGCGAATTCATGCATTCTGAAGTTTTACAAAAAACGCTTCGGGATAAGCTGGAAACCTGTGCCAATGGTGTTGCTCAATCCTAACCAGTAAATTATGAGTAGTTTAACATATCCAAGTGTTTCATTAATTGTTTCCACCTATAACTGGCCGGAAGCTTTAAATTTATGCTTAATCAGTATCAGTAAACAGGTAGTATTACCCGATGAGGTCATTATTGCAGATGACGGTTCAACAGAGGAAACGCGTAAATTAATTGAAAAATTTCAACTTAATTTCCCTGTTCCTTTAATACATGTATGGCAGGAAGATGATGGATTTCAGCTTTCCAGAATTAGAAACAAAGCTATAGCAAGAGCAAAAAAAGATTATATAATTCAAATTGATGGTGACTTAATTCTGGAAAGGCATTTTGTTAAAGACCATTTAAAGTTCTGTGAAAAAGGAACCTTTGTTAGCGGAAGCAGAGTAATTATGGATAAAAAACTGTCTGAAGCCCTGCTAAAAGAAGGTCGAACGAAGGTTTATCTGAGTACGAAAGGACTTGTTAATGTTTTAAATGGACTACGGATCTCTTTTTTAGCTGCCTACATGAACGGCTATAAAAAAAACGACATTTATTATCTGAGAGGCTGTAACATGGCTTTTTGGAGAGATGACCTGATAAAGGTCAACGGGTATAATGAAGCCTTTGCAGGATGGGGAAGAGAAGATAATGAAATTGGGCTCAGGTTAATCAATTCTGGTATTGAAAAAAGAATAATTAAATTTTCGGGAATTGTATTCCACATTTATCACCCTGAAAAGCCGAGAAATAAGGTAAATATCAATGATGAGATTTTGAAGCAAACTGCCAAAGATAAATTAAGGTATTGTGAGAAAGGGTTAAGCCAATATGAGTAAGCCATTATTATCCATCATTATTGCTACTTACAATGCGGAAAAACATCTGCGCTCATGTTTGGAAAACATCAGGAAACAAAATACTGAGCAAATTCAGTTAATTATCATTGATGGGGCAAGTAAGGACCAAACATTGAAAATCATCAGAGAAAATGACTCAATGATAGATTTCTTCTTATCGGAGCCTGATAAAGGGGTATATGATGCCATGAATAAAGGAATTAAATACGCCAAAGGAGATTGGGTGTTATTTCTTGGAGCAGACGACCTTCTGGAGCAAGGATTTAATCATATGCTGAAAGAACTTAAATCGCCAAACACCATTTATTACGGCATGGTTGATGTTGGGGGGACAATCTACAAAGATGCTTATTCTGATTATCGTCTTTCAAAGCTAAATATCTGTCACCAGACAATACTATATCCCATTACTGTTTTTAACAAGTACAAGTACGACCTTAACTTTCCCATATTTGCTGATTGGGTACTAAATATCCAGTGTTGGACAGATGCCTGTTTTAAATTTGAATATAAACCCCATTTAGTTAGCAAGTTTGGTATTGAAGGCATTTCATCAACAGTTACAGATGTGGCTTTCGAACAACAAAGAAGCAGCATTATATTTAAATATTTTGGTCTTGTTACCTGGTTGCGTTTTAATTTCAGAATGTTAAAACAAAAGTTATTTCAAACAAGCCGTAAACCTAATTGAGAAGACATTTGCTATAAACCTCCATTGTTTGCTGAAGGCATTTTTCCATGCTAAAATTCTGTAGTCGTTTTTTGCCTTCCGATATCAGATCCGCTCTTAATGTTTCATTTGCCAAGAACATTTCTATTGTTGCAGCCATCTCTTTCTTATCTGCAGTATTCATGTAAACAGCAGCCTCTCCTGCAACCTCGATGAAACACGGTGTTTTACTCAAAATAACAGGGCATTCAGCCTCAAATGCTTCAAGTATAGGCAGACCAAAACCTTCATATAAAGAAGGATAAACAAATGCTTTTGCATTCTTATACATAGTATATAACATATCATCTGATACATTATATTGAACAGTTCTATCCAATATATCCAGATTTAACAAATGTGTGATCTCCGCTTCTGAGAAATGTCCTCCTCCGGCACAAACCATTTTCAATTCCGGATCATTCTTCATCACTAACGCGACCGCTATCGCTAAACTTTCGAAGTTTTTATATCCTTCTCTCCCACCAATAAACAAGATATAATGCGCTGGCAATTCATTACTCGGTTTGTAGTCATTTTTTATTAATGTATGACCATGATAAACTACAGTGATCTTTTCGGAAGGAACGTCCAACAGCCTCATCAGATCGATTCTGGTCGTTTCAGAAATAGCAATAATATGCTTTGCAGCTGCGACCAATAGCTTCTTATTTGCAGCGGTAACATCTTCGGGGCCAAAATATTCTGGAAATAGCTCATGTATCATATCATGAACCGTCAAAACAAAAGGCTTTTTCAATGTTTTTAAAAAATAAGGGTGATAATAAGTCGGATGAAAAATGTCAAAATCATCTTTTCTTATACAAAACCTACTATAAACTTTGTTCCATTTTGAAATTCTATTCTTACGCTTAAAAACAAGATTTCCAAACGAGTTCCCCAGTTTCCAGACTCTTTTATCTTTTAAATAATAGTTTTCCGTGTAGAGAACAGATACCTTCACCTTGACTTCTTTTTGCAGATCCAGGCCGGAGATTAAGGTTCCGAAATATCTGGATATTCCCCCAAACACCTGTGCATCGAATATTTGATGGTCAAACAGAATTTTCATGTATATTAAATAGCTAATGCGCTAAAATTAAAACAAATAATATACTTTTTCCAATTATAAATGTCTGAATAATTGAAAGAACAATGAATAGGCTGCAGAAATCAGGCATCGGCAAATTTAGCCTGCATTGGTAATTTTTAAATTTTTCGATGTATATTTATCCCTCCTATCTCTCTTTAAAAGAGATATCCTTTTTATTCGCATGATAAATTACCAGACTAAATCTCCTATATTATTTTTAATCTTTAATAGACCTGATACCACTTTACAGGTTTTTAATCAAATCCGGATAGCTAAACCAAAACGATTGTATATTGCTGCTGATGGTGCCAGGAAAAATCTGTTAAATGATGCCGCTCTTTGTGAAAAAGCTCGTGAGATCTCGACAAGAATTGATTGGGAATGTGACGTAAAAACTTTGTTCAGAGAAGAAAACCTTGGCTGTAAAAATGCGGTATCATCAGCAATTGATTGGTTTTTTGAGCAGGAGGAAGAAGGTATAATACTGGAAGATGATTGCCTTCCTTCAAGCAGTTTTTTTTCCTTTTGTGACCAAATGCTGGAAAGATATCGCATAGACTCCCGAATAAGACATATTACCGGCAGCAATCTGCAGCTTGGACAGTCCTGGGGCGAGGCAAGTTACTATTTTTCCAGAATTACAGCGGTATGGGGCTGGGCTTCCTGGAGAAGAGTCTGGAAAGAATATGATAAGGATTTGCTTCAACATAATGAAACAGAGGTTCAGCATCAGTTAAATAATATATTTGCTGATACTTTCATGGAATATCAGTGGATGAAGATATTCAGGGCGCTAAAGGCAAATGAAATTAATACCTGGGACTATCAGCTTGCATTAATTAATTATTTCAACAACGGCTTATCTGTTACACCAAATGTAAATCTGATTTCCAATATAGGTTTCAGAGCAGATGCAACCCATACACCTGATTCCGGTTTTGTTTACGCCCAGTTGCCATTGGAGGAGATAGGAGAAATGATACATCCCCAGTATTATCTGCCAGAAGCAGAGGCAGACAATTTCATTTTTAATAAAGAGTTTCGCCTTGACGAGATCAAAAAAAAACATTTTTCCTTGAGACGGCGATTTAAAAGATGGTTAAAACGCCTGTTTTAATTTGCTGCTAACCTTTTCGCCACCCAATTTACAGCAGGAGGCACCGGCTTCCCCAGTGCGATATAAATTCCGGATACCTCGGCAATATAAGAGATCAGCTTAAGTGCTTTTTTAGGTCTGAAAAATAATGAAAGGAGCAAGTATTTTTTTAGCGTCCTCGCAACAAATGTTCCTTCTTTTACAGATTGTTTCTCTAGTACTTTTATATACTCTGGAAATACTTCTAACATCACTGTACTATAACAAACACCTGTACCATAAGTAAGCCTTTTAAGATAGTCAAGAGTAGCCCGCTTCTCAGGAATGATATGAGTCATCTTCATTTCATGTGAAACTCCTGCAGCAGCGCCTTTGCTAACACAAAATAAAACCATCTGGGTATCTTCACCACTGGTCAGTTGTTTCCCTTTTCTACCGGACAAAGTGAATTGCCCCTGTTCTACCAATGCCATATACGCATTTAAATAAGATTTTTGAATGCATAGTCCGGTACCAAAAGGATAACAACTCTGCCAGGTTCTCTGATTTGAATAGGTAACATTGTTTTCAAAACGTTCCTGAAAAGCCTCCCTTGCAAAAACTTCCAAATCACTCCTGATTCCTCCAATAAAATCAACAAATACATTTCCAGGCCCCCATGCAACTACATTAGGGTATTTTTCACAGAGCCCATCTAAAGCTGTTAAATAGGCCGCATCTGGTTCATTATCATCATCAAAAAAGACAACCCACTTTCCTTCGGACTCTTGAATTCCTGCTATCCGGGCATGACTAAGTCCCTGTTCCTTCACTAAAAGCAACTTAGAATCAGGCGTGTTCTTTATAAAATCCCGGACATAATCTACATCAATCAAGGGCTCTTTGCTATTATTATCCACAAGAATAACCTCTGCTGTAAAATCACCAATATTAAGATGTGTTACGGCGTTTAAACAACGCTTTAAGAGCAATTCATCAGGATTATAAGTGCAAATAATAATAGAAAAATCCATTTTGATAATATTGATTTATGTTATATTTGAGTTTTAAAGTGTGAAGATACACTGATATAACTTAAAACAGCAAGAATCTATAGTACTTTAATTAATACCATCAGGTAGCATTTTAACTTTCGTCAATGCCCAAAGTCTCCATTATTATTCCGAATTATAACCATGCTATTTTTCTAAAACAGCGTATTGACAGTGTCCTTAATCAATCATTCCAGGATTTTGAGATCATCATATTGGACGATTGTTCAACTGACGATAGCAGAGACGTGATTGAATTGTATAAGAAAGAGCCACAGGTGTCAACAATCAGCTACAATAAACAAAATGGAGGAAACACCTTCCTTCAGTGGGAAAAAGGAATTTCGATAGCCAAAGGGGAATTCATATGGATTGCTGAAAGTGATGACTGGTGCGAAAATACGCTTCTGGAGGAGCTCATCTCTGGAATAAATAGTGATAAAAACTGTGCGATCAGTTACTGTCAATCCTATTGTATCGAACAAACAAATAAAATTAGCTGGCTTTCTCAGCACCCATATCTGATGGAACGGATGGACGGACATTCTTTTATTCAGCAATACATGGTCAATAACAATACGATCTTTAATGCAAGCATGGTGTTATGGAGAAAGGAACTTTTCAATTCTGTTTCAAAAGAATTCTTAAAATATAAGTTTTGTGGCGACTGGTTATTCTGGATTGAACTCGCAAAGCAGGGAAATGTTCATATTAGTGGCAAACTGATGAACTACTTTAGGAAACACGGGGCTGATGTAACTGGCAAAGCGACTAAAAGCGGCTTAAATTTCATAGAAAATATCCAACTTTTAAATCATATATATCTTGATAGGTTAATCCATGAGGAAGCCTATAGCCGGGCCTTTAAAAATCTCTTCAAGAAATATTGGAAAGAAAAAAGAGTACTTGACCCATTACTTATAAAAGAGATTGAGGCAACATTTAAAACTTCGTTATCCTCCAAAAGTAATTATTATAAACTACTGCTAAGCGCCATTTGGAAACATAAAAGCTAAACCGCTGTTCTGCCGATCCGGGACTATTATATCGACAATTAAAGGGCGAATGTAAACACACTCATTTCCTCTTAAGCAGATCAGATTTTAGGTGTTCTAAGCATATATTTCATCGCTTTGAGATATTGTAACCAACTCAGACTCCCATTCATCTTTTGCTTAATTAGAAAAGCAAACACATATGCTCCTGAGTATCCTATTTTCCTAAGGGTTTCAATCACCCATCTATAGGATCTTTTTTCAATAAGAAAGCGTTGTTTAGCTGTTATATCAGTCACCGAGATGGGAAGTTTATTACGCCACTTTTGATGCAATTTTAAAGTATCCAGCCACCAGATTTTATTAAAATTTCCTTCAGAATAATGCTCGATCAGGATCTGATAGTTAACCGCGATTTTATAGGCCTGACCAACCTGAAAACAAAAATCGAGGTCATAACAATGGAAGCCCTTAAAGACCTCCTCATCGAACGGAAATTCTTCACTAAGCGCTTTAGTAGTACAAAACCACATGCCATCAACGGAAACGACAGGAGCCATCTTCTGATTTAAGGGATTTTCATTGAAATGCTCAGAAGGTCTATTGCTGTATTTAAAAGATTGAATGTAGTTCCCATGCAAAACCTTGTTTTCATAACTAATGGTATACCATCCAGTAGGAGCACATGTTTTATAAGAAGAGCCTACAACCCCAATAATGCCTAATTTTTGATCCTGAAACGCGTCTACAACAACCTTACCCCAATTATCGGTTTTAATATGGAGATCTTCGTGCATGAAGCACAAAATTTTATACTTTGCAGCTTTACTTCCTTTATTATAGATACTACAAAGACCAGCCTCCCCTTTTGAGTTGCTGTAACTGAGTATCTCGAATGGGAGCCCGATAGTTTCAGTTATATTTTCGGTTACTTCTGCTAACATGACCTCATCAACAGATGCTATAATAATTGAAATCATTTTTATTTAAATGTACGTCAAAACTAAACCTCAAGGCATCCTTAATTCCAGTATTAATACATACTATGCTATGAAAATATTTTCCGGCGCCTACTTTCAATTATAAAAAACAAGCCATCCCTTAGAAAGAGATGGCTTGTTTATATTTTATCAAAAAAGCTTTACAACTTTCTTTTTACTTCTACTTGTTCGTAAGCTTCAACGATGTCACCTACTTCGATGTTGTTAAAGTTATGAATGTTCAATCCACACTCGTAACCTCTTGCCACTTCTTTCACGTCATCTTTATAACGTTTCAATGAAGCAAGTTCACCTGTGTAAACTACCACACCATCTCTAACGATACGGATTTTGCTGTTACGTGTGATCGTACCATCCAATACCATACATCCTGCAATGGTACCCACTTTAGTGATTTTGAAGGTTTCTCTGATCTCCACGTTCGCGGTGATCTTCTCTTCAAACTCCGGAGCCAACATACCTTCCATCGCCGCTTTAATCTCATTGATTGCATCGTAGATGATAGAATATAGTCTGATGTCAATTTGTTCAGCCTCGGCCAGTTTACGCGCTCCTGAAGAAGGACGAACCTGGAAACCGATGATGATCGCATCAGAAGCAGAAGCTAACAACACATCAGATTCAGAGATCTGACCTACCGCTTTGCTAATGATATTGATTTGAATCTCTTCAGTAGACAGTTTCAACAATGAGTCAGATAGTGCCTCAATTGAACCATCCACATCACCTTTAACAATCAGGTTCAGCTCTTTAAAGTTACCGATTGCCAAACGACGACCGATCTCATCCAGTGTAATGTGTTTCTGTGTACGAAGACCTTGCTCACGCATTAATTGTAAACGTTTGTTGGCAATTTCTCTTGCCTCAACTTCACTTTCCAATGCATTGAATCGATCACCCGCTGTAGGGGCACCCTGCATACCCAATACCTGTACCGGTACTGAAGGTCCTGCTTTATCTACTTTCTGTCCACGTTCGTTAAACAACGCTTTCACACGTCCGCTATAACTACCTGCCAGAATCGGATCTCCGATTTTCAACGTACCTGCCTGAACAAGAACCGTAGTTACAATACCACGACCTTTATCTAAGGTAGCTTCGATTACACTACCTGTAGCGCGTTTGTTAGGATTCGCTTTAAGGTCAAGCAGTTCTGCTTCCAATAAAACTTTTTCTAATAACAAGTCTACGTTTAGTCCGCTTTTACCCGAAATCTCCTGCGACTGGAAGTTACCTCCCCAATCCTCTACCAGGATATTCATGATGGACAATTGCTCACGTATTTTATCTGAGTTTGCACCCGGTTTATCAATTTTTGTGAAGGCAAATACCAATGGTACGCCTGCTGCCTGAGCATGGTTGATTGCCTCTTTAGTTTGTGGCATCACCGCATCATCCGAAGCGACAACAATGATGGCAATATCCGCTACTTTCGCACCACGTGCACGCATCGCTGTAAAGGCTTCGTGACCCGGAGTATCTAAGAAAGTAACTTTCTTACCTGTAGGTGTGGTTACCATATAAGCACCAATGTGCTGAGTAATACCACCGGCCTCACCAGCCACTACGTTTGCTTTACGGATATAATCCAGCAATGAAGTCTTACCATGATCGACGTGACCCATGATGGTCACAACCGGTGCTCTTGGCTCTAAATCTTCGTCATTATCTTCTTCCTCGATAACGATATCACTTTCATCATCCGGTTTAACGAATTGAATTTCGTAACCAAACTCATCTGCTACAATAGTTAATGTTTCGGCATCCAAACGTTGGTTGATGGATACGAACATTCCCAGGCTCATACAAGTTCCGATAATTTTAGTTACCGGCTCATCCATCATCGTAGCCAACTCATTTGCCGTAACAAATTCCGTCACCCTTAACACTTTGGATTGTAATTCCTGCTCCATTGCTGCTTCATCTGCCGAAAGGGCAACATCATCACGTTTCTGACGACGTAGTTTAGCACGTTGAGCAAATTTACCCGACTTACCAGCGCCACTTAAACGTGCAAGTGTTGCTTTGATCTGGTCTTGTATTTCTTTTTCCGTAGGTTCTTCTTTAGGACCGCCGCTTCCAGGAGCTCCCGGTTTGCTGTTTCTAAAGTTAGGCCTGTTGGCTGTATTGTTAGTATTGTTCCTGAAATCAGGTCTGTTGGTAAACGTCGGAGCTGGTTTTGGTGCTGTAGTACCTTGTCCTGCCTGGCCACCTGTCTGCTGATTTCCTGCCGGAGTGTTACCTCCCTGTCCCGGGTGTTGCCCTGGAGTTTTTTTACGCTTACGTTTCCTTTTCGCATCATTGCTGTCGGCCGAAGAGGCTACAGGAGATGATTTACGATCTGGTGTGGTTGGTAAAACGATCTTACCGATGATATTAGGTCCTGAAAGTTTTACAGAACGTGCTTTAATCACTTCTACCTCGTCTGTTTTTTCAACTTTAGGGGTTTCCACAACTTTCGGCGTTTCAACTATTTTTGGTGCTTCCACTGGTTTAGGAGTTTCTTTTACTTCGGGCTCTGTTTTTGCAACAGGTTGCTCAACAGGCTTTGGAGTCTCTTCCACCTTAGGTTGTTCTACTACAGGTTTTACCACTTCTTCCTTTACGGCTTCTACTGGTTTTTCTACTGGTTTCTCTTCTACAGGTGCTTTCTCCACTGGAGCAGGGGCTGGTGTTGGTTCTACCACTTTTGGTTCTTCAGCCACAGGCTGAGGTACTTCAGGTGTTTCTTCTTTCTTCACCGGACGGGTTTTAGAGTTTAAATCATCAAGATTGATTTTTCCTACTATTTTCACACCCGGCAATGCTCCCTCTTCAGGTTTCTCTTCTGTTTTTTCCACCACTGGAGCTGCCGGTTTTGCGGGAGCTTCTTCTTTAGGTTTCTCTACAGGAGGAGTATACGAATGAAGGTTCTTAACAAGAATGCCTTCATTTTCGAATTCTACATTTTTTCTAGGTGCTTCCGCAACTTTCTCAGTCACTTCCGGCTCATCACGACGAATTTTACCAATAACAATCTGATTGGCTTCTTCTTTTACGATCTTATCGCCCTGAAACTCTTTCAACAGCGCATTATACATGTCGCGGGAGAGCTTAGTAGTGGGTTTATTCTCAACAGAAAAGCCTTTCTTTTCTAAAAACTCAACGGCCGTAGCAATGCCTACGTTAAGTTCCTTAACTGCTTTAAATAAAATTATTGGTTTGTCGTCTGACATTGATATCCTATTTTTTCTTTAATTCTTATACAAAAGTAACGTTTATTCTTGTTTATTTCATGGGTATGTGATTTGTTTTTAATTGCCACATAGTTCGCACCTATTCAAGATAACGTTTATTCAAACTCTGATTTTAATATACTCATCACTTCTTTGATGGTTTCTTCTTCAAGATCGGTACGTTTTACCAACTCATCAATTGAAAGTGCAAGTACACTTTTTGCGGTATCACAACCGATCGCTTTCAGCTCATCGATGATCCAGCTATCGATTTCATCCGAGAATTCTTCGATATCCACATCCTCATCTTCTTCGCCTGCTTCACGATACACATCAATTTCGTAACCGGTTAATTTACCAGCCAGTTTAATGTTGTGTCCACCTCTACCGATAGCCAATGAAACCTGGTCTGGTTTCAGGTATACCGAAGCGTGTTTTGTTTCATCATCTAACTTAATAGAAGTGATTTTAGCCGGGCTTAATGCTCTGGTAATGTATAGTGAAATATTGTTGGTGAAATTGATCACATCAATATTTTCATTTTTAAGTTCTCTTACGATACCATGTATCCTAGAACCTTTCATACCCACACAAGCACCAACCGGATCAATTCTGTCGTCATAAGACTCCACAGCAACTTTTGCTCTTTCTCCTGGTTCACGAACGATTTTCTTAATGGTAATCAAGCCATCAAAAATCTCAGGAACCTCAATTTCGAACAAACGTTGTAAGAACTCAGGGGCAATCCTTGAAATGATAATTTTTGGAGTAGCATTTACCATGTCTACTTTTAAAATTACCGCACGGACAGTATCGCCTTTTTTGAAGTAATCGGCAGGGATCTGTTCAGTTTTAGGCATCATCAACTCATTGCCTTCATCATCCAGTACCAAAGTCTCTTTTTTCCAAACCTGGTAAACTTCTCCTGTTACAATCTCTCCAACCCTATCCTTATATTTTTTAAAGATCTCGTCTTTTTCTAATTCTAATACTTTAGAAACAAGCGTCTGGCGTGCAGCTAATATCGCTCTACGGCCAAAACTTTCTAAAGTGATCTGCTCAATGTAATCGTCGCCAACTTCCATATCCGCATCCAAAAGCTTTACTTCAGCAAGTTCGATCTCCAGGTCATCATCTTCAGAAAAACCATCCTCCATCACTTTTCTTGTACGCCAGATCTCCAAATCTCCGTTGTCCGGGTTAACGATTACGTCACAATTCTCATCAGTACCGTATTTTTTACGCAACATACTGCGGAATACCTCTTCCAGCACACTAATCACTGTAGGACGGTCGATGTTCTTGAACTCTTTGAATTCCTGAAATGAATCGATTAAATTAATATTGCTCATTTTTATTTAAATGAAATTAAAACCTTTGTTTCTGTTATATTACTAAAGTCGATACTGGTTTCAACCAGTTGCGCCTTTTTACCTTTTTCTTTAACCTTCGCTTCGATAGTTATGCTATGATCTTCTACAGAAAGCAGCTTCCCTTCCTTAATTTCTCCACCATTCAGTTTGACACTTAATTCTCTTCCAATATTTTTTGTATACTGTCTTTGAAGTTTAAGTGGTTCACCTACACCAGGAGAAGAAACTTCCAAATTATACGCTTTTTCAATCGTATTTTCCTCTTCCAGATGGAAACCTACATGTCTGCTGATTGCGGCACAATCCTGAATACTGATTCCCTCATCGCCATCGACATGAATAATAAGCTTATTGTTTGGAAGCATTTTTACCTCTACCAAAAACAACTCCGGCCTATCCGAAATTTTCTCTTCAACTAACGCTGTAACTCTTTTTTCTACCTGCATAACCAATTTCCAAATAAAAGAAAAGAGGGGACTTCTGCCCCCTCTTGCCCTCTATTACAAATGCAAAGATATGAAATATTTTTTCAAAATAAAAATGAGAATCATCTTATGTGCAATGTATGTGCAACTTTTTCAACAAGATACACCAGAAGAGCAGAAGGCACTGTCATCTGAGGATCAGCAAAACTATTGTTTACCTCGTTAAGAATTTTTGTTGAGGCTTAATGCTATAGCTGACTTTTCCTTTCACAATCTCTTCAACACCACCAAAGCGAATGTTTAAATGGGTAATCACCAGATAATCACGACCTTTTACAAAAGGCGCCACAGGAACAAACACGACATTACTATCCGTCAGCACCACCTTTCCTTCGATTGGCTCCTCTCTGATGGCGGAATCCCTTTCTGAAGGAGTCTGAAGGACGGAGAGCATCTCATTCAGGGTCGAATTCCCTTTACTGCTGTTTTTAAGCTCCAGCAATCCGGTCCGGTCAATATGGCTAATTACAATTTTTGTACTGTCCGAAGAAAAATCTATGGAAAGTGGCTTATTATTTGCATTGGAACAGGCAAAAAACAAACTCATGGAGCACATTACTCCTGTCAACTTTACAAAACACTTTAACATACCACTAAATTAAACATTATGAGACTCATTGTAGAAATTTTATTATTAGGACTCGCTGTATTTCTGGGCGCAAAACTCATTCCCGGAGTTCATGTAGACAGCTATTGGGCAGCTATTGTCGCCGCAGTACTCATTTCATTGGCCAATGCAACTATTGGAACAATTTTACGCATTTTCACCTTTCCCATCAATTTTCTTACACTCGGTCTGGTATCTTTTATCATTACCGTGCTAATGATTTTATTAGTAGACAACATGATGAGTAGCTTTAATACCAGTGGATTTTGGGCTGCAGCATTTCTTGCCATTGTAGTCGCTTTAATTAAAGCAATATTTGGCTCAATTGCAGGAACGGAAAAGGATTAGACAGCTTCGCATAAAGCCCGGATAGAACAGGGACAAAATGCGTGTTTTATCCGGGCTTGATCTGAGGTTGATTCCCGGCTCATCGCTTTTCGTTCCGAGCCAATCTGCAGGCAGACAAATCTCAGTCTGCAGACGTATCCAATAACAAAAAAAGCGGGCAGCCTTAATTAAGACTGCCCGCTTTGATGTTAAGCTTAAATTTCTATTTTAAAATCTCTCTCGAGATCACCATTTTCTGAATTTCTGTAGTTCCTTCATAGATCTGCGTAATCTTAGCATCACGCATCATTCGCTCCACATGGTATTCTTTAACAAAGCCATAACCACCATGGATCTGAACCGCCTCTACAGTAACATCCATTGCCACCTTCGAAGCATACAATTTCGCCATAGAACCTGCTAAAGTATAAGGAAGTCCCTGGTCTTTCAGCCAGGCTGCTTTATAAACCAGCAAACGTGCAGCCTCAATGGTTGTCGCCATATCTGCCAGTTTAAAGGCAATCGCCTGATGTTCAGAAATTGCTTTACCAAAAGATTTGCGTTGTTTGGAATATTCCAAAGCCAGCTCATAGGCCCCTGCAGCAATCCCTAAGGCCTGTGCAGCGATACCAATACGACCACCCTCCAGGGTTTTCATTGCAAACTTAAAACCGAATCCATCTTCCCCGATTCTGTTTTCTTTAGGAACCTTCACGTCATTAAACATCAATGAATGTGTGTCAGAACCACGAATACCCATTTTATTCTCCTTCGGCCCAATGGTAAAACCTTCCATTCCTTTTTCCACAATAAAGGCATTGATACCTCTGTGCTTCAAAGCACGGTCGGTCTGTGCAATCACCAAATAAGTCGAAGCCGTATTTCCGTTTGTAATCCAGTTTTTCGTACCATTCAGCAAGTAGTAATCGCCTTTATCTTCAGCTGTAGTCTGCTGTGAAGTCGCGTCTGATCCGGCCTCAGGTTCTGATAAACAGAAAGCACCGATCTTTTCACCGGACGCCAATGGTTTCAGATATTTTTCTTTTTGAAATTCTGATCCATATGACTCCAGGCCATAACATACCAATGAATTATTAACGGAAACAACAACAGAAGCAGAAGCATCTATTTTGGATAGTTCTTCCATTACCAGGACATAAGATAACGCGTCTAAACCGCTACCATTATATTTTTCTGAAACCATCATTCCCAGAAAGCCCAACTCGCCAAGTTTTTTCACTTGCTCAGCAGGAAATTTCTGGTGCTCATCTCTCTCGATGACTCCGGGCTTAAGTTCATTCTGTGCGAAATCCCTTGCAGCCTTCTGGATCATCAATTGTTCTTCACTTAATTGAAATAGCATAATTATATAGATAAAAAAATACGTACCGCCAAATTTAGTATTTCTACGTCATTATTACTATGGCTGCATAGCATTATTTTACACAATATAGCTTGTTGCTATTTTAAGAGATGATTATTGTCGTCAGGAAAAACAAGAATAGGATGATATTTCTTTGCCTCTTCGATTGGCAGAGATCCGTAAGACATAATGATCAGAATGTCACCAACCTGAACTTTTCTGGCAGTAGCTCCGTTTAAACAAATCGTCCCGGTTCCACGTTCCCCTTTGATCACATAGGTCTCAAAGCGTTCTCCATTATTATTGTTTACGATCTGCACCTTTTCATTGGCGATAATCTGGGCAGCATCCATCAGATCTTCATCTATGGTAATGCTTCCAACGTAATGTAATTCGGCCTGTGTTACTTTAACACGGTGTATTTTCGATTTTAATATCTCGATAATCATAATACAAAGTTAAAACTTTTGGGTGACTATAATATAGTGGTTTGTCAGTTGAGGAGCATATTATCTATTAGCCTGGTCTGACCGACCTTTGCCGCTACTAAAGCCACAAGATCAGATTGATTTTTATTATTTTCAGGAAGGAGCGTTTTCCCGTTTGCAATCGTGAAATAATCCAGCTCGACGCCCGCGACTGCTGAGATCATCTCCTTCGCTTCTGCAAGGAGCACTGCAATTGTTTTTTCTTCAAAATGATCCTTTACATAAGTCAATGCCTTACTCAGAACCAATGCATTTTTACGGTCTGCTTCATTTAAATGGATATTTCTGGAGCTCATAGCCAGGCCATCTTCTTCCCTGATGATAGGACAGGAAATGATCTGCACAGGAAGCTTAAAATAAGCCACCATATTTTCAATCATCAGCACCTGCTGAAAGTCCTTTTGCCCGAAGAAAGCAACATCTGGATTCACGGCATCAAAAAGTTTTTTTACAATCTGGGTAACTCCCTGATAGTGTCCTTTTCTAAACTCTCCTTCCAACAGAAACTCTGCTGGTCCAAGATCAATATGCCAGTGCTCCGTTCCCGGATACATCTCTTTTACCGAGGGCATAAACACCACATCACACCCTGCTTCCCGAAGCATTTGCATGTCATGCTCCAGGGGACGTGGATATTTTTCCAGGTCTTTAGGATCGGTAAATTGTGTTGGATTTACAAAAATACTGCAAACCACCACATCTGCATATTGCTGGGCAATATTGATGAGTGATACGTGTCCTTTGTGCAATGCACCCATTGTAGGCACTAAAGCAATTTTCTGTTGACCCAATTTTATTGGTTCAAGCAACGACTTTAACGCTGCGATGGTGTTTATAACTTTCAAACTAGCCTATAAAATTTCAAAGGGCAAAGTTGGTTATTTATCTATTCCAAACAAAACATCTTGCCTATATAATTGATAAATGTTATTATTTTGCTTACCTTTGCCCCTTGATAATCTTTTCTTTAACATAAATTTTTATTTACAGAATATGGAGATGGCAAAAACGAAGCTACTGATTGTTACACACGAGATGTCGCCTTTCCTTGAACTCACAAAAATTTCAGAAATTACCCGTCAACTACCTCAGGCAATGCAGGACAAAGGATTTGAAATCCGCATTTTGATGCCTAGATTCGGGAATATTAATGAAAGAAGGAACAGATTGCACGAAGTAATACGTCTTTCAGGAATGAACATTATCATCGATGATAATGACAACCCTTTAATTATTAAAGTTGCTTCTATCCCGGCTGCCCGTATGCAGGTATACTTCCTGGATAATGAAGATTATTTCCAACGCAAATACGTTTTTAGAGACAAGGAAGACAAATTCTATGCTGACAATGACGAAAGAACAATATTCTTTTGCAAAGGCGCATTAGAAACGGTAAAAAAATTAGGCTGGGCACCAGACATCGTGCACTGTCACGGATGGATGACCGCTTTAGTCCCGGCTTACATTAAAACTTCTTATAAGAATGATCCTACTTTCAAGAATTCTAAAGTAGTATATTCGATCTATGAGAATTGTTTTACAGAGAAACTTCATGCAGATCTTCATAAAAAGGCTGTAATGAACGCCATGACGCTTGAGGATACGAAAGTATTTGAAAATGCCGACTGTAACACCTTACATATCGGAGCGATAACTTACTCTGATGCAGTAGTATTAGCGAACGAAAACATCGATAGTAATGTGTTAAAATTTGTTAAAGATTCTAATAAACCAACTTTAGCTTATAATTTAACCGACGATTTCGAAAACTTCTACGCTTTATATGAGGAGATTTCGGATGAAGAATTGGTTTCAATAGCATAAACTCAGGTATTATTAACTTAAATATGAAATTTTCAAAACAAGACTTATTAACCATGTTGATAGGTCTTTTTCTTTTTTCTTCTTGTAAAGATCCCAATACCATAGGTTTGGGTGAGGAAGATTCTGCCATTAAAGGCGATCTGTATGACAATACTACGGTCACTTCTCAAACGCAACTGGATGACGCAGTCAACACACTAAATCTGGAACGCTACCCGGTAGGGTTTATGACCGATCCTGTTTTTGGAGAGACTTTGGCAGGTGCAGCAATGGTGGTCAATGCCCCTGGTGCAAACTTGACCTCAACAACAACAAGCAAATACAGATTTGGTAAAAATGCGGAACTGGATTCAGCAGTATTGATTTTAGGTTATGCTAAAATCGCATCAGGAAGTTCGGTTATTACTCCATTTTATGGTGACTCTACGCAAACTTACACTTTCACTGTTGGCCAGATGACCAGAGATTTAACGCAGGAACAAAGCTTTCTCAGCTCTACTGAATGGGGCAAAGATGCAACTGAAATTCTGGGTACACTTGTAACTAACGATAAAAATCAACCTCAAGGTGCAGTTTACATCAAACCTTTAACACCTTTTAAAGTTACAGACATTGTTCCAGGTAAGCCCGACACCCTAAGAACTGTGGCTCCCCAGCTAAGGATCCGCCTGAACAAAGCACTGATCCAAAACAAGATCGTTAAAATGGATACCCTTGCTCTTGATAAAAGACATATATTCACTGATAAATTCCGGGGACTATATGTTAGTGCAAAAGCCAGTGGAAAAGGCGGGATGATATTTTTCAACTTTGCGGATACCACCTCCAAATTGCAACTTTATTATAAAAGGGACGGCAAAACCGTGGGAACCAGAGATACGACTTCTGTAAGCTTCCCAATCACCCAAGACCTCGGACGAGTCTTGTCTTATGTGAAGCATACCTACACTAACCCAGACATTAAAGCGCAGCTGGAAGATAATAGTGGTAAACAGTTTGAGAAAACCTACCTACAGGCATTATCAGGGCTTAGGAATAAGATTAGTTTTAATTTCGATGAGTTTAATGCAAAACTAGGAGGTGCCAAAGTAGCCATTAACAAAGCCGAGCTTGTAGTGGACGTAACGCCAGAAGCTGATGCGCATTTCAAACCGGCACCAAGACTAAGACTATACATTAATGATGTAGCAGGGAAACGTATAAAAGTTTCAGACAATAATCCTGGCTCACAGAGCAATCCTAACGGTGATCCAAGAGGGGTTAGTGACCTTGAATTCGGTGGATATTTTGACTCGGTAAATAGCCGGTACATTTTCACATTGACGAGTTATGTTCAGGATCTTGTTAGTGGCAAAATCAAAGACTATGGGACTTTCCTATCGCCTGCCCCGCTTCTATACCCTACAAACGCGTCTCCTTTAGATCCATTGGTAACGACTGCAGAACGGTCGATATTAGTCGGTCCTAAAAAAGATGCAGCAGCGGCAACAAAAAGAATGAAACTAAATATCTTCTATACCAAACTGAAATAATTTAACAAGAGACATATTCATATCCCCCGAGATTCGTTAATTTCGGGGGATTTATTTTTTAAAACATAATTTTTATGTGTGGAATAGTTGGTTACATTGGCCATAGAGAAGCTTGGCCGATCGTCCTTAAAGGACTAAAAAGATTAGAATACCGTGGTTATGACAGTGCTGGAATTGCATTAATCAATGATACAGGTCTGAATATTTATAAAAAAGCAGGGAAAGTCCTGGAGTTGGAAAACTTTTCCGAAGGCAAGGATTTGTCGGGCACAATAGGCATCGGACACACGCGTTGGGCAACTCACGGTGCTCCTTCCGATAGGAATTCCCATCCCCATACTTCAAATAATGGCAAGTTAACGATCATTCACAATGGGATCATAGAAAACTATGCTACCCTAAAAGAAGAACTGATCCAAAGAGGCCATGAATTTAAAAGTGATACGGACACAGAGGTGCTTGTACACCTGATCGAAGAGATCTATAAAAATGAAGGTACAGATCTTTTGGAAGCAGTCAGAATTGCGTTAAATGAGGTTACCGGAGCTTATGCGATTGTATTGATGGACGAAGATCATCCTGATCAGCTGATTGCAGCAAGAAAAGGAAGTCCTTTGGTTATTGGTGTTGGAGCAGGCGAATATTTTATTGCTTCCGATGCAACGCCAATTGTAGAGTATACAAAAAATGTAATTTATCTGAATGATAATGAGATTGCATTCCTTAAACGTGATGAATTATTAATCAAACGCCTCGATAACGTCGTACAGACACCTTATATCCAAGCCCTGGAATTAAAGCTGGAGATGTTGGAAAAAGGTGGTTATGAGCATTTCATGCTTAAAGAAATCTTCGAGCAATCACGTTCAATCAGAGATTGTATGCGTGGAAGAATCTATCCTAATGAAGGAATCGTCCAGCTTGGCGGGATCAAAGAATATGCAGAAAAGTTAAAGAATGTAGACAGAATCATCATCGTTGCCTGCGGAACGTCATGGCATGCAGGCTTAGTTGCCGAATACCTGATTGAAGAATATGCACGGATACCTGTTGAAGTAGAATATGCTTCCGAATTCAGGTACAGAAATCCTATCATTACGGAAAAAGATGTAGTGATTGCCATTTCTCAATCCGGAGAAACAGCAGATACAATGGCCGCAATTGAGATGGCAAAAGAACGGGGAGCCACGATTTTCGGTGTATGTAATGTGGTAGGCTCTTCAATTCCCAGGTTGACTCATGCAGGCGTTTACACTCACGTGGGCCCGGAAATTGGCGTAGCTTCGACTAAGGCTTTTACGGGTCAGGTAACTGTACTTACACTGATGGCTTTCTATATGGCCCAGCAAAAAGGAACAGTTAGCCACTCGAAACTGGTGGAACTACTTACGGAATTAGATTGTATTCCTGATAAAATTCAAAAAGCACTGGAATCTAATGATATGATCCAGGAAATAGCAGCAAAATTCAAAGATTCGAGAAACTGTTTGTTCCTTGGTAGAGGTAGCGGTTTTCCTGTTGCATTGGAGGGCGCTTTAAAGCTCAAGGAGATCTCTTATATCCATGCGGAAGGATATCCTGCAGCAGAGATGAAACACGGCCCTATTGCCTTAATTGATGAAGAAATGCCTGTAGTGGTGATCGCAACTAAAAACTCTTCTTACGAAAAAGTAATTAGCAACATTCAAGAGGTGAAAGCAAGAAAAGGAATTGTTCTTGCCATCGTTACTGAAGGAGATACAGAAGTGAAAAAAATGGCGGATTATTGTATCGAAATTCCTGATTCAAGTGAGGCATTTTTACCATTACTAGCGACCATACCATTACAATTACTCTCTTATCATATTGCATTGATGCGTGGATGTAATGTAGATCAGCCAAGAAATCTGGCGAAATCAGTTACTGTAGAATAATAAACAAGTAGTACGCAATGGCCTTCAATAGGGGAATATCTCTGTTCCTGTATTGAAGGCCATTTATTTTATTCCGGAATTACTGCTCCGGACGATTCAGTAAAAGTTTAAATTTTTCTATTTGCCTGGTATGCCGTAGAACATGTACGATCGCGTGTTCTGTTAGTTGCTCTATATCATAAAGCTGCGCCCATCTGGTCATGATCTTTCCGGAAGCATCAAACTGCTCCAATTCACTATCGTCCACCTCAGCAAAAACATTCAGATTAAAAGTGAAGGCATCCTTAAGGTCCTGAACATAATCCGAAGCCCGGGTACGTAGTCTTCTTTCGGGTCTGGTATACCTTCGCCCCTTGAGTTCGTGAATATAGACGGCATAACTATAGGAACTGCTAACTACATGTGTCAAAATCGTTTGTATCGACTTGCAATCGGCTTCATCAGGCAATACTACAGCAACAAGATCTTCATCAGACAAATCTTCAATGCTTTTCTGCAGCCCTGCAATAGCGTCTTCATAAACATCCAGCAATGCGCCTTTTGCACCTTTTCTGGTCAGTCTTTGCATCTCTAAAAAGGCAGATCTCCTGACACCTCGTTCGGATCAAGATACTCTGTCTCACTTTTTGGAGTGGTATTTTCATTACTTACAGGGGTATGCTCAAAGTCACTCTTCCTACCTAAGATGGTAAAGTTTTCCGCGACCACTTCAGTCACGTATTTTTTAACTTTCTCTCGGTCCTCAAAAGAGCGTGTACGTAGTTTTCCTTCAATATATACCAGCTTTCCTTTTTGCAAATACTTAGATGCGACCTCTGCAAGTCCTCTCCACAAAACAATATTATGCCATTCCGTCTGCTCAATACGCTTACCATCTTTGTTATAAGTCTCTGACGTTGCCAATGGAAAACTAGCTACAGTGACTCCTCCTTCTAAATGTCTAACTTCAGGATCTTTGCCCAAATGTCCGACTAAAATAACTTTGTTAATACCTGACATGAAATATAATTTTACTGTTTAATTGAATTGGAGATCATAAAATTTGTAATCACTTTTGGTTGGGGCAACTCCTCAAACGCTGCAAGAGAAACCCATTTTATTTCTGCATTCATATTAAAGTTAATGATATAATTGTCTAAAGCAAAAAATTGAACATATATAGTTTGGTGAGTCAACAAATGTTTTTGCTGCGCTAAAGGTGCTATAATACAGGCCTCTCCAAAGTTCATTTTCAGTTTAGCAAGGAATTGCTCATGATCCTCGAGGTAGGAATTTTCCGTCTCAATCAATGGAAAATCATAAAGCTCCTGCCAGACATCCCCGGCAGTTCTTTTGTTCACCAATAACAGCTCTCCATCAAAACAGACAAAATAATTGAAATACCTGATGCGCTTTTTTAATTTTTTTATTTTCAGGGGCAATAGGTTCACCCGATCGTTTGCTTTGGCATAACAGCCTGATTGAACCGGACAATTGCCACAGTCGGGAGATTTGGGCTTACATTGTAAAGCACCAAATTCCATAATGGCCTGATTATACAAAGAAGGCCGCTGATCTTCGATTAATGCTTGCGCAAGTTCATTAAATTGTTTTTTTCCTTCTGTACTATTAATTGCAGTCTCTATTCCAAAATACCTGGACAATACCCGGAAAACATTTCCATCTAACACGGCTTTAGATTCATTAGCAGAAAAAGAAGAAATCGCAGCTGCAGTATACTCCCCCACCCCTTTTAACTGAATGAGGTCTTCATACTTCACGGGAAAAACACCTGCATGTGAATCCCTGATTTGCCTTGCTGTAAAAAGCATATTCCTTCCACGGGAATAATAACCTAATCCCTGCCACAATTTAAGGATTTGCGTTTCCGTTGCATTGGCGAAATCCGTTACCGTGGGATAATTTTGTAAAAAGTTATTAAAATAGGGCAGTCCCTGTTCTACTCTGGTCTGTTGCAAAATGATTTCCGAAAGCCAAATCACATAAGCGTCAGTAGTATCCCTCCAGGGAAGTGTTCTTTTATTGATTAAATACCATTTTACGATTTCTGTCTGAAAACTCATAACCACAAAAATACACGCTAAATATTTATTTTTACTAAAACTTGCAATTCGGTGATACAACCGGCGACAAATAAATCATCTTTTATTTTCCTATCTCATTAAAAAGCAATACTTTTGCAACCCCAAAACACTTATAAAGTATATAACACACTATAAATTAATAACAGAGAATATGACTAAGGCAGATATTATTTCAGAAATATCAACGAAAACAGGAATTGAAAAGGTAGATGTACAAGAAACCGTTGAGGCATTTTTCAAGGTCATCAAAAACAGCATGATTGGTGGCGAAAATGTATATGTTAGGGGTTTTGGTAGTTTTGTTGTTAAAAAGAGAGCACAAAAAACTGCGAGAAATATTTCTAAAAACACTGCAATTATTATCCCGGAGCACTTTGTGCCAAGCTTTAAACCAGCAAAAGTGTTTGTTGATAAAGTAAAGAATAATTCAAAAAAAGTTAGCGTAGAAGCTTAATTATCATCATGATAAACAGTATCCGATCTAAACAGGCCATTTTAATAGGAGCAGTAGTTCTGCTCATTGCGTTCTTGTTTACAAGGGATATTAAGGGTTTAGTGAAGCCAAAAGAACAAACCAGCAGCACACCTGCAGGTGGTCAGATGGCAGCACAGGCTCCGGCAACAGCTGAAATCAACCTTGAGGAGGTTTCAACTGCCGCTAAGAACATGATTAAAGCTCCGTTAGCGGCCGAAATCACCACACTTGAAACTGCATATAAATCTGCTTCTGAAAGCGATAAAGCCAAAGAAGCTAAATTACTTGCTAAAAAGTGGGATGATTTAGAGCAATCGGTTCCAAGTGCGTTGTATCTGGAAATCGTAGCCAATAAAGAGCAAACGTTAAACAATTGGTTAACTGCCGGAGATACATTTATGAAGGCATTTGACAATACCCGTGACAGTTTATTACAACCTGCACTTTTGCAAAAAGCAAATGCTTCTTATAGCAGTGCAATGAAAATAGACTCAAACAGTAACGACGCTAAAACGGGCTTAGGAATCACTATCGTTAACGGTATGGGAGCTCCAATGTCAGGAATAGCCATGTTAATGGACGTTGTAAAGAAAGATCCAAAGAACTTAAAAGCAAATATGAGCTTGGGAACTTTCGCTATGAAGTCGGGACAGTTTGACAAAGCAATTATCAGGTTCAAAAGCATTATTGCTATGAAGCCATCTCCTGATGCCTACTTCTATCTGGGAACATCTTATGAAAACCTGGGAAAGAATACTGAAGCTATCGATGCCTACGAAAAGAGTAAAAAATTAGCAGCAAACGCTACATTGTCGAAATTTATTGATGATAAAGTGATTGCGTTAAAGAATAAAAATTAATAAACAGATTTAATAAAAATATTTAAAACCTAAGATTATGCCAAGCGGTAAAAAAAGAAAAAGACATAAAATGGCTACCCACAAACGTAAAAAACGTTTAAGAAAAAACAGACATAAGAAAAAATAGTTTTCTTCATGTTTTGCTCAACAATTAAGGCTAGGATTTGATCGTAGCCTTAATTGTTGGTAGCAATGTTTTTTATTGTCCATGTGTTAATAAGGCTTAAAAGCCTTAAAATCTGTAGCTTTTGGTAAAGGAACTAATTATAGATTCATCTCCCTCGGGAGTAACCATAGCTTTAGTTGAAGACAAACAACTTGTAGAACTTCATAAGGAACACATCAATAACAATTACGCCGTAGGCGATATTTATTTAGGCCGCATAAAGAAAATTATGCCCGGCCTAAATGCTGCGTTCGTTGATGTGGGTTACGAAAAAGATGCTTTTTTGCATTATTTCGACCTTGGTCCACAAGTACAATCTTTGATAAAGCTTACTAAAATCAAGCGTAACGGCTCTGTTAGCGGAACTTTATTAGATAATTTCAAGCTAGAAGGAGATATTAACAAAGCCGGGAAGATCTCCGAAGTGGTCAGCAAGAATCTTGTGCTGCCAGTTCAAATCGCCAAAGAACCAATTTCAACAAAGGGACCACGCTTAAGTTCTGACCTATCTATAGCAGGACGCTATATTGTACTGGTTCCCTTCTCTAATGTCATTTCGATTTCCAAAAAAATTAAAAGCAATACCGAACGTAATCGTTTAAAAAAGATTATCGAAAGTATCAAGCCTAAGAACTTTGGTGTCATCATTAGAACGGTTTCTGAAGGCAAGGGTGTAGCCGAACTTCAAAAAGACCTTTTAGACTCTGTTGCTAAATGGGAAAACTTTATTAAAAAGTTACCCGATGCAGAGCCTTCAAAGCGTGTTTGGGGAGAGATGGATCGCACTTCCACGCTGATCCGTGATATTTTAAGTACTGACTTCACTAATGTTTATGTGAACGACAGTAACCTGTTTGAAGACATCCGTTCTTATGTACATGAAATCTCTCCGGAGATGGAAAAGATCGTCAAGATCTATAAGCACAAAGAACCCATCTTTGAACACTTCGGTATAGAGAAGCAAATTAAAAATGCTTTTGGAAAAACCGTAAACCTGGCCGGTGGTGCTTACCTCGTGGTAGAGCATACGGAAGCTTTGCATGTTGTTGACGTAAATAGCGGAAACAGAACTGCAAGCAAAGAAAATCAGGAAGAAAATGCGCTTCAGGTAAATAAAGAAGCCGCAAAAGAAATTGCAAGACAACTGCGTCTACGTGATATGGGAGGGATTGTAGTGATCGATTTTATCGATATGCACAAACCTGTTAACCGTAAAATGTTATTCGACTACCTAAAGGAATTAATGCTCTTGGACCGTGCCAAGCATACCATTCTTCCTCCAAGTAAGTTTGGCCTTGTTCAAATCACCCGTCAGCGTGTCAGACCGGAGATGAACATTGTCACCAGTGAAAAATGCCCAACCTGTGATGGTACGGGTGAAATTAAGGCCAGCATTGTTTTGATGGATGATATCGAAAACAATCTGAACTATATTTTGCAGGAGCAAAACGAAAAAAATATTACACTTTGTGTACACCCTTATATTGAGGCTTACATCAAAAAAGGGTTCATATCTTTACAATGGAAGTGGTTCTTTAAATTCGGTCAAAGAATCAAAATCAAAGCTGTTCCATCGTATAACCTAACAGAATTTCATTTTATTTCTTCTAAAGACGAAGAGATCAAATTATAATCACGGTTTAAATTTCTTTTAACAGGCCTGCTCCTATCGGATCAGGCCTGTTTTATTTTAGCGCTGTTTTTATAGAATTAAGCCTAAATTCGTAACTCACTAAAATCTCTGTCAATTGGCTAAAACTAAATCAGCGTATTTTTGCCAGAGTTGCGGATATGAATCGGCTAAATGGCTCGGTAAATGCCCTTCATGCAACTCCTGGAATACCTTTGTAGAAGAAATAACAGAAAAGGCTGGATCCAAAGTTCCGGCCTGGAAAACCTCCACAGGAACCACGCGTGTAAACAAACCAAATAAAGTAGGTAACATCCCGTCCATAACTGAGGAAAGGATTCTAACCGGCGATCAGGAACTCGACAGAGTGCTGGGTGGCGGCCTGGTTGCAGGATCTGTCATCCTTATCGGAGGAGAACCTGGAATCGGGAAGTCAACCTTAATGCTCCAGTTAGCTTTAAACATATCAGGAAAAAAAATCCTTTATATTTCTGGTGAAGAGAGTGAACAACAGATAAAAATGAGAGCAGAACGCATCACTTCTGCTCCTACAGCCGACTGCTATATCCTCACCGAAACCTCCACACAAAATATATTTAAACAGATAGAAGAACTGGAACCCGACTTACTAATCGTCGATTCCATACAGACCCTTCATTCAGCTCATATTGATTCTACCCCCGGAAGCGTATCACAGGTAAGAGAATGCACAGCAGAACTGTTGAGGTTTGCCAAAGAAACCGATACACCAGTATTTCTAATTGGCCATATCACCAAGGATGGGACCATCGCCGGGCCGAAAATTTTGGAACATATGGTGGATACCGTATTACAATTTGAAGGAGACAGACATCATGTATACCGGATTCTACGTTCCATAAAAAATAGATTTGGCGCTGCAGCCGAGCTTGGAATATACGCCATGCACAGCAGCGGATTAAGACAGGTTTCCAACCCTTCAGAAATACTGCTTTCACAGCGTGATGAAGAATTGAGTGGAATTGCCATATCAGCCACATTAGAAGGCGCAAGACCAATGTTAATAGAGACACAAGCCTTGGTCAGCACTGCCGCATACGGAACGCCGCAACGTTCAGCTAATGGGTTCGATACAAAAAGAATGAATATGCTCCTCGCCGTACTTGAAAAAAGGTGTGGCTTCAGGTTAAGTACCAGAGATGTGTTCTTAAATATTGCAGGTGGGATTAAAGTCGAGGATCCTGCTATTGACCTGGCGATTTTAGTCGCCATCATCTCTTCTCATGAAGATATATTTATTTCCTCTAAAATATGTTTTGCTGCCGAGGTCGGACTTTCCGGAGAAATAAGAGCAGTAAATAGAATTGAACAACGCATCTCAGAAGCAGAAAAACTCGGCTTTGAAAGAATTTTCATTTCAAATTATAATATGAAAGGTCTGATTACCGAACGTTATAAGATTGAACTCAGCCCAGTGAGCAAAATAGAAGACGTTTTCTCGTTATTATTTGGATAATTAAAGTGTGCCAAAAACGGGAAATATGTGGAAACAAATGATCTGTTTCCACATATTGAGTATTTTTTTCCCCACACTATTTTTTCATGTAAAATTAACAATTTTTAAATACGTCTGAATATTAGGTAGTTACGAAACACGAGTGGTGTTTTATAAACTTGGCCTATTAGTTGCCATATACTTGGTGTTAATCATTTATGAATTAACAAACAATAGGGATGATTATCCTCGTTATCGTCAGATAACGAGGATTTTTTTATTTATAATCTTTTTTCCTTTCCTGAATATATTTTAGATATTTTTACATTTATAAATACAAGAACCTCACATGGTTACTCTTTTTTAAGGACGAACGAGATGAGCTGCCCGGGTAGTTAGACCAGAAAAGCCCAATGAGGAATGTTAAATAAATGTGAAAATAAAAATATCATGATAAAAAAAACGCTTCTAAGCATCTTCTTTTGTGCGCTATCAATTTGTGCGCTGGCGCAGGAAACACCCGCAGTTAATAATAAATCATTTGGACAAGGGGTTGCCGCCGGTAATCTGCTCCCTATAGAAAAAATGGAATCTGCAATGGGCGACAAAAAAACGGCCGAAATGAAAATTACCGGAGAGGTTGTTGATGTCTGCAAAAAAAAGGGTTGTTGGATGACTTTAAAAACGCCTTCAGGAGAATCAATCCGCATTACTTTTAAAGATTATGCATTTTTCATGCCGATGGATATTGTAGGGAAAAAAGTAGCCCTTGATGGTATTGCAAAAAAACAAACCATCTCAGTGGAAACCCTAAGACACTATGCTGAGGATGCACATAAATCCGCAGAAGAGGTAGCAAAAATTACTGAGCCTAAAAAAGAACTGGCATTTGAAGCCAAAGGAGTACTTATCCTAAACTAAGCTTACAGGACACCTATATACAGGGACTATCTAATCTTCTTAAAAAACAAAAACATGATCATAGGCGCTGTCATACTTGTCGTTCTTGCCCTAATGGCAATCTCCTTCTACAATTCTTTGATTGCAAAGAAAAACCAGGTCAACAATGCTTTTTCTGCTATAGATGTGATGTTAAAAAAGCGTTTTGATTTATTACCAAACTTAATTGAAACGGTAAAACAGTACATGCAACATGAAGAGCGCGTATTGACAAAGGTCGTAGAACTTAGAAGCCGTGCCTTTACACCCAATATCAGCAATGAAGAAAAACTCGATATCGACAGGCAGCTGAGTTCAGCAGTCAGAGGGCTCATGGTTAATGTAGAAAGCTATCCGGACTTAAAAGCAAATCAGAGCTTTTTAAACCTACAAAGCACCTGGACGGAAAGCGAGGAGCAGATTGCCGCTTCCAGAAGGGCTTATAATGCATCGGTTACAGACTATAACAACGCAATTATGATGTTTCCAGGGAGTATTATCGCAGGAATGTTAAACTACCAACAGATTGCTGTTCTGGCCAATACAGAAGAAGAACGGAAGAACATCAGCGCCAAAGAGCTCTTCAATAATTAGTGATATCCGTGATTGAAGATGGTGATGCCAGACAGCAAATTTTAACTGAACTGGAAGCTTTACGTAAGGAAGTTTATAACATAAAAATCAAAAATTATTCCATCGTTGGAATAGGCACTCTGGTCGTCGTTACTGGCATTGCTTTCGGAGTCCTTATTCCGGCCATAGTTCCCGGTATTGCAATACTCATTTACGGATTTGTGATGCTCAGCAAAGCTGGTCCAAAAGAAACACAATACCGATACTCCTATAAGCATTCCCTGGTAGCCTATGCCTTGAAGACCATAGATGAAAGTCTTAAGATCGATAGTGCTCAAGCTTTATCTGTGGAAGCTTTTATTTCCTCCAGACTTTTTGCCAAAGCACCAGACCGATATCAGAGCGAAGATCAGGTATACGGCTTCGCCGGAAAAACGAAATTCAGTTTCTCAGAAGTACATGCAGAATACAAAACAGTTTCTCAAACTAAGAATGGCCAGCGCGTAGATTGGCACGATATTTTAAAGGGCGTGGTGTTCTGTGCTGATTTTAACAAAAATTTCAAAGGAACAACCATGGTCAGACCTAAGGATTTTAGCGCTGCATTTGGCGCCTGGATTTCAATGACTCTTCCCATATTTGCTTCCGCAGAGGTAGTTAAACTGGAAAACACAGACTTCGATAAGACATTTATTACTTATTCGAATGATCAGGTAGAGGCCCGCTATATTTTAACTCCTTCATTGATGGAACGGATTTCTGAACTAAACAAGCGCTCAAAAGAGACCATTAGCTTGTCGTTCACAGGCAGTCTTGTATTCATTGCCTTTCCACTAAACGAAAACTACTTCGAACCTCCCATTTCCAAGAGTTTACTCGACAAGAACCTTCTTCAAAAGGATATCGAACTTATTCAGTTCATGTATGGCATTGTTAAAGAGCTTGATTTGAATACCCGCATTTGGGGGAAAAACTAAGATACTCTTCCAATCCAGGAGATTATAACAACAAAATTCATTTAAAATAAAAAAGTCCCTTTCGGGACTTTTTTATTTTATTTCGATAGATACATCGACTTGTCTTTATATAATTTTCTGAAGTAAGGATCTTCCAGATTCTTAATAAACCTGATGGCCTCTCCTGTAGATTTCATCTCCGGACCTAATTCCTTCGCTACTTCAGGGAATTTATCAAAGGAGAACACAGGCTCTTTAATCGCATAACCTTCCAGCTTTCTCACAATCGTAAAATCTTTCAGTTTATTTGCACCTAGCATCACCTTAGCGGCAATATTAATGTAAGGAACATCATAAGCCTTAGCAATGAAAGGAACTGTCCTGGAAGCTCTTGGATTCGCTTCGATCACATAAACCTTTTCGTCTTTTACAGCGAATTGTATATTCAGTAATCCAATTACATTTAATGCTTTTGCGATTTTCTTAGAGTAGGCTTCCATGTCGTTCATTACCTTTTCAGATAAACTGAATGGAGGCAATACTGCACTTGAATCTCCGGAATGGATACCTGCAGGCTCAATGTGTTCCATTAACCCGATGATATGTACATCTTCTCCATCACAGATAGAATCAGATTCTGTTTCTTCTGCTCTATCTAAGAAATGATCGATCAGCACACGATTTCCCGGAAGATCACCCAATAGCTTAACTACTGCTTTCTCCAGGTCTTCATCATTGATTACGATACTCATCCCTTGTCCACCCAGTACATAACTTGGTCTTACCAATACCGGATATCCAACTTCATGAGCAACAACTATTGCCTCTTCTGCATTTTCTGCAACACCATATTTTGGATATGGAATTTCTAACTCTTTAAGAAGGTCTGAGAAACGTCCCCTGTCTTCGGCAACATCCATATCGTTGTACGAAGTACCGATAATCTTAATGCCATTTTCATGAAGTTTCTCTGCCATTTTCAAAGCAGTCTGTCCACCCAACTGAACGATTACACCTTCTGGTTTTTCCAGCTCGATGATCTCACGAACATGCTCCCAGAATACCGGCTCAAAGTATAACTTGTCAGCCATATTGAAATCGGTAGATACCGTCTCAGGATTACAGTTGATCATGATCGCTTCATAACCGCTTTCTTTCGCAGCCAGCAAACCATGTACACAAGAGTAATCAAACTCAATTCCTTGTCCGATACGGTTAGGTCCTGAGCCCAGTACGATCACCTTTTTTCTATCAGATGGAGTCGATTCGTTCTCTTCTTCAAATGTAGAGTAGTAATATGGGGTCTGTGCAGCAAATTCAGCAGCACAAGTATCTACCATTTTATAAACACGTTTGATGCCTAATGACTTTCTGCGTTCGTAAACCTCATCCTCTGTTACATTGCCCAACAAGTAAGCAATCTGGATATCCGAGAATCCTTTTTGTTTTAGTGTGAAGAAGAAATCCTTAGGAACATTGTTCAAAGAATATCTTTTCAATTCTGTTTCCAGATGTACCAGCTCCTGAATCTGTGCCAGGAACCATTTATCAATTTTGGTTACCTTACGGATAGACTCCAGAGGCACACCCATGCTCATTGCATCTTTGATTAAGAACAAACGATTCCAACTTGGATGCTCCAATCCGTGCATGATCTCTTCAATGCTTCTGTTATGTTTACCATCTGCACCCAGTCCGGCTCTACCAATTTCTAAACTCTGACAGGCTTTCTGCAATGCTTCTATGAAACTGCGACCAATAGACATCACTTCACCTACAGATTTCATCTGCAATCCAAGTTCCATATTGGCACCCTTGAATTTATCAAAGTTCCAGCGTGGTACTTTTACGATTACATAATCTAAAGTAGGTTCGAAGTAAGCAGAGGTTGTTTTTGTAATTTGATTTTCGATCTCATCCAAGTTATAACCGATGGCTAACTTAGAAGCAATCTTAGCGATAGGATATCCTGTTGCTTTACTTGCCAGTGCCGAAGAGCGTGACACCCTTGGATTGATCTCGATAGCGATAATATCATCATTGTCAGGGTTTACAGAGAACTGGACGTTACATCCTCCTGCAAAGTTACCAATGGCGCGCATCATTTTAATGGCCTGATTACGCATATCCTGGTAGCAACGGTCCGATAAGGTCATTGCCGGCGCTACGGTAATGGAATCCCCGGTATGGATTCCCATTGGATCAAAATTTTCAATTGAGCAGATAATAATTACGTTGTCATTGCTATCTCTCAACAATTCCAATTCGTATTCTTTCCATCCCAATACGGCTTTTTCTACCAATACTTCATGCGTTGGAGAAGCTTCCAGTCCACGCTGTAATGCGTGGTCAAATTCTTCTTTTTTATGCACGAAACCTCCACCTGAACCTCCCAATGTATAAGAAGGACGGATAACCAATGGATAACCAATTTCCTGAGCAGCTTCTTTACCTTCTAAGAAGGAATTAGCAATTCTGGATGGCGCTACACCTACACCTATGTCAATCATCAACTGACGGAAGGCTTCTCTGTTTTCGGTTTTCTCAATCGCGGCAACGTCTACCCCGATTACCCTTACTCCGTATTTTTCCCAGACACCGCGTTCTTCTGCTTCTTTACAAAGATTCAAAGCGGTTTGTCCGCCCATAGTAGGCAAAACTGCATCGATTTTACGTTCTATTAAAATCTGCTCAATGGAGTCTACCGTTAAAGGCCACAGGTAAACATGATCCCCAATCACCTTGTCGGTCATGATGGTTGCAGGATTAGAGTTGATGATTGAAACTTCAATCCCCTCTTCCTTTAAAGATAAGGCAGCTTGAGATCCTGAATAATCAAATTCACAAGCTTGACCAATGATAATAGGTCCCGATCCGATAATTAATACTGAGCGTATGGAGGTGTCTTTAGGCATAAGGCTTTAAAAAGTCTAAAGTTATATAAGTGAAATTGGTAAAAAATGCGTTCTAAAAGACCAGAATAGTCTTGAGATTTTCTGTGCTGGTAAGTATGGAAATTCCCGACTCTTCTGTCGGGATGCAAAGTTACGTTTTTGAACATTAAAAATGAGGTGTTTTTTAAAAAAACGTTCAAATAAAAAAGGGCTATCAGAATTAACCGACAGCCCTTTTATTTATCATCATCAATCTATTGAAGTAATTTGATCTCTCCAACATCTGTAGTAGCACTATCTGTAACTGCAACGTTCTCTACCGAAGTATCTTTATAGGGTGCATTTGCCTTTACCAAAACGGTATAAGTCCCTGGTTTAACCTTGCTAAATACAAAGCTTCCATTTGTTATAGCAGCCCTTAATGTATCAGTACCGACAACCGCCAATACCTGAGATGCACCCTCGGCGGGAGTAACTTTTCCCTGGATTCCGCCCTCTCTAATGGAGGTAAATGCTAATAAACCTAATGAGAGCCCTAATACTGCTATGAAATTTAAACTTGCCTTTTTCATCCTGATCAATTTTAGTTTAACCTTACTGCTTATTAATTGTTTCCACCCACTAATACAAACAGCGACCTGATATGTTTTAAAAATCGTTTGCTTTTTTTTAAAAGCTGACTCTAATTTAGTTTTACTCCTTCATGTCAAAATAAATAGAAAATACAGACTATTCACAAATTGGAACAACATTTGCAGATTCTGTACCGTTATAAGCTTCATTATCCCGCTTTTAAAATAACACACAATATAACAAATGAAAGCAACACACACGCAAATGAAAAAAATATTTCCGGCTTTAATTGCCTTAGTAATCTTACTAGCAGGTTGTGCTACGGTGCAATCTCTAATTAAATCAACGTTTCCTTATACTGCAATAGTAGTCATTCCAGCATCTTCGAAAAGTAATACCGTCATTTCTGCGAACTCAGCAGCAACGAGCTTTGACCAGGTCTTTGGAAATCAAAACGGAACAGATTATGTAAAAGAAATCAGAATTGCTTCTGCTAAACTTGATGCGAGTAATCCTTCGAACAAGAGTTTAGGGATGTTCAAATCCGTTAAATTGTTTGTGACGAATGACAAAGGAGCTGAGGTCATGGTAGCGTCAAGAAGCGACGTTCAGGAAAACATTGGCTCCGGATTAGTACTAGACATTGATAATTCACGTTTTCTAGATAACTATGTTAAAGGTACCAGCCTGCGCATAAGAATGGAATATGTGCTGAGAGACAATACCGCTACAGATGTAAGTGTCAGGGTATCATTAAGCTTCAGCACTTCTCCAAAAACAGCAAAATAGTATAAAAAAATCCTCTTTTAAGAGGGTAATCTTCATAAATAGTTTGTTTGGTTTATTATCCGGCAGGAATCATTTCCCTGCCGGATTTTTTATACCGCTTTCTTTAACCAGTTAATGCCCCTTCACAAATGTTTATGTTGCAAATAATTTTAGGATAACTACTTTTGGCTCATGTTACTTCTTGAATCTTCCTTTTTTCAGTTGATTGTCGACCAGTTTAAGCACACTTCGTGGCAGGAGTGGCTTGGCGTCATTTCCGGATTCATTTGCATTTATCTGGCCACAAAGGAAAATGTACTCAGCTGGCCAATCTCTATCATTAGTGTTATTGCTTACGCCTGGGTATTTTATGATGCAAAAATGTATGGCGACATGGCCTTACAGTTTTATTTCCTTTGCAGTGCTTTCTATGGCTGGTACTTTTGGATCAATAATAAACAAAGTGATGATAAGCCCATTACCAACTTATCAGCAAAAGGCTGGTGGATTGCTTCCGGATCTGTTGTAGTCTTATCGGTAGTTTTGGGCATCTATCTTGATCAGTATACCGATACGAACGTTCCTTATGAAGATGGTTTTTGTACTGCGCTTAGTTTTGTAGCACAACTAATGCTGACCAGAAAAATTCTTCAAAACTGGATCCTTTGGATCATTGTAGACCTTTGTTATATCCCATTATATATTTATAAAAATCTAAATTTAAGTGCTGTTTTCTATGCATTCCTGGTGGCCATAGCCATCAAAGGTTATTTAGACTGGAGGAAAACCTACCGTGAACAAACAAATTAAGAAAATTGCCATTGTTGGCCCTGAAAGCACAGGAAAATCGACGATTACACAGCAACTGGCTAAACATTACAAAACACTTTGGGTACCTGAGTATGCAAGGTATTACTGTGCTGCATTAACTGAACCCTGCAGCTTGCAGGACGAAATCAACATGTATCATGGACAAGTAGCACTGGAAGAATCTATCTTAGCCATCGCAGAAAAAGACCTGATCTTTTGCGACACTACCTTTATCACGGTAAAAATCTGGAGCGAAGAAGTCTTTGGAGAAACACCACAGGTTGTACTGGATGCATTGCCTAACTACACCTACGATTTATACTTACTCATGGACATCGACCTTCCATGGCAGGAAGATCCATTGCGTGATTTTCCACATAAAAGAGAACACTTTATGCAAGTATGGCATCAGGAACTAAAAAACTTAACTGCAAACTACATAGTGATCAACGGACAGGAAGAACGATTAAATAATGCCATTTCAGCAGTGGAATCCTTCCTCAACAAGCCATAATCTAAGCTGCGTTCCTTGCTATTCAATTTTTATCAATACCTTTACACCATCAAAAAGGGGTGCCTTGTTTTGTAAAAAACACAAAAACAGGCTGAGAGCATACCCAATATATCTGCAAACAGATATATGCACCTGATCCGGATAATGCCGGCGGAGGGATTGGAGTTATGGAGTTTAACTGGGCTGTAAGTGCCCCTTACTTACAGTGGTTTAACTAAAAATCAAAAAATTGAAAAGATTAATGACCATAGCATTAGCTATGTTACTGTTGCCTGTTTTAGCAAAGGCACAGTTCAGTATTTCCGGATTGGTATCCGAAAAATCAAATCAGGCATTACCCGGGGCATCTATACGCCTCAAAGAGAAATCCTCCGGAACGACTACAGATTCACAAGGAAAATATCAACTTACAAATCTTAAAGCAGGCAATTATACATTATTAGTTAGCTTTATTGGCTATCAAACTGTCGAAAAAAATCTCAAACTGAATTCCGATCAGGTCTTGAATTTCAGCTTAAGTCCATCCGCATTTCTAGCGGATGAGGTAATTGTAAGGGCTACCCGTGCCAATGAAAAATCTGCAACGACTTATAAGAACTTAAGTAAGGAGGAGATTCAGCAGAATAATTTCGGACAGGACCTACCTTTCATTTTAAACAATACCCCAGGAGTGGTTGTCACTTCAGATGCCGGTGCCGGTGTGGGTTATACGGGAATACGAATCAGGGGAAGTGATGCCAGCAGGATCAATGTGACCATTAATGGTATTCCTTATAACGATAGTGAAAGTCAAGGCATTTTTTGGGTAAACATGCCAGATTTCGCCTCTTCCATAGAAAACGTACAGATCCAGCGTGGTGTTGGTACCTCAACCAATGGCGCTGGTGCTTTTGGCGGAAGTTTAAACATCCAGACCTTAGCTCCTTCGGAAAAGGCTTATGCAGAACTCAATAATACATTCGGTTCTTTCAATACACTTAAAAACACTTTCAAAGTAGGAACAGGCTTGATTGACAACAAATGGAGCTTCGACGGACGACTATCACGAGTGAAATCTGACGGATATATTGACAGAGCAGCCTCAACCTTGAAATCTTATTTCCTTTCCGGAGCCTACCACGGCAAAAATGAACTGCTAAGGTTGAATGTTTTCTCCGGAACAGAAAAAACCTACCAGGCATGGAGCGGTATTCCCGAATCAAGATTAAAAGGAGATGTGCAGGGAATGAAAGATTATGCAGCGAACGAGGGCCTTAAACCGGAAGAACTGGAGCATCTGCTCAATTCAGGAAACAGGACATATAATCCTTTTACCTACAAAGATCAGACGGACAATTATACGCAGAATCACTACCAGGCCATCTATGCCAAACAATTTAATGAACAATTTTCATTTAATGGGGCATTGCATTATACCGATGGAAAGGGATATTTTGAAGAATTCAAATTAAGAGACAAGTATAACAAATACAAACTGCCCGGTATTATTGTTGACGGTGAATTAAAAGACCGGACAGACCTTGTTCGTCGCCGTTGGTTAGATAATAATTTTTACGGACTAACTTATGCCTTCAATTATCAAGCTCAATCTGACTTAAACTTTACTCTTGGTGGAGCTTATAATCAATATAGAGGTAAACATTTTGGACAAGTGATCTGGTCTAAGTTCCCAATTGGATTAAGTAATACCGATCATTATTATGATGGAAAAGGAAATAAAAATGACTTCAATACCTACATTAAAGTAAACTATAGCCCTATTGATCAGCTGAGCCTTTTTGCCGATCTGCAATATAGAAGAGTGACTTACGACATTAGTGGCCTGGATAAAAATGTGGAGCCAATTAATTTCAGTAACGACTACAATTTCTTTAATCCCAAAGTTGGTGCAACCTATTTTCTGAATCAACAAAGTAATATTTACACCTCATTCAGCGTAGCCAATAAAGAACCTAACCGTGATGATTTTACCAATCTAAAAAAGGGCATTCCTTCACCAAAACCAGAAAGATTAAATAACGTAGAAGCAGGCTATCGTTTTAATGACGGGACACTGAATGTAGGTGTAAATGTCTATGGAATGTTCTATAAAGATCAACTCATCTTTACAGGAGAAGTCAATGAATATGCTGATGCTTATCGCCAGAACGTAGACAAGAGCTACCGAATCGGAATTGAGCTTGATGGATCATATGTGATCAGCTCAAAATTTGCGGTAAATGCAAATGCCGCTTTCAGTAGAAATAAAATCAAAAACTATGTGGATTACGTGGCAAATACTGAAGAAGACGAAAGTACCAATATCATTGTTACCAACTATTCCAATCCTGACATCTCTTTTTCTCCAGCAGCTGTAGTCTCGGGAGAACTGGTCTATAAACCATTTAAAGGTTTCGCTGCTGCGCTTCAAAGTAAATACATCAGTAAACAGTACATGGACAATACACAAAATGAAAGTAAGATGCTAAAAGCCTACTGGGTAAACAATGCCAGACTTGGTTATGATTTCAAGATAAAAGGAATTAAAAACATCAATCTTGGACTCTTAGTCAACAATATTCTGAACAAGAAATATGAAAGCAATGGATATACCTATAGCTATGCATATAAAGGAGAGGTAACCCAACAAAATTTTTATTTCACACAGGCCGGAACTAATTTTTTACTTTCGCTAAATTTGAAATTTTAACATATATGAAGAAGTTCATCGAAAAACTCCATTTTATAACACACGACATCCATCAACATAGCCATATTGAACAGGTTCAGATTGCCTGTGGAGCAGGTGCAAAATGGGTGCAATACCGTTGTTTGACTAAAAATGACGAAGAGCTTCTGGAAGATATCAATGCAATTGCTGAAATCTGCGACGATTGGGGTGCTACCCTGATCGTTACAGATCATATTCATTTGAATGGCAAAGCCGATATTCAAGGATTTCATATCGAAGATATGGATGCCAACTTTGTGAAACTCCGTGAGCAATTGGGAGAAGCAATTACCATTGGTGGCTCTTCGAATACATTGGAAGGATTGATCAGGCTTGCTGAAGAAGGTGCAGATTATGCCGGATTCGGCCCTTTTTACACCACTAATACAAAACCGAACAATGCCCCTCTTCTTGGTATAGAAGGATATCAAACCGCCATGAAGGTGCTCAAAGAAAAGGCAATTGACTTACCTGTACTGGCAGTAGGAGGTATTACCTTGAGCGATGTAGCCCCTTTAATGACAACGGGTATCTTTGGAATCGCTGTGTCAGCCTCAATTAATCAGGCAGAAGATATGAGGGAAGCTTATCTGGATTTTTACGACCAACTCAAATAAAAACTAATCTTTTCATCAGTACCGATTCCATCCGATAAACATGAAAGCATATTTTATAAGTGGATTAGGTGCTGATGAAAGGGTTTTCCAGTTCCTGGATTTACCCGGAATCGAAAAGATCTACATCAAATGGATTCATCCTGAAGACCAGGAATCTTTAGCTTCCTATGCAAACCGCTTAACCGCCCAAATTGATTTAACACAGGATATTATTCTTGTAGGAATTTCATTCGGAGGGATCATTGCCCAGGAAATTGCAAAAATCAAAGCTTGTAAAAAAGTAATACTCATTTCCAGTATCAAATCTCCAAATGAGTTTAGCTGGCAACTGTCTATGGTATCATTCAGTCAAGTTTATCGGTTATTTCCTGCTAAAATTTTAAAATGGAGTAACGCACTTACAGCGGACTATTATTTTAGTACAACATCCAAATCTGAATCCAAACTTTTACATCAGATCATTAAAGAAACGGACAATAGGTTCATGCTTTGGGCCATAAATCGGCTGATGACCTGGAAAAATATCAATCCTCAAAAAAACATCACTCATATTCATGGAACCGCCGACCGCATATTTCCGATTTCTTCAATTAAAAGCTGTATAAAAGTTCAGGGAGGAGGACATTTTATGGTCGTCAATAAATCTACAGAACTAAGCAAAATAATTATGGAAAACATCTGATTTACATTTCAGAATTGAGCTCCTAAAACCTACATTTGTTCAAAACAATTTTCTCTTGGATAGTCCCGGTATCATAGAAAAACCCGATCCTTACGCTGCCCTCCGATATCCGGAATTCCGGTCTTACCTTGGAATGCGCTTCTTTTTTACGTTTGCTTATCAAATGCAGGCGGTCATCATCGGCTTTCATATCTATCATTTAACCAAAGATCCTTTAGCATTAGGTTTAGTTGGGCTTTGCGAAGCCATTCCCGCAATCTCTATTGCTCTATATGGAGGATACGTGGCCGACAAATCTGAAAAAAGAGGGTTGTTGCTGAAAGTATTTGCCGGCGTATTTCTTTGTTCACTCATTATGTTGGTGATCACCACTAACCGGATGCACGCCTATGTTCCAGTCAGTTATATTGTTCCTATCATGTATCTGATGGTTTTTGGAATTGGTATTGCCAGAGGCTTTTTTAGTCCGGCAACCTTCTCTTTAATGGCACAGATTGTTCCTAAAAAACTATACCCTAATTCCAGTACATGGAATAGTTCAAGCTGGCAGGCAGCCTCTATTCTTGGTCCGGCTACAGGAGGACTGATTTATGGATTTTATGGAATTACAGCGACCTATTCTGTAATTCTTGCTTTTATTGCTATTGCATTGGTTTGTATCTTCTTCTTAAAGCCTCATCCACCAACTTATATTCCCAAGGAAAGTATTGTAAAAAGTCTGACCGAAGGCGTCCATTTTGTCTTTAAAAATAAAATGATGCTAGGTGCCATGAGCCTGGACCTCTTCTCCGTATTTTTTGGGGGGGCGGTAGCTTTACTTCCTGTATTTGCCAATGATATCTTAAAAGTTGGCTCTGAGGGCCTTGGCTTTATGCGTGCAGCCGCTTCCAGTGGAGCGGTAATTACGATGTTGGCCATGACCCGCTTCTCTCCAATGAACAAGCCCTGGAGAAATTTACTCATCGCTGTTACAGGATTTGGAACAAGCATTATCTGTTATGGTCTTTCTAAAAATTTCTACCTGACCTTACTATTCCTTTTTATGGAAGGGGCTTTTGACAGCATCAGTGTCATCATTCGTTCCACCATTATGCAATTACTCACACCTGATGAAATGCGGGGTAGAGTATCTGCAGTAAACAGCATGTTTATCGGCTCTTCTAACGAGATTGGTGCCTTTGAATCCGGACTTACAGCAAAGCTGATGAGAACAGTACCTGCCGTTGTTTTTGGTGGAAGTATGACTATTCTCGTTGCAGGGATTACCTACCTCAAAACAAAAGGCTTAATGAAGCTAACCTTACAGGAAATCAACGACCAACAAACCTGATCAAGTCGCCAGCTTGCACATCTTTTTTATTCAAGACAGTAAGCCCCGTATAAAGGTCATCCTTAATATCTGTTCGGCTCATTTGAATCAGGAAAACGACACCCCGTTCAGTTTTAAAAGGTCATTGATGTCGTCTTTAAAAGTTAAATCTGCAAGATCAAAGGGGTTCGCTGCCTCAACTATTCTAGCTGCCGGTATTTGCTCTATCTTTTTGGTATGTGAATAGCAAGACTGCATCAACAGAGATAAGCTCAAATTAACAATCATCCCCTTCATCGCTTTTTTCTTATCCCTTCCCCGACTGAGAGCTTTAATTATCTTTACGTTCTCCTACCTGCTGTCTCCACATGGCATAGTATAGGCCATTTTCAGCCAATAGATCTTCATGTTTTCCTTGTTCGATGATATGTCCTTTCTCTAGCACATAAATGCGATCGGCATGACGAATCGTAGAAAGCCTGTGTGCGATTAATATAGTGATGTGGTTCGTCTGTACCGAAATATCACGAATAGTGGCTGTAATGTCTTCTTCAGTCAAAGAATCGAGAGAAGAAGTTGCCTCATCAAAGACAAGAATATCCGGTCTCCGGAGCAATGCCCTTGCAATAGAGAGCCTTTGCTTTTCTCCTCCTGAGACTTTTACACCACCTTCTCCAATTACGGTATCCAGCCCTTTATCTGCCCTTGCCAATAGGTTATTACATGCCGCCTGTTTCATTACCCTTAAACACTCGTCATCTGTTGCATCAGGCCTTACAAACTGTAAGTTCTCTCTGATCGTTCCTGAAAACAATTGCGTATCCTGAGTCACAAAGCCGATCTTTTCCCGAAGCAGGTCCAGGTCAATGTCTTTACTTGAAATGTCATTATACAACACATCTCCTTCCATTGGCTGATAAAGACCGACCAACAGTTTAACCAGGGTCGTTTTGCCAGAACCCGAGGGCCCGACAAAAGCAATAGTTTCGCCATTATGCGTGTGAAAGTTAATGTCATTTAAAGCGTTATGCCTACCGGTTAGGTGCCTGAAGTTTACATCAGCAAATGCCAGTTTGGTAATTTTATCCAGCCCTATCGGATTCAACGGTTTCTGATCAATAGGCGTACTTAGGATCTTTTTAAAATTACCCAAAGAGACTTCTGCCTCGCGCCAGGATAAGATGACATTGCCCAATTCCTGTAAAGGACCGAAAAGGAAGAAAGAATAAAACAGAAAAGAGAAGTACTGACCTGCGGAGATCGTATTCTCAAAAATTAAGATTAATAAAACCACGACCATGGTACTCCTAACAAAATTAACCGTTGTTCCCTGCACAAAACTCATGCTTCTCACATACTTTACCTTTCTTAACTCCAGTCCTAAAATTTTATATGTGGTTTTATTTAACCTTTCAATTTCCTGATTGGCGAGGCCCAAACTTTTCACCAACTCTATATTTCTTAACGATTCTGTCGTAGAACCTGCCAATGCTGTTGTTTCTGCAACAATGGTCTTTTGAATTGTTTTTATCTTTTTGCTCAGATACCAGCTCACAAAACTGATAATCGGAATGGCGGAAAAATAGACCAGAGTAACCTTATAACTCACTGTAACCGAATAAACAATTACAAAAACCATCCCAATCAAGCTTACAAAAAGAATACTGATAAAAGAGGTGATAAATTTCTCCGAATCTAAGCGTACTTTTTGCAAAATACCAAGGGTCTCTCCGCTTCTTTGATCTTCAAAGACCTGATAAGGCAATTCC
This sequence comes from Pedobacter sp. FW305-3-2-15-E-R2A2, assembly GCF_038446955.1. Classification (NCBI taxonomy): domain Bacteria; kingdom Pseudomonadati; phylum Bacteroidota; class Sphingobacteriia; order Sphingobacteriales; family Sphingobacteriaceae; genus Pedobacter; species Pedobacter sp. FW305-3-2-15-E-R2A2. The sequence goes on from NZ_CP151803.1 coordinate 6,975,130, forward strand.
AGCGAATGTTTTAATCCATCAGCATACATCTTCGCTCCAACCTTTTGAACAATAATACTTGTAAAATAATCCTGAAAGTTTTTGGCAATTCGGGAAACCATGGCTGCACCAACGCTAAGACCGATCAGTCCTAGTACACCCCAAACGAATGCACTTCTATCTAATATATCTTTCTTTTGTATAAACTCATCCACGATCCTTCCGGTAATGTAGGGGTCTAATAAGGAAAAACCAATGTTTATAGCTGCTAGTAATAGTGCTAATGCAACAACCCATTTATGTTGTTGCAGATATTGAAGTAGTAATTTCATTTAATTAAATCTAGCCAAAAATAAATAAAGGGAATGAAGCATTACGCTCATTCCCTTTAAATTACAAGTAAATTATAAATCAGGCCTTAAACCGTCATTACATCTTTTTCTTTTGCCTCTGCATGCTTATCTACCTTGATGATATAGGCATCTGTTATTTTCTGAACTTCTGCTTCTCCGGTTTTGATCTCATCGTCGGAAACGCTTTCGCCTTTTAATTTTTTAATCTTTTCGTTGGCATCTTTACGGATGTTACGAACAGTTATTTTACCACGTTCTGCTTCCTCTTTTACTCTTTTAACCAGCTCCTTTCTACGTTCTTCTGTCAAAGGAGGAACTACCAAACGGATCACAATTCCATCGTTCTGTGGATTGATTCCGATATTAGCTTCCATGATTGCGCGTTCTATAGGCACCAACATGTTTTTTTCCCAAGGCTGAACGAGTAAAGTACGTGCATCTGGTGTATTGATACTTGCTACCTGAGATAAAGCAGTAGCACTACCATAATAATCTACAAAGATGCCATCTAACATCCCGGCAGAAGCTTTTCCTGCGCGGATTTTTGTCAATTCAGCTTCACAATGGTCAATTGCTTTGTCCATGTTTGCCTGAGCATCTTGTAATTGTTTCTTTATGAGGTCATTCATGTTTGTAAAATTTAACCAAAAATATAAAATTTATTAGAATCAGCCTTTAACAAGGGTACCAATCTCTTCCCCTTTAGCAATTTTCATGAAATTACCCGTTTTGTTCATATCAAAAACGATGATAGGAAGCTCATTTTCCTCACATAAAGTGAAGGCTGTCATATCCATTACGTTTAATCCTTTATCGTAAACTTCTTTGAAAGAAATTTTGTTGTATTTTGTTGCTGTTGGATCTTTTTCGGGATCAGCCGTATAAATTCCATCCACGCGGGTACCTTTCAATACTACATCTGCTTTAATTTCAATTGCCCTTAAAGCGGCAGCAGAATCAGTCGTGAAATACGGGTTTCCAGTACCGGCACCAAAAATAACCACACGGCCTTTTTCCAGGTGACGCACTGCTCTTCTGCGAATAAATGGTTCACAGATCTGTTCCATTTTAATGGCTGTCAATAAACGGGTTTTCAAGCCCACTTTCTCCAGTGCATCCTGCAATGCCATGCTGTTGATTACTGTAGCCAACATTCCCATATAATCAGCTTGTGCACGGTCCATGCCAGACTTCTCAGCACTCAAGCCTCTAAAAATATTACCACCTCCAATAACTATTGCTATTTCAAGGCCTTCGCTATGTACAGCTTTAATGTCTTCAGCATATTGCCTTACGCGCTCATTATCAATACCATATTGTTTCTCGCCCATTAGCGATTCGCCACTTAATTTTAGCAGGATCCGTTTATACTTCATGACTCCAAAAATAACTATTTGTTTTAATTAATCAGGGCTCAAATGTGTAAACCCTTTACAAAAACTTTATTCAGCTTTAGTTCCGGGGATAAAAACAGCAGATCAGCATCACTACCGACATTTAAAGTGCCCTTTTTATCTGACAATCCCATCAACCTTGCCGGATTTTCTGAGGCAAGCCTTAAAGCCTGTGACAAGCTGATATCGCAATGCTGAACACAGTTCTGAACCGCCTGTAACAGCGTAATATTAGAACCGGAGAGTGTTCCGTCCGGGGTAACAAATTTATTTCCTTTTAGCTGATGCTGATATGGACCAATGTTACATTCCGTCACTGCATCAGTAATTAAAAACAAGCGATCTTTCATCACTTTATAAGTCATTTTTACCATTTCAAAATTGACATGTGTTCCATCGGCTATGATGCTTGCCATGGCTGTCGGATGACTAAATACGGCTACGGGTAAATTAGGCGCCCTGTGATGAATAGAAGGCATTGCATTGAACAAATGAGTTGTTGTTTTAAATCCGCCATCATAAGCGGCCGTCGCCTCTGTAAAATCGGCATCACTATGTCCGAGTGACAATATAATCCCCTGGTCTAATAAATAACGGATTACCTCTTCATCCTGAAGCTCTGCTGCTATCGTCATCATTTTTACCGTCCCATCGGCATACTCCAGCAAACGTTTCACCTCTTCGAGCGAGGCTTTATAAATATACGCAGCTACATGCGCTCCTTTTCGTTTAGCATTAATATATGGCCCCTCCAAATGTAGGCCCAGAAAGCCTTTAGCTTCCTTACGGTAAGCTTTTGCTGCATCCAGACACTGATAGACTATTTCAGGGCTATTTGTCGCCACGCAGGCTAAAAATCCGGTTGTACCTTTAGACAACAGATCTTCATCCATCTGTTTTAATGTTTCTGCTGTAGGATAGGCCGAAAAAAGTGCAGCTCCGCTTCCATAAATCTGGAGGTCTATAAAAGCAGGGGTGATATAATCCCCGGCAGCATCTATAATTTGATATCCTGCAGGAATTTCTTCATCTGTGATTCGGCTTATCTTTCCATCTTCAATAAAAATGGTTTTGTCGATAAGGAGGAGATCTTCATAAAAAAACCGGCCATTTGTAATTGCAATCATAAGCTAAATTATTAGGGTCCTCAAATATAAGATCGTACGATGAAAGCCGTTGATAATTATTATTATAAAAGCGATGGTAATTTTGAAATCTTTGTAAAACAGAATTCAGACGTCTATTCCCAAGTGGCAAGCAAAAACACTTATAAACAAGAAAAGCCTGCAGTTTCCTACAGGCTTTCTTTTAAGATTTGGCACCGACCTACTCTCCCACGTGTTACCGCAGTACCATCGGCTCTGGTGGGCTTGACTTCTCTGTTCGGAATGGGAAGAGGTAGACACCACCGATATAGGCACCTAAATATTTTTAATTTCTTTTATTAGAGTTCTTTGTTGTGTGAAAAGAAAAGCCTGTAGTTTTCACTACAGGCTTTCTTTAAGATTTGGCACCGACCTACTCTCCCACGTGTTACCGCAGTACCATCGGCTCTGGTGGGCTTGACTTCTCTGTTCGGAATGGGAAGAGGTAGACACCACCGATATAGGCACCTAAATATTTTTATTGTTTTCTTGCTCCTTATTGGTGCGGTCAAACAATGACATATTATTGAAAGAAGTTAAGTTAGGAAGAACAAACAACAGTTTATTGCTCTTGAAAGCTTCGGATTATTAGTATTACTCGACTTTGATGTCACCACCTTTACATCTGTAACCTATCAACGTAGTAGTCTGCTACGGTCCTATATGGAATTCTCATCTCGTGGCTAGTTTCGCACTTAGATGCTTTCAGCGCTTATCTATTCCCAACGTAGCTACTCTGCAATGCCCCTGGCGGAACAACAGATTCACTAGAGGTTAGTCCAACCCGGTCCTCTCGTACTAAGGTCAGCCCCACTCAAAATTCCTACGCCCACAACAGATAGGGACCGAACTGTCTCGCGACGTTCTGAACCCAGCTCGCGTGCCACTTTAATCGGCGAACAGCCGAACCCTTGGGACCTTCTCCAGCCCCAGGATGTGACGAGCCGACATCGAGGTGCCAAACCTCCCCGTCGATATGAGCTCTTGGGGGAGATCAGCCTGTTATCCCCAGCGTACCTTTTATCCTTTGAGCGATGGCCCTTCCATGCAGAACCACCGGATCACTATATCCGTCTTTCGACCCTGCTCGGCTTGTCTGCCTCACAGTCAAGCAAGCTTATGCTATTGCACTCCTCATACGGTTACCAAGCGTATTGAGCTTACCTTTGAAAGCCTCCGTTACCTTTTTGGAGGCGACCACCCCAGTCAAACTACCCATCAAACAATGTCCCCCCCAGAGAGGGGTTAGACACCGAATACAAAAAGGGTGGTATTTCAACGTTGACTCCACAACACCTAGCGATGCCACTTCATAGTCTCCCACCTATCCTACACATCTTGTATCCAATGTCAATGTTAAATTGTAGTGAAGGTGCATGGGGTCTTTCCGTCCCGTTGCGGGTACCCGGCGTCTTCACCGGGACCACAATTTCACCGAGCTCATGGCTGAGACAGCGCCCAGATCGTTACACCATTCGTGCAGGTCGGAACTTACCCGACAAGGAATTTCGCTACCTTAGGACCGTTATAGTTACGGCCGCCGTTTACTGGGGCTTCGATTCAATGCTTCTCCTTGCGGATGACATCCCCTCTTAACCTTCCAGCACCGGGCAGGTGTCAGGCCTTATACTTCATCTTTCGATTTTGCAAAGCCATGTGTTTTTGTTAAACAGTCGCCTGGGCCTTTTCACTGCGGCTGATATTGCTACCAGCGCCCCTTCTCCCGAAGTTACAGGGCCATTTTGCCGAGTTCCTTAGCCATGATTCACTCGAGCACCTTAGAATTCTCTTCCCGGATACCTGTGTCGGTTTGCGGTACGGGTTTTTATAACCTGAAGCTTAGCGGTTTTTCTTGGAAGTCTGATTACCTGCGCTATCTACGCCCCCGAAGGTTTGCAGTACTATCGGGTTTCAGCTAAGTCTGCGGATTTACCTACAGTCCTAATACCTACGCCCTTTAACGATCTATTCCGTCAGATCGCGGCAGTGTCACTACTCCGTCCCCACATCGCAGTTATAAAAAGTACTGGAATATTAACCAGTTGTCCATCGAATATCCCCTTCGGGTTCTCCTTAGGCCCCGACTAACCCTGATCCGATTAGCGTTGATCAGGAAACCTTATCCTTTCGGTGGGCGGGTTTCTCTCCCGCCTTATCGTTACTTATGCCTACATTTGCTTTTCCAGAAGCTCCACCACAACTTACGTCATAACTTCGCTGCCGCTGGAATGCTCCCCTACCGTAATATTAATATTACCCATAGCTTCGGTGTATAGTTTAATGCCCGTTTATTATCCATGCCCGATCGCTCGACTAGTGAGCTGTTACGCACTCTTTAAATGAATGGCTGCTTCCAAGCCAACATCCTAGCTGTCTATGCAATCGGACCTCGTTAGTTCAACTTAACTATAACTTGGGGACCTTAGCTGATGGTCTGGGTTCTTTCCCTCTCGGCCCGTGACCTTAGCACCCCGGGCCTCACTGCAGTGTATATTATATAGCATTCGGAGTTTGTCTGGATTTGGTAGGATTTGACTCCCCCGCACCCAATCAGTAGCTCTACCTCTATATAACTTAACCACCACGCTGTTCCTAAAAACATTTCGGGGAGTACGAGCTATTTCCCAGTTTGATTAGCCTTTCACCCCTACCCACAGATCATCCGGAAACTTTTCAACGTTTATCGGTTCGGTCCTCCAGTACGTGTTACCGCACCTTCAACCTGTCCATGGGTAGATCACAAGGTTTCGCGTCTACCTCCCCTGACTATACGCCCTATTCAGACTCGCTTTCGCTTCGGCTGCGTGTCTTAAACACTTAACCTTGCCAGAGAAGAGTAACTCGTAGGCTCATTATGCAAAAGGCACGCCGTCACGCCACCTGGACGCTCCGACCGCTTGTAAGCACACAGTTTCAGGTTCTATTTCACTCCCCTGTTCGGGGTTCTTTTCACCTTTCCCTCACGGTACTGGTTCACTATCGGTCTCTCAGGAGTATTTAGCCTTACCGGATGGTGCCGGCAGATTCCCACAAGGCGTCTCCGACCTCGCGGTACTCAGGATACTACTAGGCTAATGTTACTTACGTGTACGCGGCTCTCACGCTATATTGCCAGGCTTCCCATCCTGTTCCACTTCATTTCATTAATACCATATCGTAGTCCTACAACCCCACATATGCCGTAACATAAGTGGTTTGGGCTCTTTCCCTTTCGCTCGCCACTACTTAGGAAATCATTATTATTTTCTCTTCCTCTGCTTACTTAGATGTTTCAGTTCGGCAGGTTTGCGTACATTGTACGACTAGTCTTCAACTAGCCAGGTTTCCCCATTCGGAAATCTCCGGATTAATTCATATTTGCTAATACCCGAAGCTTATCGCAGCTTATCACGTCCTTCATCGCCTCTGAGAGCCAAGGCATCCCCTGTGTGCTCTTATTTACTTTCTTCTCTCCATAGCCTTTTGCGCCTATGGAAATGCTTTTTTTGATTGTTGTTATCTCTACGGATTGAATAATTGCTTATTCCTTCCTTCAAGCTAACAACGTCTCTATTGTTGTTTGCTCTTCTTTTTTAACTTCTTCCAATATGTCAAAGAACTTTAGTTCCCCTGATCACAATCCGTAATCATATTTATCAGCCTTTTGTATTAGGCATGGGTAATGGTGGAGAATAGCGGAGTCGAACCGTTGACCTCCTGCGTGCAAGGCAGGCGCTCTAGCCAGCTGAGCTAATCCCCCTTAGAATATATCTGTAGTCCCGAGCAGATTTGAACTGCTGACCCCTACATTATCAGTGTAGTGCTCTAACCAAACTGAGCTACGGGACTATTTACCTTTTGAAACCGGTATTGTCTGAGGTGTCTCACACATTCCTTGTTTCCTCTGGTTAATACCTTCCTTCAGTATGGAACACTATATCGATGTTTCATCCTATGGGTTTTTCTTTTGAGATTTTTTTGTCATTTATATCATTTACGTAGCGAGTAGTCTGAACTACTCCAGAAAGGAGGTATTCCAGCCGCACCTTCCGGTACGGCTACCTTGTTACGACTTAGCCCCAGTTATCGGTTTTACCCTAGGACGCTCCTTGCGGTTACATACTTTAGGTACCCCCAACTTCCATGGCTTGACGGGCGGTGTGTACAAGGCCCGGGAACGTATTCACCGCGTCATTGCTGATACGCGATTACTAGCGAATCCAACTTCAAGAGGTCGAGTTGCAGACCTCTATCCGAACTGTGAATGGCTTTTTGAGATTTGCTTGCTGTTGCCAGCTTGCTGCCCTCTGTACCATCCATTGTAGCACGTGTGTAGCCCCGGACGTAAGGGCCATGATGACTTGACGTCGTCCCCTCCTTCCTCTCTGTTTGCACAGGCAGTCTGTTTAGAGTCCCCACCTTAACGTGCTGGCAACTAAACATAGGGGTTGCGCTCGTTGCGGGACTTAACCCAACACCTCACGGCACGAGCTGACGACAGCCATGCAGCACCTAGTTTCGTGTGATTGCTCACTGACCTATCTCTAGATCATTCACTAACTTTCAAGCCCGGGTAAGGTTCCTCGCGTATCATCGAATTAAACCACATGCTCCTCCGCTTGTGCGGGCCCCCGTCAATTCCTTTGAGTTTCACCCTTGCGGGCGTACTCCCCAGGTGGAATACTTAACGCTTTCGCTTAGCCGCTAACTGTGTATCGCTAACAGCGAGTATTCATCGTTTAGGGCGTGGACTACCAGGGTATCTAATCCTGTTTGATCCCCACGCTTTCGTGCCTCAGCGTCAATGACACCATAGTAAGCTGCCTTCGCAATCGGTGTTCTGTGACATATCTATGCATTTCACCGCTACTTGTCACATTCCGCCTACCTCTAGTGTATTCAAGCTCATCAGTATCAAGGGCACTGCGATGGTTGAGCCACCGTCTTTCACCCCTGACTTAATAAGCCGCCTACGCACCCTTTAAACCCAATAAATCCGGATAACGCTTGGATCCTCCGTATTACCGCGGCTGCTGGCACGGAGTTAGCCGATCCTTATTCCTTCGGTACATTCAGCTACTTACACGTAAGTAGGTTTATTCCCGAATAAAAGCAGTTTACGACCCAGAGGGCTGTCTTCCTGCACGCGGCATGGCTGGTTCAGAGTTGCCTCCATTGACCAATATTCCTTACTGCTGCCTCCCGTAGGAGTCTGGTCCGTGTCTCAGTACCAGTGTGGGGGGTCATCCTCTCAGATCCCCTAGTCATCGTGGTCTTGGTGAGCCGTTACCTCGCCAACTAACTAATGACACGCATGCCCATCTTAATCCTATAAATATTTGATCATTGTACAATGCTGTACTGTGATTTTATGCGGTGTTAATCCGAATTTCTTCGGGCTATCCCCCTGATTAAGGTAGGTTGCATACGCGTTACGCACCCGTGCGCCACTTTCGTGAAGAGCAAGCCCTTCACTATCGTTCGACTTGCATGTATTAGGCCTGCCGCTAGCGTTCATCCTGAGCCAGGATCAAACTCTCCATTGTAAAATGTGTTGTTTGAACGCTGACCATTCTTAACTTGTTAATAATAGTCTTTATTCTTTTTTTTGTATTGTCTGTCAGATTCTGACTTGAAAAAATAGCTTTGGTTTTCATGTACTTTGAAACGGTACTATCTTACCTCGCTACGCTATAAATGACATCTCTTTAATGAACTTTTCGAATCTCCTCGCGGTTCTTCTTTTATGTTGCAATCTTCGTTTCTCTGTTTCCTCCAGGTCTTAATGTTCCTGGTGTCAGTTTCAAACTTCTGATCGTTTCAGTCTTTTTATTTTTGTTACTAAACTCCGTTTGGTAACCCCCGTTTTTGTTGGGACTGCAAAGGTAGAAATCTTTTTGTTATTGTCAAGCTTTTTCTTAAACTTTTTTACTTTGTTTTATCTGGTTATTAAACCGGTCAAAACAACCTCTGACATCTCTCTACTGCAATCTTTCAAATCCTTCTCTCTGTATCAACCTCAATCTTTCTCTTCCTCCGAAGCGGGATGCAAAAGTAGGATTATTTTTGCTCCCTGCAAACTTTATTTACATAAAATTGTATTTATCTTAACATAAGTCCAAATATCTGCAACAATTCCCCCGCTGATCAATCCTCAACACACTAAGCCTTAGTTGTATTGATCAATGTATTCCAGGAAACGGGGATTCAGTTTTATTTTCATAGGAATCCCTTAAATACCAGGATTAAGCCTTAAAATGATTAAATCACCAGATGGTCTGCGCCGATCCAGGTAACGGGCAGGCTCCTTTCTCTCTTATTCCTGAGAAGAAAAGAAACAAACAGACTTCTTTTCCTCCATTATATTAACGAAACCTTTAACGATTAATAAACAAGAGCAGCAACCGGGAGCTTAATTTCAGCAACAACATCCATATTCCTGTCCACATTCAAATGGGATATATTGTTTTTAAAGCCAGCTATTGATTAAACTTTGCTAAGTGCCGCATATATTCTATTTTAGATAAACTATGAAAGCACCTCTCCTATTAACCCAGCTATTTCTTTATGTCTTTGTTTTGCTCAGCTTTACCGCCAGCTCCCAGGATAAAAATCTAAAACTTGTATTCATACGACATGCTGAACGTCCTGAAGATGGAAATAACCTTACCTGTAAAGGATTTAACCGTTCCATACAATTGCCTGCAGTATTATATAAGAAATTCGGCAAGCCATCTGATATTTATGTTCCGGCGATAAATCTTGGCAAAAAGACCAGCAGGGCGAGGATGTTTCAAACCATTACCCCTTTTGCGGTGAAATATAACTTAACCATAAACTCGGCTTATGACGAAGGAGATCACAAACATATTAGCAAAGCGCTCTTAAAAGAGAAGGGTACTGTCATTATTGTTTGGGAGCATAAAGAGATTCAAAAACTGATCAATGCATTGGGCGTAAAATTTGTAACTCAAAAATGGGCTTCCAATGACTATGACAGCATATGGGTGGTCACTTTTTCGACAGGAACACCTGTGCTGAAAAAAGACAAGCAAGGTTTAAATCCATCTTCCAACTGTAATTTCTAGTTTTACATATCACCTGGTCGTTAATTTCAGGAGAACGGACTTTTACTATTCTGCTCTTTTAGAAAAACATCAAAGAAAAGGGGAAGAATTATGCCAAAGCCTCTTCCATCAAAAACAGAAAAGAGGGATTTAAGCATCCGATAGTGTAGGTTCAAAATAAATTCTTTTTCAATTAAAAACAATTACAGATGGATCGAAAGCGCACCTATTCAAAGAAATGGAAAGAAGGCAGCGAGGTTAGTCCGCTTCCTGAAGCAAGAACTACCACAGGTATTAAAGCAATAAGTTTTGAATGAAGGTGATGATTGCCGGAAGTTCAATTGCTAAGCAGGGTTGATCCACAATAACTCTTTATCAATGCTGTTCAGATCATTAACATCAGGAAAGCTTATATATACCGCACTCGGAGAAACAAAAGAGCTCTACTGAAGAAATATGAAACGCTGATCGTACCAGGGGAGTTGTTGATTAAGAAATCAGGAGTTCGATGTACCAGAGCCAATCCTTCCAGGTGCCCTGAAAAGCTTATAAACCATCATGTTCATCTTCTGGAAGCAGCAAAGGCTCTTAACCTGACAGAAAATGCTTATAGGATCAAGCTGATCTCAGAAAGATCCATTAATGATTTTTGGAACCAGTTCGTGCAAATTCCCGAAAACCCTATAAACAAGAAAAGCCTGTAGTTTTCACTACAGGCTTACTTTAAGATTTGGCACCGACCTACTCTCCCACGTGTTACCGCAGTACCATCGGCTCTGGTGGGCTTGACTTCTCTGTTCGGAATGGGAAGAGGTAGACACCACCGATATAGGCACCTAAATATTTTTATTGTTTTCTTGCTCCTTATTGGTGCGGTCAAACAATGACATATTATTGAAAGAAGTTAAGTTAGGAAGAACAAACAACAGTTTATTGCTCTTGAAAGCTTCGGATTATTAGTATTACTCGACTTTGATGTCACCACCTTTACATCTGTAACCTATCAACGTAGTAGTCTGCTACGGTCCTATATGGAATTCTCATCTCGTGGCTAGTTTCGCACTTAGATGCTTTCAGCGCTTATCTATTCCCAACGTAGCTACTCTGCAATGCCCCTGGCGGAACAACAGATTCACTAGAGGTTAGTCCAACCCGGTCCTCTCGTACTAAGGTCAGCCCCACTCAAAATTCCTACGCCCACAACAGATAGGGACCGAACTGTCTCGCGACGTTCTGAACCCAGCTCGCGTGCCACTTTAATCGGCGAACAGCCGAACCCTTGGGACCTTCTCCAGCCCCAGGATGTGACGAGCCGACATCGAGGTGCCAAACCTCCCCGTCGATATGAGCTCTTGGGGGAGATCAGCCTGTTATCCCCAGCGTACCTTTTATCCTTTGAGCGATGGCCCTTCCATGCAGAACCACCGGATCACTATATCCGTCTTTCGACCCTGCTCGGCTTGTCTGCCTCACAGTCAAGCAAGCTTATGCTATTGCACTCCTCATACGGTTACCAAGCGTATTGAGCTTACCTTTGAAAGCCTCCGTTACCTTTTTGGAGGCGACCACCCCAGTCAAACTACCCATCAAACAATGTCCCCCCCAGAGAGGGGTTAGACACCGAATACAAAAAGGGTGGTATTTCAACGTTGACTCCACAACACCTAGCGATGCCACTTCATAGTCTCCCACCTATCCTACACATCTTGTATCCAATGTCAATGTTAAATTGTAGTGAAGGTGCATGGGGTCTTTCCGTCCCGTTGCGGGTACCCGGCGTCTTCACCGGGACCACAATTTCACCGAGCTCATGGCTGAGACAGCGCCCAGATCGTTACACCATTCGTGCAGGTCGGAACTTACCCGACAAGGAATTTCGCTACCTTAGGACCGTTATAGTTACGGCCGCCGTTTACTGGGGCTTCGATTCAATGCTTCTCCTTGCGGATGACATCCCCTCTTAACCTTCCAGCACCGGGCAGGTGTCAGGCCTTATACTTCATCTTTCGATTTTGCAAAGCCATGTGTTTTTGTTAAACAGTCGCCTGGGCCTTTTCACTGCGGCTGATATTGCTACCAGCGCCCCTTCTCCCGAAGTTACAGGGCCATTTTGCCGAGTTCCTTAGCCATGATTCACTCGAGCACCTTAGAATTCTCTTCCCGGATACCTGTGTCGGTTTGCGGTACGGGTTTTTATAACCTGAAGCTTAGCGGTTTTTCTTGGAAGTCTGATTACCTGCGCTATCTACGCCCCCGAAGGTTTGCAGTACTATCGGGTTTCAGCTAAGTCTGCGGATTTACCTACAGTCCTAATACCTACGCCCTTTAACGATCTATTCCGTCAGATCGCGGCAGTGTCACTACTCCGTCCCCACATCGCAGTTATAAAAAGTACTGGAATATTAACCAGTTGTCCATCGAATATCCCCTTCGGGTTCTCCTTAGGCCCCGACTAACCCTGATCCGATTAGCGTTGATCAGGAAACCTTATCCTTTCGGTGGGCGGGTTTCTCTCCCGCCTTATCGTTACTTATGCCTACATTTGCTTTTCCAGAAGCTCCACCACAACTTACGTCATAACTTCGCTGCCGCTGGAATGCTCCCCTACCGTAATATTAATATTACCCATAGCTTCGGTGTATAGTTTAATGCCCGTTTATTATCCATGCCCGATCGCTCGACTAGTGAGCTGTTACGCACTCTTTAAATGAATGGCTGCTTCCAAGCCAACATCCTAGCTGTCTATGCAATCGGACCTCGTTAGTTCAACTTAACTATAACTTGGGGACCTTAGCTGATGGTCTGGGTTCTTTCCCTCTCGGCCCGTGACCTTAGCACCCCGGGCCTCACTGCAGTGTATATTATATAGCATTCGGAGTTTGTCTGGATTTGGTAGGATTTGACTCCCCCGCACCCAATCAGTAGCTCTACCTCTATATAACTTAACCACCACGCTGTTCCTAAAAACATTTCGGGGAGTACGAGCTATTTCCCAGTTTGATTAGCCTTTCACCCCTACCCACAGATCATCCGGAAACTTTTCAACGTTTATCGGTTCGGTCCTCCAGTACGTGTTACCGCACCTTCAACCTGTCCATGGGTAGATCACAAGGTTTCGCGTCTACCTCCCCTGACTATACGCCCTATTCAGACTCGCTTTCGCTTCGGCTGCGTGTCTTAAACACTTAACCTTGCCAGAGAAGAGTAACTCGTAGGCTCATTATGCAAAAGGCACGCCGTCACGCCACCTGGACGCTCCGACCGCTTGTAAGCACACAGTTTCAGGTTCTATTTCACTCCCCTGTTCGGGGTTCTTTTCACCTTTCCCTCACGGTACTGGTTCACTATCGGTCTCTCAGGAGTATTTAGCCTTACCGGATGGTGCCGGCAGATTCCCACAAGGCGTCTCCGACCTCGCGGTACTCAGGATACTACTAGGCTAATGTTACTTACGTGTACGCGGCTCTCACGCTATATTGCCAGGCTTCCCATCCTGTTCCACTTCATTTCATTAATACCACATCGTAGTCCTACAACCCCACATATGCCGTAACATAAGTGGTTTGGGCTCTTTCCCTTTCGCTCGCCACTACTTAGGAAATCATTATTATTTTCTCTTCCTCTGCTTACTTAGATGTTTCAGTTCGGCAGGTTTGCGTATTATATACGACTAGTCTTCAACTAGCCAGGTTTCCCCATTCGGAAATCTTCGGATTAATTCATATTTGCTAATACCCGAAGCTTATCGCAGCTTATCACGTCCTTCATCGCCTCTGAGAGCCAAGGCATCCCCTGTGTGCTCTTATTTACTTTCTTCTCTCCATAGCCTTTTGCGCCTATGGAAATGCTTTTTTTGATTTATTGTTATCTCTACGGATTGAATAATTGCTTATTCCTTCCTTCAAGCTAACAACGTCTCTATTGTTGTTTGCTCTTCTTTTTTAACTTCTTCCAATATGTCAAAGAACTTTAGTTCCCCTGATCACAATCCGTGATCATATTTATCAGCCTTTTGTATTAGGCATGGGTAATGGTGGAGAATAACGGAGTCGAACCGTTGACCTCCTGCGTGCAAGGCAGGCGCTCTAGCCAGCTGAGCTAATCCCCCTTAGAATATATCTGTAGTCCCGAGCAGATTTGAACTGCTGACCCCTACATTATCAGTGTAGTGCTCTAACCAAACTGAGCTACGGGACTATTTACCTTTTGAAACCGGTATTGTCTGAGGTGTCTCACACATTCCTTGTTTCCTCTGGTTAATACCTTCCTTCAGTATGGAACACTATATCGATGTTTCATCCTATGGGTTTTTCTTTTGAGATTTTTTTGTCATTTATATCATTTACGTAGCGAGTAGTCTGAACTACTCCAGAAAGGAGGTATTCCAGCCGCACCTTCCGGTACGGCTACCTTGTTACGACTTAGCCCCAGTTATCGGTTTTACCCTAGGACGCTCCTTGCGGTTACATACTTTAGGTACCCCCAACTTCCATGGCTTGACGGGCGGTGTGTACAAGGCCCGGGAACGTATTCACCGCGTCATTGCTGATACGCGATTACTAGCGAATCCAACTTCAAGAGGTCGAGTTGCAGACCTCTATCCGAACTGTGAATGGCTTTTTGAGATTTGCTTGCTGTTGCCAGCTTGCTGCCCTCTGTACCATCCATTGTAGCACGTGTGTAGCCCCGGACGTAAGGGCCATGATGACTTGACGTCGTCCCCTCCTTCCTCTCTGTTTGCACAGGCAGTCTGTTTAGAGTCCCCACCTTAACGTGCTGGCAACTAAACATAGGGGTTGCGCTCGTTGCGGGACTTAACCCAACACCTCACGGCACGAGCTGACGACAGCCATGCAGCACCTAGTTTCGTGTGATTGCTCACTGACCTATCTCTAGATCATTCACTAACTTTCAAGCCCGGGTAAGGTTCCTCGCGTATCATCGAATTAAACCACATGCTCCTCCGCTTGTGCGGGCCCCCGTCAATTCCTTTGAGTTTCACCCTTGCGGGCGTACTCCCCAGGTGGAATACTTAACGCTTTCGCTTAGCCGCTAACTGTGTATCGCTAACAGCGAGTATTCATCGTTTAGGGCGTGGACTACCAGGGTATCTAATCCTGTTTGATCCCCACGCTTTCGTGCCTCAGCGTCAATGACACCATAGTAAGCTGCCTTCGCAATCGGTGTTCTGTGACATATCTATGCATTTCACCGCTACTTGTCACATTCCGCCTACCTCTAGTGTATTCAAGCTCATCAGTATCAAGGGCACTGCGATGGTTGAGCCACCGTCTTTCACCCCTGACTTAATAAGCCGCCTACGCACCCTTTAAACCCAATAAATCCGGATAACGCTTGGATCCTCCGTATTACCGCGGCTGCTGGCACGGAGTTAGCCGATCCTTATTCCTTCGGTACATTCAGCTACTTACACGTAAGTAGGTTTATTCCCGAATAAAAGCAGTTTACGACCCAGAGGGCTGTCTTCCTGCACGCGGCATGGCTGGTTCAGAGTTGCCTCCATTGACCAATATTCCTTACTGCTGCCTCCCGTAGGAGTCTGGTCCGTGTCTCAGTACCAGTGTGGGGGGTCATCCTCTCAGATCCCCTAGTCATCGTGGTCTTGGTGAGCCGTTACCTCGCCAACTAACTAATGACACGCATGCCCATCTTAATCCTATAAATATTTGATCATTGTACAATGCTGTACTGTGATTTTATGCGGTGTTAATCCGAATTTCTTCGGGCTATCCCCCTGATTAAGGTAGGTTGCATACGCGTTACGCACCCGTGCGCCACTTTCGTGAAGAGCAAGCCCTTCACTATCGTTCGACTTGCATGTATTAGGCCTGCCGCTAGCGTTCATCCTGAGCCAGGATCAAACTCTCCATTGTAAAATGTGTTGTTTGAACGCTGACCATTCTTAACTTGTTAATAATAGTCTTTATTCTTTTTTGTATTGTCTGTCAGATTCTGACTTGAAAAAATAGCTTTGGTTTTCATGTACTTTGAAACGGTACTATCTTACCTCGCTACGCTATAAATGACATCTCTTTAATGAACTTTTCGAATCTCCTCGCGGTTCTTCTTTTATGTTGCAATCTTCGTTTCTCTGTTTCCTCCAGGTCTTAATGTTCCTGGTGTTAGTTTCAAACTTCTGATCGTTTCAGTCTTTTTGTTTTTGTTATCAAACTCCGTTTGGTAACCCCCGTTTTTGTTGGGACTGCAAAGGTAGAAATCTTTTTGTTATTGTCAAGCTTTTTCTTAAACTTTTTTACTTTGTTTTATTTGGCTACTAAACCGATCAAAACAACCTCTGACATCTCTCTACTGCAATCTTTCAAATCCTTCTCTCTTTTCACTTTCACTGTTTCTCTTCCTCCGAAGCGGGATGCAAAAGTAGGAAAATTTAACCGGTCTCAAAACAATTCAGCCATTATAATTGTATCACATCCCTAACTACATGATTTACAACAAGAAAAACTCAAGACGACCTTAATGTAAATTCTACACCAAGTCAAAATCACTTAAGAAGATGGATAAAATCAAATTAAATGGCCAATCCCTGACCTGCATATACTAACATATATACTACAGATGAATAGAAAACGACAGGCTCCAAAGCTGCGTTTAAAACTAAACTATAACCCGAATGGGCAGGTATACTCTCAATTTTTCCAAAAGAACCTCTCAAAGAACAGAAAAACCAACACCAAACCGCCGACACCAACCTCTAACAACACAGAACACTATTCCTGCGGCAGTCAGCAATTCAGGACCGAATTCGTTAATTGATTACTCAACGGCGAATGCATTCGATTCAACGGATTTACATTTGAGGCAATAGACACTAATCCATATTCGATTCCGCCAACAAAATCTCAAAAATTCAAAGCCATCTGACCCCATAAAGCAACAAGGTGACCATAACCAAGTTCTCGCTAATAGCAGAAATGACCCTTATTATTTCAAATAATGATCACGGTCATTTATTATCCTGACATCAAACCGGAAATTTGATCATTATACACATCAAATGATTATCTATAAAACTTTCAGTTTTGATTCCGCACATTATTTACCCCTGGTTCCTGCAGGACATAAATGCGGTGGAATGCACGGACACACCTATACACTTAAAGTATTCATTAGCGGAGATCCGGAACCACATTCCGGTTGGGTTATAGATTATACAGATCTAAAGAAAGGAATTAGTCCTCTGATCGAAATACTCGACCATAAAATACTCAATGAAGTCCCCGGATTGGAAAACCCAACCAGCGAACAACTCAGTATCTGGTTATGGGATAAAATAAAGCCGGTATTTCCAGGCCTGACGAGAATTGAATTGAATGAGACTCCCAGTTCAGGTGTGATATATGAAGGATAACACCAACAAAGGCATTGCCATCTGGTTATACTTCGGTGCATTTGCTATTTTTCTTCAGATTCTACTTGGAGGAATCACCAGATTGAGCGGCTCCGGATTATCTATTACCGAATGGAAACCACTAATGGGCTTCCTCCCCCCCTTAAATGAAAACGACTGGCAGTTAAGTTTTGATAAATATAAACAGATTGCTCAGTTTCATGTAGTCAATGCGCATTTCTCACTCGAAGATTACAAATCCATCTACTTCTGGGAATGGCTTCACCGGAATTGGGCAAGGTTTATTGGCCTGGCTTTCATTTTCCCATTTCTCTATTTCGTTATAAAAAGAAAAATGAACCTCAAACTACTCAGTCAGATCCTCGTATTGTTTCTATTGGGGCTATTGCAAGCCGTCATAGGATGGCTTATGGTACAAAGTGGTCTTAATGATACAGACATCAGTGTAAGCCACATCAGGCTCGCCATACACTTCGTAGCTGCAGTAATTCTATTGTGCTACACCCTTTGGCTTGCCTTTACTTTAAGTCTCGATCATATCAAGATGAGGCATAGGCTGAGGTTTAGTACATTAAATATCACCATTCTGGGGATTCTTTTTATTCAGCTGATTTATGGGGCATTCATGGCAGGAACCCGTGCAGCACTTGCGGCCCCCACATGGCCTGACATGAATGGATTCATTATCCCTCCATCCCTACAAAACCAATCCATTACCCTTAGCTATTTAACAGGAAATTTATTGGCCATTCAATTTATCCACCGCACACTTGCCTATATCATTTGCGGACTCGTTCTTATTCTTTATTTAAGAAGTGTCTCCTGGAAAATTAATTCCCTACTCTCCTATATTCGGCTATTCCCACTGCTACTTGTAGGAATTCAGGTGATTTTCGGAATCACCGCCTTACTGAAAAGCATCGGACCTCATTACCCATCTTTTGCCCTGTTCCACCAGTTTACAGGAATTCTTCTGACCATCTCACTTTTATTGTTGTTATTTTTAAACCTAAAAAAGAACTAGTCCAGCGTTCCGGAATACCCAATAAATCCTCAGCATCTTAACAGATAGTTGATCAGAAAGACAAACAAGGAAGATCAAACATCCGGGATCAAAACCTATTTCGTAACTCCAGGCGACAGATTGCGTGCTAAAACTAGAGAAAGCCAAGAAACCGGGCAAGATCAAAAAATCAGGCATAAAAAAAATAGGGTGCCTTTTGGACACCCTATTTTTTTTATCTATTAAAGAAGGATTAAGCTCCTAATTGTACACGTTTGAATGCAGTAACAGTTAAACCGTTAGCAGTATCATTTAAGAATTTACGAACGTCTTTAGAAGAATCTTTAACGAATTCCTGGTTTAATAAAGTACTGTCTTTGTAAAATTTATTCAATTTACCAGCAGCAATTTTTTCTACCATTTCTTCAGGTTTACCTTCAGCACGGATTTGTTCTTTAGCGATTTCAGTTTCACGCTCGATAGTAGTTGAATCTACGTCAGCTTTATCTAAAGCTACCGGGTTCATTGCAGCGATTTGCATAGCTACATCTTTACCAGCTTCATCAACACCTGCAACATCCTGGTTTAAAGCAACCAATACACCTAAACGGTAGTTACCGTGGATGTAAGGAACAACTTTTTCACCTGAAACAGTTTCGAATTTAGAGATACCGATTTTTTCACCGATTTTACCAGTGTTTTCGATGATGATATCAGAAACTTTCTGACCATCAATTTCTAAAGATAAAAGCTCTTCTAATGAAGCAGGATTTTTATCGATAGCAAGATCAGTGAATTTGTTAGCTAAAGCTACGAAATCAGCATTTTTAGCCACGAAGTCAGTTTCGCAGTTTAATTCAACAACAACACCACGTTTACCGTCTGCTGTAGCTTTTGCGATAACAACACCTTCGTTAGAATCACGGTCCTGACGTGAAGCTGCTACTTTAGCACCTTTTTTACGTAAGTAATCAACCGCTGCTTCAAAATCACCGTTAGTTTCGATTAATGCTTTTTTGCAATCCATCATACCTGAACCGGTTTGCTGGCGTAATTTGTTTACATCTGCTGCAGAAATTTGTACTGTAGACATCTTATTTCTTTTTTAAGTTTTTATTAAAAAATTATGGGTTGTATAGTGTTTGTTGTTAGGAAAACCTGCAACGCACAACATACAACCCACATTCAATTATTTAAGCTTCTTCGCTAGTACCTTCTTCAGTATCAGCATTTACTTTTTTTCTTCTTGCACCAGGAGCAGCAGCTTCAGGAGCATCAGCAGCAGCTTTAGCAGCTACAGCTTCTTTTTCAGTTTCTTCGTCTTTCTCACGTTTGCGCTCATCTAAACCTTCTTCGATCGCTTTGATGATAACATCAGTGATTAAAGAGATAGATTTAGTAGCATCATCATTCGCAGGAATTGGGAAATCGATGTTAGAAGGATCAGAGTTAGTATCAACCATTGCAAATGTTGGAATGTTTAATTTCAACGCTTCGCTAACAGCGATGTGCTCTTTTTTAACGTCAATTAAAAAGATAGCAGCTGGTAAACGGTTTAGATCCGCGATACCACCTAGTAAGCTTTCCAATTTAATACGCTCACGTTGGATCATTAAACGCTCTTTCTTAGAAAGGATCGAATAAGTACCATCTTTAGTCATCTTATCGATGTTAGACATCTTTTTGATTGACTTGCGAACAGTAGCAAAGTTAGTTAACATACCACCTAACCAACGCTCAGTTACGAAAGGCATGTTTACTTTTTTTGCTTGATCAGCAACGATTTCTTTAGCTTGTTTCTTAGTAGCTACGAAAAGAATCTTACGACCAGATTTAACGATCTGTTTGATTGCTGAAGCAGCTTCTTCAGTCTTAGTTAAAGTTTTATTTAAATCTATGATGTGGATTCCATTGCGCTCCATGAAAATGTAAGGCGCCATTTTTGGGTTCCATTTACGGGTAAGGTGACCGAAGTGTACACCTGCATCCAATAAGTCTTGATATGTAGTTCTTGCCATTGTGTTTGTCTCCTTAAGATTAACGTTTACTGAATTGGAATTTCTTACGTGCTTTCTTACGTCCTGGTTTCTTACGTTCAACCATACGCATATCACGGGTCATTAACCCTTTAGCGCGTAATGCTGGTTTTTTCTCAGCATCCAATTCCACAATAGCTTTAGCGATAGCTAAACGAACTGCTTCTGCCTGACCTTTGATACCACCACCAGCTACATTTACGTTTACATCATACTGACCTGTCAATTCAGAAACTTCGAATGACTGGTTTACAATGTATTGTAAAGGCAATGTTGGGAAATATACTTTATGGTCTTTACCGTTTACGGTAATTGTGCCGTTGCCTTCTTTTAAATAGATGCGTGCAACAGCAGTTTTTCTTCTTCCTGAAGTGTTAGTAACTGACATTTCTTTCTTCCTTTAATTAAAGTGTAATGGTTGTTGGTGATTGTGCTGCATGAGGATGTTCTGTACCTGCATAAACATATAAGTTGGTGTATAATTTTGCACCAAGTTTAGTTTTAGGTAACATACCACGCACCGCTTTCTCGATAACACGCTTAGGATGTTTCGCCATTAACTCTTTAGGAGAAATGAAACGCTGACCACCTGGGTAACCAGTGTAAGAAATATAGCGTTTATCGCTGAATTTATTTCCTGTCAATTTAACCTTGTCTGCATTAATAACGATAACGTTATCACCGCAGTCTACGTGTGGGGTATACTCAGGCTTGTTTTTACCACGGATGATCATAGCGATCTTCGATGACAAGCGCCCCAAAATCTCGCCTTGTGCATCAACAACAACCCACTGTTTGTTAACAGTTTTTGCATTGGCAGAGACAGTTTTGTAACTTAACGTATTCACTTGCTTGTATTTAATTTGTTAAACAATTATTTATTCACCCTTAAATTTAGGGACTGCAAAGATAGACAGAAATATTTAAATCTCAAACAGTTGACGCGATATTATTTGTTTATTTAACATCAGCATAAAATACAACACGAATTCAGACCCCAAAGAATTCCCCCTTTATCACAGGTCAAATCCAGAACAAATGGCAATCAGCAGCCAACAAATTGTTCTGAAACATCGGCTTTATTCAATTTTTTCATTCGGTCTGACCCGAAATAACAGCGCTATAAAACAAGGTCATGATCAGATCGAAACTGCCTCTAATGAACCCCGGATAGAACAGGGATCAAACAGGGATAGAACACGGATAGAACAGGGACAAATTCCGTGTTTGATCCCTGTTTCATCCGAGCTTTATGCTAAGCTCATCAGACCTTGTTTCGAGCCTGCTCCTATCCAATCTCCAGCATCAACAAAACTTTAAACCAAAAATTCCAAACCGCGATCAGCGCAGCAATCACAAGAATAATTTTAAGATCATAAAATCAGGCATTCCGGATACAATTACCGGCCGACATCAACTTACAACCAGCTCAAATTAAAATGCGACTCTCGTCATAGAAAATAGCCAGAAATCTATTCTTTATTCCGGTAAAGACAGAAGAATACCAAGTGGATGGTGATACAGGAAACAAATAATGCGGTCAGCACTATATAGTTTAAAGTATTGGAGAAGTAATGATAAGCTATTGATGAGCGGACAATATGAATCAGTCCGACCAAAAGAAATGCCGCAAAACACAGACAGCCTAACCCCAGCGTACCAAGAATCAATCCCGGTTTTTTCCACCCCTCCTGTCCATTTTTAACCACAAGAACATTGAAAACCACCACAACCAAAAGCCCAAAAATCACTACATTACCTCCATTTAAAAGAAACATCAACAGATAAGCGATGGCTAATAAAATATTGGCATAAGAAAGGATCCTAAACATTTTACCTAATTTACAACATCTCCCTGCAATTTACGGAGAACCACAAACTATTCGGCATCGTCTTTGTTAACTAATTGATTAAAAAAAAGAATTATATGAAACGATCGGGAGTATGCTGTTCCTGATCCATCATTCAACCAAAAAACACATTAATATGAAAAAGGAAACCAAAATCATTGCAGGTTTATTGGCAGGAGCTGCCCTGGGAGCTGCCATCGCATTAATATTAGCATCAGATAAAGATGGAGAAATGAAAGATAAAGTATCCGATTGGTTTTGTGATTTATTAGATTCCTCCAAAGAAAAACTGGTAGATGCTGCAGGTCATGTTAAAGATACCATCGCTAAAGTTAGAGCTTAAGAGAATTAATGAAGATTGCATTTCATGGGGCGGCACGTGCCGTTACAGGTAGTAAACACCTGATCACTTTAAAAAATAATACTCAAATTTTATTAGACTGCGGGCTATTTCAGGGGATGGGCGATCTGACCGATGACCTCAACGAATCGTTTGGATTCGATCCCTCCCTGGTCAGTTACCTCATCCTGTCCCATGCACATATCGATCATTGTGGTTTACTGCCCAGGTTGGTAGCTGAAGGTTTTAAAGGAAATATCTACTGCACACCAGCCACCATGGATCTGGCAAGAATACTGATGATGGACTCTGCAAAGATTCAAACTCAGGATGCAGAATATGCGAATAGAAAAAAGCGACAGGAGGAAAGCCCGGAATTTCCTCTCTATACAGAAAAGGATGTGATCCAAACGCTGAGCCAGTTTAAAGTAGTCAACTACAATGAGGACTTTCAGATAGATGCCAATGTGACCCTAAACCTGACCGACGCGGGCCATATCGTTGGCAGTGCGGCAGTTCATTTAAAGATCAACGAAGAAGGAAAAACTACGAACCTGACATTTAGCGGAGATGTGGGAAGGTATGGAGACTTATTATTAAAAAGTCCTCAGTCCTTTCCCCAGGCAGATTATGTCATCATGGAATCCACCTATGGAGATTCCCTGCATCAGGATTTAGAGCCCATCGAAAAGACCCTTAACGAGATCATTCATCAAACCTGCATCCTAAAAAAAGGAAAGGTCATCATCCCTGCTTTTAGTGTGGGTCGTACACAGGAATTGCTGTATGCACTAAATGCGATGGAACTGAAAAATATCCTTCCTGATGTACAATATTATGTAGATAGTCCACTATCGCTCCAGGCGACAGAAGTGCTAAGGAGTCATCCTGAAGTCTATAACAATGGCGTAAAAGAGGTGATGAAAGTGGATAAGGACATCTTTAGCTTTAAAGGCTTAAAGTTTATTGAAAGCGTAGAAGAATCTAAAGCATTAAATAGTGATCTCCGCCCATGTGTCATCATTTCCTCTTCAGGAATGGCAGAAGGAGGCAGGGTAAAACACCACATTCGCAACAACATCAGTGATCAGAAAAACACCATTTTAATGGTGGGTTATGCAGAGCCCAGATCTTTGGCCGGCAAACTACTTGCAGGACAGCCTAAAGTATGGCTTTTCGGACAGGAATATGAAGTCGTTGCAGATGTCCGTTCCATCAGATCAATGAGTGCACATGGTGATTATGAAGATTTACTGCAGTTTCTTTCCGGACAAGATCCAAACCAGGTCAAGCACATTTTCCTTGTTCATGGAGAATATAAGGTACAACAGATATTTGCAGGACATCTTAACGATAAAGGTTTCCATAACGTAACCATTCCCGAATATCATCAGGAATTTGAACTCTAACCATTAAAGGTTTTTTTATCTTTGCCCGATGGACGTTTTTGGTGAAGCATTAAAAGATCAATATACTAAACCACCCGCAGAAACCCTGTGGGTGCATAATTCTTACGATGAACCGGAGGAAATGCCGGTCGACATCTATTTCAGAAATGAATCCGAAATGCCGGAACTGGAGCTGAAAGCGCTGGACCTTTGCAAAGGTAAAATACTGGATGTGGGTGCCGGTGTTGGCAGTCATGCGCTCATACTTCAGCAGCGGGGTTTTAACGTTACAGGAATGGACATCTCCGCTCCTGCCGTT
The DNA here is from genome assembly GCF_038446955.1 of Pedobacter sp. FW305-3-2-15-E-R2A2. Lineage (NCBI taxonomy): Bacteria > Pseudomonadati > Bacteroidota > Sphingobacteriia > Sphingobacteriales > Sphingobacteriaceae > Pedobacter > Pedobacter sp. FW305-3-2-15-E-R2A2. Next base: position 6,999,373 of record NZ_CP151803.1, read on the forward strand.
CAAATCATGAAGCAACGTGGACTGAAACAGGCCATCGAAGGAAACATCCTTAAGTATAAGGACCAAAAATACGACACCCTGCTTTTTATGATGAACGGAATCGGCCTGACAGGCTCCATACCGGGGTTAAAGGCGTTCCTTAAACACGTAAAAAGCCTGCTTAATCCCGGCGGACAACTGGTATTCGACAGCTCAGATCTTTCTTATCTATACCAGGAAATTCCTTTTCCTTCCAACGGATATTTTGGAGAAGTGAGCTTCAGGTATGAATACAAAAGCATTAAAGGAAATTGGTTCAAATGGATTTATGTCGATCAGAAAACTTTGACAGATCTCGCAAAAGAGAGCGGATGGACAACCGAGATTATCTTCGAAGATGGTCAGGATCAATATCTCGCAAGGTTAACCTTTTAAAATATAAAAAGGCCTGGTAAAAAACCAGGCCTTTTTCATTTAGTCATTTATGAATTATGCTTTCTCTTCCCAGATGGCAGAGATATTAATGATCGTTTCGACCGCTTTTTCCATATCCTGAACGGAAGCCCATTCCTGTTTACCATGGAAGGCGTGCTCCCCGGCAAAAATATTAGGACAAGGCAAGCCCATAAAGGAAAGACGTGAACCATCTGTTCCTCCGCGGATACTTTGTCTCTTTGGTGTAATTCCAGCTCTCTTTATCGCTTCAACACCATACTCAATTACCTGTGGATATTCGTCCAGCACCTTTTTCATGTTGCGGTACTGCTCTGTAATCTTTAACTCATAAGTCGAGTTCGGAAAGTCTTCAATGATGTTTCTCACCGTAGCATCCAGCAGTTCACCATTCGCTTCTAACTGTTCATCATCAAAAGCACGTAGGATAAAGCGGGCCTGTGCCTGCTCTACACTTCCTGAAATGGTTACCGGATGGATAAACCCTTCCTTCAACTCTGTTGATTCAGGAGAAAGGCAATCTGAAGGTAAAGCACTGATCACATCAGACAAGATCTTAATTGCACTTTCCATTTTTCCTTTTGCAAATCCAGGATGTGTACTTACCCCGTTTATCGTCAGTACAGCTCCATCGGCAGAAAAAGTTTCGTCTTCAATAGAACCTAAAGTTTCCCCATCAATGGTATAAGCAAAATCAGCACCCAGTTTTTTAAGGTCTGCTTTATCTACTCCTCTACCGATTTCTTCGTCCGGAGTAAATAATATTTTAATTGTTCCATGCTTGAAACCCGGGTTCTGCATCAAAAATGCGGCAGCTTCCATAATCTCCGCCAATCCGGCCTTATTATCTGCACCAAGAAGTGTTGTTCCGCTGGCAGTAATGATGTCATTTCCAATCTGGTCTTTTAAATCAGGATGTTCGGACATCTTTAAAACGATGCTTTCATCATCAGGAAGTACCAGGTCCTGGCCCTGATAATTGGCATGAATGATCGGTTTTACATTCGTTCCACTACAATCAGGAGAGGTATCCATGTGTGAGCAAAAGCAAATCACAGGAACATTTTTCTCTGTATTAGAAGGAATAGTGGCATACACGTAACCAAATTCGTCAAGATGAGCATCGGTAACACCCATTTCTAATAATTCCACGACAAGAACTTTTCCCAGGTTCTTTTGCTTCTCTGTGGAAGGGATCGTTGCAGACGTTGGATCTGATTGCGTATCAATCTGCACATACTTTGCAAATCGGTTTTGAAGGGAATTGTTTTTATTTTGATAATTTAGCATAGTCTTAAAAAAAACAAAGCTAAATAATTTGAAAACAATTTTCACCGCATGCCTGTCACTTCTATTCTATATTAATGCCGCTGCACAATCGAACTTCTATAAAATAAGCGCTGGGGGCGGTTTTGGACTCACACAATCTTTCGCAGATTTGAAAAAACATTCCTTTGGACTGGCAGGATATGGTCTTGTAGATTACTATTTTACGCCTTTTATCAGTGCAGGAATAGAAGGACAAATGGGTGAGATCAACGGAGGTAGCACAAAAACAGACCCGAATGAACGCGAGTTTATCAATTCCTACAAAGCTTTTACAATCAATGGAAAAATTGCCCTGGGAGCTTTAATCGACTATCAAAAAGGTGAATTCTCCAATACCATAAAAGGACTCTATGTTGGAACAGGGTTTGGTGTGATTATGAATGATGTAAACAGGGTACGGAAAGAGCCTGTTGATCCGGACCTTCCGGTAACGGACCCTCCGGCACCCGCCAAAATATGGCCGGGAAAGGACAAATCCACAAATTTACTTTTCCCCCTGAATGTGGGCATCAACTTTTATTTTCCGGATCGTTCAGGCTATACCCGCTATATCTTAAATTTCAATTACCAAAGTAACCTTACTATTGGTGAAGGTTTGGATGGCTATGATGAATCCTCAAGAACCTTTAAAAGCGGTGCACCTGACGTGTACACTTATTTCTCTGTCGGACTGAGGTATCAGTTTGGCAGTGTAGGACTCTTCCACAAAACTATTTTTTAACCTTATCAGCAGGAAATCAATGGGCCGTTTAATTTTCATTTTATTTTTGTTAATCAATGCCGGGGCTTTGGCGCAACAAACACCTTTCGAGCGCAGCAATAAAAAGGAAACGGCCACTTATACAGAAGTCATTCATTATTATCAGTCATTGGCAAAAACTTATCCCCAGGCCAAACTGATGACTTATGGTCCCACAGATTTTGGTCCGCCTTTACAACTGCTGGTATTGTCCAAAGACAAAGTATTCGATCCTGTGGCCATCAGAAAAACTGATAAAAGAATTTTGCTGATCAATAATGGCATCCATCCGGGAGAGCCTGAAGGAATTGATGCAAGTATGATGCTCGCACGTGATCTGCTTAAAGAAAACAGATTGCCTAAAAATGTGGTGATCTGCATTATTCCGGTATATAATATAGATGGCAGCTTTAACCGCGGGAATACCTCAAGGGCAAATCAGAATGGCCCAACCGCTTATGGATTTAGAGGGAATAGCAAAAATTACGACCTGAACAGGGATTTCATTAAAACGGATTCTAAAAATTCGCAGTCCTTCCAGGAGATTTTTAACACCTGGCAACCGGAGATATTTGTAGATACCCATACCAGTAATGGCGCAGATTATCAATATACCATGACCTTGATTCCTACGCATAAAGATAAACTACAACCTCTTCTTTCGACTTACCTCACAAAAACGTTAGTTCCTTCCCTGTATCAGGAGATGGAAAAAAAAGGATATGAAATGATTCCCTATGTGAACTCCATTGGAGAAACTCCCGATCAGGGAATCACAGGTTTTCTGGAATCACCACGCTACTCTACCGGATATGCCACATTACACAATACCATCGGTTTTATGCCCGAGACCCATATGCTGAAAGCTTTTGATAAAAGAGTAGATGCCACTTATAAACTCCTGCAAACCTATATCGATGTGGTGGTAAGAGATGCAAAACTGATTGGAGAAAATAAGAAAAAAGCAGACGAAGCGGTCGCCTTGCAGCAGGATTTTGCCATAGAATGGAAACTCAACAAGAACGAGTCAACACCCCTGATGTTTAAAGGTTATGCTGCCAAACAAAAACCAAGCGAGGTGAGTGGTCTCGACAGGTTGTACTACGACCGGAATGAGCCTTATACCAAAGAAATTAAATACTGGAATACTTTCGAGCCCTCTCTGACGGTCAGCAAGCCTATCGCCTACCTCATTCCTCAGGCCTGGACCAAAGTCGTCGCGCTTTTAAAACTCAACCAGGTGAAAGTACAACAACTGAGCAGAGATGCCGTTATTCCGGTAGAAATGTATTACATCAATGATTATAAAACTGCAACACGTCCTTTTGAAGGGCATTACCTGCATACTGCGGTGAAAGTAAATTCAACACTTCAAAACCTGCCCTTTTATGCAGGTGATTATATCGTCTATGTAAACCAACCTACAAACCGGTATATTGTAGAGACATTGGAACCACAGGCCATCGACTCTTTCTTTAACTGGAATTTCTTTGATGCCATACTGGGAATGAAAGAACATTTCTCGTCCTATGTTTTTGAAGATACCGCGGCAGAGCTCTTAAAAAAAGACCCAGCCCTACGGGAAAAACTGGAAAAAGAAAAAGCAGCAAAACCGGAATTGGCAAAAGATGCGGAAGCCCAACTGGATTTCATTTATAAAAATTCCGCCTACTACGAAAAAACACATACCCGTTACCCTATTGGCAGATTGCTAAAAGACCAACACTTAACCTTAAAATAATAATGGATTATATTAATAATACCCCTGTAGCCTCCCTGATTTTTGTTTTTACGATTATTACCAGCGTTTATGCTTTCAACGACCATGGGTTATTTGGAAAATTTATGCTTCATCCTTATAGTGTATCCAGAAAACATAAAGTATATACCTTAATCACCAGTGGTTTGATTCATGCGGATTGGATGCACCTCATATTTAACATGATGACTTTCTTCTTCTTTGCCTTCAGGCTGGAAGCAATGATCGGTTCGTGGCAATTTGGTCTTCTTTATTTTCTGGGCTTGATTCTAAGTGACATTCCTTCGGTCATCAAGCATAAGGATGACATGTGGTACAATAGCCTTGGTGCTTCAGGGGCGATCAGTGCAGTATTGTTCAGCTTTATTCTGTTCGATCCCATGTCTAAGATGATGATCTTTCCTTTGCCAATTCCTATCTGGGCCTGGTTGTTTGGATTGTTATACCTGGCCTATTGCTGGCAGATGTCGAAAAGAGCTCAGGATAACATCAACCATGACGCCCATTTTTTTGGTGCATTAACCGGAATGATCATCACTGTCATCCTTGTTCCCGGAATCATCCCGAACTTTATTGCCAGGTTATTGGGTAACGGGTAAAGAAGCCGGCACAAAATAACTCATCGGATTCGTCGGATCTTTAATGATCTCAAATAACGTATGCCGCCATGGTTTCCAGAAATCCTGTAATACCTGGGCATATGTTTTATGTTGCCAGTGGTCAAACAGTGCTTTGTTTAACGTTCCTCTTAAAGGCATCGCATCAATATAGATAGAACCTTCAACCGGCATAATTGCATATTCAGGGAGTCTGTTGAATAAATATGCAGAATAGTAGAATCTGGCACAAATTTCTTCGAATTGCTGAGGAGAAAGGGCTGTTTTTCCAATCTGATCCAGGATTTCCTGATGGAATTTTTTGTTTGTACCATTGTCCTGAAGGCAGGCAATAATGCCAAAATTCTTCAACTTCAAGGAAAATGTTAAGGTGTTGATCTCATCACGGAAGCTAAAAGCAGTATCCTGTTCTTCTAAAGGTACCACAACAATAGACCATGGCTTGAAATCTTCATATACGACATCCAGGTAAATGCTCTGGATCATGGTGTTCAGGTTGCCGAATTTATGCATCAGCCCCTGCGACATATTTACTCCGTCTGAACTGATTTGCTGCAAACGTACCGCAGCATTCATCTCTACATAAATCAGGCTATACATAAATTTACCGATCCATTTAAACAGATCTTCTTCTTCCAATTGAGAAACGGCATCGTAACCTTTGGAAAAAGCATCTGCAATCTTCTCTTCCAGAGGCTGGATAAAATGAGTAAAGACTTCTGTGTTACAAGGTACTTTTAAGGTATTGTACGACCGCACACTTTCATCCAGCAATTTAATCTGTTCCTCACCGCTAAAGTTGGCCACTTCCAAAAGCCAGGCAGGTAAGATATTGATTTCCTCCACCGGAGATTTGAAAGTATCCCCGCTCAGGAAGCAATTTTTATACTTGAAATCGAAGTTTTTAAAAGGCTGGTATATTGTGCTATTCATACAGGGCACAATATTAAGTATATTATTTTTACATTCGCGGAAGCACCGATTTTTTAACTTTGATATTACTATTAGTCCCTTCATATGCAGGCAACCTACACCTCTTATCATCTCGAATTAAAGCACCCTTTTGCTATCGCTAAATTTTCAAGGACCAGCACACCAATCATGTTGCTGAAACTGAGTTATGAAGGTAAGGATGGATATGGAGAGGCTTCTATGGTTCCTTATATGGGGGAAAGCGTAGCCAGTGCCCAGTCCTTTTTAAAGAAGGTCGACTGGAAAAGGTTTGTATACCCCTTTAATTTCGAAGAGATCATTGCCTATCTGGACGACATTGAAAAAGGACAGCCCGCCATAAAAGCAGCGATAGATATTGCGCTCAATGACCTGAACGGAAAGATATTGGAAAAACCCTGTTACGAAATCTATGGCGCAAATCCTTTAAAGATGCCGGTCACCTCTTATACCATTGGGATTGATAGCCTGGATGTCATTAAAGAAAAGGTAACCGATGCCAAAGACTTTAAAGTATTGAAAGTAAAGCTGGGAAGAGATAATGATAAAGAACTGATCAATACCATCAGGACGATCAGCAATGTGCCACTATATGTAGATGCCAATCAGGGCTGGACGGACAGGAAGCAGGCCATAGATATGATTTACTGGCTGCATGACCAGGGAGTTGTGTTGATTGAACAGCCAATGGATAAAGCCAATCTGGAAGGAAATGCATGGCTGACAGGTCGCAGTCCGATTCCGATTCTGGCAGATGAAGCCGTACAGCGACTGGTTGATATGGATGCCCTGAAAGGGGCTTACCATGGTGTAAATATTAAACTGATGAAGAGTACAGGAATGTATGAAGGGCATCAGATGATCAAAAAAGCACGTTCATTCGGGATGAAAGTACTGATCGGATGCATGAGTGAAACTTCTTGCGCCACACAAGCAGGAATGGCTCTTGCTCCGCTTTGCGACTGGGCGGATCTGGATGGCCCATGGCTTACCAAAAACAATCCTTTTGATGCCCCGCAAATCATTGCGGGGAAATATCAATTGAAAGACCTGCCTGGCCTGGGCCTCGAAGGGATTAACCCAAATCTTTTTGCCTCTTCTTAAGTGCGCTACGCATCTCTTTGATGAGTTGCAGTTTCAGGTAAAGAAAGAATGCGGCTGTCGCCACAAAAAGAACAATTACCAGATACTTTGTATTGTTAAAAGCCCATACCGCTCCGAAGATGGATACAATCAGACCCAGGTTATAAAAAACGTTTAATGCAATTTTCTTTCCCATGTCTTAGTAAACAGGCATGTTAGGGTCAAACGCTTCCTGCCATGCAAGGATTCCACCTTTAAGGTTGTACAAGTTGGTAAATCCCAACATTTGCTCCAACTGCATGATTGCTGCTGCACTTCTTTTGCCACTTCTGCATTGTACAATCACAGGTTTATCCTGAGCAATCTGATCTGCTTCAATCAGGATACCACCTAAAGGGATATTCAGACCATCAAGATTCGATGTTTCATATTCGAAAGTTTCTCTCACATCAATCAGTTGGAAATCTTCCTTATTATCGATTTTTGCTTTTAATTCCTGAACGGTTATTTCCTTAATCATATGTTTTGCTTTTTTCAAAGATAAGCAATGCCGAAATTATTAAGGGTAAAAAAACCACAAAATCACATTAAGATGAAGATAATCGAATCATTTCAAGTGGATTACTGTAACAACTGGCAGGGTCGGGCGTTTAATAGTATTCTAAATTTAAATTGATTTCTGCATCATGAACACGATATCCCGCTTCTTTTGGTTTTGCTCCGGGGCACATATTTCTACGCTTGAAAAACACCCGACTGAGCATAATAAGTATATTGGAATAGGTGCTACCATTTTCTTTACCGGATTATTTGCAGCACTATCAGGTGGTTACGCCATGTATTTCGTCTTCAAAGGTGATACGGCGGCCGTTCTTTTTGCCCTATTTTTTGGTCTGATCTGGGGACTCGCCATCTTTAATATGGACCGTTATATCGTGTCGAGCATCAACAAGAGCTCCAGTACGAATAAGCAAATTCTACAGGCTACACCCAGAATTTTACTCGCCATTATGATCGGGATCGTCATCTCCCGTCCACTGGAATTGAAAATCTTTGACAAAGAGATCAAAGAGCGCCTTAAAGTGAGTTACCTCAATAATCAACGGTCAAAGATTGATACACTGAATGCCGCTTTCGGGAATAAATATAAGATCGAGATGGACAAGCTGAATGGGGTAAAAGCAGAAAGGGACTCCCTGGCAAGCGCCATAAAGGCCGACCGTCAGAAGTTAAACTTCGAAATTTTCGGGAATAAAACCACGGAAACATCGGGTGTAATGGGCTATGGTCCTTATGCGAAACGAAAGGAAGCAGAACTGAAGCAAAGAGAGCAGAATCTGGATACGTTAACCGCAGATGTCAGGGCTTTGGAAAAATTTGTAGACGGAAGAAAGCAATTTGACGGACTCATGACGGAAAAACTGTATACCGGAAAACAACTCGACAGCCTGACCAGTATTGCCGGCTTTGCAGACCGCAACTGGGCCCTCGGACAACTGAGCTTCAATACCGATGGAACAAGAGATCTGAATACCTCCCTGGCAGTCACCTTCATTGGTCTGCTGTTTATCTTTTTTGAATGCCTTCCCGTTTTTGTAAAACTGATGAGCAGCAGTGGTCCTTACGACCATTCCGTTCAAAACCAGGAAAGCAGCCAGGTTCATGAGTCGGACAAGGATAAAGACTATGAAATTGCAGTCGTCGATGGCGTTCATGATACTCGTGTCGCGACAGAAATCACGAGAAGAAAAAGACAGCTGACTCATCCTCCTTCAGAAGAGGAATAAAAAAGTATCCGGCAGACCTTCGATAAGTAAAAAAGAGGCTCGGAAGTTAGCCTCCTGATGGTTACCTTTAGGGCTAATTAACTACCCTTTAAAATAAAATAACCAGTCTTTAAACGCAATAATACGATATAAATGAAAGCATCATGATCTTACAAATCACATAACGAAATGTTTATCAAGATCATGATCGCTTCATAACCGCTAAGCTGAGTTTACAAGTTCTTGAAAACCATTGAAAATCAATAAAAAGATTGAAAAAAAATAAATATATTCTGATGAAAAAAACAATTTACACCTTATTCGCATTGTTCCTTGCCCAGCAGACATGGGCACAGGATATTGATAAAATCATTACCAAGCCCTATGTAGACCGCTTAATCAAAACGCTGAGCAGCGATGAAATGCAAGGCCGGGCAACCTTCTCTCCGGGGATTGACAAAGCAGCTAGCTTCATAGCGGCAGAGTTTAAAAGCATAGGCTTAAAACCACTGGAAGGAAAAACTTTCAGACAATCGTTCTTTCAGCAAAAACTAAAACCAATCAGCACTAAGGTTACCATTGATGGGAAAGAAATCGCTGCATCAAATGTGCTCGTTTACGGGAATACGGTAGAAAGCCTCGTCTTTGATAAGGCCAACAGTGCCGGATGGACAAAGCTTGATCCTGAAAAACCTCTTATGGGCCAGATCAGAACCCTAAGCAAAGAGAACAAAAACCAATTGGTATTGGTAGATCCCAAATTTGCCGAGTCGTTTAACCGTGTCAGAGATTACCTGGCCGGTGGCACAGATCTGGATGAAAAGAAAGTAAACGAACCTTCGGCCGCATTGGTATTGGTCATGGGAGAAGAAACGGTTGCCAATGATTTTAAAGTAGAGGTAAAGAGCAAACTGGAAAAGCTTTCCTTATTTAACGTAGCAGGGGTTATTCCCGGGAAATCAAAAGCCAAAGAGCTCGTTGTTTTTTCTGGTCATTATGACCATTTAGGAATCATCAAAGGCGATGGTCAGGACAGTATCGCCAATGGCGCCGATGATGATGCATCCGGAACAACTGCAATGATTGCACTGGCAAAATATTACAAAAAGTTAAACAATAACGAGCGCACTTTAATCTTTGTGGCGTTTACAGCAGAAGAAATCGGCGGCTTCGGTGCAAAACATTTTTCACAAAAGCTAAACCCTGACGACGTGGTTGCGATGTTTAATATTGAAATGATTGGAAAGGACAGCAAGTTTGGAAAGAATACTGCTTTTATCACAGGATTTGATAAATCTGACTTTGGTAAGATTCTTCAGAAAAATCTGGAAGGCACAGAATTCACTTTCCATCCGGATCCCTATCCACAGCAAAACCTTTTCTATAGAAGCGACAATGCAACCTTAGCCGCACTAGGCGTTCCTGCACATACGATCAGCACTGATCAGATCGACAGCGATAAATTCTATCATACGGTAAAAGACGAATATGAAACACTCGATTCGGATAACATCCTATCTACCATAAAAGGAATTGCCAAGAGTGCAATCAGCATTATAAAAGGAATTGATACCCCTACCAGAATCCCAAAATTGAGTAATTAATTATCATATACCCCCTTTATGACTTTTATTAAACCTAACAAACTCACCTTTCTTGCAGCCACCGCGTTATCGGTCTGCATGACCATGGGTGTCGCTTTAACCGCAGCGGCACAACAAGAAACATTATTAATCCGCAGTCCTGCTGTAAGTGCCAATAATCTGGCCTTTGTATACGGTGGTGATATCTGGATCTCTGGAAAAGATGGAAGCAATCCGAGAAGACTGACTGTAAATCCGGCGGTTGAACAGAATCCCCTATTTTCTCCTGATGGAAAGCAAATTGCATTTACCGGAAATTACGACGGAAATACAGATGTATATGTGATTTCAATCGAGGGTGGGGCGCCTAAAAGAGTAACCTTTCACCCGAATGAGGACCTCCTTAGAGGCTGGATTGGAAACGATCAATTGTACTTCACCTCGACTCGGGATTTTCGCTTTGCATTAAGTCCAAGGCTCCACAAGGTGAATCTGGATGGTACAGGAGAACAGCCTTTACCAATGCCTGAAGCCGTTCAGGGAAGCCCTTCCCCAGATGGACGTTATTGGGCATATATCAAAAATACGGACCCGACAGAACGCGCCCGGGTTGCCTTTAAACGCTATCGTGGTGGAGGAATGCCTCAAATCTGGATCTTTGATACTAAAACAAACCATACAGAAATCATTCCTGGTCCGGGCTCGAACAATGTGAAGCCACAATGGCTGGGAAACAAGGTTTATTTCCTTTCAGACAGAGATCTTACCATGAACCTGTTCAGTTATGATGTTTCCAGCAAAAAAACAGAGAAACTGACCGACTTTAAGGACTATGACATCAGAACATTAACTGCTGGTCAGGAGGCACTGGCTTTTGAACAAGGAGGGAAAGCTCACCTGTTGGAAACTGCCAATAATAAAGTAAAATCAATTGCGATCAATATCCAGGCTGATGTGCCTTATAAACGCCCGCGTTATATTGATATGGCCAGCGCCATTGGAAACATGGAGATTTCCCCAAAAGGAGTAAGGGCTTTGTTTGAAAGCCGGGGAGAAATCTTTTCTGTACCGAAAGAAAAAGGGGATGCAAGAAATGTTTCCAACTCTCCCGGTAGTTTCGAAAAATTCCCTGCCTGGTCTCCTGATGGAAAATACATCTCTTACCTTTCTGATAAAAATGGCAGCTATCAATTGGTACTGTTGAATCAGGTAACGAAAGAAGCACCAATCTATATTTCTTTAGGAAACATGCCTTTCTATTACCAACCAATCTGGTCGCCGGATAGTAAGAAACTTGCCTACGGTGATACCCACCTGAATCTTTTTTACATTGACATTAATGACAGGAAACCAGTACTGGTGAAAGCCGATAAGGACGGTTCGAGTCCTGGCAGAAGCTATAGTGCGCTGCAACCTGCCTGGTCTCCGGATTCTAAGTGGATTTCTTATGTGGCTACACTTCCAAATGCAGTAAGTGCGGCCTTTCTCTATAATGTAGATAAAGCTAGTCATACCCAGGTTACAGATGGAATGAGCAATGTAAACTCGCCAAGTTTTAGCCGTGATGGCAAATATCTTTTCTTTACCGCAAGTACAGATGTAGGGCTCACCAATAGTGGTCTGCATATGTCAGCCTATCAGCGTCCGGTAAATTACAATGCTTATGCCTTAATTCTTTCTAAAAAAACGCCTTCCCTGTATAAAACAGAGAGCGATGAAGAAAGTGTAAAGCCTGATGAACAACCGGAGAAGAAAAAAGAAGAACCCAAAAAAGGCAAAAAAGGAAAAGAAGACAAAAGCAAAGAGTCAGCTGCTGTACCTGAAAAAAAATCTATAGAAGTAGATCTTGCTGATTTAAGTAACCGGATTATCGCCTTACCTATTCCGGCAGGTAGTATTCAGGGTTTAGACGGAAGTGTTGAAGGACAGGTACTATATTTCAGAAATGGTGAGCTAGCTACGCTGGATTTAAAAAAAATGGAGACTTCGAATCTGGTCAGCGGAGTGAATAGTCTAAGCATCAGTGCGGATGGAAAATCGATGATGTACAGCTCAAGAGGGAACTACTACATTGTAGATGCCGCAAAAAAACCGGCAACATCAGAGACTGGCAAAGTAAAGCTCGATGGCATTAAAGTGTTGATTGATCCGGCTGCCGAGTGGAAACAAATGTTCAATGAGGTCTGGAAAATGGAAAAAGATCTCTTCTATGTAGAGAACATGCATGGAACGGATTGGCCGGCGATGAAAGTGAAGTATGAAAAATTCCTTCCTTATGTAAACCATCGTTCTGACCTTTCCTATTTGTTTAATGAGATGATGGGCGAAATGGTAGTTGGGCACAACTATATCTATCCAGGTGACGAGCCTAATGCGCCTGCAGTTGGCGTGGGAATGTTAGGTGCAGATTATGAGGTCGACAATGGCTTTTATAAGATAGGCAAGATCTTTACTCGCCTGGACTGGAATCCAACATTTAAAGCGCCACTTGCGGAGCCGGGATTAAACATTAAGGAAGGTGATTATATTGTTGCGATCGAAGGAGTCCCTTTAACAACAAAAACATCAATCTTTAGCCTTTTTGATTTTAAAGCAGGCAAACAGGTCGCCATAAAGATCAACAGCAAACCAAGCCTTGAAGGTGCAAGAGAAGTGGTAGTGGTACCAGTTAATGTTGCTCAGGAGATGGAATTGAGGAGAATGGATTGGGTGGAGAACAACCGCAAAAGAGTGGATAAACTGAGTAACGGACAAATTGCTTACGTATACATGCCCAATACAGGTTCTGACGGCTATACCTATTTTAACCGTTATTACTTCTCTCAGATGGATAAAAAAGCCTTGCTAATGGACGAAAGGAACAACGGAGGTGGTTGGGTTGCAGATTATGTGATCGACCTGTTGAGTCGCGAGTTAATTAGTTATTGGGCCATCAGAGACGGAAAAAGCTTTACCACTCCAGGTAATGGAATTTTCGGTCCAAAAGCAATGCTGATCAATGAGAATGCAGGTTCAGGAGGTGATATGATGCCTTATATGTTTAAAAACAAAGGATTAGGTAAACTTGTTGGCCGTACGACAATGGGCATCCTTGTAGGCATCAGTGGTTATCCGAGTCTGATAGATGGAGGAAGCATCACTTCTCCAAACTTTGGAATTTATGATACCAATGGAAAATGGATCATAGAGAATGAAGGTGTTGCTCCTGACATCTTTGTAGAACAAACACCAAAAGACCTCCTGGAAGGAAGAGACCCTCAGTTAGAGCGCACTGTTCAACAGCTTCAGGAAGAAATGAAAACTTATAAATATCCAAATGTAGCAAGACCTAAAGATCCGATCAGAGGGCATTAAGCCTTAGATCGTCTTTTGCATCACATAATCATTCATAAAGAAACCGTTGCCGATATCAAGGTTAACGGTTTCTTTTATGATAAAGCCTGCGCTTTCATAAAAATCTTTAGCCTTATTTTCCCGGTTAACATTCAACTCCAGTCGTAAGCCACCTTCTGCTTTTACTTTATCCAGAACTTCGTTGATCAGAAATTTCCCCACGCCCTTCCCATGGCATTCAGGCAAAACATAAAGTTTGTGTAACTTATAGATTTTATGGATAGGATCTATAACTGAGTAAGATGCAAAACCGACGTCTTTGGCCTTGATTTCTGCGATCAGGAATACACATCCTTCTAAAAGCTGCTCCAGTAAAACCCCTTTATTATACATCTTTTCCAACATGTAATCGATCTGCTCCTGGCTTATAATTGCGCCATAAGCAGGCCCCCAGGTTAAGCGGGCAATTTCCTGAATGACCGGAAGGTCTCTCTCTTTTCCTTTCCTAAGCAGGATCATAACTTTTCACTGACAAACAAATAAGGTGTTGTAAAGTTAAACGTAACAAAGCCGTCGTTAATTACACTAAAATCACCATTTTCATCTTGTTTCAGGTTACTCGTTTCAAAATAAGAGACCACTTCGATGTGGAAGATGCTGCCTTTAGGCTTCCAAATGCTAAATCCGGACTTAATGGCATAGGCTTTTTCCGTTTCGGTAAAGACGACGACATTAATCTCTGAGATATAACTTCCCAATTCTCTCAGGTTGCTCTTTTCATCAATGACATTAACCGCAGGATATTTCTCTGCAATCAGGTAGTCGAGGACCGCATCGAGTTCATTTGTGGAAGCCTGAATTACTTTTGTATTCTCCTGAAAGAAATCCTGACCAGTAGCATTGACCACAATGTCGACCTTTAACCCGAGACTGATCAATTTCTCATAAAGAGAGGAATTGACAATTAAGGTTGGGCTCCATTCCAGCAATTGTCCCAGATATTCTTCATTAAAAGCGCCCAAATGATGGATATACAGCGCTGGCTCCTGTTTTTCTCTAACGATATGATGTGATGACATAAGGCAAATATATCTTATTTTTTTTCTTATTTTCGTCTAATTCAAACCAGCCTTTCCCGATAAAGCATTACTCATGTATGGATGATCATCGCCGCAGTATCATAAAGAACTGGAAGCTATTAGTGGAAGGGGAAAAACAAGGGCTGTATACCTGCTTTAACCTTTTTTACGATGATTTATACCGCTTTGGCCTGTCCTTATACCGGGATCCGGAATTGATTAAAGAAAGCATTCAAAACCTGTTTATAGAACTTTGGGCAATCCGGGATAAGCTGGCTGATGTAGGAAACATTCAACAGTATGTTTTTACGATCTATAAGCGGATCATCTATAAGACTCATCAAAAATCATTCAGCAATGACCCTGACCGTAAGCTGCCACTGGAAGAGGTCGAGGAGGAGATGCTCAGCGTAAAATCTTATGAATCCATCTTAATCGCCAGTCAGGAAGATGAGTACCTTAAAAAGAGGTTAAAGTATGCCCTTGCGAAGTTAACCCCACGACAGAAGGAGATTATTCTGATGCGTTATTTTGAATGCCTCTCTTTTAAAGATATTGCACACAAAACGCTGTTGACGGAAAGAACGGTTTACAATACCCTTCATAGTGCCATTAGCGCTTTGCGTGAAAATCTTCTTTTTATCTGGCCTTTCTTTTAATTAAATTTTTAGCCTGATCTTTTTCTTTTCCAACAGTCCGGTAATCATCACAATAATCAAGGCATATACTAAGGACTTAGCCAAACCAATTGCCCCTGTTCGTAAGAAGGCCGGCAGTTGAGGAATGCTGAGCAGCGTTAGGAATGCATAATGAATATAAGGCAACAGATAACAGGTCAATGTGCTTGTTCCCGCAGCCTTAATTGGCAAATACCAATTCCGTTGGTTTAAGATCTCCGTCAGGTAAACAATCAGGGCAAAAGTAAGCGCAGTGATTCCCGCACAGATGCTTGTCCAGGATGGTGTAGCCCTTATTTTTGAGATTCCCCAGACTGGATTGCTCAAATAGCCAAACAGGAGTAATATTGCACTAAATGCGATGACACTGATCCAGAACCTGGAGCTTTTACTTCCAAATTGCCGATAAAGTAACGCCGTGATAATTCCCGCGAGGGGCAATGCAGGCATAGATCCATCTCCGGCAATCCAAAGGTATGGACGTACTCCGGAAAGAAATTCCAGCCAGCCCAGATTATTGGCAGCACTAAAAAAAAGGAAAAACACAAATGCCGTAACCTGTAATATCAGCTTTCCGCCAGAGAAGAGAAACACACAACTGGAAATAAAATAAGCCCAGCCAATCAGGCCTAAAATACCCCACCATTGTACTTTCATCGCCATGATTCCAGAAGATTCATCACTTTCAAACAAAATGGCCATCCCAATCAGCAAGAGAATACCTATTGCTTTTAAAGCTTTGCTTAAAGCTGGTTTATAGGAAGTATAATCCAACCAAACCAGGAAGAAGCCAATGGTCACTAAAATCTGCCAGATTGGTTTGCTCAGACTTGCCGTCTCACTATAGCTTTCCATATTTACATGAAAGAATCCCATGACCAACAAAGCGACCGTTCGGGAAGAGATGTGAAAAAACAGCTGCAGGTTATGGTCTCCTTTTTTTCGTCTGCTTTGAATCGCATAGGGTACAGATAAGCCAACGATAAATAAAAACGCAGGAAATACGACATCGGCAAGTCCCATATAATTTGCATCTGCCGGCGCATGTTCCAGCCAGGATGGAATCCCAGTTAATGTCCAGAGGTCGTTAACAAAGATCATGAGCACCATTACTCCTGCTCTTAGGGCATCAATAGCGACCAGACGTGGTGCTGAATCTTTTAATGGTATGGTGGTCATTCTTAGTTTAGTGTTTTATAAATAGCACCCATTAAGGAATTTGCGCCCTTTACATCATAATCGCCGGCATAGAGGTAAGCACCTTTAAACCCGTTCGCCTTAATGTAAGCTGTTTTTTTATCCACCAAAGGAATGCCATTGTAATATACACCAAATTTAATCTCCGCTTTTTCTTTGTTGTAAGCGTTGGGGTCTGCCGCCATAATATCTTTAAAAGGCATATAATCATAAGAGCCCCAACCAAGATTATTTCCTGCTGCATTGACCTCATTGAAGCGTAAACCAAATGCAGGAATCCCGATGACAATTTTTTCTTTAGGCATCTTATTTTTCCAGATATCAGCCCCTGCAACCATAAAATCAAAACCGGAAGGCTGACCTAGCGGTGCATTCGGACCAACATGGATGCCATCTTCATAGGCATGTACATTTACCCAATCTGCTTTACTGAAGTCTGCTACCGGATAATCCCAATGCAAATAATTGGTCGTCACAGAAACCGTTAATATTTGTGTAGGCAGGGCTGCACGAAGCAGCGTTAAAAAAGGACCTATAGACTGCATGCTTTTTGTGGTCACTGCCCCATCGTCATTTCCCAGATCTGTCATGAGGATATCTACACCATCTATTTTGTGGTCCGTTACATATTGAGCTACGGTTGTTGCCAGCGCGGCTCTTTTCGCCGGATCACCGATGACAGCACCAAAATCAGCATTGTTATAAAGCGACCAGCCATCGACTCCTGATAGGGTTCCCGTTACTCCTAATAATAATGGCACTTTATTAATGTGCGCCCGGGCCACCTGCTCATCAAGATTCTGAGCCTGATTCCCCTTCGAAAAATCAACAGCCCCGGTAGGTGTTACCCTTGCCCCTGTATACACAATATGCGTTACCGTTGCATAGTCTACACTTGCAGCCGTCGCATTTTCTGTCAGGTAAGCTACTGCTACATTTGTAAAAGTTTTTGGCGTATAGGTGGAGGGACTCACCAGCACCTTTGAAATCCGGGTGGAGGTCTGGCCATTATAGGTCGCCTCTACTTTAATTTCATACTCTCCTCCTGCTTCAGGCGTAAAAGTAAAGGCCGTATCGGTAGAAACTTCCTTATTGTTCAGCTTCCAGGAAATCTTGGTTTTCTCCATTGGTTTTGGAGAAAAAGCCAAACCTGAATATATGGCCGACTGCCCCTGGAATATGATTCTGCTCGGGCTGGTAAAAACCCCTCCATTGTCTATAATCCTGGGATGAAAATTATCATCGTAATCGGCTTCCTTTCCTTTTTTACATCCAACGATACAGGCCAGTAAAAGGAGGGATAGCACTAAGTATTTTATATTTCCCATGTGGTATGTCTTTAATGATGAATTCATCATATGTATTTAAATCTTATTAATTTTTAATATCCGCATCAATTGCCTTCAGTAAAGAGTATTCTCCATCGGCATCTCCTAAAAGCTGCCAGATCATCACTCCTCCGGCTTTCTTTTGTAAGGCATAAGAAAGTTTTTTCTTTATGGTAGGCCAGCCGTTATAGTAAAATGTTCCTTTACCGGGCAATTCCCAGAGGTCGGCCTTTTCAGCTCCCGGATACCGTTGTACGATTTCTCCATAAGTCAGGCTTTCCGAAATATCAGGTCCAAAACCATAGGCATAAAAAGGAAGCCCCAGAACGAGTCTTTCTGCAGGAATGCCACGTAACACGTTCCAGTGGTTAAAATCAGTTTCTGCAGCCTCATAAGTGGAATGAGGACCAGGTTTGTCCTTTCTCCATGGACCGGTCTGGTCATAAGACATGATATTGATCAGGTCCAATAAAGCCAGCGCTTTATCAGAATAGGCAGCAGAGTTCCAGGTCGCCACCGCAGCAGTCATCAGTTTACTTTCCTTTTTAAGTGCAGCAGATAAACCGGTTACAAAGGCTTCGTAATGTTCATTGACAAAATCACCCTCCAGGTCTACATCTATTCCGTCCAGGTTATAGGTTTTTATCAATTGCATTAATCCATCCACCAATATTTTTCTCCTATCCGGTTTTAACAGTTCTTTAAGGTACTGTGGCGGATCACCACCAGCGATAGCGGCAATCACCTTCACCTGCTGCAGGTGTGCTTTCTTTACCAATTCTGCCAATCCGGCTACAGGTGCAAAAACACCCGAGGCATCCGGATTAATAAATGCAATGTTCAAATGGGTAATTTTACTCAGGTCAATTTTGGCTGACTCCGCCAGTAAATCACCTCCGGCGAACATATAGCCTACCACTTTAAAACGACCAGATTCTTCTTTTTTAATTTCCGGTTCAGCCGCTTTTACCGGAGTCTTACCACAGCTGGTAAGCACCAGCGAAAGACAGATCAGCTGACAAAACAATTTTATAGGTTTCATAATTCTCTTTTTATAGGTTACTCCTTATCCCACCAAACTCTTTTGATCCAGCTATCTACCCCACCTAATGCCGGTAAGACTTTCTCAAAGTTTGCCTTATTTTGTTCTTCTTCCGTGAAAGGATATTCAAATCTCCTCGGAATGGTCAGGCTCTCTCCTGTTTCAGAATCCCCCACTGCAGGGATTAAATTGGGAAAACCAGATCTTCTCCAGTTGGCATAGGCTTCAGGTCCGTTTAAGAATAAAGTAATCCAAAGTTGTTTATTAATGGTCTCTATCTCCCTACCCGCAACCAATTGATTTCCCTGAATAAAAGTGTTGATTTCGTTCGCCGGCACCGTTGGTCCTCCCGGGAAAAAGCTCAATTGCTGAAAAGCAGCAGTCACTCCTTTTTCATAATGGCTGGCAGCAGTTCCTCCAAATGATGGTCCAAACCGAACGGTAGCTTCTGCAAGCAACAGCTCTACCTCCGAATAGGTGAGGTGCAAAAAGGGCGCATTGAAGCGAAGCAGGAAGTTTGCCGGTTGGGCTTTCTGGTCATTATTCACTGCCGTATAAGGTCCCTTTCCCGGAATGTCAACAATAACATTCGGTAAAAAGCCATCCCAGATATAACGTCCGGGAATCACGCCAACATATCCTACTTTTTCGACCAAAGGCGCTGTAAGGTCAATCCGGCTTAACGGGTTTCCACCAGGAATATCCACATAATATTTCACCATATATTTCATTCTGGGATCGTTGGTTACCCGCAGCTGATCAAGAAAAGGGGTCGTGAAACGCCCGGGAACACCTCCTCCATTAAAGAAGGAAGCCGAAACCGCATTTCCACGGATATTACCTTTCCCATCCTCATAAGGATTTTGAACATCTTCATGATCTAACTTACAAACATCTCCATTGCTGGTAAATACCCCTTCATTATAGGCTTGCTGAGCTTCCGCCTGCGCTTTTGCAGGGTCACGCTTCACCAGCCGCATGGCCAGACGTAAATGCAGAGAGCTGGCAAATTTCTTCCAGGCATTGATGTCTCCACCATAAAACAAATCACCTTTCACGATGTCTTTCGCCGCATCAAGCTGCGCTCTTGCCGCTTTCAACTCCTGGAAAAAACTGGTATATATTTCCTCCTGAGTATCAAATTTGGCTTTTGTTCCAAGACCAGCTTCACTATAAGGAAGATCACCATATAAATCAGTCATTCTGGCAAAGTTGTATACCTTCATGATGCGGCAAACGGCATTCAGGTTTGTTTTATCCGGAACATTTGTGGTTCTTTTTACCGCGTCTACCGCATTTACAAGATCTGTTCCATAGGAATCTTCCCAAAGCACCCCCATAATATTGGGATCCCGGAAATAAATCCCTCCCCAACGGTTGCTATATGGTCCTGCAATGTGCTGAACCAATGGCATGGTCATCATAAAAGTTGTTCGCTCATTTACGTTCAGATCACCGGAAAACCGCAGCTGAATTAAAGAGAGCTGTACCGAAGGATCCAGGTTAGAGGACCTTGTCGGATCAATATTTGTATCCCCAAATTTTTTGCAGCCGCTAAATGCCACTGCAATGATTAATAAACTGAGGAGGTATGTCTTTAAAATCTTTTTCATTGTCATCTTATTTAAATACTTACCTGTTAAAATCTAAAATTTAAATTAAGGCCAAAGCTTCGTCTACCGGGCAGAGAGCCATACTCAATACCTTGTCCATTTCCATTATTGTAGTTGGAATCGGGATCAACATTGGGCACATTCTTATAAAGAATAAACGGGTTTCTGCTCACTAATCCTACCTGAACATCTTTCACTCCCCATCTGGAGGTCAACGTGGAAGGAAGACGGTAATTCAAAGTGATCTCCCTGATTTTGACGTAAGAAGCATCATAAATAAAAGGTCTGGCAACAGAGTTGGAAACATCGAGAATTCTTCCCCAATAAACTGAAGGGTCTACTGCCTTGGTATTTTGGCTATATACAGGACTTCCATCCGCATTGGTTCCCGTTTGCACAACGCCAACCGGCACAAGTCCTCTTACCATTCCTGATGAAGTCCATTCCTGAATGGTTTTTCCTGCCGCCTGACGGTCTTCTTCAGATTTGATCCATTCGGCTCTTCCTCCTAATGTTGTTTTCAGACTTCCCGCCCCGGCAGCAGAATAATTGGTCAGAGAGAGTAAATCAGCTCCAAACTTCAAGTCGAAAATTGTTCCCAGACTAAAGTTCTTGTACCTGAATGTACTGCTCAACCCTCCTGTCCAGTCAAAGATTCCTTTTCCTACAATCTGTCTGGTAGGACTTAACATGGGTTGAAGGTCTATTGGGTTCAGGATAATATTTCCCTGAGGATCCTTTTGATAGTCGAATGCCAGAATTGCGCCATAAGAAGCTCCCGGCTGTGCGACCACGGATACGCCCATCCAACGCGCATCAGAAAGACTTAGAAAGGGTGTTCCCGGTGCTAAAGACTCTACTTTGTTGACATTTCTGGCAAAGCTGAAGTTTAGATCCCAGGTAAAGTCCTTGCTACTAATGGGGGTACCACTCAAGGCAATTTCTATGCCTTCATTTGAGATCACCCCTGCATTTTTGATCTCATTTCTATATCCTGACGAAGGAGGAACAGGTACGATATTCAGCTGATCTTTTGATTTTGAATTGTAATAAGTAAGGTCAAGCCCCAACCGCTGACCAAAGAATTTAAGTTCAGTACCGAATTCATAAGAACGTGTCGTAGTCGGTTTCAGGTCTTTATTTGGTTTTATACTCGTAGAAATCCCTCCGATGGTCTGTCCCTTAAAAGGCAAAGGACTTGTCGCATAATAAGCATCCGTCAGGTAAGGATCCGTATCTGATGCCACCTGTGCAATGGATGCCCTGATTTTACCGAATGATAATATCTTTTTATCCATTTTGAGTGCTTCAGTGAAGACAAAACTTCCACTTAGCGAGGGATAGAGTTTACTATTTTTCCCTAAAGCAAGGGTAGAATAAGCATCCTGCCGAAGTGTGGCATCCACATATAGATAGCCTTTATAACCAGCGGCGATAATTCCGTATACCGAATTAAAAGATTTCCTATAAGCGGTAGGCTGTACCGATTGAGAAGTATAACTGGTAGGACTAACGACATCCAATACCGTTTGATTTGTAAACTGCAGGATACTTCCATCTGCTCTGCTTCGGGTGAGGCTACTCCCCAAACGGGCAGATAAGTTTAAGGAGGGAGTTACCTGTCTTTC
Organism: Pedobacter sp. FW305-3-2-15-E-R2A2; assembly: GCF_038446955.1. NCBI lineage: Bacteria > Pseudomonadati > Bacteroidota > Sphingobacteriia > Sphingobacteriales > Sphingobacteriaceae > Pedobacter > Pedobacter sp. FW305-3-2-15-E-R2A2. Next base: position 7,021,529 of record NZ_CP151803.1, read on the forward strand.
AGCAGAAAGCAATAAATCGGCCTCAATGGTTTTCAATTTTCTTTTAGTTTGATCCAGTGTTCCTGTAAGCGCCCCCGGCGTAGATCTTGGACTAAACTTTTCAAAGTCAAGGTCTGTCTGATCAGCAGATGCTCTTCCCTGAAGATTTAACCAGCTTAAAATGCTATAGTTGAGTTGCAATGTCCCCATTAAACGATCCTTGGTCGTTTTATTTCTCATTTCATTGATCACCCAGTAAGGATTCAGGCGATATTGGTTTCCATTATTCCAATCTAAATAACTTCCATCGGCATTTCTATATTCATTTTTAAAACGGGCCTGATCCACTGTATTTGCCAGGGAGAGGAAGCTATTTCCAATATTTGCAGGATCATCGGCCAGCGAAGGTCTGTTGTCTACCTTTTCATTCATATAAAAAGCCCTTGCTTCCAGGGTGATCTTAGATCCGAATTTAGAGCTTCCATTGAAGGTAAAGGAGTTTCGGTGCATTCCGCTGGCAGGAATGATGTCCTTATTCGTCAGATTGGATGCAGAGAAACGGAAGGAAGAAACGTCAGAGGCATTTGTAAACGAAAGCGTATTGTTAAATGTTGATCCCGTTCTGAAAAATCCATCGATATTATTCTTCACATAGGCATAAGGCTTACGTTCGCCCGTTCCGGTAATCACCATTAAATCAGGGTCAATTCTGGCACCAAAATTCTTTGTTAAAGTATTATAATCCTGTATGGCAAGTGTATTCAACTGTTGCTTGGTTCCCTGACCATACAGCGATTGATAGCCATCATAGCTGGTCAGCTGACTTTCAATGGAGGAGGTATTGTTAAATTCTATCCCCAGATCTTTCGATCCGACTCCTTTTTTAGTCGTGATCAGAATCACTCCATTGGCCGCTCTGGCACCGTATAACGCCGAAGCTGAAGCTCCTTTAAGGACACTGATTTTATCCACATCATCCGGATTGATGGCAGATATGGCATCACCCAAATCCAGACCAGCAGCATATTGCCCCGAACCGGTCCCTCCGTAATTGGAATTGTCTATCGGAACTCCATCTACTACATACAATGGCTGATTGTTACCTGTCACAGTGGTACTTCCACGAATAATGACCCGGGAAGACCCCGCAGGCCCTCCTGCTGTTCCGGTAATGATCAATCCCGGGACTTTCCCTGCTAAAGAGTTGATCACATTGATCTCTCTGGCTTTTTTAAGCCCCTTTCCATCTACTTCAGATACTGCGTATCCTAAAGATTTTTGCTCTCTTTTAATTCCTAAGGCAGTCACTACCGCCTCTTGTAATTCTGTAGTCGCTTCTTTTAGCACAATCGTTACACTTTTCTGCTGCTCGTTCGCTACAATTGCCGCTTCCTGAAAGCCCAGCATCCTAAAACGAATCACATCCCCATGATCTGCAGGGATAGAGAATGCACCATCGGCATTGGTTGCCACCGTTTTGTTGTTCTTCGTATTAACGACAACAACACCGGGAATGCTGACTTTTTTTTCATCAGTAACCCTCCCTGTTAAGGTAAAAACAGCACTAGTCCCCGGAACAGGTTGGTAAGACTGAATCATAATGGTCTGCCCATTGATCTGGTATTTAATACTTACTTTTTTAGAGATGGCATTCAGAATTTCATCAATCTTTTGTTTTTCAATCTTAAGATCGATACGCGCATTGACATTCAAGTCCAATGGGTTGTAAGAAAAGTGGACCCCTGCTTCGCCTTCGATCTGCTTAAAAGCATTTAGAACCGTTGTATTTTTCCAATTAAAGGAATATCGTTTGTCCTTTGACTGCGCATATCCTGATAAGGAAATAATCAGGATAAAGGACAAACAGGCTTTCAACAGAAGCCCATAAAAAAAATAATAGGGGGGTAAGTTTTTTTTCATACTGGTTTGGTTGGTTAGTTTGGTTGGTGGGTGGTTACTTTTTGTCGAAATCAAGCGTTACGATATCATCTTTTATGGTGTAAGTAAAATGGTTAGAAAATCCTATGGCTTTAAGCACTTCGCTAAGTCCTTCATTGACGAATGTTCCGGTAAAAGCAATTGGTTTTTTCGGTTGGTTTCTGCTCCGTACTTCAATTCCATAAATCTCTTTTAAAACAGATTTGATCTCTTTTAAAGAAGCCATTGAGAATACCAGTTTACGGTTTTTCCAATTGTCGATTTCTTCCAGGTCAAAGGTTGATTTGGCAAATTTGTCAGAAGTAACCTCTACCTGTTCACCCGGAACAAGTTGCAGATGATCTACGACTTTCTTATCAACCAGGGAGCCGACACTCACTTTTCCGGAATTGAGCATGATTAACGTATGTGCCCGGTTGTTGTAATTATTGATCTTGAAGGATGTTCCTAAAGCGGTTGTCGTTGTGGTACCGGAAATGACAATAAAAGGCTTTTCTTTATTTTGAGCAACCTCAAAATAAGCTTCTCCATTTAACCAAAGAATTCTCTTTTCCTGATTATAATGACCATCCAGCTTAAGTTCCGTTGATCCATTGATGGTTACTTTAGTTCCATCACTGAGGCTGAGGGTCTTTCTTTCATTGTAAGCTGTTTTTAGGAGCATACTTTTGCCCCCAGCGGCGTATGGCTGGATTTGATTTCCATATTCCTTTTTATTGAATAAGGCATAGACGCCAATGCAAAGCAGAATTGCAGCAGCAATAGAGATCCAGGAACTACGACTCATAAGGCGCCTTAGCGGTACTTCTTCTATGAGCCCTGCTTGCTGCTCCGCACCTTCTATGACTAGCTTAAGTTTGTTTAGTTCCTCTTGCTTTTCCCGGGGATCAATCTTTACAGCGAGTAAAAAGAAAAGCGTTTTTGCTTTATAGATCTTTTCTTTCAGCTGAGGTTGTTCCTTCAGGATATTTTTCCAGAACAAAACATCTTCCTGAGGACCTCCCAGGCAATAATTAACAAAGCTTTCCTCAGTTAAAAAGTCTTCAATGGCATAGGCATCGTATTTCATTCCAGCGGTTATATAATTTTATAACTACAAGTGCAGGAAGAATCTATTTTTTACCAAAGGATTTTAAAATATATTTAAAGGTTTCCATTATAACCCCTTCTGAGCGGAGCCTGAGTTCTTTGAAATTCCGTATAAAAAGGGTTAAACAACAATAGAAAACTCGGTCTCTCCTTTTTGATTTGCATGGAGCGAAAATGAGAATCCATGTTTAATCAGGATATCCTTAATAAGTGTCAATCCAATCCCTTGCCCATCAGCTTTGGTGCTAAAAAAAGGACGGAACAGCTGCGATTCTGCCTCCACCGAAATTCCCTTTCCATTGTCTCTGACGATCAGTTTTTGCGGCAGGTTTTCTGTCACAAAGGTGATGACCCCCTGTGCTCCCACATCAATGGCTTCAATCGCATTTTTCACCACATTAATCAATACCTGTTCCATCTGTAACTGATCGGCAAAGATGACCAGAGGGACTTTATGGAATGCAAACTCAAAGCTCGTATTTTTTGCCTTTGCCGTCTCCGACATCAAGGTGGTGACGGCATAAATTAAATCATGCAGATCGACATATTGCTTGCTCGGTTCGGGTAACCGAACAACATCTGCCAGATTCCTCATAAATATATTGAGGTTATGATTTCGGTCTATCGCCACCTGCAATGCATTTGCTAAACGACTGTTTTCTGCGCGGTCGGATTCGATAACCAGTGCAGAATCCAGAATTGAATTTACTGGTCCGATTGTATTGTTTACCTCATGTGCCATCATCCTGATCACCTTTCCATAGGCTTGCTTCTCTGCTTCCAGCAGCTCAGTCGTCAGTTCCTGAATAATGACAAAATTCCGGGGAAAGCCCTGGTCTAAAAATTCAGAGACCTGGATCTTATAAGTCTCCGCGCCACCGTTAAGGGTAACCGCTTTAGATTTTCCCTTCATCAGCAGACGAACTTCATCGATGATCGGATGGTCAATATCTTTTAATAACCAGCCTTCAAAGGGAATGGTATGCAAAATTTTCTTCGCTGCGGGATTAACCTGCTGAACGCGCTGATCATGATCAAGAATCACAATTCCCACCGGAGAGCTAAAAATCAACTTATCCAGAAAAAAATGCTGCTCTTGCTGTAATGTTCTTTCCTTTCTCAATTCTTCAATCATCTGATTATATACACCAATCAGTTCGTCCATTTCAAAAGTGCCGCTTTCAACAAATTTAACGGTAAAATCTCTGTCTCTGATCGCTTCTGCCCCTTGCACCAACAGTCTCAACGGACGGATCATTTGGTTATACAATTGCCAGGAAATTAAAATTGAGCCCAGAATAAAAACCTCCGATAACAGAAAAAAAAGTTTGTTCTTTTCAAAAACAAGGAAGCTCAAAAACAGAGCAACTGCATGTAAGGTACATACGAATAAAAGATATTTAGTCCGAAGTTTCATCGTATGGAATGTTATATTTATCTAACCGCCTATATAAAGCACTCCTCGTGATTCCTAAAGCCAAAGCCGCTTTGGAAATGCGGTTATGATGGAACTGAAGCGCCCGTTTAATCATTAAGATTTCTGTTTCTTCCAATGTCATGGAGCCAACGTCAGGTAATTTCGGATGGTTAATAACCGTGGGTTGTTTTTCTATATGGGTAGTAAAATCGGTAACATTCAATAAATCTCCCCTGCTGACCAATACCGAACGTTCTACCATATTTTTCAACTGACGTATATTTCCCGGCAATGGCAACTGCTTCAGCCATTTCATTGCTTCCTGTGTCACCTGTAATTTCGGCCGGTTATATAACTGCCGAAGGTTACTGATCATAAAATCTATCAGCAAAGGAATGTCCTTATTCCGCTCTCTTAAAGGCGGCAATTTAAGCGTAATCAAATTGATCCTATACAGCAAATCTTCCCTGAAGGTCCCTTTTGCTACCATTTCTGCAAGGTTTTTATTTGTCGCGCAAATTACTCTTACATCAACGGTTTTTGTCCGGCTGCTCCCCAATACCTCATAACTTCGGTCTTGCAGCACCCTTAGCAACTTGACTTGACTACCAGCGTCAAGATCGCCAATCTCATCCAGAAAGATCGTCCCCTTATTGGCCATCTCAAAGCGGCCCATACGGTCAGTCCTGGCATCAGTAAAAGCACCTCTTACATGTCCGAACATCTCACTTTCAAACAAAGAAGTAGAAATCCCTCCCAGGTTTACTTTAATGAAAGGACGATTTCTACGCAGACTATTTTGATGAATGGCCTCCGCAATGAGCTCCTTTCCAGTTCCACTTTCCCCGGTAATCAATACAGAAGCATCCGTTTTTGACACCCGCCCCGCGATCTCCAGCAACTCAAGCATGTCCTTATCCTCAGCTATGATGGATTGAAAATCATATTCCTTATCCAGCTGCTTCCTGCCCGACTGACCAGGCTTCTGGTCTTTTAAGGTAATCAGCGTCTTCACCGACTGCAGCAGGTGCTCATTTCCCCAAGGTTTATTGATAAAATCATTTGCCCCCAGTTTCATACCTTGTACTGCAAGATCTATACTCGCCCAGCCCGTAATCAGGATCACCGGCACTTGCGCATCCAATTCCCTGATCTGTTGCAATAGCTGCATTCCTTCCTTCCCGGAAGTATCAATTGAAAAATTAAGATCAAGGATAATCAAGGCGACATTCCCTTTCTTCAGTAAATCAAGGCCTTCCGCAGCACTGGCTACGGCAGAAACTTCGTAGTTTTTCTGCTCCAGTAAAAGCAGCAGGGAAGTGCGAACGGCTATATCATCATCAATTATAAGGATCATCGGCTATGGGGCTTAAAAGGCTTTTCAAAAGTATCTTTATTCTTCATGCAATGCAACAGCAGGATAGATCGCAGCCGCTTGTTTTCCGGGATACAAGGCACACAAAATCACTAGCAAATAGATGAACACTATGGCCAGAAATTGTGCCGTCAGATAAACAGATGCCGGTAGATCAAAAACATTCAATAACGGAAACTGAATGGCAAAAAAGGACCCAATGATTAGAGAAAAAGTAGCCAAAACTACAGCTTCACCAACCAATTGTCCGGATACCGATGAGGCCGTTGCCCCGATTGCTCTTCTTAGCCCAATTTCTCCCCTTCTCTTATTGATATTATACCACAATACCCCAAATATCCCGAGCGCAACGTTAAAAATCAGAAAGCCGGCCACAATGAAAAAGATAATCATAGGAATGGTGGTTTCCTTGTTCTTACTGGTCCGGAGATCAGATAAATGCTTAATTTCCAGATTGGAGCTTTTCATCGTAGAAGCAATCAGCTTATACACTTTTCCTTCAAACGTCGCATCGGCTCCTGCTGCAACTCTGATTAAAATACTAGCCACATCTTTTATATTACCGGTATCGATTCGGGTAAAGATTGCCGGACTAGGTGCTTTAAAATCACTTTTATCTTTAAAGCTTTGAACCACGCCGATCACTTTTTGCTCTTCTCCGTCCAGGGAAATCATTTTTCCTAATGCCTCTCCTGATCCAAATAACTGCTCCTTACCGCATACGTCAATAATTAATGATTTTTTTGCCGAAGCATTGTCCTCCGCAGAAAACCATCTTCCTGACAGTAACTGCATATGAAGTACATCCTTATAGGACATTTCTGCACGATAGATATCCGTAGTCACTTCTCTTCCTTTATAGCTGACTATTGTACGGTACATACTGCTTGAAAACGGCACATTGGGTGAAGTAAAACTTAGCGCTTTGATCTGAGGAAGGCTTTTTAATGCATTTCTTAGATTCTCGTGCATCAGTCCCACAGAATCCTTGTCCTTGCTTTCTCCCAAATCTCCAAGACTCACAGACCATACCTGCTCATAGTCGAACCCTCTCGGCAGTTTATAATTCCGGTAATTGTGAACCAACAGTGTAAATACGGCAAAGATGACCATAAAGGAAATCAGGACCTCTGAAATCAACAGGAAATTCTCCTTCTTCTTATTCCAGATCAATTTGAATAAATGCTTAAGCATATCTTTTAGATTTTAATTATTGGCTTTTAATGCCGTAACGACATTTAGTTTAGACATTCTCCAGGCCGGATAAACCCCAGACATCAGGCCGAATATCAGGCAAGCCAGCAGGCTATAACCCAATACCGTCAGGTTGATACTTAAATTCATATGAGTAATCAAATTACTGGAGTTTAGTACAGAAATGATGAGAAGAGACAAAAGCACCCCCAATATTCCGCCAAGTATCGTAAGAATCATATTTTCTACGATAAACTGTCCAACCAAGGTCCTGCTTGAAGCACCAAATGCCTTTCTGACACCAATTTCCGAAGACCTTTCCATGATTCTGCTTACATTAATATTTACCAGATTGATGGTAGGCAACAACATAAAGAGAAAGACAAAAACACTGATCATCAGAAAAAAGCGGTCTTTACCCGAGCCCTCTCCATTACCAAAGACCTCTCGGGTAAAGCTTTCCAGATAGCTATCCGGATAACTCAAAAGAATCTCCTGATTTTTCTCCGGGTGTGGTACCTTTTTCAATAGCTGGCTATATTCCTCTTTGATTAAAGGTAAATCTGCCGTTGACTTTGCAAGTAGCGTGACCATATATTCACCCAGCAATGAGGTTCCTTTAAGCCCTGATTTCGCTAACGTATAAGGAAGATAAATATCTGAATTAGCATATATCATAGTCGCAGGTGCACTTTTAACCACCCCAATTACCCTGTATTTAATATTATTTGCTTCTACATACTTTCCAAGCGCAAGCGCCCCTTCACCAAAATATTTGCTCCGGGTATCTTCAGAAATTACCGCCACCTCAGCCGCATTTTCTAAATCCTGACTATAGAAAGGTTTTCCTTCTACAAATTCAAATTGGTAAACCTCCCAGAAAGGAACATTGGTATACATGAGCTCTATTTCCATTTTTTTATTATTCTGATAGGCATTTGTTGTATTCCGTCCGGTGTGAATCGCAATTTTCTCAGGAGTCTTCATCTTAGACACAAAATTATTCACGAAATAAAAACTGGCAGGACTCTTAGAAGTGTAGTTTTCCTTATTAGACTTCAACACAATTTTGTTAATGAACAGCTCCCTTGAACGGTTCACATCCGGATAGGCAGGACTTGTCAAAACATCCAGAAAAGCAGTTAGCACAATCAGGATAGTCAGCGTTAAGCTGATCCCGAATAAGCTGATGAAGGTGAAAAACTTTCTTCTCTTCAACACGGCCATAGCGATTTTAAAGTAATTCTTTAACATATCTATTCTCCCTATTGAACTTGTGATCCATCAAATAAACGCAGCAGACGGTGCGTACGTTGAGCCATATTTGGGTCGTGGGTGACCATAACGATCGTCGTTCCGTCTACCCTGTTTAATTCCAGCAGAATGTTCATGATTTCATTCCCCATGGCACTATCCAGATTTCCTGTAGGTTCATCCGCAAGAATGATCTCCGGCTTGCCTACAATGGCCCGCGCAATTGCGACCCTTTGTTTCTGTCCACCCGAAAGTTGTGTTGGAAAATGTTTTACCCTATTGCTCAGTCCCACCTTTTCCAGTGCCTCCAGCGCCAACATCCTTCGTTCTTTCGCACTTGAATTCCGGTACAGCAGGGGCAGCTCCACATTATCCACCACCTGAAGGTCATTGATCAGGTGATAGCTCTGAAAGATAAAACCGATCTTACTATTTCTGAAATGGGCAAGCTTACGGTCGTTCAGCTGAAGCGTCTGCTGGCTATCGATTACCACATCTCCTTTAGAAGGCGCATCTAATAGCCCCATCAGATTTAGTAATGTACTTTTTCCGCAACCCGATGGGCCCATGATGGAAAGAAACTCTCCTTTCTCTACCTGAAGACTAATGTTATTTAACGCCTGTGTTTCCACCGTATCCGTACGGTAGACCTTCTCAATATTTTTCAATTGTATCATATCTTATGTATGTTATATTTTTATTTTCTCATTTTTCTCGAAGTCAAACAGCGATAAATAGCGGAGCTGGTAGTAGGCGCCCCAAAAATCACGTAAAGAATTGATATAATCCCTTTTTGCCTGATCGTTTTCCTGGAAGGCAATACTCAGATCTGTGATGCTCAAATTGCCAAGCACATACCGCTCCTTTGCAATCTGGTACTTCTCCGAAGCAATCTCTTCTGCTTTAGCGTTTAAAGCAATTTGATCCTTCATCATCTCAAATAGATTTACCTCGGTGATGATCTTTTGCGTAAAATTCTGCTTGTCCTGCTCGACCGAATACTGGGTAAACTGCTGATTAGCCAAGGCTGTTTTCTTTCTTGACTTCTGCCGTCCCCAATCCAGAATTGGGATTTCCAGCGTCAGCTCCAGCAATTGTTGGTCTTTTGGATTTTGATAAACACTGCCAATGTTCCTTCCACTTTTTGAGAAACCCAGTTTAGCGTTTAAAGTAGCATTCAGCCCATTGTCTCCTTTGGCCTTTGCCACATCCCGCCTTGCTTCTTCTAAACGTCTGCCGAAGGCAATTGCATCAGAACGGTTTTGAAAAGCTTCTTTTAGTGCCTGTTCCACTACCACCTTCATCGCTAGGGTTGCCTGGGGTAAAGAAAGCTTAATCTTATCCGTACTTTGCAAGCCTGTATAAGTTTTAAGGTTATAGGTAGCCACCTCCATATCACGCTTTGCGATTCCTACGGCCTTCTCCGCCTTCAATGCTTCCAGTTGTAATTGGAGTATCTCGTTTTTAGAGACCTTACCCATCTCAAACTTCGTATTTGCTATTTGCTGAATAGAACCAGTATTCCGTCTATTGGTTTCTGCAATCTGCAGATCTACCTGTGCCAATAAGAGCTCAAAGAAATAATTACTGGCGTTTATTGAAATCTGTTCCATTGATTCAATATAAGCCTGCTGACTTTCATTGTACTTTAATGGCGCTATTCTACGGTCCCATTTTAAGGTATTAAACTGAAATAACGGTTGTGCATATCCGACACCATAAGGTACGCCGTTGTAAATTGTACTGTTCCGGTCAAAATCATCAAATCGTTGTAAGGAGGTTGTCCCAAAAATTGTTCCCCCTGTCTGCGCAATACGCTGACTAAAAGAAAGGTCCAATGAGGAATTATTGTTCCTCACCTGCCGGAAATCTATGGTGCCGTCTGGCTGCTGAACGGAGATAGAAGACTTGCTATAGCCTGGTAAAGTTCCTTTTAAGGATAGCTGAGGCTGATAGTTAGATTTGTAAGTCATCCATTCCCAATAACGCGTTTCTTTTAAAGTAGCAGCCTGTTTTGAGGCAATGGACTTCTCTTTTGCCATCGCAACGACCTCTGTCAGATTAAGCCTGAGCGTATCTGTGGATTGTGCTGAAACCTGCTTAAACAACATAATGAAAGGTATCAGAAAGAAAATATAAGGTGTTTTCATCTTTCCTTTATTTTTTAATATTGATCTGACTGCTATTCTTAAATTCTTTCAAATCTGAGGTAATGATCACATCCCCTTCTTTCAGCTGATCTTTCAATTCCACATAATCAAAATTACTTAAGCCGATCTGCACCAATTTCCGCCGGGCAATACCATCCTTTAAAACATAGATATATTGCGACGGTGTCCCCTGAAAAGCAGGACCATTGTTAACCCTTAATACCTGCTCATGCTGATCAGTCACTAAAAATACATCTGCTTTCAGATTTGGACGGAACAACTTATTGCTACTGCTATCAGGCTTAATATCAAATGATACTGTTGCATTCTGAACTGATGGATAGATGTTAACCACCTTTCCCCTGACCTGAGTTTCCCCAATCCGAATAATTGCAGTCATACCCGTCTTCAACAAATCAATATTATGATCAGATATTGTTCCTTTTACTTTAAAACCTGAAAGGTCTGCAATCCGGGCCAACACTTCTCCTGGCTGAACGGTAGCTCCAATATTTTTATTCACCCAGGTCACCACACCATTCCGGCTAGCCTGAATATTTGCCTGTTTTAGTTTTCGGCTGAGCAGGTCCAGGTCATTTTGCTGGATACTCGCCGCCAATTCAACCTCTTTCATCTGCAGACGCATACTTTGTTGCTTACTGCTGATCTCATTCTCCAATTGTTGTTTTTCCAACTGTGCGACTTTAAGATTTAACTCGGCCTGCTCTATATCTTCACGTGTACCACCCCCGGCCTTCAGCAATCGTTTGGCATTTTCTACCGATGCTTTCAGGCTATTGATTCGTAATTGTTTGATGTTATTATTTGATTTAATGTCGTAGAAACTCTTATCCAGGTCCAGCTTTATTTTGCGGATGTAATTTTGTTTGGATTCCAGCTGGAACTTCAATTTCTCATATTCCATTTGAGCAGCAGATTTATCCAGCATCAGGATGGACTGTCCTACCGCTATCCTGCTCCCGGCATCTAACAATACTTTCTGAACAGATGCGGCGATAGGACTGCTAATTACTTCTTCAAATTCCGGCAGGACTTCCCCAGAGGCATTAATGGTATTTTCGATATTACCACGACTAACAATCGCTGTCGTAATTTCCGATTGATGGAGGGTAGATCCCAGACTATAGCGTATCACAAAAATAACAGCGACCATCAGGATCACTCCCAAAAGTACATAGAGCGTCGTTTTCCTCTTCTTTCCTGATAAAACCTGCTGTTCGATATTTCTGTCCATTGCTTATATTTTAGCAGAAGGTATCCAAAGGATATGCCACTCACAATAAACTAACAATCAGATTGTTAACTATTTTAAGGAAATAAAAAACGGTCGATATCGGACAAAATGATCGGTATCGGAACAGAATTACGTTCGATTCTTTTCCACCCAATTTTTAATCATTCTAAATTATGTTAACTTTGCTGCTTAATCAACGTAAATCGTGTCAGGACAATCTACATCTCCTTCAAAAGGACAGATCAAAATTGATGAAACCTCATTCTTTCATCTCTACCAAACCTATTGGAAGAAATTATATCAATTGGCTTATAAATACCTGGGGGATGTTTACCGTGCGGAAGGACTTGTGCAAGAAGTTTTCACCTCCATTTGGCAGCGAAAAGATACGATTCTATTAGAAGAAGAAACGGTAGAAAACTATCTGGTCCGTGCCGTCCGTTTCCGGATTGCAAGAAGCTATAGTGATGAAATCCGAAAGACGAAGAAAATGGATGAATTGCTAAGCAGGCAAAACAACACTGATTCCCATACGGAAGAGCAAATATTATATACTTTTTTGAGAGCCGAAATTGACAAGCTGGTTAACTTGCTTCCTCAGCGCTGTAAAACCGTTTATGAACTCAGTCGTAATGAAGGACTTAATAATCGCGAAATTGCTTTAAACCTCTTGATTTCTGAAAAAACAGTAGAAAATCAACTCACTAAAGCTTTAAAATTCATACGCAAAGGGCTGGAACAATATCCTATCAGTTAAATGATCTAAATACATAGGGGATAAGCCCTTATCATGATAATATTATAATAACAATCCATAATTATGAACCCGGAAACACTAAAAAAATGCTTATCAGGCGACGCTTCGAAAGAAGAATGGATCGCTTATCAGCAGTGGCTTGAGGGTGCGGATGAAGATGATGATCTTGCCGAAATCAACATCGAAGAAGGTTCCGACTCCCGTATCTGGCTCCAGATTCAACAAGAAAATAAAAAGCAGGACCGTTTCCATAAATATAAAATGCATACACTATGGGGATCTGTGGCTGCGAGCTTAGTGTTGATCAGCGCACTCCTGATTTTCTCCCAAAAGCAAACGCTTCATTCTAATCAACAAATGGTCTTTCAATCTGACAGTGCTCAACCTTTTTTAGAAAAAGAATTCGAAGGCCTGCTGATGAAACTGGGAACAAATAGTAAAGTAAGGATGCAAAGTCAAATAGATAATGACATCGATATCCAGCTTTCGGGCAATATGATGCTCAGCAACACCTCTACTCAGGATAAATATACTCAATTACTATATACCGCACCCGACGGACATCAAATCAGCAAAAAGATCTGTCTGAAAAAAGGACAGAAATACCTCCTTGCCTATTACCCCCTAAAAAAAGACAAACTTCTGGTCATAGAGAACCATGTACTTATGGATATGCCCCCAGCCTTGGTGGTGAACCTGAAGAACGATTTTGATCTGCTTTAAGTAATACATTCAATCCGGGCGCATTATTTCCTAAACGATCTAACAACAATATCGTTCTGCTTGTTTATGATACATAATAGTATCAATGCAGGTATTATTTTTTCATATAGGTCAATTATTTAAATTTATTATAAATAATATAGGGGAAAATCGCCGCTCATGATAATAGTATATAAGAGCTGGATTGAATATGAAGAATGAACAATTAAATTTACCGGAAGAAGAGATAGGTGTTGATCAAAATGATTGCAATATCGATACCTTAGCACAGGTATTTTTAAGAGCAGAAAAGGCAAAAGGATCCTATCTAACTCCATTTGATCGCTTATTACTCGAGTTTCTCTATACGGAACAAGTAGTTATCAATACCGAAGAACTTTGGATGACCCTTAAAAGGGAAGGCGTAAAAATCAGTATTGCCACGGTACAACTTTGTCTAAATAGGTTTCACCGTTGTGGCCTCCTGGAGAAGCAAAGACTGGAGGGCGAGAAGAAGCACTGTTACTCTTTCATCAACTAGCCCTCCCGGCACTTTATTTTATTCTGTTCTTCAGCTCCTTACTTCCGGTACTACGTACCTTCTCAGCAGAAGGTCCTGAACCAAAGCGATAAGAGAAGGACAGGATTACCGAGCGACTATCCGGACGCTCATAGCTGTACGTCTGTATTCCTCCGTAATTAGCAACCTGTTTATATTGAGCGCTCTTAAAAATATCATTAACCATCAGGTTAAGGCTTGCCTTACCCTGCATCAATTCCTTTTTTGCCCCTACAGAAACCATGTAATAGCCCTTAGTGCTAAAAATACCGGATAGCTCTTTGGAGCGATACAAACCATTAAGTTCAGCTTTCCAGCCTTCCCCTATTTTAAAGGAGTTTTGGGAATCAAAGGTGAAGCTATTTCCTTTCAAAGCCGTTCTAACTTCTTTATCATTTACCGTAAATTCATTACGGAACAGATTGGCAAATTGTGTTCCTGTCCACCAGGCGGTAAAATCAGTTGAACCGGTAATGCTCAATCCATAGTTGACAAAAGTGGCCAGGTTTTCGGGTTTCAAAAAGGTCATATTCTGTGCTCCGGAACCACCTACGATATTACTGATCACATCATTACTTCGACTATAAGTAAGGTTAGCATGATATTTCGACTTAAAGCTATATCCCAGCTCAAAGGAGTTTACCATTGCAGGTTGCAGATAAGGATTTCCTTCCTGGTAGCTAAAAGGGTCAACATATATCCGGAAAGGATTCAGGTCCCAATAACTCGGACGTTCAATTCTTTTGCTGTAACCTATTTGTAGTTTATGATTTTCGCTAAGTTCCTGATTCAGGAAAATGCTGGGAAATACTTTAAAATATTCTCTCGTGACTAAAGAATCCGTGGTCATCTGGTGTCCTCTGGTGAAAGTATACTCCCCTCTCAGACCGACCTGAAAGCTGAATTTCCCAAAAGCATATTTCAGGTTAACATAGCCTGCCTGGATTTGCTCTTTATACTTAAAGTGATTACTCGTGCCAGCATCCGGCAGATAAATTTCATTCTTTAAAGTATCATATTTCAGGTTGTTCTCCGTCTGTACATAGCTACCTTTCCAACCGCTCTCCAACTTTCCGGAGCTTCCTAATGGTAAGGTGTAATCCAGTTTAGCCACATAGATGTCATTGCTGGAAGGAAGATCTCCGCGACGGGAGCCTGGCGCCCGAAGTGTTGTTCCTGATGGATCCATATACCGGGTATCCAATTGCTGATCCATTTTAGAGAAATGGCTTACATAATCCATATCCAGCGTAAGTTCATGTCCCTTATCATCAAAACGATGCAGATAGTTCACGTTGTAAAGCATATCCTCCCATCTTTCCTTTCCTTCTGTAAGTGTCCGGGTATCCCATAACTGTTCATTTCCAGTCCCATTGTATAAGATGTTTTTTGTCTTTTGAAGAGAAGGATACTTTCCTATACCGCCATTGATCAGAAAGCCCAAAGTATTCTTCTCATTGAGAAACACATCCAGGCCGGCGCGAAAATTCTGGGACCGTAATTTTGCGGTTTCTATCGTTTCCTGTCGGGAAATCCGCGAAGGCACCTGTGTAGTCGACTGGTCTGTAAAAAAAGTACGGTCGGTATTGGTATTTCCTTTTAAATTCTGGAAAAAGTAATTGTAATTCCCAAAGACATTGATTTTCTCCGTTCGGTAATTGAGATCAGTCCCTCCACCAAGGCGGGCTCCTCTTCCAGCACCTCCATTTACAGAAACATTTCCATTCAATCCCGTTTTTACATTTTTCTTAAGCAAGATATTGATGATCCCCCCCTTACCTGCAGCATCATACCGTGCTGAAGGATTTGCCATGATTTCTATTCTGGATACGGTATTAGATGCTGTTCCACGAAGCAAATTCGCCAGCTGGCTTCCCGACAAATAAGTCAATTTTCCATTGATCATCACCGTAGTTCCAGGTCGGCCTTTCAGGCTGATTTCCCCACTGTCATCGATGGTTACACCAGGTGCTTTTGATAACAATTCCAAAGCAGTACTACCCTGGCTAAGAACGCTGTTTTCTACATTCATCACCATTCTATCCAGTCGCTGCTCAAGCAATGGTCTTGACGCCGCAATTTCTACCGTATGAAGCAGGCGGTTGTCTTCCAACAGCTTGATATTCCCTAAAGAAAGAACCTGATGCGGTCCGCTTAAATCCAGCACATGACTGGTATAACTCAAATATCCAATGTAATTGATTTTAACTTTGTAGCTCCCTTTGGGAACTCCGTTAAGGTGAAAATATCCCAAAGAATCAGTCATTGCAGTGGTCACCTTTAGTGAATCAGGCGATTTAAAAAGGTAAATCCCTGCATAACCAACGGGTTTCTCTTTTTCATCTACCAGTCGGCCGGTAATGCGGTGAGGCTGGGCATGAACATACAGAGAACAAATAAACAAACATAAAAAGGACAGTGCTGCTTTCATATA
This sequence comes from Pedobacter sp. FW305-3-2-15-E-R2A2, assembly GCF_038446955.1. Lineage (NCBI taxonomy): Bacteria > Pseudomonadati > Bacteroidota > Sphingobacteriia > Sphingobacteriales > Sphingobacteriaceae > Pedobacter > Pedobacter sp. FW305-3-2-15-E-R2A2. The sequence goes on from NZ_CP151803.1 coordinate 7,037,632, forward strand.
TTGAGGATCATTTAAAAAATTAGGGTTGCGTTATTATTTTTACTTTTCCTTTTGCGATGCTAATGATGAATACAATAATCGTTGATGCCGATCCTGGCCGAAGAATGGATAAAAAATAAGGCACAGAGAATTCCTGTAACAGGAAATGTTTTAATTTTCATTGCTTGTAAATAATAATAATCGCTTTAGAAATAAGCCTCATTTAGTTGAGGGTAAACCTGGCAGAAACTGACTGCCAGGTTCCATTTTATAGTATTAGGGGGAGTACGATTATACCATCTGCTTTTATTCCTTTCTTTTAGTTTAAGCAACTTAATGCGCTCTTACTATATAGAATTATCATAACTCAGGATTTCCCCCTATTTCTATTTAGAACTATTTTAAATAAAAAACGAATGTAATACGCTTTTAATATTCTGCGTAGCCTGGAATGCAAATGAAACGTCTTTTGCAAATCATTGCTTTATTATCCATCGGCAAAGTCTGCAGCCAGAAAAAATGGAATTTTAATCACCAGACTTCATGCTATAAAGTTGATGCATGCTCTCTTTAAGATTTGGGTACAACTGCTGGTAGATCTTAAAGATCTTTCGGTACAGCTCATGATTCTCCAAATTTGGCAAAATTGTCTGTCTCTCTTTTACAGGGAATGGATAGTTGTTAGATAACCCAATTGCTTTTATAGCGAGGTAAGCCGCTCCAATGGCGGAGGCATCTTCTGTTTGCAGGAGTACAATTTCTTTCCCCGTGATATCTGCCAATATTTCCATCCATATCCTGGAATGAACAAATCCACCACTCACATTGATTTGTTTGATCTCGTCAGAATATTGCTCTACTGCAAGCAGAACTTCATTAAGGGCATAACAAATACCTTCAAGAACTGCCCGTGAAAAATGCTCCTGTCGGTGATGAAGCCGAAGGCCAAAGAAAGCACCGCAACTATCAGAGTCCCATATCGGAGCTCGCTCGCCAGTCAGATAAGGAAGAAAGATCAAGCCCTTACTTCCTGCTGCTGCACCTGTTACTTTTTCAAAGAATGAAGTATAATCATTAGTAAACAATTCTTCCTTACCCAAAGTATTTTTAAGAAACCATTGAAGCGCAATTCCACCATTGTTTACCGGCCCTCCGCAAATATAGGTTTGCTCATCCAACAGGTAACTAAACGTCATGGCCTGTTCATTAAAAACTGCTTTTTTACTGGAAATCCGTATTGCGCCACTGGTTCCAATTGTAAGTGCGGCAATGCCAGGCTCAATTGCATCACTCCCCAGATTTGCCAGACAGCCGTCGCTGGCGCCTATAACAAATGTGACTCCAGAGGCATCCTTCCTGCTATAGCTTGTACTAACTGGTGCTGACAAACGACTTTCAGTAATACCTGCGATCAGCAGAGCATCTTCAGCCCAATTCAACCCTTCTACATCAAATAAACCGGTACAGGAAGCAATCGAATGGTCAATTTTAAATTCTTTAAACAACTGATACCAGATATATTCCTTAATAGAAACAAACTTATCAGTAAGATCAAATAATGCCGGCTGATGTTCGCGCAGCCAAATGATCTTGCAGAGCGGAGACATAGCATGTATCGGAGTTCCCGTTCTCTTATAAATATCCATTCCCTGATCAGATGTTTTAATTCTTGTCGCAATGTCAGAGCTACGGGAGTCCGCCCAAGTCATCATCGGTGCCAGAGGGATACAATTTTCATCTACACATATCAAACTGTGCATGGCGCTGCTTAGCCCGACAGCAACAGGATTAGATCCCATTCGATCGATGATCTCTGCCATACACTTCCTAAAAGCGCTCTCAATTTCTCCTGATTCTTGTTCACTATACCCCGCCATTGGCGAATCAGAAGCATAATGATGTTGAACCGAATCAATAGGTTCATAATTCAGGTCAAGCGCAACTCCTTTCGTGCTCCCCGTTCCAATGTCTATTCCCAGAATATATTCCATGATTCAGATTTAGATTTTTAATATAGAAAAAATATTCTACGCATTTGGCTTTGCTACAAGGAAATCCTGCTGCAATAAAATAAGCGAGGTCAAAATACTATAAATACAAAAATGGCTTTCCTGCAAAAGGAAAGCCATTTCAAATGATTTAAAGAGTGGTCCCGACGAGAATCGAACTCATATCTAAAGTTTAGGAAACTTCTATTCTATCCGTTGAACTACGGGACCAGTACCTATTTTATTACGCTACCATTACCATGGTTTTGTATAGGAGCCACAAAAGTAAGTTTTCCTTCTGAATTTTCAGACATTAATATCATTCCTTGTGATAAAATTCCTTTAATTTCTCTCGGAGCAAGGTTTACAACTACGCTTACCTGCTGACCAACAATATCTTCCGGTTTAAAATACTCAGCAATACCAGATACAACAGTCCGTTCGTCAATCCCTGTATCAAGGGTTAATTTTAACAGCTTCTTTGTTTTTTCTACCTTTTCAGCAGCAATAATAGTGGCTACACGAATATCTATCGCGCCAAATTGTTCAAATTGAATGTCTTCTTTAGCAGGGGTAACCACGGCATTATTCACCGTATTATCTGCCTTACTTTGATTTAACTTATCAATCTGCGCCTGCACTTCTTCATCTTCAATCTTTTCGAATAACAATTCCGGCTCATTTAGCTGATGACCACGGTGAAGTAAGTCGGTCCTTCCGGCATCTGCCCACTGGTGACCTCCATAATTCAGCATTTTCATCAATTTATCTGCAGTAAAAGGCAAAAACGGCTCAATCAGTACCTCTATATTTGCGGCAATCTGCAAACTGATATTTAAAATCGTCCTCACTCTGTCTTCATCCGTCTTAATCACTTTCCAGGGCTCAGTTTCCGCAAGGTATTTATTTCCCATGCGCGCAACATTCATCACCTCAGACAGCGCTTCTCTGAAACGATAGTTTTCTATTGATGCACTTATCTTTGCCGGGAAGGCCGCAAGTTCATCTATCACCTCCTGATCAACCGGAGTAACTTCCATGCGCATTGGCACCTTACCACCAAAATATTTATGTGTTAAGACCGTCACCCTGTTAATAAAGTTACCCAATATGGCAACCAGTTCATTGTTATTTCTCGCCTGAAAATCTTTCCAGGTAAAATCATTATCCTTAGTTTCAGGAGCGGTAGCGGTTAAGACATAACGTAATACATCTTGTTTACCTTTAAACTCCAGCAGATATTCATTTAACCAGACCGCCCAGTTTTTAGAAGTCGATATTTTCTGACCTTCCAGGTTAAGGAACTCATTTGCCGGTACATTATCAGCCAAAGTATAATCACCATGGGCCATTAACATTGCCGGAAAAATCACACAGTGGAAAACAATATTGTCTTTACCGATGAAATGAACCAACTTGGTTTCTTCATCTTTCCAGTAGTCTTCCCAGTTTCCCTTTGTTAATCCTGTTTTATTGATATAATATTCTTCAGCTTTAGGGTTCCAGACATCCAGGCGGGCATACTCAAACAATTCTTTTGTCGCAGAGATATAACCGATAGGTGCATCGAACCAAACATACAGCACTTTACCTTCAGCATCTTTGACAGGAACTTTTACTCCCCAATCCAGATCTCGTGTCATTGCACGCGGTTGCAGTCCTGCATTTAACCAGGACTGACATTGTCCATAAACATTTGGACGCCATTCTTTATGGCTTTCTATATATGTTCTAAGCTGACCTTCATACTTATCCAGCGGTAAAAACCAGTTTTTGGTTTCCTTCCTTACCGGCTTTTCTCCTGAAAGGGTAGACTTAGGATTAATCAGATCAGTTGCATTTAAGGTGCTTCCACAATTCTCACATTGATCTCCATAAGCATTTTCATTTCCACACTTCGGACATGTTCCGGTAATGTACCTGTCGGCCAGGAATGTTTGCGCTTTTTCATCATAGTATTGCTCTGTCACTTCTTCTGTAAATACTCCTTTATCGTAAAGGTTTTCAAAAAAGTCAGAAGCAGTCTGATGGTGCATTAAAGAGGAAGTCCGGTGATAGATGTCAAAAGAAACACCAAATTCTTTAAAAGAATCACCGATGATTTTATGGTATTTATCCACAATTACCTGAGGCGTTACACCTTCCCTTTTTGCTTTAAGGGTAATGGGTACACCATTTTCATCAGATCCGCAGATAAATTTCACATCTCTCTTATTCGAACGCAGATACCTTACATAAGTATCCGCAGGCAGATAAACACCTGCTAAGTGTCCAATATGTACCGGTCCGTTGGTATAAGGCAAAGCGGCCGTAACCGTATATCTCTTTATTTTACTATTATCCAAAACTATTTTTATTATTTTGTCAAATATAAGTGTTTTGCCCATGATTAAACAGCCAGCCCATTTAAAAAAAGGAGACAAAATTGCAATCGTTTCCCCAGCAAAGAAATTACCAGGAGATATCAATAGTGCCATTGCGATTTTGGAGCAATGGGGGCTGGAAGTTGTGCTTGGAGAAAACATTTATGCCCAGCACCATCAATTTGCCGGAAGTGATGCACAACGGACAAAAGACCTTCAAACCTTTTTGGACGATCCCGACATTCGTGCCATTATTGCTTCCAGAGGAGGGTATGGAACCATTAGAATCATTGACGAACTTGATTTTACCCATTTTAAAGAAGACCCCAAATGGCTCATCGGTTTCAGTGACCTCACTATTTTGCTTTCTCATCTTTTAGCCGCGCTGAATACACAAAGTATTCATGGGCAGATGCCCAAAACTTTTGAGGATGCTTCTCCGGAATCACTGGAATCGTTAAGAAAAGCACTATTCGGAGAACCGCTCTCTTACGAGTATAAAAGCGAATTTAAAAATCTGGAAGGGCATGCAGAAGGTATCATCATAGGAGGAAACCTGACCCTATTGGTAGCCACAGAAGGCTCAGCTTCGGCAATAGACTACAGCGATAAGATTCTGTTTTTGGAAGATGTTGGTGAACAGGAATATGCCATAGACCGAATGATGTGGATGCTAAAACGCAGTGGCAAATTATCCCGCTTAAAGGGCTTAATTGTAGGTGCTTTTACTGGCGCCAAACCTGAGGATATTCCTTTCGGATCAAGTCCGGAACAGTTAATTCTGGATCTGGTAAAAGAATATGGCTATCCCGTGTGTTTCAATTTCCCGGTTGGCCACATCGACGACAACAGAACCTTAATTGTCGGAAAAAAAGCCAGTCTCTCCGTTGAACAGAAAAAGGTATCATTAAAGTATTTATAGCCCCTCAATCGCAAAGATCATTAACGAATAAGCTTTTGAAATTCAAACACATATAAGTATTTGAATTTAGAAAAAAAACTCCTGAAAGCACTTGGTGATAAACAGTATTTAAGGATAAACACCAAAGAAGATATTAACAAAAAGGGCCGGGTTTCATGAAACCCGGCCCTTTTTTGTTAACGATCATTTAATCCTACATATTATTTACCTCAGGATTTGTATTTGTTTCCTGAAGGGGAATCGGGAATGTATAACGGGGATCTGTTACCGGAATAGAAACAGAACCAGCACCAAATGATGGAATTGGCGCGACTCTTCTTGCTAAGTCATTATACCGCATTCCTTCCGTCAGGAACTCAATTCTTCTTTCTTTCAGAATAGCAGCCAACAGCTCCGCTGAAGTGGCCAGGACACCGAAATCGTAAGTTGGGTCTGAGCGTTTACGAACGGCATCTAACAATGCCCTGGAACGAACCAGGTTTCCGCCAGGATTCAGCGCTTCTGCTTCGGCAAGATTCAGGAGCACCTCTGCATACCTGATCACAGGAGCAGAATCCAGAAAGGGGCTAATTCCTTTAAATTTAGTTGGATAAGTATAGGTTCTGCCTGAAAAAGACGAGGTGGCAGTCAAGCCTGTTTTTCTCGCATCCGTCGCTGTCCAGGAAGGATCAGCATAGATTCCCGCTCCGGTAATGTTCAGAGAATACTCCAGGTTACCATTACCCACATTAAAATAATAGCCAAGTTGATTTTGAGTACCTGGAATGTTTGTATCTGCAAAAGGAAAGGAAAGAATAGATTCAGAAGTGGTGTAAGGTGCAGCAAAAACATTTACAATATTTGCCTGTAAAGCATGGCCTACCCTTGCCGCATCAACCGTAACAAAAGGAGCGGTTTGTGAAACCAGCTTATTTCCTTCTTCAATTACTTTATCATATTTACCCATAGCCAAATAAACCCTGGTTTTCAACGCGATAGCGGTATTTTTATGTGCTCTTGTTGTGTTTGTAAGGGCATCTCCCTGCGTATTCGGCAATCCTGTTTCTGCCTCATCCAGATCTTTTAAAATCTGGGCATAGATGGCTGCTACAGAACTGCTCTTTAAACCGTTATTCTGCAGATTTGATTCCGGAAGCAGGCGTAAAGGCATACCCCTTGAAGCGCCATTGTCTAACAGATAAGGCTTAGCAAAGATTTGTATTAAAGAAAAATAGGACAGCGCTCTTAAAAACTTCGCCTCTGCCACATAGTTATCATTAACCGCCTGAGTCACGACACCCGGATGATCAGCCATTCCTTTAAGGAATAAGTTTACCCGGTTAATGGTGATGTATCCCTGCGACCACAATCTTGCGATATAAGTATCAGAAGCAACATTTGTACCCTGGTAAACGGTCAGTCCGGTTACCCCATTGCTGGTCCGGTTACTGAATTCTTCAGCCCTGATGTCATTATAAATGAGGTATCGACCTCCTAAAAAAGCACCTGATTTGATGGAAAAGTATAGTCCGTTTACCTGCGCCAGAATCCTGGTAGGATTAGCAAAGGCCTCCCCTTCCGGTAAAGTCAGCTCAGGTTCTGCAGTCAAAAAATCCTTTTTGCAGGAAGAAATACTCCCAATCAAAGGAATTGCAAGAATAGCCACTGTGACTATCTTCAATTTATATGTTTTTATATGAAAAATTTTCATGAATATTCTCTTTAAATATTATAATCCAATACTAAGACCAAAAGTAAATGCCCTTCCCTGAGGAATTGTATTACGCTCAACACCACTTGAAAGTGTAGAATTACCATTGGTAGAAATCTCTGGATCCACACCTGAATAGTTGGTAATTAAAAATGCATTATTTACGGAAGCGTAAAGTCTAAGGCTACTGATCCCTGCGCGGCTTACCAGTGTTTTTGGAAGTTTATATCCTAAGGTTGCAGTCTGCAAACGTAAGAAATCACCCTTTTCCACATTATCGCTGATTGCAAAAGAAGATCCGTTAGAAACGTTATCTGAATACACCGTTCTCGGGATATTGGTAGACTGTCCAGGAGTTGTCCAGGCTTTCAGAATCTCGGTAGAGTTGTTCCAGAAACGTTGATCCAATAATCCTGCACGTGATCCGTTATAGATATAGTTACCTCCGGAGAAAGTAAACATCAGGTTCAGGTCAAAATTGCCATAAGTAAACGTATTGTTAAACCCTCCGTACCACTTTGGTAAGGTTCCGCCAATCACCTGTGCATCTCCTGCCGCACTTGGCGCAACTGTCCCGTCAAGATAAGTCCATGCATTGACACCACCCTGATGAAGGTATTGAACCTCACGACCGGCTGCATTGATAAATATTCTTCTTCCATTTTCAGGATTTACACCTTTGGTTCTTACCGCATAAATACTACCAATAGGTTCACCTACTTTAGTAATACTTGCAGACTCCAATCCGCCCGTGGTTCCGATCAATTGTTTCACTGTAGGATCAAGCTCGGTAACTTTATTCTTAAGGAAGGTAAAGTTCAGGTTTACTTTCCAACTGAATTTATCCGTTTTAACCGGAAGACCACCGATGCCAAATTCAAAGCCTTTGTTGTACATTGAACCAACGTTTGCCAAAATACTTCCTCCTGCAATCACATCCTCAGGAATCCCTTTAGACGGGGCCTGAGGAACATCAAGGATCAGGTTATTAATATTTTTATAGAAATAATCCGCTTCAAGTGTCAGTCGGTCATTCCATAAGCCCAGGTTGATACCAATATCGGTCTGGGTACTGGTTTCCCAGGTCAGGTCTTTATTTCCTGCTTTATTATAGTACCAGGCAAAAGGCGTTGCCCCATATATTGCAGGGCTATAGGTTGTATACTCATTGTACGCACCAACATTTCCGTTTCCAACTTTACCAAAGCTGGCGCGAAGACGTAGGTTGTTTACCGTATTGCCCAAGCTTGAGTTCTTAAAGAAATCTTCCTGCGAAATAGACCAACCAACTGATCCACCTCCAAAATTACCCCATTTCCTGCCAGCAGCTAAACCCGAGTTTCCATCTCTTCTAAAGTTACCACTGATAAAATATTTTCCATTATAGTTATAACTTACGCTCGCAAGATAGGCTTCAAAAGAAACCTGATCAATCGAATTCCCGGAAGGGATATTGCTTACATAAGTTCCTTGAAATTGGTCAAAAAAGGTCGGATCGCCCAATTTATCACGTGTTGAGCCCCAGTTTTCAGCTCTTGTTTTTTGAACATCAGAACCGATAGTCACGTTCAGGTTATGAACGCCATCAAAAGACTTATTGTATTGCAGGGTATTGATCCAGTTCCAGTTATTTCTTCTGGTGTTCTGATTGGTCGCACGGCCTCCCGGCGTAACACCGTCTCCCTGAAAAGGATTCAGGAACCTCACATTTTCAACATTACTTCTGTCCCAGGAATAATTAGTTCTGAAATTTAAGCCTTCAGTAAGCTTAAAATCAGCACCAAGATTGGCTAAGAAACGGTTGGTTTCAGAGCTATTTTTATCTTTATCAATTAAAACTGTTGGATGTGCCCAGTTACTTGGAACCAGATTAGCACCATTTCCAACCGAGTTAACGGTCATGTTATAAGACCCGTCTGGATTTCTGGGAGCAACATTCGGCGCAATGGCAACCACAATACGGCCTAAACCAGAAGAGTTAAACGCTGCACCAGGAGCAGATCCGCTGTTGGGCGACTCATTTAAACTGTTGTTATAATTCATGTTTAAATTCAACTTTAACCAATCCGTAGCCTGATGTGTTAAATTCACCCTTCCTGAATATCTTTTAAAGGTATTTTTCTTCAAAAACCCATTCTGATCAGAAAGCCCACCGGACATGTAGTAAGTTGTTTTGTCTGTACCTCCGCTAACGGTTACGCTATGGTTCTGAGAGTATGCGGTTCTATATACCTCATCATACCATTTTGTATCTACTAATGACCCGTCTGGGTTATAAGAAGGAAGGAAGCCATTTCCATTTGCATCTCTTTGCGAGACCGGTACCACATTTGGATTTAAAGCAACCGCATTTTTAAGTGCTGCATTTTTAACATCCATGTATTGTTGCGCATTCAGGAGTTCTGGTAAGCGAACAGCATTGTTCACCCCAAACCAACCATCATAACCTACACGGGCATCTCCTTTTTTTCCTTTTTTGGTGGTAATAACCAATACCCCTGCCGCGGCTCTAGAGCCATACAGTGCCGTTGAAGCCGCATCTTTAAGGATATCGATAGATTCGATATCATTTGGGTTAATGTCACCCAATGGATTATTGGTCGTCGAATTTGCAGAAGCATCTGTAGTAGGGAAAGGAATTCCATCCACGATCACCAATGGAAACGAGCTCAATGATATCGAACTCACACCCCTCACCCGGATCACGGGAGGATTGTTTAATAAACCATTCGGTTGAATAATGCTCACACCGGCGGCTTGTCCTGTCATTCCCTGCACAAAACTCTGAACAGGTCTGTCTTTCAGGTCATCTCCTTTAATTGTCGCAGCAGACCCCGTAAAGTCTTTTTTCTTGGTGACGCCATAGCCTGTTACCACCACTTCTGTCAGTGCCTTAGAATCAGATTCCAGGGCAATATTTACGACATTCGAAGTACCAATGTTCTTAGATTGGGAAACATATCCCAGATAAGAAAACTCCAATGCATGAACTCCCGAAGGGGCCTTTAGAGTAAAGCGGCCGTCAGCCCCTGACTGGGTGCCACCCTTGGACCCTTTTAATCGAATTGTTACTCCCGGAAGCGGCTTTCCATCGCTGTCGTCGGTAACTGTCCCGGTAATTGTTCTTTCCTGAGCTATTGCGCTGGTCGCAATAAACAACAGAATGAACAAACTCTGTACAAGTTTTTTCATAAAAACGTAAAATTTAGGTTAGTTAATAGTTAACCTAATATATGTAACATTTCTAATTGTTTGAAAAAAATTTACAGTTTTGTGTTTTTTTTCACAAAAAAATACAACATATAGATAATGGTCGGTTTTTTTTGATTTTTAAAAAAAAGGAATTGAATATATCTTCTCAAATGAGAATCTCGATTTAAGATGCAGGCAGTTAAAACCCTGAATAAAAAGCAAAAGCCAGATCATTGCTTTTTATGTTGCATCGGGGCTGAATACGGCAAAAGAATTAAAAAAATTACAAACCGTTATAATATCTAACTAAATTTTCAAAATCAATATCATTCTTAAATTTAAAACCGCTTTCGGAAATATATTTATGGATTTCAGCCTTATGGTCTCCCATATATTTCAAAACATCATTAACATTTTTCTTTATCCTGTGTAGCTTTTGATCTATCAAAAGATAATAATATGATTTTTCGTCTACCAGATTCTCAGTTGTAGCCGAGTTATATACCCGATTTTCATAAATTTTCTTTACCGTTCTCTTTACAAATTCGATTTTTCTACGAGCTCCCGGATCAAAAACCTGAAAATAAGATTTCTTAGTTGCTCCATCGATAGGCTCAAAACCATTTACAAAATTCACCTCTGACTCTACTCCTTCGACATTAAAAATGAAAATACTGAATGCTTTCACCTCTGAGTTAAAATTCATCGGGGCTTCATTTCCATACCTGAAACTGACTTCATCCAAGGCCTGATCATATTTCAATTTGAGGTCCTTATAAGATTGGCCATCTGCCGTTCTTACCCTGCCGGAATACCATTCATCGAATAAATAGGGGGAACCAATTACGTTCACATAACGTGTAACCTTCATTGGCGGTCCAATTAAGCCAGAACCTACATAAACTTCCCCCTGGGCTTTCACCGTCCGTGAAAAGCAGATTAGCAGGAAACAAACAGCAAAAAAATAAACTAACCTTTTCATATTTATATTTATATGATAAATGTATAATAAAATTATCAAAAAAAGAATCAGACATTAAGAATTGAGGCGGACCCTTTATTTTAAAGCTGAAAGGCGCACTTATTTCTGCCAGAAGATTTTGGCGGTAAAAATAGAATTTATAACCAAACGGCCTGAATGCAGAAAAGCCATCCCGTTAAGAGATGGCCTTTCTGTCATTTAGAATTAAAAGTACTAAGGTCTAGGCCCTACATATTTTAAAGTAAGGGTAGTAACACGAGTATTTGGAGCTGTTCCCCAATCAAAAGCCAATGTAAAGGTTTTGGTCGCAGGGTCATACTTATTTACGGCTCCAATGGTATTTTTAAGTGATGCATTGCCAGCTGATTTTACAGTTACCAGATTAGTAACCGGATCAATTGTGATATAAGTATTGTCTATACCAGCAGCACCAACCCCGGTAGACCATAAAGGTACCAGAGAGACGGCGTTTGCGTCTGTAGTAGCTAAAGGAACATTCTTTAAGTTCGTAAATGTGCCACTCAATGCCGGGTCAGGGCCCGTTGCAGAGTTTCTGCTTATGCTACCGCTATAAGAGTAGATACCATCCCATTGATTTTTAACAGCGATCAATAAAACCACTGAAGCAAAATTCTTGCTAATGGCAGTACCTGATGCATCTGTAATTTTCAATGGCAATGCAAAAGAACCTGAAATTGAAATTTTATCTGAATTGAAAATAATAGGCAACTGAACATCCTGCGCACCTGCAGGAATCGTCACTTTATTGTTTGGAATCGAATAAGAGTTTGCAGGCAAAAGAACCCTTGAAGTACCTTTTACATTGTTATATCTCGCCAACTCAACCTCATCTACAGCGATCGTTACTGTAACACCAGGACTTGGAGAGCTATAAGCATAGTTAATTGGCACATTATAAGTAATAGGCTGTGCTGAGCTGACAAATGCAGCACTAATAGAGTTTGGTGCCCCATCGAAATTTGGAGTTCCATCATAAATCTCTACTAAAGGAGGAAGTTTCGTGAAATCCTGCTGCACATTATCATCCTTTAAACAAGAGGATAGCATCGTCACTATTGCCAGTGCCAATATTGTGCGTCTATTTATATATTTAATTTTCATTTTTCTAATTGCTAATGGTTTAACTTTTAACAGTTTGATTATCTAGGGCCTTTATCCCAGAATATCCTTGACGACTGTGCATTGATTGTACCTTCTTTTCCTACGTTAGCAGCGTTGTAATTGTACTCCGTCTGAGGGTATAGAATACGAAGAGGCACTTGATTGCCACCACGACTTGGTGATAAAGAAAGCGGCATATCCGTTAATATAGCCTGTGCACCATCAAGTCTTCTGTAATCAACATAGGCTTCAAAGTTATTGACACCAGTTAAAGCCAGGTATTTTTGCTCTGCAATCAATTTAATTTTATTTGGTGCAGCGGCGAAATTCGCATACCCACCAGCATCTAAAATCAATGTCGCATTAGCTGGATCTGCTCCCAACCAAGTGAAAGAAGATCTTACTGCGTCTTCATAAACAGCCTGAGCACTTCCTGGCAACCAACCTCTTTGAGTCGCTTCTGCCTGTAAGAATAAAGATTCAGTAACAGTAAAGAACCATTGTGGCTGCGATGCACTCTTTGTAATACCAGGACCTGAAACATCCGAAGAGTTCGCGGCTTTAAATGGATCGCTATTTGGGATGATCTCCCCGTAGTTAAATCCATAATATACCTGTCCTTGAAGTGGCGTTTGAGCTTCAGCAAAGAAAGAAGCATAACGCTCATCGTCATGGTCGGCATATTTGTTCAGGATAAAATTACTTGCTCTCCAGAACTGATTTGCAACATCACCGGTATATAATTGAGAATAAGTATCCCAGAATGGATTTTGCTTATCCTTGTCTTGGGCATAAGGAGGATTTACCAAAGCTGAACCGTCAGCGGAGGTGTTGTATTCACCAACGCCAGATAAGAACCCTTTTCCATTAGCAGTGATACTAGCAACTACGCTGTTCACATCAGCAGGAGAGATCACCTCAGATTGGTGAATCAAAAGCTTTAACCTTTGCGTATTGATTAATTGTTGCCATTTAACCTTATCACCGTGGAAAACGATGTCAGCTGCCTGTAAGGCAGCATCAGATTGTCCATCAGCAACCAGCTTAGCTGCTACTTCTAAATCAGCCAATAATGCTTTATAAATATCTGATCCTTTATCATAAGCAGGGGTCAGGTTTTTAATATCAAATGCGGCAGAATATGGAACATTATTGTACTGATCAACCAGATACATATAACCTACTGCTTTAATCAGTTTGGCTATACCTTGATAAATAGGCTGGTTTGCAGCAGCAGCTTTCTTTTCCATAACATTGGCATCGAAAAGAATATCATACCAAGTCCATTCATCGGCTTCAAAGCCAGTGGTGATGTTGTATGATTCCTCTTCTGTATTCGGTCCGTAGGTACCTGAACGAGCCCAATAGCCCATCCAACCTCCATAATTACCATAAGAAGTCGCCATTTTTGATGCAGCTCTATGTAAAACTGATGGCAGTATCGCCTTTGGCGTGATGCTCTCATCAATCGGAGAGTTTTGATTTTGATTGATATCAAAAAAACTCTTTTTACAGCCCGCAGAGACAAACAGAGCGGCTGTAAAAAATATGCATATTAGTTTTTTCATTAGTTTCTTTTTAATAGTCGTTAAAATTTAATCACTACGCTTCCGCCAATTGTACGTACTGGAGGGTTGATTTTTGAATCAGCAACACCAGAAACATTTGAATTAGAAACACCAAGATTACTACCTGTCGTTGTTCCAAAAGTAAAATCAGGATCGCCATAAACATTTGTTTTAGGCACCCATAAAAATAAATTTCTACCAGTAACTGCTACTGATAAGCCTTTAATTACCTTCTGATTTCCAAGGACCTTTACCGGGATATCATATCCTAAAGAGACTTCGCGCAATCTCCATGAAGTTGCTTTAGTAATAAAGTTAGTCGCTACATCACGGTATTCACCTGTATAAAAAGAGTTAATATCACCAATCGCAACATTGGTATTAGCGATATATTGTCCTGGGTTAGCCGGGTCTGCATAAGAAGAATTTGGCAACACATAACGCTCACGGTTATTGGTCGCACTTGCTTCAGAAACACCAGTCCAAGCCATTGCATTACCGATATCATGGTAAGCATAATGTCCACCTTTGTATTCAAACAATGCAGAGAATGTTAAGTTTTTCCATCTTACTGAAGGATTTAAACCAACAATCCATACTGGCATAGTTCTACCCAGTTTCTTTGTTACCGGATCTGCGGTAGGGCGTCCTGTATTTGCATCAACAATTACACGTCCCTGAGGATCTCTTAAATAATCAGTTGCTTTGAATACGAAAGCCGGACTTCCAACGATCGCATAGTTTCCTGCACTGGTGAAACCACCAATAAATAATTCATCAAGACCAGAATAAATGCTCTTAATCTCACTGTCGTTATAAGATGCATTTGCTTTAAAATTGATACGAACATCTTTGATCGTTACCAGCGGTGTTAAACCTAAATCTAACTCTACTCCTTTATTCACAAAAGATGCTGCATTTATTTGGTAACTGGTATATCCTGTAGCGTTAGAAATTGCAATAGGAATAATTTGGTTGGTATTGTTCTGGTTAAAGTAGGAAACCTCAAACGAGATGCGGTCTTTTAAGAAACCTAATTCCAAACCTACCTCCGAACTTTTGATAAATTCAGGCTTAAGCTCCGCATCATAAGTTCTGTTATTAGCGGTATATCCCGGAACACCTCCATAAGGGAAGCCATTGGCCTGAGAATAAGTAGCCGCCAGCAAATATGGATTGATATCAGCATTACCTGATTTACTCCATGATGCCCTTAACTTCATGAAAGAAAGGTAGTCGTTATCTTTTAGGTTTGGAAACGCATCAGTTAACACCAATGATCCACTCACGCCTGGGTAAAAGAAGGAGTTATTGTTCAAACCAAGAACAGAAGTCTGGTCATTACGGCCGGTGACTTCTACGTTTGCCCATCCTTTGTAGCTCAATGAAGCACTTCCGTAGAACGAAAGTAATCTTGAGCGTGAAGCAGGAGATGATCCTGTTAACTCACCTGTTCTTTCTGAGATATTGTATAAGCCAGGGATAACCAGGTTGCTTGCTCCAACTCTCGTATCACGTTGATCTCTCTGACGAAGGTAGCTTCCCAAAACTCCGGCAACTTTGAAATCTTCTGCAAACGTTTTGTTGAAACTTGCAAACACTTCAGAAGACAATTGTTGGTAGCGATATTCACGCTCCTCCACGGTTTGAGGAACAGAAACAAAACCTCTGGTTACTCCGTAAGGAGTTGCAGTTTGGCCTTTTGAAATGTTTCTTTCACCAACATGGTTTGAAGTAATTGCCGCCCTGTAAGTGAAATCCAACCAATCAGTCGCTTTTAATTTCAAATCAAGATTTGCAATCAGGTTTTCTCTTTTACCAGTTGTTCTCCAGTTGTCCAAAGCGATATAAGGGTTAATACCATAATCTGTAAAATAACCGTTATAAGATGCATATGGATTGTTTCTAAAATCCTTGTAAGCAGTAATTGGAATTTGCGCTGGTGTATTAAAGATCAGGTTCATTAAACCTCCGTTTAATCCAACATTATTTGCTGCATTATAATCACCCATCGCATCGTCATTAAATACATTATAATTTTGCTGAGAGTAGTTTACACCGGCAGTAGTAGTTAATTTACCATATTTCTGAGTGGTATTTAAACGAAGACCTGTTCTACGGCTTTCATCATCCGGAACAATCCCTTTAACATTAGCATCCTGCAAGCTGATATAAGTAGTTGCGGTTCTTAAAGACACATCATTTTGAATGGTCGCTGCCGTATTAAAGAATTCTTTTCTTGAATTGTTTGCGGTATAGGGTAACATTTGCTGAGGTGTTCCATCAGTAAAAGGCTTACCAACTGGTTGTAACGAACCATCAAATGCAGGTCCCCATGACCAGTTTTCGTATCCTGTATACCCAGCGGTCAGGTTTCGGGATGGATCAGGTCCACCGCTACCAAATTTTGTCTGGAATTTAGGAAAGAAGGAAATACTGGAAAACTGAGTACTGTTACTCAAAGTGATTTCCGCAGCTGAATCCTCTTTACCTTTCTTTGTCGTAATAACAATAACCCCATTCACCGCATCAGGACCGTAAATTGCCGCACTTGAGGCGCCTTTAAGGATCGTAGTGCTTTCCACATCATTAGGGTTTAACGATGCCAGGTTGGTAAGCGGCACCTGTACTCCGTCTAACAATAACATCGGGTTGTTGTTTCCTGTTAAGGAACGAATACCCCTTAGGTTGATTTTTACATCCTCAAATACACCACTGTTCATGGTCGTAATATTTAAGCCTGAAACCTTGCCTTGTAAACCGTTTGCAATGTTAACCGGTTTTGCTTTGTTAACTTCTGCGTTGGTTAAAGAAGTCGCGGCATACCCCAACTCCTTTTTCTGGCGTTGGATACCAAGGGCACCCGTTACCACAACCTCACTTAAAACCTGTGAATCAGAGTTTAAGACTGCATTCACAACGTTAGAAGTAATTTGCTTATTTAGTGTTACATAGCCTAGATAAGAGAATGCCAGTTCTTTTGTGCCAGTTGGAACTACTAAAGAGTATCGGCCATCTCCACCCGTTTGTGTACCGCCTTTGGCGCCAACGATTTTCACGCTAACACCCGGGAGTGGCTTGCCATCTTCCTGATCTGTAACAGTACCAGTAATTGTTCGGTCTTGTGCCATCGCTGTGCCCGCGACAAACATCAAAATGAACAAACTTTGTAAAAGTTTTTTCATAAAAATAAAATTTAGGTTAGTTAATAGTAACCGAATATAGACGATTTAGTATGCGTGCATAACCAAATCTGATCGACCGCTGTATAAATGACAATTAAATGACACAACAAAGTGTAACAATTAACGCGATCATAGTTCAATTTTAAGATATTATGCTAAAGGATCACCTGAGCGCTGTTTTTATCCTAATAAAAAATAGTCAACAACATTGGAGATAATAAATAGCTAAAAATTGACACAGAATAGACAAAAAAACTCGACATTAATAATAATAAATCAAACAAAAACAAGTTGTTAGAAAAATAACAGATCAATGCCTCCTCAAATTATAGAAAAATTAGTCAACTAAATTTACAATGGCTTTTTGATCCCATTTTCATTTCCAAAATCCATTTCACAGAAGATCATTGTCTTTTCCTCTACAAACTCTGCCTGACCGACAATCGATTTGAACAACCTATTTTACAAAAATGAAATAAACGTAACAGTTCTCCTACAGTACCTTAGCTGCTCTTTTAGACAAGCAACTGACACATCGCCTCAAAATCATCTTCAATCAGGAAATTGCCATAAGAGTTACTCATTTATATCGCCACAGAGCTATCCAGGAGTCGGAATAAGCGCAGGCATCAGCTTTAGAATAGTGAATTTATAAAGACATCATCTGACCAATAAGGTCTATATAACGCAGGACTTCATTGATGGCCCATTAGCAGAAGCCGACATACACTTCCCTTCGAACCTTGAATGTCAGCGAGGAATAGATTCCCAGAAAACCAACAAAAAAGGGTCAGGAATATTCTTCCTGACCCTTTTCGAATTTTAATTAATAGCCTTAGTAGCCAGGATTCTGAGCTAGGTTCGGGTTTTTCTGAGTATCATAAAAAGGAATCGGTAATACTACATAGTTGGAGCCGTAAGCTTGTGCTGCAGCAGTACTATGAGCTGGAATTCCACGTCCTGTACGTAAGAAATCGAATTCTCCCTGACCTTCAAAAGCAAGTTCGATTCTTCTTTCTACGAGGATTTTAGCAATCAGTTCATCTTTTGTTGAAGCTGTAATCGGATCAGCTAATGAACGTGCCCTAAGATTGTTTACAATCGTTAATGCATTTGCATCTACTGTCGAAGAAATATTTGCCAAAGCTTCCGCTTTAATCAACATAATTTCAGCGTAACGAATTACAGGAACCCATTCAGATACACTCACATATTTGGTCGTATACAATAAACCTCCTTTAGAAGTGATCAAATTTTTAAACCTTAAATCTTTGGTTTGATCCATTAATCCAACGTACTCAGGGCTTACTGTAATATCTCCACGTAAACCTGGAGCATAGTGCTGTCCTAAAGCATGATTGGTATTCGGGTTATCACCTCCATTATGTGCAATAGAGAAAATACTCTCATTGGTCGTAAATAATCTGAAAGTTGTTGCCGGATCTGCGTTTAATGCATATTTACTACCGTCAAATTTGTTCGCATAAATCAGTGCATTTGGATAGTCTCCTTTATATAAATAAAGACGTGCCAACAAAGCTTGTGCAGCAGATTTTGTAGCGCGAGCGGTATTTTGCAAGGTCACATCATTATAATCAGCTGGCAGCTTTGCTTCCGCTTCTTTTAAATCCGTTTCCATTTGATTATATACTGCAGCAACAGTTGCTCTTGATACCTGAGTTCCTGAACCAAATGGATCTGATGCACTTTCCAGAATCAATGGAACACCTGGATGAGATGCTCCGGAAGTGAATTTGTATGGTTGTGCATATAGGTTCACAAGATAGAAATAGCATAACGAGCGAATGAATTTAGCCTCGCCATTGTATTGATCTACTTTTGCAGCTGGTACAACACTACCTGCAGCAGCCATATTCTTTAAGAATAAATTGGCTTCTCCAATTGTGCGGTACGCTCCCTGCCATGCAGTGTTAGCATAAGCGTTGTTAGAAGTTACCGGGCTAAATAAAGCCAGGTCTCCGAAAAAAGATGCAGGATTAACATCTATACCTCTTTGATCTGCATAGATCAAAACCCTTCCACCGAAGAACTCCGGATTCTGCAATTGATCATACATTCCGACAGAAGCTTTCTCTATACGGTCAGGACTGGAGAAAGCATCACCCGGCGCCAGATTCGAGAAAGGCTCTTCAAAAATTTGCTTTTGGCAAGAGCCCATTGCCAAAACCATGACAGCAGCTAATGCTATATTTATCGTTTTATATGTATTTAAAATTTTCATATGACCTTCTAATTAAAATGTTGCATTTAAACCCAAAGTATATGTTCTCGGCTGTGGAATAGCACGGTTATCATATCCGGTAGCGATGTTAGTATTGTTCCTGTTTGAATTCACCTCTGGATCAATACCACTGTAGTTGGTGATTACAAATGCATTGTATACCTGAGCAGAGATTCTCAAATTAGACAATCCAACTTTTTCAGCCCATTGTCTCTTCAATCTGTATCCAAGAGAAACAGTTCTTAATCTTAAGAAATCACCTTTTTCAAGGAATCTTGTTGAAATCTGATTTGAAGGGCTATCACCACTTGACAAACGTGGAACATTGGTAACCTGACCTGGAGTTGTCCAGCGATCAAGGATACGTGACTCATTGTTTTGGAATGTATTGGTTAACAAGCCAGACAAAGTAGAATTATAAAGATAGTTTCCACCCTGATAAACAAGAGATAGATTCAAATCAAAATCTTTATAAGTAAAAGTATTGTCTAAACCTCCGTAAAAAGTAGGAGTTCCTGTTTTACCGTCCATATAAACCTGATCAGCGGCACCTAAACTAGTAACAGTTCCGTCATCCAAAGTGTATTTCTGAGTTACCTGATTCCAGGTTTTTTTGGTTACACCATCTGCTCCATACCACTGAGGGTATCCAGTCTGAGGATCAACACCTGCCCATTGAATTAATTTATAAGTTCCAAGAGCACGGCCTACACTTGCAACAGTAGATGCAGATGCGATATCGGCATTGTTGTTTGTAGCAACCAATTCAGTCACTTTGTTCTTTACATGAGTATAGTTGAAAGAGGAAGTCCAGGAGAAATCTTTGTTCTTGATGTTAACCGTGTTGATTGTAATCTCGAAACCTTTATTTGTCATGGAACCAATATTGCTCAGAATGCTTGATCCCGGAACTCCAACAGTATGTAATACAGGAGCATTTAAGATAAGGTCTGAAACATCCGTGCTAAAGTAATCCGCAGTTAAGCTAATACGTTTATCAAGAACGCTCATGTCAAATCCAACATTGAACTTTTTAGATGTTTCCCATTTCAACTTTGGATTTCCAAGCTGAGTACTGGAGAAACCGTTGATAGAAGTATAAGAACCTCCGCCATACAATGTTCTTGCTGCATAAGCACCAACACCTCTTGAGTTTCCTACTAAACCGTAACTACCTCTAACTTTTAAATAGCTGATGTATTTGTTCTCTTTAAGAAAAGATTCCTCAGAAGCAATCCATCCTGCAGACACACTTGGAAATTTACCCCATTTATTTGCATCTCCGAAGCCTGAATAAGCATCTGCTCTGAATGCACCTTCAACAAAATATCTGTCGTTATACGTATAACCTGCACGGCCAAAATACGATTCAAGACCAGTAGATTCCATAGAACCACCTGAAGCCAATAATAAATCTCCTGTATTAGGATCTGATCCTGTATAAGTGTTATCAATAATGTGCTGGAAGAAAGGATCTGCAAAGTTTGCTCCAGAAGCATAGATTTGCTGCTCTTTCATATACTGATATTCCGCACCAGCAGTTAAGCTGATTCTATGCTTCTCTGCTACTGTTTTATCATAGGTAGCAAAGTTTTGCCAAACCCATTGGTTACGGTTTAAAAAGTTATCCTGAACCAATCCATTGTAAGAAAGACCCAATCCGGCAATTAAAGGATTAGAATACTGATCTTCAAAGTTTTGTTGATAATCAACACCGTATTTCGAGGTGATTCTTAACCCTGCGATAGGAGAAACTTCAATAAAAGCATTACCTATAAAATTCTGAGGCGTGTTTTGATTTCTTTGCAAGTCAATAGTAGCAATCGGATTATATACCCTGTTGCCAATTAAACTAGCTCCATTTACTGTAGTAATGTTATTTCCAAGTCCTAAATAACCAATAGGAGTTGAAGCGGTAAGATTATATCCTTTTGGCCCCTTTGGATCATAAACTGAAACTGTCGGGATTGCATTATATCCTGAAATCGCAGCACCCGCTAAGTAACCATCGGTCAACAAACCATAGTTAATACTTTTAGTATAGGAAAGTTCTACCCCTGAACGCAACCATTTTTTAGGTTTCACAGATAAATTGATACGGGCAGCCCCTGTTTTCAATTTATTACCATAAAGGATACCTGATTGATCAGCATATCTGGCAGATCCGTAATAAGTTGCTTTATCGCTACCACCTGAAATGGAAACAGTGTTATCATAAGAAGTTCCGGTACGGAAAATCTCTTTCATCCAATCTGTTCTGTCAGGAACTCCATCGCCATCAATATCACTGTCTTTCGCAACCACAGGAGCTGTTGCTCCAAACTTATTCTTAACCTTCTCATTGGCGATCATATTAAAATCATCTCCATTTAACAGGTTTGGTTTGTTTGCAGCTGTAGCAAAGTTCAGTTTAGAATCGAATGTGATCTGTGTAGTTCCGTTTTTACCTTTTTTAGTCGTTACTAAAATTACACCATTTGCTGCACGTGAACCGTATAATACAGCAGCACCTGCATCTTTTAATACTTCAATAGACTCGATGTCGTTTGGATTGATTAAAGAAAGAGGATCAAAACGCGTTCCGTTACCACTATTAAAGGTATTTAGATTCTCTCTTGTATTGGCTGGAATCCCGTCAATAACCACTAATGGCAATGAACTTGTAGAGATCGAGTTTACACCCCTTATTCTGATAGACACACCGTCGGCCAATGTACCGCCTGCACTGGAGATCTGAACACCGGCAGTCTTACCGGAAAGTGCTTTCGCAAAACTCTCTACCGGTTGCTCCGCAAGCTGACTTCCGGTAACTTTACCAATTGCTCCGTTTACATCCTTAACAGATCTTGTTCCATATCCTACCACAACCACTTCTGATAAGGCTTTCGAATCTGAAACTAAGCTTACGTTAATTACGCTGCCAGCACCCAATGGTCTAAGCTGAGTTAAATAGCCAAGATAAGAGAATTCAATTGACGGTGTTGCCGAAGGAACACTTAATGAATACCGGCCATCTCCACCACTCTGAGTTCCGACTTTAGCACCCTTAATCCTTATAGTTACTCCCGGAAGTGGCTTGCCATCTTCCTGATCTGTAACCATACCTGTCACTGTTCGATCCTGAGCTATCGCAGATCCTGCGATGAACATCAAAATGAACAAACTTTGTAAAAGTTTTTTCATAAAAAATTAAAATTAGGTTAGTTATTAGGGGCTGAAGATAACTAAACACTGTATTCCCACAACCTGTATAATTACTCAAAAAAGCATAAATGACAAAGTAATGACATTAAATTATCTTTATAAATAAATTAAAAAACACCATAAAAACAATTATTATTTCGTATAATCTTAAAAAAACTTCTATTATTCTTCTAAAACACCCCAAAAACAGAAGATTCGCAATATTGTTTTCAAAAAAAACCATATTTCTTATAAGACAACATTTATGTAACAAATTACACGATTAAATATAATAGAAAAAATAATCTGCAAATATCCCACAGTCACAGTACTTTATCTGCAAGCAATCTTCAATACAAAAAAAACAGAAATCAGATTTCCTAATGACAACACAATTTACTCAATGATTAATAAAATAACCCTAAAGATTTTCAGCAATCTGAAAACTAAAAAGCTGTCACCCAAAGGTGACAAACGACGGCTAACATCCTAATTACAAAAACGTTAGAAAAAATTAAGGATTTTGATCTGCGGAGGTCAATGCTTTGTTCGCATCAAATTCTGCCTGGGGAATTTTAAATAAAAACTCATCACTTTTGGCAGGCATGCTCATTTTTATCGCAGTAGTACTATCGAGATTACTTCCTTTCCTGTCTAAAGGAAGCTTTAAGCGCCAAATATCAGCATACTTAAAGCCTTGAGCCTATAGCTCTATTTTTTCTTTGCAGCAATATCTTCGCAAGAATACCTTCAGCACCCGCCGACATCAGGCCTAAATTCTTTCTCGCTGCCTTTGTCATGACCGCTGCAGTATTCCAATCTTATATCGTTAAGGTAACCCTGGCATAAACACCTTTGGTCACATTGAAATTGATATTTGATTTATTCGCCTGCTGCCCCGTCAGCAAAGGAACTACCATTTTTAGATCTGAAGTAATCGATGGGACACCTCTTTTGATGTTGTCCGTCCCTGGCGCTGCGCTGTTGAAGTCGTTGGCAATAAGGTTAATATGCCCTTACTATCTTCATGACCTATATAAGTATGCTGAAAAAAGAACGATAAGTTATAAAAAGCAAAAGCCAGGTAAGTTAAAGTCTCACCTTCTGATACTGAATCTTATTCATTTTTTTTATTCTGATAAAGAAGGGAAAACAAGAGATAACCAAGGGTCCCATAACCATTTGTTTTTTTCAAAAAAAGCGGAATCGGTTCCGCTTTTGAAATTACCGATTTATTACAAATACTAAATCAACAACAGACACACCTGTTAATCAATCAGAAACAAAGAATTCAAAAAAAGTTGCTTCCCATTCTCCCAGAAGGAGCGGAATAGTACGTCACTCCCCAGGTAAACAACAGCCCCTTTTCCTATCGATTGCACGCCAAAGACCATTCCTGAACTCAGCTTCTTTACCACATTCTTTCCTGCCACACCTGCCACATAACTTCCGGTTTTCAAAACGCCTACATTCCATCCCCGGCTCAGATGCTCATACACCTTATCATCTGTTTTTAAGGCATAATAATAGCTTCCCAAACCAGCAGCCAATGGATGACTATGGTCTAAATGGATTTTAAAGATGGCACCTGGAATCGCTTCTGATAAATCTCCCTGTTTTCTTCTTGCATACTCACTGGAATTGGTTCCACTAAGCTCTTCTTTCGGAAATTCCTTTCTTTTAATCTCGAACGGTTTCGCCTCATTCACATTCAGAATGGCATCTTCAAAAAGAATCACCTTCCCGCCAATCTTTAGCCAGTCTTCCAGTTTTCCGGCAACCTCATCTCCATAAGAACCATCCGGAACGACCAACACATTTACCTTATTGATGTCGAGATTGCCCATGTTTTTAGCATCAATCAAACTAATGGGATAATGGAGTTCCTGCTCAAAAAAGTGCCAGATCTCCCCTACACTTTGCGAAGAACTCTCCGGTCCTGCAATCACAGCCACCTTTGGCGTAGTCAGGAGCCGGTAAGCGGAAGAACCAAAATCTTTCCCTTTATCCACGAAACCACCCGAAGCCGGATAGAAAGACATCTTCAGTTTTTTCTCAATTCCTATAATTTTAGCCTGCAGATCGGGAATTCCACGCTCATTCTCTGTTCTGTAAACCAATAAAGAACCTACTGCAAAATTACGGCTGCCGAGGCTAAATGCCTCCTCTGCAATTCTCACCTTTACATTCTCCTTTTGCAAAGCAATCAGCACCTGTGCATCCTCTATAGAATTCCATGGGAAAATCCAGGCATAAGGCTTGGCAATGACCGGAAAAACTTCCTTCACCTCTTCCATCGCCGGATATCTCCCCTTTACAGATTCCGTAGTGGCATAAGCCGGGAGGCCATAAGCATAAGGTAATGCCCATGCAGTAATGTCATAAGTGTTCGAATCGCTGACCGAAGTTTGTGGCTCCAGTAATACATTGGCCAGCACAGCTTTCGCCTGTTGAAGATTCACCACCAAATCATTCCTTTCTACCTTGAAGCTTTCCGTTTTCTGCGTTTCAAAACTATAACCGCTTAAAGTTTTATCAAGCCCAAAGGCAAATTCGATTTCATTCTTTTTCAAAAGACTGACCAACCGCTTTAACCGGCTTTTATTCTGCGCTTTGATCACATACGTTTTATAAAGCCCCGGAGGGGAACTGATTCCGTTTTCGAAATACTTCTTAAACTCTTCAACAAGCTTCTCTGCATGCAGCGAAACCGTTTCCACTGTCGCCATTCCACTGGTAAAATGATGGTCTATCCGGTCTTTTAAGGTCAGTGTATCCCCATCAAGGGTAACGACAGATAAACCCGCACTAATCCCCCCCTGCTCATAAGTCATGCCGATCGCACCATTATATAAAGGGTAAGTATCTCCGTAAGAAGGGTATAATAAGTCGAATTGTTCTTTTGTAAAATATTGCCAGCCATTCTGATCAAAATACTTCGCATTGTTCTTTCCTACTGTGATTTGAAAATTCCGTTGCCATGGTGTAATGTCCTGATGAATCGGCTCCGCTGCGGGCGCAAAATAATAAGGCTCATTATAGCTTTGTTCGTGAAAATCAACATGTACCTGAGGCATCCATTCATGGTATAAAGCCAAACGTTGCTGAGTTTCTACCTGAGACTGCCAGGCCCAGTCCCTGTTCAGGTCAAAATAATAATGATTGGAACGTCCACCCGGCCATGGTTCAGCATGTTCCCTGGACATCGGATTTGAATTTGGCTGAAAACCTGTTGCCGCCGAAAAGAAATTCACGTAACGCTCTCTTCCATCTGGATTTAAACATGGATCAATGATGACTACCGTATTTTTTAACCAGCTTTGGATGTTTGGAACTTTACTATCTGTCAATGTATATAGCATCTTTAAGGCCGTTTCCGTAGAACTGGCTTCATTTCCATGCACATTATAGCTCAACCAGAGCACCGCGGGCTGCCTTGACTTAGGAAACACCTTTTCTGCATTGCTCATGCTAACATTATTCTTCCTGATTGTTTCCAGATTATCCAGGTTTTCCTTAGCAGAAATGACGGCCACCAACAGCTCTCTGCCTTCGTAAGTCTTACCATATTTCTGAATTTTGACATTTTTATTTGCCCCTCCGATATATTTAAAATATTCCAGCACTTTATAATGAGGTGTAAAACGACTCCCTAAACTGTAGCCTAAAAACTCATCAGGCGACTTTATCTGCGCTTCAACGGACTTTCCAACAAAAAACAAGCATAAAAAAGAGAGGAAAAAGTATTTCATAGTCAGCAATTAAGACTCCAAAATACTAAAGAATATTTTTTGTTTCTCTTTCATAGTGTAATTTTACCATATCATTTAGATTTATGTATATGTCAGCCATCGATTCCCTGTATCAACATTTCTTAAATTATCCTACGATATGCACCGATACAAGGAGCATTACCAAAGACTGTCTTTTCTTTGCGCTCAAAGGAGAGAACTTTGATGCGAATTCCTTTGCTGCACAAGCTTTAAGCAATGGCGCTGCTTATGCCATCATCGACAATCCTGATTATTTAAAAGATGAGCGCTGTATCCTTGTCCCGGATGTATTAACGGCTTTACAAGACCTTGCGAGGCATCACCGCTCTCTGATGAACATTCCCGTTATCGGACTAACAGGCAGCAATGGAAAAACGACGACCAAAGAACTGGTCAATGCAGTGCTTTCAGAAAAATACAAAACCTTTGCGACTAAAGGCAACCTGAACAACCACATCGGCGTTCCACTTTCCCTGCTTTCTATTGACAACGGGATCGAGATTGCAGTCATTGAGATGGGTGCGAACCATCAGAAAGAAATCGAATTCCTTTGCGGTATCGCACAACCAACTCATGGATTGATCACCAACATCGGCATGGCTCATTTAGACGGTTTTGGGGGTTTTGAGGGGGTAAAAAAAGGAAAAGCGGAGTTGTATGCTTACCTCAAAGGCCATCATGGTACCGCATTCATCAACCGGAACAATCCGTATCTCCTGGAAATGACTGCTGTTGCAGGCTTAGACAAAGTGATTTATTATGGTACCGGCGCAGGAAACACGGTGTCCGGAACACTGCTAAAAACCGATCCTTTTCTGGAACTCAGCTGGACAGACGCAGCAGGCGAGCACCAGACGACAACGAACCTTACCGGGTCTTACAATTTCGAAAATATCCTCGCTGCGATATGCCTCGGTGAATTTTTTGACCTTAGCCCGGAACAAATCAACACCGGATTATCTGGTTACCAACCAAAAAACAACCGCTCACAACTTACAAAAACAGATAGAAACACAGTTATCTGCGATTTTT
Organism: Pedobacter sp. FW305-3-2-15-E-R2A2; assembly: GCF_038446955.1. NCBI lineage: Bacteria > Pseudomonadati > Bacteroidota > Sphingobacteriia > Sphingobacteriales > Sphingobacteriaceae > Pedobacter > Pedobacter sp. FW305-3-2-15-E-R2A2. The sequence goes on from NZ_CP151803.1 coordinate 7,064,853, forward strand.
ACAATGCAAATCCCAGCAGTATGACGGCCGCATTGGCCAATATAAACAGCCTCAGCGCCGAACGCAAAGTGGTCATTATCGGCGACATGTTTGAACTGGGAAAAGAATCCCCCGAACAACATCGCCTGGTGATCTCTGAAGCAGAAAAAACAAACGTAGAAACGCTTATTTTCATAGGAAAAGATTTCTACGAAGAAAAAGGACAACATAGAGGTCATTTTTTTCGCAGTCCGGACGAAGCACAGGCTTTCCTTGAAAAGGAATCGTTAAGCGACCGCCTGGTCTTGTTGAAGGGCTCCAGAGGCATGGCTCTGGAACGTTTACTCCCTTACCTATAATTATTTATTTTCTTAAAAAATCCTTGCAGAAATCAGCATTACATTAAAGGCGGAATAAGGTCAAAACTCCTTCGGATGAACCCCGGATAGAACAGGGATCAAACAGGGATAGAACAGGGATAGAACACGGATAGAACAGGGACAAAACCCCTGATTTATCCGTGTTTGATTCGGGTTTAATTTGTAGTATATTTATGTTTCTTCCGAATCGGACCGGAACCATTTATTTAGCTATTAATTTAACACTCATGGCCACATTAAAAAACGGGATCAATGGTCCCTTCAAAGGAAAGGTTGGTTCAGTAATAGGCAGCAGCCGCAACGATACCGACTATATCAAAGGTTTAAGTGAAAGAACAGCCCCCTTTACCACAGGAGAACTCAAAAATCAGGGTAAATTTGCATTGGCGCAATCCTGGTTAAAGCCGCTTACAACTTACGTAAGGGCAGGATTTAAAGATTATAATAAAACAGCAAAGGGTTTTGTTGCGGCAAAATCTTTTCTGATGAAAAATGCGATCAGACTGGAAGGAGGTACTCATGTTGTTGATCCATCATTGATGCAGGTCAGTTTCGGAGATCTTCCCCTCGCGAAAGAACTGACAGTCGAGCTGATCCCAGGAAATGGATTAAAGTTCAGCTGGAATCCCGAATGGCTAGCAGACACCAATCCTGATGATCAGGTGATGCTCCTTGCCTATAATACGGCCGATCAGGAGGCTTATTATACCACTACAGGGCAATTTAGAAAGACCGGTACAGATCTCCTTAGTCTGCCAACAAATCAGGGAATCAGCTATGAGGTCTATATTGCCTTCGTTTCCGCAGACAGAACGAGACAATCACATAGTGCCTATTTGGGAAAAGTTGTGGTTTAAACGGACTATGGAACTATTGCAGAAACTTTAATTCCGGCATCACTGATTTCTTTAAGCGGATTATCGCGCATATTCTGCTCGATTTCCAACTCGTATTTTCCCGCTTTAGGGAACTTATAATTGGTTAAAAGCGGCAAAGTATAGGTGTAAAGGTTTCCGGAACCGGAACCATTCCATTGTCCGTCAGGCTGTGCCAGGCGGTATTCGTAACGTCTGCTTTCCCGTTTTTGCCCCAGTTCCCGTAAATGAAACAAGACGAAAATATTGGAATATCCGTAATCAGCGGTATGGCGTAACTTAAAGTAAATATTATAAGACTTAGCGGGCTCCGTGATCTCTACAACAGCCTTCACCTTGTTCACATAGCTCCAGTTTCTGGAGGGCATAGAAATGTTATTGTCAATGATATTATTGGTATCACAACCACTAAAAAGGGTGATTGTGATACCAGTTGCAAGCAATAGAAATGCTTTTAAATTATTCATTTTTAGGCTTATCCGTTGGTTTTTTTCTACGGTTATTATTTCTGTTCCTGTTGTTTCTGCTCGGTTTTGGTGCAGTACCGTCTGCAGGAGCTGCTGTTGCAGGATTCGCCGCTTTAGGCTGAACATCCGTCGCTACAGGTTGTGCTTTAGGCTGCGCCTTCGCTGCAGGAGCTCCGCCAGCCTGGTTCCTATTGCCCTCTGTGCGTGCTCTTCCCTGTTGTCCCGATTTACCCTGTCTTTCCGTCCTGTTCGCGTTGTTATTGTTCCTTGGCTCTCCATTACGGTTGCCTCCGGGTTTATTGTTATTATTGCGGTTTCCTTTATTTTTAGGCTTATCGTCCAGACGTGTTAAACTATCCTGTCCAACCACATTTTCATAATCAGGAGTTTTCTCAATCACGGTAGTAGTTACCAGTTCTACTGCCTCTTCCTTTAGGTTATTTGGTTTTAAACCCTTTTTATTCATGGCCATGATTTCTTTTACACGGTCCACTTTTAAAGGAATCCAGTCTTCCATATTCGGATAACTGAACCACATTAGCTTCTTAAAGATGTCTGTTTTCTGATGACGGGCAACGCCGATTTCTGTCTGCAGGTTCTCTACACGGTCAGGAATGTCCTTTAAGGCATCCAGGTAAGTATCCAGCTCATAGTTTAAACAACATTTCAGCTTTCCGCACTGTCCGGCGAGCTTCAAGGTATTCAGCGATAAGTTCTGATACCTTGCAGCAGCAGTAGAGACCGTTTTGAAGTTCGTTAACCAGGTAGAACAGCAAAGTTCACGGCCACAAGAGCCGATTCCTCCAAGTCTTCCCGCTTCCTGCCTCATTCCAATCTGACGCATTTCGATCCTGATCCGGAAAGTTTCTGCCATCTTCTTGATGAGTTCACGGAAATCAACACGGCCTTCAGCAGTGTAAAAGAAAGTAGCTTTGGTTTTATCGCCCTGATAATCCACATCACTGATTTTCATCGATAAGCGCAGGTCTAAGGCCAAGGTTCTGGCTTTATGCATGGTTTCCCACTCCAGTCCTTTAGCAATCTTCCACTTCTCGACATCAGCTTCTGTTGCCTTCCTGTAAATCTTACGGGTAACCTGATCGATCGGGGTTTTCCGGCGTTTCATCTGCATACGGACCAATTCTCCCGTCAGGGAAATATGACCCACATCATAACCTCCGGTAGGCCCTTCTACAGCTACCAACTCTCCAATTTCAAGATAAATATTCTCATTGTTCAGGAAAAATTCCTTCCTGGCACCTTTAAATTTAACTTCTACTACTTGAAAAGGTATATAATTTGAAGGCATGTCTAAATTCGACAGCCAATCGTAAACTTCTAATTTCTGACAGCCTCCGGTAAGGCATGAGCCATTACTTTTGCAGCCCGAGGGGGCGCAACCGCCACCTGTAGAACAACTTCCACATCCCATAGTTAATTGTATATATATTGAGTCCCTTTCGGGAACGTTTTAAACTTAATTATTTTTACCAATTGTAAAGATACATCTAAAAACAGAATTTTAGGGTTTGCGTTTCTTTCGATATGGTAATGTGCCCGTTCCAATTCCTGAATAATGGCCTCTGCCATCCCCAGATCAAGGACGTGGTTACTCAGCTTTTTAGCGGTGTCTAATGTTCTTGCAGGCAGTTTCACCAGTTCTTCAGCACCACTTAGCAAGAGGCTGCATTCTCTTAAAAAGTTAATTCCGTATTTTAAAAAATTCTTTTGATTTTCTCTTCCCCAGCCTGCCACCTGATCTACAAAAACCGTCAGATCCAGTACGCGGTTTCCATAACCCATTCTTAACCACTCTGCAAACTTATCCGCATTTTCGTTTTGAGTATTGGCCACCAATAGCTTCGCTTCTATCAGATTTCCATCTGCCAGAAAGCTATATTCTGTAGCCTGTTCTTCCGACATCGCGTGTTTTTCCATCAGATAGCTTTCAATCGTAGCAGAAGAAAGCTTCGGGATTTTAACAATCTGGGTGCGGGATAGCAGAGTAGATAAAATTTGTTCCTGATTGTTGGCTACCAATAAAAACAACGTATTTTTAGGTGGTTCTTCAATGATTTTTAACAACGCGTTCCCTTCTTTATCAAGGTATTCCGGAAGCCACATGATGAGGACTTTCGTCTCTGCTTCAAATGCTTTATAACTTAATTTTTTTATAATATCATGACATTCCGCAATGTTGATATTGGCCTGTTTGTTGTCCGCACTCAGCTTAGAACGCCAGATGTCCATATCAAAATAAGCATCTTCCAACAGCATACTCCGCCATTCGTCTAAGACGTCAACAGCGATCCGGGCATCCTTTGAAGCGAAGAAAGGATAGGAAAAATGCAGGTCAGGATGGATATACCGCTCGTACTTCCGACAGGAAGAACAAGCACCACAGCTATCATCGCCCTGCCTGTCAAGACAGTTGATGTATTGAGCATAGGCGATCGCCATAGGTAAGGCACCGCTCCCCTCGCTCGATAGAAATAACTGAGCATGACTCACCCTGTTTTCCCCAACTGTTTGTACCAGTTGCGCTTTAATCTGTTCCTGCCCGATGATGTCTTTAAATTGCATTTGGTGCAAAATAACAATTTTTTAGATTATTGATTTGCATATTTGCATTTATGCCTAGAATTCTAGCTTTTGATTATGGAACCAAGCGGATCGGAATCGCCGTTACAGACCCTTTGCAAATTATTGCCACAGGACTGGATACCATACACCCCAAAGACATCATTGAATACCTGAAGAAATACTTTTTAACCGAACAGGTAGAAGCATTCGTGATCGGAGATCCAAAACAAATGGATGGCTCTCCATCAGATTCTGCGCAGCATGTGAAAGGTTTTTCGAAAATTTTAAGAAGAAACTTCCCTGACATCCCTCAGTTTTGGATTGATGAGCGCTTTACCTCTAAACTGGCCCATCAGGCCATCATGCAGAGTGGCCTCAAAAAACAAGACCGACAGAACAAAGATCGGGTGGATACCATTGCAGCAACCATCATTCTGCAATATTTTATGGAACAGCCCCGTTTATAGAACAAGAATAAGGATGCTTAAAAAACAATTATGAGCCTGATTAATGAAGATATGCAGCAATTGCTGCTCAATTACTGCGAACCTGAAAGTGAGTTACTCCAAAAAATAGACCGGGAAACCAATCTGAAAGTATTGATGCCGAGAATGCTTTCCGGCCACTACCAGGGAAGGGTATTGAGCATGCTCAGCAAAATGATCAGCCCGGACAGAATTCTGGAAATCGGCACCTTTACCGGCTATGCAACAATCTGTCTGGCCGAAGGACTCAAAGAAACAGGGATCATTTATACGCTGGACATCAATGAGGAACTGGAAGAGATGGTCCGCCGCAACTTTGCAGCATCTCCGGATGCAGCAAAAATCAGGTACATCCTGGGTGATGCCACAAAAACAGTCCATGAACTTCAGGAAACTTTTGACCTGGTTTTTATTGATGCGGATAAAAAAAACAATGGGACTTATTACGACCTTATTTTCGACAGGGTGAGGCCTGGAGGGCTTATCATCGTCGATAATGTCCTATGGAGCGGTAAGGTCCTAAACGCCAATCCCGATAAAGACACTAAAAATATTACTACATTTAATGATAAAATAGCGGCAGACGACCGTGTAGAAAAAATGATTCTTCCCGTCAGGGACGGCTTATTTATCATCAGAAAAAAATAGAATATGATTAAAAAACTATTGTGGGTTTGGATCAGCATCACTTTTCTAAGTCTTGCTGCCCGGGCACAAAGTACGGAAGATTATATTGCTGAACGCCTGACACATGCGCAGGAACTCATGCGGGAACATCAAATCCCCGCAAGCATTATCCTGGCAGTGGCCATTCATGAATCTGCAGCAGGTCAGAGTAAAATCGCCCGCTATATGAACAATCATTTTGGGGTAAAAGGCCCCAATTCAAATACTGAAATCCGTTCCGCTTACCGGGATTATCCTACAGTAGATGAATCTTACGATCATTTTATTGAATTTCTTAAAAGCAGGGCCACTTTTAGCCCTTTATTTGAAAAATACGATCAGTATGATTATCGGAACTGGGCCAGGGGAATACAACGCGGTGGTTATGCCAGGAGCCGCTCCTGGTCTTCACAGATCGTTGGACTGATCAAAAAATATGAATTGTATCAGTATGACGAAAGACCAGACGATTATGTAGAACCAGCGGTAGTAATTTCCAGCAGAAAGAGAAAAAAATCCAGAAGCAGTGCTTCAGGGAAAAGATATACCGTAAAAGCAGGCGATAATTTAAGTAAAATTGCAAAACGGAATCATACGACGACCAAGGCCATTATGAACAAAAACGGATTGAAGAATGTAAACCTGAAACCCGGACAAAAAATAAAACTCTGATGAACAAAAGAATACTCCTCCTTGCCCTTATCCTCCCGATGTTCTTCGCCTGTAAGACTAAAAAATACAGCCGGAACAATAAGGAAATAGAGAAAGCTGCGAATAAAGCAAATCCAAATATCCCTTCTTATACCACTTTAAACTACATCGAAGCTTTTAAAGCAGTAGCCATTGAAGAGATGAATGCCTATGGGATTCCAGCGAGTATTACCCTGGCACAAGGCATTATTGAATCCGGCAGCGGGAACAGCAGCCTGGCTAAATACGCCAATAACCATTTCGGGATCAAATGTACTTCTGAATGGAAAGGGAAAGCTTATTACAAGGATGATGATAAAAGCAATGACTGCTTCCGGGTGTATAAAGATGCCCGTGAATCCTATAAAGACCATTCCGAGTTTCTCAAAAGAAAACGCTACAGCTTTTTATTCGAACTGGATAAGAACGACTATAAAAACTGGGCAAACGGACTGAAACAAGCTGGTTACGCCACCAATCCTAGATATCCGGCGATGCTGATCAGTATGATTGAAAAATATCAGTTGTATCAGTATGATCAATCGGAATCAGAAAAAGAAAAACTAAAGAGAGAAGACAAGATCTTTACCGAGATCAATGCCAATATTCCCCAGGAAAAGAAAAAATTCACCCCTGTGGCAACTCCGCCCTCAAAACAGGTGATCACTACGCCTGCAGATACTTCAGCCCCTGCAAAAACAACGGTGATTGGATCGGTCATGCCTGCTGCTCCGGCAGAAAAGGTCTATACCGTGCAAAAGGGAGATACACTGTATAACCTTTCCAAACGGTTCAACATTAGTATAGAGGACATAAAGACACTGAATAGCCTCAGCGAAGAGGGCATCAAAATCGGGCAGAAACTGATCTTAGTTAAATAATGTTAATATTTAATCTGCCGATATAGATATCTCGTAATTTTGTGTTCTGATGAAGTATTTAGGTTTACTCTTACTGTTTTCTTTTTTGAGCCTTAAAATTGTCGCACAGAATACTGGCGTACAAGGTTTTGTCGTGGATAAGGAGTCCAAACTCCGCCTCGCAAAGGTATATATCTACAATTCTACCAATGATGAGGGGATTTACAATACACCAAAAGGAGAATTTGCCATAAAAGCCGCTGTTGGAGATACCTTATTTGCCGTGTTACAGGGATATGCGCTCGACACCATTGTTTACAAAGGCCAGAAAGCGGTCTATTTTCAATTGAAATCTCTGGGAATCAATCTACGGGAAGTAGCCATTATTGGCGATAAATATACCCCGAGGGAACGCCATGAGAAATCCCTGAAAGAATATAAGTATGCCCTGGATAAAGGAAAAGCAAAAGACCTGCTGAACCTTGGAATGGGTGGTGTAGGATTAGGGATTGACGCCATTTACAACCTGCTGAGCAGAGATGGCAAAAATGCCAGACATTTGCAGAAAATCCTGGAAAGGGACTATAAGGAAGCCATCATCGATTATAGGTTTAAGCCTGATTACGTGAAAAGAACCTTACACATTAGTGATTTCGAGGCAGAAGATTTTATGCAGCAATACCGGCCCACTTATCAGTTTGCATTAACCGCATCGGATTATGCTTTTGTTGTCTTTGTGAGAAACAGCTATGCCAGCTACAAGCGAAATCCGGCAGCTTTCAGGTTGAAGCCTCTCCCTAAATTAACCATTGAGCAGTTTTGAGGTCGTTCTTTTTGATATATCCCCGATTGTCTGCCAATGCCATGGCCATCTACCCCTTTATCATTTTACAGAACAAACACCAAAAAGCAAATAAAACACTGGTCAATCATGAGCGCATCCACCTTCGTCAACAGCTGGAGCTGCTCATCCTTCCTTTTTATCTGCTATATATGCTGAATTATCTGGTTAACCTGATTCGTTTTAAAAACCATTACCTCGCCTATTTTAACATCCGTTTTGAAAGAGAAGCTTATACCAACGAGCGTAACCTGAGTTATTTATCGCATAGAAAGCACTTCTCCTGGTTCAGCTACCGCTCTCAAAACCCTTAATTCCCTGTCATTCTGCAATTAGTTTGCTATTAAACTTTTAATAAGCAACATTTTTGTTTTTCTTTGTAGGAATGAAGATTTTTTATGCCAGCTTCTTATTGGTTTTTGTCGCATCCATAAATACCTTGTCTGCTCAGGAAGTAGATACCATTCCAATTGATACCAAAGGTTTAGACATCAAACTAAAACGTAGTCCCTTACCTTCCAGAACAGGAGTTTTAATTTTTAAACCTGTAACCCTTTCTCCCATTGTTGTGGATGCGAAAGTAAATTACTGGAAAACAAAGACCGCGATAGGGATCAATGTGAACCAGGCAACTTTCTCGAATAACTGGAAAGGCGGTGGAGTAAATTCCCTTGCTGTAGGAGGATTGGTCAACTATAAAGCCGAATACAGCAAAGAGAACTATAGCTATGTAAGCGAGGTCATTCTCGAGTATGGGAAAGTCAAGAATAAGGATCAGCTGCAAAAGAAAACCAGAGACAGGATTTTTTGGGATAACAAAGCTGCCATACAGATGTCGAAAAACTGGTATTTCTTTGCCTCCATAAACTTTGAATCCCAGTTTGACAAAGGTTTCAGGTATGACATGAAGGATGGTGTTGAAATTCCTACCCAGATCTCCGGTTTTATGGCCCCGGGTTATCTGACCGAGTCCATGGGTTTTGAGTATAAGCCCAACAAGTACTTTTCTACAAGGATTGGTACAGGTACGGCAAAGCAGACTTTTGTATTAGATAAAAGCATATTTATAGATAAGAATCCTAAATTTGGTGTCGACTCTGGTAAGACCTTCAGAAATGAACTCGCTTTCCAGATCGTGAGCAATTTTGAAAAAGAAATCTTTACGAACACCACCTTGAAAGCAAGGTATCAGATGTTTATTCCTTACGACAGGCCATTGATTCACATAGACCATCGTCTCGATGTTACGCTGACTTCTAAGCTGAACAGACTCATGAATGTCTCTTTAAGTGGCATAGGGCTTATGGACAAAGATACCGATCCCAGTATACAAGGGAGTCAGACACTTGCGCTGGGCGTGATGTTTGTCTTCCCACGCTAATACTTTACAAATATTCCCATCTGATTCGGCCAAAATTAATAACTTTGGCTTTTACAAAAAATTGAACACTAAGCATTAAAGAAAATGTTTGAAAATTTACAGGATAAACTAGACCGTGCATTTAAAGTTTTAAAAGGACAAGGCAGTATTACAGAGATCAACGTGGCCGAGACCATGAAAGAAATCCGTAAGGCTTTATTGGATGCCGACGTAAATTACAAAACAGCGAAAAGCTTCACCGATGAGGTGAAAGAAAAAGCGCTGGGCTTAAATGTACTTACTGCTGTTTCTCCAGGTCAGTTGCTGACCAAAGTAATGAACGATGAGCTGACTGCCTTAATGGGTGGTGAGGTAACAGAGTTAGACCTTAAAACAAATCCAACTATCATACTGATTGCCGGACTGAATGGTGCCGGTAAAACAACTTTCACAGGAAAACTGGCCAATTATCTGAAAAGTAAAGGCAAGAAACCACTATTGGTGGCAGGCGACGTATACCGTCCGGCAGCGATAGACCAGTTACAGATCCTTGGAGAGCAGATTGGAGTTCCTGTTTATGCAAATATTGGTTCGAAGGATCCGGTAGCGATTGCAATGGAGGGTATTGCTGAAGGAAAGAAACAGCACAACAATGTAATTATTATAGATACGGCCGGTCGTTTAGCGATAGACGAGGAGATGATGAACGAGATCGCCGCCGTAAAAGAACATACTAAACCGCACGAAATCCTGTTTGTTGTTGATGCCATGACCGGACAGGATGCGGTTAATACAGCAAAAGCATTTAACGACAGGTTAGACTTTACCGGGGTGGTGTTAACCAAACTGGATGGTGATACCCGTGGTGGTGCAGCCTTATCGATCAAATCGGTGGTGAATAAACCGATCAAATTTATCGGTACCGGTGAGAAAATGGAAGCCCTGGATGTATTCTATCCTGAAAGGATGGCTTCACGTATTTTGGGTATGGGTGATGTGGTTTCCCTTGTTGAGCGTGCGCAACAGCAGTTTGATGAGAAAGAAGCGGCAGAACTTCAAAAGAAAATCCGTAAGAACAAGTTTGATTTCAACGATTTCTATAGCCAGATTCAGCAGATCAAGAAGATGGGTAACATGAAAGACCTGATGGGCATGATTCCGGGCGTGAGCAAAATGATGAAAAATGTGGAGATAGAAGACGATGCTTTCAAGAATGTGGAAGCTATCATTCAGTCTATGACCAAGTACGAGCGTGAAAACCCAGACAGCATTCAGCAGAGCAGACGCGCAAGGATTGCCATGGGTTCCGGAAATAAAATTGAGGACGTGACCAAACTGATCAAACAGTTTGAAGACATGCGTAAAGTAATGAAGCAGTTCTCTAATCCTGCAGCAGCAGCAAAAATGATGAAAAATATGCCTAAAATGCCTCAGGGAAGAATGTAAGGTATTTTCGTACGATAAGAGATCAGCCCGGCCCTTCAAGCCGGGCTTTTTATTTACCAAAAAGCTACCTCCATATTGTATTTGCTGATAGATTAGGCAAAACCCAATCTGTATATGCTGGTAAAAACTTATGGAAGCGCTGTTTTTGGCGTTGATGCCCTAACGATCACAATTGAAGTCAGCATTGGCGGAGGAAATAAATACCACATCGTCGGCCTTCCTGACAATGCCATTAAAGAAAGTCTCCGCAGAATAGAAAGCGCGATCCAGTCTGCCGGATTGAAAATGCCCAGACAGAAGATCGTGATTAATCTTGCTCCTGCAGACATCAGAAAAGAAGGATCAGCTTATGACCTTCCGATTGCCATCGCCATTCTCGCGGCCTCAGGTCAGATCGAAAGCCCCGAAACCGCCGATTATTTTATCATGGGCGAACTTTCCTTAGATGGAGGATTACAACCCATCAAGGGCGCCTTACCTATTGCCATCCAGGCAAAAGCCGCGGGATTTAAAGGTTTTATTCTGCCTAAAGACAATTCCAGAGAAGCCGCAATTGTATCGGAACTGCTGGTATATGGAATGTCCAACCTTCTTGAGGTGGTTTCTTTCTTTAATGGCCAGGAAAAACCGGAACGGGTATTCGTCAATTCAGCGCATACCTTTCTCCAACATCAGGACAGCTATGAATTTGATTTTTCTGATGTAAAAGGACAAGAGAACATTAAGCGTGCACTGGAAATTGCCGCAGCGGGAGGACACAACCTGATTCTGATCGGTCCGCCGGGAGCAGGAAAAACAATGCTTGCAAAGAGAGTCCCCACCATACTTCCTCCGCTAAGCTTACAGGAGGCGCTGGAAACCACTAAAATCCATTCGGTGGCAGGAAAGCTCAATGCCATAGATTCGCTCATGACAGCGCGTCCCTATCGATGTCCGCACCATACCATTTCTGATGTCGTATCATCAATTAAGGGGGATGACTATATACGTCCAAATAGCTGTTGCAGCAAAAAAGCATGTAACAGTATCAAAATTTAAACATAAGATAACAAGTGTAGATATTATGTTTGATGCTTAACGATGAATTTGAACCAGTCTAATTATTTTATAAGGTTATGAAATTTCATAACCTGCACGAATAAATCATTTGTATTGGGAGCATGAAAGACATGATTTGGAGCACGATCACATGCTGAGTTGTAGCTGGGTTTAATTTTTGTCCTTTTTGCCTTGCAAATAGGCTTTAATGATCCTTGCAACTTGGTCTTGTGATTCGCTTTCAGAAACACTAGTATCTCCAACAATACCACCTTTGATAATTTCTGCGGACTGCTGAAAAAGCTCTTTGAGTAGTCTTTCAGCATTTTCTTTGTATAATGTAGAGATGTAACCTACGGCTAAGGGAGAGTTAAGGTTGTTTTCTAATACCCTATTTCTATCAAAAACTTTCACATTGAGTGTAAGAAACATAAAATGTGAATTGATCATGTTTTTTTGATGATGGTCAACTCGAAATATTAAATCGAGACTAACAACATTTTTTTCATCTGTAATCAACTTTACAATACGCATATCCAGTACCGTATTTTCTGGTTTATCAGAATAATCATCTCGTTGCTCGTTACCGAGTTCTGTAAATGTGCGTTTCTTACTTAATTCTGCAAAGTCTATATCATCATCAATATATTCCATTGTATTATTTTAAAATTTCCTAAAATTTATACCTATAATAAAAGAGAAAAAAAGAAACGGAGATAAACCCCAAAACTTACCCGTTAAATTAACGCTCTCACAATAAAAGTAAGAATTATTTTACAGTACGAAAACCCTGCACATAAGTAGACAAATTATTGCGTTAGATTATGGAATTTGGTCACCTGCATAAATAAATCATCAGGACTGGAAGCATGAAAAGTAGGATTTGAAGCCAGTAAAGTTGCTACATCATCAGAATCCCAGGAACAAGCTATTGATGGAATATTTGCCCTATTAGATGCGATGATATCGATAGCATTGTCACCTGCTGATATTGTTCTTTCTGGGTCTAATTGATAATCTCGTACTGCTTTAAAAAAAGGCTCAGGATGAGGTTTTAAATTAGGCTTTACGTCATGGTAACAGATTTTCCCTGCGACATTCCAACCAAAATGATCAATGACCCTAGAACAGTAGCTTGATGGTGACATTGTTATTATAATAATCTTAATTGAGTTTTTGCTCAAAGAATTAAAAATATCATCTATCTTATCATAACTCTTTAACTTTTTTATTTCACTATACGCCTGATTCCAACTGCCTGCTTTTCTAAGATGCGCTAAATGTCTTGTATCAACTAGCGTTTGATCTAGATCAAATATCACTGAAGGTGTCATAAAAATGAAGATTGGTTATCAGGTTTCTTTTTTGAGCTTTTATCTTTCGGAGATTGAGAAACTAATATTTTCAACAGCTTGTTTGTTTCTCTTTGTTCCTCAGTAAGTTTTAAAATAAGCTCCTTTATTTCTCCCAAACTAGGTTCTTGTTCAGAAATTTTTTGCTCTATATTTTCAAAAATAACTTCTATTGTACCAATATCATTCTTTTCAGGATAGCCCCCCGTTTTCAAATCTACTGGTGGTACATTTGGTTTTTCATTATTATTTTCATCAAAACCATTTGAAGGTTTTATATTCTGTTCATTAACAACTGCACCTATTTTAGATTCAGCATTTTTGATGTTTTCTAAATTAATATCTGGATTTAGTTTTAACATGAATGAGTTAATCTGATCAGAGCTACCCAATGAACTAGCACCAGAATCTATTAGATAAGCATTCCCTTTTATTTTATCAAAATCGCTCATATGAGACGGGTGTCCAGTTAAGCAGGCTATTGGCATACCCATTTTTTTTGCTGCTGATACAGCATGCATTGTTCCGCCTTTTATACCAGTTTCAATAACAATCACTCCATCGGATAAACCAGCTTGTATTCTATCACGCAAAACAAGTTGCTGAGGGTGAAGTTTCATGCCTGGCTCATATTCAGAAAGTAAACTTCCTCCTGTTTCAATTATTCGCTCAGATAGATGTTTATTCTCGCTAGGATATATCGAATCAAGACCAGCAGCTAATACGGCCACAGTTGGTAAATTTTTGTCAACAGCACCTAAATGTCCCACTGTATCACTGCCTTTCGCTAAACCACTGATAATGGTAAAATTATTTTCGGCAAATATTCCTGCAATCTTCCTTCCCGCTCTAAGACCAAAGTCACTTGGTTCACGGGTTCCAATTATTGCCACTGCATTTTTGCTAAGGATCGAGTCTATTGATCCTTTCAAGTATATTATTACTGGAAAATCACTCAACCTCAACAATTTCGAAGGATAATTTTTCTCATTATAATTGATTGCTTTAATGCTTAGTCTATCTGCATTTTCTAGCACCCTCAAAGTGTTATAATGAGCTTGTTTCAGGTCTTCCAGTTTTGGAATCGAAAGCTTTGCATTTTTAGTTTTCAGCTCTGATATTGCTTCATGTAACTCCCCAATATTAGAAAGCTTATATGCAATGTTATCATTAATGAATTTTACTGACACCTGTCCAATCTTGGGTGTCTTAAGTAATGTCAAAAGATATTCTGTTGTTAGTTTCATTCTTAAATTATGAAGTTTGTCCTAGTGCAAAACAATAAACTTTACCCGCACCTGCTTTCATCAACAACTGTTTACAGGCGATTAGTGAGTTATTTGTGGTAGTAACATCATCCAGTAAAAGTATCATTTTTCCTTGTATTAGATGAGGATCTTGAATTGTTAAAGAGTTTAAGTGAACACTTACACTTCTATCTCCACCATTTGCCAGTTTAGGAATTTTGTTTATTCTTACAATGCACCCTGTTCCATCTATTCTATTCTTTGTTTGAGTAAGTAATTGGCACAATTTTCTAATACCAGAACTATTGTTAGCAGGATCACTTGAGGGCACATAGCATAATGTTATACCATCTTGTGAAATTATCGGGTTTAATCGGCTATAAAAGTAGTTTATTGCACTTGGGTGGTTATTTTTAAGGTTCAAAATGTTACTGCTGTGAGTGTCGAAGTCGGGATTTCTAACTTCCTTTGGTATATTCCAATACCGATGGTAATAAGATAAGTATGAGATTTTATTCTCATCATTATACTCTGTAACCGTAAACATATTAAATTCATCCATAAGAGCGTTTGTATTAATTTTCGATTCATTTGAAACACCATCCCGCACCCGAACTCCATCAAAATACCACTTTACACCTTTGCTATTAATTCCCTCCCCTATTATTTTATCATCTTTAATTTCACCTGCAAATGATGATCTTCCTTTGTTTAGAAAAACTGTTAATTTATCATCCTCAAATTCCCATGAATTATCTACTCCCAATTGCTCATTCTTTTCATTACTATAAGATAATTTCCCAGAAAACTGGAGGAGTAAGGATCTTTTACTAGTAGGTTGCTTCTCCAACGATGATTTGCTTTTTGCTAGATTTAAGTTCCATTTTGAGCCTATTAACCCAGATTCAGTCAAAAATACGTTGTTATTGTTGGGTAACCTTTGAGCCAAAAAAAACCATGACACTCCGTGCTTATTTCTTCCTTTACCAAAAAACCTGTTACCAGTTATTAGCCCCGTAAAAGTTGAATAGCCGTCTCCATAGTGTAAGGTTATCGTTTCTCCTTCTAATTCCCATTTTTGTTTTTTTGCAGAAGTAAGGTCTTCATGGTATTCCATTACTACACCATTTTTTAAAAACTTCAAATACGTATTCTTTCTCACAATATCCTGGCAGTGTAATTTCCATGCTGAGGATGTGATTAAATAGGTTATTGCTTCTTTAGTTTTATGAAGGTGAAATGGAGCTCCAAATATATTTGCTGAGATGAATTCTGCTGAGAAGTTCCACCTCTCACCAATATTATTCTTTCCCTTGCCGTTAAATCTTAATGCACTTATAAATTTACCTAAATACTGTAGCTTACCTTTCTCTAGAACTAAAGTTATATTATCATCCTCTACCTCCCATCTGTGACTATCACCAAATCGATCATTCAAATCTTTATAGCGAACTAATATGCCTTCATCTAAAAACTCAATAATACTTTCGGAATCGAAATCGATTAGTTTCCATTTTGTGCCTATTAGCTTCATAACAAGAGTGTTTTCACTAATCTAAAAAAAATTAACTACTTTATAATAAACTAAAAGCCATTCGCTTAATTAGAATGATGCAATAAATTCTAGAAACAAGTTTAGCGGTTTCTATTATATTCGTAGAAGCAAATCCTATGGGTATTTAAATGATCCAGCTATTAGATTAAACAAATATGAAAGATGCTGATAAAAAAGAAATCCAAGCGGCTTTTGATCAGGCTACCTCTGCATTAAAAAATTTAGAAAAAGTAATTGGGAATCATTACTTGACTCCATTCGAAAATATTAACATCTTAGAATTTAACAAAATTCAGATACCAAAGAACTACATTCGAAAAGTAGCGTACTTTATTAAAGAGTATAATTTAATTGAAATCGTAAATGAACATGTCAAAAGAAAGAACATTTGCTATTCTTTGCTTCAAAGTGATTTCCACAACTACCTAATCAATAGGATTCAAGTATATGGAGCCGTAGAATCATTATTTCTCAAAATAGGTATAATTAATTTAGTCTCGATAATAGAAGCGTTAATTGTATGCTCATTATCAAAACTTCATCTATTTTGCGTAACATGGGGAGAATCCTCAGGTGACTACATATGTAAAAAACAGGTGAAATGTGGAGCTTATATCAACAAAACGAATACCATAAGTTTTGAAAATGCGATTAAACTGTTCTGTAGTAAAATCGCTCCCGACAACCCCACCTTAGAAGAAAACTTAAAAAAATTAAAAACGATAAGAAATAACGTGCATATTTCTCTGGTGTTAGAATCTGAACATTCTAATGATGATTATACCATAGCCAACTATAATCTAGCGGTAAAAACGTTAGAATTCTTTAAAATCAATCAACTCAGGTTAATCAGAGAATTTGAGAGCAAACAACTCCAAGATTGTTTAATGTTTCCATTTTGATATTTATAATTTCAGCATTAAAGTATCAGAAATATAAGTGTATCAAAATAAGTCTAAAATCGCAAATGATACACGCATATATTTGTATCATAAATTATCTTTGATTTAATTTGATACATTGATGAATTTTTCTTACATTTAGATCACACCAGACCGCAATCTTAAAATATGGAAAAAGCTATTACTATTTCTCGTTGTTCTACAACCGAAACAAGACAAGATGTTACACGACAAACTTCTGATCTGATGACTAAATACAAAAGCAGTTATGAGATCATAAAGAATTTTGAATATTATAAATCTGGTCTTTCTAATGATGAGCAACTTTCTGAAATTATATCTTATGCAATTTCCAACAATATAGATCACATTCTTTTTACCGAAGTAAGTCGTATAGCCCGTAGGGTCATCGAAATACTGCTATTTATCCAAGACTGTACAAAGTGCAAAATAAACGTTGTAATTGACAACTATAACATGCATAGCCTAAATGCTGATAAAACAGAGAATGTAATTACTAAGACCATGCTACAGATAGGTGCTGCATTTGCAGAAATGGAGTTAAAGCAGACGCAACAAAGACTTAATAGTGGTAGAGCAAACTATATTGCCAAAGGAGGAAGATTGGGGCGAAATAAGGATACCAAAGAAACAAAGGAGCAGATTTTGGATAAACATAGAGATGTTGTAAAATTCCTAAAGCAAGGACAGAGCATAAGAAACATTATGAAGTTGACCGAAAAAAGTAGCGCTACAGTTCAGAAAGTTAAACAGTTGATCGCAACGTAAAAGTGGCCTGACATAGAAGGAGAAGCAATAATAAATCTTTTGGAATATTTTTTACATGAAAAGTGGAATATTATTTGTACGTTTGGTAAAAATAAAAGCCTGCTATGAAAAGAACCATACTTTCATTATCTGATTATAAATCAAGCCTAGGAGATATTCATGAGAGAATAACCTCCATTATAAACCTTTCTTTTGAAGATTGGTGTAAGATTCAAGATTATTCTAATTCATTGGGCATTGGAACAGTGATTTATAAACCCCGCACTAAAGCAGGGATAGTACATGACCATATTTGTCATAGAATCTTTAACGAATTTTACAATCATACTGATATTAAAGTAGGAGAGTTTAATGGTGTATTTGGCTTTTTGTATAAGGACTCATTTTTCATACGATTTAAGAAAATGAATGCCAAAAATTTTTTTACAAGTAATGCGAATACAAATCAGAACATGAAATACCTTTATCAGGAATCCAGTATTCCTGGTCTACCAGAAAAGCCTACAATTTTATATGTCGGTTATTCGTTAGATAAAACTAATTCCACCATTCAGGGGATCTACACTGCTTGTTGGGATGGGAAACAATTAAACTGGGTTGACGAACATGGTATTGAATCCGCAGAACAAACCACAATTGATTTTAGCTTAAATGAAGATAAAAATCATGTTGCTGTAGAAAAAATAATTAAGAGAATTAGTGTTAAAGCGGCCTATAAGAAAACAACAAAAGGCACTGGTACACATTAAAAAATAATAAGATGAAATATAATCCTCAAATGCTAAAACTAGCAAGGGAATTGAGAGGATATACGCAAACTCAACTTTCCAATGCCTTGGGAGTTGCTCAGGGCACTATAAGCAAAATTGAAAAAATGGGTTTTGGATTTGATGATGATCTTGTCTTAGCAGTCTCCAAATTCTTAAATATACCCGTGTCATTTTTTGAGAGTCAAGATGTCATTATTCCAATTCAGGGGGAGTATAGAAGAAAACTATCTTCGTCCGTAAAGCAACTAAATCAGAACAACGCTAGAATGATAGTTGTTGAAAGACAACTTTTAAAGCTATTGGAAGGTATTGAGATTAGTGCTAATGAGATTCCTATTTGGGATGTTGACCAAGAAGGAAGTCCATCAATGTGCGCTCAATATATCCGTAAAAAATGGAAGTTGCCAAGAGGCAGAATTGAGAATATAACTAATATTATAGAATATTACGGTGCAATAATTATTCCCGTTCCAATAAATGACATGGATGGCTTTAGCATGTATACAGCTAATGGAATACCTTTAATTTTTATAGGGAAAGATATACCTGCGGATCGCAAAAGGCTAACCTTAGCTCATGAGCTTGGACATATAATAATGCATTTATCATGTAAGGTTGAGGGCGATAGAGATAAAGAGAAAGAAGCGTTTGAGTTTGCTGCCGAATTATTAATGCCTGAATCTGATATTAAACCACAATTAGTTAGGCTGAATTTATCAATCTTAGCTGATTTAAAAAAATACTGGAAAACATCAATGCAATCTATTTTAGTAAGAGCACGACACTTAGGCTTACTAAATGACAACCAATGGAAATACCTATGGATGCAGATGGGTGCTGAAGGTTATAGGACTAAAGAACCTGTTATATTTTCACCTGAACAGCCAACGATATTAAAGCAAATCATCGATTCATATCTAGAAGAAATGGATTATACAATTGATGAAGTCGCCTCATTAGTTCATTCTTCCACTGATGAATTTAAGAGCATTTACTTACAAGAAAGAACTGCAATACTAAGAAGAGCTTATTAATTGTTGACTGAATACTTTCTCTAAATATGAAGGTTATCCAGTTAATTAACTGTGCAATAACCCCAGAGAAACCTGGTCATAACCTGGAAAAATTAGAAATAAACACCATTTAATTAATTAACCAATTTGTCATTTCAGTATTAATTTCTGAAAAAACAGGCCAATACTGATTGAAATATCGGCTATAAACAGTTTTGTGCGGATACAAGATCAAATTGTAGAGATATATTTTCTCAAAAATTTGATCTAGGTGGGGGTATCCCCTTATACCCCCCCACCCCATTCCACCTCCCCATACAGTAGCGGGTACATAAAAAAATTTTGGGGAAAAAAATTGTGAGACCAATCTAAGGCTCTTTCAAAAATATTTTTTAAAAAATGGGCTCTTTTTTAGGGCGCTGCGGCTTGGAGTGGCAGAGCATTACAGAAATACCTGCTGTAAATAAGAAATGATGCTTTCTCGTGGCAATGCTATAGGTGCAACGCCAAAAACTTTTGTAATGAACTGGTTGTCGATAGATCTTCTAATTAATTCCTGCTCCATTAGCTTTTCATTCAGTATTTCAATTTTCTTATTGTACTGATCTAAGGACAAAACACCAAGGTTAAACTCATGCTTAAACGTTGATTTATGGTTTTGCATTTTAAGCCGAAGAATTTCTACTCCTTTTACCTTGTCCCTATATGCAGTGAATTGGTCTAAAACAAAGCTTCTGTCTTGTTCTATAAACTGATTGATCCTCTGGAGTTCGTCTAGCTTTTCAGCATCATATTCATTTTCAGACCTCATCTTCATATTCCAAGTAGTTCCCAGGCACATAAAAACTCGCTGAATAATGAAAGGTTTCATCTCCATTTCTAAATTTTTTAAATGCAGTTTCGTACCAGTGAGAATCTTGCGGATAGGTTTTATAACTTTCAAATGTATCTACAGCCCAAAACTCCCCATCCTTCCATGCCTCTATACCATAGATTCCAATAGCTTTAAGCTCTTTAACTCTGGCTAGAACAATCTCAAATTGTATTTCATTAAAATATGATATGGCTGATGCATCAAAACCACTGTTTAAATCGTTCAAACCATGAAAGATGTATTTTTGTAGGTACAAATGTTTTCTCTTCTGATCCTCTGGTGTCATCATTATTTTCTAAATCTTTTAATCTTGGTATCATTAATCCCGTAATAAATCCTTCTAAAAAACGATATCCCTCGTCTCTGTACGCATTGTCAATGATTAAAGTCTTTACTTTGCTGACTCGATTTTTAGAATAAATTGAAAAGTAATCGTAGTTAGATGATATAAAAAGTTCATCCTGACTTTGCACAGATAACAGCATTTTATTCGCATCCTCTAACGCTTTAAAAACGTCCATGTAACTAAATCTCATATATCAGTATTAAACAGCCATTAATGTTTCATTTTGTACCAGAATAAAATTGAAATCGATTTTCAGATATTCTTCAACTAGGGGCTGACAATCTAAAAAATGGCCATATAGATCATCATAAAACACAATCTCTTTTACATCTGGATAATCAACAATAAACTTTGCTATTCTGGTGCTTTTAAGCTCTTTTGGATAGCTTTTAAACGTTAACTCATGCAAGTGAACATTCAAATGATTTAATGCATTTAAAACCTCTAATTCTAATGCAGTAGGCCTATTGGTTAAAAGTACAGTTAGCGTATTTGAATCTGATCTCATGGTAAAATCATTGTACACGTTTTCATTCCGTTGAATACTATTCAATTCCAAATCCAAAGATTCAGGTGAATTAAACCATCCATTATTAGGATGCTTACACTCATGTTTTAGTTCCCATGCAGTTAATGCTTGCTCAGAATTGATATCATGAACTAAGCAAGCATCGAAATCAAGAAAAATGATCCTTTTAATTTTTGTCGGTCTGGAAATTTTCAAATAATTCTTTTTAAACAGTAATAAAACATCATTTAAGTCGTGCCTTAAAATCCTAAATACTCAAATGTAGGTTTGAAACACATGTATAGAATTGCCACCATTGGCAAACCAACTACCACTAAAAATAATAGAAATGACCATATGGTAAAGATTAGATTGCCCAGAGGTTTGCTCACGATACACAGTATAATTATGAGAGGCACACCGATACCTACTAAAACTTTACCAGTGGAACCCCAATAATCCACTTTACCAAAAGCAATGAGGACAAGTGTCCCCATTGCAGTTACCCCCATTATTAATGAGATTGGTGCTAATATAGAACCAATAATCAATCCTTCAAACCAGCTAAGAACAGGAAACGAAGAATTGTACCGTTGCTTAACTGGCTGCGGTTTAGAATTGCTAATTCCTTTAGGGTTATAGATCTTCATTAAAAATTAGCCTGTTTGGATTACAAATTTTCATATTTCAGGATCACATTAGAGTAATTCACATTAGCACTTTTCCCTACCTGATTATCAATTTTTATTTTGAAGGTGTTCGTCAAGGTATCTAAATCGGAAGAAAAGCTAAAGGTTTGAAAATACTTTGCTGTAGGATCTAATACTTCCATACTTATAGATTTCAAAAGGTTTTTAGACGTTCTACCAAATAATGGTGTTGCTAGAATACTGGGAGCAAATGGGTTTTTACTCTGGCCTTCATAGGAGGGGCGTACTACGGAATTAATTAAAAAATAATTTAATGCCAGATCTAAACAATCCAAATTTATTTTATCTGAATATTCCAATCTACTTCTCGTACCAAAGAAAGTACCATCTTTTCTAAACTCCTTTGTCAGGAGTCCACACAAATTACCATCACAATATTCAAAGATATATTCGTTCAGAAGAAAATTACCATTGATAATCTTTTTATAGCTTATAATGTAACCTTCATCATTATATCTTAATAAACCAACTGCATGCTCCTTTTCGTCATAAAATTGCTGAATCTTCATCACTCTACTCTTTGAATCTAAAGAGTAAATCGACTTTTCGACAGTCCCAATTATTATTTGGTTATTTATGTATTTTGGAGCTGATACTGTAGTCGTAAACTGTGTTGACAATACATTCCCACTAGAGTCCAATTGGCTTTTTGTTATGATCCCATCATCCCAGCTCAATGTTTTCTTTATTTGAGCAGATGCGAATATGGTAAAAGTAGAAAATACAAATACAAATAGCCTTTTTTTCATGTTGTTATTAGAATTAGTAATTTAATTATCTATTGTAAAAGTTGTGCAGTTACTTGTTAAGCGCCCATGTTCTAGTTTTATCCAATGATATCCGTAATGCGCCCTTGCGCCATAGCTTACAGCCATAATATCTTTTATGGTATAGTTGGCATAATCTCCATTACTATCGCCAATTATTAAGACCAGATTTTTCACCTTTTCACCATCATTAACCCTGTTATAGTAAATTCTATATTCACTACGACCTAAAACAAGTGTACCTGTCTTATCTGGTTCACCTAAGAATATATTAGCTTTCTCGGTTCTGGCGTCTAGTAAAGCCATTTTGATATCATTAAGTTTTTTTAATGTATCAACTGCATTTATATGCTTATCCGTTGAGTTTGTTAATGTATTGCTGGAAGAATTCGAAGGATTTTGATTGCGATTGTTACATGCTAACAAGCATATAAGTACTGGAATTAGGATTCTTTTCATCGAGAGGCATCGAGTTTATTTAGCGCTAATATAGAAAAAAAACAATAAAACTACTGATCCGTTGTCTTTATTTTAAAGGTTATAAGCTTCTTTTGATATCCCGATGGAAAAGGATATTCTTCTAAAAGATCTTGGCAATAGGATTCGAAAAATTCGTAAAGAGAAGGGCATGAGCCAAGAACAATTAGCCCATAAAATTTATAAAGACAAACAATCCATACAAAGACTGGAATCTGGAAATGTTAACCCTTCTTACATCTACCTTATACAAGTGTGCAAAGGACTGGAAGTTGAGCTAAAGGATGTTTTAGTTTGATCTATTGGGTATAATACTTTATTTCCTTCTGCTGTTGGCACCAGTGCTTTTTGTAAAGCCAAAACGCTCATAAAATCGGATGGTACGTAATGATCAGGATTATGTGAGTTCTTTAAGATATGTAATGCATTCATCAAGTGTATTAAATCAAATTGTAGACACTCTAATGTATCATATTCAAAGTCCTCGAAGCAATCAACCACAATTATCAGCTTCCCTTTTTCAATTTTAACCATATTTCTACGTTATTTACAGGTAAATATAGAAATAAAATAAACATATCTGCCTGGATTACAGCATATTAAATAAAAAAAACATTTAAAAAGGTGATAACGAGAGTATTACCACCCCTTGTATATCATCCACCTGTGTAACAATGATATTTAATTATTACAAAAAGTCAAGTTCTAAACCATCATTCAATATCAAAAGATCTTCTATTGATTCTTCAAATGTTGGAGAAGCTATAATCTCCTGCACCAGATCATCACAATCAATCATATTAGACACTATCCAACCTCTCGTCAACTTTGTATATACAGTACCCCACTTATTGATAAATTGGAACTGGTTTAATCTTTTGAGTTCTAACATTTTTACACTTTTAGGCCACTAATTTTCTAATAATCTTTTCTTTGAATACTATTACCTTCATTTCATCCTCCTTACCTTCAATATCTTCATATTTCACAATGAAACTGTATATTATATTATTGATTGTAGCACCATTATAGCCCACTGCAGACACTGCAAACCGATTAATTAACGTTCGCATATCATCACCTGTTAAAGTCGCTGTAGCGGTCTTAAAATCATTGTAATTTTGAATTAAAACCTCACCAAATGAATGTTGTATTAATTTTTCATCAGCTATGATAACTGATCTCTCGCTACCACTTACATCTTCAACATGAATATCATCCATATTGGATAAAATCAATTGCGCTGACTCCCTTTTGAACTTTGGAGTTATATAATGCTTTGCCATCGCATCACTGATTAATTTCTCTGCCAATTCCAAATCAGTTTCATTATCGCAAACAATTGCATCATGCAAGGTTAGAACACATTTACCTTGTTTAATCATTTTCTTTGCCACAGTATCTATCATAATACCAGCCTCCATTCTTTGCAAACCAATAGAGAAATTTTTAAAATTTTCTCTTTTAAGTCTATTTATGAGCATATACACATTTGGAAACTCCTGAATGAACACATCTTTTATTGGCATACTATATTTTACAACTTTGCTAAAAAACACCTGCGCAAAGAAGTCTTTTTTGAATTTCCCCCTATCCCCCATGTACCCAGATTTCTCTAGTAAATATTCATAGAACATGCCAGACTCTGTTAACTCCTGATAGTGTTTAATATCATCATGAAGACCTGATTCACCAAATCCAGATATTATCCTGAACTCCTTTTTTACGAACGCCACGCTTAACAATGGCTGGCAATTGGAAATATCTGTCATCATAAGTGGTTTACCATTAAAAGAAACATAATTCCTTAATTCCCTTTTCAAATTTGTTAGATTATTATACACCCTAGATTTTGGATCTGGTCTGCTTGTATTGTAATCACCTAAAAAAATTGAGATCAATGGAAGATCCATCTGATCAATCTCTACCCCCCCTAGGAAAAACTTAGGCTCTTTACCTCCAAAAATCGCTGTCTTTGACACTTTAAAGACTGTTTCTTTGCTTACACCTCCCTCTATTGTATTAAGATTGATTGAAGAAAAAGATTTTTTAATATTACTATATTTACAATTTAAATACTCCAAACCTAATTCATTGACAGTTATATTTTTAATATTTATTTTCAACTGTTTAAGGATTCTATCACTTTCAACCTTATCAACATCAATCAACTTTTTAATGAAAGATACATCAGTAATATCTACCTGCATGACTGTAAATTTATCCTTGGAATAGGCATCAGTAAGGGCATAACGAGAAGATGATTGCTTATATGTATACTTTTCAGATTCATAAATTATTCCCCAATCTTCTAAATCTTTTAAAATTGATGATGTTTCTTGTTTAGATTTTCCAAATAACTTGGACAATGTCTCTATGTTCATTTTTGCACCTGCTGTATCGCCTTTTTTAATGGTGCTATCCCAAATTATTTTATGGGTAATATAAAGGTAGTTGTACCTTCTTTTATATGGATCTATGCCAGATTTGGCAAATACATTTTTTGTAATCTCTTCATACAATTTTGATGTTGTAAAAAAGTTTTTAGAATTTAAATTGTTCAATTAATTTTTACTGTTTCCGAATAATCCATCGGGGGTAGTTCTCTTTATGTCCGATTAACATGATAAAGAGAAGGCGGGGTAATTATTCCCGCCCATTTACTACTTTACAGTATTGTTAATCAAACGATCTGTTGTAACCTGCGTTACCATCATAAATAGTATTCATATTTTAAAAATGAGTTATTCACTGACTAATACCAAAATAAGGCAGAAAGATTTTTTTTCAAGTGTATAAATGCATTAAAAAAATTGCATAACACTATAAAAAATAGAAAT
The DNA here is from genome assembly GCF_038446955.1 of Pedobacter sp. FW305-3-2-15-E-R2A2. Lineage (NCBI taxonomy): Bacteria > Pseudomonadati > Bacteroidota > Sphingobacteriia > Sphingobacteriales > Sphingobacteriaceae > Pedobacter > Pedobacter sp. FW305-3-2-15-E-R2A2. The sequence continues at coordinate 7,090,673 of NZ_CP151803.1, forward strand.
ATGCCTCCAGGCTGTATAAATTACCTAACTACAGCATGAACAGCCAACAGCACAAAATCGTGCCCTGACATGCTTAGAACATCTATTTTTAACGAATTATTTTTAGATTTAAAAATAAATTAAAAAAACCTTTGAATTATGAAATATTTATTGCATAAGAAATATTTTTTCCCTACATTTGTATTGTTCTTTTAGAGGCAAAAATGAATCCCACCGCCCATGTCTGGTATTAAATTTTCAGATTTTATAAAGACAAAACGATAAGATATAGAATACTACATATTAGCAACACCACATTGACATTTCTAGTCAGATTAGGTGTAAAATCAAAAAATAAACAACAGTAAAGTATGTTCTGTCAAAAACAGGAGATGAAATTGGTATGCTTAAAATTTGCATTCAAACTCATCTGATGGAACTTGTATGCCTGAATTTTTAAATTATAAAAAAATGAAAAACAACAATAATTGCAAAATGGACTTTCTGAATACAGTCGTGCACCATCTTACCATGGATTATGACTATAAAGAAAGAATTTATACTAGAAAAAATGATGGTAAGAACACTATTGAACTAAGTGGAAAACACTACCGATATGGTGAACATTTGATAATGTGGAATTTAGATAATGATAATCATTTAGCCTATATAACAGCTATCCCTAAGACTACTGCCCAAGATCCATCAAATAGGCTAAAAGAATATTTAAACACGATTGTATCAAATGCAATGGAGGAGGTCATACATTCAGGAAACGTTTGTATATGCAGCATTCTACCTTACCTAAACAACACCGATAAAGAAGATACCTAATCTGAATTTTCAATTAATACATATTAAAACTTTACATCACCACATAGAACCTCGTGTTCTGATTAGGTGCTTTACAAACAACAATATTTTAGCTGCATCAATAAGTAGCCTAATTAAATTAAAAAACATGACAAATAACATAAACAAACTAGGGATCTACGCAAGGCAATCCAGAGAAAAAGACACCACAGGATCAATTGATGATCAAGTATACCAAGGCAAAATAAAAGCCACAGAATTAGGAATGGAACATGAGGTTTACATCGACAAAGGTGAATCAGCTGCTTATGATACGCTTAATAATCGTCCTGAGTTTGTGAGATTAATCCAAGATATAGAGAATGGCATTATTACAGCAGTCTTTGTATATGACGAGAGTAGGTTAACTAGAAATCAAACAACCAAATTAATTATAAAATCTGTTTTTAGTCAGCACAATATTAAGGTACATACAAAGATTGAAGGTGTAATTGATTTTAACGATTCAGACAATGAATTTATGAGTGATATTCGGACCTTATTTGCCTCAAAATTTGTAAAAGATACATCAAAAAAAATAAAAGGGGTTTTAAGAAATAGAGCTGCCGAAGGAAAAGCTCATACAGGAATTTTAAAACCATTTGGATACACAAGCGATAAGGACAAAAATCTTATCCTACATAACGAAGAAGCCCAAGTTATAAAAGAAATTTATAGCCTATGTTTATTAGGATATGGTACAGGAAGGATAGCAGAAAAATTAAACGAAGATGGTATTGAAACCAAAGGCAGGAAACTTCTTAAAAATGGGATTAGAAAAGAAAACAGATTCACTAAGGAAATTAAACACATACCCAATAGCGAACTAGTATGGGTTGGAAACACTGTTTTATCCATTTTAAAGAACTCTATCTACAAAGGTGAAAGAAAGTATCAGGATGAGATTTTTAAAGCCCCAGCAATAGTAAGTGAAGAGGTCTGGAACAAAGCTCAGCTTCAAATAGGAAAAAACAAAAAGCAAACAGGCAAAATAAAGTATAAGTATTTACTTCGAGGATTATGCAGTTGCGGAAGATGCGGTTCAAATTTCGTAGGTAGAACCAGAGAAAGTAAAAAGGATCACTACTATTATTGCTCATCTAAAATACAGAAGCATAAAAGATGTGGCATCAGATCAATAAATATCGATTACTTAGATGACTTGATTTGGAGCATCATAACCAACTCAAAAGCTATTGTTCCTTATGCTTTAAAAAAAGTTGATGAACTTAAAAGTCCAGATTCAATCAAAACTTTATGCCTACATAAAGAGCAAATAAATGACAAACTTAAACAGTATGAGAAGGATAAACTCAAAATTATCAGTTTATTCAAAAAAGACCTTCTTTCAGAAGAAGAAGTAGATAAAGACCTTAAAAAGATAAAAGAATCAATATTAAAGCACCGTGAAGATTTATCTTTAGTTGAAAGTCAATTAGTAGAGCACGATACTTTTAAGGGGATTTTTAATGAGATGGATGAATTTCAAAATCAATTGCAAAGTGTAGCGAACACAATAGATTATAATTTAAAATCTACATTGGTTAGGTCATTCGTAGACAATATATTGATAAACTATTGTGAACATGATGAAGTCTACACTATTGACGTAAAGCTAAAAGTGTTTGATTTTATAGATCAACACACATTCTATATAAGTAAACAAAAACACGACATAATAGAAAAAGGATCGACAAGCGGAATGTTCACATGTGGATTACCTGAATACTTGACCGATAACAATCAACATGAAATTATAGATGATTCCTATTTACGGGCTTGTTATGCAAGTATAAAAGATTACATGAGCAAAAAAGACCAAACACCATTAAGTAAAGATGCATCACCCCCAAATTCCACAAGGCCACCGACATGGCATTGGTGGGAGGCGGTGCCCATCCCCAACCGGGAGAAATCTCACTGGCACACAATGGAGTGCTTTTTCTGGATGAACTGCCTGAGTTTAAAAGAAGTGTGCTTGAGGTAATGCGTCAACCGCTGGAAGACCGGAATATCGTCATTTCCAGAGCGAGATTCAGTGTGGCTTATCCGGCGAGTTTTATGCTTATCGCTTCTATGAACCCTTGTCCTTGTGGTTTTTACAATCATCCGGAAAAAGCATGTATCTGCGGGCCCGGGATGGTGCAGAAATACCTGAGTAAAGTTTCCGGTCCATTGCTCGACAGGATAGACCTGCATGTAGAAGTCACCCCGGTACACTTCAGAGACCTCTCTTCTCCTTTTGTTGCAGAAAAAAGTGCGTTGATCAGAGAGCGGGTGATTGCAGCCCGGGCCATTCAGGGACTTCGTTTTCTGGGGAAAGCAGATCTATACTGCAATGCTCAGATGAGCCCTAAGATGGTTCGCAAGATTTGTAATATCAATGAGGAAGGACAGGAACTGATCAAAAAAGCCATGGAGAAACTGGGCCTGTCAGCAAGGGCTTATGACCGGATCTTAAAGGTGGCCAGAACAATTGCCGACCTGGCAAAATGTGAAGACATTGAGCCGGAGCACCTGGCGGAAGCCATTCACTACCGCAGTCTGGACCGCGATAGCTGGGCATCCTGATGTCTATTCTCCTTCCCCCTCTTCGCCATCCTCTTCCTCTTCTTCTTCTTCAGGCTGGAAGGCTAAGATCTCGCGGCCAATGTTATTGATCTCATCATCCGCTTCGAACAAGGGAAGACCGGTTTCATCGTCAAGTTTCAACCATTGAAGTTCCGTATCTTTTTGAATGTGGACATATTCCTTACCCTCTTTAAAAATTACGTAAGTATCGTCTCCTTCCGGAAAAACAGCATAACTAATATTTCCTATTTGAATGTCAAAAGGCTCTTGCATATCTATTTATTGTATGGTTTATTGATTTGAGTGGAGGGCTACCGTAAGGTCGAATAATTATAAAACTGTAATTTTCCTGTGCCCATCACTTCTATTGTTTTCGTTTCATTGCTGCCATTCGCTCCCTTTAGGTTAAGCGTGATGGTATTGTTCCCTTTTTGGAGTGGAATCCGGGTATAGCTGATATTTGCAGGTAAAGACTGCCAGTTTCTGGTATCCGCCTTTTCAGAGATCAGGCTATATAATTGCATACCTAAACCAAGACCTTCTAAAAGAGAGTTGTCTTTTCCATTTTTCCCGGTTCCTTTAGCACTTTCTCTCAGTACATACTCCGCGGCTTTCTTTACTGCCAGACGTGTCAATACTTTACTCATCTCTTTCAGAAAACGCTGATCGAGCGTCTTAAAAGCCAGTTCATTGATGTCTTCTGCTTTCTCAAAATTTATCGTATTTGTTCCATTGCTCAATGTGGCATTGCTATAGAAAGGAGAACGCGCTACATATTTTGGATAGGTAGCCCGCAAGCTCTGAATCGAACTCGCATTAAAATCCTTGTCATTGCCATAGCTGTTGTTAAACGGAACGATAATCGTCCCTCCTACATTCGTAAAGAACAAACCGCCGTCACCCCCTCTTACCAGGGAAAAGAAAAACTCTTCCTGTTGTTTAACAGGTGCCAATCCATTTTCCCAGAAAAAGATCAGTTCTCCGCCTTCGGGTGCTTTTTCTCTGGTATATTTAAGGTTAAACAAGCCTTCAAACCGCTGAAGTTCTGAGACAAATCCCATTCCATCGGCTGTTCTCAGCACATCTCTCTTTAAACCTTCCGGCATCACTGTCCCGTAATAAGTATGGTCTTTGCTATTCAGGTAAACTTCCGCAGCATTCCGGTAAGCGATAAAAGCATTGTTTACATCGCCATCGTGTTCATAGATTAATCCCTGAAGCATTAATGAGAAGGCATCTTTCGAATAACGGCTCTCCTTATTGTCAAACTTATCCCCCTGTTCCTGCGACTGCAATGTAATCCTTCTTGCTTCTACGATTGCATCTTCCGTCCGGTTTAAGTAAACGTAGTTTAAAGCTTTATAATAATGGATCATGAACTTTTCAAAGTCTTCTCCTTTATAAACCTGGGTCATTGGATTTACGAGGGTCCCCACTACTGCATCCATTGTGCCTCCCATTCCATTTTCCAGGAGCTGATCTGCCTCATTAAAGTAACGGTTACTATTTTCGTAATCCCCTACCAGGTGACTCGTTTTCCCTTTTTCCATGAGGAAAAGCAATTTGTTTCTCGGCTTTTTCAGCAGACTGTTTTTATCCAGCTCTTTAATTGCTTCCGGATAATTGCCATTGGAAACCTGTTTGTAATATGGTCCAATCATGTCATTATAGCTGGAACAGCTAAAAAGAAAGAGCATCAACCCCAAAAGAAGTGATGCTCTAAAAGTATGCTTACTAATATTAACCATATTACATTTAGTCTGTAAAACCAGACTAATTTTTAACGTATTTAGCAATTTTTTTGTCTCCTATCCAAACCACTTCATTGGTTTGAATATTGGTCAGTTCCAGGTTTACCTGATAATAAACGACCTTTTTCCTTTTGTGTGAATCTACAATAGAGTTGATAGATCCCTGAAGGATGTAATCAGCGCCGTTTTCCAATCCGAATTTCTTCATGGTAGATACAGAAGAATTGTCTTGCTGATCTGCTTTTTCCGCGCGTAATTCTTCTCTTTTTTTACCCCCTTGCACCAATCTCACGCGATCACTTTGGATAAAAGATTGTTCTACGTCTTTAACAAAAGTCTCCGCATCGATGTGCTCATGGCTTTTATTGTTTACTGCACCAACCACTACCACTGGTTTCTTTCCTTGTTTGCCTTCCAAATGGTTAGGCAACCATTTTCCGCCAAGAATCGTTTGCGTCATTTCCTGTGCAACCAGTCTTGAATCTGTATTGTTCCAGTTTCCACTTATGTCGATCGATTCGTCTGTATTTACACGTGTCACTTGTCTGGAGCATGAGCTGATGACCATCATCCCAGAAACTGCAATAGCTGCAATTGCTATTATTTTTTTAAACTGCATATTTCTAAATATAAATTTCTAATGTTCTTGTTTACCAGCGGTTCCAACGTCCGTGATGCCCCCAATTGCCATAACCGTAGTGATTACCCCAGCCATAATTGCTATAGCCAAAGCCCAGGGAGAGACCTATCGGAGAATAATAAGAATTACCATAATAGTAAGGGTTATACCAGCTATTTTCATAGTTTCTTTGTCTGCGCAAAGCTCTGCGTTCTTCCCTTGCGGTGTACCAGTCGTACGCTTTATAGGTATTCTGGACAGTGCTGCCCTGATTACGGTTCAAAGAATCAGCTAACTCTATATATTTAGCCCTGCTTTCCTGATATCTTGGATTCTGGTCTTCTGCCAGTCCTGGATTTTGTGCATAACCAATCGTCGAGTAAACCAGACCTGCGATGCAACTTGCGACAATAATCAAATTCCGTTTCATCTGTATATATTTTTATTTTATTTGTCAGATGGATCTTACATAATCTATGCCATATTTAGTGCAGATTATGCTCGGTTCATTTCTAAGTAATTAACTAAAAGCAAAATTACTCAATTTCTAATGCAAAGATATGACGTAGCGGGTTGATCTCTGCCATTTTAAAGTTAAAAAATGTTAAATCAATTCCCCTTTAATTTCTTAATAAATTCGATGAATTTGGTATTTGCATAGTTCGCTGCTCCGGATTCATGGTAAGAAACGCGCCCTTCCTTATCAAAAACGATGGTTGTAGGCAATGCTCCGGAAAAAAGACTTTCAGGGATACTGCTTGCAGCGGCGAAAATAGGGAGCTGATACCCTTTCCTGTCCATGTATTTTTGAGCCTTCCCAAAATCACTATCGGCATCTACGAGAATAAAAACGACTTCTTTATCGTCCTTAAATTGCTGGTACAATTTGTTTACGGAAGGCATTTCGGCCAGGCAGGGAGGACACCAGGTTGCCCAAAAATTCAGGAAAACCACTTTACCTTTTAAATCTCCCAGGTCGAGTACTGTTCCGGAAGCATTCTTAAAACGAATTCCAGCTAAGCCATTCGCAGGCAGCAACGCTCTTGGTGCTGCAGTGGTATCCGGTCTAAAAAGGCCTATTTCCATTAAGCCCTGAATCATGATTGCTTTCGCTGATGGAACAAAAAGAACGACCAACATCAAAATTACGAACACTCCGTTAACCACATTACTCTTTTTGAATATCTTTCTCATTTCGATAAAATTTTTACACAGGGGCCAATGCAAATTAAAGAATAAATTCTAATTTGCAGAATAACAACTTATTACCTTGACCAGCGCATGATAAAAAAAACTATCCCCGGATTACTGCTACTAGGTGTAGCTTTGTCCTGTACAAACAAAGACAATAAAATGGAAACCTATAAATGGCCGGATGCCGCAGCGCCTGTCGCGGAGATAAAACCTTTCGTCAGAACCCTGCACGGGGATACAGTAACAGACAACTACTACTGGATGATTGACTATTTTAAAAAAGGAAAAGACAGTACCAAAGTCGTAGACTATCTGACCGCAGAAAACAAATACCTGGACACAATGATGAGCGGAACAAAAACGCTTCAGGCAGATTTGTTCAAAGAACTTAAAGGCAGGATCAAGGAAAAAGATGAATCTGTTCCGGTTTTCAAAAACGGATATTATTACTATACCCGAAATGAAGAAGGAAAACAATACGCCAAATACTGCCGGAAAAAGGGTACACTGGATGCCAAAGAAGAAATATTATTAGATATGGACGAAGAGGCAAAAGGCCTGCCTTATTATCAGGCCACAGGCTTCTCCATTAGTCCGGACAATAAGATGATGGCTTTTGCGGTGGATAAAGTTTCCAGACGCCAATATGTAATTCACATTAAAAATCTGGAAACCGGAGAAGTGGTTAAAGATGCGATTTCCAATACTCAGGGCGATCCCGTTTGGGCAATGGACAATAAAACAATCTTCTATACCTCCAAGAATGAAGTAACGCTATTGAGTGAAAAAATAAAGAAACACCAATTAAATAGTGATGCGAAACAGGATGTAACGGTGTATGAGGAGAAAGACAAGTCTAATTATATTGGTGTTGGGAAATCAAAATCCGGAAAATACATTTTCATCTATTCTCAGGCGACACTTTCTAATGAGATTAAAATGCTGGATGCCAGCACACCTGATCAACCGTTCAAATCTTTTCAGCCAAGACAAAAGGACATGTTATATGAAGCGATTCCTTTGGATGATAAGTTCCTGATTCTGACCAATTGGAATGCCAAAAATTTCCGTCTGATGGAATGTCCTTTGGATAAAACCGGTAGAGAAAACTGGAAAGAAGTGATTCCTCACCGTAAAGACGTTTTGCTGGAAGAAGTAGATGAGTTCAAAACTCATATTGTGGTTACCGAGCGTAAAAATGGACTTACTCAGCTTCGCGTTCGTGCAATCGGTGGCCCGGAACATAACATTGCCTTTGAAGAACCGACTTACACGGCTATGGTCGGTGCAAATCCAGATTATGACAGCAAGACACTTCGTTATATTTATACTTCATTGACCACCCCTTCCTCAACCTACGACTATAACATGGATACGAAGGCAAAAAAACTGATGAAACAACAGGAAGTTGTTGGAGGATACAATAAGGACGATTATACCTCAGAAAGGCTTTATGCGACCGCAAAAGACGGAACGAAGGTTCCGATTTCATTGGTCTATAAAAAAGGGCTTAAAAAGGATGGAAAAGCACCACTATTGCTTTACGCATACGGTTCTTATGGCTCCAGTACTGATCCAACGTTCAACAGCAGCAGGTTAAGTCTTTTAGACCGTGGTTTTGTTTATGCGATTGCACATATCCGCGGCGGACAGGAAATGGGCCGCCAATGGTATGAAGACGGAAAGCTCATGAAGAAGATGAATACTTTTACTGATTTTATTGATTGTGGGAAATACCTGATCGACGAGAAATTTACAGGAAAAGAACATCTATATGCTCAGGGTGGAAGCGCAGGCGGACTGCTGATGGGTGCAATTATCAATCTTGCTCCTGACATGTGGCATGGTGTTATTGCACAGGTTCCATTTGTGGACGTGATCAATACCATGCTGGATGAAAGCATTCCACTTACGACAAATGAATTTGATGAATGGGGAAATCCTAAACAAAAAGCGGCTTATGATTATATGAAGAGCTATTCTCCGTATGAGAACATCGAAAAGAAAGCTTATCCGAATATGTTGGTTACAACAGGCCTTCATGATAGTCAGGTTCAGTATTTCGAGCCGGCTAAATGGGTAGCTAAACTGAGGGCAACCAAGACGGATAAGAATATCCTGTTGCTAAAAACAAACATGGACTTTGGCCACGGCGGAGCTTCGGGTCGTTTTGATTACCTGAAAGATGTTGCTTTAAATTATTCCTTCCTTTTTGCGCTGGAAGGTATCAGCAAATAGTAAGTTCATAAAAAAGGGGATGCCTGTGTTGGCATCCCCTTTTTTATTTCCGTTACTTCTTGTCCTTTAAAAGAGCTTTCAGTTCTGCTACTGTTTTCTTCAACTCTTCCAGTTCAGCTTTCAGGGTCTTCAGTTCCCTTTGCTGGCTCACAATCTCTTCATCGTGTTCCTGCCAGCCTTTCAATAAAGGCACCGTCATCGATTGGTAGTTCAGGGAAAGTGTTTTCCGCTGGTCGTTATCTGTTTTGATCAGGGAAGGAAAAAACTCCTGAACATTCTGGGCTATGAAGCCAATCTGGTGTAATTCCATATCGTTACGATCGTAAGATACTGCATGCAGCCTTCTCAGGCTCTCAGAAACCGGGGGAATGGTGACAATGTTTTTCTTCAACCGGACATCCGAATTCGCCGTCACATCTCCTGAAGCCTTAATGTCTCCGTTAACGATCACCTGGCCTGTTACTGTCAGTTCTGAGTTTACATCCAGCGTGGTAAACTTCCCTTGCGCCGGACTCGAATTTCCGATCAGGGTACCATCAATAGCCCCTTTGGTAATTTCCACTGCATCTTTATTCTGAACTGCTAAAGTACCCAGCCCCAGATTAGTTCTCGCCGATTCGGCCGTGATCGCACCAGTACCACCTTTTTCTATCGCCAGTGTTCCGGTACTGCCACCTCCACCCATTTGTGTCTCCACCCAGTTGGTATTGAGCAGGCCACCCTTCAATTGATAGAATTTCTCTTCCAGAATGGAGTAGACCAACATTCCTACACTTCTTCTGGCAGGGGTAATGTTGTCTCTTTCGGTATTGCTGGTCACAGACCTGAAGCCCCCCTTTCCATAAATCTCATTGTGGGTAGGATATTTATCGCTAAGGTCATTTGGCTCCACTGCGCCGATTACTTTCACTTGTGCGCTGGCCGAATAGGAGGCCATGCAAAGGATCAAACAAAATGTATAAATCGCTTTCATTGGGATATAATTTTCTAAAGTCTTCATCTCTTTCCCGGTTATTGAACAGCAAAGGTTAAACCTGCTGCAGTATTGTCTCTTTGAACATAGATCACATAATCTGTAACGCCTCCACTGGCATTTCGGAAGGACCTTGTGGTTCTTTCAAATGCTCCTGTAGAATCGTTCACCCCTACAATGATTTTCGTTCCACCCCAGCTTGAAGGATAGGCGATCACGAGCTTTTGTCTGCCTGAAGGGCTGGCCGATTTATTCGTTACCGCCGCCGAAGTTCCCAATTCTGCACCCGAAAGGCTTAGGATCTCCGCATCCGTAGGGGCAAAGCTTTGTCCGTCTTCACCTCCGTTTGCAAATCCCCAATACCTTTTCCACTGGAAACTGATGGAGGCTGAGGCCTGTTGCGTTTTATTGTCTTTAGTCTTTACCGTCATGCTAAAGGTTGTCGGCTGGTTGTTGTTTGCATTTGCACTGAGTGTTCCTCCTACTGTTGCTCCTGCAGCGGGGCTGGCGGTAAAGACCTCCTGCCCATGAACAATAATGCTGGTAATTTCCGCCGTTTCGGCAGCCCTTCCGGCAAGCCAGTTCAGGGTAATTGCCGTACTTCCTGCAGGTCCCATTTCTTTAACTCCGGAAGGCGTTGCCGTTAAGGAAGCCGATGGCCCCAGCGAAGGGTAAAAAACAGCTTCTATCCATTTAGCCAGGTCATTCGTTCCCGGGTTTACGTTTTTATAATAGTCGCCCGTAATTGGCCTGTTTCCATTAAATGCCCCTATTGTTCCTCCGCCACCTAGAGTCGATTTATCCACCCAGGAAACAAGCCCTTCGGCATTGGTTACCATGACCTGATCTGCTGTTCCTCCTTTAATGTGTGCGGGGGTCACTGCCTTTTCTGCAATCTGCGGATTAGGATAGGTACCCGTTAAATCCCCTCCTGCAGGCCCTGAAGGAATCCCTTGTAACAACAATGCAGGCCAGGTATCATCTTCATTTTTTGGACCAAAAAGGGTTTGATCCGCAGTATTCACATAAAAGTCCCCCTTTTTTCCCGTCGTGGCAACCGGAATTCCCTGGCCATAAATCAGGTTGTTTCCAGTAGCAGCTGCTGGCGAAAACAAAAGCCAGTTGGCATTATTATCCAGCTCTGCGGGAACATCTGCACAAACCAATTGGAAGGTTCTTGTTTTCCCTGTACCATCATCCATCACCGTACACAGCATTCCCGGCTGACGCCTCGGAGAGCTGATGTTATTCCTATCGGCAATTGTGGCCACCTGGTGATGCCCGCCTTTGGCATCATTGCTATAAATGATCACCTTTCCCGGTTGTGGAATCAGGGGATTTCCTACGAATTGAGCATCCGCTGCTGCGGGAGCAAAAAACATAGAGCCCAGTGTCACCAAGGCAAATTTGATCAAATAGCTGATCTTGTTTTGTTTGATTTGCATATCCTTATTTCTTTACAATTTCTATTAAACCATCTTCTTTTATTATAAAAACCAGCTCGTTTCCGTAGGCGGTCCCAAGTCTGTTTGTCGCATAAGCTTTTAAATAATATGGAACTCCTGTGTTCAACCCTTCCGGGCTCAACACCGATGACCCAGTTCCACTGGTCAGTTTCTGATCCGCAATTGTAGGGCCCGGGCTTGTGCTCCAACATACGCCGGATTCCAAAATAGCCGGTCCTCCATCGTCCAGCAGGTCAATGCCTGTGAATACTGATGTTGTGCTCTTTTGTGTTACCGCCACTGTTTTCAGCAAAGGTTTTTTCTGTTCTCCATAGCCATACCATTCCGTTAATTTAAATGGCGGCATTTTGTCTTCCAGGTGACTTTTCTGATTCAGGAAGGAAATTCCAAAAGGCGCATTTCGTTCTTCAGTTCTGATCTCTCCTATAGCCAGCATATAGTCTGCGACTGTCTTCATGCTGATCGGTCCTGAGGCCGGCAAAGGACTTTTTTTCCAATCGGCATACAGTGTTACACTTTCTGTAACCGGGAGGCCAAAATTAAAAACTGTTTCCATACTTTGATCACTATACCAGGCATAAAAAACGGTCCCTTCTTTGGTACTTAGCTGAGGTGTTACGATTGCCTGATCTTCGACTTCCATTGGCGCAATCAACGTCCCTCCACGTGTATCCCAGGTCAGGGTATGGAACTGGCGGACGATCGTTAGCAGTCCTGGTTCAAAGCTAAAGTCATAATTGTCTGCCTGCAGCTCAGCGAGGCTCAACACCACCGGATAGGTTCCCGGTAAACTGCTGATGGTTGCGGTTGTGTTATAGGCTGGCATTCCCTGAATCTTTGCGACTGCCCTTAAACCTGTTTCCGTTTCGCCATATTTAAAGCCTTTCATCTCATGACTGAAAGTTGGGTTCTCCTGACCAAAAAAGCGTTTCAGGCTATCACCGTACACGGTAAGCAAGGCTTTACTGATTTTGAAGTTTTGCTGTGCTTCCGCCTTTTCAAAATAGGCGTTCCCTAATTGAACGGCTTTAATCAATACCTCTCCGGCACCCTCAATATGGACAATATCGGCGTTGATGTCCACATGTCCTTCGATCAGCTCAAAAGTGATGGGCAATCCTGAAGCGACAGTGGCCAGCAGTTTAAACGGATCATCTCCATATACTTTATCGACAATTGGGCTAAAGCTGATCACCTGTGGCGCTTTCCGGATATTAACAGTTGCTGCCGCTGCTTGTAAGGTGGTATTGAATGTATTTGGCGCCAACGTTAAATCTCCGGTCATGATCAGTTCTCCAACCGGAGCAGCTGCATACACTGCCGGATCCCAGGTTACACTCAGGTTTTCTTTGCTTCCATCATTATAAGTCGCTTCGATTAATAATGGCAGCCCCAATCCGGAGAATGGCGTACCGTAATTTACCGCTATCGGCGCAATGGTTGCCAGGGAAACAATATCTTTCATCAGGGTTACTTTTATCGAAGCCCTGAGATCGGAAGTATTGCTTACCTCATCTGTCAGCTGGATCTCTCCCTTGATCAGTTGCGGTTGAAGCACATTGCTCTGGTATCCCGTTTCGTCCCACAGTACAGGAAGATCTTCCTTCGTTCCATCGTCATAGGTTACTTTGACTGTAGAAGGTAAATCCAGGGCTGAGAACAGTTTTCCATATACATCGGTCAATGCTGCAGGCTCTTCTACAGAAACAATGTTTTTCTTATCGATGATCACGACAACTTTTGCGGTAATGTCATTCGGATTTGATGCTTTTTCTTCCGGATCCAGTAGTCCTGTAAAATTAAAGCTGCCCACCTGGTTGTCTACAAAATCAGCAGATTCCCAGTTGACGCCAGCCAGACCTGAAGATCCGTTGGTATATGCCACCGGCAGTTGTAGTCCCAATTGGGTGATGACCTGACTCAGCGAAGTTCCCAAAGGAAAGTGAACAGGAGAACTTACCGTAACGGTATTGATGATGAGCAGGGCAGGCTGCACGGTTACTTTTATAGCCGCTGTCTTATTGTCCTTGTTCTCTTCCGGTGCATCAGGCATCAATGTTCCGGTAAGCAGGTAATCTCCCGCTGTTGTTCCATCAAAAGTTCCTTCCTCCCAAATCAGGGATAACGGTTCGGTCTGGTTGTTATTATAGGTTACATTTACAGTTGTTGGCAGTGCCAGGTTTACATACAACGTACCATTAGGCACCAGCAAGCCTGGTAAAGAAGCTACCGAAACAATGTATCTCCTTGCCACCTTCACTTTAAAAGCTGCGCTAAGGTTGTCCGGGTTCTGGGTATTCAAAGGCATTTCCGGCAGGCCATTAAAAATATAGTCATCCGATTCCAATGGATTATATGCTGCATTGCCCCATGTTTTAACGATCAGTGCTGCGGTAGAACCATCATCAAAAGTACCAGTTACGGAGACAGGGAAACCGATTGCCGTCAAAGCCGTACCATTTGGAACAGATACGGAATCCATGGTCATCGCCATCAGCATCCGGATTTTTTCTGCCAGGACTACAGTCATCACTGGTTGCAGGGCTTTCGGGTTGTCAATGTCGTCCGGAACAACCAATGTTCCTTGCAATACATAAATCCCCGGAAGCTGACCATTGTAATTTCCTTTGGCCCAGCTTACCGACAACAGATCTTCAGAATTGTCATTATATCTCACTTTTACGGATTCTGGTAAGGTTAACGCATCAAATTCAGTTCCGTAGCTTACATTCAGATTTTCTATCGCGGCGATCGATTCAATTGCTTTTTTCCCGACCACCACGCAGACCTTAGCAGGGAAGTTATTTGGATTCTGAATCCCCTGAGGCAATACTAAATCTCCTTCAAAAAGGTAGGTTCCTGCCTGCTGGTGATTGTAATCTGTAGATTCAAAAGAGTTGCTCAGTACAGGAATGTCCAAATCAGCACCTTCATCCAATTTCGCATGACTTAAAGCAGGGAAAGGAATCTCCGTCAGGTTCGTACCATAGGCGACAAATATCGTATCCGTTCTCAATTCCAGGATTGCTTTTGCTTTCGCCAATACATTCAACTCCATCTGCGGGACAATTCCTTGTGGGTTTTCAATGTCATCCGGCAGGATAAAGCTTCCGTTGATCAGGTATTTCCCAGCCAGGTTTCCATTGTAACCAGAAAGGTCCCAGGTTAACCCAAGCTCCACAACACCACCATCTTCCAGCTGTGTCATTAAAGCATCCGGCAAGATCAGTTCCGAGGCCTGTGTTCCAAAAAACACAGTTAATGCTTCGGGAGCCTGGTAGGTTTTAATGAGGCGCTTTCCTACTTTAACTTTCAGATCTGCTTTTATGCTATCCGGATTAATGATGCCCTCAGGAATCTCAATTTCTCCTTTCAGCTCATAAGAACCTGGTTCATCAGCAGTATAATCTCCCATCGTCCAGCTCACATTCAAACTGCCGGAGCTTCCGTTGTCGTAGTTTACATTCACCTTTTTCGGGAATAGTAATACGGCTTCATTAAATGGTTTTCCGAAAGGGATATTAACCGAATCAGCCAGCGCAGCAATTACCTTCAATGGCTTTGGTCCAACCCTCACCTGGATCTCTGCGTAACGGTTGTCTGGATTTTCTATCTCGTCGTTAATGACCAGCTCTCCTCTAAAATTATAGACTCCCTCCAGTAATGGGTTATACGTTTCTGAAGTCCACAGGACCCCTTCAGTTCCGGAGGACAGGTCATTATAAGTAACCTTTACCGTTTCGGGCAGATTGATATCACTGCGTTCAGTTCCATATTTAACATCCACTAAGGCCGGATTTGTAACCATTTTGATTTCCTTTTTCCCAAGCGTAATGGTTATTGAAGTACTGCGCAGCTCTTTATTCACGACTCCTTCGATCAGGATTGGATCTCCGCTAAAGGTGTAGATTCCCGGGATAAGCGGATCATAATCCTCCGTGTCCCAGGTTATATTTAAGCTTCCTGTACTTCCATCATCATAAGTTACAGCAAGGGCCGTTTTTAGTGCTTCAATTGCCGTTAGCTTTGTGCCGTAAGCCACCCTTATGCTATCTGGTTGGGCGATGGATACGATGTTTTTGGGTTTAGGTAAGACGGTTAAAATTAAACTGGCTTCGAGATTGCTGTTGTTGTCAATACTTTCGTCGTGCAACAGCTTACCAGACAACATATAATCTCCGGCCAGCATGCGGTTGTACGATCCCACTTTCCATTCTACCCCAACCGTATCAGTGGTTCCATCATCGAACTTCACTTTTATGGTTTGTGGCAGGTCTACATCATCGAAAAGTGTGGCGTATGGTGTCGTTAACCGGGTTAATGGAAGTACTGAAATGATGTTTTTCCGGATGATTACTTTCTGCTCTGCAAACAGACGTTTGCTGTTTACAATTAAGGGTTTCAGTTGTAAAGCACCTTTCAGATCATATTCCGCTCCTTTATCCGATTTATAGACAGATTTGTCCCAGATCACCGTCAGGAATCCTGTGGTCTGATCATGGTAGGTTACCCTTATTGACGACTGCAGTGGCAGATTTGCTGCCGGCGTATTTAAAGGCACGGTAACTTCTGCCAAAGGTTCTATTGCAATGACGTCATGCTGTGCGTAAATGTCAACGCTGGCCTCAAAACCTGCCGGGTTGGCATGTTCTTCTTTCAGGACCAGATCCGCATAAACCCGGTATACACCAGACTTGAGGTCGTAAATCCCCGGCTTCCATACTAAGTTTAACATATCTGTTGTGACCCGGTCATCATAGGTTACTCTGACCTGTTTAGGCAGCACCGGAAGAACTTCAGAGAAAGGTGTGCCCGACAAAACATATACAGGACTCAGCTCTTCCATAGCAATGATATAGGGATAAACAGGGTCTAATACTGCAACCTTTGCAATTGCCGTCAGGTTGTTTCTGTTCATTTCCGGTTGTGGAACGCTCAGTGTTCCGGTAAGGGTATAAATGCCTTCGGTATTGCCATCGTAATTTCCAGGAAGCCAGGTTACCGGAAATTTGGCGTGGCTCTGATCGCTCAGTACCACTTCTACCTGAGTCACCAGGTTCAGCTGTTCAAATGGTGTTCCTGTATCTTTTTTCACCGGTACCGGGTAGGGTTTCAGAACTTCGATAATGTAAGGCTCACGTGGGTTCACTTTGAGTTTAATTTTCAGGGAACCACAAACGTTCGTTCCACTTACAGATAGCGTAAATTCGAAATCTCCGGCTACTGCTGACTCTCCTGAAATCAGCCCCTGCGGACTTAAACTCATCCCATCAGGCAGTAAACCCTGAGAAATCGCATACGTATAAGTTCCGTTTTCGGCCAGCACGATCTGATGACTGTAAGGACTCCACTGGTTTGCAGCTGGAAGTTGTTGTTCTGCATTCTCCAGATAAAGACCCTGGAATTCATAAGCGCCAATGTCTACTGTTCCGTGTTTAATCCGCGTTGCTCCTGCTAAATCTGTAGCTATTCCGGCACTCTTCGTATTGTCGCCCATATTTATAGACGGTGAACAAGAGGCCAGGGAAAGTTCATCTCCGGAAGGATTGTTAAACTGCGGATCTTTAGTCAGGATTTGAACACCTGTTTTGTATCCGTTTTCTATGGTACTGTTGGCTACGATAATTCCCGTACTGAGTTGATCGGGAACATTATTTCCACGTTTATTCCCCCAGATGATGGTATTGTAAACGTTAACTGTTCCGGTGTAACGGTACAGTGCCCCTCCCAACTGCGTCGTTGCAGAAGTATTTGAATAGGCAATCGAATTATTGGCCATGCTTACATTCACCAGATTGGTTATGCCGTTGTAATGATAAATTGCTCCGCCATAATAAGCAGCCGTACCGGTTACTTTATTTCTGCTGAAGACGGTGTTGCTAATGTCAAGGGTTCCCGACTGCTGGTAGATTGCGCCACCCTGCTGCTGGGCAATATTCCCTATAAACCGGGCCTCTCTGATCACTGGCTTTCCATTGGTGTAATTATAAAAAGCGCCTCCGTTTATGGTTGCTCCATTGTCTTTAAACACCACTTTGCTCAAGTTAATTGCAGCAGAAGCATTGAACATTCCGCCTCCATGCCTGGCTTTGTTATTGATAAATTTAAGGTTGTCGAATGTTGCAGCCGCGGAGTTATAGATCCCTCCGCCGTAACCATAGCTTCCGGCACTGACATTGTTATTCTCAAAGATGATATTGGCAAATGCAGCCTGCCCGCTGTTAAAAACCCCGCCTCCATAATTGTAAGCGGCATTGTTTTTGATCCAGAGATTTCTGAAAACTATTTTTCCCGTAGCGTTATAAATTCCGGCACCATAGTAAATGTCTGTACTGGAATTGGAGCCTGTGGCGGTACGTCCGCCAGAAATGCTGAATCCGTCCAGAACCGTTGCCGCTGTTAAAGGCAAGCGGTTATAAATGACGTGATAGCTTCTGTTTTCTCCGCTTAATACGGTTTCATTTGTTGTTGCAATGGCTTCTTCATCACGCTCTGCGAGTTCCTGCTCTGTTCCGGCAAAACCACCGAACATTTTGACATTTTCTTTCAACGTGAAGTAGGAATTTACTTTAAGGCCGGGGATATATTTTCCCTTGGCCACCCAGATGGTATCACCAGCCAATGCGGAGCTGAGTCCTTTTTGGAGATCCAGAAATCCGTTTGTCCAATCTGCACCGTTGTCCATTCCCGTTGCAGCCTGGTTTACATAAATCCGGACACCTCCTCCTCCAAGCTTCACCTCTACCGTATAAAGTCTGTTTCCACATAAGGTACCATCGTTTGCATTGACATTAAAAGTATAAATTCCTGCATTGATTGGTCTTCCTGTGATCCTTCCTGAGGTGCTGAGCAGCAGTCCGTCGGGAAGCTTGCCATAACTGACCGTGTAGGTATAGTTTCCGCTTCCTCCGGTAGCAGTCAGCTGCTGGTCGTAACGTTGCCCTCTGATGCCTTCGGGTATGGCTGCCGGACCGACGATGGTTCTGTTTTGCTGATTTTCATAAGCACCAAGGTCAACGGTCTCCGCTTTAATTCTGGGCTTTGCCAGGACATCCTGATTCAGTCCGGAAGCGAAAACATTATCTCCCATATTGATTGCCGCCGAGCAGTCTGATAACGAAAGATCATCCGGTGTCGTCAGGTTAAACATCGGGTTGGTGTCTATCACGATTTTTCCTGCCGGGTAACCTCCCTGAATCAAAGCATTGCTGACCTTAACATTCAGGTTTAGCTCATCAGAAACATTGTTCCCTCTTTTATTTCCCCAGAGGATGCTGTTCTGTAAATTCATGACTCCGGCATTACGGTAGATTCCGCCACCATATTTATTTACAGAGGCATTGACATAACTGATGCTGTTGTTGCTTACCGTAATGTTGCTGAGTGTAGAGGTTCCGGTATACTGGTAAAGTGCTCCTCCAAAATAGCCCCCGGGATTGCTCACTTTATTCCGGCTAAACATGGCATTGCTTAAGGTTAGTGTCGAGGCCCATTGGAACAGTCCTGCTCCCTGTTGTACGGAAGTATTTCCAATAAAGGACGCTCCGTTTAAAGTAATTTTCCCCGAGTAAGCATAAAATCCGCCTCCCTGAGCAGTCGCCTTATTTTCTTTAAAAATGGCACCATTGATGGTTACTGTTGCGGTAGCCTGGTACATCCCTGCTCCATAGGCTGCGGTATTATTGAGGAACTCCAGATTGCTCATCTTTGCCGCTCCGGCATTGTACAATCCGCCTCCATATTGATAAGAGCCGGTAGTGACAGTATTGTTCTCAAACGTAATTTTATTCAGCACTGCGGCGGCGGCATTGTACATTCCTCCACCGTGGCTATTGGCATTGTTGTTCTTAATCCATAAATCGTTGAAGATGACCGCACCCCGGCTATTGTAAATCCCTGCGCCAATATAAGGTTCGCTGGTACTTCCCGAGGCTGTTTTTCCTCCGGTGATGGTAAAACCATCCAGGACTGTGGCTGTGGTAAGGATTGCCGAGTTAAAAACCACATGCCTGTTGGTATTTTTTCCATCCAGAATCGTTTGATTGGCAGTTCTTGTTTGCAGGGTATCCCTTTCTGAGAGCGAGCTTTCTGTAGCGGCAAAACCACCATAGATCCGGACGCCTTCTTTAAGCTGATAAGTCGAAGTAACCAATGGCCCCGGACTGTAAGTTCCTTTTGCCACCCAGATCTGATCGCCAGGCAAAGCGACCTTCAATGCACTCTGAAGATCCAGATACGCGTTATCCCAGGTACTCCCGTTGTTTTGTCCGGATGCCGCAGCCTGGTTGACCAGGATACGTACAACACCTGTTCCCGCAATAATTTCCATATTGTAAACCCGATGCCCGCATAAGGCTCCGTCAGTGGATTTTACCACAAAAGTATATTTGCCAATCACGATGGGATTTCCACTGATCAATCCTCCGGCGGTCATCGAAAGCCCGTCAGGAAATTTTCCAGAAACCAGTTCATAGCTATAATTTCCTGCTCCGCCAAGTCCTTGCAACTGGAGGCTAAAGACATCTCCGCGTGTTGCCTGTGGCATACTCGCGGGACTAAGGGAAATCACTGGTTCCTGGTATTCAAAGGCTCCCAAGTCGACGATTCCTGATGATGTTCTTTCCTGAGCGCCCAGGTCTTTGTTTCCTGCCAGCACAAGGCTGTTGTCTCCTGTATTTATCGCAGGCGAGCATCCGGTAAGGCTAAGATCATCCGTTGTTGTGTTTTTAAACAAAGGATCGCGATCGATGATATTTATGCCTGTTGCAAGCCCTCCCTGAATCAGGGAATTGTTGACTTTGATATTTAAGTTCAGTTGATCGGCAAGGCCTGCACCTCTGGTATTTCCCCATAAGATGCTGTTATTGATCGTTACGGTACCTGCGTTGCGGTAAATTGCCCCACCATAGTTAAGCAGCCCTACCTTGGAATAGTTAATGCTGTTATTGCTGAAAGTATTATTTGTCAGCAGGGCGGTTCCGGAATAAATGTAAACCGCTCCGCCAAAATAGCCTGCAGTTGAAGTGACGCTGTTCCTGCTGAAAGTACTATTGTCCAGTTTAAACACGCTGTTAGACCAGATCGCCCCACCATGTTGTACCGCTGTATTTCCACTGAAAGCAGTTCTGTTCAGGCTAAGGGTTCCACTTGCATAAATTGCCCCACCCATTCCAGTGGCTGCATTGTCTTTAAATACCACATCGTTAAAAACAGGTGTTCCGTTGGCGATGAATACGGCACCCCCTGTAGTTGATTTGTTTCCTGTAAAACTGGCATTTGTAATGGTCAATGAAGCTCCGGAGTTGCTGTAAATCGCGCCTCCCTGTCCGTTGGTAATGGTATTGTTGTTAAACTTCACATTGTTCAGCTCTGCAAGCCCTGCATTGAACAGGGCAGCACCATATCCGGGATAACTTGCCGATTCGATGATTTTGTTGTTTTCAAATACCCCATTGTTGAGCTTAAACCCGCCGGCATTATATACGGCAGAACCACGGGAATACTGACCCATCGTTCTGTTGTTACTGAAAATGATATTGGTATAGCTCGCATTTCCACTGTGGTAAAGGCCGGCCCCATAACTCGCGACATTGTTTTTAATCCATAAATGATTGAATACAGCCGCTCCTGCGGTGTTGTAAATTCCCGCACCGTTATAATTTGCATTGTTGTAATATCCGCCATAACCGGCCAGGGCATTTCCTCCCTGAATGGTAAATCCGTCAAGGATGGTTGCATTGGTCAAGGCAGCAGCATTGTACACCACATGGTAGCTCGGTTTACCCTGACTACCATCAAGGATCGTTTCGTTCGTTCCACGGATCGCAAGGCTATCTCTTTCCGAGAGTAAGGTTTCCGTTCCGGCAAAACCACCGTAAACTTTTACGCCTTCTTTTAAAGTAAAAAAGGAACTAACGAGCAGGCCAGGACTGTAAGTCCCTTTAGCCACCCAGATTTCATCCCCTCCGCTGCTCTGCCCAAAAGCGGTTTGCAGATCGGTAAAAGCGTTGGCCCAGTTGCTTCCGTTATTGTCTCCTGTTGCAGACTGATGAACATAAAGTCTGCCGGATCCGGTTGAAATGTCTATCGTATATTGTTTGTTTCCTGCCATGGTACCGTCGGTAGCCCCGATTACAAAGGTATAGCTCCCTATCATCGTTGGTGTTCCCCTTAGCTTTCCATCGGGACCGAAGACGAGTCCAACAGGAAGTTTTCCACCCTGCAAGGCCCATGTCAATGGGAAACTACTTCCGGTAGCAGTAAGTTGCTGGTCAAGATATAATCCTCTTTTTAAAGGCCCTATTGTTGCCGGATTGATGATCAGGCTTTGTCCGCCTTCATTTTCAAAGGCACCAAGGTCAATCACACCGTTCTTTACCCTTGGATTCCCGGCAAGATCTTTGTCAAATGCCTGCCAGCTGTTTTTTCCGGCATCGATGGCGAGCGATCCGCCTTTCAGGTGAAGCTCATCTACCGCTGCATTTTCAAACATCGGGTCGCCAATCTTCACATCTTCCCCTGTAGCATAACCGTTCTGCACCACGGTGCTGCCCACTACAATTCCTGCATTGAGTTGATCGGCAACATTATTACCTCTTTTGTTTCCCCAAAGGATGCTGTTGTGGACCGTTACCGTTCCTGAGTTGCGGTATAATGCGCCACCATAACTTAATGTGGTGCTGGCATTGGTATAACCGATACTGTTGTTACTAAAGCTCACGTTGTTGATCAGTGCATCTCCTGAACTGACATACCATGCCCCACCAAAGTATCCGGCAGTTGCATTTATTTTGTTGCGACTAAAAATGCTGTTATCAACTCTGATGTTTCCATTGGACCAGATGGCTGCACCATGCTGACCAGAAGTATTCTCCAGGAAAGAAACCCGGTTCAGCACCGGAGTTCCCGCAGCATAAATTGCTCCCCCCGTCCAGGTGGAAATATTGCCATGGAAGATCACATCACTTAAATCAGGTGCACCATTGGCGATGAATAGTGCCCCACCTGTGCTTGCTTTATTTCCTGTAAATTCCGACCTGCTTAGTTTTAATACAGCAGAAGAAGTAGTATAAATCGCTCCCCCCTGTCCGTTAGAGATCGTATTATTGATGAATTTTACGCTATCCAGCTCCATCAGTCCGGTACTGAATATTCCCGCACCATATCCGGTATAACTTGCAGATTCCATAATTTTATTGCCTTCCAGCAAACCGGAAGTCAGGGCAAAACCTTTCACATTGTACACTGCGGCTCCACGTCCGTAAGATCCTACAGCCTGGTTATTGCTAAACCGGATATTGCTGTAGGTTGCATCACCCGTGTGGTATAAACCCGCCCCATAAGTGGCGATATTATTTTTTATCCATAAGTTTCTAAATAGTGCGGCTCCCGCGGTATTGTAAATTCCTGCTCCATAATAGTTGGCATTAGATCCCGAACTGTAGGTCGTCAGTGCCTTTCCTCCCTGGATGCTGAATCCATCCAATATCGTTGCATTCGTTAAAGCAATAACATTGTAAACCACATGATAACTTGACTGCCCCTGGCTTCCATCCAAAATCGTTTCGTTTACTCCGCTGATGGCTTCTTTATTCCGGTCGGTAAGTGCTATTTCGGTGCCGGCAAAACCGCCGTAGAGTTTTACTCCTTCTTTTAGCGTGAAAAAAGAACTGGCGGTCGGTCCGGGACTATACGTCCCTTTAGCCACCCAGATTTCATCTCCGGCTTTAACCTGTGCCATGGCTGGCTGTAAATCATTAAAAGCATGGATCCAGCTGCTGCCATTGTTGTCTCCTGTTGCTGCCTGATGAACAAATAACCGTACTGCTCCTTCCTTTACTTCAACCGTATATTGTCTGTTTCCTGCGATCGTTCCATCGCCGGCGCCAATCACGAAGGTATAGGTGCCTGCAAGTGTTGGTGTTCCACGCAGCTTTCCATCCGGAAGAAATACCAGTCCTGTTGGTAGCTTTCCTCCCTGGAAGCTCCAGGTTACCGGAGAAGATGTTCCGGTATATGTCATTTGCAAATCCAGATAAGTTCCCCGTGTAATCGCTGCAATTACTCCGGGACTGATGGTTAACTGCCCTGCCCCATCATTTTCATAAGCACCCAGATCGACCACTTCATTTACGATCCTTGGATTTCCCGCCAGGTCTTTATCATAAGTCTGCCAGCTGTTATCCCCAACATTAATCGCCAGGGATCCTCCCTTTAAGCGTAAATCATCTGCCAATGGATTCTCAAACATCGGATCCCCGATCTTGATGTCAGTTCCCGAAGCATAGTTATTCTGAACAATAGAACTGCCAATCACGATTCCTGCATTGAGTTGATCGGCGACATTATTGCCCCGCTTATTTCCCCAAAGAATGCTGTTGTGAACCGTTACTGTTCCTGAATTCCGGTATATAGCAGCTCCATAACTTAACGTGGTACTGGCATTGGTATAACCGATACTATTTCCGCTGAAACTGGCATTATTGATCGTTGCCGTACCTGAACTTACATATATTCCGGCTCCAAAATACCCAGAAAGGGAGCTGACCCGGTTTCTGCTAAAAATGGTATTGTCTGCTTTAAAAATTCCGTTTGTCCAGACTGCAGCACCTTGCTGAACAGCTGTATTGTTGACAAATGAAGTCTGGTTCAGGAAGGCACTGCCACTGGAATAAATGGCCCCGCCTGTTCCTGTTGCCGCATTATCTTTAAAGGCTCCGGCAGTTAAGTTCAAGCTTCCATTGTAGAGGAACAATGCTCCTCCGGTAGTGGCTTTATTCCCCGAGAACTCCACATCCGTTATCTTTATGATCGCGCCGGAAGTGGAATAAATTGCCCCTCCCTGTCCGCTGTTGATGGTGTTGCTGACAAACTTTACGTCCTTAAGTTCCGAAGAAGAAGCATTAAAAATCGCTCCTCCATATCCGGTATAACTGGCCGATTCAGCAATTTTGTTTTGCTCAAAAAGTCCTTTGGTTAAATTGAACCCTTTGGCATTGTAAACTGCTGCCCCCCTTGCATACGATCCTTTCGTTTCGTTATTGCTAAAAATAAGATCTGTATATTCTGCTTCGCCACTATGGTATAATCCAGCACCATAAGTGGCGATATTGTTTTTAATCCAGAGCTGGCGAAATACTGCTGCTCCTGCAGTATTGTAAATTCCTCCACCATAATAATTGGCATTAGACCCGGAGCTGTAAGTCGTCAGTGCCTTTCCTCCCTGGATGCTGAATCCGTCCAGAACAGTTGCTGCTGTTAAGGCCGCGGTATTATAAACGACATGGTAACTGGCAATACCTTTAGCGCCATCGAGGATCGTTTCATTCGCTCCACGAATGGCTTCCTTGTTGCGGTCTGTCAGTAATATTTCCGTACCCGCAAAACCACCATACATCTTTACCCCTTCTTTGAGTGTGAAAAAAGAGCTGGCCGTTGCACCCGGACTATAATTCCCTTTTGCCACCCAGATCTCATCTCCTGCAGAGGCTTGGGTTAAGGCCGTTTGTAAATCGGTCAGGGCATTGGCCCAGTTGCTTCCGTTGTTACCACCTGTTGCGGATTGATTAACATATAACCGTGTTGGTCCGTTTGATACGGAGACGGTATATTGTCTGCTTCCGCTTAGTTGTCCATCTGTTGCCGCAGCAACAAAGGTATAGGTCCCAGCAAGCACAGGCATTCCAGTAATTAGTCCTTGCTGAGTTAAGATCAGTCCTGTGGGTAAACTTCCTGATTGTAAAGTCCAGGTATAGGTTCCGGTTCCACCGGTTGCGGTCATCTGAATTACCGGATCGATGCCTCTTGGGAAGGGATTGAATGTTCCCGGCAGAATCTTCAGTCCTGCTCCACCCTGATTTTCATAGGCCCCGAGGTCGATCAGGTCATTCATCACCCTGGCATTTCCCAGGAGATCGGTTGAACTGCTGTTTTTACTGTTATCTCCGGCATCAATGGCAGGAGATCCTGCTTTTAGCTGAAGGTCATCGCCTGCGGCGTTATTAAATAAAGGATCTCCGATTAAGACGTTTGTACCCGCAGCATAACCTCCCTGCACAAGCGATTGCGTCAGGACGATTCCTGCATTCAGCTGGTCAGGGATTTCATTCCCCCGTTTATTGCCCCAGAAGATACTGTTGTTAACGTTCAGAACTCCTGTAGAACGATATAAGCCTGCACCTCCCATTGTAGTTGCCTGGGTAAAGGCGATGCGGTTGGCACTAAAAGTAACATTGTTCAGGGTTGCTGCTGCCGCAACAAACATCCCTCCTCCATAATAAGCACCTGTAGTGCTGACGCTGTTTCGGCTGAATATTACATTTTCCAGGTTGGCTGTTCCGGCAAGGTGATACATACCACCTGCCTGTTGTCCGGCAGAATTTCCGGTAAAGGCGCTGTTGTTTATCGTGATCAGTCCGCCATTATGCGCCAGACCTCCGGCATAAAGTCGGGCGGTATTTTCCTTAAACACTGCATTGGTTAAACCAATTGCCGCATTCAGGTTATACATTCCTCCTCCATAAGCTGAGGCTTCGTTCTTTTCGAAAAGGATATTGCTAAAGGTTGCCGGTCCGGCATTGTATACCCCCGCACCACGGTCAGCCTTGTTGTTAACGATTTGCAAGTTGTTAAATACAGCCTTAACACCTGCGTAGTTATAAATTCCTCCACCACGGTTGTTATCGGTATCTCCACCTGGTAACGCTTGTCCGCCGTTAATGGTAAAACCATCCAGTAAGGTTGTATTGCTTAAATTGAGGTTGTTAAATACAACGTGTCTGCTTGCCACGCCCTGACTACCATCCAAAATGGTCTTATGGTCTGTATGAATGAGTTTTGAATCTCGTTCTTCCAGGTTTTTCTCTGTTCCGCCAAAGCCACCAAATACTTTTACTCCTTCTTTAAGCGTAAACCAATCTGTTGCTAAAAGTCCAGGGCTATAATTTCCTTTTGCCACCCAGATCTGATCGCCCGGAATGGCTTTATTCAATGCGTTTTTAAGATCTGTGAATCCATTTTCCCAATTGCTTCCATCGTTCTTTCCACCGGATGCAGCGATGTTGGTATATAAAACAGCATTCGCCGGATTAACCTGCAAGGTGTATTGACGACTTCCAACCAGTTCTCCATCCGTTACGGCGATTACGAAAGTATAAAGCCCCGCGATCATAGGTCTACCGGAAAGTACGCCCTCAGGCTTAAGGATTAGTCCAACCGGAACGGTCCCCGAGCTGAAGCTCCATGTTAAAGGATTCTGAGCTCCTGCAACAGTTAAGGGAACCTCGATGTCATCTCCACGATTGTACGCCGCTAAGCTTAAAGGAGAAATGGCCAAGCTCGCTGCTCCCTGATTCTCATAGGCGCCCATATCCACAGTTTCATTGATCAGACGGGGATTGCCATCGAGATCTGTTGCAGTAGAGATTTTTGCATTATTTCCCATATCGATGGCCGGAGAGCCTCCTTTTAACCGCAGGTTATCTGCATCTGCATTTACAAAAAGAGGATTTCCAATGCTGATGTTCGTTCCGGCGGCATATCCTCCCTGAACAATACTTTTATCAATGGTTACCACTCCTGAAATTTGATCGGGAAGATTTGCACCATAGGTATTTCCCCAGAAAATGCTGTTGTTGACTGTTACCGTGCCTGCTGCCCGATATAGGCCTCCGCCACCTGCTGATGCTCTGGCGATGCTGTTGTTGCTAAAAGTGACATTGATCAGGCTGGCATTGGTTGCGGCATACATAGCCCCACCATAATTTGCAGCCGTTGAGGTGACTTTGTTTCGGCTAAAAATGACGTTGTCCAGTTTGGGTACGCCACCAGAATAAAGCGCGCCTCCATGAAGTACAGATTCATTGGCAATGAAAGAAACCCGGTCAAATATCGGAGCGCCAATACTGTTGACCGCCCCTCCACTACCGGCAGCTTTATTCTCTTTAAAAATAACGTCTTTAAATTCGCTGGCCCCTCCGGCAAGATATATTGCCCCTCCGGTCATTGCGGTATTTGCGGTAAAAGTGGTATTAGCGACTTTCAATGGTGCGTTGGTGTTGTTGTAAATTGCTCCACCTTGTGCGTAAGCGGTACCTCCTACATTGTTGTTTTTGAAGCTGCTGCTGGTAATCGTCAGCGTTCCGTAATTGATCAGCGCCCCACCATAGGTATTGCTTCCAACAGTAACGACATTGCTATCGAAAATTGCCTTGTCAAGGATCGTATTTGCACCAGTATTGTTAAATAATCCCGCACCGCGGCCATAACTTCCTATGGTTGTATTGCTGACAAACTGCGTATTGGTAAATGTTGGTGCCCCTCCGCCTACAAAAACACCTCCTCCATATAATGCACTGTTGCCGGTAATGATCAGGTTATTGAATATTGGGTTTCCAAGCGCGGTATAAATTCCAGCTCCATAATAATTGGCGGTATAACCGCTGCTGCTGTTCGTGGTTAATGTTTTCCCTCCACTAATGACAAAGCCATCTAATATTGTCGCATTAGTCAACGCCAGAACATTCGAAACAACATGGTAACTGGCTACCCCCTGACTACCATCCAGCAGACTTTTGTTTATTGTATTTACCGATTCCAGGTTTCGTGCGGCAAGGTTCTCTTCTGTTCCTGAAAAGCCACCATAAATCCGCAATCCTTCTTTTAAAGTAAAGGAAGAGGCTGCAAGTGGTCCCGGGCTATAATTTCCTTTTGCTACCCAGATTTCATCGCCTGCCGTTGCCAGCGCAATAGCAGATTGCAAATCAGTAAAGGCATTGGCCCAATCGCTCCCGTCCTTTTTCCCTGTAGCAGTTTCGCTGGTAAAGAAGTGTGTTGCTGCCGGACTGATAACAAAAGAATATTGTTTACTTCCAATAAAGGCGCCATCGGTAACAGAAAGGACAAAGGTGAAACTCCCTGCCGTCGTCGGCCTGCCCGCCAATAATCCCGAAGGGCTTAAGCTCAGACCAGTCGGTAAATTGCCTGAAGAAACAGACCAACTGAGTTGCTCTGTTCCGCCTGTGGCGGTAAACTGCTGACTGAAAGGTTTTCCTCTGAGCACAGCAGGGAGTGTTGCAGGAAGAATGGAAAGACTACTTCCGCCCTGATTTTCATAAGCGCCCAGATCCACTTTATCATTCACGATACGTTCATTGACGTCGAGATCCCTGGAGGTGCCGGTTGCGGCATTGTCACCGGCATCAATTGCCGGTGATCCCCCTTTGATCCGCAGGTTGTCATTTGCTGCATCAGTGAACAATGGATTTCCAATAGAAATATTCGTTCCTGCGGCATAACCAGTTTCTACAATGCTATTGGCAACCGTCAGGCCTACGCCACTTAACTGGTCGGGAACATTTCCACCTCTTTTGTTTCCCCAGAAGATGCTGTTGTACACTGCTGCGGTTCCTACAGCCCTGTAAAAGAATCCGGCACCAGAGGTGGTGGTGGCATGAATATAAGCGGTAGTGTTATTGCTAAAAGAAACGTTCGACAAGACCGATGATCCGGAATAATGAAACATTCCGGCGCCATAACCACTTGCCGAATTTGTAGGTATTGTATTCCGGCTAAAGATGATATTGTCCAGTCTGGCGATGCCGGTATTATAGACTCCGGCACCATGCTGTAATGAGCTGTTCGCGATAAAAGAACCCCTGTTCAGGGTAAATGTTCCTGAACTGTAAACTCCGGCACCAGACGTCGTAGTGGTATTCCCTTTGAAAGTAAGGTCTTCTCCATCCAGAACGCCGTTATTTAGAATTCCTCCTCCTGTACCGGAAGAATTATTCCCTTCGAAAAACGCCTTTTTTATCGTGAGCAAGCCAGTCCTGTGGTATAGACCGGCCCCTCCGCTCGTACCTGTCTTATTGCGTAAAAAGCTGAGATCTTCCATCCTTACCTCTGCAATGCTATTATACATTCCTCCTCCAATAACGGCTTCATTCTCTATGAAAACCAGTTTTTTAAAAGAAGCCAATGCATTAAGATTATAGAGCCCTCCCCCATAACCAGCTCCACCCAGAACGGTGTTCTTCTCCATGCGGATATTTTCGAAGGTTGCCGGACCGTTGTTATAAATACCACCTGCAAAATAATAAGCATAGTTATTCTTCACCCAGAGGTTCCTGAATACCGCAGCGCCTGCATTGTTATAAATTCCTGCCGCACTATAAGCAATCGATGTATTTCCTACCGCCGTTCTTCCGCCAGTGATGCTGAAACCATCAATGATTGTAGCATTACTTAATGCAGTAATATTGCTGAGGACATGATAACTCTTTCCATTCCCGTTCAGAATAGACTCATTCACCCCATACAATTGATTGGCATCAGCAACCCTTGCAGATAGGACATCCTCTGTACCTGCGAAACCACCATATAATTTAACCCCTTCTCTCAACGTGAAAGTGGCGTTAACATCCGTTCCAGGCAGGTAATTCCCTTTAGCTACCCAAACTTCATCACCGGCATTTGTTTGTGCCAGAGCCAGCTGTAAATCGGTAAATGCATCATTCCAGCTGTTCCCATTTTTAGCTCCTGCAGTTGCGCCTTCGCGTACGTAAATCCTCGCCGGAGCCTGTAATACCTCTAAGGTATATTGCTTTGTTCCGAGTAGTGTTCCATCTGCGACAGAGACAGCAAAAGTATAACCTCCGATCAGGGAAACCATGGCACGTCCATAAATCCTTCCATCAGCAGACAATTGAAGCCCGGTAGGAAGATCTCCAGACAAAAGACTCCAGGTATATGGGGCCGTTCCACCCGTAGCATGGAGCTGAATGTTTACGTCAAGGCCCCTCGTTAATGCGCTTAAAGTAGCCGGGCTGATTTTTAAAGATGCTCCTCCCTGGTTCTCATAGGCCCCCTGATCTACGATGGTATTGTAAAAGCGTGGATTTCCTTCGATGTCTTTTGAGCTTTCTGTATAGGTGTTATTTCCTTTATCTATGGCCAATGATCCACTTTTCAGGCTTAAGTT
The DNA here is from genome assembly GCF_038446955.1 of Pedobacter sp. FW305-3-2-15-E-R2A2. Taxonomy (NCBI): domain Bacteria; kingdom Pseudomonadati; phylum Bacteroidota; class Sphingobacteriia; order Sphingobacteriales; family Sphingobacteriaceae; genus Pedobacter; species Pedobacter sp. FW305-3-2-15-E-R2A2. The sequence continues at coordinate 7,121,295 of NZ_CP151803.1, forward strand.
ATCCATGTCGGCATCAGTGAACAGGGGATCCCCTACTATAATTGCCGTTCCGGTAGCATAATCGTCCTGTACGGTACTGTTGGCTAAAGTATTAATTCCGGTATTGACCTGATCGGGAATGCCTCCGGCCCTGGTATTGCCCCAAAAAATACTGTTAAAGATGTTGGCCGTTCCTGAGTTTTTATACAGTCCGGCGCCACTGTTTACCGCAACTCTTGCGACTGTATTGTTGCTGAATGTGGCATTACTCATACTTAACGTTCCGCTTTGAAGGAATAATCCTCCCCCGAAATAACTGGCATTGGTCACTTTATTTCGGCTAAAGACCACATTTGATAGCGTATTGGTTACCGTTCCATAGAAACCAGCACCATTCTGCACTGCCGTATTGCCCAGGAACGAGACCCTGTCCAGATTGATGACGCTGGAGTTCGAAAGACCACCGCCATAAGTTAGGGCAGAATTATTTTTAAAGACAACATCTGTAACGACTGCTGTTCCCGAATTGGCCATTCCTCCCCCGTAACCGTCCGCACGGTTACTGATGAATTCTGCTCCGCTAAGGGAGAATCCCAATGCCGTGTTTACTAATCCTCCACCGTAACTGGTTGCAGCATTGGCCTCAAAAACTGAGTTGGTGACGGAAACATTGGCAGAAATGTTATATAGACCAGCTCCTAATACCGCCTGATTCCCTCTGAAGGTTACCTTATTCAAAATGGCATTTGCCCCTGAATTATGCATACCTCCGCCATATTTATTTCCTCCGATCAGCACATTTTCTTCGAAAAGGATATTGTCCATTTTCAAGGCAGTGGCAACGTTATATATCCCGCCACCGTAATGATATGCTTTATTATTTTTTAGGACCAGGTTTCTAAATGTGCCATTTACTGCAGCAGCAAAGTGATAAATTCCACCTCCATAGTTGTTTGAATTTCCACCGGAAATGGTAAACCCATCCATCATCGTTTCTACGGATAACAGCGTGGGGTTATTGATCACGTGGCGGTTCAGGTCATTTCCACTTAACTCCGTTTCATGAACCGTAAACCTTCCTGAAGCATCAGCGATACGTTCAGTGAGCTGATTTTCTGTACCTGCAAATCCTCCATACATCTTCACTCCGGAGACCATGTAAAATGAAGAGTCGACATGTGCAAAAGGAAGGTATCGCCCTTTTGCAACCCAGATTTCGTCCCCATCTTTCGCGAGCGTCAGGGCCGTCTGTAATCTGGTATAGGCATTTGTCCAATCTATTCCATTGTTAACTCCTGTTGCGTTTCCGCGAACATATAATCTCACTGCCCCCGGGTTGACCACCAATGTATATTGGCGACTCCCCACCATACTTCCCTGTGTCGCACGGATTACAAATACATAGGTTCCTAAAATCACTGGGATTCCACTCAGAATTCCGGTTTGGGTATTAAAATTCAGTCCCAGGGGCAAAGTCCCGTGTGACAATTCCCAACTTACCGCACCTGAACCTCCCGTTAACGTAAACGGCTGATGATAAGCAGTTCCTCTTGGTAGCGGAGCAATGGATTCGGGCATCATCGTAAGAGATCCTGGCGCTCCAATTGGATTCTCCAATGCCCCCAAATCAACAGTTCCGTTAACCACACGGGTGTTTCCCGCCAAATCTGTAGCGGTATTTACCTTTAAATTATTTCCCGCATCAATCGCTATTGACCCATTTTTAAGTCTGAAATCATGTATAGCAGCATCCTGAAAATCCGGATTGCCGATGATGTTATTTACTCCCGAAGTGTAGTTGTTTTGAACAATGTTGTTGCCCATCTGTGCAATGGCTGCTCCTCCGATCTGATCGTCCACATTGTTCCCTCTTTTATTTCCCCAGAAAATACTGTTGTGAATATTTACGGTGCCGGGAGTATTAAATAACCCTGCGCCCAAAGCGCTTCCCTGTGCGCCGACAACAGCGATGGTATTGTTACTGAACGTACTATTTTGAATGTGCGCAGTACCACTCTCGATAAACATTCCACCTCCATTATATCCGGCCACAGTCCCGGTTACGCTATTCTTACTGAGCACTACATTACGAAGAGTAATTAAGTTTAAGGCATAAATACCCCCACCTTTCTGATCGGCAACATTCTCCAGAAATGAGGCCCGGTCAATGGTAATATCTCCTGAACTGTAAAGTCCTGCACCATTGGTTTTGGAAGTATTGTTCTTAAAGACGGCATCCGTCAGTACAGCGGTTCCGGAATGGCTCATTCCTCCTCCGATGGAGGTGGCGGTGTTGCCTTCAAATGCGATCTTATTCATCGTTAGCGCAGTTCCGCTGTTAAACATCCCAGCTCCCTGCACTGCATCATTATTCCTGAAGGTTATTTTGTTCAGGCTGGCATTTGCCCCCGAATTGTACAGTCCTCCGCCATATCGGGTTGTTGTGATGACCTGGTTACCTTCAAAAAGGATATTGTTCAGTTTTGTGGCGGCTGCTCCATTGAACATTCCACCACCGTATATGCTTGCTTTATTGCTTTTAATGACAAGGTTATTGTATGTTCCATTTACAACCGCAGTTCCGATATAGATTCCTGCACCATGACCGTTCTGCCCTGAACCATTGGCATAGCCCTCAGTAATGGTAAATCCATCCAGTAAAGTCGTAGCCGCAAGTGCCGTAGTGTTCAGAATCAGGTGGCGATTGGTCCCATTTCCATGTAATATGGTTTCATGAACGGTAAATCGTTCCGAAGCATCCGCTGCACGCTCCGCTAAAGTCGTCTCTATACCTTTAAACCCGCCATACATCTTCACTCCTGAAACCATAGAAAAGGCGGAATCAAGATGGAGAGCCGGACTATATACCCCTTTTGCTACCCAGATTTCATCCCCATCTTTCGCGAGCGCCAAAGCAGTTTGCAATCTGGTATAGGAATTTGCCCAATCCGCTCCGTTATTAAGTCCTTGTGCAAGCCCGTTTACATGTAATCTCGCAGCAGCCGCAGTCACCACGATGGTATATTGTCTGTTTCCGATCAAGGCTCCACTCTTTGCCTGAACCACAAAAATATAGGTCCCTGCAATCATAGGAATTCCGGCAAGCACCCCTGACTGGTTATTTAAGGTAATTCCCGGAGGCAGGTTCCCAAAAGTTAAGGCCCAGCTTACCGGCCCTGTTCCTCCGGTAGCGCTAAGTTCCTGTCTATAAAGCAGTCCACGCGGCTGGGGGGTAATATTTTCGGGAGCAATTGTTAATGAGGCAGACATTCCGTCCGGATTTTCCAATGCACCAAGATCCAGCTTCAGCCCGGCGAGCCTTGCATTTCCAGCAAGGTCCTTTGATCCGGTTTGTTTCGCATTATCGCCGGCATCAATGGCTATAGAGCCATTTTTTAATCGCAAATCATCCTGTCCTGCATTTTCGAAATCAGGATTACCAATCAGGTTATTCGTACCAAAAGGATAATTATTCTGAACGAGGCTTCCTCCCATTGTGATCGTAGTCCCACCGATCTGGTCTTCTACATCGTTTCCTCTTTTATTTCCCCAAAAAATGCTGTTATAGGCGCTCAAGGTTGTTGCAGCATGCAATCCCCCGCCAAAATAGGCGGTTGTCGCATTTGGATATGCGATCGTATTATTGCTGAATGTACAATTTAGGATATTCGTTAATCCTCCGGCAACATACATTCCTCCTCCGTAATAACCAGCGGCTGTTCCGGTAACCGCATTCCGGCTCAGTGCCGAATTTCGGAGAGAAATTGCTGCCGAAGAATAAATTCCTCCTCCCCTTTGTACTGCTGTATTCTGTAGGAAAGCAGCCCGGTCGAGCGTCATATCTCCGTTGTTAAAAATTCCTCCCCCGTTAATGGTCACCGAATGGTTTTTAAATGTCGCATCGCTAAGCGTTGTCGTCGCAGTATTGTATAGTCCTCCTCCTGAATTTGCGCCAGTATTGTTATTAAATAAAATCCGGTCAAAAACAACGGCCGCAGAATTGTACATACCTGCTCCCTGAGTATAGGACGTCAGACCGGGATAGAAGCCGTTATTTTCAACAATGAGGTTCTTAAAAGAGGCGGTTCCATTGTTATAAATTCCGCCCCCATAACCGCTGGAGATGTTATCTTTTATCCAAAGGTTTTGAAAAACAGGACTGCCGGCAGTATTGTAAATCCCGGCACCCCGATGTGTTGCGGCATTGCTATTGGCATTGGGAGTACGTCCTCCGGTAATGGTAAATCCATCCAGCACCGTTTGGTTGTTCAAAGCCGCAGCGTTACTCAGTACATGATTATTGACATATCTTCCATCAAGAATACTCTCATTTACAGTAAAAAGATCATTCACATCAGCGATACGCTGGGTAATTGCGGTTTCTGTTCCTGCAAAACCACCATAAATCTTGACTCCTCCTTTTAAGGTAAAAGTTGATGCTGCCAATGCCCCAGGACTGTAATTTCCCCGGGCGACCCAGATTTCATTACCTGCAACCGATTTGGTGATCGCGGTTTGAAGGTCGATATAAGCATTGGCCCAATTCAGTCCTGAATTAGCACCTGCCGCGGCACTGTTTACGTAGATTTTAGTTTGAGCTGAAACGTTAAAGGAATAGAAAAAAAAGAATAGAAAAGCAAAGGCCTTAAAAAGGAAAGTGCGCATAATGTGTATTGGAGGATTTTTTCTTGAAAAAATTGGGGTTTACTGTAATCAGGCAAAAAAGTTTATTTTGTTTCTCTCTTTGAAAGAAAATTAAGTTAATAATTTGGCATTTACAGAAATGAATAAAATTCTCATAATCACTCTTTTTTAATACCATTTTATGTAAAAAATTTACCAGGTAGCAAAGCTAAAAAATAAAGTTTGCCCCACAATAAAATACTGGGTGGTTTTAGTAAATAAATAAGCTGTTAAACAGATAAGTGAGAAGCGATTAGCATCACAGGTAAAGGTTGCATTTAAATACACGAATTGAAGTAAGTCAGACTAGTAATTCGTATTGTTTTTGATAAAAAACGGGATAAAAAAAGGCGCAAAAAAAGATCGGGTAGAATCCTTTTTTGCGCCTTAATGGTTTGAAACGACGAGGACAACGCTGCCTGTAGCGTAAAAAATTAAATCTTTGGTTAAAGTGCTTTATTTAGGCCTCTGTCTTTCAATAAATGTTTCATATCGGGTTCTTTACCTCTAAAAGCTTTGTAAAGGTCCATCGGCTCAATAGTGCCTCCTTTTTCAAGTACATTCTTACGGAAGGATTTAGCAACCTCGGGATTAAAGATATTTCCGCTTTCTTTGAAGGCAGCAAAAGCATCACTATCCAATACGGCAGACCAGATATAGCTATAATATCCGGCCGAATAACCGGAAGCAAAGATGTGTTGAAAATAAGTACTTCTATAACGGGGAGCGATTTGCCTGATCAATCCGTACTTGTTCATTTCTGCCGTTTCGAACTTTATAGCACCTATTTCTTTTCCAACCGGGATCGTATGAAAGCCCATATCCAGTAAGGAAGCAGCAAGATATTCCACAGTTTCAAAGCCCTGATTGAACTTCCCTGCATTTTTCATTTTTGTAATCAACTCCTGCGGTACAATTGCTCCGGTTTTATAGTGTTTTGCATAGAACTGAAGCACCTCTGGCTCAAAAGCAAAGTGCTCCATCACCTGCGATGGTAATTCCACAAAATCACGGGGAACGGAAGTACCGGCAAGGCTTCTGTATTTTACATTAGACAATAAGCCATGAAGGGCATGTCCCATTTCATGGTAAAATGTGGTTACTTCATCTGCTGTAAACAAAGCAGGTTCATCCCCATTCGGGCCTGAAAAGTTGCAAACAATAGAAACAACAGGAGCAACGCGTTTACCATCTTTATAAGATTGGGTGGCATAAGAAGTCATCCATGCCCCACCGCGCTTAGAACTACGGGTAAAGAAATCCATATAAATAACCCCAATATGTGTTCCGTCAGCTTCTTTTACCTGATAAGCTGTTACGTCCTTATGATAAACAGGAACGTCAGTCAGCGCGGTAAAAGTAATTCCATATAACTTATTCGCTACTTTGAAAAATCCTGCCTTCACATTTTCGAGCTGGAAATATGGTCTTAATTCTTCGGCATCGTAGTTGTATCTCTCCTTCCGGACTTTATCTGCATAATGAGACCAATCCCAAGCTTCTAATGTTTCATTCCGCCCCTCTTTGTCCATCATTTTCTGCATGTCTGCGGCTTCTTGCTTAGCCACCGGCAAAGCGGCATCCCAAAGGCCATTTAACAAGTCGTAAGCCTCCTTAGGAGATTTTGCCATACTTTCTTCCAAGACAAAATCTGCGTGGCTGTTATAGCCCAATAATCCGGCCTTTTCGGCACGTAAAGCAACCATCCTTGAAATGATCTTTTTATTATCATTTGCATCGTTGTTATTGCCTCTGTTGATATAGGCATGATACATCTTTTCTCTTAATGCACGATTCTCCGAATACTGTAAAAATGGCATTACGCTCGGTGTATGTAAAGTGAATCGCCATTTTCCGTCTTTTCCAGCTTGTTTGGCAGACTGAGCTGCGGCCGCTTTTACCTATTCCGGAAGTCCGGCAAGGTCAGCTTGCTGATCAATCAGCAACTCAAAACTGTTAACCTCCGCCAAAAGGTGTTGTCCAAAATTTAAGGTAAGCAGAGAAAATTCTTTATTGATTGCTCTCATTTTTACCTGTTGTGCTGCGTTGAGGTTTGCTCCGCTACGAACAAAGCCTTTATAGGTTTTATCCAGCAAACGCTTTTGTTCTACGTTCAGCTTTTGTCCCTCCCGCTTGTCGTATACCACCTTCACTCTTTTGAATAAATCTGCATTCAGGTAAATGTCGTCACTATGTTTGGACAGTTCAGGTGCCATTTGTTTGGATATGGCCTCAAGTTCAGGAGAAGTATTCGCGGAACTTAGGTTGAAAAATACCGTACTGACTTTGTTCAGTAGTTTTCCGCTTTCTTCCAGTGCAACGATAGTGTTCTGAAAAGTAGGGACAGAACGTTGTCTGTAAATTGCGGTAACAGCCTGCTGCTGTTGCTTCATTCCTTCCTGAAAGGCGGGAATAAAATCAGGGATTGTTATTTTGTCAAATGGAGGAACTCCATATGGAGTATTGTACGTTTCCATAAATGGATTCGTATTCTGGCCCATTACCGTTTTATCAGTAACCAGCAGCATTCCGCAAATTAAGATCATTGATGGGATTCCGTTTTTTAATTTCATTTTTCAGATCAGCTATATTGATTAATCACAAAAACCTCAGCTAAGCTGGGGTTTGGCAAATATAATTCTTTAGATCAGGCCTGGCCGTCTTTAAAAGTATCATTGTTGCAACAATATTAAGAAAAGCCCGCCTAAATGCAAGAAAAAATGAACATCAGAACCTTTTAATAAAAAACCAAAAAACTTGTAACGAATTCAGAAAGCGGCGACTAATTGAGTATAAAAATTAAAACCAACAAGACATGAAAACAATATTCACCATCACTGCCCTTGCATTAAGCAGCATCTTTACAACAAAAGCGACCGCACAAAACAAACCTCTGGAAAACTCTTTATTATGGGAAGTAACTGGAAAAGGACTAACAAAGCCCTCGTACATCTACGGAACAATTCATATGATCTGTGAAAATGATTTCAGAATTCCTGAAAAAGTAACCCATGCTTTTGCTAAAACAGAAAAGCTTATTTTCGAAATTGATTACAATGATCCTAATGAAATGGCGGATATGCAAAAAGCTGCTGTACCGGGAACATTATTGAGTAAGACCCTTAATGCAAGCCAATACGCCCAGGTAGACTCTATTCTGAAATTAAAAACAAAAATCCCATTAAAAGCACTGGACCAATACGGCCTTCTCACCGTTTATTCCGTCGCAATTTCAAAAACACTACCCTGTGCAACAACCAAATCATATGAAACTGAATTTACTAAATTAGCCAAACAGAAAAAGATAACAACAGGTGCATTGGAAACTACAGAAGCTCAAATGGAATACCTGAAAAAAGCCTATCCAGACTCCGTAATGGTTAAACACATTGTCTTATTTGATGATTACAAAACGATGTTTACAGCTGCTATAAAGGCCTATAAGGAGGAAAACATCACAGCGGTAGCAGAAAAAATGAACGATAAGAAATTCAGCAGCGAAGAAATTAACAGATGGGTTCTGGAAGCAAGAAACACAAACTGGGTGAAACAAATGCCGGAAATGATGAAAAAACAAGCTTCCTTCTTTGCGGTAGGCGCAGCACACTTACCTGGTAAAAAAGGCGTATTGGAGCTGTTAAAAGCGCTGGGATATACCGTTAAACCCGTAATGAATTAAGCTTTGAAAGCAAAGGAGAAAGCGTTTCTTGGGGAAATAGAAACCCATAAAGGAATTATTCATAAGATCTCCAGGATGTACATGGACAATGAAGATGACCAGAAAGATCTTTTTCAGGAAATCATCTGTCAGCTGTGGAAATCTTATGATTCCTTTAATCATCAAAGTAAGTTTTCCAGCTGGATGTACAGAGTTGCTTTAAATACGGCAATTGTATTTTTTAAGAAAGACAAACGCAAACAGGATGTCTACGCCAATATCCTCGCTGAAGAAATAGAAATCCCATCAGACGAAGCGGAAACAAAAGAAATACAACTGGCGCACTTTTATAAAGCACTTCAAAAACTAGACAAAATTGAGAAGGCATTGATGTTTTATTTCCTGGAGAACTATTCCCACAAAGAGATTGGAGAGAACCTGGGGATTACGGAAGGAAATGCGCGAGTAAAGCTCAACAGAGCAAAGAATAAACTAAAAGAACTTATAAAAAAACAAGGTTATGAATTTTGACGATATAAAATCAGCATGGAACAAAGAATCGGAACAACCGATTGAAGTACCAAAAACAATTGAAAGCCTGAAAAAAGCACAGATGCCACTGGACAAATTCAGGAAAAACATGAGGGGAGAAGCGATGTTCCAGGTTGTGGCTTTATTAGCGAGTGTCTTTATACCGGGTTATTTTAATCTCATCCCGGCATTAAGAGTTTCCTTTAATTGCACTTACATTATTTTTGTCATCACGACCGTATATTTCCTGCTCCGGTTTTACAGACTTTATAAAAAAATCGGACAATCTTCTTTAACCACGAAAGACAGCTTGTATGAATTAAATTATGATCTGAAGTCAAACTTGGAACTTTATAAAATGTTTAATTACATGCTCCTACCTGTCTTTCTGGTCTTTGGAGCTATAATTCTCGTTAATTTCAACTATGATTATTTTATGAAAGTAATTGTCAACGAGCCCGGTTATTTCTATCTCGTATTTGGGTTGACAGTACTGAGTATCTATATCATGATTCATTTCTTTGCCATCATCTGGCTAAATCAATATTATGGCAAATATGCAAAGGAAATAGAATCGCTCATCGCTGAGCTGAAAGAGGAACAAGAGGATTAACGCTGGTATTCATCCTAAAAATCAAATTTTAACCTCACACCTGTGCCAATAAGGTACAGGTTTTCCTGTTTAAGTTCCTTCATTGGTAGCTTTACAAATGGTTCAACGGAAAATGACTTACCTTTTGAGATCTTTTGTTTATACCCCACAGAGAAGTTATAAAACCCTAAGTAAGGGTCATTTTTAATTTCTTTTTTGGGTGCTTCCTCAGAAACCGTTCTGTTCAACACCATCGCTTTCGCAACTCCGCTCTCCCCATCATATGCCTGTGGTGCAACCTTGCTTTCAATAAAAGTATTCTGCTGCTTCTGATCAATAACAGCGAAAGCCGAGACACCTACATTCGCATACAATCTTTTACTCAAATGATACTTCAGCTCCAGGGGAATATCGATCCCACGTAACTGCGCATTGACCGCTTTCAGCTCTTTGCTCTCATTGGCAACCTCCCCCCCCACACTCATACTCATCATTGCCATATTAGGCGGATTTTCAATGGTTCTGGATGCACCCATTTCATTATAAGAAATACCTGAGTTAAGGGATACTTTATCCGACAGGGCGTAGCCCATACTTACGCCATACCCCATATTTAACTTTTTACTGTTTCCAAATGAAGGGGCAACAACAAGTCCCATTTCCCATTTACTTTCCCTTTTAGTAGTGGATTTATCCGTACTGGCGATTCGGTTTTGTTTGGTTTCGCCAATTAAGAAATCCTCGAAACTCTGTTTTTTTTCTAAAGCAGGCACCTGAGCAACAACCTGTTCATGAGGAACAACCTGCTCCGTTTTAGCACCAGGGGTTATAATAGGCTGTTTCGGTTCTATTTCGGCCATTGCAGAACGCGGCTCATTTGTGTTCAAATCTATTGCCGCCTGTCTGCGCTCTATGATATCACCAGCACGCGAAGTATGGTTATTTTCTGTAACTGAACTTGGTGTTTCTTCGTTTTGTCCGAAAGGAACAGCAGAGGTTACATCCGATACCTGAGGCAATACTGATCCATCTTTCTCCGGCTTAGTTCCGGTGATCTCCTGATTTTTTGGCAAATCTTTTTTATCGAGCACAAAGAACAACCCAAATCCAATTAACAGGACTGCCGCAGCACTACTTAGCCCGCCCAACCAGAAAAACAAACCTCTTTTCTTCGGTTCTTCTTTTATAAAGTCTTCCCATGCCCCCGGGGCATACTCCTCCTCATGAGCCATCAAACTCTCCCTGATGTGAGTAATTAACTCGTCTTCAGGCAATTTCATATGTTCATTAGGTTTCATCCTCGTTTCTTTATATTTATCTGGATCAGGTATTTATTCAATGCGTTTCTATATTATTTAATCTAGTTGGACTCATAAGAACTAATCAATGATTTCGAATAAAGCGTTCTCAATTTATTCTTTGCTCTGGTCAGATAGACCCGACTTGAGCTCTCCGGAATATTCAATAGTTTGGAGATTTCATCATGCGAGAAACCTTCAATTTCATACATATTAAAAATCAACTTGTGAGTTTCCGGCAATTGACTCAACAGTTTCATAATATCCTGCACATTGAGTTGAGAAATGGCGTTTAGTTCTGTAAGTGGCTGCTGCAAATCTTCTATATCTTCCACATATAGATAAGTCCGTTTGCTTCTTAGGAAATCGATCGCTGTACGCGAAGAGATTCTTGCAATCCACCCTTTAAAGGCTTTTTGTAAATCCGCCTTATCCTTTGGGAAACCAAATTGTCCTATACTTTTAAAAACCTTAATAAAGCTATCGTTAATCAACTCCTGAGCATCATTTTTATCATTAACGTATCTCAAAATAACGCCCATTAAATAGCCGTAAAATGATTTATAAACCACCTCTTTACATTTGTTGTCATTTTTCAAACACCCCGCTAAAACGTCCTCAAATTTGAGCATTCTTTTCTAACACCATTAAGGATTATTTAAGTTTACCGTCTCTGTACGACTAAAAACGAAGAGATTGAAAAAGAACATCAACCTCAGCATCTTCCAACACACTGTTTAACAGAGGAAATGTAAATTTAATCATTTCCATTATTCAAAGATTAAAAAAAGCCGGTTTCCTAAGAAACCGACCTGGGGGGGTATCTATTTCGCCATGTAGATGTTGGCTCCAAATTTCAATGGATCCGCATCTAACTTACCTTTATATCCTTTGGCATAAATGGTGTAAAGCTTTCCTTTCTCGAGCTTACTTCCAGGTACCGTTGCCAATACAGTTTTTGTAGCATTATCCTTAATCTCGAAAGCAACGTTATCTCCTGCTTCTATAGCTGCAAATGCTGTAGATTCTTTGTATGCTTTGTTGACAAACAAATCTGTTGTTTCTCCTTTAACCGACAGAATTAATGGAGCAGCATCAGGGCTTAGGTTAAGGAACCGAACCTTTGCTTTTGTCGTTGTTGCAGGGCTATCCAACTGATCAACAACCGTTAAAAAAGCTCTGTTAGCTCCTGTATCTATTAAAAAAGTAGTATAGTATTTATCTGACTGATAAACCTGATCTTTTGTCAACAGATAGTTTGTCTTCCCTCTTTCCACGATACCAATCCTCGCTAAACCCGGATAGAAAGCAACATAGTCAAACTTTGTCCCGAACTTGAAAGCATCTGCACTCCATCTCTGACCTCCAATAATAAAATCGAATTCTTTAATGGTTGGACTTGCATTTACAACAGACAACACCGTAGCTGCAATTGGTTTGGAATCATCTCTTTTAGAGCAGGCCGATAATGCTACCGAAATCGTCACTGCAGCAATAAAAGCTTTAGATATATTTTTTAGTTTGTTTGAAATTTCCATAATTAAAATTATTAAGATGTATAAATCGTTTAGTTATTGGCCGTTAACCATTTTCCTCCTAAAACGCAGCACTCGCTAAAAACGCTACAGTTCACATGAAATATTTTTTAGGATCGCAGATTTAAGAATTAAAATTTCATAAAAAACCCCGTTACATAAAAATGCAACGGGGTTTTCAGGAAAAAGGAAATACTTAAATAAGATTTACACTTCTACTCACAAAAGCTGTTAGTTCTGCTCCTGTCAGCATTCCTTGCGCCAATAAAGCCAAATCCACGGCTTGTTTTGCAAGCAGGCTTTGCTCTTCTTCATTGTCTGTTAAAAGAATCTTTCCAATCAGCTTATGGTTTCCATTGATGGCCACCTTATAATTATCAGGCATACTACCATAGAAGCCCATACCACCACCCATCTGAGCCATATCTTTCATGCGTCGCATAAATTCATCCATGGTTACTGTAACCGGTAATTCTTCCGGGTTTAACCCAACAACTTCTACCTGCATGCCAGGTTTAGTAATCGCCTTGGTAAAGATTTCTGTAACCTTTTTTGACTGCTCCTCTGTAAGCACAGATTCTATTGCCTCATCTTTTTCAATCAATTTATCCGCCACACTGGAGTCTACACGTTTCAATTGTGTTTTTTCCAGTTTGTTCTCTAATTGATTGATAAAATGGTTGTCAATAGGCGAGTTCATTAATAAGACATCATAATCTTTTTTATTGGCCGACTGAATAAAACTATCTTGTTTTGCAGGATCATTCGAGTAAATATAAACCACCTGTCCATTTTTATCGGTCTGGAAGTCTTTTACTTTATCGTGATACTCCTCTAAAGTAAAGTGTTCGTTTTTTGTATTGGTTAATAAGGCAAAGTCTTTCGCTTTATCATAAAACTTCTCTTCGCTTACCAGACCATATTTCACGAATAAACCGATGTCACTCCATTTCTCTTCATAAGCCTTACGGTCTTTGTTAAAGAGCTCCTGTAATTTATCCGCGACTTTCTTAGTGATGTAACTATTGATTTTTTTAACGTTACTATCTGCCTGAAGAAAACTTCTGGAAACGTTCAATGGGATATCCGGTGAGTCAATTACACCATGCAACAACATCAGGAATTCCGGAACGATGTCTTTTACTTCATCAGTAATAAATACCTGACGGGAGAACAACTTGATTTTATTGCGTTGCATGTCAAAATCGTTCTTCACTTTAGGGAAATACAATACTCCTGTTAAGTTGAAAGGATAATCGACATTCAGGTGAATCCAGAATAAAGGATCTTCCGAGAAAGGATACAGTTGTTTATAAAAGGCAAGGTAATCTTCGTCTGACAAATCTGCAGGTGCTTTCGTCCAGATCGGGTTGGTGGTGTTGATGATATTGTCGACCTCAACAGCTACTGTTTTTGGTTTTCCTTCTTCGTCTTCACCATCTGCAATTTGTTCTGTCTTCGTCCCAAATTTAATTGGTACCGGTAAGAACTTACCATATTTATCCAGAATCTCTTCCAGTTTATTTTTACTTAGAAACTCTTCTGATTCTGCATTGATGTGAAGGGTAATTTCAGTACCTCTGGTGGTTCTGTTACCCGTGCTGATTTCAAATTCAGTACTGCCATCGCATACCCAACGGGCAGGCTCCGCGCCTTCCTGATAAGAAAGGGTCTGGATTTCTACCAGGTCTGCTACCATAAAGGCAGAATAGAAGCCTAAACCAAATTTACCAATGATTTCATTGGCGTCTTTAGCATCCTTAAATTTCTCTACAAACTCACTTGCTCCCGAGAAAGCCACCTGATTGATGTATTTTTTGATCTCCTCAGCAGTCATCCCCAAACCATTATCTGTAATGGTAATGGTCTTTTTCTCTGCATCAACAGCAACTTCTACCAATGGGTTACCCAGCTCTCCGTTGTATTGTCCCAATGCGGCAAGACGTTTAATCTTTTGTACCGCATCAACGGCATTTGAAACCAGCTCGCGCAGGAAAATTTCATTGTCTGAATACAGGAATTTTTTGATGATCGGGAAAATATTCTCCGTGTGAATGGAAATGGTTCCTTTTTCTTCTATGCTCATATGTTAACTCATTTTTAAGTACATAACGATCCTATCAATGCCTATTCCAATTCAACATTGTTGTCAAATTGACAGTTCGGCTTCCAATTTCAGCCTTGATGTCGACTAAACAAAATCTTTGCGTATACTTGAATATCCTATGATTAAACATTATCTACCTTATGAATGCAACACATTACGATAAACTAAAAGAAGAGGACTTTATTTCAGACGCATCTATTGAAAATATACGAATAAGGGAGCAAAACCCCTTGTTTTCTTTACATTGGGAACTAAAAACCTTATTGTATCTGGGCGTTATGTTATTGAGCACCGGATTAGGCATTCTTATCTATAAGAATATTGATACCATTGGCCATCAGGTGATTCTGGCCATCATCGCAGCGATCAGCATTGGTTGTTTCGCTTATTGCCTTAAGCATCGTGCCCCATTTAGCAGGGAAAGGGTAAAATCTCCAAATTCACTTTTTGATTACCTGCTGCTCCTTGGTTGCCTTAGCTTTTTAACTTTTGTAGGCTATCTACAGTTTCAGTATACCGTTTTCGGCACCAACTATGGAATGGCAACTTTTATTCCGATGTTGCTTTTATTTTTTGTCGCCTATGAGTTTGACCACCTTGGAATTCTCAGTATGGGAATTGCCAACCTCGCGATATGGATGGGGGTATCGGTTACTCCCGCTCAACTACTTTCCAGTGGGAACTTTGACAATGAAACGGTGATTTATACTTACCTGATTCTGGGTTTAATCCTTTTGCTGGCAGGACAGTTGTCAGAATATTTCAATTTCAAAAAACATTTTAGATTTAGTTATCTGCATTTCGGAATCCATATTTCGTTCGTCTCTTTATTGTTTGGCTACTTTAACCATTATTCATCGTCATTATCATTTATATGGCTTCTGGTGCTCTTTGTCTTAGCCTTTTACCTGTATACAGATGCGAGGAAACATAAATCATTCTACTTTTTGTTACTCGTAGTTCTTTATAGCTATATCGCCTTTAGCATCATTATGGTGAGGGGCTTCATTGCAATTAATGATATTGGAGCAATATACTTGTGCTGCCTGTATTTTATTGGTTCTGCCATTGCGCTGATCCGTCTGTTAATCTATTTAAACAAGCAAATTAAAGCCTCATGATCATTTATAACAAAACCTGGCTAAAGAATTTAGATTTGCAGAACCAGTTAAAAAGAGCACAGCGTTTAGGAGACATTACTGCTGAGGAACTAAAACACATGGAGGAAAAGTATCCGGTCGGCTTTTACACACCCAATATTTTCGTCAGGGCCGGTCTTTTTATCCTAACCCAAATCATTACCAGTTTTGCGGGAGGACTGCTCAGCCTGATTCTGAGCAGTATGGATGAGCTGATTACTTCACCGGGCTACTGGTTATTTTTAGGTCTCATCAGTTATATCGCGCTGGAGTTAATCGTTCGACGGATGCATCATTTCAGATCCGGCGTAGACGATGCATTAATGTGGACGGCCGCCGGATTAATCCTTTCTGCTTTTATTGGTTACCTCACGATAGCTCAGCGAAACGGCCTTTCTGCCCCATTTGAAAGTTACCTTTTTGGCTTCACGTTGGTATTAGCTGGCTATTTTACCCTCCGTTTCGCAGATATGCTAATGGCTGTCGTATCCTTCCTTTCTTTAATTTTCTTCCTATTCTTTAGCCGCGAACTCTTTGGAGTCTATGCTGCAGCGATTCTTCCTTTTCTGATCATCCTGGTCTCTGCCGGAGTTTATTTTCTTTGTATTTACTGGAAAAAGTATAAAGACTATGAAAACTGTCTTACAGCGCTGCGGGTCTTCTGCCTTCTCATCGGGTATGCGGCAGGCAATTACTTTGTAGTCAAAGAAATGGGAGGTATGATCAACCAACCTTTGCAGGAAGGAGAGGGACTTCCTCTCGGCTGGTTCTTCTGGACCTGGACAATTGCCCTTCCTTTTGTATATATCGCCCTGGGCCTTAAACGAAAAGAGGTGATTTTATTACGTTCAGGCCTGATTCTGGTTGCCGCAGCAGCGTTTACCTTTAGAAATTATTACCATATTATGCCAATTGAGGGCGCTTTATCCATTGTTGGAGCAGCATTGCTGGCGATCTCTTATGGAGTAATTCATTACCTAAAAACGCCAAAGAAAGGCTTCACCTATGAAGAACTTGATGATGATCAGCTACTGGATAAGATTAAAGTAGAGTCTCTTATTGTCGGCGAAACCTTTTCTGGCCCTGCTTCGGCGCCTGAGGGGAGCCGAATGGGTGGAGGAAGTTTTGGAGGCGGAGGATCAAGTGCTGACTTCTAGCAGGAAAATAAATCTCCTTAGTTATTTAGAATAGTTCCAAATAGTTTGTTTCTTTGTAAAAAAAACTTACATGAAACAACCTTTTTATACCCTATCCTTAATATCTGCATTTCTTTTTGTCGGCTTCCACGCTATAGCTCAGAATCCAAAGACAGAAAAAAATCTTGATGCCAAGTCAAAAACTACTTTCTATAGCTTAGAGTCCGGAAAAATTGTCAAAGAGACAGAAAAATGGGACCTGGCTTTTAACAATACGGCGATTAAAATCAACAGTAAACAAAACGTTTCTGCACAGATTTTAAGTAATACGACCTTTGAGAAGGTGACTAAAGCCCCGGAAAACGGCTATAAAAAGGACAGCCAAAGCAGCAGCGCCATCCCAACAGGATCGGGCAACGGATGGTACAATTATGATATGGCGACCCATGCACTCAGTCCTATTCCAGGCAGGGTTATTATCGTCAAAACTGCTTCAGGAAAACATATTAAACTGGAAATTCTAAGTTATTATTTTGATGAAGAAGATTATAATGAGACCGGTTTTTATACATTTAAATATGCAGCAGTTAAATAAGCTTCTAAAACCAACTTATTGATACCAAATATTATCTTACAGAAGCTTATTTCTTGCGTATCTTTGCTCCTTGATGGAATACAATGTTCACACCTTGCCGAATGGCATTCGATTACTTCATGTCCCTTCTGCATCCGCGATCTCTCATGCCTGCATTATTGTAAATAGCGGGTCCAGAGATGAACAGGAAGAGAAATCCGGTCTGGCTCATTTTATTGAGCACCTGATCTTTAAACGCACAGAAAAAAGAAATACTAACCAGATCTTAAACAGACTGGAAAGTGTTGGCGCAGACCTTAATGCCTATACGACTAAGGAGTATACCTGCATTCACGCTTCTTTCCTGAACCCTTATCTGGACAGGACATTGGAATTGTTTCATGATATTGTCTTTCATTCGACCTTTCCTGAGGACGAAATGGAGAAGGAAAAGAGTGTAATTCTTGATGAGATTACGTCCTACCTCGACCAACCGGAAGAAGCGATATATGATGATTTTGAAGATCTTGTTTTTGCGGGTCATCCACTCGGCAGAAATATACTTGGAAGCGCAGAAAGCGTCAATAAAATCGATAAGAAAGACATTCATGATTTCATCGCGGAAAATTACCATACAGACAAAATCATTATCGCCGTTTTAGGGAACTATTCCTTGAATAAAGTCATTAAGATCGGGGCTAAATATTATTCTGAAATACCAGAGAACCTACACAAAAATTCAAGGATTGCACCGGAAAAGGCTCCTGTAGTAACCCATTCTTTCCAGAAACCGATCATGCAGGCGCATGCCATGTTAGGCGCTCAGGCTTATTCTTTGCACCATCCCTATAAGACAGGATTGCTATTGCTCAATAATCTGTTGGGCGGCACCGGAATGAGCTCTATTTTGAATCTGCAGATCCGGGAGAAGCATGGAATCGCTTATACGATTGAAACCGGCTATAGCCCCCTGAGTGATACAGGCATTTTTACTTTATATTTCGGTACAGATCAGGAAAAAGTAGATAAAGCGCTTTCTTTGATCTTCAAAGAGTTTAAAAAGATTAAAGATCATCCCCTAACAGAGGTTCAGCTTCAAAAATCGAAGAATAAATTTATCGGACAGATCGCTCTGGGTGAAGAAAATAGAATCGGACTGATCATATCCATGGCTAAAAGCCTGATAGACTATAACAAAATTGACGACCTCAAAACTGTATTTAATAAAATTCAGGCAGTAACGACCACTGATATGGCTAATATTGCCAATGAAATATTAGATGAAAGTAATCTTACTTCCTTAACTTTTTACCCTTTAGGGTAATATTTGTATTTTTGCACTATGAAATTACCCATTGTAGCATACGGTGATCCGGTATTGAAAAAGGTTTGTGCTCCTATTGAGCAGGACTATCCGGATTTAAAACAATTAATCAGTAACATGTTCGAAACCATGTATAATGCTCATGGAATTGGTTTAGCCGCTCCTCAGATTGGATTGCCGATCCGATTATTCATTGTGGATACCGGCGTGGATGAAGAGGAGAAGAAAGGCTTTAAAAGTGCTTTCATCAATGCGGAAATCCTGGAAGAAACAGGCGAACCCTGGGCTTTCAATGAAGGATGCCTCAGCATTCCCGATATCAGAGAAGACGTATTTCGTAAACCCAATATCCTCATCAGGTATTATGACGAAAACTGGGAGCTGCATGAAGAAAAAATTAACGGCATATTGGCCCGCGTGATCCAACATGAATACGATCATATTCAGGGTAAACTGTTTACAGAAACTTTAAGCTTATTGCGTAAAAGAATGTTGAAAAGCAAGCTGGACGCGATTTCTAAAGGAAATGTAAAGGTAGATTATAAAATGCGTTTCCCACAGCAGAGCAGAAGGCGTTAATTCCCTTCGCTCCTGCTTTTATCTCCTTTGAATATGGATTGCATCAACTTACCCCATGCAAATGGGTTTAAAAGCGGGTTGGTTTGCACCATATTCTTGTTTAAGGCCCGATCATGATTTAGTCTGAAATTAATCCCGGAAATCTCCCCTGCATCCCTCGGAAGGGTTTGAATCAATCCTGAAATACTCTCCTGAGATACGTTTCTGATGGCGATAGAAAAATCATCATCAGCAATTTTCATCGCCATAAAGTCCCGCGTAAACTCCTCTACAGTAGCCCAGGGATATACCCTGACGGTAGGTAGGTTTACTATCTCTGATTTCAATTTCACCATTGCGGTATATTTACTATCATCGATTTGAGTAGGGATAGGCAGAAGTAAGTCCCGGTATCCGACAGCCGTATAAAGGATGGTATCGCCAGGATGGGCAATAAAGGAAAAATATCCTTTATAGTTGGCGGCATACCGTTGCCCTTTATTCGTCAAGTTGGTTACCGTTACATAAGGCACCACAGTATTACTGTCTACATCGGTGATTATTCCGGTAAACTGAATCAACTTCTTACTTCCCGTAGTTTGCTGTGCAAACGCAGAAGAAATGAAAAGAAGCAATAATAAGGTGAGTGAATACTTCATATACAAAAATAGCGGTATTAATTAAACCGGCTAGTTAAATAGTGTTAAAACAATTATACCGGCTCTGCGAGGTTAATCGCAACGACCGAAGTAATCTGTGGAACAGCCTTCATAATCGCCTGCTCAATGCCCGCTTTCATCGTCATAAAGCTCATTTTGCAAGACCCGCAGTTTCCTAATAATTTCAATTTAACTACATTATCCGCCGTAATCTCTTCTATTGCAACATCTCCACCATCAGCGATTAAATATGGTCTGATCGTTTCCAATGCCTGCTCTACTTGTTGTGTTAAATCCATTTTGGTAATTTTTTAAAGTATAAAAATAGTAATTTTTTAGCAATTAACACTCAGCGAGTTATTAATTGCGACTTGTTGTGCGACCTTGCCCGCAATCTCCGTAAAAGAAGCGGATATCCTGCTTTCTTTATTCAATGCAATTGGCGCACCTTTATCACCAGCTTCGGTAATTCCCTGAACGATTGGAATTTCCCCTAAGAAAGGTACCTCAAATGACTTTGCCAGTTCCTTCCCACCATCTTTTCCAAAAATATAATATTTATTTTCAGGTAATTCTTCTGGAGTAAAATAAGCCATATTCTCGATCACTCCTAATACAGGAATATTAATACTTGGCATTTTAAACATCGCCAGTCCTTTTCTGGTATCCGCAAGGGCTACCTGTTGGGGTGTCGTTACAATTACAGCCCCTGCGATCGGGAAACTCTGGGTGATGGTGATGTGAATGTCTCCTGTTCCCGGAGGAAGATCTACAATCAGGTAATCCAATTCTCCCCAGTCGGCATCATTGAACAATTGTTTAACCGCGTTAGAAGCCATTGGTCCGCGCCATGGTACTGGCTGGTCCGGATCTGCAAAAAAGCCTAAAGACAAAAGCTTAATGCCGTATTTTTCAATAGGAAGGATTAGCGTTTTCCCATCCGCAGTCTCTCTTGCACTTGGCTTAGCACCTACAAGATCAAACATCGTAGGAACTGAAGGCCCATAAATATCTGCGTCGATCAGCCCCACCTTTGCGCCATCGGCAGCCAGGGCAATGGCAAGGTTACTTGCTACTGTTGACTTTCCTACACCACCTTTTCCTGAAGAAACCAGCAAAATATTGCGAATATCTTTCAATTGGTTAATGTCCATAGGTTTGGTTACCCTGGAAGTAATATTGATTTCTATTTCGGCCTCCTGACTTACGAAATGCTTTACGGCATTAAAACATGCATTTTTCAGCATATCTTTCATCGGGCAGGCTGGAGTGGTGAGTTCTAAGGTGAAACTCACGTTCTTATCTTCTATTTTCAAATCCTTGATCATGTTCAAAGTCACCAGATCTTTTTTAAGATCAGGGTCTTCAACATTTCTCAGAGCGGCTAGAACTTGTTCTGGACTAATTATCATTAGCCAAAAATAACAAAAGACGGCCACAATTAATTGACTTTAGGCTTTTTAAGTGTAATTTTAACACGAAATAAACATTTGCGTTTAACGTTTAGCAATTATTATCTATTTTACAGCATGCATCTTCCAAAAATTAACATCCCTAAAAAATACCTGAAAATTGGCGCGTGGGTGTTAGGGGTTTTTCTATTGCTTTCTGTTGTTCTTGGCTCTATAGCCTATAGCAAAAGAGAGGCGTTATTAAAAACAATGATGGCCAAAGCAATTGCGAAAGCCGACAAAGACTATGGTCTGGACATTAAAATCGGAGAATCCGGATTCAGTGGATTGAGCACCGTCCACATGAAAAACATTTCTGTAGTCCCAAAAGACCGCGATACCCTTTCTACCATTGATGATTTTACTGTTGGCGTAAAGCTTTTTCCCCTGATCTTCGGAAACGTTAAACTCTCCGAGATCATCCTGAATAAGGGAACACTGAATGTCGTATTCAAAGATTCTTTAAGCAATCTGGACTTTTTTCTGAAACGGAAAAAGAAAAACACAGAAAAGAAAACCAAATCAGACCTTGCCGATATTGCACACAACCTTCTGAATCAGGTTTTATATAAAATCCCTGACAATATGGAAATAAAAGACCTTATGCTTCAGGTCAATGATAATGATACCGCAAAGCTGAAGTTCTTAACTACAACAGCTACGATAAATGATGGCGAACTGCAATCCAATATCGTAGTGAACGACAATGCTGCAACATGGCATGTAAATGGAACGGTAAAACCGGGAAGAAGACAACTTGATGTCATGCTCTTTGCGGATCATAAAAAAGTAGAGCTGCCCTACCTGGAACATAAACTCAAAGCGAAATTCAGCTTTGACACCGTCAGGACAGAAATGAAAAGCGCAGACTACAGTGGGGATGATTTCAAAATAAAGGGATCATGGTCTGTTAAAAATCTGATGGTCAACCATCCAAAAATAGCGTCCAATGACATTGTCATTTCAGATGCAAAAATTGATGCAGATATGCTTATCGGGCCTAATTATGTAGCCTTGGATAGCTCATCTACTGTCTTTCTTAAAAAAGCAACCCTTCATCCATATGTAAAATATACCTTATCCCCGAACAAGATTTATGAACTGAAAATTCAGGCTCCGGAACAAGACGCCCAGGAAGTTCTGAATGCTTTCCCACAAGGATTATTTGAATCATTGGACGGCTTAAAGGTAAGCGGAAAAGTAAAATACGACCTTAACTTTTACCT
Organism: Pedobacter sp. FW305-3-2-15-E-R2A2; assembly: GCF_038446955.1. NCBI lineage: Bacteria > Pseudomonadati > Bacteroidota > Sphingobacteriia > Sphingobacteriales > Sphingobacteriaceae > Pedobacter > Pedobacter sp. FW305-3-2-15-E-R2A2. The sequence continues at coordinate 7,143,745 of NZ_CP151803.1, forward strand.
GGACAGTTCTATTCCGGATAGCGTTCGCTTCAATTCCGGACTAACCCCAAGTAATTTCAAGATCCTTAAATGGGGGAAAACAAACCTTCAAAAGATCAATAAAGACTTTGTCTATACCCCTTACGAGAGAGGAAAGCCAATGCGTGATATCCTTATCGGCCCTTCCAATCCAAACTTCACCCCGCTATCGGGTGTATCCAGTAATTTCAAAAATGCGATATTAACCTCTGAGGATCCATCCTTCTTTACCCATAAAGGATTCGTACAGGAATCTATCCGTAAATCTTTTGCTGTAAATTTCAAGGAGAAGAAATTTGTCAGGGGAGGAAGTACCATCTCCATGCAACTGGTAAAAAACATCTTCCTCAGCAGACAGAAAACACTGGCCAGAAAGGCAGAAGAAATTCTTATAGTATGGCTGATTGAAAACAATCGCCTGATCAGTAAAAACAGAATGTTGGAAGTTTATTTCAACATCATAGAGATGGGACAAAATATTTATGGAATCGGTGAAGCCACAAGGTATTATTTTGGAAAAAGACCTTCAGACCTCAACATCGGTGAGGGAATTTTTCTCGCAAATATTGTTCCCCGACCAAAAATTGCACTTTATAAATTTAGAGGGGACGGGGGTCTAAAAGACTATCTGTACCCTTATTTCAAGTACATTGGAAACATTATGGCTAAGCGTGGCCTGACGCCTCCCGACAGTAGCGGCTATGGTTTTTACAATGTCCAATTGAGAGCAGGTCTTAGACAATACCTGTTACCAGACTCAACTACCGTTGATACAACGGCATTTGACAACGAAGATCCCTTGCCAGCGATAGAAACACATGACGAGTCAAAAAGTCTGTTCGATCGCATCTTTGGTGGAGGGGCTAAAAAAGATACCGCTTCCAGACCTGCTGTAAAAACAGATAGCCTTCAAAAAACAAAAAAGCAACTCAGACAGGAGCGAAGAGAGCAGCGAAGGAAAGAAAAAGAATTAGAAAAGCAGCTGGAACAATCAAAAGAGAATCCTTAGTTGTTAGTATAAACGAATATGAACACGATTAAAATAGAAGACAAGGAATTCGAAATACTACTCGAAAACGACAACATTGCAAAACGAACCCGATTGATTGGAATTCAGATCAATGTGGATTACGAAGATAGATGCCCTATTTTTATCGGAGTCTTAAATGGGAGTTTCCTATTTATGGCAGACCTGGTAAAAGAGATTACAGTACCTTGCGAAATGGCCTTTATCCGGGTTTCCTCTTATCAGGATACCCAAAGTACCGGAGAAATTAAAGAAGTATTTGGTCTCCCTGCCAATCTGAAAGACAGAGATATCATTCTTGTTGAAGATATTGTTGATACTGGTTTTACACTAGGATATATCCTGAAGGAAGTTTATAAACAACAACCGGCATCCGTGAAGGTTTGTTCGCTCCTGCTAAAGCCAGAAGCATTAAAAGCACCCATAGAGGAGTTGGAATATGTTGGCTTTGAAGTTGCAAATGAGTTTGTTGTTGGCTATGGTTTGGATTATAACGGACTGGGCAGAAATCTCAACCATATCTATAAGGCTAAAACTGTTGCATCCCCTTTACCTTAATGTTATAATTTTTTCTCACTTTTGCAGAAAAGAAACAAATACCCTAATCAACAATGACGATACATAAAGAAGGTTACACCACCATCGCAATATCATTACTTTTCATCTTTATATTGAATGCTATTATTGACTATAGATTTGCAGATATAACATGGTTAAGATGGTTTGTTTATATTTTCTCAGCTGTTTTATTTCTCATCGTTTTACAGTTTTTCAGAAACCCAAGCAGACAGTTCACGATGGCAGACAATAAAGTAATTTGCCCTGCAGATGGTAAAGTTGTGGTAATTGAAGAAACTGAAGAAGGAGAGTATTTTAAAGACAAAAGAATTCAGGTTTCGATATTCATGTCGCCCGTTAATGTACACATCAATAGAAATCCGATTTCAGGAGTGGTAAAGTTTTTCAAATACCATCCTGGTAAATACCTTGCAGCATGGAACCCAAAATCCTCTACTGAGAACGAAAGGACAACAGTAGTTGTAGAGCATGCTAACGGAACACCTGTGTTGTTCAGACAAATTGCAGGTGCGCTTGCCAGACGTATTGTATGGTATGTAAAAGAAGGTGATGTAGTGCAACAAAACAAAGAGTTTGGCTTCATTAAATTTGGCTCCAGAGTAGATATCTTTTTGCCATTGGGCACTAAGGTTAACTTAGAACTAGATCAGGTCGTAAAAGGCGGAATTACCGTCTTGGCGGAATTAAGCTAAGCAAGATCATATTTAAAAGCCGGTGTTTCTAAGGGACCCCGGCTTTTTTATGCTTTATTGATTGGCTGACATTGGAAATTAAGGGTTAAACTCTCCTAAAAAAGAGCATTGCTGCTCAAAGGCTGAAATCTTTTGCGCTGAAAGGCGCAAAATTTTCCAGGCCTTTTCATAGAACGCCTCTTTTTTGAGGAAATTAAGTTCCACGACCCATCGGACAAAACCATTCCAGTAGCTTAGACTTAACAAATGATGAATTAGGTCCCGACATATAGCACGCTTTGCAATTGGTTATCAAGCCCTTAGCAGGCTATACAGGGCGATTTACAGGAATAGAGCAATATTAAAAAAAGACCGCTGTTCTTTGAAGACATTCGAAGATTTGCCCTTCAGCAAAGATTCGGGGATGAAAAGAATTGCGGTCTTTTTTAATTCAGAATTTCATTTAACCTGCACTTGTAGCAGCAGCAACAGAAGGTTCCTCTCCTACGACACGTTGTGTTGGATAGGCAAAGTCAGAGCCATGCTCCTGAACAATGCTGATCAACTGAAAATTAATCTCTTCTTTAACCCTGATATACTCACTATGTGGCATTTGTACCACCAGATACACCACCTGGATATTTAAAGCCGAATCGCCAAAATTATCAAAAACAGCAAAACCATCCGTTGTTTTAGGATGTTCCGTTAATAAAGTATTAATAGCGGTTACGATCTCTTTTATGGCTGTAGTAGGGGTTTCATAAGTGATTCCAATGAAGAAGTTTACCCTTCTGAAATCTCTTTTGGTTACATTTTCCAGTACGCCATCGATCATTGCCCTATTGGGTATAACAATCGTTGTTTTATCGGGGCTAATTAGCCTGGTACTTCTAAAACCAACCTTATCAATAGTCCCTTCTACTCCATCAACCTTTACCACATCCCCAACCGTAAAAGGTTTGTCAAGGAAAATAGTAAAAGAACCAATCAGATTTTCGAGACTTTCTTTTGCAGCCAGGGCGATCGCAATACCACCAATCCCTAAACCTGTAATTAACGTTAAGACATTGATTTCGAAAACATAACCGAGCAATACAAAAAAGCCAAAGAAACAGATAATGGTCTTGGCGAGTTCCTTCAAAAAAGGTACGAGCTGATCATCTGCACGATCCGCTGTAAGAGAGGCTTTAAACTTCAGTACATGAGCAATAAAATCAATAATTCTCAGTATGATCCAAAAAACAGAAAGAATAATAAGAAAGAGAAAGACCTTATCTATAGCCTGCCCAAGGGTGACATGTACTGTTTCTTTCGTTTTTTCTATCTGCTTAGCATATCCAAATAACACCAGATTTAAGGGGTGCTTTAGTTGGTTAATGGCCAGATAGTAGGAACACAGACTAATGAAGAAAGCGATCGGCTGCAGCAACAGCGCAACAAAAGTATCATCCTTAACTGCGGAGGCAAATTTCTTAAACAAGCGAAATAACAGCAGACTCAGCAGACGTGATATGATTTTCTTAAATAATGCACCAAATAGAAGGATTCCCGCAAAAAGACAATAATCTTTAATGGTGTTTCCCCAGAATATCTGTTCAAAAAACGGACTATCCATCTTATATCAATTGTTTTAATGCGATTTCAAAGGCAGTTTTAGACAATTCTTTCTTTGCTGCAGATTGTTTATGAATGTTTACCATCGCATTGTAAATGATATTAGAGGCATCAGTAAAAATCGCATCATCACTCATTTCTACATTTCTTTGCATCAGATAGGCAAAAACCCTCGCCATTCCACAGTTGGAAATAAAATCAGGGATTACTGCAACATGGCTATCAGCATGCTCCATTATACTTCCAAAGAAGATCTCTTTGTCTGCAAAAGGAACGTTTGCACCGCAGGCAATTACTTCCAGGCCACCAGAGATCATCTGATCCACTTCCGACTGCTGAACAAGACGGGAAGCCGCAGCTGGAACAAAAATTTCAGCTCCAATGTTCCAAATTTCTTTACTGGCTTGTTCAAATGGGATAAGATCTGGAGAGACCAATGTATTTTTCTCTCTTTTATTAAACAAATCAACGATTTCGTCCAGTGTAAATCCTTCTTTCTTTATTAATCCACCCACACGGTCAATAATTCCTACAACTTTTACACCGTGCTGAGCAAGATAATAGCCTGCCGCGGCGGCAACATTACCCCAACCTTGAATAATCGCCTTTTTTCCGGCAATTTCACCACCCCAGATGTGATAGAAATGCCTGATAGATTCTGCTACACCATATCCGGTGATCATATCAGCTACTTTATATTTTCTTTTGATATCAGGCGTATAATTCAGGTCCTCTAAAACCTTAGAAACGCCGTAGCGTAATTGACCAATTTGATGAATCCTTTCATTTTCTCTAGCCTGATAGTGCCCGTTGATTACACCTTCCTGAGGGTGCCAAAGTCCATAATTTTCGGTGATTGGGATCACCTCATGGATTTCATCAATATTCAAATCTCCTCCTGTACCATAATAGCTTTTTAACAAAGGTATTACCGCTTTATACCATCTATCCAGGACTTCTTTTTTTCTTGGATCTGCAGGATCAAAGTTAATTCCCGATTTAGCACCTCCTATAGGAGGGCCTGAAACAGTAAATTTCACTTCCATTGTTTTTGCCAAAGATTCGACTTCTCTTTTATCTAGCCCTTTACGCATCCGGGTTCCACCACCCGCTGCCCCGCCACGGAGAGAGTTGATCACGACCCAGCCTTCGGCTTCTGATTCTTTATCTTTCCACTCAAAAACAATTTCGGGTCTCTTCTCTTCGAATTTTTTTAACAGGTCTTTCATTGAATATATGGTTTTTTATTTCTTACAGATTCCCAAAGGTACTCAAGCCTGAGAACATTTAACATCCACCATACCGACAATTTTTCGCCCTTAATGCTACGAAAATATACAAACAAAAAAACCTCCCCGATAACATCGGGAAGGCCATTATGCTTTTTCTAAAGAGATTAAACTCTTTTAGATTTGATACGAGCTGCTTTACCAGTCAATTCACGTAGGTAGAATAGTTTCGCTCTGCGAACTTTACCGTGGCTATTAACCTCTATTTTAGCGATATTAGGCGAATTGATAGGGAATATACGTTCCACACCAATACCATTAGACATTTTACGAACAGTAAACGTTTCATTAGCACCTACACTATTACGTTGTAATACTACACCTTGGTAAATTTGAATACGTTCTTTATTACCTTCGCGAATTTTATAGTGAACACTCACTGTATCTCCTGATTTGAATGCAGGAAACTCATTTTTTGCGATTACCTGCTCTTCAACAAATTTTACTAAATCCATGATTTTAAGCTATTAAGCCGACTTTTTGTTGTTTAAAATCGGACTGCAATATTAGGAAAATTATTTTATAAATAAAAGCGTTTTTGATTTTTTTCCACATTCTTTAACATTTCCACAATCAGGAGCTCGGAAAAGGCCTTTTCGAGCTAAAATTTATTTTATCTTCGGATTGAGGGTCTGTCGTTTTGTGTTTTATTTTTGGTCTTCTTCCTGACGGCAAGCCTCTTCCCTGATTAAGGTATCAAGACTTTTCAATTCTATGGGGTAGTTTGCCAGCTCACCAGCCTTCATTCCAAACACACCCTCCAATAACCTTACCGTTGCATACGGAATATCCGCTTTTCCATTAACCGGAAGCTTACGGTAGTTGTGAAAAGTATTAAAAGCGATCTTTAGATGCTTCGGAATCACTCTACTGGCGGCCTTATAGTTTTTAAGGTTCAATTTATTCATCTCTTCTTCAATCTTGTACTTCCTTGGTTCTTCCATAATTTTTAACTGGTTTTGCAATTTTCGTTTACAAATGGTCTTTTGTTGACATACAATACAAAATATTTCTTACAAAATAATATTCATAATACAATTATATACATAAGCGCCATATATACATAATTTATTTCCAATTAATACATTTTATGCCGCTTTAGGAATATTATTAACCTGAAATCGGGTCTTAACAAGCTGACGACCTCCCTTCTCCCAGAACCGAGGCCTCAGATTGAAATAAATCCTTTAGTTTTTTTACGGAAATCACATTGTTAATTAGCTCACCTGACCGCATGTCAAAAAGCTGCTCAAACATCACGACTTTTTCATATGGAATATCCTGAGTGCTATTCCATAAAATATTACGATAATTATGAAAAGTATTTAGTGAAACTCCCAAAATTTTGGGAATAATTTGTACTGCTAATCGGTACTCTTTAACATTGAGCTGATTTAAATAATCATTGATTTTGTACTTTTTAGGGTCTTCAGTCATAACCTTTTATGAAAAATATTATTAAATGTGTATGTTTATCAAAATTATGACAAATAGTACATAATTTTTTAGAACTAATATACAGATTATTTTAGTGAAAATAAAAAATATACCTAAATTTTTATGGATATAAAAGCCGTTGTTGATGAAATCCTGGTTGAAAAGAAAAGACCTTTTACCTGGCTTGTTAATCAAATGGATAAAACTTTTGATGGATTGAAGCTCAGTCTGACTAATGAATCGATCAAATACAGAGACATTAAGAAGATGGCTAAAATTTTAGAAGTTCCGCCTTCCACATTCTTTGAAACGGAGGCGAGATCTTATAAAACAGACACAGGCAAGAGTGTTACTGCAGAATCGAGGAATGAATACAGCGATTTAAAGAATAGTCTCAAAAACTGCAAAGAAATGTCTGTAGCGCTAAAGGAACAAATAAAAGATAAGGATAGGATTATTGATTTACTTAGCAAAAAAGCTTAATCTTCAAGTAAGTCAGGCCTCCGTTGTTGGGTTCTTAATAAAGCCTGCTCATGACGCCATTCATTTATTTTCAACTCATGACCACTTAGTAGCACATCTGGAACTTTATGCCCGTTCCAGTCGGCTGGACGGGTGTACACGGGCGCATCTAACAGCTCTCCCTGAAAACTATCGGATAGCGCCGAGGTTTCATCATTCAACACTCCAGGAATCAGCCGTACAATAGCGTCAACGAGAACAGCCGCAGGAAGCTCTCCTCCAGACAAAACATAATCTCCAATAGAAATCTCTCTCGTTACGAACAAATCTCTTATACGTTGGTCTATACCCTTATAATGACCACATAGAATGATTACATTTCCTTTTCCCGACAATTCATTTGCAATGGTCTGGTTAAAGGTAACTCCATCAGGGCTCATAAAAATCACCTCATCATATTCCCGCTCGCTTTTCAACTGCTCAATACAACGGGCAAAAGGAGGAATTGACATCACCATTCCACTACCCCCACCATAGGGATAATCATCAACGCTTTTTTGTTTGTTTGTTGAATAATCCCGAAGGTTGTGCACTACAATTTCTGCAATTCCCTTTTTCTGAGCACGCTGCAAAATAGAATGGGCAAATGGACTTTCAAGTAAATCAGGTAAAACGGATATGATGTCAAAACGCATAGGGCAAAGATAATTTAATTTTCGAGGTAAAGATCGATCAAACCATCAGGAAGATGAACCCTTAAGATACTCTCCTCTTCATCGATCTCAACGATCATGTCATCATTCAAAGGAAACATGATCTCTTTATCCCGATAAGATACTGTAGCCACGAACTGCTGAGGATATTCATTCACTTCCAGAATCTCGCCAAGTTCTCCATGGTTTTCATCCGAAACCAAATATCCCTTCAAGTCCTCATAGTGAAATTCATCATTTGAACGGTCCGGCATTTTTGTCAACGGCAAATAGATCTTTTTTCTCAATAAAGGTTGTGCTTTATCAATATGATCTACATCATCAAAATAAAAATTTCCGGTATTGTTGGTATGTAGCTTATAAGTCGAGACGAAGTAGGGCACCATTTTTCCGTTAAAATCAGCAAAAATGACATCCAGTTCCAACAACTCAGGCTCATCATATTCAAAAAACAGCTGAACCTCTCCCTTTAACCCCTTAGTCTTGGTGATATAACCAATGTAAAATGCTTCTTCAATCTTCATAATCGTATTCCTTAATATCTCAATCCTTCAAAACCAATTTCTATTAAATGAAAATAGCGAAGAATACATTCCCAGGAAAGATTCTTCGCTATTATTCAGAATAACAAAAATATTATGCTTGCTCTTCTTTGTTTTCTTCAGTTGCAGGAGCTTCTTCAGTTGCAGGAGTTTCCTCAGCTACTTCTTCCGCTACTACTTCTTCTTCAACAACCTCTTCTGCTACAGGAGCATTTTTGATTGCTAAAGCAGCTGCACGGTCTGCATTTTTCTTGGTTTCAGCAGCTAATGCCGCTTTTCTAACTTCATCTTTAGACTTAGTTAAACCGTCTTTTTTACCTTCGATCTGACCATCTTTAGCACCTAACCACTCTGCAAATTTAGCATCTGCCTGTTCTGCTGTCAAAGCACCTTTTTTAACACCACCTTCTAAGTGTTTTTTGTATAAAACACCTTTGTAAGAAAGGATAGCACGACAAGTATCCGTAGGCTCAGCACCTTTGTTAACCCAGTCTAATGTTTTTTCGAAATTGATTTCGATGGTCGCTGGATTGGTATTTGGGTTATAAGAACCTAAACGCTCAATGAATTTACCATCTCTTGGTGAACGGGAATCCGCTACCACTACGTGGAAAAAAGGTTTCCCTTTTTTACCGAATCTTTGCAATCTGATTTTAGTTGCCATTTCTTTTTATAGTTTATGTATTCAACATAGTTCCCGGAGCTTTATGCTTGCGGGGTTGCAAAAGTAAGTAAAATACTAATGATTAGCAAGATGCAATAATTTTAAATTCAATTAACATAAGTCTTGGGCCAATTGAAGATATTTGGCTAAAACCGATACCATTATGAGAATAGCAATAGATATGGACGAAGTCCTGGCCGATCCCCTCAGCAAATTTATCAAATTATACCACCGGGATTACGGAGTTCCCCTGGACCTGGTTCCAGAGCCAGGAAACGAAATTTATCACCATGTTCCTGAACACGCCAACCATAAATGGTTCGATTATATCAGTGAAAAAGGATTTTTTCGGGATCTCCCATTGATCGAAGGAAGCGTCGAAGCCGTCCGTAAATTACAACAGCACCACGACGTTTACATCGTTTCTGCGGCAACAGAATTTCGAAATTCACTCGAGGATAAAATGGATTGGCTTGCCGATCACTTCCCTTTCATTACCTGGCAGAACATCATGTTTTGCGGGGATAAAATCGTAGATGTTGACGTAATGATAGACGACAGGGCAAAGAATTTTATTGGCTTTAAAGGCAGAAAACTATTGTTCAGCTCTCCACACAACCTCTTACTGACGGATTACGAACGCGTAGACAACTGGCAGCAGGTTCTGGACAAATTAGTAGGTCCGGAATTGTAACATTTACACGTAATGAGCATCAAATAAAAAAATAATAACGACATGCTAATTACAACAACAAACTCTATAGAAGGCAAAAAAGTAATCAAATACATCGGCCTTGTAAGCGGCGAAACCATAATTGGCGCCAATATTTTTAAAGATCTTTTCGCTGGTATCAGAGATATCGTGGGTGGAAGATCTGGTTCTTACGAACAAGTATTAAGAGAAGGAAAAAATACAGCAATAAATGAAATGCAGCAGTACGCGGCCGCAATGGGCGCAAATGCGATCATTGGGGTAGACTTAGACTATGAAACCGTAGGAAGTGGTGGTAGCATGCTTATGGTTGCAGCAACAGGAACCGCAGTGATCATTGAATAATAAAAAGAAAGGCCCTGAAAATTCAGGACCTTTCTTTTTATAGGTTTATAAGGAAAGTATCTCTACCAGCTTTAACCAGGCCGGTGTAATTTCTTTCGCATCAATATGTTTGATGGCATGATCAAAAGGAGTGAAAAGAATTTCACGGTTTTTTTGTCCAACCATTACGCCTGACTGACCCGCGATCAGCCCCTCCACTGCAGTAACACCCAGACGGCTAGCCAATACCCGGTCCATACAGCTTGGCTTTCCTCCACGCTGGATATGCCCTAATACAGAGACCCTAATGTCATAATGAGGGAATTTCTCTTTCAAAACCTCTCCTACATTAAATGCACCACCTACTTCATCTCCCTCTGCTACAATGATAATTTTTGATGATTTATCTTTACGTCCTGATTCTAGTCTTGTCACCAGTCCATCTACTCCCATATTTGCTTCAGGGATCATAATGGCTTCCGCTCCAACACCAATTCCACTTCTCAAAGCAATCAGCCCGGAGTCACGCCCCATCACTTCTACAATAAATAAACGATCATGTGACTCTGCCGTATCCCGGATCTTGTCTACGGCATTGATTACGGTATTAATAGCCGTATCGTAACCTATTGTAAAGTCCGTTCCTTCAAGGTCATTGTCAATTGTTCCAGGCAATCCGACTACAGGAAAATCAAATTCTGTAGTCAGCAAATGAGCTCCGGTAAAAGTGCCATCCCCACCAATCACAATTAGTGCGTCTATCCCCTGATTTACCAACTGACGGTGTGCTTCTGTCCTGCCTTCCTTTGTTCGGAAAGCATCACTTCTGGCAGTTTTTAAGATCGTACCGCCACGCTGAATAATATTGGCGACAGATTTTCGGTCCATTTCAATGAAATCGCCATGAATCAGGCCTTCATATCCTCTCAATATTCCCGTAACTTTCAAATCATAATAGATTCCCGCTCTAACCACTGCCCTAATGGCAGCATTCATTCCCGGAGCGTCACCTCCAGAAGTTAGTACTCCTATATTTTTAATCTTATTCATTTGGTTTTCCAGCATTTTTAAATTTATCTAAACCAGTTTGTAAATATGCAGCATATTCCTTTGCATCAAAAATTGCCCCTTGTGGTTTCACAAGCGGATTCAGGTCATGTCCTGCCAATACGTAAAAAGGTTGAGAGTTTGACACATATTTTGTTGCCTGAAAATCACCATTCCATCTTCCCAGGTCGTCTGTAGTTGTCCTTAGTACTTCTGAATAATGCACTTTTTCTTTTGGCATTTTTATATTCCGTTCATCCACATAAAGCTGAATCAACACATATTCCTCTTTAATCAATCTTCCAACCTCTTTATCAATCCAGACCTTATCCTCCATTTTACGACAATTTACACAGGCATGTCCTGTAAAATCAATCAGCACCGGTTTGTTTACCTGCTTAGCATAAGCAAGCCCCTCATCCAGATCAAAGAATGAATGGAATCCAACAGGTGGTTTTAGTGTTTCACTATACTTTACCGTTGCAGGAAATCCTGAAGGACTGGCCGAAGCTGAAGCTCCATTCCCATTTAAAATAAAATCTTGAGTATTCATTGGCGGTGCAATTCCACTAAGAATATTTACCGGAGCGCCCCATAGTCCCGGAACGAGATAAACGGCGAAAGACAGAGACAAGATCGCAAAAAATAGTCTGGGAACAGAAACAAATGGAACGTCACTATCATGAGAGAATTTAATCTTCCCAAGGATGTAAACCCCCATCAGGATGAAAATAATGATCCATAGCGCAAGGAAAATTTCTCTATCGAACCACTCCCAATGCCAAACCAGGTCGGCAGCAGAGAGAAATTTTAAAGCTAATGCAAGCTCCAGGAAGCCCAAACAAACCTTTACACTATTTAACCATCCACCTGATTTTGGCATTGCACTTAAAAAGCCAGGAAATATCGCCGATAAGGTAAAAGGCAGTGCCAGGGCCAAAGCAAAGCCAAACATCCCGATCGCCGGAGCAAGATACTCTCCCTTAGCGCTCGCCTGAACCAATAAAGTCCCAATAATGGGACCCGTGCAAGAGAAAGAAACCAAAGCCAAAGAAGCTGCCATAAAAAAGATGCCTCCAAGCCCTTTACTATCATCCGCCTTTTGATCGATCCTATTTACAAAGGAACTTGGTAAAGTGATCTCAAAAGCCCCAAAAAACGAAATTGCAAAAATGACCAGTAACAGAAAAAAGAAGAAGTTAAACCAACCACTGGCACTGAGTTCATTTAATTTGGCAGAGCCAAAAACCGCTGTTATTAAAAGGCCCAAAGCCACATAGATTACAATGATGGAAAGACCATAAATAAAGGCCTGCCCGATTCCCTTCTGCCGGCTACCTGCCCTCTTAGTAAAATAACTGACCGTCAGCGGAACCATTGGAAAGATACATGGCATCAGAAAAGCAATAAATCCGCCCAAAAGACCCGCGATAAATGTTTCCCAAAGCGTTTTTTCTTTTTCTGATGTTCCCGAAGCCGCCAGAGGTTGCTGCTTTTCTATCGTTTTATCGACTGCAGCTACCTTCTTTACGGTATCCTTTACCATATTGTTCGCGGCACTATCCTGAGCAGAACCGACTTCTGTAAAAACCAGTTCTTCTTCAGTTGCTGCCGAATCCGGCTTTTGCACTGACGCAAAGCTATGTGAGAAAAAAACTGCTGTAAACAGCAACAAGAATCCCAACATTAAAAGTCCTTTTTTCATCTGTGTGTACATTGTGTTTTAAAAGGTGATGATACTGCAGTATTTTCTGTTTTTTTCAATCGAGTGCTGCTGCAGATGACCAATCGCTTTTATGATAAGGGCGTGAAATTAGTTATTATTTTTTATTTAAGCCCTTGAATACAGGCCCCGGCAGGATATTTTTACGCTTACCCGATAACTCTTTCATTTATTACCCATAAAAAAAGAGCGGCAGGAAACCCCTATCGCTCTTTTTCAGGCTAAATGCCTGGTTTCTACTTTACAGGAATGTTAAAGCTAACTTCATCAGGAGGCAAACATTGCTTGTCATTACAAACCATAAACTCTACCGTTCCTTTCACTGTTGCCGTCGCTTTATTCAGCTTCACTTTTTGCTGAAAGACCACCTGATTTCCGAAATAGCTTACGTTCATTTTAAAGTTCTCATCAAAATAAGTTGTTGCTTTTGGCTCTGTCGTTTTTCCTACAGGGCTGTAATCTTTTGATGACGCAAAAGAAAAGACAGTTTTATTTGGTCCTCCGGGCTTCAAATTCTGAGAATAGATGTGCCATCCCTCTTCCATATTCGCCTTCAAATAAACCACAGCTTCTGTTTTACTTATTTTCTTAGCAGCATAAGACCAGGTTACGGGTTTTTCGATCTGGGCAGAAGCCCCGATTACCGCAAATAATACGAATGCCAATATCAGACTGATTTTTTTCATGGTGTATTGTTTAAAAACTCTATTTCTTTAAAATTATAATGCTTCAATGCTCCGTTTGTCAAGACGCCCAGTAAACCGGATTCTGTAACTTCAATGATCCTTCCTTCAATAACCTCGCCATTTTGTCGGTACGCCGCAGGTTCGTTAAATTTATACAGTCCATTGACATAGTCTTCCATCAATTGACTATAGTTTCCTGCCTTCAACTTGAGGTATTGTTTTTCAATATGACTGCAAATTTCTGCTAATAGCTCAATTAAATTAACATCCTGTTGTAAAATTTCGCCTAATGAAGTCGCCCTTTTTAGCTGTTTAGGATCAAAATGAACCTGATTAACATTGATGCCAATACCGATAATACTCGCCTTGTAAGTGGCCCCCGACAGGATATTTTCAATCAATACTCCGCCCAACTTTTGATCCCCATAATAAATATCATTTGGCCATTTTATCCTGATCCCATTCTTTACAAAACGTCCCAATGCATTTCGAATACCAATGCTCAGAGCTATATTAAGGAGGAATTGCTTCGCCACCGGCAAAAAAGATGGCTTCAGATAAATGCTAAAAGTCAGGTTCAATCCAGGTTCAGCATGCCATACATTGTTCTGCTGACCTCTGCCTGCGAATTGTTTATCTGCCATAATAACAGTTCCTTCGGTTAATGGCTCGGAATTTGACACCAACACTTTTAAAAAGTTATTGGTAGAATCAACCTCTAATAATTTGATAAGATTTTGACCAACAAATAATGTTGAAAAAGTGTTATTTTGCAAGTGTTGATTGTATATTTGTTTATCAAAACTAAAACATTTTAATGGTAAAAAAGAAAATTGTAAACCTTTCTACATACCTCTCAGAGATAGCCGTTCATGGCATACAGGAAAAAAAAGGGAATGATATTGTGCGTTTAGACCTAAGGGAACTTAACAGTTCTGTTTCTGATTTCTTTATCATCTGCAACGCAGATTCAGCTACACAGGTAAAGGCTATTGCCGATAGTGTAGAAGACGAAATCTATAAAAGCACCCAAACCAATCCATGGAGAAAAGAAGGGCTCGAAAGCGCAGAGTGGATCATCCTGGATTATTTCGATATTGTAGTTCACATATTTAAAACTGAAAAGCGAGACTTTTATGGGATTGAAGACTTATGGGGGGATGCCCAGTCGACAAGCTATAGAAGCGCCTAATCATTTACACAAAACATTTTTGACTCAAGATGAAAGAGAACCCAAATACAAAGCCTAAATTAATTAAGAGAATCCCGAATATCCCAAAAAAACCTCAAAAAGGGTCTAAATTCAATATCTTTTGGGTTTATGCGGCTATTATCTTAGGTTTGATTTTATTGCAATTCTTATTTAGCGCAGATACGACTAAAGACGTTACTTACCGCACTTTCGAAACTCAAATGCTGTTACCCGGCGATGTTGAAAAACTAGTTGCCTATAAGCATGAAGACTTGGTAAAGGTGGAAGTCTACATTAAAAAAGACAGACTTAACACAGAGAAATACAAAAAATACATCAGCAAGAATAACTTTGGGACAGCTAATGGGCCTGCCGTATATTTTACTTCTGGTTCCATGGATGCCTTAGATACTCAATTGAGGGAGTCTCAGAAAAATCTACCCCCGGATCAACAGATTCTTGCAGAAAAAGAAACCAGACAAAGCACATTCAACTCCTGGTTCTTTACCGTAATTATTCCGGTATTGCTATTTATCGGATTCTGGATCTTCATCATGCGTCGCATGGGTGGTGGCGCCGGCGGTGGTGGTGGCCAGATCTTCAATATTGGAAAATCTAAAGCAACACTTTTTGACAAAGAGAGTCAGGTAAATGTAACCTTTAATGATGTTGCAGGACTCGAAGAAGCCAAACAAGAGGTAATGGAAATCGTCGATTTCCTTAAAAACCCAAAAAAATACACCAATCTGGGAGGTAAAATTCCTAAAGGAGCATTATTGGTTGGTTCACCAGGTACAGGTAAAACCTTATTGGCAAAAGCTGTTGCTGGTGAAGCTCAGGTTCCTTTTTTCTCTCTATCAGGTTCAGACTTCGTAGAGATGTTTGTTGGGGTAGGTGCATCACGTGTGCGTGATTTGTTTAAACAAGCCAAAGATAAAGCGCCATGTATCATCTTCATCGATGAGGTGGATGCCATTGGTCGTGCCAGAGGAAAAAACAGCATGATGGGTGGAAATGACGAACGCGAAAACACCCTGAATCAGCTATTGGTGGAGATGGATGGATTTGGTACAGATTCAGGAATTATCATTCTTGCTGCAACAAACCGACCTGATGTATTAGACTCAGCATTGCTTAGACCGGGTCGTTTCGACAGACAGATTTCTATCGACAAGCCAGACCTGGTAGGTCGTGAACAGATCTTCAAAGTCCATTTGAAACCAATCAAAACGGATGAAGTAGTAGACGCCAAAAAGCTGTCTGCACAAACTCCTGGGTTTGCTGGTGCTGAAATCGCCAACGTTTGTAACGAAGCTGCTTTAATTGCCGCCAGACGCAATAAGGAATCTGTAGATATGCAGGACTTCCAGGATGCAATTGACCGTGTAATCGGTGGATTAGAAAAGAAAAATAAAATCATCTCTCCGGAAGAGAAAAGAATAGTTGCCTACCATGAAGCAGGCCATGCCATCGCAGGCTGGTTCCTTGAACATGCAGATCCTTTGGTAAAAGTATCCATTGTTCCTCGTGGCGTTGCTGCATTGGGATATGCTCAGTACCTTCCTAAGGAACAATTCTTATATACTACCGAGCAGTTAACAGACGGTATGTGTATGACCATGGGAGGAAGAGTTGCAGAAGACATCGTTTTTGGCAAAATCTCGACTGGTGCTCAAAATGATTTAGAGCGTATTACCAAGCTTTCTTATGCAATGGTAACGATTTATGGAATGAACAGTACTATTGGCAATGTGTCTTTTCATGATCCTCAGAATGAATATAATTTCAACAAGCCTTATTCTGAAAAAACATCAGAACTGATTGATATAGAAGTTCGTAAACTGGTAGAAGAAGTTTACATCAGAACCAAACAGCTTTTAACCGATAAAAGAGATGGTTTGGAGAAATTAGCTCAGAAACTATTGGAAAAAGAGATCTTATTCCAGGCTGATCTGGAAGAGATTTTAGGCAAACGTCCTTTTGATAACCGTACCACTTACGACGAATTTGTAAATGGAACCGGTGATCAAAAACCTGCTGCCGAAGGGCTATTACACAATGGTATTGGTGAAGCAACTGATATTGCTGCTCCAACCAGCCCTGCTCAAACAGAATCTTAAACTCATTTTCGATGAGCAGCCCACTACTTACGAATAGGTGGACTGCTCATCCTTTTTTTTATGCAAGAAAACAGATCTTCTAAAGAATTAATGCTAAAAAAGATAAGGAAAGCCCTTTTAGAAAAGCGCGACAATCCCTATCCGAATCTGGAAGATACACCGCTATATCCAAAAAGCGATGAAATGCCAGAAATTATGTTCGCGGAAGAGCTGACTGCTGTTTCCGGTAATTTTATTTACTGCGAAAATGGACTGGAATTCATCGAAAACATATTACAACTGGCAGAAAAATTCAACTGGAGAAAAATCTACTGCTGGGAGCCAGAATTACAACGGCTTTTATCCGAGTACGAATTCCCTTTTTATCAGACAGACAAGGACTTTGAACTTGCAGAAGTAGGAATCACCCTTTGTGAAGCTTTGATTGCCCGTAATGGCTCCATAATGGTTTCTAACGAAAATGCAGCCGGAAGAAGACTTAGTATCTTCCCACATCATCACATTGTAATTGCGAGAACAGGACAACTCGTCCTCGATCTAAAGGATGCTTTTAAACTCATTAAAAACAAATACGGAGATCAACTCCCCTCCATGATCAGTACGATCACAGGACCAAGCAGAACCGCCGATATTGAAAAAACATTGGTACTCGGAGCGCATGGACCTAAAGAATTATTTGTATTTTTAATTGACGATTTTTCTTAATCGTTTTATTTTTCAATTAATTAATCCTAATTTTATACTGTACACCAAATCAGTATACGGTTCAAAATGGGCGAAAAAAGAAACATACATTCAGTTATTATAGGTACTGGTAGTTATATTCCAGAAAATATCATCTCAGGTGACGCCTTTTTAAATTCTACATTTTACGATAACGGAGTCGCTCTCGATAAGGATATCCACGAAATCATCAATAAATTTACGGAGATCACAGAGATCAAAGAAAGGCGGTATATTGATGATAATTTAACCAGCAGCGACATGGCAGTTATCGCTGCACAACGCGCGGTTGATCATGCAGGAATAGACAAAGAAAGCCTCGATCACATCATATTTTGCCACAACTTTGGAGATGTCAAACTTGGCAGTAATAGAATGGATATCCTGCCTGCGCTTGCCGCCAAAGTAAAACAAATGCTTCAGATAGAAAATCCGGACTGTGTTGCATACGATCTGATATTTGGATGCCCGGGCTGGGTACAAGGAGCCATTCAGGCCAATTATCTGATTCAAAGCGGAGATGCGTCAAGGGTGATGGTTATAGGAGCGGAAACCCTTTCAAGAATCACAGACGCTCACGATAGAGATACGATGATCTTTTCAGATGGTGCCGCCGCAGTGATTTTTGAAGCTAAATCCTCAGCAGAAGACTTGGGAATTATTGCCCATAAAACGCAAACTTATGCGGTTAATTTTGGCTCATTGTTAACGATGGGGAAAAGCAATAACCCTGCTGAAACCAATGGAAATATGTATCTGAAAATGAATGGCCGTAAACTCTATGAATTTGCAGTTACAAATGTTCCACAGGTTGTCAAAAAAGCAATTGATAAAGCAGAAATAGACATAAAAGACATCAAAATCGTATTTATTCACCAGGCAAACGGTAAAATGGACCATGCCATCATGAAGCGTCTCTTCAAACTATACGATATAGACACTGTTCCTGATAATCTGGTGCCAATGTCTATTTGCTGGCTTGGAAACAGCTCTGTGGCAACCGTACCGACCTTACTTGACCTGGTTTGGAAGGGAAATGTAAACGGATACCAGATTAATAAAGGAGATTATGCTGTATTTGCATCAGTAGGGGCAGGAATGCACATAAACGCTTTTGTTTACCGCTTTTAACGCAAATAATTTTTAGAAAAAATCAGAAACATCCTTCTTTTTCATTAAATTTGATTAGCCTAAAAATCAAATCAATGACGCCATGAGAAAAATATTTCCTTTTTTAATTGCAATAATATCGCTTAACTCTTGCTCCAGATATTATGTCAGCACCTTAGAAAGTTCAAACACTCTCAAAAATGAGACTACGGGAGAGTTCAAATTTGAGAATGATACCCTTGCCATTACCTACAATTTTCATGGCGTTAATGCCCCAATCAGCATTGAAATTTACAACAAGCTCAATGAACCTTTATATATTAACTGGCAAAAGTCCGCCTTGATAAAGGGGGATAGGGCAACCAGCTATTCAGGAAGACAACTCACATTTAATGCTAAATTGTCTGGAAGCTCCCTGGAAGGCCTTGAGTACATTAATAATCTGAAGACCACCGATTATGACGCGAAAATTTCGGGAGCCGCAACTTTACCAGAAGAAATTAGCTTCATTCCTCCGAAATCCCGCATTACAAAGATCCCATTAAAATTGGCTCAAATCGATTATAAGGCCATTTCCGACACCTTATACCAGCGTTCTTATATTTCCCTAACCGGCCGACCAGGAGTATGGGGGAAAGAGGCAAGCTTTAATTCACAAAACAGCCCATTAAATTTCAAAAGTTATTTAACGCTTTATACGCAAAAGGGAAATGACCAGAATAATTTCTCTTTACGCCAAGATTTCTATATTTCTAATCTAATTAAAACAGCTGCAAATCCAAAAGTGATGACGGCTCTGGAAAGTAAGCCTGGTAATATTTTCTATTACTCGGAAACAACCGGATATGGAAAAGCAATGACCGGAGTTGGAATCGGCGCCCTTGCCGTAGGTGTTGCCGCTGCAGATGCAAGCCTCAATAAAGAGGAAAGAAAAGGTAATTAAACTACTTTATACGATTTAATCCTGCTTTAGCCTGCGTCTCAATACTGCTTTCATACTCATGATTTTTCATTTGGATGGCAGTATTGAAACTCGCTTTAGCTTTGGAATAGTTTTTCTGTCGTTCATAAATCTTCCCCATTTGTAAAGCAGAATTTGCTGCAAAATAATATTTCAGCATTCTTCCAGCATCTATGGCAAGCTGGTAATTGGATAAAGCAACCCCATCTTTTCCCAATTCATCATTGATCCTGCCCAAACGATAATAATACTCTGCCCGGTCTCGCCTAACAGTATAATCGGATTCTTTCTTGCCTGATAAGATTTCCAACCCTTTACTATAATAACCGCCATCAAATAAAAGCCGGGCCTTTAACAACGGCACATCTGGCACAGGAGAATTGGCCTCGTTTAGAGCCTGCTTATCTTTTTCCTGATAGGTATAACCTGCAGTTTTCACTTTGGTTATAAACGCAGAATAAGCCCCTGTATCGCCTTTTAACAAGGAAGACCAAGCTAAGTGCAAGTTTGCATCTTTAATGTAATTCACGCCCTTATTATGCAGTAAAAACAGATTAAAATAAGTAGTTGCCGAGTAATCCAATTTATTGAGCATTGCTTTCCCCAGTAAAAGGTCCAGATAAGGAAAGGGTTCATAGTAATTTCCGGAAGGTCTGTTCAATAAAATCTGGATGGCTTCGGCATTATGTCCGGTCTTTGCACAAACTGAGGCTTTCAGGTATGCTTTTAGCAAACTGCTATCTGCAATTCGCCCGGTATACTTCATGGTTTTCTGGTATGCACTTGGACTATGAGCGATATCATTCAACACAAACACATAGTAAAAGATAACCTCTTCATAAAAAGGTTCGTAGGTCGACTTGGGAAGGTTCTCTGCCAGATTATCCAGCATATTCATACCCGTTTGCAAATTGCCCCGGATCCCAAATGTAGCCAGTGTGCTTTTAAGCATTCCATCAGGTAAATTACCCAGGAAAGCATTGATTACCCCCAGGCCTTTAGCATTCAGATGGAAACCCGGGAATTTTTTTACGTTGTCCTGTAACAGACCATTTGCCTTTTTTATCTCTCTTGCAGCGGTAAAATACTCTCCATAACGTCCTCTGATCAATGCCCATTGCAGATTGATTTCAGCCTGCGCGTACAAGTAGTAAGGGGAATTTCTATCGTCTCCTTCAACCTGATCCAGCCGTTTTGACTTATTTTCTTTTAATTTATCAAAATCAGCTTTGCTTTCCGTGGTCAGCAAATGAAAATAATCGATGTAATTCTCCAGCAAAGGAATAATAGAATTATTGGGATTTATTTTCTTTTCATTTGCGATCAGCGCCTTTGCTGTAGTCAATTTTAACTCGAAAATATTCTGATAAGCCCTTAGACAATTCGCATTGAAGTCAAAATTGGCAAAAAGCGAAAAGGGACAGGTTAAAAAGAGCGTTAGAAAAACATATTTGGCATAAGAAAATTTTCTTTTAGACATAGGGTATCAAATCGGTCTGATCAATGATTAAAAAAACATAACGCAAGTTACCTAAGTATGTTTTAAAGAATAAAAAAAACAGGCATAAAAAAGGCCGGATAAAAATTCCGGCCTCTTTTGTATATAAGATCATTTTTTTATGCAGGAACAACTTCAAGTGTAAGGGCTTCATCAACAAGGATTCTTCCACAGTGCTCACAAACAATGATTTTTTTACGTTGACGAATGTCAAGCTGACGTTGAGGTGGGATCTGGTTGAAACATCCAGAACATGAATCACGGTCAATCGTTACGACTGCCAATCCGTTATTTGCGTTTCCTCTTAATCTATTGTAAGCTGTTAAAAGCCTTTCTTCGATTAGTGTTTCTGCTTTTTCAGATTTTTTAGCTAATGCCTGCTCTTCTTTTTCCGTTTCAGAAGTAATGGTTTGTAACTCTCCTCTTTTGATATCAAGATCTTTTCTTCTTGACTCTAAATCGGCAAGTGCTTTTTCATAAACCTCATTTTTAGTCACAATATCAAAACCAAACTCTCTGATTTTTTTCTCGCAAACCTGGATTTCAAGCGTTTGTATCTCGACCTCTTTAGTTAAGGCATCATACTCACGGTTGTTTTTAACATCTTTTAACTGGGTCTCATATTTTTTGATCAAGTTCTGAGCTTCTTTGATCATATTTTTACGTGTTACAATGGCATCTTCAGTATCATCCAATTCGCCTTTGAATTTTTGTATACGTGTTTCCAGGCCAGCAACTTCGTCCTCTAAATCGGCAACTTCCATTGGTAATTCACCACGTATTTGACGTATTTTATCGATCTTAGTATGCAGGGTTTGTAATTCGTATAAAGCTTTTAGCTTTTGCTCTACAGTTTGTTCCATTAAATGAAATAATTTATGGGGTTTGTGTTATGCTCCGTTAAACGGATTGCAAAGTTAGGAAATTTTTCTTGAATAATATCTATCAACAAATCAGATGTAAATTGTTCACTTTCAAAGTGTCCGATATCTGCAATGACTAATTTTTCATCTGCATCAAAAAACTCATGGTATTTAAAATCCGCGGTAACAAATGCATCCGCTCCCGCAGCAATTGCTTCTTTCAGCAAAAAGCTTCCGGATCCTCCACAAACAGCAACCTTACGGATTTTTTTTGGCAGCAACCCGGTATGTCTGATGACCACCGCATCCATTCTGTCTTTCACCAGGTTAAGAAATGCACGCCCTTCTATTCCTTCTTCCAGCCAGCCAATCATTCCTGCGCCAACTGTATCCAGTTTATTTTCCAGAGGATAGATATCATAAGCCACCTCTTCATAAGGATGATTTTCCAGTAAGGCCAGCAAAATCTTTCTTTCATCCTGAACGGTAAATATCGTTTCGATCCTGATTTCCTGCTCATGATGACGCAAACCTTGTTCGCCTACATAGGGATCAGTATCTTCATTTCCATTAAAGGTACCTGTTCCGTTGGCATTAAAACTGCACTCACTATAGTTACCAATTTCACCCGCTCCCGCAGCAAACAATGCATTTCTAAGCTCCGCCGCCTGGGCAACAGGACAAAAAGTAACCAATTTCTTTAGTAAAGCGCGCTTTGGGCTAAGTATTTTCGCGTTTTTTAGGCCAAGTCTTTTTGCAATTACCCCATTCACTCCATGCTTCACATGATCCAGATTCGTATGAATCGCATACAAAGCAATGTTATTTTTAATGGCTTTAAGCACTACCCGTTCTACATAGGTCTTTCCGGTAATCTTTTTAAGCCCTTTAAAGACGATAGGATGATGCGTGATGATCAAATTGCAATTTTGCTCAATGGCTTCATCTACAATGGCCTCTGTGCAATCCAATGCAACCAACGCAGCATGAACATCCATTTCCGGCTCGCCGATTAGCAAACCTGAATTATCATAGTCTTCCTGATAGTTCAGCGGAGCAAATGCTTCCAGATGTTTTATTAAAACGGATAACCTCATAAGCTGTAAATTTACAATTTGAATGACAGAAATTAAAATTATAATAAATCGGCCCTGGATTCAAAAAAAAGCCGGTACAAAGAATGCACCGGCTTTTCTTTAAAAATATTTCTATTGAAGATTTCCCATTTTTACCATTTGCAGACTTTCAAAAACCATTCGCTGATTGTATTCGAAAGCCAGGGTTTTGTGGTTGATCAAATCGATGATCGTTCCTATAAAACATAAACCTACAGTAAAGAAATACAAAACACCCATTCCAATTTGGTTGACAAGGAAACGAGGCAATCCAGGAACGAAAAAACCTAATATACAGTACAATACCATATCATCCGGATTTCTTCTTTTACTTCCATAAATCATTAAAAATCCTCTCAACTGTTGTTCACTAAATCCAGTAGTTGCAGTCTGCAAGTACGAATATTCCTGGGGTGTGATACCCGGCAATGACATAAATGGTGAATCAAACATATCTTTTCTCCTTATATTTTAATTTTCTATTATTAATTATTCTTCTGTTAACCAGTTCTATTATCCGATGACCAATGATCATCAGCGCCGGAATTCCGAACCAATGCTGTTCCAGGCTTTCTCTGATGTTTCCATGAAACAGCTGTGTGATCGCTCTTCCAATTCCACATCCCGGACACCAGTCAAAACCCATATTTGCCAACGGGCAAAGCGTAAAGTGATGAATATACCCATGTTTTACCGGTGCTGCAGCTGCCAGCAATACCAGGGCCGTGATCCAAAAGATCAATTCAACAGGTATACGGTTTAGCATTTTCATCTATAGGCTTTGTTCTATCCTGAACCACCCCGGTTCCAATATCCTTTTTTATTTTAGATTGATTAATAGGTACTTTGTTACATTTATGCTCATCATAAATCTTACCTTTGCATAGTGAACATCCGCGACCTGATTAACAACTACAAAACAGATGAGCGCATTGTCGCATTAGCAAAAGCCCTTAATGCGGGCAAAGGTAACAAACTTCAACTAAAAGGTTTAGTTGGTTCTGCTGATGCAACAATTGCCATAGCTACTTATTTCCTGTTGCACAAACCTCAATTATTTATTCTCCCGGATCGGGAAGAGGCCTCCTATTTTATGGCTGATCTGGAAAGTATCCTCGATAAAGAGGTCTTACTTTTCCCTTCTTCCTTCCGGAAAGCCTTTGAATTTACGCAGGTAGACACGGCTAATGTGCTTGCAAGAGCTGAAGTACTAAATGAGCTGAACCACAATTCAGAATATGGAAAGATTGTGGTCACCTATCCTGAAGCCCTGGCAGAGAAGGTCATCAACAGGAGCATGTTGGAAAAAAACACCCTGGAAATTGGCATTAATGCAAAACTAGGAATTGACTTCATCAATGAATTTCTGATCGATTATGCCTTTGAGCGTACGGAATTTGTTTACGAACCTGGTCAGTTTTCTATCAGAGGGGGAATTGTCGACATTTTCTCTTTCTCCCACGACCTCCCATACCGGATAGAGTTTTTCGGAGACATTGTAGAAAGTATCCGAACCTTCGAAATTGAAAGCCAGCTTTCTGTTGAAGATGTAAAAAACCTGACCATCATCCCTAATGTGCAATCAAAATACCTGACAGAAAGCAATATCAATCTGCTGGATTATATTGAAAAAGATACCCAGCTTTGGTTTAAAGATGTAGAATCCTGCTTCGACATCGTCAAAGCCGGTTATAAAAAAGCGATAGAACTTTGGAGGGCACTTCCGGCAAAAGAAAAACAGGAAAACCAGGATTGGATAGATCCTAAATTTGCCTTTACAGATGAGAAAATGTTGGCAGATATGGTCCACGATTTTGCACTTGTAGAATTTGGAAAACAGTTTTTCTATAAAACGGATTATGTTTTTTCTTTCGAAACCAAACCTCAGCCATCCTTTAACAAGGATTTCAGCCTGCTCATTCATAATTTAAAAGAAAACGAGAAACAGGGCATCCACAATTATATTTTCAGCTCCTCAGCAAAACAAACTGAGCGACTGTACGCCATTCTGGAAGATATCGATAAAACAGCAAAATTTACTCCGGTTAACATTCCGCTGAGAGAAGGTTTTCTAGACGCACAGCAACAAGCAGCTTTTTATACGGATCATCAGATTTTCGACCGTTTTTATAAGTACAAACTAAAAAGAGGATACCAACGAAGTCAAGCCATTACTTTAAAGGAACTAAGAGACCTTAAACCCGGAGATTTTGTGACCCATATTGACCATGGAATCGGAAAATATGCGGGTCTGGAAAAGGTAGAAGTGAATGGAAAAACTCAGGAAATGATCCGTCTGGTTTATGCAGATAATGACCTTTTATACGTAAATATCAACTCTCTGAACCGCATTGCAAAATATAGTGGAAAGGAGGGAACTCCACCCAAAATGAATAAGCTGGGTACTGAAGCCTGGGATAAGCTAAAGAAAACCACTAAAAAAAAAGTTAAAGACATCGCCCGGGACCTGATTAAGCTCTATGCTTTACGGAAAACTCAGGTAGGAACGGCATTTGATCCGGATGGTTACCTGGAAACAGAACTGGAAGCCTCCTTCATTTACGAAGATACCCCGGATCAGGAAAAAGCAACCATGGATGTTAAAAGGGACATGGAGGCACCTCATCCAATGGACAGACTCGTTTGCGGAGACGTTGGGTTTGGAAAAACAGAGATTGCTATCCGGGCTGCATTTAAAGCTGTTGCCAACGGAAAACAAGCTGCGATTCTTGTTCCCACCACCATTCTTGCCCTACAACATTTTAAGACCTTTTCAGGCCGTTTAAAAGAGTTTCCCTGCAATGTCGATTACATCAACAGGTTCAAAACCAATAAACAGATCAAAGATACGCTCGCTTTACTTGCAGAAGGAAAGGTTGACATTATCATTGGCACCCATCGCCTCCTGAGCAAAGATGTCAAATTCAAGGATCTTGGTATTATGATCATTGATGAAGAACAAAAATTTGGTGTAACCTCCAAAGAGAAGCTGAGGGTATTGAGGGCAAATGTCGATACACTGACCTTAACAGCAACTCCGATTCCAAGAACGTTGCACTTCTCCCTGATGGGCGCAAGGGATCTTTCCATCATGAGCACACCACCTCCCAACAGGCAGGCAGTAAATACCGAACTTCATGTCTTTAATGACAAACTAATCCAGGAAGCGGTACAATTTGAGCTGGATAGAGGTGGACAGGTATTTTTTATCCACAACCGGGTAAATGATTTACCGCAGCTCGGCGGACTGATACAACGATTAGTTCCCAAAGCACGCATAGGCATTGCCCACGGCCAACTTGATGGAGATGCGCTCGAAGATGTCATGCTGGACTTTATCAATGGAGAAAAAGATGTTCTTGTAGCCACAACCATTATTGAGGCAGGGCTGGACATTCCCAATGCCAATACTATCATCATCAACCATGCCCATATGTTTGGACTGAGTGACCTGCACCAGATGCGTGGTAGGGTAGGACGCTCCAACAAAAAGGCTTTCTGTTATCTGTTAAGCCCTCCACTATCCACCCTTACTTCTGAGGCCAGAAAAAGGCTTAGTGCGATAGAAGAGTTTTCAGACCTTGGGAGCGGCTTTAACATTGCGATGAGGGACTTAGACATCCGGGGGAGTGGAAACCTCTTAGGAGCTGAGCAAAGTGGCTTCATTGCCGAAATAGGTTTCGAGATGTATCATAAAATACTTGACGAAGCCATTCAGGAGCTGAAAGAAGATGAATTCAAGGATTTATTCAAAAATGAACCCATCCGCCCTTTTGTTACTTTCACTCAGGTAGACACCGATCTTGAATTGTTTATACCTGATGATTATGTCACGAACATTACTGAGCGATACAACCTCTATACAGAACTCTCCAAGCTGGAAAATGAAGAACAGTTAAAAACCTTTGAAAGTGCTTTAAAAGACCGTTTTGGACCTGTTCCCAAACCTGTAAAAACCATGTTAAACGTCCTTCGCTTACAATGGGTTGCCAGGAAATTAGCTTTTGAAAAACTAAGCTTCAAGAAAGGGGTATTGAGGGGGTACTTTATTGCCGATAAACAATCCGCATTTTTTGATTCTACGATGTTCAATCAAATTTTGCACTTTGCGCAAATGCATCCCAGGATCTGCAATTTAAAAGAGGTAAAAAACTCTCTGCGTATTGCTTTTGAAAATCTGAACACCGTAGATGAAGCAGTGGAGATGTTGGGTATGGTGGCTAAAATAAACAATTAAAGATGATGAATCCTCAAATATTAAATGATCTTGTCACCATGCAAATGCCATTTGGCAAGTATAAAGGCAGGATCATTTGCGACCTTCCCGAGTCCTACCTGGTTTGGTTTCATAATAAAGGCTTTCCTCCAGGCAAATTGGGAGAAATGATCGCTACTTTATATGAAATTAAGCTAAATGGGCTGGAATACCTGCTCCAACCGCTAAGAAAAAAATCTCATTAAAGACATAAAATCCCTGCCCATTTTTATTGTTTTTTAGCTGCTCTTCAATAAAAATTAGTGCTTTTATTCTTAGTACAAAATCAGATACAGATAAGCATACACCACAGGTGCAGCAATTAGCAGACCGTCAAATCGGTCAAGAAAACCTCCATGCCCTGGCAATATATTTCCCGAATCTTTTGCATTAAGGCTGCGTTTAAGCATAGATTCTACCAAATCCCCTAATGTTCCAAAACTGGAAATCAAGATGGCCATTCCTCCCCATGCCCATACAGGAAGTTCCGTAAAAAACAAAGACAATACATAAGCAACGACCAGGCTGGTAAACATCCCTCCAAAAAAGCCTTCCCATGATTTTTTAGGAGAATGGCGTTCAAATAAGCGTGTTTTTCCAAACTTAGAGCCAAAAAGATAAGCTCCGGTATCATTAGCCCAAAGCATCAGCATAAAAGAGAGCGGCAAATGAAAACTATATTCGGCACTATGTCCTATAAATCCCAGGGAATAAAAGAAACAAAAGGGCACTGTCACATACATAAACCCTACAAAAGTATAGGAGATATTTGCAAATGGGATCGTCTCTTTCTTATACAATTCACTGATAAATACGGAAAAGATCAGCGGCACTAAAAGCAGTAGAAATTTAGTTTCAAACTGCAAAAAATGATATCCTGCAGTCATTAGAAAGATCAATGTTGCCGCAATCAATGCAATGTTTCTGTGTGGCCGGATTCCTGCCGTTTTAATCAGTTTAAAGAACTCCAGCAAAGCACCCAGGCTCAGCAGCAGATAAAATATAGAAAAGACATAAGGTCCCAGAAACATAGAGCCTAACATCACAATAGTAAAAAAGAAAGCGGTAATTGCTCTGGTCTTCATGGAGGTAAGGTATTTTTATGCGATATTATTTTCCTTGATATAAGCTTCCGCTTTTTCCAAATTATCAGGATGTACTAAAATATGAACTATTCCAAAAGTTTGGTAAGAAGAGTCCCGCTGGTTCATCACTACCGCTGCAATATCACTCTCAATTAATCCTTGTTTCAGTATTTCTGCAGTATAAGCATCTTCGGTGCTAAATACCTTTATCCAATTGCTCTCCATCGGCTTTTAATGTTTTATTTTTTAAAAATTTAAATAGCAGAACGGTTAAAACCACACTAATGACATAACCATACCATTGAAAATGGGCTGTTTTATCTGACTCCGACAAAGGTATATTGTTTTTTTGCATATACCATGCTGCGGTTACAGCATAAGCATTATTTAAAAAATGAGCAAAAATGGAATACCAAAGGCTTCTGGTCCATAAATAAATGTATCCAAAGCCCGCACCCAATAAAAAGCGGGGTAAAAATCCATAAAACTGAAGATGTATGGCACTAAAAACAAATGCAGAAAGCCAGATGGCAACATGGGGATTACTAAATATTCTTCCCAATGATCTTTGTATTGCCCCTCTGAACATCAGCTCTTCACAGACAGCAGGCAAAATACCAATCAAAATGATATTAAGCAGGTAGGTGCCGATGTGATCCATCTTTAAAAGCGCTTCAGTAGTCGCCATTGCCCCATCTTCCTTGCTTTTCATCCATTCTTCTATAGATTTCAGGAATTCTGGCAATGCCATTTTCTGGTTTAACTGCATACTAAACTCCATTAATGGCATAGAGGCTGCCATCAACGCTATGGTTAGCAATAATAATGTCAATTTTGGGGATCTGAAATTATAGAAAACAGTCATTTTTTTCCTCTCTCCCAAGGCTAAAAATAGAGCAGGAACCAGGAATAATCCCATTTGCTGTAGGGAGATCAGGACCCTATTGACCATTACAAAGTTTGGATTATCAACCTCCAACCAATTGTAATTCATAAATTCACCATACATAAAATAAAAAGCCAGCAAGCTAAGTATTAAAGTAATAAATACTCCTGCAATCGCATATATACACAGGCTAAGTAATTGTAAGTAAGGACTTTTTTCGGCGCTTTCGCTTTCTTTCAAATTCATTATTTGTAATATTTGTACCTTTGTCCTTTGAATTTTGGTTTGAAGATAGAAAAATGTCTGTAAAGATAGGAAATATTGATCTGGGAGCTTTCCCTTTATTGCTTGCACCGATGGAAGATGTAAGTGATCCACCGTTCCGTTTTGTTTGTAAACAAAGCGGGGTAGATATGATGTATACTGAGTTTATCTCTTCTGAGGGATTAATCCGGGATGCGGCAAAAAGCAGGGCTAAACTGGATATTTTTGAGTATGAACGCCCGATAGGTATTCAGATCTTTGGGAGTGAGATTGATCATATGCGCGAAGCGACAGAAATCGCTACGATGGCTGGTCCTGACCTCATGGACATCAATTACGGTTGTCCTGTTAAGAATGTTGCTTGTCGGGGTGCAGGATCAGCACTGCTACAGGACATCGATAAAATGGTAAAAATGACCGAAGCGGTGGTTAAAGCAACACATTTACCTGTTACCGTTAAAACCCGCCTGGGCTGGGATGATACCACTAAAAATGTCGAAGAAGTAGCAGAACGTTTACAGGATATCGGAATTCAGGCATTGACCATTCATGGCAGAACCCGGGCACAATTGTATAAAGGAGCAGCGGACTGGACTTTGATTCGCGAAATCAAAAGAAATCCAAGGATAAAAATTCCTATTTTCGGAAATGGAGATGTCGACAGCATTCAAAAGGCAGCAGATTGGCGCTTAGAATATGAAGTAGATGGAATTATGATCGGAAGAGCTGCCATTGGTTATCCATGGATATTTAGGGAGATCAGACACTTTTTCAATACCGGTGAAATCCTGGCAGGACCAACTGTAGAAGAACGTGTTACGGTATGCCGGACACATTTTGAGAAATCAATTGCCTGGAAAGGACCTAAAGTAGGTGTATTTGAAATGAGACGTCATTATGCAAATTACTTTAAAGGACTTCCTGATTTTAAGCATTATAGAATGTTATTAGTAAAAGAAGATAACATTGAAATTATTCACAGTATATTAGACGAAGTGGCAGATAAATATCAGCACATTTATCCCGATGGGGAAATGGCTTGATTTTTGAAAAACATTTCCTAAATAAAGTTAAAAATGGTAACAGCAATCACACAAGGGATCAAAATATCAGTAGAAACCATGTATCAGGATGAATATTCCAATCCTGCTAATGAGCATTTTATGTTTGCTTACCGCATTACGATTGAAAATCTATCAGACTATTCTATACAGCTGATGAGACGTCAATGGTTTATTTTTGATTCTAACGGTACAGAGAGAGAAGTAGAAGGAGAGGGTGTGGTAGGTCTTCAACCTGTAATGGAACCCGGAGGAAGTCATACTTATGTTTCCGGATGTCATTTGAGTACAGATATGGGAGCAATGAGCGGAAATTACCTGATGCACCGTATGATAGACAGTACTGATTTCACGGTAGATATTCCTGAATTTAACCTGATTGTGCCTTACAGGCTCAATTAATATTTATTTCTTCCGAACAACATCGAAGCATAATAGATCAGATTGGCCAACGAACCTAAAGCAGCAACTACATAGGTCATTGCTGCCCACCATAGCGCATCCTTGGCCTGTTTGTTTTCTTCTACAGTATGCATCACTGCATTATTGTTTCTTAACCAGATTAGCGCCCTTCTGCTGGCATCAAATTCTACAGGCAAGGCAATTACACTAAATAAGGTAAGTAAGGCCAGACCAGCTACGCCAATGCTCAATACGACAGGATTTCCTGTGAATCCAATCAGCAATACGCCTATAATCAATACCCATTGTAATAAAGTAGAAGAAATGCTAACCACAGGAACCATATTTGTTCGCAGTTGCAACCAATGGTAAGATTTCGACTGCTGAACCGCATGTCCACATTCATGTGCAGCCACAGCAGCAGCGGCAACACTTCTCCCATGGTAAACATCTGTACTTAAGTTTACTGTTTTATCTTCCGGGTTGTAATGATCAGAGAGTTGACCATCAGTACTCATCACCCTCACATCATAGATACCGCTATCATGCAGCATTTTTTCCGCCACTTCTTTCCCTGAAAATCCCGAACTCAAGTGCATTTCAGTATACTTTGAAAACTTATTTCTAAACTTCCATTGCACGAACATGCTAATAAGTAATATCGGGACTATTAAAAATAAATAAGTTCCCATTTCCGTAGTGTATGTTTTTCAAACTATTCAAATCAAAAAGCGCGCCTAATTTGCCTGACCAAAAAAAATAATGATAAATTTAGATGATGAAAACAGCTATATCTTATTGGGAAAAACAGCATTTTTTTACTTATGATGTCATCATAGTAGGCAGTGGAATTGTTGGCTTAAATGCCGCAATTGCAATAAAATCTAAAAATCCAAAAGCAAGTGTAGCCATCCTTGAAAGGGGATTCCTCCCATCTGGTGCCAGTACAAAGAATGCAGGATTTGCTTGTTTTGGCAGTATCTCGGAATTGATGGAGCAGGAAAAAGGCGGAGGTACAGCCTTACTTTATCAACTGATAGAAAGACGATGGAAAGGACTTTTAAAACTTCGAAAATTACTCGGAGATGAGTCAATTTCTTATCATAATTATGGCGGATATGAATTATTTAAGAAAGCAGATCATCAGCTAGCCGAACTTTGTGTAGCCAAAATCAGCCACTTTAATGAACTCATTAAAGACATTGTTGGTCAGGAAGATGCTTTCAAAACCTCAAGTACAAAAATCGCTGCTTTTGGTTTCCGTGATACTGCGCTGTTGATCGAAAACAAATTGGAAGCTCAGATAGATACCGGAAAAATGATGAAAGTATTAATCCAAAAGGCAGCGGCTGAAGGTATAATGATCTACAACAACTGTGAAGTAGGGCAGCTTCAGGAGGAGAAGAATTACCAGGTATTAGTCAGCAACCATGGAAATTTTAAAGCCAGACAGGTGCTGCTAAGTACAAATGCTTTTATAAAAGACCTCATTCCTGATTTGGATGTTGTTCCCGGCCGCGGCCAGGTCATCCTGACACAACCGATCCCGGATTTAAAAATAAAGGGGACTTTCCACTACGATAAAGGTTACTATTATTTTAGAAATATAGACCACAGAATCCTACTTGGTGGTGGTCGCAACCTCGATATTAAAGGAGAAGAAACGGCCGTTTTTGGAAGTACTCAATTGATCCAGAACGCATTAAAAACATTACTAAAAGAAGTAATTTTACCGGATACCCCATTTGAAATTGAACAAACCTGGAGCGGCATCATGGCTTTCGGTCATGACCTCTATCCGATCGTAAAATCCGTTCGTCCGGGTGTTTTTTGTGCAGTAAGATGCAATGGTATGGGCATCGCCATGGGAACACAAACAGGTGAAGATGCAGCCAACCTGATTCTACCTTTTCTATAAAATCCAGATTATTTACGATGTCTTCTTGCAAGATCATTTTTATTTTTAGACTTTTGATAAAAATATTAGTATGGAAGTAGCAATAGTCATATTATTGATCATAATTTTAGTAACACTAATTATTCTATTTTTAAAAAAGCCGGTAGCAAATGACAACCACATTGCCCTGTTGGATTTAAAAGAGGAAGAACACCAGAAATCTTTAAACTGGCTGAAGGAAGAAAAATTAAGATTGGAAGATGAGCTGAACGATCTCCGCAATAGTTTTCTGCTGGAAAGAAGTAAAGTCATTAAATCAGAAGAAACCCTGACCGCACAGCGGGAAAAACAAGCCGAACAGGAAAAATATATTGCTGAATTACAACAACGTTTCAAGCTGGAATTTGAGAACATTGCCAATAAAGTCCTGGATGAAAAAACGGCAAGGTTTACGGAACAAAACCGGACCAACCTGGACATGATCTTAAATCCGTTAAAAGAAAATATTAAAGCTTTTGAAGAAAAAGTAGACAAAGTTTATAAGTCAGAATCAGACGAACGAAATGTACTGAAAGGCGTAATTTCCCAGTTAATGAACCAAAGCAAGCAGATTCAGGAAGATGCAAACAACCTGACTAAAGCACTTAAAGGGGATTCAAAAAAACAAGGAAACTGGGGCGAAGTAATTTTGGAACGTGTACTCGAACGCTCCGGATTAATTAAAGACAGGGAGTATCGGATACAAACTAGTCTGAGCTCTTCAGACGGGGGCAGGATGCAGCCGGATGTGATTATTGACCTTCCGGATGATAAACATGTGATCGTTGATGCTAAGGTCTCTTTGGTTGCTTACGAAAGACTTGTTGCCGCAGAGACTGACGAGGACAGAGATACTTATATAAAACAACACATCATCTCTATTAAAAATCACATTCAAGGTCTTTCCGGAAAAAATTATCACGAGCTGAACGAAATAAATTCTCCTGATTTTGTATTGCTTTTCATTCCTATTGAATCTTCTTTTGGCATTGCTGTTCAGCAGGATGCAGAACTTTTCAATTATGCCTGGGATAGAAAAGTAGTCATCGTAAGTCCTTCTACCTTACTGGCTACTTTAAGAACCATTGCCAGCATCTGGAAACAGGAAAGACAAAATAGAAACGTATTGGAAATTGCGCGTTTAAGCGGAAGTATGTATGATAAGTTTGTTGGCTTTTTAACCGATATGGAGAGCATTGGAAGAAACATCAGACAAAGCCAGGATGCTTATGATAAAGCGTTAAACAAGCTTTCTACCGGAACAGGAAATCTTTCCAGTACTTCTGAAAAGATCAAAAAATTAGGTGCCAAAGCAACTAAGCAAATTGACACCAAATTTTTAGATCCTTTATTGGCTGAAGAAGACAACCTATAGTTTAAAAGCATTCCATCCCTGTGCTTTCAGTTCGTGAACAACACTGGATTTTGAAATCATTTTACAACCGGAATTCTTATCAGTAATGTGTCCTATAATGCTAATGTCCACATCATTTTTCAATTTAGTATAATCGTCTTGTTTAATGGTAAACAGCAATTCATAATCTTCACCACCGTTTAAGGCGCAAACTGTCGGATCTAAGCCCAGCTCACGAGCAGTCTCGTAAGTCATTGGGTCAATTGGAATTTTCTCCTCATAAATGGTACATCCTTTTTCTGACTGCTGACAAATGTGCATAATTTCAGAAGCCAAACCATCTGAAACGTCAATCATCGAAGTCGGAACAATTTCCATCTGAGCAAGCAAATCAACGATATCTCTTCTGCCTTCCGGCTTCAGCTGACGCTCGATAATATAATCCTTACCTTCCAGATCTGGCTGAATATTAGGGTTTTCCAAAAAGATCTGTTTTTCTCTTTCTAAAATCTGTAATCCCACATAAGCACCACCTAAATCACCGGAAACACATAAAAGATCACCTTCCTGAGCACCATTTCTGTAAACAACATCTTTCTTTTCGGCATAACCAATACTGGTCACGCTAATCACTAATCCCTGTTTACTTGAAGAAGTATCTCCTCCAATCAGATCGATATTAAATTTGTTGCAGGCCAGATCAATTCCTTTATAAATTTCTTCCACAGCTTCCAGGGGAAATTTACTTGAAATACCTATAGAAACTGTGATTTGAGTAGCAATACCGTTCATGGCATAGATGTCACTCAAATTTACCTGGACTGCCTTAAAACCCAAATGCATTAAAGGCACATAAGCCAAGTCAAAATGGATGCCTTCCAATAATAAATCTGTAGAAATTAATACCTCTTTATCTTTAAAATTCAAGACTGCAGCATCGTCTCCAACCCCTTTTATACTACTTTCATGCCTGATTTTGAAACCCTCTGTCAGATGTTTTATCAGACCAAATTCTCCAAGTTCCGCAATATCGGTACGCTCTTTATTCTCAAACATAATCTTGTCTCTTCTTACCTTTTAATTATTTTATATTTTTCTCTCTCATTTTTACTGCCAGGAGGAGCTGGCATCAATAGAGAAAGATTACAAACCCAATGCAGCTGAAATTTCCAGCATTCTTTCAATTGGTTTTCTTGCCTGAACAATAATGTCAGCAGGAACTGTCACTTCAGGAGAACCATTTTTTAAACATAAATACAATTTCTCCAGTGTATTTCTTTTCATATATGGGCACTCATTACAGGCACAACTATTATTCGGTGGTGCTGGAATAAAGGTTTTCGTAGGATTTGCCTTCTCCATCTGGTGAATGATCCCACTTTCAGTAGCCACAATAAACTCTTGTGCGTCGCTATTGATGCTATATTTCAGTAATCCAGTCGTTGATCCAATATAATCTGCCATTTGCAGTACTGCTTCTTCACATTCCGGATGGGCAATAAACTTCGCATTTGGATGACGTTCTTTCAATTTTGTAATCTTTTCTCTTGAAAAAATCTCGTGAACCATACAGGCACCATTCCAAAGCACCAAATCTCTACCTGTTTTTTTGGCCACCCAGGCACCTAAATTTTTATCAGGACCAAAAATAATCTTGGTGTCCTTTGGAAGACTTTCTACAATCTGTACCGCATTCGTAGAGGTACAAACAATGTCGCTCAAAGCCTTCAGTTCAGCAGTACAATTCACATAGGTGATCACTACATGATCAGGATATTTTTCTTTAAATTTCCTGAACAAATGTGGCGGACAACTATCTGCCAGAGAACACCCGGCTTTCAAGTCCGGAAGCAACACTTTTTTATCAGGAGAAAGAATTTTCGCCGTCTCTGCCATAAAATGTACTCCAGCAAACACAATCACCTCAGCGTCAGTTCTTGCAGCTTCTTGTGATAGGCCCAAACTATCCCCAATATAATCTGCAATATCCTGAATATCAGGGTCTTGATAGTAATGCGCAAGTACAATTGCGTTTTTTTCCTTTTTTAATTTTTCGATTTCCAGGAAAAGATCAAGTGTCGGATCGATCTTTTCATCCACAAAACCTTTTCGATTTAATTCCTCTAAGGTATCCATTTTCAACAGTTCAATAAATTATAATTATTTAATATAAATAGATTTCTATTGTTTATTAGTGTGTTAATAACGTTTGTAAAAAACTTTTTTTTAGTCGATTATTTGAGTTATTCATAAGTTATCCACATTTAGGTGACTTTTTTTTGATAAAAAGCTACTGATTTACAGCATTATATTTTTTCAGTCCAAAACTTATCCATACGAATATGTTTATTCTTAATGTGTGTGTAAAAAGTTAATAAACTATGCAAAGTTGCTCAAAAATAACTTAAAATATTGTGGCAAATTGCCTTTTTAGCTTAGATTTAAACATTCAAAATTATTTGTTCTAAATGTTTAGACAAGAAATTAACAATTATATCAACGTTGTTAACAAAGTAACGGAAATAGCTTTAATTCAATGAGAAAAGTAGATTTTTTAGTAATAGGGTCGGGTATAGCGGGTTTAAGCTTTGCATTAAAAGCAGCTCAGCATGGTAAGGTATTAATTGTTACAAAATCAAACGAGGATGAGTCAAATACAAAATATGCGCAAGGCGGTGTAGCTGTCGTTGTGGATAAAGATGATTCGTTTGAAAAACATATCGAAGATACATTAATTGCAGGAGATGGGCTGTGTGACAGAGAGATAGTAGAAATTGTGGTAAAAGAAGGGCCTCAAAGGATCCAGGAAATCATTGATTACGGGATTAATTTTGACAAAGATCAGACCGGCGTTTATGACCTGGCGAAGGAGGGAGGGCACTCAGAACACCGCGTTTTACACTATAAAGATGTCACAGGTTATGAGATAGAGAGTGTGTTATTGAAGCAGATTCATGAGAATGAAAACATAGAGATATTAACACATTACTTCTGTTTGGAGTTGATTACTCAGCATCATTTGGGGGAGCATGTGGATAAGAGTTCTGAAGATATCCACTGTTACGGTATATATGCCTTTAACACAGAGCTTAACGATGTGGAAAAGATCTTAGCTAATGTGACTATCATGGCCTCGGGTGGAGCAGGACATGTATATAGTAGTACAACAAACCCTATAATTGCAACAGGCGATGGAATGGCGATGGTGTATCGCGCCAAAGGAAAAGTGAGGAATATGGAATTTATTCAGTTTCATCCAACCGCTTTATACAACCCTGGAGAGTATCCAGCCTTTCTGATTTCGGAAGCAGTCCGAGGTTTTGGAGGGGTATTGAGAAGGAAAAACGGAGATGAATTTATGTACGAATATGACAAGCGTGGCTCGCTTGCACCTCGGGATATTGTAGCAAGAGCGATCGATTCTGAGATGAAAAAATCAGGTGAAGACTTCGTTTATCTGGACATTACCAATCGAAAAAAGAGCGATATTTTAGCCCATTTCCCGAACATTTATGCCAAGTGTCTATCTATAGGTATAGACATGACCAAGGATTTAATACCGGTTACGCCTGCAGCTCACTATATGTGTGGTGGAATTTTGGTAGATGAATACGGAAGATCTTCCATAAAAAATTTATACGCTTGCGGGGAATGTTCCTCAACAGGTTTGCATGGCGCCAATCGTTTGGCTTCAAATTCTCTGCTTGAAGCTCCTGTTTTTGCACACCGTATTTATGAAGATGCAATCGTTGCTTTTAAAAATAGCATCATTCCTGATCACATTCCGGACTGGGATGCCAACGGGGTAACACAGACAGATGAGGATATTTTGGTGACACATAATTTGAGAGAAACGCAAAAATTGATGAGTGATTATGTTGGAATTGTACGTTCCGATTTTAGATTAGACCGTGCTATGAGACGTTTATTTTTGCTGCATGAAGAGACAGAAGATTTCTATAAAGCCAATAAAGTTTCTGTAAAACTCTGTGAATTGCGCAATGTAATCCAGGTTGCTTACATCGTAATTAAGTCGGCCAAAGCGAGAAAAGAGAGTAGGGGATTGCATTTCACTACCGATTATCCTAAGCATTCAGAACAGTTAACAGATACAATTTTTTAAATCATGCCAGTTATATTACCAGTTAAAGATAAACATCCCAAATGGGATGAAAATTGTTTTATTGCCCCAAATGCCACTATTGTTGGCGATGTTGTGATGGGAAAAAATTGCTCCGTTTGGTTTAATGCTGTGATCAGAGGTGATGTAAATAGCATTACTATTGGTGACGACAGCAATATTCAGGATGGTGCAGTGATTCATGCAACCTATTTAAAAGCAGCCACTGTGATTGGAAATAGGGTCTCTGTAGGGCATAATGCGATCGTTCATGGCTGTACCCTTAAAGACCATATTTTAGTTGGAATGGGGGCTATTATTATGGATAATGCAGTTGTAGAGCCGTATTGTATCATCGCTGCCGGTGCAGTGGTATTGGAGAATACCGAATGCGAAAGCGGCTATATTTATGCGGGAACTCCTGCTAAAAAAATAAAGCCCATTACTGAGGAGCAACGGGCTTTATTAAATAAATTACCAGACAATTATATCATGTATGCTGACTGGTTCAGATAAGTATTGCTATTCTTTAGGAATAGTAATTGTTTCGTTTCTTTCCCAAAGGGCTCTTATCGAGAGTTCCTTTGGTTCATTCCAAATTTTCTCCGGTTGACGGCCCTCTGACACATTTCCGGTATCCCATTTTCCATTTTTGTTGTTGTCATAAGTGATCCTTATAAAGTATTTTCCTGCTTTATAATTTGCAAATTTTGCAGTTGTATCTTTGGTAATCACCATTGTATTTACTGGGTTTTTATTGCCATCAATGATTTCAACAATATAGCTTTTGTCCTTTTCCGGAGGAATGATCTTTACGATCAGACTGCCATAATCATCCTTGCTTCCAAGCTTAAAGTCTTTTGAAAATTCCTTGTTTTTTGTATTAAATATGGCGGTAAATGCACCAGCTCCAAACTTCATTTGGTAAGGTTTTTTTATGCGCCATGGATATTTTATATGGTAGGATAAAAAGTCTAAACTGTCTTTAACGACTGTAAAATTTGTTCTTTCTACAGAGTCTTCCAGTAATGTTATTTTGCTGGCATCGACACTTAGGACAGGAAAATTAAAAGTAAGTTTCAAAGATTTGTTTGGATTTAAAGTCCGATCTTCCAGGTTGTCGGAAGCAGATAATACCCTGTTATAGGTTTCCTTTTTTCCTCTTGTCAGTGTTGATGACTGGAGTAATTTGCCCTCTGATTTGAGGCTGACTTTAGTAGAATCAAAAGAGAGATCCGTTAGCCAGATTTTCAGGGAGTCATTATTTTTACTGAATTTTGCAAACTTTGTGGCGTCCAATGCCGCCGGTTCAACGATGGTTACTTCTGGTTTTTTTAGCTTCTGATTGAGTGCAAAACTGATGCTTCCATCTGCATTTATGCGTCGGTCAAGGATTCTGAAGACCTTAGCATCTTCCTTGAAAACCCGCATATTTACCGTGTCTAGATTGTGCTTTAATACGATTGAATCTTTTATAAATCCAATTTCATCTGTACTTTGCTGGTAGATTTTATCGCCTCCTTTTTCTTTCAAAGCATAGATTCTGTAAGTGCCTTCTCTTAAATTATTGAGGCTATAATTACCACTACTATCTGTAAGCGTATAGATAGAAGGTTTAGCTTTTCCGAAGATGGTATCTCTTTCTATAGGAAGAATAAATGCGACCGCTTCAATTTCAGGTTCGCCGGTGGCGGAATTGGTAATTTTACCTTTGATGCTGAGGGAGTCTAATTTAGGTCCGGTTGAAAACACATAGGAGAAATTTTTGAGGACATTGCTTTCATTGATGTCGGCAATGGCTTTACCAAAGTTCAGCGTATAAGTTGTATTTTTTTCCAGACTGTCTGTGAAGGATATTTCCAGTATTTTCTTTTTGGTTTTCAGCGTTGGCGCAATTTTCAATTCCGGAGAAATTGAAAACTCTTTGAACTCATTCTGAAGCTTAAAGTACTCGTCGAATTCTATAGTAATTTTTTTCGCCTTAAAATTTGTCGTTAAATTTTTTGGCTCCATTTTTAAAACCTTCGGTGGAGTCGTATCACGAGGTCCGCCCTGGGGTTGTTGGATGCTTGCACAGCTATAAATCAGCGAAGTTAGCAGCAGGAGGGATGCAAAAAGCCGGAAGTTGGATACATTGCTATTTTTGGCCATTTATATGCGTTGTGTTTAATTTATTACTGTTTTTAATGGATAGCATTAAAATTTTTTAAAACTCTCTTATATCTCATTTAAATGAGTCAGGTTAAAACGATAAAGATTACGAATTAACTGACTCATTTTCAATATATTATGCTTTACTTACTGATATGAACCATTAAAACGGAGATATCAGAAGGAGAAACACCTGAAATTCTCGATGCCTGCCCTAAAGTTCTTGGCTTGATCTTCAGCAACTTCTCTCTGGCTTCCTTTGATAAAGATACCAATTGGGAATAATCAAAATTTGGATTGATGTCTTTATCTTCCATCTTCTGCATTTTATTTACAATCTCTTGTTCTTTCTCAAAATAGCTTTCGTATTTGATTTTGATCTCTGCCTGTTCTACTGTTTCCTGATCAAAAGGGCTGAGGTATTCTCTGAAGCTTTGACTGATTTCTCTGATGTCTTCAATACCCACCTGAGGGCGGCTTAACAGGCTGAATATTTTTACATTTTGATTCAGGGTACTTGTACCCAATTCTTCCAGCTTCTGATTTGCCTCTGTCATTTCAATGCCTTGTTTCTTTGCAAAGGCCACAATGGCATCTGAGTTGGCTACCTTTTGTTTTACAATGTCTAAGCGTTCATCACTGATCAGACCTAACTCGTGGCCGATAGGGGAGAGACGGATGTCTGCATTATCCTGACGGAGCAATAGCCTGTGCTCTGCTCTTGAAGTAAACATGCGATAAGGCTCTTCTGTTCCTTTAGTTACCAGATCATCTATTAATACCCCAATATAAGACTCGGAGCGTTTCATAATCAGCTCATGGAGTTCATTTACCTTCTGATGGGCATTGATTCCGGCTATAAAGCCCTGACTAGCAGCCTCTTCGTATCCCGTTGTTCCATTGATTTGCCCAGCAAAGAACAGATTGCTGATTAATTTTGTTTCCAGGGTTAATCCAAGCTGGGTAGGTGGAAAATAATCGTATTCTATGGCATATCCAGGACGGAACATTTTTGCATTTTCAAATCCGGGGATCTGAGTTAAGGCCCTGTATTGAACATCTTCCGGAAGTGAGGTAGAGAAACCATTTACATAGATCTCACAGGTATTCCATCCTTCAG
This sequence comes from Pedobacter sp. FW305-3-2-15-E-R2A2, assembly GCF_038446955.1. Classification (NCBI taxonomy): domain Bacteria; kingdom Pseudomonadati; phylum Bacteroidota; class Sphingobacteriia; order Sphingobacteriales; family Sphingobacteriaceae; genus Pedobacter; species Pedobacter sp. FW305-3-2-15-E-R2A2. Next base: position 7,185,469 of record NZ_CP151803.1, read on the forward strand.
GTTCTACGAAAATCTGGTGTCTTTCCCGTTCTGCAAAGCGATTGATTTTATCTTCAATAGAAGGGCAATATCTTGGTCCCAGTCCTTTGATCCTTCCAGTGAACATGGGAGATTTTTCAAATCCTTCCTTCAGTGTTTCGTGAACTTCTGCATTGGTATAGGTAATCCAGCAACACCGTTGTTCTGTTGGCCGGGTTACATTGGTATAAGAGAAACGGCCAGGATTTTCATCACCCCATTGTTCTTCCATTAAAGAATAATTTAGAGACCTTCCGTCTACGCGGGGTGGGGTGCCCGTTTTCATTCTGCCGGCTTCAAATCCCAGTTCGGTTAATTGTTCTGTAATTCCTGTGGCAGCTCTTTCTGCAGTTCTGCCTCCTCCAAACTTCTTCTCTCCGATATGGATCAAACCGTTTAAGAAGGTGCCATTGGTCAGGACAACGGACTTGCCTTTGATCTCAATTCCCAGGGAGGTTTTTACACCAACGACAGTATTGTTTTTGATCACAAGGCTACTCACCATATCTTGCCAAAAGTCTACATTTGGAGTACGCTCCAATGCAAGTCTCCATTCTTCGGCAAATCTTTTTCTGTCGTTCTGTGCTCTTGGGCTCCACATCGCCGGACCCTTAGACAGGTTGAGCATCCTGAATTGTAAGGTGGTTTTGTCGCTGATGATTCCGGAGTATCCGCCCATCGCGTCAATTTCTCTTACAATCTGACCTTTTGCTACACCGCCCATGGCAGGGTTGCAACTCATCTGTGCAATGGTTTCCATATTCATGGTGATCAACAAAACCGAGGATCCCAGATTTGCAGCAGCAGCAGCAGCTTCACATCCGGCATGCCCTGCACCTACAACTATAACATCATATTCTTTAAACATTACCTGTGTTTTTTATATCTCTTACATCTATGTTCCACGTGGAACGCAATACGTCGACTCTGTTAAACTCGATTGTTTCACGTGGAACAATAGTCAAATTTAATCAATTAATAGGGGAGAAGCGCTAATTTCAATCCCTTTTAATTTGTTGTTTTATTTCAATTGAACGTTTAAAAAAACGTTCTGTTATTCTTTGATCATGATGTTCCAAAATTCCTTGAACTATCTTTTGTTTTTCTCTTTCCCTTGATTTAAATACCGCTACTTTAAGCGGGATGCAAATGGAGTGCTTAACTTTTTCTATTCTATCACTGAAACGTTGAATAATTAAACTTTCCTGCATCGGGATAAATCATCAATTCTTTTTAATCTTTTATTTAACACAGTTAATTTCTTCTGCGCGTTTTATTCAGCTATAGCATATCTCGAAAGCGAATTGTAATTAAGTATTGTTTTTGAACAGCCAGGCTGCTGGGCTTTAAATGACATCAGCTTTTATCCTGTTCTTGCATTTTACCATTGTCTTTCTTTTATTAAAGATGTTTTGTTTTCTGAATTGATCAGCGCAGGAATGATGGATATTAAATTTCATTCCTTCATCTTCGTTAATTTTTTATTTTCTGTACTTTAGAAAAGAGAAGAGGGGGGATGCTTTTAGTTTTGAAAGCGGAGACCAGGCCAGCGTTTTGAATATTGATTTTCTTTTATTAAAAGCTGCCAGGGAGTCTTTCATTTTTTATGAATTATATGCTCTGGCAGCTTTAAAAAGGTGGTGTTATTTTTCAGATAATTCCAACCAACGTTCGGTTACCTTTTCTAATTCTTCATTTAGTACCTCGATCTTTTTTGATACTTCCTGAATGCCTAAATAGTTTGCGCTATCAATGGTTAACAAAGAAGTAGACAGATCCTGGATTTCTGATTCTAATTCGGAAATCTTTGCTTCTGAATCTTCTAATTCTTTCTGCTCTTTAAAGCTTAATTTCTTAGTCGTGCTCTGTGTATTTTGAACCGGAACTTCTTTAGCTTTTACAGCACTTTTTTCTTTTTGTGTTTCTAAGCTAATGCGGTACTCGGAATAGTTTCCATTATAAATTGCAACATCACCATTTCCTTCCATGATGAATAATTGCTCGCTCATTTTATCGAGTAAATACCTATCGTGAGAAACCAGGATTAATACACCCGGGAAGTTTTCCAGGAATTCTTCCAGAACATTTAGCGTATCAATATCAAGATCATTTGTTGGCTCATCCAGAATTAAAAAATTAGGATTTTGCATCAAAACTTTCATGAGGTGCAATCTCTTTTTTTCGCCTCCACTTAATTTCTCTACCATGCCATGTTGCTTCTTGGGAGGGAAGAGGAATAAGGTTAATAATTGAGATGCAGAAATGGTTTGACCGTCTGCCATTTTAATATATTCGGCATCAGACTTCACAATATCAATTACTCTTTCTTTTTCATTGAATGCCAGACCGCCTTGTTTATAATAACCATAAACAGTCGTTTCGCCCGTGCTTACTTTTCCTTTTTCCGGAGTTAAGAAACCGGTAATGATATTGAGTAAAGTAGACTTTCCTGTTCCGTTTTTACCGGCTAGTCCTATTCTATCTGCACGTTTAAAAGTATAAGAGAAGTCATTAATGATATTTTTATCATCAAAAGATTGTCCGATATGGTCCAGCTCTAATATTTTATTTCCCTGACGGGACATTTTAACATTCAACGTAACACTCTGGTTGTCAGACCGTTGTTTTGTTTTGCTCTCTAAGTCATAGAAAGCATCAATTCTAGACTGAGATTTCGTCGTCCGGGCAGCCGGCATTCTTCTCATCCATTCCAATTCCTTTTTCAGGAGATTTTTATTCTTCTGAAAGGTACTTTCATCTGCTGCTTCACGCTCAGATTTCTTTTCCAGGAAGTAAGCATAATTGCCATTATAGTTGTAAATCTTTCCCCTGTCCAGCTCGACGATGGTGTTGCAGACATTGTCAAGGAAATAGCGATCGTGTGTAACTAATAATATAGTTTTATTGCCCGAAGTAAGGAGTTTTTCCAGCCATTCGATGGTATCAATGTCCAGGTGATTGGTTGGCTCATCTAATACATAGATTTCAGGATCCTCTATAAGCAATTTAGCGAGCGCCAGGCGCTTCTTCTGCCCACCGGAGAGGGTAGAGATCTTTTGCTGAAGATGATTGATCCCCATGCGGCTTAAAATCGTTTTTATTTCGTGCTCATATTCCCAGGCATTGTGCTCGCTGAGTTCTTCATATAAACGATTTAATGTTTTCTCATCCGGATTCGGATCTTCAATCAGCTCTTCATACTCTTTGATCAGCTGTTGCTGCTTATTTTCAAGAGAAAAGATGAAATCGCTTATCGAATAACCATCCGGAAATGAAGGCTCCTGATCCAGGAAGCCAATCTTAACGGATTTGTTCTTTACGATTTTGCCTTCTAATGGAGAAAACCTTTCTGCAAGTAATTTCAATAAGGTGCTTTTTCCTGCACCATTTATACCAACCAACGCTACGCGTTGTCCGGGTTGAATCCCCAGGGTTAAATTTTTAAATAGCCATTCGTCATGGTAGGCATGGCCTAAGTTTTCCGCTGCAATTAGTGTGCTCAAAGTCTGTGTTTAACGATATTTTAGATAAGAAATTATTGCAAAAGTAAGCAATAATTCTTTGGTATATAGTTGAGCCTATTGAACATGTAGGTATTTTGTTGAGGAAACTAAAGGGGCATTGCTGTGGTAGTGTTGTGAAGCTGGTCGACTCTTCTTCATGTTTTGATCGACTCTTCTTTGAGTCGGAGTCGAAGAAGACCTGCAAAGACTTCGCACCATATTTGGCCAGAACCTATAGAACGATACAACTCAACCATAACACTACCACGGCAGTACCCTCCTTCGACTACAACAGTTATCTGGAGCGGGTCTGGAACGTACCATGAACGTACCAGGAACGTCTTTTCGACCTGAAAGACGTTCCTGGTACGCTTCAGCCCTGTCTTTAGGATGTTTCAGGTAACTGTTGTAGTCGAAGGAAGATTAAAGGAAGAAACTTAAGGTAATATGCGGTGATTTTTTACCAAAGGATTTGGAGAGAAATAATTGATCAATAGGGGATATACAAAGCACATTATTTAATGGCATGTACTATAGTCGCTATTCTCTCGGCAGATTTTTTTCCGAATTTTGTTCCTGTAAGGATGACCACCGCTACAGCGGCAATCATAAATTTTTTTAGCGCAGTTTTCATGATATCCGGTTTTAGATGAAAGATTTAACCATAAGACGTCATTTTTAGAAAAACGTTTCAAATTATCTCATTCATTAGACCATCAGGTATTTAATTTAGACAAACTGGCCTTATCGTTCTATCAACGCCTAAAAAAGATGGAGGACTCTGCGCAATAGTAGTAACAGCAGGAGGAGCGGCTATCCCTGCTGGATTTTTAAGGTTGCCAGATAATAATCTTCTTTCTCCGTCATCAGTGTTTTTGCCGCTTTGCCTTTGTCTTTATAGCCCAGCAGGTGCAGGGTCCCATGCGCCATTACGCGGCACAATTCGTCGGCAACGGTATGCTTGAATTCTTTGGCATTTTCCTGAATCCGCTCCAGACTGATGAAAATATCACCAACAATCATTTTAAGCGCTTCTGAGTTATCAAAAGTAATGACGTCGGTATAAGTGTCATGATTCAGGTATTGTTGGTTTATACGCAGTAAATATTCGTCTGAGCATAAAATAAAGTTCAACTCCTGTAATGCATATCCTTCTTCTTCTATCACAGACTTGATCCAGGCCTTAAGAAGTGTTTTCTTTTTAAGGGTATAACTAAGGTCTTCGGTGAAAAAGTGGATTGCAGGTTTACTCATGTTTCTGAAATTATTGGGCCGAATTTAGCAATTTAAAATATTCTGCAATTTTATTTTTGTAATAGTAGTTCAGGCTTGGCGGTAATTTCTGGATCCATTCCGTCTCGTTTTGCTGGAGTTTTTTGAACTTATCCAGCATTTGCTGATAGGATGGAGTCAGGTCCTTTCCGGCTTTACTTTCTCTTTTGGAATCCTGATCCTGCTCCCTTTGAGCTTGATCTGCGTCCAGTAATTTCGTTAACAGCTCTTTTTGCCGGTTCATGGTCTCCTGTTCCAGACGCTTATTTACCAACTCCGTCTCTGTCGACTGCATGTCTTTTATCATTTGATTGAGGTTTCCCAGTCCGCCTTTTCCATCTTTATTTTCTTCTCTGTTGATTTTCTGTAAAGCCTCTCTGATCATTTGCTGCTGTTGGGCCATTTTAGCAAATTCTTCACTCATTTGCCCTTTTGGAACCGCACCCTTGTTTCCACTTTTTTGCATTTGATCCCGGGCTTTTTGCATGTTGTTGTTCAATTGCTGCTGCATTTGCTGCAATTGCTTCATGCTTTGTTTTTTTCCTTTTCCGCTTCCGCTGGAATTTTTCTTCATCTTCTGCAGTTGTTCCAGTGCTTCATTTAGCATCAGCGATAGGTTATTGATGGAAGTCATAGTGTATTGCTGGTTCTTATTGGCAGCCGAAGTATTCCTTTCTCCAAGGTTTTCCAGGCTTTTATCCATATTGAAATTGATTTTCTGAACCTCTTCACTTACCGTACTTTCAATCTGTGGCACTCTTTTGCTGAGTGAAAACAAGCTGTCAGCAATGGTTTTCATATTGTCTTTTATGCTTCTTTGTTGCTGCACATTGGAGGTGTAAAGTGGGTCATTGCTGTTGATCTTTCTCAGGTCTAGCATTACTTTTTCCTGATCAAAAGAGGTTTTTAAAAGGTTTTCGAGTAATTGACGCAATTCCTGTGCATTAAGGTTGTTTTCCATTTCCTCTGATTCCTGCTGCATGTCGCTCATCTTTTTTGCCATTTCCTCCATCTGCTCGGCTGCTTTTTGCTGGTTTTCTGCAGCTTTCTGGCGATTGTTCTTATCCAGGTTTTCTTTGCTGTCTTTTTGCTGTTGCTGGATATCTTTAGCTTCCTTTTCCGGGCTTTGGAAAGGATTAGGCCGTTCCAGTTGCTCGTTTTTTTCCTTTATTTTCTCCAGCTCTTTCCTGATCTCTTCAAATGCGGAGCGTTGCTCTTCCTGTTGTTTTTTTAACTCATTTATGGGACTGTTCTTGTCCTTGCTTTGTTTTGCAAGGTCTTTCTGTGCTTTAGAAAGCTCATTTAGGCGGTCGATATTGTTTTGAAGATTTTGCTCAAACTCCAGCTGTTTATAGAGTTCCAGAATGCGGTCAAGCTCATTTTTCAGCGATTTGTTGTCCATCTGCATCTTGGAGAGCTCATTCTGTGTCTGATCTTTGTTATTCTGGTCCATTAAGTTCTGCAGTTTTTCCAGCAAAGCCTTTGTTTTTTCGTCCAGGACATTGTTAAACAGTTCGTCTATTTTTTTCTGCTTTTCCATCAGCTCTTCTTTGAGGGTGTTATTCTCCTCTTTCTCAAAGCTGTTTTTTTCATTCAGTTGTTTAATCTCTTTAACGGCATCTTCCAGCTGTTTCTGCTTGTCCAGCAACTGTTGGATTTGTTTCTTATCGTCAAAATTCAGCTGTTTTTTATCCAGTAAGGTTTCGCCAAGTTTTTTGCTTTCCTTTTCCACGTTGCCGGCCAGTTTAATGGCCTTTTCCATTTTTTGTTTTAAAGCCTGACTGCCCTGATTGATCTTCTCTGCTATTTGTTGAGGAGAAGGAAGTTCATAGGTTTTAATGGCAGATTTCGTCGTTTTTGGACCATTCACACCATCATTATCTGAAACCTCAAAGTAATACTCCAATTGCTGACCCGGTTTTATGCCAGCCAGACTAAGGTCCCAGAAGAAGAAAAAGGCATTCTCCTGTTGTGCCTTTTTTACCGGAATGGATTTACTAACCCTACTCGTGACTTTGCCATTATCAGAAACAGTATAAATGAATTTTAAAGCGGTAAAGCCATGGTCATCTGAGATGTTTCCTGAGAAATAAAGTGCTTTGCTGCTCAGGGAGTCGGCAGCTTCAGTAAGGGAAATATTGGGATATTCGTCTGCAATCACACCGATCTGATGAATCAGGGAGTCCCTGCTGCTGATGTATTTGTTTTTTGGAGTAACACTGTAATCCGTATTTTTAAGGATCGTACTGCTAAATTGAAAAGTATTATTTTGAGCAGAGAGGAGGTGTGACTGCTGACCTAAAATGAAGATCAGTTGATCACTGTTTTCTGTGTTTAAGGACCAGGTTACCACAGTTCCTTGCGGTAACAGGAGGTCGCCCGCATTTGCAATCAATTCTGTTTTCTTTCCAAGATATGCCGGGTAACGTAAACTGGCACTCATTCCGATAACAGATGGACGCGGTTTCACTTCAATCAAATAGGGAGAAGAACTAAATCCTCCTGCAGAAAATCGGATTTCTTTATTTTTCTGAAGGTTCTTAAAAGTATATTGAAACCGGTTGTTGTTTTCTTTTTCTAATTTGTAAGTATTCGGTCCATCAGAAATATACACCTCCTGAGGAATTTCATTTCCGGTGATTTTAAGCTTTAAAGTCAGGTCGTCCCCCTGCGAACGAAGTAAAGAGTTGTTTAACAGCTCAAAATTGAAGGGGGCCTTTGGGAGAATTTCCTTGTTGTACTGCACAAAGCCATTGGTGCCTTCCTTTAAAATGGCAGGGGCAATGATGGCAATAAGGATAATGACAGACAAAGGCGCCAGAAAATATTTCAGGTACTTTTTGTTTTCATCCAGACGGATGGCATTGGTAAAAGGAATTGGTTTTAATTCCTGGATCTTCTGGTCTATTCCAGCCATGATAAGCATATTGCTTTCCGGACTTTTGTCTGCAAGCGCCTTTAGCTGAAGGGTATTCAATAGCTTATCTTTGACATTAAAAAAGTGATTCCCAATCAGGGTCGCCGCTTGTTCAATGCTAAGGTTCTTTCCAAGCTTAAAGTAGGAAAGCGCAGGAATAATGATCCAGAATCCAATGATATACAGTGAGGCGGCCAGAGAGGAAAAGAAAAGAACCGTTTTAACGGTGATTCCTGGGTGGGTATAATAAACAAACAGAAAAATAAAGAGATACAAGGCCAGCAGTACTGCCGCAGCATAAATGCTTCCACGCAAGAGTTTATTGAGGTAAAACTTTTGCGTAAATTCATTCACTTTTGAAATTAAAAGCTCGTAATTGTTGTTCATTTAAAAGCCAACTGGATCTTAAAGGTAAAGAATGAATACGGGTTTTGATAAAATTAATGATATAATAGCATTAAATTAACGCTGATATGGCGTTTTTTGTACGAAATCTAAAAAATTACTTCATGACAAACTCCATTTTGGCCATTGCAATGATCGCCATACTTTCTACCAGCAAATTAACAAATCAGACTATGGAAACCTGGAATAAAAACAAAGTGATCGCACACCGGGGAGCCTGGAAGAAGAAGGGCTTGCCTGAGAATTCCATCGCCTCGCTGAAAGAAGCGGTAAGATTGGGTTGTTACGGATCTGAATTTGATGTACACATGACTTCTGATAGCATTTTGGTGGTCAATCATGATCCGGATTTTCTGGGGATGTCCATTGCGGGCTCGACCTATAGTCAGCTACTCGAAAAAAAGATGACTAACGGGGAGCAAATACCTACATTGGAGGCCTATTTAAGAGAGGGCATGAAGCAAAAACATACCAAATTGATCCTGGAACTAAAGCCTTCGAAAATCAGTGCGGAACGCGATTTGCAAATGACAAAACGCAGTGTCGAACTGGTGAGAACATTGAAAGCAGATCGTTGGGTCGATTATATCAGCTTCAGCTATGACATCCTGAAAGAGGTTCTGGCATTACAGCCAAAGGCCAATGTGGCTTACCTGAATGGGGATGCTTCTCTTGAAAAAATGAAGCAAGATGGTTTTTATGGTGCAGACTACCATTTTTCGGTATACAAGAAAGGAGATTGGTTTGTCAAGTCAAAAGAAATGGGACTGACGCTCAATGCCTGGACGGTAAATACTGTCGAAGACATGAACTGGCTCTTGGACAATCAGGTGGAATTTATCACAACCAATGAGCCTGAGTTGTTATTTGAGACCATTAAATCCAGAAAATAAAACCTTTTTCAACAAAAAAGCATCGCGGTTGTCCGCGATGCTGTACAATTATGTTTTTAATAATCTAGATTACTTTAACATTAATCGCATTCAACCCTTTTTTACCGCTTTCAACATCGTATTCAACTTTGTCGTTTTCACGAATTTCATCGATAAGGCCTGTTGAATGTACAAAAATTTCGCTATCTCCGTTAGCTGGAATGATGAATCCGAAACCTTTAGTTACATTAAAAAATTTTACTGTTCCTTCTTGCATTGTATTATTTATTAATAAATTAAGTGTGCAAGATACGGAATATTTTTAATAATATACAAATGCTTCATTTTTTGGTAAATATAAATTTTTGAGCGGTTATTTTGCAGCCTTTCTGCCTGAAACTGAGAGGTTAATTTCACTGGAATGTGGTATCCCAAGCGTCTTTCCGGGACTAATTTTTAAAAGATTTTGGAGATAGACATTGATGATGGCTTCGAGTGTTTTTTTGCGGGGTTCGTAGTTCTCCGGAAGGGGAGATCGGAAAGTTCCCAGGTGCATTTTTCCTCTCGCATCAACGACCACGGAAAAATCATAGCCAAAATCCTCGTAGGCCTTTGTGATATCGATCCTGTATCTGGGGAAGAGGTAATCATAGGCTTCTGTCTTTCCGTTTAGCTTATCTACCATATTTAATTTTTCTACGCTGATCATATCGCTCAGTGAGATCAAAGAGACTGGCTGGCGGCCGGCAAATGCGCTGTCGCGGTTGGCAGGGTTTCGGTTAGAACGCTCCGAGAGCTGGCGGATATAAATGCTGTCTGCAGGGGTTGGTTTTTGCAACTGCTCTGCTGTAGTTTTAAGGGTCTTTTCAATGTAATCCTTCGAATAGTAAGTGATGTTTACATCTGAACGAATGTCTTTAGCAATTTCTTTTTTTGTAACCTGGAGGCGCTGCATGAGTAGACTATCTTTGCTGATCTTTTTGATCCGGAACCATTCTTTGGCGAAATTATAAACATCCCCATGGTCATAATGCAGATGGAAGCCCTGCATTTTTAGTTTCTGCGGACTGTAAGCGAGAATGGAGTCACTGGAATGAAATTGGATAATCCAGGATGGTTCCTGCTGAAAGCCCATTTCATTAAAGGACAAGCCGGTACTGAAACGACGCTTTACTTCATAATATTTTATGCCTTTAATGGGCTCAAAAGACAGTGTTCGGGTGCTTTTTCGTTGCTCTTCCCTAGATATGGAATTACAACTGAGGCAAAAGCTGAAAGCAATTGCCAGAATAAAAATGAATTTTTTAGGCATGCAAAAAAAATAATGGTATCGGATTAGCTACTGGAAGGCAAAGTTATAAGAATCGGAAGAGTTTATATTCTTTGTTTAAGTTTTAACAGTTTAATGTAGAGTTTCTCCTTTCTCAATACGGTGACGATGACCGTTTTTCCATCTCCGGCTCTTAAAATTCTGTTGATTTCGGTAAGGGTATAGCTGGTTGCGGGAACAAAATTGATATAAACAATTTCGTCTTCCGGCTCAAAACCACTGCTTTCTGCCGGAGAGTCTGGTTCAATTCTGCTGATAAAATAGTGATCAATGCCAGGACCATCTGCGTAAACTTCCATTCCAGCCATGTCATGCTCAAAGGGACGCTTAAAATTGCTGTTGCGCTTTAAGTACATGCCGTTGTCGGCATAGTCAAAGACAATGTCGAAGCGACTCAGGACATCTGCCCCAAGATTTCCATTCCTGTCCTTCATTAGAATTTTTCCCGCCACTTCATCATATTTTGGAAAAGAACTGAGGACCTTCTTCAGACTGAATTCTCCGATCTTTAAGGAGGCTATCCTTCCGATATTTCCACTGATAGGGCCACCAAGGCCCATTCCCAGGTTTGCCGGAATGGACGTAGAAGGCACCGGAAATGGTTTTTCATTCAGAATTTCCAGAGAGATCGCATGACTGGCGCCATTATCTATGAGTACTTTAATAGGGAGACTTCCCAACTCTGAGGACTCAATATTGATCATGGCATAGGGCTTGTCGTTGATGAGCTCTAAAGGAACCCGTTCCCCTTTGATTTTTCTGTTCAGGCCCGGGGTAAAGAAAATCAGTCTTTTGGAGGAATATTTTACATCTACAATAAAGCTTTTAAAAAAGTGATACCCCAATAAACCGTGAATGGGCATTCCAACATAGCTCGATAACCTGAAGAGGTCTTCCTTGAGGATGGCCGTGGGAATCTGATCAATAAACGCTTTACCCACTCTTGCGGAAATGGATCTGGAAACAAAAGCTTCAATTTCATTGCCTTTTCCCAGACCGGCTATTTTTATGGTACGAAGGTCTTTAATCTTCAGACTATCCGCGAGTCCCGGATCGGAAATGATCATCGGGCCAACCCCAGTGTCCAGAATGAAATTAAATGGTCCCTTTTCATTAATGTACACCGGAATGATGATCAGATTCTTGATCAACGAAAAGTTAATTACATCTTTTTTACGGGTGCCGCTAAACTCGAAAACCTGGGCATAACCAGCCTCCATCATAAAGATCAAAGCCATTAAGATCAAAAATGTCTTTAGGCTGGTCAATTTAATAGCGGTTGTCGGCAGTTTCATTGAACTAATTTAATAAATTAGTGCTCAGTATGGATATGGTTAAGGATAAAAACAAAATTTATATTTTTAATAAAGGGGCTGTTCTTGTTTCTTTGCTGCTCAGCGGCCTCTTATTGGCTGCCTGCTCTACCGAAAAACGACTTTCCTCCAACCTCAAGCGCAATTTTAAGCAGTCAAAAATTCTGAAGGGGAATGCTGTTGGGTTTGTTTTATATGATCCGGATAATGGAAAGCAGATCTTTGAAAAAGACGGGAATAGATATTTCATTCCCGCGTCAAATACAAAACTTTTTACTTTTTATGCGGTCTTAAAAATGCTTGGAGACTCCATTCCCTCACTTCGTTATGTGGAACGGAGTGATTCTTTGATCTTCTGGGGAACGGGCGATCCCTCCTTTTTGCAGAGCAGGCTGAAGTCCAGCCATGCATTAGATTTTTTGAAAGCAACAAACCGGAAGATTTTCTTCGCTCCGGGAAGGTATACCGGACTTTTTTATGGAAAAGGATGGTCCTGGGATGATTATAACGATTATTACCAAGCAGAGATCAATGAATTTCCTATCATGGACAATCTGCTGAGTGTTAAGATGCGTAATGGGACACTGCAAATCCAGCCAAAAGGATTTAAGGACTGTGTTATCACAGATAGCAGCAGTTTAAACCAGGCCTTTAAAATCCAAAGAAACCTGACAGAGAACCTCTTTATTCACCCTATGGGAAAAGCTCCTGAAGGCTTTTCTCAGGAGATTCCTTATCGGTTAAGCACAGCAACCACCCTCGCGTTACTCTCTGATACCTTACATAAACCTGTCGGTCTGGTTCATATGACAATGCCGGAGGATGCTAAAACCTATTATAATGTAAGTACCAAGGCCTTGTTAAAAGAGATGTTACAGCCCAGTGATAACTTTATTGCAGAGCAACTGTTACTCGTTTGCTCCAATCAACTCGGGAATGAACTCAGCACGGAAAAAACCATTAAACATGTATTGAAGACTTACCTGGCTGCTTTGCCGGATTCCGCAGTATGGGTGGATGGTTCTGGATTGTCAAGGATGAACTTAGTTACGCCCAGAGATATGGCAATGGTTTTGAATTTGATTTATAAAGAGGTAAAGGATCAAAATCTGCTTTTTAATTTGTTGCCTGCAGGTGGAAAATCAGGAACTTTAAAGAACGCTTACCCCAGAACGGAAACGCCCTATGTTTTTGGCAAGACAGGCACGCTGTCTAACGTTCATAATCAAAGCGGATATGTGATGACTAAGAAGGGTAAAGTATATATTTATGCTTTCATGAATAATAATTTTGTGGCTCCGGTCAGCATGGTTAGAAATGAAATAGGAAGGATTATAACGGAGGTGCATGAAAAATTTTAACCTGAAAATGCCTTTCTCTTCCAGTATTATACTGGAAGAGCAGCAATATTTATATTTTGGAGGGACGGCTTATCTTGGGATTCCGCAACATTCTGGATTTTTAGAACTTTACCTCGAAGGGATCGCCAAATTTGGGTTGAATAATGGGACGAGCAGGAACAATAACATTCAGCTGGGGCTGTATAATGAGGCCGAGTGTTATGCCGCAGCACAATTTGGGGCGGATGCTGCACTCGTTACTTCCAGTGGCTATCTTGCAGCCCAGCTAACGGTCAAATTCTTTTCTGGCACAGAAGGGGTGTTATATGCGCCACAAACACACCCGGCACTTTGGGCCGGGCAGAAGCCGTTAACTGAAGGTAACTTCACTCAGTGGGCCAGGAAAAGCCTGGAAAGCATCAATACCAGCGATCGGAAAGATTGGGTGCTGATCAGCAATTCTTTGAATAATCTCTTTCCGGAATGCTATGACTTTTCATTTGTTAAAGAGATTCTTCCGGGGAAAAGAGTCATTTTGATCGTAGATGATTCTCACGGCATAGGCATTTTAGATGGTGGAAAGGGAATTTTTAACCAGATTCCGAAAACTGCTGAAGTGGAAGTTATTGTCGTTGCTTCTATGGCAAAGGCACTTGGCCTGGACGCTGGGATTATACTGGGATCAGACAAGATCATCAGACAGCTAAAAACCAGCAACGAATTTTTAGGGGCCTCACCTCCTGCGGCAGCTGGGTTATATGCTTTTATGCAGGCAGCGAATATCTATCGGCAGGAGCAGGAAAAATTAGTGGAATTATCCGCTTGGTTTGCCTCCCGGATTACTTCGGACTGGCAGCACGTGCCTGGATTTCCGGTTTTTTATCATGCCGGAAAAAAGACCTTTGAAAGGCTTTTGGAGCAGAAGATCCTGATTTCTTCCTTTCCTTATCCGGATTCGCAGAGTCAGCCCATCGATCGGGTGGTGTTGAGCAGTTGGCATACTAAAGAAAATATTAACCAGTTAATTTTGGCATTATGAAACGTATTCTATTTGTTTTCCTGATTTTAATGGCAGGACAAGGTCTCCAGGCACAAGAAACTACCCGGATCTGGATTGTAAGACATGGGGAAAAGGACCTTACAGATCCGAAAGAAAAAGATCCGGAACTAAGTGTTGAAGGGAAAGAAAGGGCAGAGACGCTGGTTAAATACCTTAAAGGAAAGAAAATTGACGCATTATTCAGCACAGATTACAAAAGAACCAGGGGAACGCTAACCCCGCTGGCATCACAAAGAAACCTGAGTTTAAAATTCTATAATTCAAAGGACAATAAAACCCTGGTTGATACGGTCTTAAATTACTACAAGGGAAAAAACGTGGTGATTTGCAGTCATTCTAATCGAATACCGGGTATTATTGCCGCTTTCGGTGCTAGATCGCCATTAAAGGAGATCACTGAGCAGGAGTATAGTCATATCTTTCTCCTGGAAATTAAGGGAGGCCATGTGAAACTGAAGCATAAGCATTACGGAAAGCTATAGTTGCTCGAATGGAATGTCCATTAGGGCATAATTTTGCCAGGTCTTGAAGTCAAAGTGCCACCATTCGTTGTGGAGGACCTTAAATCCATGCGCTTCCATGACCTGGATTAACAAGTCTCTGTTTTTCTTAACAGGCTCAGGCAGGTCAGTATAGGCAGCAGCAGCTTTCGCTGAAAAACTATCGTATGGAGTTGGCATGGGTACATCTTTCCCTGTCTTCAGGTAAATGAGACTAAGGTCAACTGCGCAGCCTCTGTTGTGTCTGGAGCCTTGTTTGGGGTTGGCGACGAAGTTTTTGTTCGAAGCTTTAATATATAAGGTCTTCGTTGCTGTATAGGGGCGGTAGCTATCGTAAATTTTTAGGCCATAGCCCTTTTTGCGAAGTTTCTTTTGGATGCGTTTTAACTGATCGCTGACGGGCTTTCTCGCAAAAGCCCTCGCTTGTTTATAAACCGCCAGTTTCATGAAATTATTGGTGCCGGCATATCGAATGTCCAAAACAAGATCTGGAATCTCTTTTTTAAGTTCTACCAGCCTGTTCTTCGGATTGTCCTGACAAGACTTCAGGTAAGTTTCATAATTGCTGATTACTTTGATTGGAGCCGAAGTGTTCTTTTTATCCTGTGCGGAAAGCGTAAAAAAAGGAAGACCAAAAAAAAGAAGGAAAAGGACTTTTATCATTCTTATTATTGATTAGAAACGACCAGCAACTCTATATCCTTGTAAGGAAGACTAAACATGTTGGCGAGGTCCTTATTCGTGAGGTGTCCCTGATAGATGTATAGCGCTTCCCTGATTCCGGGCTTACTCCAGACTACGCCCATTAGTCCACCCATATCTCCGATGTCCAGTAAGATGGGCGCAAAAATATTGGTCAGTGCATAAGACGCTGTTCGGGGAACCCTCGAAGCAATGTTTGGTACACAATAATGGATCACCTCATGTTTTCTGAAAACGGGGTTGCTGTGGTTGGTCACTTCCGAAGTTTCGAAGCAGCCACCCTGGTCAATGCTGACATCAATGACCACCGAGTTGGGTTTCATTCTGGTGACGGTCTCTTCCATGACAATACAGGGGCTTCTGCCATGAGTTGCACGAATCGCACCGATCACGACGTCGCAGGTGGTAATTGCCTTGCCTAAAACGATAGGTTGCATCACCGAAGTGAACACCCTGCTCCCTAAGTTATTTTGAAGCCTTCTAAGGCGATAGATAGAGCTATCGAACACTTTTACTTCCGCACCCAGAGATAATGCCGTACGCGCGGCGTATTCTCCGACCGTTCCGGCCCCTAAAATGACAATTTCTGTTGGAGGTACTCCGGTGAAGCCACCAAGCATCAGTCCCTTCCCTCCGGTGGCGGTGCTTAAATATTCGGCAGCAATAAAAATTGACGTTGCGCCGACAATTTCACTCATCGCTCGGACAACGCTCAAAATTCCTCCTTCGTCACGAAGGTTCTCAAAACATAGTGCATTAATTTTTTTATTCAGGAGTGCTTTAAGATAATTTTCTTTGAGGCCTCCCATTTGAAGAGCAGAAATGAGTGTTTGCCCTTTGTGCATCATCGCAATCTCTTCCAATGTTGGAGGGGCAATCTTTACAAGGATGTCTGCTTCAAAAACATCTTTCTTATGGAATGAAATTGTTGCTCCCTGCTCGCTGTAGTCATTATCGGAAAAATTAGCGCCAACACCGGCCCCGCTTTCAATAATCACCCGATGGCCGTTGTTGATCAACAAGGCCACAGATAAAGGGGTCAATGCAATTCTATTCTCCTGAAAGGAAATCTCTTTCGGAATGCCAATGTACAGACTGTTGTTTTTCTTATTGGTTTCAGACAAAGTCTCTTTAGGCTGTATCAGCCCTTTTTGAGCAATTGAGGCCATTCCTTCACGTAATCCTGTAGCCATTTTATTTATCAATATTTGGATTGAAATTAAGCAAAATACCTGAAAATAAGTGCATTTGGAATTTATATTTTAGAAATTGACAGTACTCTTTCATTTTCTCCGGAAGCTGTAATTTCTATTTTAAGGTAATGATCCGGCAGGAGTTCCTGAACTTTTTCCGGCCATTCGATCAGGCAAATATGGTCCGAATAAAAGTATTCCTCATAGCCAATGTCATAGGCTTCCTGAAGATTCTTTATTCTGTAAAAGTCAAAATGATAAATGTTCTTTTCCCTTCCTTCATATTCATTTACAATAGAAAAGGTTGGACTGGATACCACTTCTTTTACGCCAAGGGCCTTGGCTAGCGCCTTAATGAAGGTGGTTTTCCCAGCGCCCATCTCACCTTCAAAGATAAAGATGCGCTCGTCCGGGGCAAATGCCAGCACCTCTATAGCAGCCTGATCCAGGTCCGCTAAATGATTAACCTCAAGTTTCATCAGAGAGTAATAGTTATTTTATAATTTATTTAAAAAAAATGGAATCCGAGTTTGCAAACTTGGATTCCATCTGATGTCATCTATTTATCTGGAGCTATAGGTCGCTACAGGAATGATCATTTCTTCCAGGGAGATGCCTCCATGCTGGAAAGTCTCATTATAATAATTTACGAACTGATTATAGTTGTTTTGATACACAAAATAACGGTCTTCTTTTGCAAAGATATAATTCGAACTGATATTGATCTTAGGCAATTGCGCTTCATGAGGATTCTTGATTAAGAATACCTCTTTAGCATTATAATTTAGATTTCTGCCCTGTTTATAGCGTAGGTTGGTATTGGTATTCCTGTCGCCAATCACTTTGCTTGGATGTTTTACCCTAATCGTTCCGTGGTCTGTTGTAATCACAAGTTTAACTTTCTTCTGGGAAATCTTTTTCAGCAATTCCATTAGCGGAGAGTGTTCAAACCAGGAAAGCGTTAAGGAACGGTAAGCCGCATCGTCATTGGCCAGCTCACGAATCATCTGCATATCTGTCCTTGCGTGAGAAAGCATGTCGACAAAGTTGTATACAATCGCATTAAAATCGTTTTGAAGCAAGTTGTTAATTTGATCATTCAGCGCTTTTCCATCATCATAGGTCAGGATCTTATTGTAGCTGAACTTGCAGTCCTTACGCAGACTTCTTTTAATCTGGTCTGCCAGGAATGCTCCTTCATGCATGTTTTTTCCGCCCTCATCGTCGTCATTCTGCCATAGTCCCGGGAAGCGTTTTTCCATTTCTAAAGGCATTAAGCCTGAAAATATGGCATTTCTTGCATATTGGGTAGCTGTAGGAAGAATACTGGAATAGGTGTCTTCTTCGTCCAGACGGAAATGTTCTGTGATCAACGGATTTATGATCCGCCACTGGTCATATCGTAAATTATCGATCAGAATAAAGAATACCGGAGTATTGTTCCCATTGATAAGCGGAAATGCTTTTGTCTTCAGGAGCTCATTAGAAAGGAGCGGGGCTTTTTCTTTCCCATTAACCCAGCCGAGATAATTGTCTTCAATGAACTTTGAAAACTGTGTATTGGCTTCCGATTTCTGCATCGTAAGAATCTCGTGCATTTGCGGATCATCCAATTTTTCCAGTTCTAACTCCCAGAAAACAAGTTTTTTGTAGACTTCCACCCATTCCCCATAGCTTAGTTTGTCATTTAAGGTCATTCCTAAGCGTCGAAAATCTTGCTGATAGGCCATAGATGTCTTTTCGCTGACTAAACGTTTATTATCAATGATCTTTTTAATGGTCAGTAAAACCTGTTTTGGGTTCACCGGTTTAATCAGATAATCGTCAATTTTAGAGCCAATTGCGTCCTCCATTAAGTTTTCTTCTTCACTTTTAGTGATGAGTACTACGGGGACATCATTTCGGATATTTTTGATCGCAGTAAGGGTTTCCAGTCCGGTTAAACCAGGCATGTTCTCGTCTAGAAATACCAGGTCAAAATGCTCTTTACCAAAGGCTTCTAGCGCGTCATTACCATTTGTGAAGGTCGTCACATGGTAGCCTTTTTCGTTTAGTAGTAATATATGTGGTTTTAATAAGTTAATCTCATCGTCGGCCCATAAAATTTTGGTTTCCTGCATTATGTTATTTGTATAAAATAAATTAATCTTTCAAAAAAGAAAGTTCCCTTTCTTAGTATGGATAAAAATAGCAATTTTTGTACCGTATAATTTATTTTTAAGGATTGAACAAAAAGAAAATCATAAATGATCCGGTATATGGCTTCATTAATATCCCCTCTGAATTAGTATTTGACCTGATTTCACATCCTTATTTTCAGAGGTTAAGGTATATAAAGCAATTGGGGATGACGCATTTGGTGTATCCGGGGGCGTTACACACCAGGTTTCATCATGCCTTAGGTGCAATGCATTTAATGAGTCTGGCCATTGAAGTCCTTAGAAGTAAAGGTCATCCGATCAGCAAAGAGGAAGAAGAGGCTGCCACTATTGCCATTCTTTTACATGACATCGGACATGGTCCTTTTTCGCATGCGTTGGAGCATACGTTGGTTAACGGAATCAAGCATGAGGATATTTCTATGCTGATGATGCAGAAGCTCAATGTAGAATTTGGCGGACGGCTAACCGAAGCAATTAATATTTTTAAGGGAGATTATCCTAAAAAGTTCCTTCCGCAATTGGTTTCGGGACAACTCGACCTGGACCGAATGGACTATCTGAACAGGGATAGTTTCTTTACCGGTGTCAGCGAGGGAGTGATCAGTTTCGACAGAATTATTAAAATGTTTAACGTTCTGGACGATCAGCTGGTGATCGAAGAAAAGGGCATTTATTCTATTGAAAACTTCCTGATTGCCAGAAGACTCATGTACTGGCAGGTTTACCTGCATAAAACGGTTGTTGCCGGAGAATACCTGCTGGTTAAAATCCTGGAACGTGCGAAAGAACTTTCCGGACATGGTGAAGTTCTTTTTGCGACCCCGGCATTGCAGCATTTTCTAAGAAATGAAGTCAGGGAAGAGGAGTTCTTTAGTTTCGAAATTCATTTGGCACAGTTTTCCAAGCTCGATGACCAGGATATTTTTGCCTCAGTTAAGGTTTGGGCGGATCATTCTGATCGGATATTGGCGCAGCTTTGCCAGATGTTTATCCGTCGAAGTCTTTATAAAGTAGAGATCAGCTCAACAGCACCCGATTTGGACAGACTTCAAAGGATAAAAGAGAATACCGCTGATATGATGAAACTAAATGCCCATGAGGTCTCTTATTTTGTTTTTACTGATATCATTGAAAACAGAGCATACAATGCCGGAAGTGGAAATATCAATATTTTACTGAAAAACAATACCATCATTGATATTGCAAAAGCATCAGATTTATCTAACTTAGAATCCTTAGATAAGACCGTAACCAAGCACATACTATGCTATCCCCGAATAATTTAGCATTTTTTAACAAAATAATTAACTTTTAATCCCGTTTTTAGATTTTACTTAGATCTAATGATTGGATGATAACCTAAATAGGTTTATTTGTTCATATCAATTTAACACTTAACTTTGTACGATGCAATTTACTGCCAAGCAGATAAGCGAATTTATAGATGGCACCATTGAAGGCGATGAAAACGCTAAAGTAACAGAACTTTCTAAGATAGAAAACGGTACTGCTGGGTCTTTATGTTTTCTGTCTAATCGAAAATATGAAAGCTATTTATATTCAACAAAAGCTTCAATAGTTATTGTAGGGAACGACTTTTTCCCTGCACAAGCTGTTGAAAGCACCCTAATTAAAGTCGCAGATCCGTACAGTGCATTTTCCGTTTTATTGGAAAAGTACAATGAGGTGGTGAATCAGATGAATATTCAATCCGGAGTGGAGGAACCCAGTTTTATCCATCCTTCGGCAAAAATCGGTAAAAATGTATTTATAGGTGCCTTTAGCTATATTTGTGAAAATGTGGTAATTGGCGACGGAACTAAGATCCAGTCGCAGGTATTTATTGGCGCCGATAGTCAGATTGGAAACAACTGCCTTGTTTTTCCTGGTGTAAAAATTTACAACAGAACGATGATGGGCGACAATGTAAACATCCATTCCAATACCGTAATTGGAAGCGATGGCTTTGGTTTTGCACCACAACCAGACGGTACTTATTCAAAAATCGCACAAATTGGAAACGTGGTGATTGAAGATGATGTGGAAATCGGAGCGAATACGACAATTGACAGGGCCACAATGGGTTCTACTTTTATCAGAAAAGGCGTTAAGCTGGATAATCTGATTCAGATTGCCCACAATGTGGATGTTGGCGCGCACACGGTTGTTGCTGCACAGACCGGAATCTCTGGTAGTACGAGACTTGGAGAAAACTCCGTAGTAGGTGGACAGGTTGGTATTGCCGGTCACCTTAGTCTTGCAAAAGGTACGCAAATTGGTGCTCAGGCAGGAATAAATTTTAATACAACGATCGAGAATAAACAATGGCATGGCAGCCCGGCTCAGCCTTTAAGAGACTGGATGCGAGCCTCAGTAATATTTAAACAATTGCCAACTGTTGAAAAACGGATTGCCTCATTAGAGCAGACGATATCAGAACTAAAAGCAATAATAGAACAAAACAGCACAATAGCAAAATAATGAATGTTAAGCAAAAAACTATAAAGAGCGAAGTTTCAGTACAGGGTGTAGGCCTTCATACCGGGGCGAATGTGACGCTTACTTTTTGTCCGGCACCAGAAAATCACGGATTTAAATTTCAAAGAACCGATTTACCGGGAAGTCCGATTGTTGACGCTGATTGTGACAATGTTACAGATACCGCAAGAGGAACAACGATTTCTCAGAACGGAGCCAGTATCAGTACTGTGGAGCATGTAATGGCTTCCTTGGTGGGAATGGATCTGGACAATGTATTGATGAAGCTTGATGGGCCGGAAACGCCAATTATGGACGGTAGTGCCATGTTGTTTCTGGAGGCACTTGAAAGCGTTGGTGTTCAGGCGCAGGAGGTAGACAGGGAATATTTTCAGATTCCTCACAATATCACCTATACTGAGCCGGACAGAAAAGTGGAAATTGTAGCCATGCCTTTAGATGATTACAGGTTTACCTGTATGATCGACTATAACTCACCGGTATTGGGAAGCCAGCATGCGGGAATTTCAAGCATTGCGGAGTTTAAAAAGGAAATTGCTTCCTGCAGAACGTTCTGTTTCCTTCATGAATTGGAATACCAGCTTCAAAATAACCTGATTAAAGGTGGTGATTTGAATAACGCCATTGTGATCGTGGATAAAGAAGTAACTAAGGAAGAACTAGATCACCTGGCAAAAATCTTTAACAGGACGGCTATGGAAGTTGCTCCTCAGGGAATTTTAAATAATATGGAGCTGCGGTATCAAAATGAGCCTGCAAGACATAAATTATTAGATATGATAGGTGACCTTGCCTTGGTAGGGGTTCACTTAAAAGGACATATTATGGCTGCCCGTCCGGGACATGCCGCAAACGTTGCTTTTGCTAAAAAGATTAAAGCAGCGATAAAAAAAGAAAAAAATAAAAAGGTGCAGCATGTTTATGACCCATCTGTAAAACCACTTTATGATGTGGTACAGATTATGGATATCCTGCCACACCGACAACCATTCCTGTTCATTGATAAGATCCTGGAACTGTCTAAAACGCATGTTGTAGGGGTTAAAAATGTAACTATGAATGAGGAATTCTTCAAGGGGCATTTTCCTGGTGCCCCGGTTTTTCCTGGAGTGATTCAGATCGAAGCCATGGCTCAGACCGGTGGTATCTTAGTTTTAAGTACCGTTTCTGATCCGAGAAATTACCTAACCTTATTCTTAAAAATAGATAACGTACGCTTTAGAGCGCAGGTATTACCTGGTGACACCATCGTTTTCAGATGTGACTTGATGGAGCCAATCAGAAGAGGCATTGCACAAATGAAAGGTGTGGGAATGGTAGGAGGAAAAGTTGTTGTGGAAGCAGAAATGATGGCCCAAATTGTAAAAGTTAAAGAAAGCGAAACCGTATCATGATACAACCCTTAGCGTATATACATCCGCAGGCAAAAATTGCCGATAATGTAGTAATTGAGCCTTTTGCAGTGATACACAAGGATGTAGAAATTGGTGAAGGGACCTGGATCGGGTCGAATGTGGTCATCATGGATGGCGCCAGAATTGGGAAAAACTGTCGGGTTTTCCCTGGATCAGTAATCTCAGGCGTGCCCCAGGATTTGAAATTTGCAGGTGAAGTAACGACTGCAGAGATCGGCGATAACACGACGATCAGAGAGTGCGTAACGATCAACAGAGGAACTAAAGATAAATGGAAGACCGTTATCGGTAGTAACTGTCTGATCCAGGCTTATTCTCATATTGCACACGATTGTGAAGTAGGTGATTATTGCATTTTTTCCAATAGTACAACCCTTGCGGGGCACATTACGATTGGGAATTATGTGGTTCTGGCAGGCTTAGTTGCCATTCATCAATTCGTAAAAGTTGGATCTCATGCCTTTGTAACCGGTGGTTCATTGGTAAGAAAAGATGTTCCTCCGTATGTAAAAGCGGCTCGTGAGCCACTTTCCTATGCAGGAATCAATTCCGTAGGATTGAGAAGAAGAGGTTTCTCTTCTGAAAAAATTAACGAGATTCAGGAGATCTACAGGGTCTTATTTGTGAAGCATAACAATGTAACCAAAGCGCTGGATATGATTGAGGCGGAGTTTGCACCCACAGAAATTCGTGATGAAATTGTTGATTTCATCAGAAATTCTAACAGGGGGGTAATGAAAGGCTTCGGTTCAGGAAGCTAATCTGGAATTTCATGAAGATCAGCTTAAATAAGGCCGGTAGAAGGTTTAATCAGGAGTGGATTTTTCGAAATTTTGATTACGAATTTGATACTCCTGGCAAATATGCCATCCTTGGACCGAATGGTTCAGGAAAATCGACCTTATTGAGTTTAATCCTTGGTAGTTTGTCCCCTTCCGAAGGAGAAATAAGCTACCAGGGTGAAAAAAACATTGCTGTAGATGATATTTACAAGCACCTGAGTTTCGCAGCACCTTACCTGGATTTGATAGAAGAATTTACGCTGGAAGAGACGATAGATTTCCATTTCAAATTTAAGGGGCTTTACAAGGACATGAGCAAGGCGGCAGTGTTAGCGCTGCTGGGACTGGAGAAGTCGCAGGACAAGGCTTTAAAATACTTCTCTTCGGGAATGAAACAGCGTACCAAGCTGGCACTGGCTTTCTGTGCAGACACACCAATTCTATTATTGGATGAACCAACTTCTAATCTCGATCAACAGGGAGTACGCTGGTATTTGGACTTAATCGCCAATTTTACGGATAAAAGATTAGTCATCGTAGGGTCAAATCAGGAGATTGAGTATTCGTTTTGTCAACATTTGATACAGATCACGGATTATAAATAGCGATTTTTTATATTTGTCATCTGCCTTGAATGCTCTTTAAACGAAGAAATTCAAGGAATAAAATATTTTTTTAATTTACTATTGTGTAATCCAAAAATAGTCTTTACCTTTGCGGCACGAAAAAGGGCCAAAATGGTTAGGCGCAATTTCAAATAAAATGGCAAAAGCATCAGACGTAAAAAGTGGGAATGTCCTTCGGTTTAACGGAGAACTAATTCAAGTAGAAGAATTTCTACACCGCACTCCTGGAAACTTGAGAGCTTTTTACCAGGCAAAAATGCGAAACGTTAAAACCGGGAAACTGGTTGAATATAGATTTCGCACTGATGAGGAAGTAACAATTTGTCGTGTTGAGACCAATGATTACCAGTATTTATACGAAGATGGCGATTTTTTGGTAGTAATGGACATCAGTTCCTTCGAGCAGTTTAACATTCCAAGAACGTTGTTCGGCGAAAGTGTTAAATTCTTAAAAGAAGGAATGAATGTAATCATCGCATTCGAAAGTGAAGAGCCAATTATGGCACAGATACCTTCACATGTTGAGCTGGAGATTACTTATACAGAGCCCGCTGTAAAAGGCGATACCTCTACAAACGCATTAAAATACGCTACTGTGGAAACAGGAGTAGAAATAAAAGTCCCAATGTTTATCAACCAAGGCGACAAGGTTAAAGTTGATACCCGTACAGGTGACTATATAGAAAGAGTAAAATAAGAATTTTCATAGTTTAGTTTTAGGTTTAGGTTGATTGTGGCTTCGGAGTGGTTCCCGAAGCCATCTTTTTTTACCCGCTTTTTTTTACCTTGGCTCCCGATCATCAGGATCGCCGGATCGCTCCCATTTATGCGCGCTCAACTGCCCTTCCGCATTCCTTTTAGAATCATTTTTTCATCCTGAACATAAAGTGTAAAGCAATGAACAAATCAGAAATCAGAAAATCAGCACAGCAGCAACGACAGTCATTATCGCCCGAAAAAGTGCATATGCTTAGTGTGAAACTCGTTGAACAGTTTGCTTTGCTGGACCTTTCCAACGTGAAAATTGTCCATATATTTCTACCCATTAAACAGAAGAAAGAACCGGATACTTTTCTAATGATCGACTGGATGAAAATACACCATCCTGAAATTAAGATCATCGTTCCAAAAGCTGATTTTGACACTGCATTAATGACCCACCATTACTATGACGGACTGGAAGATCTGGAAATGAGTGATTACCAGATTTTAGAGCCTCAAAAGGCTAAAATTCATACAGGAGAGGTGGATATGGTGATTGTGCCTTTATTGGCATTTGATAAAAATGGATACCGTATCGGTTATGGAAAGGGGTTTTATGACAGGTTTCTGCAGGGAATATCCACGCAGAAAATTGGCCTGTCGCTTTTTGATGAACTAAATGTGATTGATGATATAAATGAACATGACATCAGGCTGGACAAATGCATTACACCAAATAGAACATATGTCTTTCCTGTAGTATAAAGCTGATTTTGCAAACCATGGGCTGACAACCCTGGGGCATGGGTGATTTATCTTCAAACTTTAGTTGAAATTTAAATTAACGACTATGAAAAAGATCATCCTTACCCTCATTTCCGCACTTTTTGCCAGTTTTTCTCTGGCCCAGGTCTCCATAGACCCTTCTCTTATTACCTCTACCGGACAATTACAGTTTTCGCTCTTCGGCGGATTTACCGCGCCATTAAAAGATTACCGAAAGGATATCGGACGGGCTAAAAACGGCTATTTTTATGGACTGGCGATTGATCAGTACTTTAATGGAAATCAATGGGGAATTGGCCTGGATGTCCGTTCTCTGAAACAGGAGAGCCGAAAATTCGAGCCTATTTCTTTTGCAAACGGACATCTGGCTACGAATTATAAGAATGAACCTGCATTTAAGCATCTGGGAGTAAGCATAGGGCCAACTTATAAAGTCGATCTTGGAAAGAAAGTAGAGCTGGAAGCTTTTCTGAGGACAGGTGTGCTCTTTCAACAGTTTCCTGAATATGTGCAATCCATTTATGTAAATGATCCCGGAGGTACTCCCGTTAAAATGTTCGACGATTATTATACCAATAATGAAAAAAATAAGGCCAAAGCCTGGATGGGGCTGGGAGGTTTCAGAGTCACTTATCGGCTGAATGATCATATCGGTCTGTTTTTACAGACAGATTACCTCAATACTTTTGGAAAACGGTTTGGGGGTGACTCCAGCAGGTTTCATGTAATGAATTATAAACCAACGAATCCCCTTGGTCCCAAAGATGTATTAATTATCAGGAATGGCGTCATTACCAATATCAATCAATTCTATGAGTCCAGACCTTGCCCTTGTGAAACCAATGTTAAAGCATTGAACCTTGCAGCGGGAATTAAAATAAAATTGGGTGCAAAACGAAAAAAACTTCCATTAGTACCGGTCGTAGTCGTTCCGGTAGCCATTCCAAAAGAAATCCAGGTAGTGGTTAAAGATAAACAGACGGGTCTGGTATTAAGTGGGGTAAAGGTGAAAATTTCGGGGAATGGAAAAGAATATGTCTCCAACAGCAATGTGAATGGAGAGGCAGAGCGGGTTAAATCGGCGATCAAATCTGGCTATTTGATTACTGCGGAGAAGAACGGGATTGTTGCTGATCCTGTGGGGATAAAGCCAACAGATTTTGAAACAGATGCCGCGGTCATCTATAAGGAGATATTTCTCAATGACCTCCGGTTTACGCTCATTGGAGAGACGATCAGGTCAAATGACAATAGCAAGTTACCAGGAATCAGCACCGTACTCAGCAATACCTTTAACAATGAAAGTGTGGGGCAGGTCTCCGACGGACAGGCCATGTTTACTTATCAGTTAGAGCAGGAATCGGAGTATACGGTGGTGGCTACTGAAGCCGGAAAATTCTCTCAAACGGAGTTGGTGTCTACTAAGGGATTGGATCGCAGTAAAACACTTTATGTAGTGCTGAAACTCGGATTGAGTGACATCAGTGTCGGAGCGACATTTGTCCTTAAGAATATTCATTATGATTTCGATAAATCCAATATCAGGCCGAATGCCGCGCCTATTCTCGATAACCTGGTTAACATTATGGTCAAAAACCCAAGCCTGAGGATCGAACTTTCTTCTCATACAGACAGTAGGGGAAAGGACGACTACAACGAGAAACTTTCTCAGAGAAGGGCTGCATCTGCTGTAAGTTATCTTCTTGCCAAAGGAATCGAACGGAGCAGGTTAGTGGACAAAGGATATGGAGAAAGACAATTGCTGAACCGGTGTGCGAATGGTGTTAAATGTACCCCCGGGGAGCATGAGGCTAACCGCAGAACAGAAATCAAGGTCTTAAAATATTAATTTGGGGAGTTTTGCAATGGGGGCCTGTCTGGGACAGCCCCCATTTTTATTTTTGTGCCTTGATAAAATCGGTAACGAGGTAGGCGATTGCTTTTGCCGTTCCGGCGCTCTGTCTTCCATCATGAAGAAGGACAGCGCCTTCACAAATGTGCATGTAAGCGAGTTTCTTCTCCGCACCGAGGATTATCCTGCGGATATCATTAATATTGAATCCTGATGGGGTAAATGCGCTGGATAAGAGGTTTTCTATACAGTCAAGATCAATTTCCAATCCAATTTCGTTTGCCAGGTTTTTCAACAGTGGCTGAAGCTGTTCCATAACCGGTTGATTATTTTTCAACAAATCATCGAAAAAGAGGACCTTGATATTTGGATTTTCGCTGATTTGGTCGAGAATGCCGGTGTTGTTGTAATTTTGATGGAGTCCAAAAATGGCATATTTTCTAAGGAAGCCATTTTTAATGGCATAGCTGAATCCATTTCCACTATGTCTGCCATTGGCAGGCCTCAAATCAGCATGGGCATCAATATTCAACACATCAATGGGCTTTTGAAGCGCAAGGGAAAGGCCTTTGATGATGGGATAAGCATTGTTATGCCCTCCTCCAATCACAATGGGGACCTTACCCGCTTCAATGATCTCTCTGATGACCGGGTATACCTGCTCATCGATTTGAACAACCGCAGCCTCCAGGGCCTTCATGTCAGATTCTGCGGGTTCCTGAAAATGGAAATGCCCAAGGATCAATAATTCCGGACCGGGTAAAAAAGAGGTACTCTGGGTATTTAACAACGCTTTAAGCGCAGGGATCCAGGCCGTGGCCGCTCCTCCAATCCCCTGATTTGCCCTTACTCCAATGTCTTCTGGAATCCCCAGCAGTACAAAACGAGCTGTGGAAGCCTTTAGCTGGTCCAGTGCAGAAATGACCTGCACCCGCTCACCGAGCTTAGTTTCTCCCTCACGTGGACCTGTCAGGGCCATAATATCCTCTTTTCCGTATATTTTCAGCCCCTCCATTATTGAACCTTGCCGTTTAAAATAATGATTTCAATTTGCGATTGACCAAAGCTGTAAGGCAGGTAGGCAAGAGAAGACATTGGCCTGGTGATCAACAGATTTGCCCGTTTTCCTTTTGCAATGCTTCCGTTTTGTTCGCTTAGCTGCATTGCTGCGGCTCCGTTTAAGGTACAGGCATTGATGGCTTCTTCGGGTAACATTTTCAATTTGATACAGCCCAGGGAAATCACAAAATTCATATTTCCGGAAGGAGTAGAGCCTGGGTTATAATCTGTAGCTAAGGCAACAGGAACATCGGATTGGATCAATGCCCTGGCATTTGCAAAAGGAATGCCCAGGTAGAAAGAACAGGATGGCAATAATGTCGCAATGGTTTGACCTCCTGCTAATGCCGCGATGGCGGCTTCGTCTGTTGCTTCCAGGTGGTCTACAGAGATCGCCTGATGTTTTACACCAATCTGGACGCCTCCGGATACGGAAAGCTGGTTGGCATGTATTTTAGGGCGTAATCCGTATTTTGCTGCTGCGCTCAACAATTGATCGGTCTCTTCTACAGAGAAAAAGCCCTGTTCACAGAACGCATCCATATAATCTGCCAACCCTTCTGCGGCGATTTGTGGCAACATTTCGTCGATAATGAGGGAGATATAGCCGGCATGATCATTTTTATAGGCTAATGGAAAAGCATGAGCCGCTAAAAATGAAGCCTTAATGGGAATGGGAAAGCTTTCTTTTAACCTGCGGATTACCCGCAGCATTTTTAATTCGCTTTCTACGGAAAGGCCATAACCACTTTTGATTTCCAGGGCGCCTGTTCCCTGTTTGATCATATCGTTTAACCTTAGCGCGGCACTTTCAAACAACTCTTCTTCTGTAGCTTTTTGAAGTTTTCCTGCAGAATTTAGGATTCCGCCACCGGCAGCGGCAATCTCTTCATAACTTTTACCTGCAATTTTCATTACAAACTCCTCTTCCCGCGGAGCGGCAAAGACAATATGGCTATGGGAATCGCACCAGGAAGGGAATACAAAACCACCTTTGGCAGAAATACTTTCCAGTTCGTTTGGGAGCTGTTGCGGCAATTGATCCATCGTTCCAAAGTCTTCAATCAGGCCGTCTTTACACAAGACCCAGGCATTATGAAGCTGAGGCAAGTTGGCCATCTCTTTCCCTTTAAGCAGGAGTGTTTCCTTCGGATGAAGTCCGGCAAGGGTTCCGATATGAGTGATTAAAAGTGACGACATAACTTAGGGATTTAGCTCTAGCAAAATAGGGCAGTGATCGGAATGAACCGCATCAGCAAGAATGCTTACATTTTTTAAGCGCTCCAGCATCGGCTGACTTGCCAAATGATAATCAATACGCCAGCCGAGGTTCTTTGCTCTTGAATTTGCTCTGAAGCTCCACCAGGTATAATGGTGAGGATCTTTATTAAAGTGTCGGAAAGTATCAATAAAACCATTATTGAGGAACAATTCCATCCATTCTCTTTCTTCCGGAAGGAAGCCTGAAGAATTGGCATTTGATTTAGGATTGTGAATATCCATCGCCGTATGGCAAATGTTATAATCACCGGAAATGATCAGATTAGGAACTTCTTTACGAAGATCGGCGATATAGGTATCAAAGAAGCGCATGCATTCATACTTTTTAACCTGTCTCTCGTCTCCACTTGATCCGGATGGCATGTACAAGCTCATTAAGGAGAAAGTGTCAAAATCAGCCCTTAAAACGCGGCCTTCCTTGTCGATCCATTCTTCTCCACAACCATATTCTACATGATTGGGTTTTATTTTACTGAAAATGGCCACGCCACTATATCCCTTTTTCTCTGCAGGAAACCAGTAATGGTGATAACCAAGTTGTTCAATTAAGCCAATAATCTCTGGAATCTGCGAAGGCAGCGCTTTGACTTCCTGCAGGCAAACCAGGTCAGCATCGGTACTTTGTAACCAACCGATAAAATTTTTTGTCGTCGCAGAGCGTATGCCATTGACGTTATAGGATATGATCTTCATTTGTGTTTGTTTATTGGCTGATGGCGTTTTCCAAAGGATTCTTATTTAACGTTGCATTCTGGAGTTCTTTCTCCAGTCTTTTTGCTTCGCGGCGTTTTAAAACGGTAACCGTCATGCTTACATCGCTAAGCGGACGGTCATTGTCGTCTTTAGTCAGCTCAGCTATCTTATCGATCAGTTCAATACCCTTAACAACTTCTCCGTAAACGGTATACGTTCTGTCCAGATGAGGAGTTCCGCCAAGGGTTTTGTAAACCTCCCGCTGATAGGCCGGAATTTTAGATTTCAAGCGGTTTGTTTCTACGTTATCAAGTTGTTCATCCGTGAATTTTTTTCCCTGAACGAGGTAGAACTGACTACCACTGGATGCTTTTTCGGGATTGTTATCTCTGGCGGCTGCGAGGACTCCTTTTTTATGAAAGAGACTGTCGCGAAACTCCGCCGGAACAGTATAACCTACGGTCCCGTTTCCTAACTGTACACCCGGTTTTGCATTTTTGGAATCAGGGTCGCCGCCCTGGATCATGAAGTCCTTGATCACCCTGTGAAACAAGGTCCCGTCGTAAATTCGTTTTTTTGTGAGTTTCAGGAAGTTGTCCCGATGTAATGGGGTTTCATTATAGAGCATAACAATGCATTCTCCCAGGTCTGTTTTTATCCTTACATATTGATGTTTTGGCTTTGCGGCAAAGGTTACACTAAAGCAAAAACAAAGGATCAGGGTATAAAATCTCTTCATTATTTAATGATATTTAGGGCTAAGTTAAGGTAAATCTGCTTTATTAAAAGTACGAGTCGTTTTATCATACAATTATGCTTAATTTTGTGAAAAGATGAAACTGCGACAAAAACTTACACTGGGCTTATGTGCATTTTACCTGATGAGCATCATCGGGATTGCATTGAACATGCACTTTTGTGGGGGCAAGCTTTCTTCCGTCCGCTTTAGCGAAACCGCAAAATGTGGCGCTTGTAAAGGAGCAGAAAAAATGAAGAAAAGCAGCAGTTGCTGTAAAGATACTGCTGTGGAGGCTAAAGTTAAAGATAGCCATGAAGCCGGTGTTAAAGTTGCAGTACCTAAAGATTTTAGCCTGGAGCTGTTTTTAGGACCTCTGATTTCAGATGCGCTCCACGTCATCTTGCCAAACCTGTTTAGTAAAGCCGAGAATAAAGCACCTCCGCTTTCCTCTGTGCTTTCCCTCCACGCCTTTAACTGCGTTTTCAGAAATTAAACCAGGAATAATTTATTTACCGTTGCAGGGAAACCCTGTGATGGCTTTGACGCATGCGTTATTGCGTCAGATGTCTAACAAAAACATAAATTATATCCTCATGAATACGATCAAGAATTTAATCATATTATCCATTGCTTTATTTGCAGGTAAGGTTTCTGCACAACAAATATCTTCTGCAGAACTTCAGGTAACCGGTTTAACCTGTTCTATGTGCTCGCAGGCCACAGAAAAGTCTTTAAAAACCCTTGACTTTATTGGCGCTATTACACCAGATTTAAACAAAAACCTGTTTGCGATCACGTTTAAGAAAGATAAAGCCGTAAATATCGACCAGATTAGGAAGAAAGTGGAAGATGCAGGATTTTCCATTGGGAACCTGACTGCGGTGTTCAACTTTAACAACACCAAAGTAGACGATCAGGGACTTGCTGTGGCTGGAACTAATGTTTATCAGTTTTTAAATGCAAAAAACCAAACTTTAAACGGTGCAGTAAAAGCCAGTGTTGTAGATAAGAACTTTATCTCCGGCTCTTCCTTTAAGAAAAAGGCAGCACAGCTTAAATCCGCTTCTTATGCTGATGGTTCAGGACTGATAAACGGTAAGAAAACCCGCATTTATCACCTGAGCATTTAAGATCCTATGAGGTTACTTAAATTATTATTGATCCCCATAGCCATGGCTGTGGGGACTACCGCGCGGTCGCAGGAGCTCTATGTGTTCTCTGAGCCGGCCAGTAATATGCCTGCAAAATCGATTGGGATAAGGTTAACAAATGAGGGCGTATTTAACCCGAAATTTGCGACAAGAACGATTCCGGAGATGATGATCGGATTCAATAAAAATCTGATGATCCACGTACAGGGGTTTTTCTCTGATATGGACGGAGGCTATAAAGCCGAGGGCGCAAGTTTATATGGTAAATACCGGTTTTTGTCTGTTGATGATGTGAAAAGTCATTTCAGGGCAGCAGCATTCGTCCGGATCAGTAGCAGCAGCAGGCCAACATATACCGAAGATATCAATCTTGAAGGGGATAACAGTGGCTTACAGGGAGGTTTGATCTTTACTCAGTTATTGCATAAACTTGCTTTATCGTCAACATTGAGCTATTCAAAGGCTTTTGAGCGCAATAGCAAACAGCTGACAGGGATGCCTAAGCCGGATCAAATGTTAGGTTATAGTCTATCCTCAGGGTACCTGATGCTGCCTTTTGTTTACAAAAACTATAACCAGCCAAACCTGAACCTGTATTTCGAAGTATTGGGTAAAACCAATCCTGAGAATGGACATTCTTACCTGGATGTTGCACCAGCAGTTCAGGTGGTTCTCAATAGCAGAACCCGAATTGACCTGGGATATCGTTTTGAGGTGGCAGGGAACATGGCGAACAGGTATACGAAGAATATGTACCTGGCAAGAGTTGAATTTAACTTCTTCAATGTGCTGAAATAGGTGCTTGCGCTTATTTCTTATCATACATCAACAATCAGCGTTGTTATTCGTTATAGATTTGTAAATCATTAACAAATAAAATTATGAAAAAGGTATTTTTATTCCTGGTTGCCATTTCAATCAGCGTTGCGTCTTTCGCACAAACCAAATGGACGGTTGATCCAATGCACTCTTTCGTGAATTTCTCCGTAAGACACATGGGAATCTCTTTTGTAGACGGTTCATTTAATAAATTCGATGGTGCTGTAGAAGCAGCCAAAGCAGACTTAACAGATGCTAAAATTAATTTTACAGTTGACGTAAACAGTGTGGATACGCGTGTAGAGCCTCGTGACAACCATTTGAAAACAGACGATTTCTTCAATGCTGAAAAGTATCCACAAATGACTTTTGAAAGCACTTCTTTCAAAAAACTGAAAGGGAATAACTATGAGCTGAACGGAAAGCTGACCATTCGTGATGTAACAAAAGATGTGAAGTTCAATGTTGTTTTTGGTGGAACGACCAAAGACCAGCAAGGAAATACCAAAGCTGGATTTTCTGCAAATACAACCATCAATCGCTTGGATTATAACATCAAGTTTGATCCAACAGGTATGGGGGTAGGTAAAGACATTAAAATTTCTTTAAATCTTGAATTTGCCCAGGCAAAATAATCAATTCTTATCTTAAATAAGGTTTGGGCAGGGCTAGGCGGTCGTGTTTAGAAATACCCAAACCTCATTTTAATCCAGCCAATCCTCATGTCAAACTTAACTCAATTCAAGACCTTTAGTCAGAATTTGCCGGTTCAGGATCATTTAATGCCTGTTTTGTTTATTGGTCATGGTTCACCTATGAACGGGATTGAAGACAATGAATTCAGTGCGCAATGGGTAGCAATGGCCAAACATATTCCGGTTCCTACAGCAGTCATCGTTGTTTCTGCACATTGGTTTACCAAAGGAACACACATTACAGCAATGGATTTTCCGAAAACTATTCATGATTTCGGCGGTTTTCCAAAGGCTTTATTTGATGTGGAATACCCAGCGCCCGGAAATGTTGAATTGGCATTGGAAACGAAAAAACTGATCCATACTGCTGAGGTAGGTTTAGATCACGATTGGGGGTTGGATCATGGTGCATGGACAGTAGTAAGGCATATGTATCCTGAGGCCAACATTCCTGTACTTCAGCTGAGCATAGATTATACAAAAGATGCCAGGTATCACTATGACCTTGCAAAAGAGCTTTATGACCTGAGAAAAAAAGGAGTATTGATCCTTGGAAGTGGAAATATGGTCCATAATCTCAGGATGATGAGCTGGGAGATGATCAATGGAGGTGGTTATGACTGGGCATTGGAAATCAATGATAAATTTAAATCATTGATCTTAAATAACCAGCATCAGCCTTTAATGGCTTACCAGAGTTTAGGAAAAGAAGCCATGCTGGCGATTCCAACCCCGGAGCATTACCTGCCCCTGATGTATACGTTGGGGCTGAAAAATGACGGAGAAGCCGTTTCTCTTTTTAATGATAAGGCGGTAGGTGGTTCATTAACAATGACTTCTGTTAGGATCGGTTAAGGAGAACAATTGCTCACATGAGTTTTCTCAGCCATTTTAATACCCAGCCTTTCTTTTCATAAGGTGGATAAATTAACTTGCTCATATCCAGTCTGGATTGAAAAACAACAGCTCTTTCGTGAGAAAAGGTTTTGAATCCAAATTGCCCATGACAGCTTCCCATTCCGCTTGCATTTACGCCGCCAAAAGGTAATTTTGGATTGCTGATGTGGATGAGCACATCGTTCACACATGTTCCACCTGCACTGGTATTTTTTATGATCTGATGAATATTCTTTTTGTTCTTGCTGAAGATGTAAAGGGCCAGAGGTTTGCTCATCCTGTTCACAACATGAATCGCCTCTTCTATCGTATGATAGGTGATGATGGGCAATACAGGACCGAAAATTTCTTCTTTCATGATCTCTGAATCTTCTGAAAGTCCGGTGAGTACTGCTGGATATATGGTCTGAATAGAAGGTTTTTTCTTACCCCCGAAAGGAATAGAAGCTCCCTTGCTTAAAGCATCTTCAATCAGGCCCTCAATCCTTTCAAAATGTTTTTTATTGATGATCTTTGCATAACTCGATAGATCAAGCTCGCCATCTGCGAGGAAAAACATCCGGGTAACGGCATTTTTATAGTGCTCAATAAAGGAATCTTGCCTGGTTTTAGGAATTAAGATATAATCAGGGGCGATACAGGTTTGACCTGCATTGGTCAGCTTTCCCCAGGCGATCTTCGCGGCAGCCTGTTCCAGATCAGCAGTATCATCAATGATGGTAGGCGATTTTCCGCCGAGTTCCAGGGTGACAGAACTCAGGTTTTTTGCCGCGGCTTCCATCACGACCTTGCCGATTGCCGTACTTCCGGTGAAAAAGATATGGTCAAATGGAAGGCTCAAAAGAATGGCGGAGAGTGATGCATCGCCCTCAAAACAACAAACTTCTTCCTCTGTGAAGCAGTCGTCAATGATTCTGCAAATAATAGAACTGGTTTCTGAGCTTAATTCTGAAGGTTTAAGGATGGCACAGTTTCCCGCAGCAATGGCCGAAACCAAGGGGGCCATCATGAGCTGAAAGGGATAATTCCAGGGAGAAATAATCAGGCAAAGCCCTTTTGGTTCATAATAAATTCTGTTGGTTGCCATCAAGCCTGTAATGGTCTTTCCTACCTTCTGAGGCTCCATCCAGCCACTCAGGTTTTTTATGGCGAAATCAATCTCGCTATAGATAAAAATCACTTCCGTTACTGCAGATTCAAACTCACTTTTACGCAAGTCGTTCTGTAGGGCCGTATAAATGTCCTTTTCATGCTTTTCTATACTGCTTTTTAATGCACTTAATTTATTTATTCGTTGTGTGGCATTACTATTTCTAAGTGTATATTTATGCGCTTGCTGAGCTTTAAAAACGGAATTGATCGTTTGTATCATAGAAAGGCTTTAGGTTTATTTAAAGATACAAAATGAAACGGTCTAATGCTATAAGAAAGCTTTCCTGGCATCTAAAAAATTATAGATTAATGAAACCCTCAGTAACGGATACCGTTTTTGGGATTGAAAAATAGAAATAGACGAATGAAAAAAGGATGGTTTGTTGTTTTTACGCTTGTTTTAATGGTGCAGTTAGGGTATAGCCAAAAGATTAAAACAGGAGTTTTGGTGATTGGAAATGGGAATAATGCTTTAGGGGCGGGGTTTCAATCTGCGGCATCAGGAGTAAAGACCATTTTGTTGATGGAAAATCAAAACTTCGAAATGAGTGAAGTTCATTCTATCGATAAAAATCTATCCTCTGGTCTGGAAGCTGAATTTCTGAAAAGAATGAGAAAAGCGAAGGGGATCAAGGATACAACTAAGGTCTATATCGACCAGACGAGTGCCAATGCAGTAATTAAATCCTGGGCCGACAGCACTAAAAACCTGACGATTATCAGAACCGGGGAATGGTCAAAACTAAAAAGAGCGGGAGGAGGCTGGAGCATTCAGCTGAGCGATGGACGAACGATCAGAGCAGCGATATTGGTCCATGCCGATGCTTTCGGAAAAGTTAATGAAGCTCTCTTATTGCCCAAAATCAAGGAGGGCCAATGGAAGGCCTTGAACTATAAGGATAATCTGTACAGAACAAGTGTTTCTTCTGGATTTTCTATTGACAATTCCCGTTCAAATGTCCTTTCATTGTATGATTTGTTGATTCCGGGACAGGAAAATTTAGTGGTGCTAAACCCTGATCAGCAAAGTATCGCTGCTGGACAATCCGCGGGGGCTACGGCTGCATATGCTGCTTTTTTTGACTTGAAAACGTCGCAGTCTAACCTGAAAAAGATTCAGGGGGAGTTGATCAGTCATAAGCTTTCTATTCTGCCATTTGAAGATGTCGTTGTTACAGACAGCAACTGGAAAGCCGTTCAGTTTATTGGCTTATCCGGCTTTTTAAAAGGGACACTTTCTTCCGGGCGACTCACATTTTTGCCAAACAGGGAGGTGAGTACTGAAGAGGTCAAAGAACCGATAAAAGAATATTTCTATAAAGCCCAGATCTGGTTTGAAGATTATAAAGGGGCACAAATGACGATCTCTTCCACTTTAGACCTGGTTAGTAAAATCGGGAATAAATCGCCGGAAAATACACTGACAGAAGTGAAAAAGAAATGGAAGACCACTTACGGATTTAAGACTGAATTTGAGCCATCACGTCCTATTACCCGCAGGGAATTTGCAGTATTGGTCTATGAATATCTGAATCCTTTTAATGTAAACGTAGATTCAAAAGGCAGGGTGATCCGGTAAATGCCCCAGGGGGCGCTGAGAAGCCTTGTAACATTTATAAAACCTTATTGTGCTTTGGTTTATGTGATTTCTTTTTTCTATAAATTGCAGGGAATAACCTAAACCTCAGCATGAAGAAACTTTACCTTTTAAATGGGTTTCTGCTCTTGTTTGCCGGCCAGCAGATGGCTTTTGCGCAGACAGATTACAGCAGTAACGACCGCCTGGCGCAAAGAATTACGACGCTTTCTAAAACCTATCCTGCGTTGGTTAAGTCCAGATCTCTAACGAAGACCATTTCGGGAAAAGAAGTCTGGATGATGACCATTGGAACGGGAAAAGTAGAACAGAAACCTGCTATTGTACTGGTTGGAGGAGTAGAAGGAACTCATTTGCTGGGCATGGAGCTGGCAATAGGCTTTGCAGAACAGTTGTTGGCTGCTTCGGGCACAGATAGCATTAAAAATTTGTTGAATAAACAGACATTTTATGTCTTCCCAAATATGAGCCCTGACGCAACAGAGCAATATTTTGCGAAAGTAAAGTACGGACGAAGTGGAAACGCAAGGGTGATAGACAGAGATCGGGACGGTAGAACCGGAGAAGATGGATTTGACGACCTGAATGGTGATGGGAAGATCAGTTGGATGCGAATCGCAGATCCTACAGGTACTTTTCGGCTCAACCCTGAAGACCCACGTTCTCTGATTCCGGCGGATGCCGCAAAAGGCGAAACAGGACAATACCTTTTAATACAGGAAGGACTGGATAATGATAAAGATGGGGCTTTCAATGAAGATGGGGCGGAGGGCGTGCATTTTAATAGAAATTCCAGTTATAATTATAAGAATTTTATCCCGGGAGCTGGGGAATTTGCAGTTTCTGAATTGGAAAACCGTGCTTTGTTTGATTTTCTCTATGATGCTTTTAATGTATATGCCGTGGTTACTTTTGGACCTCAAAATAACCTTTCATGGCCAGTACAGACTAATCCGGCCGGATTGTCAAAAAGGATCATCAGCAGCTGGTCTGAGTCAGATGCGAAGGTAAATACACTGGTTTCTGAAAAATACAATAAAATTATTGGGGCTAAAGATGCCCCTAAAACAATTGCAGAAAGTGGTGATTTTTCTCAATGGGCTTACTTTCATTATGGCCGGTTGAGTTTTAGCACCCCGGGTTGGTGGCTGCCTAAAGTAAAACCGGATAGTGTAGCGAAACAAAAAGCATTTACGATAGAAGATCCTACCGCCGAATACCTGCGTTGGGCAAAGAGCAAAGGCATTACCAACACCTTTACGGAATGGAAAGTGCTGAACCACCCTGATTTCCCCGGGCAGACGGTGGAAGTAGGAGGGATTGACCCATTTGTATTGTCAAATCCTCCATATCAGCTGGTAGAAGGCATTGTAAAGAAACATACAGACTTTGTATTGTCTCTTGCCGCGATGGCTCCCCAGATTGATCTGACCGGCCTTAAAACCGAGAAAGTGGATGGAGGATTAAGCCGCGTTTCTGTAAAAGTAGTGAATACTGGCATTTTACCTACGTTAACCAAAATTGGGGAAAAGAGTTATTTCCTTAAAAAAATCGCGGTAAAAGTAAATACAGGTAGCGGCCAGACGGTGTTGTCTGGCAGGAAAAATCAATTGCTGGAGGTTATTCCGGGCAAAGGGTTTATAGAACTGAGCTGGCTCATTAAAGGCCCGGGTAAAATAAGCATCGAAGCAGGAAGCCCTTCTTCGGGAAGTAAGATGATTGACGTATCCCTCTAATTTGCAGATCATGAAGATGAAATATATAATGCTGATGGCTGCAGGAATGGTTTGCAGCACTTTAGTAAAAGCTCAAAAACCAGAAAATATTATTGCTGCGGTAGGTAGCCCCTCCAATCCTAAGGTTCCGATTAGCTGGAACAGGTATTACGATTATACTGCTTTAGCGGACCTCTGCAAGAAATTGGCACAGGCGCATCCTGACTTGGTAAAGCTGAGTTCAATGGGGAAATCTTTTGAAGGAAAAGACCTTTGGGTGATGACGATTACGGACCATAAATCGGGAAACGCGGGTCAAAAGCCGGCGATGTATATTGATGGGAATATCCATTCCAATGAGATTCAGGGTGCAGAATTTGCCCTTTATACCGCTTGGTATCTGGCGGAAATGTTCCAGCAGGGAAACCCCGCAGTTAAGGCTTTGCTGGCAGAAAAGACCTTTTATATTGCGCCTACCATCAATCCGGATGCAAGAGACAACTTTATTCATAAAGCAAATACCGCTCATTCTCCAAGATCGGGATTGTTGCCGATTGATAACGATCGTGACGGTTCGGTAAACGAGGATGGGTTTGATGACCTTGATGGAGATGGCCACATTGTGATGATGCGCAGAAAAAATGTCAACGGGCGGTTTAGAGCTGATGTGACTGATCCCAGAAGGATGATCCTGGTTGGGGCTGATGAACAAGGTGAATACGAATTATTGGGGCAGGAAGGAATCGATAATGACGGAGACGGACTGGTGAATGAGGATGGAGAGGGTTTTTACGATCCAAATCGTGACTGGGGTTGGAACTGGCAGCCAAATTATGTGCAGTCGGGGGCCTATAAATACCCTTTTTCTATCCCTGAAAACCGTGCTGTAGCAGAATTTGCCATGAAACATCCAAATATTGCTGCCGCACAATCCTACCACAATAACGGAGGGATGATCCTGAGAGGACCAGGTGCAATAGAGGATGTAGATACGTACAACGCGCTTGATGCCAGGGTATATGATGCACTTGGAAAGAAAGGAGAGGAATTGCTGCCGGGATATCGCTATCTGGTCGTGTATAAGGATATGTATTCGGTATTTGGAGGAGAGTTGGATTGGTTTTATGGCGGTCGAGGGATATATACTTTCTCCAATGAACTCTGGACAAATTACTCGCTTTACAATAAAACAGAAGGGGATGGGGATAAAGCGCAGGCACAGCAATATACCTTTGATAAAGACTTGCTGATGAAAGATGCTTTTGTAGACTGGCACCCTTTCAAGCATCCTCAATATGGAGATATCGAAATCGGTGGTTTCAAAAAGACCTATACACGGTTACACCCGGGCTTTTTACTGGAAAGTGATGCCCATAGGAATATGGCGTTCAGTGTATATCATGCCTACCATACGCCAAAATTAAAGGTCACCGAGCTGGAAGTGAAGGAGCTTGGCGGAGGCCTTTCGCAGGTCACTGCCGTTGTTGCCAATGAGCGAATGATTCCCACCCATTCCAGTCAGGATATCAAAAATAATATTGAAGTTCCTGATGTCGTATCTTTAACCGGAGGGAATGTGGTTGCAGGTATGATCGTCACTAACAGAGATCTGAATATCAGTACTGAACAGAAAAGAGATGCGGCAAATCTAAAAGTCGATAACATTCCCGGCAATGGCTATGTCACAGTTCGCTGGATTGTAAAAGGAGGAACTAAATTTACGGTAAACGTGTCCAGTAAAAAAGGAGGACTGGCCTCAAAAACAAACTAAATGAAAAAAACAATTGCATTATTTCTGCTTTTAGGCGCTGCTGCACAGGCACAGCAAGTTGCTCCTCTTACCGTTGAAAAGATTATGCGGGATCAGAAGTGGCTCGGGGTAGCGCCTTCTAATTTCCGTTGGGCTGCTGATAGTAAAACGGTCTTCTTTGACTGGAACCCTGAAAATAAAGAGAAAAATGAAGGATATCAGGTAAATGTCTCTTCCGGGAAAATAGAGAAGGTCAGCGAAAAACTCAAAGAGTCCGCAATTGGGATGAGTTATACTTATGCTGACAATGGGGGCATGGGAATTGCCGAAAAAGGAGGGGACATCTACCTCTACAACTTAAAAACAAAGAAAGAGCAACGCCTGACGCGTACACTGGAAAGAGAAAGCAATGCCAGTTTCCTTAAAAATGGAAATGTGGTTTTTCAGCGTGGCGAAAACCTCTTTCTACTGGACCTGAATAGCAATGAAATTCGTCAGTTGACCAATTTTGTAAAAGGAAAACAGGCCGCAGCTGCGGATAAAAAGAAAATTTTGACTCAGGATACCTGGCTAAAAGAAGATCAGGCAAATCTGTTTGACATCATAAAAAAGAGAAATAAAGAAAACAACCCGGCGAAAGGAATCTTTGATAAGGCGAATGATTCCTCAAAAGAGAAACCTTTAAGAGCGCTATATCTTGGAGAAAAGTTTTTGTCGGGACTGGTAATCAGTCCGGATGCAAGGTATGTGAGTTATAAATTGATCACTCCCCCTTCAGGCGGCACGAATACCATCATTCCCAACTATGTCACTTCTTCCGGATATACGGAGGATATTGCCGGGCGGACTAAAGTCGGAGAGCCAATGCCAACTTATGAAAGCTTTATTTACGATCAGCAAAGAGATACAGTGTATAGCGTGCATACGGAGCAAATTCCTGGAATAAAAGATCTTCCGGACTACGTAAAGGATTATCCTAAGCAACTGGAAGAACGTAAGAAAAAGAATGAAGACCGACAAGTAAACTTAAGCGGACCTTTTTGGAATGAATCAGGAAGCGCAGCAATCCTGGTTGCCGATGCCCTGGACAACAAGGACCTCTGGATTCTCAAACTAGATGCGGCAACAGGAAACCTGAGCATTGTAGACCGCCAGAGAGATGAAGCCTGGATTGGCGGACCTGGTATCGGGCCCCGAAATATCGGATGGGTAGATCAAAACCGTTTTTATTTTCAAAGCGAAGCCAGTGGATATAGCCACCTTTACCTGGCCAATATCACAACTGGAGAAAAGAAACAGCTGACTTCCGGCAAATGGGAAGTACAAAAGCTACAGCTTTCCAAAGACAAAAAGACCTTCTATATCAGTGGAAATAAAACACACCCGGGGATTACCCATTTTTACAAACTGGATGTAAACGGAGGGGATCTGATTCAACTCACGGGCATGAAGGGCGGAAACGACGTAACGCTTTCACCAGATGAAAAGTGGCTGGCGATTAACTATTCGTATATGAATAAGCCCTGGGAGCTGTATTTGCAAGCCAATAAGCCAGGAGCAAAAGCAGTGCAGGTAACAAATTCTTCTTCCAGGGAGTTCAATTCTTATCAATGGAGAGAACCAGATCTGGTTTCTTTCAAAAACCGGTATGGAGCCGATGTCTATGCCAGAGTCTATCCGGCAGCGAAGCCACATCCAAATCGTCCTGCAGTTGTGTTTGTCCATGGTGCCGGGTATTTACAAAATGTACATTACTGGTGGAGTCAGTATTCCAGGGAATACATGTTTAATAATTTGCTGGCAGATAATGGATATACGGTAATTGACATCGATTATACGGCAAGTTCAGGATATGGAAGGGATCACCGTACAGGAATTTACAGACATATGGGAGGAAAAGACCTGACAGATCAGGTGGACGGTGTGAAAATGTTGGTAGAGAAGTACAATGTAGATCCTAAGCATGTGGGCTTATATGGCGGCTCCTACGGCGGTTTCATTACCTTGATGGCCTTATTCACCGAAGCAGATGTTTTTGCCAGTGGAGGGGCGCTGAGGTCGGTTACGGACTGGGCACATTACAATCACGGTTATACTTCAAATATTTTAAATGAACCTTATAATGATGAATTGGCTTATAAACGCAGTTCGCCGATCTATTTTGCAGATGGTTTAAAGGGTAATTTATTAATGTGTCACGGCATGGTGGATGTAAATGTGCACTTCCAGGACATCGTCAGACTTTCCCAAAGGCTGATAGAACTGGGAAAAAACAACTGGGAACTGGCGGTTTATCCGGTTGAAGATCATGGTTTTGTCGAGCCGTCAAGCTGGACAGATGAGTATAAAAGGATCTTTAAACTATTTGAAACGACGTTGAAAAAGTAAATAGAGAGAAACTAAATGTCAAAGATAGAAGTATAGTTTTTGTCTATATGTCTATCAGTATTAAGTATCTGTTATCTCTTAAATTTGGTTGCATTTGAGGGGATATAGCCTTACCTTTGTGCAACGAAAAAAAAACATTATGATAAATATAGGTCAACAATTTCCATCATTCTCGAAAACAGCTGTAGTAAGCATAGAAAAAGGTAAAGAATTCGAAACTTTAACTTCAGATTCTTTAATCAACGACAACAACCAATGGACTTGTATGTTCTGGTGGCCAAAAGATTTTACTTTCGTTTGCCCTACAGAAATCGCTGAATTTAACAATAACTATGGCGAATTCCGTGACCGTGATACTACCTTGATCGGTGCATCTACGGATTCTGAGTTTGTTCACGCTGCATGGAGAAACAACCATGATGATTTACGTGGTTTGAAATTCCCAATGTTAGCAGATACTTCTAAATCTTTAGCTGAAGCTTTAGACATTTTAGAGCCAAATGAAAAAATCGCTTACCGTGCTACTTTCATCATCGATCCTCAAGGTATCGTTCGTTGGGCTAGTGTAAATGATTTAAGCGTTGGCCGTAACGTTAAAGAAGTTATCAGAGTACTTGATGCTTTGCAAACTGACGAACTTTGTCCTTGTAACTGGGAAAAAGGTCAGGAAACTTTAACTGTATAATTTACTGTTCCAAATAATGAGAATCCCTGTAAA
This sequence comes from Pedobacter sp. FW305-3-2-15-E-R2A2, assembly GCF_038446955.1. Classification (NCBI taxonomy): domain Bacteria; kingdom Pseudomonadati; phylum Bacteroidota; class Sphingobacteriia; order Sphingobacteriales; family Sphingobacteriaceae; genus Pedobacter; species Pedobacter sp. FW305-3-2-15-E-R2A2. The sequence continues at coordinate 7,229,372 of NZ_CP151803.1, forward strand.
ATGCATTTTTGCAGGGATTTCTTTTACCCTAAAAATTTGAATATCATGAGTGAAGTGACAGAAACCATCCAGGAATTACTAGCAGTAGTAGGTCTTGATGCTGATTACAGAAATGAAAGCCTGATCCTTTTAGAAAAGGGAAATTCAAGATATGTACGCGATTTAAAACTAAATTTCAGCAGTACTTTTACTTCAGGACACCTGACAGATAAAGAATGTGCCCTGATCGCTTTAAGCATCGCTGTAAATAACAACAATAAAGTCCTTACTGATTTCTTCGAGAAACTGGCTGTGACGAAAGAAGCGACAGCAGAAGAAATTGCTGAAGCCGTAGGATGTGCCTCATTATTGGCTTTAAACAATGTGTTTTATCGTTTCCGTCATTTTACAGGAAAAGAGAAATACACACAAATCCCTGCCCGTGTACGCATGCAAATCATGAGCAGTCCTGTAACAGGGAAAGAGTTCTTTGAGTTGATGAGCATCGCTGTATCAGCGGTTAACGGATGCGAAATGTGTGTAAATGCACATGAGAAATCTATCCTTGCTCTGGGTGCAACAGAAGAAAGAGTATTTGATGCCGTGCGCATCGCCTCTATCGTTACTTCTGCAGGCAAAGTGATTTATTAATATTCCGCTTTAAGACCATGATAATTAAGGTCTTACTTAAAAAAGAAGCATTACTATTCAAAGGCTGAAACCTTTTTCGCTGAAAAAGCGCAAAATGTTCTAGGCCTTTTCATAGAACGCTTCTTTTTTTATGAAATGAAGTTCCCTGCAGGATGCTTGCCCCGAAAGATTTAGCAACATCATGATCGTCTCAAAAAAGCAAATCAGCTTCATACCGTGGTCAGCTTAACTAACCTTCCAGCAAACGAAGCCTTGCCTTTACCTAGCCCTCCAACCGATGGAGCAGGATTTTTATAAAAAAAGAACTACCCTTTGAAGACATTCGAATATTTGCCCTTCAGCAAAGATTCGGGGATGAAAAGAGTAGTTCCATTTTTTTATAAGTTTAAGCGAGATTCCTACCCGCATTTACGATGCCATAGACCGTTCTGATGGATAGTTTTTCCAGAGATTGTTGTTCTTCCTCTGTAATTTCACTTTGAAGTTGTTCTAACGCATAATGCTGGATCAATACCAATGGAAGAACAATCTTCTCCCTAACCGAAATAGAGCGTTTCTCAACAGGATAATTTTCCATTAAGGTCTCATGTCCGGACAGCTTTAATAAAAGTTCCTTAGACAGCTCAAATTCGTCATAAAGCATTTTCCAGAAAGCACCATATTCTTTGTCATTCGCAAAATGGGCCGTAATCGAGAAATCAGCCTTGCTCATAGACATCATACAGTTGTCGATAATGGTTTTAAAGTATCCTGATTCCTGATAAGTTTTAACCACTTTATCCCAGTTCCCTTGGTTTTCCTGATTTTTCAATGCCGTTCCTATACCATAGAAGCCGGGAATGTTTTGTTTTAACTGGCTCCATGCTGTTACAAAGCTGATTGCCCTCAGGTCTTCCAGTTTTAAGGATCCGCCTGAATTTCTTTTTACCGGCCTGCTACTGATCGTAATTTTTGAAAGCAGCTTTAAAGGGGAGAACTTCTCCAGATAGCTCAGGAATAAAGGATGTTTACGTAAAGACACATAAGACTCATAGCTGTTGGTTGCCATTTCATCCAGTAAGTTTTTATGTAGGGGATCCAATAAAATGTTGTGCTTTTCTTTCATTCCTGCAGAGATTCCGGCATTGATCAATTGCTCCATATTGAATTCTGCACTATCGATGGAGCCATACTGAGAACTGATGGTTTGCCCCTGGATGGTCAGCTGAATATTTTTATTGGCAATTTCTTTACCCATGGAAGCATAGAAGCGGTGAGTTTTACCTCCTCCTCTTGATGGAGGGCCTCCTCTGCCATCGAAAAAGGCCAGTTGGATGTTGTGTTTATCTGCGGTAGCTGTAAGGGCTACTTTGGCGTTGAAAATTGACCAGTTGGCCATTAAATAGCCGCCATCTTTGGTACTATCAGAGAAACCCAGCATGATGTGCTGTTTTCCTCCTCTATAGGCCAGATGCTTTTTGTAGAAAGGATGGCTATATAAGGTTTCCATAATTTCTGCAGCATCCGCAAGGTCATGAACAGTTTCAAAAAGAGGGACGAAATCTACAGTTAGATCATCTTCTGTCCAGCCGTTCCATAGGAAAAGCTCCATCAGTTGTAAGATATCGCTGGCCTGCTGACAATTGCTGATAATGAACCTATGGCAGGCCATCTCCCCATTACTTTGCTGGATTTGTTTGATTTCGGCAATGGTTTCCAGGGTATCCTGTGTTAAAGAATCCGGTTGTTCCGTATAATTTACCTTCGCGCTTTTAAAGACCAAAGCTTTGATCTTCTGTTCTTCACTTAAGGTATCGTAGTTTTCAGGATATAAAGCGTTGATTGGTTTGTTATTCCTGCAATAGGCATGAACATCCCTTAGTACCCTGCTGTCTTGTCTGATGTCCAGAGAGGCAAAATGACTGCCATAAAGCTCTACTTTACGGATAAGGTCTGAAACGAGGTCAGAAAACAGGCCATCATGGTCTTCTACCAGGGTAGTTTTTATTTTATTCAGATTCTCTATTAAGAAATCTGCGATGTTTTCTGTCTCAATATTGGGATCAAAGGCATTTTTGTACAGGACATCATGAATAAGAGAAATATTGTCTTCTACTCCTCTAAAGGTAATGCGGCGTTTCAGATTTCTGAAATCCCTGTAATAGCACCTGAAGAGAATCTGGCGGAGCATTTTAGACACTTGAATGGTCGAATCTGTATGCACATTTGGATTTCCGTCACGATCTCCGCCTGGCCAGAAGCCCAGTTCTATGATCTTTTTGGATGCCAGGTTATAGTCATTTAAGCTTTGGTCGATTTCCGATTGAATGTTTGCCGCGGCAAAATAAAACACATTTTCAAGATACCAGGCCAGACTCAATGCTTCATCCACCGGGGTTGGCGACTTTTTATTGAAAAAAGGCGTTTTTCCCAGCTGTTGCAGCAATTGATTGATGGTCGAGATATCATTGGTTTTTATCGCTGAGGTCAGATCGGTAATGATTGACAGCACACTTCCAGGGTAAAACTGGGTAGGGTGGGCAGTTAAGACCAACCGTAAGGAAAACTCATCAATCAGTTTTTCTATTTTTTCGTTCAGGGCTTTGTTGTCGATCCCCTTCTTCAGATAAACCAGTAAAGCACTGTGTTCTTCATCTGCATTTAGTTTATTGAAGGAGGCATCTTCAACAGCATCAAACAATACGACCTGACGTTCTATATATTGAATGAAGCGGAAAAGTAAGTCTATAATGTCTTTTTTAGAATTATTTTGAGTGTACTTTTCAAAAAATGCATTGATGATTCCTGCTGGCGTTTCGTGGTTCTTGACACCGTCTTCACAATATTTAATGAAGAGTGGAAGTAGGGTTCCGGTATCTTTTACTTTGTAGAAGGGAAGGGTAAGGAAAAGGCTGTTATAAAGTTCAAATCTGGATACAACTTCATTGTTAAAAACAGATTCTCTCTGACCTTTTGCGCGTTGTTTCTGCATCATTTTTTTTAGATCATTTTTTCGAGCTTAAAGTACCAAAAATGATCCAAAAAACTGCGAAAAGACTCAATTAATTAATTTGATATTTTTCGCAGAAATCTGTAACTTAGATTCATAGAGGTTAAACAAATCCTTTTAAAAGTATGTGCGGATTTTAAGGCCCCAGGGGCCATAAATGAAGTAAAATTAATTGTTATTTTTTTGGGTAAAACGGGCGTTAAGATTAATCTTAACGCCCGTTTTGATTAATGGACATCTGCCGGAATGGCGACATTTTTCTTGAATTTCTGTAAATATAGCAGCGGAATTGAGCACAACAGGACCAATCCTGCTACCCAATAAGCATCACTATACGTAAGTAATAAACTTTGTTTTGTTACCGTACCTTCGATGGCTTTGGTGGCCAGAACTTTAGCATCCAGGTAATTGTATCCTTTCGCCATGAAATTATGGATAAAGCCATTAAACCTTTCCGTAAATGCCGGATTATACTCGTTAACATTGACCAGCAAATTGCTGCGGTGAAAACCCTGACGAACGTGAATAAGAGTCGTCAAGGCAGCAATACCGAAAGAACCACCCAATTGTCTCATCATGTTATTCAGACCGGAACCTTGTCCGATTTCCGCACCTTTAAGGTCCTGAATCGCCAAGGTAGTCAAGGGTACAAATAATAGTGCCATACCTACTCCTCTGATCACCAGTGGAAGGAAGAAATCTCCCGTTCCTGATTGTAAGGTAGACTTACTCAGCATAGAACAGAAAACGAAGAAAAGGAACATCCCAATGGTCGCCATAAACTGTGCCGGTACATTTTTCTTCAGCATAATCCCGATAAAAGGCATCATTACAATCGTACACAGACCTCCGGGGAAGAGTAATTCTCCTGTTTGAAGGGCAGAAAAGCCCAGTAAATTCTGACAAAAAATCGGGAATACGAACACCGATCCATATAAACCGAAGCCTAAGATGAAGGAAGTGAACATCCCCACAGAAAAGCTCCGGTGGCGCATGATCTTAAAGTTCACAATAGGATGGTCTGTACTCAGTTCCCTCCAGATGAAAAGCAATACCCCAAGCACCGAAGTTACGGCAAGGGCTGTGATGTAAGGTGTGGCGAACCAATCTTCGCTTTCTCCTTTTTCCAGTACCGTTTGCAAACTTCCTACTGCTACGGCCAGCAAAACGATGCCCCACCAGTCTACCGGCATTCCTTTCCCGTCTTTTGGCGTTTCCCTGACAAAGGCGTAGGTACAGTAGGCTGCGAGAATCCCTATCGGAATATTTACGTAAAAGATCCATGGCCAGGAACTGATTTCCAGAAGATAGCCCCCAATCGTTGGACCAACAGTAGGACCAACAACGGCACCTAATCCAAATAAGGCAGTGGCAATTCCCACATCCTCACGAGGCCAGGTTTCGATTAAGATCGCTTGTGCAGTAGAGATTAATCCACCTCCGGCAAGTCCTTGCAGAATTCTAAAGGCAATCAGTTCTTCCAGGTTTGTCGCATTTCCGCAGAGAAATGAGGCGATGGTAAAGAGAATGATGGAAAAAAGGAAATAATTTTTTCGTCCGAAGCGACTACCCAGCCAGCCCGACATGGGCAATACAATAACGTTGGCAACCGCATAACCGGTAGATAACCAGGCTACATCCTCCAGGGTTGCGCCTAAGTTACCTTGTATCTGGGGTATAGCAACGTTTACAATGGTCGTATCAATCAGCTCTAATAGCGAGGCTGTGATCACCGTAAACGTGATAACCCATTTTTTTAAACCTTTCTCGGCCATTTTTTTTAATCTTTTATAGAAACGGAAACCTTAACACTCATTCCCGGACGCAACTTCGCCAGAATATCTTTTGGTGCATTGGTGATCTTAATTTTTACAGGAACACGCTGAACTACTTTTACGAAGTTACCTGTCGCATTATCGGGAGGTAGAAGGGATCCTTTTGCGCCTGTAATCGGAGCAAAGTTGTAGACTTCCCCCTGAACATCCGCTTTTGGATAGGCATCTATCTCTATTTTAACCTTTAAGCCCGGATTGATGTCTTCTAATTGAGTTTCTTTAAAATTGGCGGTTACATAGATGCTATTGTCGTTGACAATAGAAAATAACGATTGACCCGCCTGAACAAGCTGTCCTTTTTGAACATTCTTTTTAGAAACAATTCCTGTGGAAGGTGCTTTGATATCGGTGTAAGACAATTGCAATTTGGCAAAATCTACATCCGACTGGCGTTGAGTAACCCCATTGTGGCTTACGGCCAATTGAGATTGAGTCGTTCCAACTTGTTTTACCGCTGCCGTATATTGATCATTTGCTGCTGCGAAAGCCGCCTCAGCAGATTCTTTTTGTGCTTTTGCCTGATCGAATTGCTGTTGCGTAATCGATCCGTCTTTTACCAGATTGGCATAACGTACATAATCCTTTTGTGCCAGGGACAGTTTTACTCTTGCTGCCTCAATGTTGGCTTTCGCAGTACTGGTATTTGCTGCAGTAGCCGCAATTTGTGATTGTGAAACCCCAACGCCGGCACTTGCACCCAATTGTCCTGCCTGAGCTTGTTCCAGCTTTACTTTATAATCGCTGTCGTCCAGCTTAACCAGCACATCTCCGGCGTTTACCAGTGTATTTTCTTCAAAGTTGATGTCCTTAACATATCCGCCAACACGGGCTACCACAGGACTGATGTCTCCATCAATTTGCGCATCATCAGTGTCAACGTGTTTGCTATAATAGATATATTCTTTGATGCCAAATACCGCCCCGATTACGATTAATACCGCTAATATGATGGGGATTACTATATTCTTTTTTTTCTTTTCAGTTGTCATTGGAGTTTATATTAAGGTTTTTTATTGGGAAATTTTTCCTGTGGATTTTAATAGGGTATAATAGGCAAGTCCGGCATCCGCCTTTGCAAGCTCAAGATTGATCTTTGCCTGGTATAACAGGGTTTCTGCATCGATTCTGTCGATCGCCGAAGCCACATTATTTTTGTATTTGGAAGCCAGTAATTTGTCGTTCTCCGTTGCCTGTGCAATGGAAGTTTCGAGTACCTTAATCTTATTGATGGCCAGCTGATAGTTTTGATAATTTCTATTGATCTCTGTCTTTACCTGATCGGAAAAGATATCTTTTTGAAACTCAACATCCTTTTGTTGAATCCGGGCATCAGTAATCTTATGCTTATTGGTCCAAAGTGTTCCGATATTCCAGGAAACGTTAGCCGAAATCGTCATAGGAACAATAAACTGATTGCTTGGTGGAATAAATTTTCCACTTGGGTTAATGTAATATAAGTCGGCACCCACACCTACAGTAGGCAGCGTATTTGCCTTGACCGATTTGATGTTTACATCCGCCACTTTATTTCGGATATCAAACTGTTTCATCTCCTGACGATTAGCGAAGGCAATGTCCATGTAGCTCGTCAGTGTGCCTACCGTTTTAAGGTTGTCACTGGGATCTGCCGGAACAACCTCTGTATCTTCATTCATCCCCAGGAGAATGTCCAGGTTATAATTGAGGATCTTTCTGTTGTTTTCAATCTCCATTTCCGTTAAAGAAACGTTAGCCTGCTGTAGCTGGAACCTCAATACATCGTTTTTTGTCACGATACCCTGGCTGAAAAATCTTTCTGCCTGTTTCAGCTGACTGGCAATAGACTCCAGGTTTTGTGCAACGACCTTTTTGCTTTGAAGCACCTTAAACAGGGAATAATAAGTGTTGATCACTGCGTAGCTGATCTCTTCTTTGTCCTTGTCTGCATCTAAGCGCGCAACTTCAGTAAGCAGTCGGGTAGATTCTTCTGCATACCTTAATTTTCCGCCACCATAGATCAATTCTTTAACGCCCAGAGTTCCCACAAATGCATCTGCACGGTTTGGAAGATGTATTGGGTTTGCTCCGCCAATACTTAGCTGGTTGGTTGGAATTTCAGCATGGTTGTAAAGAAATGAAGCTTCTGCCGTTGGGAGCGCATTGTCTTTAGCCATATGGAGCTTGGCAATAGATTCGTCGATCTTATTTTGTGAACGCTTCAGGTTCTTACTGTTCTCAACGCCAAGCTGTATAGCTTCGGCTAAGCTCAGGTTTTTTGTGCTTTGAGCGTATAACATCCCCGGCAGGAGCAATGCTATGGCACTTAATTTAATTCTACTTATCATTTTTGGGGTGTTAAATACATAGTGAGAAGGTCTTTCAAATGGGCGATCAGACGGATCGTGATGAGATCCCTGTCTTCCGGATTGTTGATGTCCAGGCTGGTTCCATAAGTGATCTTTGAAGGGGAAATGGCCACATGGCTGATCGTTCCCATCAGGGTGGCGATCAACATTCGTACATCTACAGGTCTGAAACTGCCATCATCAATGCCGTCATTGATGATTTGTTCAATAACCACAAGGTTAGTCGCAATCGTATTTTTGACTTTTAAAAACATCTCAGGACGCTGAGAGAGGGAGAGTTCCCGGTGCATCATTTTATGAAGACCATGGTTACATAAGATACGTTTGGCATAACCCTCAATCACTTTCAGTAATTTTTCCATTCCGGAGAGCTTATCCTGACTGATGCTGGTGAGTTGGTTGTTGAAATCAATGATTCTTTGTGACATGATTTCCATAAAGACGCCTTCTTTCGATCCAAAGTAATAGTTGATCATTGACATGTTTGCCCCCGATTCCTTTGCAATCTGACGGGTAGAAGTCCCTTCGTAACCCAATTCCGTAAACAGTCTTTCAGCGGCTTCCAGAATGTTTGCCTTTTTATCTATTTTTTCCATTCTTTAATTTGACGCGACAAAATTAATCAATCGATTGATTAATTGTGCTTGTTTACCGAGATAATCTTTAATTATTTACCAAATGCTGACAGATTATGTATTTTTAAATCCATTAAATGAAAAACAATTTCCATGAAAAATCACGTTTTATTAGGATGTTTTAGCTGTATTATTGCACTTATTCTGCTTTCATCCTATAAAAACAAGGGGTTGCAGGAAAAAGACACATGGATCAGAATAAATCTTATTGGGTATCAGCAAGAATCGAAAAAGGTAGCTGTCTGGGTTAGTAAAACAGCAAAAGTTCCCGAAAGTTTTCAAATTCTAGACAAGAAGAGTAAAGAGGTCGTTTATACTTCGAAAAACCTGAAATGCTTTGGAAAGTACGGCCCATTTAAAAATTCCTGTCGCCTGGATTTCAGCGAATTTAAAAAGACTGGTCATTACCTCATTCGCACAGACGACGTTTATTCTCCGGAAGTGATTATTAACGAACAAGTTTATCGCCATACGGCTGATTTTGCTTTACGATACCTGCGCCAGCAAAGAAGTGGTTTTAACCCTTACCTGAAAGACAGCTGTCATACCACAGATGGTTATACAATGTATGGACCTATGCCCGACAGTACCCATATAGATGCAAGTGGGGGATGGCATGATGCCTCGGATTATTTGCAGTATGCCAGCACTTCCGCGAACGCAACCTATCACCTGCTGGCAGCATATCGGGATTTCCCGGCCGTTTTCGAAGATCAGCATCAGGCAAATGGGCTGGACGGGGAAAACGGGCAGGCTGATGTATTGGATGAAGCAAAATGGGGTTTGGACTGGTTACTTAAAATGCATCCTAAAAAAGACTGGTTGTTCCACCAAATTGCAGACGACAGGGACCATCAGGGACTTCGTTTGCCCAATAAAGATGAGGTCTCTTATGGAAGAGGAAGTGAAAGACCCGTGTATTTTGCAACAGGGGAGCCCCAGGGACTGGGTAAATTTAAAAACCGATCGAACGGATTGGCTTCTGTTGCAGGAAAATTCAGCAGTGCATTTGCGCTGGGAAGTAAGCTCTTTCATCAGAAAGATCAGCAATATGCGAAGCTGCTTCTCGATAAGTCCAGGTCTGCTTACCATTTAGGTTTGAAAAAGCCAGGTGTACAGCAGACTGCGCCAAATAGAGCGCCCTATTTTTACGAAGAGGACAATTGGACCGATGATATGGAACTTGCTGCGGCCACACTTTATCAGCAGACGGCAGAACAAAAATACGGAAAGCAGGCGATTGAATATTCTGGAAAAGAAAAAGTAAGTCCCTGGATGGGGGCAGATACGGCAAGGCATTACCAATGGTATCCATTTCATAATTTTGGACACTACGAAACAGTAAAGGCAAGGCCCGCACAAAAAGAGGTAATGAGTGGATACTATAAGGAAGGACTGGAAAGAGTATGGAATAAAGCTAAAAATAATGCTTTTTATAGAGGGATTCCTTTTATCTGGTGCTCAAATAACCTGACCACCGCCTTCGCCATACAGAGTTATTTGTATTTTAACCTGACCGGAGATGACAGTTATGAGGAACTTGCCCAGGCAAATTTTGATTGGTTATTTGGCTGCAACCCATGGGGTACCTCCATGGTATATGGCCTGCCAAATTGGGCTGATACTCCGACGGATCCGCATTCTGCCCTTAGCCATTTGAAGGACTATCCTCTTGATGGAGGATTGGTGGATGGGCCTGTATCTGGAAGCATTTATAAAAACCTGATTGGAATTAAGCTGTATCAACCGGATGAGTATGCCGGATTCCAGTCAGATCTGGTCGTTTATCATGATGATTTTGGCGATTATAGTACCAATGAACCAACGATGGACGGTACGGCTTCACTCGTTTACCTGCTGGCAGCCTACGACCAGCGAACACTGCCTCCACATCCGAATTTTGAAAGAGATCAAGGTGCCATCATTAGAGGGGATCGCTCAAAAAAACAATTGGCACTGGTGTTTACAGGGCATGAATTTGCAGATGGCCTGGAAAAAATCACAGCTGTTTTAGAAAGAACCCAGGTAAAAGGATCTTTCTTTTTTACCGGATCTTTTTATGATAACCCCAGATTTAGTGAAGCAATTAAAAGCTTGCGGCAACAACAGCACTACCTTGGACCTCACTCCAATGGGCATTTACTGTATTGCGACTGGAAAGATCGAAACCGTTTATTGATCGATCAGGCAACATTTGAAGAGGACCTGAAGGCTAATTATGCCGCGATGGATAAATTCGGCATTTCTAAGACTCAGGCTAAATTCTTTTTACCACCATACGAGTGGCATAACCAGGCCATAAATGATTGGACAGAGAAAATGGGACTGACGTTGATCAATTATACCCCTGGAACGCGAAGTAATGCCGATTATACCTGGCCGGAAATGGGCGCGCGCTACTTGGGAAGTGAAGAAATTTATCAGTCTATCCTTGATTTTGAGCAGAAGTCTTCCTTAAACGGGTTTATCTTACTGAGCCATGTAGGAACAGATGTAAAAAGAAAAGATAAGTTTTATCTCCGCCTGGAGCAGTTGATCCGATATCTAAAGGTAAAAGGGTACCAGCTCATCACTGTTCCTGATTTGTTAAGGTAGAGGTGCTTCCTATTTTGAAATAAATCAATATCTTTGAGGCCTAAGTATTAAAAAGATGACTAAACAAGAAGATAACAACAGTTTTGATTGGGTTTATTACGTTTTAGGCCTGGTTTTCGGCATTTTGACTGCAGCAATAATATCAGGTGGCTTTCTATGGTCTGTTTTAGGAGGTATTATCGGATTTATTTTCGGTGCTATTTTCTTAAATGCGATCGTTAAAGGTCGCGAGTATTAGTTCGCGGTTATCGTATAAATCTTTTTCAATGAAACCATCATAGGCATACTGTTCACAAAGAGCAATGAATTGCTTATGATCGCTTCATTACCGTCGAAAACAAATAATTCCAATGAAACCATCATCATCTTACAAATCCCATAAAGAGATGTATATCAGGATTATGGTTGCTTCATCACTGAGAAAAATAATTATATACCGATGAAAAAATTAAGCCTTATCGCTGCTTTTGCATTGTTTTCTGCCTTTGCTCAGGCACAGGATATGAAACTTCCTGCATTAGATCCAAGCCCGGCCGACATCGTTTACTATCCCTTAAATGCGGCTAAATTGAAAGATGACTCCGGTCCTTCGATTAAAGTCGTTTATTCCAGACCTAGCAGAAAAGGACGTGAGATTTTTGGCGTACTGGAGCAATATGGAAAGGTTTGGCGATTAGGAGCTAATGAATGCACTGAAATCAAGTTCTTCAAAAATGTAGTGATTGGAGGTAAGAAGATTAAGGCAGGAACTTACAGCTTATATGCCATTCCGGAAAAAGACAAATGGGTAATCATTGTAAATAAACAAACCGATCGTTGGGGTGCTTATACCTATAATGAAGCAAAAGACGTAGTGAGGGTCGAGGTTCCGGTGAAGGCCTTACCACAACCTGTAGAAACATTATCTATGACTTTTACCCCTCAATCTGAAGGCGCTAATCTGGTGATTGCATGGGATAAAACGATAGTTGAACTTCCTGTAACTGTCAAATAGAACAAATAAAATATAAAAGAGGCCTGGTATTTACCGGGCCTCTTTCATTTAAAGATTTTTCAGCTTATGCTCTTCTACGCCTAAGGTAGCTGTCAATGAAAGCCAATGCCAGTAAGAGGTCTACAAAGAGGAATATTTTTATAGAAGTAGGGGTTACATATTTTCCGAAGTCAATATGCTCCATCTGGAAGCCCATGTTGAATTTTAGGTCGGTAAAATCGAAAGTACTATTGCTCAATATATAGCCAAGTATGGCTAGTATGAAGCAGATAAAAAATGCAGCAATGCTATAAATGATCCGTGTATCTACCTTTGTTTTCATCGATACGGGCGCAATTTCCAGCTTTACCTGTTCCATCACATTTCTGGTGAAAGACATAGAAGGCGCTTCGAGTTCCAATTCATTCATCTGAGTGTTAATTGCAAGAAGCTCCTCGTATAAGGAACCATAAGCCGGATCATTGGCTATTTTAGCCTGTACGGATAAGGCCTGTTCAGGGCTGCTGTTTCCGTCTATATAATCCCAGATTTCTTCTTCCATCGTTATCATAATAACTCCTTTACTTCATCTTTTAACAAATATTGTAATTTCTCTTTTAACCTGATCCTGGCCCGGTGTAATTTTACTTTCACCGTATTGCTCTCCATATTCAGGGCCTTACCGATTTCTTCCAGGCTTTGTTCCCCCTGATAAAATAGAGTAATGATGCTTGCATCATCGGCAGACAATAAGGCTATGGCCTGATTTAGATATACATATCCTGATTTTTTTTCAACGACGTCTGCATTGAAATCAGAAATGTGATTTTCCAGCTGAATGATGCTGTCAGTCTCATCAATAGATTGAACTTCCACCCTTTTTTTACGTAAAAAGCTCATGGAGGTGGTATAGGTAATGGTATACAGCCAGGTAGAAAATTTGGCGGTTTGTTTATAGGTTCCAAGAGCGCGATAAGCTTTAATGAAACAATCCTGCGCAATCTCTTCCGCGTCTTCTCTGTTCTTGGAGAAACGCATCGCCAATGTAAATACAAAGCGCTGATGACGTTTTACCAGTTCGGAGTACACCGAGGTATTGCCTGACAGGACTTCAGTAATTAAATCGATATCCGATTGCTTGTGCTGCATATATTTTTTTAAGACGCGCGTCTTTTTTTAGAGAGGTTCGTAGCTTAGAAGAAATGGAATTAGTTGAGGTCTTTTTGTTTATCCAACCAGTTTTTCTCCACTACATAGGAAAGGATCAATCCTAACCCTCCACAAATGCTCAGGAATCCGAAATAAACAGCAACTCCTTCTTCGTCATCTAAGCCTGTTGCCCTTACGGTGAAGAGTGCAATCAGCAAGCCTAATCCCAGGCCTACGAGTAACAATCCGAACTTTAAGCTGACAAATGGTTTTGGTGCACTTATCCTGGCAGCACTCGGCTCTAAACCACGCTCAATCATCGCCATTTTTTCTTTGTTGGACATGTACCTGAGGCCGAACACTAATGCAGTAGTACATACAAACATTGTTACCGGTACGATTACTTCTGGTCCCATTTTATTTTCAATTTAATTGTTAATGATCTGTTTATTTGAACTGATGTTCTGTAAGCTATGACCACATGAAAATCAATCAGGTTACAGTCTTCCTGAAAAAAATAGAAAGAATATGAATTTGGGATTAAAAATAAGGATAATCAGGCAGTTAGAAGGCCATTGTGCCCAAAATATAAAAGAGACGAAGAAAGAAAAAACAGCTGCAAAAAAGAAAAAGCCGGAGAATTTCCGGCTTTATATCTGAGGTTTTGGGATTATTGCAACCGTTAAGCGGCTAATGCAATTCATTTTTCCCTTGTCATTATAGATTTTAATTTCCCAAACATGGGTCTTTGCCCCGATATGAAGGGGTTTACAAATTCCGGTAACCAGGCCGCTTTTGACAGGCCTCAAATGATTGGCGTTAATCTCCAGCCCTACAGCCATGTATTTTTCCGGATCGATGCACATATAAGATGCGATGCTTCCCAGTGTTTCTGCGAGGACTACAGAGGCTCCTCCATGAAGAATTCCCGCCGGTTGATGCGTCCGTTCGTCTACAGGCATAGTACCCGTTAGAAAATCATGGCCAACTTCTGTAAATTGAATATCCAGTAAACCGCCAAGATGATTTTTTGGCCGGTCGTTTAATTGTGCCGCGGTAAATGCTGAAAACCACATTATAGATACCTTTCTTTAAGAATCAGGGTATGGTGCATCAGGTGACCTGCAATCACAAATAATAAAGCCCGTACGGAAATCTGACGCTCTGAAGCTGTTCCGCTGCGGTCCAGCTCATGTTCATTCAGCGACTTAAAAAGATACATGTTCGACTTCCTAAGCAAAGAAAACTCTTCCGAGAAACTTAACAGGCTACGGTCAGAAAAATGTGCATTTGCTACATAATCATCTTCTTCAAAACCAGGTAAAGCATGTTGTTCACTCCGCGCAAAACAAGTTAAGCGGTAAACCAGAATCCGTTCTGTATCAATGATGTGTCCTGCCATTTCTTTGACGGTCCATTTGCCAGGTGCATAAGCGTAATCTGCTTTTTCGATCAGGTCATTGAGGAAATCAGGAAATTCTGTGGCCTGTTTTTCCAATATTCCCAGGATGTCATCTCCTGAAATTTTACTAATGTAAGTTTCCGCCCATGCGGGGTACTCATGTGTTTGAGGTCGGTTCATAAGTAATGCTGCTTTTTAAGATGATTCGGAAAGTTGTCCCTTTTTCCAGCTCGGAATCTTTGACAAAAATCTGTCCGTTATGGTAATTTTCGATAATCCTTTTAGTGAGGGAGAGCCCTAAGCCCCAGCCCCGCTTCCTTGTGGTATATCCAGGCTGGAATACGGCATCGAACTTTGATCTGGCAATACCTCTTCCGGTGTCTGTTACGTCAATAAAGACCTCCTCTTTGGTTAGGTTTTCAATGATATTGATGATGATCGATCCTTCATTCTCAATGGCATTTGCTGCATTTTTCAGGAGATTTTCGATCACCCAGTCGAAAAGAGGAACGTTGAGCAAGGCCCTTACCTGCTCATCTCCGGTGATGGTAAAAATAATCTTATCTGAAGTCCGTAGTTTGAAGTATTCTACAAAATTATAGATGACGGTATACACCACATGATCTTCTACCATAGGTTTGGAGCCAATTTTAGAAAAACGGTCTGTGATAACCTCCAGTCGTTTGATATCGTTTTCCATTTCGGCGATCAGGGGGTCGTCTTCCGCATTAAAGCGTGATTTCATTAATTCCACCCAGGCCATAAGGGAAGAAATAGGGGTGCCCAGCTGATGCGCAGTTTCTTTGGCCATCCCGACCCATACCTGGTCCTGTTCGGCCTTTCTCGCTGAGCTAAACGCCACATAAGCAGTGAGTAAGAACAAGCCGATCACGCCTAATTGTATATAGGGAAAATAGCGAAGCTGAGTTAAAGTTGGCGAATCTTTATAATAAATATACCACCTGCTGCCATCAAGACCAATAATTGGGGTAGGAGGATGTTGCTCCTTCATGATTTTCAGCTCTCTGACAAAATAAGCGGGATCATAGGTTCGCCCATCTTTTTTTTGAAGGTCATAATTGGTTTTTGTAGAATCCAGACCCTGATAGGTAAGAATATTTCCTTCAGCACCAACAATGATAATCGGGAGTTTAGTATTGGTTCGGATCAGGTCGATGAGATCTGTCGTATTCTCATCATCGTACATGGCCATCGTTTTCTCCGTTACCTTTACATATAATTGGAATTGCATCCGCTCTTCCCGTTCCATCTTTTTTACGAAAAAATCGCTATATAAAACAGATGCCGTGCCAATCACGATGGCAAAGAACAATAAGAAGAATTTCCAGCGGCGTTTTTTTTCGTATGGATTCATAGGTTATCCGGGCAAATTACAAAATAGCATTCAAAAATTGATGAATAGAAAGGTAACGCGGTAAAAAATATATCTTTGCAGATCGTAATTATGGAAAAGAAAGTAAGAGTAAGATTTGCCCCCAGCCCAACAGGCGGGTTGCATTTGGGTGGTGTACGTACCGCTTTGTTTAATTATTTGTTTGCTAAGAAACACAATGGAACCTTCATCCTTAGGGTAGAAGATACCGATCAGACGCGCTTTGTAGAAGGAGCAGAAGAATATATCGTTTCTTGTCTGAAATGGTGCGGCATGTCGCCGGATGAAAGTCCGCAGACAGGTGGACCCTTTGGACCATATCGCCAGAGCGAACGTAAGGCCAGTTACAAACAATATGCAGACCAGCTGATTGCTGATGGCTATGCTTATTATGCTTTCGATACCCCGGAAGAACTGGATGCTAAACGTAAGGAAATTCCTAATTTTACTTATGGGTTGGCTACGCGTGGGGAAATGAGAAACTCGCTGACTTTAACTGAGGCAGAAGTGACTTCGCTTTTAACAGAAAATACCCCTCATGTAGTGCGCATAAAAATGCCTGCAAACGAAACGGTTTCTTTTACCGATCTGATCAGAGGACATGTTAGCTTTGACACCAACCTGGTCGACGATAAAGTTTTATTAAAAGCAGATGGAATGCCAACTTATCATCTTGCTGTTGTTGCCGATGATAAAGCAATGGAAATCAGTCACATCTTCAGGGGTGAGGAATGGTTGCCATCTGCACCTATACATATTTTACTCTGGAGATATCTGGGTTGGGAGGATGTCATGCCTCAATGGGTACATTTACCTTTAATTCTGAAACCAGATGGAAATGGAAAGTTAAGTAAACGTGACGGAGACCGCCTTGGCTTCCCTGTATACGCACAAAACTGGACTGATCCTAAAACCGGCGACCTGACCAAAGGATTTAAAGAGCTGGGCTTTATGCCGGAAGCTTTCGTGAATTTATTGGCCATGCTGGGTTGGAATGACGGAACGGATCAGGAGATTTTCTCTATGGCGGATCTGATAGAAAAGTTCTCTGTGGAACGAATCAGTAAAGCGGGTGCTAAGTTCGACTTTGAAAAAGCCAAATGGTACAACCATGAGTGGATAAAAAATGCAGATGCCAAAACCCTGCTGCCAATCGTAAAAGATGCTTTTGCTGCACAGGGAACGGAGATTAGTGAAGACGCTTATCTGGAGAAAATCATTGACCTGATTAAAGATCGTTGTCACCTGTTAACAGACTTTATTCCACAGAGTGCCTATTTTTTTATTGCACCTCAGGAATATGATTTGCCTGCTGTAAAACCAAAATGGACGGCCGAAAAAGCGGAATTTTTCAACGCTTATACCAGCCTGATTTCAGATGAACTACCGGCAACAGCCTTGGAAGAAAAGTTCAAGGAACTGGCTGCAACGCATAATTTTAAACCTGGAGAGCTCATGCTTCCTTTTAGAATTATGCTGGTTGGAGGTAAATTCGGACCCGGTGTATTCGACATTGCCGTAGCACTTGGAGCGACCGAAACGATCCAAAGAATAAAGAATGCTTTGACCGCTTTTGAATAATCCGGTATTTTTCGTTTAAATTGGTATAACAATTGTCCCAGATTTTTGTAAACCAATTTAAACGAAATTTATATGCAGTGGTTCGGTAAAGGAAGTGGAAATATTGAAGATGGGAGAGGGAAGCCCAGTGGTGGCGTAATAGGAGGTGGAATCGGTATTCTTGTTGTAATAGTTGGTCTTTTCTTCGGGCAGGATTTAACCGGTCTGGTGAGTCAGTTGCCTTTAGGTGAGGTCGGCCAAACGGAAATAAAAAAGGGCGATCCCACAGATAAAGAAGGGAAGTTCGTAAATGGGGTGTTAGAATCCACCAATCTGGTTTGGGAACAGCAATTTGCGGAAATGGGTAAGACCTATGAGAAGCCGGTCATGAGGCTTTTTACAAATAGCGTATCTTCTGCCTGTGGAAATGCAAGTGCTGCAGTAGGACCATTTTACTGTCCTGGGGATCATAAAGTATATATCGACCTGAGTTTCTATCAGGATTTACAAAACCGCTTTGGCGCTGCCGGAGATTTCGCACAGGCTTATGTCATTGCACATGAGGTTGGACACCATGTCCAGAACCTGTTGGGAATTTCGGAGAAAATGCAGCGCATGAGGGCTCAGCTCAGCGAAAAAGAATACAACCGATTATCTGTTAAATTGGAGCTGCAGGCAGATTTCTTTGCCGGGCTTTGGGCAAATCATGCGCAGAATTTAAAGGACTTTAGGTTGGAGGAAGGCGATATCGACGAGGCACTGACTGCGGCAAATGCAATCGGTGACGATAAATTGCAAAAACAGGCCCAGGGTGAGGTCGTTCCTGATGCATTTACGCATGGAACTTCGGCTCAAAGAATGTTTTGGTTTAAGAAAGGCTTTGAGACCGGAGACATCAAACAAGGGGATACTTTTAATTCAAGCCAGCTTTAATTTCCTGTTTTCAAATAAAACGATCATGAGGACGGGACGCTCATCATATAATACCTCCCCATGCGTTTAATTTGAAGACAAGCAGCAAGCTATTTGCAAATTTTTTGATATAAAAGAAGTCTAAACATCTTTTATTCTTCAAACTTGTATAACTTTAGCACTAAACTATTGCACAATTATGCATTGGCAGCTGAGAGATTCAGCAGCCTTATTTATTTTTAATAATGATACTAATTGTAGATGATACTCCCGAGAACCTGATTTCATTAAAAAAGGTTCTGGAGAAAAATAATTTTGAAGTAGATACCGCATCATCAGGAGAAGAGGCCTTAAAAAAAGTTCTTAAAAATGAATATGTACTGATCATTCTTGATGTACAGATGCCGGGTATGGACGGATTTGAAGTGGCGGAGGCCATCTCCGGCTACAGCAAAGCCAGGGAAACCGCCATCATCTTTCTTTCTGCGGCCAGTACCGAGAATAAATTTATTACCAAGGGATATTCTTCCGGCGGGCTCGATTACATTACGAAACCCGTTGATATGGACATTCTGCTCTTAAAGGTGAAAACCTTTTACCGCATTTATGAGCAGAGCCGAAAACTGATTGAAATTCAGAAAGCATTACTGGACGAGATTGAGTTTCGGAAGCAGGCAGAGCGAAAAAAGGATGAATTTATCAGCATCGCCAGCCATGAACTGAAAACCCCCTTAACCAGTGTTAAAGGGTATGTCCAATTGCTCGAAAGAAGCATTGATAAAGGCGATGTGCCGACTTTAAAAAAGCATTTGCTGAAAGCCCAGATACAACTGGAAAAGCTCAATGAGCTCATTACAGATCTGCTCGATATCTCAAAGATCGAAAGTGGTAAGCTGAAATTCAATAAACAGCCATTTATAATGGATACGCTGCTGGATAGCGTTACAGAAATCATTCACCAGTCAAATCCTGAGTTTAAGATCATTAAAACCGGAACCGTCAAGCGGGAGATTTGCGGTGATGAGATGCGGATAGAACAGGTGATCATTAACTTTTTAACCAACGCAATTAAATATTCTCCGGGAACCAGCGAGATCCATATTAAGGTGGAAGAACGCGGAGAGCACATCTATGTTGGTGTTAAAGATTTTGGAATTGGCATCAGTGCCGACCAGCAAAAGAATGTATTTGAAAAATTCTATAGAGTAGAAGAAACAGCCATCCACTTCCAGGGATTGGGGATCGGACTTTACATTTCCGCCGAAATCATCAGAAGACATAACGGTGAAGTAGGCGTGCAGAGCATCCCCGGTGAAGGATCAGAATTTTATTTTAGTATTCCATTACAGTCTACATCCGAGACGGATTAGAACTACAAAACCTTAGTATGCAAAATAAGCAAAAATCTTTAAAAGGAAACCTGCGTGTTGGATTGGGGCTGTCGCTGCTCTTGCTGTTTATCAGCTCGCTGGCTTCTTATAATAGCATCAGAAATCTGATCAGAAGCTCAGAAATGGTGCAGCATAGCAATGAAGTCATCAATGGTTTAGAAGAGGTAATTTCCGCCCTGAAAGATGCAGAAACAGGGCAACGCGGATTCCTTTTAACAGATGACCAAACCTTTTTAGATCCTTATAACGGAGCTACAGAACGCTCGGTATCTCTGTTGGAAAATGTGGCTGACCTGACCCGTGACAACCCTGTTCAGCAGAAGAATGTAATCAGGTTAAATGAGCTCATTAAAGAGCGCATGAACATCCTTGCAAGAACGATTGACATCAAAAAGAAGGGAGGAAACGTTACCGTCTCCGAGTTGCTCAATGGTAAAACCTATATGGACAGTGCCCGTGCAGTGATAAAAAGGATGGAAACGGAAGAAAATCGCTTGCTGGAAGACCGTACTTCCGATCTAAATAAACTGGCTGGTTATACTCCGATTCTTATTGTCATCGCTGCGCTATTGGCCATCCTGATCACCATTTTCTTTTACCGCAGGGTTTCTACCGATTTCAATGAAAGATTAAAACTGGAAGATGAACTGAAAGAGGTCAATAAGGAAATTGAACGGAGAGTAAAGATGATCCGTGACCTTGCTGCACAGATTTCAAAAGGCGATTACCACGTCAGACTGGATCAGGACCAGAAAGATGACCTGGGAAAAGTGGCGGTTTCGCTGAACTCAATGGCAGAATCTTTACAATATTCTTTCGCCTTGCTGGAAGATAAGGAATGGCTGCAATCAGGAATTGCCAGCTTGAATGACCAGATGGTGGGCGAAAAGAGTGTTCCTGAACTTGCAAATGATATTTTAGAAAGCATTGTTGCACATACCCGGAGTCATGTGGCTGCCTTCTACCTATTGGAAGACGAAATCCAGCTGGAGCTGATTGCGGGATACGCCCTGTTAAATCAGGAAAAAAGAAGCCTGCTGAAGGAAGGAGAGGGCCTCGCCGGACAGGCATGGAAATCGGCAAAACAAATCCTGATCAACGACATTCCGGATGAAGAACTGACAATCAGTTATGCTGCAGGGAATACCAGGCCAAAGAATGTGGTTGCCGTCCCCGTGTTTCGTAATGAACAAGTGGTTGGCGTGATAGAATTGGGGTCTTTGAATACCTTTACTCCCTTGCAGCTGGAATTTCTGCACAATATTTCTGTCAATATCGGAATTGCCATCCATGTTTCGCAAAACAGAAAAAAACTACAGGAATTCCTGGAAGAAACCCAGGCTCAGGCAGAGGAATTACAGGCACAGCATAGTGAACTGGAAGGACTGAATGCAGAACTGGAAGCGCAAACTCAAAAGATTCAGACTTCTGAAGAAGAATTAAGGGTACAGCAGGAAGAACTATTGCAAAGCAACCAGGAGCTGGAGGAACGGACCAGTTTGCTGGAAGAAAAGAACCAGCTGATCCAGGAAAGAAATATGGACATTCAGCATAAAGCAGAACAGCTGGAGCAGAGTACAAAATATAAATCCGAATTTTTGGCCAATATGTCTCATGAACTGAGAACGCCTTTAAATTCGATTCTGTTGCTTTCCAAGCTGATGTCTGATAATAAAGACCTGGACCCGGAATACATAGAATATGCGGACGTAATTCAGAGCTCAGGCCAGGGATTACTGGCATTGATTGATGAAATACTTGACCTTTCCAAGATAGAGGCCGGTAAAATGAAACTCGAGTTTGCAGAAGTGAGTGTGAGAGAAGTTGCTACCGATATGCGTTCGCTCTTTGCGCAGGTGGCAGAGCATAAAAAGTTGCAACTGATTGTGGAAATAGAAGAAAACCTGCCGAACATCAGTACCGATAAAATGCGTTTGGAGCAGGTACTGAAAAATCTGCTTTCCAATGCGATCAAATTCACCGGTAAAGGAAAAGTGAGCCTGACCATTAAAAAGGATGATTCCAATAAGTTCATGCTCTTTAAGGTCACCGATACCGGAATCGGGATTCCTATCGATAAGCAAGGTTTAATCTTCGAGGCTTTCCAACAGGCAGATGGCTCTACCCGTCGCAATTTTGGTGGTACAGGCCTTGGCTTATCTATCAGCAGGGAACTGGCCAAGCTATTGGGAGGTGAGATTGAGCTGAGCAGCAAGGAGCATGTAGGAAGTGAGTTTACCCTTACTTTACCTGTAAAACAGGTGGATGCCATCAGTCATATCCTGGAGGAAGAACTGATCAGCCCGGTACCTTACATCGAAACAGCAGTGGAAGTGCAGGAAGAAAGGTTTACGGTCGATAAGATTCCTCAGGAAATTGAAGACGACAGACATGACATCCAGGCGGGAGATAAGGTGATTTTGATCATTGAAGATGATACCAATTTTGCCAAGACGTTGTTAAGCTTCACCAGAAAAAGAAATTATAAAGGAATTGTAGCCGTAAGAGGGGATGTCGGCATTGAGCTCGCCAACCAATACAAGCCTTTGGCGATATTATTGGACATCCAGCTGCCCATTAAAGACGGCTGGCAGGTGATGGAGGAATTAAAGTCTAATCCGGCAACGAAACCTATTCCGGTACACATCATGTCGTCACTGGAAGTAAAGAAAGAAAGCCTCCTGAAGGGAGCAGTTGATTTTATCAACAAGCCGGTTGCACTGGAGCAGATGAAGAACATCTTTCAGAAACTGGAAGATGCCTTGAGCCGTTCCCCGAAAAAAGTGTTGATTGTGGAAGAAAACAAACAACATGCGGAGGCGCTAAGTTACTTTTTAAGCAATTACAACATTCAGACAGAGGTGGCCAACAATGTCGGACAAAGTATCGGCGCACTCCATAAAAAAGAAGTAGACTGTGTCATTCTTGACATGGGCATTCCGGATAAGAACGCTTATGAGACTTTGGAAACAATTAAAAAAAGCGAAGGACTGGAAAACCTGCCCATCATTATTTTTACCGGTAAAAATCTCTCTAAAGGGGAAGAGATAAGAATCAGGCAATATGCCGACTCTATTGTCGTAAAAACCGCACATTCTTATCAGAGAATTCTGGATGAAGCGGGTCTTTTCCTACACCTCGTAGAGGAAAAACAGACGGAAGGAAAGGCTAAAAAACCAACATCTGACCGACTTGGGGGCCTGTATGAAGTGCTGAACAATAAAACTGTGCTGATTGCCGATGATGACGTCAGGAATATCTTTTCGCTCACCAAAGCCCTAGAACAACATAAAATGAAAGTGCTGGCTGCTACCGATGGAAAAGAGGCCCTCCAGATCCTCAAGGAAAACCCATTGGTAGATATTGTGCTTATGGACATGATGATGCCGGAGATGGACGGATATGAGAGCACAAGGGAAATCAGAAAGATCAGTGCTTACAAACATTTACCTGTTTTAGCTGTTACAGCCAAAGCAATGATGGGAGACCGCGAGAAATGTATTGCTGCAGGCGCTTCCGATTATATCTCTAAACCCGTAGATATCGATCAGCTGATCTCTTTACTCCGGGTTTGGCTTTACGATAAAAATTAAATAGAATATTCACCGTATTTTGAAATATATGGCCGATAGTAAAATATTAATAGTTGACGATGATAACAGGAATATTTTTGCCCTGTCAGCCGTATTAAAGTCAAAAGGATACAAGTGTGTCTCTGCAACCGGAGGTGAAGAAGGCCTCGATCTGTTGAAAAAAGAGAAAGGAATAGCAGTGGTTCTGATGGACATGATGATGCCGGGAATGGACGGATATCAGGCCATGGCAGAAATGAGTGGCCATCCTGAATTGAAAGATATCCCGGTGATTGCTGTGACGGCACAGGCTATGGTTGGCGACAGAGAGCGCTGTATCAATGCAGGTGCAGTTGGCTATGTCTCTAAGCCGATAAATGTAGAGGAATTAACCAGGTTGCTTACCCAGTATATCTAAAGAGATTTGGAATTACCCGTTGTGAATGACGAACAAGTCGAAATCCTGCTTTCAGATCTTCTGGAACAATATGGGTACGACTTTACCGGATATTCCAGAGCATCATTAAAGAGAAGGATCATCAGGCTTTATTCCCTGGATAAGGCACTGAGTTTTGCCGAATTCCGATATAAGGTGAACAACGACTCCACCTATTTTAAGCGCTTTGTAGAGCAGATTACCGTAAATGTGACAGAAATGTTCCGCGATCCTCAGTTCTTTAAAACACTAAGAGAAACTGTTCTTCCGAAGCTTGGAACTTATCCTTTTATCCGAATCTGGCTTGCGGGCTGTTCGACGGGAGAAGAAGCGTATTCCATTTCCATCGTTTTAAAGGAACTGAACCTGTTGCACAAATCACTAATCTATGCGACAGATTTAAACCCCTCAGTCCTGGAAAAGGCTGCTCAGGGAATGTTCGCACTTGGACAGATGAAACAATATTCGGAAAACTATATTGCCGCTGGCGGAACGATGGAGTTCTCCGGATATTACAGTGCGAATTACTCTCTTGCAAAGTTTGATGAGGAGCTGAGGCGCAAAATCATATTCTCTACACACAACCTGGTTTCAGACCATTCTTTTAATGAATTCCAGCTGATCCTTTGCCGGAATGTCCTGATTTATTTTGACAGGGACCTTCAGAACAATGTCCTGGAATTATTTGACGAAAGTTTGGAAGATCTGGGCTATCTGGCATTGGGAACAAAAGAAACGATAGATTTTTCGCCGATCAATAAAAAGTATAAACGACTGCCTGCCAATAAAATATGGAGGAAAGTTAGCTGATGAATAGATGTGACGCATTTATTATAGGAGGTTCTGCGGGAAGCCTGGATGTACTGTTAAAAGTCCTTCCGGAGATTCGCCCTGATCTTTCTTTTCCCATAATCATTGTGATTCACCGAAAACATGGTGCAGATTCACTATTGCCTGATCTGCTGTCGTCCAGAACAAAACTCATTGTGAAAGAGGCAGATGAGAAGGAAAAAATTGTTGCGGGAACGATATATGTTGCGCCTTCAGACTATCACTTGTTGATTGAGATGGACCGTACTTTTTCTTTGGATTACTCTGAAAAGGTAAATTATTCCAGGCCGGCAATCGATGTTACCTTTCAAACTGCTGCGGAAGCCTATAAAAATAAACTGGTCTGTCTGTTGCTTTCCGGTTCAAATGCCGATGGAGTAAAAGGGTTGAAAACAGTGAAAGCATGGGCTGGAAAGGCGGTTATTCAGGACCCGGATTCTGCACAAGTTGCTTATATGCCTGAACAGGCAAAGAAACATGTTGAAATAGATCGCATTTTACGCATAGAAGATGTTGCAGAATTTATAAATTTACTGCACTAGATTAAAAAAAATAAATGGGGAACTCAAAAAAGGTTTTTGTATTTGATGATAACGCTGACATATTAGAGTTATGTACGATTATTCTGGAAGATGCAGGATTTGAGATTAAAACATCATCAACTTCTAATCAGATTGTAGATCAGGTGATGGCCTATATGCCGGATATCATCTTTATGGACAATTGGTTGCCCGATGTCGGAGGAATTGATGCTACCAGGGAGTTGAAAGGACACCCGACCTTAAAAGGCATCCCTGTGATTTATTTTACGGCCAACAACGATGTAAAGTCATTGGCCGAACAAGCAGGAGCTGATGGCTATTTATCAAAGCCTTTTGACATCCAGGAGCTCGAGAACATCATCAACAAGCACCTGGGGATCTAGAAACCTTTAATTTTTCATTCTACCCTTTTCTTCTTCTACTCCGGTAGCCCTTTTCCTTGCGGGTTTAAGTTCATTCTTGCCAAATTTATAGGAGAAGGTGATCCTGGCTACGCGGGTTTCATTCTTTTGGTGCAGCTTGTAGCTGAGCCCCGGATAGGTGCTGCCTAAGCGCGTAACCTGGGTATTAAAAACATCACTTAAGGCGAGTTTAATATTGATTTTCTTATCCATCAACGACTTGCTCATGCCAATGTCAATGCCATGACGTTCTCCAATAGATAAGGTTCCATATTCCAATGGAGATTCGTACCTCGCACTCAGTTCCGCATTCAGATCCGGATTGATGATAAAAGTATGTTGTGATTTAATAACAAAAGAGCTTTTGGAAGTATTTAAAGGTTTCCCCGCGAGATCCGGAGTACTAAATTTCAAATGAAAAAGATTGAGGTTGTTATTGGTTTGCCACCATTTAAAAATACTGATGGGCACATTTAAATTCGCTCCGTAAACGATGTTCTTTGCAAGGTTGGCATTGGTCTGGAACAGCGCCTTTTTTTCTTCATTAGGCAAGAGAACTTCCGTAATGACATCTTTCACTAAACTATAGTTCAGGCTGAGAGAATAACGTTTAAGCGTGTAATTTGCTTCGAAATTGTGGGTGTACTGAGGGTTAAGAAAGGGGTTTCCCTGGTTATAAGTATACTGGTCAAGGTAATAGATAAAGGGGTTCAACGCATCATAACTCGGACGATCTATTCTTCTGCTGTACGATACACCGATCGTCTGGTCTTTAGTCAGGGTTTGATTGACGAATACACTTGGGAAAAAGTCCAGATAGGACCTTTTGGTAATCTTGTTTTCTGTAATGGAATTCCCTTTGGAATTGGTCTGTTCTGCTCTTAAACCCAATTGAACACTGGTGGATTTAAATTGTTTGCTCAGGTTAAAATAGGCTGCATTCACGTTCTCATCATAGATAAACTGATTGCTGCGGAGCGGATCGTTTTTCCATTCGCTGCCCTTAAGCTCTTCCGCGATAAAATTATTGTCCGTTTCTACTGAACTGCTTTTAATTCCGGTTTCCAGTTTCAAGGTCTTATGGAGAGGAAGGGTATAATCTATTTTAACCGCTTTGATGTTAATTCTGGAAGGGCTTTGGTTCCTGAGGAAACTGGTTGGTTTGAGTTCTGCCCCATTGGTATATATAAAGCGATTGACATAATTCGCATCATCGCCGGAGTGGTAACGGGAGTAGTCCAGATCCGCGGTAATTTCCTGTCCGGATGTATCCAGAACAGATTTATAATTCAGGTTATAAGCATAATTCTGATAATTACTATGAATGACGTTTTTGGCGAGTACCGCAGAATCCGGCTGACTGAAAGAGCGGCCAATCCAGGTATTATTGTCCATCAGGTCGTCCGAGGTATTGGCATAACCACTGAATAAAACCCCCAGCGTATTGTTTTTATTCAGGAAAATATCCATTCCAGCCTTAAAATTATGACTGTTATTCTTCCGCACATCGGTTGATGATTGTGCAAAATAGGTTTTTGCCGCACCGTCTTGCCCGGAAATACGGTCAATGGTCATGTCCTGATTCCTTTTTGTCCCGCCAAAATTATAGTTCCCAAAAAGGTTTACCTTTTCTGAGCGGTGGTTTAAGTTCAAACTGGCATTTTCATTCAGATTTTTGCCATAGCCTAAGGTTCCGGAAACGCTTCCGTTGGTTCCGCCATTTTTACTTTTTCTGGTTTTAATATTGATGATGCCCGAATTTCCTGAAGCTTCGTATTTTGCAGATGGATTGGTAATCAATTCAATGCTTTCTATTTGTGAACTTTGCATGCTTCTCAACAGGTTGCTGACATCCGCATTGCTCATATAAGTTTGCTTTCCATCGATCTGAATCATTACTCCCTGCTTGCCTTGCATAGAGATGTTGTCATTCTGATCTACAGTGACACCCGGAGCCTTTTGGAGGACTTCCAATGCGTTACTTCCCGTCATTAAGCTGCTGTTCTCTACATTCATGACCAGTTTGTCTGTTTTTCGCTCAAATAAAGGCTTTGTAGACGTAATTTTAACTTCGCTGAGGTCTTTGCTTCCGGAATTTAAACGGAGGTCCTGAAGCGTGATATGAAGGTTTTTTGCATCTATTTTAAAAAGATCACTTTTTGAAGTGGAATAGCCCATCATTGAGGACTTTACATAATAACTTCCAGGTTTGATTTGCAGAAACTGAAACTTTCCGGAAACATCGGTAATGGCTGATTTCACGAGGGAGGAATCCGCCTGGTTAAATAAGGCAACTGTTGCGTAATCCAATGGTTTTTTCTGCTCATCGGTAACGGCACCCGTAACGGTGGCCTGAACCGCACTATCCTGAGCTAAAGCTATTCCTGAGCCGATAAAGAGAAAAAATAAATTTAAATAAAGTGTTTTCATGAGTTCTGGTCTGTTTAAAAAAGCACACAAAATCCCCATAGCGTAAAATCACACTTCATATGAATGAAGAAAAATTAGGGCTGTTTGAAAACAGAGGGTTTCCTGTTGCTGCTATAGATAAGACGAAGACAAAGCCAAAAGGTTACAATTATTTGATTTTATTGCAAATAAATTGATTGAAGAGGGCGCCTGAAAGAAAAGGCCTTCCGCGTAACTTTAAACACGGAAGGCCTCTTTTATGAATTTTAATGGGCTTATTTGACGCCAAGAACGTCTACTCCCTGTTCAAAGATGACATCCACAGGAATGCCTTTTTGAGTCAGACGGTCCAGATCTTTTTGAAGTTCTGCACCAATCACTGCTTTCTCTTTTTGTGTTTTTTCTACTGCAGCTTTATCTCCGTTACCCTGAAGCGTAATGATCAGTTTACTTAACTTGTTCATTGCCGTTTCAAATTTGTTGAAATCTACTTTATAAGTGCCATTTGCATTACGGATGAATGCTCCATTCTCCTTAAAGAAGTTGAAGCATTGCATATTTGCTTTTCCATGTGCACTCGCTGCACCAAACCTTACAGAACGAAGAATTCCAGCCATGTAAGTGGTATAAAAGGTTTTGATATCGCCTTCCAGTTCTCCTTTTTTAAGCAATCCGGTAACCATATATAAACCCAAAACATCTGCCTTGCCTTCTTCTAACCATGAATATTGCTCCTGCAAAGCTTCTTTTACAAAGCCTTTTCCGCTAATGGTTTTTTTAATTCCTAAACCGTGTGCAACTTCATGAAACATCACGTTAGAGAAGAAAGCATCAAAATTAATGTATTGTTGTTGTTCTTTATCGATCAGTTCTTTTGCGATTGGAACAAGGATCTTATCAAATTTTGCCTTCATGGCATTTTTTAACTGGGAGCGTCTGGTGCCTTTCTTTTGCTGAATGATCTCATCATTTGGAAGGTTTACAGCGATCGTTTTTGATCCTGCATTGCAATCTCCGGCATAATAAACGACATCGTAAGCGTTTAACTCCGAATCTGTTCCCGGCTTTTCTTTTTTGTATTTAGCATCCACCGGTAGTCCTTCCTGTAATTGAGGCAGCATGCTCACATATTTTGCAAGACGTTTGCTCCATACTTTGTCCTTTACCAATACATAAGCCTCATAAGAAGCCCTGGCATTGAACAGTTTGTCTTCATAATTCTCAATCGGGCCGATTATGATGTCCAGGTTATTGGTTTTCATATCCAGCCAGGCATAATCACTGGCCGTATAATCATCCGAAACCAAGGCGTCTGCGCGTAGGGTCAGGTATTTTTTTAACCCGGCATCTTCGGCAAGTAATGCCGCTTGTTTAAGCAAGGCTGATGCATTCTGTAGTTCTGAAGCATACAAAACATGGTAAGGAATGGAGCTCAGTTTTCCGGTGCTGTCTCTTTTTACCACGGAATACTGACCTAGTTTATCTTTCACATCCGATTTCTCCAACTCGGCTTTGGTCATTCCGGCAGGGTAGAAGCTGGCTGCATCCGGTTTTGCGCCAATACCTGAAATAAATGGTTTATCTCCGTTTAAGCGATCCCATGGCCCATAATTGATCCATACAAAAGCTTTGGTCTTTTCATCCTTTATGGTACTTAATAAGCTGTCACGTTGTGGATATGCCTGTTTCCAGAAAAGCTCATCCATAATCTGGGCAGCCTGGATCAATAAAGGTAAAATCTTACGTTCATTGGCAGATAATTCATTTAGGTTGGTACTCAGTTTAACCTTCTCATAAATCGCGATCCGGTCATTTACATAACGTTGCAAACTATCTTCAGCTGAACTGGTATCTTTAACAGTAGTATTGGTGTTTCCATTGGGGTTGCTACAAGAATAAATTCCCGTAGCCAGGGCACATCCGGCAATAATAAGCGTTAACTTGCTTAAGTTTTTCATATTGAATTTTTGTTTTTTATCGATGCAAAGCTACATCAAATGCAGGCATTTTCGTCGCTCTCCTTTGGTTGATCTCCTAACAAGATGGCAACTAAATTAGTAAAAAATAGTAATTTCACCACTTCTATACTTCTATTATGATACAACAGCATAAATTTACACGGGGCAGTTTATATATTTTCTCTATGCTCCTGCTGGCAGCATGTTCTTCGAATAAGTACGCCGCAACGAATAAAATATATAAGGATCAGGCAAATGGCTTTGCAGAGATGGTAAAAGCCACACCTCCCGCCAACCAAACCGTAGCGACATTAGACGCCACGCAGCAGTCCTGGATCGGTTCCGTTAACTTCGGCATCCGTCGTCCTAATTTTGTCATTATTCATCATACTGCTCAGGATTCGTTAAATCAAACGGTAAAAACTTTTATCAATAAGAAGGCAGGAGTGAGTGCACATTATGTGGTGGGAAGAGATGGTAAAATTGTTCAGATGGTAAACGATTACCTGAGGGCAAACCATGCCGGAGTTGGAAAATGGGGCAATGAGGCAGACTTGAATTCTTCTTCCATTGGGATTGAGCTCGATAACAACGGTAAAGAACCTTTCGCTGATGCCCAGCTGAGAAGCTTGGTCGAGCTTCTTGGCGCACTGAAAAAGCGATACAACATTCCGACCGCCAATTTTATTGGTCATTCAGATATCGCACCGAGACGAAAAGTAGATCCCTTAAATTTCCCCTGGAAAGTTTTAGCCAAAAAAGGCTTTGGTTTATGGTATGACGAGGTATTGAAAATGCCGCCTGTAGATTTTAATGCGGAACTGGCATTAAGGGTAATTGGTTACGATGTAAGCAACCCTACTTCTGCAATTGTTGCCTTTAAAATCCATTTTGTGCAGACCGATATTACTCCGGTACTCACGCCAACAGATAAGCTGATCTTATATAACTTGTACACTAAATATTTATAACCCCCGGCCTGGACGTTTTACAGAAAAGCTAAGCATAAAAAAGCCGGATCAGCATAAATTCACGCTGATCCGGCTTTTCGTTTATATCCGGCTTTATAAAATAAAATTACTTATTTCCTTTTGCCCAGGCATCTTTTAAGCCAACGGTACGGTTAAATACCAGGTGTTCAGGAGTGGAATCCTTATCCACACAATAGTACCCTTTTCTAATAAACTGATATCTTGAATCGATATCGGCATTTGCAAGGTAAGGCTCTATATATGCTTGTTTAATGACGTCAACGCTGTTTGGGTTCAGGTAGTCCTTAAAGTCTCCTTCTTCAGCATCCGGAGATTCTACCGTAAACAGACGATCGTAGGTTCTGATTTCTGCACTTTTCGCATGTTTCGTACTTACCCAATGTATCGTTCCTTTCACGTTAATACCGCTGGTATCTTCGCCACTTTTAGATTCAGGGATATACGCACAATGTACTTCAGTTACATTTCCTTCTGCATCTTTACGGAAATCTTCACATTTTACGATATAAGCATGTTTCAATCTTACGGTTGCTCCGGGAGCGAGTCTGAACCATTTTTTTGCAGGCTCTTCCATAAAATCTTCACGTTCAATCCACAATTCATTGCTGAAAGGAATCTCCCTGATGCCGCCTTTATCTTCTGCTTCCGGGTTGTTTTCTCCATGAAGTACTTCTTCCTGTCCTTCAGGATAATTGGTGATTACCAGTTTTATCGGGTCTAATACCGCCATTACCCTGTTGGCTGTTTTATTCAGATGTTCACGAACACAGAATTCCAGTAAGCTCAGCTCAATCAGGTTTTCTCTTTTGGCAATCCCGATTCTTTCACAGAATTCACGGATACTTTCGGGAGTATATCCTCTTCTTCTCAATCCACTGATGGTAGGCATGCGTGGGTCATCCCATCCGCTCACCACGCCTTCATTTACCAGTTGCAGGAGCTTTCTTTTACTCATTACGGTATAAGAAAGGTTTAAACGGGCAAATTCGTATTGTTTGGAAGGGAAGATGTTCAGGTGTTCTATGAACCAGTCGTACAATTCCCGGTGAGATACATACTCCAGGGTACAGATGGAATGGGTAATGGTTTCGATACTATCACTCTGTCCATGTGCAAAATCATACATTGGATAGATACACCATTTGTTTCCTGTACGGTGATGTTCTGCATGTTTTATGCGATAAATAATCGGATCACGCATGATCATATTCGGACTGGACATATCAGCTTTCGCTCTTAAAATACGGGCGCCATCTGCAAATTCACCAGCTTTCATACGGGCAAAAAGATCCAGGTTTTCGGCAATGCTGCGGGAACGGTATGGACTGTCTTTTCCTGCTTCAGTTGGTGTACCCTTCAATGCGGCAATTTCTTCAGCACTGCTGTCATCTACATAAGCAAGTCCTTTTTCGATCAGTTTAACTGCGAAATCGTATAAAGTATCAAAGTAATCTGAGGTATAAAGCTCATTTTTCCATTCAAATCCAAGCCATTTAATGTCCTGTTGCTGACTGTCTACATATTCGGTTTTTTCCGTTATCGGGTTGGTGTCATCAAACCTCAGGTTTGTATAGCCACCATATTTCTTGGTCAGACCAAAGTTCAGGCAGATTGCCTTCGCGTGTCCGATGTGCAAATATCCATTGGGTTCAGGCGGGAAACGGGTAATTAACGTTTCATATTTTCCGCTGCTTAAATCGTTCTCAATGATCTCCTCAATAAAGTTCAATGATCTTTCCTCACTCATAAAAACTGTAAATTTAGTCTTCAAAGTTAACATAAAAGCGCTAATTTACTTACATTTACAGCCTACTATTCGTATATTTTATGAGCAAGACATTAAACAGGCCCATTAGGGTTTTAGTGGCTAAAGTTGGATTGGATGGGCACGATAGAGGGGCTAAAGTAATTGCAACCTCTCTGAGAGACGCCGGGATGGAGGTCATCTATACCGGATTACGTCAGACCCCGGAGATGGTGGTAAACACAGCCTTACAGGAAGATGTTGATGCCATAGGTGTCTCGATCCTTTCCGGAGCACACATGACGGTCTTCCCTAAAATAGTGGAAATCATGAAGCAGAAAGAGGTCAAAGATGTATTGCTCACCGGTGGTGGAATCATCCCGGAAAGCGACATCAAGAAACTCAAGGAGATCGGCGTAGGTGAATTGTTTGCGCCGGGGACCACCATGGAAACGATCGTAAATTATATTAAGGGCTGGGTGGTCGAAAACAGAAACTTTTAGATTATGGCATATCAGAATATCCTATCAGAAATAAGAGCGCAGGTACTTTATGTGACCATTAACAGGGAGCAAAAGCTGAATGCTTTAAATAAAGAAACATTAACCGAACTGGCAGAGGTAATTGCCTTCGCAGCTCAAACTGAGGAGGTCCGTGCGGTGTTATTGACCGGAGCAGGAGAGAAGGCCTTTGTTGCCGGTGCCGATATCTCAGAGTTCGCTGCTTATAGCAGTGAAGAAGGCGAAAATTTGGCCAGAAATGGACAGCATACCGTATTTGATGCCATAGAAAATTGCCCGAAACCGGTGATCGCTGCAATCAATGGCTTCGCTTTGGGCGGAGGATTGGAACTGGCTATGGCCTGTCATATCCGCGTTGCTTCAGATCATGCAAAACTAGGATTGCCTGAGGTTTCCCTGGGCCTGATTCCTGGTTATGGAGGAACACAAAGACTAACACAACTGGTTGGAAAAGGACGAGCCATTGAAATGATCACCACTGCGGATATGATCACTGCAGCACATGCCGAAAAAATCGGATTGGTCAATTACGTGGTTCCTGCGGCAGAACTTTTGTCAAAAGTGGAAGAAATTCTGGCAAAGATAAAATTGCGTGCACCACTGGCCGTTGCCAGTGCAATCCGATCGGTAAATTCATCACTTCTTTTTGACGAAAATGGTTTTGAAACCGAGATCAAAGAATTTGGTAAGTGTTTTGATACAAATGATTTCAAAGAAGGTACTACTGCTTTTTTAGAAAAAAGGAAACCCACATTTTTAGGTAAATAAACCTTGTTTATAGCGCATTTAAGGCCCATTGAACACATTTCGATGGGCTTTTGTTATACTCAGGAAACTGACCTTTTTATAGGTCAGCAGATTTAAAAGTGTAGAAAATATTTCCCATACTAAAAAATGTATTTATATTTATCTATTATTATGCAGTAAACTATTTTATTTCCCTATGAGAAAAATATTAATTGTTGATGATGAAATAAACATTGGTTTATTACTATCTAAGTTTTTAACCCGAAATTCATTTAGTGTCTCAACAGCTACAAGCGGTGTTTCCGCGATGGAATATCTGGCAAAGGAAAGTTACGACCTTGTGTTGTGTGACTATCGTTTGGAAGATACCGATGGGAAGGAGATGCTGATCAAGATTAAGGAAAGTTACCCTAGTACCGGCGTGATTATCATCACCGGGTATTCTGATATTAAGCTGGCTGTGGAACTCATCAAACTGGGAGCGTACGACTATATCACCAAGCCACTGTATCCGGATGAAATATTAAATACCATCAATAAGGCGATTGATACACAAACCGCCTTAAATGAAAATAGAGTGGAAACCCCTGCTGAAGCACCAAAACAAAAAGGGAGCAAGCAGATTTATAACCAGACGGACAATTTCGTTGCCGGGCAAAGTGCCGCCTCTAAAGAGCTGTTAAAACAGATTCAACTGGTTGCACCAACGGCTTACAGCGTGATCCTGACCGGCGAAAGCGGAACAGGAAAAGAGTCTGTTGCCATGGCCATCCACCTGAACAGTCCAAGAAAAAACAATCCTTTCGTAGCGATGGACTGTGGTTCCTTAACCAAGGAATTGGCAGGAAGTGAATTTTTCGGACACGAAAAAGGATCTTTTACAGGAGCACTTTATACCAAAATCGGCCATTTCGAAATGGCAAATGGCGGTACCCTCTTTCTGGATGAAGTAGGAAACCTTTCTTATGAAATTCAGGCAGCCCTACTCAGAACGGTACAAGAGCGTAAAATTAAAAGAATCGGAAGTACAAAAGAGATCGATCTGGATGTGAGGATTATCGTCGCAACCAATGAAAACCTGACAAATGCCATTCAAAAAGGCAGGTTTAGGGAAGATTTATACCATCGTTTCAATGAGTTTTCTATCGCCCTTCCGCCATTGAGTCAGCGTGGACGTGACATTATGGTCTTTGCCAATACATTTTTAGAAGTGGCAAACCAGGAATTGAACCGAAATGTGCAGGGCTTCTCTGAAGAAGTAGAAGAATGTTTCTTAACCTACAACTGGCCTGGAAATGTCAGGGAATTAAAGAATGTAGTTAGAAGGGCAACATTGCTTACCGAAACACAGGAAATTCAATTAAAGGCACTTCCTTTGGAGATCTCTACGTATGCAAAAGCTTCTGCGATGGAAAGCTCCATTTCGCGGACAGAGAAGCCAAGAGACTTGAAAAATGCAGCTTTAGAGGCCGAATATGAAGCCATCTTAAAAGTATTGAGAGAAGTTAATTTTAACAAAACCAAGGCAGCAAAAATCCTGAATATTGACCGGAAGACGCTGTATAATAAAATGAGGGCAATCAATCTGGAAACCTAAGGTCCATGTCATTATTCAACTACAAACAAAGGAATAACATCACCCTGTTGATCATTATCATTCTGGGGTGTTTAATTGCTTATTCCTTACAGGGAATCTTTAGCTCTATCCTCGGAACCCTGGTGTTGTATACCATTCTGCGACCCGTATTTCTATACCTGGTAGAAGAGCGAAAATGGAATAAACGCCTTTCTGCTCTTCTGCTGTTATTTATTTCTGTGCTGGTAATCGTTCTTCCTTTTTATGCGGTCAGCACAATGGTGATTGAAAAGATTGCCGAACTGCAGAGCGATCATATCTATTTTAAAAACCTGATTTTCAAAGTGAAACACCTGCTTCCGGTGGGAGGTGATTTCCAGGTCCTGATCGAAGATGGCCTGAAGAAAGCCGGTACCTGGGCTACAGAACTTTTCCCTTCTTTGATCTCTGGTGCATTTAATATCGTCCTGGGATTACTGATCATGTATTTCCTGCTGTATTTCATGTTGATAGAAAACGAAAAATTCGAAAGTTCGTTGTTAAAATATGCCCCCTTCCGCGAACAGAATGCTTACCGTTTTGCAGAGGAAATGCGAAATACGACCTATGCAAATGTGCTCGGACAGGGCTTGATCTGTCTGGTGCAAGGCGCATTGGTCAGTTTGTCATTCTACGTACTTGGCTACTCCGACCCTTTGTTCTGGGGCGTAATGACCACCTTTATCTCTTTCGTCCCTGTATTGGGGCCTCCGGTCATCTTTGTTCCGGCTGCACTCCTCCAAATGGCCAACGGCAATAGCTTTGGCGCATGGGCCATGTTGATTTTCGGATTTGTGGTCATTATCAATATTGACAATGTCCTTCGTTTTATGATCGCGAAAAAAGTTGGCAATATTCACCCGATTATTACGGTAATTGGCGTAGTTATTGGTATACCCTTATTCGGAATATCTGGTCTGGTCTTCGGTCCACTGCTATTGTCGTACTTCATATTGATGATCAAAATATATGAAACGAGCGCAATGGCCTCCGAAAGATTGGAAAGAATTAAAACAATTTCTGAGCAGGAATCGTTATAATCAGTATATTCCAGAGTCAATAAAGGAAATTTTAAACATAAAATTTAAATGTCATGAATGATAATTCAAAAGTATTAATTGGGCTATTGGCCGGTTTAGCTGCAGGTGCGGCATTGGGATTACTGTTTGCTCCGGAAAAAGGAAGTGAAACAAGAGATAAGTTGAGCCAGTCCTTAAAAGACCTTGGTGACGCAATTAAAGACAAAGCGGCAGATGAAATCAATAACCTGGCGAATCTGAAAGATAAAGTGGTGACTTCTGTAAAAAGTAAACTTCATCAGGCAGAGGAAGAATTTGCTGATGATGTAGAGCACGCATAAATTACCCCTAAAACCAAAGATAATGCAGGAAAATAAAGAAAAAGATCTGGAGGACCTGGTAGAGGACGCAAAAGGTTATGTCAATACCCGGCTGGAATACACCCGGCTATACCTGGTAGAGCGAGGTTCTAAGATGTTTGCAGATATGGTGACAAATGTTACCGTTGCCATTTGTTTTCTACTGGCCTTCTTGTTTGGAACTTTTACTTTAGCGCTGTTTTTATCAGATGTTCTGGGTACCTATACGAGAGGCTTTGGCTGTGTCGCATTGATCTATATCCTATTGGCTGTGATCGTTTATTTTACGAAAGAAAAATATATTGAAAAAGCCATAATTAACTTTACAATCAAACGCTATTTTAATAAATTAGCAGATAAGGAAGAGGAAGATGAGCAGAAAGTATAACATCAACAATCTGGAAGACCTTCACCAGCAGGTGCGTTTGCTTAAAGCAGAATATCGCTTTAAAGGAGACGCGTTGGTTGGCGATTCTAAAAAATACCTTCACCAGTTTACCATAGGTGGATTTATTAAAAAATATGCGACCCCTTCTGCCTTTCTTAAAATAGATGATAAGTTTAACATCAGCAGTAAAGTCATGTCACTGATTCTTCCTTTGGTGATGAACAGCACCTTTTTTAAGGGCTCAGGCCTCGTAACTAAGGCGCTGGTAGGTTTAGCCTCAGGTAAGGTTGGAAAGTCGCTGGATGCAGAGCATTTATCGGCGATATTCAATTCTGTAAAATCCTGGTTCAGCAAGACAAAGAAAAATAAAGAAACAGATCCGGCATACGTGGATTACGGCATTCCGCCGGATAGCGAGACCTATTAATAAAAAAAGGAAGCCCTAAAGCTTCCTTTTTTTATGGATGAACATTTAATCATATTTCAACGGGATTTTAAACCGTTGATTTTATTTTTAGTTCGTTTAACTGTTTGTCGTCAATAGTAGAAGGGCTATCAATCATCACATCTCTTCCTGAATTGTTTTTAGGGAAGGCGATTACATCACGGATGCTATCTAATCCTGCGAAAATAGAGCATAACCTGTCAAATCCGAAGGCAATTCCACCATGTGGAGGCGCACCAAACTCAAAGGCATCCATGAGGAAGCCAAATTGTTTTTGTGCTTCTTCAGGAGAGAACCCTAAATGTTTAAACATCAATGCCTGTAGAGCCCTGTCATGGATCCGGATCGAACCACCACCGATTTCCGTACCGTTTACCACCATATCATAGGCATTTGCCCTTACTTCGCCCGGTTTGGTATCCAATAAGGCGATATCTTCTGGTTTTGGAGAGGTAAAAGGATGGTGCATCGCATGGTAACGTTCCGATTCTTCATCCCATTCCAATAGCGGGAAGTCAAGTACCCAAAGGGCACTGTATTTATTTTTATCACGTAAACCTAAGCGTGTACCCATTTCCAGGCGCAGTTCACTTAGCTGTTTGCGTACTTTATCTTGTACTCCAGCCATGATCAATACTAAATCTCCCGGTTGGGTATTCAGCGCTACAGACCATTTTTGTAATTCTTCTTCATTATAGAACTTATCTACAGATGATTTCAATGAGCCATCTTCGTTATGTCTCATATAGATCAGTCCGGTTGCGCCGATTTGCGGGCGTTTGATAAAGTCTGTCAGTTCGTCCAACTGCTTACGCGTATAAGAGGCACAGCCTGTAGCATTGATCCCGATCACCAGCTCCGCATTGTCAAATACAGGGAAGTCTTTTCCTTTAACCAATGCGGTCAGCTCTACAAAGCGCATGTCAAAACGGGTATCCGGTTTATCGGAACCATAAAGGCGCATGGCATCAGAATACTGCATTCTTGGTACTTCAGGAAGGTCAAAACCTTTGATGTCTTTGAATAACGTACGGATCAGTCCCTCAAATGTATTTAAGATATCTTCCTGTTCGATGAAAGACATTTCACAGTCAATCTGCGTGAATTCCGGTTGTCTGTCTGCACGTAAATCCTCATCTCTGAAACATTTTACAATCTGAAAATAACGGTCAAAGCCAGATACCATCAACAATTGTTTAAAGGTTTGCGGAGATTGAGGAAGGGCATAAAACTGTCCTTCATTCATTCTGCTTGGCACCACGAAATCCCTTGCACCTTCTGGTGTAGATTTGATCAGTACCGGGGTTTCTACTTCAATAAAGTCCAGGTTATCTAAATAACGACGAACTGCCTGAGCCATTTTATGACGTAAAACCATGTTGTTACGAACCGGGTTTCTACGTAAATCCAGGTAACGGTATTTCATTCGCAAATCATCACCACCATCTGTTTCATCATCAATCATGAATGGAGGTAATTTCGCTGCGTTTAGTATTTCCAATGCAGTGATTTTGATCTCTACTTCGCCTGTAGGTATTTTCAGGTTTTTGTTAGAGCGTTCTACGACTAGTCCGCTGGCTTTAATTACAAATTCCCTGCCCAGGCTACGTGCTGCCTCGCATAATTCCCGGTTGTCGTCCATATTGAAAACCAATTGGGTGATTCCGTATCTGTCGCGGATGTCAATAAAAGTCATTCCTCCTAAATCCCTGGATTTTTGTACCCAGCCGCACAAGATTACATTTTCGCCTAAATTCTCAATAGTTAGAGCTCCGCAAGTAGTTGTTCTTAACATTATTAAAAGTATTAAGTAGCAAAAATATTGATTTTGAACGGGATATTTCAACCTACAATGAATTTAGCTTGGTATATTGAAAATATTTTTGTTCCTGATGCAACGTTTCAAAAAATCAATTGTCATTTATAGCGAACTGGAAAACATTGGAAACTGTATACGTCGATAAACACATCACACTCGTAAACGAGTGCCGGCAGGGAAGCCGGAAAGCACAATTTGAAATTTACAAATTGTATGCTAAGGCTATGTATAACGTGGCACTGAGGATTGTCAACTTTGACGATGAGGCGGAAGATGTTTTACAGGAAGCATTTCTGGACGCATTTACGCGGATAGAAAGCTTTAGAGGAGATACCACCTTTGGCCTTTGGTTAAAGCAGATCGTGATCAATAAATCCATCAATTACCTCCGCAAACGAAAAGTGGAGTTTGTAAGTATCGAAGAAGTCGATGTGGTGCAGGAAACAGAAAATGACGAAGAGGACCTGCAATGGAGAGTGGAAGAGCTCAGAGAAGCCATCACACAGCTTCCCGATCGGTATAGAGTGGTATTGACACTGTATCTTTTTGAGGGTTATGATCATGAAGAGATTTCTCATATTTTGAAAATCTCAGAAAGTACTTCCCGCACCCAGTATATGCGTGCAAAAATGAAATTAAATAGCTTATTAGTAAAGAGAGGAGTATAAAGATGAACAATAAGGGTATTGAAGAGTACATTAAAGAACACAAGAAGGAGTTTGATTTTAAAACGCCATCAGATCAGTTATGGGGTAGGATCGATGCCGCATTAGACAAAGAGAAAATAAAAAAAAAATCGGTAATGCCATTGTGGTTAGGTATAGCTGCGTCCTTGATCCTGATCATGGGAGTTACTTTTATCTATACCTATCGTAGCCAGAATAACAAAGAGCTGGAAATTGCAGACATCAACCCGGTGTACGGAAAGAAAGAGCTAAAATTTGCCAGCCTGATCGAAGAGAAAAAAGACAGCTTGCAGGCGTATGCGAAAAAGAACCCGGCTTTGTATGCTAATTTTAGCGCAGACCTGAACAAGCTGGACAGCGATTATGAGCAGCTGAAAAAAGAGCTGCAAAACAGTCCAAATCAGAAAGTGGTGGTGAAGGCCATGGTGAAAAATCTCGAACTTCAGTTGCAGGTGATCAACCAACAGCTGTCTATCATCAACGAAGTGAATCAAATCAATAAGGAAAATCA
Organism: Pedobacter sp. FW305-3-2-15-E-R2A2; assembly: GCF_038446955.1. Lineage (NCBI taxonomy): Bacteria > Pseudomonadati > Bacteroidota > Sphingobacteriia > Sphingobacteriales > Sphingobacteriaceae > Pedobacter > Pedobacter sp. FW305-3-2-15-E-R2A2. Next base: position 7,270,176 of record NZ_CP151803.1, read on the forward strand.
GATATGAAAAAGTTAATTTGGGGGCTGGCGAGCCTGGTATTGGCTACAAATTTCGCTCAGGCACAATCTAACGTATTGGAAGGAAGCAAGGGGCCTAAACTTGCAGTATTGACTCCTTTAAGGGGAGAAGTACAAAGTGCACCAGTATCGCCTGAACCCCTTCCAATTCCTGAGGATGAAGTTCAGGAAGGCATTCAGGACGATCAAAACGATCCCGCAAGGACAAAGACTTTCTCTAAATCCTTCGCTATGGATGGCAGCGATAAACTGAACCTGAGCAACAAATATGGAGATGTGCTGATCAAAATATGGGATAAGCGGGAAGTGCGGGTTGATGTCGAGATTAAAGCTTATAGCAGTCAGAGTGGGGAGGCACAGCGTTTATTGGACGAAACAACAATAGAAGCCGGAAAAACCGGCGACCTGATTTCCTTTAAAACCAATATGGGAAACCGTGATGGCAATTATGGCAGCCGTGTCCGCAATGGAAAAATCGTCTGGAAAAGAGAAGTGAAGGTGAATTATGTGGTTTACATGCCCGCATCGAACGCTTTATCCATGAGTACCCAATATGGAAACATGACGATGGGCAATTTCTCAGGACCACTATACGCAAAAGTGCAATACGGGAACTTTACTGCCGGAAACCTGAATAGCAATAACAACTACATTTCTGTCCAGTACGGTAAAGCGGATGTGGAAGAAATCAATGTCGCCACCATTAAGCAACAATATGGCTCAGGACTAAACCTGGGTACAGTAGGGACCCTGGACCTGAATGCGCAATACGTTGCGGTAGATGTTAAAAAGATCAAAGGAAATGCGGTCATTAAACAGCAATATGGGCGTGGATTAAATGTTGGCTCCGTTGATAACCTGGATTTGGATGCACAATATGTCAATGTGACGGTTGGTACAGTGAATGGAAATGCGACCGTTAAGCAACAATATAACAACATTTCTATCGCTTCAGTGAATAAGCTCAATATCAAAGGCGAGTATGCCAATGTAAAAGTAGGTAGCCTGAAGGGCGATGGAACTTTCAAAGTGGGCTATAACAAATTGATTATAGACAATGTGCTGACGGGATGTAAGAACCTGAACATTAATGCAGATTATGCTACGGTTTCTTTAGGCTTTGGCAGCGGTTACCATGCAGATTTTGACGTAAAGACGAATTACGGTGGATTTAGACCTGGCCCGGCATCTTCCAGAACCATCAGTGATGAGGACAACAGCAAACAATACAGTGGCAAAATTGGAAATGGAGGCGCGTCTAAGATTACGATTAAAGCGGACTACGGATCGGTCTCCTTTAACTAAAAAGACTATTTTATTCTGATAAAATACCATTAGGAAAAAGCTTGTTGATAAATTCAGCAAGCTTTTTTTATATCTTAGCGACTTGATTTATTTTTAGAAAATGGAACTTTTAAGTAGCCCTGAAGCTTGGATATCACTCTTTACCTTAACCGTATTAGAGATCGTTTTAGGAATTGATAACATCGTTTTCATATCGATTCTTGCAGGAAAACTTCCCCTGGAACAACAGGCTAAAGCCCGGAAGGTAGGGTTAGGTCTGGCCATGATTACCAGGGTCTTGTTGCTGTTATCGCTTACCTGGGTGATGAAACTGACCGCTCCCTTATTTAATGTGGGGGATTGGATCGGGATCAGCAATGCGGAATGGCTGGACAAACTGGCGATCTCCGGAAGAGACCTGATCCTTATCATCGGTGGTTTATTCCTGATCTATAAAAGTACACACGAAATTCATCAGAAACTGGAAGGCGATGAAGAGGCTGGTATAAAAGGGAAAGTTCATTCTTTCATCGGAATTATCATCCAGATTCTGATTCTTGATATCGTATTCTCTCTCGACTCTGTAATTACTGCTGTCGGAATGGCCGATCATATCGAGATTATGATTGCTGCCGTAGTGATCGCTGTCGGAATTATGCTGGTATCGGCATCTGCAATCAGCGATTTCGTAAACAAGCACCCAACAGTTAAAATGTTGGCTTTATCTTTCTTATTATTAATTGGAGTTTCCCTGTTGGCCGAAGGTTTAGATCAGCACATTCCTAAAGGCTATATCTATTTTGCAATGGCATTCTCAGTATTGGTAGAAATGCTGAACCTGAAAATGAAAAAAGGCAAAAAACATGTTGAACTTAGAAATACCCCGCACGAAAACAAGTAAAAATACCGTATGATTTCTTTTTTTGAGGCCTCTTTGGCCGAACTATCTATACACCGTATTGGGAACAAATCTCAGGATGAGTTCTATGTATTGTCTGAAAAATCTATTCCGATAAAAGACAATATGCTGAGTAATTTATTACAACAGTATTTTTTAGGCCCCTATGCCAAAGTGAATGAAGTGTACCGCTTTTTTCATCCCAACAACGACCTGAACCTGAATGAAGTTTATCATTTTGCAGCCAGGATTTTTGAGGATGGCATGACCTTTCATGAAAACAGTATAGAGATGGCCAAATACCTGTATGATGTTTCCGGACACCCAAAAATCAAACCCGGAGAATTATATCTTGCTTATTTTGAAAATGTGCAGATTGAAGGAGAACTTCATGACGCGATTGGGATCTTTAAATCGGAAACCAAAGAATCCTTCCTGAAGGTATATCCTGAAGAGGGTGGTTTTGGCCTTGGTTATGAAGAGGATGCCATCAACATCAATAAACTGGACAAAGGGTGTTTGATCTTTAATACGGATAAGGAAGAAGGTTTCCGCGTAGCGGTTATTGACCAGACGAACAGAAGCGCAGAAGCCGTATATTGGAAGGATGAATTTTTGAAGTTAAAAATCAGAAATGACAACTTTAACCAGACCAGCAGTGTGCTTGGCGTATATAAGAACTTTGTGACTGAAAAGCTGGATCAGGAATTTGACATCTCTAAAGCGGATAAGATTGACCTGTTGAACAAGTCCATGAAGTACTTCAAAGAGAAGGAAAGCTTTGATCTGGAGGAATTTTCAAATGAGGTGATCGGCAATGCCGAAGGAATTGAGTCTTTCAAAAGCTATAAAAAGAATTTTGAAGAAGAGTTTGACACCCCGATTGCGGATACCTTTGACATTTCCGGCGCTGCGGTAAAAAAGCAGGCCAGGGTATATAAAAGTGTTTTAAAACTCGATAAAAACTTCCATATCTATATTCATGGCGATAAGGAATTAATCGAAAAAGGATTCGATGACGATAAGTCGATGAATTATTATAAAGTCTATTTCAGAGAAGAAGAGTAGTCCTTTACAGGACATACTCATCATTAATAGGTTTTACAGGTTCGGGAATGTCGGTTTCTCCGAGCATTTCCAACAAGTTGATCTCTATTGTTCTGGTGATCTGATTTAATGGAATGGAGGCAGAATTGTTCTCAAAAGGATTAATCAGTCCCATTCCGTTAATTTGTGTCGAGACAAATACAAATCCAAGCAACCAGCCGATAAAAATAGACCAATATTCTACGTAGGAACTGATCACCAGTGTGATGGACACGACAAACAACCAGATAAAGACCTTGGTAAGATAGGTGTAGGTGGTTGGGAATATGGTGTTTTTGATGCGTTCTGACATGCCCATCTGATTGGAAAAATTAACCAGTAACTCATTCAGTTCCATAAAACGGAAGCCATCGATATAGCCCTTTTTGGATAACATTTGCAAATCGCGCGATTGGATATTCAGAATCGCATTGTGCATATTGCTGTGTTGCTGAATTTCCTTAAGCTCCTCCGGGGTCAGGTATTTGCTATAAATGTTGTCGTCGTAATTGCGGAGCGAACCCTTCAGCGTATACAAAAATGCGATATGCCTGCAGATCATTTTTTTGATCATGGGCTTAGAATCTTCGTGTTCATCTACATAATTGATCAGACTTCTGGCCCAGGAACGCGAATCATTAACGAGCATTCCCCATATTTTGCGTGCTTCCCACCACCTGTCGTAAGCCTGGTTGTTGTTAAAACCGATAAAAAATGCAATTGCAGTGCCCAGAACACTTGGAATGATTGCCGGAATGTCCAGGTTATGGGTAATTAAAAATTCTCTGGCAAAATAGGTAATGCTGCAGGAAACGATCATAATTAAATCCACCTGCCAGGTATTGATCAGGATTCTGCTGAGCTTGATGTGTTGTGCAATGAGCATAGGTAGTGAGGTTGATGTTTTGATTTCAATTTACAAACAAAACTGACCAATTGTTTGAATCGCTAAAAAATATCTTTTTCTCTTTTTTTGATTTCATTCCTCTTTGTGGGCATGATTTTTCAGGGCTGAAAGACCTCTTTTTATAGAGAATGCTTTTAAATCTCCTGTTTTCTTCTGAAAGATTGCAGGTAATCTGGTTTTTTTGATAAAGTCCTGAGGGATAATTGGGAATAAATAGTAGATTTATTTCTGAAGCCAAATATTCCCTTAACGTATGAGCCAGGAACTACAAAAAAACAGTATTTTCAAAGTCATTGGTGCCTCTTCTCTGGGGACACTGATTGAATGGTATGATTTCTATATTTTTGGCAGTCTGGCCACAATTATCGGGGCACAGCTCTTTCCGGCAGATGCCGGAGCATCTGCACTCATCAACACCCTGGCGATTTTTGCCGCAGGATTTATTGTCAGGCCTTTTGGAGCATTGGTCTTTGGCCGCCTGGGCGATTTAATAGGGCGTAAATACACGTTCTTACTGACGTTGGTCTTAATGGGTGGTTCTACCTTTTTAATTGGCCTCATCCCTTCTTATTCCAGTATCGGTTATGCAGCGCCCATCCTGGTGTTGATCTTGCGTCTGGTGCAGGGATTAGCCCTTGGAGGGGAGTATGGCGGAGCGGCAACTTATGTAGCAGAGCATGCACCTGCAAATAAAAGAGGATTTTTTACCAGTTGGATTCAGACGACAGCAACAGGGGGATTGTTTCTCTCTTTAGGGATTATCGTATTGACTAAAAACCTGATCGGAGCATCTGGCTTCGCAGATTGGGGATGGAGAATCCCTTTCCTGCTTTCCATCTTGCTGGTGGGTGTTTCTATTTATATCCGTCTGAAAATGCACGAGTCTCCAATGTTTACCAAATTGAAAACAGAAGGAAAGGTCTCTAAAAATCCTTTAAAGGAAAGCTTCAACAACAAAGCGAATTTTAAAATGGTGTTGCTCGCACTTTTTGGTGCAACGATGGGACAGGGGGTGATCTGGTATACCGGTCAGTTTTATGCGCAATCTTTTATAGAAAACACCTGTAAAGTTGATTTTAATGATTCCAGGTACATTCTGCTCTGGGGGATTGCTTTTGCTACCCCATTTTTTGTCGTCTTTGGTTCCTGGAGCGATAAAGTGGGGCGAAAATGGATCATGCTTACCGGAATGTTGCTGGGGATTGTTTTCTACCGGCCGATCTATCAGATCTTTCTTGACGATACAGACTTTACGAAGGTTACGCAGCAGGATATTCAGTCTGTTTCTGACCCTGTGGTTACCCGGACCCTGCTGGAGGGGACTGCCGATAGTTTAATCTCTACCAGTGCGAGGGTGACGCTGTTATCGGGTGCTTCTTATCAAAAGATCCAATCCCATATTGAATTTAAAGAAAAGGGAAAACCTGCCGCTGTTCAGCCGGATCAACTTAAAGATAAGCAATTATCCACGACGGTATTCTGGAAATTTGTAGCCCTGGTTTTCTTCCAGATTTTATTGGTGACGATGGTCTATGGACCCATCGCTGCATTTTTGGTCGAGCTATTCCCTACAAAAATCCGCTATACTTCCATGTCCTTGCCTTATCATGTCGGAAATGGGGTTTTTGGAGGGCTCGTTCCTTTCATTGCCACATTGATCGCCAGTTATTCCGGATCGACACCTTTATCCGGATTATGGTATCCTATTGGAATTGCCAGCCTGAGCTTTATCATTGGGGCAATTTACCTTTCTAATAAAAAACCAGTCGAAACAGAAGCCTAAATAAAGAAAAAACTATGAACGGATTGAAAAAAGGATTAGGACTACTTTGGATGATACTCGGACCGGCATCGATTATCTTTATGTTTTTACAGGCTTACGAGAAAGTGGGTCTGGCTGCCGAAGGGGTGCAAAAGACAAATACCGCCCTGCAATGGGGGATCATTTTATTTATTTTTATCCCAATCAGCGCAGGCCTGGTAATTTTCGGCTATTATGCGCTGAAAGGGGAATATGATCAGTTGCCTTCCGGTTCTGAAGAACCTGAGGGCTAAAGGACTCTTAACAATAAACCTTTAAGGTATTCTCCCTCAGGGAAAGAAACCCTTACCGGATGGTCTTCAGGCTGATGGAATTGTTTGATGATCTGCACTTCTTTGCCGGCATCCAAAGCTGCCCAGGCAATAATTTGCTTGAACGTTTCCATATCTACGGCACCGGAGCAGGAATAAGTAGCCAATATGCCACCTTTTTCCAGTAAAAGCATGCCAAGCCTGTTCAGGTCTTTATAAGCTCTTGCAGCCCTGTCTAAAGCTGAACGGGATGGTGCATATTTAGGGGGGTCTAAGACCACGATATCAAATTTCTTTCCTTCTTCTTTAAACACACGCAATTGTTTGTTTACGTCAGACTGGATGCTGAGTTGCTGAGCAGCGTCAAAACCGTTCAGTTCCAGGTTATGTGCTAAAGTTTCTATGGCAAGCGCAGAGCTGTCTACACTGGTTACGTGTGCTGCACCATGTTTCAGGCTATTTAAAGTAAATCCGCCACTGTAGCAGAAACAATCCAGTACGGTTTTATCTTTAGAATAAGCGGCAAGAATCTCGCGGTTATCCCGTTGATCACAGTAAAACCCGGATTTCTGTCCGTCAGCGATGTTGATGTGGTAAGCAATTCCATTTTCCCTTACTTCGATAAATTCCGGAGGTGTCTCTCCCCAAAGTAAGCCTTGTGTTGCTTCCAGGTTCTCATGCTTGCGTGCACCTGCGTCACTTTTATCGAAGATTCCTCTAGGATTTAATTCTTCTTTTAAAAGCGCGATGATTTCTTCTTTTACATTTTCCATTCCGGCACTTAATATTTGCAGGGAAAGAAAGTCGGCATATTGATCTACAATCAGACCGGGAAGAAAATCTGCCTCACTAAAAACCAGTCGGCAGGTATTGGTGTCGGCATTGAGGAGGTGCTTTCTCGAAGCAATGGCATTGCGGAGTTTTTCCTGATACCATTCCTTATCGATAGTTTTGCTCTCCTCCCATTCCATTAACCTCAATGCAACCCTTGATTGATCGTTGTAATACGCGTAGGCAAGAAATTCAGCACTTGCTGAACAAACCTTAACGATTTCACCATTTAATGGCTTACCCTTAATTTTATCAATTGCTCCCGAAAAGATCCAGGGATGGTGTAGCATTGCAGCCTTTTCTTTTCCTTTTTTAAGTATTACATCAATCATGCTGCAAAGTTAGAAAAAACAATGTTCTTTTTACTTTTCCTTGCTGACTGCCATCTTTAAGGCCAGCATCAGCAGCACACTGGCCATAAACCATTTCTGGATTTTTACCCAGGTCGGATTTTTGGCGAAAAATAAGGAAACCTGAGCCGCGGTCAGTACAATCAGAAAATTGACCGTAAAGCTGATGCTTACCTGTGTAATCCCCAATTGCAAGCTTTGAAGAAATATAGACCCGTATTCCGGTTTGATAAAATAGGGAAAGAAAGATAAATAGAATACCGCTACCTTAGGATTCAGTACAGTGGTGAGTACGCCAATCTTGAACAATTTCGCAGGTTTATCATTGCTGAGGTCTGTTCTGGTTTCAAACAGGCCCTTGCCATTGGGTTTAATTGCCTGGTAAGCGAGATATAATAGGTAGAATACACCCAGGGTTTTAATCGTCGAGTAGACAAAAGGAACAGCGAAAAGAACAGCAGTAAGCCCAAAAGAAACGAGAATGATGTGAAAAAGAAAGCCACACATAATCCCTGCCAGAGAGATTAATCCTGATTTCCGGCCTTGTGTGATGGAACGGGAGATCAAATAAATCATGTTTGGACCTGGACTGATCACCAGCACCAGCGCCGCCAGGGCAAAGTAAGAGATTTCTTTAAGAGGGATCATTTCATCGCTGTTTTAATGGTTGTGGAATGAGTAACCTGTACGTTGTACAGGAGAAAGCGGCAATCATCAAAAATAGAGAAAATCAGGAGATTCCCAATTTCCGAGGAGGACTTAAATCAGAATTTTTCAGAGATATTTTTACCCTTGGGGAGGTTCGGTTTTCAGAATAGAACGGATTACCGGACTAAATAGAGAGCGGTTTGGAATGAGCAATGATGAAGGCAAAATAGCCCCCGGATCAAACCCGGATAAAGTACGGTATTTGTCCCTGTTCTATCCGTGTTCTATCCCTGTTCTATCCGGGGTTGATCCGAAGCAGTTTCTGCTTTTTTCCGGTACTGGCCATATCCCATTTCCGATCCCGGGTCAGGTATACATTTGGCCTGGCCGGATTTCTGAAGACTATGTTTTTCCTACTCATTTCTTCGCTTAAAAAAAGCCCGGATCATTTCGGAAATATAAGAACTACCGATCCAATGATTGGATTTTAATTTAAGGACCGACCTTGGATAAAACATGGAATTTTGCCGATAAATTGTATTTTTAGCGCATGGAAGAAATTAATTGGAATGATTTTGAGAAGGTCGAGCTTCGTGCGGGGACCATCCTGGAGGTCTTCGATTTTCCGGAAGCAAGAAAACCAGCTTATAAAGTAAAAGTAGATTTCGGCGATCTTGGTGTAAGAATGAGCAGTGCTCAGATCACAAAACACTATTCAAAAGAAGAACTGGTAGGAAAACAGATCGTTGGTGTGGTCAACTTTCCTAAAAAACAAATTGGAAAATTCATGTCTGAATTCCTGGTGACAGGTTTTGCGGATGAAAATGGAGATATTGTATTAACGGCTTTAAATGGTACTGTGCCAAACGGCAGTAAATTGTGTTAAATGAGTTATTATAATTTTTCAGAAGAAAATAGTCCGGTAGCTGAGGACGAGCATTACATGCGGCTGGCTTTACAGGAAGCACAAAAAGCCTACGATTCAGAAGAGATTCCGATTGGGGCGATTGTGGTGTGTAAAGGAAGGATTGTTGGCCGTGGACATAACCTGACAGAGCAGTTGAACGATGTGACGGCCCATGCCGAGATGCAGGCCTTTACGGCAGCTTCTCAAACATTAGGCGGTAAATACTTAAAAGAATGTACTTTGTACGTGACTATTGAGCCCTGTGTGATGTGCGCAGGAGCCAGTTACTGGACACAAATCGGTCGGTTGGTATATGGTGCTACCGAGCCGAAAAGAGGTTTTACCTCAAAGAACAGTCAGCTGCTTCATCCAAAAACCGAACTGATCGGAGGGGTGCTGGCAACAGAGTGCGGAGCCCTGATGACGCGTTTTTTTGCGAATAAAAGAGGCTAAACTTGACAAAGTATTGAACAAAAATTAACGTTTGAATGTTATCTTTGTGTTAGAAATAAGTTTTAACCTTAAAATAAAATAATATGGCTTTTGAATTACCTGCGTTACCTTACGCAACAGATGCACTAGAACCGCATATTGATAAACTTACCATGGAAATTCACCACGGTAAACATCACCAGGCATACGTTACCAACTTAAATAAAGCTTTAGAAGGCAAAGCAGAAGCTAGCCAAAGCATTGAAGAAATTGTTAAAAACATCTCTAAGTTTCCTGCAGCGGTAAGAAACAATGGTGGTGGTCACTATAATCACTCTTTATTCTGGGAAGTTCTTGCTCCAAACAAAGGTGGTGAGCCTAAAGGAGAATTGGCAGAAGCAATCAATGCTGCTTTTGGATCTTTTGCAGACTTCAAAACTAAATTTGCTGAAGCTGGTGCAACCCGTTTCGGTTCAGGATGGGCTTGGTTAATCGTTACTGCTGATAATAAATTAGCGGTTACTTCTACGCCAAACCAAGACAATCCATTAATGGATATCGCTGAAGTAAAAGGTACTCCGGTATTGGGTATGGACGTATGGGAACATGCTTACTACTTAAAATATCAAAACAGACGCCCTGATTATATTTCAGCTTTCTGGAATGTAGTAAACTGGGATGCTGTTGCTGAACGCTTCAAAAAAGCATAACTAAGCAATCTTAAACAAAGAAAGCCTGTGAGTTCATCACAGGCTTTCTTTGTTTATGGTTTTTTCAGCGATTTAAAGGCCTACCACATCTTTTCTCTTCTTCTGCTTCATCGTCTTTGGAATAATGGCCAAGATCTCTTCTTTTAATGCATTGAGCATTCTTTTCTTAATGAAGTTCTTATGGGTAATCAGACTGATTTCCCGAACAGGTTCAGGAGATCTGAAATAACGGACTTTGCTCAGCTGCTTGTTGGTTAGTTCCGCCAAAGCCAGTTCTGGTAAAAGCGTAGCTCCATTATTTACATCTACCATCCGGATCAGCGTTTCTACGCTGCCGGTGTTATAAGTCAGGCCCTGAAGGCGGTTGTCTTTGGTGGAACGGCAGATGTTTAATACCTGCGAGCGCATACAGTGTCCTTCATTTAACAACCAGATATTTTCATCTTCCAGGTCATTGGCATCTATGGTTTTCTTTTTAAAAAGCTTACTGTTTTTACTGATATAGGTCACAAAGTTCTCGTAATACAATGGAAGCTCGGCGATGTTATTGTCGGCAAGGGGTGTGGCCAATATGCCGCAATCTAAAACACCTGTTTTCAAGTGATGGATAATGTCTTCGGTGGTGTATTCCCAGATCAGTAACTTGAGGTCAGGAAATTTTTCCATCATTCCGGAGATCACTTTTGGGAGGAGGTAAGGAGCTACGGTAGGGATAATGCCTACTTTTAATTCCCCTACTACATCCTGTTGTTGACTGCTGATGATCTCTTTGATCTTTTGACTTTCCTGGAGTACCATTCTTGCCTGTTCAATAACCTGGGCGCCAATCTCAGTAGGAATAACAGGTTGCTTGCTGCGGTCAAAGATTTTTACGTTCAGCATTTCTTCCAGTTTTTGCACTTGCATGCTTAAGGTGGGTTGGGTCACAAAACACTTTTCTGCGGCACCAACGAAGCTTCTGTAGGTATCTACTGCGACGATGTATTCCAGTTGAACTAAAGTCATATAGTTAAAGTTTATTTACTTCTACAAATGTATCAATTTTAACTATGATAGTTTCAGGGTTTGTGTCACAAAAATAGTATTCGATGATTTTGGAGCTTATATCTTTTTGGTTTAAAAAATAAGCTAAATTGTGTTGTAATCAACTAATTGTTAACTAACCAGGCTGTAATAATGAAAAAAGAAAACTTTAATGAAAAACAATTGTTGTCCCGAAAGGACATGAAAGAGGTGTTGGGCGGAGATCCTGGAGTAACAGATAGGGTTTGTCCTGAAGGTCAGTATAAACATTATTGCCCGGGAGGGTTTATTGGAGAAGATGGCGTCTGTCAGCACATTAACGTCCCATTGTGTAGAGGCGGCGGTGGTGTTATCGGTCCTGAACCAGGGACAACTACCTAAAATAAAAATCCCCTCAACATGTTGAAGGGATTTTTTATTTTATATGAGCATTGCGCTACAGCGCGGGACTTTCCTGTTGTTTGCTTAGGAAATCCTGATAGGCAAGCTGAATGCCTTCTTCCAGTTCTATCCGGTGCTTCCAGCCAAGATCGTGTAGCTTGGAAACATCCATTAATTTTCTTGGTGTGCCGTCAGGCTTACTGTTATCGAAAGTCAGGGCGCCTTCAAAGCCAACTATTTTTTTAACAAGTAAGGCCAGGTCCTTTATGCTAAGGTCATGCCCGGTTCCGATATTCAGAAAGCCACCCTCATTAAAGTTCTGCATCAGAAAATAACAGGCTTCTGCAAGGTCATCGGCAAAGAGGAACTCCCTTAACGGAGATCCGGAACCCCAGATGCTCACCTCCGCCAATCCATTTTCTTTGGCTTCATGAAACCTGCGGATCAGTGCGGGTAAAACATGAGAATTTTGCGGGTGGTAGTTGTCGTTATATCCGTATAAATTGGTCGGCATCACTGAAATGAAATTGCAATTGTATTGTGCCCTGTAGGCATCACACATTTTAATTCCTGAAATTTTTGCAATGGCATAAGGCTCATTGGTCTCTTCCAGTAATCCGGTAAGGAGGTATTCTTCTTTTAAGGGCTGAGGAGCCAGTTTAGGATAAATACAGCTGGAACCTAAAAACATTAATTTTTTAACCCCGGTTTTGTAAGCCTGGTGGATGACATTATTCTGGATAGAAAGGTTCTCAAACAGAAAATCAGCCCGGTAAGTGTTGTTGGCGACAATGCCTCCCACTTTTGCTGCGGCTAAAAACACGTATTCCGGCTTTTCGGCTTCAAAGAAATCCGTTACGGCCTGCTGATTGCGTAAATCAAGTTCAGAAGATGTTCTGGTCAGCAGATTGGTGTACCCTTCCTTAACCAGCTTCCTGTAAATTGCCGAACCTACCATACCTCGGTGACCGGCTACATATATTTTTGCGTTCTTTTCCACTTAGAGATTCTATTATACCTGCAAAAATACGAAATAGTTAGCATCATCTTTAAGAGACTGATTTAATTGTATTTTTGCATAAAAATATTTTAGTAGTGGGTAAAGATAAATTAAGAAAATTTGCAGAGATAGATACTTTTTCCAATGTATACCAGATGGAAGAAGGAAAGGTTCTGCAAGGCAAATGGGCTTCTGAGCATTTTAAAAATGAAGCACCAATCGTATTGGAATTGGCTTGTGGTAAAGGAGAATATTCCGTAAATATGGCTAAGTTTTTTCCGGAAAAGAACTTTATAGGGATTGATCTAAAAGGAAACCGCATCTGGAGAGGGGCAAGAACCGGAGTAGATGAAAATATAAACAACCTGGCCTTTCTAAGAATTCAGATTGAAGACATTGCAGAATACTTTGGAAAAGGAGAAGTAGACGAGATCTGGATTACTTTCCCGGATCCTCAGCCGCAGGATAGCAGAGAAAAGAAAAGGCTGACGTACGACCGCTTTCTGGACATGTACAAAACCTTTTTAAAGCCGGGTGGAAAGATCAACCTGAAAACAGACAATGATGGTTTATATGCTTATACAGTTGAGAAAGTCGCAGAACTGAATTTAATCTGCCATAAGAAAACGGACCATCTGTATACTTCCGAATTCTATGATGACGTTTTAAAAATCAAAACACATTATGAGCGGATTTACCTTAAACACGATAAAAATATCAACTATATTCAGTTCTCTTTTGAATAATTAACCTATAAAAAGGATCCCGATATGGAGCAATCATTTTACGACCAGGTTTTTGAATTGGTAAGGCTGATTCCTAAGGGAAGAGTTTCTTCCTATGGTGCCATTGCCAAAAGTTTAGGTGCCGGTGGCTCTGCCCGCATGGTGGGCTATGCCATGAGCAATGCCGGAGCAGCACATCCGCCTATCCCCGCCCACAGGGTGGTCAACAGCAGTGGCTTACTCACCGGTAAATTTCATTTCAAAACACCGGAGCTGATGCAGGAATTGCTGGAAGCCGAGGGAATCGTGGTTAAAAATGATAAAGTGCAGAACTTTAGAGCGCTGCTCTGGAATCCTTTACTGGAGTTATAAGCGGGACAGCTTAACTGCATAAACAGAACTTACTTACAATTTTAATATGGGCAAATTAGTAGAAGAATTTAACGACTATCGGACTAAAATGAACGATAGGATCATGGAAACCTCGAATACCAATATCAAGCGCTTCTTCGCTTTGGATACCACGACTTATGCTGAGGGTGCCCTGAATGTGAAGACGAAAGAGATGCTCGGACTGGTAGCCTCTATGGTTTTGCGTTGTGACGATTGCATTAAGTATCACCTGGAAAAATGTTTCCATGAAGGAGTGAGTAATGCCGAAATTAATGAAGTTTTTATGATCGCCAACCTGGTAGGTGGTTCAATAGTGATCCCTCATTACAGAAGAGCTGTAGAGTATTGGGACGAACTTAGTCTTTAAGGTTATGGAAGAGGTAATCAGATGCGGATGGTGCGGTACAGATCCGCAGTACATCAAATATCATGACGAAGAATGGGGAAAGCCAGTTTATGATGATAAGACCTTGTTCGAGTTTTTAATTCTTGAAGGTGCTCAGGCAGGACTCAGCTGGATTACCATCCTCAGAAGAAGGGATGGCTATAGAACTGCTTTTGCTGATTTTGACGTGCAGAAAGTAGCTGCCTTTACGGAGGCCGACGAAGAACGTTTAATGAACGATACAGGCATCATCAGAAATCGCCTGAAAGTGAAGGCCGCCATTAATAATGCCCGGCTTTTCATCGCGATACAAAAGGAGTTTGGCACTTTTTCTGATTATATCTGGGGCTTTCTTCCCGATAGGAAGCCAATTGTCAATATCCGGGCTTCCCTTGGAGAAGTACCTGCCCGTACGGAAATTTCAGATGCCATCAGTAAAGACATGAAAAAACGTGGGTTTAAGTTCTTCGGAACAACCATCTGCTATGCACATATGCAAGCCACAGGTATGGTGAACGACCATATTGAAGGCTGTATCAGTAAATAAATGGTAGAGCCATATTATTAATGGTTATTTATGCACGGCATTATAAGCAGTAACAAAGGCCCTGATCAGCTTTCCATCAAAGCTTTCTGTGGCCTTTATTCTTTCTGCAAGATCCTCATCATTGCTGAGTTTTTGTAGCAGGATATTTTTAATATGCTGGTTCTTTCCTTCAGCGTTTCCGCCTTCAACAGGAAGTTCTGACATGGGGCCGGTACCTATTTTCTCTAAGAAAAATGCAGTAGGCATCACCCGTCTAACCGGTGCTTCCTGACGGTTGCGACCTCCGCCAATGCTGATTCCGCCGCCAACACCAACTCCACCAAAACCACCGCTTCCAGCTCCGATTCCAATACTGGGCGTAATCCGGCGCCTTTTAGGTTCGGGAATGTCTACGCCGGTACTTCCTCCAATTGCATACAGGTTAACGGCACCCTGTTCCAGTATTTTAAAGAAACGGTGCTCCATTTTCTTTTTGATCACGATAGGCTTGCTGACATAAGTCTCCCCATTCCACACAAATTCCTGAATGTCGGTGGCCTTATATTGTACAACCGATTCATCATCTTTAGTGAGGATCACCGTGGCATAATCTGTTGCCTGTATGGTTCCCCTAAGGAAATTCCCCGGCGAAATCACCACAATGTCCTGTGCTTTTAACCCAATTGCGGCAATCAGCAGCAACAGGACTAGCTTAAATGTTTTTAGGGCAGTCATCATGCTCAAATAACGGAAATTATTTGCTGTTGTTATGGATAATGACAAACAATTATTTAAGTATTAGTACCTTTATCCGAAGCCATGGGTTGCGGCCTGAAATCTTCATTAAGCCCCTTCGGTTGGCGGCGGGGATCTGATGAAAAGTAAGTTAACAGCCCCGGGGTAATTTAAATTGTAATACAAAAAAACAATATATACTGATGAAAAAACTTTTTCTTCTTGACGGCATGGCGCTTATCTACAGGGCGCATTTTGCATTGAGTAAAAACCCTCGATTTACCTCCACAGGTATCAATACATCGGCTGTGATGGGTTTTGCAAACACTTTAATGGAAGTGCTTAAAAAAGAAAAACCAAGTCACATTGCGGTGGTTTTTGATACAGAAGCACCTACAGAAAGACATACTGATTTTGAAGCTTATAAAGCCCACAGACAGGCCATGCCGGAAGACCTTTCCGCAGCCTTACCATATGTCTTCAGGCTGATTGAAGGCTTTAACATTCCGGTCATCACTAAAGATGGATTCGAAGCCGATGACATCATTGGAACACTGGCCAAAGAGGGCGAAAAACAAGGTTTTCAGGTGTATTGTATGACTCCTGATAAGGATTTTGCGCAGTTGGTATCGGAGAACATCTTTATTTATAAGCCCGCCAGGATGGGCAATGAAATGGAAATCCTGGGCGTGGCAGAAGTGCTCGCTAAATGGGAAATTGAAAATGTACTCCAGGTTATTGATATCCTCGGCCTATGGGGAGATGCGGTCGACAATATCCCTGGAATCCCCGGAATCGGAGAAAAAACGGCAAAGTCACTGATCAAACAATATGGTTCGATGGAAAACATCATTGCCAATTCTCATGAGCTGAAAGGGAAACAAAGAGAGAATGTAGAAAACTTTGCCGAACAGGGAATGATCTCTAAAAAATTAGCAACGATCATTTTGGATGTTCCGGTAGAATTTAATCCGGATACCCTGATCCTGGAAGAACCAAGCAGGGAATTATTGGAGCCGCTATTTGCAGAACTGGAATTCAGAACGATTGGTAAACGTGTTTTTGGAGAAGGATTCAATGTAAATGAGGCCAAAGGAACAGGCTCACAGCAAATCGATCTGTTCGGCAACGCAGTGGCAGAGCCTGTTAAAGTAAAAACGGCCACATTTGTATCCGCCCCATCCTTGTTTGATGAATCTGAACCTTTTAAGACGATAGAAAATATTCCACATGATTATCGCCTGGTGGATACTGCTGAGCTTCGCAAATCGCTTATTGCGCATTTAGAGCAGCAGGAAAGTATCTGTGTAGATACAGAAACAACAGGTACCGATGCGAATCTCGCCGAATTGGTGGGATTGTCTTTTAGTACAAAACCGGGAGAAGGATATTATATTCCTTTGTCGGCGGATATGGCTGAAGTACAACCAATCCTGGAGGAGTTCAGGTCCGTGTTGGAGAATGAAAATATTGCCAAAATCGGTCAGAATATCAAATATGACATCCTGATCCTGAAATGGTATGGCATCTCTGTGAAAGGAAAATTATTTGATACGATGCTTGCCCATTACCTGATCGACCCTGATACCAGACACAATATGGATGTGTTGTCTGAAAACTATTTGGGCTATACTCCGGTGTCCATTACCAAACTGATCGGACCAAAAGGAAAGAACCAGGGAAATATGAGGGATGTTCCGGTAGAACAAGTCGTCGACTATGCTGCGGAAGATGCAGATGTAACCTTGCAGCTGGCCAACGTTTTCAGGCCAATGCTGAAAGAATTGAATGCCGAAGAGCTGGCCAGGGATGTAGAAAATCCATTGGTGTATGTATTGGCAGATATTGAAAAAGAGGGTGTTAAAATTGATATAGAGACGTTAATCAACTATTCTAAAGAGCTGGAAACAGACATCAGAAAGTTTGAACAGAACGTTTATGACAAATGTGGCGTCACTTTTAACCTGGCCTCGCCAAAGCAATTGGGAGAAGTGCTGTTTGATAAACTTCAACTGGACCCTAAAGCAAAGAAAACCAAGACCGGACAATACCAGACCGGAGAAGATGTATTATTGGCATTGGCACATAAAAGTGATATTGTAAAGGATATATTGGATTTCCGCCAGTTACAGAAACTGAAATCGACCTATGTTGACGCACTTCCGTTGCTGGTGAATCCTAAAACGGGAAGGGTACATACCAGCTATAACCAGGCTGTTGCTGCAACAGGCAGGTTGAGTTCTAATAATCCGAACCTGCAAAACATTCCGATTCGCAGTGATCGTGGTAGAGAAGTGCGTAAGGCCTTTATTCCAAGAGATGAAAACCATGTGTTGCTTTCTGCGGATTACTCTCAGATAGAGCTTCGTATCATTGCGGACATTAGTAAGGAAGAGAATATGCTGGATGCTTTTAGTAAAGGGATCGATATTCATACCGCAACTGCTGCCAGAGTTTATGGAATTACCATTGAAGAAGTAACGCCTAACCAAAGAAGAAACGCAAAAGCGGTAAACTTTGGAATCATTTATGGTCAGTCTGCTTTTGGTCTTTCTCAGAACCTGGGTATCCCAAGAAAAGAAGCTGCGGAGATTATAGAACAGTATTTTACGCAGTATCCGGGGATTAAACGATATATGTCTGATACGATGAACTTCGCCCGTGAAAATGGCTTTGTGGAGACGATTTTGGGAAGAAGAAGGTATTTGAGAGACATTAATTCTGCGAATCAGACGGTACGTGGTTTTGCAGAACGAAATGCGATTAATGCGCCAATACAGGGTTCAGCAGCGGATATGATTAAGGTGGCCATGATTAATATTCATAAGGATATTCAGGATCAGGGACTGCAATCGAAAATGACAATGCAGGTGCATGATGAGTTGGTGTTCGATGTGTTAAAGACAGAGGTTGAGGCGATGAAAAAGATCATTTCACATCGGATGAAAACAGCGATCAAGACGACGGTGCCTATCGAAGTGGAGATTGGCGAAGGGGTAAATTGGTTGGAAGCACACTAGTGTTTCAGGATCTTTTTCTTTCCTGATTACGTTTAAACTTCTTACTTAAAAAAGCATATATACTACTCGATTCTGGAATCTTTCGCCCTGAATAAGGGCAAAATTTCCTGGGAATCTCTTAGCATATATGCTTTTTTTTTTAAATCCTGCTCCTCCTTTGAAATTTCATAAAAGCAGGGGTTTTATTGCAGGATCTTTATTTATGATTTGAACCTTACATTCTTTAGAGATCGATTGTTGCTCCGATTGCAGGGAGTAACAAGATTTTATTTTCTCTTTGGAATTTGGCAATCGCTTCTTTGGTGTCGATTTCTATGACCGGGAAGGTATTGTAATGCACCCCGATTACTTTATCACAGTCAAAATATTTAGTCGCAATCAGGGCGTCGTCTACGTCCATCGTGTAATTTCCGCCGATAGGCAGAATGGCATAATCCAGGTTATAAAGTTCTGCAAGGAGTTTCATTTCGATCGTTAATGAGGTATCTCCTGCGAAGTAAATGGACTTTCCGGCAGTTTCCAGAACGAAGCCAGCAGGATTTCCTCCATAGCTTCCATCCGGCATAGAGCTGGAATGGGCCGCCCAAACCATTCTTAGTTTCCCGAAGTCGAACTTCTGAGGGCCATAATTCATGGAGTGCACATTGGTTACACCTTGTGTTTCTGCCCAATGAACAACCTCTGGCATGGCGATTACCAATGCGTTGGTTTGTTTTGCGATCGTTACCAGATCGGCAACATGATCACCATGACCATGGCTTACCAGGATATAATCGGCCTCAATGGTACTGATGTCGATATGTTTGGCAAGTGTATTTGGAGTGATAAAAGGATCGAAAAGAAACTTTTTGCCATCTGCTTCCAGCAGGAAGCAGGATTGTCCATAATAGGTATACTTCATGATGATGAGAATTAAGATTTAAAACTATTGACCGAACATTCCGCCAAGGCCACCTAGCATGTCTTTTGTTGCAGCCTGCATTTCTGTTGCAGAAACGATATCTGCCTGAGCAAGGGCCTTGTTGATGGCAGTAAGCAGGAGTTCTTCCACTTCTTCTTTGTCGGCTTGTTTGTAGAATTCTTCTTCAATCTCAATAGCAGTAATGGCTTTGTTTGCAGTAGCAGTAACGCGGATTGCACCACCTTCTACTTCAGCAAATACGGATACTGTATCTAATCTCTTTTTTATTTCATCGGCCTTTTGTTGTGCGGCCATTAATTTATCGAACATAATTTGTCTTTGTTACTTGTTATAAGATTAAACGAAATTAAGGCAAATTGGTTTAAAGAAATAAAATTGTTAAAAGATTTATACTTAAAAAGCCATATCCCGAAGGACATGGCTTTGCTCATAAGCAGGTGAAAATGAATTATAGTCCTAAGCCGACAGTCATTGCGGTAGTTGTTTTGGAAAAATCTCCAATAGCAGTGGCAACGCCGGTATTTAGGTTAATGGTGTATATTTTATGGAGGCCCCCAACGGTAAGGATTGCGTAGGCGGTTCCTGAAGCGCTTCCAATGTCAAAACCGTTTGTGCTTTCAGCATTTACACCCAGGCTTCCGACTTCCACTAAAGTGCCGTCATTTGGAGGCATTTGTTTGTAGAGCTTATCTGTTGCATGGTCGATGTCGAATAGGACCGTTTCTGTAGCGCCCTTAAAATTATTCGTGTAGGCTGCGGCACTTATAGCAGGGCTTCCTGGTTTCAGAATTCCATCTACAGCTACTACAGCGCCTGTTTCTGGATGCAGTCTAAGGTTCTGGCCGGTATTGCTGACGATGCGGATGCGGTCTACGGTAGGGTTGAAATCAAATCCAAAGCTACTGCCCAGAAGGGCTGTGGTTAACGTTCCGGCGCCAACTGATGTCAGGGCTCCTGTTGCTGCGTTGATCGTATATAAGCGACTTAGGCTTCCCAAGGCATAAATTTGTCCGTTTGCAGGTCTGAAGTCGATTCCTACTATACTTTCTGATGCAGCCAGACCAGTAATTGGTTTAGTTACTACAGTGGCTGGGCTCATGGGGTTAAAGATTAAAAAGTTGTTGGCGTTGTCTACAGCGTAAGCTACCGGATCTGTAGGGATGGCAATTCCTTCAATTGGGGTCGATATTGGGAATTTTCCTGTCAGGGTTGCTTTTCCTGTTTCCAGACTGATGGTATAAATGTTGGAAAGGCCATTTGTTGTCCCTGCGGCAAGGGCTTTGGTGTTGTCCGGAGAGATGTCGAAGCTGCTGCTGCTGCCGATTTCTACACCAAGACTGCCAATCTCGATTAGTTTTCCGTCGTTTGGAGGATCCTGTTTATATAGCTTTTTTGTGCTGATGTCAATATCGAAGAGGGTTGTTGATGATGCACCAGCTTTACTATTGGTATAAGCGGCGCCAGATACTACTGCATTGCTTACTCCATTGATGTTTCCATCAGTAGCCACTACTGCACCTGTTTCCGGATGTATTCTTAAATTTTGTCCGGTATTGGTAATTAACCTGATCCGATCTACAGTTGGGTTAAAGTCTATGCTCGCTGTCGTACCGGCAAGTGTCGGACTGAATCCAGTTCCAATTGCTCTCGCAGCACCATTTAACCGGATAACATATAGTTTGCTGGCATTGCTGACCCCATATAGTTCTCCTGTGGCAGGACGAAAATCAATACTTAATATTTTTTCAGTTCCCGGTAATCCGGAGATGGAGACAGAAGAAATGGATTTACTGACATCCTTGGCGTTGAACTTTAAAAGAGTATTATTGGATAAAGCATAGAACTCCAGATCGGGGCCAGATAAAGGAACTTCCGGGTCCGGGTTATTATTTCTGTCTTTTTTACAGGAGCTGATGATAGTGCTGAGCAGGAGGAGGACCAAAAGAAGTTTCGGCAAGCGGGATCCCCGTAAGTCAAGGTTTTTCATAGGTAGGCGTTTTAGTTAGGAATTACCTTGACTTACGAAATCTTTTACTGTCTGGTTTTTCTGGGTTTCGCCCTTTCGTATTGTTCAGGCCAGAGAATGTCTTCTTCCAGTTCCTGTGCAGCGTGTAAGGGAAAATAAGGGTCTCTAAGCAGTTCTCTGGCCAGAAAAATGAGGTCTGCCTGTTGCTTTTGCAGGATTTCTTCCGCCTGTTGTGCTTCTGTAATCAGGCCGACCGCTCCCGTGAGGACACCTGTCTCCTGTTTTATCGATGCCGCAAAAGGAACCTGGTAACCCGCAGATACCGGGATTTGCTGCTGAACAGCCAGTCCGCCGGAGGAGCAGTCAATCAGGTCAACACCTTTTTCCTTCAGGATTTTTGAAAGGAGAATGGAATCCATGGGTGTCCATCCGCCTTCTGCCCAGTCGGTGGCGGAGATGCGGACAAATAATGGCTGGTCGGCAGGCCATACTTGCTGAACATTTTCGATGACTTCCAGGAGGAGGCGGATCCTGTTTTCAAAAGATCCTCCATATAGATCATTTCTTTGATTGCTTAAAGGAGAAAGAAATTGATGGATCAGGTACCCATGGGCCGCATGAATTTCTATCACCTGATATCCGGCTTTCCAGGCTCTTTTTGCGGCAGCTTTAAAATCTGATTTGACTTTTTCTATACCAGAGCCGTCCAGGGCAAAAGGTGCTTCATCACCTTCATGAAAGGGGATCGGACTGGGAGCGAAGGATTTATAGCCGCCTTCTTTTTCTGGATTTTGGCGGCCGCCTTTCCAGGGCGCAAGGAAACTGGCTTTTCTTCCGGCATGTGCCAACTGTATCCCTGCAACAGCACCATTTGCCTGTATAAAAGTGGTGATTCTTTGGAGCATAGGAATGTGGTCGTCTGTCCAGATCCCGAGATCTTCGGTCGTAATTCTGCCTTCAGGTGATATGGCACTTGCTTCCTGGATCACCAGGCCGGCACCACCTATGGCCCTGCTTCCCAGGTGAACCAGATGCCAGTCGGTCGCAAACCCTTCTTCGGCAGAGTACTGGCACATCGGGGAGACCACAATTCTATTTTTTAAGCGGACGTTTTTGATTTGTATTGGGGAGAATAAGAGGGACATGGTTGTTTTTTATAGAAAAACAACGGTTTGGTGGATTTGTTTCTCCGGCCTTATTTCATGAGGCCCTTATAGAAATCGAGAAACAAGCTGAAAAGGTCTTTATATTCGGTGAAGGGCAGGGTTTTAGCGAGGTCATTAACATCATGATAGGCACTGATTCCCCCCTGGGTATAAATGAAGAATGCCGGAACTCCTTTTTCTGTGAAAAAATAATGATCGCTGTTGGCTGCTTTGCCTCTTGGGTTTATTTTAACAAGGTATTTATTGCTGTCGTTGAGCTGTTGGAGCAACGTGAATTCTTTGGGATGAATACTGGCATTGACAACGGTTATGCCCGTTTCTCCGGTACCTACCATATCCACATTGGTCAGGAATTTGATTTTTCCGAGATCAAGCAGTGGGTGTTCCGTGAAATATTTTGATCCTGCAAGGCCATTCTCCTCTCCGGCAAAGCAAATAAAGGCAATGCTGTAAGGTTGAGGATGCCGGGCATAATGCTGAGCCAGGGTCATTAAAAAGGAGATGCCACTGGCATTGTCGTTGGCTCCGGGGAAGTATACCTCCGAGCCCATTCCACCGAGGTGATCGTAATGGGCGCTGAGCAGGAGGATAGAATCTGGTTTTGAGGTTCCTTTTACGATGCCACAGATATTGGCTGCCTGAAATTCCGGGTTAAATTGATTTTCTATACTTAGTTCGATGGTTTCAGGTTTGCCTGATATGGCCGTTTTGAGAACCTCTATGCCGGTATAATCTGCTTGCTCCGGAGCAACAGACCAGGTCAGCTTGTCTTTCAGAACGAGGATGATCCGTTTTTCCGGATTGATAAAAGTGATGCTGTCTTTTTGAAATAATTGCCCTTGTCCGTTCTCACCCTTGCTCTCTGGCATCACGATGAAATCTTTTCCGGGAATCAAAGCCTTTCCATTGAGGCTGAGGGACATCTTGCCGGGAAAGGTATTGGCAGGATAGCTGAAAGGTTGTTTAAACGTTTTTCCATCCATCGGGCTTAAGCCGTAAGTTTTAAATGAAGCACTGATAAAATCTGCCGCCTTACTCATTCCGTTTTTGGTATATCCCCGGCCCCACATTGTTTTTGAGGTTAGCGTATCCAGCAACGCCCTTGCCGTTTGGATGTCCTGCGATAAAGCGGATGCGCTAAGTGCCATAAAACAGATCAAGAAGTACTTTCTCATAGGAATGGAAGTGTTTTCCTCATCGGAGGATTCGTTAAATCGTAAATATATAGAATTGAAATCTGTTGATGATTAAAACAGATGGGTAAAAATCTTGTTATTGGAGGTACTTGTACACTTAAACCCTTTCTATGGATATTCGCTCAAATGAGCCGTTTTGGCTGGTTAAAAATGGATTGTTGCATACTTATCCTTCTCTTAGAGACCATCTGACCTGCGACATCCTTATTGTAGGTAGTGGAATAACAGGGGCTTTGATGGCCCATTCATTTATAGAGAAAGGTTACGATACGGTGTTGATTGATAAACGGGAAATCGCGAATGGAAGCAGTTCCGCTACGACTTCCATGTTGCAGTATGAGATCGATGTGCCCTTATATGAATTGATCGGGATGATCGGGGAGCAGGGCGCTGTTGCCAGCTATAAAGCCTGTCGGGATTCGATTGACAAGTTAAAGCAACTGGTTAAGGATATTGATTCACCATGTGGCTTTGAGCAGAAGGATTCTCTTTATTTTGCGAGCAAATCAAAAGATGTTAAATGGCTTAAAAAGGAGTTCGAAGCCCGTAAGCTTGTTGGATTTGAGGTGAAATGGCTGGAAAAAAAAGAAATTAAAGCAAAGTACGGACTGTTGACGGAGGGAGGGATCTTGTCTACAGATGGGGGCAGTGTAGATGCTTTTTGTCTGGCCCATGACCTGCTTCATTATAATGCTAAAAAGGGACTTCGTGTTTTTGATAAGACAGAATTGAAAAAAGTGAAACATGAGAAAGAGAAGGTCCTGGCGGAGACGGACACAGGTGCAGTCATCACTGCCGGAAAAATAGTCTATTGTACCGGATATGAGACGCAGGCGATGCTTCCAGAGAAGATTGTAGCCTTGAAGAGTACTTATGCGATGGTTAGTGAGAAGAATAACGCTTTACCTCCATCAATTTCAAGCACCCTGTTCTGGAATACGGATGCCCCGTATCTCTATATGAGAACGACTGCTGATGGTCGCTTGCTGGTAGGGGGAGAAGATGAAAACTTTAGGAATGCTTTGCGCAGAGATGCGTTATTGGGGCGAAAAAAGGATAAGCTGGTCAAGACCGTTAAAAAGTTTTTGCCGGAGCTCAGCTTTATCGAGGATTTCTGCTGGTGTGGTACTTTTGGAGAGACCAAAGATGGGCTGCCCTATATCGGGGCACATCCAAAGTTCCCGAATTCTTACTTTGTATTGGGTTTTGGAGGCAACGGCATCACCTTTTCTGTGATTGGAATGGACATCATTCCTGAAATGATCAAAGGGCGCCCCGGATTATTGTCTCATTATTTCAGGTTTGGCAGGTAATGTGTTGTAAATTAGCTGTTAAGATATTGCGTTTTAATTTTTTTTACGTGTTTTCTCAGGTGAAAAATTAATGAAGACTTAATATCTTGTGCCGTTATTTTTTAATGTGAAACCTATTTTTGAATTAAAATACCCAAACCATGAACAAGCAATTTTTAAGACTATCAATCGTAGCGTTAGGCATGCTTAGTTTTGCCTCCTGCAAGAACAAAGACAAAAAAACAGGAGAAACTGCAGATACTACTGCGCTGACTCAGACCACAGCACCTGCAGCAACGACTACACCTGCGCCTGTAGGGAATGAGCCTTTAAGTTATATCATTACCGCATTTCCGGATTCTGCACTTTTGGGTAAGAAAAACGAAGCGCTGGTTAAAATTCTTGAGAGTAAAGCGGTTGCACTACAGGATGCCGATGGAAAAGCCGATGGGATGGAAGTAACCATAAAGCTGACAGTAACGAATAAAAGTACGGTAGGTAAAGAGACATTTTTCTCTGTTAATTACTCTGATGCAAGGTTACAGCTGGATAACAACACTGCTGTCGCCGCGACGAATGGAAGTGGGTCTGCCAATCCTGCACCGGAAACAACCTCTGAAGCGGAGTGGACCTTTAAGGTTCCTGCGAATGCTAAACCGAAGAAACTGAGTCTCTTTCTGGACCAGACCAGGGTAGCCGTCGACCTCAAGGTCGAAGAAAAGAAATAACCGGAAAACCTGCTGTTTACACAGCAGGTTTTTTTTTGAACAATTTTTCACCAAATAATGTAAAAAAATAAAAAACATATTGCACAACTCAATATTTATTTAAACCTTTGCGGCTCAACTATTTTAAAGAATTATTAGATACAGAAAATGATCAAGCAAATCACACATAAACTTTCTATTTTAGAAGCAAAGAATATTGCTTCCGAAAGTCTGTTTATTGAACGCTTGCGACCCGTATTTTTTGTAACCACTAATCGGCAAAATTACACGCCACGGATTTGAGTAAACACTGAGCAGCAACTCAGCACATTTCCTTAGAGGATTGCCTCTTAAAAAACAATTAATCAGAACATTTATTTTTTCGTTAACCTATTAATGAATATAAACGATTTTATAGTGCAGGTTGCACTTCCTGAACATCGTGTCTTTGCAGAAGAAATCTGTGAAGAAATGGCCGAATCGGCGAAAGCACGTGGTACAGGTATCGCTAAACGCTCTCCGGAGTACGTTGCAGGTAAAATTTCCGATGGAAAGTCTGTTATAGCTTTCCATAAAGATGGAACCTGGGCAGGTTTCTGTTATATTGAAACCTGGAGTCATGGACAATTTGTGGCCAACTCTGGCCTCATTGTTAGTCCGAAGTTCCGAAAGGCGGGACTGGCACATGCCATCAAAGAAAAAATCTTCGAACTTTCCAGACAAAAATATCCAAAGGCAAAAATCTTTGGTTTGACTACAGGTCTGGCGGTGATGAAGATCAATTCTGATCTTGGCTATGAGCCGGTTACGTATTCAGAGCTTACCCAGGATGAAGATTTTTGGAAAGGTTGTCAGAGTTGTGTGAACTTTGAAATCCTGACGATGAAAGAGCGGAAAAATTGCATGTGTACGGCAATGCTGTACGATCCTGCAACACAGAAGCATGATGTCGCCAAGAAATTTGCAGAAGAACTGGAGAAGAAGCCAAAGTTGTATGAGCGTTTTATGCGCATCAAGCAAAGATTGGTGTTAAAGCCTAAGCCTTCGGGTAAGGGGGGATTAAAAACCCTGTTATTATTGTTTACATTTTTATTTAAATAGCTGTTATTTTAAGATGAAGAAAAAAGTTGTTTTAGCTTTTAGCGGAGGTTTAGATACTTCGTTTTGTTGTATTTATTTGGCCCAGGACCGTGGACTGGAAGTACATTCTGTGATCGTTAATACCGGTGGTTTTTCTGAGGAAGAGCTTCAGGAGATCGAGAAACGTGCTTATGCCTTAGGAGTAGCTTCTCATGCGGTAGTGGATGAAACTGCCAATTATTATGATGGCTGTATTAAATATCTGGTGTTTGGTAATGTATTAAAAAATGCAACCTACCCACTTTCTGTGAGTGCAGAACGTGTGAGCCAGGCAACGGCGATTGCCAATTATGTGAAGAATATTGGTGCGGATTATGTGGCACATGGAAGTACCGGTGCCGGAAACGACCAGGTACGTTTTGATATGATTTTTAACATCATCATTCCTAATGTAGAGATCATCACACCAATCAGAGATTTAAAATTATCCCGCGAAGCGGAAATAGAATATTTAGCTGCACATGGTGTAGAATATAGCGCTGAAAAAGCAAGATATTCCATCAATAAAGGTTTGTGGGGCACTTCAGTAGGAGGAAAGGAAACTTTAACTTCCAATGAAACACTGCCGGAAGAAGCATGGCCAACACAGGTATCTGTAACTGAGCCACGCAAACTTGAACTGACTTTTGAAAAAGGCGAACTGGTAGGTATCGACGGAGAGACTTTAGCTCCGGTAGCAGCCATTCAGAAATTACAAGCGATTGCTCAGCCTTACGGCATTGGAAGAGACATCCATGTTGGAGATACCATTATCGGAATTAAAGGTCGTGTAGGTTTTGAAGCAGCGGCTCCAATGGTGATTATCAAGGCTCACCATACTTTAGAAAAACATACTTTAACCAAATGGCAGCTTTCCTGGAAAGAGCAATTGGCTTCTTTCTATGGCAACTGGCTGCATGAAGGTCAGTTTCATGATCCGATCATGCGCAACATTGAATCATTTTTAGCAGATACTCAGAAAACTGTTAGCGGAAAGGTATTTGTAGAACTATTGCCTTACCGTTTCCAAATCATTGGTATTGAGTCTGCACACGACCTGATGAGCAATAAATTTGGCAGCTACGGCGAGATGAACAATGCATGGAGTGGTGAAGATGTGAAAGGTTTCTCTAAGATTTTTGGCAACCAGGTAATGATCTGGCACAAAGTGAACAGCAATGAAGATTAAAGCAGGAATCATTGGCGGTGCCGGATATACCGGTGGAGAAATGCTTCGATTGCTGGTCAACCATCCTTCGGTAGATATTGCTTTTGTACATAGCAACAGCAATACGGGCAACCTGATCTCTGATGTTCATACGGACCTTTTGGGAGATACAGACCTGCGTTTTACCGGAGAACTGTCTGATGATATTGATGTTTTGTTCTTATGCGTAGGACATGGCGATGCAAAGAAATTCTTAGCCGCCAATCCAATTGCAGCAGGTATAAAAATCATTGACCTGAGTCAGGATTTCAGACTAAAGGCAGCAGCAGGGGAAGATTGGGTATATGGCCTTCCTGAGTTGAACCGTGAACGCATCAAAACGGCAAATTTTATTGCCAACCCGGGTTGTTTTGCAACCTGCATTCAGTTGGGATTATTGCCGCTGGCCGCAAAAGGTTTGCTTAAAAACGAGGTGCACATCAATGCAACTACAGGCTCTACAGGAGCAGGTCAGAGTCTGGCCGCAACTTCTCATTTCAGCTGGCGCAACAACAACCTTTCTGTATATAAGGCTTTTGAACATCAGCACCTGAATGAGATTGGAGAAACTTTACTGCAACTGGATGCGAACTTTGATGAGGTCCTGAATTTTATCCCACAACGTGGAGATTTTACCAGAGGGATTCTTGCTGCAATGTATGTGGAAAGCGATCTGACTGCTGAAGAGGCACAGACCTTATACGAGGAGTATTATGCAGCACATCCTTTTACTCATGTGAGTAAAAAGAATATAGATTTGAAACAGGTGGTTAACACGAATAAAGGATTGGTTCACGTTGAAAAACATGGCAATAAACTTTTTGTAGTGAGCATCATTGATAATTTGTTAAAAGGGGCAAGCGGACAAGCGGTACAAAACATGAACCTGATTTTTGGACTGGAAGAGCGGCAAGGTCTGGCGCTTAAAGCAGCAGGATTTTAATCTACTGCTGTCCCGACAATGTTCGGAAACCGTTTTTAACCTTTTAATCAACAATTCAATCTCTAAAAAAATGAACTTATTCGACGTATATCCGTTAAACAATATAGAAATCGTTAAAGCTGCCGGCAGTACCGTTTGGGATGCTGAAGGTCAGGAATATTTGGACCTGTATGGTGGTCATGCTGTGATTTCAATCGGTCATACACATCCTCACTACGTGAAACGTGTAACCGATCAATTGAATAAAGTGGGCTTTTATTCTAACTCTGTGAAAATTCCTTTGCAGGTAGAACTGGCCGAAAAATTGGGTAAAGTATCCGGCAAAGCGGAATATCAGTTGTTCCTGTGTAATTCAGGCGCTGAGGCCAATGAAAATGCGCTAAAACTGGCTTCTTTCTATAATGGAAGGAAAAAAGTGATCGCTTTCAAAGGTGCTTTCCATGGCAGGACTTCTCTGGCCGTTTCTGCCACAGATAACCCTAAAATTATTGCTCCGGTTAATGAGACCGACAACATTGTCTTTCTTCCTCATAATGACGAAGCTGCGTTAGAACAGGCTTTTGCTTCCTTCGGAAATGAAGTGACGGCAGTAATTATTGAAGGAATTCAAGGTGTGGGTGGAATCAAAGAAGCCTCTGTTTCTTTCCTTCAGAAAATCCGCTCCCTTTGTGATCAGTACAATGCGCTTTACATTGCCGACAGTGTGCAGTGTGGTTATGGAAGAACAGGTAAGTTCTATTCTCATGACGAAGCGGGTGTTGATGCAGATGTTTATACCATGGCCAAAGGAATGGGAAATGGTTTTCCGGTAGCAGGAATCTCGATCGCTCCTAAGTTTAAACCATGGCATGGCATGTTGGGTACCACTTTTGGTGGAAATCACCTGGCTTGTGCAGCTGCATTGGCAGTATTGGAAATTATGGACCAGGATCAGCTGATGAAAAATGCAGCAGAAATTGGTACTTACCTGATCACTGAGCTGAAGAAAATTGAAGGGGTAACAGAAGTGAGAGGACGTGGCTTAATGATTGGTATTGAACTTCCTGAAAGCTTGTCGACCGTAAAGAAAGACCTGCTTTTTAAACACCATATCTTTACAGGAGAGGCTAAGCCGAATGTAATCAGACTTTTGCCAGCTTTAAATTTAAGCAAAGACCAGGCAGATCAATTTTTAAATCAGTTTAAAATTGCGCTAAATCAAAGATGAAACAGTTCACTTCAGTAAATGATGTTGAAGACATCAGCCAATTGGTAGCCGCCGCATTGGCCTTAAAAGAAAGCCCCTATGCACATCAAGATCTGGGTAAGAACAAAACCCTGGGTTTGGTTTTCCTTAATCCTAGTTTACGCACCCGTCTGAGCACCCAAAAAGCAGCATTGAATTTGGGAATGAATGTGATGGTGATGAACATGGACAAAGAAGGCTGGGCACTGGAAACTCAGGACGGTGTGGTCATGAACGGCACTACGGTAGAGCATATCCGCGAAGCTGCAGCCGTGATGGGACAGTATTGTGATGTATTGGGCTTACGTTCTTTCCCTAAGCTGATCAGCAGGGATGAGGATTATAACGAAGATTTCTTTAATAAGTTCATCCAGTATTGTGGCGTTCCTGTGGTCAGTCTGGAAAGCGCAACACGCCACCCTTTGCAAAGTCTGGCGGATTTGGTGACGATAAAAGAAACCTGGAAAGGGGCTGCAAAACCTAAGGTCGTATTGGCCTGGGCACCGCATATTAAAGCATTACCACAAGCAGTACCCAATTCCTTTTCTGAATGGATGTGCAGGGCACAGGCAGAAGGAATACTTGATTTTACCATTGTACAACCTAAGGGCTATGAGCTGAACGAAGATTTTACCCCGGGAGCCAACATCAGTCATAATATCGATGAAGCGTTGAAAGATGCGGATTACATCTATGTGAAAAACTGGTCCAGCTATAAGGAGTATGGAAAAGTACTCACTTATCCTGAAGGTTGGATGTTGACCAACGAACGGCTAAAGGCAACGAATGATGCGAAAGTAATGCATTGTCTGCCAGTTAGGCGCGACCTGGAGTTGTCATCAGAAGTCCTCGACGGACCAAACTCACTGGTGATACAGGAAGCGGGAAATCGGTTATGGGCTGCGCAGGCAGTGCTGAAAGAAGTACTGGAGAATTTATAAATTACAGGATGCCGGATTAAAACCAGCATCCTTTTTTGTTATACCTGAAGTTCCTGATTGAACTTTTTGAAGAAATTTAGAAAATGAAGAGATTAAGTGTAATTAAAATCGGCGGTAATGTAATTGACAATTCAGAGAAACTACATCAGTTTTTGCTGGATTTTAAGGCCCTTCCGGGAGATAAGATTTTAATTCACGGCGGTGGAAAGATTGCGACAGAAATTGGCGTTTCTCTTGGAGTTGAAGCTAAAATGGTGGATGGACGCCGGATTACTGATATTGAAACCCTGAGAATCGTCACGATGGTTTACGCCGGTTTGATCAACAAAAATATGGTCGCTCAGTTACAGGCAAAAGGCTGTAATGCGATTGGTTTGACTGGTGCCGACGGGAACATCATTAAAGCGGTTAAACGCCCCGTAAAGGAGATTGACTACGGTTTTGTAGGTGACCTGGATGAGGCCTCGGTTTCTTCAACTACGTTAGACAGTTTGCTCCTTGCGGGATTGACACCCGTTTTGTGTGCGATTACCCACGACGGCGATAGTCAGCTTTTAAATACCAATGCAGATACCATTGCTTCTGCAGTGGCAGTCGCCATGTCTTCCTTATATGAGACTGTACTGGTCT
The DNA here is from genome assembly GCF_038446955.1 of Pedobacter sp. FW305-3-2-15-E-R2A2. Lineage (NCBI taxonomy): Bacteria > Pseudomonadati > Bacteroidota > Sphingobacteriia > Sphingobacteriales > Sphingobacteriaceae > Pedobacter > Pedobacter sp. FW305-3-2-15-E-R2A2. Next base: position 7,301,822 of record NZ_CP151803.1, read on the forward strand.
ACTGCTTTGAGAAAAGAGGAGTCATGAGGGATGTGGAAGATGACAATTCTCTTGTTCCTGAAATCCGGATGACGGAATTTGAAGGACTAAAGCAGGAGGGAGTAGTTTCAGGAGGAATGATCCCTAAATTACACAATGCCTTTGAGGCGATAAAGAGCGGCGTTTCTGCCGTATATATTGGTAAAGCAGATGAACTGCCACAAATTAATGAGCAGGGTTTTGGAACAAGACTCATCATTTAATTACCTTTGAATACCACCCGATCAATCACAACCAAACCATATAGAAGATGAAACAGTTTAAAGGCAACATCGCCATTTTAGGAAGCGGAAATATTGGCATTTCTTTAGCCAAGGGATTAGTTAAAGCTGATTATGCTTTGCCCGGTCAGATTCGTCTAACCAGAAGAAATATTGCCAATCTAAGCCCCTTTGCTGAACAAGGTTTTGGTGTGAGTAATGATAATGCTGCGGTTGTTGCCGCTGCAGATGTCATTGTTCTTGCCGTGTTGCCGCAACAGCTGAATCAGCTGTTGGAACAGATTCGTCCGGTTGTAGACCTCAACAAACATCTTTTCATCTCCGTTGCTTCCGGTGTCAGCTGTGCAGACATCAGAAATAAACTGGGAGAAGAGATACAGGTGATCAGGGCGATGCCCAATACGGCGATTGCCATTGGCCAGTCGATGACCTGTATCGCCACAGACAATGCTTCTTCTGAATATATGGAAGAGGTGACGAGAATGTTCGAAACCGTAGGCTCAGTGGTAAAGATCAACGAAGACCTGATGACTTCAGCAACGGCTTTATGTGCCTGCGGAATTGCCTTTTTCTTACGCGCGATCAGAGCGGCTTCACAAGGTGGGGTAGAGATTGGTTTTCATGCAGATGAAGCCCTAAAAATGGCGGTTCAGACCGCTAAAGGAGCTGCAGATCTGCTTTTACAGATGCAATCCCATCCTGAACAGGAAATAGATAAAGTAACTTCGCCGAAAGGCTGTACCATTGCCGGATTAAATGAGATGGAGCATAATGGATTTAGTTCCTCCCTGATCAAAGGCATCAAGCTATCGGCAACAAAAGCCGGTGCTTTATATACCAAAGAATAAAAAATTATGATAGAACAACTGCAAAAAGATAGTTTAGAACTGTTGAAACAACTGATTAGCATCTCTTCCTTTAGTAAAGAAGAAGACAAAACCGCTGATGTGATTGAACAGTTTTTGCAGCAACGTAATATAAAGACCCATCGTAAGCTTAACAACATCTGGGCTTACAATTTGCATTTTGACGCCAAAAAGCCAACCATGCTTTTAAATTCGCATCACGATACGGTAAAGCCAAATTCAGGCTATACACGCGATCCTTACGCGCCAACTATTGAGGATGGTAAATTGTATGGATTGGGGAGTAATGATGCAGGAGGATGTCTTGTTTCGCTTATAGCGACCTTTCTTTACTTCTATGAGCAGAAAGGTTTAAGTTATAACATTTGTCTGGCCACTACAGCAGAAGAGGAAATCTCCGGAAATAACGGATTGGAATGTGTACTTCCTGATCTTGGAGAACTGGAGTTTGCGATTGTTGGAGAACCAACTTTAATGAATCTTGCCATCGCTGAACGCGGTTTGTTGGTTTTAGATTGTGTCTCTACCGGAAAAGCAGGCCATGCGGCACGCGAAGAAGGAGACAATGCCATTTATAAGGCTTTGAAAGATATAGAATGGTTCCGCAATTATCGTTTTTCCAAGGTTTCGGAAATGTTCGGTCCTTTGAAAATGTCGGTGACGATTATCAATGCAGGTTCTCAGCATAATGTCGTTCCGGCAACTTGTAATTTCACGGTAGATGTCCGGGTAACAGACGCGTATACGAATGAGGAAGTTTTAAAAATTATCCGGACGAATGTAGATTGCGAGGTTACACCACGCTCTATCCGTTTGAAGCCTTCTTCTATTGATAAAACACATGCGCTGGTACAGTCAGGCATCGCCTTAGGAAGGACTACTTATGGTTCTCCTACGACTTCAGACCAGGCTTTATTGAGCATTCCATCGTTAAAAGTAGGTCCTGGAGATTCTGCACGTTCTCATATGGCAGATGAATATGTTTTTGTAAATGAAATTGAAGAAGGAATTCAGCTCTATATTGAAATGTTAAAACCCGTAGTTAACGGGAAGTAAGGTTAATTCCATAAGTTAAAAAGGCGGCTGATCTTTAAGATCAGCCGCCTTTTTTTATTGTTCTTCTACTTTTTCAAAAGCTCTTGCTTCCAGGTGTTTTTCCATATCTAAACGGTTCACTCCTTTTGACCACCATTCCGGTGCGGGCTTATCTTTTAACATGTAATCAAAATATTCCATCATCCGGACGGCGTAGTCCTTCCGGTTAGGTAATTTGGCAATACCATGGTTTTCGCCACGATAAGTGATCATCACCACTGGTTTATTCAGTCTTCTCAGGCCGTTGTAGTATTCAATTCCTTGAGTATAATCCACTGCACCATCTTTATCATTGTGTAACAGCAACAATGGTGTCTGTACTTTTTTGATGTGGTAGACGGGAGAGTTGCGGGCAAAGGCATCCCAGTTATCCCAGTAACCTGGTGTTAACCTACCCTGACTGGATTCGAAGATGGCCTGATTCGTGCCTCCGCTGTTCCAGTAGATCAGGCTGTACATACTGATCATATTGGTCAATGGCGCACCTGCTGCTGCGGCTTTAAAAATATTGGTTTGCGTAATCAGGAATGAGGTTTGGTATCCTCCCCAGGAGTGCCCGTGAATGGCTACCCGTTTTTCGTCTACAATGCCTGTTGCAATGGCTGCTTTTACTGCAGGAACAACGCAGGCTACAGCAGACATTCCAGGATCATTCAGTTTGTATTTGATATCCGGCATCAATACCGCATAACCATTACTGGTGTACATCGCCTTGTTAAATCCTCCGCCAGGGAATCCAGGCATGGAATAGAAATTCAACTCATCGGTCAGGCGTTCATAGATATAGGTGATCGTAGGATAACTTTTTCCTTCCTGATAATTTGCAGGAAGGTATAGCGCAGCCTGCAAGGAATCTCCGTTTGCGCTGACATAGTTGATCAGCTTTACGCCTGTAGACCAGGCATATTTTTCCTGATCAGGAGTGTTTTTAGTGATTTGCTTAGGGTTAGACAGGTTGGCCGTAGTGCTGGCATACATCTCTGGTGATTTTTCATTGTTCTGTTTGGCATAAACGAACACATTGCCCTCACTTGCTTTCTGGAAGGCACCATAAGCATTGTCGTCCATAAATAAAGGCCTGATGTTGGTCTTTCCTGCCTCCAATACCGCAATTCCTGCTTTTTTAGTGCTGGAATTAAAAATGGTAAAATATTGGTCTTTGCTTAGGTCCGTTCCCTTGTCTTTAGGGTAAATGGAGAATTTGGACTGTACTTCCTGTTTCTTGCTTTTCCAGTTATCAGAAAGGGCAGTTACATTTTTGCCGTCCGCACTGATGCGCCAAAGGTCATAATTGTCTTTAATGAGGACATATTTAGAGTCTGATGACCAGCCAAAATTCGGTGTGGATGGCTTGACGGTATTATGGTCGTCCAGTTCATCTACAAAAGAAGCCTTAATTTTTTCGGTCAGGTTATATTGTTGTAAGGTTTCCAGGTTGATGCTGTAAAATGCACCGTCTTTGTTAAAACTTGCCCATTTGCCGTTTGGAGCAAAACTGAGTGAACCTCTTCCTGAGGTATAAAATTTCTCAAAAATGCGTTTCCTGGCTCCCGTTTTTAGGTTGATGAGGTAGATGTCCGTATAACTTTGTCCGTCGAGGTTTCCCGCCAATTCATAGCTGGAATTGTCGTAGCCAATGGCATATAGGTTTTGTGGGGCAACAACGACGTTTTTTAAACTGCTGTCGGCCAGTTGACTGAACTTTTGATCTGAGATGCGGTAGGAACTTAGGAAACTGTAATTTTTGTCTCTCATTTCCTGGGTTTGTTGTGCAGATTGAAGGCGTTTGTCCTGCCAGTTCCAGATGATCATATCTGGTTTTTCTATATCGGCTTTAGCTGCGGGTTTTGCGTCTGTTTTAGCATCCGCTTTCCCTTCGGCCTTTCCTTTTGCCAGGCTATCGGTTTTTACCTGAGGTTTTCCTTTTTCTGCTGCTTTATCTTTTGAGGTGCTGTCGGCTTTCTTCTCCTGGATGTTGATTCCAAAGAACAAGCTGCCCTGATCTTCGGACCAGTAAGGAGTTCCATTTCCATTGATTCCCATGTTTTTTGGGAAGTTTTTTAGGCCGATACCTGCGTAAGAAACTTTATTGCTTTGTTCTCCTGCAATCTTATTGATCCCGATTACGGTAAAGACATCTTCTTTATACTGCTCGTTTTTATTGGATTTGAGCAGGGCAAAAGCATCTCCGTTTTCATTCCAGTTGATGCTTTTATAATTGGCTTTGTCATTTTCCAGTGCAGTGATGATGCCGGTTTTCATGTCTCTGATAAAAATGCCGTTCCCGTTCTGTCCGTTTGCATCAATGGTATAAGCAAGAATGTTTCCCGCCTTATTGAAGGCATACTCCGCTACATTGCCCAGATTATAGCTTTTTTTAGTACTCAACTGGTATAACAAAAGATCGGTCCCTTTTGCAGCATCTTTATCTTTTGAGGCAGTTTCCGGAGCTGTAAATTGTATGGCCAACCATTCTGAGGACTCTCCGGAGAAACTGAATGTTTTTACTTTTTCAAAAGTGACTTTCTGATTTCCAGGTAAAGACACCAGAACCAATTGATCATAAAGCGGTTTCATGGTTTTTTTTGCCGCTTTTACTTCTGATTCTTTAGCCGAGACTTTAAAGGCCAGATATTTGGAATCTTTAGCATAGACGACTGTAGATGGATTTGCTCCGATAGGATAGCTAAAATTTGTGGTGTCGGAGATCTTACGGATCACCGTTTGAAGATCACCTTCGGTAGGACCTTTTGCCCAGGACAACCATTGGCCGTTGGGTGACAGCGCATAGGTGTTGCTTCTGATAGAGTTCCATTTGGAAACATCTTTCCAGCTCAATGCTGGTTTTTGCTGCGCATGAACGCTTGCTGCAAGCGGTAAAAGCAAGAGCAAGAGCGAATATCTGATGCTGTTCATATATAAGTTTGTGGATTTTTTGCTAAAATATTGATTTAGTTGAATATATTTTGATTATAACAGGAATATTATGCAATGTGGTTGCATTTGATGCTCTTGCTGGTTTATCCTTCATTCTATCGTAATTATTGTATTTTTGCAAAATACCTTTAGCCCTCAAAAGGCCTAAACAATAGATTGATAAATGAAGATTTGGCAAAAAAACGTAGACGTAAATAAAGATATAGAGACTTTTACCGTAGGCAAAGACAGGGAGCTGGATTTGCAAATGGCAGCTTTTGATGTTTTAGGCTCTTTAGCCCATGTAGAAATGCTGGAAAGTATTGGACTGTTAACCGCTGAAGAGCTGGTATCGATTCAAAAAGAACTCAAAAATATTTATGCGGATATTGAAGCAGGAAGATTTACCATTGAGGATACGGTAGAAGATGTACACTCACAGGTAGAATGGTTGCTGACACAGCGCATTGGTGATGCAGGTAAAAAAATCCATAGCGGACGTTCCCGTAATGACCAGGTTTTGGTGGATCTGAAACTTTACTTCAGAAGTTGTATCGAAGAAATGGTTGGAAATACAACGGTTCTTTTTACGCAACTGATTGAGCTGAGCAATACCCATAAAGATAAATTGCTTCCGGGATATACGCACCTTCAGATTGCCATGCCTTCGTCTTTTGGACTATGGTTCGGGGCTTATGCAGAGAGCCTTGTGGATGATATGGAACTGATGCTGGCGGCTTATAAGATTTGCAATAAGAATCCTTTAGGTTCTGCTGCGGGTTATGGCTCTTCTTTCCCTTTAAACAGGACGATGACCACCCAGTTACTAGGCTTTGAAAATTTAAATTATAATGTGGTTTATGCACAGATGGGCAGGGGGAAAACAGAACGTATCCTTGGACAGGCGATGTCGTCGGTTGCTGCTTCCTTAGCCAAAATGGCGATGGATGTTTGCCTGTTTATCAATCAGAACTTTGGATTTATCAGCTTTCCGGACGAACTGACAACCGGATCGAGCATCATGCCGCATAAAAAGAATCCTGATGTTTTCGAACTCATCCGTTCCAGGTGTAACAAAATTCAGGCTTTACCGAATGAAATTGCCATGATGACCACCAATTTGCCTTCGGGTTATCACCGTGACCTGCAATTGTTGAAAGAAAACCTTTTCCCTGCAATCACATCGTTGAATGAATGCCTGGAAATGACCGCCTATATGTTGCAGCACATCAGGATTAAGGACGATATTCTGGCGGATAAAAAATATGCTTACCTGTTTAGCGTTGAAGTAGTGAATGAGCTTGCTTTAAAGGGAATCCCTTTTAGAGAAGCCTATAAAATTGTTGGTGAAACGATAGAGAACGGTACTTTCTCTCCTTCAACTAAAGTGAATCATACCCACGAGGGAAGTATTGGGAATCTATGTAATCCGGAGATTGAAGGGATGATGGAAGAAATTCTTTCGCAGTTTAAATTTGAGAAAACCACCGCTGCAATTGAAAGATTGCTGGCTTAATCAATTAATAAATAAAAATCAAAAAAATGAATGTATCAGTATTAGCAAACACGCTTATCGGCTCGGAAATCATTAAAATTGGAAACGAAGTAAATGAACTGAAGCGAAAGGGCGCGGAGATTGCCAATCTGACCATCGGTGATTTTGATCCTTCAATTTTTCCTATTCCGGCAGAATTGAGAGATGAAATTATTGATGCTTATCATCATAACCATACCAATTATCCTCCTGCAGATGGTATTTTAGCTTTACGTGAGACGGTGGTAGAAGTTTTGAAAAACAGATACGCGCTTTCTTATATCACACAGGATATTTTGGTAGCCGGCGGTTCACGTCCGCTAATCTATGCAACGTATCTGGCGCTGGTGGATCCCGGAGATAAGGTGATTTACCCTGCACCATCATGGAATAACAACCATTACTGTCACCTTTCTTCTGCGAAAGGAATCGCGGTAGAAACGACAGTGGAGAATAATTTTATGCCAACTGGGGCACAGCTAAAACCTTATTTAAAAGGAGCAACGTTGCTGGCCCTGTGTTCTCCTTTGAACCCTACAGGAACAATGTTCAGTAAGGAGCAACTGGAAGAAATCTGTGATTTGGTGATCGAAGAGAATGAATGCAGGGGAGTGGATGAGAAACCATTATACATCATGTATGATCAGATCTACTCTTTGCTGACTTTTGGAAAAGAACACATCAACCCGGTCAGTTTACGTCCGGAACTGAAAGATTATGTCATCTATATTGATGGAATTTCTAAATGTTTATCTGCTACAGGAGTACGTGTAGGATGGGCATTCGGACCTGAAAAGGTGATAGGAAAGATGAAATCTTTATTGGGGCATATCGGAGCCTGGGCACCTAAGGCAGAGCAGGTAGCTGTCGCAAAATATTTTAAAAATAATGAACTGGTAGATCAGTTTTTGAATGCCTTTAAAAGTCAGGTTCAGGAAAGTCTGGATACGCTGTACAATGGTTTTCAGCAATTAAAAGCGGAAGGCTTTGCAGTAGATGCAGTGGTTCCCATGGGCGCAATTTACCTGACGCTTAAGATCGATTATATCGGTAAGACTACTCCTTCGGGAGACTTGTTGAAAAACAGTGCAGATGTTAATTTTTACCTGATCAAGGAAGCACAGACGGCTTTGGTTCCGTTCTCGGCTTTTGGTACGGATGAATCTGTTGCCTGGTTCCGCGCATCGGTTGGTGGATGTTCTCTGAGCGATATTCAGAAAATGATTCCAAGAATAAAGGAGGCATTGAGCAAGTTGAAATAAATAAGTTTATCTTAATAAAAAAAAAGGCTGCCAGATCTTAGATCTGGCAGCCTTTTTTTTTATTTAAACTCTGAAGTTTTGTGGAACTGAATGTCCGGATAATCACGCATGGTCATATTGATCATGAAATCATTATCGGCAAGGAATACCGGATTGCCATCCTTATCTTCCCCTATATGTTGTTGTTTCCGTTTCAGGAACTCTTCCAATTTCTTTTTGTCTGTTGATGTTACCCAGTTAGATCTGCCATAGCTTAGCGTGCGGAAATGCGCTTTTGCGCCGTATTCATGCTCCAGACGGAATGCAATTACTTCAAATTGAAGTTCACCCACCGCACCAATAATTTTACGGTTACCCGGCTGGGCGGTGAACAATTGAGCAACACCTTCTTCTGTGAGCTGTTGTATGCCTTTTTCCAGCTGTTTTGTACGAAGTGGATCTCTGTTCTCTACTTCTTTAAATATTTCAGGAGAGAAGCTAGGAATGCCTTTAAATTGCAACTGTTCTCCTTCTGTAAGGGTATCGCCGATTTTAAAGTTTCCACTATCATATAATCCGACTACATCTCCCGGCCAGGCTTCTTCAACGATACTTTTCTCGTTGGCCATGAAATCCATTGGATTGGAGAATTTAAGTTTTTTATTCTGACGGGTATGGAAATAGAATTTATTACGCTCAAATTTACCGGAGCAGATCCTCAAAAAGGCGATACGGTCGCGGTGTTTAGGATCTAAGTTGGCATGGATTTTAAATACAAATCCTGTAAAGTTTTTCTCATTTACCAATACTTCACGTTGTTCTGCTTCCCTGCTTTTTGGGCTTGGTGCGATTTGAACGAAAGTATCCAGCAGTTCTTTAATCCCGAAGTTATTGATGGCACTGCCAAAAAACACCGGTGCAAGTAATCCTTCGGTATACATGCTTTTATCAATCTGACCATATACACCGTCTACCAGTTCCAGGTCGGACTTTAGTCCATCCAGTTCTTTTGGTTTCAGAAAATTGGTCAGATTCGGGTCATTCAGGTCGCTAACCTCAATAACAGGAGCACTGATTTTTGTTTTATCCGCCTCAAAAAGGTTCAGGTGCTTGTTGTAGATGCTGTATACTCCTTTAAAAGTATGTCCCTGACCTATTGGCCAGGAAAGCGGGCAAAGGCTGATGTTCAGTTTGCTTTCGATCTCGTCAAGCAGGTCAAAAGCGTCTTTTCCTTCCCGGTCCATCTTATTGATAAAGATAATTACCGGGGTATTTCGCATTCTGCAGACTGCCATTAATTTTTCGGTCTGCTCTTCGACCCCCTTTACACAGTCGACCACCAGAATTACGCTGTCTACCGCAGATAAAGTACGGTAGGTATCTTCAGCAAAATCCTTGTGACCAGGAGTATCCAATATGTTGATGCGTTTGCCGCTGTATTCAAAGCCCATTACAGAAGTAGCTACGGAGATTCCACGCTGCTTCTCAATTTCCATAAAATCGGAAGTATTGCTTTGGTTGGCCTTGTTACGTTTAACCGCTCCGGCCGTATTTATTGCTCCTCCGAAGAGTAAAAACTTTTCTGTAAGCGTAGTTTTACCTGCATCGGGGTGACTGATAATAGCGAATGTTTTTCGTTTTTCTATTTCTGGGTGAATCATAAAGAATTAAGCCTGTTGTGCTTGATGAGGCTGCAAAGATAATTATAATATATAAAAGAGGGCTAAAAAGAAAAACCGGCCATCTGATGGCCGGTTTTTTATAACTGAGCTGGGAATTAACCCCTTCCTGATCTTGAAGATCTTCCATTTTCGGATCCACTGCCCCTGCCTTCAGAGCGGGTCGGAGGTGCACTTTGTCGTTCCTGCCTTTCCATTCTCTGTGGCTGGGCCTGAGGTTGTGAACGCTCCTGTCTTTCCATCCTTTGAGGTTGTGGCTGAGGTTGAGGACGCTCTTGTCTAACCTGAGGCTCTGCTCTTCTTTCTTCACGTTGAGGTCTTGCCTGTGGTTGCACCGGCATGGGTTGAGGAGCCGGTTGTGTTTGAGGCGTTGGTTGCGATCTTTCCTGGCGGTTCTCTCTGGAGCTGCCTCGGTCAGGTCTTACCGGCATTATTTCGGTATTCCTCTCAGCCGGGTTTCCAAATCGGTTGTTTTCTCTGGTTGCCCTTCCCTCAGTTCTGTTTCCAGCATTGTTCTCTCTTGACGGATTGTTATCCCTTGATGGGTTGGCTATCCCTTCGCGGTTGTTTGTTCTTTCCGCACGGTTATTATTCGCTGGATTTCTTCCTTCAAATGTGCCACGGTCTGGTCTTCCACTGCGATCTCCGATGGTATTTCTATCAATACCTGTGGTTCCTCGATCTGATCTTGAGCCACGGTCAGCTGCTACCGAGCCATTTGGTCTGGTCAGGTTCGCGTCTCCACGAACCGCATCTCTTGGCCCTTGCACGTTTCCGCGATCTGCTCTGGAGCTTCTTGGGTTGTAAATATTCAGGTCATTACCTCTGAGTTCAGTTCTACCGGATCTGCTGGTTCTGTTTACGTTATAAATCTGAACATCACCTCTGGTTGCACGTCTTACATCGTCAACTCTTGGTCCGGTATAATAAGTACGTCTGTTTCTTTCGTAGGTATTATTGATGATCGTTGTATTGTGAATAATGGTCACGTTTCTACGGGAATAATACCTTGGGAAACTATCATAATAGATATTACGTTGAGGAATAAACACCCACCAATTGTCCGGAATTCCGAAATTGATATTTATGTTGATACTTGGTCCCATTGGAGCCCATCCATAATAGCCACCGCCACTTCTCCAGCTTACCCATGCAGGTCCCCAAACGGTATCAGGAATCCAGATCCATTGTCTGTAGCGGTTATATACCCATCTTCCATAGTGGAAAGGGGCCCATCCCCAGTCGTAATTGGATACCCAGGTATTGCCATATTCTGTCATTGCCCATCGTCCGTTGCTATAATAAGGTCTGAAATCGTCTTGCTCTACATCTGGTCTCCATACGTATCCGTATTGAGGATCCTGAATCCAGGTGCCATAGGGGGAAAGCTCATCATAGAAGGATTGGAGCGAAATGTCGTCGTCTTGTGCCATAACGCGCTGTGCGGTTCCGGTCATCAGGAGCATAAGCCCCAGCACAATTGCCGGTAATTTGATTAAATTTTTCATTTGTGTGTGTTTAATTTACCTAACGCTTTTTATATAACAATTTGAGTTCCAAAGAATGATAAAAGTTTAAACTGCTTTAGGAATATTACATTACGATTATGCGATCTTGCATAATTATATTGGTTTAAGAGCGGGATATGCCGATATTTAATCTGTTGGCGAATACGTAATTTACGCAAAATTTTTTTAAAACTTTCTAGTTTTGACGTTATATTCTGGTTCTGAAGGAATATTAAATGTGTTGAGTTGCTCTTTCCAGGAAATTATTTTCTTCTTTTGTAAACAAAACAAAATTTATGCAAAAAGGCACTTTATTCCTTATCCCCGTTCCTCTGGCAGAAAATGCTGCCCAGAAATCTTTTACACCTTTTTTAGGCGACACCATCAATGCAATAGATACTTATATCGTTGAGAATGAAAAAACAGCCAGAAAGTTTTTAAAAGAAGCCGGGTTGAAGTTGCCGCAGAGCGAGCTGCTGATCCATGATTACGGGAAACACCAGCGGAACGCTTCATTGGCTCCCTATTTTAAAGAGCTGAATGCGGGTAAAGATGTTGGATTAATGAGCGAAGCCGGATGTCCGGGAGTAGCAGATCCTGGTGCGGAAGTCGTTGCTGAAGCACATAGAAGAGGGATTAAAGTCGTGCCGCTGGTTGGGCCAAGTTCGATCTTACTGGCATTAATGGCTTCAGGATTCAATGGACAGAGCTTTACTTTCCATGGTTATCTACCCATTGATAAAGTGGAGCGCGGAAAGCGCATCAAAGAATTGGAGCAACAGTCTTTAGCCAAAAAACAAACGCAGTTATTTATAGAAACACCCTTCAGAAACAATCATTTACTGGAAGATGTATTGAAGAACTGTTCTCCTCAGGCTATGCTTTGTGTAGCTTGTAACATCAATGCAGAGGAAGAATACATCAAGACACAATCTGTGGCACTTTGGAGAAAAGAGCGGATTGACCTGCATAAAAAACCAGCTATATTTTTGCTTTACAGACCTTCTTAGCGGTACATATTTTTATTGTCCATAAAAGCCAGAACTTTATCCGGCACAAAATATTGAACATTTCTTCCTTCCTTTAAGGCTTTACGGATAAAGGTGGAAGAAATGTCCATTTGTGGTGTTTCTGTGATCGTAATTGCCGGATGATTTTCCCATTCAGTCAGGTCAATGCCTGGCCTCGGGTAAACATAGATCTGGTAGTTCTTGAGCAGGACCTCATAATTCTTCCATTTTTTTAACGAAGAGAGATTATCAGCACCCATGATCAGAACGAATTCCTTTCCAGGGTACTTTTCCTGTAGAAAAGCTAAAGTATCTATGGTATAAGATGGCTGAGACAGGCCAAATTCAATATCACTTACTTTAATATGATCGGAGGTTTCTGTGGCTAGTTTGGCCATTTCCAACCTGTCGTACATATTGGTCAGTCCGTTTTTATTCTTTAGCGGGTTATGTGGTGAAACCACCAGCCATACTTCTTTAAGCCCGGTAAAGCCAGCCATATAGTTGGCAATAATCAGGTGACCGATATGGATGGGGTTGAATGAACCAAAGAATAACCCTGTTTTCATTTTACTTGCTGTTGATAAAATCTCCAACCAGTTGTTCTGCTTCTTTGCAGGCAGTTTCCAGTTCGAAGTTTTTAAGGATCACATCAAACTTCTCTGCATAGTTCAACTCTTTTTCCGCCTTTATAAAGCGTTCCTGAAGTTTTTCGTCGCTGTCAGTCCCCCTTCCGGTTAAACGTTCCTTCAGGACCTCTAAAGAGGGCGGCTGAACAAATATAGCCAGGGCATCGTCTTCATATTTACGTTTCAGACGTAAACCGCCTTCCACGTCAATATCAAAAATGACATGTTTTCCGGTATTCCAGATTCTTTCAATCTCCGATCTTAAGGTCCCATAAAAGGTGCCATTGTATACTTCTTCAAATTCCACAAATTCCTGATGGGCTACTTTGTGAAGAAAGTCTTCTTTTGAAATAAAATAATAGTCTTTCTCATGCTCTTCATCACCTCTTGATTCACGGGTGGTGGCTGAAATAGAGAAACTTAATGTCGGAAATTTCTTAAGCAGATGTTTCACGATGGTGGTTTTGCCTGCTCCCGAAGGGGCAGAAAATATAATGAGTTTACCTTGTGTCATGCGTACTTATAAAACGTTTAATAGTTGTTCCTTAATTTTTTCCAGCTCTTCTTTCATCCCTACTACCAATTGTTGTATTTGTGCATCATTTGCTTTAGCACCCATAGTATTGATTTCTCTGCCAATCTCCTGAGAGATGAAACCGAGTTTTTTACCGTTAGCGTCTTTGCTCTTTAAAGTCTCTGTGAAATAATCGCAATGACTTTTCAGGCGTGTTTTTTCTTCGGTAATGTCTAATTTATCAATGTAATAGATCAATTCCTGTTCCAGTCGGTTTTGATCTACATTTATTTTTCCAACATTTTCTTCCAGAAATTGATTTAGTCTTGTCCTGATCTGAGGGATTCTCAGAGGCTCCAGGACTTCTATCTGGGCAAAAAACTGAAGTATGTTTTTAATTCTCAGCTCCAGATCTGTTTTTAAAACATTTCCTTCTGTGTGTCTGAACTGATTGAAGTTCTCCAATGCTTTATTGAAAGTGCTGTATAAAATATCCCAGTCATTTTCATTGACCTCTTCTTCCTGGTAGCTGATGACTTCAGGAAAACTCAATACTGCCTGTAAAAGATTCGTCGAGTTGGCACCCAAATCAACATTAATCGCTTCAAGTTGCTTATAGTACTTACTCAATAAGGCGGCATTGATGGTTGCTCCTTTAAGGTTTTCTTCCCCGCGATCAATATTTATAGAGACGCTGACTTTTCCGCGTTCGATTTCTTTGCTGCATATGTTGCGTAATAACAACTCCTTTTCGGAGAAAGCCCTTGGAAGTTTTAGATTTAGCTCTAAAAACTTGCTGTTTAAAGACTTAATCTCTACTGCAAACTTGATGTTTTCATGATCAGTAGAGGCCAGACCAAAGCCTGTCATTGATTTTATCATGTGCAAAGATATAATTTATTGTTAAAATGATTAAACCTATGTTGCTTAATGATGTACGGAACTTGGCCGACTTTGTTTTTTTTATGCCACATTTAGGTGGGAATTAGAAAAAAGAGGTAACTTTTTCAGGTCTACTTTGTTATGAAAAACAGGGTTCCCGCTATCGTTTTAACTTTTTTTAACTTATTTGATTGGGAAACATTGGTTAAGTTTACAAAAAATCTATATATAATGAAGCCTCATCATCTCATCACATTGGCATTCGGTGTGTTTTTCTTTTCTTTTATGCCCGCTGCTTTCTCCCAAAAGGAGTTTTTACTTAGAGGGGTTGTAAAAGAACGTGGAACAAATAACCGCATACAGTTTGCACAGGTCACCAATAAGCGAAATGGATTTACCGTGTCTACCAGTGACTTGGGCTTATTTCAGATCCGAGCAGTGGTAGGGGATAGTCTTTTAGTGGTAAAAAGTGAGTTTTCCGATGAAGAGGTGGGTGTTTTCACTACAGCAGATGTATCGGTATATTTATCCAGAGGAACGACATTGAGAGAGGTGAATATTAAAGGGCAAACCAAGAAGCAGGAGTTGAATGATGTCAAAAGAGATTTTAAAAGAAGTGGTTCCTTTTATCAGGGAAAACCTCCTGTACTTGCTTATTTTTTCCAGCCGTTAACGGCTTTTTATGAGCTGTTTGGTCGTACTCCTGGAAATGCAAGAAGATTTGGAAGATACTATGACAATGAGATCAAGCAATCGCAGGTAGATGGCTTTTTTAATGAATATCTGATTCAGAATACAGTAGACCTGAAAGGTAAAGATCTCGAAAAGTTTATGTTGGATTACCGACCTGATTATGAAAAATCCAGAAACTGGGCGGAATACGACGCCATAAAATACATTAAGGATTCCTATAAGAAATACACGGATACGCTGAGAAAAAAATAAGAAGTTTAAATGGATAATGCTTCGCAGGCTTTTTCAGCTGCAAGTTTTTCTGCATTCTTTTTATTGTAATCGCGGCCTAAGCCATAGCTTTCTCCTTCCACAACAGCGCTGATGGTAAATAGTTTAGCGCTTTCACCTTCACTGTTTTGTACCATATCAAAAGAAATGTCTTTCCCCTGGCGCTGGCACCACTCGATCAATTTGCTTTTGAAATTGGTTTCAGTGAGTTCCAGCGTGTGGATATCGATATATGGCTTAATGATTCTTTTAAGCAGGAAATCTTTGGTGAAATTATATCCTTTATCCAGATATACTGCCCCTATTAATGCTTCAAAAGCATCGCCAAGCATCGAATGATGTTTGGTTTGGATGTTTACCGCTTTCTGGTCAAAGACCATCAGTTGGTCGAAGCCCATTTTTCTGGCCAGTTGGTTTAAATTTGCCCTGTTTACAATTTTAGAACGCATTTCCGTTAGAAAACCTTCTTCTTTATAGGGATAGCTTTTAAACAATAATTCGGCAATTACAGAGCCCAGAATGGCATCCCCAAGAAATTCAAGACGTTCATTGCTACTTCTGCTTCCGTTCTTCAGAACTTTTGCCACAGATCTGTGCCTGAATGCCATTTTGTATAAAACAGTATTTCCAGGAACAAAGCCTAAAATGTTTTTTAGCTTTTTTATAAAGACCTTATCTGTTGAAAAATAAAGCTTATACAGGTCGAATAATGGCATTAATTGTTACAAAAATTATAGGAGACTAATCAAATAGTCTCCTTATACAGAAACTAATTCTTATTCTTCGTACTTTTTGAATATCACAGATGCATTATGACCGCCGAAACCAAAAGTGTTGCTTTGAGCAGCACGAATGGTTCTTTTTTGTGCCTTGTTGAACGTGAAGTTCAATTTAGGATCAAATTCAGGATCATCAGTAAAGTGATTTATTGTTGGTGGCACTATGTCGTTTTTTACAGCAAGAATTGCAGCAATCGCTTCAATAGCACCTGCAGCACCAAGTAAATGGCCTGTCATTGATTTTGTAGAACTGATGTTTAATTTGTAAGCATCTTCGCCGAACAAATCGACAATTGCCCTGCTCTCAGAGATGTCTCCAAGTGGGGTAGAAGTCCCATGGACGTTGATGTAATCAATGTCTCCGGTCGTTAAACCGGCATCATTCAAGGCATTTGTCATCACCATCTTTGCACCTAGTCCTTGCGGATGGGGCGCGGTAATATGGTTTGCATCTGCACTCATTCCGCCGCCTACTAACTCGGCATAAATTTTAGCACCACGTTTTTTTGCATGTTCCAGTTCTTCCAGGATAATCGTTCCTGCACCTTCACCGGCAACAAATCCATCTCTGTCTTTGTCAAACGGCCTGGAGGCAGTTTTTGGATCATCATTTCTGGTCGAAAGGGCATGCATTGCATTAAATCCTCCGATTCCCGCTTCGTTGATGATGGCTTCAGAACCCCCGCTAATAATGACATCACACATATTCAAGCGAATATAGTTGTAAGCGTCAATCATGGCATTGGTGGAAGAAGCACAAGCAGAAACGGTAGCGAAATTGGGCCCACGTAAACCATATTTTATGGAAATATGGCCAGGGACGATGTCAATGATTACTTTAGGAATAAAGAACGGATTTATACGAGGAGTACCATCGCCTAAAAAGAAGTTCTTCATTTCATCCTGAAATGTTTTAAAACCGCCAATACCAGAACCCCAGATAACGCCTATACGGTTGGTGTCAAGTTGAGAAAAATCAAAATTACCATCCTTTACAGCTTCATCTGTTGCTACTAAAGCGTATTGAACAAATGGATCTAACTTGCGGGCTTCTTTTTTGTCCAAAAAATCTTCAGGATTGAAGTTTTTAAGCTCACATGCAAACTTCGTCTTGAACTTTGATGTGTCAAAACCTGTAATAGGGCCAGCGCCGCTCACGCCATTCAGCAAACCATCCCAGAACTCCGGGATCGTATTGCCAATTGGAGTGAGCGCACCCAACCCTGTAACTACTACTCTTTTTAATTCCATTTATACGGATTATACGGAGACCGTATTTTTACTTAACGTTTTTCTCTAAGTAAGCAATTGCTTGACCAACAGTACCAATAGTTTCAGCCTGATCATCAGGAATCGCTACATTGAATTCTTTTTCGAACTCCATAATAAGTTCTACTGTATCTAAAGAATCCGCACCCAAGTCGTTAGTGAAAGAAGCCTCTGGTGTAACTTCGTTTTCATCCACACCTAATTTTTCAACGATAATAGCCTTAACTCTTGAAGCAATATCAGACATAATGTTTATAATTTAATGGTTAAATAATTCAGTGCAAAGAAAAATAAATATTTACACATTTCAAATGTTTTTATTTCTCTTCCAATTTTAATGTTTTTATTTTGAACATCAATGTAAAATTAGTTTTATAATTTTGTATTTCCTTAAAAAAGCGTGTTTTGAACAAAACTTATTTAAAACTATCCTTAGATCTTGACTTCGTTTTAATCGCTATTACGGCTTCTTTGAAGGATTATGTGCTCTGTCATAAGATCAATACCAGTCTGAATTTTGATTTCGAAAAGATTGACGATCATGAGGTTTACTTCAATATTGATGAGAATCCTTTGGCTTTTTCCAAGTATTATTTTTTTGTTGAACAGGGTGAAATTGAATATTACATCATCAACAACCGAAACGCCGAAGGATTTTTAATTCCTGAAATGAATAAGGTCGATTTTTTTATGATTATTCATCAGTATATTGACAAAGAAGACCTTAATTTTATTCTTGCTGGATTAAATAAACTCGCTGATATTCAGGTAGCTGCGCAGATAGATCCACGTAAATTGAGGTCCCGTGAGAATTTGGTAATGTAAATTTTATATTGAAGGTGTATTAAATACACTATATTTGATTTTACAACATCAGAAAAAAAATATTAATAACCAGACCAACATTGGTTTTTGACATCAAAACCTTCATTTTGTTGGTACATATAAATTTTAAATAACCAAAATGAAACCATTTCATTCTAGAACAAAAATCGTAGCGACGCTCGGTCCTGCTTCAGCTAAACCAGAAGTTTTATTTAGTATGTTTAACGCCGGATTGGACGTATGCAGATTAAATTTTTCACACGGTTCTCAGGCAGATCATCAGGAGGTCCTGGATACCATCCGCAGTCTAAATAAAAAACACAATTATAACGTAGGTATCCTTGCAGATTTACAGGGTCCTAAGATTAGGATTGGAATGGTTAAAGATGGTGGTATTCATTTAGTTAACGGAAATAGAACGGTCATCACAACCAAAGAATGCATCGGTAATGAAGAGCGTATTTACATCACTTATGATACCTTTCCTAAGGATGTAAAAGCAGGTGAAATTATCCTTTTGGATGATGGTAAATTGCAGATGCGTGTGATCGAAACGAACCTTGTTGACGAGGTGGTTTGTGAGATTGTTCATGGTGGAATTCTGACCTCAAGAAAAGGGGTAAATTTGCCAAATACTAAAGTTTCCATCCCTTCACTTACTGTTGAAGACCGTAAAAATTTAGAGTTTGTTCTCGAAAACGATGTAGAATGGATCGGACTTTCTTTTGTTCGTAACGCGGAAGACATTGTAGAACTAAAAGATATCATCAGACAAAGAGGTAAAACTGCCCGTGTAATCGCTAAAATCGAAAAACCTGAGGCAATTGCTAATATTGATGAAATCATCGCAGTCTCAGACGGAATCATGGTTGCCCGTGGTGATCTTGGAGTGGAAATGCCGATGGAAGAAGTTCCATTGTTGCAGAAAATGATCGTTCAGAAATGTAGAGCAGCTTCTAAGCCGGTAATTATTGCAACTCAAATGTTGGAAAGTATGATTACTACACCTAGACCAACACGTGCTGAGGTGAATGATGTGGCCAATTCAGTGCTTGACGGTGCAGATGCAGTGATGCTGAGCGGTGAAACTTCAGTAGGTGAATTCCCTCTGATTGTGATAGAAACGATGCAGAAAATCATTCAGAACATTGAGGTAAACAATTACCCGTTTCACCCGGAAAAGTTCCTTAAACCTAAGTCTGAGAGCTTCCTGAGTGATGCAATTTGCGATACTGCCTGCTTCTTGTCAAAACAAACAAATGCAGTGGGTATTGTATCGATGACTTTAAGTGGATATACTGCTTTTGAAATCTCTAGCCACAGGCCTAAAGCTTTAACTTATATTTTCACAAGTAACCTTGCGCTGTTAAACACAGTGAGCTTACTATGGGGTGTTCAGGGCTTCTATTACGATAAATTTGAAAGTACTGATGAAACCATTCAAGATGTGAATAACCTGCTTAAAAAGCATAAAATGATCAAAAAAGGGGATGTAATTATCAACACGGCGGCCATTCCAATGGAAAGAAAAGGAAAGACCAATATGTTAAAAATTACAGTTATTGATTAAAATGCTGTAGCATTCAATTTTTTTTCTACTTTTGCAATCCGCAAAAAGGAGAGGTGTCCGAGTGGTTGAAGGAGCACGCCTGGAAAGTGTGTATACCTCAAAAGGGTATCGAGGGTTCGAATCCCTCTCTCTCCGCAGATTTAAGCAAAATGCGACGAAAGCGCTTTAAACATTATGTTTAAAGCGCTTTTTGTTTTTCACCTGTAAATTAGCACACAATCTGCTTATTTTTGAATTTGGATCAGGAAAACCAAATCAAAAACCTACTCATAAAATCCTTAAAAAATTCAGCGCTGAGAACTGCATACTCTGCTCTGGCCAGAAAGAAAACCCTTAAAAAAGAGGAACACCTCAGAGAACCTGGAACGGTTTGCCGATATTGTTATTTCATGATCAGTGGTATAGCGAGGGGATATTACCTAAAGGATGGAAAAGACGTAACCACTTCTTTATGCTTCGTCAGTAATTTCCGGAGATCGAAAAAATATGGTTGCTGAGTGTAGAAGCCTATGTCATCTGGCTTGAAGAAAGGTTATATAGCTTGTAGTTTAACGATGCAAAAGAGCGTTACGCCCTGCTCATTAAAAAATATCCGTATATCATCCAAAGGGGTCAATTGGGATATATTGCTTCTTATTTGGGTATCACAAAAGAGACTTTGAGCCGGATTCGCGGGTAATTCTGCTTTTTGACAAATGTCAATTGGCCAATTCCCCTCTCTTTTTACATTTGGCTCATGCAAATAACACAAAGAATCGGTGAACTGGATATTATACGCGGAATCGCCTTATTCGGTATTTTAATTGTGAATATGGGACTTTTTTCCTTTCCTGCCCTGTATACTGATCCCTTGGCTACCTGGCCGGACTGGACCGATCAGCTGGTGGTCATGCTGATCAATTTTGTAGGTGAAGGGAAGTTTATTTCCATGTTTTCCTTTCTGTTCGGACTCGGATTTATGATTTTTATTGCAAGAGCAGAAAAGAAAGAGCAGGGGCCTGTCCGATTGTTTATCCGGCGTTTGTTTATGCTGTTACTGATTGGTCTTGTCCACAGTTATTTCGTTTGGTATGGCGACGTTTTATGTGTTTATAGTATTGCAGGCTTCTTTTTGCTTTTCTTTCGCAACAGCAGGCCTAAAACAGTCCTTATCTGGGCTTTTTCTTTACTATTGGTCCCTGTCCTTTTATTTGTGCTTGCTGGTTTCCTGATTGGTCCGGCATTTTTTGTAGAAGCACCTATATCAGGGAACCCGGCAAAAACAATTACAGCACAGGTTGTGCTTATTTATCAAAAGGGTACGGTTGGGGAGATCTTTTTGCAGAATACTTTCGATGGCATCATTACTAAAATAGGATATTGTTTGATATTGCCTCAGATTTTTGCCATGTTTTTATCTGTTATTTGTGTCCTGTTTTTTACAGCTTTGGATTAGGCCTTTATGGCAAAATCAGCCCTGTTACCGGTTTCTTTATGGACCCATAGAATGGCTATGGAGAAGTCTTACTTATGGCAAAAAGACGCCGATAAAAATTAATGCTATTCAAAAACAAAAAATGGTTTGATCCTTGGTTTCCCTTTAAAATCTTTAGGAGGAAGTGAACTTTCTCCTTTTGTTTTCATCAATGTTATGTCTTTAATGGAAGCTTTGCCATTTATTGCAAAACCAAATTGCCCTTTAGTCTTTACAAAATCCGTTGAATCGTTAAAGAAAGTAATCGCTTCATTATTGATCCATACAAAGAATTGATTTCCGGTTCTTTGTATTTTCCAGTCCTGCCAGGTATGTTCTTTTGGTCTTTCTACTTTAGGCATGGTGCCAATATGGCCAACACTATGGATGAAACTTCCGCTCATACCTACATTGGCAAACAGTCCGCGATCTTCGATGGCTACTCTATTCTCAAACTGATTCAATAAAATGCCCAGGAATTTATTGTGGTTCAGATTGAGCATGACTTCGAATAAATAGGTTTCTGGTTCCGCCAATGAAGAGAAAGTAAGAATGTAATTTTCAGGAAGAGGCTTGTTGCAGAGTAGGATAGCCCAGTTCGCATCTTTATTTCCCTGGATGTTAAAATCTTTAACTTGCCAGTCTCCATTTAAGCTCAACCAGTTTTTTTGAAGATTATCTTTTCGAAAATTTTCTTTGAATATGACCTTATTTTGGGCATTTGCGACTGAAGCTATGGCGAGGGTTAAAACGCAAAACAGACTGGTTTTATAAAGGTTCATTCTTAATTATTGGAGTTGTTTTAGTGCATTATTGATCTTTTCCTGTTTTTGTTCCTTCAGGATTTCAGTTGGTGGGGCTGCCCTTTCCAAGCAATCCATGATTCCGCAGCGTTCGCAGGTGGTGTGTACGGTTTTTACAGGAATCGCAGTGTCATTTACAAATGACATCGCCTGAAGGAGCTTCTGATCTATCAATAATCCGAGCGTCACACTAATCATTTCATTCCCTTTTCCTGTCGGTTTTGAAATGGAGATGCATAGATAACGGTTATGTGTCTGCCAGTATTGGGATATTTGTGCTTCAACAATAGGGTGTTTGTACTTTTTGGCTGCAACCAGGTTCGCCGTATGCTTAAGGGAATTGATAGAGACCCATCGGCGACAATAATGCTCATGAGTGGCATTGGCATGAGGGTTGTGTAGCTGAGAAAGGTGTAATTCTTTGGTGATTTCAAATTCATCTTTTTTTACTTCTCCTGATATGCGCAAAAAGAAAAGCTGATCGATGCTGAAGTGTTTTGGCAAAATATTGGTTAGTCGCTGTACCAACATTTCGGGCGTCACATCATATTGTGTCCATAGGTTAATCCATGCTTTATCATCCCATTTTGTTTGCATCATAATGTATTTTACATCTTCCACGAATTTTTCTTCCTGCATCAGCAATGCTACTGCAAAATAGGAAGCGTTGAAGTTGTTTAGCATCATGTCAAAGGAATCGCTATGCTGAATAATGGTTTCATAAGGCCTCTCAGTGATCTTTAGGTACTGAAATGCGATTTCCCGGGCCAGTAGAAATTTCTCCTGAGCAGGGCTCATGCCTTTATTGATGTAAAATGTTTTGCTTGTTGTAGCGTAAAATGAGCGTAATCCCTGTAAAGCATCCATAGTATTCATCCGCTTGCGGTTTACCTGAATGTCCATTTTATTTAAAATGGCTTCCAGTAGCGGGATTTCAATTTTGAGATCTTCTTCCAATTGATATTCCAGTCTGAAGTTCCTTACGGCATCCTCAAGATCTTCAAAATAATTGTCATGAAGGTCCTGGTAGGAACGAAGGGCGGCATTGTAGAAGTTTTCTTTTGATAATTGATAGCTTCTGGAGATTTTAAGTAGGGTACTGATGAAAGCTGTCACTTTATCGGGCGTATTGGAAAAAAGATCCAGAAGAGAAGCGGGGGTTAGTCCGAAATGTTCCCAGGGTACTGCATTGATAAAATCAGAATTGATCAGGTCGATAATTGGCTGGAGCTTTTTGCTGGCCCTTAACGACACCAGATAATCATAATCAACGCCCAGAATTTTCGCTAATGAGAGTATTTTATCTGCCTTTGGGAACTTTTTTCCGGTCTCAATATCGTGTACATAAGAGAGAGACATGCCTGTTTTCTCCGCAAGTTGTTGGTAGGAGAGTCCTTTTTCCTGACGTAAAGCTTTTACTTTCAGGCCCAAAATCAGGCGTACGCTATCATTATCGGTTATCATACGGCTAAAGTAGGAAAAAGAACCTGTTTAACGAAAAAAAAAATATTAGCGAATATTTCGCTAATTGAGAATAATCCGTATCTTGCATAAAACTTACAACCATGACATCAATTATGAACCACCCCAGCAAATGGAATCCTGCCCCGGAGGGCATGACCATTAAAGCTCCGTTCCAGGAAGCTTACCAGGAAATACTTGGGGATGATGCACTGCAGTTTATTAAGGCATTGCACCTCCATTTTAATGTGCATCGCAAAGCCTTACTTAAAGAGAGAGAGGTAGTGCAGCAAAAAATTGATGCCGGATGGAAACCTCGTTTTCTTCCGGAAACAGCAGAGATACGGAGCAGCGAATGGCAGATTGCCCCGGTACCCGAAGATATTCTGGACCGTCGGGTGGAAATTACCGGACCCGTTGACCGCAAGATGATCATTAATGCTATGAATTCTGGCGCTAATGTTTTTATGGCCGATTTTGAAGACAGTAACTCTCCAAACTGGGAGAACATCATTGGTGGTCAGGTTAACCTGCGTGATGCCATTAACCGTTCTATCAGCTTTGTCAATGCGGATAACGGAAAGGAATATAAGTTAAATGAGCAGACCGCTACTTTATTCGTTCGTCCCAGAGGCTGGCACCTGGAGGAAAAACATATTGAAGTTAATGGAGCGCCCATCAGTGGAAGCTTGCTTGATTTTGGACTTTACTTTTTTCATAATGCCAAAACGCTCTTGCAAAAAGGAACGGGCCCATACTTCTATTTACCAAAATTAGAAAGTTATAGAGAAGCCAGACTTTGGAATGATGTATTTGTATTCGCACAGGAATATTGCGGTGTGGCTTATGGAAGCATCAAGGCAACTGTATTGGTAGAGACCATTCTTGCTCCATTTCAGCTAAATGAAATATTATTTGAGTTGAAAGACCATTCTGCCGGTATGAACTGCGGCCGCTGGGACTATATTTTTTCCTTCATTAAGAAGTTCAGGAATATTCCGGGATATGTCTTTCCAGACCGTTCACAGGTAAATATGACCGTGCCTTTTATGCGGGCATACACCCAATTGGTGATAAAAACCTGTCATAAACGCGGGGCACATGCCATAGGTGGGATGGCGGCACAAATTCCAATTAAAAATAACGAAGCCGCCAACGAAGCTGCTCTAAAAAAGGTAAAAGCAGACAAGTTGAGGGAAGTAACAGATGGCCACGATGGGACCTGGGTTGCGCACCCGGGACTGGTTGCCATTGCTAAGGAAATATTTGATGTCGGTATGAAAACAGCAAATCAACTCCATGTAAAACGGGAAGATTTTATTTGTACGGCAGACGAATTATTACAATTACCAGAGGGAACGATCACCGAAGAAGGATTAAGACAAAATATCAATGTGGGGATTTTGTATCTCGAAAACTGGCTTCGTGGAAATGGTGCTGCAGCCATTTATAACCTGATGGAAGATGCCGCGACCGCAGAGATTTGTCGCACACAGGTTTGGCAATGGTTACACAATAAAGCCAGTTTAGAAGATGGCAGAATCATTAACCATAGTTTGTACGAAGACATGAGAGATGATGAGATTGAACAAATCAGGAGCACGGTAGGGAGTAAAGCTTACCAGGAAGGCCAATACGTTCAGGCGATCTGTATTTTCAATAAATTGATTGTTCAGAATAAATGGGTTGACTTTCTCACCCTGCCAGGTTATGAACTCATTCTTTCTAATGATGAGAAGAAAGTTTGTGAAGAAGAAGTCCGGGAGCCGGAAAGCGTGTCTTCTCTTTTTGTAACAGATGAAAAAACGATAACCATATAAAAAATCAATGTAAATGTTAACCTAAAAAACGAACCACAATGGGAACAGATCATAGAGCTACCCGATTATTTACCGAATGGCAAACCAATCCGAGATGGGAGGGGATCAATCGGCCTTATACCGCAGAAGAAGTTTTGAAATTGCGCAGTAAAGTAGAAATTGAATATACTTTGGCCAAACATGGGGCAGAGAAATTATGGGAAAAATTGAAAATGCAGTCATATGTTGCGGCTCTGGGGGCCCTGACAGGGAATCAGGCTGTACAGGAAGTAGCCGCAGGATTAGATGCGATTTACCTGAGCGGATGGCAGGTTGCAGCTGATGCCAATTCCTCAGGAACCATGTATCCGGATCAATCTTTGTATCCTGTAAATTCAGTACCTGACGTGGTGAAAAGGATTAACAATGCCTTATTGCGTTGTGAACAGATTGATTCTGTAAATGGAGATAACTCGAAAGACTGGATGGCACCCATTGTTGCAGATGCTGAGGCTGGTTTTGGAGGAAATTTAAATGCATTTGAATTGATGAAAGCAATGATTGATGGTGGAGCATCCGGTGTTCATTTTGAAGATCAGTTGTCTTCTGCAAAAAAATGCGGGCATTTGGGTGGGAAAGTATTGGTTCCTACACAGGAAGCCATAAATAAACTAATTGCAGCAAGATTGGCGGCAGATGTGATGAATGTTTCGACGATCATTATTGCACGCACAGACGGAGAAGCGGCGAATCTGATTACTTCTGATATTGATGTAAGAGATCAGGAATTCATTACAGGCGAGCGAACCAATGAAGGGTTTTATTCAGTAAGAAATGGATTGGAACAATGTATTTCACGTGGTTTGTCCTATGCGCCTTATGCGGATATGATCTGGATGGAAACTTCGCAACCCGATCTTGCCATTGCAAAAGCATTTGCTGAAGCGATTCATGCTGTTTATCCAGGAAAACTTTTGGCTTATAACTGTTCTCCATCTTTCAATTGGAGCAAACACCTGAAAGAAGAAGAGATGGAAACGTTTCGTGAAGATCTGGCGGCTTTGGGATATAGGTTCCAGTTCATTACGCTAGCCGGCTTCCATGCATTAAATACCTCTATGTTTGAACTGTCTCAATCGTACAGGGAAAGCGGTATGGCTGGTTTCTCTAAATTGCAGCAAAGGGAATTTGCATTGCAGGAGCATGGTTTTAAGGCCGTGAAACACCAGACTTTCGTGGGAACCGGATATTTTGATTGCGTTCAGAGCACCGTGCAGCAAGGAACTGCCTCTACTATGGCCATGAAAGACAGTACGGAAACAGCTCAGTTTCATTAGCTAACATGATCTATATAAAAGAAAGTGGGTGCCTAAAATATTTTAGGCACCCACTTTCTTTTGCAATTGAAGGAAAAGGCATTTAGTTAGCTTGCCAATGATTCTGCATATTTTTTGAAGTTATCCAGGATCGCTTGCCAGCCACCTTTCTGCATTTCTATCGGATTTGTACTTTCAGCTTCAAATGTTTCAGTTATTTTCGTCGTGTTGCCATCTCTGACAAATGAAATACTCACTTTTCTATCATCTCCAAGTGTATAAGCAATGAGTTCGTTGGTTTTTACCTCGTCGTAGACTCCGGAAAAGTCAAAACCGAAGCTACCATCTTTAGCTTCCATCCTTGACAGGAATTTTCCTCCTGTGCGCAAATCATTTTCCACTCTCGGGGTATGCCAATCTTCAGAAGCATTGTTCCATTTTATAATATGTTCCGGAGAGGTCCATGCGTTCCAAACGGTGTCTACTGCTGCGTTTACAATTGTTTCTACTGTAATGTTGATCTGATTTGTTGTATTCATTTTGCTTAATTTTAATTGAATGATTCTGGTTAATGATTGAATGATGTAAAATTAGCCGGACTTTCCTGGAAACGCGATAGGGAGAAACGACAAAATGAAGGGGAATTTACGACAAGAAGCATGTTGTAATTTTTATTAACAAGGCATCGTTTTAGTCGAATTGATTAATAATTGCATGGCATTTTGTTTTAGCATCATGGCCTCTTCTTTTTTTATGAAAGCTTCATCTGAAGTAAATATAAAGTCTATTTCTCCTCTGAATGTCGTGGTAGAGAGTGTGCTTGGATTGCCGAAAGGGAACATAGTGGAAGGAGAGTGTAAGGCTTCTACTTCAAGGATACCGTAATTTTCTTTGATGCGGACCTTCCCCATATTGGAAAAGGTAAAATCGTGAATTCCTCTTTCTGCTTTAGCATATTTACTCATTTTTGGAAGGGCCCGCAGTAGCCCACTGCTATACAGAAAAAATTTATTGATATCCATCTTGTTGATTTCCTGCTGAAGCTTTTCTTTAAACATCCTTGCCGGAACCCAAAGGTTATTATTTTCATTTGCTTTTAAGCTCAGGCTTATCATTGCAGGAAAGGCAAAAAACATGTCCTCTTTAATCTCAGGAAGGAATTTTCGCATATCCACGGCACAGTAAAGTCTGGAGTATGATTTAAGTTGCTTAATTTGTTGATGGGCCTTTAAAAAGGCTATGGACAGTGCGGAATGAATGGAAATCTCTGCCGTCTTACAACCTTTCAGGATCATGGCTGACTCTTCTCTGTTTATTTTCCAGTGCAAGAAGTAGGGCTGCTCTCTTTTGATTTCTTTTTTTAAACATAAAATATTTAAACTGAACTGTACCAGTTTAGCAAAGATGCTAACTTTTATAATATTGGTTTTATTATGTCTAATGCTGTCAGGAATAAATTCTTCAACGGAGGAGAAGGAGTGATAACTGCCAATATCCAAATGCGGTTCAGCTAATAAACGAAGTGTTTCGTCCATCATGCTCAAAACAGATTTGCCATCACAAATGCAATGATGGCAGACGAAAATTAAGTCTGATACCTCTTCTGATCTTATCCAAACTAGTCTTGCGAGCGGTTGATCCTTTAAAATAAAAGGATTGAGGCATTCTGCGATGGACTCTTTTTCCCAATCCTCATTACTGTGTCGCCTAACCATGCGCACAGGTATTTCAGAGATGTCTTTTCGTTCCACAAAAAAGAGAGTGCCATTGTCTTCTTTTACAACATCCACCCTGAGCAAAGGATGTCTTTTCTGAATTTTTGAGAGTGCATCGTATAAGGCTTTTTCGGGAATGTTTCCTTTGATTCTGATGCCAGATACAACGTTAACGACTCCAGAGCCGTTGGCATACATCGTACCTTCAATTAAAGAGAGCTTTCTTTTTAACATAAATCGAGCAAATTTCTATTAAAGTTAGGCTAATTTATTCTCCTTCAAAATCAAGATTAATTAAATTCTTTCGCTTTAGATCTCCTTTAGTATTCTCGTTTTTTCATTACATCACCTTTAGCCAGCCTGTGATGCTCATTCTGGGTTTATTTGTGAGTAAAACTTCATGAGCCAGCTCACTGCTTTTGAAGAACACACTTTTTCCATTTAATGGACTGATGTTTTGAAGATTGTTCAGATGATGAATGCAGAGTTCGCCACCGTCATTTATTTTCCAATCTGTATTTAGATACATGATCATTGAATATTGTCTGCTTCCATTACTACGAAACTGGTCAAGGTGTTTTTTATAAAAACTCCCTTTTTCATACAACGTATAATGAAATTCATAGCCAGTGATACCTGTATAGCAGGTGCTGTTCAGGTGACTTACAAAGCGGTCCATCAAATCGAAAAAATCATTTTCATGTTGATTATTGTGCTTTCGGTCAAGCCAGTATATCCGGTCACTTCTAAATAATTTATCATGGACTACCAGCGTGTCGTTTCCTGTTCCGGCGGATAAAAGGAGGTTTTCTTTGTAAAGTTGCGTTAAGTTGTTTTTCAAATGAGCGGCAAGATCTTCGCTTAAAAAATGTTCTGCTATACCAACCTTGTTTTCTATGAAGCTGTCAATGAGTTTATTAAAGATTTGTTCCAATGGAATGGTCATCACGATTTCGGGCATCATCGCCCTTACCTGGTGTAAGGTAGTTTTAATTAATGGTAAGTGTTTGAAAATCAATGAAAAACGAAAAGGTGGAAAAGAAGGATAGGTTTTGTGATTAAAGTCTATGGAATTAGTAGTTTATTTATTTATCTTTGTTTTACCTTAAGGCTCATGGACATAAAAAGCCTAATTAAATCAACCGATATATGATGAAAACACTAACTATAGCTACACTATCGTTGCTCTTGAGTAGCGCAGCGGTTTACGCACAGGAGAAAAGTAATGTAGAAATTACGGGAACGGTTAAAGGACTGAATTCAGGCAAGGTCTACCTGCAGAAATTCGATAATAAAATGTTTTTTACATTGGATTCTGCAGAGCTGAAAGATGGAACTTTCAAATTTAATAAGACACTTAAATTACCGGAGTTGTATGGTTTAACTGTAGATAAGGAGGAGAGTCCGCTGTATGTCTTTTTAGAAAAAGGGAAAGTAGATGTTTCTCTGGACCCGGAAGGTTATTATAGGAATTCGGTGGTAACCGGATCTGCTTCCAATGATTTATTTACCAGCTACAAAAAACAAAAAGAGGTTAAAATAGGCGCATTTATTAAGGAGAATCCAAGCTCTTTAGTCGCGGCTTATGTTCTTTACAGGGATTTCTCGTATAGATTGAGTCCGGAAGAGATTAGACAGAATTTGCAGTTACTGGATCCTAAATTATCCAATACGCCCTATGTTGTGGTACTGAAAGACCTGGTAAATGTATTAACCAGTGTTGGTATTGGAAATAAGGCTCCTGATTTTGAAGGATTAACACCAGAGGGAAAATCAATTAAATTATCTGATCATTTTGGAAAATATTTATTGCTTGATTTCTGGGCATCCTGGTGTGGACCTTGCAGAAGGGAGAATCCAAATCTGGTAAAAGCTTATCAGAAATATCATGATAAGGGATTTGAAATCTTTGCTGTATCTCTTGATAAAAATAAAGAAGCCTGGTTAAAAGGGATTAAAGATGACAACTTGAGTTGGACACACGTTTCTGACCTTGCCTTTTGGAATAGTGCAGCTGCGAAGTTGTATGGGGTTAGGGCGATTCCTGCCAATGTACTTATTGACCCTAATGGAGTAATTGTTGGTAGAAACCTGAGAGGAGAAGATCTGGATAAAAAACTGGAAGAACTTCTTTCCACCCCTTTAGCAAAGACTCCATAAAAGATATTTATACAAGTGTTATAATTCAAAAGGCCGATTCGGATTATGTTCTGAATCGGCCTTTTGAATATTTATATTTTGATAAACAGATCCAAAGCGAAAGCAAGCAAGGCGCCAATCAATGGGCCGGCAACAGGAATCCATGCGTATCCCCAGTCGTTATCTCCTTTGCCATGAACCGGTAAAATGGCATGCATAATTCTTGGCCCCAGATCTCTTGCCGGGTTAATTGCATAGCCTGTAGTACCTCCGAGCGATAGGCCGATGACCCAAACAAGAAAGGCGACTGGTAATGCCCCGAGAGAACCTAAGCCTATAGGTGTTTTACTAATGCCCATAGAGGCATCGCTAAAATGAAAGATCACAAAGATCAATATAAATGTTCCAATAATTTCACTAATGAGGTTAGACCAGGTATTTCTGATGGCAGGAGCCGTACAGAATGTAGCACGTTTGGCGCCCTGATCTTCGGTTTGCTTATAGTGATCTTTGTAGGTCAGCCAAACGAGGAAGGCCCCTAAAAAAGCACCAATAAACTGTGCGAGGATGTAAATAGGCACTTTTGCCCAGCTTAGTTTCCCGATAAGGGCAAGGCTGATGGAAACAGCAGGATTAAGGTGAGCACCACTATATGGCCCGGCAATTACCACGCCTACAAATACGGCCAACGCCCATGCTGTCGTAATGACGATCCAGCCCCCGTTATTCCCTTTTGTTCCTGTTAAAACAACGTTGGCCACTACACCGTTTCCTAAAAGAATCATGACCATAGTGCCGATTACTTCGGCTGAAAATTCCGACATCTGAAAAGATTTAATGATTTATAACACTAATCGTAATTATACGTAAGTATAAACAATCGTTATTGAAACTAAAAGAAGGGGATCGAAAATGTCAATTATTAATTTCCACTGTTTTTTCAGAACCTATCCCTGGAATCTGAATCTGGTTTGTATCAAATTCGATACAATTGTAGAAGAAGATGCCTTGTGCCCATCGATAAGAAAGATAAGAGATATCTGGATGCTAATTCGCTTTAAATGAATCTGTAGCCCAGATTCTGGCAAGATCCCACAGCGAAAATATAAATCTTGGCACATTTCTTTCTAAGACCCTGAGATAAAACAACACAACATGAAAAAGATCATTATTTTGGCTATAGGCCTATTCGTTGCTGGTGCAGCTAATGCACAAAGCCCCATCAGGTTAGGGGTTAAAGCAGGTTTGAACCTTCCTAATATCATTAAGGGAGATGGAAACAACAATTATAGCACTAAAGTAAATCCTGGTTTTAATGCCGGTGTTACCTTAGACATCAACCTGATCAAAGGACTTGCATTTACTCCGGAGCTATTGTATTCGACCAAAGGATATAAAGCAGAAACTTCTTTGGGAGAATATACTCAAACTACTCACTTCATTGATATTCCAATTTTGGCAAGCATTAATCTTGGGGGTAGTGGATTAAACCTGGTTGTAGGACCTCAGGTTTCCTTTTTAACTTCTACCAAGAATAAATTTGATAATCGTTTTGGTACTGTTATAGAAAATGAATTCAATGAAGATTCGGATAAATTTAAAAAGAGTCTTGTTGGTGGAGTAATTGGATTTAGGTATGATCTCAACGATAAATTTGATATTCATGGTCGTTATGCTCTTGATTTCCAGAAAAACAATGAAGATGGAACGAAACAAACTCCTGAATACAAAAACCAGGTATTCTCTGTAGGTGTAGGTGTGAAATTCTAACCTTAGAAAAAAATATATTGAAGAGGGTACTTTAACAGGTACCCTCTTTTTTTAGACAGAATTTTGTTTCTTCAAGTTTCCGGTTTCCTGATCCACACCACATTATGTGTTGGATTTGGGACAATTTAAAACCTCTCTTTTTTACTCGTGTCTAAATTTGCTTTTTGACTTTAATCGTCTGTATGTCAGTGTGTTTGTTTTAGTGTCAATTTGCGAAATATAGGGTTAATAGCCTTTTTTGGCATGGTTATTACAATACCCACCCCGAATTTTAAACTTATTAAAATCGACAATCATGAAAAAATTATTCATTATAGGATTGGGTCTGACCTTGAGTAGTATGGCCTTCCAGTCAAAAGCACAAACGTCACAATCTGCCGCAAACGATCAAATGAGATTCGGTATTAAGGCAGGGGCAAATTTAATGAACATGGGAAAGATCTCTATAGGGGATCAGAGTTATTCCACAGATTCTAAAGTTGGATTCCAGGCCGGTGTTTATGCGGATCTGCCTTTAGGTGGTGGTTTTGCTTTCCTTCCGGAGGTGATTTATTCCCAAAAAGGAGGTAAAGTGAAAGAAACTTTTGGAAATACGACCTCTGAATTTGATTCCAAGGTTGGATATCTGGATGTACCAATTTTGGTTGGATACAGACCTACTCCCGAACTAACGGTTTTTGTTGGTCCTCAGGCATCGTTCTTACTTTCCCAGGAATCGTCATTTAAAGTGAATGGCGAACAGGTAGGAGATAGCTTTACCAATAAAAAAGATTATAAAAAATCCATCGCCGGTGGTGTAGTAGGCTTAGGTTATGCCATTACGCCTAACATCAACGTGAATGGAAGATATACAATGGACTTCCAGAAAACATTTAATGACGACATCAATCAGGATAAACTGAAAAATAAAGGCTTTGCCTTGTCATTAGGCTATACTTTTTAATTCCATTTACCTATGGAAAGCAGATCCCGGTACCTTCAAAAGGGCCGGGATTCTTTTTTAAACTTTATTTCTCCCCGCTTTTGTTACATCAGCCCTCCTTTTATCTAAATGCTTTTTGTTTAACTTTGAGATTTAACCGATTACACCCCAATGAGATTTAAGCATCCGATAGCCCTTCTTCTTTTGTTCAGCGGACTGTCGTCAGTTCAGGCACAGAAAAAAACGTACTTAGAAACTCTGGCGAGCCCCAACCAATGGGTAGACTCCGTCTTTAAAAAACTAAATAAGCGTCAGAAGATCGCGCAAATGTTTTTCGTAAGGGCACATACCGATATGGGTAAAGTCTATGAAGATTCCATAGGAAGAGTGATTAAAAAAGAAAAGATTGGCGGACTGGTCTTCTTTCAGGGTGGTCCCGGCAGACAAGCAGTATTGACCAATCAATATCAATCGCTCGCAAGGGTTCCTTTACTCATCACCTCAGATGGGGAATGGGGTTTGGGAATGCGTTTGGATAGTACAGTTTCCTACCCTTACCAGATGGCATTAGGAGCTGTTCAGGATAAAGAACTGATCTATAAGATGGGATTGGAAGTCGCGAAAGACTACAAACGGATAGGGATGCACATGAATCTTGCCCCGGATGTGGACGTCAACAACAATTCAAAAAATCCAGTGATCAATTTCAGGTCATTTGGTGAGAATAAATATAACGTAACCGCCAAAGCATCAGCTTATATGAAGGGAATGCAGGACGGTGGTCTTTTGGTGAGTTTAAAGCATTTTCCGGGCCATGGAGATACCGATGTAGACTCCCATTATGACCTTCCAAAATTGCCCTTTACCAAAGCACGTTTGGATAGCCTTGAGATTTATCCTTTCAGAGAGCTCATTAAAGAAGGTGCCGCGGGGGTCATGATTGCACACATGAATATTCCGGCATTGGACAACACACCCAATATGCCTTCTACCTTATCTAAACCAATTGTCACCGGAATTCTAAAAGAAGAACTGGGCTTTAAAGGCATTATCATTTCCGATGCGATGGGAATGAAAGGTGTAGTAAAATACTTTAAAGATGGCGAAGCCGATGTGATGGGCATCATTGCGGGGAATGATATTTTAGAGCTTTCAGAAAATAGTGCCCGAGCCATTAAGCTGGTTCGTAAAGCCGTAAAATCAGGAAGGATCAGCATGGACCGGATAGATGAGAGCGTAAAGAAGATCCTTACTGCAAAATACTGGGCTGGACTAAATGTAAAAGATACCATCAATGAACATCAGGTTCTTGCTGAAGTCAACAGAGCGGAGAGTTTAGCCTTATTGCAGCAACTGGCAGATGCATCTATGACGGTTTTGAGAGGTAAGCAATACTTAAAAACACTATCTGCAGAAAAAAGAACGATCATTATCAGTATTGGTACTCCTAACATCACGACTTTCCAAAAAGACCTGGGCAGTTATTATAAGAATTCAGTTTTTTATACCCTGGATAAAGATGCCAATGCGAATTCGATTGCAAAAGTGCTAAGGGAGATTGCTGGTTTCGATCAGGTAATTGTGGGGATTCATGACATGAGAAATCGTCCCGGAAACGGAATGGTGCTGAGTGCAGATTTAAAAATGTTCATTAAGGATATGTCTGATAAAAATGCCGTGTTTGCATTGTTTGCCAATCCTTATAACATTAGCGCCTTAACAGGGCTGGAAAATAGTAAAGGGCTGATTGTAGCCTATCAGAAAGAAGATTTTATGCAGCGTGCAGCATCTTCGGTGATTAAAAACCAATTCGTTCCTACCGGGAAATTGCCGGTAACCGTAAATGCGGCCTTTAAATACGGCGACGGGGAATAAAAAAATCCTGCAGATGTAATCTATAAGGTCACATCTGCAGGATGATCTTCAAAATATTTATTTATTATTTTCAGGCTTTAGTGCTGCAACATTCCAGTTTTTAAGGAATTCAGTTACTTTTTTAACACTATGTCCCTTACCTTCTTCAAGATAAGCTGAGTTTTGCGTGTGTAATAGTTTTCCGTCTCCATCAAGGATCAGGAATACCGGAAAACCAAAGCGTCCCGGGTAGTTTAATTTTGCCAGTACCGCTTCATTTTTATTCTCTTTACTGTAATTCACCAATACCGTTTCGTAATTGTCATTAAGCACCGCTTTAAGTTCGGGAGTGCTGTCTACCAGATTATGGAAAGCAATACACCAGGAACACCAGTTGCCGCCTACCTGTATAAATACATGTTTACCTTCTTTTTTTGCCTTGGATACAGCAGCGTCGATATCTGCCTGGGCATTCGCAGAAGGATTGTAAATCTTTACGGCTTCTTTTGCCGCCTGAGCAAAGCCACTCGTCGAAATGGCCACAAAGGCAAAAAGTATTAAAGCTATTCTTTTCATTGTCATTTGTTTTATTGTTTACTAGCGGCTCTTTCTGCTTCAGGTAATTTAGGATTGATTTTCATCATATGAAAAGCTAGACCATAATCCCCACAGCTCTAAATCATAGCGCTAAAATCAAAAGTAAGAAACTATTCAGATCTTTATGTGATCAGATTATAAAATTGTCTACTAATTAAGTCGTCTACTATTTTATAAAAACCTCATCAGAATATTTTAGCTTTACCTAATGCCGCAACAGCCTCTAAAAATATTACAAGCTTCCGCAGGATCCGGTAAAACATTCAGTCTTACAGCACATTATTTGACCTTGCTCTTGTCTGGAGAAACCAAGTACAGGGAAATTCTTGCCGTAACTTTCACCAATAAGGCGACCGAAGAGATGAAAACCAGGATCATGGAGGTGCTTAAAGGCTTCGCATTAGGGCAGGAAGAGGTAGAAGATTACAGAACTTTAGTCCTAAAAGCACATCCTGATTTAAACAAAACCCTTTTACAGGAAAAATCAGAAAGGATTTATAAAAAAATATTACACGATTACAGCCGTTTTTCTGTCAGCACCATCGATGGATTTGTACAAAAGGTCATCAGGGGTTTTGCCTTTGAACTTGGTTTAGACTCCGGTTATGCACTGGAAATGAACTTTGAAAAAGTAAAAAATGAACTTGCCGATAAACTTGATGAGCAGATGGACAGCAATCCCAACCTGCTCCAGTGGATCATTGACCTGGCCATGGACAGAATCAGCAACAACATCAGCTGGAATTACAGAAATGAGCTGATTGACCTTGCCGGAGAAATATTTAAAGAGCGATACCAGCCTTTCGACAATGCAATTCAGGAGCTCATTGAGCACAATGACTTGAATGTCATGTTTGGGGAGTACAGCAAATCTACCCGGCAGCAGATTACCTTATTTGAAAGTGACCTCAAAGAGAAAGCTTTACAAGCCAGGAACCTATTTGAATCGGCCAATATCAATACTGATCAGCTGAAAGGGAAATCACGCTCCCCATTGCTTTCCATTTCAAAAATTGCAGATGGTGATTTTTCAAAAATTGAAAGTATAGCAAAGCTGATCAATGAGCCGGAGGAATGGTTTAAAGCAGGATCAGACGATTCCTTATATTCCAGCCTCAACCCATTACTCGATCAATTATATCAACGTTATATTTCCGGTTTACCGGAGTATATCCTGGCCCAAGCCTTTAATAAAAACTTATACTACCTGCGTTTGATGCAGGAAATGGCCGTTTTACTGAAAACCTATAGACAGGAAAGTGGAAACCTGCTGATCAGTGATGCTCAGAATCTCCTGAAAGGAATTACAGGTGAGGATGATGATAACCCTGCTTTTATCTGGGAAAAAACAGGAAGCCGGTATCGCCATTTTCTGTTTGATGAATTTCAGGATACCTCCTCCAATCAATGGGGAAACTTCAAACCCCTGTTAAAAAATGCCATGGCGGAGGCCAATGGTAAACTGATCGATCATTTGATCGTAGGTGATGTAAAACAGTCCATCTATCGCTGGCGTAATGGCGATTGGAATATCCTTCACCAACAGGCGAAAAAAGACATTGGCGAAAGTTATGTAACCTCCGCAAACCTCGAAGAAAACTATAGAAGTACGGAAAATATCATTCTGTTTAACAATATGCTCTTTAAGGCGCTGCCGATATTGATGCAAGGGAGGTTGAATGACACCATAGAAGAGCAATCGGCCAATCAAAAACTTGCCAACTGGTGGGCAGAAAGAGGTCTTGGTCATATCATTACAGATGTATATGCGGAAGTCGCTCAAAAGCTCACCCCAAAAACGGCTTCCGGAGGAAGTATCGACTTTTCGGTTTTGAAAACTGATGCAGATGGCGCAAGCCTGGGCAGAACCGGTTTTAAGCCGGAAGCTTTAAGAAGAATGGTGGCTACGCTAACCCGCCTCATCGTAGAAGAACAGCGGTATAAAGCAGGTGATGCCTGCGTATTGGTGCGTTCGAACTCAGAAGCAATCGCCGTAGTGGACGCATTGATGGAGAACAACATCAACGTGATTTCAGGTGAGGCTTTACTGATTGAAAATAATACAGCAGTAAAAATTCTAATCAATACCCTGATGGTAATGGCCGGGCTTCCAAATAATACCGCCTTATATAAGGCCAATTGTATCAGCCTGTATGCACAGCTAAAAGCAGAAAAAGTACAGCCAGAACAATTGTTTAACCTGAAAATTAAAGGACTGGAAGAGCTGTCTGATATTTTACCGCCGGAGCTCTGTGAAAACTGGAAAAGCTGGATGCAGCAACCATTGCCTGAATTGTTAGAAAAGCTGATCCGTGCTTATGGATTAAGCCGGCCAAATCATGCCGCTCATATGCCGTATTTATTCGCTTTGAGGGACCTCGCCGGGAATTTTGCCCGACAGGGAGAAAAAGGAATTACCTCCTTTCTTACTTATTGGGAAGAAGAAGGACGCAGGAAAACACTGCCTTCTTCAGAAAATACAGATGCTGTGCAGGTGATTACCATCCATAAATCTAAAGGACTTGCCTTTAAAGTGGTCATGGTGCCTTTCTGTAACTGGGAAATTAACGGTAAGCCCAACAGCATCTTTTGGGTGCCTACAGAAAATACACCTTACCACCAGTTGCAGAGTATTCCTTTGAAATACAATAAGGAACTGGGACAATCGGCTGTGGCAATTCCTTATTATGAGGAATTATTGTACAACAATATGGATGCGCTAAACATGTTATATGTGGCTACCACGAGGACAAAAGAATATTTGTACATTACCTGTCTTGGCAAAAAAACAGATACCATTAGCACCATTGGCGATCTGATGGCCATGACCTTGCAAGAAGAGTTAAATGAGGAAGGAGCCTTTATCGTGGATGAACCGGTCGTTAAAAAAACAATTTCATCAGCTTCCAAAGAAGAACGCCCAGCATTGATCAACTTGCTGGAATATCCTACCTCGGGGCGCCTCAGCGAGGTGTTCAATAATAAACTCAAGAGGAGAGAGCTGGAAATGCTAACCGGCACCAATGCGGGAAGAGAGGGAAGCATTTTACATGAAGTATTGGCCCTTTCGGCGAATGCAGCAGAAGTGGACGAAGTCCTGAATACCATGCTGAATGAAGGTGTTTTTAAAGCCGAAGAACGTCCGGCATTGAGAAAGCAGGCTATCAATGTTTTGGAACATAAAGACTTGCAGGCCTTACTCGGAACAAGCAAAGAAACGATTAATGAAAAAAGTATTATAGACATCCGCGGAAAGATGTACCGTCCGGATAAAGTCCTGATCTCAGGAAAGGAGGTCGTGGTGATCGATTATAAGTTTACCCTTAAAGAAAGCGATGCCCATATCAAACAGGTCTATGGTTATCGGGATTTGTTGCTCGCCATGGGCTATCAGAAAGTACAAACCTATCTGTTTTATGCGCATAGTGCAGAACTAAAATTAGTGTAAAGATGAGTGCATTTTTAAAAGAAGTAGCAGAAGATTTGGTAGCGCGCCTTGGCGGAGATCTGCATCATGCTGCGGTGGTTTTTAACAATAAACGCCCCGTCCCTTACCTACAGAATCATCTCGCAGATACCATTGGGAAGCCTTTTTGGAGCCCCTCATTTTTCACCATTCAGGAGTTTTTTGCCCTTTCTACCCATTTACAGGTTGCAGATGGATTCACCCAGTTTTTCACCTTGCTGCAGCAATACAATAAATTGCTGGCAGAGGAGGGAGGAAAAGCGCTGAATCCGGATGTCTTTTATCCCATTGCCAGGATCATTCTGAGTGATTTTTCGCAAATTGACAACGACCTTGTTAATGCAGATCAGCTGTTTCAGGAACTGGAAGATATTGCCGTGATCGAAAAGGAATTTCAGCACCTGACCTCCGAACAACAACAGTTTTTAGAGCAGTTCTGGTCTTCTTTCTCCTCAGGGAAACAGCAGAACCATCAGGAACAATTTATTCGAATGTGGCGGCGTATGCCAAAGTTGTACCGTAATTTTCATCATGCTTTAAGAGAAAAGGGTTATACAACTATGGCCTATATTTATCGCCAGCTGGCGGAAGGAAATGCAGACCGGCCAACCTTTATCAACGATTTCAGTGAAGGAAAACTGGTCTTTGCAGGTTTCAATGCATTAAGTAATGCCGAAGCGGTCATCTTTAAGCGATGGAATAAAGATGAAAAAGCTTTATTCTACTTTGATGCGGACAATTATTACCTCCAGGATGAAACCCAGGAAGCCGGATTGTTCCTGAGAAAAAATATTCAAAAGCTAGGTCTTCCAAATGCGTTGGGTGCGGGCAAAGACCTGATCAGAAGCCATCAGAAAGAAATTAACGTCTATAAAACACAAGGACAAACTGCACAGGCAAAAATCCTTCAACAGGAACTGCTGCAGGACTATCCTTTATTGGAGGCGGCAGACAATGCGGGAAAAATTGCATTGATTCTTGCCGACGAAAGTTTATTACTTCCCGTATTACAGACCATCCCTACACAGTATCAGCA
This sequence comes from Pedobacter sp. FW305-3-2-15-E-R2A2, assembly GCF_038446955.1. Classification (NCBI taxonomy): domain Bacteria; kingdom Pseudomonadati; phylum Bacteroidota; class Sphingobacteriia; order Sphingobacteriales; family Sphingobacteriaceae; genus Pedobacter; species Pedobacter sp. FW305-3-2-15-E-R2A2. The sequence continues at coordinate 7,341,693 of NZ_CP151803.1, forward strand.
TGCAGACGGCATTTCTAACATTGACCTCAATGTTACGATGGGGTACCCCTTACTGGCAACCTCTATTTTTGGCCTGGCGGATCTTTGGCTGAGTATTCAGGCGCAGCTGATCGAAGGTAAAAAGGATACGGTATATTATAGAGATGTAGAAGCCTTTCTATCGCACCCGTTAACAGGGGTGTCTGCCGAACAAAGAGACCTGGTGCAGCAGGAAATTTTAAAAGAACAATTGATAGAAGTTCCTGTGCTCACCTTGCATGGCGATGAATTGTCTACTTTGTTTTTTACAAAAGTGCATAAGGGCTTAGCAGCGATAAATAACCTGCAAAAGGTATTCAGGTTGATCCTGGAGCGCCAATTGGAAGATAAAACTTTAAAACAAACCGAGGCCGATTTGTTTGCTGCTACTTTAAAAGAGTTAAACCGCTTGCACGATACGCTGGAAGATTACGCTGCCCAGCTGCCCCTTTCTTTTGTGCTTTCGCTCATGCAAAAAGCAGTGCAGGGCATTGCAGTCCCTTTAAGTGGAGAGCCTTTACAGGGTGTGCAGGTCATGGGATTATTGGAAAGCAGGAGCCTGGATTTCGAACACGTATATGTGCTTGGGGTAAATGAAGGAATTCTGCCGCAGGTAAATGTTTCACCAAGCTTTATTCCCGATAGCATCCGAAGGGCTTATGGATTACCGGTAATTGAAAATCAGGATGCCATTTCTGCCTATATGTTTTACCGTTTATTGCAGCGCTCCAAGAAAGTAAGCCTGGTTTATAACGGACAGGGAGACGATAATAATACCGGAGAACCAAGTCGTTTCCTCCGTCAGCTGGAGTTTGAAAGTGGTTATACCTTTAAATATTTTGACCAGTCGCAATCCGTTGCCATTGAGTATAAAGTAAATGTTGACATTAAAAAGGAAGGAGAAGTCCTCCGAAGATTAAACCTCTATCTGGATGGACAGGAAGGCCCTTCGGCTAAGCTCTCTGCCACCAGACTCACGACTTACCTGAACTGTCCGGTACAGTTTTTTTATAAATACATTGCTAAAGTAGAGGAGCCGGAAGAGCTGGCAGAAAATCTCGAAGCCAATAGTATCGGTTCCACCCTCCACCTTGTGCTGGAGCGCTTTTATCAGAAACTTCAGGCGGAAAGCCCATACATCACCAAAGAAAGAATCATAGAGAACCGAAAAAATCTTGACGAATTGTGTAAACGGGCATTTGCTTTTGTAATGTTCAAAGAGGAAGAAAAGATTCTTGAGCACAACGGAATGCAGCAGGTCATGCTGGCCATCGTTGCAGAATACGCGAATGTCATCCTCGATCATGATGAAAATCAAGCTCCTTTTACCTTGGTAGAACTGGAAAATGATGAAGATTATGTGATTCCTTTCCCAATTAAGGTGAAAGGAGAGGAGCGGTCATTAACCTTGTTTGGAATCATCGACCGTGTTGATCAGCGCAATGGCGTAACCAGAATTGTCGACTATAAGACCGGAAGGGATGAAATCGGCTTCTCTTCCATCGAAGAACTCTTTGACAGCGAAAGTAATAAACAGAATAAAGCGCTGGTCCAGACCTTGTTCTATACTTACGTTTATGAGCAGGCAAAGGGAATTACCGGCGTGGAACCCAACCTTTATATCATTCGTAAAATGCGCGAAGAAGGAACTTTGTTCTATTTGAAGGAAAACAGGAAAAGAGTACTTTTACAGGCAGAACAGCTGGATGAAATGAAGGAGAGTTTCAAAACCCTGTTACAGCAAAAACTGGAAGAGTTATTCAATCCTGATGTTCCCTTTACCCACACAACGATAGCTGATAATTGCATGTATTGTCCTTATCTGACCCTTTGCGGAAAATAATTAAATTGATGCCTATGTTAGTCTCTGCAGTCCCTATTCTTGCCTCACTAAATTCAGCGGAAACCATCGCCTTTTATACCGAAAAACTGGACTTCATTTTTCATTCCGAATGGGATGGGTACCTGATTTTTAGTAAAGATGACATCACTTTGCACCTCTGGCCAACAACAGATCCGGACATTCCAAAGCATACCGGTTGTTATATCAATGTAAATAAAGTTGAGCAATTATATCAACAATATGAGCCTCTGGGCGTGATTCACCCCAATGGAAAGTTAGCAGAAATGCCCTGGGGAATGCGTCAGTTCTCGATTTTAGACAACAATGGAAACATCATTCATTTCGGGGAATCCATAGAAAACAAAGTGTAATTAAAACACTACTTTATAATTAAGTTACAATAGTTATATTTGCCCACAGTTAATATTTGAATATACAATGAGAGAAATTCAATTTAGAGAAGCGTTACGTGAAGCCCTAAGTGAAGAAATGCGTAAAAATGAGAACGTATTCCTGATGGGTGAAGAAGTAGCGCAATACAATGGTGCTTATAAGGTAAGTCAGGGTATGTTAGACGAGTTTGGCGACAAACGCGTAATTGATACTCCAATTGCCGAATTGGGCTTTACCGGTATTGGTATTGGCGCAGCAATGAATGGATTGATTCCGGTCATAGAATTTATGACTTTCAATTTCTCGTTGGTTGCTATTGATCAGATTATTAACGGCGCAGCCAAAATGTTATCAATGAGTGGCGGACAGTTCCCTATTCCGATCGTATTTCGTGGCCCAACCGGAAATGCAGGTCAGTTAGGTGCACAACACTCTCAGAACTTTGAGAACTGGTATGCAAACTGCCCGGGCTTAAAAGTAGTGGTTCCATCTACTCCTTATGAAGCTAAAGGTCTGTTAAAACAAGCTATCCTTGATCCGGATCCGGTAATTTTCATGGAATCTGAAGTAATGTATGGCGATAAAGGAGAAGTTCCTGAAGAAGAATATTACCTGCCAATCGGTAAAGCTAATGTGGTTAAAGAAGGTACTGATGTAACGATCGTTACTTTTGGTAAAATGTTAACCCGTGTGGTAAACCCGGCTGTAGAAGAGTTGACTAAAGAAGGAATCAGTGTAGAAGTAATCGATTTACGTACTGTACGTCCTATCGATTATCCAACCATCATTGAGTCTGTTAAGAAAACAAACCGTTTAGTGATCGTTGAAGAGGCATGGCCACTGGCCTCCATCTCTTCTGAGATTGCATTTAATGTTCAAAAGAATGCTTTTGATTATTTAGATGCTCCGGTATTGCGTATCACTTGTGCTGATGTTCCACTTCCGTATGCACCAACACTGATTGCAGCTAGCTTACCTAATGCTGAAAAAGTGATTAAAGCAGTTAAAGAAGTAATGTACGTAGCAAAATAAGCTATTTAATATATCCTATTATATGATCCCGTTGGCAAAAAACCAGCGGGATTTTTTTTATTTATCCTAACCAGGGCGCAACAATTCATTAACATTTTATTTATTTGAGGATGTCGATTGTTAGAATTAATTTTGGCCCCAATTGTACGTTAGAATACCAAAAGATCTTTAAATGAGTCACCATTCTAAAATAATTGCTGCCGAACTTGTGGTAGCTGAAAAGCAGGTTATTGCGACTATTGAATTGTTGGATGAAGGAGCAACAGTTCCTTTTATCTCACGTTACCGTAAAGAAATGACGGGTAGCCTGGATGAAGTACAGGTGGCGGCAGTCCGCGATAGGTTTCAGCAGCTTCGTGAGCTGGACAAACGCAGAGAAGCAATCCTGAAAGCTTTAGCGGCACTGGATAAGCTGACGCCTGAACTGGAGGCTCAGATTAATGAGGCTACAAACATCGCGACAATCGAAGATATTTATCTTCCTTATAAGCCTAAACGTAAAACCAGAGCATCTGAAGCCAGAAAAAAAGGCCTGGAGCCTTTAGCCTTACTGATCCTGGAACAAGGAAAAGTCGACCCTGATGCGGCAGCCGAAGCTTTCTTAAATGCAGAGCTGGGTGTAAATTCTACCGAAGAAGCTTTGTCCGGTGCAAGAGACATCATTGCGGAAATTGTAAATGAGAGTGTGGAAGTGAGAACTTCAATGCGGAGGTATTTCCAGCAGAAAGCATCTTTTAAATCTTCAGTGCTGAAGGGTAAAGAGGAAGAAGGAATCAAGTATAAAGATTATTTTGACTGGGAAGAACCCCTGAAAGCAGCACCCTCACACCGTGTACTCGCGATGAGAAGGGGAGAGAACGAATCGATCTTAAAATTGGAGACCATGCCGGAAGAAGAAGGCGCGATTACAATTTTGGAAGAACAGTTTGTGAAAGGTAATTCACCAGGTAGTAAACAGGTGAAGCTGGCAATACAGGACTGTTATAAAAGATTGTTAGGCCCGGCAATGGAAACAGAAATCCGCTCTTTCTCTAAAGATAAAGCAGATGAAGAGGCCATTCGTGTATTTGCTGAAAATGCCAGACAGCTCTTATTGGCAGCACCAATGGGACAAAAAAATGTGCTGGCCATTGACCCCGGATTCCGTACCGGATGTAAGGTGGTTTGTTTGGACAGACAAGGGAAATTATTAGAGAATACAGCGATCTATCCACATACCGGACAAGGAAATGTGAAGAACGCCGCGGATAAAATTATTGAGCTTTGTAAAAAGCACGAAGTAGAAGCCATTGCCATTGGTAATGGGACCGCAGGTAGAGAAACAGAAGTGTTTATCCGCGGACTTCAATTGCCGGAAATCACAGTGGTGATGGTGAATGAAAACGGAGCCTCTATCTATTCTGCCTCAGATGTGGCTAGAGAAGAGTTTCCAACTCAGGACATTACCGTTCGTGGAGCCGTTTCTATCGGCAGAAGGTTAATGGATCCATTGGCCGAATTGGTAAAGATCGACCCTAAGTCTATTGGCGTCGGACAATACCAGCACGACGTAGACCAGGGTAAATTGCAACAATCTCTGGATGATACCGTAATGAGCTGTGTAAATGCGGTAGGAGTGGAGTTAAATACCGCTTCAAAACAAGTGTTGGCTTACGTTTCCGGCCTTGGCCCTCAATTGGCGCAAAACATCGTGACCTATAGAAATGAAAATGGAGCCTTTAAAAACAGGGAAAGCCTGAAAAAGGTTCCTCGTTTAGGTGATAAAGCATTTGAGCAAGCAGCTGGATTCCTTAGGATCAGAAATGCAGAGCATGTGCTGGATGCAAGTGGTGTTCACCCGGAGCGTTACGCTTTGGTGAATAAAATGGCCAGAGATTTAAATTGTACGGTTGCCCAGTTGGTGAAAGATACAGAGTTGAGAAAGCAGATCAAATTGCAGCAATATGTGAGTGAAGAGATCGGTTTGCCTACCCTGAATGACATCATGAGCGAATTGGCAAAACCGGGAAGAGATCCCCGTGAGCAATTTGAAGCATTTAGCTTCACTGATGGCGTAAATGAGGTTTCAGATCTGAAGATCGGTATGAAACTTCCTGGAATTGTCACAAATATTACCAATTTCGGTGCTTTTGTGGATATAGGTGTTCATCAGGATGGATTGGTCCATACAAGTCAGATGTCTGATCGTTTTATCGCCAACCCTAACGATGTGGTAAAAGTGCATCAAAAGGTGGAAGTAACGGTAATGGAAGTAGACGTGGCACGTAAACGCATTTCCTTATCCATGAAGACAGGAGAAGCGAGACCTAAAGCTAAAAATAACGGGAAACCGGCAGAAAAGGCGAAAACGTTCGGCAAACCATCAGCGGCTAAACCAAAACCTGCACCTAAACCGGAGCGAAAAGAAAAAGCGCAGCCGGAAGGCGATTTGCAGCTGAAGCTGGAAGCACTGAAAAATAAGTTTAAATAACAGACGATAAACAAAAAAAGGTTCGAAATGTGAGTTTCGAACCTTTTTTATTTAATCCTCCCGGCTTCCATCATCGGCCATACGGACGATCTTCGGACTGAACCTGGCCACCACATCCACGAGCTCTTTTTGAGCATCCATCACAAGGTTGATGTCTTTATAAGCCATCGGTGCCTCGTCTAATCCTGCTCCAATCAAGGTCACTTCGTGTTCCTTCAAAATCGCCCTCATTTGATCTTTGGAGATGTTTTTAATGGCTTTTGTTCGGCTCATTAATCTCCCTGCACCATGAGAGGCAGAGTTAATGGCAGCAGTCTCTCCTTTTCCGCGGACCAGAAATCCCGGAGCGGTCATAGAGCCCGGAATAATTCCCATTACGCCTTTACCAGCAGGGGTAGCTCCTTTACGGTGAACAATCACTTCTTCTCCGTTCCAGATCTCTTTCCAGGCAAAATTATGGTGGTTTTCTACCGTAGCCAGCACTTCTGCACCAATGGCCTTAGTCAGTTTTTTATGGATCACCTCATGACAGGCAGAGGCATAATCTCCGGCAAGGTTCATCGCCAGCCAATATTCTTGTCCGGCTTCAGAATTCATATCCAGATAAGCCAGATTTGCCGCCTCTTGCGGAAGCTTACACAATTCCTTAGCCAGTTTGGTGTAATATCCCGCTACCGTTGCCCCAAATCCGCGGGAACCTGAATGCGTTAGCAAGGCGAGGTATTTTCCCTTAGGAATGGTTAAGATCTCGTCGTCTTTCTCAAACTCGATGATTCCCCATTCCACAAAGTGATTTCCACCTCCGGAGCTTCCCAATTGAGAATAAGCTTTGTCGTGCAGGTTTTTGATCATTGGCGTAAGGTTAAACGTTTCGCGATCCAGGACCTCATGATCTGCTTTATATCGTCCATGAAAACCATGTCCTGCCCCAAATTTGGTATGTGCAATCAGTTCTCTTTTGAACTGAGCTTCATGCGCATGGAAATGGCTCTCTGAAATATCGAATACAGACAAGGCCATTCTACAACCGATGTCAACACCCACTCCATAAGGTATAATTGCATTACGCGTCGCTAAAACACCGCCTATCGGCAAACCATATCCCTGATGCGCATCCGGCATTAATGCTCCGGCAACACTCACCGGTAACCTCATCGCGATATTCATTTGTTTCCTGGCGCCTTCTTCTATTTGATCACTCCCATAGACGGTATAAACTGCTGCTTGTGCTGACAGGGCAATGGTGTCATCTACTGGTACAGCATCTGCTTCAATAATGGCTGTAGCCAGTTCCCCAAGGATTTTATCATCCAGGAACGCTTCTGCTTTCGCCTTTACTTCCACCAACAGGTTGATCAGCGCTTCTTTGCTTAGTTCTTCAAATTTATTTTCTGTCAGACTTAAGGCAAGTCCGAGTATTTTTCCGGGAGCATAACCTCTTTTAATCAGGTCATCTCCATTTAATATATTGTTCATTGTTTAATTTCTAATGGTATAACTCCGTTCTCATGGCAATGAGCACTTTTTCCAGTGCCTCAGCGTCCGGAGCTTCCGGTAAATCACTTTTTTTGTAAGCGAGGTCTATCTGTACGATCAGTTCCTCTGCCATCTTTTGCAGTTCATCATAGGAATAATGACCAGACTTTATCGAGAGCAATTCCGCTCTGTTGGGCCGCTTTATCCGGAGTTCAGCTGTGCGCAGGAGCTCCTCTGCTACCTGCAGCAGACGGATGGTATGCATCATGTTTTTTGCATCGTAGTCCTTGCCGTGTTCCAGGTTGTTGAGGTAGCGTTCTTCATTCCTTTTGGCTACCCAATCCCAGTATTCCCGGTATTCTTTGCAATAGCTGGAGTAGCTGTCCTGGTTAAACTGCAGGTAGGCCATTTCTTTTTCTCCTTTAGGAACAGAGGATAAGGAAAGCTCATTTGCCAGCACATTTGTTGCGATTCCTTTATAGCCCAGGTTTTCTTCCTCATCATAAAATAAAGCAAATAAACCTCTGGAATGCGGAATATTGATCAGCCCACATTGTTCCTGTTTGTATCCTTGCGTTTTTAACCAATCCCGGAGGCTAAGGGCGTTATAGCCTGCTAGTATAAAGCAGAAGTCTAACACCGTTGCCCTTTCTTTGGGAAGCGGATTGACGATTTTCTTTTTCAATCCTTTCGCTTTCCGGATCTGGGTGATGGCATAACCGGCAAAAGTATCCCTGCATAGTTTCGATAAAAACATCGCAGTATTCAATTTGTCCATGACCGGATGTTTGTACAGGATCATCTCTTCCGGAGAGGCCAGCATTTCCAGCATATTAGGATTGTTTTTGATCAGCAATTCTACATATCTGCCCAATTCATAATACACTTCATCATTGCTTTCATTGCTGATTTGAGGGGTATAAGTCAACCCATAAAATTCGGATTTTGGAAGGTAATAAACGCCTTTAAGATCCCTGTCAGAGGTCGCGGTAGCTAATCCATAGGACCGGCTTCCGCTAACACATTCAAAAAGCAACAGGCCTTTATCCTTTAGGTCTTGTATCGTCATATTCGTTTATTATTTTTATAAAGAAGTGATTCAGTCCTTCCAGGTCAAATTGATTTTTAGAAAGGTCTTTAGCCGCTTCGGTACAATTTATAAATTCCTCCTCTATATAACTCTTTAACGGCGCAGGTATTTTGATCACCGTTTCTTCTTTTCCGGTAGCCTTAAATACGATCAAATCGCTTACCAATGTCTGCAAATGTTTTGGAAGCAGGTCCATTAAAGGGCCTATTTCCATGGGGGCGATTTGATTCTTTTCTAAACACCATTTTGCAGAAAGCAGTGGCCGAAGTACATAAAACAGCTTCTTTATTTTTATCTCATCCTCATTCACGACAGTATCCATAGCACCTTTGGCGATCCCCAGGTAATGGTGTGCATTTATCCGCTGACTAAAATAACCCTGGCATAAATCCCATAACAGGGCTTTGAAGTTCCCTTCTTCTCCATAAACAACCGGAGATTGAAGCCACTCAAAAGGAGTGGTATTGGATTTTCTTAACAGTTGCAAAACTTTTCGCAGGTCCCATCCATAGATGTCCAGCTCATCGTTTATAGGGAAGCTGAGGTGATCTGCCCTTTCCGCTATCGACAGGTAGTAATGAACAGGTTTTACATAGATAAACCGCACATCAAAATCACTGTCCAGCGATGGGAATTGCCATCCCCGACTGCCCGATTCGCAAGAGAAGAGTATTTTTATACCATGCGCTTGCGCTATTGCACTAAGTCTATTTACGATTGTTGTTGTCATCAGTATATTTTTTTAATAGTTGTGAAGCCATCACCGGCATCTTATTTAACGAAGATTTGCTTCAATTGATCGATCATTTGCCCGCTTCCGGATAAACTGATCGTATTGATCTTTTCTGCAATCTTCTCTACATATTCCATTTCTTTCAGTTTATATAACATGGCGTTATCTTCCATCAGTTTTGCTGTATTTAACAAGCTTCTGGTAGAGGCCGTTTCCTCTCTTCTTGTAATCAGGTTGGCTTGTGCTCTTTTTTCAGCAATCAGTACCTGATTCATGATTTCTTTGATGTCACCAGGTAATATAATATCCTTCAAGCCACAGTTGATCAGTTCAACACCCAGAAGCGCTGCGTTCGCTGCGGAGCTGGTTAATACATGCTGAGCAATCTTTTCCTTGCTTTCCATCAGTTCATCAAAGGTTAACCTTCCAATGAATTCTCTCAGGGCCAGCTGAATCAATACATACAGCTGTTTCTCAAATTCTTTGTTTTCCAACAATGCTTTGATGGCATCTGATACTTTGTATTGAACACTGAAGTTGATTCTCAACTGTGCTTTATCCTTGGTTAAGATCTCCTGTCCGGCGATTTCCATGTTGAGTTGTCTCAGGTCAGTTTTTAACACCTGAATCAGGGTACTGTTGTTCCACCAGATGTAGTTTCCTACTTCCAATACGCGTTCAAACTTTCCATCAACCATCATCAAAGCGGCTTCGTAGCTTTCAATTCTGAACGATCTGACATAAGGCTGCATCAAGGACTTCAATAAAGTGCTTTTATCAATGTCTTCCGTGATTTCATATTTATTCAGGTCTGCATTCAGGAATGTATACTTGTTCAATCCAATCCAAAAGGCATACCTTCCGGCAGTCAAGACCTGTTTGAAGTTTCCGTTTTGGTATACTAAAACCAAAGTGTTGTCTTTGACTTCTATCAGGTGTACCAGATTTGCGAAATCTTTATTTTGTAACAGGACGTCCAGCTCTGTAGAAGCGATAAAAGTTTTAGACTGATCATAAACTTCTATGGTTTCTCCAAATCCTAACCAGTGGTTTCCTGCGGTTAATATGCTTTTAAATTCTCTGTTTTTGTAAACCAACCCCACAGAGTTGGTGTTAATGGTTACTCTTTTCATCTATTTTTAATTTTGGTTGGTTTAATATTTATTTATTCCTGACCTAAGGAAGAATGGTGCGCTCTTTGACCATTCTTCCGGCAGCTTTTTCTCTTTTTTTAACAAGCATTTTTTGAAAAACATTCATCCAAAGGATACGGAAGTTCCGTTTGGCAGGAATATTTTGATCTTAAAACTGCGCTACACGATTCAAACCGTCCCTTTCAGATGCGGTTCGTAAGGTCTGGCATATTTGACAATCAACATTCTTCTGTACCGTTACGGACTTTCAAAGTCTCTTTTGGATTGCTTTATTCCCGATCTCCTGATGGTCAGGTTTTAAGCGGAATGTTTTTCTCCAATGCTTAATGAGGAGGATTTGTGAAGTTCCTCTTCTTCATTATGGATCCTAAGTCCATTGCATTACCATTTTGCTATTCCAATTTTGGTAGGAAGCAGGATTCGAACCTGCAAATTGTATTACTCTACCCCTGAGCTATCCCGGAAAACCGGGAGTGGGATTCGAACCCACGACACATACATGTATTGACAATCCACTACCTGAATTCGCCAGGATATGAAAACATAATTGCTTCATACTTTGGGGCCATACAGAAACCCGCAACTGCGGACGTTATTGAGGTAGTATTGCCATTCCCTTTCGGGAATATTTTTAAGTACTTACGTACTGATTTGATTCAAAGAACTTGTCGTTGCGATCGACATTACAAAGGTGCATCGGGTAGAACGCAGCACAATTGCGCAGTTGTTTTTGATTTGATGCTAATTAATTATCATGCTTATTATCAATAAGATAATTTTTATTTTTCTCTAAATTAACTGCATGATGATTTGAAATGCGCAGTTCTATTGCGTAGTCAATTGGTTTTATTACTTTTATAAAAAGGAAATTTCAGATGTCAATCAATAAATTAGCCCTAATACGTTACAAAACCATAGATGAATGTTTGAAGAATAGGTTCCGTAAATGGAGCCTTGATGACCTCATTGAAAAGGTTGCTGCAGTGTTATTTGAATACGAAGGAATCAGTTCAGGAGTAAGCAAACGAACCGTTCAGTCTGATATTCAAACTATGAGGAGCGATAAATTGGGCTATAATGCGCCTATCATTGTAACTGATCGAAAGTACTACGCTTACAGTGACCCTAATTACAGCATTACGAAAGCGCCCATCAATAACAACGATATTGAGAAGATGAAGGAGATCGTTGGAGTACTGAAACAATTTAATGGCTTTAGTTATTTTGATGAAATGAGCGATATGATCGCTAAGCTGGAAAATAACCTGTATAAATCTACCAACCAAAGCAGAAACTGTATTCAGTTCGAAAGCAATAAACAGCTTCGTGGCCTGCAGTTCATCACTCCTTTGTACAGTGCCATTCTGAATAAAGTGCCTTTATTGATCGAATACAAATCCTTTAAGGCATTAAAGGCGCAGCAGATGATTTACTTTCCTTACTTGTTAAAAGAATATCGGAACCGATGGTTTCTGATTGTAAAACCAAAGAAGGGGAGGATCCTGATTACACTGGCGCTAGACCGGATTCTGGAATTTCAGGAATTGACCAAAGAACCTTTTATAGAATACAAGGGGATTGATTTTGATCGCTATTTTGATGACTTGCTTGGGGTAACTAAATCTGAGAGGGACCGGGCGCATAAAGTAATTTTAAAGGTAAATAAACACCATGCGCCTTATATTCTAACCAAACCGCTGCACCACAGCCAGGTCTTACTGAAAGAAGACCATGAGGGTATTGTCATTAGAATCGATGTAGTCCTGAACTTTGAGCTGGAACGGGAGATCCTGGGTTTTGGAGAATGTATGAAAGTTCTGGGACCAAGAAATCTTGCTTCCAGAATCAGCAAAAGACTGGAAGAGTCAGCTAAGCAATATAAAAACCTGGAGTCTTCAGAAGCTTAAAGGCCGCCCCTTGCTAAAGAGACGGCCTTATTTTTAATGTTAAAGGATTATTACTTTAATCCCTGTTCATTCGAACGATCTTTGGAAAGAACTTTCCATGTACATCGACCAGGTCTTTCTGGGCATGCATCACCCTTTCGATGTCTTTATAGGCCAATGGATTCTCCTCTACACTGCCACCAATTAAAGTCACGCCAGCAGTTGCCAACATTTTCTTCAAAGCAGAGGCAGTAGTATTGTTCTTTGCTTTTTGCCTGCTCATTGCCCTTCCGGCTCCATGGGCTGCAGAATGTAAAGAATTTTCAACCCCTTTACCCATCACGAGATAAGCTGCGGTAGCCATGCTTCCCGGAATAATTCCCAGTTCTCCCTGATGTGCAGGAGTGGCGCCTTTCCGGTGTACAATGACCTCTTTTCCATCGGCCAACTTGTCTTTCCAGGCGAAATTATGATGGTTTTCCACTTTTGCCAAAGCTTGCAGGCCTAAAGATTTCAGTAGACTGGAATGAATTACATCATGACAAGCCCTGGCGTAATCACCAGCAAGGTTCATACTTAACCAGTATTCCTGACCAGCTTCGGTATTCATATCGAGCCAGGCCAGGCTTTTCGCTTCTTTTGGCAACCTGCAGGTGTCCATGGCTATTTTGGTATAGTGCATGGCTACATTAGCCCCTAAACCCCGGCTTCCGGAATGTGTAAGCAAGGCTATGTATTTCTTTGCGGGTAAGCCTAAGGTATTGTTGTCATACAGCTCTATTTCGCCAAATTCTACAAAGTGATTGCCGCTGCCAGAGGTGCCCAGTTGCCTGAATGCCTTGCCATGAAGTTTCTTGAGCAGCTCTGTTTCTTTAAAAACAGGACTGTCAAGGATATCGTGTTCTGGCTGGATGTCTAATGAGCCTTCCATTCCAAAATGAGTGAGTTCTTTTAATGCCACTTTCATCTGGTGACTATAACGTTTAAAAAAACTATCACCTTCATCTATAATACTCAATGCCATTCTGCAGCCGATATCTACGCCAACAGCGTAAGGAATAACTGCATTAACAGTAGCCAGGACACCTCCAATGGGCAATCCATAGCCACTATGTGCATCCGGCATTAAAGCGCCCTGAGTAACCACAGGAAGCGACATCGCCAGTTCCATTTGTTTCTTGGCGCCATGTTCAATTTCCTTGCTGCCATAAGTCTTTAACATTCCGCTTTCCTGTAACAGCTGATAAGATTGGAAATTAACTTCCTTTACCTTATCCATAAAGGTTTCGGCAATCTTGCCAAGGTGTTCGTCTTCTGCATAATTTTCGGGGGTGTTTTTAATATTTATTAATAATTCTATGATCTGGTTTTTAGTATGATGCTTGAAGTTTTTAGAGATCGTATTGATCACTAAACTTCTTGCTTTATCATTTATATAACCTATTTTACTTAGTTCTTTTGTTTTTAAAATGCTCATCGCGTTTAAATATTGTTGTTGTTTATTTCTTCGCGTTCCTCCAAAAAGGAAGATAATGCGTTGCTGTATAGCAGATTTCGATAGCCTCTGTTCGTGTTTTCCTGCCAGCTTTTATACTTATAAACACCACCGGTTAGCCTGCTCATTCTAGGCTGTAAATAATGATTTGTGACATAATTATCCAGCAGTTGAATTTCCTGTTCCAGGAGGCCGTCCACCATTTTCACTTCAGTGATGATATGTGGCTTTACTTGCAACACATAACGCCAGGGCTCATTAAACCGGTAAACGAGACATTTTGATTTTCCATCTTTGCTCATCTTTTCGTATAAATGAAAATGCGCTTTCTCCAGTTCCGTCAGCTTTAAGCTGTGGTGGTTCCAGTGCCATTCCGAAAATTCCTGCAGAAACTGCCTTCTAACCTCAGGCCCCTTGCTTCTTTTGCGGGAGCCTCTTCTTCTCTTCTTTACCTTAAAAGATTTTTCCGGATGGTATTGCACCGTATTTATCTTTTCTAAAAGTGTACTGAAAAAGCCGGCCGAAGGAGATCTTTTGATGTCATCCCTTACCACAAAATAACGTTTCCACCCTTTCTGATAAGGGTTTTCAAGCGGAACCATGGGTAAGTCACGTCTCCTTTGCCAAAGAAGCCTTTCCTGTTTAGTAATTTGAATTAATTGCTTATCGAAATCCTTTTTTTGTAATCGTTTCTTCCTTCTTGCAGATTTTAATCTGTACTGCAAGACATCGAACGATTGTTCATAATTGTCCATTGGACTGTACTCAAAAAAATATAATAGTAGTTGAATTGGATCTATTCATCCTCCGATGAAGGATATACCCTTATTGAGTTCGCAGCGGGACTTTGAAAATATGGCAGACGAATGCGCAATACTGACTTATAAAGCCATATAGCTAATTACACGATACTAAGAAGTAAATGTGATGACGTCCGCCTGGATCAGGCAGCCTGCGAAAGGGGCGATATGTTGAAATGTTCAGTCATGATTCCTTGGTTTTAAAACGATGAATAGTAAGGAATTACTGCAAAGGTATCATTTAATTTAAATAGAAAGCAAATCTTTATAGAAAAACAGATTGAATTACAATTCAATCTGCCTTCTGATGCTTTCTTCCAATGAAATCAGGGTTTCCGTACGCTGGATCCCTTCAACAGCCTGGATCTCTTCATTCAGGACATGTCTTAAATGGTTGGTATCTCTACAGATGATTTTGGCAAACATACTATAGGCACCGGTGGTATAATGTAGTTCTACTACTTCTTTAATCTTACTCAATTGTGCTACTGCATCTTTATACTGAATTCCTTTTTCCAGGTAGATTCCTAAGAAGGCGCAGATGTCATAGCCTGCCTTTTGCGCATCTATGATCAAATGAGAACCTTTAATAATGCCCATTTCCTGAAGTTTCTTCATCCTTACATGGATCGTTCCACCCGAAACGATCAGATCTTTAGCAATTTCTGTATAGGGTTTCGTAGCATCCTGCATCAACTGTTTTAAAATGTCAATATCCAGGTTATCAATTTCTAAATTTTGGCTTTCTTTTTTAAGCATGATTTTGATATTTGTTAACGATATTCAAATATAATTATAAATATGGTAAAAATAAAATAATATGATTAAAATATTTGCAACGTATTTGGGTTGTTGTTACATTTGTATCAAGCAAGTAACAAAAACAATAGTTCTTTTAACATTTGCTTATACTCTGTAGGGTGGTGGAATTGGCAGACGCACCTCCTTGTCTCGGTGGTGGAGAATATGGAAAACCCGTAAGGGCTAACTACTCCTTGAAGGTTCGACTCCTTCCCCTACAGCAATGAGTTTTTGAGTGATAAGTTTTTCAGCTCTAAGTTAAGGTGCATTTAGAAATAAACAACTTAAAGCTTAAAACTCAGACGTAGTACTTTCACATAATGTTGGGTGGTGAAATTGGCAGACACACCTCCTTGTCTCGGTGGCGGGGATAAATGGATAAACGTAGTTTATGGGTTGACCACAAATTGATTTTTTGAACTATAGCTAACTACCCCTTGAAGGTTCGACTCCTTCCCCAACAGCCAGTTTTTTTATGAATAATAAGTTAGTTAAAAAAGAGTGACCTTGGATGAGGTCACTCTCTTTTTAACGCCTTTTACATTAAAAAAACAAAGTTTTTACAACCTTCCTGCAATCTAAAAAAGCCGGCAATCAATTGATTGCCGGCTTTTTTAGGTTAGTCTAAAATGTGATCAAATCCTTCCTTACTAAGGCATTAAAATGCATAACGGAATCCGATTTGTCCCTGATAAGGACTTCCTGAGGCAACAACTCCACCTACTTTAGCATTTGGATTGTATGAATATTGCTGTTTCACAACATCAAATTTCGGATCTCCTGCGGCATATAAAGTTTGAGTACCCATACTCTCATTTACACCCCATTTTTTCTTAATTAAGTTGGCCACATTGAATAAATCTCCTGATATTTCAATATTATGATTCTTATAAAGCTTGATTTTTTTAGTGATCCTTAAGTCGAAAATGCCATAGAACTTGTTGATCCCTCCATTTCTTTCAGCTATTTTTCCTTCATACTTTAGGATATAGTCTTTTGTACTCTGACTGGTAGCTGGATTATCAAGGATAGCCTGTAAGCCTGTGCGGACCTTTTGAGGAACGTCAGGATTATTCCTGTCAAATACAAAAGCCAGGTCATTTGTCGGCACAAAATCACCGTTGGTATTAATGCCAGATAACATGCTGTAACGTGTTCCACCGATTCCTGAATACCTTAATCCCACACTAAATCCCCAGAATGTAGGAGAGGACCCATACAATACAATCTTATGGCGGAACTGGTTGTCGGAATAAGTCATCCTGCTTAAATCTCTTGGATCGTCTATAACCGGCAGGGATAAAGTTGCACTATTAGCCACGTTACCATTATAGGAAGTGTTGTCTCTGGCATCGTTCAGCGTATAGCTGAAAGACAGCTCTCCATCCTTAAAATAACGATAAGAAGCATCAATAACCATGGCAAATTGATTTACCTTTCCTTTACTGTTCAATTCCAGTACACGGCCCAATTCATTGGTAATCCTTCCATCCTGCCAGTTGGATAAGGTCTTAGGATCTATCTTTTCTGCAGGTACAAATACACCGCGGTTACCTTCATTTGCTAAACGGAAGAAGGGTTGGGCAACCATATTCCGGTCTACATACATGTAATTATGGCGACCCAAAGTCATATATCCGGTAATTCCTACTTTCAGGCGATCTGTGATAAAACGACTATAAGAAATATTGGCTTTATAGACCACTGGGACACGCGCATCACTTGCATTGGTGTTAATCGTACTGATTCTTGGCAATTCCAGGCCAGGGGCACTGGAAGGGTTTGCACGATAACCCAGGAAATCTGGTCTCGGTACATTTGCTCCGGTTACATCAATAGTAGCCAGGTGATTTCCGTCAAATACGGTATTGTTAATCGTTGCATAATTGTTGATGTCTGAGCCAAAGATACCTGCACCCAGGCGAATGAAATCGGTATGGTTTTCATTTACATCCCAGTTGAATTGAACACGGGGCTGAATTTGGAAGGTAGATAGCGAATTATCGGTTCTTAAACCCAGTTTATCAAATACCAGCTGATTAAAAGCAGTAGTTGGATAAGACGTATAATCTCCGCGGATACCGGCAATAATGTCCAGACCGGTTGCCAGTTTGGTTTGCATCTGCGCATAAAGTGCTGCGCTAAAAATTCCCTGAGTAACACTTGGGTCGGCCAGAAGCGGAACCTCTCTCGTGTAACGGTAAGGACGCTGATTTTCAAAATTATCGAGTGCACTGGCCCCATTATCTGTAAACCAGAACCGTCCGTTCAACTCACTTCCGTAGGTAGAATGTGCACGGGTATACATTAAATCTGCTCCGAAGGTATACTTTACCTTATCTGTATTGTAATATAGGTTATCTACCAATTGAAAAACGTTGTTTTCAAACCCTTCCTGAGCAAAACGATGACCACCCATTTGAACAACGGTATTTAAAGCTCCGTCTTTCACCTGTTCAACTACAGCTCTTGGAATGTTTGCAGAGGGAAGCTGATTTCCGGGACTGCTCAATTGGTAAGTGTAAAGGTGTTGTGCCTTTAGCTCATTTGTTAAGCGTGGGCTGATAGAAGTCCGTAACGTAGCCAATAAGCTGTTGTCGACATTCTTGTCATTACCGTAAGATTCATATAAAGAAACCCGTATGTTGTCCATTAAACCAAGAGGGTTTCTGTCGTTCGTATAATTGTCCCTGATGGTCAATAAATTCTTATCGTTGATCTGCCAGTCTAAGCGTGCAAAACCTGCATCAGTACCTCTTTTTTTATCAAAAGCGCCGAACTGAGGCGTATTGGCAACACCATAAACACGACGGGCAATGTCAGTGTATTTGTCCAGGGTAGCTTGATTGATTCCCCATTTGGTTACATCTGCATCTGATTGAATGTTGACAATGTTAAGGGGACGGGAATCCTTTTGATGATCCCATGCCACAAAGAAATGTAACTTGTCTTTAATAATCGGCCCTCCTAAAGAGAAACCATATTGATAAGTCGAGAAGTCCGAGGTCCGTTTTTTCCCGTCAATTTCGTTAGGACTCACCAACCAGTCTGCCCGACCGTAACCAAAAGCACTTCCGCTTAAGGTATTGGTACCGGATTTTGTTACCGCACTGATGGTTCCGCCACCACTACGACCCTGAGTAACATCGTATTGGTTGGTCACGACTTTAAATTCACGTACCGCCTCTATAGAGATAGAATAAGGGGCGCCGCTTCGACTGGTCGTTGCACCAGCTGAAGTAGGGTTCTTTGCAGTCATCCCATCAATGGTGAAATTGGTGGAAGAGCCGAGTTGCCCGGAAATATTTCCTCCTTTTCCGGCCAATGGGGATAGGTCTGACAGATTGCTGAAGTTACGGCCGTTCACCGGAAGCCTGGTGATATCTCTTGCGGAAATCGTGGTTGCGGCACCAAGTGTCTCTGTCTTGTTTTTCATTCCTGATCCAACAATCTCCACTACGGAAAGATTCTCTGCTGCATCTGTCATGGAGATGTTTAGTTTAATGGCATCACCCTGATTTAATGAATAACCAGTTCTTTGCTGCTGACCAAAACCGACATAACTCGCGGTAATGGTATATGGTGATCCTAATGGAAGTTCTTTAAAGGTATAACTTCCCTGATTGTTTGTTGTGGTATTGGTGGTGAAACCGGTAGATTCATTCCTTACCTTAACGGATACGCCGGGAATGGGTTTGTTTTGGTTGTCCGTAATGACTCCAGTGATGGAGGCTAGTGTTGTTTGAGCTGCTAATTCGTTTTTTAACAAAGAACAGCAGAAAAATAACAGGACGGTGCACAGTAGATGTCTCATCATTAAATAAGTTTTTAGATTAATTTTCCGAGACGAAAGTAAAGTCGGGATGTTAGTAGAAAACTATACTTGTATTAAGAAATGATACTTGAATAACCCCAAAAAAAATAGGCTACCTTAAAAAGATAGCCTATAAATGATTGCCTGTTAAGCACTAGAAATGATACGGATTAACTAGGGCTTCTGTGCATTGTATTTATCACTGAATTTCTTGTCCAGTTGTTTGTGTAAATTGTCCAGATTGATGTCCCTTCCCTGAATAAACGCCTTTTCCACATGATTGGATCTCATATCTAAAGCATCTCCGGAGGAGATAAAGAAAGTCGCATCTTTACCCGTTTCCAAACTGCCTGTAGTCTTTTCAATTCCAAGTACCTTAGCCGTATTCAGGGTAATGGTTTGTAGTGCTTTTTCAGGATCAAGACCCCATGCAGCAACCGTTCCTGCCATAAAAGGAAGGTTTCTTTGCTGCCAGTAACCATCAATGCTGATCACCACATTCAATCCTGCATTTACCAAAACTGCAGCATTCTTGTAAGGCATGTTCACATCGTCATCCGTCGCATTGGGAAGAGCATGAGGCTGTTTAACCACGACAGAAATGTTGTTTTGTTTTAGAAAATCAATCGCCAGATAGGCTTCATCTCCACCCACGATTACCGGAGTGATCTGATATTTCTTCGCGAAATTGACCGCCGCAAGAATGTCTTTCTGCCCATCCACACTAATGAATAACTTCTGACTACCATTAAACAGGTTCTTCATCGCTGCAAGACGCGCATTGCTGACTGCTGGTTTAGCCGTTTCCGCATAGGCCTTAGCTTCAGAAAAAAGCTGGTCCAGCTCATTGATGGAATTTTGTGTTCTTTCTTTTAGCAATTCGGGAGTAAGTGTAGGAGGACGGTTTCCAAAGCCAGGCCTGATCTTTGGCGTTACCGGCCAGCTCATGTGCATGGCGTCATCTTTTTTGATCGCTGCGTCTTCCCAGTTCCAGGCGTCGAGCTGTACCGCTGAGGAGCTTCCAGAAACTGTGCCTCCTTGTGGGGTAACCTGTGCCATCAGCACACCATTACTCCTCAATGTGGCAGGAACCTTGGAATCCGTATTGTAAGCGATGATAGAGCGGATATGAGGGTTCAGGTTGCCGATCTCAGAAAAATCGAGCGATGCTTTTACCGATTCAAACTCCGCCAGACCTAAATTCGTTACCGGAGCTATAAAACCAGGATAAACATGTTTGCCATTAGCCTGGATCAATTCGCCTTTTGACATATCCAGGCGGACCACCGTGGCATCTCCAATGCCAGTGATCTTGCCTTTATCAAAGATCAGATATCCATTTTCAATAACGGTACCATTGCCCAGGTGTAGCTTGGCGCCCAATACATAGGTCAGTTTACTTTGTGCCGGGGCAGGAGAGATATTAGCCTGAGCGAAACCAGAAACGGCGGTTGCGGCGGCAAGGAACAGGGTTAAAAAATATTTATTCATGAGTATGTGTCCTTTCTGATTCGTTTAGTTCCATAGCATAATCTTCTACCGTTTCGCAATGGTACATGCGCGGGCTTTCTGCAACAGGGCGTTGTGTTTTGCTTCCTTTACTTTTGCTGTCCTGCATTTTTTTGATGAGCCTTTCGCGCTCTGTGTTTTGCGCTTTTCTTACCTGTTCATCACGATTGATGTCCCAGTAAGAGATGCCATCCACAAATGTTTGCTCTGCTTTGGCGTAAATAGATAAAGGGTGTGCTGACCAGATCACCACATCCGCATCTTTACCTGCTTTGATACTGCCCACTTTGTTGTCAATGTGCAGCATTTTTGCCGGGTTTAAGGTCACGAATTTCAAGGCATCTTCTTCAGGAACACCGCCATATAATACCGCTTTTCCTGCTTCCTGGTTTAGCCTGCGGGCCATTTCCGCATCATCTGAATTGAAAGCGGTAGTGATTCCAACGTTGTGCATGATCTTTCCATTGTAAGGAATGGCTTCTGCAACCTCCATTTTATAAGCCCACCAATCAGAAAACGTAGAAGCATTGATGCCTCGCGCTTTCATTTTATCGGCCACTTTATAGCCTTCCAGAATATGGGTAAAAGTGTTGATCTTAAAGCCAAGACTATCGGCCACATTCATCAGCATATTGATCTCCGACTGCACGTAAGAGTGACAGGTGATGAAACGTTTGTTGTCCAGAATTTCTACAATCGCATCCAGCTCCAGATCACGACGTACGGCGCTTCCTTTGACAGCCATTGCCGCTTTATATTCTTTTGCACGGGTAAACTGATCCACAAAAGATTGTTCTACTCCCATTCTTGTTACCGGAAAACGTGCTCCGGAACCAAAATTACTTTGCTTTACGTTCTCCCCAAGCGCAAACTTGATAAAGCCATCAGAACCGGCAAATTTTAGCTCCTCAGGAAGTTTCCCCCAACGGAGTTTGATCAGTTGTGCCTGTCCGCCTACCGGGTTCGCAGAGCCATGAAGGATCTGTGAAGTGGTGACCCCACCTGCCAGCTGACGGTAAATATTAACGTCTTCAGAATTGATGATGTCTGCAATCCGTACTTCTGCGGAGGAAGATTGAGCGCCTTCATTGATCCCGCCTGTTCCCGCGATATGGGAATGCTCGTCGATCAGACCGGGAGTGATGTGTTTTCCGGTCGCATCAATTACTTTTGCATTACCCGCACTTAGGTTTTTACCTACCGATTTGATCTTTCCGTTTTCGAGTAAGACATCTGCATTCTGTAAAATGCCCTCTTTTTCATTCGTCCAAACGGTCGCATTTTTCAATAATACTGTTTCTTGTTTTAAAGGACTGGCATTGCCGAAAGCTGTGAATGGATAGATCAGCGTGCCTGTTGCCAGTTTTTGTACCGGTTCTTCTTTTTTCGCAGCGGCTTTTGACGTCGTATCTTTTTCGTCTTTTTGATAGGTGATGAAGCGTTTTCCCTGAACCCAGTTTTCGAGAACCAGGTTGCTCTTTTTAAATAAGCTGTCGGAAGTAATGATGAAGTTGGCCAGTTTGCCTTTTTCAATCGTACCTACCTTATCGGAAATCCCAATCATTGCTGCGGGAACCTCCGTAACGGCGAGTAAAGCTTGTTTCTGACTCAATCCATTGTCTATTGCCGAACGGATATTGGTCCAGAAATCAGCTGGTTTATCCAGGCCATGAGCGGTTAAAGAAAACCTGATCCCTGCTTTTTCCAGAACTCCCGGATTGGCAGGGGCCATTTCCCAGCCTTTCATTTGTGCCAGTGTCACTGCTCTTGCATCTGCAGGATCTGCAACATCGTAGGCCTTCACAAAGTTGATGGGAATGATCAGACTGGCTCCGGTGCCTTTTACGGCATCAATTCTCTGGTATTCATCTCCACTTGATTTGATGATGTATTGTTTGCCGAACTCTTTTGCAATTTTATCGGCGCGCAGAATATTTTGCCAGCCATCGGCTTCAAAGATCTGAGGCAGCTCTTGTTGTTTGTTAAACTCTTCCAGAGAGATGTTGTACTCTTCTTTCTGTTTGGCATACCATTGTGCATCGTAATAGGTCTGACGCAGGAGCGCGATAGATCCCATCAATGAGGTCGGGTAATCGTTTTGTGAAGTCCCCTTATTGAAGGAATAATTGGCGGCAGTCTGGGGTTTCAGGATGATGCTGTTTTCCCGTTCGTCGCTTAAAGTCACCGCCGAAGAGGTTCCGCGGGAGATGCCGTCTCTGTTGATCACATTGACACTGCCAAACCCTGCTTTACGCAGCTCGTCTGCTTTTTTTGTGTCTATGGCAAAGATCGTACTGACATGTGTTTCCGGACGAATGGCTTCATTCCAGCCATAAGCTCCTTTTTTCGTAGAGATAAAAATCGATTGGCGTGGACCACCTGTTCCCTGGCGACTGCCTTCTGCTACGCCATAAGCGGTAAAAGCATCCACGAGTGAGGGATAAATGTATTTGCCTTTCAGGTCAATCACAACATAACCTTTCGGTACCGCTGTTCCTGTGCCTACAGACTGGATGGTCTGTCCTTTAATTAATAAGGTTCCGTTAGAGATGGTCTGGTTGGCATTCACTACAATATTTGCATTGGTGAAAGCATACATACCCTGCCTGATGTCGTAAGAACCATTGACAGGATAGGTTTGCTGTGCAAATACAAAAGTACCAGAAAAGACCAACGCAAGCGAGAGTAGAATTTTCTTCATAAAAATTTAGATTAGTTCCCTAAATCTATCATAAAAAAACAATTACAGGGCTTTATAACATGTTTTTTACTGAAAACAAGGTGCTTGTATCATTTAGAATGGTTTTAAATAAGAATTACTATTTTCTCTTTTTTATAATCAAGTAATTTATTAGTTAAGTTTGAAAGAAAAACACAGTTATGAATTTCTATCAGATTTTGAGAAGTGCGCATTCAGGATGGCGTTACTTGGTTTTAATTTTATTGGTATTGGCAATCGTTCAGGCATTGACAGGATGGTTGGGTAAAAAACCATACACAGAAGGAAACAGGAAATTGAATGTTTTTACATTGATCTTTACCCATGTCCAAATTTTATTTGGCTTGATATTATACTTTATGAGCCCTTTAGTAGAGGCGGGAATTAGATATTGGAAAATGGAGCACATCTCAATGATGATTTTTGCAGCCATTTTAATCACTGTCGGAAACGCAAGATCGAAGCGAATAGTGGAGCCAGCAGGTAAACATCGCACTATTGCCCTTTATTTTGGTCTTGGACTAATCATGATTGTTGCCGCAATTATCGCAATGATCAAGGCTGATCCTGCAAGGACATTCTGGGGAGTATCATAAAATTTCACAATTTAATTTGGTGTTGTAAGATTTATTTATATTTTTGTTGCTCATGATTAACAATATACATACTTGGCAATGGCGCAGTAATTCTGAAAAGAGTTTCGTCGTAGCTTCGTGTACCTTATAGTTTATCAACCTAAACCAAACCACACTTTAACCCGACGTAACCACACGTCGGGTTTTTTGTTGCATATTTTTTTTGAAGAGGAAAGGGAAACATCGTAAGCATAGGGCTTACAAAACTTGATAAACAGGCTTATGATCGTTTCATAACCCTTAAAGAACAAATAGATACAGATGGAAAATCGAAAGCATACCTGGCCTGGCGCCTGAAAATGAAACAAAAGCTTCCTGGAAAAGAAAGCCCTATAACGATCGAAAAAATGAATATATACGGATTGCTCCCGGAAAGTGGAAAGCAATGCAAATGAAAACCAAGAATTAAGATGAAGAACTATATAATTAATACCACTTACAAGAAGCGCCTTGCCGATACCACGACTCCGGTGAGCATCTATCTGAGGTTAAGAGATGTGTTCCCAAATACCATTTTATTGGAAAGTTCCGACTACCACAGCCGGGAGAACTCTGTGAGCTATGTCTGCGCAGAACCTGTTGCAGGAATTACCCTCAACAACGGCATCTTATCTTCCTACTTCCCTGATGGAAAGAAAAGTGAAAAAGAGAACTTTGTGCTGACCGAAGAAATTGATGCTTTCAAACAACAGTTTCAACCAGGAGTAGTGGAAGATACCCGCTATATCTCTAACGGTTTGTTCGGATATTTTACCTGGAATGCCATCCCTCAATTTGAAGACATTACTTTCAAAGCGGAATGCCCAAAGGAAGAAGAAATTCCGGTGATGCAATACCATATTTACCGGTACATCATCGCGATTGACCACTTTAAAAACGAAGTTACCCTCTTCAAAAATACTTTTAACGGAGATGAAGATGAGGACCTGACCAAGATGGAATACCTGGTTCAGAATAAAAATTTCCCGGAATACAGCTTTAAAACCACGGGTGAAGAGCATTCAAACCTGACGGATCAGGGCTTTATGGATATTGTCGACAAGATGAAGACGCATATCCTGCGTGGTGATGTATTTCAGATCGTTCCATCCAGAGCATTTAAACAGGGTTTCTTAGGGGATGAGTTTAATGTATATCGTTGCCTGCGTTCCATCAACCCTTCTCCATACCTGTTCTATTTCGATTATGGAAGCTTTAAGCTGTTCGGCTCCTCGCCGGAAGCACAGATCACGATAAAAAATAATGTAGCTAATATTTTCCCGATTGCCGGAACCTTCAAAAGAACCGGAAATGATGAGGAGGATGCAGAACTGGCCAGAAAATTAGAACAGGATCCTAAGGAAAGTGCAGAACATGTGATGCTGGTAGACCTGGCAAGAAATGACCTGAGCAGACATTGTAGCGGGGTAGAAGTAAAGTCCTTCAAAGAAGTACAATACTATTCACATCTGATTCACCTGGTTTCCAAAGTAAGTGGAAATCTTCAAAAGAACACTTCTGCCTTTAAGGTGGTGGCAGATACTTATCCTGCCGGAACATTGAGCGGTGCACCCAAATACAGGGCAATGCAACTCATCGATGAATACGAAGGACTGGGACGTAACTTCTATGCCGGAGCCATTGGCTATATGGGTTTTGATGATAAGTTCAACCATGCCATCATGATCCGTACTTTCATGAGTAAAAATAACCAGCTGCATTACAGGGCGGGTGCGGGTATCGTGGCAGATTCCATCCCTGAAAATGAGATGAATGAAGTAAATAATAAAATTGCAGCCCTTCGCCGGGCAATAGAAATGGCTACAGGAATATAACATGACAAATCATACGAACATGCAGAAGAAAGTACTGGTAATCGACAATTACGATTCATTCACCTATAATTTAGTGCATTTAATCAATGAACTGGGTAGAGAGGTGGAAGTGTGGCGTAACGATAAGTTCGACCTGGCAGATGTCGACCAATATGATCAGATCATCCTTTCTCCAGGTCCCGGAATTCCGGAAGAAGCGGGATTGCTTTTGGAAGTGATCAAAAAATATGCGCCCACTAAAAGTATCTTTGGTGTTTGTTTAGGGCAACAGGCAATTGCAGAAGCATTTGGCGGAACTTTACTAAATTTAGGTCGCCCGATGCATGGAATTGCAACACCCATTACGGTACTGGATAAAGAAGAAGTGATGTTTATAGATTGCCCGGAAACAATTAATGTAGGACGTTACCATTCCTGGGTAGTCAGCAATGAAGGATTGCCGGAATGCCTTACCGTAACTGCAACTGATAAAGACAACGAAATCATGGCGCTAAGACACAACGAGTTCAATGTCAGAGGTGTTCAGTTTCACCCGGAAAGCGTCCTTACGGAATATGGTAAACAAATGATGAAAAACTGGTTAGCCCATTAATTATGAATATTTTAGATAAAATCGTACTGCGCAAAAGAGAAGAAGTGGAACTCGCTAAAGCGAATGTTTCCATCAAACAACTGGAAGCAGCCTTACATTTCAACCGTGTTCCTTATTCCTTTGAAGATTTTTTACTGGACGATCAGCGCAGTGGTATCATCGCGGAATTTAAACGACGTTCCCCTTCAAAAGGCATCATTAATGACAAAGTGACTGTTGAAGAGGTAACTACGGCATATGCAGCTGCAGGTGCTTCCGCTTTATCTGTATTAACGGATGTAGATTTTTTCGGTGGACATACCAATGACCTGCTGGCCGCAAGGGCAGCCAATCAGATTCCGATCTTAAGAAAAGATTTCATGATCGATGAGTACCAGATCCTGGAAGCCAAAGCTTTAGGAGCTGACATCATCTTGCTCATTGCGGCGATCCTGACTCCGGATGAGATCGAAGACCTGGCGGTCTTCGCTAAAAGTCTCGGTTTAAACGTGTTATTGGAGGTTCATAACCTGGAAGAATTGCAAAGAAGTGTCATTCCCGAACTGGATGCAATTGGGGTGAACAACCGCAATCTTGCTGATTTCTCGGTGAACATTCAAACCTCTTTTGACCTGGTAGATGAGATTCCGGACGACTTCCTGAAGATCTCTGAAAGTGCCATCAGCAACCCACAGACGATTAATGAGCTGCGTGCTGCGGGATTCGATGGTTTCCTGATTGGGGAGAACTTTATGAAAACCGAAAACCCGGGAGCATCCATGACCGACTTTGTCAGTCAGCTGATCTCGGTATAACTTTTGTATCTTTGTACTTTACATGGGAAAACAGAAATATTATGATACCGCGCTTAAACCCGAACGTGCTGTTCTGGTTGGCGTAATTAGACCAGGAGAAACCCAGGAAGAAACCAAAGAGTTTTTGGATGAACTGGCATTCCTGGTAGATACTGCCGGTGGTGTGGTAGACCGTTCGTTTACGCAGAAAATGCTGAAACCAGACCGTGCTACCTTCGTAGGTACAGGGAAATTAGAAGAAATAGCGGCTTATGTAAAGTCGGAAGAGATAGATATGGTTGTTTTTGATGATGAATTGTCACCATCACAACTTAGAAACGTGGAGCGCGAACTTCAGGTAAAAGTCCTGGACAGGAGTAACCTGATCCTCGATATTTTCGCCGGAAGGGCACAAACTGCACAGGCAAAAACGCAGGTAGAGCTGGCTCAGCTACAATACCTGTTGCCACGATTAACCCGTTTATGGACCCACTTGGAGCGCCAAAAAGGGGGTATCGGAATGAGAGGTCCCGGGGAAACTCAGATTGAGAGTGACAGAAGGATGATTCTCGAAAAAATCTCTTTACTGAAGAGCCGCCTGAAATTAATTGATAAGCAGAACGAAACACAACGTAAAAACCGCGCAGAACTGATCCGCGTGGCATTGGTGGGTTATACCAACGTAGGCAAATCGACGATCATGAACATGTTGTCGAAATCTGAAGTGTTTGCAGAGAACAAACTTTTCGCAACATTGGATACGACGGTACGTAAAGTGGTGATCGAAAACCTGCCTTTTCTTTTGTCAGATACGGTAGGATTCATTAGAAAACTGCCTCACCATCTGGTAGAATGTTTTAAATCTACCCTCGATGAGGTGCGCGAAGCCGATATCCTGCTCCATGTAGTCGACGTCTCACATGCCAATTTCGAAGATCAGATCAACGTAGTAAACGAAACCCTGAAAGATCTTGGTGCCAGGGATAAACCTACGATTATGGTGTTCAACAAGATTGATGCGTATGTGAGCCCGGAAGTAGATACCGAAAATGAGGAGAAAACTACGCTGACACTCGAAGAGTTTGAGCGCAGCTGGATGGCCAACGACAATGCGCCTGCCTTATTCATCTCTGCAATACACAAAGAGAATTTAGAAGAATTTAAGCAATTATTGTACGATAAAGTTGTCGCTTTACATACCGAGCGCTATCCTTATGATAAGCTGTTATATTAATATTTAAGATTGGAATAATTATGGAAAGTAAACGTCAGCAGAAATTTGCCGGAGTCCTGCAAGAGGAATTAGCAGCTATATTTCAACGTGAAGGAGCAGCATATTTACCAAATACCCTTGTCACCATTACCAAAGTTCGTGTTTCTCCGGATTTGGCGGTAGCAAAGGTTTATTTAAGCTTTTTAAACACCAACAATACCACTTTATCTGTGGCAGAAGTAAATTCTCATTCCAGTGAGATCAGGTATAAATTAGGTGCAAGAATCCGCCATCAGGCGAGAGTGGTGCCTACCTTAACCTTCTTTGTGGATGATACCAATGAATATGTAGAGCACATGGATAAGCTGTTCGACAAAATTTCAAAGGAACGTAAAGAGACAGACGAAGAAGCGGAATAATCTTTTATACGATGCAGGTAGCAGGACAAAGGGAAACACAGTTAAATCTGGAAGGCATAGCAATTGGAAAAGTGGTAGACTTTGATCCTCAATCGGATCAGCTTTATACCTTTGACCTGACTGCAAATAACACGGCCATCACACTGGAAATCCTGGAAGATACCACTACTTTTAGTACCTGGGTAGCAGATGAGCTCAGCGCTCATTCTGCCCGCTATGGAATAGGCGGCTATGATGAACACCGGACCATCTATGCCCGGAGTCATCATTTTGATACTGCCGAAGAGCCCCGTCGCTTACACCTCGGGGTCGACATCTGGGGCCCTGCAGGAACGCCGGTCTACAATTTTCATGATGCGGTAGTCCATAGCTTTAAATTCAATGACCAGTATGGGGATTATGGGGCAACCATTATCCTGAAATATAACCTCAACGGACAGGTTTTTCATGCGCTATACGGGCACCTGAGCCTGGATTCCCTGACCGGACTGGAGGAGGGGCAAGCGATTCCTGCGGGTAAGGCTTTTGCCCGTTTTGGCATCCCGGAAGAGAATGGTTTCTGGCCGCCACACCTGCATTTTCAACTGATTTTTAATATGTACGCCTTTAAAGGCGATTATCCCGGAGTATGTCAGTATTCCAAAAAAGCAGCCTTTCTGGGCAATTCCCCTGATCCTGCCCCAATATTAAAACACACTTTTAAATCTGCATTGATTTAAAAATGCGTAAATTAGTGCATGGGCAGAATTCTTTTAGCACTATTTCTTCTGGTTGGATTTACCGTTCAGGCGCAGCCTCAATTAAAAGGAGGTCTGGAGGCATTTGTTACGGCCAATAAGGTCTATCCTCCATACTCCCTGCAAAATTGTATTGAAGGGCTGGTAAACATCGGATTTAAGCTCAATAAAAAAGGCGAGGTCTACTATTCTGTGGTTCGTAAAGGGATCGGAACGGATCTAGACGATGAAGCATTGAGGTTGATCCGCCTGAGCAGTGGTCAATGGGAGGTTCCTACAGGGCACGATTCGACCCTGGTCCTGATTGCGCCGATGGTGTTTAACCTGTCCGGTTATGGCTGCGACCTCAAAACTAAGGAAGACATTCAGCGTGCCATTGCCAATTATAAAACCAGTGAGGGGATGACCAATGCCGTCCTGAATTTCTATAAAAACAAAGATTCGGTAAAATATAAACCCGAAGAAGAGGCGAGAATCTTACGCTTAAAGGCGGAACTGGGGTATGACGAGGCTTATCTAAAGGAGCGGATCAATGATGGCAAACGCAAGTTGAAACAAAAAGACCTGCAAGGTGCCTGTGAAGACTTCCTGTTTGTAAAGCACATGGGTTCAAAGCTGGCAGATGAGCTGATCGCTCAATATTGCCGCTAAACAATGACCGTAATTGCAGCAGGAAGAATATTTGCCTCTACACGGTTTACTTTTCCCATATATTCTCCGTCTACCTGAAAATGAACCTTACGCTTTGTTTTGATCTTTAAATCTCTGGTAGAAAAGGTTTCAATTTTCTCCGGATTAAAGGGAAGGTCGGTAAACCTGATTTTTAAAATTTCCATCACCGAATATTCTTTCACGAGGATGACCTCAAAGAGGTCGTCTGTCAGGTTTCCATCAGGGTTAATCTTCACTCCCGTACCGTACATCGTCGCATTGGCGATCACGACCATTGCCGCCTGAGTACGAATGGTTTTGTCTTTTATTTTGATCTCTACCTCCATCTTACTGTGGTTCCAAAGGGCTTTCCATGCTGCTTTCGTATAGCCCCACATTCCGCGTTGGGGAAGGTCATCAAACTTCTTGACGATATATGCGTTAAAACCGATGTCGGCGAGGTGGATGCAAAGTTCTCCGTTTACTTTTACGGCATGGATCTTTTTTGGATGACCATTTACGACCAGCTCCAGGGCGGCATCAACTTCCAATGGGATACCGAGTTCCTTGGCCATTCCGTTGGCAGATCCTGCAGGAATAATGCCAATAGGGGTATCTGTCCCTTCCAGGCATTCTGCAACCAGTTTTAAGGTTCCATCTCCTCCAACTGCCACCACACGATCGGCCTTTGCTTGTGTAATAACGGACCTTAATTTATCCAGGCTACAGCCTTTAAATAGCTCATAGATCTCGAAATCCGAGTTTTTTGATTCAAAATAAGTGCGTATTGCTTCGGCAAAATCTATTTCGTTATTTCCAGAACCCGGGTTTACAATAAATAGTAATTTTAGGTTTGAACTGCGCTTTCCCATGTATAATCTTTAATATCACAAACAACTTTCCCCTTACTCTGTTTTAAAGAATAATGAATAATTCCACCAGTGTTAAGGTATATCATGGTTATGGGCATACGCACAATCTGGTGCTTTACGGGCATGTGTTTGATTTTAAAGCAAAGAGCACCCAGGTTTACAGCGACAATCTATTCGTCAACATCGTTCACCTGTTAAAGTTGTTCCGGGTGAGGCCGGCACCGTATGTTAACGTCCGGTTGAACTTTAAGGGACAGGTTGTTCATCAAAAAACAGCCTATGATGGCTTCTTTAAGTTTGAATGGGAAGCGATTGAAAATGTCGCTGCAGGATGGCATGAGGTAAGGGTCGAGGCTTTGGGAGCAGATGATGCCTTGCTTGCAGTGGCGGAAGGAAAGGTTTATGTGCCCCATATTACCCAGTATGCCTTCATCTCAGACATCGACGATACCGTGATGATCTCTCATTCTGCAAAGATCGGAAGAAGGCTCAGAGAGCTCTTTATTAAAAACCCAAGAACCAGGAAAACTTTTACCGATACCAGGAAGCACTATGGATTACTCGCCTTATCGCATACCGATGCGGATCAGCCGAACCCTTTTTTCTATGTTTCCAGCAGTGAGTGGAACCTGTACGACTACCTGGTAGAAACTTTCAGATTTAATGGCCTACCGGAAGGGGCATTCCTGCTCAATCAGATTAAAAGCTGGACTGACCTGTTGAAAACGGGTAAAACCGGACATGAAGGGAAGCTGCTGCGGGTAAGGAGGATTCTGGATGTTTTTCCTAATCAGAAATTTGTCTTTTTCGGAGATAATTCTCAGAAAGATCCTTTCATCTATGCCACAATTGCCGAAAAATATCCTCAGAATATTGAAGCAGTTTACATTAGGAATATCCGTAAATCAAGGACGGAATCCACCTTGGAAATCCTGGCCAAAATTGAAGCGAAGGGAATTAAGACCTGCCTGTTTAACCATAGCAAAGAAGCCATTGCACATTCAAAGAAGATCGGATTGATTGGTTTTTAACTGATCGATTTCCCAAAAGGCGTAAAGGCCAGGTTCATCAGTTTAAAATGCTGCCTGCCAAAAGGAATTCCGATAATGGTAATGCAGAAAAGAAGGCCAAGGAAAAAATGTGTCAATGCAATCCAGAACCCACCGAAAACAATCCAGATGATGTTCATGATCGTAGAAAGGCATCCGGTATTGGAAGAGGTATCCGTAATTTTTACACCAAAAGGGGCGAGGCCAACAATGGCAAATTTGAAACATTGGAGCCCAAAAGGAATGCCTACGATCGTTAGGCATAAAATCAGACCTCCGATAATATATTCGAAAAAGATAAATATACCTCCAAAAATGATCCAGATTAGGTTGCCTAGTAAATTCATATTGTATTTTTAATTAAGATGACCTAAAGAAGGATTAGTTACATTAAAGGTATTGTTTTATTATTGCATATGGTTTTTAGACTAGACGAAAAGGAGATCAGTTTTCCCGATCCGGCATTGGCTGAGGAAGATGGGTTATTGGCGATAGGAGGTGATTTGAGTATCAATAGATTGCTTTTAGCCTACCATCATGGCATCTTTCCCTGGTTTAGTGAAGACGATCCTATATGCTGGTATTCTCCCCACGAGCGTTGTGTCATCTATCCTGATCAGGTAAAGATCAGTAAGAGCATGGCAAAGGTTTTGAAAGACCAGGTTTTTGAAGTCACCTATAATCAGGCCTTTCCGGAGGTGATCCGGAATTGTGCCATGGTGGGCAGGAAAGATCAGCCCGGTACCTGGATCACTGCTGAAATGCAGGAAGCTTATATCGCTTTACATGAATATGGCTATGCGCAGAGTGTGGAAGTCTGGAAGGATGGAACATTGTGCGGCGGACTATATGGCGTTCAGGTTGGCGAAGTCTTTTGCGGGGAAAGTATGTTCAGTCTGGTTAGCAATGCTTCAAAAACAGCATTGATCTGGCTTTGCCAGACCAATGAATTTAAGTTGATCGACTGTCAGCTGCCCAATGATCATTTGATGAGCCTGGGTGCGGTAATGATCAGTCGTGAGGAATATTATACCTTACTTACGACTTAGTTCAGAATCTCCCGGATATCTTCCTTACTGAGCGATTTAAAGAAGCTTTCTTCGGTCGTAATCAATGAGCTGGCCAGTCTTTTCTTACGGTTCTGTAAGGCAAGGATTTTCTCTTCTACGGTATCTTTAGCAATGAACTTATAAATGAACACTTTCTTTTCCTGTCCGATTCTATGGGTCCGGTCAATGGCTTGTTGCTCTACCGCAGGATTCCACCATGGATCAAGAATAAATACATAGTCGGCCTGGGTCAGGTTCAAACCTACACCACCTGCTTTAATGGAAATCAGGAAGACTTTCAGTTCGGTGTTTTCCTGAAATTCGGCCACAATCTCGCCCCGGTTCTTTGTCGCCCCGTCTAAGTAAGAGAAAGGAATAGACTCCTGTTCAAAATACTGCTTAAAGATGTTCAGATGTTTCACAAACTGAGAGAAGATCAGGACCTTATGTCCGCCTTTTAACACATTGTCCAGGGTGTGGATCACGTTTTCAAACTTTCCGGAATCAGAAGTGTACTCCTCATCGATCATGACCGGATGGTTGGCCAATTGTCTCAATGCTGTTAATCCCTGTAAAAGCTGAACTTGCTTTTTCGCATAGGTGCCATCATCCATACTGCTCAGCAGGTCATTCCGGTAAGCGGATTTTGTTTTTTCGTAATAAGCAGCCTGGTCTTCACTCATGTCGCAGTAAAAGATCTGTTCTGTTTTTGCAGGAAGTTCCGAAGCCACCTGCTCCTTGGTTCTCCGCAATACAAAAGGCTTGATGATGGCTTGCAGCTTGCGCGCTTTCTCTTCATCTTTCCGTTTCTCTATGGCTTGTACATATTCTTCATTGAAGAAGGCCTGTGTGCCCAGCAATCCCGGGTTTAAAAAGGTGAGCTGTGTCCATAGGTCACTCACCGAGTTTTCTACAGGCGTACCGCTCAGCACGAGTTTATGTCTGGATTTAAGGGCCCTTACTGCCTTAAATGATTTGGAAGAAGGGTTCTTGATGTTCTGACTTTCATCCAGAATGATGTAATTGAAATAATATTCTTTAAGCAGGTCAATATCTACTCTGGTAATGCCATAAGTTGTAATGATGATGTCGTATTTCGCAAACTGACTGATGTCCTTATTTCTGGAGCTTCCGGTATGGGCGTGAATCTTCAGTTTTGGAGTGAATTTCTTTGCCTCATTTAACCAGTTATAGATTAAGGAAGTCGGCATTACGATCAGGGAAGTGCTTTTTGTAGCGTTTTGTTCGTCTTCTTCCTTGATTTTTTGAAGCATGGCCAGGGTCTGAATGGTTTTACCCAAACCCATGTCGTCCGCCAGACATCCGCCAAAGTTGTACTCTCTGAGGAAACTGAACCAATTGTAACCTGCTTTCTGATAACTGCGCAGGTCTCCTTTAAAATGTACCGGCATTTGGGTATCGGCAATGTTCTCAAAATCATTGAGCCTTTCGAGCTTCCGACTTAAAGTAACATTGGCAATGCCGTCTTCTGCCAGTTCATTGATCAGGCCGATATGGTGTTTCTTAAGCTTTAAAGCCTTCCCACCGTCGGAGAGGCTAAATAAACTGCCGTATTGGGTAAACCATTTTTCCGGAATGATGGCAATAGCACCATCGGGCAAAGTGAATTCCCTTTTTTTATGGAGGATATGTTGTTTTAATGCGATGAAAGGAATGGGGTGTGTGCCAAAATAAACTATGGCATTAATGTCAAACCAATCATTGTCTTCTTTGATCTCAAAATCAATTTTATTACTGGCGAACAGGAATTTTTTGGTCCCCTGATGCTGTTCAATCTCAAAACCATTTTCTTTTAATTGCTCAATATGTTCATTCACCCAATTGATGATGGCATAAGATTGATCTTCATCCCGGTTTGGCGGAACTTCCAGGTTATGGAATATCGGACTGACTTTCTTTAAGCCAAGGCTGGTTAATACATTAAATTTTTGTTTCTCCCATGTCGCATCTCTTTTGATTCGGGTGAAGATGTAATTGTCATCTTCCTTTTCTAAATGAACGGTTATTTTCTTCTCATTCCCCATGGCAAAGGCATGGGTGTCATATTTGAAATACAATTGGAGTTGTGAAACACCTGAATCCACATAAATCACTTTAATAACCGGACTAGGGTCGTGTTTTTCGGTCCTAATCTCAAAACCCTCTGCATAGACATGGTATTTTTCAATTAAGGGAGCCACAAATTTTTCGAAATAAGCCCCTTCAGTTGCTTTTGGAATAGTGATGTATCGCTTATTCAGGAAGGGCATTAACTTTTTACCTTCGATATCCTGTTCAAAAAAATAGAGCATGTCATTTAAGAGGAGCCATGCAGGTTGGTTACTCACCACCTGTGCTTCCTTAAACATGAAATCTATTCGCATTCCCTGGTATTTTATCGTTGGAAAGTACCGGGTTTCGATGGCATTTCGCCTGAAATGAAATAAAACAGTCGCGGCTTCTGCAGCAATTTCAATTTTACGCTCCGCAGGCCAGCCATCGCTATCCATGAGGTACAGTTCCCCATCAACTTTAATCAGCTCTAATACTTCAGAAAGTTTCTTCTCAATTTTCGGACGTACACTTTCGTAAAACTTCTCATTGAAAAATTTACTAAAGAACTCTACAGGGCGGATCGGCTTTTTATGGAACTTCTTGATGATGAAATCCTGTTCGGTTTCATCGAGGATCTTAATAAGCTTCAAGTCTTTTTCGGTCAGATGCCTGGCGAATTCAGTTGCAGTATGCGAAAATATCCGCTGGTAGGTCAATGAGAAATCACCCTGAGGGTTCAATTGAACAATATGGGGTTCTATCAAATAGCCGAAAAACTCATGCTTACATAAAGAGTATACAATTTTGCAGGGTTTAGAACTATCTACTCGTAACATTAGCTAAAGGTTAAAACAAAGGGAGGATAAGCATTTAAAAATCTTTAAACATACAGCAAATTGAACTTCTTTCAAATAAAATAGCAGAATTAACCGATTTTTTTTCTGCCCGTTCGTCGAAAAAAAATACCGTTTCGTCGGCTATTGAAACATTATGGTCTAAAACGCTGAAAATGAGTGAAACGTTTCTAAAACGGATACGTCTTATCTACAAAACCTTAAGAAATCATTTAAAAACAAAATATTATGAAAACCTCCTTCAAATCATTACTCGCACTAACACTAACAGCCCTGGTTTTATCTACTTCTGCATTGAGCAGCGTTGCTGTTGCAGCAGATAAAAGCCCTTTAGGAATGGTGGCCCCGCTGACTGCTTTTAACAAAATTGTAGTAACCGGAAACGTAAAACTGACCCTGGTTCAGAAATCAAAACAAGACATTGCGGTAGATAACGAATTTGATCAAAGCAAGACATCTTTTAAACAAAAAGGGTATACCTTGTACATCAACTCTACCGCTTCAGAAACATTATATGTAACGGTTTCTGTGACAGACTTACAAAGAATCGATGCTTCTCAAGGTGCTAAAGTATCGACCGTAGGAAAATTTAATCTGGAAGTATTGCAAGTGTTCTTGCAGGACAATGCTACAGCAAGTGTAAAAGGGACCATCAATAGCT
The DNA here is from genome assembly GCF_038446955.1 of Pedobacter sp. FW305-3-2-15-E-R2A2. Taxonomy (NCBI): domain Bacteria; kingdom Pseudomonadati; phylum Bacteroidota; class Sphingobacteriia; order Sphingobacteriales; family Sphingobacteriaceae; genus Pedobacter; species Pedobacter sp. FW305-3-2-15-E-R2A2. The sequence goes on from NZ_CP151803.1 coordinate 7,378,300, forward strand.
TGTATACTGTGACCAAAGACAATTCAGACTTGAAATTGGCCGGTACTGCAAACCAACACATCATTGTTAAAAATAGAAACTCAATACTGGATACAGAGAAATTTGCTGCTCTGAAAACAGAAATGACCTCTTTAGAGGCTGGAATTGCTGCAAACACGAAAACGGCATTGGTGAAATAGAAAAGAAGAATTGCAGTTCTGTAAAAAGCGGCGGGTTAATCCCGTCGCTTTTTTTATGGATGGTGTTATTCTAAAAGTTTAGTGATGGTCTTCTCAAACTCCTGTTTATATTCTGTGTGGTATGTCCCTGTTCCGGGGCCATAAAATGAGGTGTTGATTTTGCTCACCCGACCCTTTTTGTCTAAGAAAACGGTAGTAGGGAAAACTTTAATCTGTGTCAGCTGGGGTAATGTCTTTTCTGTACGCTGCGGATCGCCTACGGTTACCCCGGTAATCAGCATCGGATATTCCACTTTAAATTGCTGCTGGAACTTCTTCAGGCTTTTTCTGGAGCGGGCTTCATCTGTACTCAATTCGTAAGCCAGTGCAATGATCTCAATGCCTCTGGTTTTGTTTTTACGATAATAGGCGCTTAGAAACGCCATTTCATCCATACAGTTAGGGCACCATGATCCCATCAGCTGTAGAATAACCACCTTATCTTTAAATCTTTCATCTTTCAGGGATACGGTATTTCCTTCCAGATCTTTAAAACTGAAATCCAGAAATCCACTGGCCCCCTCTTTCAGGGTAGTCACCGGAGGATCTAAGGTGACATTTGCATCTCTCACTGCTATAAAAGGCTCAGGTAGGGATGCGCTGCTGTAGTAGTTGCCTTTAAGTTCCCCTGCAGTAATTTTGGCAGCGAAGAAAAGCGCATGTACACCATCAAATGTAGAAAGGAACATTGAATCTGCTGCAAGGGTTCCGACAAGGTAGCGGTAATCTCCGGCAGGAGTCAGTACGGAACCTTTAATCTGTTGGCCTTGCTGACTAAACTCGCCGATGGCGGGTCTTTTTGTCTGGTCGGCCCTGGTGAATTCCATTTTCCATTTCCCAGCTATCTGCTGCAGGTTTCCCGGAGCGCTTTTAGGGAAACGGCTAACTCCGCTTACTGCATAAAAGGGCATCACCAGGTCTTTCGCTGATCCGCCTTTAATCCATACGCCATTTAGACTGTCTTTGCTGATTACTTTAACCCTGAAATAAGATTCAAATACCGGCATTTTGATCAAGATAGAGTCCTTAGACACGATGATGTCTTCTGTTTTCATGCGCTCTGTGTCATTGATGACATAGAAAACGTGCTTTCTGCCTTGTTTTTCGATTTGCAATTCAAAAGGGATGTGATGTCCATCTTGCCGTTGCAAAGTTCCTTTCCATTTTCCGGGTTGCAGATTAAGCTGAGCATTGCAGAAGAGAGAAAAGGCCATAAATAAACCAAAAAGTCCGTATTTCTTTACCATGTCTGTTTTTATTGATCAAGGTAAAGTTAACAGAATCAGTGCTTTTCTTTGAACTACAAATGTCATTTTTGAGGTCTGATCTCCGTCGGAATCTCTGATTAAAGGGTAGCTTTCCTTAGGCCAAGCTACCAACTGCTACTATTTTGCTTCTTTTTTGAGGGTAGGTTGCTAGGGTCCTGTAGGGTCTGTAGCCCTGTTAACCCCGATTGTTGAATGCTGAAATTTAATAGTAACCTAAAAGTAATTGGCAGCATGTTATACGTTTGATGTTGGCTTTAATAAAACTTATTGCTTATATTAGTATTGTTGATATTTAAAATATTAACTTTTATTATTTAGTGATTAATCTATTGAATATGGCAAAAGCACCAAATGGGCCTTTGGGGGCCTTAAATGGAAAATTACACAACCTGGTTTTTTATGTCTTAAATGGACAGCCGGTTGTTCGTACGATTGGAGATCCGGGTAAACCGAGCAGGAATCAGCTGGCTAACCGTCAGGCGATGTCTGTGACTATGGAAATGGTGAGCAGGATCTCTGAGTTTACCAATGTCAGCTTTGAGCTGGAAGCAAGAGGAACGGTTCGAAATGCTCATAACCTCGCCACTTCATATATTAAAAAACACGCTTTAAAAGGGGAATATCCAAATATTTCTGTGGATTACAGTAAGGTCATACTCAGCAATGGTCATTTACCAGGTGCAAATGACCTGAAAATCGAAAAGAAGGAAAAAGGAGTATTGGTGAGCTGGGATCCGAGTGGCCAGTACAACGACACGGTGATGATTCTTCTTTATCACCCGCTGGAAAAAACGGCAATGTCTGTGATTAATGCCTGCAGGAGAGATGCCGGGAGTTATTTTATCGATTTGTACGAGCAGCGGGTTGAGGAACCGATAGAAGCTTATATCTGCTTTAAATCCGCCAATGGCAAGGCCATTTCAGACAGTGCCTACATCGGCAACCTGAACGGAGCAGTGGAAAGCCCGGAAGAGATCAGGCAAAAGCAAAATTATGTGTTGGTAAAACAACGTTTTGATGTTCTGGAGGCCGATTACTTACAGCAAATGAAAGATAACCGGGGAAATCCCGTCAATAGTAAAGCATTCCGGAACCTGGAAAGGGAATATGAGGTGTTAAAAAATAAACTGGAACATCTTCCGGGGAAACCTGGCTGATCATTGCTCAAAATATAACTCCGTATGGTCATATTTCATCGTTGAGAAATAAATTTCAGCTCAGGAAGGGGAGACTTGTACCAAAAAAATCTTCATTGGTTTGACATAGAGGGCCCGTGGCTTAAATCGGAGCATGATCGGTAACAATAAATTGTGAATTTGTTAATAAAAATTGTACACTGATAAATCTAATTTTTGCGTAAATTAGTATAGGTAGAAATTTAAATCCAATTCTGATAAAAAAGTCCTGTGAACGGGCGATCCGTGTAGGGCAGGCACACCATAAGTATGCTTATAAACAAAAAGTCCTGGCTCAGCCAGGACTTTTTGTTTTAACGCTGTTTTGTCGTTTACAAATCAAACTTAATTCCCTGTGCTAAAGGAAGGGTGTTCGCGTAATTAATGGTATTCGTTTGTCTGCGCATATAACCTTTCCAGGCATCAGAACCACTTTCTCTGCCACCACCGGTTTCTTTCTCTCCTCCAAAAGCACCGCCAATTTCGGCACCTGAAGTTCCGATATTAACATTGGCAATACCGCAGTCAGATCCCGCTGCTGATAAGAACTGTTCTGCTTCTCTCAGGTTCAGCGTCATAATGGCTGAAGATAGCCCCTGAGGAACGCCATTTTGCAATGCAATCGCTTCGTCCAGCGTTTTATATTTAATCAGATATAGGATCGGAGCAAAGGTCTCTTCCTGTACAATGTCAAAATGATTCTCTACTTCGGCTACACAAGGCTTCACGTAACAGCCTGAACTGTATTGATCGCCACTAAGGACACCGCCTTCTACTACGAACCGTGCACCTTCTTTTTTGCCTTTTTCAATGGCATCAGTGTACATATCTGCGGCATAAACGTCAATTAGTGGCCCTACATGGTTGTGCTGATCCAAAGGATCGCCGATTCTTAACTGGCCATAAGCTTTTACCAGTTTATTTTTAAAATCTTCGTAAATATCTTCATGGATGATCAGACGACGGGTAGAAGTACAACGTTGTCCCGCTGTTCCTACTGCTCCAAATACTGCTCCTATAATAGACATGTCTAAATCTGCATCTTTTGAAATAATGATGGCATTGTTTCCACCCAGTTCCAGAATGCTTCTTCCGAATCTGCCGGCAACTGCTGTAGATACCATGCGCCCAATTCTGGTGGACCCAGTGAAGGAAACCAATGGAATCCGTTTGTCGTTATTCATCATATCGCCAACTGCATTTCCAATCAATAAACTGCTGATTCCTTCTGGCAGGTCATTGGCCTTTAATACTTTTGCAATGATATGCTGACAAGCCACTGCACAGAGCGGTGTTTTTGAAGATGGTTTCCAAACACACACATTACCGCATACCCATGCCAAGGCCGTATTCCATGCCCAAACAGCTACAGGGAAGTTGAATGCAGAAATGATACCCACGATACCCATTGGGTGCCATTGCTCATACATGCGGTGGTTTGGTCTTTCAGAGTGCATCGTTAAACCGTAAAGCTGACGGGAAAGTCCTACCGCGAAATCGCAGATGTCGATCATTTCCTGTACTTCACCGAATCCTTCCTGTAAACTTTTACCCATTTCATAAGATACCAATGTACCCAGATCTTCTTTGCTTTCTCTTAAAGCATCGCCAAACTGACGTACAATATCACCACGCTTTGGTGCCGGTAAGCCGCGCCAGAAAACAAATGCCTCTTCCGCTTTTTTCATTACGGTTTCATAGTCATCTGCAGTAGCGACCTGTACACTGGCGATCTTTTTTCCGTCAACCGGAGAATAGCTGTCTATAGTTTTTGCATTTGATGAAGCAGCCCAGTGATTACCTGTGCTGTACGCAGGATTTAATTCCTGAATCCCTAAGTTTTTTAAAACGGAACTGATGTTTGTTTTCATTAATATTTGGTTTTTTAATGATAATAATGCTAGCAAGAGCTGTCATGTAATATTACAAATCAACAAAAAAATAATGGAAGGAATGTCACCTTAAGCTCCGCAATTTTCTTTTCTGCGGGTATCTATAATGTAAATCACTTTCCAGCCAGTTGCACCCTTGAAAAGCTGGAATGAATTTACGCCACAGTGGCTAAACTGATCATCTATATAAAACTTATAGTCCGTCCATACGCTGGCAAGATGGCCATCAATCAGGATTTTGGTAAATACAATGCGCTCATCAAAGCGTTCTTTATGTGGACTTCCAATAAATTTAAGGAAATCACTGAGGCTGCTGGTCTTTACCTTCGGGGCTTCATTTTTAGGCGTGGCAATGGTCTGCATGATACATTGATCGGAAAACGAAGCGTGTGTTAGGCTGCTATCTCCCTTTTTCATTCCTTCAAAAAGTTGATTTATGCTTTGTTTAATAAGTGCTTCTTCGGCCTTGTTTTCCTGCGCAGCAGCACTGAAAAAGGCGATCAATAGGAAGAAAGTCAGATGGCTATATTTTTTCATGACTTGAATTTTACCGGTTTTCAATTAAAGTTATGTTATTTTGCATTATAATTCAGATCATTATCTCTATGCAAAAAAATAAGTCAGCTAATTTCTCCCGACGCTTTTGCTAAAATTAATATTATCAGTCATTTAGGGGCGCGGGTGTGTGTATGTTGAAAATTATTTCGTTTATGCTATTCATAAATGTTGTAAACTTATATTGTGTTTTAAAAATATGGGATCTGTTCTTTAATTATTCGCGACATGGAAGAGGAGTTTTTATTTGATTTTAGTGATGACGCGCAACGTTCGGTAGAACGTTACGAGGAGATGATACGTAACGAGGATCAGTACTTTTTTGATGCCCAGGCTTTTGAAAATATTATTGATTATTACATTGAGAAGAGTGATCCTGTAAAGGCACTTCAGGTCATTGAGTACGCCGTAAACCAACACCCTTATGCGGCAGTCTTTCTGGTAAAACAGGCACAGTTGTTCTTTGTGACCGACCAGACGGAAAGGGCATTTCTCGCTTTGCAAAAAGCCGAAATGCTGGAAGCTTCAGAAGCAGAGATCTATATTTTACGCGGAAATATCTATAATAGCCTGGAACGTTATTCGGAAGCACTGGATAATTTTCAGATTGCTTTGGGTTTCGCGGAAACTACAGATGAAATTCTGTTACAAATTGCTTATGTATACCAGAATATGCTGGATTATGAACAGGCCATCGTTTATATCAAGCAAAGTCTGGAACAGAATATGGAAAACAAAGACGGCTTATATGAGCTGGCATTTTGTTATGATATATTAGACAAACAGGAGGAAAGTATTCAGTTTTATCAGGAATACATCGACAACGACCCTTATTCTTATGCCGCATGGTATAACCTGGCTAACTCTTACCATAAGCTCGATCTCTTTGAAAAAGCGATTGATGCCTATGATTATGCCATTTTGATTAAGGATAATTTTGCTTCCGCTTATTACAATAAAGGAAATGCATTGGTTCAGCTGGACCGTTATGCCGAGGCCATTGAGGTTTATAAACAGACTTTTGAGTATGAACCACCTAATGCCGATACGTATTGCGCGATAGGAGAATGCTATGAAAAGCTGGAGCATATGGACGAAGCCCGTGCGTATTATAAGAAATCAGTGAAGATGGACCACAAGATGGCAGATGCCTGGTTTGGGATCGGTGTGACCCTGAATTTTGAAGAACGCTATTTTGAATCGCTTCATTTTTACCGTAAAGCTTTAGAGCTGGATGGGGAAAATCCCGATTTTTGGTTCGCTATGGCGGATGCTTATTATAAACTCGGACAGATAGAACAATCTATTGAAGCTTATTATAAAGTGCTGGAATTTAATCCGGTAGATATAGAAGCCTGGCTGGATTTTTCTACGGTATTATATGAACAGGGAAGGTTGCTGGAAGCTTCAGAGACCATTTTAGATGGAATCAAGAACAATCCCGATGCCGCAGAGCTGTATTATCGGATGGTCGCTTACCTGTTTGCTTTGGGAGAAAAGAACGATGCGCTTGCGTATCTGGAAACCGCTCTGGTGACCGATCCGGATAAGCATTACATTTTATTTGAATATTTGCCACAATTGCAGGACAATGGTTCAATAATAGAAGTAATTAACCGTTATGTTAAATAATTGTACCATTTTTTATTAGAAATAGCTGATAAAAACTGTCCGTTTTTTTTCCACCTTTGTGAGCAATATGAACTACCCATTAAATAATATACCCGAAAGATCAGTAAAGCCAAGAAGTAAAGGCATTACAATGGTCATGGATAAAGGACTAAGCTTAAGGCAAACTGAAGATTTTATAGAAGTTGCCGGAGTACATACTGATATCGTAAAACTTGGCTGGGCAACCTCATTTGTTACCCCTAATCTAAAAGAGAAGCTGGCGATTTACAGAGATGCAGGAATTCCTACCTATTTTGGAGGGACATTATTCGAAGCATTTGCCATCCGTAATCAGTTTGATGATTACCGAAGAGTGCTGGATCAGTTCAATATGGAATATGCCGAAGTTTCTGATGGCTCTATTACCATTGAACACGATCTTAAATGCGAATTCATCAGGAAATTATCCACGCAGGTGACGGTAATTTCGGAAGTTGGATCTAAAGATGCAGCTAAGATTTTCGCTCCTTACAAATGGATCAAATTGATGAATGCGGAAATTGAAGCCGGTTCATGGAAAGTAATTGCCGAAGCCCGAGAAGGCGGAAATGTAGGTATTTACAGAGGTTCAGGAGAAGTAAGAGAAGGATTAGTAGATGAAATTCTGACACAAATCCCTGAAGAAACCATCATCTGGGAAGCACCACAAAAGGAACAACAAGTATGGTTTATCAAGCTTTTAGGGGCAAATGTAAACCTTGGAAATATCGCACCTGCGGAAACGATTCCTTTGGAAACCATCCGTTTGGGTTTAAGAGGTGATACTTTTGATCATTTTTTAAATTTGGATAAATTGTAATCGTACATTTATACAAATGAAGAAATACGGCTTAATTGGTTACCCTTTATCACATTCCTTTTCAAAGAAGCACTTTACAGAGAAATTCGTACAGGAACATATTCACAATTGTGAATATGAACTGTATCCGATAGAGAATATTGAAGTTTTTCCTGACCTGATCTCTTCTGATGAGGAGATTTGCGGAATAAATGTCACCATTCCCTATAAAGTAAGTGTTTTGGCTTATGTAAAGGACCTCGATGATGCTGCGGCAAAAATCGGAGCAGTCAATTGTATTGATATCCGTAGAGAAAATGGAAAAACAATTTTCAAAGGATACAATACCGATGCTTATGGATTCGAAGAATCTCTGAAGCCTTTCCTGAAAGAACACCATACCAAAGCCCTGATATTCGGGGATGGAGGAGCAGCCAAAGCCATTAAATATGTGTTGAATAAGCTGGGGATTTCTTTTCTGATTGTGACCAGAAAACCGACAGAGGGCAGTATTTTGTATGAAGAGGTAACCGAACAAATCCTTAAGGAACATACGCTGTTGGTGAATACCACGCCATTGGGCATGTCGCCAAATTCGGATACCTATCCGGAAATCCCTTATGAGTTTGTGACGGAGCAGCACCTTGCTTATGATCTGGTATACAATCCTGAAGTGACAAAATTTCTGGCACAGGCCAGTGCCCGCGGTGCAGCCATTAAAAATGGATTAGAAATGTTATATCTTCAGGCAGAACGCTCCTGGTATATTTGGAATTCTTAATATGAAAAAATACCTTCCAGTTTGCCTTTTTGCCATCTTACTGGCTTTCTCTGCTTGTAATAACAACAACTATGCACCAAAACCAAGAGGGTATTTTCACATCGACTTTCCAAAAAAAGCCTATCAGCATTACGATGGGGGATGTGCTTTCTCTTTCGATTATCCGGTCTATGCGAATTTAAATCCGGACAGTAGTAAAGACACTCAGCCTTGCTGGAATAACCTTTCCTTTCCTCAGTTTAATGCGAGATTACACCTGACTTATTACGACGTTTCCTCGAAAAAGGAGTACGAAGGACTGGTGGAAGATGCGAGGACGTTTGCTTTTAAACATACGGTGAAGGCGAATGCGATCGATCAGAAGCTGATCAATTACCCCGAAAAGAAAGTATATGGAATATATTATGCCATAGAAGGGAATACAGCTTCCTCGGTACAGTTCTTTTTGACAGACAGTGTGAAGCATTATTTTCGTGGCGCTTTGTATTTTAATGAACGACCGCAATACGATTCGATTCAGCCGGTGGTCACTTTTATAAAGAAGGACATTGACCGAATGATCAATACCTTCAAATGGAAAAATTAATACCTTTTAATATTTAAATTTTATGATCAGTATTCAACAGTTTGCTTTTAATCCATACCGTGAAAATACCTATGTATTATTCGATGAAACATTGGAATGTGTGATTATAGATCCTGGAATGTACGATGCTGAGGAGCAAAATCAATTGGTTCGCTTCATCAAAGAAAACAAGCTGAATCCAGTGTTGCTTTTAAATACGCATTGCCATATTGACCATGTATTGGGAAATAAATTTGTTTTTGACAACTGGAGCCTGAAACCTCAGTTTCATGCCGGGGAGCTGCCAATTTTGCACGCTGTTCCCGGATATGCACCTCAGATGGGGTTCCATTATGAGCTTTCTCCGGAGCCGGAGGTTTTCCTGGGGGAGAGCGGGACGGTTAAATTCGGACACAGTCAGCTGGAACTGATCTTTGCCCCTGGTCATTCTCCTGCCCATTTGTGTTTCTACGCAGCGGCAGATAATTTCCTGGTCGGTGGAGATGTGCTTTTCTATACCAGTATCGGCCGCACAGATCTTCCTGGTGGAAATCATTCACAATTGATCAATAGCATAAGGAATAACTTGTTTATATTGCCTGATGATTGCACAGTTTATCCGGGACATGGTCAGTCTACGACCATCGGTTTCGAAAAACAACACAATCCTTTTTTACAGTCTTAATTACCTGAATAGATTTGAATACAGCCTTTTACATAGCCCGCAGGTACCTTTTTGCAAAGAAATCTACCAATGCGATTAACATCATCTCCGCAATTTCTGTGGTAGGGGTGTTTGTGGGAAGCGCTGCATTGATCATCATATTATCTGCATTTAACGGCCTGGAAGACCTGGTTTTGAAAATGTTCAATACCATGACCCCCCAGTTGGTGATTACGCCGGTAAAGGGGAAAACTTTTGAGCCCAATACGGTTTATTTTAACCAATTGAAGAAAGCGGAGGGCATTTATTCATATGTAGAAGTCCTTTCTGAAAATGCATTGCTCCGGTATAACGATAAGCAGTCTGTAGGGTTGATCAAGGGGGTAAGTCCTGATTACTTAAAAAATAAAAGCCTGGATAGTACCATTATTGATGGGCATTTTATATTGGATAATCCCAGCGGCCATCTTGCGGTCATTGGTTCTGCCATTCAGAATTTTCTGATGGTGAACACCACGGATCCTTTTCTTCCTTTGCAGGTCTATTCTCCAAAAAAGGGGAGGTCAACAAGCTCCTTAAATCCGGGGGATGATTTTACGGTGCTCTCTATCCCTGTTTCAGGTGTTTTTGAAGTGCAGCAGGATTTTGATAACGTGGCCATTGTACCTTTGGCATTTGCGAGGAAGTTGTTGGAAGAGCCACAAAAAGTCTCCTCCATAGAAATCCTTTTAAATAAGGACGTTGATGCAGACAAGTTTAAATCCCGTATAGAAAAAGAAATCGGAGAAGGCTTCCAGGTGAAAGACCGGATTGAACAAAATACGGCATTACACAACATTCTGGGTTCCGAAAAATGGGCCGTTTATATCATCCTGACTTTTGTTTTAATTATTGCTATCTTTAATATCATCGGTTCATTGACGATGCTGGTGATTGACAAGTTGAAAGATATTGCCGTTCTAAGTAGCCTCGGGGCAGGTAAAAGCCTGATCAAAAGGATCTTTTTACTGGAAGGAATGATGATCACCATGACAGGCTGTATACTGGGGCTGATCGTGGGATTGATTTTCTGTCTGCTGCAACAGGAATTCGGTTTTGTCAAAATGGCGCAGGACAATCCGATTCTGACCAATGGCTATCCAATTGGCTTAAAATGGATGGATTTTTTATTAGTATTTTTAACCGTAACGGTATTTTCTTTTATGGCATCAGCTTTGTCATCTAATCTAAGCGTAAAGAAAATAGACCATTTAAATCAAGATCTCTAACATCATGAATATATCTATAAAACCATTACCCCTGTTGATTTTACTGGCTGTTGTTATCGTGGCCTGTAATAGCAAACCTGTATCTGTTGAAAAACGTACAAGCCGGGTAATTAAGGGGCTATATACCTATGGTCCTGAGATGAAATCTTTTACAGATTGCGAAGAAGGAAACGAATACTGGGTGGCCGATAGTGCCAAGACTCTGGAACTCGCCTACAGCAATTTCAATTTTGAAAAACCTTACGAGCCGGTATATATCGAAGTAGAATGTCATGTGATCAAGTCCGACAGCCTGATGGTGTCTGCAGACTTTGATTCCACCCTGGTGGTGACGAAACTATTGAAGATCACTAAAGAAATTCCCGACGGGCCTTGTAATTAAGGCCTTTAAGGGATCAGATAGAGGTCTTTCTGAATCGGCTGAATCAATCCTTTCTCCTGCGCCATTGTAAATAAGACATCGATTGCTTTCCTGCCTTCCACCCCCAGGTCAATGGAGTATTTGTTGACATACAGTTCGATGTGCTTATACATGACCTCTTCGCTCATTTCCTGAGCATGTTGTTTGATAAATTCAATTCCTGATTTCGGATTGGCAAAAGCATATTCCACCGACTTACGCAAGATCCTGTTCACCTTTTCTTTGGTCTCCTGGTCCAGATTTCTGTTGATCACAATGCCGCCCAGAGGAATGGCACATCCGGTAAGTTGTTCCCAGTAATTGCCAAGATCCATCACTTTGTGCAGTCCTTTGTCCATATAGGTAAAGCGGTTTTCATGGATAATCAGGCCAAGGTCGATGCGGTTGTCCAAAACAGCCTGCTCAATCTCTGAGAAAACCATTTCCTGTTTTTCTGTTAAATGGGGAAATGCAATCCCCAACAGGAAGTTTGCAGTCGTGTATTTTCCTGGTATTCCAACCCTTAAGTCTTTATTTAAGTTGTCGGGATGATTGGCCAGGTATTCATTTTTGGAAATTAACAAAGGACCGACACCGAAACCTAAGGCACTCCCGGCGTCCAGCAATGCATATTGTTCATAGACGTAAGCAAAAGCATGGAAGCTTAATTTGGTAATGTCCAGTTCTCCTTTAATCGCCTTTTGATTGAGGGTTTCCACATCATCGAATGATACATTGAAATCTAATCCTTCGGTATCGATTTTATGATGAATAAGGGCATCAAAGATGAAGGTGTCATTCGGGCAGGGGGAAAATCCAAGGCTTAAGGTCATTTTTCTCTGTTTTATCGGTTTCAAAGGTACGGACTATCCAAAATGACTTGGTTAGCTGTTTGTCAAAAATCCGATGGCCCATTCATTTAGATTTTTAATCGCCAGGCCGATTTTCCAGCTGTCTTTATTACGGGGTTCTACATAGTTGGAGATGCTGCGAACCTGCAGACATGGGATTCCTTCTTTTTCACAGCAGTAAAGGACGGCGGCACCCTCCATACTTTCTGTAATGGGGTTGAGCCTTTTTTTGATGTCATTAATACTTTGCTGTGTTCCGTGAACGGTATTTACGGTGATTCCTTTTACTTTCCGCAATCCGGATAAGGAAGAGTGAAGCAGGTTGTTGTGCGCTTTAAAACTGCTCTTTCCGAAACCAAGCTCCTCGGTAGAAAGAAATGTGCCTTTATTTTCTGCGCCCAGTTCTGAAAGGTCGTCTGCGGTTACATTTAAGACAGTGCCCAGAGGAATATCGGGGTCAAAGCTACCTGCAATCCCCAGGTTCAGTACGAGGTTGTAGCGGTTGGACAGGTGTTTACCCAGGGCAAAGGCCGTTGCGGTCATTCCTACGCCCGTGATGAGGATGTCGAACTTTTCTGTTTGCATGAATTCGGCTTCCGCCAATTGAAAATGTTCCGTTAATATGGATATTTCTGCACTTGTTGCCGCTACTAAAAGTATCTTCATAAAGTCTAAGTTAGATATTAAACCTTTCTACTTTAAGCTTTCTGCGTATATTTGTCAACAATATAACAGAGAATGATATACATAACCAGAAAAGCATCATTTAACGCTGCGCATAAATTGTCAAGACCTGATTGGTCTGAAGATAAAAACACAGAAGTTTACGGAAAATGTGCCAATCCAAATTGGCATGGACACAACTATCAGTTGTATGTGACTGTTAAAGGGGAAATTAACCCTGAAACAGGCTTTCTTGTAGACCTGAAGTGGTTGAAAGATGTGACCAATACTTATGTCGTAGATAAAATTGACCACAGGAACCTGAATCTTGATGTTGACTTCATGAAAGGTAAACTGGCCTCAACAGAAAATTTAGCGATTGCCATATGGGATGAATTGCTGCCCTTTATCGAAGAGTCGGGTGCAAAACTTCATTGCATAAAAATTTACGAAACTGAAAACAACTTTGTGGAGTACTTCGGTTAATAACCTTTAGACATGAATAATAATCATACAGATCATCTAGATGAAACAGAGAACGGCTACATCAAAATAGACCGTTATAACGAAGGTAAGATTGCTTCCGTAGCCAATCATTATTCCGATATCTTAACTCAGTTGGGTGAGGATCCTTCCCGTGAGGGTTTGATCAAAACGCCTGAGCGCGTGGCTAAGGCATTACAATACCTGACTCATGGTTACGACCTTGATCCGGCAGCGATCCTTAAAGGAGCGATGTTTAAAGAAGATTACAGCCAAATGGTTGTGGTGAAGGATATCGAGGTTTTCTCGATGTGCGAGCACCATATGTTGCCATTTTTTGGTAAGGCACATGTGGCCTATATTCCAAACGGTCATATCGTTGGACTGAGCAAGATCCCGAGAATTGTGGATGCATTCGCCCGTCGTTTGCAGGTACAGGAACGTTTAACAAATGAAATCAGAGATTGTATTCAGGAAACTTTGAACCCTGCAGGAGTAGCCGTTGTGATTGAGTGTAAGCACTTATGCATGGCCATGCGCGGAATTCAGAAGCAAAATTCGGTGACCACCACCTCTGCTTTTACGGGAGAATTTGCGAAAGATAAAACTAGGGCAGAGTTTTTGAGGTTAATCACTGCCAACTTACACTAACCAATTACACTAAGCATAAAAATGAAAGCATATATATTTCCAGGACAAGGCGCTCAGTTTTCGGGCATGGGTAAAGAATTGTACGAAAATGAAGTCGCTAAAGAACTGTTTGAAAAAGCAAATGAGATCATTGGTTTCCGCATCAGTGACATCATGTTCTCCGGAACTGATGAAGAGCTTAAAGAAACCAAGGTAACTCAACCGGCTATTTTCCTTCATTCGGTGATCCTGGCCAAAACTTTAGGTGACAACTTTAAGCCGGATATGGTGGCAGGTCACTCTTTGGGAGAATTCTCTGCATTGGTAGCGGCATCGGCTTTATCCTTCGAAGATGGTTTAAGACTGGTGATTGCCAGAGCGAATGCCATGCAGAAAGCCTGCGAATTGCAGCCTTCTACGATGGCGGCTATTTTAGGCCTTGCCGATGAAGTGGTAGAAAACATCTGTGCGGAGATTGACGAAGTTGTGGTGGCGGCTAATTATAACTGTCCGGGACAAATAGTGATCTCCGGAAGCATTGAAGGAGTAGACATCGCTTGTCAGAAATTAACAGAGGCCGGAGCAAAACGCGCCTTGAAGCTCAATGTAGGTGGTGCTTTCCATTCTCCGTTAATGGAGCCTGCGAGAGTAGAACTACAGGAAGCGATCGAAAATGTAACGGTTCTTTCTCCGGTATGTCCGATTTATCAGAATGTAGATCCGACTCCGAATACAGACCCTGCTAAAATAAAAGCCAATCTGATTACACAGTTAACCGGAGCGGTGAAATGGACACAAACGATTGAAAGTATGATTGCTGATGGCGCTGCTGAATTTGTTGAGGTTGGTCCCGGAAATGTCTTACAAGGCCTTGTAAAAAAGGTGAACAGGGCAATTCCAACCAGTTCTGCAACTACTTCCGCAACTACTACAGCTTAATATTAACGTGAGCATCGCGGGTAAAATCAGATTTTTATTGTTGATACTGGGGGCTTGCTGTATTGGTACGGCCCTGTCTTTAAAAAACACGATCAGTAAAAAAGACTTACTTACCCACGAAGCCGCTGAACTTCAGGAAAACCTGCATCAAAAGGAAGACATTGTTTATGATTTCCTTTCAGATCCACAGCGGATTGAGCAGGCAAAACAGTTCCACCTGAATGAGAAATACGGACTTGATTTTATCAATTTCTATCGGAACATCGGGATTAACCTGCTGACTTATGAGAACTCCGAACTAAAGTTCTGGAGTTCTTTTACGGCATTTCCAACCGGCCTGGATGGGATCAAAGAGGGTTCTTCTTTTTTACAACTGCCCAATGGCTGGTATGAGGTGATCCGGAAAACCAGGGGAAACTATGCGCTGGTGTTTCTGATCGAGGTAAAAAGCCAGTATGGGATTCAGAATCAGTTTCTCAGCAATGACATTTCTCCATACCTGTTGCCCTCTAACTCTTTGTCCCTCGCTTCTTTTACCGATACAGAGGTGTATGGCATTAATAAGTTTGACGGAACCTTGTTGTTTGAGGTCAAGCTGAAACAGGGATATTCTAAAAGTATTTATGCCGCTATAGAAGTTTGGCTTTGGGCTATTGGAATTTTTAGTATCTGTTTGTTCTTCAATTCCTTCTGTGTATGGCTGGCAAAAAGAGGAAATCTCGTTCCGGCAACCTTACTTCTGGCGCTGTTTTTCGTCACGTTAAGGGTAACCGATCTGGAATATGGCTGGTTCAATCATCAGTTTAACCTGTTGATCTTCAGTCCGACCATTTACGGGGAGAGTTTTCTTTTGCCCTCTTTGGGCGATTTCCTGCTCAATGTGATTGCGCTAACCTGGCTGGTTTATTTTGTCTATAAGCATAGAGGACAGTATGAGTTACCTTCCTGGCTGGTCAGGAGTAAGCTGGCGGGATTGCTGCTTTATTTTGTGTTGCTCGTCATCTTTGGCTTAATGGCTTTTATGAGTGATCAGATCTTTCTGGGACTCATCATCAACTCTAAGATCAATTTTGACATTACCAATATCATCAATCTGGGTTGGATCAGCTGGATCAGTATTGTGATCCTGTGCCTGGTCTGGTTTAACATCTACCTGGTCATCATTATCTTTCTGGAGCAGACCAGGCCGTTGAATGTGACCAATAAAGAGCGTTTGATCTTGTTTTTATTGGTCTTTGCAGGTTATCTGATCTACAGACTGGCCACAACGTTCAACGTCTTTTTTATCGTATATGCCTTCTTTATTTTTATCGTCGGCTGGAACGTATACGTAAAGAACAACCGGTTTTCCATCGGGGTATTTACGGCGATATTCTTTTGTCTGGCTTTTATGTCTTCCTTAAAATACCTGAAATTTATCGATTCCAAGGAGAAAATTAAACGGTATACCATTGCTCAGAAGCTGGAATCTACAGATGACCCAAAGATCATCAGTTCTATTGAAAGTCTTGAAGTTGGCATTTATACAGACAGTTTTGTCGCCGATTATTTTAAGCAACCCGCCTTGAGGAGGTCTGATATTTTACAAAGACATATCAATAAACAGTTTCTTGGGGGATACCTCTCCAAGTTTGAATACAATCTTTACGAATACAATAACCTGGACTCTTCGATCAATGGACAAGGGGTGCCTTTGAGTTATTATAAAAAACTCGTGCAGTCTGGCTCGGTAAAAGCTTCGGAATCTAATTTCTTTTACCGCCTGAACGATACGTTCGGGTATCAGAATTACTTTGGGATCATCCCTATTTTTCAGGATAATCATATTTTGGGTACGCTGGTGATTGAACTTAAATCCCAGCAATACAATTACAATAGCCAGCTTCCGGATATCCTGATCGACCGTAAGAATAAAAGTGAGGATGATTACAGCAATTATTCCTTTGCTTTCTACAATTACGGCAGACTGGCCAATCAATCGGGGAAATATACCTATAAGCTTTCCGGTTCAGAATTCCGGGCAGAGCCTAAAAAGCCTCAGATCATCACAGACAGCCTCGGATATACCCACCTGGTGTATATGCCAATTGCTTCCAAAATGATCGTGGTAAGCAAGGAAAAGGTGTCTTATGTGGTTCGTTTAGCGACACTGTCTTTCTTCTTTCTGGTCTTTATCATTTTTTCGGTCACTTTATACTCCCTGATCTGGGTGTTGAGGAATATTGATGAGAGTTGGGGAGGCTGGTTTAACATCAACCGTTCCCTGATGATTAATGCGAACAAGATCCTGTATAAGACCAGGATTCAGTTTTCTATTGTCCTTTCCGTAGTCGCGACTTTATTGATTGTGGGCTGGACTACCTATTTCTACATCAGGGATGAATACCGCAGGCAACAGGAAGACTTTATCCAGGAGAAAATTAGAAAAGTGCAGCTTTCTTATGAGAAAAGTATTTTTAATTCCGGTGTTCCAAAGATCAGTGATGGATCTATCCGGGATTTCAATCAGTTTGCGGATATCAATGCGGCCTATTTAAACCTCTTTGACGTACAGGGAAACCTTTTGTATACTTCTTTACCCAGGATTTATGATTTTGGGATCATAGGGCGTAAAATGGGGGCTGATGCTTACATCTACCTCAGCCAGATGCAACGGTCTGAATATATCGATCCCAATGAGCGCATCGGAGATTTTACCTACTCCTCTGCTTATGCGCCGATCCGGAATTCAATGAACGAGACGGTTGCTTATATCGGATTGCCTTATTATGCAAATGAAGCAGATTATCAACGTAAAATTGGACTTTACATCAATACGCTGATTAACATATATGCCCTGGTCTTTGTGGCGATAGGAATCCTTGCGGTATTTCTGGCCAATCAGATTACCAGTCCGCTTACTTTCATTCAGGACAGCATCAGAAAGACGAAACTGGGGCAGAAAAATCAGCCTATCCAGTGGTCCCGTCATGATGAGATTGGCTCTTTGATCAAGGAATACAATAAAATGATTGCTGCGCTGGAAGAAAGTGCCAGTAAACTTGCCCGTTCAGAGCGGGAGATTGCCTGGCGGGAGATGGCGAAACAGGTGGCGCATGAGATCAAAAACCCTTTGACACCGCTAAAGCTTGGGGTGCAGTTGCTGGAGAAGTCCTGGAGAGAACAAGACCCTAATTTTGAGAAGAAATTTGAGCGGTTTAATAAATCATTTATAGAGCAGATCGATAGTCTGGCATCGATTGCTTCTGAGTTCTCTAATTTTGCGAAGATGCCGGATACCAAACTGGAAAAACTCGTCTTGCTTCCGATTATTCAACAGGCAAGGGATGTTTTTACCAATACACAAAATGTAGAGATTTACATCTTTAACCATACCCTACTGGAAGTGACCGTGCTTGGAGATAAAGATCAGCTGCTGCGAACCTTTAATAACCTGCTTAAAAATGCCATTGAGGCTGCAGATCCCGAATCCAGGTGTGTGATTAAAATCAACCTGATGAACGATGAGGAAAACGTATTTGTGGAGGTAGAAGATAATGGGAAGGGAATTGACCCTGATCAGCAGGATAAGATCTTTGTTCCTAATTTCACGACCAAATCGTCGGGAACAGGTTTAGGACTTGCATTTGTGAAACAGGCGGTAGAAAACGCCGGGGGTACTGTATCCTTTAAGTCTTTTGCGGAGATAGGAACTACCTTTTATCTGAGTTTCCCTTTATCTTAAGGAAATTGTAGCTTTCCCCATAGTGAAACCATCAGTGTATAAAATAATGGAGTAAATGCCCTTAATAAAAGGATTAGGGTTCACCCAGTCCATGGTGTAGGAAGTACTGTCGTCATTATAAGATATGGACGTAGAAGAGCTGTATTGCATCTGTTCTCCATCTGCTTCAAACAGATTTTCTCCATCGGCAATCAGGTTACCCGCAGGATCAAATACCCTTAAATAAATCTTATGATAATCTTTTTGAGCCAGTTGATTTGGAACGATCGTGAAGGATACACTGAGCTTCTTTGCGGTACTGGCACGGGTTACCTCGACATTTTTACCGCTATTTTTAACTTTATAAGCAATCACTTGTACATTGCCGGCCTTCAGAGCGGCACCGGTTTTAACTTTTTCTTTTAATGCGGTGTTTTTTTTCTCCAGGTCCCGGGCTTTCTGATTGGCTGTGTAGGCAAATTCCTTTAGGCTGTCTCTTTCCGTCCTCAGCGAGGTATTTTCCTTCTCCAGACGGATGATCTCTTCACTATAGTTCTTTACAAATTCCCGGAGCTCTTTGACTTCTTTTTGTGCCACCAGAAGGTCGCCCTGCGTCAGCTTCCCATTTTGAAGGGCGAGCTTCAATTCCGCAATTTTCGCTCTTGCGAGTTTTTGTTCCTCCTGAAGCTTTTCGCTGAGGCTGAGGTTGATCGCATTTACTTTATCGAGTTCTGCTTCAATTTTTTCTACTTCAAGTTTTAACCTGTCCTTTTCGGTATTCACCGTTACAAAGCGTTGACTCTGATGTCTGTCTTTAAAGTACAGGTAAGCATTTGTGCCAAGGAGTGCAAGAATAACCACAATCAGGAAATAAATCTTATTGCGATCTCCTTTATTCACCATCTCATTCTGGTCTGACATTTCTTAAATTCTTCTCTAAATGTGTTTAAAACGCGAACATAGTATAAAAATATAGGAAATAGCAAAAAAAAAGCCCTATTTGTATGAGACCTTAAAAAAAATCGTTTACTTGCTAGGGTCTCAGATATTAGTGTATACTGATGACCACAAATGAAACTTATTTAAATAAAGCACAAACTACATAAGATGTTTAAAACCACTATCTATGCGCTATTATCCCTAATCATAATAACTCCTACGATCCTTTACGCTCAGACTACATCAAAAATTGCTCCAAAAAGAGAGTTTCGCGGGGTCTGGGTGGCGACTGTCGCGAATATTGACTGGCCATCCAAACCCGGGTTGAGTCCGGACCAGCAAAAACAGGAACTGATTGGCATTTTGGAAATGCATAAAGCAAATGGAATGAATGCGATTTTGTTACAGGTAAGGCCTGCAGCAGATGCTTTTTATGCGAAATCGAGGGAGCCCTGGAGCCAGTGGCTGATGGGCAGGCAGGGGGTATCTCCGGGACCGGGGTATGATCCTTTAGCCTTTGCGATTAAAGAAGCTCATCAACGGGGAATGGAATTACATGCCTGGTTTAACCCTTATCGTGCAACGATGAGTGTGAATACTGTGGTGAGTCCTGACCATATGACGAGAAAACGCCCCGATTGGTTTTTTACTTATGGCGGCAAGAAACAATTTGATCCCGGAATTCCTGAGGTAAGGGACTATATTATTCAGGTAATTCTGGATGTGGTAAAAGGATATGATGTGGATGGAATTCATTTTGATGATTACTTTTATCCTTATAAGATTGCAGGCCAGCGGATCAATGATGAGGCTACGTTTAGTAAATATTCAAACGGCTTTACGGACATCAACGACTGGAGAAGGAATAATGTCGATTTATTGATCAAACAGCTGGACGATAGCATTCATCACCATAAAAAATATGTGAAGTTTGGGATCAGTCCTTTTGGGATCTGGAAAAACGACAATGAGGATAGCCAGGGTTCTGCGACCAGAGGACTTTCCAATTACCATGAGCTTTTTGCCGATTCCAGAAAATGGGTAAAAGAAGGATGGGTAGATTATATCAATCCACAGATTTATTTCAGCTTTACACGCAAGGTTGCCCCTTTTGGTACGCTGGTAGACTGGTGGGGAAACAATACCTATGGAAGGCATCTTTATATCGGACAGGCTGCTTATCTGGTGAATCAGCGGGGAGAAGCGGCATGGCGCCTGCCCAATCAGATCCCTTCACAGATCAGGTATATCCGGGAGAATAACCGGGTGCAGGGAAGTGTGTTTTTCAGTTCAAAATCATTTTCTACTGTAGCCCGCGCTACGGGAGATTCCTTGAAAAATGATTTGTATAGATATCCGGCCCTTCCGCCTCAAATGCCATGGCTGGATGATGTCGTGCCTAATAAGCCGCAACAGCTGAGTGCAGAATCTAAAAATGATGGTGTTCACCTGAAATGGGAAAAGCCATTTGTAGCGAGCGACGGAGAGACGGCATCGGGCTATGTGGTTTACCGTTTTAATGAAGGTGAAAAGATCGATGTTCTGGATGCGAAGAACATTCTGAAGATCAGCTTTGAGGATTTCACGTTCTTTTTAGATACGACAACTGAGAAAGGAAAAAGATATAATTATCTCGTAACGGCATTGGATCGTTTGAAAAACGAAAGCGATCCCAGTGGCCCTGTAGGGATTCAGACAAAGGAACTGGCCAGTCAGGAATAATATTTTTGCCACACGCATAAAAAAGGCCGGATGATCAATCATCCGGCCTTTTTGGCATTAAAGAGCTCCTTTTTTATTTCTGTGGCATCAATACAAAACGAATGTAATTGTCTTCGTTCAGGTATTTTTCTGCTGTTGCTTTGGTACTTTCTACGGTTACCTTTTCTATCATTTGTTTTTCCTGTAAAAATAAGCCCAGGTCTTCCCCGTTTTTCAGGCAGCTGCTGATGTAGTTCAACCAGTAGTTGTTGTTTCTAAGGCTCAGTTCCATCTGACGTTGTTCTTCAGATTTAAACTTCTTAATGTCGTCGGTGGTTGCTCCGCTGCCCTTAATTTTCTCTACTTCATCTAAAGCTGCAGCAATCAGTTTTTCTACGTTTGCTGTTGCACAGCTAAAGGAGATCGTGAAATAGTAATGTGCTTTAGGGAGTTTGTTCACACTCAGGCCAACATTCGGGCTGTAAACGCCACTTTCTTTCTCACGCAGACGTTCCAGGATTTTAATTTCCAGGGCTGCTTTAAGGGCTTCCAGCTGTACATTGTTTTCCGGAGTATAGTCGTAATCGCCATGCAGGTATAATTCTACTGCGGCTTTATCTTCCAGTCCTTTGTATACTGTTTTGCTGATCTTTCCTACCGGAGGATTGACCCCATTGTCTACAAAATTCTGTTTTTTATTGGCCGTAGGGAGGCTGGCAATATAAGTTTCAATTAATGGCTTTAGCTTGTCGACTTCAAAATTACCAACGAAGACAAAGGTTTGTTCCCCAAGGTCCGCAAAGCGGTCTTTATAGAAAGCGAATGCTTTGTCCAGGGAGATCTTGTCCAGATCAGCAAGGGTAGTCGGCATTCCGCGTTTATTGTAGGAAGCCAGTACTGCCTGTACCGTATCTGCAAATACGCTGGAAGGGCTGGCGCTTTTGTTGGCCAGGACCACTTTATAGTCGCTGATGTTCTTGTTAAAGATGTCTACATCTTTTCTCGGGTTGGTCGCATAAGCATAAACCAATTGGAAAGCTGTTTCCAGGTCTCTTGGAGCAGCACTGCCACTGAAACCCTGATATAGTTCACTTACATAAGAACCGGCACTTCCTGTGTTTCCTGCAAGTAACTTGTTGAGTTGTGTAGGATTAAATTCTCCAACGCCACTTTGGCTGATCAAACTCACCATTTCTGCAGATTGATAATCGTCATTTCCGGCTAAAGAGGTTCCTCCTTTAGAGAAAGAGCTGAAAATGATTTGATCATTTTTGAAATCAGTAGGCTTTAATATTACTTTTATTCCATTGCTCAGCGTCAATTCGGTGGCGCCTATGACCTCAACTTTCTTTTCGGTAAGGATTTTACCTGCGGTAGGTTTTTTCTCTAAGAGCGGCTTATTTACAGAATTGTCTACATAAGCAGTTATACCCTTACCTGCATTTTGTAAAGCAGCAAGTAATTGCGCCTCTGTAGGAAGTGTTGCTTTGTCTTTTTCCGGAGCCTGAACGACGATGATGCGGTTTTCTTTCGTGATCAATGTTTTTGCAAGGGCATTTACTTCTGCCAATGTAATTTGCGACAAAGTTTTGTTCGTTAATTCATAAGCATATTCTGTGGATGCGATGCTGCTTCCTTCCAGGAAGTTGTTCAGGTATTTCTGAACAAAGCTGGAAGAAGGTGTTTTATCTTTTTCTTTCAGGCGTTGCTCATTACCGGCAGCGATATTTTTCTTTACGACATCAAGTTCCGACTGTAGGAACCCGAATTTACTCATGCGTTCATTCTCTGCAAGTCCTGCGGTCAGTGCTTTTTCCAATGTCGCACCGGTGCTTGAAACTACCGTGGTTTGGAAAGCATTTATGTTTGAGACTAAACCGCCCTGGTAAGGACCAAAACTCGTTTGGGCAAATAGGAAAGGAGCATTTCCTTTTTGAAGAATTTCCTGGAACCTTGCGCTCAACATACTGTTGATCATATTATACGCCAGGCTTTTCCTGAAATCTGCTGTTGTTTTAGTGACCCCGCCACGTTGTTTATAGATTACCATCGCGACGTTGTAAGGCTGTTCAGGATCGGTAATGACTTTCAGCAATGGCTCCTTATTGTCGGGAAGATCATAGGCCAAACGAGGTCTTGGATTTGCGGGATTTGTCAGTTCAGAGAAATTCTGCTTAATCAATTGTTCTACTTCATTGACATCAAAGTCACCCACTGCAATGACTGCCTGAAGGTTTGGTCTGTACCAGTCTTTGTAGAAGTCCCTGATTTTATCGTGCTTAAATGTTTTAAGCAGCTCTATTTTACCGATTGGCAAGCGGTTTTCATAACGGGAGCCTTTCAATAACAGGGGTAACAATTGCTTGCTCATTCTTTCCTGTGCATTTTTTCCACGCTGGCGGTCTTCTTCGATGATGACACCACGTTCTTTGTCAATTTCTTCACCTTCCATGATGATTTTTCCTGCCCAGTTGGCCAGGATTTTAAATCCGGATTTGAATACTTCTGCACTATCTGTAGGGATCGGCAATTGGTAGACCGTTTGGTTGAAACCGGTATAGGCATTCAGGTCGGCACCGAAACGTACCCCTGCTCTTTGCAGGTAATTGATCATTTCGTTCTTTGGAAAATCTTTAGAACCATTAAAGGCCATATGTTCCGTAAAATGCGCCAGTCCCTGCTGGTCGTCATTTTCCATTAAGGAACCAATGCGGGTAGCCAGGTAAAGTTCTGCCCTTTTTTTAGGCTCCGTATTTTTTCTGATGTAATAAGTCAGGCCATTGGCAAGCTTACCTATTTTTACATTAGGGTCATTCGGAATGACATTGCCGTCGTGTTTTTGAACGGTTGTTGATTTTTTTGTGGCAACAGGTTTCTTTTGTGCATAACCCGGACTGTAAACAGCCAGTTGAGCAACAAGTCCTATGGCCAGAATCTGAAGGTTCTTTTTCATTGGTAATTGTTTGTTTTTTTATGGATAAGAAGCCCCTATGAGCAGACACATTGCTGTGTATGAGCGGTATATTATTGATGGCTTCAGGATGGATAGATAATAAGTTTTGCTAAATTAAGAAACTATTTAAATTTTGTTTAATAATTGACGAGGATAAATATGCGAAGAATCAGCAGATATGATCCATAATAAAATGTTAATAAATGTTAAGGAGTCTTAATAGGTTAAGGCGTTAAACTTTTATAATGATTTTCTTGATGTACATCACCCAAAGAATCACCAACCAGAAGAGAATAAAGGTAACCGCCCAGGCCAGAGAGGCGTTGACCGGTGAAAAGCTGGCGGTAAAACCGGAATATAACCAGGCCTGAAGATCAATCTGGCTTCCGTCAGGCTGATTTAGTTTAATCATGTGCAGGATGCGTGGGATTAAGCCGGAAAGGAAAAATACGGTAATGGCATTGACGCCATAAACGACAAAGGGTTTGGTGAATCGGTTGTATTGCTGGATGTCTATGATCCAGTAGCATAGCGCGAGAATTACCGTTGCCAGGCCACCGGTATACAATACAAATGAGCTGGTCCAGAGTTGTTTGTTGATGGGGAACTGTAAGTCCCAAATGAGTCCGAGGGCAACAGCAAGGCATCCTGCGGAAAATAACCAGGCTATTTTGGTGGCGGCCTCAAGGTCTTTACGTTTCAGGTAAACGCCAACAAGAACTCCGAATAAGCCGGTCGCAATTGCCGGAATGGTACTCAGTAATCCTTCAGGGTCCCATGTTTTTGAAGATTTCCAGAGGTGTGCTTCGGTAAGGAGACCACGGTCTATCCATGCGCCTAAATTTGTTTCTTTCTCCAGATTTGCATATCCTACACCTGGGACAGGGATAAAGGTCATGACTGCCCAGTAT
The DNA here is from genome assembly GCF_038446955.1 of Pedobacter sp. FW305-3-2-15-E-R2A2. Lineage (NCBI taxonomy): Bacteria > Pseudomonadati > Bacteroidota > Sphingobacteriia > Sphingobacteriales > Sphingobacteriaceae > Pedobacter > Pedobacter sp. FW305-3-2-15-E-R2A2. The sequence continues at coordinate 7,403,308 of NZ_CP151803.1, forward strand.
CCCGCCAGGAGAATGATCATGATTCTAAAGATGTTTTTTTCAGAGGTCTTCAAAAAGATAATGGAAGAGATCAGGAAAACGATCGCGATGCGTTGTAATACGCCCGGAATGCGGACATGTTGGAAGGCGGCTATCGGGTCGGTAAATACTTTTGGGAATAAGGAAAGGAATAAACCCAGGGCAAATAAGGTCAGTGCTCTTTTTACTGCTTTGAGAATTGTCTTTTGATGTGTGGCCGGATCTGTTTTCTTACTGCCCATGGCATAAGCAATGGAAACCCCTACGATAAACAGGAAAAACGGAAAAATCAGGTCTGTTGGTGTACAGCCATTCCAGTTGGCGTGTTCTAAAGGCGCATATATATTCCCCCAGTCTCCGGGATTGTTCACCAGGATCATGGCTGCAACGGTTGCACCCCTAAAAAAATCTAGAGACAGTAATCTGACAGGGGCATCCTGCAGGCTTGGAGAAGAGGTCATATCAATGGTTTTAAAACAAAAAAGCCGCTACTTTTTGAACAGTAGCGGCTATAAATATAATTTAAAACTTGTAACGAACAAAGGCTTCCATCGCCTCATATTCAGCTAATCCCAGGTTGTCGTAAGCCTGGGCAGTTTCTCTGTTTCTGTCTTCAGCTCTTTCCCAGAATTCCCTTGCATCATCACCAGGGAATACGGCGCGGTCTTTTTGCGATTGGTGTTTAAAGATGGCGAATTTCTTGCGCTCTACTTCCTGCGGACTCAATGGAACAGCCATTTCGATCTCATAGGTCTCAAACTCCAACCATGCACCACGGTATAACCATAACCAGCAATCTTTCACCCAGCTTTCTGTTTTTGCCAATCTTTGCAAAGCAGCTAAGATGATGTTAAAACATACGATGTGTGTACCATGTGGATCTTCAAAATCTCCGGCAGCAAATACCTGCTCTGGTTTGATCTTTTGTAACAGCTCCATGGTCAGTTCGATATCTTTCTCTGTAACCGGATTTTTCTGGTTTTTACCACTTTCATAGAAAGGAAGTGCCATGAAATGGATATGATCATCTTCTAATCCGCAATACCTTGCGCCAGCAATTGCTTCTCCTTTTCTGATCAGTCCTTTTACGGATTGGATCTCCGGAGTATCTACCTGGTTAGGCTGTTTCTTTTCGATGAACTTACGCATGTTCTGGTACAGGTCTTTCATTCCCTGTTGGCCCATTCCCATTTTTTCAGAGAAATCGATGTTGAATTCTACGAATCGAAGTGCATCATCATCCCATACTGCTGTATTTCCGGAAGTTTGATAAGCAACATGTACATCATGTTTCTGATCTACCAGGCGGATAAAAGTACCCCCCATAGAGATCACATCATCATCAGGGTGTGGAGAGAAGATCACCACACGTTTTTTCGCAGGTTCCGCACGCTCAGGTCTTTGAGAATCATCTGCGTTTGGTTTACCTCCCGGCCATCCGGTGATGGTATGTTGTAATTTATTGAAAATATGAATGTTGATGTTGTATACAGGGCCTTTTTCAACAGCCAGCTGAGCCATGCCATTGTTATTGAAGTCGTCTTCAGTAAGTTTAAGGATCGGTTTGCTGAGTGTGTTTGCCAGCCAGATTACTGCTTTTCTGGTGAGTACGTCGTCCCATACACAATCTTTTACCAACCATGGTGTATCAAAACGGGTCAGTTGAGAAGCTGCATCCTGATCTAGAATAAACTCAACATGATCAGATAATTGTAAGTAAGTAGCCGGAACTTCACTTGAGATTTCGCCTTCTACTGCTTTTTTGATGATGGACGCTTTCTTCTTGTTCCATGCCATCAGGATGATTTCACGGGCTTTGAAAATGGTACCGATACCCATGGTAATGGCTTTTGTCGGAACAAAAGATTTACCACCGAAATCTCTGGCTGCATCTCTTCTTGTCAGATCATCCAGGGTTACCAAACGTGTTCCTGAGTTTGGTGCTGATCCCGGCTCATTGAAACCAATGTGACCAGTACGACCGATACCCAGAATCTGGATGTCTAATCCACCTACTTCAGTGATTTTCTTTTCGTAGTTCAGACAGAAAGCAGGAATATCTTCCAGTTTTAGTGTTCCATCAGGAATGTTAACATTGTTTTTATCAATATCGATATGATCAAACAAATGCTCATTCATGAAAGATACATAGCTCTGTGCAGCATCTGGTTGCATAGGGTAGTACTCGTCGAGATTGAACGTGATTACGTTTTTAAAGCTCAAACCTTCTTCCTTATGCATTCTAACTAATTCCGCGTACACCGCTATTGGTGTAGCTCCGGTAGCTAGGCCTAAGACAGCCTTGGAATTGTTCTTTTGTTTTTCTTTAATAAGGTCCCCGATGCGGTGAGCAACACTTAAAGATGCTGCTTTAGGATTTTCAAAGACAGAAACGGGCAGTTTTTCAAAGCGCGTTTCTTCCAGAAGATTTAATCTTGCCATTTAATTGTTCTTAAATTTTGTACGGAGCAGTAAATATAGTGACTCTATTGACTTAATCAAAGTTTTTTAACCCGAAGCGGTTTTTTGTTTAAAATCGATAATTTGAGGAGGTCTTTTTTGTGAATTTGGTAGTTTTTGCAAGGGTTTTGATTAATTTTTTACGAAATCGGTCCGGATTTTTGTTTTTTGTTGCGGATCAGCATTGATTTTCGGTATTTGCAAATAAACTTGTTTTCGACCAGGGCCCTGGAAATCTCCTGTCGGGATTGTTTACTTTTGTTTATCGTGTTAAACTCATTAATTGCGGCTATGAATTCAAACTGGAAAAGAATATTTCAAATACTGGAAAAGCAGGAACGCCTGATCATCGGATTAATGTCGGGAACCTCATTAGACGGTCTGGATATCGCGCTTTGCGCTATTCAGGGCAAGGGGGCGGAAACGAAGGTCAGGGTACTGGAGTTTAGCACCATTCCTTACGACAATGCTTTAAAAGCAGAAGTGAAATCTATTTTTTCCAGGAGAGATGCAGATTTGCAAATGGTCTGTCTGATGAATGAAAAGATTGGATTGCTTCACGCAGAGCTGATTTTGGCGGCGCTGAAATCCTGGGGAAGAAAGCCTGAAGAGGTGGATGTCATCGCCAGTCACGGGCAAACGATTTTCCATGCTCCGGCATCATTGCATGGCCTGTCTGCTTATCCAAATGCCACTCTTCAAATTGGAGATGGAGATCATATTGCGGTTAAGACCGGCATCATCACCATTAGTGATTTTCGACAAAAACACATCGCTGCGGGTGGAGAAGGTGCTCCTTTGGCTGTTTATGGGGATTATTTATTGTTCTCCAAAAAAGGGGAAGACCGCATTATGCTGAACATCGGAGGCATTGCCAATTTCACCTACCTGCCGGCAGATAACGATGCTTCGAAGGTATTCTCTACTGATGTCGGACCAGGCAATACGCTGATGGACCAGTTTATTCAAAAACATTATGAAGGCTTGTATTTCGATGAAAACGCAGCAATTGCAAGTACCGGGGAGGTAAATGCAGATTTGCTCACAGCGTTGATGCAGGCTGCGTTTTTAAGTGCAGATTTTCCAAAAACAACAGGTCCGGAACTTTTCAATCTTTCTTATCTCGAGGAGGCCCAGGAAAGGTCCGGAACGAAAGGACTGCGCAACGAGGATATTCTGGCTACTTTATGTCGTTTTTCTGCGACAGTGATTGTGGCTGCGGTAGAGAAATGTTTCGGTCAGGCTGAAACACCTTCGATATTTATGAGTGGAGGCGGGATGCACAATCCTTTGTTGGTCGCGGCCCTGAGGAATGGCTTGCCAAAGGCAGCATTTTATACCACAGACGATCTGGACATCAATCCCGATGCAAAAGAGGCCGTGCTTTTTGCTGTTCTTGCTAATGAAACGCTTGTGGGAGAGCAAACTAACTTCGGAAACCGGGAAGGAGTACCTTCGGTTACGATGGGGAAAATTTGTTTGCCGGAATAGTTTTCTGAGGTAACATATTTGGTTATTTGTTTAAATGATAGGTGTAAAAACTATATTTATACAAACTAAACCAAATTTTATGAAAAAACTTTACGTTTTTGGTTTCTCCAGAAACCTGTTGGCTTTCTGGTTACCAATTTTTCTAATCCTGTTTAGCCAGGTTGCCTACGCGCAGAACAAGCGGTACATTTTAACCGGCAAAGTCACAGAAGGGACTGCGGGCCAGGGGATCCCCGGCGTTGTGGTCAAGATACAAAATACGAAATTCGCGGCTGCGACGAATGGAGATGGGAAATTTAGCCTGCCTGCAGATCTCCCGGCAGGAACCTATCAGGTTGTTTTCTCTTCCATAGGTTACCGGTCACAACAAAAAAGCATCACCTTCGGGGAAAAAACTGAGCTTGTGATCAATGGGGAGCTGGCTACAGACAACATTGGCCTTGATGAAGTGATTGTTACCGGAACTTCGCAAGGAACGACGAGGAAGCAGATGGGAAGTTACGTCAGCACGGTTAAAGGTGATGATCTGAATAAAGCACCTAGTGGGAACGTACTTTCCTCTTTGCAGGGAAAAACAGCCGGAGCGCAGATTAGTCAGAATTCCGGAGATCCTGCAGGGGGAATGTCAGTAAGGTTGCGTGGGGTAAGTTCCATCAACTCTTCTTCAGAGCCTTTGTACATCATTGATGGTGTGATCGTGAATAACTCGACTACCCGTGTCACGAATACCTCCGCAAATTATGACGGTGGTAACAATTCCGGAAGTGCTGTTGGGCAAAATGGAAATTTTGTGGGCAGTATCGGCCAGAACAGAATGGTCGATATCAGTCCTAATGATATTGAACGGATTGAGGTTTTAAACGGTGCTGCAGCAGCAGCTATTTATGGTTCCAGAGCAAATTCAGGAGTAGTGCAGATTTTTACCAAGCGAGGTAAGAGTGGTACTCCGGTACTGAGTTTTTCTTCCAGCATCAGCTCCAGCAAATTGCGTAAACAAATAGAAGTAAACCAGTCGCCGACTAAATTTGGCGGTTCTGTGGATGCTGCGACTCAGGATGTGATCCAATTGGTGGGGGATCCTCCGGCTTTGTCAACCGAAAAAACCAATGTTACGAGATATAATTATCAGGATTATATTTTTCAGTCTGCATTAGGGACTGATAATGCGGTTTCCTTATCAGGGGGAAATGACAATACGAAGTTTTATACTTCTGCGGGCTATTTTTCAAATCAGGGGATCATTAAGAATACCAATTTTAAGCGGTATAATTTCCGTGCGAACGTAGATCAGAAGATTGCTGACTGGGCAAAATTAACCGTAGGATTTAACTATGTGCACAGTGATGCAGATGAGAAACCGGATGGGAACTCCTTTTTCTCTCCTATGAACTCCGTTACCATTATCGGTAACTTTCATGATCTTTTTACCAGAGACGTTTTTGGAAATCTTAAAGCTGTTGGTGAGCGGGGCAGGGTAAATCCTGTTTCTGTAATTGAAGACATCAAGCAGCGCCAATTTACCAACCGCATTATGGCCAATACAGGATTGAAGCTGACTCCGGTAAAAAACTTAAGTATTGATTATACGATGGGTGTAGACAATACCATTCAGAATGGAACGACACTTATACCTCCTTTTGCCTACAATGTGAGTACAGGCTTTTATGGAGGAGGAGCTGCACAGACTCCGGCATTGAATGGTTATGCCAGTGCTGCAAATGCGACCACCACCATGTTTAACAACGAATTGAACTTTACTTATGATTCCAAAATTGCTGAAGGTTTATTATCGACCACTCAGCTTGGGGGATCCTTTCAATACCAAAAAGATCTGTATTCTTTACTAAACGGCCGTGGTTTGGCCCCTTTCATTGAAACAGTAAATGCCGCAAGTACGGTTCTTCCCAATAGTGATCGCAGGTCTGAATTTACCATTATGGGGGCTTATTTACAGCAAAATTTCAAATACAGAGACCATTTGTTTGTAACTGGAGCGCTAAGAGTGGATCAATCATCCGTATTTGGCGTGAAACACAGGACACAAGAATACCTGAAAGCGAATGTCAGTTATGTGCTTTCTTCTGCTGATTACTGGAAAAATCTGGGTGTATCCAAATGGTGGACTGCTTTTAAAGTAAGGGCTGCTTATGGAGAATCGGGTAATTTAACCGGAATTGGTGCATATGATCGTTTTAATGAATATGCTTCCAATCCGCTATTGCAACAGGGCGCTTTCGTGTCTAGTGCGACTTTGGCCAATGAAAATGTAAAACCTGAGCGCCAGCGGGAATTGGAAATCGGAACGGATATGGCTTTTTTCAACAACCGTTTGGGCCTGACTTTTAACTGGTACAACAAGAAAGTGAAAGACTTGTTGATTCCCGTGGTGATTTCGCCTACCATTGGTTATTCCAGCTTATTGGATAACAACGGGGCATTAGAGAACAAAGGGATAGAATTAATGCTGACCGGTATGCCCATTTCTGAAGAAAATTTCAAATGGAATACCACTTTTATATTCAATAGAAATAGAAATAAGGCAGTGGGGACAGGTGGGTTGAGGTTGATTTCTACTAATCCCGGAGCGCCTGTTGCCATTATTGACGGACAGCCTATCGGTGTTTTTTACGGCACTTTCTTCGCAAGGAATGCAGATGGAAGTCTGCTGAAAAATGCTGCGGGGATTCCTCAGCTGGAGGCTGGAATTCAGAATTCAGCGACCAGTTATACCCCTCAGCGAGATGCCAATGGTATGCCTACGGGAACGACATTGCGAAAAGTGATCGGTAATCCGAATCCGGATTATACGTTGTCGTTCGTGAATGACTTTACCTATAAAAAACTGAGCCTTCATGTTCAGCTGGACGCTGTCCGGGGTTCAGATGTCTGGAATGCGGATTGGCGGACACGTCAGGGAGTTGGAAGTGGTAAGGTTGCAGAGCAGGAACAGATGGGATTGTTACCAAGAGGTTATGTTGCCGGCGTATATGCAACGGAAGAATGGCGGATAGACAATGGCTCTTTTGTTAAGCTGCGGGAAGTAGCCCTTAGTTACAATGTGGGTAAGGTGAAGTTTATTAACGACTTAACCATCAACCTAAGCGGCAGAAATCTTGTTTCATGGGACAAATATAAAGGCTATGATCCAGAGTTAAACTCAGGAGGGCAGTCGACCATTCTTCGTAACATTGACTTCGGGTCAGTGCCGATTCCGCGTAGTTTTACCTTAGGTGTACAGGTTAAGTTTTAATTTTAAAAAGATCAGACATGAAAAATTATATAGAAAAATTTTATTCGCTAAAAATAGCGCTCGTCCTGATGTTGTTCATGACGGCTAGTTCTTGTAAGCAAGATTTTAAGGATCCGAATGGGGCATTGGCTACCGATGTGTTGAAATCGGCAAAGGGACTGACGGGAGTGGCTGTAGGTTTACAAAGAGTTTATTCCGTAGGACGTCCGGGCGTGTTTTTTAGCTCTATTACGGCAAATGGCTTCGTGACCAACGAACTTTTTCTTTCCAATGCCGGAAATATCCCTGAATTGCAATTGTTTACCGGTGGGGCTAAAGTGGATGGAACCAACGCGATTCTGACCAATTTATGGGCGAATTCGAGTAAGATCATCTTTGACGCAGATAATGTGATCAATAATGCAGCAAACCTGTCCGACAAATCCTATGCTTCCGGATTGATTGCTTATTCCAGCATTTTTAAAGCTTTAGCCATTGGTAATTTATCTCAATATTGGCAGCAGGTTCCAAATGGTGTGGGGCAGCAGGTTAACTTTGTCAGCCGGAAAGATGGTTTTATAAAGGCAATTGCGGTAATTGATAATGCATTGTCGGTGATCACCGCAAATCAGATCAGCAGCGCATTTTTAGCCAATATTCCTAAAGGGATTGACATCAAAAATACGCTTTATGCTTTAAAAGCGCGTTATGCGCTCTTTTCGGAAAACTATCCGCTTGCGCTAACTTCAGCAGGCAGCGTGGATCTGAATGTAAAGTCTTATTTTGGTTTTGATGGGAATGCACCAAACCCAATTTACGACATCGCGACTTCTACGAATAATGTATTCCAGCCTCTAAATGCAACTTTGGGCTTAAAAGGGACTGATGTTCCTGATGCCAACGACAAGCGCGTTCCTTTTCACATTCTGTTTGGAACTAAAGCTCCATTGATCAGTTTAAACGGTTTTGGTAATGCTACGGCTGCGATTATTCCGGTATATCTGCCGGGAGAAATGATCTTGATTAAAGCAGAGGCGCTTGCACGCCAACCGGATCCGGGCAATGCTTTAATTGAGTTGAATAAAGTGGTGACGAAAACTGCAGCACTCGATGTTTTTGGATTAGGAGCAGCTTTGCCTGAATTAACCGGATCTTATTCTCAAGAGGAACTGTTGGCCTTAATTTATAAACACCGTTGTATTGAGCTTTATCTTTCCGGATTAAAGATAGAAGATATGAGGAGGTTTGCCAAACCACTCACGGATCGGAAAAGAAACTTTTTCCCTTACCCTTTTGTGGAAAGAGACGGCGGAAATCTAAATGTTCCCGCTGATCCGGCATTTTAGCCTGGGCATAAGGAATAATGAAACCGCCTTCCTATATTTAATACGGGAAGGCGGTTTTGTTTTAAGATTGTTTTTTTATAAAATATCAAGGCTCTTTATTTGGTAGTCATCCAGCTGAGGATCGTCTGCCGGCAATTCTGTGATCAGGTATTGAATATTTGTTATGGGGGCTACTTTGAGCCTTAATGAGATGTTTAATTTCTCAGAGATGCACAATACGGCCGTCTTTTTTGAGCAGTTGAGCATCGTTTTCTTCAATTGATTGATTTCCCAGTCGGTATCCGTGAGGCCATCGTTGGGATGAAGCGCGCTTGTTCCCAACAGGCAAAGGTCCGGACTGATTTCCGACAATTGATTGATCACATGTCCACCATAAGTAACCTGGGAATTCTTAGAAAATAAACCTCCGATGAGGATGACTTCCACCCTTGGATAATTGGCCAACTCGATGGCTACAAAAGGGCTGATGGTAAAAAAGGTGGCGTGGAGGTTTTCAGGGAGTTGTTTTACCATCTCAATGATGGTCGTACCTCCTCCGGTTAGAATAACCATTCCGTCCTTGATCAATGTAATTGCCTTCTTTGCGATCATAATTTTGGCTTCTTTGGCGTATACGGTACTATCGTCAAAAGAAGATTGATACGATTTGGAAAGTGCCCCTCCATGGACCTTGTAAAGCTGTTCCCGTTCTGCAAGTTCCTGCAGGTCGCGACGGATGGTGTCTTCTGAGACACTTAACAATTGCACTAAATCAGAGGTCAGTACACGATTGTGCAGATTGATCTGTCGCATAATGGAGTCGTGCCTTTCTTTTTTTAACATCTGGTTTTTTTTGGACTAAAGTAGTAAAAAAAAGGAAAACCATAGTTGCGGGTTTATGCGTGTTTATGCGACATTGTCCGTAACAAAATTGTGACTAAGGGCAATTGTTTCTGCTAATAATGAAAAACATTTGTGATATTTACTAAAGTACTGACTTATTTTGCGTTTAATTGCGTGTTTAATTCAGGGGGACAGACAATCAAAATTAAAATTCTAACCAAATAAGCTTTTATGAAAAGAAAACTACTATTACTTTTTATGGGCCTTTCTGTCTTTGTTACGCAAACGTTTGCGCAGCAAATTACGGTTACAGGTACAGTCAAGTCTGCCGACGGGTTGCCCATCCCGGGGGTTTCGGTAAAGTCTAAAGCAACAACTGCTGTGACTCAGACTTCCGTGCATGGGGTTTTCAGTATTAAGGTGAACAGCGGGGATGTACTTGCTTTTTCTTATATCGGCATGACCACGCAGAGTAAGCTCGTTACCGGCGCAGTGATGAACGTCACTTTATTGGATGACGCAAATTCGCTCAATGAGATTGTGGTTACTGCATTGGGTCAAAAGGCCTCGAAACGCGCTATCGGCACTGCACAGCAGCAGGTGAGCGGCGCAGCGATTGCGGAAACACAAAGAGAGAATTTCATTAATGCGCTTCAGGGACGTGTTGCAGGGGTAGAGGTGACCAGTTCCTCTGGTGTGCCCGGAGCTTCTTCTTCGATTACCATTCGTGGGATCAGTTCCATTAGTGGAAGTAATCAGCCTTTATTTGTTGTCGATGGATTGCCTATCGATAATAAGACCTTAAACACCTCTGCGTTTTATTCGGAGAACAGTTCTACGACTTCTTTTGCAAACAGAGGCGTCGATTTCACCAATAGAGCTGCAGATATCAATCCGGAAGATATTGAGACCCTGGTGGTCTTAAAAGGTCCTGAAGCAGCAGCTTTGTACGGTATTGATGCTGCAAACGGTGCAATTGTCATCACGACAAAAAGAGGAAAGGCTGGTCTCGGTGCGATCAATTACAATAACAGCTTTCGCACAGAAAAGACAACTACCGTTCCTGAGTTGCAAAAGGAATTTGATCTGGGTTCTTTTGGTACCCCCTTTAGCGACAGACTAAGATATTTTGGGCCCAGATACGCTGAGGGAACCAAGTTTTATGACAATGTGGATGGATTTTTTCAGACCGCGTTTACGCAAAAACATAATTTGTCCATTGAAGGAGGTTCTGATGCCGTTAATTTTCGGGTATCTACTTCCTATACGGATCAGCAAGGCGTTGTTCCAGGTTCCGATTATAACCGGTTCACTTTAATGGGTTCAACAGGAGGAAAGATCAATAAGTGGTTAGATATGGATTTATCGATGAACTATTCCTATGCAACCAATAACCAGGCATTTAAAGGGGATGGAGGTCCGCTGATTGGTTTATTGGTTTGGCCACAGAATGACGATGCGAAAGATTACCTCACGGCATCCGGAACCAGAAGAAGATTACTCACCGGAGGTGATCAAACACTGGAAATTGAAAATCCTTACTTCAATGTGAATAAAAATAAGTCTACCACAAAAAACAACCGGACCATTTCTAATTTGGGCTTCACCATCACGCCGGTAAGCTGGATGAACATCAGAACAAATGTTGGGATAGATGCGTATAATAATAATGCATTGATTTTAAGTCACCCTGAAAGTAAAAGAGGTTTTCTTAAAGGAGGCATTATGGATGTTGCCAATGACAATACCCGTAACATCAACTCTCAGACGCTAATTAATTTAACCAAACAGCACATCACCAAGGACATTACAATTGATGCGACATTTGGTAATGCCATAAAAGCATTGAGTTCTAAAATTGAAAGTCAGTATGGAGAGAACTTTCTTGACCCTAATTTTATTTCCATCAACAATACGACCAGTACCTTAAGAAATGCAAAGTCTTCTGAAGCCAGACAGCGGGTTTTTAGTTTGTTTGCCCGGACTACATTAGGCTATAAGGATTACTTATACCTTACCTTAACCGGAAGAAATGACTGGACATCTACGATTCCGGTGGGTGCGAATTCCTTCTTTTACCCATCAGTATCGGGAAGTTTTGTGTTTACAGAAGTTCCTGCGTTTAAAAACAGTTTAAGTAAAATATTTACCTCAGGTAAGCTGAGGGCTGCTTTTGCCAATGTAGGTAAAGATGCAAGACCTTATGCTTATACGCCTGCATTGGAAAGTAAAACCACAGTAGGTGGGGGATATGGGTATGGTTTTACAGGACCTAATCCAAGACTTGTTCCTGAATTCGCAAGTTCTTATGAATTGGGAACAGAGCTGGCATTTTTCAAAGACAGATTGGGTCTTGATGTGACGGTGTATCGTAAACAAACTACAGATCAGATAGTGAATGATGTAAGGGGAAGTTATGCGACCGGGTTTATTTTGTTCAACCTAAACGGTGCTAAAACCAGAAATCAGGGATTGGAGATCAGTTTGAGGGGGACGCCTGTTAAGACTGATGCCTTCAGCTGGGACATTATGACTAATTTTGATATGACCAGGGGAAAGGTGCTGGCATTACCTAACTCTCTTCCTGAATCTTATGTATCGGACAGTTGGTTATATGGAAATGTAAGGAATGGGGTGACTAAAGGATTTTCAACCCGGACGCTAACCGGGCTTTATTATCTGCGCAATAATCAGGGCGAAATCCTGATTAATCCTGCGAGTGGCTTGCCGGTAAGGTCTACCACCTTTATTGAAGGAGGCTATGACCGTCAGCCTGATTTTTCTTTAGGCATCACGAATACTTTCAGGTATAAGGATTTCTCATTATCATTCTTATTGGACATTAGAAAAGGTGGGGACATCCTGAATGCAACGCAAAGTTTGCTGACCCAATTGGGATTGTCGCCGATGACGCTGGACCGATTGCAACCGAGGATTGTTCAGGGCGTAATGAGGGATGGTTTGGAAAACAGCGCGAATCCGACACGTAATAATATCAGTATTACTCCATTCTATCAGAACCTGTATTATACCGAGATGAGTGAGGAATTGTTTATTGAAAAGGACATCAACTGGATCAGACTAAAAGACATTACACTGCAATACAGATTACCTGCCTCTTTCCTGAAGAAACAAGGATTCATAAAGAACGCAAGTGTCTTCTTTACAGGTACAGATCTGTTTTTGATTACGAACTATACCGGGCTTGATCCTGTTGTGAATGGCAATACCGCTGCGGTAGGGGGCTCAGGCTCACAGGGAATTGACTATGGAAATTTCCCGATTCCGAAAGGATTTAATTTTGGTGTTAAGGTTGGCTTTTAAAGGTAATTAAAGATGAAAAAAATATATATACTATTGATCATGGCCGGAATGGTAACCCTTGGAGGTTGCAAGAAGTTTCTGGACGTAAATGATAATCCAAATGCACCTCAGGTGGTGGAAGCAAATTTATACCTCGCTCCAATGCTGCATTGGATGGTCACTTCACCTACGTACGACGCCCGTTTTATCGGACGTTACACTCAAAACTGGACGATCACCACGACAGCTACGACCTGGGACAGGCAGGGTTATGACCCGGCTTCAGATAATGCGGCTCAGTTGTTCCGGGACGTCTATTGGAGTCTTGGGCAGAATCTTGTAAATATGAATTCCATCGCGGAAAAGGAACAGCGTTGGGATTTGCTTGGGGTGGGACAGATTTTGAAAGCCTGGGGCTGGTTGGCACTAACCGATGTCCATGGTGAAATTCCCATTAAACAGGCATTTGAGGGAAAAACCACGTTTGACTATGATACGCAGGAATTTGCCTATCAGGAATCCTTTCGTTTGCTTGACCTCGCCATTGCGAACCTGAAAAGGACGGATGGGGCCGTTGATAATAATTACCTGGCGAAAACAGACATTATTTATAAAGGAAAGACGAACATGTGGATCAAATTTGCCAATGGCTTAAAAGCGATGGCATTGAACCATTTCTCCAATAAAACCGGCTTGTATAAACCTGACGATGTGATCGCTGCAGTAGATGCTTCCATAGGGGCAAGTGATGCGGAGCAACCGTTGCTTGCTTATACCGGTACGGCCAATGATGACATTAATTTTTACGCGGGGGTTAGAGATAACCTGACCAATTACCGTCAGACTAAATTTATTCTTGGTCTAATGAATGGAACACAATACCCTGGTTTAGTAGATCCAAGAATGAGCAGGATGTTGTCTCCATCACCGGATGGCCAGTATAGAGGATTGGATATTGCACTTGGCTTCGGGGCCTTGACGACTGCTCAGCTGCCAAATAATTTTTGGGGATATCCAACGCTGGCGCTTTCTGTAAGAACGCCGGCAAGATATATTTTTTCTACCAAGTCCAAATTGCCACTGTTCACCTATTCTCAACTCCAGTTTGTAAAGGCGGAAGCAGCCTTTAAAAAAGGGGATAAGGTAACGGCTTTGGATGCCTATACCAAGGGAGTCTCTGCGCATTTCGATTTTGTAAATGCAAGAAATTCAGATGACGGACAGGTGCCTACCCAGATTTCTGCCACTGAAAAAGCCACTTATATGGCTTCTGCTTTGGTTATCCCGACATCACCAAATGATCTTACCCTGACCAATATTATGCTTCAAAAGTATATTGCGCAGTGGGGATATGGACATTTGGAGCAATGGATGGACTTACGGAGGTATCATTATAAGGATCTTGACGCTGCAACCGGGGCCCAGGTTTTTGCAGGGTTTACCCCTCCAACAAACTTATATGCAGATAATGCCGGTAAATTCGTTTACCGTATTCGTCCGCGATACAATTCTGAGTACATCTGGAACAGAGAGGCGCTGGACAAAATCGGCGGACTGACAACAGACTATCATACCAAAGAAATGTGGATTACTTTACCTTAATCATATGAAAAGAAAATTTTTATTATCAGCAGTACTTCTGCTGTCGACCATCATATATTCCTGCGACAAGACCGACATTCAGACGATTGACGGGCCTGCTACGGGCGCTTCGGTGAAGTTCTTTAATTTCGCGGTAAATGGTCCTGTGGTTAATTATTACGCGAATGATACTAAGGTGACTGCTGCCGTTTCTACAACAGGGGCAGAGAGTGGCACAACCGGATTGGCTTATGCAGCGGTTTATCCTGCTACGAATGCCTATGCGATATTGCCAGGCGGCACCTATGACCTGAAGGCTACACGTCCAACTAATGCGGCTGCAGATCCTAAACTTGTGATTAATAAACTCAGTACAACCCTGGTAGAGGGCAAGAACTATTCTGTGTACCTCTGTGGTTTCTATAATACGGTGGCAAAGACGAGTGACTCCTTTATACTGGAGGATGTACTTCCTGCGATAGATTCTTCGGCGGCCTATGTTAGGCTGGTTCATACTTCTCCAAATGCAAACCCTGTAGATCTGATCATTCAGAACAGGACCAGTAAAGCGGAGCTGACCATCGCGACTAATCTTCCTTATAAATCAGGGGGAGCTTTTGTGAAAATACCTCAGGGGGTTTACGATTTGTTCTTGCGTTATCCTAACAGCAATACCAATATATACACCAGAACGGAAGTTTCTTTTACGAAATCCAATACTTATACTTTGACCTTGCGGGGTGACATCACCGTAGGAGGAACCACGGCTGCGAACAGGACGTTTATAGACAATACGGCTAACCGATAGTTATTCCTTTAAAAATAGAAACGCCTCTGAACTCCAGGGGCGTTTTTATTTGCCGTCTTTATTTTAAAGCGCAAATCCTATTAGTTATTTTCCTATTTTTGCGTCAAAGTATATATTATGGCAAGTTTTACACTTACTCCTGAGACCTGGAAAAAGGTTAAAATCAAGTTTCTTAGAAAATACCGTGATTTGGCAAGCGTGGAAATTTCTTTTGTTCCCGGACAAGAGGACCAGTTGGTGGAGCAATTGATGAGTTTAGTAAAAAGAGACCGTAAGTACATTGAATTTACCATCGAGAAGGCTTTGGCTGATCCTGATGGCAACAGGCTATAAATCTTCAATAGCCTATTGAGTTACAAGGCTTTTTTGTAAATTTACCTTTCAACAGATGGGTAAAATGAAAAAATACAAACTTGCCGCAGCCTTCTCCCTTATTGCTTTCGCTTCTTTAAGCTGGTCTTTTAAGGAGGATTTGTTTCAGGTTTCCAAGAACCTGGATATCTTCGCTTCCCTTTATAAGGAGGTTAATATCAATTATGTCGAGGAAACCAATCCATCGGATTTGATGCGCAACAGCATTGATGCCATGTTGGGAGGCCTTGACCCTTACACAGAATATATTCCGGAGTCTGAGATTGAAGACTATAAACTAAAATATGTCAGTACTCAATACGGGGGGATAGGTGCGACTACGCTTTTTATTGAGGGTAAGTTGTTTGTGAATGAAGTTTCTGAAGGTTATCCGGCAGATAAGCAGGACCTGAAGCCAGGTGATCAGGTCTTGAAAATCAACAATGTGGAGGTGAAAGGGAAAGAGCGTGCACAGGTGAGCCAGTTGTTGAGAGGACCAAAAGGTTCTACAGCTGAGTTGTTATTGATCAGAAATGGTTCGGTGATTACCAAAAGCATCATCAGAGATGAAATTAAACAACCTAATGTCCCTTATTCCGGGATGACGGACGATCAGATCGGTTATATCCGTCTGGATAAATTTCTGGAAAATGCGGCCCAGGAAGTAAAAGAGGCAGCATTGACTTTAAACAAACAGCAGCCGAAAGGTTTAATCATTGACTTAAGGTATAATGGTGGTGGGATTTTGCAGGAGGCGGTAAAGATTGTGAATCTCTTTGTGAATAAGGATGTTTTGGTGGTGACTCAGAAAGGAAGGAATCCACAGAAGACCATTACCTATAAAACTCAGGCCGAACCTATTCTTCCTCAGATCCCACTGGTGATCCTGGTTGGCGGTTCTTCGGCCTCTGCTTCAGAAATTGTTGCCGGTGCTTTACAGGATCTCGACAGGGCGATTATTGTAGGTCAGCGCAGTTATGGAAAAGGCCTGGTACAGCAAACTTTTAACCTGCCTTATAACAGCCTGGTTAAGGTGACCGTGGCTAAATACTTTACTCCTTCAGGAAGATGCATCCAGGCGCTTGATTATGCCCATAAAGACGCGAATGGCAAGACCCCTAAGGTGGCGGATTCGGTCATGACGAGATTCAGTACGAAGGTGGGCAGAAATGTATATGATGGAAATGGCGTGTTTCCTGATGTTGTCGTGGAAGCATCGAAGTTTAGTCCGATTACGATCTCCTTGTTGAATAAGAGCTTATTTTTTGACTATGCGAACAGCTATAAAAAGAACAATAAGACCATTGCTCCCGCTGCCAGTTTTCAACTGACGGATCAGGATTACGCTGCTTTTGTAAGTTCACTGGAAGGGAAAGACTATTCTTATACTTCCCGTGCGGAGCGTTTGTTGTCAGATTTGCGTACGGAAGCGGAAAAGGAAAACAAACTTCCTGCGGTAAAGGCCGATCTGGAGGACCTTAAAGCGAAGATGCTGGGTGCGAAGAAAACGGACCTGATTACTTTTAAATCAGAGATCAAAAAAGTGCTGGAAACACAAATTGTGAGTCGTTATTATTATGAGAAAGGGAAAGTGATCCAGGCATTTCAATACGATAAGGAATTGACTGCGGCTAAGGCGGTCTTAAATAGCAACACTAAAATGCTGGCGATCTTGAAAGGGGAGGGCGAATATAAAACTATAGGCAGCCCAATCAAGACAATTGCGGCTGTACCTATAGAAAATTAGTGATTAGTTTGTGCCATGAAGTTTAACCACAAGGCCATCCATTTCGTGGTTTAGCTGTAGCTGGCAGGCCAGTCTGGAATTTGGAAGCAAATCTGGCAGGGTATCGAGCATGGCATATTCGTCATCGCTCATTTCTTTTAATTTGTCTTCGCCTTCCAGGACATCTACGCAGCAGGTGGCACAAAGTGCCATTCCGCCACAGGTGGCAAGGATGTCATATTCACATGCTTTTAAATATTCCATTAAGCTGAGGCCCATATCTACAGGGGCTTCCAATGTCGTTCTGCTACCGTCCGGATTTTCTACGTGCAGGGTAATGTTATTTTCTTCCATGCTTAAAATTCTGATACGCCGTTAACGGTAGTATATTTCATGGTATATTTAATTCCCGGGTTCATGTACTGATAGGCACTATGGCTCATCAAGGCTGCTTCATGGAAACCGCAAAGGATTAGTTTTAATTTATTTGTGTAGGTATTGATATCACCAATAGCGTAGATACCCGGAATATTCGTTGAATAATCATCAGTATTTACTTCAATTGCGCTTTTGTTGATGTTTAGGTTCCATTGTTCGATCGGGCCTAGTTTAGGGCTTAAACCAAATAGAGGAATTAAATGGTCTGCAGCAATATTGCTTTTCTCCAGGCTGCGGTTGTGCACCAATTCTACATTTTCCAGTTTTCCGTTTCCGGTTACGGAGCTCAGGTTGCTGTTTAATACCAGATTGATTTTTCCGCTTTCTGCCAGGGCCATTACTTTATTTACAGAGTCCGGGGCACCACGGAAGCTTTCGCTGCGGTGAACCAATGTCAATTCGTCCACAATATCAGCCAGGAAGATGGTCCAGTCTAAGGCAGAGTCACCACCACCTGCAATCACCATTTTCTGTCCGCGGTATTGTTCCGGATCAAGGATCATATAGTTGACCCCTCTTCCGTTTTCAAATTGTTCTAATCCTGCTACTGCTGGTTTACGAGGTTCGAAACATCCCAATCCACCGGCAATAACCACCACTTTTGATTCTATGATGGTACCCATATTGGTCGTCAATACAAAATCGCCTTCTCCACGTTTCTCTAAACCTTCGATTCTTTCTCCTAAAGTGAAGCCTGGGTGGAAAGGTTTTCCCTGTTCCATCAGGTTGTCTATAAGTTCCTGGGCCAATACTGTTGGGTATCCGGGAATGTCATAAATAGGTTTCTTAGGATATATTTCAGACAATTGACCACCTACCTGAGGTAAGTAATCGATCAGATGACAACGCATTTTAAGGAGTCCAGCTTCAAAAATTGCAAATAAACCAACGGGTCCGGCGCCAATAATGGCTATATCAGTAGAAATCATGTGTTTAAATTTTTGGCGAATTTACGAACTTTTGTTTTAATAACAGCGGTAGTTTAGATATATTCTAGATAATTGATAGAACTTCTGACAAAACTCGGATAATTTTTTTACTTATCTTTGTTCATACTGATGACAAAAAACATATATTTTGCTTCTGATTTCCACCTGGGCTCTCCGAGTCATTCCGAAAGCAGGAAGCGCGAAGATCGGATCATTCGCTGGTTAAATGCTATTGAAGGTAATTGCAGTGAGCTTTTTTTGATGGGTGATATTTTTGATTTCTGGTTTGAATACCGTGAGGTCGTTCCTAAAGGCTTTGTTCGTTTGCAAGGGAAGTTGGCGATGATGAGCGATGCGGGAATAAAAATTTATTTTTTCAAAGGGAACCACGATATGTGGGTAAATGACTATTTCACAAAAGAGATGGGCATTGAGATCATTAGTGATGAATTGGTGATGGAAAGAGGAGGGAAGCGTTTTTATCTCCATCATGGAGATGGGCTTGGTCCGGGGGATCAAAAATATAAAGTGTTGCGGAAGATTTTCCGGAATCCGGTATGTCAGTGGTTGTTTTCTATCGTTCCACCAAGAATTGGATTGGGAATTGCGAACTGGTGGTCTGGCAGCAGCAGGCTGGCGAATAGTACTGAAGAGGTTTTTAATGGTGTAGAAAATGAATGGCTGGCTGTTTATGCGAAGGAACAATTGCAAAAGGCGCATTTTGATTATTTTATTTTTGGGCATCGTCACCTGCCTCTGGATATTCAGCTGACCGATAAAAGCAGGTATATAAACATTGGGGAATGGATTAATTTTAATTCTTATGCGGTATTTGACGGCAAAGATTTAACACTGAACTATTTCGAAAAGTAATGAACGGGGTAAAAGAATCCGGCAACGAATAAATTTTTAGTATCATTAACTGAAAAAGCCGTATTTTTGCTGCCCAAATAAATCAATTGCCAGGATAGATCTCCGCAGGACGGATTTTAATTGAAAAGGCAACAAGTTTTAATTTTCTGAAAAAAGAATATGTTAGAGAAATTAGAAGCAATTAAGCTGCGCTGGGAAGATGTAGAAGAGCAGTTGAGTAATCCTGATACGATGCAGGATATGAAGCGTTTTGCGGCTTTAAATAAGGAGTACAAAGATTTAGGCAAGATTGTAGATGAGTATAAGATCTACAAGAATGTAATGAGCAATATCGATGCAAACAAGGAGATCCTGACTACAGAGAAGGATGCTGAGATGCGCGAGATGGCCAAGGAAGAACTTGATCTGCTGTTAAAGCAACAGGAAGAACTGGAAGAAAAAGTACGTTTGATGCTGATTCCGGTAGATCCTGAGGATGCTAAAAATGCAGTATTTGAGATCAGAGGTGGTACCGGTGGTGATGAGGCGGCTTTATTTGCCGGCGATTTATACCGTATGTACAGCCGTTTCTTTGAACAAAAAGGCTGGAAGGTAGAAACTGTTGATGTGACTGAAGGTACTGCTGGTGGTTACAAAGAGGTGATCCTGAAAGTAAGTGGAGAAGATGTTTACGGACAATTGAAATATGAGTCAGGTGTTCACCGCGTACAACGTGTACCGGATACAGAAACTCAGGGACGTGTACATACGTCGGCAGCTTCTGTAGCGGTATTGCCGGAAGCAGAAGAGATTGACCTTTATGTGAACCCGGCAGATATTGATTTGCAGACTTCCCGTTCGGGTGGTGCTGGTGGTCAGAATGTGAACAAGGTGGAGACAAAAGTACAGTTGACACACAGACCTTCGGGGATTGTGGTAGTATGTCAGCAGGAGCGTTCTCAGCTAGGAAACAGGGTGATTGCCATGGAGATGCTACGTAGTAAATTATATGATATCGAATTGCAGAAGAAAAATGGAGACATTGCGGCAAGACGTAAGACTATGGTTTCTACCGGTGACCGCTCCGCAAAGATCAGAACTTACAACTATCCACAAGGTAGGGTAACGGATCACCGTATCGGATTGACACTTTATAACCTAAGTGGCGTGATGGATGGCGGTGTTCAGGAGCTGATTGATGCGTTACAGTTTGCTGAAAACGCAGAGAAAATGAAAGAAGGTTCTGTAGCATAAGGACTTACGATTATTTTAAAAAATAGTTTGTGAATATAAATAAAGGCTCTATATTTGCAATCCCGAAAGGGAACAACGGACCGGTAGTTCAGCTGGTTAGAATGCCGCCCTGTCACGGCGGAGGTCGCGGGTTCGAGTCCCGTCCGGTCCGCAAAAGCACTCAGAAGAGTGCTTTTATTTTTAATAAGTAGAGGCCCTACTATAAAAGCCACCCGAGAGGGAAACACGGACCGGTAGTTCAGCTGGTTAGAATGCCGCCCTGTCACGGCGGAGGTCGCGGGTTCGAGTCCCGTCCGGTCCGCAAATTTTTCAAAATATTAGAAAGCCTGTTATCATACGATAGCAGGCTTTTTTGCTTTGCCGACCTGCCAAAATATTCAAATTTTCCTACATTATATGTGAGCCTTTTTTGAGTTAAAATCCCAACCTACATGCGGATGCCGTTGATGAGTTGCCAGATTTATTATATACGTGGACGTAAAGTGATGCTAGAGGAAGATTTGGCTGAATTGTATCAAGTGTAACCACAGGTAATTTAAATAAAGCTGTTACAAGGAATATTAAGTGTTTCCCTGATGATTTCATATTTCGCTACCTGGATGAACTGCTGGAAAAACAAGAACAAGAATTGGTTTTAAACCGGATAGCCTTGGATAATTTATTAGCGGGCACAATATTTATGCTTCTTTATCGTCTTATTGTTTGAGAGCGTTAATTTAGATAAAGCGGGAATGGTCGGAGATCATTTCCGCTTTCTTAATTCATCACCTAAAAGTTTACTTTTGAATCCCGGATTCTAATTCTGAGATATATTTCCGTTGTGTTACCAGCAACTCTTCTTTATGATCAATGACTTGTTTCTGTAATTCAATCTTATTTTCAAGACTGGAAGCCGTTAAAACCTCCGGAAATTGATGCTCACACTTCCAAAAAAATTCAGAAGGTAAAAGACTTGTTCCAACTCAACAAAGATAGTTTTAGGGATAGGAAAATATCTCGCAAACTATAAAACTATAGACTGTACCCATACCCTCTGGCTATCGTTGTAAACCATGCATACAGCGCAATCATTGCGATTATGAATATGGCAACAAAAATATATAACCATTTTTTATCCCTTGGGGACACCGGATTTAAATCATCTGGCCGGATTACTGCATAATATAAGCCAAATATCAGCAACATAGGCCCAAGCATCATTGCTTTCATGGAGTAAGAAACAGATGCTGAATGTTCGGCCATTTGTTGTATTTTTTGGTAAATGAAAAAATAGCTGCAGACGAAGCCGCCTGCGATGAATAGGAGGCCCAATGCTATAGGCGATATTTTTTTCTTTGGCGTTCTTGAAGCGTGATTTACGAACTCATACTCTTCATTTTGATTTTTTTCAGGTATCTGCATGTATTGCGTTTGTTTAGTTAGTTTTTTATCAAGGTATGGCCAGCTCTTTCAATCCCTTTAAAGAAAATGTGGATCGTCTCTTCTCCCATGATTAGAAAATCCTGATTTTTTTTAAAAACAGAATGGTTTAGCGGTATTTTTTTGCCTTCAAAGGCATTGGCTTCGCTGGTATTGAGCTGGTCCCAGCTACCATATGTGGGTAGCCCCTTCTTTAGCTTTTCTACGAACAGCGTGTCGCCGGAGGTATTCATATAGCGAAAATACGTGTAGTTATAGGAAGGCGATGGTTCGTTTACTAATACTGCGACCCGGTATAGATCACCTGCTTTGGGGGCAACTATATATTCAGATAACAGGGCTTTGTTTTCAATCTGATTCCGTTTATTCCTTTGAGCAAGCATATAAACCGTGCCGGCGATAATACCTATAAAAGCGGCCAATAAGAGCGGGTTGATGAAGAGCCCACGCCATAGGTTTAGTGGCGTTTTTGTTTCTTTCTTTAGTTGATAATAACGTTCTTCCAGCTCGTCCGTCCATTTAACATTGGGGATTTTCTGCTGGCAGTTGCCACAGTAGGCTATTCCAAATTTACCTTCTGGCCACATGGGCATTATAAACCAGGCATATTTTTGAAATATGGCCAATTCAACTCCAGCCCTTGATCCGCATAAAGGGCAGTTGAGGTCAGTACAGGGCGTTACTTTAGGTGTTAGTGTTCTGATCTGATAAATGAAAAACATTTGCTGGTTGAGGGGTTAAAAAGGAGAATATACGGTGGTTAATCAAGATGTTAATGTCAATAATTATTCCAATTTAGGTGAATGATTGACTATTGGGATATAAATCAGTAAGATAAAATTTTTTCTGATAAATTAACCGAAAAAGATGCAAGTAAATCCTTTTTAAAAGGACCAGGATTTTAAGTACCCCATGTGTTATATTTTTAGCTGGCTATTGGAGATTAGGATAAAAATCACTGCAACTTCCAATTTTTTCGATCCCACATTTTTCATAAAATTCTGTAATAAGGTCTTAAGATCCACTGAATTAACGTCTGAAAACAGGTGTTTTTTTAACAATCATTCCCCCAGGCATCAATTTTAACATCTATAGCTGTTTTTTGGAGTTGCAAGGTTTCGATAAAGATTGTCAACGTAATTTGCAAATATCCTTAATGTCTATGTAATTGGTGGATAAAAATGCTTTTGTTGCAATTCTAAGGGGTTTTTGCTTTTGATAATTTTATTAAAAAAATCTTTGATGAATATTTATTACTGGATATGCAAACGTTTGTGTTGATATAACATGATAATTTAATATGGCAATCCAACAGGAAAATAATCTAAGTCTCAGCTGTTTCCTCATTAAGGAAAAGTAATTGTTTACCCGGGTGGATTGGTTAATTTTCAGTTTTGTAACTGTCTGTATATTAAATTATTGTGTTTATTTTTTCGCTTTTATTTATTCAGTAGGAAGCACATGTAGCAGTATAACAGAAATAGGGCCGATTGGTTCTTCTAAAGCATTCATCTTGTTTTAAGTTCCGGGGAATTCCGGGTTTAAATGAATCTTTATCCGAAGGTGCATAATATTTCTTTAAGTGAAAAAATAGATTCGTTTTTTGCTGTAATTCATAAGCCAGAAGGTAATTTTTAGGTTATCAAACGTTTGCGCTATAAATTGAAATAAAGAGATGAATGAAATGACCTAAATTAGATTTCAGTAAATAGAAACAATCTTACTTGTTGACCGACCATCAGAGTAATTAATTCTGCAACAATGAGATAACCGACCAAATAAAAACCAGGGGAGCAATCTCTTTTTAAACCAATACCGACCCAACAACCTAAACCACCAGACCATGACCAAAATCTCTACTTTTTTTCAACATCCAGATCTCAATCGTTTTATAAAGCATTAGGATCACTTCTAATCTATAGAACCATTAGGTTATTCAATTAATCCTTTTTGATACTATACCGATAACTGCATTCTCTGTGGTTCGGTATTTATCTGCCTGTTTTTTAATTAAATAATCCAATCGCAACTACAGGTAGTTGTCGTCATGGGATAGTTATGCCCCATCCTCAAGAGGACAGCTCCTTTCTAATTTATTGAGCAATAGAAAATTAACCGTCTAATAATTAATTAATACGAATGAAAATGGTCCGAATTATTGCGAGTATGATTTCTGCCGTCCTGCTTTCTGTGCTTTGTTTGTCAAAGACGGAGGCAAAAACGCGTTATACTGCTCCACTGAATTACAACAGTATTCTTTTAAGACAAGATACTGACGACACTTCCAAAAAAAAACTGGATACAATTATTCTGGCAGACCGGCGGAGCCAGGTAAAGGGAATAATGGATTCTCTGAACGCAAAACACGCTGCATTAAATCCACATCTTTCTGTTCAGCAAATGCTGAAAGGTAAGATTGCGGGGTTGTATGTGCAGGAAGCAAGCGGCGAACCGGGCTCAGAACAGAGCATGATTATCCGTGGACTTTCAGCGCCTGTTTTTAGTAAAAATGACATTTACAGGCTTCAACCAATGGTTTACCTGAATGGAATTCCAATGATTCAGGAAAACGCTTATGTTTTTGATATTCAAAAATATGATTACAATAGAATCGGCCCTGCAACGAACTTACTAAGTTCAATCGACATTAGTAACATTAACTCGATAGAAGTGATTAAGGATCCGGCAGCTTTGGCTAAACTCGGGCCTAATGCTGCTAACGGGGCCATTTGGATTACGACTAAAGCGGCAAAATCCGGCTATAGAGATTTAAGCGTGAATACCTACTTCGGTATGGTACAGGCAAGTAATATCAAAACCGTAAATGCCCAATACGAGAACATCTTTCGTAAACCATTTTATCAAAAATATGCTTCACAGTCTGATTACTTAAATTATGTTGGTTATTTAAGAGATTCTACAAACCTCGATTATTACGGGCCTGCAAAATGGAGTGATTTGTATGCTAAGAACCATGCTATATATTCAGCTGATTTAGGATTGACCGGGGGCTCGGAAAGGGCTAATTTCAGGTTTTTTGGATCAGCAACTCAAAATGCAGGAAATTCGGATGATACAAAGTTAAACCGGTATGCCGCCTCCTTCCAAATCAATATGGCTCCATTTAGCTGGGTAACGGTATCCAGCATGGTGAATGCAAGCCGGTTGGATCGCGACAGAAACCGTAACCTGAGAGATCGTTTTGCAGAAACCAGATATATTCCTGATTTATACAATCCGATTTCACCGTCAAAAACTACCTATCAATCATTGCTTAATGAATATGACAAAACAATTGACGACAACCGGACAACATTGGTTCAGGGCTATCTGTCATTGAAATTCGATCTTAAGCCAGTAAACTTTATTTCGACATTTAATTTTGATTATAACGAGGGGGTGAGGGATGTTTTCTATCCAACAACATTGATGGCAGGGAACAATTACGTATCCAATTACTTCGGATACAACCAGCGGTTTATGATCAACAATGCTGTAAATTATACCAAACACTTTAATAGGGATCATCAGATTTATTTTGAAGCCGGTCAGTCTATTCAAGACGATCTGCACAAGTACGGGTATGCCAATGCTTATAACGGGCCAAACGACTTTATCAAGATTAACGTTGTTGAAGGAGATAAAAAGAAGGACAGTTACCTTAAGCCTGTTGGCTATTTGGTATATAGATATAACGACAAAATTCACAACAGGTTATTTTCAGTATACGGTTCTGCAAAATATTCCTACAAAGATTTATTTACGTTTTCTGCGTTGGTTCGCGATGATGGTTCTTCTTCTTCGCAACCAGGAAGCCGCTGGTTTATCGCACCAGCTGCCAGTGCCAGCTGGAGTTTAAAGAATCAATTTTTAAAAGCAAACAATTGGATTGATAAACTGAATGTGGATGCTTCCTGGTCTAGAATCGGAAAGCTTTTTAGCGATGACAGATTTGCCGCTGGTCCTCAATACCGCAGTAATTCTGGCTGGGCGCTGGAACCAACCATCCCGGGTTACAACGGAATTGCAACAATATCCAGACCTTATTCTTCGGGTTGGGTTGGGTATGATATCAAAACGCCATATACCGATCAGCTTAATATAGGTTTCGATGGTTCGTTCTTTAAAAACCGTTTGGGTGCATCTGTCACCTATTACCTTAAGGATGACAAGAGAATGTTGTTAAACAGTCCGATTTCGGCAGAAACTGGATTCGCCAGTCAGTTTAGCAGTGGACTTGCCGTTAGAAATACCGGAATAGATTTAGGTATTCAGGGGCATATTCTTACTGGAAGGAATTTAGGCTGGACCTCAGGGCTTGGCTTTAATTTCAATAAGAACAAGCTGCAGTCTCTTCCGAATGGACTTAATGAACTGATCATCGGAGATCGGAAATTGAAAGTTGGTGAAGCAATTGACCGCTTCTGGATTTATGAGAACCAGGGAATTTATACTGCTGATGCCGAAGTTCCGGTTAATCCGGCTACTAATCAGCGCCTGAGTTTTGAGGGTACGACACTTAAAGCCGGCGATCCAAGATGGAAGGATACCAATGGAGATTTTACCATTAACAGCGATGATAAAGTATTAAAAGGGAACTCGATGCCTAAGCTAACCGGTAGCTGGTCGAATGAATTCCGCTATGGTAATTTCAAATTGAATGTTGATGTTATTTATGCTGTTGGGCAGAAAGCCCTAAATCAATCTGCTGCTTTTCAGTATGATTTCATTAATAGGGAAGCGGCAAATGACATTAATTCAGTCAGGGAAGTTTTCTCCTGGCAAGTCAATGTTGATGCGTCAAAATATCCGACATACAATCCCTGGAGTAGCGTTGTGCCTTACCGTTTAGAACAGGACCTGTTTTTAGAGAATGCATCATATGCGAAATTGAGAACAGTGTCTTTAGGCTATGATTTATCCAAAACAGCTTTGTTTAAAAATAAAACCACAATAAAAAGGGCTTACCTATATGTAACGGGAAACAACCTATTGACAGTTACTTCGTTTTCCGGCAGCGATCCAGAGCTGATAGAATATAATGGGCTATACACCGGATACGGACTGTCTATTCCAAAAACATATACACTGGGAATTAAAGTTGATTTATAAAGGTATAAGGTTATAAAATTATTAGTATATGAGATCTATTTTTAAAATAAATATCCGGTTTAATAAAGGCTTACTGATCTTGCTAATTGCAATTTCGGGCCTTAATTTTTCCTGCAAGAAGATGCTTGATATTGAATCAAGCCGGCTTTCTAATGAAGACACCCATTGGAGTTCGCTTCAGGATACCAGATCAGGATTGATGGCCAGCTATTCCTTGATGAGGAGTGCGATGGCTGAGAACAATGCGCATTGGTTATGGGGCGAATTGAGAAATGGAGATTTTACTGCCTCCAGCAGATCCGATCTTAAAGTAATCATTAATCAAAACCTGAAAGCGTCTTTCCCCCTGGTACAAAAGCTGACTTCATGGAGGGCATTTTATGCGGTGATTAACAGCGCAAGTCTGTTCATCGAAAGAGCCGCGGAAGTACGGGCAACAGATATCCGTTATACCGAACCTAATTATAAGGCTGACCTGGCCCAGGCAAGGGCTTTGAGGGCATTTGCCTATTTCTATATGGTGCGCATCTGGGGTGATGTTCCTCTAATTACAGCTTCACATGATGGAACTTTTGAAGAAAAGCCTAAAACGGATCAGTCGAAAGTTTTAGCCTATGCAGAAACCGAGTTGATCACTGCAGCCAAAGACCTGCCTTATGTTTATGGCGCAGAGGGAGATGAGCTTCTGCCTGGTTCCTATTATGGTTATGGCGTGGACCGCTGGAGAGGTGCTTTGTTTACCAAAATATCTGCTTATGCAGTTCTGGCACATATCGCTGCCTGGCAGTCACATTATCTTGATGTTTCTGTTTACACAGACTTCATTATGACCAATTATGCAAAGGCAAACATCGCTTACTCTACCACCTCACAATTAACAGCTTCTGATGGCATTTTTAATGGACAGTCTTATAGTCAGGTGATCTCCTTTGGTTTCAATGACGTTTATGGAGAGTCTACCGCAAATGGACATATCGAACAATTGGTCCTTGCATCTCCACTCATTTCAAAGCAGACGCCTGATCTTTATATATCGAAAGATTCAATCGCATCTGTATTTACGGACCTCAATGATCAGCGTTTTGGGTTAGACACGATTTCAGGTCTTCCAAGAACAAACTACTTTGTGAATTTCACCGGAGAGATCCCGGTCTTTAGCAAAATTAAAGTTTTAAGAGGTGGTTCCACAAATGGAAATTTTGCCATTTACAGTTCAAACATCCTTTTTACCCGTTTAGAGGAATTGGTTTTACTTAGAGCAGAAGCACTGGCGGTACTTGGCCAGCGTCAGGACGCGATCACTTTGCTAAACACCATTAAGAAAAACCGGGGTGTAAAAACGATCAATGACGGAGCGGGTAAGGACCTGATCAGCGAAATCTTTGCGGAGCGCAGGCGGGAGTTGATGGGAGAGGGATGGCGCTGGTACGATCTGATCAGATACCATAAAATACAAAACAACAACCCTGCATTTATGAACCTGATCCAGCAAAAAGGGATCTACTGGCCAATTGCAAAAGAGGTGCTGAATGCAAACAATAAGTTGGAACAAAATAACTATTGGAGATGAAAATAACTAAAGAAGAATTAGCACCAAATACAAATCCCATGATATCAATGAGAAATAAAAAAACACTTGGTTTTTCTATGCTGATGGCTATGTTGCTCTGTGTCATGTTGTTTTCCTGCAAAAAAAATGATTCCGAATATTACAATTATGAAAATGACCTGAAGGAATTTGATGGAAATGCATTTGAATACTTAAAGGCACAGCAATCGGGGGTATATGATTCCCTGTTGCTTGTACTTGACCGCTTACCCTCATTGCAGGATTCTCTGAAAAATCAAAAGGTCACTTTTTTTGCGGTCACCAACAGAAGTTTTCAGACTTCTGTAGAGAGTTTAAATGCCGTTCGTAAAAGAGTCAATAAAGCGCCCTTGTACCTCGCCAATATGGATGTAAAACAATTGGATACGATGGTGAGCAAGTACATTATCCGTGGAGAGTTCAACAGCTCATATTTCCAGGATTATGCAGATGGACTGATTGTAAAAAGCATTGCCCACAATTACAACATGCACGTGCTCTACAAAAAAGCAGATGCATCGGGTTTTAAAGGCGGCGGCCCTGCAGTGATCACATTTACCGATCCTAAGAACTCCATTTTCGTGAGGTATTGGGAGAGTACGCCCACCAATTCAGTAAACATTAAGACAAAGAATGCCATCATAAATGTATTGTCTCCAGGACATGATTTTGGTTTTGGCGAGTTTGTAACCCGTGTTAATAATTAAGATGATGAGCATAATGACTACAAAATATCCTTTACTATCATCAGGCACTTTCTTTATAGGGCTGATGTTATTTATACTAACCTCAGGTTGCAAGAAAGGCTTGCCTGAGGACCGGGAGTCTATAGGTTTGGATACCCGTTTTACACAAACCGTTTATAGTCCGGTATTGGGTCGAAATACCCTTTTTTCTGATAATCTTTTTGTTGGAGCTTCTTCACAGCCACTCAATTTTAAGATCATCAATATGAGGACCAGAGACGGATCACCTGCTCCGGAACTCACTAATAACACTCCTGTTCAGGTATGGAGCCTGCCTTATCTGGGTACGGAAAAATCTATTGAAGAAATAGAAACAAAGCGGAAAATGGAAAACCGTCCTCTCTTTGAAATCAGAGCGCATTCCGGTCAGTTTTTGATGTGGTCTGCAGCAACATCGACCCTGCTTAAAACCCAACCAGATTCGGGATATGTTTTTGATGTTGAGATGTCTAACTCCGGCGGACGCAGATATTTCAGGGACCTTAAACTAATGCCGCTAAAAGAACGTCCTTTTGAGCCATCCGTTTTAGATCCCATCACAGGCCTCTCCAGGTTTATTGGCTTAATTCCAAGCAGCCTTATGAATATACGTGGAGCGAAGACCAATCAACGACTTTTTTATGATGATGTTACCGTCTTGTTTAATAAAGTAAGTGGGGCAGGCAATTCTTTGAAGTTCCGGTTTGTCGATTCCCTGTTTAAAACGATAGATCCAAATAGCTTCAACCTCACTAAATGGGACCAGCTTGTGCACGGCTTCAACATGGTTAAAACCAACGAATCTGTAAAGTATGATGTGGCTTACCCAATTCCACTTATCGCCTTTCAGACTCCATATACCAATCCGGCGGGTAATAGGGCGCGTACGCTTTTCAAGTATGAAAGACAGGGGTTTGGAAACATACGCGAGGAGGCTTTTTTAAGTCTTGATTTTTCAATCTATGAAAAGGGCAATTGGGAGATCATCATTTGGTTTACCGGAGAGAGTCCAAAATTTACTAATGATTAATAACATGGAGTTTCTAATTTATATAAGACTTAATATGAGATATACAGTCGTAATATTTTCTTTGTTCCTGTTGCTTGGCTTCAGCGGCCGCTTAACAGCACAGCAAACGAATATTGTAGTTAAAGGAACTGTGATTGATAGGGCAGATAAAAGACCTATCCCGGGAGTGGTCATCACTTCAGGCAAATCCCAGACCCCTCTTGGTCAAACTGATGGTAATGGAAGATATAGCTTAAGCGTAAACCCCGGTACTGAGCTTACCTTCCGATACCTGAGCTATAAAACAGTGTTCAGAAAAGTGTCGGGCAGTGCGACGATAGACATCAGCATGGAGGAATCTGTAAATGCGCTTAAAGAACAGGTGATCATCGGATATGCTAAAAAAACCAAAGAGATTTCAACAGGCTCAAGTGTGATTATTACTGCTAAAGACATACAGGACGTACCCGTTGCCAACGTAATGGAGCTGTTGCAGGGTAAAGTTGCAGGTTTAAATATTCAGAACAACAATGGTGCGCCCGGAATGAGAGGGTCAATGACCATCAGGGGGATTTCCAACCTGAATGTTTCCGGATCAGGAGATAACGCCTTCCTAACACCTACCTCTCCGTTATTTGTAGTCGATGGTATTCCTATTGATGACAATACTGATTATTCTTACGGGTTTGAGTCTGCCGGTCCTGGAATTAGTCCGATCTCCTTAATTCCGGTGGAGGATATCGAGCGAATAGAAGTATTAAAAGATGCGCAGGCAACTTCGCTATATGGCTCCAGGGGTGCTTATGGTGTCGTTTTGCTGACTACAAAAAGAGGGAACTCAAAGGTTCCTATTGTTCAATTCACTTCAAACTTTACAGTTGATACTCCACCAGCGCTAAAATCAGTGATTGGAGGAAGGGGAGAGCGTTTGATGCGTATTGATCAGATCTTAAAAAATGACACCAATTTTTATCACGGGTTGAATTCCATCAATAAAAATCCTTTCCTGGCGGATAGCTTAAATGCTTTTTATAACAATTCTACAAACTGGCAAAAGTTGTTTTACAGGACTACCTTTAATCAAACACATAACTTGTCTATCTCCGGTGGGGATCAGCAGTTTAACTATAAGGTGAACGGAGGCTATTTCGATAAAAAAGGGATCGTCGAAAACACGGCTTTTACCCGCTACAACCTCAATATGAATGCCCAATACCAGCCAAATGAGAAGTTTAAGTTATTGGCTTCTTTAAATAACGTGATGGCCAACAGCAGTTCGGGAGGTGGAAGCAGTTTAAGTCAGACTGGTTTGTCAGAATCGGGTTCCTCATCTTCCTTGTTGCCGGCACCTTCGTTGTTTACCGCTTCAAGTGGGTTATTAAATACATTGAATACCGACGACGATAATAAGACGATCAACGTATCCACCAATATTGATGTGGAATATGAAGTCGTAAAGGGATTAAGGGCATCAAGCTCATTTAGTTTCAATTACATTACACAGGCAAAAGACCGGTTTACTCCGGGCGCTCTGAGTGCTGGTGTCGATTCTGTTTACAATTATTTTGATCGTAAAAATACTTTGTATAACAGAACGAGGCTTTCTTATGTAAAGCAGGTTGCGGAAAAACACAACTTTAATGCAGCCGTATTCTCAGAACTGAATTCTACAAATTTCAGGGCTGATGTTTCTCAGCAGGTGAGTACACCTAATGATCAGGTAAAAGGACCTTTGGGTTCAGATTGGTTTAATTCCAAAGGTGGGACGTTAAACAACCTCAGCAATTTTAGATCTGCCTCTCTTGCCGGTTCATTCTCGTACAATTACGATCAGAAATATGTGCTGGACCTGACTTACCGGGTCGATGGTTCTTCTACAAACGGACCGGACGCGGGGTATTCAAAAAGCCCTTCAGTTGCCGCCAGATGGAACTTTTATAAGGAGAATTGGCTCCGCTCCACAGAAAGCTGGTTAGATTATGGATCATTTCGCGCCAGTTATGGAAAGAACATCGTCCCTACAGGGAATATTTATGATGTTTATGGAAAATACGTAGCCGGAGGTAATTACAATCAGCTGCCTACGGTAAACCTTGATCTGGGGGTAATTCCGAACACGGCATTAACGCCTACCACGACCACACAATACAATGCTGCTTTTGAAGCCGGTTTCCTGAACAATAAATTCGGATTTGTTTTTGAAGCTTACTACAAGCAGGTAGACAATATGCTCCGGACGAAAAAGATCTCCAATATCAATGCATTCGGAGAAGTGAAAACCAACGAAATGAGTATGGTAAATTATGGTTATGAGCTCACGTTGAACGCCCGTCCCCTATCTGCAAACAGCAAATTAAAATGGACCCTAAGTTTAAATGCTGCACTTAACAAAGATGTCTTGGTGCACTTGCCTGATAATGTAAGTCAGCTTTTAATAAAAGATGCGTCCACCGGACAGAACATTCTTTACCGTCTGGGAAAAAATAGTTTAACCAATGTATTGTTAAATACAAGAGGGGTTTATACGACAGATTTGAGTGTTCCTGTTGATCCCTTAACTGGCTTAAGATATCGTGCGGGATCAGTAATTGACCGGCGTACCTACTTCAGAGGGGGTGACCCAATGTGGACTGACCTTAACGGGGATTACATTCTTGACGATAATGATTTGGTGGGAGCAGGAAATTCTCAGCCACTGATTACAGGCGGTTTTACTTCTTTCATGCAGTACAAAGGTTTTTCATTAAGTCTTACCGGATCTTTTACCTTAATAAGAGATGTCTTAAACAATGCACTTACTTCACGTTTTCAAAGTTTCGAAAATCCACTTGCTTTAAATTCTTTAGTGCCCCTGGAACAGTATGATTATTGGAAGAATTCAGGAGATAAGGCGACTTATCCAAATCCTTATGATTATACCCGTTATTCCGTATACAGTCCATTCCGGTATGATCAGACCTTGTTTCAGGAAGATGGTTCTTATATAAAACTTCAGCAGGCCACGCTTTCTTATAATATCGATAAGAAGTATGCCAAAAGGTTTGGAGCCAGTTCCATCCGTGTTTACGGTACAGCATATAACATCTATACTTTTTCTAACTACTCAGGTCCGAGTCCTGAAACGGTTACTGATCTGGGTAGGGATTCTTCAAAGGGATATCCGAATCCCCGTACGTATACTTTTGGTCTTAATGTTCAATTCTAATCTTAAAATGGGTTTTATGAAACGTATCCTATTTGCAGTCGTTATTTTAACTACCGGGGCCATCACCTTTTCCGGTTGTAAAAAATACTTAAATGTAACTCCCATCGATAATTTATCGGGGAACAATTACTGGCAAAACCAGAAAGATGTAGAGGCCTTTACTACCGGGATCTATAATCAATTTAGAGAGAATACCCTGTCTTCTCCTTATTTCGCTACAACCGGCGACCTTCGTTGCAGTCCTGCAATTGCAACTCCAGGGCTGGGCCGTACTTATATTACAGAGATTGCGACCAATTCTCTTTCCATCCTGATCAATAGCACCGGTTATTATCAGGAGATTTTTAACTACAAAAGTTTAACCCAATGGAACAATTGGTACAAGATGGTTCAGGCGGCCAATATCTTATACGTGCAAGCGGATAAAGTAGAAGCACTTAGCGCAGAACAGCGGAAAAAATACCGTGCCGAAGCTGTATTTCTGCGTAACCTGGCCTATTTCTTTATGGTTCGTCAATTCGGAGATGTCCCTTATTATACTAAAGCTTACAATCAGGCTGCTTTACCAAGAATGAAAATGGTGGAAGTGCTGAACAATTGTATTGCCGATATGAAAGCGGTAAAGAACGATTTACCCTGGACCTATGAGGATCCTTCAATTGTTGGGATCAGGGCCATGCGTGGAAGTGCCATCGCCTTAATGATGCACATGAATATGTGGGCTGCGGGATTTACTGAAGGGGATAAAACGAGCTATTATACTGCCGTTGATGAATTGGGGCAGGAAATCATGAGTACCAACAGTTACGAGCTGCTTCCCATTACCCGAACTAAGGAGATCTTTAAAGGGCGTACTAAAGAAAGCCTTTTCGAAGTGTTGCGGAGCCTGAATTATGGCGAATATTCGACAGGAAATTACCTCTATAATACTTTTACCGATATGGTATTACACTACCCTCATAAGCCGGTAAAGTCAATCACCAAAAGTTACATTTATTATAATCCCAAGTTCATGGCGAAACTATATCCCTCAGGGACACCAGATAAACGCAGTGAATATTGGTTTGATCCGGCAACTATTTACGCCACAGACGGAAGCTGGGAGCTGCTGAAGTTCGTGAACATATTTGCTGCTGAGGGAGAAGATGTGCTTCCTGATGATGACCTGATCGTATTCCGGTTGCCGGATGCCATTTTGCTGAGGGCAGAAGCACAGGCTGAGCTGGGGAATGAAGATGGTGCTAAAGCGTCATTGAACTTAATCCGCGCCAGGGCTGTAGCTACTCCGGTTACCGAGAGTGGTAAGGAACTGAAAGATGCCATATTTTATGAACGTTGTCGCGAACTCATGGGTGAGGGTCATTACTATTATGACCTGGTGCGCACCAAAAAGGTGCTGGATAAGGAATATTGCTTTTCCCCGATACCGGTAGAAGCTTTTAAAGCTGGCGCCTGGGCATGGCCGATAGATAAAAGCGCATTGATAGACAATCCTTATATGGTGCTGAACAACTATTGGAAATAATACTAGAAGGAAACCTGCATCAGCTTATGCAAGCTCATAACCGTTAAAAACCACGAAGTGTTCTTGAGTACCATTAAAACAAGGAATACTTCGAAAAAACAAATGATGAAAAACGATATGTTAAAGATAATTAAAACAAGCGCGGCTATACTAGGTGTGATGTGCTGTATGCTAATGTCCTGTTCGAAGGATGGCTATTTTGTGGATACCGGCGTTCATAACGCTAAATACAATGGTACCATCCTGCAATACCTTAAAGCTAAACCGGTACTTTTTGATAGTCTGGTGATGGCCATCGATGCTGCCGGAATGAACGAAGTATTTGAAAAGGAGAACATCACATTTTTTGCTCCTGCCAATTCCTGCATACATAAAGCCGTGAAATGGTTAAATGAGGATTTAAGAAGTGAGGGCAGAGATACCGTCTCTAAATTAACACAGATTAAACCAGAAGTATGGAAGGCAGTTTTTTCGAAGTACATCTTCAAAGGATCGTATGTCTTGAAAGATATTCCCCAGATTGATACGTTGGATTTGGCTGCTTTTGGAGGACAAGGCTATGGCTCTTACGGTGGTCGTTCCATGAATATCGGGGTATTTTACAATGATGCGAATGGAATAAAGTATGTAGGCTACCGTCAGTTGGTGCTGTCTTTTATTCCGGATTTTTCTAATCCCAAAACGGGGTTAATCCATACCCCAATTGCTACATCAGATATCCAGCCGACAAATGGGGTGATACACGTACTTCGTTATCAGGGGCATTCTCTTGACTTCGAGAGCAGACGGTTTATCACCTCTGCTAAGTCGGCCGGTATTTCGAAAGCAAATGAATAGGGCAGTCCATATCAGTTAAACAAGATTATTTTAATAAGACTTATGATTTCAATCAATATAAAATATACAAGACTCAGCCTCATAAAACTTGCTTTAGTGCTTTTTGTGGGCATTGGCAGTTCTTGTTCAAAACAGGAGGTTTTCCAGGACGATCCTTACAAAGGGGGAAAAGAAACGCTTGGTGTAAAGTTTTTGGATGCAGAGGCGGACCCGAGTGCGGGTTCACCAGGCGATGAAGTTACTTTTAAGGTTCGGGGGGTGATGAAGTTTAAAGAAAAACTGGAGTTCCTGGTTAACGAAAGTAAGGCGGACATCATTAATGTAACGGATACTTCCATTACCGTAAAAATTCCACAAAATGCAAGTACTGGTGGGACGACGCTATTGCTTGAAGGCCAGTCTTTCTTTGGACCTAAATTTACAGTGCAGGGGAAGGTTTCAATAGATCCGGGATTTAAAGCCGTAAACGGAACAAATGGGGTAATTAATGATATTGTTGCGAGTTCTTCCGGGGGCTATATTTTGGTAGGCGGGTTTACGAATTTCGAAAACCAGGCCCCCTCTACTCCTATAAACCGTATTGTCGCGATTGCTAATGACGGGACCTATACCAGTTCTCTTTTCAGAGGGGGGGCCGATGGACCCATTCAAAACATTAACCGTCTTTCTTCCGGAAAATATATGATCTCCGGTTCATTCAGTTCCTTCAACAGAACTCCTGGAACCAACGGGGTAACCAGATTAAATGGTGATGGTTCGCTTGATTCTATGTCTGTTGAGCTGATCAATCCAAGACCTAATAATCCTACTTTGAGTTTTGATACGGTTCCTGCTTTTAATGGTGGGGTGCTCAGCAGTATTAATGCCGGAAATTTCCTTGGGGGTATTGCAAAGAGCTTTGTCAGGTCTGACAAAACGGTCCTGCTTGGAAATTTTGATTTCTATGTGAAATATTTCTATCCGCGTTCTACTAAAGATTCCAAAATAATAGACATTACAAAGATGTCTCAGATTGCTCAGCTAAAAGAAAACGGAGATCTCGATTCTGCTTACAATTTCGATCCTGTTTTGAAGCGAAGTTATACCGGAACAAACGGGCCGATCTTTGGTGCTTACATGCAAAGCGATGGTAAAATTGTGGCCGTTGGAAGTTTTTCAACTTTCAATGGGGCCGAGGCAAAAAACATTGTACGAATTAATGTTGATGGAAGTATAGACCCAACTTTTTCTGCAGGGACGGGTGCCGATGGAGCCATATTTACCATCAATTTTAATGAAACCACCAATAGAATTATGCTGTCCGGGAGTTTTAGAAACTATAATGGAAAAGCAAGCAAT
The DNA here is from genome assembly GCF_038446955.1 of Pedobacter sp. FW305-3-2-15-E-R2A2. NCBI lineage: Bacteria > Pseudomonadati > Bacteroidota > Sphingobacteriia > Sphingobacteriales > Sphingobacteriaceae > Pedobacter > Pedobacter sp. FW305-3-2-15-E-R2A2. The sequence goes on from NZ_CP151803.1 coordinate 7,440,674, forward strand.
GGAGTGGTGATGTTAAATTCAAATGGTACTGTGGACGAGAGTTTCAAGTTCGGCCAGCTGGTTGGAGGCGCTCCAAACTTTGCCGCTCAGTTGAACAATGGGAAAGTGATTGTTTCCGGCGACTTTAACAGTTATAATGGCGTGGTGAGGCAAGGTTTCATGATCCTTGGTCTGGATGGAACTTTAGCTCCAGGCTGTAACAATACCGGAGCCTTCCAGGGACGGATTACAAGAATGATCCAAACCACTTCTACTTTGGGTTATCCTGCGGTATTACTGGTAGGGGATTTTACAAAATTCGATAATAAAAGAGTAGGAAATATAGTCCGGGTAGAGATCAAACCATAAACAGAACAGACATGAACAGGATAACTACAAATATTAATCGATTAACAGCAATTGCAGCTACTGTATTGTTCATTGCTGCGATATCGGCGTGTAATAAAGATTTCCCAAACCGTTTAAAAGATACCTCTGGTAATGATACCCTGGGTATTAGTGCTAAAGCAAGAAAAGTATTGTATATCATCGTCGATGGTGCAAGGGGGAAGGCCATAAAAAGCATTAATCCTCCTAATATTGCAAAAATCACTAAAAATTCCATCTATGCACTGGATGCTTTAAGCGATTACAATAAAAATACCATGACAAATGCGGGAGCCTGGGCGAATATGATTACCGGTGTGGGTAATGATAAGCATGGTATCATTTCAGAAGACTTTGCGGGTAATAAGCTTGCGACGTATCCAAGTGTATTTACGCGCTTAAAGCAAGCGAATGCTAAACTGAGAACAGTGTCTATTACCGCTTCAAATGCATTCAATGCTAATTTCTCAGCAGATGCAACCGTTCGTCAGAATTTCGAAAATAATGATGTATCCGTTAAAAATGCGGTTAAGGACGAGTTAGCGAATGGAGATGCCACTTTTGTTTTGGCTCAATTTCATAGTGTTGAATTGGCCGCAAAAGCAACAAATTACGAAACGTATACACCGGAATATGCAAATGCCATCCTTCAGATCGACAATTATATAGGAGAGATCATGACGGCATTAAGCAATAGAAAGACTTTTTCAAATGAGAACTGGCTGGTGGTAATTGCATCAAATAAAGGTGGACTAATTACGCCTGATCCTGCCAGTACAGACCTTACTTCGTATGGAGACCAGACGAGGAACAATTTTGTGATCTTCTATAACCCTCGTTTCAGTACTTTGTTTGTTCCTAAACCGGATTCTGATCAGATTGCCTACACTGGGTCAAGTGTACAATTCAATTATACCGAAAGACCTACAGCAATTGTGACAGATGTAAATGCCTATAATTTTGGTGCAAATGGAAATTATACCATAGAACTTCTGATTAAAAGTAAAGGCGGGGAATACTACTACCCTACATTTTTATCAAAACGCGCGGAAAGTTTTACGGGTGCCGGATGGAATATGTTTTTGGAAGGAGATAGCTGGACACTTAACTCCTCCGTTGCCAGTCAGGCACAGGGAGGTGTGATCTCTGATGACAAATGGCACAAACTTACTGCAGTTTTCGATGGAACCAATAAAAAGGTACGTGTATACACCGACGGAGTCTTAAATACAGAAAGAAGTATGAATACCAATAATTTGAACAATACCTCTTCATTTAAGATTGGTTATAATCCAGGAAGTGAAAGTTCAAATGCGAATGTGCTGATCAATAGTTTACAGGTTTATAATGTAGCCTTAACCACACAGGAGATCAGCAATTACAGCTGTAAGACCATTGTTGCTTCTACAAATCCACATTATGGAGATCTTATCGGATACTGGCCATTGAACGAAGGTGCTGGTACTACCTTAAAGGATGTCAGTGGAAAAGGGCAGAACTTGTTAATGGGTGGTAGCCCGGTATGGGAAAATTTCAGCGATGCAGGATCCTTGTTGTGTCCGGAAATTAATGATTCTTATTTCAGATTGGTTCCTAACAATGTGGATATCCCTTTCGAATTATACCAATGGCTGGGGATTTCTATCCCACTTTCCTGGAACCTTGATGGCAAAGCATGGAACCCTATTTATTCAGATATTAAACCTTAACCAGATATGAAGAATTCTATTTTTTCTAACACAATACTGGCATTTGCAGGTATACTTACTTTAGCCTCCTGCGAAAAATACCGTTACAATTTTGAAGATGGTGTTAATAAACCAAGCACTGCAGAAAGCCAGCAGACTGTAGATACGGCTATGACCATGGTAGACAGGTCACTTTATTCCAGGGCACGTATTTTTCCAGGTATGGTTGAAGCAACCGAACCAAGGGTAAAAGACGTTAGATTTACCCTGGATCTGAATTTTTCAGCATCCAATTCTTACCTGCTGCGGATACAATCTGCACCATTTCCTCAGTTCAGTACGGGGTTTTATGCTCCTGCCGGAGAATTGATCAAAATTGTGGTTCCTGCAGGTATCAACGGTTTAAGTGTTCAGGTAGGCGGACATACGGATAACCTTACCGGTCAGTTAAACTTAAAGCGGGACCCGATTATTGCGATGTATAAGCAATTATATCCCGGTGATAATTACGTAAGAAATTTATATGGAGGGACCATTTATATCAATGCAGCCTTCGGTATTCCGCAACCAGTAGAGTTTTCCATTACAGGAGCTGTAAAATCCCCCGATTTTGTATTGGGACAAAGTATCAATGATGCCTGGATTAAAGAAGTAAAAGCATCTACGGTTCCATGGCTGGAAATACGTAGTAAACGTATTGTTTTTCTCATTCCAAGGGATTTCCTGATCAGGAACTTTGCTTCCGCCAAACCTTTAACCGATCCGACGGCTTTGATGACTGCATGGAACGATGTTTTTGAGCTTGATTACAATAAATGGATGGGACTGTCTGACAACCCCGCCGATAAGAGAGACAGGAGCCCGCAGGGTGCCTGGAGAGAGGTACTGGATATTCAACCTTCCGTAGGGTACGGGCATAGTGGCTGGCCGGTAGTTGCTACGATGGACGACGAATGGTTCAATAGTGTGGTTAGCTTAGATCAGCTGTTACACGGTGCAAATTGGGGTACTTATCATGAATTCGGACATAATTGTCAGCAGGTTTCGATATGGAGCTGGAGTACGCTTGGTGAAACTACAAATAACCTTTTCAACTTTAAAGTGGCGGAAAGGAATGGGGTAAGTTTTGCCGTTCTACATGGAACTGACTGGTTGCAACCCGCTCTTGCTTTTGCTGCAAGTGCTGGCACCAAGGATTTTGATGGTTCGGCAGCTGGCATAAACGACCCATTTGGACGAATGGTCCCTTTCCTTCAGATTTTTGGAATTTACGGTTACGATGCAATGCCTTATTTGTATACGGCAGCCAGACATGCACCGCGGTTTTCAAATACAGATCTTGACAAACATGACTTTGTTTATGAGCGCTTTTCGGAATATTCAAAGGTAGATTTAAGGCCTTTCTTTGAAGCCTGGGGCATCGCGTTAAGTTCACAGTCTACCATCCGTATAGGAAAGATGTTTCCATTGCTGGATAAGAAAATATGGACTTATAATCCGGTCACAAAAACCGGGGGAACGGAAAAATATGATCCGATTAAGATTACAGCCAGTTCAGAAGAATTAACTGGGGAAGGGGCTACAAATGGCCGGGCATCTGCCATGATAGATGGTAGTAATGCTACTTTTTGGCATTCCCGTTGGTCTTCATCGCCTTATGGCGCAATGCCATATACGCTGCTTTTAGACTTAGGTTCTGCTAAATCAGCCAAGGGCATGTACTTTGTCCCAAGAGCAAGTGGCGGTCAGGTTCCAAAAGATATTGAAGTGTTTAAAAGCGAAAACAATACCGATTGGGTGAGTATTGGTACTTTCCAAATCGGGAGTGCCGCAGGAACAAGAAACAACTACAACTTCCCGGCAACGATAGCAAACAGATATTATAAAATTGTAATTAAGAACAACTGGGCAAATAATAATAATGCAGCACTTGCTGAGCTTAACATTATTCAACCTTAATGCATTCTAAATCATAAAGAATCATGACGAAACTAAAAAATATATTGCTGTTTACCGGCGCACTAATCATCAGTGCAACTGTTTTTAATGCCTGTAAGAGGTATGAAAACCCACCCCAGGTATTTGAAGAGTATGGAGATAATGGAACTGGTCTTGCCACAAGGAAAGTTTTGGTTATAAACATTGATGGGGCAGCAGGTGCAGATATTAAAACGATCAATCCTCCAAATCTAGCCGCATTGATTAAAACCGGTAAATATAGCTTTACCGCGTTAAGAGATGCAGTTACTACTGACGGGGGATCGATCGCAAGTATGCTTACCGGTGTATCTTCGGCAAAGCATAAAATCGCTGATGACACCTATATTCCACATAATGGTGGTGATGACGATCATAGTGCAATTACCAATTATCCTTCAGTTTTCTCCAGAATGCTGGATGTAAGGCCAGAGTTTAAAACGGTTACCATCACTACAGACGCGGCATTAAATAAATACGTGATCCACTCAGATCACCGTATTTTAAACGCGACCGATGCTTTGGTTAAGGATTCAGCGGTTAACATCCTGCAGAATAACAGCGCAAGAATGGTTTTTGTTGATTTTCGGGATGTAAAAACCGCTGGTAAATCAGGTGGATTTGCTGCGGATGCCCCTGCGTACAAGGCCGCTATTGAGAAGACAGATGGTTATGTTGGCGAGATGGTGGCTGCGTTGAAGAAGCGTAAAGACTATGCTAAAGAAGATTGGCTGATTATTGTAACCACCAACCGGGGAGGCGATGAGACGAACCCTAAGCCAGGATTCCTGATCTGTTCGAATCCAAATTTTAAAGAAAAAGGTGTTTCTAAAGAAGGGTTCAATACCATGCACTTCAAAGGAACCTCGGCTTTTGCAACTGTAAATAACGACAATGGATTATATAATGCCGGAGCAGATAAAGACTTTACCGTGCAGCTGCAGATTAAATCTGACGTAGGTAATTACTATCCTGGCTTTTTCTCGAAAAGTACCGGCGTTTCCGGTGGAACGACTACGGGCTGGACAATGATGCAGGCAGGAGCAGAATATGCGGTAATTTTTGGAGGTTCTGCAAATGGGGGGACAGGTAAAAATCAGATCAATGGAACTGCAGTTTTCGACGGAAAATGGCATACCATTACCCTGACCGTAAAACTTAGCAATGGAGTGAGAACGGCGACACTTTATACGGATGGCTTACAGGTGGCTACCGGAGATGTTACTGGAGCAAAAGATTTAAGTACCATTAATCCCTTAACTATAGGACATAAAAATATCGATGGCAGCAGTAACCTGGATTTTTATGCAGCAGATATTGAGTACTTCAATGTAGCCCTGGATGCAGCTACAGTTAAAGATAACATCGCATTAAAAGATGTAACAAAACATCCGAATTATGCAAATCTAATCGGTTACTGGCCGCTTGACGATGGAGGTGGGGCAGTCATAAATAATGCCGCACCTACGGGTTATAACTTTTTAATGAAAGGGAGCGGAACCTGGGATGCTTTAGGAAACGACATTCCCGGTAGCAGAAACCCTCAGAATATCACCGATGGAACCTTGTCTGTTATCGCAACAGCCGCTGATGTAACTGCCCTTACTTTTTATTGGTTAAAAGTGCCTGTTATATCCAGCTGGGAGCTGGATGGAGTTTCATGGATTTCAAATTTCGAAATCGAGTTTATTAAATAACCGGCCATTTACAAATTTAAATGAAGATGAAAATGATTAAAATAAAAGGAGTTTATACGGGTATATTACTGATTGCCTTTTTTACCGCATGTAAAAAGAACCCGGTAGCTCCGGCGGCTGAAATTCCTGAGGTTGCCGTGGTGGTTTCTGAGGACCCGAATTATCAAACAGTAGCTGCCAGTATTGAGATTTCTCCGGTATTGGAAGGCGCAAAATTTGTATGGGTAAATTCCTCGAAAAAGGCAGTTACTTTAAAATTTAAGTACACAATTGATGGTATTAATAAGGAAATGCTGGTTGATAATAATGTCGCGGAAAATGGTACGGTTACGATTCCCATTTTTGAGTTGACTAACTTTTCCATTACCATTTCAAATACCGGAGGTAAATTCTCGACAACAAGGTTGATCGGGGTGTTGCCTGTTCAAAAGCCAGAAGCTAAGCTGGCTAAAACAGGATGGACTGCTACGGCATCAAGTGAAATTAACAACCCCGATGAAGAGCTCAACGGAGCTATGAATATTGTGGATGAAGTTGGTCTAATGAGTGTTACTAACCCCTCCGCCCCGTCTTTCTGGCAGTCAGATTATAACCTTGATCCAATTTATCCTTATCCTCATTGGTTAATTGTCGACATGAAGCAGGCCATTAAGATCACTAAAGTGGGCCTAAATGCTCATAATGATGGGAATCAGGGTTTTACCCAATTTAAGATTGAAGGAAGTGTGGATGGAATTGGTTTCACCAATATAGGAGGAACAGATAAAACTTTTAATCCAAAAATTACCACGGAGCAGGGTTTTGCGGTTAGTCCTGCAACTGCCATCCGGTATGTTAAGATTACATTGTTATTGGGCGCTCCATATCCTTGTCTAGGTAATTTTGAAGCCTACGCAAGACAATAAACTACTGTTCACCCGATTAGTATGATTAAAAATTGATAGATATGCAGCTTTACGAATGGGTAATCTTAGTGTTGGCGATCATCGATGGTATGATCGTTCTAGGCATAAGTGCTATGGAAGACAACGCTTAAAAACACAAAAGGCCAATCATTGATTGGCCTTTTGTGTTTTATAATTTGGCTATGTAAATAGTTCCTGAAGATCTCTGTCTGCAGTAGGAATTTTCTTTAAGAAGTCATCGAAGCCTGCGCCTTCCTGAGAACTGTACATGCCATAAGCATCGAGAATATATCCGATCTGTCCGTCTTTATCTTCTAATAAATAAAGGACGGAATTGTCCCCTGGATCTGAAGCCCCCTCAAAACGATAGGTTTTTATGATGGACAAATCTTCCGGGTTGTAAATTTTATTCACACCAACACCTTGCATTTTACCATGATCTGTCATCTTGATTTCGTTATCCAGGCCTTTAAGCCTTAATTTTTCTAAAATCTGACTGAGTGTATTCATTTCTATCGGCTGTTCCATAATAATTGATGTTTTATACTTAATTAAACAACGGGATAGAGAAATGGTTTTTTGTTTATGCAATCGTGGTCGATTTATCATCATGATTAAAACTTAGAACGATGGCAACCTTAAACATTCCTCAAAATGGCCAGGCCATGAAAGGAAAAAACAGAACCCGAAAAGCAGCACCTACAGTAGATCTGACTGCAATGGTAGATTTAGCTTTTCTCTTAATCACCTTTTTTATGCTCACTACGTCATTGTCTAAGTCTCAGGCAATGGAGATTGCCAAGCCGGTAACTAATGTGCCCAGTCAGCCTTATCCTGCCTCGCGTACAGTTACGTTGCTTTTGGGGAAGGGGAATCATATCGTTTGGTATAGGGGAGAAGCAGGGAAATCGGAGCCTCAGAAAACTACCTTTGCGGCGATTCACGAGGTTTTGAAGCGCAACAAATTAGCAATCGCCAGCTTACATGGTAATGATCCGTCGAAATTTATGGTGGTGATCATTAAGCCTACTGAGAAGTCTACGTATAAAAACTTTGTAGATGCACTGGATGAAATGAAGATCACCGATGTTAAATCTTACCTGATCGATGATGGCAATTTATTAAAAGAAGATGCCGCCTTGCTGGCAAAATTTGGTTTGTAAGACCTGACATTGGTCGGGTAGTGCTTGGGTAGTGTTGTGATACTGGTCGACTCTTCTCTATGTTTCGTTCGACTCTTCTTCGAGTCGGAGTCGAAGAACACTTGCAAAGACTTCGCACCATATTCGACCGGAACATAGAGAACGATACAACACTACCATAACACTACCCGAGCACTACCAGAACAGATTCAAAATAAAAAAGGCTGAATGAACATTATAAATTGTTCATTCAGCCTTTTTTCAATGTGATTGTAATGCTTACAATGCAAATGCAGCTTTTACTTTATCTACGAAGTCAAGTTTTTCCCAGGTAAACAATTCTACGGTTACTGTTTTTTCTTCTCCGTTTGGTGTTCTGAAAGTTTTAGTAACAGTTTCAGATTTACGACCCATATGGCCATAAGCTGCAGTTTCGCTATAGATTGGGTTTCTTAGCTTTAAGCGTTGCTCAATAAAGTAAGGACGCATATCAAATAAACCTTCTACAATTTTAGCGATCTCGCCATCTGTTTTGTTTACTTTTCCTGTTCCGTAAGTATTGATGTAGATTCCCATCGGTTTAGCTACGCCGATGGCATAACTTACCTGCACAAGAATTTCTTCTGCAACACCTGCAGCTACCAAGTTTTTAGCGATATGACGTGTTGCATAGGCTGCACTTCTATCCACTTTACTTGGATCTTTTCCTGAGAATGCGCCACCACCATGTGCACCTTTGCCACCGTAAGTATCCACGATAATTTTACGGCCCGTTAGACCTGTATCACCATGTGGACCACCGATTACAAATTTACCGGTTGGGTTGATATGGTATTCAATCGCATCATTGAATAAATGTGCATATTGAGGATATTTGGCAATGATTCTAGGGATTAGAATAGCTACAAGATCTGTTTTGATTTTTGCCAGCATGGTTGATTCTTCATCAAAATCATCATGTTGAGTAGAAATTACAATGGCATCAATGCGGACAGGCTTGTTGTTATCGTCATATTCTAAGGTTACCTGTGATTTGGCATCAGGACGTAAATAAGTGATTTCGTTATTTTCGCGTCTTAAAGCGGCAAGTTCCTGTAATAGTTTATGAGAAAGGTCAAGGGCTAAAGGCATATAGTCTTCAGTTTCGTTAGTTGCGTAACCAAACATCATTCCCTGATCACCTGCACCTTGTTCTTCTTTGCTGCTTCTGTCAACACCCTGGTTGATATCCTGAGATTGTTCATGTATTGCAGACAGAATCCCACAGGAGTTTGCCTCGAACATGTACTCACTTTTCGTATAACCAATTTTTTTGATTACATCGCGTGCAATCTGTTGCACATCAAGATAAGTTTTGGATTTTACCTCACCTGCTAAAATAACCTGACCAGTTGTAACAAGTGTTTCACATGCAACCTTTGACTCCGCGTCAAAAGCAAGGAAATTATCAATTAATGCGTCGGAGATTTGATCTGCGATCTTATCTGGGTGACCTTCGGAAACAGATTCTGATGTAAATAAATATGACATCTTAAATAATTAATTTTGTGATAAACAATTATATAAAATGGCCTCTGATCCTGGATACAGGTCGTAAAATGAAGTGAATAATAGGTTAGCACTTTTTTTTACGTGGTTGCAATCCCGCTATTTTTGATGATAGCATCGCAAATCAGTCCACTTTAATAGTGCAAAATTACCATATATATTCAAATAGTCAAAAAATATCAATTATTTTGTACCGTATTTAAACCAGTATTTTGTCAAAATCGAATATTTTATTTATTATCAACCCCATCTCAGGAGGAAAGGATAAGCTGAAGATCCCGGGGCTAATCGATGCAAATTTGGATCGGTCCAAATTTAATGCGAACTATAGCTTTACGGAGTATATTGGTCATGCCTCGGAAATTGCAGAGGAAGCGGCGAGTAAAAATTTCGACATCATCGTTGCTGTTGGAGGGGATGGGACGATTAATGAGATCGGAACCAAGGTGATGCAACAAAATAAGATTCTTGGGATTCTTCCATTCGGTTCGGGGAATGGTTTATCAAGATTTCTGAAGATCCCTATGAATACTACTCAGGCCATTAAAGTGATTAATGATTGTAAAGTAAGGGTAATTGATACCGCAAGATTTAACGATAAGTGCTTTTTTAACATGGCGGGAATGGGATTTGATGCGCATATAAGTTCTGTTTTTGCAGGGAATAAATCCAGAGGGCTTTCAGGATACCTGAAACTGGGGTTTAAAGAAATGCTCAATTATAAACCACAGACCTATCATATATATATAGATGGTAAAGAATACATCCGAAAAGCATTTGTGGTGAGCGTTGCCAATTCTTCTCAGTATGGAAATAATGCCCATATTGCACCTAATGCTTCTATTACAGATGGTTTGCTGGATGTTTGCATCATTAAGGAGTTTCCTATATATAAAATTCCGGTATTGGCTTACCACATGCTGAATGCTTCTGCTGATCAGTCGAATATGGTCGAGATCATTCAGGGAAGGGAAATCCGCATCGAAAGAATGTCTAATGATGCCATACATATTGATGGGGAACCTTTTTTTATGGGTAAGGAAATCAATGTTTCTATTGTACCATTGTCATTAAACATCATTACACCTGATTATGAAAGCTAAAAAGAAAATATTGAATGACTTTGGCGGGATTATGTTTTCTACAGATCCTTCCTTTATATATGAATCAGAAACGGAAGATGTAAATGAACCGCTTCCTAATCAACAACAAGACCTGAGGGTCATGCTGGACAGAAAAAACCGTGGTGGAAAAGGGGTAACGCTGGTTACCGGGTTTATCGGGACTACGGATGCATTGGAGACACTCGCTAAAATGTTAAAATCTAAATGTGGGGTAGGAGGGGCTGCAAAAGATGGCGAGATCCTGATTCAGGGTGATTTTAGAGATAAAGTCTTACTCCTTCTTCAGAAAGAAGGATATAAAGTCAAAAAATCAGGAGGCTGATAAATTGCTGTAATTATTTTGTAATTCACTGGTTGTCAGTTGTTTTTGTGTTAGTGTACGCGGCACAATAAGTAAAATTTTTCCTGCAAAAGCACTGCTTTTCCCTTTTTATCTGTATAACTTTGCCTCACTAACTTATTTATTTATGAGCAAAGCACTTACGCTTAAGCCGGATTTGAGCTATTTGAATTTAAATTCAGATCAATCCTTATACCAGCTTGATGTAGCACAATTGGTTGAAGAGGCCTTAAAAAATGGAGAAGGAACCCTTGCCGATACCGGAGCATTGGCAATTGATACAGGTAAATTTACCGGTCGTTCTCCAAAAGACAGATTTATTGTTTGCGATGAACTAACAGAAGACTCGGTTTGGTGGGGAGATATAAATATTAAATTTAGCCCTGAAAATTTTGATCATCTTCTGGAAAAGGTAACTACACACCTTAATCAGCAGAAATATTATGTGAGGGATGCTTACGCCTGTGCGGATGAGGGTTATAAAACTACGATCAGAGTAGTTACAGAAACTGCTTATCAGAATTTGTTTGCGAATAACCTGTTTCTAAGATTTGGACAGGAAGAAGTTGTAGAAACGCCGGAATGGACCATTATAGCTGCTCCAACATTTTTTGCAGATCCTGCCGTTGACGGGACACGTCAGGGAAATTTCTCTTTATTAAATTTTTCCAGGAAAATGATCTTAATCGGAGGATCAGGCTATACTGGTGAGATAAAAAAGGGAATTTTTTCGGTGCTTAATTTTATCCTGCCTGAACAAAGAAACACGTTATCTATGCATTGTTCTGCTAATGTAGGCGAGGCAGGTGATACGGCCATCTTCTTTGGATTGTCAGGAACGGGAAAAACAACGCTTTCTGCAGATCCTGAAAGAGGTCTTATTGGCGATGATGAGCATGGTTGGGGTAAAGAAACCATTTTCAACTTTGAAGGCGGCTGTTATGCCAAATGTGTGGACCTTACCGAAGAGAAAGAACCGCAGATTTTTAAAGCAATTAAGTTTGGGTCCTTATTGGAAAACACCAATTATTTTCCCGGAACCCGTGCTGTAGATTTCAGCAATATTGATAAAACAGAAAATACAAGGGTCGCTTATCCGATTCACTATATTGAAAATGCAGTTACTCCTTCTATCGCGGGAGTACCTAAAAATATATTTTTCCTTACTGCGGATGCATTTGGGGTATTGCCTCCAATTTCAAAATTGACACCAGGGCAGGCGATGTTCCACTTTATTTCAGGGTATACAGCGAAGGTTGCAGGAACTGAAGCAGGTGTTACAGAACCACAGGTGACGTTTTCCGCTTGTTTTGGTAAGGCATTTTTACCTTTACATCCTACAAAATATGCGTCACTTCTTGGTGAAAAGATGCGTGCACACAATGTAAATGTCTGGTTGGTGAATACCGGATGGAGCGGTGGTGCTTATGGTGTTGGAAAAAGAATGAAACTGGCTTATACCAGGGCTATGATTACGGCTGCCTTAAAAGGTGAGCTGGAAAAAGAAAGGTTTAATGCAGATCCGATCTTTGGTTTGCAAATTCCAGACGCATGTCCGGGTGTTCCATCAGAAATATTACATCCTAAAAATACCTGGGAAGATGGAAAAAAATATGACCAGAAGGCAAACGAACTTGCGTTGGCATTTGTTAACAATTTTAAGCAGTTTGAAGCTTTTGCAAGTGAAGAAATGCTGGCTTCATTCCCTAAAGTTGTCGAAAACGCACCTTAAAGCATTTTTTTTGCTCAAAAATTTGCATTTCAATTTTTTTTTAGTTTTAATTGTGAAAGATTGTCTCCACACCGAGACAATCTTTTTTAATATACGCCGATACGGACAGGGGGGAGATGTCTCAAAGGGAAGGAACTAACGATTATTTAATTTGGAATTAAAATCAAAGTTATAAATTTGTTCTTACAACAATTGTTTGTAATGATCGTTGTGTGTATTACAGAATATTAATCTAAATTTAAAAAAAACACAAGTACTAAAAACTAAAAAACTAAAAAAAAATGGCAAACGCACCAAAACCAACAACAGTTAAAAAAGAAAGCTCATCTGCTTCAAATTTATTCGCTACATTAACAATTCCTATTTGTATCATTATCGGAATTCTTGTTTTCAAGTTTATTCTAGGTGATAGAAATAACTTCATTGATGGTGCAGATCCGGATTTGCATGACACTATGCCAAAAGTAGGTAACTATGCAGGTATGGCTTACAAAGGCGGTGTAATTGTACCGGTACTAATGGGTATGTTTTTAATGGTTATTGTATTCTCTATTGAGCGTATGATTGTTATTGGAAAAGCAACAGGTAAAGGTAGCTTAGATGCTTTCGTTAAAAAAGTACAAGCGCTTTTAAACTCAAATAACATCGAAGGTGCTATGGCTGAGTGTGATAGACAACAAGGTTCAGTGGCTAACGTAATCAAATCTGGTTTGAAAAAATACAGAGAAATGGAAGTTGAGCCGAACATGGATACAGATCAGAAATGTTTAGCTATCCAGAAAGATATTGAAGAAGCAACTACATTAGAAATGCCAATGTTAGAGCAAAACTTAACTGTAATTGCAACATTAGTATCAGTAGGTACATTAACAGGTCTATTAGGAACAGTAACAGGTATGATCAAGGCCTTCGGTGGTTTGGCTAACTCTGGTGCTCCGGATCAGGCTGCATTAGCAACTGGTATCTCTGAGGCTTTGATTAACACAGCAACTGGTATTGGTACTTCTACTTTCGCAATTATCATGTACAACATCTTGACTTCAAAAATTGATAAATTAACTTATGCAATTGATGAAGCAGGTTTCAGCATCATCCAAACTTACGCTTCTACGCATAAATAAAAAATAATGTATTTTTTTTTACCGGCTTTTATGGAAAACCGGAAGAATTAACATCATTAGTTAAATACATCAATAATTTTTAAAATTATGCCAAGAGCAAAGGTTCAAAGAAAGAGTACTTCGATAGATATGACCGCCATGTGCGACGTGTCTTTCCTATTGCTTACTTTCTTTATTTTAACAGCAACAGCACGCCAGCCTGATCCTTTGGATGTTACTATCCCTTCATCGACTTATAAACTTAAAGTTCCTGATTTGGACATGGGTATATTATCGATAGGTAAAGGCAAAGTGTTTTATGAGATCGTTGGGAAAGACGTTAAAATGTCGACCCTTGATAAAATGGGTGAGAAATACAGCATTAAATTCACTCCGGAAGAGAGAGAGCGTTTTGGTGTTATTGGTGCTTTCGGAGTACCTGTTCAGAGTTTAAAGCAATTTATAATGATGAGCGGCGATGATAGAACTAAATCCGGTATCGCTACTGGTATCCCCGCTGATTCAACAAACAATCAATTGGCGGAATGGATTTTACAATCCCGTACTTCCGTTGCAGAATTACACGGCACTTCGATGCGGATAAGTATCAAAGGTGATGCTCAGGAAGAATATCCTGCAGTGAAGAAAATCGTAGATATTCTGCAGAAACAAAAAATCAACAAGTTTAGTTTAATCACATCTGCCGAAGGCGATGCTAAATAGATAAATATTATGGCAGAATTAGATACCTCCGGCGGGGGGAAAAAAGGCAAAAAAGTAAGGAGTAAGAAAGCGAATACCAAAGTCGATTTAACGGCGATGGTGGATTTGGCCTTCTTGCTGATCACCTTCTTTATGTTGACCACTTCCCTGTCGAAACCAATTGCAATGGATATTGCAAAGCCTGATAAAGATGACAAGTCTACAGAAAAGAACGAATTACGCGCTTCTGAGACGATGACCATCCTATTGGGAAAAAACAACAAAGTAGCTTGGTACATGGGTGAGGCTGGGAAGTCTACTCCTAATGTGGAAAGTTTCAGCGATGTGAGAAAATCAATATTAGATAATAAAAAGAAAGTAGCAGAAACAACTGGCGGAAGACAGATCATCATGGTGATCAAGCCTACTTCAGGAGCTACCTATAAGAACTTCGTTGATATTATGGACGAATTAGCGATCACTAAGATCACTACGGCGCCTGCAATTGATGATGAGAACATTACTGATGCTGAAAAAGATTTCATGAAGGGTGCTGGAATTTTATAATAAGAGAATTAATAATATTAAATAGTAAGCTATGTTAGGTTCTAAAATAGATTTATTGAAACGGGAATGGCTTGATGTAGTATTTGCAAACAAGAACAAAAGTTATGGGGCTTATGAGCTTCGTAGTTCTAGTGCCGCAAATACCTCAAAGGCTTTACTGATTGCATCTACAATTTTTATAGTTGCGTTTGTATCCCCTAAAATTTTTAGCTTGATCAAAGGCAGTCTTCCCGAAGACAAAGAGATCAAGCAAGTAGAGGTAGTGGTTGCGCCACCGCCACCGGTGAATCCGGATACCCCTCCACCACCACCGGTAGAGCCACCGCCACCGAAACAGGATCAGATCAAATTCCCTCCTCCGATTGTTAAACCGGATAATGAGGTAATAGATAAAGAACCTGTTCAGATTGAAGATTTGAAAAAAGCAGATCCTGGTCAGAAAACGATCGAAGGTGATCCTACAGCTGATATTGTTATTGCCGGTCCGGTTGGAGATGGTCCAAAACAAGCTGCAGTGGTAGAAGATACCAAGGTTTATGACTTTGTGAGTATTGAAACACAGCCAGGTTTCCCTGGAGGTATGGAGAAATTTTATGCTTATTTGAAAAAAGCAGTAAGATATCCGGCAATGGCTCAGGAAAACAACATTCAGGGTAAAGTATTCTTATCTTTCGTAGTAGAGAAAAATGGAGACTTAACCGACATCAAAGTAGAAAGAAAACTTGGTGGTGGTACGGATGAGGAAGCAATCAGAGTATTGAAAGCAAGTCCACGTTGGACTCCAGGTATTCAGAACGGAAAACCGGTACGTGTGAAGTACAATATTCCAATCAGCTTTACCTTATCACAATAGAATAAAAGAATGTTTAACTTGAAAACATTTAAACAGAAATCGCCTCAACAGCGATTTCTGTTCATTTTAGGCCTAGTGATGTTTACGTTTTATCTGATTTTGGGATTGTTATTGATCTTCTGGAAAGATATCCCGTTTGAAATCGAAAAAACCTATCGTATCTTATTTGGACTTTTGTTAATTGCCTATGCTGCAATTAGATTTACCCGGTTGATCAATCCAAAAGAGGATTAATCTCTACAATTTGGGCATCATCATTAAAATATAGCTGAAATCAAATGAAACACCTGAGTCTGATATTATTGTTATTTGTATTTGTAGCCTGCAAGCGCAAAGCAAAAAAAGAAAATACCGTTGAACAGACACGTACCTCCGGGAGCGTGAAAATTCTGGTTGACGAATCATTTTCGGGAGTCTTGGGAGATCAGATTGATGTTTTTAAAACAGATTACCCTAATGCTACTTTTAACATTGTTAAAGGAAATGAAAACAAAATTATTCCTACCTTTCTGAACGATAGCATCAGAGTGATTATATTGTCACGTATGCTGAGACCGGAGGAGGATAAGATGTACAGGAACAGGAGTATCGTACCTAAAACTTCCAGATTTGCGATTGATGGGATTGCCTTGATCACAAATGCGGCTAATATTGATACCAATATTACCGTTAAAGAGGTGATAGAAATTTTAAAAGGAACAGCAACAAGCGGCAAGCAATTGGTTTTTGATAATGCTTATTCCAGTACTTTACGATATTTTAAAGATCTGGCAGGTATAAAAGAACTTCCTAAAAAGGGAGTTTATACGTTGCAGAACAACAATGACGTGATAAAGTACGTTGCTGATAAGAGAGATTTTATTGGAGTGGTTGGTGTTAACTGGCTGATTTATAATAGTAAAGAAATGTCAGAGTCGATTGCGAAAATAAAAGTAATGGGCCTGAAAAATTTACCCGGTAAGAAAGGGGATAGTACTTTTTACAAGCCTGATCAGAAAAATCTGATTAGTGGGATTTATCCTTTTTTAAGGAACATTTATATCATCAATGCGGAAGGCCGTAATGGTTTAGGCACAGGTTTTGCAAACTGGTTAGTAAGCCAGAGGGGGCAACTGATTGTACTCAAATCAGGACTGGGTCCACATAAGATGATGCCGAGAGAATTTAATTTTAAGAATACAAACTAAATTTTATATTTGAACCATGAAAATGACAAAGAAAGCAATAACCTTAGGTTTAGGTTTAGTAGTGATGGGTTCTGCCTCTTTTGCTCAAAGCTTAAATGATGCAAAAAAGGCAATAGATGCCGAACAGTACCAGAAAGCGACTACCATGCTTAAAGCATTGGTGAAATCACAAGCTAGTAAAGGAGAAAATTACTTTAATTTAGGTGATGTTTATCTAAGAATGGATTATGTGGATTCTGCAAGAGCGGTGTTTACACAAGGCGTTGCTGCTGATCCAAAAAACTCTTTAAACTATATTGGTTTAGGAGAGGCTGATTTATTTTCTAACAACCCAACTTCAGCAAATACCAATTTTGCTAAAGCTGTAGAAGTATCTTCTAAAAAAGATTATATTCCTCAGTTGTATATCGGTAAAGCATATATTGCTACTGATAAACCTGATTTCACTTCAGCGCTGCCTTATCTTCAAAAAGCAGATGAATTGGATAAAGACGATAAAGATGCAGAGACTTTCGTGGCATTGGGTGATTATTATGCTTTGCAAAAGAAAAATTCTGAGGCTTTACAGAGCTATATGAGAGCTTTGAATATAAACGGAGCGCTGTTAAGAGCTAAAGTTCAAATTGGAAGAATGTATACTGAATCAAGAGCATTTCCTGAAGCTGAAGCAGAGCTAAACTCCGCCATTGCTGCAGATGCAAATTATGGTCCTGCTTACAGAGAAATTGCAGAACTTTACATGCAATGGGCAAATCAGGTTGCTACTGAACAGGCGGCTAAATCTGCTTTGGCATTGACAAACTATAAAAAATATCTTGACCTGACTGATCAGTCTTATGAATCAAAACTTCGTTATGCGCAGTTCTTGTTTTACGCAAAAGATTTCCAAACCTTAGAGCAGGTTACAAGTGAATTAGCAACAACCAATGTTAATGATCCAAAAAGCCTTGTCGTATCAAGATTACGTGGCTACTCTGCTTATGAAAACAAGAACTATCCAAAGAGTTTAGAATACATGAACGACTTCTTTGCGAAAGTAAAAGATACTTCACGTATCGTAGCTTCCGATTATTTATATCTTGGAAGAGCCTTAATGCAAAATGGTAATGACAGTCTTGCATTGACAAACATCGTTAAAGCTGTAGAGAAAGATTCTACAAATGCAGAAGCTTTAGAAGAAGTAGCAATGTCTCTTTTCAAAGCAAAAAACTATGCTAAAGCTGGTGATGTATTTGCAATTGCTGTTAAATCAAATCCTAATGGCAAAAACACATTAACCAACTCTTATTACTTGGGCGTAGCTAAATATTATGACTACGCACTTAAAGACAGAGATGGTAAACATCCTGATAAAAAGATTTTAGTAGATGCGGATTCTGCTTTCTCTTCTATTATCAAGTTTAAGAATGATTTTGCATTGGCTTATGCTTACAGAGCTCGTATCGCAAAATATGCAGATGATGCAACCAACCCAAAATGGTTAGCTGTTCCTTACTACGATCAATTGATTCAGTTAGTTACCGTAACTAAGCCAGAACTTGCGGCTTCAGTTCCAAAAGAATTAGTAGAAGCTTATGTTTATACGGGTTCATACTATGCTCAGACTGATAAAGAAAAAGCTAAAGAATACCTGACAAAAGCCCTTGCTATTGATCCTCAGAACTCAGGAGCACAGGAACGTTTAAAACAATTAACTGCACCAGCACCTAAGAGTCCGGTAAAGAAAAAGTAATATTTTCGAATAAAAGAAAAAGGCAGGGTTGTTATCCTGCCTTTTTCTTTTAATTTTGTCCCAAATTTAATGTCATGGAAACCCAAAGTGTACCTGTAGATTTTTTACCTATTGTATTTCAAGTTATTGTTGCTTTAGGATTTGTTGTTGTGACTTTGATCGCAACTCATTTTTTAGGCCCTAAAAGAAAGACAGCAGATAAATTGTCAACTTTCGAAGCAGGGATTAAAGTTGTTGGAAATGCGCGTCAGCCATTCTCTATTAAATACTTCTTAGTCGCCATTCTATTCGTTCTGTTCGATGTGGAGGTGATTTTCATGTATCCATGGGCAGTTAACTTCAGAGAGCTTGGAATGACTGGTATGATCGAAATGTTCATCTTCATGGGCACCTTGTTACTTGGTTTTATCTACGTTTTGAAAAAGAAAGCTTTAGACTGGAATTAACCTATTTAGATTGTTTCTAAATGATGTTAGTTTAGGTCAATTGCTTCCAAAATATTGTAAATTTGTGGTTCATTCTTTGTAGGAATGAACCTTTTTTCGTTTTGTATCATGAGTGACATCAATATAGTAGACGCGCCTCCAGGCATAGAAGGATCTGGTTTTTTTGCCACCTCTTTTGACAAAGTAATTGGTTTGGCACGTTCCCATTCATTATGGCCCCTGCCATTCGCTACGTCTTGTTGCGGTATCGAGTTTATGGCTACCATGGGTTCTCACTATGACTTCGGTCGTTTTGGCTCTGAACGTTTAAGTTTTTCTCCCCGTCAGGCGGATTTATTAATGGTGATGGGAACCATCGCCAAGAAAATGAGCCCTGTATTAAAGCAAGTGTACTTACAAATGGCTGAACCGCGTTGGGTGATCGCTGTAGGTGCCTGCGCATCAAGTGGAGGAATCTTTGATACCTATTCTGTACTTCAGGGAATAGATGAAATCATTCCGGTAGATGTTTACGTCCCAGGTTGTCCACCGAGACCAGAAGCAATCTTAGATGGCTTTGGCAAGATCCAGGAGCTGGTAAGGAATGAATCTTCCAGAAGAAGAGATTCAGATCAATACAAGGAAATGTTGGCTTCATACGGAATATTATAATGGCAGAAGTTACAAATAATGAAATCGTTCAGGCGCTAACAGAAAAGTTCGGCGGACAGATCATCGGCGTGAATGAGCCATATGGCTTGCTTACTTTCGAAACCACTAAAGATGTCATCATCGAAGTGCTGAGGTTTCTGAAAGAAGATGCCAATACTAATTTTAATTTCCTGACTGATATCACTGCGGTACATTATCCGGAGAAAAAACATGGTATTGCAGTGGTTTATCACTTGCATAGCATGGTTAAAAAGATCAGGGTTAGGGTAAAAGTCTTCATCGACGAACATCATCCGACCATTCCTACTGCTACAGTGCTATGGAATTCAGCAAACTGGATGGAAAGAGAAACATATGACTTCTTCGGAGTAAGATTTGAAGGTCACCCGGACTTGAGAAGAATATTGAACATGGACGAACTAGGTGTTCATCCGATGTTGAAGCAGTATCCTTTGGAAGATCCAAACAGAGTAGATAAAAAAGACGAATACTTTGGTAGATAAGAACATGAATCACAATCAACCGGTATATACAGATAACGATCCTCAGAATGAGTTGGTAACCCTGAATTTAGGACCTACTCACCCTGCAACCCATGGTGTTTTTCAGAATGTAATTCAATTAGACGGCGAGCGTATTGTAAGTGGTGTTTCTACCATTGGCTATATTCACCGTGCTTTTGAGAAAATTGCAGAACACCGTCCATTCTATCAGATCACCCCTTTAACCGACAGGTTAAACTACTGCTCATCGCCGATCAATAACATGGGATGGCACATGACGGTAGAGAAATTATTAAATATCCAAATGCCTAAAAGGGTCGATTACCTAAGGGTAATCGTTATGGAGCTTTCACGTATTGCTGATCATATTATCTGTAATACGATCATTGCCCAGGATACAGGGGCGACGACTACTTTCCTATACCTTTTTCAGTTCAGAGAGCACATCTATGAGATCTTTGAGGAAATCTGTGGTGCACGTTTAACAACAAACATTGGTAGGATTGGTGGTTTTGAAAGAGATTTCAACGACATCGCCTTTGCGAAAATCAATAAGTTTTTAAAAGAGTTTCCCGTTGCTTTAAAAGAGTTTGAAAGTCTTTTAAACCGCAACAGGATTTTTATAGACCGTACTTCAGGAGTTGCCTGCGTAACTGCAGAACAGGGTTTGGATTATGGGTGGACAGGACCTTTATTGCGTTCTACAGGAGTAGATTATGATGTTCGCGTAAGTGAGCCTTATTCTTCTTATCAAGACTTCGATTTTGAAGTTCCTGTAGGTACCAGCGGTGATATTTACGACCGTTACCTGGTGCGTAATGAGGAAATGTGGCAAAGTCTTCGCCTGATTGAGCAGGGGATGGAGAAATTAAAGAGCGAAAAGGCAGGAATTTTCCATGCAGATGTTCCTGAATTCTATTTGCCTGGAAAAGAAGAAGTTTACAACAATATGGAAGCATTGATCTATCACTTTAAAATTGTGATGGGCGAAATTGATGCTCCTAAAGCGGAAGTTTACCATGCTGTTGAAGGTGGTAACGGGGAGCTGGGGTTCTATTTGATTAATGATGGAGGAAGAACACCTTACCGTCTGCATTTCAGAAGACCAAGCTTTATTAATTATCAAATGTTTGCGCCCATGAGTAAAGGTATGCTGTTGTCAGATGCCATTATTAACATGAGTAGTATGAATATTATTGCAGGAGAATTAGATGCTTAAAGTAGAAGAACAACAACCTGTGCAATTCTCAGCGGCTTTAATTGAAAAGTCTGAAGAGATCGTTAAGAGATATCCGGAAGGAAAGCAAAAATCTGCTTTATTGCCAATCTTGCATGAAGTACAGGCAGAACTGGGCTGGTTAAGTCCAAATGCCATGGATAAAGTTGCGGAGTTTCTGAGTATCGAACCCATTGAAGTATATGAAGTAGCCTCGTTTTACAGCATGTACTTTTTGAAACCTCAGGGTAAATATGTTCTGGAAGTTTGCAGAACAGGACCTTGCTGTTTAGTGGGAGCGGAAAAACTGATGGATCACCTGCAGAAAAGCCTTGGTGTGAAAGAAAACGAAGTGACACCGGATGGCTTATTCAGCTGGAGAGGGGTAGAGTGTTTAGCGGCATGTGGCTATGGCCCGGTTTTACAGATAGGTCCTGAATATACCTTCTATGAGAACCTTAACGAACAAAAGGTAGACGATTTGATACAAGACTTACGCAAAAAATAATGGCCCGTAAACTATTATTAGAACATATAAACGTACCGGACATTCATACATTTGATGTCTATCGCCAGAAAGGCGGGTACCGCGCTGTGGAAAAGGCTTTGAAAACTTTAACCCCTGATGAAGTGGTAGAAGAAGTGAAAAAGTCCGGATTACGCGGTCGTGGGGGTGCAGGATTTCCTACAGGAATGAAATGGAGCTTTTTGGCTAAACCGGAAGGGGTAGCGCGTTACCTGGTATGTAATGCCGATGAATCGGAGCCGGGAACGTTTAAAGACCGTTACCTGATGACCCATATCCCTCATGCACTGATCGAAGGAATGATTGTATCCAGCTTTGCATTGGGTGCACATACTTCTTATATCTATGTACGTGGAGAAATGATGCCTCAGATCCGCATTCTGGAAAAAGCAATCGCTGAAGCCAAAAATGCCGGATTTCTAGGTAAAAATATTTTAGGAACAGGTTACGACCTGGAACTATACGTTCAGCCGGGTGGTGGTGCTTATATCTGTGGTGAAGAAACTGCTTTATTAGAATCACTGGAAGGTAAACGTGGTAACCCGAGGATCAAACCTCCATTTCCTGCTATCGCAGGATTGTATGGCTGCCCAACGGTAGTGAACAACGTGGAATCTATTGCTGCTACTGTTCCGATCATCAATGATGGCGGAGATGAGTATGCAAAAATCGGAATCGGCCGCAGTACAGGAACTAAACTGATCTCCGCTTCGGGGAACCTGGTAAGACCGGGAGTTTATGAGATTGAGCTGGGCTTACCTGTGGAAGAATTTATCTATTCTGATGAGTGGTGTGGTGGTATTGCCAATGGCAAAAGATTAAAGGCAACAGTTGCCGGTGGATCTTCTGTTCCGATACTTCCTGCTAACCTTAGTTTAAAGCTTGCAAATGGGGATCCCCGTTTAATGAGCTATGAATCTTTATCTGAAGGTGGTTTTGCTACCGGATCGATGATGGGTTCAGGAGGGTTCATCGCTTTTGATGAAGATCAGTGTATCGTTAGAAATACCTGGAACTTCTCCCGTTTTTATCACCACGAGAGTTGTGGCCAATGTTCACCTTGTCGCGAGGGAACAGGATGGATGGAGAAAGTACTTCATCGCCTTGAATTTGGCCATGGTAAAATGAGTGATATTGATTTGTTGGTTGACGTTTCAAAGAAAATTGAAGGAAATACCATTTGTCCTTTAGGTGATGCAGCAGCATGGCCGGTAGCGAGTGCCATCAGACATTTCAGAGATGAGTTTGAATGGCATGTGAATGAACCGGTGAAAAGCCTGGATACAAATTATGGATTGGCAAATTATGCTGAACCAATAGCTAAAACAGTGAGTACAGAAAATTAACGATCAAACTGAAGTTTAAGCGGTTATAAGACCGGGAAAGCAGAAGAATGATAAAAGAATATCTTTAACAATGAGTGATAAAGTTAAGGTAACCATAGACGGAATAACCGTAGAAGTAGCGCCAGGAACCACCATCCTGAATGCTGCCAGACAAATCGGCGGCGATATTGTTCCTCCGGCGATGTGTTATTATTCCAAATTAGAAGGTAGTGGTGGTAAGTGTCGGACCTGCATCGTTAAGGTGAGTAAAGGTTCTGAAAAGGATCCCCGTCCGATGCCGAAACTGGTAGCTTCATGCCGGACCACCGTAATGGATGGAATGGAGGTGCAGAACATTACTTCTCCGGAAGTGATTGAAGCCAGAAGCGGTGTAGTGGAGATGTTGTTGATCAACCATCCGCTGGATTGTCCTGTTTGTGACCAGGCAGGTGAATGTGACCTTCAGAATCTGGGTTACGAGCATGGTTTGCAGAAAACAAGGTATGAGTTTGAAAGAAGAACTTTCGAACGCATAGATATTGGCGATAAGATCCAGTTGCACATGAACAGGTGCATTCTTTGTTATCGTTGTGTGTTTACTGCAGATCAGATTACGAATAAACGTGTTCACGGAATCTTAAACCGTGGAGATCATTCAGAGATCTCTACTTATATTCAAACGGCTGTCGACAATGATTTCTCCGGAAATGTGATCGATGTTTGCCCGGTTGGCGCTTTAACCGATAAAACTTTCAGGTTTAAAAACAGGGTTTGGTTTACTAAACCAATTGATGCACACAGAGATTGTCCTACTTGTAGCGGAAAAGTAACGCTATGGTATAAAGGAGAAGATGTCTTGCGTGTAACAGCCCGTAAAGACATTTATGGTGAGGTAGAAGAGTTCATCTGTAATACTTGTCGTTTTGACAAAAAGAAAACCGCAGACTGGACGATTGAACATCCTACACACATTAGTGATACGTCTGTAATTGCCTCCAATCATTATGATACTTTAAAACCTTTGCCGGTAATTCAGGATAATGCCAGATTACAGGAAGCAAACAGGGTAGAACTAGAAAAAACCACTAAATTCTAATGGATATAGCTTTTGTAATAGAGAAATTTGTACTGGTAGCGATTATATTCGGTATAAGTTTAGTGATAGCCATGTATTCCACTTATGCAGAAAGGAAAGTGGCTGCGTTTTTACAGGACAGGTTAGGACCGGACAGAGCGGGTCCCTTTGGGATTCTTCAGCCTTTGGCCGATGGTTTGAAAATGTTCATGAAAGAAGAGATCATCCCTACGAATGCCAGTAAATGGTTATTTATGGTTGGTCCCGGTTTAGCCATGTTAACGGCTTGTATCGGTACGGCGGTGATTCCATGGGGTACGCCAATGACCATAGGTGACCGCGTAATTCCTTTACAGGTAACCGATATCAACGTGGGTATCCTATATATCTTTGGCGTGGTCTCTTTAGGTGTTTACGGTGTAATGATCGGTGGATGGGCTTCAAACAATAAATACTCTTTGTTAAGTGCGATCCGTGCGGCATCTCAAAACATCAGTTACGAAATTGCAATGGGTTTATCCATCATTGCGTTGTTATTAGTTACCAATTCCATGAGCATCGGCGAAATCGTAGCCAATCAACATGGCTGGAGATGGAATGTACTTTATCAGCCTGTAGGCTTTTTACTGTTTATGGTTTGTGCTTTTGCAGAAACGAACAGGGCACCATTCGATTTACCGGAATGTGAGACGGAGTTGATCGGTGGTTATCATACCGAATATTCATCCATGAAACTTGGTTTCTATTTGTTCGCAGAATACATCAATATGTTTGTTTCTGCAGCAGTAATGGCAAGTTTATATTTTGGAGGTTATAACTATCCTGGAATGGATTGGGTACTGGCACATACAGGTCAGGTAATTGGTCCATTGATTGGAACGGGTGTCTTCTTTTTGAAGATCTTTGCTTTTATCTTTTTCTTCATGTGGGTACGCTGGACCATTCCTCGTTTCCGTTATGATCAACTAATGCATTTAGGCTGGAAAGTTTTAATTCCTTTAGCCATTGCAAATATCATTGTCACAAGTATTGTGATTGCTGTAATTGAAAAGTTTTAACTGTCCGCATTTAGCGGTATAATAAGGAGGTTTAATGGAACCATTAACCAGTAAAAAGAAAGTATTAGAGAAAGTACCCCTAACGTTTGCAGAACGCATGTATTTGCCTGCAATCACGAAAGGATTGGCTATTACGATCAGCCACTTCTTTAAGAAAGAGGCAACGATCAGATATCCGGAGGTACAAAGAGAATTTTCTACCAATTTCAGAGGGATGCACTCGCTGAAAAGGGATGAAGAAGGTAAAGAACGTTGTACCGCATGTGGTCTCTGCGCTTTGTCTTGTCCTGCGGAAGCCATCACGATGATTGCTTCGGAGCGTAAACCGGAAGAGAAAGACCTTTACCGTGAGGAGAAATATGCTTCTGTATATGAGATCAACATGTTGCGTTGTATCTTTTGTGGATTGTGCGAAGAGGCGTGTCCAAAAGAAGCCATCTACTTAGATGGACCAATTGTTCCTTCAGATTACCTGCGTAAAGATTTTATCTACGGCAAGGATAAACTGGTAGAACAGCCATTGAATAAGAAATAATTAGCATACATAACCTCAGGGTTATTAATATAAACAGTTTAAACATAAATAAATGGGTACATCGGTATTCTATTTTGTAGCAACATTAAGCGTCATCTTTTCACTGATGGTTATCTTTTCCAAGAACCCGGTGCATAGTGTGCTTTACTTAATTGTTACTTTCTTTACATTAACAGTTCATTACATTTTGCTGAATGCACAATTCCTGGCAGTAGTGAACTTCATCGTTTACATGGGTGCCATTATGGTACTGTTCCTCTTTGTGCTGATGCTCCTCAACCTCAATAAAGACAATGAGCCGTTAAAATCGGGTCTGGTCAAGATCGTTGGGGTCATTGCAGGATGTTGCCTGGTGGTTACGATTATAGGTTCCCTGAAAGCTACTGCAATCTCTGATCCTGTTTTATTGAAAAATCCGAATCTGGGATTGGTAAAGAATTTAGGTAAGGAACTGTTTGGTCCTTATATGTTACCTTTTGAACTGTCTTCTATCTTATTGTTAACCGCAATGGTAGGCGCAGTATTATTAACTAAAAAAGAAAAAGCATAGTGAATAATTTAACTCAAGGATTACAGGGCGTACCACTTAACCATTATATCTGGCTAAGTGCTATTATTTTCACCATCGGTGTGATTGGTGTATTGACCCGCAGAAATGCCATCGTCATCTTTATGTCTGTGGAATTGATGCTGAATGCAGTGAATCTATTGCTTACCGCTTTTTCGGTACATAGCAATGATCCCTCAGGACAAGTATTTGTGTTTTTTATCATGGTACTTGCCGCTGCTGAAGTTGCAGTAGGACTAAGTATTATTGTAATGGTGTACAGAAATACACAATCTATAGATATAAACGTATTGAATCGCCTTAAGTGGTAATTAATAAGAATAAAGTAATAACATGATAAATTTAGTTTGGCTGGTTCCCTTAATTCCTCTTTTAGGCTTTGTTATCAATGGCCTGGGAAGAAATACGCTTTCTAAAAACCTGATCGGTTTTATCGGAAGCAGCGTGATATTCATTTCCTTTGCCATTAGTGTAGGTATCTTCTTCGAATTGGGAGCAGATGCAAATAAGTCTCATGAGATCTTCTTGTTTGACTGGATCAGTGCCGGTAAGCTTAGTATTCCACTTTCTTTCCTGGTAGATCCTTTGAGCTCAATCATGCTGCTGATCATTACAGGTGTCGGTTTCCTGATCCATATTTACTCGATTGGTTACATGCACAGTGATGAGGCTTTTGGTAAGTTTTTCAGTTACCTAAACCTGTTTATCTTTTTCATGTTATTGTTGGTATTAGGTTCCAACTATATCGTCATGTTTATCGGATGGGAAGGGGTAGGTCTTTGTTCTTACTTACTGATCGGATTCTGGTATACCAACAGCAGCTATGCTTCTGCTGCAAAGAAAGCCTTTATCATGAACCGTATCGGTGACCTTGGCTTCTTATTAGGGGTGTTCTTCATCTTTACCACTTTTGGTAGTGTAGAGTTTTCTAAAATATTCCCTCAGGCAGCTAATATGCTTCCAGGAAATGGTACCATCGCTTTAATTGCCTTGTTATTGTTCATCGGTGCCTGCGGTAAATCGGCGCAATTGCCCTTGTTTACCTGGTTGCCTGATGCGATGGCGGGACCAACTCCTGTGTCTGCATTGATTCACGCAGCAACGATGGTAACGGCTGGTATTTACATGATTGCAAGATCAAACGTATTGTTTGATTTGGCACCAATGATTCAGCACATTATTGCCATCGTCGGTCTGGCGACTGCTATTGTTGCAGCCATCATCGCGTTGACACAAACAGATATTAAAAAAGTACTGGCTTATTCTACCGTTTCACAATTGGGTTATATGTTCCTTGGCCTGGGTGTGGGTGCTTATAATGGTGCTTTCTTCCACGTAATTACACATGCTTTCTTTAAAGCTTTATTGTTCTTATGTGCAGGTTCTGTAATTCATGCTTTACACCATGAGCAGGACATGAGACATATGGGCGGTTTGCGTAAGAAATTGCCGGTAACTTTCCTTACGATGCTGATTGGTACCATTGCCATTGCAGGTTTACCTCCATTCTCAGGATTCTTCTCAAAAGATGAGATCCTGGCGCATGTATACATGCACGATAAAGTGATGTGGGCGATTGCTGTCTTCGGTGCTTTCTTAACGGCTTTTTATATGTTCAGAATGTTGTTCCTTACTTTCTACGGAAAGTATCGTGGAACACACCATGCGGAAGAGAAAATCCATGAATCTCCAAAATCAATGACGATTCCTTTGATCGTTCTTGCGGTTCTTTCTGCCATCGGTGGAATGATCGGTATTCCGGAGACATTGGGTGGAAATCATTGGTTGTCGCATTGGCTGGCCCCAGTGATCAAGCATACTGCTGAAGCTCCGGACCATGCTACAGAATATGCATTAATGGCTGTTTCTGTAGTAGGTGTATTGGTTTCAATTGCTTTTGCTTATGTGAAGTATATCAAACAAAACCATGTTCCGATTCCTGATGAGGGAAAAAGATCGGCATTGGCGAACTTATCATACAACAAATTCTATTTTGATGAGATCTATGATTTGTTGATCAGAAAACCTTTGGATGCGCTTTCTACTTTCTTCTACAAAATTATTGACAATAAAATTGTAGACGGTATAGTAAACGGTTTGGGATGGAGTACTTCGGAGGCCAGTAAAGGCTTAAGGTTGGTTCAGTCCGGAAACGTTGGTTTTTATATCTTTATGATGGTGGTAGGAATCATCTCATTGTTATTGTATACTTATTTATCTCTATAAAAGATCGTTCAACAAAACATAATGGAACAACTTTTACTACTTCTTATATTTCTACCATTGGTTGGCGCCGTGGTTACTGCCTTCACAGGAAGTGCAGCAAAACATGTTGCTTTGGTTTCAGCAATCCTTTCTTTGGCATTGACTTTAATCACGGTATGTAATTTCACCCCGGATGCCAGTACGCAGTTTGCGGTGAATTATCCATGGATCCAGGATTTGGGAATCAATTTCCATGCGGGAATTGATGGCATCAGTATGATCACGGTCTTATTGACCAATGTATTGGTTCCGATCATTATCCTTTCCGCTTATCAGCATGACTACAAAAACAGCAATGCTTTCTTTGCATTGATCTTATTTATGCAGTTTGGTTTGCTATTGGTATTTACTGCAATGGATGCTTTCTTATTCTATATCGGATGGGAAGCAGCATTGATCCCGATCTATTTCATCTGTGCGATCTGGGGAGGTAAAGACAGAATTAAAGTAAACATGAAATTCTTTGTATACACGATAGCGGGATCTTTATTCATGCTGTTGGGGATCATCTACCTATACTTACAGAATCCTGCTCATAATTTCGATATTCAGGCTTTTTATAATTTAAACCTTGATTCTGTTCAGCAGAGCTGGATTTTCTGGGCTTTCTTTATCGCATTTGCGATTAAGATGCCAGTTTTTCCTTTCCATACCTGGCAGCCGGATACTTATACTGAGGCACCGACTCCAGGGACAATGTTGTTGTCAGGGATTATGCTGAAGATGGGTATTTACGGAGTGATCAGGTGGTTATTACCTGTTGCACCGGAAGGTGTTCAGCAATGGGGAAATCTAGCGATCATTCTTTCTATTATAGGCGTGGTTTATGCTTCAATCATTGCGTTTACCCAAAAGGACGCGAAGCGATTAGTAGCCTATTCTTCTATTGCTCACGTTGGTTTGATCTCTGCAGGTATCTTTGCGTTAAACACACAAGGGATGCAGGGTGCAATGGTACAAATGTTAAGTCATGGTATCAATGTGGTTGGTTTGTTCTTTGTGCTGGACATCATTGCCCGCCGGATGAAAACAAATAAAATCGCTGAACTTGGTGGGATTGCCAAACAGGCGCCACAACTGGCCATCGTATTTTTGATCATTGTATTGGGAACAGTAGCACTTCCCGGAACGAATGGTTTCATTGGAGAGTTTTTATTGTTAATCGGAATATATCAGTATAAAGTATGGGCTGGCGTTTTCGCTGGATTATCCATCATCTTCGGTGCAGTATATATGTTCAGAATGTATCAGAACATTATGCTTGGAAAAACCAACGACCTTACGATAGGATTTACAGACATAAAAGGATCTGAGAAAGTCGTATTGTATATCATCTGTGCCCTGATCATCGTTTTGGGAGTTTATCCTAAACCAATTCTGCATTTGTCAGAAGCCTCGGTACAACAATTAATAGAACAGGTAACACAAAAATTAACATCGGTAAACTAAGCAAATGAATATCATCATAACAATTACTGTTACAGCTTTAGTGGTGCTTTACGCAGGTTTGTTTAAAGCTAAAAAAGCGTTATTACCCCTTACCTTAATTGGTTTGCTTACTTCACTGGCTTTTGTAGTTACCTCATGGAATACAAACCAGACCTATTATGGTATGATGCAAATGGATAATTTTGCATTGGCTTTTGCCGGAATCACCATTTTAGGAACACTCTTTATCTTCCTGCTGACACAAAACTATTTTGCAGAACACAGTGAGAACATTGCCGAATATTTTACGCTGATTCTCTTTGCCCTGTCAGGGATTGTCATCATGGTTTCTTATAAAAACATGTCGATGTTGTTCATCGGTGTAGAGATCATGTCTGTTGCCCTATATATTCTTGCGGGAATCCGGAAAAACAATTTTGCTTCCAATGAAGCTTCCTTGAAATACTTCCTGATGGGTGCATTCTCTACAGGTTTCTTATTGTTCGGTATTACGTTGATTTACGGCGCTACAGGATCTTTTGATCTCGAAGTGATCAATCAGTACCTGGTGACTAATTACAAGAGCATATCGCCTTTATTCTATCCCGGTGTGATTTTATTGATGGTAGGTCTATGCTTTAAGATTGGTGCAGCACCTTTCCATTTCTGGACACCGGATGTGTATGAAGGAGCTCCGACATTAATTACCTCCTTTATGTCTACCGTGGTGAAAACGGCTGGTTTTGCCGCTTTCCTTCGTTTATTTGCAGATACATTTGCGCCTTTACATGATTTCTGGTTACCTCCTTTGATGGTGATCGTATGTTTGACTTTATTCATCGGTAACGTTACGGCGCTATTCCAAAAGAATTTCAAAAGAATGCTGGCTTATTCCAGTATTTCCCATGCAGGTTACCTGTTGTTCTCTTTAGTTGCACTAACTGCAAGTTCGGCGAATAACGTATTGGTATATGCTGCTGCTTATACTTTTGCAAGTATTATCGCTTTCGGGGTATTGATTCTGGTGAAACAGAAAACGGGTAATGACAACTTTGAAAGTTTCAATGGTTTAGGAAAACGCAATCCTTTTGCGGCATTCGTACTTACAGTAGCGATGTTGTCTTTGGCAGGGATTCCTTTAACTGCAGGATTTATTGGTAAATACCTGATGTTTTTGAATGTAATGCATGACTACCAGTTTTATCTGGTGGCCTTTGCGATTTTAAACGCATTGGTAGGGTTTTACTATTATTTCAAGGTTATTGTGGCGATGTATTTCAAAGATGGAGCTGAGATTGAGTTGGAAACCCCTGTGCAATATAAAGTTGTATTGGTCCTGTCATTGATCATTACTGTTTTCCTTGGTGTATATCCTTCAGTAATTTTAAATCTGATATAATCATTTCTGTAGATAATTATATGTAGTTTTACGAATAATTGAACTATGCACGATTTCTGGAACTCATTACAGCACTTCATTGATCCCGAAAAACTACTTAAAGAAGGTGGTTTCTATGTTGTAATGTTCGTCATCTTTGCCGAGACGGGTTTGTTCTTTGGGTTCTTTTTACCCGGAGACTATCTGTTGTTCCTCGCAGGTATGTTCGTCGCTACAGGCAAATTGGATGTCAACTTATATGTGTTGATTGCCGGACTGATCGTTGCTGCTGTATCTGGAAATTTTACCGGTTATTGGTTTGGTCGAAAGACGGGCCCCGTACTGTACCATCGAAAGGACTCTTTCTTCTTTAAAAAACGCTATTTAAAGGCTGCCGAAGATTATTATAATAAACAGGGAGCCTTTGCGCTTATAATGGGGCGCTTTGTTCCGATTGTAAGAACTTTTGCACCGATTTTTGCTGGTGTAGTAAAATTAGACTTTAAAAGATTTGCATTATATAACTTTGCGGGTGCAATTATTTGGATTGCTTCCTTAACTTTGCTGGGTTATTTCCTTGGCAAGAGATTTGAAAAAGAGATTAACGACTATTTATTATACATTATTATAGGCTTCATTGTCATTACCACTATACCTCTCGTTTACACATTTGTAAAAAAGAAAGTTGTGAAGGACGACAATGATCATATATCAAACACTGAACAATAAAAATGATTAAAGACGAGCATCATCCGTGGCACTGTGTTTCTCCGGGTGCAAACCTACCAGAATCCGTAAATGCAATTATTGAAATTCCTAAAGGATCTAAAGCTAAATACGAAATTGATAAAGATTCCCACCTGATTAAATTAGACAGAGTACTTTTCTCTTCTGTAATGTATCCGGCAAATTATGGTTTTATCCCACAAACTTATTGTGATGATAATGACCCTTTAGATATCCTTGTACTATGCTCTGTAGACGTTTATCCGATGTCTATCGTTGAAGCGAAAGTAATTGGTGTAATGCACATGGTGGATAATGGTGAGCAGGACGATAAAATTATTGCAGTAGCAAAAAACGACATGTCTGTTAACTACATCAATGACTTAGCAGAATTGCCTCCTCATACGATGAAAGAAATTGTTAAATTCTTTCAGGACTATAAGGCATTAGAAGAAAAACAAGTAACTATTGAACATCTTTTGGGCGTTCGGTATGCACATAAAGTGATACAGGAAAGTATCATCCTTTATGACCAAAAGTTTAGAAATAACAATTCTTAATGGAAGGTTTTAAGATATTTTTAACATTCTTCTTAGTAGCACTGAACGGCTTTTTCGTTGCAGCAGAGTTTGCAATTGTAAAAGTCAGAGCCTCTCAAATTGAAATTAAAGCAAAATCAGGAAGCAGGGTAGCGAATATTGCAAAATATATTACCCAGCATCTTGATGGTTACCTGGCTGCAACGCAGCTGGGTATTACACTTGCTTCACTTGGACTGGGTTGGGTTGGTGAGTCTGTCATGCACAGTTTGATCCACGATTTCCTGGTAAGGTTTAACTTTTCTGAAGTATACATTACTTCCATCTCTACTGCCATCGCCTTTTTATTGATTACCGTAATGCACATTGTGTTCGGTGAGCTGGCGCCTAAATCGGTGGCGATACAGAGACCAGTAGCTACCACATTGTTTATTGCCATACCTTTACAGGCATTCTACCTGATCTTCAGACCATTTATATGGGTGTTGAATGGTTTTGCCAATGTGATCCTTAAATTATTCGGAATTTCTAATGTAGGTGGACATGAATCTGTGCACAGTACAGAGGAACTTCATTATCTGTTGGATCAGGGTAAAGAAAGTGGGGCTTTAGATACCAATGAGCACGAATTAATTAAAAATGTCTTTGACTTTAATGAAAGGGTTGTAAAGAACATTATGGTTCCCAGAACCAAAATATCAGGAATTGAACTTTCTGCTGCCCCTGCCGATGTGATTTCAAAAATCATTGGCGAAGGGTATTCCAGGTTACCGGTATATGATGAAATCATTGATAAAATCATTGGTATTATTCATGCTAAAGACATTTTACCGCTATTGGCAGATAAGAAGGACTGGGCACTGAAAGACATCATCAGAAAGCCTTATTTTGTTCCTGAGACCAAAAAAATCAATGACCTGTTGAGTGAACTTCAGCAGAAACGTATCCAGATAGCGATTGTCATCGATGAATTTGGTGGAACCGCAGGTATGGTTACACTGGAAGATATCGTAGAAGAGATTGTTGGAGAAATCCAGGATGAGTATGATGAGGAAAAACCAACAGTAGAGAAGATCTCTGAGACGGAATTTATCATCAATGCTTATGCTACTGTTTACGATGTAAATGAGCATTTACCTCATGATCTTCCTGAAGACGAAGATTTCGATACGGTAGGAGGATTGGTCTCTCATGCTTTCGGTAAAATACCTGAAGTAGGGGACAGCGAAGAGTGTTACGGTTATTTATTCACTATCCTAAAGAAAACCGAGCAAAACATTGAAACCATAAAGCTTGAACTGGTGATTGCGAAAAGCGATATGGTGGACAACCATTAATCCTTTGAGCGATGCATGTTTTTTATACACCCGATATTGATTCCAGCGAGTATAGCTTAAACGAAGAAGAAAGTAAGCATTGTCTGAAAGTTCTAAGGTTAGGCCGTGGCGATGTTGTCAATCTGATTGATGGAAAAGGTGGCTTTTATGAAGCAGAGATCATTGGAGAGAGTAAAAGAAATGTTCAGCTTCGTGTTACACAATCCGTTCAGGAGCATCAAAAAAGAAACCATCACCTTCATATCGTCGTTGCACCTACAAAGAACATCGACCGGTTGGAATGGTTTCTGGAGAAAGCAACTGAAATAGGAATTGATGAAATTACTCCGGTGATCTGTGAAAGATCGGAACGGAAGATCATTAAAGAAGACCGGTTAACCAAAGTAATCACCTCCGCTGTTAAGCAGTCTTTACAAGCTTATCACCCGGTATTAAATCCGCAGATTTCCTTAATTGATTTCCTGAAAATGGAGCATGATTCCGTTAAAATGATTGCCCATTGTATTGATGGGGAGCCACGTCAATACATTAGCCAGCTGCTCGTGCCTCATCAACGTTATCTCATACTTATTGGCCCTGAAGGTGATTTTAGCCCGAAGGAAATCGAACTTGCTTTGCAAAGCGGGTTTAAACCCCTAACTTTAGGTAATACACGTCTGAGAACAGAAACTGCTGCATTGGCTGCCTGTTTTGAGGTGAATTATTTGAACCGATGAAACCATCATAAGCATACCGCTTAAAAAAGCAATGAATAGGCGCATGATCGCTTCATAACCGATAAAAGACAATTATTATTCCAATGAAAATTAAACTTTGCTTAATTGCCGGATTAATGATCCTGTTGAGTGGTTTTAAGCCACCCACCTATAAAATGGCAAAATTGAAATATAATGGGGGAGGAGATTGGTATGCCAACAGAACTGCGCTTCCAAACCTGATCGATTTTTGTAATAAAAACCTGAATACAAACTTTGCGCCGCAAGACGTTATCGTCGAAGTAGGCAGCGCTGAGCTGTTTAACTATCCTTTTATCTACCTTACCGGGCATGGCAATGTCGTCTTTAGTCCTAATGAAGCAGAGAATTTAAGAAAATACCTGATCGGTGGGGGATTTCTTCATATCGACGATAATTACGGATTGGATAAGTTTATCCGTAAGGAAATGAAAAAGGTTTTTCCGGAGCTTTCTTTTGTAGACCTGCCCCCGAATCACCCACTCTATCACCAGAAATTTAAATTCCCGAAAGGACTGCCTAAAATCCATGAACATGATGGTAAAGTACCTCAGGGGCTTGCCTTAATCTGGGAAGGACGGGTGGTTTGCTATTACACATTTGAATGCGATCTGGGGAATGGATGGGAAGACTTTGGTACTTATCCCGAGGACACACAAGATAAGCGCCTGAACGCCTTAAAAATGGGCGCAAATTTAGTTCAATATGCATTAACACAATAACTATGAAGGTCAAAGTAAATGAACAACACAATTTTGAGGTAGAAGTAGCAGAAAAAGTATTAAAAGTTAATGGGCTGGAGCTGCAGATCGATACCAGAGATCTCTCTGCAACACAGAAACATGTGATCTATCAGAATAAATCCTATAATATAGAGCTGGTAGAGCGCAACGAAGACGGAAAGGCAGTGGTCATTAAAGTAAATGGTACTCTTTATCAGGTTGGAATAGAAGACCAGTATGATGAATTGCTCAAAAAACTGGGGATGGACAGCTCCTCTGCAAATAAGGTGCTCGAAATTAAGGCCCCTATGCCAGGATTGGTGCTGAATGTCATTGTAACAGAAGGACAGGAAGTGAATAAAGGGGACAGTCTGTTGGTATTGGAGGCGATGAAGATGGAAAATATTATTAAATCACCAACCGGAGGAATAGTGAAGAAGATTCTGATCCGGAAGGGGGATAAGGTAGAAAAGAACGAAATTCTACTGCAATTCGCATAAAAAAAGGAGCGTTGCTCCTTTTTTTATGCTTTTAATTTTATTTGCCAGCCCTGAATGCTTTCGCTGCCTTTGGCTTAAATTGAGGCTTTCCTGTAGATCTGATCTCTGAAGCACCCAACATCGTCATTGCGCAACGGAAACCAATATCAGCGGTAGATTCATCCTGTGCAAGGAACCTTCTAGTTGCAGGGTTCAGCCACAATGCCTGATCCTCCCAGGATCCTCCTTTATATACTCTTGATTTATCTGTTACCAGGGTAATCTCTCCGTATAAATCATTTGCTTTATCACGATAGCCCCTTTGATCGGCATAAGTATTAACCGTTGGCGGAGGCGTTGCGGCCTGCTTTTCTGCCCAGGTTTGTTTCTTGTAAGAAATGGCATCTGTTAAGACAGGCTTGTTGTATTTGTCTTTTTCAATCTTTCCGCTAACCGGATCAGCCACTTTCTTGTCTTTGTAGTAATTTCCTCTATATGGATTAAAGGCGTCTGCTGCTTCAAAAGTTTTGGAGCGATAAACATCAGCAACCCATTCGTTCACGTTTCCTGCCATATTGTATAAGCCGAAATCATTTGGCATATAAGACCTTACGGCAACTGTAAGTCCACCTTTATCATTCAGTGATCCACCTACACCCATATAATCACCTTTGGTTCTTTTAAAGTTAGCCAGGATTAATCCTCTTGTACTTCTTTTTGCAGAGCTCAACCCTAAACCATTCCATGGATAGATTTTATTCGCAGCGATATTCTCATACTGTGTATTTCCAATTAAGCCAAGAGCTGCGTATTCCCATTCTGCTTCTGTTGGCAGGCGGTAAGGCTGTTTGATAATGCCATCCTCCAGTCTTACATTTCTAGTGGCTGCATTTTTACCTGTTGTCGCTCCTTTTGCACCGGAAGCATTAGAAGGATTAAGATCTTTCATTGCTTTTTTACCCTTATCGTCATACTGCCCGTTCAGGTAAATATCCGTGTTAAAAGGCTCTGTTGGCCTTGCTGTTGCCGTCGCGTTACCTGCTGTTTTTGAGGTTCCGCCGTTAATGTCCTTAAAGCTGGTCATGTAACCTTTTTCACGAAGCAACAACTCATTCACCCTGTCAGTTCTCCAGGCACAATACCTTTCTGCCTGTTCCCAGCTTACACCTACCACAGGATAATCCTGATAAGCGGGGTGCCTTAAATAATTATCTACGTAAGGTTCATTATAGGATAAAGGCCTGCGCCAAACCAGGGTATCAGGAAGTTCATTATAATAATATTCATGATCCGTTGGATAGCTGGTGCGGATCCAGTTCAGGTATTCCAGCCAGTTGGTGTTGGAAACCTCTGTTTCATCCATATAGAAAGAAGAAACCGTAGTCTCCCTTTTATGATTGTAATTGCTGAGCTCCTCACCGGGAACATTGATGGCACTTCCGCTCATGACAAATACACCACCTTCAATCTCGACTAATCCGGGACCCGGACCGCGCTTGAATTTTTTATTTACTTCAAAGCCTCCAAACTCTTGCTTGTTATATGCCATTCCTGTCTTCTCAGAGGTTCCTGACTTTGATTTACAGGAGGCTAGAGAAGCTATAATTGCAATAGATGCAATTGAATATAAGTATGATTTTTTCATATATGAGGGATATCATAGTGCTTTAACTGTTAAAATTACATAAAAAAAGACGTACACTACAACAAAACAAATGCTTTAAATAAAAATAATCTTTAAAAAATGGTGTTTTGTGCCTCTTTAAGGCATATTTGAATAAATATTCTGGTGGTTCTTAATGGATTATACAAGGTATCTCAAATCGAATAGAAAGTTCATAATACTTTGATTTTATTAAACACTATGTTAACTTGCATATAATAGTGGTGTAATTATTTGGCAAATGAGTAGAAGACTGGTAAAAACTGTTTTGAGTTTATTTTCTTTATTAACAGTTTGCGCTGATTTATATGCACAAAGCGTTGAACCGGGAACTCAGACGAATGGAAGTCGTTCCAGCAACATTTTTACCGCCGTACCTTTCCTGCTGATCAGTCCCGATGCGAGGGCCGGTGGAATGGGGGAGGCAGGGGTCGCTGTTCAGCCGGATGCGAATGCCATGGGGATTAATCCTGCCAAGCTGGCATTTTTAGAGCGTACTTATGGTTTTTCCGTTTCCTACAGCCCATGGCTAAAAAGCCTCATCCCGGATGTGAACCTGACTTACCTCAGCGGTTATTATAAAGTAGATAACAGGAATACCATCGGCGCTTCTTTAAGGTATTTTAGCCTGGGAGAAATTCAATTAACCGATGTCAATCAGCAGGACCTGGGTGTTTATAACCCAAATGAACTGGCCTTTGATGTTTCTTTTTCCAGGAAAATGGGAGAATCTTTTTCATTAGGGACAGCTGCAAGATATATCCGTTCCAATCTTTTTTCAGGACAATTCTCAGCCGGTCAGCAGACTAAAGCCGGGAATTCCGTAGCCGTCGATGTCTCGGCGTATTTTAAAAAACCAACCCGTTTTCTGGGTAAAGATGCCATTCTTTCTGCCGGAATGAACATTTCAAATATTGGCACAAAAATGAGCTATGTAGATGGAGATAATGGTTATTTTCTTCCTACAAACCTAAAAATAGGAGGGGCCTCCACTTTTATTATTGACGATTTTAATCAGTTTACCTTTGCGCTCGACTTTAATAAATTACTGGTGCCAACCCAGCCTGTTTACAATGCAGATGGAAAAATAATTGCTGGTCAGGATCCGGATAGGTCTGTTCCTGCAGGTATTTTTGGCTCTTTTGCCGATGCACCTGGTGGCTTTAAAGAAGAAATGCAGGAAATTAACATTGCTGCAGGGATGGAATATTGGTACAATCAGCAATTTGCCCTTCGTGCAGGCTATTTTTATGAAAGTCCAAAAAAGGGCGACAGACGCTACTTTACTTTAGGTGCAGGTCTTAAATACAATGTATTCAACATAGACTTTGCATATTTGCTGGCCAGTCCGCAAAAGAGTCCTTTGGCAAATACGCTGAGGTTCTCTTTATTGTTCAATTTTGGCGAAGCCAAATAATGGATCGGGAATACTAATAAACAAAAATATATAGAAATGAAGATTAAGGTAGGGTTTGGCTTTGATGTACATCAGCTGAAGGAGAATCATCCTTTTGTGGTGGGAGGTGTAGATTTGGAACACCATAAAGGTGCTTTTGGACATTCTGATGCCGACGTGTTGTTACATGCCATTTGCGATGCATTGCTTGGTGCAGCCAATTTGAGAGATATAGGCTTTCACTTTAAAAATACAGATCCACGCTGGAAAGGGATCAGCAGCATTATCCTGTTACAGGAAAGTGTGAAACTGGTTAAAGAGAAAGGTTTTGAAATTGGTAATATTGATGCCATGCTCTGCCTGGAAGCGCCGAAGATTAATCCGCATATTCCCGCTATGCAGGCGCATATCGCAGCAGCGATTGGTATTGATATCGAGGACATCTCTATAAAAGCAACCACGAACGAGCAAATGGGCTTTATCGGAAGGGAAGAAGGTGTAGTGGCTTACGCTGTTTGTCTGATCCAGAAGATTTAAAGCACAACCAACATAAAAAAAACCGGAGACATCATCTCCGGTTTTTTTTATAAATTATTCTTCTAAATAGCCAAATTTGCCCTGGTTATAATCTGCAATCGCCTGTTGAATTTCTTCCGGTTTGTTCATTAAGAACGGACCATATTGTGCGATGGGTTCATGGATTGGTGCTCCGCTTAAAACCAGGATAACACTATCCTGTATCGCTTCAACCCGAATTTCTTCTCCTTCATTTTTAAAGTGAACCAGCTGATCTGTCTTTGCCAGTACTGTATCGTTCACCTTGATTTCGCCTTCAATGACAACAAACGCGGTATTGTAGTCCGAAGGGAAACTAAACGATGCTTTCCCATTTTTATTCAGACGCAGATTATAGACTTCTATTGGTGTAAAGGTACTTGCAGAGCCTTTTGTACCCATATATTCTCCTGCAATGACTTCAATTACCCCTGCCTCGTTTTCCAGCTCGTGACGGGCAATACTCCCATGGCAGAGCGCCTGATACTTCGGCTTGCTCATTTTATCTTTTGCTGGTAAGTTTACCCATAACTGAACCATTTGAAAGGGGCCTCCCTTTTTGCTGAATGCCTCTTCGTGG
Source organism: Pedobacter sp. FW305-3-2-15-E-R2A2 (assembly GCF_038446955.1). Lineage (NCBI taxonomy): Bacteria > Pseudomonadati > Bacteroidota > Sphingobacteriia > Sphingobacteriales > Sphingobacteriaceae > Pedobacter > Pedobacter sp. FW305-3-2-15-E-R2A2. Next base: position 7,481,039 of record NZ_CP151803.1, read on the forward strand.
TGTTCTTTATGTAGAATTCCACTTGCCGCAGTCATCCATTGCACATCTCCGGGTTTAATAATTCCACTGTTTCCGGCGCTGTCCTGATGGGCCACTGCGCCATGATAGGCGATGGTAACCGTTTCAAAACCCCGGTGTGGATGCACCCCAACACCTCTCGGTTCATTACGTGCAGAAAATTGTATTTTAGAATTATAGTCCAATAGGAAAAAAGGGCTCATTTTAAGCTTATATCCTTTTGGGAAAAAGTTATGAACCCTGAAGCCGTCTCCGACCATATGAGGTGCCGGCGGGTTTAAAACAGCCGACACCTGTTTAATATTTGCTTCCATTCCGTCTTTCTTTTGTGTTATGACCTGGATGCATGAGTTTTGATTAAGCTTGTTTTACAAATTGTAATTCACCTAATATTTTTACTTCCTCACTCACCATTACACCACCTGTTTCTAAAGCTGCATTCCATGTTAATCCGAAGTCTGTTCTGTTGATTTTACCATTCAAGGTAAATCCAGCCTTAGTATTTCCCCATGGATCGGTAGCGATACCGCCAAATTCTACATTCAATTTTACCGGTTTGCTGGTCCCTTTAACAACCAGGTTTCCATGTAAAGTATAATCATCACCGTCTTTGCTCAATGAAGTAGAGTCGAACGTGATTTTAGGGAATTTTTCAGCGTCAAAGAAATCGCCGCTTTTTAAGTGGTTATCTCTGTCTTTATTACCAGTATCAATTGAGCTTGTTTCTGCATCAAAGGAAACCTGAGCATTGTGAAAATCATCTGCTTCAGAAGTTAAGGATGCATTTAATGTTTTTAAGCTACCGGTTACAGTAGTGATCATTAAATGTTTTACTTTAAATTGTAGTTCACTGTGAGTTGGATCTAATGCCCATTGTGTAGTTGCCATAATATTTTTTATTTAGTTGTTTTCTTTATTAACAACACAAAATTACGACAAGCACATCAGGTACACATTGATGTATGATAAGAAAGGGCTATATTTTAAAATGCTTATGTGCCAGGTCTTTACGGACCCTGCTGAGGGACTCCGGAGTGATGCCGAGATAGGAGGCAATCATCCATTGCGGGACTCTTAATGTCAGGTTGGGATAAAGTTGAATAAAGTTAAGGTATCTTTCTTCGGCTGGGGCACTCAACAGCATATTGATCCTTTTCTGCATAAAGCGGATGGAATTATGTAACATGTTATTGTTGAAATCATACATGCAAGGTACATGTTTTGCCGCTTCATCAATAAACGCTTTGGGCATAACGATCGCCTGTGTCGGTTCTATAGCATCAATAAAAAACTCTGAGGCTTCATTAAACATGCCATTGCGGTCCGACATCCACCATTGTTCCGGTGCGAATTGAATAATGTGTGTTTTGCCTTTTGCATCGATGGAATAGCTGCGTAACAATCCATCCAATACAAAATAACCATGGGGAGAAACCTCTCCTTTCATCAGGATCATTTCATTCTTGTCAAAATTCTTGACCCTGAGCTTACCGGCGATCAGATCGAACTGCTCATCTGTTATAGCGACCTTCTTTTGTAAATAGAGTTTGAACTGTTCAATCATAGGGGATATAGATGAAATCTATTTCTTGTTGGGTTCGATATTGGAAAAATCTACACCACACTTGCAATTAGAAGCGCAGCCCCCGGTTTTAGGAGATAACGATCTATATATCATACGACCGATATAGAATATCGCGGCCATAAAAAGAATAACAACTAAAATGGTTTGAATGTCCATATTACAAAACTAATTAAAGACTGCATTTAGCAGGTCTGTTGAATGTAAATTTACTTTTCCATCAGGCCAACGGTTCCACCAACCCAATCAAAATCTTTATTGTAGCGTACACCGATCATCTTGCCTCTGCTCAGACGCGCCAGATTGATGCAAAGTACAGGCTCTTTTCCTTCCGGCCATAAATACATCAGCCTGATTTCTACCTTTACCCCTCCATCGGGTGCCTGAACCGCTGGTTCGTAATTTACTTTTCTTTGCAAAATCCAGTTTTCAGGATCTGCAACAGCTTCAATATCCTCTTTTTTCACATCAATAATCACACCCATTCCCGCAAATGAAAATAGAGGTTTCAGCACGTAGTTTTCCAGATCTGAAGGAATACTGCTCAGTTGATCCAGAAAAAATGTTTCAGGGGCAAACTCGCTCTTCAAAAAAGGCATGGTGTATTTACTGATCCTATAGAACCAGTTCGGATGGGTGATCCATTCGATATCCAGCTCATCCCGGGGGTCAAAACTGTCTTTGAACAGATCGGTATTGTCGCCAATCTCATCAAATATCAGTCGGTTATAAATTCTTTTCAACCTTATGTGTTCCCCGTTCTGCTCATAGTACAGGCTTTTACCTTCCTTTTTAATGTCGCTAAGGCTGAGAATTTTGATGCCCAGGTATCGGGCCGTCACGAGAAAGTCGATAGCGGTCTTTTGGTTGGAGGCATCAATGTCCATCAATGCAACTTCATGGGCTTCATGAGCTCCAAGAACGACTTCTTTGAGTAAGGCGATATATCCTGCTTCATCTAACTCATTGAAATATGGTGTAAGCTGTTCCGGAAGGGAATACGCTGCTTTATAAGTTTCCCCTAACAATGCCTGAAATCCATAAAGAGAAGGAAAACCCTGCATTTCTATCAACTTGGGTGTTAAGTCGCCATGTTCATCTTTACAGATGCCAAAGTCGAACGTTAGAAAGTGGGGCTGAGCATTTTCTGCAGGAACCTTCCAGTTCTCCGGAATCGATTTTTCCGTGAGTTCCTTAAAGTCCGGTTGTTGAATCAGCGCTATAATTTCAGCACCGGCAGCGATCAGTTTTTCTTTTAATGAAGCAGGAAGAAATATGGGTGTTTCCGCAACGCGAAAGGGAATTTTAGTAAATCCGTTTTCAAGTTTTTCTAAAAACTCAAGATACTTCTCCTCCGAAAAATGCTCATTAAATGATGCTCTGTAGCTGCTAATCATAGTTATGCTTCCTGTAAGGCATTTAATGCCTCATTTAAAAAGTTGGGTAAAATCACGCTTCTGGTGAGGGTAATCCTGTTCGGATCGTCTACGCTGTCCAACATATCCAGGTATTTTTCCGCGCCGTGATTTTCAATAATTGCTTTTTTCTTGTCTTCCTGCAAGAGGTATTGTTTCATTCCTACCGGATCTGCTTCCGGATGAAACTGAGTGCCTATAATTTCTTTGGTAAACCTAACGGCCATCACACAGCGTTCCAAGTCCACATGAGGGCGTTCTTTTTCCAAAGCCAGGACCTGTGCTGTTGTATTAGAGAAAAAGACATCTTCGGGATTGATCACTTGCCAATCTCTGCTGTCTACGGTATAAAAAGGATTAGGAAGGCCGTTAAATACCATCTCGTCTTCCCCTTCTTCTGTCAGGTAAATAGGAAAGATCCCAAAGGCGGTAGAACGTCTTCTGATGACCTTTCCTACGCCAAATTTCCGGCAGGCCATCTGGAAGGAATGGCAAATTAAAAACGCATATTTCTTTTGATGTTCATTTACGGCATTAAATGCATCAATATTATCCAGCAATGCGAAAAAGTCATTTTCCCATTGTTGTCCTTCTCCATCAAAAGGACTTCCCGGACCTCCGCTTGAAATATAGATATCGTAACCAATGCCTGGAATTTCGCCCTTTTGTCTCAGATCAAATACATCATAAGATAACTCTACTGACATTTCTTTCTGATAACGCAACAAGACTTCCTGAATCCCACGCATCCCCTGGTTGGTTACCCCATTGTTCATATCAATTACGGCAACCCTAATCTTATTTCTATCCCTTGTCATATTCTATCTCGCACCAATTAACGTTTGTGAAGTGATATAATCTACCACCGCCTCAAAGTTACCATTTTGTTCGTAAACAGCCAATTGCCTGTCTGCGCCCGTGCCATTTTCCAGAATTTTGTGTACATAATTAATGTCATCCCTGCAGCCCAGTTCGTCCACCACATCATCTACGAAGTCCAATAACTCCAGGACAAGATTTCTACAGTTTACTTCCATTTCTTTTCCAAAATCTATCAGGTTTCCATCAATGCCATACCTTGCAGCACGCCATTTGTTCTCATTGATCAATGCTCTGGAATAGCTGATGAACTTCATGTTTTGCAGCCGCAGTTTATATAACTTTGCGCACAAAGCCTGAAATAAGGCAACAAATGCCATCGTTTCATCGATCAGCATCGGGCAATCGCAAATTCTAAACTCAATAGTTTCAAAGAAGGGGTGTACCCTGATGTCCCACCAGATTTTTTTCGCGTTGTCAATACTATTGGTTTTGATCAATAGTTTCACGTAGTTGTCGTAATCTTCGATGCTGTTAAAGATGTCAGGAATCCCTGTTCTGGGGAATTTATCAAATATTTTTGTCCGGAAAGATTTGTATCCTGTGTTTCTGCTCTCCCAAAATGGAGAATTGGTAGACAAGGCAAAGACATGGGGTAAAAAATACCGGACCTGATTGGCAATATGAATGGCCAGCTCCCTGGACTGAAAGCCAACATGCACATGCAGGCCAAAAATCAGGTTAGACCTTGCTGCTTCCTGAAGTTCATTTACGATCTCGCTATAGCGCGGATGCTCTGTAATCAGCTGCTTTTCCCAATGTGAAAATGGGTGCGTACCGGCAGCGCCGATGCGTAAACCTTGTTCTCCTGCGAGTTGAGATACCGTATATCTCAATTGAGAAATTTCTGCACGGGCCTGTTCTGTGTTCTTACAGATTCCCGTACCTACCTCTACCACGGCCTGATGCATTTCTGCCTTTACCTGATCCTTATGTATTTTTTGTGCTGCCTCCACAATCTTCTGATCGTGTGAGGTCAGTTCGCGTGTTACGGGATCGACCACCATGTACTCTTCCTCTACACCAAGCGTAAAATCGTTCATCATATTAACTGTTGAATTGATGCCTTGTTATTTTTTTGTTGTACTTGCTTTCTTTGCTTTTACCGGAGCTTTTTTCGCTGCTGCCTTTGCTGCTGCTTTCGGCGCTGCAGTTGTTTTTGCCGCTTCTTGAGCCTTTGCTGCCGGTTTTGCTTTTCCAATCAGTGGAACATCATTTGCAGACGTTCTGATGTATTCGCCCCAGGTCAGGTTGTCTTGCCCATCCACATGTGCCTTTGCGCGTTCTATCGCATATTTTGCCGATGTTTCTACTACCCAGTCGAAATTCTCCTGGCCCACACTGGTTACTTCCGCATCAGGTGCAGGATTACAGAAATCAATTGCATATGGAATGCCATCACGAACCGCAAATTCTACCGTATTGAAATCATAACCCAGATATTGATTTAACAGGAGCACATAATCATGGATCGTTTGCAATAGTTTCTCGCTTGAAGGTCCTTTTTCGACTGCATAGCGCAAATGTGAAGGATTTCTAGGCTCATATTGCATAATTTTTACATACTTACCACCAATACAATAGCAACGGAAATATTCATCAAAAACGATTTCTTCCTGAAGCATCATCACCGTTTGTTTAGTCTGGCTGTGCTTATCAAAGAAATCCTCTTTGTCATGCAACTTATACACCTCTTTCCAACCACCGCCATCAAATGGCTTCATGTAGGCCGGGAAGCCTGTATATTCAAATATTCCATCCCAGTCCATCGGGAAGGCAAGGTTGCTGAATGATTTATCTGTAGTATCATCAGGTTGATCATAGGATGGGATCAATGCGGTTTTAGGAACCGGAACCCCTAATTTTATGGCCAGTGCATTGTTGAAAAATTTCTCATCAGCACTCCACCAAAAAGGATTATTGATCACTGCTGTTCCTGTCATCGCTGCATTTTTTAGTGCCGCACGGTAAAAGGGAACATCTTGCGAAATCCGATCTATAATCACCGAATATCCCAATGGTTCGGCCTGAAATATCTTATCGATACTTACAAATTCTGCCCTGATGTCTGGTCCTGCGATTTCGTTTACCCGTTTTACAAAGGCTTCTGGAAATGATCTTTCCTGCCCAAATAAGATTCCGATTTTTTTCATATAATTAGCGTAGTTTTTATAGGTCTTTCTGATTTTTACGTTATCTGGCCCCTTTGTTGGTTTTTGGCCGACAAGGTTCCTGGTTTTTTACTGATGTTTTGGTTTGTTTTTCGAATCCTCTGTGATTCTCTTGGTTTTGTTATTGATGAAACAACGAAAAGGCGTTAATGTTCTGATAAATATACCCTTAATGAATTACAATTGCGACAGGTACTCCGGAAACATTTGTCGCCAGATGGGCCAGTCATGATCTGCATTTTGCCGGATATCCAGCCAATGCCCGATGCCTTTTTCATTTAAGATACCGGAGAGCTTTTCATTGTCTCCTTTACACATATCCCTATCGGACGTTCCCAGAATAATTTTCATATTCCAAAGCTCCCGGTTTTGGTCATGTGGGAGATAATCTACCGGATTATTAAAATACACGTCGTCGTTGTAAAAGCCGTCGAGCTGTCCGCGGATATCAAAGGCACCGCTCATGCTAAACATATGGCTCACGAGCCAGGGATGTCTGAAGGCGAAATTCGCCGCATGATAACCCCCGAAACTACAACCTGCAGTAATAATCCTGTCGTGTCCGGTCTCCTGTCTTGCCAGGGAAGAAACCTCTTCCAATAACAATTTATCATACCAGATGTGGTTCTTTACCCGGTCTGCAGGATGGATGTCCTTATTGTACCAGCTTAGTTTATCGATACTGTCTACACAGTAGATTTTGATTTTTCCTTCTTCAATAAAGTGTTGTACAGACTCAATTAATTTGAAATCTTTGTTCTCAAAATACCGCCCCATACTGGTGGGAAAGAGCAGGATCGGATAACCACTTTGTCCGAAGGTCAGCAGCTCAAAATCCGCGTTTAGATTATGGCTATACCATTTTTTATACTCTTCAACCATGTTGCGAAAATTAGCTGCTTTAAGGTATAAAAAACTATTTTTAAACCCAAAGGAATATTCGCATTTCTTTCTATAAATCTGATGATTAGCTGAAAAATATTGACACTTATGAATATATTTTGTCAATAATAGTACCTTTGCAAACTATTTGTGAGAAAGGGGAAATTGCCGCATTATGTATACCACCATGTTACTTTCGGAAGTGATCAGAACTAAAAACGTGATAAAGTCTAACAGTTTAAAAAGAGAGGTAGAGCTGGAGATCTTTACTCCTGACAACCTGTTGGGGAATGAAACACTGAATCTGCTTATTTTAAACGATGGACAGGACGCCGAAGGCCTGGATTTGGAAAATACGTTAAACGCATTATACCGGACGCATAAAATAGAACCTCTGGTGGTCGTGGCTGTTAAAGCTTCTAAAGACCGCGTTCAGGAATATGGGGTTGCCGGTGTTCCCGACTTTCTGGGAAGGGGTGGCGCTGCTATTTCTTACACTGATTTTGTCATCAATGAACTGCTTCCTTTTATTCAGGGAGAAGTAGAGATGCCCATCAACGGGAAAAGGGCATTCGCCGGGTGTTCTCTTGGAGGATTGACCGCGTTTGATATTGCCTGGAATAACGACAACTATTTTGATGCAGTAGGGGTTTTTTCAGGATCTTTCTGGTGGAGAAAAAAAGACCTTAAAGACGGTTATACAGATGACGACCGCATTCTTCATCAAATGATTAAGCAAACAAAAGGCAAACCGGAGCTTAAATTCTGGCTGATGACAGGGACAGAAGACGAAACTGCTGATAGGAACCGCAATTACATTATAGATTCTATTGATGATACCATTGATGTAATTAAGGGCTTGCTGGAAAAAGGATACCAGCGTCCCGAAGACATCGCCTATTATGAAATGGTAGGAGGGAAACATGATGTTCCTAGCTGGTCTAAAGCAATGCCGGCATTTCTAACCTGGGCATTCGGTAGAAAAACCTATTTATAAGATTTACTGCTGATTTCTTCAATTTTATCCGAAGGATAAACAAATGTTCCGGAGGCATCTTCCAGGGATTTCCTGATCATCGCCAATGCGACCTTCTCAATTTTAATGCTCCTGTATTTCCGCAAACCGGAAATCAACAATGGGTTTAAGATCTGCATCACAACCGTCATCAGGCCCTCGAGGTTGCGGCTTTCTTTTCTTTCGCCAACGAGTAGTGAGGGTTGATAGATATGAATGCTTTTAAATGGAATGGCTTTCAGGTCTCTTTCTACTTCTCCTTTTGTTTTCGTATAAAAGATGCTGGAAGAAGGGTTTGCGCCTAAGGCCGACACAAGGTGATACTGTTCTGTGCCATTACTTTGGGCAATTGCTGCCGCATCGAGCGGATATTGATAATCTATCTTTTTGTATTGTACCTGATCGGGTGTTTTACTTTTTGTGGTCCCCAGGCAACAGAAAACCACATCTCCCTGGATTTGTAAGGCATAATCGTTCAGTTTATCAAAATCTACAACCAGCTGTTTTAGCTTGGGGTGTTGCCTTTCCAGCTTTTTCCGGCCAACAATGAGCACTTCTTTGTAATGGCTGTTGCTCAGCAGCTGTTCGAGTAAACTTTCTCCTATTAATCCACTCGCACCAAGTAGAACTGCTTTCTTCTCCATCTGTTATAATTATTGAGACGTTTATCCATCCCTTTCTCCGGATGATTTTTTACTGTCAACAAAGTAAGCATTAACAAGTGGAACACCAATACTTGCTTTGAATAAAATGGTCATTACGATCACATTATAAAAGACACTTATTTTTCAATATTTGCTCTTAACTAATTGATTGATATGTCGATAATAAGTCGTATCTTTGCGCCAAAATTTACACGCATTTTATGCAAAAAATAAGAAATATAGCTATCATAGCCCACGTTGACCACGGTAAAACTACACTGGTTGATAAGATCTTACACTCTTGTTCAATCTTCCGTGATAACGAACAAACGGGAGATTTAATACTTGACAATAATGATTTGGAGCGTGAACGGGGAATTACCATCGTTTCAAAAAACGTATCTGTTCAGTATAAAGATGTAAAAATCAACATTATTGATACCCCTGGTCACGCCGATTTTGGTGGTGAAGTAGAACGTGTATTGAAAATGGCTGATGGAGTATTGTTATTGTGTGATGCCTTTGAAGGTGCGATGCCTCAAACTCGTTTCGTTACACAAAAAGCTTTGGCTCTGGGTTTAAAACCAATCGTAGTCGTAAATAAAGTTGATAAAGAAAACTGTCGCCCTGAAGAGGTTTACGAACAGATTTTCGAATTGTTCTTTAACCTTGAAGCTACAGAAGATCAATTGGATTTTCCTGTAATTTATGGTTCATCGAAACAAGGATGGATGAGTACTGACTGGAAAGTGCCTACTACAGACATTTTCGCACTTTTAGATGCAGTTGTTGCTAATATCCCTCCTGCACCTACAAACGATGGTACTTTACAAATGCAGATCACCTCTTTAGATTATTCATCTTTCGTAGGTCGTATCGCAGTTGGACGTGTTCATCGTGGTGTGATCAAAGAAAATCAACCGGTTACTTTGATCAAACGTGATGGTAAAATTGTAAAAACAAGAGTTAAAGAATTATATACTTTCGAAGGTTTAGGAAAGATCCGTGCTACTGAAGTGAAATCTGGTGATATCTGTGCTGTTGTAGGTATTGAAGGTTTTGATATCGGTGATACCATCGCTGATTTTGATGCTCCGGAACAATTGCCGGTAATCAAAATTGATGAGCCAACAATGAACATGTTGTTCACCATCAATAACTCCCCATTCTTCGGTAAAGAAGGTAAATTTGTAACGTCTCAACGTATCAAAGAACGTCTTTACAAAGAAATGGAGAAAAACTTAGCGCTTAAAGTCGTAGAAACTCCATCTCCTGATGCTTATTTAGTATACGGAAGGGGTATTCTCCATTTATCGGTATTGATCGAGACTATGCGTCGCGAAGGATATGAGATTCAGGTAGGACAGCCACAGGTAATCGTTAAAGAAATTGACGGTAAAAAATGTGAGCCTATTGAAACTTTGATCGTAGATGTACCGGGTGAAGTTGCTGGTAAAGTAATTGAACTGGTAACACAACGTAAAGGTGAATTGTTGATCATGGAACCTAAAGGAGATTTACAACACTTAGAGTTTGACATCCCTGCACGTGGTATCATTGGTTTAAGAAATAACGTATTAACCGCTACAGGTGGTGAAGCGATTATGGCACACCGTTTCAAAGCTTATGAGCCTTGGAAAGGTGTAATTCCTGGAAGGTTGAACGGAGTATTGGTTTCTATGGAAAAAGGAAGCACAACTGCTTATTCAATCGATAAACTACAGGATCGTGGTCGTTTCTTCGTTGACCCGGGTGTTGAGGTTTATGAAGGTCAGATTATGGGTGAGCACATCCGTGACAATGACTTGGTAGTAAACATTGTTAAAGGTAAAGCTTTAACCAACATGCGTGCATCTGGTACTGATGATAGCAACCGCATTGCTCCGGCAATTAAGTTCTCTCTGGAAGAAGCTATGGAATACATCCAGGCTGATGAGTACATCGAGATCACTCCATTAAGCATGCGTTTACGTAAGATCTACTTAACTGAAGGTGAACGTAAAATAAAAGGTAAAAACTTCTAGTCCTTTCGGATCAGAAAATACGAGCCCGCAGGTCAACACCTGCGGGCTTTTTCTATTTGTAAGTAATATTCCTCAAACCCTCTTTTCCAGCCCTCTTTTTTCTTAATTTTGCCCCCTTAATACAAGATAATATGGAATCATTGAAGGGAAAAAATGCCATCATCACCGGTGCCGGAAAAGGAATCGGACGTGCAATTGCAATTGCTTTGGGACAGGAAGGCGTGAACATAGGCTTAGTAGCAAGAACGGAGTCTGACTTACAAAAAGTAGCGGCAGAACTCTCACAATATGGAGTTAAAACGGCAATCGCTACTGCAAATGTAACCGATATTGAAGCCGTGAATGTGGCCATTGACTCGATAAAATCTTCATTGGGTGCCATCGATATTCTTATTAACAATGCCGGAATTGGTGCTTTTGGTTCTTTCATGGAACTGGAGCCTGCACAATGGGAAGAAATTGTTAAAGTGAACTTATTTGGCCCTTATCACGTTACCCGTGCGGTTCTTCCGGAGATGATCGAAAGAAAAGCAGGAGACATTATCAATGTTTCCTCTACTGCCGGTAAAAATGGTGCCGCAGTGACGAGTGCCTATAGCGCTTCTAAATTTGGCTTGATCGGAATGTCCGAATCATTAATGCAGGAAGTACGCAAACACAACATCCGTGTGAGCACTTTAGTACCGAGTACGGTCTCTACAGATATGGCAAAAGACCTTAAATTAACAGATGGAAATCCTGACCGCGTAATGCAGCCGGAAGATTTTGCAGAACTTGTGGTTGCACAATTAAAGCTGAACCGCAGGGTGTTCCTGAAAGAGGCTGCATTGTGGTCTACCAACCCTTAATTCAGCGTTAAAATCCTATAAAAAATCCCCTGAATCCCTAAGGAGCTCAGGGGACATATTTATTGTTCTAGTTTATAAGCAGGTACAATTTGCCACAATGGTTGACGTAATGATACCTAATCCCTGATACTTAAATACACAGCGGCAGACTTTTGTAAGTTTCCGATACTGTTTTGTATTAAAAGTATATTTTTTAAAAACCTAGTCCTGAGACGACAGGTGTTGAAACGGCGAAGTTGCTCTGTACCGGTAGGAAGGAAGCCGGTTGTCTTTAAAAACCTTTGATTTATAAATCCATTGATAGCTCAGTAAAGCGCAACAGGTTCCGATCAATGCGCCAACAATAACGTCTTGTAAAAAATGTTGGGCGAGGTAGATGCGGGAATAACCCGTGAGGACAGCGAAACACAAACAGTATAGAGAAATCCTCTTTTTCTTAAAAACGAGGACCATTACTGTGGCCAGGGCGAAGGCTGAGGTCGTATGTCCGGAAGGAAAAGAATTTGAGCCATGCAGGTTTATACCATTTACAAAATAGGGGTAATCAAATCCGGTCTGTTCAAAAAAGGCAAGGGGCCTCGGCATCTGGATAGTTCTTTTCATAATTTGAGCAATCAGGCCCGAGCTTAGAAAAGCAACCAAGAGTATAATTGCTTTTTTTCTCTTTCTCCACAAAAGAAGAACGATCACTACCATCAGGCTAAAAAGGCCGTCACCAAGATTTGTGACCAGCATGAAAAAGCGATCCAGCCATAAAGGATGATAAAGATTGAGCAGGAGAAATCCTTCAGTCTTGGAAAAACAACCGTTAAAAACAACAGCCAGGAAAAGAAGAAGAAGGACAAGGCCGAAATAGCAGGGAAATCTGAGAATTCGTTGTAACATGGAGCGCTTTATATTGCTTTGAGTCAAAAGTAGCGCTGCAGTATAAATTTGGCGTTAAGAGATTGTCATGATTTTGTCATGGACAGCCCTGGTGTTTTAGTCAAATAGAAAACGAAAGTAGGCATCCGGGTTATCGAGGAAGCTTTTCGTCAGCTGGTAATGCGCTGTGTCTTTATAGACGATTTCTTCCAGTCCGGAGGTCCCGAAATTAAAAATTGTTGCTTCAGGATAACAAAGGAGCATGGGAGAATGGGTGGCCTCAGGCTCATCCAGAATATAAATGCCTCTGCTGAATTGGTTTTGAAACAATGACAAAAACGATTCCCCATGGCTCTGCTCATGAAGAGATTTACCGCCATAGGCGTCCAATATATCCGGGTCTTCTTCAGCAATTTCATCAATATAATCTGCGAAGTTGAAAAAGCTTTCCGCCCGCATGAAAAAGCCATTGCTGATGCGCTTTGGTGTCCAGCCAAGGGTAATAGAGCCGCTAAGTGGTGTATTATAGCCATTGTATTCTTCCCCGCTGTCTACATTATGATTGCGGTTTCCGCCGCGCAGGCTAAATCCGCATTGATCAGCGATTGCCTCTAACAGGGTCGATTTTCCGGAACCATTTTCCCCGACAAAGAAAGTCACATTGTCGTGTAACCTGAGTGTTAATCCCTCTTTAAACGCGGGGATAGAAAACGGATAGTCTGCGATCTCGGTTTTGGGTAAGGTAATATGAGATAGAAAAGGCATGATTAATCATTGGTTCTGCGGTGGCGGATGTAATACTGCGCCAGGTTGACGGCAATGAAAATATGATTGATCAGATTTGGAACCAATCCATAATACCTGGTAAATATCTTGAAGCGCTCTTTCAGGCTGGCCAGGTGCTTTTTCTTAGACACACCACCAACGAGGTATTTCGCCACGTAGCTATGGGTATTCACAATACTTGAAGCATTCTTTGCTGCTCTGATGATCCAGTCAATATCAGAACTGTATTTATATTCCAGATTGAAAGGTTCTGCGAGGCTGCGTTTCACATAAATTGCCTGGTGACTGATGCTCATCCCATATTTAAAACTCTGCCAGTCGAAATTCTCCGGCGAATGATGTCTCCTTTGTCCCAGACTTTCCCATTTCTCGTTAAACATCTCTGTTTCACCGTAATAGATGTCTGCCGCCGCTGCGGTATCAAACACTTCTGCCACCGTTACCGGCGCATAAATCTCATCACCGGAATTCATGAATAGGACATAATCACCTGTCGCAAGTGATAAACCTTTGTTCATCGCATCATAAATTCCCTTATCCGGCTCTGAAATGAACTGGGCAAGCCTTGATTTATATTTATAAATGATGTCTTTTGTGCCGTCACTGGAAGCCCCGTCAATCAGAATGTACTCTATATTCGGATAGGTCTGATTCAACACGGAAAGCATCGTGCGCTCAATATCCTTTACATTATTATAAACGATGGTGATGACACTTAGCTTTGGTTGCATGGAGGTAAAATCTAAATCTAAAATTAACGCGGCTGTAAATTAATAAGGGATTGATACAATAATAAGTGTTTTTCTGCAATAACGTCTTCAGAGAATTGAGTTAAAATCGTTCTTCTTGCTTCTTTCTGAATATCAGGCGCATTTTCGTCATGATATAACCATTCTATTCCCGTAGCAAGGTCTTCGGAAGATTGATATTCCGCGAGATAGCCATTTTCCAGATGCCTCACCATATCCGGAATGCCACCTGTTTTAAAGGCCACTACGGGGGTTGCGCAAGCCAGGCTTTCCATGACTGTATTGGGTAGGTTATCTTCCAGTGAGGGCGTGATAAATACGTCTGCTGCAGAATAACACTTGGCCAGGTGTTCGTCATTGCTGATGGTTCCCAGAAAAGTGGTTTTAAAAGGAAATTCCGGCATGTCGACCTTGTCTTTATTTCCGAAGATGACGAGTTCAATGTTTTCTTTAATGATTCCCGGTCTCGACGCCAGATCATTCAAAGCATCGATGAGATAGGAGGTTCCCTTATGTTTATCGTTCTTGGAAGGCATAAAACCACTCATCATGACAAACTTATCGGGGTTGATCTTTAACACCTTTTTCGCTTCCGATTTGACATAGGGCTTGAAAACATTGGTCTCAATCGTATTTGGAATAACGGTAATGCCACGGGTTCCCAATAAACTGCTCAGTTTCACAGAGTCTGCCATCCAGTTGCTGGGGGCTACAATATGACAGTTCAGCTCAGAATAAGCCTTCTTCTTCCGCAACCAGGTTTTATGGGAAAAATCATCCTTCCCGCTAAACTTTAGCAATGGACAGTGACCACATTCCTTATGGTAATTTTCACAGGAATAGCGGACATGACAACCGCCGGTAAAAGCATTGCTGTCGTGAAAAGTCCAGACCACCGGTTTTTCCAGTTCATCGATCTGCGCCAGAAATTTTGGAGATAAGAAACCGTGGTTAATCCAATGTAAATGAATAATATCGGCTTCCTTTACCTTAGGATGTTTGATCACAGAACGGCCAAACCATTGCAATGAAAAGGGCGTTTTTACTGCTTTAGCGAATGCTTTAGATAAATAACGCTCTGCAAGAATGTTGAAAACCGCCAGGGCTCTCTGAAAAGGCCCCTTGCTAAAAGTATCCGTGAGCTTACTTTCCTTAAATTGAAAATAGACCACCACACTCGAATCGACGTCATGCGCTTTCAGGGCATCACTTAAGCGCAGACAGGCCCTTCCGGCACCCCCGTTCCCTTCATATGTATTTAAGTGTACTACCTTCAATTTATCAAAATTATCTATTATTGTGAACCGTTGTTAAATTCTTGTGTATTTTCGTTGGTTTCTACCAAAATTTAATAAAAAGATGTTGTTTTTTGCGACACTGAATTTTTTCAGTGTCATCTGCTGTTAACAGCCCTATACATGCGCTAAAAATAGCTAAAGTACCACGAACATATTCTTTTAAAACAGTATAATAGAAAAAACATTGTTTGTATGCCGATAAAATTAATTTAAAAATCGAAAGAATCCTAAGCCATACCCCTAAACAGAACCAAATATATACAATGAAAAAAGTTTTTTATGCCCTTACCGCTGCCTTACTGTTTTCAAATGTGGTAGCCATGGCTCAGAACGAGCCCTATTTTACAGCACATCCTGCATTGACCCCGGATGGTCAGACTGTAGTTTTTAGCTATGAAGGAGACCTTTGGAAGGTTCCCTCCACCGGAGGTGCCGCTACGCGCCTTACTGCAATGCCTGGTCATGAGATCAGCCCCAAAGTCTCTCCGGATGGAAAATGGCTGGCGTTTTCGTCTAACCAGTTTGGAAACAACGATGTATACCTCATGCCACTTGCCGGAGGAGCAGTAACACAGCTGACCTTTCATGATGCCTCAGATGAGGTGGAGAGCTGGAGCTGGGATTCCAAATCTATTTATTTTACTTCGGGACGGTACAATGGTTATACGGCCTATAAAGTGGGCATTGCCGGAGGTACTGCAAGCCGGCTTTTTGACCACTATTTTAACCTGATTCACAACGTCGCAGAAGCACCCGGTGGAGAATTGTTTTTTAATGATACCTGGGAGAGTAAAAACGCGGCGAACCGTAAGCGTTATAAAGGTGCTTTTAACCCGGATATCCAATCCTGGAACCCAAAAACAAAAACTTATAAACAATACACAGACTATAAAGGCAAGGATCTTTGGCCAAGTATAGATAAAAATGGCAATGTCTTTTTCGCTTCTGATGAATGGAATGATGAATACAACCTTTATACTTTCAAAGCCGGGAAAAAAACAAGGCTGACTGATTTTAAGTCGGCGATTAAGCGGCCTGTGGTGGCTGCATCAGGAAATAAAATAGTGTTTGAGAAAGATTATCAACTTTATCTATATGATGTTGCTGCTCAAAAATCAGAGAAGATCAATATCAGCATTTCCAGAAATAATATTTTAGCCAAAGAGCAGGAATTTGATGTCCGGGCTGCCATTAGCACTTTTGACCTGTCGCCGGATGGTAAAAAGCTGGCGTTTATCTCCAGAGGAGAACTGTTTGTGAGTGATGCAGAAGGGAAATTTGTTAAAAAAATAGAAAGAGGATCGCCGATAGCAGAGCGCGCAATGGAAGTAAAATGGCTTTCCGATAACCGTACCCTGGTTTTTAACCAGACCTACAAAGGTTATCAGAACTGGTTTACCATTGCTGCCGATGGAAAAGGAACATGGAAGCAACTGACAAAAGACAATAGAAATAACCGGGATATTGCCTTCAATAAAGAGCGTACTCAGGCAGTTTATTTAAGCGGCAGAGATGAAGTTCGTATGCTCGATCTTAAATCCCTGGAAAGTAAGACCCTGGTGAAGGACGAAATCTGGGCCTTCTCCAATTCTTCGCCTTCTTTTTCACCAAATGGAGAATACCTGTTATTTACGGCTTACCGTAATTTTGAACAGGACATTTTCGTGCACCAGATTAAAAACAATAAAACCATTAATCTGACGAATACAGGTGTTTCGGAAGCTTCTCCGCGCTGGTCACCGGATGGAAAGTACATTTATTTTGTCAGCGCAAGAACAAAACCGTCTTATCCTTCAGGGATGCAAAACGGACATGTCTACCGGATGGCTTTGGAGGAATATGATGAGCCTTACCGCATGGATAAGTTTGACGAACTGTTCACGGAGAAAAAAGAAGATAAAACTGAAGTAAAAACTACGGCTAAAAAAGATACCACAAAAGCTAAGCCGGTAGAAAAGAAAGAAAAAGCGCCTGCAGTGATGACGATCAATACCGAAAATATCATGGACCGGATTGAGCTTCAAGGGCCGTCTTTCGGAAGTCAGCAGGCAGTAGAGGTTTTTGCAAAAGGAGAAAAAACCTATATGTTCTTTTACTCTGATCACGAGGCAGGTACTGGTGGAATTTACCGGACGGTAACTGAACCGTTTGAAAGCCCTAAAACAGAAAAAGTAACGGAAGGATACGGCAGCATAGTGGAAGCCGGTGGTAAATATTACGCCCTGGTTCGTGGAGTGATTAATAAATACAACCTGGAAGCCAATAAATTAGACCGTTTAGACATCGGCTTTAAATTTAACAGAAACCTGAATGAAGAATTTAATCAGATGTTCTACGAAACCTGGGCCGGTGTAGAGGAAAACTTCTACAACGAAGCTTTTCATGGAATCGACTGGTTAAAAACTCAACAGGAATATGCAAACTACCTTCCATACCTGAATAACCGCAATGACCTCCGCATTCTTTTAAACGATATGTTGGGCGAATTGAACTCTTCACACCTGGGCTTTGGCTCTGCCGGTGCAGAAGAACGTAAAAATCTCAACTATGCTACCAATGAAACCGGGATCATTTTTTCCGATAAAGACCCTTTTAAAGTAGAACGGATTGTGGCAAGAAGTAATGCCAGGCATCTGGGTGTCGACCTGAAAGCAGGAGATGTGATTACGATGGTAGATGGGATTAAAGTAAACAAAGATACCGACCGCGATACGTATTTTACTTCGCCTTCCCTCGGACAGGAAATGACACTTACCGTAGAACGTGGAGGGAAAACCATCCAAACAAAAGTACATCCTCAAAGCTCCGGCGCATTGCGCAATAACCTGTACGATGAGTGGATTACCAACAACAGAGAACGCGTAAAACAATTGGGCAATAACCGGATCGCTTATACCTATATGAAAAATATGGGTGGCGGTGAACTGGAAAATTTCCTGCTGGATATGGTGGCTCAGGAAAACAATAAAGAAGGCATTATTCTCGACCTGCGTTACAATACCGGAGGTAATGTTCATGATGAGGTGTTAAAGTTCCTGGCGCAAAGACCTTACCTTCAATGGAAATACCGTGGTGGTAAAATGGCTCCGCAAAGTAATTTTGGCCCTGCAGCCAAACCAATCGTGTTGTTGATCAATGAACAGTCCTTAAGTGATGCCGAAATGACGGCCGCGGGATTCAAAGAATTAAAATTAGGTAAGATTATTGGGACAGAAACCTATCGTTGGATTATCTTTACCTCCGCTAAAGGATTGGTCGATGGTTCATCTTATCGCCTTCCGGCATGGGGTTGTTATACCCTGGATGGTAAAAATATTGAAACTGAAGGGGTAGCTCCTGATATTTACGTGAAAAATACATTCACCGACAGGTTAGAGAATAAAGACCCTCAACTGGAACGTGCAGTATCAGAAATACTAAAAGATTTAAAAAAATAATATGGACAACCTGTTAACGGACAGACAGTTTTGGGTGAATTATTGGGAGAGCAAAACCGATTTGTCGGTTAACATTCCGTCAAACTACCTTTTTTATAAAGAATTGGGAGAGATCATCAATAAACAAGGGGTAAAAACAGCAATTGAATTGGGTGGTTTCCCGGGATACTATGCGGTATTCCTCAAGAAATACTTCAAACTTGACGTGACCCTGCTTGATTATTTTGTCCATCAGCCGGTAACCAATGCTTTACTCGAAGCCAACCAGTTAAAGGAAGCGGATATTCACATCATAGAGACGGACTTGTTCAACTATCAGCCGGAACAGCAATTTGATCTGGTCTTGTCTTGTGGATTGATCGAACATTTCAACGATACCGCCGATATCATCAACAGGCATATTGCTTTTGTTAAACCGGGAGGTACTTTACTGATCACATTGCCCAATTTTAAGGCGCTGAACGGTTGGTTTCAAAAGACTTTTGACAGGGAGAATTACGATAAGCATAATATTGACTGCATGGATCCGGAATTATTGGCTAACATCTGCAAACAGGCAGGCCTGGAGCTGGTGCAATCCAGATATTTCGGACATTTCAGCCTTTGGCTGGAAAATGAAAAACAAAAGCCCGCAGGTGTTCGGTTGTTAAAGAAAACCGTATGGCTGGCAGGGAAGTTGTTCAGCAAGGTTTTTCCTTTTAACTCCAGACAACTGTCTCCTTATATCATTTTGGAAGCAAGAAAAGTATAACACCCTATGGGGAAGGTATAGAACTTAGCCTAAACGTTGTTTTAGATATCTTTTAAGCCTTTCCCATAGATTTCCCTTCCTGGTCGACAGGAATTCCCTGATCGTCTCGTAGGCGGCTTTATTTTCTTTTATTTCAACAGGGTAATCGCTGATGGGCTTTGGATTGATGATCACATTGTAAATGTCATTGATTCCCGAATGAATTCCCGTTCCGTCATGCCCGATATTGTTGACCAGCGATTGCGCAGGATTCAATGTCAATCCTCCTTTCAGGAAGATCGAAGCATACCAGCGGATCGCCCAGGAATTGTTTTTCCCCTTCTTGAAGTCCTGCATCTGTTTCCAGAAATTCATTTTATGCTCAATAGAAAAGGCGGATCTCTTTTTGGCATCAAATTGTGCCATCAACGTATCAATGTTGGGTTCAAAATGTTGCCATGCCCGATCCCAGGTAGCCCATCCCCAACTGGTTGCAGCACGGTAAAAGAAAGATTCCGGGATGTTGTTTTCCTTCAGTGGATACATGTAAGCACCAATATGCATCACCTGATCTTCATTGCGGTAACGGTCTAAAGCCTCGTTAAAATAGGTCAGCGTATATGGAGAAGTGATCAGGTCATCTTCCATCACGATCACCTGTTTATAATCCTTTACCAAACGGCTTACCCCGGCAATCACCGAGTTGGCCAGGCCCATGTTTTCTTTGCGTTCAACCACCTCAACAGATTTAAATCCGTCAATATTTTTAAGCAATTCGCGTACTTCCAGTACTTTGGCTTCATCTTCCGCAGATTTAAAGCCATCGGAGAAAATGAACAACCTGCTTTCTGAGGCCAATTGATTCTGTTTAAGGAATTTTATGGTACGCTCAGTATGCTGCGGTCTGTTATAAACGAATAAGGCGATAGGTGCAAAGGTTTGCATATTTAGAAGATCTCCAGGTTTTGGGTTGACTTTTTAGTAAGAACGGTATAAGCATTTCCAAATTGCTCGCGTTTGTTTTTTCCTAAAATGGCGCCCAATAGGTTCTTGATCCTGTATTCCAGCTCAATTCTTAAGGTTTTGAACAGGCTCTTTGGCGTTTTCTTCACCTGATACTCACAGAATTTGATCGTTTCTATTGGGGTAAGAGAGGTTTTATCGGCTTCCACAGAAAGGCCTTCACTCTGTAACAGAAAGCGGATCAGGGTAGGGGTATACATATTGATATGCCCGTAGTTCAGGAAATGTTTCATGCGCTGATCTACTCCAAAACGGTAGTCTAAAGGAACTTCAATCACCAGGTATCTAGCCACTCTCTTTAATTCGCGCAGCAATATCCGTTCATGTTCTACATGTTCCAGTACATGGGCAAGAATCACCAGATCAAAGCTGTCATCAGCATAAGGAATGGTATATCCATCAAAGCTGTTCACCTCTTTTAAGCGTTCCAGCTTTCGGTCTCTGATTAAAGAAACGCCACTGTCTGCAATTTCAAGTGCATAAAGCTCCTCTCCAAATTTCCATTCATTGAGGTAATGTAAAATGCTGCCATCTCCGGCACCTACTTCCAGGATCTTTTTAGGCTGAATCCCCTGACAAACTTCTATCAGGTTTTTTGCCTTGGATTTTGCACCAAGCATCCGCCATTCTACATCACTATCGGTGTAAAAATCATTATAGGAAGCAACTAGATCTTCTGTGATTATGGCCATTTCTATTAATCTTTTATACCATCAATGATCAGTGAGGAATAACCCAAAGGTTCATTAAACCTTTTGTCGAACCTTCTGGACCTGAGGATGTGACCATCTTCACTTTTCCAGTCTACGAAATGAAACTGACGTTGCTCATCATAATATTCCAAAAGCTGAACCCGGAAACCGGCATCTTCCAGCACTTTAGACAACTGGTGATAATCGTATAACAATTTATGATCGTCAGCACCTTCACCATGTCCTCCTGGTTTTACCATATCGATATAGTCCTTGTTGGGATGAAAACCATCAGGCACTGCAATTCTGATGCTGCCGCCTTTTTCCATAAACTCGAAACAGTTTTTTAAGGCAATTAGTGCATTGGCATAACTGATGTGTTCAAAGACATGCTCTGCAAGAAATTTTGTCGCTTTCTTTTCGCCGAACAGGTTCTGAAAAGAGCTTTTTTCCAACAGATTTAAGCTCTCTATATTCGTAGGCAGCCAGTTGGGATAAGCCGTTTTCTCCGAACCGATGATGATGTTCAAAGGCGCAGATGAATTTTTTATTTTGGACTTTAACTGAATAAGGTCCAACATGTTTATTGGTTTTAATACGATTGATCTTACTACCTTTCTTAAGGACATCTGTAATGGTTATGTTGTTAATTGTCAGCAAGGGCCAGAAGCCATCTGATGCGGTGTTTGTCATGACCCTGAGGGCTTTCTTCCGCTCAGATCATACCAATATTTAATAGTCAAAGTTAAAATGTTAAACGCAAAAAGCTAATATATCCGTATAATTATTGATCGCAATGCTGATCCGGTTAAGGTTTTAGAGAACGGGGCCTGTTTTTGATCTTCTCCACAAGCGTAATCAGGAACAAAGATTTGAGCATCATGATGCCTTGAGGCCGTGTTTTTGGAACCAGCAGTATCATGAAATTAGAAACGAAATAAGCGACTAAAGTCGCCACTGCAGCGCCTGTAATTCCATACCTGGGAATCCAGTAGATATTTAAAATAATATTGATCAAAGCGCCCATTCCCGTCCGGAATAAAGATAATTTTGTATAACCTTCCGCAATAAGAAACTGGCCGCTGGCCGTCCCCAGAAAGGTGAAAATGCCGGCCCAGATGTGTATAGATAAGACATGGGCAGCTCCCCGGTACTCGGGTGTATAGAATTTATAGACCAAAGGAGAAGCGAAAGTCATGATAATGGCGATACTCATACTGATCCATACCATGAGGTCGTACATGTTCTGCATTCTTTTCTGGTAACGTTCCGGATCATCCCTTTTTGCATTCATAATGGCGGGAAAAACAGCAGTTACAATCGCTACAGGAATAAAATACCAGGATTCAGATAGCTGGACAACGGTCGAGTAAATCCCTTGTTCTGTGGAACCGAGGTAGCTCTGAATCATCAGCTGATCGATTTTCATATAAATGGTCACCAAAATTGCCGAAAAGGCCAGTGGCCATGAATTTTTCAGTAGAAATTTTGCAATGCTACTTTCAAATTTCCATTGCAAGAGAGATGCGCCATTATTCTGGTAAACATATACATAGCCAATTGCCAGCAATACTGCATCGAGCAGCAAGGCGACAATAAACCAGCTTAGGCTCATGCCAAGGAGGATCAGGACCAGCTTAAGCGCAGCAGAGAAGAGGTTCCCGAGGACCTGAATTTTCATGATGAATTTTCCCTGGGCCCTGGACTGAAAATAACTGTCTATGATGTTAAATGCCTGAAAAACTCCGGTAAAGCTCACAATCAGGATGTAAGAGAAAGGGGCTGCAATGGGCTTTATTCCATTCCAGATCTGGTAAGCGATATAAATCAGTGGAAGAATTAGTAATCCTCCGAGCAGTTTTAATATAAAAGCAGTACCCAGAAGTTGATTTTTCTTCTCCGGGTGTCGCAGCAATTCACGGGTAACAAATCCATCCAGCCCAAGCGCAGCTGCAGCAATGAAAAAGGTGGCGAAGATTAAAGGATAGCCGTAAATACCGAATTTCTCCGGACCGAGATAATTACTGACCATGATCCCAATCAGAATTTTTATTCCAAGACTGCCCACCCTGGCGATCATCAGCCAGCCGGCATTTTTAGCATATTTTTCTATCGCTCCCTGATCAAAACCAGGAATACTTGGAATTTTCATCAGTATACTGTTCGTTTTTTCGAAGTATTCATTGTTTTAATGTACTTAAGAGCACTCCGTGGTTTTTAGCGGTTATGAAGCGATCATGATCTTGAAATACATTTCGTTGTGTGATCGGTAAGATCATGATGGTTTCATTCTTGTTTGACCTTGCTTAAATTAACTTAAAGGCGCGCCAACAGCAATTGCGCAGCTATGACCCGGTTGTCCATGTGCAGGGTTTAGCCTCACTTCCTTCTGATTGGCAGGAACCGAAGGGGCCGTTGCTGCAGGAGCAGTTACCGGACTTGCGGTAACTGGTGCCGGACCAGGCGCAGCAGTAGCAGCAGGCGTATTATTCTTTGCATTCAAAGGAGCACCTACGGCAATTGCACAATCATGATAGGGTTGTCCATGAGCAGGATTATGTGTCGGTTTTTCTCCTGTGGCCGCTACCGGCGCCGATGCCGAAGGAAGACCTGTGGGAGTTGGCGTGATCACGGATTGCGTTTGCTTCGGACTGGAATTACAGGCAGAAAGTGCCACAGCAATACAACTGATATATAGAATCCTTTTCATAATCGTATTTTTTGTTCTTTTAATACAGATAAAAGATAGACAAAGATGTGAAATTTGTTGGGTTATCTTTGATAGGATTCCTCAATCCTTTGTAATTGTTGCAAATGATGGTTCAAATGGATTCCAATAAATCTCAGCCATTGAAAAGCATTTAAATAGCCAAGCTTCGGATGTCGTGTTTTAAGCGTTTTGTCTGCATTTTCGATCTTTTTTAAAGCGGGATCCAATTCCAGAAGGAATTGATCGATCAGGGCTGCAGCCTCGGTTTTGCTGACTTTCTTCAGCCTTGTGGCCAGCATTTTTGGTGCTTTATATTTCTTTCCCGGAGGAAGACTGCCAAAGAATAGAATCACTTTCACGATAAAGGCCGTTGGTTTTCTTTCCCCTTTACCGGATATGGTGTTGGTCATTTCCGTCAGAGACAGCATGCTGGCATCAAAGATATGAAAGTAAACCTCGCTGTAGGACCAGCCCCCGATAGGAGGGCTAAGCAAAAATGTTTCTTCACTGATCTGATCCAGCTGGTTTTTATAGCTGGCAACGATATCCTGAATCTTTTTATAGTCTTTGGCAGTACCCATCAGAAATAAATATTATTGCTTGCTGATCCATTTAATCATGTCTTCCTGTGCAAACAGGGACATCAATGCCTTAGGGACCTTGATGAAGTTTTTGGGATCGGTAACACGTGCATAAGCATAATGTGCCACGTCAATCTTTTCTTCGTCAAAGGGGAAGGCTTTCATTAAAACGAGCAACTGATTGGTCGTAATCATTGAATTTTTTAAAGTAGTCTTCGCCAATGCCAACTTGTTTTTCGGAAACATTTCATTGTTAATAACGCTCATCGCATCTTTAAACTCTTCATCAGTCATGGCCTCTTCGTATTCATATCCGCTTCCGTTACCAGCGTAACTCCTGTCCCAGTCGTCCAGTGCATATTGTCCACGGTCAAATATGGGAAGAGTGACTACATTGCGCAATCCTAATCTTTTGGAATAGCTGACAATCATCCGGGTATTTGGAGCAACATTAATCCTTCTGCGAAACAGCTCAACACTGTCTTTCTTCACCACAAGGGTTGGAGAATTTCTGTATACCTCATAAAAACGGAAACGGCCTTTGGAAGATCCTGCAAAATCATCATCCAGATAAACCACATAATTCCCACGCTCAGGGATTTCGACGAATACTTCTGAAGTACTCCGGTTTTGCCCAAAAGTAAGGGCGGTTTGCAGCATAACGGCAAACAGTAAAACTAATCTTTTCATAAGGCTTTTTATTTGTGTGTGTTGGGAATGCGAATCCCATACCAAAATATATCGTCTTTAGAAATGATGTAGTAATTCTTCCAGATGCGTGATTTGCCAGAGCACATCTTCAGGCTTTTCCTTGTTCATTGGATTGAAGTAAATAGCTTTCATCCCATAATCCTGAGCACCGCGGATGTCGGCCTCCAGGCTATCCCCAATCATAATACTTTCCTCCTTTTGAGCGGAAGCTAAACGTAATGCATACTCGAAAATGGCTTTGTTGGGCTTATTAACGCCTACATCTTCCGAAATGATGACATTGGCGAAATAAGGATTTAGGCCTGATTTATCCATTTTAGTTAAGGTACTTTCTTTAAATCCGTTGGAAATGATATGTAAAGTGTATTTCTTTTGAAGGTAAGTCAATACTTTTTCAGAGCCTTCAAATAAATTGGTTCTGGTAGGGGTAAGCCGCACATAATCGTCTTCAAATTGAGACGGAATGTGGGAAGGTTGTATGCCTAACTGGATAAAAGTTTTACTGAAACGCTCAGATCTTAACGTTTCTTTCGTTATTTTTCCTAAATGGTATTCTGCCCAAAGCAATTGATTGTTTTCCGTATAGGTGTCAATAAATTCGCGGGAAGAGCGAAGTCCGAGGGATTCCAGTTGATACTGGGCATATAATTCTGTCAGGGTTTCTTCAGCATTTCTGTCAAAATCCCAAATGGTATGGTCTAAGTCGAAAAAAATATGTTTAATCATTATTCAGGGGGTTATGTGATGTCAATACCTTGAGGTAATGAACACCAGTGCCGCAAACATAAGCACAATTAATACTTTCAGGTATCGAAGAATTCTTGTGGCGATCGTATATTGCTTTTTGGCGTTTTCAGGGGTGATGGCTTTCAGGTAATTAAAATATTGCGGAAATAGGTTCGCTACAGTTAGCAATACATATAAGGAGGTACATACCGTCAATAGCTGATAAAGATCAGATTTAGGACCGAAAGCATTGGGTTTCCCGTTAATGTTGAAATGCGTCGGAATGGAATCTGAGAACTTCGAATAGGCCACCAATACATAGACCCATCCCGCCAACAGGACCAGGAGCCCAAAGGCCTCAATCCCTTTATCGAACACGGAAAGCCTAAGTTTGATAACCGGTCTTTTTATTATACTCATATGGCCTCCGTTATTGCTTTATGCCATAGGCAAGGTCTCCGGCATCCCCCAGACCGGGCACAATGTAAGATTTGCTGGTCATTTCCTCATCAATTGCGCCAAGCCATAACTTCGCTTTAGGTAAATTTGCCCGCACATGGTTTACGCCTTCTGTACTGGCAATGGCGGCCACAATATGTAGTTCCCTGATCTGGTAACGGTTGATGAGTTCTTTACAGCATAAAACCATGCTCATCCCGGTAGCAAGCATGGGGTCGGCCATGATCACCACTTTATCCGTCAGATCGGGAGTAGAGATGTGTTCTACCTGAATTACAAAATTTCCGTTTTTATGGTTCTTCCGATAGGCGGTGATAAAGGTAGATTCCGACTGGTCAAATATGTTTAATAATCCCTGATGTAAAGGGATTCCTGCCCTTAAAATCGTTGCCAATACCGGTTGCTGAGGCATAAATGCTGTTTTAGCTAATCCCAATGGAGTCTGGGTCTCTTTACGCTCAAATTCTAAAGTTTTGCTGATCTCATAAGCGAAGAACTCGCCCAGGCGTTCCATATTTTTCCGGAAGCGCATGGCATCTTTCTGAATGTTCTCATCGCGGAGCTCAGCCAGGAAGACATTGGCAATGGAAGTTGTTTTATCAAGGTTAAATATCATCGTGTAAAAGTCTAGGAGGGTGTAAAGATAAAAGATTAGGCCAGAGCAATGGTCTTATCCTGCCAAAGGCTGTAAAAACTACCATTTACCAGTTTTACATGGTCCATCAGCTCATTCAATTGTAAAAGCAGGTCCTTATTGGTTTTGCCGGATCGCAATCCGCGGTCTGTTAGTGCAATTGGATAGATTTTTAACTGAGATTGTTTTTCTATCTGGAGGTCATACCAGAAAAACGGACTACAGGTACCTGCTCTGAAACCGGGAGTATCGGGATAGTACATGCTGTAATCCTGATTGATGTTTTTTATGCTGAGCCTCAGGTAACTCTTAGGGATTTTTAACTTCTCTTCCCAATGGCTGTGTTTTTTGGGGGCTGGAATACCCGAAATTTCTGTGCGTAGAAACTCCGGCCGACTGGAAAGACCATTTTTATTCATCTCTGCCATCAAGCTGTGGATCCCCTTTATTTGTTGTTCATAATGTTTTCTTTGCAGCTTCTCTCTGACCAGGGAATTCATGAAATGTAATGCTTTTCTTAACCTGTTGTCAGTTGCCCTGGATCTGAGTTCAGGAGCATATGCTGGCTGAAAACTGAAATCTTTCTTTCCAAAGGTCATTGAAGGAAAGTTTTTGAGGAGAATGTTCTTTAAAATCAATGCCCATTCATCAATTATCGGAACCTGAAGCAGTCCCAGTTTATGCTGTAAGCTCAGCCGGGCATGGTAATTCGGCCCTTTGCGGTCGTCAAACGGGAGGTACTCCTCATACCTGGTCAGAAAATAAAAGGAAGCGGCAAAAATATCAAAAGGCAATTGACCAGCGGCCACAGGAAAAGGAACTTTTTGATCTCCAAAGCTGGTGGTGCCAATCCGTTGAACAGCGATCTTTTGGTCGGTCAGCAATCCGCTGCTCTTGAAGAATAAGGATTCCACAACAGGCTGTCCTCCATAACAAAGCTTGGGACCTTCGGCGTTGATAAATTCTGACAAGTTCTGGCTGATGTCCAGATCTGCCCTTAATATATCCTTAAAGATAAAATTAAAGATATATTTTATGCGTGGAGTGATCAGGGGGGTATAAACCAGAAGCTTCATAGTATATAATTTAGTATATAAAATTTATCTTTACTGCTCATAGTAAATATACATATGAAATTTCAAATTGTTTTAGCGGGAAGGATAATTTCTGTCAATTAAGCCGATGTATGACGAGACGGAACTGCTGAAAGGAATTATCGGGGGGAACCGACAAGCTTTCAGCCAATTGTTTGAAACCAGATACCCTGGTCTTTATGCTTTTGCATTGAAGTTAACCCGGTCTCAGGTCCTGGCGGAAGAAATCATTCAGGACGTTTTTTTGAACATCTGGCTAAACAGAGCTAACCTTGGCAAGGTCGAGAACTTAGGTGCCTATCTCAATAGAATCACAAGAAACCTTTCTTTAAATGCCTTGCGCAATATTGCCAAACATAAAGTGCTTGTCGGTGATTTTGAGGCAAAGGAAATCCCGGATCATTCTACCGAGCATGCACTGGATTATAAAGATACCGTAGCGCTGGTTCAGAAGGCCATCGAAAGACTTCCTGCCCAGCAACAGGAGGTGTATAAACTCTGCCATAAAGAGGGACTTACCTACGAACAGGCTGCCCTCCGGTTAAACATTGCACCATCAACTGTCCATTCACACATGAAAGGAGCCTTGAGGGGAATCCGGATTCATTTTAAAAAGATGGGCATCCCAATGGTGATCATTACCATGATCCTGCGTTAAGGTCGTTTTTTGTGTATTTCTGAAAATATTTCATACCCGACTACCCCTTCCTGCTTTTTCTCGTGTCTATGTATAGGTAAACGGTCGCCAAAGGACAAGAAGAGAAGAATAAACCGTTTCCACGAAAGATATGAATCAGAAGCTTCCTTATTTGCTAAATCAGTACTTAAATGACCAATGCTCAGCAGCAGAGCTGGCAGAATTTTATGTACTGGTGGATGATCCCGCAAATAACATGGAATTGAGTGACCTGCTCGACGATGCTATAAATACATCTACCGATGAAAAACAGCTGACCGCAGTCCAGGAAACCGAGCTGCTTCAGTATATCTTCGATCATAGGGAAAGCCCTCTACAGCGTTCTAAATCTGTTCGGGGCTGGGATTACCGCAGTTGGTCTGCCGCTGCGGTAATTTTCCTTACGCTATGTGCAGGGCTTTATTATTTTAAATCTAACAGAGTGGAACAGCTCCGGGAACAGGCTGCTGCGGCCATCTCGCCGGGAGGAAATAAGGCCACTTTAACCCTGGCAGATGGAAAAGTGATCTCATTGCAAACGGCACCAAATGGTCAGCTGGCAGAGGTCTCAGGCGTAAAGATCACTAAAACCAAAAATGGTGAGCTGGTGTATAGCCTTAGCGATGGTACTGCTGCAACAACAGGGGAGAATACCATAAGTACACCTCAGGGCGGACAGTATCTGCTGAGCTTGCCGGATGGAACAAAAGTATGGCTCAATTCTGCTTCTGCTTTAAAGTTTCCTACCGCTTTTTCCGGAACGAGGGAACGGAAGGTAACCCTAAGCGGAGAAGCCTATTTTGAAGTCGCAAAACTCAAAACTCCTTTTGTAGTCACCACGGATAAACAGCGGGTAGAAGTTCTGGGAACACATTTTAACATCAATGCCTATCTGGACGAGCAACAGACAAAAACTACCCTGTTGGAAGGATCGGTAAGGGTCTCATCTTTGACGACGGGCAATGTGGTGATGTTAAGTCCGGGTGAAGAAGCAATGCTGAAGGCGAACAGGCTGGATGTTCAGAAAGCCGATATAGAAAGAAATACAGACTGGAAGAACGGCATTTTCATGTTTAAGAACGAGAGCCTGGAAGGGATCATGCGGAAAATTGCCCGTTGGTATAATGTAGAAATTGTCTATGAACAATATGCCCCAAGAAAAGAAACGTTCAGTGGAATTGTATCCAGGTACGACAATGTAAATAAGGTGCTGCGCAGACTGGAGCTCACCGGAGCAGTAAGCTTTAAAATCCAGGGAAGAAAAATTATAGTGTCAAAATAAATCAAATATGAAGAGAAATCTACCTTAACCATCTACCTATCCAACAGGTTAACCAATAAAAAAAGCCGGATCGTGCTACGAACACTATCCGGCTAAATGATTGAGTTAACCCCTTCCGGTTTTAACACCGGGAGAAATAAGATCGCACCCACTCCGGGCATTAACCCAACTAAACCAAAACTATGAAATTAAATGCTTTTAACCTAGGCATGCTATGCTCCCGGCTGCCAACAAAATTCCTATTAATTGTGAAATTAATCATAATTATATTGACGGCCAGCTTGTTACAGGTGAGCGCTGCCGGGTTTGCTCAGAAAATAACTTTGAGCAAAAAACAAGTAAGCCTGGAACAGATTTTTAGAGAGGTGGCCAAACAGACTGGTTATCACGTGTTTTATGCAGATAAAAGTCTGGATGCCGGGAAACGTATAGACGTTAATTTTAAGAATACCACTTTAACAGCTGTGATGGAAATGTGCCTGCAAAAACAGGACTTATCCTATGCCATAGAAGATAAAAGTATTGTCATCCGCGTCAAAGAGAAATCAATCATTGATAAAGTTGTCGCATATATGGCGGCTATTGACGTCAGCGGGAGAGTTCTCGATGAAACCGGGCAAGGTCTTCCTAAAGCCACCATTAAAATCAAAGGAACAGAACATACGGTGCTGACCAACGAAAAGGGGGAGTTTCAATTCAAGAATATAGAAGAAAATGCCATTTTACAGGTGTTTTATATCGGGTATCAAACCAAAGAAATCAGTGCTGCTGCGCTCAAATTAAACCCTTCCATCCAGCTAGAGGTAAAGGCCGGAGAGCTGGAAGAAGTGCAGGTAATGGTCAATACCGGTTATCAGCAAATTCCTAAAGAAAGAGCTACAGGTTCCTTTACCCTGATTGACAATGCAACGCTGAATAAACAGGTGGGCGGAAATATCCTGAACCGCCTGGATGGTGTTACAAACAGTGTTTCTTTCGACAGAGCCGCAGACCGGGCCCAACTGACAGTTCGGGGGGTGAGTACCATCAATGGTTCCATGGCACCATTAATTGTGCTGGATAATTTTCCTTATGAAGGAGACATCAACAATATTAATCCGAACGACATTGAAAGTATAAGCGTTCTGAAAGATGCTGCCGCTTCCTCTATCTGGGGAGCCAGAGCCGGAAACGGTGTGATTGTCATCGTGACGAAGAAAGGAAGGTACGATCAACCACTGAAAATTCAGTTCAATTCCAACGTCACGGTTACCGGTAAACCGGATCTTTTTGACCTTAAGCAGATGAGCACCAGTGATTTTATTGACCTGGAGCAGACCATGTTTGCAGCAGGGGCCTATAAAGTACAGGAGAACGATAAAAGGAGACCAGAGTTGTCGGAGGTCATAGAATTACTGATCGCAGCGAGGGATAAAAAGATCACAGCTGATCAGGCTAAATCAGGCATTGATGCCTTAAGGGGAATTGATTCCAGAAATCAAATTTCGGAATATCTGTATAAAGCGTCAGTCAACCAACAGTATGCACTGAACCTGCAGGGGGGTGCGCAGAAAATGACGTATATGATCTCCGGAGGATACGACAGGAATTTGTCTGTACTTTCAGAAAAGTACGATCGCATTAACCTCCGTGCAGCAAATACCTTCAGACCGATAGATAAACTACAGATCAGTACCTCGCTTTATTATACCAACAGTAATACCACATCGGGAAAGCCAGGTTACAAGATGAATACCCTTGGCGGAAGGAGAATATACCCTTATACTCAACTGGCAGATGAGGGGGGAAATGCGATTCCTTTTCATGTGTATCGGAAAACCTATACGGATACCGCCGGAATGGGGAAATTGATGGACTGGAAGCTTTACCCGCTGGAAAATTATAAACATAATGTGAGCAAAGTGAATCTTCAAAGCATCATGGCAAATGTTGGCCTGAACTATGAACTGACCAAAGACCTGAACCTGGACCTTAAATATCAATACGAAAATCAGCAAAGGAAAACAAACCTGCTCGGAGACCTGGGGAGTTTTGAAACCAGGGATTTACTGAACTCTTTTTCGAAACTGAACCGGAAGACAGGTGTGATGACTTACAATGCTCCATACGGAGCGATACTGACCCGCGATGCCCAAAGCATCATTTCTCAGAATGGCCGCTTACAGTTAAATTATAACAAAAAGGTCGGAGATCATCAGATGGTGGTATTGGCGGGAACAGAAGTAAGACAGATTTCTACTGTGATAGACGGCTATACTACTTATGGCTATGACGAAGAGAACCTGAGGTCCGGAAAACCTGATTTCATGAATGGTTATCCGAATTTTATTTCCGGAAATAATCAATTTCTTCCTTCAAGACTGAGGGCCGATGAATTGTTGAATAACTTCGTGTCCTTATTTGGAAATGCCGCCTATACCTATAAAAACAAATATACCCTTTCGGGAAGTGTACGTAAGGATATGTCTAATCTGTTTGGCGTAAAAACGAACGAAAAAGGCGTCCCTTTATGGTCTGCCGGAGCTTCCTGGAACCTTTCTGAGGAATCGTTTTACAACCTGGCATTTTTACCTTATTTGAAATTAAGGACAACATACGGTGCAAGTGGAAACCTGGATAGCAGAAAGACGGCAGTGCTTACTTTACAAAGTGCCGGATCTGCTTTTTATACTGGTTTTCCTCAGTCTGTCATCAGTCAGTTTCCAAATAACGAGCTTCGCTGGGAAAGGGTAAATATGTTCAATATCGGTGCTGATTTCGGGCTGATCAATAATGTACTTTCAGGAAGCGTTGAATATTATCATAAAAAAGGACGGGATCTTTTTGGGACTGATGATATGGATTATACCACGACCGGAATTGCCAGGATCACCAGAAATGTAGCAGATATGGTTGGAAATGGAATTGATGTAGAGTTGAGGGCTAATCTTATCGACCGGACATTTAAATGGTCGCAGCAACTAAATTTCAGCTACAATACCAATAAGGTGACTAAATATTTGCTGAGAAGTACCAGTGGAGGTGATTACGTAAGTGATGGCCTGAAATTAGCCCCTCTGCCACTGGTCGGACAACCGGTCTTTGCCATCGTATCTCATAGATGGGCAGGACTGGATCCACTTACAGGCGATCCTCAGGGGTATTTGAATGGTCAGGTCTCAAAAGATTATAAAGCATTTATAGGGGCTAACAGTAAGATTTCAGATATGGTCTTTTCCGGTTCTGCTACACCAACGGTCTTTGGTAATTTTATGAATACCCTAAGCTGGAAGGAACTGTCGCTGACGGTTAATCTAAGCTATAAAATGGGACACTATTTCCGAAGACAATCGGTAAACTATTCGACATTGGTATCTAGTTCGGGCAATGGTGGGCATGCGGATTACGCGCAACGCTGGCAACAACCTGGCGACGAAAAACATACCAACGTTCCTTCATTTATTTATCCCAATAATGCCGATAGAAGTGGTTTCTATAATATGTCGGAAATTCTGGTTAGCAAAGCCGATCATATCCGCCTTCAGTTTGTCAACCTTGCTTATAGCTTAAAGAAAAGCCACTGGTCGAAATTGCCGGTAGAGCAGGTTCAGTTTTTTGCTAATGGAAGTAACCTCGGGGTTTTATGGAGGGCAAATAAGTTCGGGATAGATCCTGAGTATAACAATGAGTTTAACCCTAGAGCGAGCTTCTCGCTTGGATTAAAGGCGGATTTTTAATCAATAATAATGGATACAATGAAAAAGATTAATTTATATATACTGTTACTGGCCGTCCTTAGTACACTTGCTTCCTGTAAGAAATTTCTGGATGAAAAACCGGATAAAAAGCTGCTGGTGCCAAAATCGTTGGAAGATTATCAAACGCTTTTAGATGGTAATTTTGAACTGAACCTGTCCTCTAACATTGCTGCATTTGTCAGTTCAGACGATTATTCCTTAAGCGCTGATGCTTACAACCGTCTCAGTGTGGAAGGACGTAATTTATACACCTGGCAGGACAAAAGCTTCTCCGATGTTAATGGTAACGACTGGTCTTCCAGTTATACGCAAGTGTTTATTGCCAATGTTTCTATTGAAGGAACCGAAAAGATTGGCAAGACTGGCTTTAATGAGCAAAGCTGGAACAATGTAAGAGGCTCGGCCTTATTCTTCCGTGGAAGGGCATTTTTTGAGGCTGCTTTGAACTGGGCGAAAGCCTATGACCCTGCTTCCGCAATGACTGATCCGGGAATTCCATTAACGATGACTTCCGATTTTAATGTGAAAACAACAAGGCCAAATGTGCAGGAGACCTACAACAGGATCTTAAATGACCTGAAACAGGCCGCAGATTTATTGCCGGCAAATGCAGCACATAATATCCGTCCTTCAAAGGCAGCAGCCTATGCTTATTTATCAAGGGTATACCTGGCGATGCGCGATTATCCGAATGCCGGAAAGTACGCTGATGCTGCTTTACAGCTGAATAATCAACTGATTGATTATGCAGATTTGGACAACACCGAGTTTTATCCTTTGCCGGGAATCACCAATCCGGAAATTATCATGTTTTTCTCAATGGAAGTCTCATTTACACCTGAGATTGATCAGTCTTTATATGATTTGTACCCGAATAATGATTACAGGAAGACGGTTTTCTTTGAAGAAAACAGGGATGGATCGATGGGTTTTAAAGGAAGTTACGATGGCAGTTATGCCTACTTCACAGGAGTGGCAACAGACGAAATGTACCTGAACAGGGCAGAGTCGGCTGCAAGAGCAAATAAAGTGAACGACGCGATGGACGACCTGAATACCCTGCTAAAAAAACGAATCAAAGATTTTATTCCGCTAACAGCTACTGATCAATCAGCAGCGCTGCGGTTAATTCTGAAGGAAAGAAGAAAGGAACTGGTGCTTAGGGGAACGCGATGGATGGATTTAAAACGTCTGAATAAAGAACCTGAATTTGCCCTGACTTTAAAGCGCAGTGGCGGAAGTCAGGAATATGTTTTACCACCAAATGATCCGAAATATGCACTGCCTATTCCCGATCAGATCATCAGGAAGTCTGGAATAGCACAAAATGTAAGGTAACTGGCCATTAGAAAATAACAGTCTTTCTGTACCGAAACGGGACATAAAGACTTGGAAAAAAACTTGCAGCAGGAATCTGCGCTGCAAAACAATAATACCCCCCTAATACCCTCCTCTGGACAATCCCCGTCCAGGGGAGTTTTTATTTAAGGGGAATTTTTTCTGATCTGCTTTTTTTCTATTTTGCAACTATCAGGCAGCTATCAGATTTAACCTTAAACGCTCTTTTTAAAGAGCATGCTTTAAAAGATAAGGATTAATCATAGGTCATATCCACCTGGATTCCTAAAAGTTTACCGGAAGCTGAGTCATCTTCAAGTTCATGGCAAATGCTGTCCAATACGACGGATTTATAATCATCTTCAGATAGATATTGTTTCATTTCATCTAAATGATTTTGATTTATTGTAAGTATATATTGTTTATTGCCAGGGAGTATGTAGTTTCTCAAGGTTTTGAATAATTCAGCCACTTGTCTTGGATCGATACCATCCAATAACCTGCTATCGTGAAATACAACCTGCATTTTGTGCCCAAATCCTTTTAGAAGTAAGGTTAAATCATAGCAGAATATTTTAACGCTATTGATCCCGTCAGAGGCATCTGCTTCTATTTTTGCATCAAAATCATATCTTAATTGGTTGTCTCCGTCATTATTGTAGACTGTTATACCAGCCGCCGACTTGGGATAAAATCTTTTGGTTAATTCCCTAAAGAAATCTCTAAGTGCCTTTATGACGTTTTCAAATTCGGCAATATATTTGTCAGTTTCATCCGTTGCTTCAATAAAGTCTTTCTCGATTTTAAGTTTTGACTTGTGATATTCTTTTAGCAGTTCATCATATCTTGTTAATTTATCCTTCTCGCTTTTGAGATCAGCCAACTTATTTGTTAGCTTAACAAAAACATCTAGAGCATGATGAGTATCAAGATATTTTAGATTTTTATCAAAATCATTTTTTAATGCTTCAAAATGATTAGAAAGTGTTTTTAGTTCTCTCGTTAATAAGTCTTTTTGGTCAATTAGTCTCTTTTCTCTATTTATTGTTAAGTGTTTATAGAATTGTTCCAATTCGGTTAATTTTTTCAATGCGCCGTCGGCTAGAATAACGGAGGCTTCTTTATATATCCGTTCAATATTCTCCTTTTTGATGTCAGGGGAGATTTTTCGACTCTCTTCAATATTTAGAATTTGGTTTTGTATCAACACGATTTGATTTTGAGTGTTCTCCAATTCTTTCTTTATTCTGTCGGCTTCTTTTTTTATATCATAATAGTCTTCAGCAATTCTAAATTTTTGCAAATCTGATTCAAGGTATTTTACTTTATCCTCCAGATCCTGTGTTGCTAAAGAAACATCTCTATTGCCAATAAAAAAATCCTTCAGCAAATGATCATTACTCAATTCATTAACTAAGTTTCGGATTCGCTCTTTTTCTTTTCTCAGCTTAAATTTCTCCTCTGCTAAATGAACGTTTAGCCCCAAAAGGAAAGAATTCGTTATTAAAATCTGAAAGTCATTGTTTACAACATTTGGATTGTTGAAGGATGTATAGGAGCCACGTCTGGGACGGATAAAAAAGGGAAGCAGGCTTCTAAATGACAACTGACTGACATCCTCTGGTATATCAAAAATTAGATCCCCAAATTTATTATTGAATTCGACCAGTTTTACCGCCACTCCATCCAAATTAATCTTAGTTTGATTGTCAGTAGACCTGGATGTAACGTATTGAACTCCATCTATAATAAAAGTCAGCGTGAAACTCCAGCCAGGTAAGTGCTTTTTAAGTGAGTCCTTTTTACTTGAACCCAAACAGAAATGAATCAATGCTACTAACAGAGATTTTCCTACGCCATTAAATGTCTTATCGCTACTTTGGTTATTTGCCGACTGTCTTGCGACTATAAAATTCAAACCAGTGCGGTTTTTAAAGATTACTGGCCTAAAACTGCTATGATTGGATTCAAGAGAGATCAGTTGCATTTGTGAATTACCCCTTTCTCCTCTTTGATTGCTTTAATGCCATAAAGAAATATTAATGTAAGTGTTAAATTGTCAAAGCTCTGTTTTGCAAAATAATAACCTAATTTTAAATCTGTCTGATATGCCTTCCATAGTTCGTCTACACTCGATGGTCGATCAAGCTTTTGGAGCAAATAGCTGCCAAACCCTAAAAGAGATTCGGAAAAGTTCACATGTTTACTTGGTAGTACCATTGTATGTTAGATCAGGATTTTTTTCAAAAATGTCACAAGATTCAAAATATTTTGCAAGGATAGTAATGACCGCGGATTCAAAATGAGCTTCATTTCTAGGTGAGCATTGCTTGACCATTTCCCAAAAAACTAAATCGCCAGGATACTCTTCCTCAGTTTCTTTATTAAAAGGTGTCTTTAAGTTCTGATATAGGCCGGAAAGCTGCTCTTGAAGGGAATCCTCCAAAAAGCCCTGATTTGATATAAACTGATTTAGAGCTCCTAATTTTTGCACTCCTATCTCTAAATAATTTTTAGTAAAAGGACTTAGTTTATTGAATTTAATCTTTTCATCCCAATCTGGAAATTCAATTTTTTCCAGAACAGGAATAATCGGTAATTTCATAATATAGCCAACAACTTCAGAAAGTACTGAAAAATCCAAATTAGTGATGCTATTGG
Organism: Pedobacter sp. FW305-3-2-15-E-R2A2; assembly: GCF_038446955.1. Taxonomy (NCBI): domain Bacteria; kingdom Pseudomonadati; phylum Bacteroidota; class Sphingobacteriia; order Sphingobacteriales; family Sphingobacteriaceae; genus Pedobacter; species Pedobacter sp. FW305-3-2-15-E-R2A2. The sequence continues at coordinate 7,518,705 of NZ_CP151803.1, forward strand.
TGTCTGGCAAAAAACCTGTAATCGTTATGATTTGATCATCAGTCAATTTAAATAACTTGTTTTCTAAATCTTTTGAAGTTATAAATCCACCATTATTCAGTTTATTCTTCCTTATAATACTGGCTAAGGCTTTTTCACTATCTGCATTTACACCGTGATATTTATCATTGATAACAAAATAAAACTCCCTGACATTTGGCCACTGTTTCAATAAGCCTTTAAAGTCTGTATCTAATTTTGTGATGACTACTGGATAATTATTCCTAATATCTTCTGGAGCGTACACTTGAAAGTATATCTCTTTATTGGGAATATATCCGTCATTTTTTCTATCCCCAATATTGCCCCAGGGTTTAATCTGCTGAAATGAAAGCGCTTCATAATTCATAATAGCGGTGAAAATATTTTCGTATTTACCGCCATCTGACTCATGAATTTTGAGTTTAAATAGCGTTCTCGCTAAAGCTTTTTCCTGAGTAGTCATTATATGTTAATCCTTGCATTAGTTTAGGAAATGTAAAAGTATACATTTAATTTATTATTCTTATTGTTAAATAAATAATATATATAGAAATTAACCGCATTCGCTGATCATGAGCAAGAAAAGTAGTTGAAGGTAAATTATAGAACAGGCATTAATTTTTTGGCATAACGGCCCCTTAGGAAATCCTTGTTTGATTTTTTAACGTGATTAATCTGAGCTTTTTCCGGAAAAATAATTAATCTGGCTTGTTTTTTAGCTTGGTTTCCCTGGAAGATTTGCCAGTTTATACTTCAGCACCTCGTATTCCATTTCCAGATTCCGGAAGGCTTTAGTATTGACGGGATTTCCGTAATTATCTGCCATTTGTTTTAAATAATCGGCCTCCAGTACATCAAACCGCTGCTTTACCAGCGCATATTTCTGTTTCTCCTGCTGTTTTTCCTTACTTTCTACTTCCCCGTTCAAATTTCCAATATAAGCACTGTCTGAAATGGCCTTGCCATTGGCGGATTTAAAGCAGATATAGGCTTCTATCGGTTCCTCAACCCGCTGCTCGTACAAATCGATAAAATAACTCCCGGCATCTCTCCTGCAGGCATTAATCACAGACATTGCCGTTTTTTCCAGCGGGTGATAAAGAAGAATCATCACCGTGTCGTTGTACTGACCACTCGGATCCCAGCTCACCAATACTCCTTTTTCCTTCTTTTCGATTTTAAGATTATTTGCACCTGGTAAATTACCATTGCTGAGTATGACCTTACTGTAATCCACAGAAATATTTGGGTATTCCCCTTTTAAAGCATGTTTTTTAATATAAGAAGTCGCGAGGTTATGGGCATTTCGTACCGTTCCTCTTGCTTCCAGCTCAAAGCTGACATTGGTAAACTCAGAGATCCTGCTCACCATTTCCATCGTCACAGACATCGCCTGACGGTTGGCCAGCTGATTCCTGCTTGGTTTACCCGGATCGCCGATCATACGAACAACAGGCTGTCCGTTCAGCATGTAAAAAACCAGGTTGTGTAATTTTCCATTTAACGCCCCCAGAGGGCCATTTGGTGCTTTTGCCATATTTAACAGGTTAATTATTCAGTGAAATCAGTTAATAAGTTTTATATCAACAATACCAATATAAGCAATAAGTTTTATTAAAGTGAATAATAAGCGTACATCAAGTTACCAATTGCTTTTATTTTACAAATAATTTTCATGTGAGAAGAACAAGGGTTGATGAGGCTACAGGCCCTCTTGGGCCCTAGCAACCTACCCTCAATAAAGAAGCAAAATAGAAGTAATTGGAAGCATAGTAATAACGATGGTTAGTGCATGATGCTGCCTCCTGAAGCATAAGCTATAGATGGAAAGGTTAATCCACATAAATAATTCCTTATCTTTGATTCTTACGAACCGAGCGTGAGCGATAAATAGAAAATCTACAGATGAAATTTCAACTTGTATCAGACTATAAGCCAACAGGAGACCAGCCCAGTGCCATCAAACAACTGGTAGAAGGGGTAAATAACGAAGAAAATTATCAGACATTGCTAGGCGTAACAGGCTCTGGTAAAACTTTTACCATAGCCAACGTTATTCAACAAACTCAAAAACCAACCTTAATTCTGAGTCATAATAAAACATTGGCGGCACAGCTTTACGGGGAGTTTAAACAGTTTTTTCCGGAAAATGCGGTCAACTATTTCGTTTCCTATTACGATTATTATCAGCCTGAGGCATTTATGCCCAGTACGAATACCTATATAGAAAAAGACCTGAGCATCAACGAAGAAATCGAGAAGCTAAGACTACGCACTACTTCGGCATTAATGTCCGGCCGTAGAGATGTCATTGTCGTTTCTTCCATTTCCTGCATCTATGGTATGGGAAATCCGGAAGATTTCTCCAGATCAGTTTTCCGTTTTGCGGTAGGTACCAGAATCTCCAGAAATAGCTTTTTACACAGTCTGGTAGAGATTTTATATGCCCGTACCATCAATGAATTTAAGCGGGGAACATTCCGGGTTAAAGGAGATACCGTAGATATTTTTCCAGCTTACCTGGACAATGCCTACCGCATTTCTTTCTTTGGGGATGATATTGAAGAGTTAAGTGTAATCGATCCGGTAACCGGGAAAACCCTGGAGAAACTGGAAGATATGGCCATTTATCCGGCAAACTTGTTCGTGACACCAAAAGACCGTTTTACCTCTTCCATCTGGGGGATTCAGGAAGAACTGGAGATCCGCAAAAATCAATTGATTGGCGATCGACAGGTTCTGGAAGCCAAAAGATTGGAAGAAAGGGTGAACTTTGATATTGAAATGATGAAAGAACTGGGCTATTGCTCAGGAATTGAAAATTATTCCCGCTTCTTTGATGGCCGTTCTCCTGGAATGCGCCCCTTCTGTTTGCTGGATTATTTTCCAGACGATTACCTGATGGTGATCGATGAAAGCCACGTAACGGTACCTCAAATCCGCGCCATGTATGGTGGAGACAGGTCACGTAAAATGTCCTTGGTAGAATATGGTTTCCGACTGCCTTCCGCATTGGACAACCGACCTTTAAATTTCGATGAATTCGAAAGCCTTGCGCCACAAACCATTTATGTAAGTGCAACTCCGGCGGATTATGAATTGCAGAAAACCGAAGGTGTGGTCATTGAACAGGTCATCCGGCCTACAGGTTTACTGGATCCGCTGATTGAAATCAGACCTGCCGTAAACCAGGTGGATGATTTGCTGGATCAGATTGATAAAACAATCAAAATGGGCGATAGGATCCTGGTGACTACACTGACCAAAAGAATGGCAGAGGAACTCGCAAAATATATGGACCGCCTAAACATAAAATGTCGCTACATTCACTCTGAGGTGAAAACGCTGGAAAGGGTGGAAATCCTCCGTGGACTTCGCCTGGGTGAATTTGATGTGTTGATCGGGATCAACTTACTAAGGGAAGGACTGGATTTACCGGAAGTTTCACTGGTAGCAATTTTGGATGCAGATAAAGAAGGATTCCTTCGTTCAGACCGGGCGCTGATTCAGACGATCGGAAGGGCTGCCAGGAACGACAGGGGAAGAGTAATCATGTATGCTGACAACATCACGGACTCGATGGAGAGAACAATTTCTGAAACCAACAGACGCCGCGCCCGACAAATTGAATACAATTTAGAGCATGGCATCACACCTAAAACAGTGGGCAAGAGCAGGGAAGCGATATTGGAACAGACTTCAGTATTGGATTTCTCTGGTAATGCGGCAAGAGCCAAGGCTTATGTAGAGGTGGATGAAGTAAGTATGGCTGCAGATCCTATTGTGCAGTTCATGACGAAGCCCGAAATGCAGAAGTCAATTGATAAAACACGTAAGGACATGGCAAAGGCGGCAAAAGAAATGGATTTCCTAATGGCGGCAAGATTACGTGATGAAATGTTTGCCATGGAAAAAGTATTTGAAGAAAGATTTAGTAAATAAGATGGACGGAAAGAATAGAAAAGACATTTACCCGGGATTAGAAGTAGACATCATCCTGAAAAAAGACCAGAGAAGCGGAAAGTTAACAAGAGGCATCGTTGCCAATTTGCTCACTTCTTCTGCTTTTCATTCCAGAGGAATTAAAGTTCGCCTGGAAGATGGTCAGGTAGGGCGTGTGGCTGAAATTGTAGAAGATTAATACCAGGTATGTAATCAAAATGCAATAATCAGAAGGGGTTTGTAATAATGAAAATCTAATTCCGTCTATATTTGTAAACATTAAATTAACAAAATGGCATTTTTAAAATTTCTTTTTATCGCTTTTTTAGTACTCTATATCCTTCGGTTGATTTTCCGTCTGATATTTCCAATGGTACTAAAAAATATGTTTAGCAAGGTTCAGCAACAAGCTGAAAACCAGTCGAGACAACGCAACAGCAGACCTGAAGGAGCTATTTCTATTGATTATATGCCTCCCCAGCCTAAAGGCGGGAGAACAGATAAACTAGGCGATTTCGTAGACTATGAAGAGGTAAAATAAAGGTATTTTATTCTTATCGATAAATTTACTTCCTAATCTGTATCAATTTTATATTTTTGGGGTTAGTTTAATCTTAAACAAACCTTAATGAATAATTGGTTAAAAGCGAATGGCATACACCTGGCCATCATTGGATTTTTTGTTATCATCTGTTTTGTCTATTTCAGTCCCGTATTGCAAGGAAAAGCTCCTGCGCAAAGTGACGTTATACAGGCAAAGGCCACTGCCAAAGAAATCATGGATTATAAGGCTAAAGATGGCAAAGGGCCACTTTGGACGAACCAGATGTTTGGAGGTATGCCCGCTTATCAGATTTGGGTACAACACCCGCTCAATGGAGCAACTTATGTGATCTCTTTCATAAAAGCGATCTTTCCTGATCCTGTAGATGCAGTTTTATTGTACCTGGTAGGTGCGTATCTGCTCTTTTGCGTACTAAGGGTAAACCCCTGGCTCGCTGCAGCAGGAGCAATAGCTTTCGCTTTTACTTCCTATAATTTTATCATTATCGCCGCAGGGCATAGCAATAAGGCATTAGCCATTGCTTTCTGTGCGCCAATCATCGCGGGGGTCATCCTAACCCTCAGGGGTAAATACTGGTTGGGAGGAAGCTTAACGGCTTTATTCCTGGCTTTAGAAATCAGGGCGAATCACATTCAGATGACCTATTATCTGATGATTGCACTGTTGATCTTTATCGGTATTGAAGTATACCATGCGGTTAAAGAGAAAAAAACAGCAGCTTTTGGAAAAGCGCTGAGCTTCCTTGCCGTTGCCATGGTTTTGGCTTTTATGGTCAATGCCGGAAAATTATGGACAACTTACGAGTATGGTAAGGAGTCTAACCGAGGTAAATCTAATTTAACAACAGATAAGGCAGAAGAGAAAAACGGTTTGTCAAAAGAGTATGCTTATGGCTGGAGTCAGGGTGTAGGAGAGAGTTTTACCTTCCTTATTCCAAACCTTTATGGTGGACCAACAAGCATAGACGAATTGGTGAAACCAGAGAGCCATACGTATAAAGCGTTACAGGGAATTACAGGTGGAGATCCAACCCAGGCCATTCAACAACTGGCAGGTCAGGTTGGTTTGCAACAATATTGGGGTGAGAAACCAGGTACTTCAGGCCCTTATTATTTTGGTGCAATCATCTGTTTCTTGTTCGTATTCGGTCTGTTGATCGTTAGAAGCAGAATCAAATGGTGGATCTTAAGTACAACGATCTTGTTTATGTTGTTGTCTTTCGGAAGGAACTTCCCGATGATTTCAGATCTTTTCTTCGAGTATTTCCCAATGTACAACAAGTTCAGAGCGGTAGAATCAATTCTGGCATTGGTTGGATTAATGGTGCCGGTTCTGGCTGTCCTTGCGATAAAAGAAGCACAGGAAGGTACTTATGATCAAAAAACACTCGTTAAAAAGTTAACTATTGCTGCCGGAATCACTGGTGGTTTCAGTTTATTAGTAGCGATTATGCCTACGGCATTCTTTAGCTTCACCGCAGAGAATCACCCACAAATGATTCAGGCATTGACACAGATGCTGGAAAACAATAGCGGAATCGCACAGAATATTGCCAGTGCATTGGTTTCTGACCGCGCAGACATCGCCCGTGCGGATGCTTTACGCTCTTTATTGTTTATCGTGATTGGTTATGGCCTGGTTTGGGCTTTCTTAAATAAGAAACTGAACGTACAAACGGCAGTGATTTTACTTGGAGTTGCCATCATGGTCGACATGTGGCAGGTGGATCGCCGTTATTTAAATAACAGCAATTTTGCCAGCAAAAGTGATGTTAATAATCATTTTCAGCCACGTGATGTGGATACCTTTATTATGGCGGATAAAGATCCGGATTATAGGGTGTTGGATTTAAGTATCTCTACTTTCCAGGATGCAAGTGCTTCTCAATTCCACAAAACAGTGGGTGGTTACCATGCTGCTAAGCTGAAACGTTATCAGGAACTAATTGATAACCAATTCTCAAAAAGCATTAATCAGGATGTGTTGGATATGTTGAATACGAAATATCTGATCACACAGGATCCTAAAAACGGATCTTATAAAATGCAACGCAACCCGACTGCAGCAGGACATGCCTGGATCGTTCAGAATATTCAGTTCGCAAAGGATGCGGATGAAGAAATGAAAGCGATCAGTAGCTTTGACCCTAAAAAGGAAGCGATTGTAGACATTAGGTATAAATCTTTAATTGATACCAGAAGTGTTGGTGCAGATCCAACTGCATTCATTAAACTGGATAGTTACCACCCGGATCATTTGGTGTATTCTTACAGCGCGCCCAGAGATATCATTGCGGTGTTCTCTGAGATCTATTACGACAAAGGTTGGAACATGTATGTGGACGGCGAATTGAAGCCTTATTTCAGAGCTGATTACGTGTTACGTGCAGCTCAGCTGAAAGCTGGAAATCATAAAGTAGAGTTCAAGTTTGAGCCGGTTTCCTACTATATGGGTGAAAAAATATCCTTAGCAGGTTCTATCCTGTTACTTGCAGGTTTAGGATTCGCATTTTATTCAGAAAGCAAACAAAAGAAGAAGGCAGCTTAAGCTCATTCTTAAAAAAAGAAAAGCCCGATACCTAAAAAGTATCGGGCTTTTTTATGGCCCGAGCGGGGCTCATCATAAAGAATCACCGGGTTTTTTCAAAAAACAGACTGTACGCCAAAATCGCTTAATAGTTAGGTAAAAAAAGAAGCGCTTAAAATGATTTGATGATTAATTTTAGAAGCAAAACCAGAACTGAATTTTTGCAGGAGTCTGTATGGTATGGTCCTGAAATTGATGGCCCTGAAAACAGGCGCTGGAAAATGATACCACTGGAATGGCAGGAGTTGAATAAACAATAACGCGTAGATATGAGAAAGAATATACTATTGGCAAGCCTGATTTTCCTGGCTACTGTATTGACATTAGCGATACCAGTTGTTGGTTTGGCTTCCACAAACGAAGCTAAGCCAACAAATCCGGACTTGATTCCTTTACCTGTCAAAGTAGAGAACCGGGCAGGTGTTTTCAAATTGAAAAGTAGTACCAGGTTGATTTCAGCGGATGCCTATAAGGATATCACGGAATTATTTGCTGCCATGGTAAAAATGCCGACAGGGTATTCCCTGCTCCGCTCTGGCCAGGGAAAAGATGGCATTCATTTTAATATCAACAGCACTTATAATAAACTGATCGGCGAAGAAGGATATGTGCTGGATGTGAAACCTTCGGGAGTTAACATTCAGGCAAATAAACCAGCTGGGCTTTTTTATGGCATACAGACCCTGATGCAGTTGCTGCCCAGAACAATTGAAAGTTCGGCAAAAGTTAATGATCAAAACTGGACGATACCTTGTGTGAAAATTACCGATTATCCAAGATTTGCCTGGAGAGGGTTGATGCTGGATGTAAGTCGCCATTTCTTTCCAAAGGAGCTGGTTAAAAAGTACATCAATCAGCTCGCAAAGTATAAAATGAATGTTTTTCACTGGCACCTGACCGACGATCAGGGATGGCGTATAGAAATCAAGAGCCTGCCTAAACTCACTAGTGTGGGGGCATGGAGAGCGCCGCGAATGGGGCTATGGTGGAGCCGGAAACCTCAGGCAGCTGGTGAAATTGCCAGCTATGGAGGGTATTATACTCAGGAAGAGGTTAAAGAAATTGTCGCTTATGCGAGTAAGCGGTTTGTGACGATATTACCTGAAATTGATGTACCCGGACATAGCCTCGCTGCCCTGGCAGCTTATCCTGAATTGTCATGTAGCGGAGGCCCGTTTAGCGTAAATGTTGGCAATAACTTTCCTGAGAAGAAAGAGAATGCGCTATGCCCGGGAAATGAGCAGAGCTTTGAATTTATGGATAAAGTAATCGGAGAGGTCGCTGCACTCTTTCCGGGCCGGTATATCCATATTGGAGGAGATGAATGTGATAAAGGGGCTTGGAAAGACTGTGTGAAGTGTAAAAAGAGAATGGAAGTCGAAAAGCTTAAATCGGTGGAGGAACTGCAGAGTTATTTCATCAAGCGCATGGAAAAGATGGTTCAGGCCAGAGGTAAAAAACTAATGGGTTGGGATGAGATTCTGGAAGGCGGTCTGGCTCCTGAAGCAACTGTAATGTCCTGGAGGGGAATGAAGGGAGGGATTGATGCAGCTAAGATGAATCACCATGTGGTCATGACTCCCACCGATAATTGTTACCTGGATCTTTACCAGGGAGACCCCGCTGTTGAACCACCTACTTACTCGATGCTTACACTGCGCAATTGCTATAATTTTGATCCTGTTCCAAAAGAAGTGCTGAACCCTGCATTGATTCTGGGAGGGCAAGGTAGTCTTTGGACAGAGTCTGTTCCCAGTTATCGCCATGCAGAGTATATGACCTGGCCCCGGGCATTTGCTTTAGCAGAAGCATTATGGTCGCCAAAAGAACTAAAAAACTGGGAGAATTTTATTCCGAGAATGGAAGGTCATATGGCACGTTATGACTTTTCAAACACGAACTATGCAAGGAGTATATACGATCCTGTGATCAGGCCTGTTAAAGACAGCGTCAATAAAACTTTTCAAATTGCATTGGATACGGAGTTGAAAAACCTGGAGGTGTATTATACTTTCGACGGCACCTACCCGGATAAATTTTCAGCCGCATATAAAGCACCATTAAGCATTCCTTTGGGAGCAGATTTGTTCCGGGTTTTAACTTACAGAAATGGAAAGCCCATTGGAAAAATGATCTCGGTAAGCATTCCGGATCTGGAAAAACGCCTGGAAAAATAGTTGTTCTTATCTTGATGAAAAAGACATTTTATACGGGCATTGCATTTGTTGATGAGAAACAGGTTTGTGCTGATCAGGTTAGCGTACGTCCTCTTATTTGCGAAAAAGGTTTGTTTGTCTGATATTGTAGTTTAATTGATAAACTTAAAGATAAAAAGAACAAATGGATTGGAAATACTTTCTTGGTGGGTTGGGCCTCTTCCTGATCGCTTATTTTTTGTACAGAGCAATTGAAGGACTGAGGCTTTCTAACAGAACAGCTGTGAAATCTTTTGTGGCAAGGGAGTATGTTGCGACCTGGGCTTTTATCATTTTATGTGTGGTAATGGGGGTATCAGCTATCGTTATGTCTTTCGGGATAAATATTTAATTATGCATTTAGAGTTAGATCTGATTGTTGCTATTTACCTGAGCGATACTGGCACTACTTTGATGGCAAAAACCAATAATTTCCACGCCGGTGGAATTGCTTTAACTGGGCTGTGGCTCCGCCAGGTTAACTGGAGGCACTTTGAAATACCCTGAGCTGAGTAGCTTTACTTTTGGTTAATAGGAAATAAAAATTTTAGGAAAGTATTTTTTAAAATAATACAAGTTAAATAAGTGTGATGTTATCTTTGTTGCAGAATGAAAAAGAAAATACGCTCGATAATTTGTATTAGTTCGTTATTAAGTTTAACTGTAATGCAAGCAATGGCGGGCCGGACCTTTAATAAGTATTCGTGTAGCACTGTTGAAAATAAAATAAATTATTTCTCTATAGAGGATTACGAGGGGCAGGTAACTTTCCCCGCTGGTTTTGTTAAAGGAGATTATATTGAATTCTTGAAAACATCACCTATTAGTGCAGGAGCCTCAGGAAATTATGAAATATCGATTTCTTATGTCAGGAATAGTATGGCTGCTGCTGCAACTTACCTTGCCAGTGTTTCCCATAATAACTCCAATCTTTGGAGAGAAGTTGGTAGAGTGAATAGTAATGGTTATGCGAATAGTGGATCTGATGGGCATAATTTTACCATTGATTTTAATACGCAATACGGTAGTCCCAGAATGAGGATCAGGGCAATTAATACTTTTGGAGATCCTGCAGCTCCTCTTACAATAAACGTAAAAGTAAGGTCTATTAATGCCAATTCCGCCTGGACGGCTTTAAATGTAACAGGGAATGACCTGACTGTAAATAAGCTGCTTCCTATGACCAATGATTGGAGTTTATATGTGGGAAACCCTTATAAAACTGATGGAGCTCAAATTGCCATAAAAGCGATTGAAAACGGAAATGTTGGTATAGGGATAGCTAATCCGGATTCAAAGCTTTCGGTTAATGGCAATATAAGGGCAAAAGAAATAAAGGTAGAGACTGCGAATTGGCCGGATTATGTGTTTACTGATGCCTATAAACTGCCTGCACTTGCTGATATAGAGAAGCATATTAAGGAAAAGGGACATTTACCAGAGATTCAATCGGCCGTAGAAGTAGAAAAAAATGGAGTTGACCTGGGAGAAATGAATGCACGATTATTAAAGAAGATAGAAGAGCTGACACTTTATGTAATTCAGGAAAACAAAATAAATCTGAAGAATACCCAAAGGCTGGAAGCTCAGGAACTTCAAATCAAGTTATTGATGGAGAAACTGGATTCTGTTAATCCTAAAAAAGCCAAAAACTGATCTTCATGATAATCATCATTTAAAAAAACATGACTAAAATTTACATGTTAAGTGCTATGACACTGTTTTTTGTCCGATCCTTTGGGCAGACAAATACTTTTCCTGTAACTGGAAAGGTTGGTATTGGTACAACAAACCCGCAGTATCAGTTACAAATGATCGGTGGTCATACAAACACTAACCTGAATCTCCATTATTATACTGCTGACCCATTACAACAGGCCCATCTTACTTTGTGGGCAAGTGAACCTGGATGGACTTATACCGGTACAGGAATTGGAAACAATGTATATAATAGCAACTCTGCCAACGGAGTAGTAAGAATAAGTACGGTAAGAGGAGGGTCTTACATGAGATTATTGGATCAGGAGATCAGATTGAATGTAATTGATCTTGAAGGGACAAATATTACTGCATTAACAGTAGATAAGGCCGGGAATATTGGAATAGGTACTGTTACCCCTAAAGAGAAACTATCTGTTCGAGGTAGGATCCGTGCGGAAGAGGTTAAGGTCGAAACGGCAAACTGGCCTGATTATGTTTTTGATGCTAATCATCAAATTTTATCTCTTCTGGAGTTGGAAAACTATATTAAATTCCATAAGCACTTACCTGAAATTCCTTCTGCTGCTGAAGTGAAAAAAGATGGAATAGCCTTAGGGGAAATGAACAAGCTACTGCTGAAGAAGATTGAGGAACTGACCTTATACCTGATTGAAAAAGATAAAGAAATATCAGAATTGAAGAAGGAGCAATCTAAAATTGCAGATCAGGAAAGCCGGATCCATAGGCTTGAACAGCTGATACAACCAGTTAAAAAACAAGCTGGATTATAGAAATGAACTTCAAAGACTAAACTATAAAATGAAAAAGAAATTATTGCTCTCCACGCTACTGTTATGGCTTGCATCTGGTATGGTTTATGCCCAACAACCTGATATTGAATTAAGCAGCTATACCAAACAGTCTGAAATCAGAGCGACAAAAAGTATTACACTTAAACCGGGTTTTCATATTCCTTTGGGCGACACGGTTCGGATTTATATTGGTACAAATTTCCGGGAATGTGTAGACTTGCTTTCCGTTCCCAGTACTAATCAGAATTATATTTTAACGCGGACCTTTAAAGTTCCTGATGTCAAGACGGATGCTGATCTTAAAGTTCAGCGGAAGGTTTGTGACGAAAACCAAAGTATACAGTACTTTGACGGGCTTGGCCGTCCGCAACAAACGATCAGCGTACAGGGAAGCCCGGCTTTCAGAGATATCGTCCAGCCAGTTGCTTATGATGCTTTTGGGCGGGAAGCTAAAAAATACCTGCCCTATGTTTCTACAGTTGCTGCCAGTAATGGCAGCTTTAAAGCTACAGCAATTGTTGATCAGGGGACGTTTTATACCAATCCAACTTTGCAGCTTGCTCCGGGAGTTGTTCCGATACCCTCAGCTGCTTTTTCAGAAACGAGGTTCGAGGCTTCCCCTTTAAACCGGGTGTTGGAACAGGGGGCGCCTGGTGCGGCCTGGCAGCTAGGTTCGGGACATACTCAAAAACTGGATTACGGAACAAACAATGTTGATGTAAATTATGCGACTACCGGTTTTGCAGTAAGGCTATACGCTGCCAATGCCGTAATAACAGCTGGGCAGACCCATGAACGTACGCTTTCAGGAACCGGTTATTACGGGACTAACCAGTTGTATTTAACCATTGGTAAGGATGAGAACTGGGTAACCGCCGATGGAAAAGCAGGAACCACGGAAGAATATAAGGATAAAGAAGACAGGGTGGTACTAAAGCGTACCTTTAATAAAAATGGACTGGGTACTATAGAAACCCTTTCTACTTATTATGTGTACGATGATCTCGGCAACCTGAGCTTTGTACTGCCTCCCGGTGCTGCGCCAGACGGAGTTACAGTTCCATCTCAGGCTATTCTGAATGATTTCTGCTATCAATACCGGTATGATGGAAGAAAACGGATGATTGAAAAGAAACTTCCGGGTAAGGGTTGGGAATATATGGTTTACAATAAACTGGATCAGGCTGTAATGAGTCAGGATGCCCTGCAAAAAGCAGCTGGCAAATGGTTATTCAGTAAATACGATGCGTTTGGCAGATCAATAATAACGGGGATTATCAATAGTGTTTTGTCGAGGGCAGTCTGGCAGACTGATGTTGATGGGCAGGATACTTCATGTGCCCTTTGTACGTTATGGGAAGTTCGTGACGATACCAATATCAGCTTAACGGGTACAGGGTATACCAACCGGACCCTTCCGAAGCATAACCTGGTAGAATACTATTATACGATCAATTATTTTGATAGTTATGATTTCTATGGGAATAGTTTTTCAGGCCCATCAACCGGAGAAAGTAATTCGGTTAAAAGTTTAGCTACGGGAAGCAAAGTCAATCTGCTGGGGGCTGGGGCAACACAATTAAGCACCATGCGGTTGAGCACAAGTTATTATGATGCAGAGGGTAGGGTACTCAGGACTAAAAGCCAGCATCATTTAATCGGAACTGATGAAGTGTTTAATACCTGGAATTTTGCAGGTGAATTAAAGGCCAGCAGCAGAAAACATACTACAGGCAGCACAGTGACTACAATTGCCAACAAATATGAATATGATCATATGGGAAGAAAACTGGCTACCCTTGAGCAGATCAATACCGGTCCGGAGGTGGTATTGAGTAAGCTGAGTTATAATGAAATCGGACAGCTGCTGAAAAAAGAATTGCACAGTATCGACAATGGGATAAGTTATCTGCAAAACACCCAATACGGATATAATGAACGTGGTTGGCTGAGGAGCAGTACTTCCGGTCAGTTCAGCCTGATTATGAAGTACAATGATGGGGCTACACCACAATACAATGGAAACATTGCCAATCAGGAATGGGGAGCAGGAACCAGTTTAACAAATAAATTTACCTATGGTTATGATAAATTAAACCGGCTAACCAGCAGCATTAGTACGGGAATTGTGATGAATGAGGTGCTGAGTTATGATGTGATGGGGAACATCAAGACGATGAACCGGGATGGGGCGGGTCTTGGAACTTACAACTATGCAGGTAACCGTTTGACGAATATTAGTGGAGCTCCGCTGGTTACCGGAACTTATGTTTATGATGCGAATGGGAATGTGACCACTGATGGACGGACGGGCGTGGTTCTAACTTACAATGTACTGAACCTTCCGGCTACTGCAAAAAAGACAGGAGTAGACCTGGCTTATACTTATGATGCAACAGGAAATAAATTAAAGAAACTGAGTCTTGGGGTGGCGAGAGATTATGTTTCAGGAATAGAATACCAGAATGGGGTAATAGAGGTGATCCATACCGAAGAAGGATTGGCCAGAAACAATTCAGGGACTTATAGTTATGAGTACAACCTGACCGACCATTTAGGGAATGTGAGGTTTACTTTTAACCAACATCCAGATTCAAAGTTACTTCGGGGTTTACAGTCAGATAATTATTATGCATTTGGAAAGCGTAAAGTTGTGAGTGCGGGGCCGAATAAATATCTTTATAACGGAAAGGAGGTTCAGGATGAGTTAGGAGAGCAGTACGATTATGGAGCCAGGTTCTATGATCCGGTAATTGGGAGGTGGAATGTTGTAGATCCGCTTGCGGAGCAAATGAGGAGGTATTCGCCATATACTTTCGTATATAATAATCCATTACGTTTCGTAGATCCTGATGGGATGAAAGGTGATGATTGGGTTAAATATGAAGTGGATGGTAAATCATATGCGAAGTGGGATGATAATGTAACAGATCAGAAGAGTGCAACGGCTCTTTATGGAGAAGGTGCGCTGTATGCGGGTAAAGATGGAACTGCCACCACTGCATCAGGATATAAAATCAATCTAAACTCAGATAAGACCTGGAGCTATAATCTTCCTCAGTTAGATGCCGGACCTGCGGGACCATCAATTGGTGAGGCGGTTAAGGCGAATATGCCTACACTGAATATGGCAGAAGGAATTGCGACAGTGAGCGCCATTGCAGCCTCTGGTGCAGTAGGTGCAACTGAAAGCGCCGGAAACTTCTTGATAAATGGAATTGGAAGAAGGGCTGCCTTTGCGGAGGGTCTGTCTTCTGGCGGTGGATACAGTACAATTTTTAGGGCAGTCTCTTCTGCGGAGGCAGACGATATTGCGCAATTTGGATTTAGAGTTATGAAGGGTGGATATGAATCAAAATTATTTGCTCCAACATTAAGAGAGGCGGCGCAATTTGGTAAATATAACTATGGCTTAGATGGCATTCCCAACACCATAATGAAAGTACGGATTCCTAACAGTGTTTTAAACGGAGCTCATAAGTTTGTGGCAGATGGGATGAATGCAATTGATATTGCTGCGAAGAACTTGAGTAGACTAAAAGGCGTTCCATTAAATTATAGTCCAATTCCTTAGCCAATTATGATAAGAGTAAAAGCAAGAATTAAATTGTATATAAATGGTCGTAAAACGCCATTTATGACGGGTTATAGGCCTCTATTTACTTTCGTTGGAGAGGTGAAGACGTCCGGGCAAATTACTTTGAAGGGTCGGAGTGACTTTCCTCCTGGAGATGAAGATATTGTCGAGATAGCCTTTTTGCATAGAGAGTTCTTAGGAGAAAATTTTGGTTTGGGCTCGAGATTTACTTTTGGTGAAGGTCGGGAACCTTTTGGAGAAGGAGTAGTTAAAGAACTTCTCTAAAGCCACCATCTGGATATAATAGATCTTTTAAATCTCAAGAAAGCATGTTTTAGTGCGTTTACATTAGAGCGCTTCCATAGCCTGGGTAACCGGGCTATGCTGTTTTACTGAAAGGCCTGTTTGGTCTTAAAGTTCTGGATGTATGTATCAATGACATTGAACAGGATGCTTTTGGTCTCGGCATCCATTTTCTGGATGTCGTTAATGCGATCTACGATTTCTTTGTCATAGGAGGCATTTTCTCCTTCTCCGATCAGAAAATCCGTTGTAACACCAAAGGCCTTAGCCATTTTGGCAACCATTTCAATGGATGGCAAGTTTTCATTGCGTTCGTACTTCCCTATGATCTCCCGGGAGGCGTTAATCTTTTTAGCCAGGTCACCCTGTGACCATCCTTTTTCCTTTCTAAGCGTGCTTATTTTGCTTCCGATGTTCAATGTATTACTCATATATAGCCTCTGTTACAGTGGAAGTGTAAATATAAGAGAACTTAGGTGCATAAAAAAGTAAGGTATTATTTGTTTGAAAGAGAAATAGTTTATGGTTTTGAGGAACAAGTTACACATGCAGAAAACTTAAACTTTTTTATGAACAGACAAATCAGTAAATCCGTGAAGTTGCAGCCCAAATACAGGGCATTGAGCCTAGGCCGTACTAAAATAGTACCTGAATTGAGAATCTCCGGTGTCTGGCTGGAATCCCAGGGCTTTCATCCCGGGGATATGGTGGACATCCAGGTCCATAACGGAATGCTGGTCATTAAAGCCCTGGGGTAATGAACAGTTCCAAATTGCACAGTGATAACCCCGAGCTGTTAATCTACATCTCGGGGAAACTGCACATCACCATTCCCGGCGGCATCCGGCTCACCGGACTGGAACGGTTAAAAGTGACATTGAAGATCAGCCTCAAAGCTCAACCTTCCGGTATTGCATTCCGTCATCATCTGGACCTGTACAACAGCATCCAGACGGAGCAGATGATAGAGAAATCCGCAGAGGTACTTGACATCAGTACTTCGGAGATCAGCACTGTGATCAACCTTTTGTGCGGAGCACTGGAAAACTACCGGTCCGAACGCCTGGAAGCGATGAAGCCCAAAACCATAGAGAAAAAGCAGCTGAGTGATCAGGAAAGAAAAGCTGCAGTAGCTTTTCTGAAATCTCCGGGCTTATTGCAACGTACCGGGGCTGCGATAGCAGCCAGCGGACTAATTGGTGAAGAAACCAACAGTATGATTGCTTACCTGACTTATACATCGAGAAAACGGCATACGCCACTGCACCTGATGTGTCTTGGTGCCAGCGGCACCGGAAAGACCTGGCTTCAGGAAAAAGTGTCTGAGCTGATGCCTGAAGAAGATAAACTGGAAATCACTACCCTTTCCAGTAATGCCTTTTATTACTTTGGCAGGGAAGAACTGAAACATAAACTGCTATTGATTGAAGATCTGGACGGAGCAGAAAGTGTGCTGTACCCATTAAGGGAGCTGCAAAGTAAACGTAAGATCTCCAAGACCGTTACCCTGAAAGACAACAAGGGAAACCTGAAAACAGTAACCCTGAATGTAGAAGGGCCTGTTTGTGTAAGTGGCTGCACCACCAGAGAAGCTTTATATGAGGATAATGCCAACCGCTGTATCCTGCTGTATATGGATAACAGTATGGAGCAGGATAAAAAGATCATGGACTATCAGCGAAGACTCAGTGCAGGGCAGGTTGACCAGGGTGCAGAACAGCGGATCCGGACACAGCTTAAAAATGTGCAGCGCATCCTAAATCCTGTTACCGTTAAAAATCCACATGCAGTCTATCTGCAATTACCTGAAGCAGTCTTTAAGCCCAGAAGGACAATGCTCTTACTATTGCTGTTTACCGAAACCATTACCTATTATCATCAGTACCAGCGGGAACTGAAAACCGATACAGATACCGGAGAACAGTATATTGAAAGTACGATAGAAGATATTGAAGCCGCCTTTACGCTGCTGGAAGCAACGATCTTAAAAAAGAGTGATGAGCTGAACGATGCCTGCCGTGGCTTCTTTGAAAAACTGAAAGCCTGGTTAAAGGATCAGGATACCGAGAGCTTTTACAGTAAAGAGATCCGCTCTGCCCTGCGGATCAGCCCGAGCAGTATCAGCCGTTACCTGTATGAGCTGGAACGAATGGGCTATATCAAGATCGTTCGTGGCAACCGTTATAAAGGCTTTGAATATAAAGTACAGAGCTGGAATGACCTGGAAGTGCTTAGTACAGATGCCAAAACCCTGATTGCAAACATCCTTCAGGATATCCGCTCAGTAACCCGTAACCCGGGAGTATCCCAGGGCCCTTATGGGTTACATAACAATCAGAAGATCAATAAGAAAGATGCTGTAACCCAAGGAAAGTAAAAAATGCAAGGCAGGCAAAATATAAAACTGAAAAACCCGCTTTATATAAGGCTGCAGGCCGGGTTTGACCGCTGGCTCCGGGTACTGAACTTTGAGGCAAGCAGTCCAAGGGACATGCCCAAAATGCTAACCAGCTTCCTGGTCTTTCTTGAAACAAAAGGCTGTAACAGCATATCTGCAGTGCAGGAAAGCGACCTGAAAGACTACCTGCAGGAGCTGTCCGAACGTCCAAACCAAAAGAAGGAAGGAAATCTGAGTAAAAACTACCTGCGTAAACACCTGCAGGTGATCCGTAAGTTCAGCCGTTACCTGTCAGAAAGCAATCAGGAAAGCTTTGAGGTGAAAGTACAGATCAAAGGTAAAAGCAGCAATATCAAATGTATCCTGAGTCCTGATGAGATTGCAAGGCTGTATGAGGCAACCGGAGAAGATAAACTGGGATTGCGGGATAAGGCTATGCTGGCGCTGTATTACGGATGTGGACTTAGAAAAAACGAAGGGCTGAGCCTGAATGTAAACGATATCCAACTGGAAAAGGAATTGGTGTATGTGAGGAAAGGTAAAGGCTATAAGCAGCGCCTGGTTCCCCTTACCGGCAGTAATAAAACAGATCTGGAAAACTACCTGATCTACTCCCGGCCTTACCTGCTCAGCGGAAAACCGGAAGATGCCCTGCTGCTGAGTATTCAGGGCAGCAGGCTGGTTACTGTCTTTGAACGGATCCGGAAGTTAAAAGGTAAAGCCAGGATCAGAAAGCAGATTGGGGCACATACTCTTCGCCATAGTATTGCTACCCATTTATTGCAGTCAGGAATGAAACTGGAACAGATCCAGCGGTTCCTTGGTCACAGCAGCCTGGAAAGTACACAAATCTATACCCATCTTGTACATGAACAGCTTTGAGCTTTACCTGGAAAAAGAAGGCTTAAAGCCAAATACGGTGCAGCAGCACCGCAGGTATGTGGAGGGGTTTAAGGGCTGGATGAGCTCAGAAAGCCTGGCCATTACCGCCATAAGTTACAGTGATGTGCTGGATTATGCCGATCATCTGCAAAAGGAAGGCTGCAGTACAGGTTATGTAAACCGGGTATTGTTGTCGATACGTTATTACTTCAGCTGGCTTCAGCAAAGCAGTGGTGTCCATAACCCTGCCGCAGGTATCCGGCTGAAAGGTGCTGTTCGGGGTATCCCGCATGGCCTGCTGGAAAAAGCAGAGCTGGATGGATTGTATGAAGGTTATGTGGTGAAAGATGACCGTAGCCAGCGGAATAAAGTGATGTTGTCGCTGCTGATCTACCAGGGCATCACCAATGAAGAAATGCACCACTTAAAAGCAGATCATATCCAGCTTAAAGAAGGGAAGATCCGGATTGCGGCAATGGGTGGCAGCAATAGCCGTACGCTTAAACTGGAAGCTTTCCAGATCATGGAGCTACATGAATACCTCACTGTTACCCGGGTTAAAATCCTGGCTGGCAGCACAGATAACAGGCCGGGAAGAAAGCCTGAAATGATGAAGCCTGCAGCGCAGATCAGTCAGCTGTTTATCAGTATGAACGGCTCTGAAAACTTAAAGAACAGTCTGTTACACTTCAATTATGCTTTAAGAAAGCTAAACCCTAAATATAAGAATGCGGCGCAGATCCGTCAGAGTGTCATCACTGAATGGCTAAAGGAAAAGGACTTAAGAACGGTTCAATATATGGCAGGCCATAAATATGTAAGTTCAACTGAACGTTATCAGACGACCAACCTTGAAGACCTGAAAGAAGCTTTAAACAAGCACCATCCATTGAAGTAATCCCTTTCACCACCTTCAGGGCATCAAAACCCACCCAGCTTTCAGCTTCCCTCTGTGCTTTGCTGCCCTTTCGCCCGGCTGATCCCTTCTGCCGGGAAGACCGGCCCCAAGCTATATAACATAATACACATTATAAAACAGCCCCGCGAAGGCTATCCCGCGACCAAAGCTGCCCTTATAATGGGCTATTATGTTAAATAGCCGCACGCCCCGGCTGGCCTGCGCTCTGCCGTCTTCCTCCGGTCGGTCAGCGGCAAAGCCTGCGGCAGCATGTTATTGTTGAAGCTGATTGGGGCAGTGCAAGACTGGTCGGGGGAACAACGGAATCCCTTCGGAAACGGGGGCACTGGACCCGCCCAACCTCACAGGGATAGAAAGATCCGATCTTATCCTCCCCGCACACCAAAGAACTTTCCATCCCTGCGAGGGATTGCATGATGCACTTTGCTGGCCTCCCAATCGTCAAGGGTTCAGGTAGTTCATCTGTTAAGCCACCCAGAGCCAAAGAAAGGAAAGCTGTCAAGGGAACGTGGAATAAATGGCCTTGCGGGCAAAGGCTAAGCGCGTTTATGCCGCGAAAGTCCCTTTACTGCTTTTCTTTCGAGGCTACCTTTGCTGTTACAGATGATCTAACGAACAAGCACTGCCTTTCATAGTACCGCTCTCTGCAAAAAACAAACAACAAAAACGACCAAAAAACAAGGTTGGTGGATGAAAATCAAATCTATATCTTTGGTAGAGGAACGTTCTTTATAGCACTGAAAAAGTGCGGCTGGAAAAGTTTGGAGAAGGCAAAAAAAACGCGGTAGGCAATACGATTATGGGGCAAGGTTCTATGATCCGGTGATTGGGAGGTGGAATGTGGTAGATCCTAAAGCGGAAGAGATGAGACGGCACTCTCCTTATAATTATGCTTTCAATAATCCGATTAGATACATAGATCCAGATGGAATGGCGGCTATTGACCCAACTGTTGGATGGGCAATTTGGAATGCTATAAAAACAGCAGTTTCAACAAATGGAGTTATTGGAACATTAGAAGTCGTTGGTACTGGAGCTGCTACAGCTGTTGTTGGGACAGTAGCTTTAGTTCTCCTGCCGCAAAATGGTACGGGAGCAGGATCCGATAATCCTAAGCCTGTTATGCCTCCACCATACGTTCCGATTTCAGACAAAAAAGGTGCTGATGAGAAAAGTCCAACCGACAGAGAATTACCTAGAGATAAAAATGGAAGGCCTACGGTTGATCCTGAGGCTTCAGATGCAGGACCTCATACCCAATTAGGTAAAAAATCTGGTCGAAATGGTGATTATAAACAAGCTAGAGAATTTGATGAAAAAGGAGAGCCAGTGAAAGACTTAGATTTCACTGATCATGGGCGTCCACAAACTCACCCGAATCCGCATCAACATGAATATCTTCCTAATCCTACCGGTGGTACACCTCAAAGAAGTAAAAAAGCCGAGCCTTTTAGTTATAAACCTTTTAAGCCAGTGATAAAATGACAAGATCTATAAAAATAAATGGAGATGACAGCTCTATACTATCAGTTAGCTTAACGGATATCTTAAATTGTCTTGAAGATGGTGAAAAAATAGAATGGGGAATGTTATGGTTAGAAGCTGTAGGAGAGTTAGATGGAGAAAGGTCAATCGTTGATTTGGAGCAGGAAATCAATAAATCTGAAAAGGCTACGATGATGACGTGGAAAGAACTGATAGAGTTATCGAGCCAGATCATTCAAGGGATTAATCTCTTGATTATTGGAGACAGACTACGTGTAAAAATAAAAAAGTACCTGACCGATAAAGAGATGTATTCAGGCTGTGATTATACAATTGAGCTCATTGATTCATCTTATTGGATTATTCATTCTAAAAATGAAACCTTCTTGGAAAATGTATTTAAAGAGCTAAAAGGTGTTGAATATATAAACCCCCTGTAGCTATTCTGCATAACTCATTATAAATAGGAAAAGCTGGACGTAGATAGACTGGCTTTTCCTATTTATTGATTATACTCTTTCCTGGTGTTAGCATCCCGGATAAAAGCGTCAATGATGGCAATCAAGTGAGACTTGTCATCGTCAGAGAGTCCTTCTATCTGTTGCATCCGCTTAACTGTTCTTTTATATTCAATTAAAAGGGGGCTGGGCTGTCAGCAAGAGAAATGTTGGATTAAAATCTTCTGACTTTACCAATTCTAATACAGGAATAAAGTCCGCTTTATATGAAAGGACAACAGATGGTAAAACAGAGTATGTTTACGCTACAGCAGGGACAGAAGTTCCTGATATAAAAAATACTCAGGATATAACAGCTAACGGTGCACAGTTATTTGGTAATTCAGCTCAATATGATAAATCAGTAGATAATGCGAAGACTATTCGTGCTAATTTAGGAGACGCAGAACTTACCTATGTTGGTCATTCCTTGGGTGGAGGTGAAGCTAGTGTTAATTCGATAGTAACTGGAGATAAGGCTATTACGTTCAATGCAGCAGGTATTAGCACGGGAACAAAAATGAAATATGGAGGATTTTCTGCTATTTTTAAATCTTTTTCTAATCAAATTACAGCTTATCAACTTAAGTCAGATCCATTAACTATCTTTCAAGATGTTACGTTATCACCAAGCGCGATAGGAAATGTAAAAATGATTAGTCCGAAGGGAGCTGATGCAAAAACAAATGGTCATAGTATTTTAAGTGTTATTAAGAGTATACGTTAATATGGATGTTTGCAAAAAAATATTCTTCATTGGAATCATAATGTTGTGTTCCTGTACGAAATATTTACCTGGCTTTGATTTTGACCTATTTAAGGGAACAGAAAGCTATGAGTTAGCTTTAGCTGTTAAAAGAGAGTCTATTGATGAAATAACTCAGATAGTAAAAGAAGGAAAAGTGTCTGTTGATGCTTTAGATCCAAAGTTTGGTCACTCTTTGTTAATGCTTGCAGTTGCAAATGATTTATCAGCATCTGTTAAAAGGTTATTGGAATTAGGTGCAGATCCGAATAAAAGATCGGTAACAAATTCTATTACCACGAATGAAATTATAACACCTGTTTTTGTGGCATGTAATTATATTTATAAGAAAAACTATTGTGATACTACCATATTAAAGACACTTATTAATTACGGCGGAAAAGTAGATGATGAGATTGAAGTAGAGTTCCAGAATGCAGAATACAAGTCGATTGCGACTCCATTAATCGAAGCAACAAAGAGTGATTGCCTTGATATAGTGGAACTTTTAGTCCAGTCAGGTGCTGATATAAATAAATATAATTATATAGAAGGAAATGGTCCCATTTCCAGCTCCATTATTCATGGTAATCTAAATGTGTTAAAATATTTAATCATAGATAGAAATATAAAAATACCAAGGTACTCTTTTGTTAGGCAAGCACACAATGAGGTTCCAAGGGAAGAATTGACTGTGACAGATTTTCTAAATGAACAGAAATATGATGAAAATTCGAAGGAATTTAAGGTCAGAAAGGAGATTATCGATTACCTGAAGAAAAAAAATCTAAAATAGAGAACCTAACCAGATTACGAGGCTAGGTTCTATGATCCAGTAATAGGTCGCTGGAACGTCGTAGATCCGATGGCGGAACAAATGAGGAGGCATTCTCCATATAATTACGAGTTCAATAACCCTATAAGGTTTGTTGATCCCGATGGGATGATGCCCGTCGATCCTGGTTTTTGGGCTCAACTATTAGCTACACTTGGATTTGGTCCAAACAATCAACCTAGAGATCGGGAGGAAGCACAAGAACAAGCTGAAAATCGAAAACCAATTACAGAGCTTAGTGAAAAAGCAAAACAAGCTGAAAAGAAATTGAATAAGGTACCTCTTCTTAGAGGGGCTATGAAGATAGTGAAAGGTGCTTCGGGGAGTTTTTCCGAAAAAACAAATTATGGAGCAGTCGCATTAGGCATGCTTGAAGTTGGAGGAGATGTTCTTGTAGGAACAGAGGCTAAAGCGACTCAATGGTTAGGTGAAGGCCTGCAATTGATAAATGGCGTTCTGACTATTGAGAATGCATTCGATTTAGGGGCACGAAATTTACTCACTAAAAAGAGTGGTAGGGAAAAGGGGTCAGATGTTCCCCATTGGGCACGTGGACAGAAACCCCAAGCTGGTGAGTCAGGTAACGATTTTGCTAAAAGGTTAATGGATACACAATATGGAAAAGGAGAATGGAGGTACGGGGCCTGGTACCGAGTATAACAAGTTAAAAAAGAATGGTGACAGAAGAAATAAATAATTTTTTATTAAAGTATTCCATTAAAGTGGTTTGATTATTTTTCGGAGTTAAATATATCTATATATAGTATGGAATTGTTTATTTATTATGGCATACTCACTTGAGCGAAGAACTTTCAGCCGGTGAAGATATTAAGCTGATTGGTGTTTACAGCACAAGAGAGCAAGCAGAAGCTGCGCAATCTCGTTCGGAATCGTTAGACGGTTTCAGAGACTCTGTTGAAGGGTTTGAGATTTCATCTCATAGGTTGGATCATGACGAGTGGACTTCTGGATTTATAACAGTTTAATAGAATACTATTAAAGTCTTTTAAAAATAGGAATCTGGAGCCCGGCTGAAATGTAGACTGAACCCAAAAGTTTAGACAAATTAAAAGATTAATTTCGATAATAATGAGCGCAAATTATCATTTTATATAGTCGATTTTAAGGGGAGGAAAGTTAGTGAGATTGATATTGGATCATCATTTGATTAGCTATCTATGCACTTGTTTATCTTAGCTTCATTTGTGGAAATCTGCTCCACGGACAGCGACTAAAGTGGCAGGCTATGAAGCAGGTTTTGGTATAGTGAATCCAGGAAGTTTTTTCGAAAAATCCATCGAACACATAGACAAATGCAGTAGGCAAGAAATGAAATCTAAATTTTATAAGGATTAAATTTGTAGATTAGGCCTGTCTAAAAATTAATATATGCTTTCATTTCCTCTTTTGAAAAAGCGCGATTTTACTTATACTTCAGGGATATGGTTATTCTTTGTTTTTTGATAACTCAAATTTCTATAGCATCCTTTTAGCTGATGCCTCTTGAATCTTCAGAATGAAAATATCATATTACCCCCTTTATATTAACTTGCATGTTTGTATTTTTGAATAACCTGAAAAAAAACATTTTAGTTGTTTTTTTATTTCTACTGTTAATTCCTTTTATAGCGCTCTCGCAGGGGAGTACGATTCCAATTACGCTTCCTAAAGTATTGCCGGCTTCTCCTCAGGCTCAGACCTATATGAGATATGGTGAAATTCCGATTGATTTAAGCACCGGTGTTCCCAATATTAGTATCCCTATATACACCCTAAAGGCAAATAAACTTGAAATTCCTATAAATATATCCTATCATGCATCGGGTAACAAGGTAAGTGATATCGCATCAACAGTGGGACTAGGCTGGGTGCTCAATGCAGGCGGAGTGATTGTGCAGAACATCGTAAATAATGAGGATTCCTATCCGCTGGATTTTGCATTCTCTTCAGCGCAGGATGTCGATAATTTATTGGCTTCTCAAGCTAATACGACGGATGTTAGGTGGCTGCAATACGCTGGAAATAAAAATTATGTTTCAACCGGGGATATTGCGTCAGACAAATACTATATTAACTTTAATGGTTTTTCTGGCTTTTTCCGATATAATATGGTGAGTAAGGAGATTGAAACAATGCCTTATTCTACCTTGAAAATAAAACGAATTAACTTCAATTCTTTTGAGATTACTGATGATGAAGGAATAATTTGGAAGTTTGATCATAAAGGAGTTCAGCAAGGTCCCAATGGATTTATAGGAGGATCGAAGGAATATTATCTGACAAAAATCGGATTTCCAGGATCGAATGAAACAGTCGACCTTAACTATATAAATTCAGATGAATATTATACCTACGGATTTTCTGAAACAGCCCGACACGGCGTACAAGTTAAACATGAGGGTTGGATAAAGTTAGATCCTAACTTTGACGAATACGTGCAAAGTACCAGCACGAATTATATTAATTCTCGTGAGACCGATTTGTTGTATCAGACGAAAGTTAACTCCCCACTGCTTTCATCTATAACATGGAAAAATAGAGTGCTATCTTTCAACTATTTAAAAGACAGGCTGGATCCGATGAAGGAACGACTATCAACTATCGAAATTAAGGATGGCGATGTATCAAAAATCACGAGTTTTGACAATAATCATTACCTAGGAGTCAACAGCGGTAATTATAGGTTAATGCTAAATGGAATTAAGGTAGATCAGGAAGAATATAAGTTTTCTTATAATCCAATTGATCTACCATACTATTCAAATTACAATTATCAGACAGATAAGGCTTTTTGTGAAGATTTCTGGGGCTATTATAATGGGAATCATAAACATCATATTCCATTTAAATGGACTGAAGGAACTATAGTGAATAATTTAATTACTAAGGCTGTCCGTAGTTATGTTCCTTCAAGAGAACCAGATACATCACTCGTTAAAGCTGGTATTTTAACTGCCATCAGGTATCCTACTGGTGGACGGTCAGAATTTGAATTTGAATTGAACCGGGGTAAAAACGTCTATTCCGGGTTCCCGGAGAAAACAGATTCCATTAATTATTTTGGCGGATTGAGAATCAAAAAAGTGATCAATTTTGAGGGAGATAAAATATCGGAGTCAAAATTCTATGAGTATTCCGGGGGGGCAACGACCCGCATGATTACACCTGCTCATTTTTTAAAGAATACTGCAGTGTTTTATGTGCCTAAAACAGCCCAGCCCGCTGGAATGTATAATTACCAGGACATTAATGTCTATGATAATGAATTTGCATCCCACGCAATGAGTGGTTTTCCCTTTGACGACAATGGGTCTGTAGGGTTTTACAAAAATGTCACAGTGTATAACGATGCCCTGGATAAAAAGTCCGGAAAAACAGACTACGAATATTCGTCCTACATTCCAGCAGATATTATCAATCTGGACCGGGGCAGCATTAAACCTGACCTTCTAAAGCAACGCGAGTATGAATATAAAAATGGAGCTTATGGCCTCTTGAAGGAAACTACAAATGGTTATACTAAAGTCGCTTTACCAAAATTCCTGACTGCAATTCGAGTAGAAGAAGAAGACAAAACCACTGACCCTTATCCTATCCTCCTGGAGGATATACCTTTTAAATATTATCTCCAATCTTTGAAAGTATTGGGTTACCAGTTTAATAAGAATTTCTCAGTTTGGGGTGTCTTAGGGGATAAAAGCTTTAACCTGTTAACTGAAACTTCTGTCAAAGATTTTGCCCCAGGTGGCGTAATTGAATCTAAGACTTCTTATTTATATGATCCGTCCTATCGACTTTTAACACCAATTGAAGTCAGGAAAACTGGAAGTGACAATATAGTCAGGAGGGAGGTTTTCACACATCCTTTTGATTATCCCGGTAACACCGATTATCAGCAGATGGTAATTCAAAATATACGCTCTCCCACTGTGGAAGTTTTTAGTTATAAAGAAAGTGTGCTTCTAAGTAAAACAAAGCAAGATTTTAAAAAATTTGGGAATCAATTTTTCGTGGGAAATGTCAGCGCTGCGAAGGGAAATGATGTTTATGAAAAAAGAATCAACTATTTGAAGTATGATGAAAATGGCAATCCTCTTTTCATTACTAAAGACAGCGTAACCAAAATCGTATATCTATGGAGCTATAAAGGTGAATTTCCTGTTGCGGAGATTACCAATGTTTCCTACACTGATATGGAGGGGGTCTTGGGTACAGCGAATATAGCTAGCTTCAGAAATTCAAATCCTGATAAAGGAGCATTAGATAATTTTCTTCAGCCACTAAAATTGGCTTTCCCTCAAGCCCGGATTTCTCAGTATACTTACAAATCATTGTTAGGTATAACCACGTCTACTGACATTAAAGGCTTAACGACGTATTATCAATATGATAATTTTCACAAGCTTAAAAGTGTTAAAGATCACAACGGTAATATAATCAGGAATTATCAATATAATTATAAGCCAGTTCCAGTATCTACAGTTTACTACAATGCTCGCAAGGAGGCCAGAATAATTAGAAACAACTGCGGTGTAGGGAAAGTTGGAGGAGAGGTTGTTTACGTTGTGCCTGAGGGGACTTACACTTCGACCCTTTCTCAGGCAAGTGCAGATTATAGAGCCGACAGAGATATTGAATTAAATGGTCAGAATTACGCAAATAATGCTGGAAGCTGTAATATTGATAATTCAAACCCTACGAACTTGAATTTTAATATTGAAAATTCATTGCCTCAGGGGATTACCGTTATTTTGAATGTAAATGGGACTCCGGTAAGCGACGCGAAATTTATTGCTTCAGGGGGATCTGTTACGGTTACAACTCCAATTTCCCAAGGCTCCCTTTTCAATGTTTCTCTAATGATTACGTCGGCCAACCTTCCACATGCAGCATTGTTGTCGGATGGCAATATTGATATCGACGGGCTGGTCAGCTCAAATAATATTATTTTTAATAATGTTAATTTGTCGGTTCCAAATACTTTTACAATCACACTCTTTTAAAATGTCAGCACAGATCTAAATTTTACCGCACCTTCATTTTATGAAAAAAGTATTTCTATCATTGGTAATTTAACTGATTTTTAGCACTTATAGTGGTTATTTTTTTACCTGATTAGAGACCTGCGGTCACTATTTTATAAATAGAAATTTCTGACTTCTTTTTCAAAATAGAAGAGCTGATCTTATGTCTGATTAAAAAAATAAGCAAATGCAGAAACTGGTAAAAGCTAGAGGAATGTATCGAGAGTTGGTTTTAAAGAAATTAAATAATAATATGTTTATGAAAACAACAACAATTGCATTAATACTAGCACTTACAACAGTTGGAGTATACGCACAAGATCCGAACATTGGAATAGCACTTGGACCACCAAGTCTTGGAATTAAAATTAAAAATAATTTCCCCGCCTATACCGGGAATTTTGCGCGAGCCTTTACGTTGAGTAATGAGAATGGAACTGTCGATTTCTTTGGTTTGGGTACTTTTGGAAGCGCAGTAAATGGTGTAGCTACTCTTGGTTATGGATATTTAGGAACCAATTCTAATAAACCTCTAATGGCTTTTTTGCCAAATGGCAATGTAGGAATTGGTACAACTGCACCCAATGCAAAACTAACAGTTGCTGGTAACATCTATGCAAGAGAGGTGAAAGTCGCCGTTGATGCTGGTGCTGATTTTGTATTTGAAGATTCCTATATAAACTTAACATTGAAAGAAACGGAGCAGTTTATTAAAATAAACAAACATCTTCCGGGTATTCCACCTGCCGATAAAATGATCAAAGATGGCTTGAATCTAAGCGAAATGAATATTAAGCTTTTACAAAAAATTGAAGAGCTTACACTTCATTTAATAGAACAGGATAAACGATTGCAGAAGCAGGAAGCAGAGATTGAAAGTTTAAAAAAGAGAAAACTAAATAACTAGAAATCGACTCCTATTTAAGCCATATCATCTTATAAGATGATATGGCTTAATAAATAATATTTACTTAACAGCCTGTTAATCCTTGAGTTGCAACTTTGCATCATAAACTTAAACTGTTATCCCTATGCAGGAGTTGTTTTTGATAATATGCTTAATTGTATTGGTTGCATTCTTTTTCAGTCCTTACGAACTGATGATGGAGGAAGATGATGTCTAAAAGAGAAGTGGATATTGCCGTAATTTCAGATGTTCATCTTGGAACTTATGGCTGCCACGCGAAAGAATTATTGAAATACCTGAAGAGCATTAAACCCAAGATGCTCGTGCTCAATGGCGATATCATCGACATCTGGCAGTTCAGCAAACGGTACTGGCCGGAAACCCACATGAAAGTGGTGCGCAAGCTCATGAAATTTGTAGTAGAAGGCGTACCGGTATATTACCTGACAGGAAATCATGATGAATTGCTGCGGAAATTTGCAGACATGCACATGGGGGCTTTTCACCTTCAGAATAAGCTGGTTATTGAACTGGACGGGAAGAAGGCCTGGTTTTTTCATGGAGACATCTTCGATGTAACCATGCAGCATTCCAAATGGCTGGCCAAATTAGGGGCCGTAGGTTATGATACCCTGATCCTGATCAATAGCCTGGTAAATTGGTGCCTGGAGCTGGTAGGCAGAGATAAAATGAGTTTTTCCAAAAAGATCAAAGCCGCATTTAAAGACGCGGTAAAGTTTATCAATAAGTTCGAATCAACAGCTGCAGAGCTGGCTGTGGAGAACGGTTATCAATATGTGATTTGTGGCCATATCCACCAGCCGGAAATGAGAACCGTAACGACTGAAGAAGGTTCGGTGATGTACCTAAATAGTGGAGATTGGGTGGAAAACCTGACCGCATTGGAATACAGTGATAAAGCTTGGAAGATTTTCAAATACGATCATAAGGATTTTGAAAAAGATGAAGTGGAAGAAGGCGAGCTCTCCGATAGTGAAGACCTTCACAGTAAGCTCGATATCAATGCCTTGCTTCAAAAGATTAAATTAGAAATTGTCTAGCGCGTAAAAATTGTAGATATTCGGTGCGAATGAAAATACTATACGCTATTCAGGGTACAGGAAACGGACATATTAGCAGGGCAAGGGAAATCGTTCCTTTATTGCAAAAGTATGGAGAAGTTGATTTATTGGTCAGCGGTACACAAGCTGACGTTAAATTGGTCCAGGAGGTGAAATATCAACTCCATGGCTTCAGCTTCGTCTTCGGTAAAAAAGGTGGCGTAAATCATTATGAAACCTGGAAGACGATGAACCTTCCACGTTTTATGAAAGACATGAAGACCATCCCGCTGAAAGATTACAATTTGATTCTGAATGATTTTGAGCCGGTAACGGCCTGGGCTTGCAGAACACAAGGTGTAGAAAGTGTAGGATTGAGTCATCAGGCCTCTTTTCAGTCGAGAAAAGTGCCTAAGCCTAAAAGTATAGACTGGGCACAGCTGGTGATGAAATATTATGCTCCGGCAAGTCATTATGTAGGTTTTCATTTCGAACGTTACGATGATTTTATCTATACACCGGTGATCCGTGCGGAGATTCGGAATATGGTGGTCAGCAATTTGGGCCATTATTCGGTCTACCTGCCGGCGATCGACGATAAATTCCTGGTTCCAATCCTGAAACAGATTCCACAAGTGAAATGGGAAGTCTTTTCTAAACACACCAAAATCAGCTATATAGATGGAAATGTGGAGGTGAGTCCGGTCAATAATGAACTGTTTAACAAAAGCCTGGCTTCCTGTGCGGGTTTGTTTACCGGAGGAGGCTTTGAAGGGCCAGCTGAAGCCCTGTTCCTTGGGAAGAAGTTGCTCGTTGCACCGATGAAATTTCAATATGAACAGCAGTGTAACGCTTTTGCATTGAAGAAATTTGGTTTGCCCGTGATCTGGGGAAGCAACAGGAATTGGTTGCCGATCATAAAAAACTGGGTAAATAATCCTCAGGAGCATCAGTTTCATTTTCCGGATGAAACAGCCGCTGTAATTGATAAAGTAGTAAAGGATTTTGCCAGATAATTTGCTTTACTTTGCCTTAGTATACAGGCATGATCAATCAATTTAGAAATTTAAACCCTATAAACCTGCTCCTGTTATTCGCATATACTTTTTTTATGCGCATGGCGATATTTGCAGATCCTCCGGCACAGCTGAACTTTGAGTTTCTGGAACCCTATACCAAGTTTTTTATCCAGATTCCGGTTCAAAATACCTTTTCTCCTATTGGCAATGCCTTTTTTGCAGCGATCATCATCTATGTTCAGGCGATTTTGTTCAACAGGGTGGTCAACAATCATGGTTTATTGAATAAACCAGGGTTCCTGCCAGCACTGTTGTATGTTACTGCAGCGGGTTTATTTATGCCTTTTCTGGTACTGAGCCCTACACTGATCTGTAATTTCCTGCTGATCTGGATCATGGACAAGTTCCTGAAGGTGGGTAAATCTGCCAATGCACTGATGATCATGTTTGATATCGGGATGATCATTGCGATCGGCACCCTGATCTATTTCCCGTTTATTGTGATGCTGGTGATGATCTGGTTCACGCTGTTGCTTTACCGTTCTTTTAACGGGAGGGAATGGATGGCAGGCCTGGTAGGCTTTTTAACGATCTTCTTTTTTGTCTGGGTATTTTATTACTGGAATGATAATCTTTCCATGTTTTATAAGATCTGGCTGCCCCTTGGTAATAAGTTTCCTTCGGTCTTTAAGATCAATTATAACGATTACCTGGTGCTTGTTCCGGTACTGGTGATGATGGTGCTGGCAATGATTCAATTGAGGGAGAATTTCTTCCGGAGTTTTATCAGCACAAGGAAGGCTTTTCAAATGCTTTTTATCATGTTTCTGGTGGCCATTGTGAGTGTGTATACCAAGCCTGATTTCAGGCTTTATCACTTCCTTTTATGTGTTCCTCCAGGCTCAGTTTTACTGGCTTATTATTTCTCAAATGCCAGAAAACGATGGTTTTACGAAAGCTTGTTCCTGATTTTAGTTTTCGCTATTCAGTACTTTTTGTTTGTTTAACTTTTTTTAACAATTTGGAACCTTATTCTTTGCTAAAGATTAATAGCTTTGTGACATGAAGTTTGTTTATGTATTAGAACACGCCCTGAGTGCATAATCTGGTAATAGATATTGGAAATACGAACCCTAAAATTGCTGTTTTTAAAGACAGAACAATGGTTCATGCTCAGGTTCTGAAGCAAATTACACCGGACGCAATACTGGACTTAATTAAAGAATACCAAATAACTTGCTCCACAATATCCAGTGTAGGTCCTGAATTAGAAGAAGTAATAAGTGTTTTGAAAGCAAATACAACTTACATTCCTTTTTCAACCGGGAGCAATATCGGGGTGAAAAACAAGTATAAAACACCATCCACGCTAGGATTGGACCGCTGGGCGAAAGTGATTGCGGCCCATTATTATTACCCGGCGAAAAACTGTTTTATCGTCGATGCCGGAACCTGCATTGTCTACGACTTACTAAATGCCCAAAGTGAATATTTTGGAGGAAGTATAAGTTTGGGAATAGAAATGCGTTTTAAAGCATTAAATCATTATACAGGGCGTTTGCCTTTGGTAGACTGGGATAGGGAAGAAGGAGAAATCCCTGAGGGAACAGATACAATTACCGCCATTCAAAATGGTGTTTTACAAGGAGTAATTAATGAAGTTGAAGGGTTTATCACCCAACAAAATAATAAAAATAACGACCTGACGGTATTGATAACAGGGGGTAGCGCTACATTTTTGCTGAAACAATTAAAAAACAGCATCTTTGCGCCTCAAATTACTCACGATCCGTATTTGGTATTAAAAGGATTAAATGAAGTCATTGCATTTGAATATGTACAAAAAAATTAATTATATAGCAGCCGTATTGGCCTTGTTTACCGGTATTACTGCTCAGGCACAGGTTACTTCTCAATCTCCATATTCACAGTTTGGACTTGGAAATGTCAAACCATTGGTACTTCCACAATTGCGGGCGATGGGAAGCATCTCTACAGGTGTTTTCAGACCGGGTGGATATAGCAATATCAACATGCAGAATCCGGCTTCTTATGCTGGAATTAGCCTGACCACGGTGGATATAGGAATGTCAGGAACCTTCACGACACTGAATCAGGGAAGTCTGGCAGAGAAAAGCTTTAATGCTTCATTGAGTCATATCGCACTTGCTTTCCCCATCAAAAATGGTAAATCCGGATTTAGTTTTGGTTTAATGCCTTATACTCAGGTAGGGTATGAATACACCAAATCAGCAAAAGTTGATACGAGCAATTCTACAAGTATCTATTCCGGAGAAGGTGGTTTGTCTAAAGCTTATCTTGGTTTTGGTCAGCAAATTGGTGATCATTTCAGAATCGGTGGAAACGTAGAATACATCTTCGGAAACCTGCAAAAAAGCCGTTCTATAGAACTGGATAGGATTGCTTCGAAATATTCGAGAGAAACAGATAAAAATAGCGTTGGCGGTGTGAGTTTCTCTTATGGTGCTCAATATGAAATCCCTTTGGGAGCTAAGAAGAGAATTACCCTTGGATACTCAGGATCTGCTTCTTCTTCTCTCAACTCTACAAGAACTTACCTTGCCAGTCAATATGCTAAGGATGCTTCCGGCGATGAAAGTGGTATCATAGACACCCTTTCTTCCATCAATGGAAAAGAAACGAAATTAAAATTGCCATTGACGCATAGCTTTGGATTTACAATTCAGAGAGATAATAAATGGATGTTTGGTGCCGATTATAGAATGGGTGGCTGGAAAAAATTAGCCATTGATGGTGTAAATCAAGGATTGCAAGATAGCTGGGGTGTTTCTGCCGGTGGACAATATACACCTGACATTACTTCTATTGGGAGTTACTTTAAGCGTGTAGACTATCGTTTGGGTTTCATGTACGACAAAACTTATATCCAGACTGCAGGTCAGGACATTAAACAACAGGCAATTACTTTTGGATTAGGTTTGCCCTTGTCGTCCGACAGGTATTCAGTTTACAAAATGAACTTTACGACAGAGATCGGAAGAAGGGGAACATTGACGAACGGCCTTGTAAAAGAGAATTATATCAACTTCCATCTTGGCTTTACGCTTAACGATACCTGGTTTATTAAACACAAACTTTATTAATGAGCTCCGGGCTTAAACCCGGAACCATTTTAAAATATCATGATCATGAAATCCCGGGCTATAACACTATCTGGAATCGCTGTACTTTGCTTATTCCAGCTCTGTTTAAGCTCCTGCGGAGAGGATGACCTGAAAAAAGCAGCGCCACTTTCCGCGAAGGATAAACTCATCCTGAACAGGGACCGTACCACGGATGTGAATATCACTTACAGTGATTCGGCCATGGTAAAAGCAACGGCAACGGCTCCGATCATGGATAAGATTACCCCCAAAAATGGTGCGGTATATCAGGAGATGCCGGAAGGCGTGAGAATCAAATTTCTAAACGAACAGCAAGGCGTCAAGGGCTCGGTAACTTCCGATTATGCGATTCAGCGGGAATCGGAAAAACTGGTGATCTTTAGACGGAATGTGATCGTGGTGAACGAAGAGTTAACCTTCAATACCGAAGAGCTGACCTGGGACCAAAATAAGCGGATGTTTTTCTCTCCAACAGGAGTGGTGACCAAGCCGGATGGGACCGTGATTAATGCAAAAAACTTCAGTGCAACGGAAGATTTCAGCATTTTTAAGTTCGAACAAGGTTTTGGAGAGACTTATCTGGACAAAAAATTCGGGGAATAACCGAGGGACTCAAAAGGCCATATTTCCTTAATTTTTAAATACTTAATCAAAAACAATTTAATATTTTCTTTTTTTCGCAAAAGTTGTATCTTGCGCCCTCTTAAAAAAGATTTATAAATAAGAATATTATGGGATTAATGACATTTTTGCGGAATCGCGCAGGGTACATTTTGATCGGTGCCATCGGTTTTGCAATTGTTGCATTTTTGGTTGGTGATGCAATTAACGTAGGTAAGCCTTTCTGGGCCGAATCTCAAAAGGTTGTCGGATCAATTGATGGTGAAGAAATTAGCATTGATACTTTTGGTCCTAAAGTAGACCAGAGTTTAGCTCAGTTTAAACAGCAATATGGTGGCTCAGGAAATGCCCAGATGCAAGCCATGGCGGTAGACAACGTTTGGAACGGTGAAGTGGCAGGAGTTCTTTTAGGTAAAGAATACAGCCGCTTAGGTTTGAACGTTTCAAGTGATGAATTGTTTGACCTGATGCAGGGTCAGAATCCTAGTCCATTGATCGTTCAGTATTTTGGTAATCCTCAGACTGGTCAGTTGAACCGCGCTGATGTGATTACTTCCCTGAAACAAAGGGCTAAAAATCCACAGTTAAACCAACAGTGGGCTTTATTGGAAACTGAAATCACTAAACAGGCTTTACAACAAAAATATGCCAACCTGGTTCGTAACTCTTTATACGTAACTACGCTGGAAGCAAATGACGAATATCAGAACCGTAACAAACTGGCGAACTTCAAATATGTAAGCCTTGATTATGCTTCTATTCCTGATGCAAATGTAAAACCAACGGAATCGGATTATTCTGATTATTATAATGCCAACAAGAAACGTTTTGAGAACCCTACAGAAACACGTTCATTCGAATATGTATCTTTCAGCGTTAGCCCAACAGCAGCAGATTCTGCTGCAGTGAAAGCTCAGGTAGATAAGTTAGCTGCTGATTTCAGAACTGCACCTAGCGATTCTTTGTTCGCTGCTTTAAACTCTGATGTTAAAGTTCCTTACACGTATTTGAGCAAAGGTAAATTAGATCCGGCTGTTGACTCTGTAGTTTTTAATCTTCCTGCAGGTAGCTATTACGGTCCTAAATTCTCTGGTAACTCTTATAAATTAGTTAAAGTAATCGATACCCGTTTTTCTCCTGATTCTGTTAAAGCAAGTCATATTCTAATTGACCCTACCAAATTAGGTGGTGTTGATAAGGCTAAAAAACTGGCAGATTCACTAAGAACATTGGTACAAGGTGGTGCGAGCTTCGCAACATTGGCTAGTCAATATAGCGTTGACGGATCAAAAGACAAAGGTGGTGACCTTGGTACTTTTAGCCGTGGACAAATGGTTCCTGAATTTGAAAATGCTGCTTTCGACGGTAAAGCCGGAGATCTTAAAGTAGTGACTTCACAATTCGGTGTTCACCTGATTAAAATCGAAAAACAAATCGGTTCTTCTAAAGTAGCTAAACTGGCTTACATCGAGAAAAGCCTTGCTGCAAGTAGCAAAACTAAAGATGCTGCTTACAAAAAAGCAAGTAACTTCTTAAGCGAGGTTAAAGACAATAACTTTACTGAACTGGCTCAGAAAAATAAATACACTGTAGGTGTAGCTGATAAAGTAACAGGGTCGCAAGGTTTTGCTCCTGGACTGGATAACCCACGTCAGCTGATCCGTGATGCTTATGCAGCAGATAAAGGTGATGTGCTTAAGGAAATCTACCAAATGGAGAACGCATTCGTCGTTGCCCGTGTAACTGGTATCAATCCTAAAGGTCCATTGTCATTGGAAGCAGTGAAAAAAGACATCGAGCCAATGGTTCGCAATGCAGTGAAAGCAAAACAACTGACAGAAAAAATGAATGCTGCTTTACAAGGCGCAGGAAATATTGACCAGGTAGCTCAGAAATTAGGCAAACCGGTAGCGCCAGTTCAAAACATGGTATTCGCTAACCCGATTATCCCAGGCGCAGCTCAGGAAAATAAATTGGTTGGAACTGTTTTCGGTTCTCAGCCAGGTAAACTTTCTAAACCTGTAGATGGAGAACGTGGTGTATATGTATTTACGGTTGATGGATTCGGTAATCCGGCTCCTCTTGCAAATACTTACAAACAAAAAGAATCAATGATGCAGGCAGCTGCTCAGCGTTCTTTAGGATCGGCATTCCAGGCTTTACAGGATAAAGCCAAGATAAAAGACAATAGGGTGAAATTCTATTAATCTTATTTTACGTAATTTTGTAACCGGAAGTAGTATTGCTTCCGGTTTTTTTATTTTAATCACCATGGACATTCAGGAGAACTTCGTTAATAAAGTAGCTGCAAGTGGCTTGATCACGTTAAATCTGGAAGAATACTATCATACCGGAGAAAGAGTTGTGTATGACATCAAGGATAACCTTTTTCATGGATTGATGTTGCGGGAGAAAGATTTCCGGGAATTTATAAAAGCACATGACTGGGCGGCTTATACCGGTAAAAATATAGCGATTATCTGCAGTGCGGATGCGATCGTGCCGACATGGGCTTACATGTTGCTGGCTAATAAATTAAAACCTTATGCAAATGAGGTGGTTTTTGGTAGCTTAGAGACGCTGGAATCGGTGCTTTTTGCTAAAGCACTGGCAAAGATCGACCTGAACGCATTTGCGGGAGAAAGAGTAGTGATCAAAGGATGTGCGGATATTGAGGTGCCGGTTTCTGCTTATGTGGAAATTACGGGGCTGTTGACACCGGTTGTGAAAAGCATAATGTACGGAGAGCCTTGCTCTACCGTTCCGATTTTTAAGCGAAAGGATTAAGTTTGGATTGTTTTTTGTTTTAACCCTGATATGAAGAAATCATTATTGATCATCACTATTGCATTACTAAGTTTCAGGGGATTGGCCCAGGAGCTTCCTTTTGTTAAAGAACCGGTTTTTCAGGCGGGTGAAGTGCTTAAGTATAAATTAAGATATGGCTTCATCACCGCGGCAGAAGGAACATTGAAAGTGCTGGATACTGACCTTAAATTTGATGGAAAACCTACTTTCAGGTTATCTGTTGATGCGGCGACCTCAGGAACATTTGACATCTTTTATAAAATCAGGGATCATTACGATTCTTATATTGACAAAGTAAACCTCAAGCCTTATTTCTATCAGGAGAATATCCGCGAAGGAAGTTACCGCAGAGAGGATAAAGCAAGGTTCTCTCAGGGAGAGCAAAAAGTAGTGGCTACAAAAGGCACTTTTAAAACGCCCAATAACCAGACCTTTGATCTGGTATCCACTTATTATTTTGCCAGAAGCCTGGACATTTCCAAAATGAATATTGGGGATGAAGTAAAAGTGAACTACTTTCTGGGAGATGAGATCAATCAGCTGCGGATACAGTTTGTAGGGCGTGAGACCATAAAAACAAAATTAGGAAAAATCAAGTGTCTGAAATTTAGCCCTTCCATTAAGCCTGGGCGAATTTTTAAGAAAGACAGTAAATTATACCTCTGGATTACTGATGATGGCAACAGGGTGCCTGTAAAGGCTCAGGTGGAAATCTTAGTGGGTGCAGTGACGATGGAAATTAAATCAGCCGATGGATTAAAGTATCCTTTGGCAATAGTAAAATAAATAAAATGATAGAAGTACAGAATACACTCGTGCACGAGGACCTGATTAGCGAAAGCTTTGTGTGTAACCTGAACAAGTGTAAAGGCATTTGCTGTGTGGAGGGAGATGCGGGCGCACCGTTGGATGTTGCGGAAACGGCGATCCTCAGAGATATTTATCCGAAAATTCAACACCTGCTGGAAGAGAAAGGGATCAAAGCAATTGAAGAACAGGGTACTTCTGTGGTAGATGCGGATGGTGACCTGACCACGCCTTGCGTGGATGGGAATAAGGAATGTGCGTATGTGACCTTTGAAAATGGAATCACAAAATGTGGAATAGAGAAAGGGTATGAGCTTGGATTGGTAGACTGGCAAAAGCCAATCTCCTGTCATTTGTATCCGATCAGAGTGACGCAGTATCCGGAGTTTGAAGTTTTAAATTACGACAGGTGGCATATCTGTCATGATGCCTGTACTTTTGGTAGAGAACTAAAAGTACCTGTTTATCAGTTCCTGAAAGGGCCGCTCATCAGAAAGTATGGTGCAGAATGGTATGCGGAGTTGGAAAATAGTGTGTCCCTAAAAAAGGATGAACAATAGATACAAACCAAACCTTATATAAATTGAAAGGAATAATTTTAGCAGGGGGAAGCGGTACAAGATTGCACCCATTGACCCTAGTAATGAGCAAGCAAATGATGCCTGTGTACGACAAGCCGATGATTTATTATCCGCTGTCGACCTTAATGCTGGCAGGAATCAGGGAAATTCTGATCATTTCTACCCCACATGACCTTCCGAATTTTAAGAAACTCTTAGGAGATGGAAAGGCCTTAGGCTGTGAATTTTCTTATGCGGAGCAGGCGGTTCCGAATGGATTGGCTCAGGCTTTCGTGATCGGTGCTGATTTTATTGGTAACGATAAAGTAGCACTGGTATTGGGCGATAATATTTTCTATGGAGATGGAATGGCGAAGCTGTTACAAGGCAGCTCCGATCCGGATGGTGGTGTTGTTTTCGCTTACCGTGTTTCTGATCCTGAACGCTATGGTGTGGTAGAATTTGATGAAAATAACAACGCGGTATCTATTGAAGAGAAACCGGTAGCGCCTAAGTCAGATTATGCGGTTCCGGGGCTTTATTTTTATGATAACAGCGTTGTGGAGATTGCTAAAAATATTAAACCTTCCCCACGTGGAGAGTATGAGATTACCGATGTGAACAAGGCTTATCTGGAACAAGGGAAATTAAAAGTTGGGGTGTTGAGCAGGGGAACAGCCTGGTTGGATACCGGAACTTTTGTTTCACTAATGCAGGCAGGTCAGTTTGTACAGGTAATTGAAGAACGTCAGGGATTGAAGATCGGATGTATCGAAGAGGTCGCCTATCGGATGGGCTTTATTGATAAAGAACAGCTTCGTGCAGTTGCAACACCATTGGTGAAAAGTGGATATGGTGCTTATCTGTTGAAGATGCTGAAATAATTACAGCAAGAAAAGCAAAAATGCCCTGGTCATACCAGGGCATTTTTGCTTTTCTTAAATTCCTTTTACACGGCCTTCCAGTAATTCTGTCGGCGCATACCCGAATTGCTTTTTGAAAATAAAGGAGAAATGAGATAAGTTTTCAAAACCAACTTCAAAGATGATCTCCGTTGGTTTTTTATGTTTTTCACTAATCATGTAATGTGCGAGTTCCAACCGTCTTTGGGTAAGCCATTTTTGAGGTGTGGTATTGTAGCTCTTCTTAAAATCCCGCTTAAAAGTGGTGATACTTCTGCCGGTAAGGTATCCAAATTTCTCCATGGTCATATTGAACATGTAATTCTTCTCCATAAAGCTGGTCAGGTCAACTTTTCCGGGTTCTTCAAAATTAGCCAATACACTGTCAATTTCAGGATCAATAGCTCTCAGGATGCTGATTGCTTCCTTAATTTTTAAAGCGGCGATGTGTTCAGGAAGTTCCTGCACCTCGAAATAAGGGATTAATGAGGTCAGGCAGCTTTGGAGTAAAGGATGGTTGTTGAAGCTTCGGATTTTTGGAATGGGGGTAATGCTGGTGGTAACGTTGAGGTCTGCATAAAAATCACGAAGTGTTTTTGCAGATAACAGCATCACTACCGTTTTATGTGGTAAGCCATCTTTTGGAAAATTGATGACCGTGGCGGGCTGATTTCTTGGGATTAAAAAAATATCACCCGTTTTAAAGTGATGGCTTTCCTCTGCCTGAATTATTTTTGTTTCACCGGAAATGAACCAGATTAGCATATGGTGGTCAAATATGACATCTGATTTGAAAAGCTTATCCTCATAACAGGAAAGCTTGATGTCAGGAGTGATGTATTTTGAAATGTGCTCCATAAGTCTGGTTGGTCTGATTGATGATTTATCAAATTGAAAATACGACAAAAATTACCTTTGTTGTATTCGTTGTCTAAAATTGAATTCCTTTCTGCTAAGCCGATTTGGAAATGGTTACTGAGTATGGAAGGTCAGCCCTGTCATTTCTTCACTTAATGTCCACAATCTTTTAGCACTCCCCTCATCCAGTGCATAAGGTTGCACGCCACGTAAGGTGGAAGGCTCGTCGTATTTGTGTTCAATAGTTCCCATGTCCAGCACTGCAATGTCTGAATCTTCGCAATATACCCCACCAATGCTGTTAAGTAAAGGACTTACAGCACACCAGACTGTTGTGGCTGCACCTTGTGGAATCGTTTTTAATTTATTGGCCACTTCCTGTTTAATGATGCCATCAGCGTCATAGGTCCCCATCTTCTGGAAGAGTGCGATAGGCTCTTCTCTGCCAAGATCAGTACCATAAACAGAACCGGGATGCAGGGAGTAGGCCCTGATGTTGAACTCCTGGCCACGATTGTCCAGTTCAAGGGCGAATAAGTTGCCTGCTGTTTTTGACTGGCCATAGCCGAGCAGGGTGTCATATTCACGATGCTCAAAATTAGGATCTTCAAAATCGAAAGCTGACATCTGGTGACCGAAAGAGGAAACATTGATCACTCTGGCTCCATTTGCCTTTTTAAGGGAAGGCCATAACCTGGCCGCAAGTTGAAACTGTCCGAGGTGATTGGTGGCCAGTTGAGATTCTATACCACGGCTGTCTCTTCTCAATGGCACCCACATGATGCCTGCGTTGTTGATCAGCAGATGTAATGGTCTGCCTGATGCCAGGAATTTTTCTGCAAAAGTATCAATGGAATCCGGATTGATGAGGTCCATTGTTTCCAGTTCTACGTTAGGGATACCCTGGAGGTTTTTCTTTGCTTTTTCCATGTCCCTTGCAGGAACAATCACGGTTGCTCCGGCGGAAGCAAGGACTTTAGTCGTTTCCAGGCCGATACCGGTGTTTCCACCTGTTACGATTGCAATTTTTCCATTGAGATTGATCCCTTTGATGACCTCAGCTGCTGTTGATGTGGCGTTAAATCCTGAACCGAGCGGTTGTTGTAACGCACCTTGATAGTTGTTCTTTTTCATGTCAATTTTGTTTTGTTGACACAAAAGTAGGGGAGATTGAAAGGATCAACTTTGTTTTAAAGACCTATTTTGCTTTGTTTTAAGGACCGGTTAATTTGCTCTTTATCCCATTATTGTTCCCTGCTTTAAATGCTGCAGTTCATTCTTTAAGCCCCCTGCTGCGCGTATTTTTATTTAGGTAACAATCTTATGTCTGCCAAAATCGCTTAATCATTTGACAAATACAGAAAACTTTATACCCTTCAATTTCCTTTCTTTGAATTAGCCGCTTTTAATTAAATTGAATACGTCTTAAAAAGAACCACCTAAATCCAAATAGAATTGACGATGAAACATAAATCAGGCATTCTGCTGTTCATGCTCCTGCTTTGGAGCAGTTTTAGTTTTTCACAACATGATCCAAAAGCTTTAAAAGCCTGGCAGGATCAGAAGTATACGATGTTTATCCATTATGGCATCTATTCCGTATTGGGTGGAGTCTGGGAAGGAAAACCGGTAAGTAAAGGCTTAAGTGAGCAAATTCAGGCCCATGCAGGAATCTATAGCGATACCTATGCTAAAGTCGCTAAAAGGTTTAATCCGGAAAAATGGAATCCCGATTCTATGGTCTCTCTGGCAAAAAAAGCAGGGATGCGATCTATTGTGATCACTTCTAAACACCATGATGGCTTTTGCATGTTTAAAACGAATACCACTGATTTTAATGTGGTAGATGCGACGCCCTATAAAAGAGATGTTTTAAAGGAGCTTTCTGAGGCTTGTAAACGTGGAGGGTTGCGCTTCGGATTGTACTTTTCGCTGATCGACTGGCATTTTCCTCAGGCTTCACCGATCTCAAGCAGCAACTCGGATTACATCACTCCGGAGCATGTGGAATATAATAAAAAACAGATCACAGAATTGTTGAG
Organism: Pedobacter sp. FW305-3-2-15-E-R2A2; assembly: GCF_038446955.1. Lineage (NCBI taxonomy): Bacteria > Pseudomonadati > Bacteroidota > Sphingobacteriia > Sphingobacteriales > Sphingobacteriaceae > Pedobacter > Pedobacter sp. FW305-3-2-15-E-R2A2. Next base: position 7,561,923 of record NZ_CP151803.1, read on the forward strand.
CAATTATGGCCCGGTATCGGAGCTATGGTTTGATATGGGTTCTCAGAGTGCAGCAGAGAGCAAGGAATTGAGAGATTTGGTTCATCGCCTTCAGCCAGACTGTATGATAGGCAGCCGGATTGGAAATGACATGGGCGATTTTAATGTGATGGGGGATAACCAGGAACCCGATTATACGATTGGCGTGCCATGGCAATCTCCTGCCTCTTTCTTTGATGAAACCTGGAGCTATCGTTCCTGGCAGAATCGCGGAAGCGAAGAAGAGAAAACAAGAGAGAAGCTAACCAGTCTGATTCGTGTGGTGAGCAGGGGCGGAAACTTTTTGTTGAATATCGGTCCGAAGGGGGATGGAAGTGTGGTAGATTTTGAAAAAGATGTGCTGTTGAAAATAGGAAAATGGCTAGATAAAAACGGGGAAGCAATTTATGGTGCTGATCCCGATCCTTTCCATATCTCCTTTAAGTGGGGCAGCTTAACGAGCAAAACCAACAAGATTTTTTTACACTTGCTGGAGCGCCCGGAAAATGGACAGATTACCTTACCCGGACTTCAGGGCAAGATCAAAAGTATAGCTGTTCTTGGAGAGGCAAAGCAGAAACTAACTTTCTCACAGGATCAGTCGGGGGTAAAGATCAACGTGCCGGCAGGTCTTGACATCAATAAAGAATTTAAAGTAATTGCGATCACTTTTGTAAATGGATATCAGGTTCCACCTGCAAATATCATTGCGCTAAACAACGAAGAAATCATACTTAATTCCCATAATGCTTTTAAGCATTACAGCAATTCCGGAATTGATTACAATACCAGATATCAAAGTACGGTTAAAGAATCCTGGACCTTAAAAGCCATGACAACCGGAAAGTACATCCCGAGAATCTATTATTCAGATCAGGAAAAAAATACAACCATAGATCTGGAACTGAATGGAAAGGTTTCTACGGTTTCTTTCTCTGATGGAAAGCTAGAAGAACTTCCAAAATCCGGAGCGGTCAGCTGGGGTACAATTTATCTTTCCGGACCATCAGGAGCTGGTATTGATGGTTTTCCAGGGGATATTCATGCCATAAACCCAGAAAAAGGATGGGGAAGGAATACAGATCAAACCTGGACAAAGAAAACGGAATGGAAAAATAATGAACAGTATACCTTACCTGCGGAAACAGAGACTGCAATCTATCTGATGCAGGAGATCAATTCCGAAGCAGATCAGTCTTACCTTGCCGGAATAACGAGCACTGATGGTGTCATTGTCACCCTGAACGGTGAGGTCCTGGCTAAGCACAACAATCCTTTTAAAGAAGCGAAACTGAATGATGTGATTTTGCTGCCATTGAAAAAAGGTAAGAACCAATTGCTGGTGAAATTTTATAATGGTTATAAAAAAGACATCACCGTAGGAATCAGCAATAATTTAAAACAGCAGATCTATTCCAAAGACCTGCCGGAACTGAATACGGAAAAGGGAAAATACTATCCTTTCAGCTGGCAGCTGCACCGCCCTTTGTCTCCGCATACTACACTGGGATTGTCAAATGTTGCCCTTAAATTGTATAGAAAGTAGCCAAAATCATTTAATGATATGATAAAATCATAAAATAAAATGTAACATAATTCGCGTCCTTTGGATAACCAAAAAATTAAACCAATGACTAAAAATAAATACCTTTTTCCATTCATCATGATCACGTCCCTGTTTTTTATGTGGGGTTTCGTGCACAATCTTGATCCAATCCTTATTCCTCACCTGAAGAAGTCGTTCAGCCTTTCTACACTGCAGGCTTCACTGGTGGATTCCGCGGTATTTATTGCTTACTTCCTGATGGCATTACCTGCAGGGTTTATCATGAAAAAGTATGGATACAAAACAGGTATCATCATTGGTTTGCTGTTATTTGCAATAGGGTCATTTTTATTCATTCCCGCGGCAAATACACAGCTTTACTTTTTCTTCCTGATTGCACTTTTTATTATTGCCTGCGGACTGACGATTCTGGAAACCGCAGCAAACCCATATGCTTCTCTACTCGGGCCAGCGGAAACCTCGACCTTCCGACTGAACTTCGCACAGTCCTTTAACGGGCTGGCGGCAACGCTTGCGCCAATTATCGGAGCGAAGATCATCCTGACAAAAGGATATTCAGATACAGAGCTAAATGCCATGACCGAGTCTGCGAAACAGGTGGCTTTAGCCTCGGAGGCTTCCAGTGTAAAAATGCCTTACCTTATTCTGGGCAGCATTATTTTAGTGATTGCGATCATCTTCGCTTTCTTAAAGCTGCCGGAGATTAAAGAAACAGAACAAAAAGAAGGAGAGAAAACGGGCATCTTTCATGCCTTGGCACACCGTCACCTGAGCTGGGCCGTTGCTGCACAGTTTTTCTATGTAGGTGCACAGGTCTGTGTATTCAGCTTTTTCATCTTATATGCCACCAAAGCGGCGGGAATAGACGAGCAACAGGCGGCAAAATATGCAGGATATGGAATGGGAATGGCTTTCATGGTGGGCAGATTTTTCGGAACCTTCCTGATGAAATTCATCAGTGCAGGAAAGCTCCTGTCGATCTATGCTTTTATTAATGTCATTTTATGTATCGTAGCCATAACATCCAGTGGAACTATTGCGTTGTATGCGGTAATAGGCATTGCCTTTTTTATGTCGATCATGTTCCCAACCATCTTTTCTCTGGGAATTAAAGATCTTGGTAAGGATACTAAATTTGGAAGTAGCTTAATCATTATGTCTATCGTTGGCGGTGCCATATTGCCTCCGGTAATGGGGTATATCAGCGATTTGACGCACAATATTCAAGTGGGATATATTGTCCCTTTAATCTGTTTTGTAGTGGTATTCCTGTTTGGCATAAAAGGCCATAAGGTGATTGAAAATAAAAGTTATGAGTAAGCAATATTATTTAACGCTGGATTTGAAAGCGGATGATCAGCTGATCGCAGAATACGAGGAAATGCATAAGGCAGTTTGGCCGGAGATTATAGAAAGCATCAAATCGTCAGGAATTCTGAATATGGAGATCTACAGGACAGGTAACCGCCTGTTCATGATCATGGAGGTGAGCGAGGACTTTAGTTTCGAGCAAAAAGCGGCGATGGATGCCGGAAATGAAAAGGTCCAGGAATGGGAAACATTAATGTGGAAATATCAACAGGCAGTACCGGGAGCGAAACCTGGTGAGAAATGGATGATGATGGATAAAATATTTCAATTATAAAGGGTAATGTCAGCAAGCACTAAAAGTAGTTTTTTACAAATCCATCCGGATGATAATGTTCTGGTAGCCTTACAGGATCTACCTAAAGGACAGGTCATCGAATGGAATAATTCACAGATCATCTTACAGGATGACATCCGTGCAAAACATAAATTCTTTATCACAGACCTGAAGGTAGACGACGAGGTATTGATGTATGGGGTCCTGGTTGGAAAAGCCACTACTCCGATTCTTAAAGGAGGTCTGATGACCACCGATAACATTCATCACGCTTCGCAGGATTATAGTTTCAGGGACGTAAATTACCAGTGGCAAAAACCAGATGTTTCTGCCTTTGTTAACCGTACTTTCAATGGCTATCACCGTAAAGACGGAAGAGTAGGAACGGCAAATTATTGGTTGTTTGTACCTACAGTATTCTGCGAAAACAGAAACCTGGATGTGATCAAAGAATCTTTATACCATACCTTGGGTTATGCGGTAACAGATAAATACAGACTGTTTACGGATCAGCTGCTCAGCGCCTTCAATGAAGGCGAAAGCATTGCATCCTTTCAGCTGGATAGCCTTTCGACGATACAACCTGCAAAAAACAGGGTGTTTAAAAATGTGGATGGGATTAAATTTCTAAACCACCAGGGAGGCTGCGGTGGCACAAGACAAGATTCAGCCTTGCTGAGTAATTTGCTGGCTGCTTATGCAGATCATCCCAATGTGGCCGGAATTACGGTGCTAAGTCTGGGTTGTCAGCATTTGCAGACACAGGATTTGCTGAATGATGTAAAGAAAAGAAATCCTGCATTCGATAAGAACATCTTAATTTTTGAACAACAGCAGAGTCAGAGTGAGGAGCAACTGATAAAAGAAGCCATCCTTAAAACCTTTGTCGGGCTGACAGAAATTAACAAAATAGAACGCGCCCCGGCGCCACTGAGTAAGTTGTGTGTAGGGGTGAAATGCGGTGGAAGTGATGGTTTTAGCGGAATCTCTGCCAACCCATCAGTAGGTTATACCTCTGATCTGTTGGTGGCTTTAGGTGCTAAAGTATTGCTTGCCGAATTCCCGGAATTATGTGGTGCAGAGCAGAACATTATCGACAGATGTGTGGATAAACCTACTGCTGATAAATTTATTCGCCTGATGCAGGAATACGATGCACAGGCACATGCGGTAGGTTCTGGCTTTCATATGAACCCTTCGCCGGGAAATATTAAAGATGGCCTGATTACGGATGCGATAAAAAGTACCGGAGCTGCAAAAAAAGCAGGAACTTCACCGGTAGTTGATGTGTTGGATTATACGGAACCGGTAACGAAACCAGGATTAAGTCTGGTATGTACTCCCGGAAATGATGTGGAAGCCACTACAGGGAAAGCCGCAAGTGGTGCAACCCTGATCTTGTTTACCACTGGTCTGGGAACGCCAACAGGAAATCCGGTATGTCCGGTGATCAAGGTGGCTACCAATACACAACTGGCGACAAGGATGAGTGACATCATTGATATTGATACGGGTGCGATCATCCGCGGAGAAAAAACAATTGAAGAGATGGGAATAGAAATTCTGGAATATTGCATCAAAGCTGCCAGTGGAGAAGTGACTCCGAAAGCAGTATTGCTCAATCAGGATGATTTTATCCCATGGAAAAGAGGCGTTTCATTATAGCAATAAAATATGTTCAGTTTAAAAGGAAAATCAGCAATTATTACGGGTGGAGGTAGTGGAATAGGTAAAGCCATTTCCATGCTTTTTGCGAAGCAGGGCGCAAAGGTGCACATCATTGAATTGAATGCCGATGCGGCACAACAAACCGTAACAGAGATCGAAGCTGCAGGTGGAGCTGCTGCGGCTTATGGTTGTGATGTGAGCAATCAGGAAGCAGTCGTAAATACTTTCAGCCAGATTGGAGAAATTGATATCTTAGTAAATAATGCAGGGATTGCCCATATCGGGAAGGCGGATACCACGAGTGAAGAAGACTTCACCAAAGTATTCAACGTGAACGTAAAAGGAGCTTATAACTGTTTATATGCCGGAATCCCGGCATTAAAGAAAAGTGGGTCAGGAGTGATCTTAAACATGGCTTCAATAGCGGCCGTGGTAGGGATTACAGACCGTTTTGCGTATTCGATGAGTAAAGGGGCGATCTTTGCGATGACGCTCTCTGTAGCGCGGGATTATATGGCTGATGGCATCCGCTGCAACAGCATTTCTCCGGCAAGGGTACATACGCCTTTCGTAGATGGATTTATTGCTAAAAATTACGCGGGTCAGGAGGCAGAAGTCTTTGAGAAATTGTCTAAAAGCCAGCCTGTGGGACGAATGGGGAAACCTGAAGAAGTAGCCTCACTGGCATTGTACCTGTGTTCAGAAGAAGCAGGATTTATTACCGGAAATGATTATCCCCTTGATGGAGGATTTATTAAATTAAATAATTAAAAACACAAGAATGAAATTAATCAGATGGGGAGCCGCCGATCAGGAAAAGACCGGTGTAATTATAAACGATATTTGGTACGATACTTCTGCCTTTGGCGAAGATTATAATGAGCAGTTTTTTCAGAACAACGGACTGGAAAGATTGTCTGCTTTTGTGAAAAATAATGAAACGGAATTGCCGGTAGTACCAGCGGATACCCGCCTGGGATCTCCGGTAGCACGTCCCTCAAAGATTGTATGTATCGGCCTTAACTATGCAGATCATGCTAAAGAAACAAATGCTCCACTTCCACCGGAACCGGTGATTTTCATGAAGTCGACTACCGCTTTGGTTGGACCTTTTGATGACATCATCATTCCTAAAAATTCAGTAAAAACGGATTGGGAAGTAGAACTTGCAGTAGTGATCGGTAAAAAAGCTTCCTATGTAGAAGAAGCGGATGCACTGGATTATGTTGCGGGTTATGTGTTACACAATGATGTATCAGAAAGAGAGTTCCAGATCGAAAGAAACGGGACCTGGGATAAAGGAAAAGGTTGTGATACTTTCGCTCCTTTAGGGCCATTCCTGGCCACAGCTGATGAATTGGCTGATGTGAACAACCTTCGCCTGTGGCTGACGGTAAATGGTCAGAAAATGCAGGATGGAAATACGTCCAACTTTATTTTTAATGTTCCTTTTGTGGTGGCTTATGTAAGTCAGTTTATGACTTTATTGCCGGGCGATGTGATTTCTACAGGCACTCCGGCAGGTGTAGGCCTAGGTTTTAAACCACCTGTTTACCTTAAAGAAGGAGATGTGGTTGAGCTTGGTATCGATGGCCTTGGAACTTCCAGACAACAGGTAAAGAACTATGTTAAAAATTGATTCCCACCAGCACTTCTGGAACTTTGATGAGGTAAGAGACAGCTGGATCACAGAAGAAATGGATGTGCTCCGGGATGATTTTCTGCCTCAACACCTGAAGCCCATTCTGGACCATTATAATTTTGATGGATGTGTGGTGGTGCAATCAGATCAAAGTCAGAAGGAAAATGAATTCCAGCTGAACCATGCAGCAACACATTCTTTTATTAAGGGTGTAGTAGGCTGGGTGGATCTGCAGGCAGCAGACATTACTGATCAGCTGGCGATCCTCAGCGGGCATGAAAAGCTAAAAGGCTTCAGAGAGATCCTTCAGGGAGCTGCTGATCCTGCCTTAATGTTGAAGCCGGAATTTGTAAACGGAATCAGTAAACTGAAAGCATTCGGATTTACCTACGATATCCTGATCTATCCGCACCAGCTGAAATATGCAACAGAACTGGCGGCCAGATTTCCGGATCAGCCCTTTGTGCTGGACCATATCGCTAAACCAGGAATTAAAGCCGGTAGCATCGCAGACTGGAAACAAGATATAGAAGGATTGGCGAAACATGAAAATGTAAGCTGTAAAGTCTCCGGAATGGTAACAGAAGCAGATTGGAAGCGATGGAAAGCAAAGGATTTTGATCCTTATCTGGATGTGGTCTTCGAAGCTTTTGGCGCCAAAAGGGTGATGTACGGTTCAGACTGGCCGGTTTGCCTGCTGGCAGGTGATTATGGAAGGGTCCTGAGCGTCATGGAAAATTATATTGCAAAACTCTCGGAAAATGAACAGAACCTGTTCTGGGGAGGAAATGCAACTCACTTTTATAACTTAAAATAAGCAATCAATGGATCTGCAATTAAAAGATAAAGTAGTCCTCGTAACTGGTGGAGCCAAAGGTATTGGTGAAGCTATCGTAAGGTTACTGGCAAAAGAAGGGGCTACACCTGTAATCGTAGGAAGAAATGAAGCGGATAACCAGCGCCTTGCAGATGATATTATCGCTGAAGGAGGAAAAGTCTTTCAGCTGGTTGCCGAATTAACAAATCCCTCTGCCAGTGAAGCAGCCATTAAAACTGTTCTGGAGAAATATGGGAGAATTGATGGACTGGTCAATAATGCAGGGGTAAATGATGGGGTAGGACTGGAAAGCGGAAACTATGAAAGTTTTGTGGAAAGCCTGCACAAAAATGTAATCCATTATTATCTGATGGCACACCATGCTTTACCGGCACTTAAAAAATCTAAAGGAGCGATCGTTAATATAGGTTCGAAAGTGGCAGATACCGGGCAGGGTGGAACCTCTGCTTATGCGGCATCCAATGGCGGTAGAAATGCGTTAACGAGAGAATGGGCCGTGGAACTCCTGCCTTATGGAATTCGTGTGAACTCGGTCATCGTTGCAGAATGTTATACGCCATTGTATCAGACCTGGATCAATTCTATTCCTAACTCTGAGGAGAAATTAGCTTCCATAAAAGCGAAAATTCCTTTTGGGAACAGAATGACAACAGCAGAAGAGATTGCAAATACAACGGTGTTTTTGCTTTCTGAGGCGTCGAGTCATACAACTGGGCAATTGGTATATGTTGATGGGGGGTATGTGCATCTCGACCGCTCTATCAGCCCGCTTTAAATTAAAAAAATCAAATGTACTTATCCTCCTCAAATGTTGTGCTGAAGGGCAAAACATTTGGATGTCGTCTAAGCACATTTGATTTTTTTTGCAAAACGCAGAACCTGTATTTGCGGTTCTCGTAATGGGGTTGGAAAGGGAAGGGCGTTTGGGTAAGCAGATTAGTTAAATAGCGCTGTTTATCTAGCTTGATTTCTTTTGAGGATGGAAAAGAAAATTTGATAGGGTAAGATTGAGATAAATAATCAGATGGTTATCTGATCTGATTGAGCATTTTCTTTTTGAGAATTGAAAAGAAAATTTGATAGGGTAAGATTGAGATAAATAATCAGATGGTTATCTGATCTGATTGAGCATTTTCTTTTGAGAATTGAAAAGAAAATTTGATAGAGCATTTTAGATAAATGCGAGATGCGTATTTAAACTTGCTAACTATTTCCTGCAGAAGATAGGTAAAACCCTAACCCGGTTTCTAAGCTGAATTTAATCAGTAACTCTTTATAAAGTATTAAAAATAAAAAGGTGTATGTTGTGAGAAGGCCTTAGGAAGTTTTGTCCTTTTCAGGACAAAAGATTCCAGCCTTCGAATAATATACACCTTTTTATGATTTAATCTCTCCGGGCAATACTACGGAACTAAATTGCGGCAGTATATGCTTTTAACCAAGCCACCTCTTCCGTATTTAAAAGTGGACTTAAACGTTCAAATACCAACGCATTATAGCTGTTCAGCCACTCTATCTGACCTTGTTCCAATAAATCCTTTTGCACGATAGCTGTACTGATCGGTGCAATGGTTAAAGATTCAAATGCATAGAATTCGTTAAACTCATTGCTGACGTCTTTAATCGTGTTTACGAGGTTTTCTATGCGAACACCGTGTTTTCCCGGACGGTATACTCCCGGTTCAATAGAAGTGATCATTCCAAGCTCTATCGCAACAGGAACCGCAGTTGGGTTAAAAGTATGAGGGCCTTCATGAACATTCAGGAAATAGCCAACACCATGACCTGTTCCATGCCCGTAATTGATGGCATAGTCCCATAATGGTTTGCGGGTGATGGCATCAATCTGATAACCACAGGTTCCTTTAGGGAAGCGCAATTTACAGCCGTCAATCATTCCTTTTAAAACCAGGGTATAATCTGTTTTCTCTTCTTCGGTATTGTTTCCCATCGGAATGGTCCGGGTGATATCTGTTGTGCCGTAAAAATACTGACCTCCGGAATCTACCAGGAACAAGCCTTCTTCTTTTACTTCTACATCACTTTCTTCGGATGGGCCGTAATGTGGTAAGGCACCATGCGCTTTATAAGCACTGATGGTATTGAAGCTGTCGCCCACAAAACCTTCCTGTGCAGCCCTGAACTTACGCAGTTCGGCTGCGGCAGAGAGTTCGGTAATGGTGATTTTTCCTATGTTTTCTGATAACCATTTTAAGAAACGGGTGATGGCAACCCCATCTTTCGCCATTGCGATGCGGGTATTGGCCAGTTCTGTTTCGTTCTTAATGGCTTTTAAATTGGTAGAAGGATTGGTGTCTTTGATGACTTTTACGGAGGCAGGCAATAGTTTTGAATAGGCAAAGCAGTTGCGCTTAGGATCAATAAAAATAGAGGTGTTTTCAGGAACTGCTGATAAGGCAGATTCGATATCTTCATAAGGCATTACCTGAACACCGCTGGCAGCAAGCAATTCTTTTTCATCGGTGCTAAGCTTATCAGGGTTAATGAAGATGGTGGCTTTATCCTGACCTATTAAGGCAAAGCTAAGCACAACAGGGTTATAACTCACATCTTTTCCACGGATGTTGAATAACCAGGCCATATCATCAAGTGATGAAATCAGGTGGTAAGCAGCGCCCTTTTTCTGAAGCTCAGTTCTTACTTCGGATAGTTTAGCGGCTACGGATTGTCCGATATGTTGTTCCTCAATCAGGAAAGCTTTTTCTGCAGGTAGTGCAGGTCTGTTTTCCCAAATAGGACTAAGGTAATCTTTATCACTAAGCTGGATGTCTTTGATGGAGAATTGCTGCGTAAAAAGGTCTCCTAAAAGGATGGAAAGTAGTTTCTCATTTGTCGCAACTACAGCACCTGTATCCAGTTTTTCCAGGAGCCATTGAATGTACTCCGGAGCATGTTGTACTTTTTGTTTAACCAGCTCAAAACCGCTGTTTTCCAATTGCTCTGTTGCCTGCTCAAAATAGCGGAAGTCTGCCCAGAGACCCGCAAAGTCATGGGTAATGACTAATGTTCCTGCTGATCCCGTAAAGCCGGAAGCAAAAGGAATACACTTGTAATGGTTGGGTAAGTATTCACTGATGTGTGGATCTGCTGAAGGGATGATGTAAGCCTGTACATTGTCGGCTTTCATTTGTTTACGTATCTCGCTTAATTTTTCCTGATATGTCATGGTTTAATTTTTAATAGCTAATCGCGTTAACGCAAATCTATGGAATTTAATTCCTGTATATAGCTTATTTTTTTGCAGAGGTCGGGTTGATCTGGTTCGAAGAATTCAGGACTGTAATATGGGACTGGAGTTATCCACAGTAAATGTGAATAACTTTGTTTGGTTTACCCGTAGTGTGCAGATAATTAGGTTTTTGTAGGTTAAATTATTTGTGGATAAAGGTTGGTGTTGTCTGTTTTTGTGCAGCACAAATATGAAATCAGAAATGTGGGATAAGATTTCGAAGGCTGTTAGAAATGCTTAGAAGAAGAAGCGAAGATAGGAGGAGAGATGGCTTGGTCTCTAAATAAAAAGAGGGAGGAATTCGTGCTGAATCCTCCCCCGGTAAAATGTTGTTTTCCTAAAAAAGGAAAGGTGATTATCTGGGTAAACTGAACCTGAGATTGAGTTCAAAACTACCATTCGTGTACCCGCTCAATGCAGAGGTTTGGGTAGTGTACATTCCACTCACCATGTATTTTTTTCTGAAGTCCATGCCCAGGCCGAAGGTGGCACTTTCGCTGCTGTGGTACAAGCCCATAATGAAGACCTGTTTATTGGCAATCTCCAGTTGTGCACCTGCATCCCAGATGTTGTCAAAACCTTTCACGCCTCTATAGGCTACTTTAGGTTCCAGGTCCAGGCCGTTCAATCCTTCGCTGATTTTAAGCTTATAGCTCGCTGCGGCATAAAATGTAGTCACATCGGCAAGTTTGATCACATCCTTTTTCAGGACGCTTTTCAGGTTCGGAATGGATGCCTGCAGGTTAATTTTATCGGAAGTATAAGCGATTCCGAAATCACCATCCAGATAGGTCTTTCTGGCATTGTACTGACCTACCATAGGGTCATTGGGATTGCCGTAGATATCGCTGGTCTCCAACCGCTGATTCATGAAACCCAGGGATACTCCAAAATGCAACTGGTCATTTTTTTCATTGAGTTTCAGGTGATAGGCATAACTTCCCACTACCCTGATCTGTCTTTGCAGACCTGCACTTTCGTGATAAATGTTTAGCCCTAAGCCAACTTTGTTGAAACCATAATCACCGGTCAGGCTTTGGGTGAGCGGGGAACCGGGAACATTGCTCCATAATTTACGGTAAGCAGCATTAAGCTTCAGCCCTTCTGTGCTACCGGCAAAGGCCGGATTGATGAGGTACTGGTTGCTGTAATATTGTGCCGCCAGCGGATTTAGCTGTGCCTGGCTGTTGGTACTTATGGCAAAAGCCATAAGTACCAGTGCTAAGAATTTGTATTTCGTCTTCATCTTTATGATGTTTTATTTTAAATAAGGGGTTGATCTTAATTCTCTCTGATAACGGTGATAAAGCCTTTGAATCTAGGGCGGCCGTTACCGAAATCTATCACGTAATAATAGGTGCCTTCAGCCAGTGCGGTTCCGTTAAGACTTCCGTCCCAGCTGTTGTCATATCCTTTTTTACTATAGATTGGTCTTCCTGCCTTATCAAAGATTTTCACTTCATTGTTCGGATAGAAATCGATATTGTCAATCACCCACTTGTCATTGTATCCGTCTCCGTTAGGGGATAAAATATTGGTGGCTTTGACTTTTGCATAATCTTCCACTACCGTTACGGTAAAGGTTTTGGAATCTGTACATCCGCTGGCATTGGTTGCTGTTACGGTGTATGTGGTGGTTTCCCTTGGCCTTATGGTCAGGATGGCGGTGTTTTGTCCGCTGATGATGCTGCTATGAGTAGCCCATACATAAGAGAGGCCACCTGTGGCGGTCAGTTTCAGACTTTCTCCCTTGCTGACCTCTGTGCTTCCAGCTCCGTTGTTATTGCCGTTGTCGGCCGTAATCGCGATTACCGGTAAAGGATTCACCGTGATGACAAACGTGCTGCTGTAAGTATCCACACCTCCGTTATCTGTTCCTCCATTGTCTTTGACCGTCACGGTAATGGTTGCTGTTCCTGAAGCACCACTTCTAACGCGGTAGCTGAGGTTTCCGTTGCTGCCGGTTTGGGTTGCGGTGATGTTTTGAATCAGGTTGCTATTGCTGCTGGTCGCTGTAACCGTGGTGGTTTGTGCAGATTCAGGACCTGCAGTGATTCCGGTTAAGGCTACGTTTTGTACAGAAGTGGTATAGCAGATGGTCTGACCTGCAACAGGATCCAGCGTTGGGATTTCATTGACATCGCTGATGCTGATGTTGAAGGCTTTCTCCAGACTGAAACCATATTGGGTAGTGCTTTTCACCCTGATGCTGTAGCTGGACTTGTTTTCGAAGTTCAGACTTGCTGCGGTGAGCAGGTTGTTACCTGAAATGCTGAATAAGGCATTGTCGGTATCACCTGTTCCTGAAACCAGGGCATAGGTAAAGGTTGCTGCCGGATCATCAGCAGTGCTGCTGATGGTTCCTGCCGGAGTTCCTGAAGGACTGTTTTCATAAACTGTGGTTCCAGCCAGGAGGATATTTGTTGGTGCACCTGCCCTGATGGTTAAAGTACCATTTACAAAACTGATCTGGTAGTTGCCGGAAGTAGCCGCAGAAGGAACGATATCGTAAGTTCCGATCGGGCTGTTGGTGGTTGCAGTTGTGCTGATCACCACAGGGCTGGTCAGTACGGCAGGAGATTCTGCATTGACAAATCCATCGTATTTAACGGTCAGTGGCGGATTCGCTGTTCCTGCAAATTTCACTTTATCTTCCGCGGTAATGGTCAGCGGTGCTTTATTGATGCTCAGGTTGGCAGCGGTATAGTTCAGCACGTAGTTGCTGCTCAGTGCCAGGGTGTTTTGGTTGATGGCATAAGTACCAACATTTTCCCCAGGGACCCTGTTCAGGCTTCCGGTAAAGGTATCCGTTCCGATCAGTGCCGGAATGAAGGTGTAAGTTAATGCCGGATCAGCAGTACCATAGGTTTTGGCTGCAGTTGTTGCGGTTACACTGATGTTTTTTGCACCGATGCTCAGGTTGGCAGGGGTGTAAGTGATCAGGTAATTTGGACCGGCAGTTACTGTTCCCTGACCGATGGCATAGTTACCGATATTCTCGCCGGTAGCTCTTGCTAAGCTTCCTGTAAAGGCATCAGTGCCGATTAAGGCCGGGCTGAAAGTGTAAGTCAGTGCCGGATCTGCATCGCCGTAAGTTTTGTTTTTGGCAACAGCAGTAACCGTCAGCGCTTTACTGGTAATGCTCAGGTTAGCCGGGTTATAAGTAATCAGGTAATTAGGACCCGCAGTTACTGTTCCTTGATTGATGGTGTAGTTGCCGATATTTTCACCCGAAGTTCTGGCTAAGTTTCCTGTAAAGGCATCAGTACCGATCAGCGCAGGGCTGAAAGTATAGGTGAATAGCGGATCTGCTGTTCCATATACTTTGGTTTTAGCCACAGCGGTTACGGTTACCGGTTTAGCAGTGATGCTCAGGTCAGCTGAAGTAAAGGTAAGGGTATAATTGCTGTTTAAAGCAAGTGTCCCTTGTCCGATGGCATAGTTGCCAATGTTTTCACCCGCTGCGCGGTTCAGGCTACCTGTAAAGGTATCTGTTCCGATCAGTGCCGGACTGAAAGTATAAGTGAAAGCAGGATCAGCTTCACCATATACTTTGGTATTGGCCACTGCAGTTACATTTACTGTTTTTTTCGTGATGCTGAAATCAGCTGAAGTAAAGGCAAGAGTGTAATTGTTGTTTAAGGCCAGTGTTCCCTGTCCGATGGCATAGTTACCAATGTTTTCACCAGCAATGCGGTCAAGAGTTCCGGTGAAGGCATCTGTTCCGATCAGTGCCGGACTGAAGGTATAAGCAAATACCGGATCTGCTGTGCCATATTCTTTGTTACCGGCAGTGGCAGTTACGTTCACTGTTTTCTTCGTGATGCTTAAATCAGCAGCCGTATAGCTCAGGGCGTAATTGTTGCTTAAAGCCAGTGTTCCCTGTCCGATGGCATAGTTGCCGATGTTTTCACCCGCTACGCGGTCCAGTGATCCTGTAAAGGTATCTGTTCCGTTTAGTGCCGGACTGAAAGTATAAGTCAGGGCCGGATCCGTATCGCCATACACTTTGGTTTGAGCGGCAGCGGTTACGGTAATGGCCTGGGAAGTAATGGTCAGGTTGGCCGGTACATAAGTGACCTGGTAATTTGTACCCAGGCTGAGGTTACCCTGTCCGATGGCATAAGCACCAACATTTTCACCAGGAGCACGGTCCAGTGTACCTGTAAAGGCATCTGTTCCGATCAATGCCGGACTGAAAGTGTAAGTGAATGCCGGATCAGCGGCGGTAAAGATTTTGGTTTTAGCATCAGCAGTTACAGTTACCGGTTTAGCGGTAATGTTCAGGTCAGCTGAAGTAAAGGCAAGGGTATAATTGCTGTTTAAAGCAAGGGTCCCCTGTCCGATGGCATAGTTACCAATGTTTTCACCTGTTGCACGGTCCAGGCTACCTGTAAAGGCATCTGTTCCGATCAGCGCCGGACTGAAAGTATAAGTGAAAGCCGGATCAGCTGCGCCATATACTTTGGTATTGGCAACTGCAGTTACATTTACTGTTTTTTTGGTAATGCTGAAATCAGCTGAAGTAAAGGCAAGGGTGTAATTGTTGCTTAAAGCAAGTGTTCCCTGACCGATGGCATAGTTGCCAATGTTCTCACCTGCTGCGCGGTCCAGTGATCCTGTAAAGGTATCTGTTCCGATCAGTGCCGGACTGAAAGTATAAGCAAATACCGGATCTGTTGTGCCGTATTCTTTGTTACCGGCAGTAGCAGTTACATTCACTGTTTTCTTCGTGATGCTTAAATCAGCTGAAGTAAAGGCAAGGGCGTAATTGTTGCTTAAAGCCAGTGTTCCCTGTCCGATGGCATAGTTGCCGATGTTTTCACCCGCTACGCGGTCCAGTGATCCTGTAAAGGTATCTGTTCCGTTTAGTGCCGGACTGAAAGTATAAGTCAGGGCCGGATCCGTATCGCCATACACTTTGGTTTGAGCGGCAGCGGTTACGGTAATGGCCTGGGAAGTAATGGTCAGGTTGGCCGGTACATAAGTGACCTGGTAATTTGTACCCAGGCTGAGGTTACCCTGTCCGATGGCATAAGCACCAACATTTTCACCAGGAGCACGGTCCAGTGTACCTGTAAAGGCATCTGTTCCGATCAATGCCGGACTGAAAGTGTAAGTGAATGCCGGATCAGCGGCGGTAAAGATTTTGGTTTTAGCATCAGCAGTTACAGTTACCGGTTTAGCGGTAATGTTCAGGTCAGCTGAAGTAAAGGCAAGGGTATAATTGCTGTTTAAAGCAAGGGTCCCCTGTCCGATGGCATAGTTACCAATGTTTTCACCTGTTGCACGGTCCAGGCTACCTGTAAAGGCATCTGTTCCGATCAGCGCCGGACTGAAAGTATAAGTGAAAGCCGGATCAGCTGCGCCATATACTTTGGTATTGGCAACTGCAGTTACATTTACTGTTTTTTTGGTAATGCTGAAATCAGCTGAAGTAAAGGCAAGGGTGTAATTGTTGCTTAAAGCAAGTGTTCCCTGACCGATGGCATAGTTGCCAATGTTCTCACCTGCTGCGCGGTCCAGTGATCCTGTAAAGGTATCTGTTCCGATCAGTGCCGGACTGAAAGTATAAGCAAATACCGGATCTGTTGTGCCGTATTCTTTGTTACCGGCAGTGGCAGTTACGTTCACTGTTTTCTTGGTGATGCTGAAATCAGCTGAAGTAAAGGCAATGGCGTAATTATTACTTAAAGCCAGTGTTCCCTGTCCGATGGCATAATTGCCAATGTTCTCACCTGCTGCGCGGTCCAGTGATCCTGTAAAGGTATCTGTTCCGTTTAGTGCGGGACTGAAAGTATAAGCAAATACAGGATCTGCGGCGCCATATTCTTTGTTGCCGGCAATAGCGGTTACGGCAATGGCCTGGGCAGTAATGCTCAGGTTGGCCGGTACATAAGTGATCTGGTAATTTGCCCCGAGGCTGAGGTTACCCTGGCCAATAGCGTAATTGCCAACATCTTCGCCTGCAACACGGTCCAGTGATCCTGTAAAGGTATCTGTTCCGATCAGTGCCGGACTGAAAGTGTAAGTGAATGCCGGATCAGCAGCAGTAAAGATTTTAGTTTTAGCATCAGCGGTTACAGTTACCGGTTTAGCGGTAATGTTCAGATCAGCTGAGGTAAAGTTGATATTGTAATTGTTACTTAAAGCAAGTGTTCCCTGTCCGATGGCATAGTTGCCAATGTTTTCACCCGCTGCACGGTCCAGGGCACCTGTAAAGGTATCTGTTCCGATCAGTGCCGGACTGAAAGTATAAGTGAAAGCCGGATCAGCAGTACCATATACTTTGGTATCGGCCACTGCCGTTACATTTACCGTTTTCTTTGTGATGCTGAAATCAGCTGAAGTAAAGGCAAGGGTGTAATTGTTACTTAAAGCAAGTGTTCCCTGTCCGATGGCATAGTTACCAATGTTTTCACCTGCAGCACGGTCCAGGGTACCGGTAAAGGTATCAGTGCCAATTAATGCAGGGCTGAAAGTATAAGCAAATACCGGATCTGCTGTGCCGTATTCTTTGTTGCCGGCAGTGGCAGTTACATTCACTGTTTTCCTGGTGATGCTGAAATCAGCTGAAGTAAAGGCAATGGAGTAATTATTACTTAAAGCCAGTGTTCCCTGACCGATGGCATAGTTGCCAATGTTTTCGCCAGCAGCGCGGTCCAGTGATCCTGTAAAGGTATCTGTTCCGTTTAGCGCCGGACTGAAAGTATAAGCAAATACCGGATCTGTGGTGCCATACTCTTTGTTGGCGGCAGTGGCAGTTACGGCAATGGCCTGGGCAGTAATGCTCAGATTGGCCGGTACATAGGTGATCTGGTAATTTGCACCCAGGCTGAGGGTACCCTGTCCGATGGCATAAGTACCAACATCTTCACCTGTAGCGCGGTCAAGTGATCCTGTAAAAGTATCTGTTCCGATCAGCGCAGGACTTACCGTATAGGTGAATGCCGGATCAGCAGCAGTAAAGATTTTGGTTTTAGCATCGGCCGTTACAGTTACCGGTTTAACGGTAATCTGAAGGTCCGCTGAGGTAAAGTTGATATTGTAATTGGTACTTAAAGCCAGTGTTCCCTGTCCGATGGCATAGTTGCCAATGTTTTCACCTGTAGCGCGGTCCAGGGTACCTGTAAAGGTATCTGTTCCGATCAGTGCCGGACTGAAAGTATAGGTGAATGCCGGATCAGTTGCACCATAGATTTTGGTATTGGCAACGGCATTAACAGCGATATCCTTTTTGCTGACTACCAGATCCTGAGTTACAGGAGCGGCTGCAAGATAGGCTCCGTTTCCGGTCTGTGAAGCGGTAATGGTTGTTGTTCCTGCTGACAGAATGGTGACTGTGTTTCCCGATACGGTGGCTACAGCAGTATTGCTGGAGCTGTAGGTTACGGCTAATCCTGAGCTGCTGGTTGCAGTCAGGGTAATTGGAGTTGCGCCATACACCGAAGCCGCAAGCGGGTTGAAGGTAATGGTTTGAGTTCCTTTAGGAGCGGAAACAATATTGCCAGATTTAGCGCCTTCATTTCCGGTTAAATCTGCCGCCGAAATGCGGTAGAAATAACCAATGCCATTAGTTAGTCCGGTATGGGTATAGGTTAAAGTTCCTGCCGGAATGCTTTGGATGAGTGTAGTTGGGTTAATGGTTGTTCCTCCGTAAAGGTTGTATTTGTCCAGATCCGAAGCCGGGCTGGCATTCCAGGTAAGGGTATTCTCTGTATTTCCTGCAGTTGCTGCGAGTCCTGTCGGTGCAGCGGGAGCGGTTCTGTCAACAGTTACTGAGCTGCTGTTGGTGGTTGCCGTTACCGGGGTTCCTGCATTTCCTGGCAGATCTGAAAAGGTAATGTTAAAGGCAAGGACTCCTTCAGGAGTCAGTCCTGTTACGGTTTGGCTTGCTGTCCAGTTGTTTCCTCCGCTATTGGTCGGGGTTACTGCAGCTCCAGCCATAGTTACTGTTGGTGTGGCAATCGCTTCTGCAGCCGTAAAATTCAGGGTGATAAGGTCTCCTGCTTTTGCTTTGCTGGTGGTCAGGTTGTTTGAAGCAATGGTAACCGTAGTGAGTGTTGGAATGGTTTTATCATAGGTCACACTGCTGCTGTTGGTAGTTGCGGTTACCGCTGTTCCTGCATTTCCGGTCAGGTCTGTAAAAGCAATATTGAAAGCAAGGGTTCCTTCTGTTTCTGTTCCAGTGAGGGTATAGGTTGTCAGGTAGCTGTTTCCTCCTGCCGGGGAGGTCAGGGCTGTGTTTCCTGCAATGGTCACTACAGGAAGCGCCACTGCTTCGGAAGCAATAAAGGTTAAGGAAATGGTATTTCCTGTTTTGGCGGTTTGATTTGATGCGTTATTGGAAACAATGGCCACCGTAGTTAAGGTTGGCAGCGTTTTGTCGTAGGTGACACTGCTGGCATTGGTGGTTGCAGTTACTGCAGTTCCAACGTTTCCGGCAACATCGGTAAAGGCGATGTTAAAAGGGATAACACCTTCGGCATCTGCCGCCTGTGTGGTATAAGTTGCGGTCCAGTCGTTTGCACTGGTATTCGTAACGGTAGCTGTATTTCCGAAAATGCTTACCACTGGTGTGGCAATGGTTTCAACAGCAGTGAAGCTCAGGGTAATCAGATCTCCGGTTTTTGCTTTTGCGGTATTGGCATTATTGGAAGCAATGGTTACTGTAGTCAGGGTAGGGATGGTTTTATCGATGGTATACACCTCTCCGGAAGTATATCCTCCCTGGATCTCATTGCCAATCGTATTGAGGATTCCTGTTCCGGAGCTTTGGAGGTTCAGTTTTAAGGTTCCGTCTCCTGTTCCGGTGTTTACCGTAACAGTTCTGGTATCGTTACTTCCTGAGACGGAAGCAACCGCAGATCCGACAATTCCGCCGCTGGTCGTGATGCTGAAGTCAGTTGCATCGACCCCCGTCACGTTTTCAGAGAAAGTCACTAAAAAATCTGCTGAAGTACCATTGATGGTCGCATTACCCACTCTGGTGATGCTGACTATGGTCGGTGTTGTGGTATTGATGACGATCGCTTTGTTTGCACCTAAAGATCCTGCAGCTCCGGGAGCGGCCAGGGTTAGGGTAGCATCGTTTCCTGCGGCATCTTTAATCGTTCCACCTGCCAGAGCAAGTGCAGTAGTACTGGCCTGATCCAGGTCAGGAGTACTTTGGTTTAGGGCTACGGTATAGTTAAAGACCAACGCAGTTGTTCCCGAGCCACTGGCATAACTGGCTGTTCCTCCGGAATTCAGGCTTAGGGTTGGTGTTCCTGTTACGGTCACTGCTTCAGAGAAGTTGACTGTTACCGGAATGAGGTCACCTATTTTATACGTTCCGTCTGCCAGGCTGGAATTAACCGAGCTAACTATCGGAGCGGTGTTGTCGATGATTATATTTTTGTTGGCGCCTAAAGAGTTTGCAGCTCCGGGAGCGGGCAGGGTCAAAGTGGTATTGTTCCCTGCAGCATCTTTGAGTGTGCCGCCGTTTAAGCTGAGTGCGCTAGTGCTGGCATAATCCAGATCTGCACTGGCATCTGTTAGCCCTACTGTATAGTTAAAAACGAGAGAAGATGTTCCTGATCCGCTGGTATAATTGACAGTTGCACCGGAATTCAATGCAAGCTGAGGGGTTCCCGTTACGGCAACGGCTTCAGAAAAATTCACCGTCACGTTAATGACATCACCTGCTTTATAGGCTCCGTTTGCGGTAGTTGAATTAACAGAAGCCACAGTAGGGGCAATCCCATCAATCACAATCGCTTTATTATCACCCAGGGAGGTTGCTGCTCCGGGAGCAGCAAGTGTAAGATTTGCATTATTCGTTAAAGCATCCTGAATAGTTCCTCCATTGAGGGCTAATGCAGTAGTAGAAGAATAGTCGAGATCAGCAGTGCTTTGTCCACTGGCGACTGTATAATTAAAGGTGAGGGTATTTGTTCCGCTGCCACTGCTATAATTAACAACGGCACCTGTGTTTAAACTTAGTGTTGGTGTTCCGGTTACGTTAACAGTTGCCGAAAATGTAATGTCAACAGGAATGATATCTCCTATTTTATAAGTTCCGTTTAAGACCGAAGAAGTCACCTGTGTCACGATAGGAGGCAACTGGAAAATAGGGTTGGTGCCAGGAAAACCGGTACCGCCAGGGGTTAAAACACCCGGAGTGGTTTCGCTATGCGTCCAATTGCCTGTTCCGGACAGACTCGCTAGTATTTGGTCTTTGGTCCCTTGAATAGTACCGGTATAAATGACGTAATCACCATGAAGTGCAGTTCCGGTAAAGGCGGCAGAATAATTTCCGGCAGCTAAAACAGGAGGCAGATAGGATGTGGTCGCGTTTACATTGCCAGAGGTTTGCCATGGTGTTGGAGAACTTGATCCGCCGGGATTATTCGTAGACCAATTGGCGAAAGCATAAATGAAAGTAGGACTGGTAATGTTTCCTGTATAGATAAACCAGTTGTCGCCACCACCTGCAGTAACAAGGGATCCCCATCCGCTAGTGGTGGAGGTTCCATAAGGCGAAAGTCCGGATGTAGCAGGGATTACACCTGGAGTAATGGAGATTTTAATCACCGTTCCTGCTGGAATTGTCGTGTTGGTAGTCCAGGTGATTAATCCTTCGGCCGTGACATTGGCCACATCGAATCCATTGGTCGGATGCCAACCTCTGTCGGTGATCTGAATGGTTTGCCCGGAGGGAATGGCCGCAAGCGTAACAATAGCAAGTTCGGCAGGGTTGGAGTTTCCATTGTAGCCAATGATAGCAATGTCTCCAACTGTTATTTGTCCGATGCTTTTGAATCCGCATAGACAGAAAAAGCAGAAGATGAATAGTGTGGTGAGGGATCTCATGAATCGATTTTTCATTTTGAGTGGCACGTTAATAAGAAGTTTTAGTTAATTCCGTGTTGGAAGCACTAGTGTTGGTAAAGGTCTATATTGGTTAATTTAAATTCAGAAACTGATCTCCCGCTTTCAAGCCCATCGCACATATTTTTTTGCCACTGAAGATGCCTTCAGGGGTTTCCAGGATATTGATAAGCAGCAGTTTTTGATCTGTAGTCAGGACGATAGGACCATGATGGGGATCGACATGGAAGACTGTTCCGGGAAGGGTTGTCCCCGGGTTAAATTCCACATTCATCTGGGATACTTCCAGGATTCTTAATTCCTGTCCATTCATCGTGGTAATTGCCCCATTGTACA
Source organism: Pedobacter sp. FW305-3-2-15-E-R2A2 (assembly GCF_038446955.1). Taxonomy (NCBI): domain Bacteria; kingdom Pseudomonadati; phylum Bacteroidota; class Sphingobacteriia; order Sphingobacteriales; family Sphingobacteriaceae; genus Pedobacter; species Pedobacter sp. FW305-3-2-15-E-R2A2. Next base: position 7,583,759 of record NZ_CP151803.1, read on the forward strand.
ATGGATTTGCTGCGTTCACCAGGTTTTCAATCTCCTCTGCGGTTTGTTCATTCCATTGTATCGTCAGGTCACTGATTTCCGGGCTTTTAAAGAAACTCTCTCCGGTTGTTTCCAATGGCTGATTGTACTTGCCGGCGGCTATGGCCTGAATGATTTTTCCCAGATTTTGAGCCAATAACTGGGTTAGCCGCGCTTTTGCGATCCCATAATTTTCTCCTGACATGAATGGCATATCCTGACTAAAAACAACAGGGCCTTCATCCAGTGATGGCGTCATTTGATGAACGGTCAGGCAGCTTTGACTTTCGCCGTTCTTTAATTGCCAGAATAGCGGTGCCGATCCTTTGTAAGCAGGAAGTTTACTGAAATGAACATTGAAGATTCCTTTTTCAGGAAGTGTTAAGATGTGTTCCGGTATTTTAAAAGGAAAGGTCATCACCAAAGCTGCAGCAGCTTGAAGTGCCGACATCCAGGATGCCAGTTTGCCTTCTGTTTGCAGATCGTCTTTATTGATCCTTAATAACGGAATGTTATTTGTTTCAGCATACTGAATTGTACCTGATAAATCGTAATTATAGTCTTCTGGAATTACGATTCCGGCAAGTACACAATGGCTGGTTAAACCCGACACTGTTTTAACAAATAACGAACTACTAGTGAAAATAATAATTTTCATGACTTGAGAGCGTAGATAGATTATTTTTATTTTGCTACAGAGAATGCATAGGGAATCATTCTTTAAGTAGCTGTTACTGTCCCCCTTGACAATAAGTTTGGATAAAAGTAGCGTAAAAATGCCAATGTTGGTAATAATTTTTTATTTATTACGTTGTTTGACTTTTTTTTCTAATTTTTGTTCGAAAAAATAACGCTCTATGATATCAAAACGAAGGTCATTTCTAAAGAATTCTTCAATTCTTGCGGGAGCAGTCCTGCTCGGCAAACCACTCAACACTTTGGCTGGTTCTGGTAAAAGTCCTGATAAACTCTCTGAAGGATTACTTAAAATTTCCCATACAGGTGGACTGTCTGGATGCATCAGTTCAGATGCAGGACAGTTTGACAAGTTAATTCGGGTGAATAAACTATTTAGAAGTGCTGTCATTTCCGGGTTGGTTCTTGATTCTGGAAATTTCCTGAAAAAAGGAGAGGCGACTGAAGATCAGCTTCGGATGGTGGTCAGGATGAACCAACTGGGATACCATGCCGTGAATATTGGCGCGCAGGATTTGAGTATGGGACAGGAGCATTTTGCTGCACTACTACCTTCGATCAGTTTTCCCTTATTGAATTGCAACTATGATTTCAGTCATAGCGAGCTGTCTTCCCGGGTTAAAAAATATATCGTACTGAAATCAGGAAATCTGAAAATAGGCATTACGGGATTGGCAGCGATGGCAAACATTCCCGGTGTTAAAGTGTCAAATCCTTTTGCCTGTGCAAATGAAGTAGCAAAAAAACTGAAAAAGGAATTGAATTGTGATTTTGTAATCTGTTTATCTCAGCTTGATGACGAGCATAGAAAATATGACGATCAAAAGCTTGCTGCAGGATCTGAGTATATAGACCTGATCATCGGAAGTCAGGAGCGGAAATTGATGATCGATGCGAAGGTATTGACAAATGCAAAGAAATGGGGGGTATATTTGAGTCAATCGGCATCCCATGGACGGACTGTTGGAGAAATGAGATTTGAGTTTAATTCTGCAAATTTGGTGACCAGTTTTCACCACCGTTTCAATATATCTGGCGCGCAGAATCATTTAAGCCCTAAGCATACTTATGCGGTGCTTAAACGTATGGCGTCACACTGTGCTTAAATTCTGTATTCCTTCATTGTGTGCTTTTTCTTATTCTGGAAAGCACACAATGAAGGATCATTTATAGCTGTTTTATAATTTAGAGAAACTCAGGTATTGAACAAATCTTGGGTGATCTGAATTATTGCTGCCTGCGGCATGTGGAATGGTATTTCTCCAGAGAATAAGGTCTCCTTTTTCTCCCGTAACTGGTTGAGGAACTTCTGTTAACCTTATTGACGTATGTGCTCTTTCGAGTGAGGCAAATGGGGCTATCCATTCTTCAAAGCGATGATGAAATCCGGGAACAAGATGAATTGGGCCTCTATTTTGAGGGACCTCATTTAGGTATAATATTCCCTGAACCTCAAATGGAACTGGTTTGTCAAAATTTATATCCCAATGTAATTGTCCATGCGGGAATCCCCAGATTTCACATTCCGGAGGATTGTATCCCAGCTTTTCTGTATTTGGAACCAAGTCATTGGTCCGATAAAGGTCGGCAAATATTGCTTTGATTTTTTCCTGTTTTCTGATGGCTTCGATGGCTTCATTTTGGTACAATTGAACCATGATGCCTTGCCAGTCCGGATGCTTCATATACCAGGTTGCCGGGTAATTCATGTCTAAATTCAGGTGTCGGCATATGGCCTGTTTAACTTGATCACAGCTGGTTTCATCAACTACGTTACTGATTTTTAAATAGCCATTTTCTTCCCAGAACTGTAGTTGTTCAGGGCTCAGTATTTTCGGGAAATTGTCCGGGCTTTCCTTTTCCTGGTTTTGATTGTTTTGCCATTCTTTGAACTTCCGGTCTGCTTCGATCAGGAAGTCCTGTCCTTTGAGCTGGGCGACCCAGTCTTTGAAATGTTGGAAATCTTTGCAGTCGGCATATAGGAAAAAATAGGTCTCAAATTTACCCAATCCATAAAAACTAAGCCATATGGTTTCCATCTGGTCAAAATTATCAGGTGTTGATGTATTCTTTCCTATTCTTCTTTGCTGATGAGTTTCATAAAAGAGTGTGGTGAAATTGCAATCTGTCATTTCTATTGTCCTATTATCTTTGTTGAATATATTTTTCTAAAGTTTTCATAAGCCATGTCGCATTGCTCGTATTGGTAACCTGAATTTATCGGCATTTCTTTTTGAAAGGGTTCTGTTCCTGCTTTACTGTGGTAGTTTAGTCTTGCATTAATGGCCTCCTGGTTTTTGATTTCAATCCCTGTAAAGGAAGCGAATGCGCTGATCATTTCTGAGGGGCCATCTGCATAGTCCGCAAAGGCATTCTTTGGGTGTTGTGCCTTTTGAATGTCCAGCATCTGCTGATAATACCCTTGCAGGACATCGGCAGTGTATCTCGTAAAATCACCTCCATATTCTTCGGAAGGGTCGATCTGAAGCAATGTTTTGTTGATCATTCCAGGTATGCTGTGCAAGCCCGCCTGTTTTTTATGTGAAGCCAGCACTTCATCAGGTTTCCTGGATAAGAAGAAAAAGGGCGTTTCAGGAAACCAGCTTCTCAACAACCCATAAAAATGGAGATGCCAGCTATCAAGCTTAATGATAAAGGCAGATTCTTTCGCAGTTCTGAATTGCCCCATCAGGTTGACCGCTGCTTTGAACCATTGTTCTTTTTGTGTTAGCGTTATTTTCAAATCCTTTTCTTCCGCTCTTAATATCTCATCTAACAGGGGTGCTTCTGAGATGACAATGTTTTGTTCCTCTTCAGAGAAGGCCTGTGTGACCAGGGTCGAGCCGCAGCGTGAGACATGAAAAATAAAAGCGCTGGGTTTCAGATGAGGAATCTCTTCCACTATATTGGTTAGAAAATCGGTTGAACTGCAACTTGCAACCCTATATTTTTCTTTTCTTTTGACCTGGCATTCGCTGATGGTCTGCTCAAAAAAAGGTGCAGTTATGCGGATGTTTTCCAGGTTCATCCATGAGCATTTCCATCCGTCTTTTTCGTGATAAGACAGTTGGTAGGGCAGCCAGTTTTTTAAAGGATGTGGGGTCATATTAATTAGGAAACGGTTCCTTTTAGACTTGCAATAAGATTGCGTGCAGTATCAGTATCCTGAAGTTCCAGTTCGGCTATAATTTTGTTTCTGACCTCCTCGTCAAATTCATTTGCTTTTGGCTCTTCGCAGATTTTGTAACCATGATTTTCAAATAGCTGGTCGGTCCAGTCATTCCTGATGCCGTCTATGATCAGGTGAACCCTTGTGCTTAATCCCTCGTTTACGATGCTATGTGTGCTGCTAAAATCCATGTACCAGCATTCTCCTTCGTTTAGCTGGAGGTTATGGTTGTTCACCGTAAACTTCACGCCGGGATTGGTCACCACAGGGATATGGATTCTTAAAGCTCCGTCTTTATAGGCACAGCCAATATCCCGGTGTGGCTTGATGATGCTTCCCGGAGCGAGCGCAAGTAAGCGAATGGCTTCTTTCTCACATTTCCAGGAGTCAATAATTTCTTTGATGTAAGGGGTTTCCGCTAATAAAGGGGTGTCTTGATAAACGCCCTGGCCGGCATGCGCATAGATGTCATTTGCCATTCCACTCGTGGAGCGTAGAGAAATACTTCTCCAGTCTCCATTGAAGTCCTGCGAGTTGAAATGTAGTGGCCATTCACGCTGCAAGCAGTAATTCAGCTCTTGCTGAAGCTGCTTGCAGTCGTATTGGAAAGTAAATTTTATATGTGTTGGGAGCATGTTTTTATGATCCTAAGGTATAAAAAAGATACTATATTATTTACCTAAACTTAACCTCAGGTTAAGTTCAAAACTACCATTGGTATATG